>NZ_SLYD01000004.1 GCF_004340945.1 Sphingomonas sp. PP-F2F-A104-K0414
ATGTCAAAGAGCCGACAAAAATACCGACACTCGCATAACCCCTCCCGTAGAAGAAGCTTGCAGCATCTGGTTTTTTGCGACCACCGCGGTAACCAGTAAGGCACTCCGCTGCGGTGACACCCCTCTAAGACCACCTCGCCACACCGTCAAACGCTTTTTTACAGTTCCATGGCACTTTTTGGAAAAACGAGCTTCAACGGCCCAGTGCGGCTAGATGGGCGTTGCTCGCCTTAGCGAGGATGCAACTTGGCGAGCGCTATGCCGGCGAGGTTCTGGGTTCGGCCGATATGCCGTATGCGAAGCCGATCGAAATCCGAGGTCAATTCCGCGAACCTTGCCCGGTGTGCTTCCAACTCTGGCGAACGGCACCGCGCCGTGCCGTTGGCTTGCGTGACGACCAGCGTGGAATCGCCGAGCAGCGTGATATCGCGGTCGCCGCTGTGCGCTGCCACTTCCAGCGCATGGATGGCGGCCAGCCATTCGGCGTCGTTGTTGCTGCCGTCACCCAGATCGTGGCGGTAATGAGTGACGCCCTTGCGAACGACTGCGCATTCGATCGGGCCGGGGTTTGGCCGGCATCCGCCATCGAAGAACAGCTTGGTAGACTGACCATAGGCCATCAGGTTTTGTCTCGTGGGTTCTTCGTCACCTGACCGGATGCAATATGCTTGCGATGTGCGAGCGCTGCGCCGATCGCGATCATGCCGAGCCCCGCGATCGGTGAACCGCGACGGAGAGAGCGGAGGCCGCCGAGCGCCAGAAGCGATGCGGGTAGCCCTGCCTGTACGCCGCTCAGATGCGCAACTGCCAAGCCCCCTGCCCCGTCTTTCTCTACAGATCGAGCGTTTGGCTGAAGCGCGATCTCGGTTGCGACCGTGTCGGCGACGGTTGCGCCTCGTGCGCCCATCGGAGCCGACGCACCGGTCGTCGTGTCGCTGGTCGTCTGGTGTTCGAGTTCCGAATTCAGCTCTGCGCCAAGCAGGAACACATAGGCCGACAACCACAACCATGTGAGCAGCACTATCACCGCGCTCAACGAACCATAGGTCGCACCGTAATTGCCGAAGCGCGAGACGTAGACGCCGAACCCGATCGTCGCGCCCAGCCATATCACCGTCGCGGCCAGCGATCCGGGGGTCAGCCACGCCCACTTGGCCTTGTGACGATTGGGACCAAACCGGTACAGGCAGGCGGCCGCGGTGACGCCCAGCGACGCAAGCACGCCGTAGCTGAGGAGACGGATCGCCAGCAACAGGATCTCGGGAGCACCCGGAATCAGGCTGTCGAGAAGTGCGAATGCCGCGGTCGACAGTGCGGCGACCAAGGCCAGCAAAACGGCACCACCGGTGATTGCGAAGGCGAGCAGGTTCAGCGCTATGAACCCGCGCGTCTCCTTCTCTTCGTAAGCGATGTTGAGCGCGGTGACGATCGACGATGCGCCCTTCGTTCCGCCATACAGCGCGATGCCCAGCGCAATCACGAGGCCGAAACCCTTCTTGCCCTCCGACGTATTGACGACGGTCGCGAGCTGATCGCCGATCACCCGGGCGGCGTCGTCGGGAAGGACGTTGAACAGCGCGCGGATGTTCGCGACCACCGTGGCGGTATCGGCAACCAGGCCGTAGATCAGGACAACCGACGCGAGCAGCGGCACGATCGCGGCGAACCCGTAGAACGCAGTACCGGCCGCAATCAGGCCGATATTGTCGTCGTTCCCCTCGGCCCAGGTGCGTTTGAGGACCTTCCACCATTCGCGAGCCGACATCGACCAGGGGCTGGTGGCCTGATGCTCGGATGGTGTTTTGTTCATGCTCAGCGTCTTGCCCCCTCCGGTGTATTGCCGCCCAACGCCGCGCGGACACAAACGGACCCTCAGAGTTGCCGCAACGCCTGCGCCGGCCGTGCGCCGAGAATGGGCCACGCACCGATCAAGCCGATCACCATCGTCAACCCCGCCCCGCCCAGCAACGTCGCCAACACCGTCGCGTAGTCCGGGCGCCATTCGAAACTGAAGAGCTGCGTTACGACATACCAGGCGCCACCCAGCCCCAACAGCAATGCCAGCACCGACAACACGATACTCAGGAACGCGTATTCGAGCGCCTGCACCGCGAGCACCTGTCGCCGCGTCGCGCCGAGCGTCCGCAGGATCACGCCGTCATAGGTCCGCGCCTCTCGTGCCGCCGCGATCGCGCCGATCAGCACCGCGATCCCGGCAAGGATCGCCACCGACGCGGCTGCGGTGATCGCGGTCGCCATCTGCGAGACGATATCGCGAACCTGGCCAAGCACGCCGCGAACCTCGATCACCGAGACCGAGGGGAAGCGCGGCAACAACGCTCGCATGACTGATGCTTCCTGCCCCGGCGCGAGCTCGATCGTCGCGGCAAGATTATGCGGCGCGTCCTGGATCGCGTTGGGCGAGAACACCATGACGAAATTGAAGCCGAGCGTATCCCAGCTGATCCGGCGGAACGACGCGATATGCGCAGTCCGCTCGACGCCGAGCAAGGTGTAGGTGAGCGGATCGCCGATCTTGAGGTCGAGCACCTTGGCCAGTCGCTCGTCGATCGAGACCAGCGGCGGACCCGTATAGTCACGCGGCCACCACCGACCTGCAGTCAGTTCGCTACCCTCAGGCAAGGTCGCGGAGTAGGTCAGCCCGCGTTCGCCGCGCAATGCCCATGCGCCCTCGGGCAGCGTCTTGAGATCGGCAACACGCGTGGCGCCGTAGCCGGTGATCGTTCCGCGCATGGCCGGCACGGTGCGGATGACCGGATGGATCGACACGCCCTCGATCGTCCGCCGGAACTCCGCCTCGCGGTCGGGCGGAACGTCCAGTGCGAACAGCGCCGGCGCGCGCTTGGGTACGGTGAGTGCGATGTTCGCGTCGATGCTGGTGCGGATGCCCGCGAGGAGGACGAACAGCGTTAGGCCTAGACCGAGTGCGACGACCAAAGTGCCGGTCCGCGCGCCGGGGCGGTGGAGTCCGGCAATGGCGAGGCGGAGCAACGGCTTGCGCAAGCGGGGCAGCGCGGCGGCGATCCGGCGCACGGCCCAGCCGAACCCTGCCAGTACTAACAACACGCCGGCTACCGCCGCAAGGAAACCTGCGCTGAGCCCGGGCTGGTCCGCGGTCGACAACGCGAGCGCGACGATCGCGGCGCCTGCACCAAGGACCCAGGGCAAGGTTCGGCGCAGCGGCACGGCACGATTGCCGAACACGCCGCGCAACAGGCCGGCCGCGGGAATGCTGCCCGCCTCGATTAAGGGTGGCGCGGTGAAAGCCAGCGCGATCAGCATGCCGTAAGCAGCGGCGAGCGCGAGCGGGACGAACTGGAGCGAGAAGCGCGGCGCCACCGGCAGAACGTCGCCTGCGAGCCAGACGATCAACGGCACCGTCGCCGCCCCCGCGATCAGACCAAGAACGATCCCCATCGCCGCCACGATCGCGACTTCGAGGAGGTAGATCTTGGCAATGAGGCCAGACGTCGCGCCGAGAACCTTCAACGCCGCGATGCTGCTGCGGCGGGCGGCGAGGTAGGAGGACACGCCGTTGCCGACGCCGATCCCGGCGATGACGAGTGCGGACAGCCCGACCAGCAACAGGAACTGCCCCATGCGATCGACGAAGCGCTCGGCGCCAGGCGCGGCTCGGTCACGCGTCTTGGTTTCCCAGCCGCCGGTGGGGAATGCCGCCTTGAACCGATCCACTGCGGTCGTCGGCGAGGCGCTTGGCGACAGGCGCACGCGGTACTTGCTCTCGTAAAGGCTGCCGGGCTGGACCAGACCGGTCCGCGCTATACCCGCTATCGAGACGATCGCGACGGGGCCGAGCGTGAAGCCTTCGCCCAGCCGGTCGGGTTCATTCGCGATCACGCCGGCAACGGTGAAGTCCGCGGTCCCCAGCCGTACGCGCGCGCCGCGCCCAACGCCTAGCCTCTGCGCCAAGGCCGAGACGATCCAGATCGCCTTGGGATCGTCGACCTTCGCGACCGATCCACCCTGTACGGCGAGCGTGCCGTAGAGCGGATAGACCGCGTCGACGCCCTTGAGCTGGACCGGCACGCTGTTGGTGCCGCGGATCGCGGTCGCCTGCATTCGCACGGTCTCGGACACCGGGCCGAGCCGCGCCATCGCCGCGCGCTCGTCGGGCGTCGCGGCACGCTGCGACGTACCGAACTCGACATCGCCGCCCAGGATCGCGCTACCGCGGGAAGCAAGCTCTGCGTCGATCGACTGCGTCAGGCTGCCGATCGCGGCCAAAGCGCCGACGCCGAGGAACAGGCAGGCGAGCAGCAGCCGCAGCCCGCGGAACCGAAGATCGAGTTCGCGACGGGCAAGCCGCCACGCCAGCCGCCATTCGCTCACCGCAAGCGATCCGCGGCGATGCGGCCGTCGGCGAGTTCGACGATGCGGTCGCAGCGCGCCGCGAGTACCGGATCGTGGGTGATGATGATCAGCGTGGCACCGGTCGCGGCGCGGCGGTCGAAGAGAAGGTCCATGACAGATGCCCCGGTGGCGGCGTCGAGGTTGCCGGTCGGTTCGTCGCCGAAGACGAGCGCCGGACGTGGGCCGAGTGCGCGGGCGATCGCCACGCGCTGCTGCTCGCCACCGGAAAGCTGCGTGGGGTAGTGGCCGATCCGATGCGAGAGGCCGACCGCCGCGAGTTCGGCTTCCGCTCGATCGAACGCGTCGGGCATCCCGGCCAGTTCCATCGGCACGGCGACGTTCTCGAGCGCGGTCATCGTCGGCAGCAAATGGAAGGCCTGGAGGACGATCCCGATGCGTCCACGCCGCGCGCGGGCCAGAGCGTCTTCGTCGAGCTTGCCAAAATCAAGCCCGGCGACTTCGACCCGGCCGCTGGTCGCGCGCTCCAGTCCGGAGAGCACCGCCATCAGCGACGACTTGCCCGACCCCGAGGGCCCGAGCAGCGCGACGCTCGTGCCCTGCGCGATGTCGAGATCGATGCCCTTGAGGATCGTCGTCGCGGCAGTCGATGCACCGAGTGTCAGCGTGACATCGCGCGCCGAGATCACCATATCGACGGAAGCAGGTTCGGACATGGAGACCACTATCTTGGAGAAACAGATGCGACGCTGGCCTCTTTATGGGGGCGGACTGGCGCTTCTCCAAGCGGGGTTGCTAGCAGGCTGCGATCGGACACCTGAGGTCCCTGCCCCGCTGCCTACGACGAACGCGGTCTCGCCAGCCGCTGCGACCCCAGCGCCGCAGAGTCCCGAGCGACTGATCCTCGCTTTCGGAGACAGTCTGTATGCCGGCTATGGCCTCGACCGCGGGCAGAGCCTGCCCGATGCATTGCAGAACCGGTTGCGCAAGGACGGAGTCAACGCGACAATCATCAATGCCGGCGTCTCGGGCGATACCAGCGCGGCGGGACGACAGCGGTTCGCGTTCGCGCTCGACAATATGAAGCGCAAACCCGACCTCATCATGTTGGGGCTGGGCGGCAACGATGTTCTTCGCCAAATTTCCCCGACGGAAACGCGCGCCAACATGACGGCGATGATGGACGAGGCGAAGCGTCGCGGCATTCCGGTCATGCTGACGGGTATGATGGCACCACCTAATCTGGGCCCGGATTTTGCGGTGCAGTTCAACGGGATTTGGCCCGATCTTGCCACGCGTTATAATGCGACGCTGTACCCGTTCATCCTCGATGGCGTAATCGGCAAGGCGCAGTTGATGCAGGCCGATCATGTCCATCCCAACCGCAACGGGGTCGACCGGATCGCGGCGCGTGTCGCACCGGTGATAATGACCACTTTGAAAAATACTGAATGATCCCGTATGCTTGCAGATCAGGTCTGCGTGACCGTCGCAACACGGCCACGACGCGATACGGCGAAGAGTCCATCCCCCGTCCGGTTCCGCAACGGACATCACATTGCATTCCCTCTTTCGCCGCGCGCGTGGTTGGTGCAACGCCGGGAGTACAAAGGGGGCGATGCAATGCAATTGAGCGGTTTGATCGCACGGCTTGGTCGACATCTCGACCTGACCGATGCGGAGCGTGACGCGATCACGCGGGCCGAGCGCGGCGAACGGCGTTTGAAGGCCGGCGAAATATTGATGGCGGAGGGCGGTGAAAGCAATGCGCTGTTCGTTGTGCGCCAGGGGTGGCTGCATTCCTCGACCAAGCTGATCACCGGCGGCCGGCAGATCCTGCGGTTCCATTATGCGGGCGACCTGATCGGTACGTCGAGCATGGCCTGGTCGCAGGCGGCGGCGACGCTGACCGCGATCTCGGATTGCTGGGTGATCGAATTGCCAAAGACCGAACTCGGACTACTGTTCCGCGCGCAACCGCGGATCGCCGGGCTGCTGTATGCGATCGCCGCGGCGGAAAACGTCGCGATGAGCGACCGGCTGACGACGATCGGACGGATGGGCGCGAGCGAGCGGCTGTCGACGTTGCTGCTCGACATCATGGCGCGGTTGCGCGTGACGGCGGGCGGGATCGTCGACTCATTCGACCTGCCGCTGACGCAGACCGATATCGGCGATGCGCTGGGGCTGACCAAGGTGCATGTGAACCGCACGATCCGGGCGCTGGAGAAGAGCGGCGTGATCGAGCGGACCGGGCGGCGGGTGCGGATCGTCGACGAGGCGTCGCTGGTCGCGGCGACCGGGTTTACCGATCGGTATGGCGAGATCGAGACAGCCTGGCTGCCGCCTGCGGCTTAGGGAAATTCCGATCTCCCCCGCCAGGGGGAGGTGTCGCCGAAGGTGACGGAGGGGGAGGACACGGAGCAGGTGTTTCGCTTGCCTCCCCCTCCATCAGGCTGACGCCTGCCACCTCCCCCTTGCGGAGGAGGATCGTTAGTGCAGCTTCAGGTGCGGTCGACGACGAACAGCGTGACGCGGTCGTATTTGATGTCGCCGGGGTTGAAGATCGCGTCGGGGACGAACGGGCGATCGATCACCTCGATATCCTTCAAACCGGCGAGCTTGAACGTGCCGAGCTTGATCTCCTTGGGCGGCTGACCGTCGCGCTCTAGCGTGATCGCGTCGACGAACACGTCGTCATGCTTGGTGTAGAGGATGTGCGGTGCCAGCGTGCAGACCATCCGGTTATAGGTCGCGGTGATGCACTGGCGCAGCGCGATCGCCTGCAGCAGCAGCGCGTTTGCGTTGGACGGGGCGGACTGGTCTGGGGTCGAGGTCATGTTGTGCATCGCAGCATAAGTTAGGGGATCGGTGCCGTTAGGCCCAACGCGCTACATGCGACAAGGCCTAACTTGAAGCATAGCCGGTTTAACCCGCCTGTTCGACCCGGCCTGGCGCTTCGACCTCGTCGGTATGGACGTCGAAGCCGACCAGCCGTGCCGGGCCGAAGCTGGTGGTCAGCGCGGTATCGGTGGCGTCGCGCCCTCGCGCCATCAGGATTCGGCCGATCCGCGGGCGATTGTGGCGCGCATCGAGCGTGTGCCACGTGCCGCCGAGATACACGTCGAACCATGCAGAGAAATCCATCGGCGCATCGACCGGCGGGATGCCAATGTCGCCGAGATACCCGGTGCAATAGCGTGCGGGGATGTTCATGCAGCGGCACAGTGTAACGGCGAGATGCGCGAAATCGCGGCAGACGCCCTGGCGTTCTTGATACACATCCCACGCGGTCTTGGTCGAGCGCGCAAAATGATAGCCGAACTCGACATGGTTGTGCGTGAAGTCGACGATCGCCTGGACGCGCTGCCAGCCGGCGGGAACGTGGCCGAACAGCGACCAGGCGGTCTCCGACAGGCGATCGGTCTCGCAATAGCGGCTGCCGAGCAGGTAGATCAGGATGTCGTCGGGAAGATCCTGCACCGCATGCTGGACCGCGTCGGGGGAGACCGGGTCCGGCAGGCCGCTGTCCTCGATCGTGAAATCGCACGACAAGGTGAGCCCCCCGCTGGGCACGGTGAACCGCGTGCAGACGTTGCCGAACGCGTCGAGATAATCATAGGTCGGCACGTCGGGATCGGCGGCAAGCCGGTGCGGCGTCACCAGATCCTTGTTGCGCGACGGATGCACGCTGAGCATCGCCAGCATCGGGGTTTCGACGTCGGTTTCGAAACGAATGTCATAGCCGGCCCGGATCAGCATCGATGTCCCCCTATTCAAGCTGTTAGCGATGTTTGTTGACTGGCCGCCTCGTCTTCGTCGACGGTGATGTCGACCGACACGCTCATGTCGAGGAAGCTGCCGGGAAAGCCGCTCCAGGTGCCGGAGACGGGCACCGCCTGATAGATGTCGCGCGCGACGGCGACGCGGACGAGACCACGGTTGCCGACGATGCCGTTGGTCGGATCGAACTCGACCCAGCCCGAGCCGGGAATGTAGACGCGGACCCAGGCATGCGTGTTGCCGCCGCCGGTGCGATGTTCTCGACGTGTCGGGTTGTAGACATAGCCCGACACGAAGCGTGCCGCGAAACCGAGCGCGCGAACCGCCTCGATCATCAGCATCGCATAGTCGCGGCAGGTGCCCTTGCGCTTGGCGAGTGTCTCGATCGGCGACTGCGTGCCCTTTTCGGGACGCTGGACATAAGTGAACTCGCGCTTGATCGCCGCGGTCATCTCGGAAAGCATGGCGAGCGTATCGGTCTGCCCGCCCGGTGCGACGAAACGGCGCGCCCAGCTGTCGATTTCGCGTAGCGGATCGTGATGCTGGCGCTCGATCGAGCGAAGCAGGTCGGGCATCTCCTCCGACGAATAAGTGAACGGATAGAAGCGCGCGTAACGTTCGATATCGACGTTCTGGAGTTCGGCGGGGGTGTGATCGAGCCGGACGCGACTGTCGATCACGAGGTCCTTGGCGCGCTTGTCGAAGGTAGCGATCGCGACCGCGTTGCCGAACACGTCGTGCAGCCAACGGACATCGGAGGGCTCCGGGGTGATCGTCAGTTGCGTGTCGATCAGATGCTGGTCGTAGCTTTCGCGCGGCCGAACCATGATCCGGTGCTCGCCGAACGCAACCGGTTGGCGATACGAGTATTTGGTTACATGAGAGAGCGTTAGAGATGGCATCGAGGATCCACGTCGCATGAACAGCACTGCCAGCCAAACGCTGCTTGGGACCGAAGATGCCGCACCGGTCAGGGTAATCAACCCCAAAGGTGCTTCATCGTTCCTGTTGATCGGCGATCATGCGGGAAATGCCGTACCGAACGCACTGGGGTCGCTGGGCCTGAGCGATGCGGAGCTGTCGCGGCATATCGGCTGGGACATCGGGATCGGCGAACTGGGGGCGCTGCTAGGCGAGAAGCTCGACGCGGTGTTCGTCCGCCAGAGCTATTCGCGGCTGGTGATCGACTGCAACCGGAGCCCGAGCCAGCCGGATCTGATCGCCGAGATCAGCGACGGGACCGTGGTGCCGGGGAATGTTGCGCTTGGTGAGGCCGACCGCGCGGCGCGGTTCGCCGAGATCCACACGCCGTATCAGGCGGCGATCGCGGCGGAGATCGTGCGGCGCGATGCGGCGGGGATGGCGACGGTGCTGGTCGCGCTGCACAGCTTCACACCGGCGATGAAGGGCGCGTTGCGGGATCAGGCGCGGCCCTGGCATATCGGCATCCTGCACGACGGCGGCAACACCGCGTTCGCGCATGCACTGCTCGACGTGTTGCGCGACGAGGCGGATCTGGTGGTGGGCGACAACGAACCGTACCGGATGGACCTGATCGACTATACCATCCCGCGTCATGCGTATCCGCAGCGGCGGCTGTATGCGGAGATCGAGGTTCGGCAGGATCTGCTGGGGTCGAGCGAGGGATGTGCGGCGTGGGCCAAGCGGCTGGCCCTGGTGCTGCCGGTGGCGCAGGCGCTGGTCTGACCGAGTGACCCGTCTCGCTGCGCAGGTCTTGATCTGTGTTGCATTGCGGTAACAGCGCAATGACCAAGTGCGTACATGGCAAGATTGTCACTTGATATGATGTATCATCAAATTTACCCGACGAGTCGTACAGGGACGATACCCCGACGACGATAAGGGAATTTCATGAAGACGATGCTGTTCGGCGCCACCGCCCTGGCTGCGCTCCTCGCCTCACAGGCTCACGCTCAGACCGTCGCCACGGATGCGGCAACGCCTGCCCCGACGCCGGCCCCTACCCCGGCATCGGTCGGCTCGACCAATCAGCGCGACATCATCGTCACCGCGCCGATCCAGACCAGCGAGCGCGACGTGCTGCAGGGTACGACCGTGCTGACCGGGCAGGAACTCACCCGCCAGCTGCGTCCGTCGCTCGGCGAGACGCTCGCGCGCCAGCCCGGCGTGTCGGCCAGCTCGTTCGGGCCGAGCGCCTCGCGTCCGATCCTGCGCGGCTTCCAGGGCGATCGTATCCGCGTGCTGACCGACGGGATCGGTTCGATCGACGTGTCGAACACCTCGGTCGACCACGCGGTCATCATCGACCCGCTGCTCGCCGAGCGCA
Organism: Sphingomonas sp. PP-F2F-A104-K0414; assembly: GCF_004340945.1. Lineage (GTDB taxonomy): Bacteria > Pseudomonadota > Alphaproteobacteria > Sphingomonadales > Sphingomonadaceae > Sphingomonas. Next base: position 10,442 of record NZ_SLYD01000004.1, read on the forward strand.
TCGAGATCCTCCGCGGGCCCAGCGCACTTCTGTATGGCACGTCGGCGGTCGGCGGCGTCGTCAACGTGATCGACACGCGCATCCCGCGATCGGTTCCGGAGAACGGTTACCGGTTGAACGGGATAGCCAATTATGGCTCGGCGGCGAACGAACGCTCGGGCGGCATGGCCGGCGACGTCGCGGTCGGCCAGCACCTCGTTCTGCATGCGGACGGCTCGTATCTGAAGTCGGGCGACCTGCGCACCGGCGGCTACATTCTCTCCCGCGACGCCCGCGCACAGGCGCTGGCGACGGCGGCCCAGCCGGTCGACCCGAACGAGGCCGATCCGATCGATTACGCCGCAACGGCGCAGTTGAAGGGCAAGCTCCCCAATACGCAGTCGGAAACCTGGACCGCGGGCGCCGGCGCCTCGATCATCACCGACAATGGCAGCCTCGGCGTGTCGTACAGCCACTATGACAGCCTGTACGGCGTGCCGATCCGCTACGCCACGCAACCTGGCCAGGAGCAGGAGGCACCGCGGCTCGACGTCGTCCAAAACCGCGTCGACCTGCGCGGCGAGATCGACACCGGCGGCGACGTGTTTTCGAAGATCCGTGTCCGCGTCGGCCAGGCGAGCTATCGTCACTTCGAGCTTGAAGAAGACAACTCCGTCGGCACTGCTTTCTACAACAAGGGTCTCGAAGGGCGCCTGGAAGTCGTTCAGGCGAACCGTGGCGGCTGGCAGGGCGCGTCGGGCGTGCAGTTCTACAACCGGATCTTCAACGTGGTCGGCGACGAGGCCTTCCTGCCGAAGAACGAGACCAACCAGACCGGGCTCTTCACGCTCCAGCAATATGAGGCCGGCAAGTTCCGCGCCGAGGGTGGCGTGCGCTACGAGATCACCGATCTCGCCGCCCGGACGCCCGAGGACGATCTGCGCTTCTATCGTGGGAGCCAGAGCTATCATTCGGTGTCGGGCTCGCTCGGCGCCTCCTACGCACTCACCGACAGCATCCGCGTCGGCCTGAACGGGTCGCGGACCGAGCGTGCACCGTCGGCCGAAGAGTTGTTCGCGAACGGCGCGCATGCCGGCACGCAGGCGTATGAACTCGGCAACCCCGACTTCAAGCTGGAGAAGTCCTGGGGCCTCGAAGGCACGCTGCACGCACATGGCGACGGCTTCAGCTTCGACGCATCGGCCTATTACAACTGGTTCTCGAACTACATCTCGGAGAACCAGGTCGCGGCTTCGGTGTGCCAGGCGGCGGCCAATCCGTCTGGTCGCGTGGTCGACCTGCCCTGCTTCCAATATCAGCAGGCCGATGCCCGCTATTACGGGTTCGAGGCGGATGCGTCGGTGAAGCTCGCGCAGATCGGCGGCTATGCGGTCAACGCCGACGTGCTGGGCGATTACGTCCACGCCAATATTGTCGACCAAGGCCCGGTCCCGCGCATTCCGCCGATGCGCGTGCTCGGCGGGATCGAGGCGCAGGGCGACCGGATCAACGGGCGTGTCGAGGTCGAGCATGTGTTCGACCAGAACCGCATCGCCGCGTTCGAGACGAAGACCAACGACTATACAATGGTCAACGCCTCGATCGGCCTCAGCCCGTTCGGCAAGGATTCAAAGACGACCCTGCTGCTGAGCGCGAACAACCTGTTTGACGTGAACGCCCGTCGCGCGACCAGCTTCCTGAAGGACTTCGCACCGCTCGCCGGCCGCGATTTCCGCGCGACGCTGCGCTTCGGGCTTTAAGGTGACTGGGGCCGGCGCGATGCGCTGGCCCCTAGTCGTCTATCCGTTCGAGCCCTTCGGCATAGACGCGCTGTCGGGCCGCATAGGCTGCGGCCGACGTCCTAAGGCCGGCAATCGCTTCGGGCGGCAAGTCCCGCACCGCCTTGGCCGGCGCTCCGACGATCAGGCTCCCGGCCGGAAACACCTTCCCCTCGGTCACCAGCGCATTCGCGCCGATTAGGCAATCGTCACCGATCACCGCGTTGTTGAGGACCGTCGCCCCCATCCCGACCAGCACGTTGTTGCCGATCGTGCAACCGTGGAGGATCGCGTGATGGCCGATCGTGCAGCCTTCACCGATGCTGAGCGGCGCACCCGGATCGGAATGCAGCATCGCACCCTCCTGGATATTGGTCCGCGCGCCGACGAGGATCGGGGTGTTGTCCGCACGGATCACCGCGCCGAACCAGACGCTCGCCCCCTCGCCCAATTGTGCGTCGCCGATCACGTCGGCGGACGGCGCTACCCACACGTCGTCCGCCAAAGTCGGTCGTTTACCCTCGATCGCATAGAGTGGCATCAGGCAGCGTCCCTTTCCTTTGCCCGCGCGCGGAACGCGTGGAGCAGCGGCTCGGTATAGCCGCTCGGCTGCGTCAGGCCATCGAACACGAGCGCGCGGGCGGCCTGGAACGCGAGGCTGTCGTCTTCGTGCCCCGCCATCGGCCGGTATAACGGATCGCCCGCATTCTGCGCATCGACCTTCGCCGCCATCCGACGCAGCGCCGCGTCGGCCTCTTCGGGGGTGGCGATGCCGTGGAGCAGCCAGTTCGCCATGTGCTGCGAACTGATCCGCAGCGTCGCGCGATCCTCCATTAGGCCGATATCGTGGATGTCCGGCACCTTGGAACAACCGACGCCCTGATCGACCCAGCGCACGACATAGCCGAGGATTCCCTGAGCGTTGTTCTCCAGTTCCTCGCGCACCTCGTCCGGCTGCCAGTTGTGGCCGGTCGCGACCGGGATCGTCAGCAGCGCATCGAGCGACGCGATCGGCTCGGCCGTGCGCTCCGCCTGCCGAGCGAACACGTCGATGCGGTGGTAATGCGTCGCGTGCAGCGTCGCGGCGGTAGGCGACGGCACCCAGGCGGTGTTCGCACCGGTCATCGGATGCGCGATCTTCTGTTCGAGCATGTCCGCCATCCGGTCCGGCGCGGCCCACATGCCCTTGCCGATCTGCGCCTTGCCGCTGAGCCCGCAGGCGAGCCCGATCTGGACGTTGCGATCCTCATACGCCTTGATCCACGACGAGGCCTTCATCTCGCCCTTGCGGATCATCGGCCCGGCGCGCATTGAGGTGTGCATCTCGTCGCCGGTGCGATCGAGGAAGCCGGTGTTGATGAACACCACCCGGTCCTTCACCGCGGCAATGCACGCGGCGAGATTGGCGGAAGTGCGCCGCTCCTCGTCCATCACGCCGACCTTGATCGTGTGGCGCGCGAGACCGAGCAGGTCCTCGATCGCGTCGAACAGCCGGTTGGTGAAGGCAGCTTCGTCGGGACCGTGCATCTTCGGCTTGACGATATAGATCGAGCCCGCGCGACTGTTGCGGATCGGGCCGGTACTCTTCAGATCGCGGAGCGCGATCAGCGACGTGACGATGCCGTCGAGGATGCCTTCGGGTGCCTCATTGCCGTTAGCGAGCAGAATCGCAGGCGTGGTCATCAGGTGGCCGACGTTGCGCACGAACATCAGGCTGCGGCCGGGGAGCGTGAACGCGCTGCCATCGGGGGCGGTGTACTGCCGGTCCGGTTCGAGCGCGCGCGTGACCGTGCGCCCGCCCTTGTCGAAGCTGGCGGTCAGGTCACCCTTCATCAGCCCTAGCCAATTGGCATAGGCGGCCACCTTGTCGTCGGCATCGACCGCGGCGATCGAATCCTCCAGATCGGCGATCGTGCTGAGCGCGGATTCGAGCACGACGTCAGCGAGGTTCGCAGGGTCGTCACGACCGATCGGGTGCTGAGGGTCGATCACAAGTTCGATGTGCAGACCGTTGTGACGCAAGAGGATATTGTCGCCCGCATGCCCGACGAGCTGGGTCGGCTCGGCGAGTTCAGGCGTGCCACCCGTCCAGTCGGTCCACGAACCGTTCGCCAACGGCACGGCATCGTCGAGGAACGCCTTCGCCCGCGCGATCACCTGCGCACCTCGGGCGGCGTCATAGCCCTTGCCGGACGCCGCGCCCGGAATCGCGTCGGTGCCGTAGAGCGCGTCGTACAAGCTACCCCACCGCGCGTTCGCCGCGTTCAGCAGGAAGCGCGCGTTGAGGATCGGCACCACCAACTGCGCGCCGGCGAGCGAGGCGACCTCCGCATCGACTTTGCTCGGCGCGACTGCGAAGGGCGCGGGCTCGTCGACCAGATAGCCGATCTCGCGCAGGAACGCCTGGTACTCCATCTGGTCGATCGGCTTGCCGGCGCGGGCTTCGTGCCACGCGTCGATCTTAGCCTGAAGGTCGTCGCGGACAACGAGCAACGCGGCGTTCTCCGGCGCGAACCGGGCGTAGATATCGGACACGCCTTGCCAGAACGCGGCGGCATCGAGACCCGTCCCCGGCAACGCCTGTGTCTCGATGAAGTCCACGAGCGATGCGGCGATCTTCAGACCTGCCTTTTCGATCATCTCGGCCATGCTGCTCTCCTATGCTCTGGCGACACGATAGACGCGCGCCACCTTCGCCACTAGGCACTATAAAGCGAAAGCTGTTGATCGCCTGGAGAACGAATGGATCCCGACATCGTCCTCTTCGCCGAAGTCGTCCGCACGGCCAGCCTAAGTGCGGCGGGGCGATCGCTCGGCATCTCGCCCGCGATGGTGTCGAAACGGATCGCGCGGCTGGAAGCGCGGCTGGGCGTGCGGTTGCTCAACCGGACAACACGGCGGCTGGAGCTAACCGCGCGGGGCGCGGCGTATCACAGCGACATGGTGGAAATCCTCGCCGCGATCCGCGACGCCGAGGCGCGCGTGTCGGACCGCGCCGAGACGCCGGCGGGGCCATTGCGGGTCAGCGCGCCGACCTCGTTCGGGCGTCTGCACATCGCGCCACACCTGAAGCCGTTCCTCGACGCGCACCCTGCGATCGAACTCGACCTCGACCTGTCCGACGGTTTTGCCGACGTCATCGGCGACCGGCTCGACCTCGCGATCCGGATCGCGCCTGCCATACCGCCGAGCCTGACCGGCTATCGTCTGGCCGACAGCCGCCGCGTTCTCTGCGCCGCACCGAGCTACGTGGCGCCACGGGACGTGGCCGATCTCACGAAACACCGCCTGCTTGCAGCAAAGGGCCAGATGCCGTGGCGGCTTACCGGACCAGAAGGCGAAGTTACGATCGACCGCCCGAGCTACGTCGCTACCAATTCCAGTGAAGTCGTGCGCGAGCTCACACTGGCCGGCGTTGGCATCGCGCTGCGCTCTCTCTGGGATGTGAGCGCTGATCTCGCGAGCGGCCGACTCGTCCGCGTCTTGCCTGAACTCGCCGGGTCTGCGGACGTCGGGATTTACGCGGTGCATGCTCGCGGTGCCGTGTCGTCGGGCACGTCCGCACTGCTTGATTACCTGCGCGGCCTCTGGTCGCCAACGCCGCCGTGGGATTCCTGAACGAGGTCGATCGTCACCGCATCTATCCGCCGCAGCATCGCAACGAACTGCTCCACCTCCGCGCCTGAGAATCCGGCGAAGATCCGGCGCTCCAGATCAAGCGCCTTCGGTGCGACCGACGCATAAAGCGTGTGGCCGTCGTCCGTGAGTCGGAGCAGATGCGATCGCCGATCCTCCGGGTTCGCATGCCGTTGCATCAGACCCCGCTCGACCAAAGCGATCGCCGCGCGGCTGACCGTGACCTTGTCCATCCGCGTCTGCTGGCCGACCTGCTGCTGCGTGATGCCGTCGGCCTCGGCTACCACCGCCACCAGTCGCCACTCCGGAATCGTCAACCCGAACAGCGCCTCATACGTATCCGCCACCGCCTCGCTGACGAGGTTCGAGGTGATCGACAGACGATACGGGATGAAATCGTCCAGAACGAGCGCGCGGGTGGCATCGGAGTTCGGCATGTCAAAATCGTAACGATTGACACCAGTTGTTCAACCCGCCAGATTGGTAACAACGGATACCAACTGTCAGGATGTGATCATGGACCATATGGACGTAAACCCGATGGGCCTCGATGGGTTCGAGTTCGCCGAGTTCACCTCGCCCGACCCCGACCGGATGGCCGCGCAGTTCGAGCAGTTCGGCTTCGTCGCCGCCTCGACTCACCCGACCAAGGCCGTCACGCGCTACAAGCAGGGCCGCATCAACTTGCTGCTCAACCGTGAGGACGGTGGTCATGCGGCGGCATTCCACGCGGATCACGGCCCGTCCGCGAGCGGCATGGCGTTCCGCGTCCATGACGCCAAGGAAGCGTTCGACGCGGCGCTTGCACACGGCGCAAAGGCGGCCGATGCCAGCATGGGCGCGCTCGGCGAGGGCAGCTATGTGCTCGAAGGGATCGGCGGTTCGCTGTTGTATCTGGTCGACAAGCACGGCGCTGCCGGCAGCCTGTATGACGACTGGAACGCGGTTCCGGGCGCGGCCGAAGCGGAGGCCGCTAACAATGTCGGCCTCGACCTGCTCGACCACCTCACGCACAACGTGAAGCGCGGCCAGATGCGGACCTGGGCTGAGTTCTACGGCCAGATCTTCGGCTTTGAAGAGCAGAAGTATTTCGACATCAAGGGCAAGGCGACCGGCCTGTTCAGCCAGGCGATGATCGCGCCCGACCGCGCGATCCGCATCCCGCTCAACGAGAGCCAGGACGACAAGAGCCAGATCGAGGAATTCATCAAGGATTACAACGGCGAGGGCATCCAGCATCTGGCGCTGACCACCGACGACATCTTCGAGACGGTCGAGAAGCTGCGCGCGCGCGGCGTCAAGCTGCAGGACACGATCGGGACCTATTACGAGCTGGTCGACAAGCGCGTGCCGAACCACGGCCACGACCTCGAACGCCTGCGCCGCAACCGCATCCTGATCGACGGTAACGTCGGCGAGGAGGGGCTGTTGCTGCAGATCTTTACCGAGAACATGTTCGGGCCGATCTTCTTCGAGATCATCCAGCGCAAGGGCAACGAGGGCTTCGGCAACGGCAATTTCCAGGCGTTGTACGAGAGCATCGAGCTCGACCAGATCCGCCGCGGGGTCATAACGGTCGACGCGTAAGTTCTAAGCCCTCTCCCTCGGGGAGAGGGAAAGGCGCGCCAGCGCCGAGGGTGAGGGCACGCGCAACGCCAGCACGTGCCCTCACCCTTCCGCCGCGCAAGCGCACGTCTCCCTCCCTCTCCCCCGAGGGGAGAGGGGTAAAAGTTTGAACGGCCGGCGGTTCGGGCGTTGATCGGAACAGGTGACGGAGAGGAAGCCATGACAATCCACCAGCCGACCAACGCCGCAGGCGAGACCGCCGGCCAGACCGAAGACCACGGAGCGTACCAGCCCGGCTTCGGCAATCACGTATCGACCGAGGCGATCCCCGGCGCGCTGCCGATCGGCCGCAATTCACCGCAGCGCCCAGCGTTCGGCCTCTACGCCGAGCAGCTCTCCGGCACTGCGTTCACCGCACCCCGGCACGAGAACCGCCGAAGCTGGCTCTACCGGATGCGCCCGACCGCCGAGCATCCGCCGTTCGAGCGCTATGCCGGCGCCCAGCGGTTCGCGCCCGGTACCACCGACGCGCCGCTCGCGCCCAACCGCCTGCGCTGGGATCCGATCGAGGCGCCCGCCCCTGGCACCGACCTGATCGACGGCATGACGACGATGCTCGCCAACCGCGATCCCGCCGATCTCGAAGGCGTGGCGCTGCATGTCTATGCCGCCAACACCGACATGATTTCGCGCGTGTTCATGGACGCGGACGGCGAACTGCTGTTCGTGCCGCAGAGCGGACGGCTGCGGTTGCTGACCGAACTCGGCCGGATCGACATTGCCCCCGGCCAGATCGCGCTCGTGCCGCGCGGCGTCCGCTTCCGCGCAGAACTCCCCGATGGCGAAGCGCGCGGCTATGTCGCGGAGAACCATGGCGCGCTGTTCCGCCTGCCCGATCTTGGCCCGATCGGTGCCAACGGGCTCGCCAACCCGCGCGATTTCGAGACGCCGGTCGCGTGGTTCGAAGATCGCGATGAATCGGTCGAGGTCGTCCAGAAGTTCATGGGGTCGCTGTGGACGACTACGCTCGATCACTCGCCGCTCGACGTCGTCGCGTGGCACGGCAATCTCGCGCCGTGGCGCTACGACCTGTCGCGGTTCAACACGATCAACACGGTCAGCTTCGACCATCCCGATCCGTCGATCTTCACGCTGCTGACCTCGCCCAGCGACGTGCCCGGCCGCGCGAACGCCGATTTCGTGATCTTCCCGCCGCGCTGGATGGTCGCCGAAGGCACGTTCCGGCCGCCGTGGTTCCACCGCAACGTCATGTCCGAGGCGATGGGGCTGATCACCGGCGCATACGATGCGAAGGCGGAGGGGTTCGCGCCGGGGGGGATCTCACTGCACAACTTGATGTCGGGTCACGGGCCGGATCTGGCGAGCTGGCAGGGTGCGAGCGCGGCCGATCTTAAGCCTCACAAGATCGACGGCACGATGGCGTTTATGCTGGAGAGCTGCTGGCCCTACAAGCCGACCGCCTATGCGATCGAGCATTCGCAGCTCGATTATGATGCGGTCTGGTCGGATTTCCCCAAGGCGGTGCTGCCGAAGTGAGCCTTACTCTGCACGGCTATTGGCGCTCGACCACCGCCTACCGCGTCCGCATCGCGCTGGCCTTGAAGGGTATCGCGTACGAACAGGTCCCGCACGATCTCCGCACCGGCGCGCAACGCAAGGCCGAGTATCGGACGCTCAATCCCCAGGGGCTCGTTCCGGCACTGGAGACCGACGATGTAGTCCTGACGCAGAGCCCAGCGATCCTCGAATGGATCGACGAGGTGTATCCCGACCCACCGTTGCTCCCCGCTGGCGCGAACGACCGAGCGATCGTCCGCGCGATGGCGGCGACGGTTGCCTGCGACATCCATCCCGTGAACAACCTCCGCATCCTGAACGCCTTGCGGACCGAGTTCGGGGCCGACGAGGCGGCGGTGAACCGTTGGATCGCGCGTTGGATCGGCGACGGTTTCGCCGCGCTCGAGACGCAGATTGCGCGCTATGGTGACGGCTTCGCGTTCGGCGCGACACCGACGATCGCCGATTGCCATCTCATCCCGCAACTCTATTCGGCCGAGCGGTTCGCGGTCGATCTTTCGCCTTACCCCCACCTCAAGGCCGCAGCCGACAAAGCCCGCGCCCTTCCCGCCTTTGCCGCCGCCCACCCGGACCGCCAGCCGGACGCCGACCCCGCATGACCGACAGCGAAAGGCTGACTGCCACGCCCGGCGGCATCAAGCTCGCGCCGCTCGACGCGATCGCGGACGGCAAGGCGCGCAACTTCGTGCTCCAGATGCGCGCCGGCCGCTTCCACGGCTTCGTCGTGCGCAAGGACGACGCTGTGTTCGGCTATGTCGATCGCTGCCCGCATATGGGCCTTCCGCTCGCGCAGGTGCTCGACGACTATCTCACGCCGCGCGGCGACCTGATCGCGTGCAGCTGGCACTCCGCGCTGTTCGAGATCGACAGCGGCGCGTGCGTCGGCGGACCGTGCGGGGGAACGCGATTGACGCCCTGGCCGGTCGCGGTGCTCGACGGGATGATCGTCACCGCAGGCTGACGCGACGCGCGACTTGCGCTAAGGGAGCGCTCCTCCTCCCCTGCACGATGAACCGATGACCGAAACCCTGCCCATCCGCGTCGTGGCGCTGTACCGCTTCACGCCGTTCGCCGACATCGCCGCGATCCAGCCGCCGCTCGCGTTGGTGTGCTGTTCCAACGGCGTGAAGGGGACGCTGCTGCTCGCCGCCGAGGGGATCAACGGGACAATTGCAGGCTTCGAAGAGGGAATCGATGCGGTGCTCGCGCATATCCGCGCGCTGCCGGGATGTGCCGACCTCGACGTCAAGGAATCACGCGCGGAGACGATGCCATTCCACCGTATGAAGGTGCGGCTGAAGCGCGAGATCGTGACGATGGGCGAGCCTGCGATCGATCCGCTGGAGGGCGTCGGGCGTTATGTCGAGGCGGAGGACTGGAACGCACTTATCGCCGAGCCGGGGACGATCGTGATCGACACGCGCAACGACTACGAGGTCGCGGTCGGGACGTTTGCGGGCGCGGTCGATCCGCAGACGCGGACGTTCCGGGATTTTCCGGCGTGGTTTCGCGAGCATCGCGACGAACTGGTCGGGGACGGCCCGCCGCCGAAGATCGCGATGTTCTGTACCGGGGGGATACGGTGCGAGAAGTCGACCGCGTTCCTGAAGGCCGAGGGGCTCGACGAGGTGTATCACCTCAAGGGCGGCATCCTGAAGTATCTGGAGACCGTGCCCGAGGCGGAGAGCCTCTGGGAAGGGGAGTGTTTCGTGTTCGATCAGCGGGTTGCGGTTGGACATGGCCTTGCGTTGGGAAGTCATGTTCTGTGCCATGCGTGCCGGATGCCGGTGAGCGTCGCGGATCGTTCGTCGCCGCTGTATGTCGAGGGGGTGAGTTGCGCGGCGTGTCATAATGCGCGGGACGAGGCGCAGCGGGCTGGGTATGCGGAGCGCGAGCGGCAGGTTCGATTGGCGGAAGCGCGAGGCGAGGCGCATGTCGGGGCGGTGTTGCCGAAGACGCATGGGACGGATTGATCCGCAGGGCCTTCACGAATTTTTACCCCCCCGGCGAAGGCCGGGGTCCAATTAGGAAACGGTGCTAACGAAGCGCGGTCTTCGGTTACTGCGACCTTTCCAATTGGACCCCGGCCTCCGCCGGGGGTAGCGTAGGGCTAACCAGTCGTTGCGAAGCGCTCGGCCAACGCCGTATTGCCCTGCGACATCGCGAGCGAATGCACGCTGTTCCCCGCCGCATCGACAATCGCCGGGTCCGCGCCGTGCTCCAGCAACAGGTCGATGATTGCGGTCTTGTTCACCAGCGCCGCCATCATCAGCGCGGTCTGGCCGACGCCGTTCCGTCGGTTCACATCGGCGCCTGTATCGAGCAGGATCTGCGCGATCTCGATATAGCCCTTGAAGCATACCCCCATCAGCGCGGTGTTGCCGCGTGCGTCCGCCGCGCCATCGACCTGCGCACCGGCCGCGAGGAGGGCCGCGGTGGCTTCGGCTTGGCCGTTGTAGCTGGCGATCACGAGCGGGGTGTAGCCCTTCGCGTCGGTAACCTCGATGTCGACACCAGCCTGCAACAGCGCCGGGATCATCTCGTCCCGCCCCGTACGTGCGGCATCGAACATCAGTTCGACCAGCCGTTCCATCGGCGGCAGTGGCGGCAGGTCACGCGCGTCAGTCATCATTCGCCTCGATGATATGCGGCACGAACCGCGCGAGATTGCGCGTCACGACCGTTTCATCTTCCCGAACGCCGATCCCCGCGGCTTCGTTGCCGACCATCCACGCGCCGATCACCGGATGGCGGCCGTCGAATGTCGGCGGTGGTGCATAGGCCTGGCGGATCGCGCCCTCGGCACCATAGCCCTGGTCGAGCACAGTGTGGCCGCTCTCGCCGATCACCTCGACGTTCGCGCCCTCGCGCGAGAACAGCGGCTTACGCACATATTTAGGCCCAAGGATCTTCGCGGCGGGATCGTCGTCGAAGAACGCGGGCAGCAGGTTCGGGTGCTCGGGATGGCGTTCCCATAACAGCGGCAGGATGCCCTTGTTCGACAGGATCGACTTCCACGCGGGCTCGATCCAGCGCACATCGGCGCGCGAGAGATTGGGCGCATAGGGCTCGCGGAGCATGAACTCCCACGGGTACAGCTTGAACGCGGCCTGCACCTCGAAGCCGTCGGTGTCGACGAAGCGACCGTCGGCGGCGAGGCCGATGTCCTTCATCTCGACGAACTTCGGCTCGATCCCGACCTGCGACGCAAGATCCTCGAAGAACCGTACCGTCTGGCGATCCTCGATCGCAGACGCATCCGCCGCGAAATGGACGAAGCCGCCGCTCGGAAACAGCGCACGGAACCGCTCGCGCAGCTTGTCGAACAGGCTGTTGAACTGGTCCGTCCCGGCCGGCAACGCGCCGCTCGCGAGCAGATCTTCCAGCCACATCCATTGGAACGTCGCGCATTCGAACACCGAGGTCGGCGTGTCGGCATTATACTCGTAGAGCTTGGCCGGCCCGGTCCCGTCATAGGCGAAGTCGAACCGGCCGTAGAGCGACGGCTGACGCGTTCGCCACGTCTCGGCGACGTAGTTCCACTGCTCGCGCGGGATCGCGAGGCGTTCCATCAGTTGCTGATCGCGGACCACCTCGTCAACCAGATCGAGGCACATCACGTGCAGCTGTTCGGCGGCGGGTTCCAGGTCGTCCTCGATCTCCGCCAGCGTGAAGCTGTAGGCAGCACCCTCGTCCCAATAGGGTTCGCCATCCGTGTCGTGATAGACGAACCCGATCGCGTCGGCCCGTTCGCGCCAGTCGCCGCGCGGGTCGACCGCGATCCGGCGCATCAGGAGCCCGACGTCTTGGAGTCGTCGCGCTGCTCGATCTGCAGCGTTTGGCCGACTTGCGGCGTCTTCGGGGCGGTCAGGCGAGCGAGCACGTCGTCCGCGGATGACTGGCCGGGGACGATCCCCGCGAGCCGCAGCTTCTCGTCGAGATCGGCGCCGGTGCGACGGTCTTCCAACTCGCCCGCCGCCTTGATCCGTTCGCCGCGGATCGCCTGGCGTTCGCGGATACGCGCGAGGCTGTCCGCCGCGGAGCCGAGCTTGTTGCCCGCGCCCATGCTGCCCGACGCGACCGAGGCCTGCGCCTTCTGGACCGACTCGTTGACCTTCACGACCTCGACCTCGCGGCGGAGCTGCTCGATCTTGCGGTCGGTCTGCGCGACCGCGGTGTGGATCTGCTCCTCGGCGGCGCGCATGTCCTCGACCTGGGGGCTCTTCAACGCGATATCCTGCTCGAGGTCGGCGATCCGCTGCGCGACCTGGCGCGCGAGATCCATGTTGCCCTTCTCGACCGCGATCCGCGCCGACGCCTCGTACTTGGTCGCCTGAGCGCGGAAGCTCTCGACCTCGGTTTCGAGGATGCGGCGACGTGCTACCAGCCCCGCGAGATCGTCGCGTGCCTTGCCCTGCGCCTTGTCGGCATCGCGAATTTCCTGGTCGAGGATACGCAGCGCGTTCGCATCGACGACCGCCGCGCCCGCTTCGTGCGCGCCGGCACGACCGAGGGTGAAAAGCTTGCTCCAGATGGCCATGCCAGTCTCTCCGTTTGTATCTAAATCAGGCGATGATGTCAGGCAGCCGGGATCTGCGCGTGGCGCAGGTCGGTGGCCGCATCGATCGCATTCTCGGCGAGCGTGCGCAGTTCGATGATCACGGTATCGAGCCGGCTCGACGTCGCGAGTTCGCCGAACAGCTCGTAATAGTCACGGCCATCGACCGTGCCGATCCCGAAGTTCGACAGCGGCACCAGCTTCTGCGATTTCAGCAGGAAGGTGTTGAACGCCAGCTGGTCCTCTTGCTCGTCGCACGGCCACAGCAAGGTCGAGCAGGCGATCTGCGCCTCGCTGACGTTGACGAACAGTTCGAGGTCGCCGTGGTGGTGCATCGTCACTAGCAGCACCGGGTCCGCACCTTCCAGAATCCGTGCGGAAAACTCGCCGGCTTTCGCTGGCTCGGACGTGTCGAGCGCGGCTTTCAGGCTGCGGACGGTCCAGATGTCGGTCAATGCAAGAACTCCCGTGCTTGTCGCTCGCGGCAACACATAGGCTTTTCGCGAGCGCCTGCCACCCTCCCCACTTCGGTCATCCTGACGAAAGTCAGGACCCAGGGTCACGGACGGCGGCGCTGTTGGCTCTGGGTCCTGACTTTCGTCAGGATGACGGGGTTGCGCTTTGCGAGCCGGCCCGCTTTGGCCTAAGAGGCACGCCAACCACACACACGCGAGGATTGCATGTTCGATCGCCTGTTCGGCCGCAAGCCAGCGCTTGACCAGAACGCCCTGCCCGTCGTCCGCAACGTCACGCTGGGGCGGACGGTGACGGTCGATCCACTCGCCTGGCGTCGGTTTGGGTCGGAACTCCTGTTTCCGTTCGACCGCGATACGCTGGTGATCGTCGCGCAAGGCCTGATCGACCTCAACGAGGGCGGCTTCGTCCACCGGTTCTACACCGACGACGACATCATGTTCCAGGCGGTGTCTAACGACCGCGATGGGCAGGACGTAACGGACGTCACGCTGTTCGCACCATGGGACAGCAGCTATCCATCGTCCGCCGCCGAGCGCCCGGCGTGGAAAAGCCGCCTAAAGGCGCGCACCTTCACCGCCGAGGGACTGCCGGAATACAGCCGCGCATGGTTCGGCCCCGAAGCGAGCGAGCAGGAGCCCGTGACGTTCTGGGAGGAACTGCACGACGACCGCGACGGGGTCGTCGACCGCCGCATCTTCCAGACCTGCATGCTGTTCAGCCGCGACCTGCCGGGCGACGACGGCCGCGAACTGCTACTCGCGATCGACATGGAGACGGAGTCCGGCGACGTCTCGTTCGAGATCATGCTGGGCGTGGCACTGGAACTCGGCGAGTTCCGCGCCTAGCGTCTGCCACGAACGGCTTCGGGGGAACCAGCATGATCGACCAATACAGCTTCGGCGCCAGCGCGCTCGCCTTCCTGATCGCGTTCGTCGCGGCGGGGGCGTTCACGATCGTCTTCAAGATCGTCTATCAGGTCGCGACGCCGTATCATGAGAAGTCGCTGATCCGGGAAGGCAACACCGCCGCGGCGATCACGCTCGGCGCGGCCTTGCTCGGCTATGTCCTGCCGCTGGCCTCCGCGCTGACGCATACGGTTTCGCTAGTCGAGTTCGCGGTTTGGGCGTTGCTTGCGGGCGTGATCCAGATCGTGACGTTCCTAGTGGTTCAGCATTTCGTGATGCGCGACTTCAACGACCGGATCGTGCGCGGCGAAATCGCGGCGGCGACCTATATGGCAAGCATCTCGCTGTGCGTCGGCATCCTCAACGCCGCCTGCATGACGAACTGAGGGGCATAGCGATGAAGCGTTCCAGATCGATCGTCCTCACCAGCCTGATCGCAGGCTCGGGCATCTCGCTGACCGCGTGCGACGGCGATGTCGGTGGCAAGCCGGTCGAGGCGCAGAGCTATGCGTCGGTGGCGGAATGCCGCGCGGCGGGCGCGCTGTCCGCGGTCCAGTGCGACACCGCGTTCGAGCAGGCCAAGGCCGATGCGGCGAAGACCGCGCCTCGGTTCGAGGACAAGCAGACCTGCGAGGAGCAATACGGCGCCGCGCAGTGCGAGCCGCGCAACAACGGTAGCGGCGGCAGCTTCTTCACGCCGTTGCTGACCGGATTCCTCGTCGGGCAGGCGCTCAACGGCGGCTTCGGCAACCGCGGCGCGCCGATGTACCGGGATCGTGACGGCAATTATTATGGCGGCGCCGGCGGGCGTATCAACCGCGACTATGTCACGGGCCGCACCCGCGTAGGCTCTGATGCCTTCACGCCAACCACCGCCAGAGCCCCTGCCCGCGTTCAGTCGCGCAGTTCGGTGATCTCGCGCGGCGGTTTCGGTGGCGGGTTCGGCGGACGCAGCTTCGGCGGCTGATCCGCCTATAGCGAACCGGTCTTCCGATCAGGGGGGAGAGATACGATGCATGTTCCAGCGGGCTTTGCCGTCGTCACGCCGTATATCTTCGTCGACGGCGCCAACGAGTATATCGACTTCCTCACAGCCGCGTTCGGCGCGCGCGAGATCGGCCGGAGCAGCGATCCGACCGGCCGGATCGCCAATTGCCAGATGCTGTTCGACACCTCGGCGATCATGCTGAGCGAAGCGTCCGACCAATTCCCGGCGAGTTCGGTATCGCTGTACCTCTACGTCGCCGATGCGGATGCCGCGATGGCACGGGCGATCGCGGCGGGCGGAGAAAGCATCATGCCGGTCTCCGACATGCCGTATGGCGACCGACAGGGCGGCATCCGCGATCCGCGCGGGATACTCTGGTGGGTGTCACAACGGATGACCGACGCGCCCTATTTCTAAGCGACTAGGCAGCCCGCGGCACTCGTAGCATTGCCAGCGCGGCAACCCCCATCACGCCGGTGGCGATCAGCATCGCCCAGACCGCGTCACCGGGGAAGAACGTCCGCACCACCTGCCCCATCACCGACGATACGATCAGCTGCGGCAGGACGATGAAGATGTTGAACAGGCCCATGTATACGCCGAGCTTGGCCTGCGGCAGCGCGTTGGACAGGATCGCATAGGGCATGGTCAGGATCGACGACCAGGCAATACCGATCAGCACCATCGATCCGATCAGCAGATACTGGTCGCGCACCACGAGGAACGAGGCGAACCCTGCCGCACCGCAGAGCAGCCCGAGGATATGCGCGTCGCGGCGACCGATCCGCGCCGCCAGCGTCGGCATCACGAACGCCCAGAGCGTCGCCACGCCGTTGTAGACCGCGAACAGCACGCCGACCCAGTTCGCGCCGTCGTTATACGCGGCACTCGTCGTGTCGGTCGTCCCGAACACGTGCTGCGTGACGATCGGCGTGGTGTAGATCCACATGATAAACAGCGCCGACCAGGTGAAGAACTGGACGAGTGCTAGCTGCTTCATCGTTTGCGGCATGGTGCCAAGATCGCCGACGATCTGACTGAGAACGTTGGACTCCCTACCCGACCGCACGAGCGCCGCGCTGACCAGCAACGCAGCGCCAAACGCGATCAACCCGCCGCCTAGCAGGTAGACCGGCTTGTCGAGCCCGAACCGCGCCACCGCGGCGATGACGATTGCCCCGAGTGCGATCCAGACCGGCGCGAGCCTGGCGTTCGACCGTACGACCGTGTCGCGGGGTGCAACCTCACCCTCGTCCTCGAACGCCGCCATCTCGGCCGGCGAATATTCGCTGGTCGTCAGCACGGTCCACAGCACCGCGAAGAACAGGGCTAATGCACCGATATAGAAACCGTATTGCACCGACGGCGGGATACCGCCCGCAGGCGCGGTGTTGGCGACCTGGAACACGTCGGTGAGGATGATCGGCGCAAGGCTCCCGATTACCGCGCCCGCGCCGATGAAGCCGGTCTGGAACGCGAACCCCGCGGTCCGCTGGCGGCTGCCGAGCATGTCGCCGACGAACGCGCGGAACGGCTCCATCGCGACGTTGAGCGACCCGTCGAGCATCCACAGCAGTACCGCGGCGACCCACAACACCGGCGCGTTTGGCATCGCCAGCAGCGCGATCGTGGCCAGCATCGCCCCGGCGAGGAAATACGGCCGCCGGCGCCCGAGCTTGCCCCAGGTCCGGTCGCTGTAATGCCCGATCACCGGCTGGACGAGCAGCCCGGTCAACGGCGCGGCGATCCACAGAAAGGCGAGATCGTCGACGCTCGTCCCCAGCGACTGGAAGATCCGGCTGACGTTCGCGTTCTGCAGTGCGAAGCCGATCTGGATCCCGAAGAACCCGAACGAGATGTTCCACAGCCCCCAGAACCCCTGGGCCGGCTTCTCTCTACGTGACAGCATTCAGCGTCCTTCACCCGACGAGCGCCGGATCACGAGTTGGGTGGGCAGCATCATGCTCTCGACCGGGCGATTGCCGATCCGCGCGAGCAGCATCTCGACGAGCCGCCGCCCGGCCAGACCGCTATCCTGCGCTATCGTCGTAAGTGGTGGGTTGGCGAGGCTGGCCGCGGGGATGTCGTCGAACCCGACGATCGCGACATCGTACGGCACGGCGATCCCCGCCCCTGCCAGCACGCGCATCGCCGCCAGTGCGATCAGATCGCTCGCGGCGACGATCGCGTCGAACTGAACGCCGCGCTGGAGCAGTTCGTGCGTGGCCCTGGTCGCGTCCTCCTCGGTCGAGATCGATTCGACCTGGAGTCGCGGATCGACCGTCAGGCCTTGCTCACCGAGCGCCGCGACATAGCCGCGATACCGATCGTGGAACTCGGGATAATGATCGGTCGCACTACCGAGAAACGCGATCCGCTTACGTCCCCGTTCGAGCAGGTGCCGCGCCGCCGCGGTGCCGCCCGCAATATTGTCGCAGCCGATCGTGAGGCCGGGCTGCCCTGGCTGAACCGAGCCCCAGCGGATGAAATGCGTCCCCTGCGCGACCAGCATCTCGAGCCGCGCGCGATAATCGGCATAATCGCCATAGCCCAGCAGGATCAGCCCGTCGGCGCGGTGGCTGTCCTCATAATCGGTGTGCCAGTCGCTGGAGAATTGCTGGAACGACACGAGCAGGTCGTAACCGTGCGACGCGCACGCCGCCATCATCGCGCCGAGCATGCCGAGGAAGAATGGATTGACCACCGTCTCGTCGGGCGTCGGATCGCGGAACAGCAGCAGCGCGATCGTCTTGGTCGTGCCGTTGCGGAGGTTGGAGGCGCTCCGATCGACGGTGTAATTGAGCTGTCGCGCGATCGCCTCGATCCGTTGCCGCGTCGCGAGATTGACCGTCGGGCTGCCGCGCAGCGCCCGCGAGACCGTCGGTTGCGACACGCCCGCCAGTTGCGCGATGTCGAACGAAGTCGGCTTTCCCGTGAGCTTGCCCATGGGCTTGGCGGCGGCAGTCACGACGATCGGGTCCTCCAGCATCCTCACGGTTCCACACGCGCCTTGCTGGCGGGGTGACCGTGATCGAGCATCACTCGAGAATGCGGGGCGCGTCAACGAACGGCGCGACGGCACCGTGACAATCGTGCCACAGAATCAAGCCGCTACCGCTACCATGCCGCTGAATACGTATGCGCAGACCATGTGAGGGCCGCCACCCCGACCCAGCGCCGGGATGGCGGTCACGCGATTAGCGGCGCGTTGGCATCAACGGTCCGCCGATCTCCGTTGCAGAGATGAACGCCGGGCGCGCGCGCAGCCGGTCGAGATAGGCGGCAACGTCGGGATGCTCCTTCAGCGAGCCCGAGCTCTCGGCGATCGCCAGCATGTAGCACATCTGGATATCGGCCAGCATGAGTTGCTCGCCCATCAGATACGGGCCATCGCCGACGCCTGCGCCGATATAGTCGAGCGTCTTGGTCACCTCGGGGCCGGTGAACTTGGTCAGGCCTTCGGGCAGTCCGCCCATCCGCTTGCCGAACATCGTCATCATGATCGGCAGTGCGGCCGAGCTTTCGACATATTGCAGCCATTCGTCGTGGATCGCGGCGGCATCGCTGTCGACCGGCGGGGAGAAACGGCGGTCGCCGTAGCGTTCGTCGATGTACGACAGGATCGGCGCACTCTCGGCCAGCGTCAGCGCATCGTCGACGAGGACCGGTGCCTTGCCGAGCGGGTGGATCGCCTTCAGCTCGGGCGGGGCACGGAAATTCTCGTCACGCTCGTATTTGACGAGGTCGTATTCGATGCCGAGCTCTTCGAGCAGCCACAGGACGCGGATCGAGCGCGAGTAGTTGAGGTGGTGGAGGGTTAACATAGGCTCTTTCGTCAGGGAATGTGCTGCACTGCGGAACGGCTGGGTGGCGTCGAAGGTTTCGTCGAGCGTGGCTCCGGAATTCTCCGGCAACGGAGAGACTTATGACGAAGCTGACCTGCGACGTGGCGATCATCGGCGCCGGGACCGCTGGCCTCGCCGCCGAACGCAGTGCGCGTCGCAACGGCGCGAAGACGCTGCTGATCGACGAAGGCTTTGGCGGTACGACCTGTGCCAGCGTGGGATGTATGCCTTCCAAGCTGTTGATCGCGGCGGGGAATGCGATGCATGCGGTCGAGCAGGCTTCGGTGTTCGGGGTCGAGGCGTCGGGTAGGGTGGATGGCGTCGCGGTAATGACGCGGGTTCGCGAGGAACGCGACGCGTTCGTCGCCGGGGTCGAGGCTTCAATCGACAAACTGCCCGACGACGTGAAGATCGAGGCGCGTGCGAAATTCGCCGGCGCGACGGTCCTGTCGCTCAGCGATGGTCGCGAGGTTCATGCAAAGGCGGTGGTGATCGCGACCGGATCGAGCCCGATGATCCCCGCAATGTTCGACGCGGTGCGCGACCGGGTTCTGACCAACGAAAGCATCTTCGAACTGAACGATCTGCCCAAGTCGCTCGGTGTGGTCGGTGCGGGCGCCTTGGGGCTCGAACTGGCGCAGGCGATGGCGCGGCTCGGCGTCGAGACGATGGTGTTCGATACGGGTGACACGATCGGCGGGCTGAAGGACCACCATGTCGGTGAAGCCTATCACGCGATCCTGTCGCGCGAGATGCCGATCCTGCTCGGTGTCGAGCTCGAGGTGACGCCCGAGGATGATGGCGTCACGCTGTCATGGAGTGGGCCGGCTTCCGGCAAGCAGCGCTTCGATTATCTGCTGGTCGCGACCGGGCGACCGCCGCGCATAAAGGGCATCGGGCTCGAGACGACCGGCCTCACGCTCGATGAGCATGGCATGCCGGAGTATAATTGTGAGACGATGCAGTGCGGCACCGCGCCGATCTTCATCGCGGGCGATGCGGATCATGACCGGGCGGTGCTGCACGAGGCGTCGTCCGAAGGCACGATCGCGGGGCGGAATGCGGCGAGCTATCCCGAGGTGACGCCGGGGAAGCGAACGGTGCCGTTCGCAATCACCTTCACGCACCCCAACGTCGCGGTGATCGGCAAGATCGCCAAGGATGATGATGCGGACAGCGTTATCGGCACTGCGTCGTATGACGATCAGGGTCGCGCCAAGGTCGAAGCATGCAATGCGGGGCTGGCGCGGTTCTATGCCGACCGCCGCGATGGGCGACTGACCGGCGCGACGATGGCGGGGCCAGCGGTCGAGCATAGCGCGCATCTGATCGCGTGGGCGATCCAGAGCGGCTGGACCGCGACCGAAGTGCTGGATCTGCCCTTCTACCATCCGACGTTCGAGGAGGGGATGAAAGGCGCGCTCCGATCGATCTGCAGCGAGGTGCATGCGCCGACCCCGCCGGATCGCGATGATGGATTTACGCCTGGGACTTGAAGCTCGCTTCTGATCCTCCCCCTAGCGGGGGAGGATCGCGAGATTAGCGCTACTCCTCCAGATCGAGATACGCGACGACGTCGTTCTCCGTCGCCAAGTACAGCCCCGCCTGGACATCTTCCTCCTGCTGCGCGGCGATCGCCAGCGCCTCGCCCAGCGGCCCATAGAACAACGTCGTTGCCGCCCCGCCCTCGCCGCTGTCGTCCAGATGATACAGCCGAACCGATACGCTCGAAGAAATCGTCCGCATTACAATACCCTACCCAAAGCTTCATGACCGAGAATTCACGGAACCAAATGCGAAGCAGCGCAACTTTGCAGCGCTTCACCCGTTAGGCCAACATATACAGGGGTTTATATGCATCAGGATGAAGGTTTTCCGGTGTCGCGCCGTGGCGTGATCGTCGGCGGTGTCGCGTCGGCCACGTTGGCAGCGGCACCCGCCGCGCAGGCCCAGACTCAGGGTACCGCGCAGTCGGCTCCGCCGACCATGCCGGTGACGCTGAAGGTCAACGGCCGCACCACTAAGCTCAACGTCGACACGCGCACCACATTGCTCGACGCGCTGCGTGAGAATTTGAAGCTCACCGGCACCAAGAAGGGTTGCGATCACGGTCAGTGCGGCGCGTGCACCGTGATCGTCGAGGGTCGCCGGATCAACAGCTGCCTGACGCTTGCGGTCATGCACGAAGGCGAGGAGATCACGACGATCGAAGGCCTCGGCACGCCCGAGAAGCTGCATGCGATGCAGGCGGCATTCGTCAAGTATGACGGCTATCAGTGCGGCTATTGCACCCCGGGCCAGATCTGTTCGGCAGTCGCTACGCTCGGCGAGATTAAGGCCGGGATCCCTAGCCACGTTACCGGCGACATCGCCGCGCAGCCTGCGGTTACCACCGACGAACTGCGCGAGCGGATGAGCGGCAACATCTGCCGCTGCGGTGCCTATGCGAACATCATCGACGCGATCCACGACGTCGCGGGTACGGAGCGCAGCGCATGAAGGCCTTCACCTACGAGCGCGCCACCTCGGCGAAGGAAGCCGCCAGCGCCGCGGTTCGCACGCCGGGTGCAAAGTTCATCGCAGGCGGCACCAACTTGCTCGACCTGATGAAGCTCCAGATCGAGACGCCGCAGCATCTGATCGACGTCAACGGCCTCGGTCTCGACAAGATCACGCCGACCTCCGAGGGCGGCCTCCGTGTCGGCGCGCTGGTCCGCAACACCGACCTCGCCGCCGATGCACGTGTGCGGAAAGATTACGGCGTGCTCAGCCGTGCGCTGGTGTCCGGCGCATCGGGACAACTCCGCAACAAGGCGACGACCGCGGGCAATCTGCTCCAACGCACGCGGTGCCCGTATTTCTACGACACCACCAAGCCCTGCAACAAGCGCCAGCCCGGCAGTGGCTGCGCGGCGATCGGCGGCTTCAACCGCAACCTCGCCGTGATCGGCACGAGCGATGCGTGCATCGCGACGCACCCGAGCGACATGGCGGTTGCGATGCGCGTTCTGGATGCGACTGTCGAGACGGTGAATGCCGCCGGCCAGACGCGTGCGATCCCGATTGCCGACTTCCACCGCCTTCCCGGTGCCACGCCGAACATCGAGACGTCGCTTGCGCCGGGTGAGTTAATCACTGCGGTCACGCTGCCAAAGCCGATCGGCGGAACGCACATCTACCAGAAGGTGCGTGATCGTGCGTCGTACGCGTTCGCGCTGATCTCGGTTGCCGCCGTGATCCAGCCGGGCGGTCGCGGGCGTCTTGCGTTCGGTGGTCTTGCGCACAAGCCATGGCGCGTCGAAGCGGCCGAGGCTCAGATGCCCAATGGCGCCAAGGCGACCGCGTCGGCGGTCCTCGCCGGCGCCCGCACCACCTCACAGAACGCGTTCAAGCTGCCGTTGGTCGAACGCACCATCGGCGCCGTGTTCGAAGAAGCGAAGGCCTGATCGCCATGAAGTTCGATACCCCCGCCACGGCGAACCCGACCGACCGCATGAAGGTGCTCGGCCAGCCGCTCGATCGCATCGACGGCAAGCTGAAGACCACCGGCACTGCGCATTACGCCTATGAGCGCAACGACGCCGCGCCCAACGCGGCCTATGGCTACATCCTCGGCGCGGCGATCGCCAAGGGCCGCATCGAGAGCATCGACACGGCCGACGCGAAGGCCGCGCCGGGCGTGCTCGCGGTCGTCACGTACGAAAACGCCGGCAAGCTCGGCAAGGCCAAGAACCACACCGCGCGGATGCTCGCCGGGCCCGAGGTCCAGCATTACGACCAGGCCGTCGCGGTCGTCGTCGCCGAGACGTTCGAGCAGGCGCGCGCCGCCACCAAGCTGCTCCGCGTCAACTACGCACGGACTGCCGGCAAGTTCGATCTCGCCGCGTCGCAAGCGTCCGCGACCAAGCCGAAGAGCGGCAATCCCGACACCGCCGTCGGCGATTTCGCGGGCGCGTTCGCCAAGGCGGCAGTGAAGGTCGACGAGCGCTACACCACGCCCGACCAGAGCCACATGATGATGGAGCCGCACTCCACCACAGCGGCGTGGAAGGACGGCAAGCTCACGCTCTGGACGTCCAACCAGATGATCGCCTGGGCGGTCGGCGACATGAGCGAGACGCTGCTGCTGCCCAAGGAAAGCATCCATGTGATGTCGCCCTATGTCGGCGGCGGGTTCGGGTCGAAGCTCTGGGTCCGCAGCGATGCGGTCATGGCTGCGCTCGGCTCGCGTGCGATCGGTGGACGGCCGGTGAAGCTCGCACTCGCCCGCCCGCAGGTGATGAACAATACGACTCATCGCCCCGCGACGATCCAGCGTCTCCGCATCGGGGCGCAGAAGGACGGCAAGATCACCGCGATCGCGCATGAAAGCTGGTCGGGCGATCTCCCCGGTGGCGGTCCCGAAACCGCGCCGAATGCGACCCGTCTTCTGTATGCGGGCGCCAACCGGATGACCGCGACTCGCCTTGCCGTGCTCGATCTTCCCGAGGGCAACGCGATGCGCGCGCCGGGCGAGGCCGTCGGCCTGCTCGCGCTCGAAGCGGCGATGGACGAACTGGCCGAGAAGCTGAAGATGGACCCGGTCCAGTTGCGGATCATCAACGATACGCAGGTCGACCCGGAAAAGCCGACGCGCCAGTTCTCGCAGCGCGATCTGGTCGGTTGCCTGAAGACCGGCGCCGAACGCTTTGGCTGGAACAAGCGCAACCCCGTCCCAGGGCAAGTCCGCGACGGCCGTTGGCTGGTCGGCATGGGCATGGCGTCGGCGTTCCGCGACAACGTCACGATGAAGTCGGGCGCGCGCGTCGGGATCGACAAGAAGGGCGTCGTCACCGTCGCCACTGACATGACCGACATCGGCACCGGCAGCTACACGATCATCGGCCAGACGGTGGCCGAAATGATGGGCGTGCCGATGGACAAGGTCATCGTCCTGCTCGGCGACAGCAGCTTCCCGGCCTCGTCGGGCTCGGGCGGCCAGTGGGGCGGCAACAGCTCGACCGCGGGCGTCTATGCCGCGTGCATGGCGCTGCGTGACTCGGTTGCACGGAAACTCGGGTTCAACTCGACCGACGTCGTGTTCGAAGACGGCAAGGTGAAGTCGGGCAACCGCAGCGTCTCGCTCGCCGAGGCTGCAGGCGATGCCGGCATCTCCGCCGAGGACACGATCGAGTTCGGCGACCTGACCAAGACTTACGCACAAGCCACGTTCGGCGCACATTTCGTCGAGGTCGGCGTCGACTCGGCGACCGGTGAGATTCGCGTCCGCCGGATGAGTGGCGCGTTCGCCGCGGGTCGTATCCTCAACCCGAAATCGGCCCGCAGCCAGGTGATAGGGGCGATGACGATGGGCGTCGGTGCGGCGTTGATGGAGGACGCGATCGTCGACACGCGGTTCGGCTATTTCGTCAACCACGACCTCGCCGAATATCACGTGCCCGCGCACGCTGACATTCCGATGCAGGACGTGTTCTTCATGGATGAGCTCGACGAAAAGTCCTCGCCAATGAAAGCCAAGGGCATCGGCGAACTCGGCCTGTGCGGCGTCGGCGCGGCGATCGCCAACGCGGTCTACAATGCGTGCGGCGTCCGCATCCGCGAATACCCGCTGACGCTCGACAAGGTCATCGGCAAGATGGCCTGATACCCTGCCCTCCACTTCGCCGCATCGCCGGCCGGGGTGGAGGGCAAAACCGGGTCTGGCGCGGGCGAATAGGTTGCGCTAGGAAACTGGCATGACCGTACCCGCTATTCTAAAAAACCTGCGCCTGCCCGTCATCGGCTCGCCGTTGTTTATCATTTCCGGCCCCGAGCTGGTGATCGCGCAGTGCAAGGCGGGCATCGTCGGATCGTTCCCCGCGCTCAATGCGCGCCCGCAGGCGATGCTCGACGAGTGGCTGCACCGGATCACCGAGGAACTCAGCGCGCATAACCGCGCTAATCCCGATCGCCCGGCGGCACCGTTCGCGGTCAACCAGATCGTCCACAAATCCAACGACCGGCTCGAGAGCGACCTCGAAACGTGCGCCAAGTGGCAGGTGCCGATCGTTATTACCTCGCTCGGTGCACGTGAAGACCTGAATACCGCGGTACACGGTTGGGGCGGCATCACGCTGCACGACGTGATCGACGACCGGTTCGCGCGGAAGGCTATCGAGAAGGGCGCCGACGGTCTTATCGCGGTCGCAGCCGGGGCCGGTGGTCATGCCGGTCGCCTATCGCCGTTCGCGATCATCCAGGAAATCCGCCAGTGGTTCGACGGCCCGCTCGCACTATCGGGCTCTATCGCGACCGGTGACGCGGTGCTCGCGGCGCAGGCGATGGGCGCGGACTTCGGCTATATCGGTTCGCCGTTCATCGCGACCACCGAGGCGAACGCGGATGCGGCTTACAAGGACGGCATCGTCGCGGGCAAGGCGGCCGATATCGTCTATTCGAACCTGTTCACCGGCGTGCACGGCAACTACCTCCGCGCGTCGATCGAGGCGGCGGGCATGGACCCCGACAATCTGCCCGAGGGCGATCTCAAGACGATGGACTTCGGCGGCGGCAACGGGTCGAAGCCCAAGGCGTGGCGCGACATCTGGGGTTCGGGCCAGGGCATCGGCGCGGTGAGCAAGGTCGAAAGCGTCGCCGATCGCGTCGATCGGCTGGAGCGCGAGTACCGCGCGGCGCGGACGCGATTGGCGCTCTGACCTCTCCATCCCAAGCCATGCTGGGCCTCGTTCGTAAGGCAGTGCCACCCCCGCCTCTGCATGTGAAGGCGCGATGCAGCGAATTGACTTAGCCTCCTCGGCTCGAGGCGTATCCGTACTAATCGGTCGGATCGGGACTGCGGTCGGGTACGCCCTAGAATGATGCCCGTGCGAGCATGCGCTGTATCGACAAGGCGGGGCTGGTGACATCGAGGTCGATCTGGTCCAGTCCCCGATCAAGCCGGCCGACCCGGCGATGCAGATCGGCGCTGGCCTCGATCAGCGTCCGCGCCCGCGTGGGGAGGACGTCGAGCAGGCTCTGGTCGGTCGCCGGAGCATCGCCAAGCCGTCGTGCGGGATCGAGCGCATCGCGAGGGTGTAACTCGCCCGACTCGATCGCTCGCTGCGTCAACAACCAGGCAATCACGTGCATCAATCGCGTCGTCACTTTCAGCGACTCGCAACTGAAGCTCACGCGGATCATCGGATCGAGCGTATCCCGGTCCGTGCGCCCTACCTCATCGAAATAGGTGCGTGCCTCATCGGCCAACACCATCGCTTCGCTATACAGCGCATCGACCAGCCGCCGATGCAAAGGCGATTCCTGCAGACCATTCATCGAGGTGCGATGCCATAGCCACCCCGCCCCGCCCAGTGCGATGACCAGCGTTCAAACCGGCGGTTTGTACGAAACGTACCAAAACGATGCACCTTGGACGCAGACGGTGATCAGCGCGTCTTGATGCTCGTCATCACCGCCGCTTAGGCGATGATATCGGGGACAAGTATGTCCTCGCACGCGGCGATCTCGTCGCGAAGCCTGAGCTTCCGCTTCTTCAGGCGTGCAATCTGCAACTGGTCAGGGACCGGCAGCAGGATCAGGGCGGCGATCGCATCGTCGAGGTCGCGGTGCTCGATCCGCATCCCGTCGAGCCGAACCCGAATCTGCGCCTCGTCCACGCCGTCTCTAAGATACATGCCGATCCTCCGTCGCCGGAGTCCTTAGCAAATGCGCACGCGCTGGCGAGCGCTAAAGCGTCGCGAGGATCGCGTCGGGCGCAAGCGCGTCGTGCAACGAAACTACGGATAAGTGGACCCGGCCGACATGGGTCTTGATCTTACCGCCCAAAAAACGGGTCATCGCCTGAACCGGTCGCCCAATCGATTTGGTCCATTTTCGATGAAGACATTATCGTGACATGGTGGTTTACTCAGGACCCAAACCTAATGCAGGAGGTACTTCGCTGTGCAGACGACGCATCAGACAGCCCTGGAAACCAAGCACGCCGTGCTCGATCAGCGAATCGCCGCCGAAACGCACCGGCCCTTGCCCGACGCTGCTATCCTCGCGAGCCTGAAGAAGCAGAAACTGCGGCTCAAGGAAGAGATCGTCAGCCTGTAATGGTCTGAACCACCCCTATCCTGCGATCGCTCTTCGGGCAGGGATTTGAGGAGCGATCGTCACGGTCAGACGCATCCGGCGTCGCTGCACGAAGGTATCACTAAACCTAAAAACTTACGAAACAGATGATTTGGCGGTTCCACTAGTTGGTTTGCGCGCCTTTTTAGGATCGATCGGCTTATCGAGCGCGATCCCCATCCGTCCGGCCATGCTCCACGCGACCTTGCCGACGATCTCGCCGATCCCGCGCAGATTGAGCCAGACGCGGGTGCCAACCTCGGCCGGCCGGTCCAGCTCGATCATCAGCCCTCCCTCGGACAGATTGCGGACGCGAACCTCGTGCACGATGCGCTCGTCACCAAGTTGGCATTGCGCGACCAGCAACAGACTGTCGCGCGCCACTGCCCGCTTTCCGGAACCCGAATCTCCTGATGGTGCATCCTGCGCTACGCCGTCCGAAGATCGATCCGTGGCTGTCGTACGATCGAAGCTGTCCATCATTGTCTCGCACCGCCGAGGCCCAGTGGCCGAAGCCACGTTCACGTATAGACCAAATACCCGCCGAAATACTTAACGGCGGGCGCCGGCCGATCGCGACTCTAGCTCAGGCTCGATCGAGGGGATATCCCGAATCAATCCTCGCGCGAGACCTTCTCGTTGCGTTCATGCCGCTCCTGCGCCTCGACCGTCATCGTCGCGATCGGTCGTGCCTCCAGCCGGGCCAGGCTGATCGGCTCGCCGGTGACTTCGCAATAGCCATATTCGCCCTCGTCGATCCGGCGAATCGCCGCCTCGATCTTCGAGACGAGCTTGCGCTGCCGATCCCGCGTGCGGAGCTCGATCGACCAGTCGGTTTCGCTCGACGCACGATCCGTGAGATCCGCCTCGCGCAGCGAATCCACCTGCAACTGCGACAAGGTCTCCTGCGACTCCCGAAGGATCGCCTCCTTCCACTCCTGCAACTTACGACGGAAATACGCCTGCTGCTTCAAGCTCATAAAGGGTTCGTCGGCATCAGGCCGATAGCCTTCCACGTCGCTGTCGTTCGCAGCGTTTCGGTTGGTAGTTCCGGTATCGTCCATACGATTCATCACGGTTGCCATACCACTCTCCCTCTGGCCCCGTCGGATCAACCACGCTGATCTCCGAGGACCGCCCCCAAATGGTGAATGGGCCTATAGTCGTGCACGGAGATGACCACAAGCGACCGGACTTGCGCAAACATCGCCCGCCTCGACATTATATTACAAGTATACCATTTCGCGTTTCACGCCGGGCAGCCGACCATTGGCTACGACTCCTCCCCCCATTCGCTTCCCAGACGATCAAAGATGTCCCAAGCCGGCACGTTAACGGCGAGTCGGATGCATCGATGTCGGCAAACAGGTGATTCAGCCCGCCGAATGTGGTTAATGCTATTGCGCTTAACGGTTTGTTTTGCAGTTAGTGAGATAGCGATGTCGTAATCATCGCACACGGGGATCCGGCAACACGAGGGTGCCGGCAACGAAAGAATGACGCTATGTCGGTTAGGATGGCCTTGGCCAAATTGTGCGCCTGTGCGTGTGGTGGTGCCCTGATCGGCGGCGGCGCCGTGCATGTTGCGGAAAGCTCCAATCGCACCGCCAATACCAAGCGGATACTCGTCAAACGCGTAGCCCGCCCGCAGATCGCCGCTGTGCAGCGACCCCGCGTTCGCCGCGTCACCACCACGACCCGGACGACCTGTGCTCCGACCGTCGTTACGGTCGCCAATGCCGCGCCGGTTCCGATCCCCGCGCCGGTTGGCGAGGGGTATATCGGCGGCGGCGGGGCTGGTGCAGCGCCGGTTGTCATTGGCGGCAGCGGTGGATTTTTCGGCGGCGGGCTGGGCGGTGGCTTCGGCGGCGGCTTTGGCGGAAGCGGCGGCTCGAGCGGCAGTATCGTCATCTCGTCGACGTCGAGTGGCGGGTCGACGTCGGCCGGCGGCTCCAGTGGCGATGTGTCCTCGTCATCCAGCGGCAACGTGTCGACCTCGTCGAGTAGCGCATCGTCGGCATCGTCCGCGTCCTCGGCATCGTCGGCCAGCAGCGGCAGTTCGTCGGGCGGCAAGCCTAACAAACCCGGCCATGACGGGTCGAGCTATGGCTCGAGCAGCAAGGGCTGGGGATCGAACGGCGGCTGGAATTCGACCGGCGGGTGGAGCTCGAACGGATCGTCGGGCAGCTCGGCTTCGTCGGGCAGCAGTGCATCGTCGGCAAGCTCGAGCGGGTCGAGTGCCAGCAGCGCGAGCAGTGCCAGCAGCGCGTCGAGTGCGAGCAGCGCCAGTTCGAGCGGCAGCACCGGATCGAGCGGCGGGCCTCCTGCCCCGGTTCCCGCGCCGCCGATGGTGCTGCTGTTCGGGGCGGCCGCGGCCGCGCTGGTCGCCCGCAAACGCTTCGCCAAGCCGGCCGCGATCGCCGCCTGACGCCGGCGCCGCACGCATTAAAAAAGGCCCTGCCGGAGATGACCGGCGGGGCCTTTTCTGTGTTTATCGTGATCAGGCGGCCTTTAGTGCTTTCTCGATGTCCGCGATCGGATGGCCGGTCAGATCCTTGTCGAGCTCGCCCGTCAGCCGGCTGCTGACTTCCTTGTGATAATGCTTGCGCAGCTCGCCGAGAGTCTTGGGCGGTGCGACGACGATGAGCGACTCGTAATCGTTCTTGAGCGCGCGGACTTTGAGGAAATCGGCAGCTTCGGCGGCGAAACGATCCTCCTCAAGCTGGTGGAAGTCAGTCGGCTCGACCGAACTCTGCACACCGCCACGCGGTGACGATGCACGCCCGGCGGCATCGGTTGCCTGATCGCGGGTCGCGGGATTGACGTGCTCCTGCGCCTTTTCGACGACCAGATTGAAGTCCGTATTGTCGCCCTCGTTGCGCAGAAACAGCATTTTCCGACCGTCCGCGACGAGCACGACGGAGTTATGGGGAAGATGCATGCGATATCTCCTTCTTCGCTGTGCGTGTGATGAATGAACGCCCCGCAAACTCGAGAGGTTGCGGACCCTCTCGATCCTTCCCGGCAAAGGGGGGATTAAGAGGGGCCGCCTTGCGCCTGCGCACCCGTCTCGGCATAGCCTCGGGCATGCACGACATACGCCTGATCCGCGACGATCCCGCCGCCTTCGACGCCGCCCTCGCCAAGCGGGGCTTCGCACCGCAGTCCGCCGCGCTGGTCGCGCTCGACGAGCAGCGGCGGGCGACGATCGCGGAGTCACAGACCGCGCAAACCCGTCGCAACGAGCTGTCGAAGGTGATCGGCCAGGCTAAGGCGCAGAAGGACGAGGCGAAGGCGCAGGCGCTGATGGCCGAGGTCGCGAGCCTGAAGGAGGCGCTGCCGCAGCTCGAGGCAGACGAGGCGCGGCTGAGTGGCGAGCTTGGCGACATGCTCGCGGCGATCCCAAACCTTCCCGCCGCCGACGTGCCCGAAGGCGGTGGCGAGGACGACAACGCGCTTGTCCACACTCGTGGCACGCCAACGACCTTCGCCTTCACTACCCGCGAGCACGACGCGATCGGCCCGGCGATCGGCCTCGATTTCGAGACCGGTGCGGCGATGTCCGGCGCGCGTTTCACGCTGGTCCGCGGACCTGCCGCAAAGCTGCAACGCGCGCTTGGCCAGTTCATGCTCGATCATGTGGCGGAGGCCGGTTTCGAGCAGGTATCGCCACCGCTGCTGGTCCGCGACGAAGCCGTGTTCGGCACCGGCCAGTTGCCGAAGTTCTCGGAGGATCTGTTCCGTACCACCGATGGTCGCTGGCTGATC
This sequence comes from Sphingomonas sp. PP-F2F-A104-K0414, assembly GCF_004340945.1. Lineage (GTDB taxonomy): Bacteria > Pseudomonadota > Alphaproteobacteria > Sphingomonadales > Sphingomonadaceae > Sphingomonas. The sequence continues at coordinate 41,656 of NZ_SLYD01000004.1, forward strand.
CCGACCGCGGAGGTGAGCCTCACCAACATCGTTCGCGAGCAGATCCTGACCGAAGCCGAACTGCCGCTGCGCTTCACCGCGCTGACGCCGTGCTTCCGCTCCGAGGCAGGCGCAGCAGGGCGCGATACGCGCGGCTATATCCGCCAGCATCAGTTCGACAAGGTCGAGATGGTCTCGATCGTCACCCCCGACATGTCGGAGGCCGAGCATGAGCGGATGACGGCGTGCGCGGAGGGCGTTCTCGACGCGTTGCAGCTGCCGTTCAGGCGGATGCTCCTATGCACCGGCGACATGGGCTTCACCGCGGCACGCACCTACGATCTCGAAGTCTGGCTGCCGGGCCAGGCGCGCTATCGCGAGATCAGCAGCGTCTCGACCTGCACCGATTTCCAGGCACGCCGGATGAACGCGCGCTATCGCCCCGAGGGCGAGAAGGGCACGCGGTTCGTCCACACGCTCAACGGGTCGGCGCTCGCGGTCGGCCGGACGCTCGTCGCGGTGCTGGAGAATTATCAGCAGGAAGACGGCTCGGTCGCGGTGCCGACGGTACTCCAGCCGTATCTCGGCGGTCTGACAGTGTTGGAGCCCAAGCGCTGATGCGGATCCTGCTGACCAACGACGATGGCTATCATGCGCCCGGCCTCAAGGTGCTGGAGACGATCGCGCGGACCTTTTCGGACGATGTCTGGGTAGTGGCGCCTGCCGACGAACAGTCCGGCGCGGGCCATTCGCTGACGCTGTCGCGGCCGATCCGCGTGCGGAAGCATGGCGAGAAGCGCTTCGCCGTTGCGGGCACGCCGACCGATGCGGTGATGATGGCGCTCGCCAAGATCATGAAGGATTGCCCACCCGACCTGATCCTGTCGGGCGTCAACCGCGGCGCGAACCTCGCCGAGGACGTGACCTATTCGGGCACCGTCTCGGCAGCGATGGAAGGCGCGCTGGGCGGTATCCGCTCGATCGCGCTGAGCCAGATCTACAGCCGCGAGGGCATGGGCGACAGCGTGCCGTTCGAGGCCGCCGCCGCCTGGGGCGAGCGCGTATTACGCCCGCTGATCGATGCGCCGCTCGCGCCGCGGACGCTGGTCAACATCAACTTTCCCGCCGGCCCGGCCGATGCGGTGAAGGGCGTTCGCGTCGTCGGCCAGGGCCTGCGCGACTATGGTCGGTTGCAGATCGTCAGCAACACCGACCCGCGCGGCTACGAGTATCACTGGTTCGCGCTGGGCCGCACCGTCGAGACGCCCGCGTACGCGACCGACCTCGAGGCGACCGCGGAGGGGTATGTGTCGGTGACTCCGCTGCATCTCGACCTGACGCATTTCGAGTCGATGGATATGCTCGAACGGGCCTATCGCTGATGCGGCGCGCGAGCCTGTTTGCGGTGGCGACAGTGCCGCTGCTCGGGCTCGTCGCGTGTATTCCGCAGGTCGAACGTCCGGCCGGTTACGGCACCGCGCCGGCCCAGCCGTATCGCGATCCCCCGCCGCGGCGCGATGATCGGCCCCGTCGGGACAATGATCGGCCCCGTCGGGACGACACGCCGCCGCAGGATATTCCTGGCCGCGATACCGGCGAAGTCGCCGCCCTGCCCGCACCGCGCCCCGCCTGGGAAGCACGACCGGTCAGCGCCGATGCGAAGACCATCCCCGACTCGACCTATCTCGTCCGGCCCGGCGATACGCTCGCCCGCGTGGCCGACCGCAGCGGCGCGAGCATGGAAGCCATCGCGCGCGCCAACGACCTCGAATCGCCCCACACGATCCGCGCTGGCCAGCGGCTGACGATCCCCGGCGGGCGTTATCACCAGGTCCGCCGCGGCGAGACCGGCATCGCGATCGCGCGCGCGTACGGCGTCGAATGGTCGCGGATCGTTGCCGCCAACGCGTTGGTCGAGCCATACGTGCTGCGTGCCGACCAGCGGATCCAGATCCCCGACGCTCCGGGCGGCGGCAGGCCAAGTGCTTCAGAACGCGCGCAGGCGTTCAAGCTAGACATTGACGATATCCTCACCGGCGGCGAGCCCGCGCTGGCGAGCAACCAGGCGCCGGCTCGGCCGATCGCGACACCGCGCCGCGTGCTGCCGTCGAACGCCGTCGTCACCGCACCAGCGCGGCTCGCGAGCGGTGGCTTCCTCTGGCCGGTCGACGGCAAGCTCGTGAAGCGCTTCGGTCCGGGTGCGAGCGGCGAACGCAACGACGGAATCAAGATCGCGGTGCCGATGTCGACACCGATCCATGCCGCGGCGGACGGCGTGGTCGCCTATGTCGGCGACGGCATCGCCGCGCTCGGTGGGCTGGTGATCATCAAGCACGGCGGCGGCTGGACGAGCGTCTACGGTCATGCGTCGAAACTGCTGGTGCAGCGCGGCCAGAGTGTGAAGCGCGGGCAGACGATCGCGCTATCGGGCGACACCGGGTTCGCGGATCGCCCGGAACTGCACTTCGAACTGCGCAAGGGGCGGACGCCGGTGGATCCGACGTCGCAACTGCCGCGAAGTTGAATACGCCTAGCACCGCCCGTCATTCCAGCGAACGCTGGGATCTCCCGGTTCTGACCACCGCACCCGCCTCACAAAGATCCCAGCTTTCGCTGGGATGACGGCGGTGGGAGCGCATGCTAGTCGCCCCTCATGACCTACCAGTCCGACCTGCTCACCACGCTGACCTCGCGCGGCTATGTCCACCAGATGACCGACGCGACCGCGCTCGATGCACTCGCGGGCAAGCAGGTCGTGCCCGGCTATATCGGCTTCGATCCGACCGCGCCGTCGCTCCATGTCGGCAGTCTCGTCCAGATCATGCTGCTCCGCCGGCTCCAGCAGACCGGGCACAAGCCGATCGTCCTGATGGGTGGCGGCACCGGCAAGATCGGCGATCCGAGCTTCAAGGACGAAGCGCGCAAGCTTCTAGGCGAGGAAGGGATCAAAGCCAACGTCGCGTCTATCCGCCGCATCTTCGAGCGCTTCCTCACGTTCGGTGACGGGCCCACGGACGCGGTGATGCTCGACAATGCCGAATGGCTCGACGCGCTCGAATACATCCCGTTCCTGCGCGACGTCGGCCAGCATTTTTCGGTCAACCGGATGCTCGCTTTCGACTCGGTCAAGCTCCGCCTCGACCGCGAACAGTCGCTGAGCTTCCTAGAATTCAATTACATGATCCTCCAGGCGTACGACTTCCTAGAGCTGTCGCGCCGCGCCGAATGCCGCCTGCAAATGGGCGGCTCGGATCAATGGGGCAACATCGTCAACGGCATCGAGCTGTCGCGCCGGATGGACGGCACCGAGGTGTACGGCGTCACCACGCCGCTGATCACCACGGCCGACGGCGGCAAGATGGGCAAGACGATGTCCGGCGCGGTCTGGCTGCACGAGGATCAATTGCCGAACTTCGATTACTGGCAGTTCTGGCGCAACACCGACGACCGCGACGTCGGCCGCTTCCTGCGGCTGTTCACCGACCTGCCACTCGACGAGATCGCCCGTCTCGAAGCGCTCGAGGGCGCGGAAATCAACGCCGCCAAGATTGTGCTCGCCAATGAAGCGACGGCAATGTGCCGCGGCCGAGCTGCCGCCGAACAGGCAGCGGAGACTGCGCGAAAGACCTTCGAGGAGGGTGCATCGGGCGATTCCTTGCCAAGCTTTGCCGTTGCGGGTGGCTCGATCGGGATCGTCGAGGCGCTCGTCGGGCTAGGCTTCGTCGCCTCCAACGGCGAAGCGCGACGGAAGATTGCCGAGGGTGCGGTGCGGATCGACGGTGCCGTCGAGAAGGAGCCGACCGCCTCGATCGAGGTCGCGGCGCCGGTCCGTTTGAGCCTCGGGAAAAAGCGGCATGGGATGCTAACTCCCTCGTAACAGAAGGCATTTTGGTTGTGGAAAACACGCCGTTAGGCATCTCCGTTCGCACGAGGTTCACAGCGACGCCGGTAAGCCAATGGTCCTAGAAAACGGGGAACATCCGATGCGAAATTATGCCACGGCTGTTCGAGACCACCGCGGCGAGCCACGCGACGAGGTGATGCACCGCACGCATGCGATCGACGGCGATGGTCGGAGCATGAAACTGGTGCTGGTGAACATGTCCGCGAACGGCCTGATGGCGCGATGCGAGGGTTCCCCCGAAGCTGGCGATCGGCTGCGGATTACCCTGCCAATTCTAGGCGGCGTCGATGCGATCGTACGCTGGTCGCTTGGTGGACGGATCGGCTGCGAACTCGAACAGACGATTCCGTTGTCGGACTATTATGGCATGCTGACGGTGATGGTCCGCAACATCTGACGTCAGCCGGAGCGGAGCAAGGCAACGCCGGCGTCGCGATCGAACAGATATAGCGCCGTGCGCGCCGCCTGTCCCCTCGGCCCTTCGAGCCCGCCGTCGCGGTCGATCAGCAGGCGTGCGTCGTCGTGCGCGCATTGCAGCAGGTCGGCCATCATGTCGGGGGTCGCGAGCCGGAACGCCATCTCGCCCGACTGCTTCGTGCCGAGCAGTTCGCCGGCACCGCGGAGGCGGAGATCCTCCTCGGCGATGCGGAAACCATCGTTGGTCTCGCGCATCAGCGCCAAGCGCGCGCGGGATGTTTCACTGAGCGACGAGCCGCGCATCAGCAGGCAGATCGACCGGCCGATGCCGCGCCCTACCCGTCCGCGGAGCTGGTGAAGCTGGGCGAGGCCGAAGCGGTCGGCGTGCTCGATCACGATCAGCGTCGCATTGGGGACGTCGACGCCGACCTCGATCACCGTCGTCGCGACGAGGACGGACGTGCGCGCGGCGGAAAATTCGGCCATCACCGCGTCCTTCTCCGCCGGTTTCATGCGGCCGTGGACGAGTGCGACCTTCTCGCCGAACCGCGCGCGCAGCGTCTCAGCGCGCATCTCGGCGGCGGCGAGGTCGCTCTTCTCGCTCTCCTCGACCAGCGGGCACACCCAATAGGCCTGCCCGCCATCCGCCAGATGCCGGCCGAGCGCGTTGACCACGTCGTCGAGCCTGTCCTCGGAGATCACGCGCGTCTCGATCGGCTGGCGCCCCGGCGGCATCTCGTCGAGGCGGCTCACATCCATTTCGCCGTACTGTGCGAGCGTCAGCGTACGTGGGATCGGCGTTGCGGTCATCGCGAGCAGATGTGGCGGCGCGACGCCCTTGGCCTGCAACGTCATTCGCTGCGCGACGCCGAAGCGATGCTGTTCGTCCACCACCACCAGCGCGAGGTCCTTGTAGCCGACCGCATCCTGGAAGATCGCATGCGTGCCGACGAGGATGTCGATCTCGCCGCTCGCCAGCGCCATCAAGGTCGCCTCCCGCACGCGGCCCTTGTCGCGCCCGGTGAGCACGCCAACGTTGATCGGCAGGCCGGCGAGCGTTTTCCGCAGCGTCTCGTAATGCTGGCGCGCGAGGATTTCGGTAGGGGCGAGCATCGCCGCCTGTGCGCCGGCCTCGACCGCGATCAGCATTGCCATCGCCGCGACCAGCGTCTTGCCCGAGCCGACATCGCCTTGCAGCAGCCGCAGCATCGGCGCGGTCTGCGCGAGATCGCCCTCGATCTCGCCGACCGTCCGCGATTGCGCGCCGGTCAACGTGTAGGGGAGCTTTAGCAAATCGCGCAGACGACCGTCCCCGTGGAGAGCCCTGCCCCGCCGTTTGCGCGTGTCGGCGCGGACCAGAGTCATCGCAAGCTGGTTCGCGAAGACCTCGTCATACGCCAACCGTTCGCGCGCCTTCGCATCCGACGGGTCGGCGTGGATGCGCGCCAGCGATTCGTGCCACCCCGGCCATTCGCGTTTCGCCTTCAGCCCGGGCTCGATCCACTCGGGCAGGTCCGGCGCGCGGGCGACCGCCTGCGTCGTCAGCGCCGCCAGCCGACGCGACGTGAGGCCTTCCGATAGCGGATAGATCGGCTCACGCTCGCGCAATTCCTCGTCCGGCTCGACGATGTCGGGATGGACGATCTGCAATTCCTGGCCGTATTCGTCGAGCCGGCCGGAGATGCGCTTGGCCTCGCCGATCGGAAGAAGCTTCTTCGCCCAGCCCGAACTGCCGCCGAAGAAGACGAGGCTGACGTAATTGCCGTGCTCGTCGGTCGCCTGCACCCGCGTCGGACCGCGGCCCGCGCTGATCTTGTAGTCGCGCGGGGTCAGCGTGATCATGATGATCCGCCCGGCATCGCTCGACATCAGCTCGGTGCGCGGCAGGCGATCGACGTAGCCGGTCGGCAGATGGAAGGCGACGTCGACGACGCGCGCGAGCCCGAGCCGGTCGAGCGGCTTGGCGAGCGCAGGCCCTACCCCCTTCAGGACGAGGGTTTCGGCGAACAGCGGATTGAGGATTTCGGGTCGCATGACTATCTGGCCTCTATAGCCTAGCCGACGCCCGCCGCCAGCGGGTCGCCGGCTCTTCGTGTTTGGAGATACGATGGACCACGAGACCCGCCTCAAGCGCCTGGGCTTCCGCAGCTCGCACCGCGGCACGCGCGAAGCCGACATGATGATCGGCGGCTTCTTCGCCACCTACGGCCGGACGTGGACGCCGGAAGAGCTCGACTGGTTCGAGGCGCTGCTGGAGGAACAGGACGTCGACATCATGGGCTGGGCGATCGGCTCGATCGTGTGCCCACCCGAGTGGGACGGCCCGATGATGCAGGCGATGCGCGACATCAATTACGTGACGGTCGTGAAGTAACGCACTCCCTCTCCCTCCGGGGAGAGGGTCGGGGTGAGGGGCAGCCAAGCAGCGCAGCGCCTAGAACAGCCCCTCACCCAACCCTCTCCCCAAGGGGGAGAGGGCTTTAGGAAACCGATGCCAGACCTCAAGACGATCCTTTCCGCGAAAACCTCGCTGATCCTCTCGGGCGTGCCGTCCGGCTTCCAGCCGTCGCTGCTCGCCGACCTCGCGCGCGCCGCGAAAACGCGTGCAGTGTTCATCGCGCCCGACGACGCCGCCATGCGCGCGGTCGCCTCGACCGCGGCCTATTTCGCGCCCGATCTCGAAGTGCTGAGCTTTCCGGCCTGGGACTGCCTCCCCTACGACCGCGCCTCGCCGACGCTCCGCATCATGGCCGAGCGTGTCGCCGCGCTCCAGCGGCTCCAGGGCAAGCCCAAGGGTCCGCAGCTCCTGCTGACCACCGCCAACGCCGCGACGCAGCGCGTCTTAACCCCGTTCCGCATCCGCCAGCTCGTCGCGCGGCTCGCCCCCGGCGAACGGATCGGCCGCGACAAGCTCGCCATGCTGCTCCAGGCGAACGGCTATGTCCGCACCGACACCGTCCACGACCAGGGCGAATACGCCGTGCGCGGCGGGATCGTCGATCTCTATCCCTCGGGCGAAGACCACGCGCTGCGCCTCGATTTCTTCGGCGACGAGATCGAGAGCGTCCGCACCTTCGACGCGGCCGACCAGCGCACCACCGGCCGGATCGACGGCTTCGTCCTGCTTCCCGCCTCCGAAGCACTGCTCGACGAGGACTCGATCAAGCGCTTCCGCACCCGCTACCGCGACGCGTTCGGCGCGACCGCGACCGGCGATCCGATGTACCAGGCGATCTCCGAAGGCCGGCGGATCGCGGGCATGGAGCATTGGCTCCCGCTGTTCGAGGAGAAGATGGCGACGCTGTTCGACCATCTCGGCGCCGACGACGTCGTGGTCCGCGACAACGGCGTCGCCGCGGCAGTGGAGAGCCGGCTCGAATCGATCGCCGACTATTACGAGAACCGCAAGCGCGCCGAGGCGGCTCAGCCCGGCAGTTACCGGCCGATGCCCGCCAAGGCGCTCTATCTCGACGCGCAGGAATGGTCCGGCGGGGTCGAGGCGTTCGCGGCGCACATCACCTCGCCGTTCCACGAACCGCCCAGCGACACCGTGCTCGACTTCGACGTCGACGGCCCGCGCGATTTCGGCCCCGAGCGCGCCGCGCAGGCGAACATTTACGAAGCCGTCGCGGATCATGTCGAGAAACTGCGGAAGCAGGGGCGGAAACCGATCCTCGCCAGCTATTCGATCGGCGCACGCGAACGCCTGGGGAGCCTGCTTGCCGATCACGGCATGAAAGGCGGCAAGCACGCCGAGACCTGGCAGGAGGCGCTCGGCATCGCCGACACCGCGCGCAGCTTCGGCGTCGCGCTGATCGTCCTGCCGCTCGATCACGGCTTCACCGCGCCGGGGATCGCCGTGCTCACCGAGCAGGACATGCTCGGCGACCGCCTCGTCCACCGCAAGAAGCGCAAGAAATCCGCCGACGCATTCCTCGCCGAACTGGCCACGCTGACGCCGGGCGATCTCGTCGTCCACACCGAGCATGGCATCGGGCGGTACGAGGGCCTGACCTCGATCCCGGTCGGCCAGAGCCCACACGACTGTGTCGCGCTAAGCTATGCCGGCGGCGACAAGCTCTACGTGCCGGTTGAAAACATCGACGTCCTCTCGCGCTACGGCTCGTCCGAGGAGGGCGCGACGCTCGACCGGCTCGGCGGCGAAGGCTGGCAGCGCCGCAAGTCGAAGATGAAGGAGCGGATCCGCGAGATCGCCGGCGAACTCATCGCGACCGCTGCCGAACGCGCGCTGCATCCGGGCGACGTGCTCGAACCCGATGCGAGCGGCTACCCGAGCTTCGTCGATCGCTTCCCGTACGAGGAAACCGAGGACCAGGACCGTGCGATCGAGGACGTGCTCGGCGATCTGGCGGCGGGCAAACCGATGGACCGCTTGGTCGTCGGCGACGTCGGCTTCGGCAAGACCGAGGTCGCGTTGCGCGCCGCGTTCGTCGCGGCGATGGGCGGCAAGCAGGTCGCGATCGTCTGTCCGACCACCCTGCTCGCGCGCCAGCACTACAACAATTTCGTCGCGCGCTTCGAAGGCTTCCCGATGAACATGGGCCGCCTATCGCGGCTCGTTACCGCGAGCGAGGCGAAGGCGACCAAGGAGGGGCTGGCCAACGGCACGATCGACGTCGTGATCGGCACGCATGCGCTGCTGGCGAAGAATATCGACTTCAAGCGGCTCGGGCTGGTGGTGGTCGACGAGGAGCAGCGCTTCGGCGTGACGCACAAGGAGCGCCTCAAGGCGCTGCGGGCGGACGTCCACATGCTGACGCTGACCGCGACGCCGATCCCGCGGACGTTGCAGATGGCGATGTCGGGCATCCGCGAGCTGTCGGTGATCCAGACTCCGCCGGTCGATCGCCTCGCGGTGCGGACGTACATCATGCCGTTCGATCCGGTCGTGCTCCGCGAGGCGTTGCTGCGCGAGCATTACCGTGGCGGGCAGAGCTTCGTCGTCACGCCGCGTGTTGCGGACCTGCCCGAGATCGAGGACTTCCTGCGCGAACAGGTGCCCGAGATCCGTTTCGTCGTCGCGCACGGCCAGATGTCGCCGACCGAGGTCGAGGAGCGCATGTCGGCGTTCTACGACAAGAAGTTCGAGGTGCTCGTCTCGACGACGATCATCGAGAGCGGGATCGACATCGCGTCCGCCAACACGATGATCGTCCACCGCGCCGACCGCTTCGGCCTCGCCCAACTCTATCAGCTGCGCGGGCGTGTCGGCCGGTCTAAGACGCGCGCGTACGCGTATCTGGTGACGCCGCCCGAGCGGCAGATGACGGTCACGGCCGAGAAGCGCCTGAAGGTGCTGTCCGATCTCGACTCGCTCGGCGCGGGCTTCCAGCTGGCCAGCCACGATCTCGATATCCGCGGCGCCGGCAACATGCTCGGCGACGAGCAGACCGGGCATATCAAGGAGGTCGGCTTCGAGCTCTACCAGGCGATGCTGGAGGAGGCGATCATGGACGCCAAGGCGGGCGGCATGACCTCGTCGCGGCCGCGTGACTTCTCGCCGCAGATCACGGTCGATGCGCCGATTCTTATCCCCGAGGATTACGTGCCCGATCTCGACCTGCGGATGGGACTGTATCGCCGCCTCAACGATCTCGACGAGGGGCAGGAGATCGAGGCGTTCGCAGCGGAGATGATCGACCGGTTCGGCCCGCTGCCGGACGCGACGGAGAATTTGATCAAGGTCATCGAGATCAAGCTGAACGCAAAACGCGCCTGCGTGTCGAAGATCGACGTCGGTCCGCGCGGCGTGCTGGTGTCGTTCCACAACGACACGCCGCCGAATATCGACAAGCTGCTGGCGTATGTGGAGCGGCTGAACGGCGTCGCGCGGTTGCGGCCGGACAGCAAGCTGGTGCTGCAACGCGCGTGGGGCGATCCGAAGGCGCGGCTGCACGGGGCGCTTCAGCTGTCGAAGGGACTTGCGAAGGCGGCGGGATAAGCGCCTGATTTAGGAGCGTGCGGCTCTCCTGCGAAAGCAGGAGCCCAGGGTTACGAGCACCATCGTCTGCAATCCTGGATTCCTGCGTTCGCAGGACCACGGCACATGAAAAAGGCCGGGCCATTCGCGAGAATAGCCCGGCCTTTTCGCCGTCTAGAGTACGTGCTTACTTCGGCAGAACGACGCTCGGTCCGATGCTGTCGACCACCTTCCGCGCATCAAACGCGCGAATGTTGTCGCGCGGGATCGGGCCCTTGCGCATCACGATCTCAGCGGTCGCCTCATACCGGTCGATCGTGCGGATATCGAAGTCGTTGCCCCACGGGCCACCACCGAAGCCGCCATAGCCGCCGCCGAAACCACCACCGAAGCCGCCATAGGGGCTCCAGTTGCGCCAACCGAAGCCGCGACCATAATAGCGCCACGACGGACCCCAATAGCCGCCGAAGCCGCCATAGCCGAACCCGCCACCGATCCCCGGCGTCGAATAGGTGCGCGACTGGAGATTGGTGTCGCGGTCGGCCATCAGGTAATAGTCGTAGCCATTCTGCAACGTCAGTTCGGCAGCGCGGAAGAACAGGTAACGCTCGACGGTATCACGCGACGTAACGCTGTTGCCCGCGAAGCTGACGAGGAAGCGACCCGGCTCGACCTGGCGGTCGCTATAGCCGGTACGGCTGAACCCCTGGCCCGTCGCCGGCCGATAGGTGGTCTCGGTCGCGCATCCGGCCAACAGCAGCGTGCCCGTTGCGAGCGCTGCGAGTGCGACCTTGCGACCCTGTGTCTTGAACATGGTGTCGTCTCCGTTCGCGGCGAATGCGGCGAAACGCCGCTTATTAGCCGTCAGTGGTGGAACGGTTGATGAACGACATCGCTCCAATGCGCCACCGGCCTGACGCATTTTTCATGATCTGCGTCAGTCGCCGATGACGTGAAGCGCGAGCGTGCGCCGATGCGGGCGGCGGCGGTGTTCGAACAGGTAGATGCCCTGCCACGTCCCGAGCGCGAGTCGCTCGTCGATCAGCGGGATCGAGAGTTGGACCTGCGTGAGCGCCGTGCGCAAATGTGCGGGCATATCGTCCGGCCCCTCGTCGTCGTGGAGATACTCGCGCGACTCCGGCGCGATCCGCGCAAAATACGCTTCGAGATCGGTGCGAACCTCGGGCGCCGCGTTTTCCTGGATGAGGAGCGAGGCGGAGGTGTGGCGGCAGAATATCGTCAGCAGACCTTCCGCCATCCGCTGATCGCGCACCCATCGCTCGATAGGGTCGGTGACGTCGACAAGGCCCTGACGGCGGGTGTCGATGGTGAGCGATGTGGTGGCTTGGCGCATGCGATACCGAACGATCGACCGGGTGGGTTGCTCCAGCAGTCGAGCAAGGATCGGCTCGAATACGACGATTGGTCGGGAACCGAGACTGGCTGGGGCGGCAGGGTTCGAACCTGCGCATGGCGGCATCAAAAGCCGCTGCCTTACCACTTGGCGACGCCCCAACAGAGGCGGCCTTATAGCGGGGCGGCGGCGTCTGAAAAGCCCCCGCGGACGTCAATCCGCGAGATGGTGCAGCCAGTTGTTGTCGTCGGGCGCGGTGCCGCGCTGGATCGACACCAGCGCGTCGCGCATCCGCATCGTCAATGCCCCCGGACCACCCGTACCGATCGTGAAGCGGCCTTCCGGGCTCGCCACCGTGCCGATCGGCGTCACCACCGCCGCGGTGCCGCAGGCGAACGCCTCGACCAGACGGCCGCTCGCCGCATCGGCGCGCCACTGGTCGATCGTATAGCCCTCTTCGCGGACCTCGATACCGCTCGCGCGTGCAAGCGTGAGGATCGAATCGCGCGTGATGCCGGGCAGGATCGTGCCGGTCAGCGCGGGCGTCGCCATGCTGCCGTCGTCGAACACGAAGAAGATGTTCATGCCGCCGAGTTCCTCGACCCAACGACGCTCGGCCGCATCGAGGAAGACGACCTGGTCGCAGCCGTTGCGGATCGCCTCGGACTGCGCGAGCAGGCTGGCGGCGTAATTGCCGCCGCACTTGGCCGCACCGGTGCCGCCCTGCGCGGCGCGCGTGTATTGCTGGCTCACCCAGATCGACACCGTCGGGGCGCCGCCCTTGAAATACGCGCCGACCGACGAGGCGAGCACCATGTACAGATATTCCGCCGAGGGCTTCACGCCGAGGAATACTTCGGAGGCGAACATGAACGGGCGCAGGTACAGCGCGCCGCCATCGCTCTCCGGGATCCAGTTCGCATCGGTCCTGACCAGACGCTCGACCGATTCGAGAAACAGCTCTTCGGGCAGTTCGGGCATCGCGAGGCGTCGCGCCGAATCCTGGAAGCGGCGCGCGTTCGCCTCGGGACGGAACAGCGCGGTGCCGCCATCGGCGAGCCGATACGCCTTCATCCCCTCGAAGATCTCCTGCGCGTAATGCAGCACCGACGATGCGGGATCGATCGTGAGCGGCGCGCGCGCGGTGATGCGGGCATCATGCCAGCCCTCGGTCTCGCTGTAGCGGATCATCGCCATGTGATCGGTGAAGACGCGCCCGAAACCGGGGTCGATCAGCCGTTTCGCGCGCTCGTTCGCCTCGACCGGGGTCGCATTCGGTTCGTGCCGAAAGGCGGAGGGCGACGTAAAAGCTGGAGCGGACATCGAATTCTCTCTCAAGGCGGGTTGCCGACGACTACGGGCGATGGCTAAACCGGTCAACATGTCTGCCACAGCTTCGCCTGCCTCACCCCTGTTCCTTCGCGAACCCGAGCTCCGCCGTGGCATGGAGCTGTTGTACTTCGGCTACAGCCACCTGACGCGATCGATCGACGAGGGACTCGCGCAGGAGGGCTTGGGGCGCGCGCATCATCGTGCGCTGTATTTCATCGCGCGCAAACCCGACATGACGGTGAGCGAGTTGCTGTCGTTGCTGGCGATCACCAAGCAGTCGCTCGGGCGCGTGCTGAACGAACTGGCGGACCGCAAGCTGGTCGAGACGCGGCCCGGCGAGCGCGATCGGCGACAGCGGTTGCTGCGGCTGACGCCGGAAGGCTCGATCATGGAGCGAGAGCTGTTCGAGGCGGCGCGGGTACAGATGTCGGCGGCGTATGCGAGTGCGGGACAGAGCGCGGTGTCGGGCTTCTGGGCGGTTCTGGAGGGCCTGGTGCCGGAGAGCGAGCGGTCACAGGTGATCGGGCTGCGCGGGTAAGCGCACGAGCGCGGAGTGCTGATGCCTGAAGCGCGTTGCGTGCCGGAATGTTGCTCGATACCCGATGCCTGCCGGACCAAAGTCTGATGCACGCCTTACTGAGACTTGCCCGACTGATGACTGCCTGACTGTCAGCTGCTGCCGCCGCCACTGCTCTTCACCCCGCATCCATTCTTGCCCACTCCTCCACCGTCATCCCAGCGAAAGCTGGGATCTCATGGTTTGGCAGATGTCGCGAGCCACGCTGGGATACCCCAGCTTTCGCTGGGGTGACGGGATAGGGGCGGAGTGACGGGTAAGGTTAGAATGACGCGGTTAGGTTAGAATGACGGGGTAAGGTTGGAATGGCACGGCAAGGTTCGGATAGCGACTGAAGCTGGAGTGACGACCCGCCTACCCTCCACGGCCTAGCGCGCGGCGGCCGCCATTTCAGCGTTGCGGCGTTCGGAGGCGGCTAGCGTTTCCTTGAGCAACGTTACCAGCGCATCGTTGCGGTCGAGGACGTTCAGACCTTCGCGGGTCGATCCGCCGGGGCTCGCCACGCGGTCCGCGAGCACGGCGGGCGACACGTCCGCATCGGCGGCCATGATCGCCGAGCCCTCTAGCGTGGCGATCGCCAAGCGTGCGGCTTGGTCCGCCGGCAGGCCGAGCGCAGCGCCCGCCTTGGCGAGTGCGTCGGCGAAGCGGAACACGAAGCCGGGGCCGCAGCCTGCGAGTGCCGTAACCGCATCGAAATGCGCTTCGTCGTCGATCCATTCGTAATGACCGAGCGGCGCGGCGAAGGCTTCTGCCGCCGCAATCGGTTCGCCGGGGGCGTAGAGCGACGTCACGCCCTTGCCGATCGCGACCGGGAGATTGGGCATCGCGCGGACTATCATGTCAGCCGCGAACCGCGCCGACAGTACGGCATGATCGACCCCGGCGAGGATCGACAGCAGCAGCGTCGGTGCGCCCTTCATCGGTGCCACCAACGCCTGCGCAGCCTCGATCTGCTGCGGCTTGAGCGCGAGCATCAGCGTGGCAGGCGCCTCCTCGTCGGGCAGCGTGGTCACCGAGCGGACACCCTCGGGGGCGCCCTTCCCGCTGCGCGTGATGACCGTCACCGTCGCCGGATCAAGCCCCGCGGCGATCCAGCGGCGCAGCATCGCGCCGCCCATGTTGCCGCAGCCGATCAGCCACAGCGGACCTTCGGGGAAACCCACGCTCACGCCTCGCCGTGCGTTTCGATCAGTGCTGCGGCGATTGCCTCCTTGGGGCTCTTGCCGCCCCACAGTACGAACTGGAACACGGGGTAGAAACGCTCGCATTCCTCTATCGCCGATTCGACCAGCAGTTCGGCGGCGTCCAGCGACATCGTTCCTTCATCGCCGCCGTCGACCATCGCCGCATGCCGGAACAGCAATATGCCACTCGACGACCATAGCTCGAAATGGCCGATCCAGAGCTGCTCGTTGACCAGCCCGATCGTCTCATAGACCGCCTGGCGCCGCTCGTCGGGCACCTTGATATCTGGAAAAGCGAGAAATTGCAGGACGCTATCGTCTTCGCGCCACAGCGCGCGGAGTTCGTACGTCGTCCAGCTACCCTTTACGGTCGCAACGATCTCATCCTCGTGACGCTCGTGCTCCCAGCCATGCGCGGCATAGTAGCTCTCGAGCATGTCGATCGGGGCGGCGTCTTCGTGGTCGTGGTCTACTTGGTCGAGCATCATAGGGTCCTGGCGGTCCTTATCGCACGACAAAGGGTGCCGAGGCCAAATCGCCACGGCAACCCCATCGAACCCGTTTCTGCGGAAAACTGTGGAAAAGTCAGTCGACCGCCGCCTCGTATGACGCCCCGGACGGCGCATTTACCGTGGATTGCGCGGCGAACTTGGCCTCGAGCGCATCGAGCCGTGCCTTGAGCACGTCGTTTTCGTCGCGGGCTGCGGCGGCCATTGTCTTGACCGCATCGAACTCTTCGCGGCTGACGAAGTCGAGACCGCCAAGCCATTCGCGGGCCCGCTCGCGCGCACCCGAACCGGCTTCGCGTCCGACGCCCGCAAGCGTACCGGCCGCACCGTTCAAGACTTTGACGATATCGTCGAACACGCGGTTTTCGGACTGCATTGCTTCAAATTCCCGTAAGATCAGTTCGTCACAGCATTTGGGACGTATGGCTGGCGGGTGCAAGTGTCTCGGCGCCGGGGTTCAACTGCCCGATGCTGAACGCGAGCACGCCGGCAAAGCTGATCCAGATCATATACGGCACCATCAGCCAAGCCGCGGCGGGCCGTATCCGCGCGAAGACGAAGGTCGCGGCGATCGACAAGGCGAGCATCGCGACGATCACCAGCACCGATGCGCCGATCCTGTGCGCGCCGAAGAACATCGGTGTCCAGGCGAGGTTGAACGCGAACTGCCCGACGAACAGCGCAACCGCGAGCCCACGCAACCGCGCCCCACGCGCGTTGAGGATCATCGCCAGCGCTAGCCCGATCAGGATGTAGAGCGTCGTCCAGACTACGGGGAAGACCCAGCCCGGCGGGTTCAGCGCGGGCTTGGCGAGCGCCATGTACCAGGCATTGTCACTACCGACGCTGACCGATCGGCCCGAGAGGAAACCAAGCAACAGGATCAGGGGCACGGTCACGACCGCCCAGCGGAGGAACGACATCCTCAACTGGCCCTTCGAAGCGATACCGCCCACACAAATCCTTCCGTCTCTACGCGCGCTCGTCCTGGCGCGCATTTTGCGATCGGTAAACCGTGCGTTGGCGAGAATCGTTCCGCTAGTGGTTCATTCCGGTACGGTGGGTGGCGGTTAGGCACGCATCAACACCGTCCTCCGTCATCCTGACGAAAGTCAGGACCCAGAGCCAAGCAGGATCGCCCTCGGTATCCTGGGTCCTGACTTTCGTCAGGATGACGGGAGAGTTTGGGTCTGCTCTGGAGATCCACCGCCGTGCAAGGCGGCAATCAGGAATTCGACGTTACCCTCAGGTCCCGTGATCGGGCTCTCGACCACACCGACTACGCTCCATCCCTGCCCGGTTAGCCACATTGCGACCTCTTCGCAGACGCGCTGGTGGATCGCGGAGTCGCGAACGACACCACCTTTCCCGACCTCCTCGCGGCCCGCCTCGAACTGCGGCTTCACCAGCGCCATCAGCCTCGCATCGGGCTTGGCGAAACTCATGGGGCGTTCCAGTACCTTGGCGAGCCCAATGAAGCTGGCGTCGCATACGATCAGGTCGATCGGTTCGGGAATATGGGCGGGCGTGAGGATACGCGCGTTGGTCTGTTCGTGGACGATCACGCGGTCGTCCTGGCGGAGCGACCAGGCGAGCTGGTTGGTGCCGCTGTCGACCGCGTACACGCGCGCCACGCCGCTCTTGAGCATGACGTCGGTGAAACCGCCCGTCGAAGAGCCGACGTCGATCGCGACCGCGCCGGTCACGTCCCAGCCAAAATGCGCGAGGCCGTGCGCGAGCTTGATCCCGCCGCGCGAGACCCAGGGATGATCGCGTCCGCGAACGTCGAGCAGCACGTCGTCGGGGAGCGTCTGGCCGGGCTTGTCGACCTTCTTGGTCCCCGCAAAAACGAGGCCCGCCATGATCAGCGCCTGGGCGCGCGTCCGCGACTCGACCAGCCCTCTATCGACCAGCATCTGGTCTGCCCGTAACTTTGCCATGCAACCGCCTATCGCCCTCCGATCCGATCGCCGCAAGCTGCCTTCCTTTCGCCGCAATGCTATTGCCTACCTATCAAGTAGGATTACGTTGAGGCTTGGGAAGCGTGATCAGCCGGCGTCCCCTAGAGCGTCCCCCGGTCACGCTTTCCACCCCGAAACGGGCCACCCCGAAACGGGGCCTTGGAGAAGGAGAAGCGCTGTGGGTAGTTTCGCACCGTATGATTCCGTCCAGCCGACCATCCTGACCGTGCCGGGTCTCGGCGGTTCGGGCCCCTCGCATTGGCAGACTTTATGGGAGGACGCGCGGCCCGACACGGTGCGTGTCGAACTCGGCATGTGGAACACGCCGCACCGCAACGCTTGGGTGACGCGCCTCGACGAGGCGATCCGCCGCGCGGACGCACCTGTGATCCTCGCCGCGCACAGCCTCGGCTGCCTCGCGGTGGCGTGGTGGGCCGAACTCAGCCCGCAGCCTTATGGCTGGCCGGTGGCGGGCGCGTTGCTGGTCGCGCCGGCGGATGTCGATCGTGGCGGCGCGCAGGCGGAGTTGAAGGGCTTCTCGCCGACGCCGCGCACGCCGCTGCCGTTCCCGTCGATCGTGGTGGCGAGCAGCGACGACCCTTGGGTCACGCCGCAGCGCGCGCACAGCATGGCGGCGGACTGGGGTAGCCATTTCGTCGACGCGGGGCCGCAGGGGCATCTGAACGCGGCAAGCGGGATCGGCTGGTGGCGCGAGGGGCAGGATCTGCTGGAGCGGGTGATCGCGGCGAGTGGCGATGGCCGGGGGCAGGCGCTGCCGCCGAGCAAGGCGCGGTCGATCCTTGCGGTGAGCGCAACGGACGCCGCGCAGACGCACTACCTAGGCGGCTAAACCAACTCGTCAAAAGATGCACCACCCCGGCGAAGGCCGGGGCCTAGTTGGGGGACGTTGCTAACTGAGCGCCATCCCCCGTTACTGCGACCTCTCCAACTGGGCCCCGGCCTTCGCCGGGGTGGTGCTTACCGCTAGGGTCAGCTCACGAAATCCGCGTACCGTCTTGATCGAACAGCTCGGGATTTGCGGCCTGCTCAGCCTTCGCCGCCGCCAGGCCATCGCGCATCCGCCGCCACATCGCAATGTTCAACGACACCATCACGACCACCGCCAGAACGATGATCACGAGGCTCTTGGTCGGCCCGGTCATGCGCGCGCTTCGGCGACTCCGCGCGAATTGTGGCGGAGCGCCTTGAGGACGGTGTCGACCAGCGCAGTCGCGTCGAGACCGGCTTCGGCATACTGGACTTCGGGCTTGTCCTGATCCTGATAGACGTCGGGAAGGCGCAGCGTGCGGAGCTTGAGGCCGCCGTCGATCAGCCCTTCGTCGGACGCCATCGTCAGGACGTGTGCACCGAAGCCGCCGACCGAATTCTCCTCAATCGTCACAGCAACTTCGTGCGTGGTCAGCAGCTTGCGGATCAGGTCGACATCGAGCGGCTTGGCAAAGCGCAGATCGGCGACGGTCGTCGACAGCCCCTTGGCCTCGAGAATTTCGGCGGCCTTCAAAGCCTCCTCGAGACGCGTGCCGAGCGACAGGATCGCGACGGTCTTGCCCTCGCGCACGACACGGCCCTTGCCGATTTCCAGCAACTGCGGCGTCTCGGGCAGCGCGACGCCGGTGCCGTTGCCGCGCGGATAACGGACCGCGATCGGGCCCGTGTCGTACTGCGCCGCGGTGTGCGTCATGTGAACGAGTTCGGCCTCGTCCGCCGCCGCCATCACGACGAAGTTCGGGAGCGTCGCGAGATATGTGACGTCGAACGAGCCGGCATGGGTCGCGCCGTCCGCGCCGACCAGACCCGCGCGGTCGATCGCGAAACGGACCGGCAAGTTCTGGATCGCCACGTCGTGCACGACCTGGTCGTATGCACGCTGAAGGAATGTCGAATAGATCGCGCAGAACGGACGCATCCCTTGCGCGGCAAGGCCGGCGGCGAAGGTGACGCCATGCTGCTCGGCGATGCCGACATCGAAGAACCGGTCGGGATAAGCCTTGGCGAACGCGTCGAGCCCGGTGCCCGACGGCATCGCCGCGGTGATCGCGCAGATCCGGTCGTCCTTCGCGGCCTCGGCGACGAGCTGCGCGCCGAACACGTTCTGGTATTGCGGCGGGCCGGGGGGCGCCTTGGTCTGGATGCCCGAGATCACGTCGAACTTCTGCACACCGTGATACTTGTCCGCGGCGGCCTCGGCGGGGGCGTAACCCTTGCCCTTCTTGGTGACGACGTGGACGAGGATCGGGCCCTCCTCGGCATCACGGACATTCTCGAGCACCGGGATAAGGTGTTCGAGATTATGGCCGTCGATCGGGCCGACATAATAGAAGCCGAGTTCCTCGAACAACGTGCCGCCCATCGTCATGCCGCGCGCGAACTCGTCGGTCTTGCGCATGCCGCTGGCGATCGGCCGTGGCAGGCGCTTGGCGAGTTTGCGCGCCAGCTCGCGGAAGCCGAGGAACTCGCGGCTGGAGACGATGCGGCTCAGATAGGCCGAGAGACCACCAACCGGAGGCGCGATCGACATGTCGTTGTCGTTGAGGATCACGACCAGGCGGTTACCCGCCTGCGCGGCGTTGTTCATCGCTTCGTACGCCATGCCCGCCGACATCGCGCCGTCGCCGATCACCGCGATGCCCTTGCCGGGGGTGCCGGCGATCTTGTTGGCGACCGCAAAGCCCAATGCGGCCGAGATCGAGGTCGAGGAATGCGCCGCGCCGAACGGGTCGTATTCACTCTCGCTGCGCTTGGTGAAGCCGCTTAGCCCGCCGCCCTGGCGCAGCGTCCGAATCCGGTCGCGACGCCCCGTAAGGATCTTGTGCGGATAGCATTGGTGACCAACGTCCCACACCAGCCGATCGCGCGGGGTATCGAACACGTAATGGATCGCGGTGGTCAGCTCGACCACGCCGAGACCCGAGCCGAGATGGCCGCCGGTGGTCCCGACCGCCGAAATCGTCTCGGTCCGCAGTTCGTCGGCGAGTTGGCGGAGCTGGTCCGGGCGCAACTTGCGGAGGTCGGCGGGTGTCGAAACGGTGTCGAGCAGCGGTGTCGCAGGAAGGTCGGCCATCGGACGGGCTTAATGCAGCGCGCGTATCGTGTCGATTGTTACCGTGTCTTGACGTAGCATTCGCGCTGAAATCGCTCGGGAAGTGCACAATTATGAACTTTACGCACCGTGTTGCCGTCGCGGCGGATATCCCGGCGATCTCGGCGCTGATGGCGCGGGCGATCGGCGCGTTGCAGCGGGATTTCCTCACGCCGGCGCAGGTCGAGGCAAGCCGTGCGGTGATGGGGCTCGATACGCAGCTGATCGCGGACGGGACGTATCTGTTGGTCGAGACGGAGGGGCGGCTAGCCGGGTGTGGCGGGTGGAGTCGGCGGGCGACTTTGTACGGTGGCGATCACAGTACGGCGTTGCGGGATGCGGCGCTGCTCGACCCGGCGCGCGACGCGGCACGGATACGCGCGATGTATACCGATCCAGATTTCGTGCGGCAGAGTGTCGGGCGGTTGGTGCTGTCGGTTTGCGAGACGGCGGCGCGCGAAGCGGGGTTTGCGCGGGCGGAGATGATGGCGACGCTCGCGGGAGAACCACTGTACCGGGCTTGCGGGTATCTGCCGATCGAGCGGATCGAGACGTCGGGAGATGTGCCGGTGCCGATGATCCGGATGGGGAAGGATTTGGGTAGAACCTGATCCTCCCCCTGGCGGGGGAGGATTGAGTGGTCGGGGTTACTTCGCCTCGCACTCCGCGCAGCGACCGCGGACTTCGATCACCGGGCGTACGGGAGAGAAGCCGGCCGCCTCAGCCGCGTTGCGGACGCCCTTGGTGATGGTGTCGTTATCGAGATGCGTCGTCTGGCCGCACGAGTCGCAGACCAGGAAGATGCAGTCGTGCAGGCAATCGGGATGCGCGTTGGCGACGTACGCGTTGGCGCTCTCGACACGCCGTGCGAGGTTCGCGCCGACGAACAGGTCTAGGATGCGATACACGCTATTCGCGGCGACGCGGCGGCCTTCGGATTTCGAGACGGCTTCGGCGATGTCGTAGGCAGACGCCGGCTTCTCGAAGCTGGCCAGCGCGGCGAACACGCTGGCGCGCATCGTGGTCCACTGTTCGCCAGCCTTTTCGAGTGTCGATTTTGCTGCGACGGTGAGGTCGGCGCCTTGCGGTTCGGTGTGGGTGTGAGCGTGCGCCATGCTGGATGAAGTAGGATGCCGGAGGGGTTCCAGCAACCCGACTTAACTCTCCGCGCGGCGGTTGAGATCGTGACCGAACGCGAGCAGACCGACGCCGACGATCGTCCACAACGTCTCGCCGCCACCGCTGTCGTGCGGCAGCGTCATCGCGCCGGCCATGATGCCGAGCCCGAGCGCGCCCATTGCGGCGGGCATCATATAGCCGTGGTTGAGAACGCCGCGTCCAAGCGCGAGCGCACCGAGGCCGATCGCGATCGTCAGGCCGACTTCGTGGAAGATCGGATCGAGCAGGAAACCGCCCGCCGTCGACATGAGCGCGACCAGTACGGAGGTCGCGAGGCAATGCACCATGCACAGGCCCGACAGCCCGATCGCATAGCGATCGAGGCCGGCGAAGCGGTGGGTATGCGTAGCCGAAGGCGTCATCGTCCGTCGGATATAGATGGGCAGTTGAAAGGATACAACATTACATTGCAGATTTTCTTGCGAGGAATTTTAGGTTCGTCAGGTCGGATCGCCGCCAGAGATCGCGTAGTGGCTATCCGTCGCCATCCTGACGAAAGTCAGGATCCAGAGCCTCAGGCGGCAGCGTGCGTAACTCTGAATCCTGACTTTCGTCAGGATGACGGGAGGAGCGGCAGGACGCTGCGCCCCCTGCACCTCCGCCAGTCCGGCAACATGAAGCAATGCCTCACCATGAAGGAATGGCGCCGGGCTGCGCAAAGGACTATCTCATCGCAATGCTTCAACCCAGTGCCGCCTTTCTCACCAAAGCCCGTCCTCGTGCGGTCGCCCTGTGGCTGTACACGGTCGCGGGCCTGATCGTCGCGATGGTCGTCATCGGCGGAATCACGCGGCTGACCGAATCGGGGCTGTCGATCACGCAGTGGAAGCCGATCAGCGGGATCATCCCGCCGCTCAACGACGCGCAGTGGCAGGCCGAGTTCGCCGCCTACAAGCGCATCCCCGAATATGCCGCGTTCAACGCTGACATGACCGTGTCCGGGTTCAAGGCGATCTTCTTCTGGGAATATCTGCACCGGCTGTGGGGCCGCGTGATCGGGCTGGTCTTCGCGGTGCCGCTGATCTGGTTCGCGGTGCGCAAGCGGATCCCCGTCGGCTATGGCTGGCGACTGTCGGCGCTGCTGGCGCTCGGTGCGTTCCAGGGCGCGATTGGCTGGTGGATGGTCGCCTCCGGCCTGTCGGTGCGAACCGACGTCAGCCACATTCGACTCGCCGTCCACCTGTTGACCGCGCTGACGATCCTCGCTGGGATCGTGTGGACCGCGCTCGACCTGATGGCGCTGAACCGCAACCCGCTCGCCGCCCCTGCCCGCATGCGGCCGGTGGCGATCCTCGCGCTGGCGTTGCTGTTCGTGCAACTCGTCTATGGCGCGTTCACCGCCGGGCTCGACGCGGGCTATGCCTTCGCAAGCTGGCCGCTAATGGGCGACGGGCTGTTCCCGGCCGACGTGCCGATGGTGAATCCCGCCTGGAGCAACGCGGTCGACAACCCGATCGTCGTGCAGTTCATCCACCGCTGGTTCGCGTTCGCCGCCGCCGCCGGCCTGATCTGGCTGGCGATCAAGGCAACCAAGACCGGCAGCAGCGCGGGGTTCTTCGTCGTCGGGCTGGTCACGCTACAGATCATGCTCGGCATCGCCACGCTGATGACCGGCGTGCAGATCGACGTCGCGGTCGCGCATCAAGGCAACGCCGCACTCCTCCTGATCGCCGCGATGTTCGCCGCCCACGCCGTAGGCACCGCACCCCGCCTGAAGCAGCGGGTATAATAATACCCGTCAGGAAACCGGCGGAAAGCTTGACTTGAAGCCCCCCTTTCAGCATTAGGCCGGCATTCGTGCTGCGGGGCCTCCCCTTGGTGCGCTTGCATTCAATCTGGAAGGTCTAACGCCCATGAAGGCGCTCATGAAGACCACCAAGTCGGCGAAGCCGGCTGAGGTGGAGAAGCAGTGGCATATCGTCGACGCGGAAGGTCTCGTCGTCGGTCGTGCCGCATCGATCATCGCCAACGTCCTGCGCGGCAAGCACAAGGTGTCGTTCACCCCGCATGTAGATTGCGGTGACAACGTCGTCGTGATCAACGCCGACAAGATCCGCTTCACCGGCAACAAGGCCGCGAAGAAGATCTATTACAAGCACACCGGTTATGCCGGCGGCATCAAGGGCATCACTGCCGCCAAGGTCCTCGACGGCCGCTTCCCGGAGCGCGTTCTCGAAAAGGCTGTCGAGCGCATGATCCCGCGCGGCCCGCTGGGTCGTGAGCAGATGCGCAACCTGCGTATCTTCAAGGGCACCGAGCATCCGCACGAGGCACAGAACCCTGCCGTGCTCGACATCGGCAGCATGAACCGCAAGAACAAGGTGGGCGCATAATGTCCGACAACCGCCAGTCGCTCGCCGATCTCGCGAGCCTGACCAACCAGCCCGCGCCGGCCGCCCCCGCCGAGCAGGCTCTGCCGACCAGCGAAGGCGATATCGCAGCGCCGGTCTCGAACGAGCCCGTCCGCGAGCCGATGCCGCTGCGTGAGCAGATCCTCGACAAGCAGGGCCGCGCCTATGCGACCGGCCGTCGCAAGGACGCCGTCGCACGCGTCTGGGTCAAGCCCGGCACCGGCAAGATCACGATCAACGGTCGTGACCAGGAAGTGTATTTCGCACGTCCGACGCTGCGTCTCGTCATCAACCAGGTGTTCGGGATCACCGAGCGCGAAGGTCAGTACGACGTCGTCTGCACCGTCAAGGGTGGTGGTCTTTCGGGCCAGGCCGGCGCGGTCAAGCACGGCATCAGCCAGGCCCTGACCCGCTTCGAGCCGGTGCTGCGCGCCTCGGTGAAGGCAGCAGGCTTCCTGACCCGCGACAGCCGCGTCGTCGAGCGCAAGAAGTACGGCAAGGCGAAGGCCCGTCGCAGCTTCCAGTTCTCGAAGCGCTAATTTCGCTTTCAGTATTGCGTATCAGAAGGGCGGTCCGGCAACGGGCCGCCCTTTTTTGTTTTGGGCATTGGTGCAGGACGACATCGTTCTCCCGCGCACAGGAGCCCAAGATAGAAAGCGGCATCTGCGGCGATCCTCCCCCGCCAGGGGGAGGTGGCTGGCTCTTGCCCGACGGAGGGGGAGGTAGGGAAAACGGCTGTTCCGTGCCCTCCCCCTCCGTCACCTGCGGCGCCACCCCCCCCTTTGCGGGGGAGGATCGTTCCGATACGCTCAGTTCATCCCAGCGCGGCGATAATCTCGGAGAGCGAGGCGTTGCGGATACCGCGGCGGTCGAATTCGTCGAGTATCGTCTTCCACCACGCGTGGAACTGCTTCAGGTCGGCAGCATCGCGAACATAGGGTGTGTTGCCCGGCGCCAAGGACGGCGAGTGGAACGACAGGTTGAACAGCTGCAACCCCTCGCCCGCCGCGACCGCAACGGCTTCCAATGCGGCAGCGATCGGCATGTCCTCGGGCGTCAACGCGATCCGCGACAACAGGCGCGCGCGCGCGAATATCCCCCTGCCCTTCGGCACGCGGCCTAGTGCAGTGTACAGCCTGCCGCCGCCCCTTCGCGCGCGGCCGGTGAAAACGGTGGTTAGCGGCAGTTCGACGATACCGCCTTCGCGATACGCACCGGCATCCGCCAGCGAGAAGTCCGGACCGCCATCGCCGCTATAATCGTAGCCGGGGCGGATCGAGCTATCGATCCGGTAGCCGAGCCCTGCCAGCAGTTCGAAACTGTTCGGGCCGATGCCATAGCGACCAGCGCGATACGCACGCGGGGCGGTGCCGAATGCGGTCTTGATCGCGGCCGTGAGCGTCTCAAGCTTGGCCGCCTCCAGCGTCCGCGGCAGGTTGCCCGCGTAGCTTGACGCCGATGTCGCCACCTCCTCGAACGGCGGATTGACCCAGGCGTGCAACTGCGTGCCGATCTCCGACCGCCCATCTTCGAGGACGCGCGACAGGACCGCTACCGAAGCGGGATCGGTGGCGATAGGGTGGTCGACCATGCAGTTGAGCGCGACACCGCGCTCCGCGAACCGACGGTGCGCGTCGGGAAACGCCGCCATCGCGGTCGTCGCGCGGTTGCGGCGATCGAGCGGCGCGCGCCAGTCGAACTCTTCCTCGACGTCCACGAAGACAGTGAAGCGGGTACCAAGATCCTCAGGCCAGATTACCCGCTGCGCGTCGGTTGGCCGCGGCGGGCGGTAGGTCACCGCTGATCGTCGGCGGTGCGCTCCGCTTCCGCGACATCGGCGGTCGGGCACTCCGCTTCCACGATATCGGCAGCGGGAAGTTGCAGCGTCAGGCGTTCCGCGCCGATCGTCAGGACGCCGCCGAGTTCTACCGCGAGATTCTGCGCGAGACGCAGCGCGAAGCCGGTGCCGAGTAGTGGTGCGCCGTCGTTCTCCTGTTCGGCGTCGATGCTGAGCAGCACGTCGGTCGCATGCGCAGCGAGCGCGGCGGGGCGATCGAACTCGATCGTGATCGTGTCGCCCACCGGCCGCACGACGATCCCGAGTTGCTCGCCCTGGCGCCCGGCCGACACCAGCGCGGCGAGCAGGCGACCGACCAGCCGCTCGACCGCGCGATCGTCGCCCAGGATAGCGCAGTCGCTCGCAGCCATCGCCACCGACAAGCTCGCCCCGCGCAATGCGGCGAGCGGCTGGAGGTCCGTGGTGACGCGGTCGAGCAACGCACGGACCGGCACCGTCGTCGGTCGCAGATCGAGCGCATGGCCTTCGATCCGCGCCGCGGTGTCGAGATCATCGATCGCGGCGAGCAGGTCGCCCGCCTGCGTCCGAATCGCTGTCGCGCGGTCGCGATACGTTGGCGAGACGGGGCCGAGCAACTGCGTCTCGATCAGTTCGGCGAACCCGGCGATGGCATTGGTCGGCGTGCGCAGTTCGTGGACCAGCTGGCGGAGCGAATCGGCGACCGGCGACGATGCGGGCTTTGCCGGCGCCGCGGTCTCGTCGCGACGTGGGCGGCGCGCGGTGCCGCGGAAACCGATGAAGCGGCCGGATGCATGTTCGAACGCAGGCACGCCCGACAGCCGCCACGATCCGAACGCGTCCGAAAGCCCGCCGACCTCGAGCCGCGCGTCGCTGAACCGTGAACGACGACGGAATGCGCCGGCCGCGACGCCATCGAGATGCGCCTCGCCCTGTTGCGCGGCATAGGCGAGCGACACGCCGATCAGCGCGGAGCGGGCGACGCCATCGACCATCCGGATGACGCCTTGCGCGTCGGTTTCGAAGCGGAAGCCCTCGATCTCGGCCGCCGCGGGTGTTGGCGTGGCGGCGTCGACGGTGCGGTCGCGATTGAACGCCTCGATCCGTGCGACGAGGTCAGATATTTCGAAGCGGTCTGCTGGCGCCGGTTCAGCCGGTTCAGCGACGGACGCTTCCGTCTCGGCGAGCTTGGCATGGCGAAACGCCTCGGCGACGAACGGCAGGCCGCGGGCGACCGCGCCGAGCGCCATGAACGGGGTTTCGCTAAGGGGGGTTTCGCTGGGAGGCGCGGAATAGAGCGACGGCTCGGGTGCCCTGGCGAAGGGCGTGTCGACCGGAGATGTGTCGAACACCTCGACAACCAGGTTTTCAGCTAAAGGCGGCTCTTCAGCTAACGGCGCCTCTTCAGCCACAGTCGGCTCTGCGATCGGCGCTGGCTCGATAGCGATCGGCTCTGCAACGACCCGCTCGGCTTCGACAGGCTCGGGCTCGGCCGGCACATCGGGTTGCGGCAGCACGAAGTCGGTCGGACCGAAGCTCTGCAAGCCACGTTGGACCGATGCGGGCAAGTCGCGGCGATGGCGCAGTACCGAACGGCTAGCCGGCGTCAGCCGCGGCAGAATCGCCAGCCATTCGTCGGGCTCCAGAGTCGCGGTCCGCAGCACCGGTGCGGCGATCGCCAGCGCGTCCTCGGCGAAGAACCCGACCAGGTTCGCATCGGGCCGGGCGAAAGCGAGCGCGCGGGCACTGGCGGCACGCACCTCGACCGGCACCGCCTGGCGCAACAGCCGCAACCGCGCGATCGCCGGTTCATCGACCGCCGTCCGCCCGCGGCCCATCAGGTCGACCAGTTGCCGCCACGCAGATTGCGCGCCGAAACCGGTGGCCATGTCGGCAGCGAGGATCGTCTTCAGGCTATCGTCGAACCGCACATCGTTCCCCGGCTTAGGTGGGCGTACCACGCTCTCCGTACCGATTCCTTAACGCCGCCGACTCATCGAAGGAACAATCCATTTTGGTGCGGATACGGGTTCGTCGCATAGTGGGACAATTGCGTTTCACCGCAACAATCTTATCGCTATGAGGAATGAATCGCTTGGTTTGCGATGCCTATCGGGAGTTGCGTGAAATGAGTTTTGACCGGATCGATCGGCAGATCCTGTCGCTGTTGCAGGCCGACGGTCGGATGACCAATGTCGACCTGGCCGACCAGGTGGGGCTTACCGCCCCGCCCTGCCTGCGCCGCGTCCGCGCGCTCGAAGAGGCAGGCGCGATCCGTGGCTATCACGCCGATCTCGATGCGAGCCGACTGGGCTTTCCGATCACGGTGTTCGCAATGGTGTCGCTGCGCAGCCAGGCCGAGCACGACCTCGCCGCGTTCGAGCATCATATCGCGGATATTCCTGAAATCCGGGAATGCCACATGCTCAATGGTGAGATCGACTTCATCCTGAAGATCGTCGCGGCGGATCTGAAGAGCTTCCAGGAAATCCTGACGACGCATCTGACGCCGGCGCCGAACGTAGCGAGCGTGAAGACGTCGCTGACGATCCGGACGGCGAAGGCGCTGTCGGGGATCCCGGTGGTGGTCGACTAAGGGACGACTTCGATCCTCCCCTTAAGGGGGAGGTGGCTGGCGCTTGCCAGACGGAGGGGGGACACCCTCTTGATGGCGCAACACCCCTTCCGTCAGTCCTGCGGACTGCCACCTCCCCTGACAAGGCCCTGACAGGGGAGGATCGAGCTTCGAAGCTCCCATCCTCGAACGAAAAACGGGGCGGCATCGCTGCCACCCCGTTCTCTAGCCAGAGACCGGACCGCTTACGCAGCCGGTGCGCCGAGCCAAGTCGTCCACAGGCTTGCGATGTCCGCCTTGGGCGATGCCTTCACCGCCGAGAATGCCGTCGCCGCGCCAGCCTTGTCGCCCGAGCGCGCAAGCGCGATGCCGAGATGCAGGTTCACGTCATCCGCGTCGATGCCGCCCTTGGTCAGCGCAAGGCGATACAACTCGATCGACTTCGCGTAGTTGTTCTGACCGAGATACGCATCTGCCGTACCCGCGGCGAGCTTGCCGTTCGGCGCCGTCGCAGCGCGCTTTTCGAGACCCGACAAGGGGCCGTCTGCGGCGATGTTCTTGGTCGCATCTGCGAGCAGACCCTTGGCCATCGTGTTCGACGCCGGGATTTTGCCCGAGGCGAGACCTTCCTTGATCACTGCCTGCGCTTCGCTCGGCAGGCCGCGACGGTTCACGCTGTCCGCATATTGCAGATAGTCGGTCTGATCGGCGAGCGAGTTGGTTGCGCGCATCAGACGGAAGATGTCGACCTTCTGCGGTTCGTCGAGCGTGATCAAAGCGTCCTTCTGGATACCCGACAGGATCAATACGTCACGCCAGTTCTTGGCCGACGGATACGCGGTGATCCACTTCTTCAGCCACGCCATCGTCTCTGGCTTGCGCTTGGCTGCGTACGACTTGGCGATCGCGTAGCGGTAATATTCCTCGGGCGCCTTCTGGCCCGACGCGGTCATCTGCGTGATCGCGGCATCGAGATCGGCAGTAGCGCCAGCGACGTCGCCGCTATCCATCTTCGCCTTGATGATCTGCAACGACAGGTTGGGATCGGTGTAGCCGAGTTCCTTCGCCTTCGAGAAATACTGAAGTGCGATCGGATACTGCTTGCCGTTGAACGCCAGCGCACCGCGGCGATAAGCATAGCGACCACGATCCGCGGCGGGCGTCGCCGGGTTGGCGATCAGCGCGTCGAGCGGCGTGGCGAGAGTCGTCTCGTTGATCGGCGCGTTAGGGTTGGCGGTCTGCGCAGCGACGAGCTTCTCCGACTCAAGCTGATACCGGAGCGCAGCACCGATATACTTCTCGTAATCGGTCTTCGCGGCGGCATCGATCTGGTCGATCGCGGTCTGCGCGGTCGGGTAATCCTTGGCCGCCAGCGCGGTCTGCGCGGCAAGGCCGGGCTTCTGGACTTCGGGGCTGAGCTTAACCGTCGGGGCGGCGTCAGCCTTCTTGTCCTTGGCGAAGGCGGGCGTGGTGATCGCCATGCTGCTTGCGCCGGTCGCGAACGCCGCAACCAGTGCAAGCTTGGAAATGGTCTTCATGCGGAAACTCTCCCTCTGCGTCGGCCCGCTTACGTAAGTGGCGCGCCGCGACGCTATATGGTCCGTGGTGCATACGTTCAAGCAAGCGGTCCGGATCCCCTGCCTGCAAATTAGCTGGTGAACGTCGATTGAACGCGCTTACGGCGGTCGCTAGATCGCGAGGATGATCGCTGTCCTTTCGCCCGCCAAGACGCTCGATTACGAGAGCGCACTGCCCAAGCTCGAGCCCACCACGCCGCGGTTTGCCGACGAGGCGAAAACGCTGGCACATGCTGCCGCGCATCTGACGCAGAAGAAGCTGTCGGAACTGATGCACATCTCGCCCGCGCTGGCGAAGCTGAACGCGGACCGGTATCGGGATTTCGACACGCTGCCCGAGCGGCCGGCGATGTTCGCGTTCGCGGGCGACGTCTATACCGGGTTGGAAGCGAAGACGCTTGACGAGGCGGCGGTGGATTACGCGCAGGATCACGTGCGAATGCTGTCTGGGCTCTACGGTCTGTTGCGGCCGCTCGATCTGATGCGGCCTTATCGACTGGAGATGGGCACGCGCTGGGCGCCGCGGAAGACGAAACTGACCGAATGGTGGGGCGATCGGATCGCCAAGCTGCTCGCGGACGACGTCGAGGCGGAGGGATCGGGGACGATCCTGAACCTCGCCAGCCAGGAATATTGGGCGGCGGCGGACGGCAAGCTGCCCTCCTCCATACGCGTCGTCGCGATCGACTTCCGCGAGGGCGAGGCGCAGAAGTTCGTTAGCTTCCATGCAAAGAAGGCACGCGGGATGGTGGCGCGGTGGCTGGTCGAGCACCGCGTCGACACGATCGAGGGGATCAAGGGGTTCGACAGCGACGGCTATGCCTATGACGCGGCGGGCAGCAGCGACGCGCAGTTCCGGTTCGTGCGCAAGTGAGCAGCGCGGTCGTCATCGGTGTGTCGGGCGGGATCGGCAAGGCGCTGGAGGAGGCGCTGATCGAGGAAGGGGCTTTCGACAAGGTCTACGGGTTCGCGCGGTCGGAGAGTGGCGATCGGCATCTCGACCTGGAGGACGAGGCGAGCATTGCGGCGGCGGCTTCGCGGGTCGGCTCGCCGACACTGGTGATCGTCG
This sequence comes from Sphingomonas sp. PP-F2F-A104-K0414, assembly GCF_004340945.1. GTDB lineage: Bacteria > Pseudomonadota > Alphaproteobacteria > Sphingomonadales > Sphingomonadaceae > Sphingomonas. The sequence goes on from NZ_SLYD01000004.1 coordinate 72,481, forward strand.
CGACCGGGTTGCTGCACGACGGCGACAAGGGGCCGGAGAAGGCGATGCGCGAGCTCGATCCGGTGTGGATGGCGCGCAACTTCGCGATCAATGCGATTGGGCCGGCATTGGTGGCGAAGCACTTCCTGCCGACGACGCCGAAGGCGGGGCGGATCGTGTTCGCGGTGCTGTCGGCTCGGGTTGGCAGCATCGGCGATAACAAGCTGGGCGGCTGGTACGGGTACCGTGCGTCGAAGGCGGCGTTGAACCAGTTGGTGAAGACGATCTCGATCGAGGACAAGCGGCGGAACTCGAGCGGGATCGTCGTGGGGTTGCATCCGGGGACAGTCGACACCGGTTTGTCGAAGCCGTTCCAGGGGAATGTGACGCCAGGCAACCTATTCAAGGCCGATCGCGCCGCGGTGCAGTTACTCGACGTGATCGACGGCCTGCGCGCCCCGGACAGCGGCAAGCTGTTCGCGTGGGATGGGGCGGAAGTTACCCCATAGCGCCCTCCCCCTTCACGTCATCCCAGCGGAAGCTGGGATATCATCGTGTGGCGAACGCCGCCCGCCAAACGGGGATACCCCAGCTTTCGCTGGGGTGACGAGTGGGCGATTCAGGGGCCGCCACCTAAATCCCTGCGGCGGACGTCCGGCGCTCTTCAGCTCCTCCACACCCTTAGCATGACGCGGATTTCACCTATCCGCCACAATCCGTTCAGGTCCCCCGGCGCACTCTCCGACCATCGTCCACCAAGGCCGAAACAGAGAGGATATCCCATGACCAAGTCTCTCCCCCTCGCGATCCTCGCCGGCGGCGCGCTCTTGTCCGGCACCGCCGCGATCGCCGCGACGCAGGCCAAGACCGTCCAGCCGAAGACCGTCGCGACGCACACCATCACGACCAAGACCACCACGCCGATGGGCAACACCAAGGTCGCCAAGCGCACCACCACGGTCAAGAAAGGCCGCATGGTCAGCGCCAAGCTCGCGAACGGCAAGACCGTGACGTACGATTGCTCGCTCGCCGGCAACAAGACCAAGACCGCCTGCAAATAAGCCCAAATTAACGATGAAACCTTGCTCCCTCGCGTGCGTACGCGTGCGCGGGGGTGGTAAGGTGTGCCCCCCTCGGCTAAGGTGTGTCACAACACCGCAACAAGCCGAAAGCGTTCAGATTTGACCGACGAGACCATACTCGCCGAACCCCAGGGCGGCGAGCCCGCCGGCATCGCCACCATCTCGATCGTCGACGAGATGAAGTCGAGCTACCTCGACTATGCGATGAGCGTCATCGTCGCGCGCGCGCTGCCCGACGTCCGCGATGGCCTGAAGCCCGTCCACCGCCGCATCCTGTACGGCGCGCACGAAAGCGGCTTCGTCGCCGGCAAGCCCTACCGCAAGTCCGCGCGTATCGTCGGCGACGTGATGGGTAAATACCATCCGCACGGCGACAGCTCGATCTACGACGCCTTGGCCCGCATGACCCAGGACTGGTCGATGCGCGTGCCGCTGATCGACGGCCAGGGCAACTTCGGCTCGATGGATCCCGATCCACCCGCGGCGATGCGCTACACCGAGGCCCGCCTCGGCAAGGTGGCGAACGCGCTGCTCGGCGATCTCGACAAGGACACGGTCGACTTCACGCCCAACTATGACGGCTCCGAGCGCGAGCCTTCGGTGCTGCCGGCACGGTTCCCCAACCTGCTGGTCAACGGCGCGGGCGGCATCGCCGTCGGCATGGCGACCAACATCCCGCCGCACAATCTCGGCGAAGTGATCGCCGCGTGCCTCGCGTACATGGACAATGGCGCGATCACGACCGAGGAACTGTTCGAGATCGTCCCCGGTCCCGACTTCCCGACGGGTGCGATCATCCTCGGCCGTGCGGGCGCCAAGTCCGCGTACGAGACCGGCCGCGGCTCGATCATCGTCCGCTCGCGCCACATCGTCGAGGAGGGCAAGGGCGACCGTCGCTCGATCGTCCTCACCGAGATCCCGTTCCAGACCGGCAAGAACGGCCTGGTCGAGAAGATCGCCGAAGCCGCCAAGGACAAGCGGATCGAGGGCGTCAGCGACATTCGCGACGAATCGAGCCGGATGGGCGTGCGCATCGTCATCGACCTGAAGCGCGACGCGACCGTCGACGTGGTGCTCAACCAGCTCTGGCGGCACACGCCTGCACAGTCGAGCTTCCCTGCCAACATGCTCGCGATCCGCGGCGGCCGTCCCGAACTGCTGAACCTGCGCGACATCATCGGTGCGTTCATCACCTTCCGCGAGCAGGTCATCACCCGCCGCTCGAAGTTCGAACTCGCCAAGGCCCGCGAGCGCGCGCATCTGTTGCTCGGTCTCGTCATCGCGGTCACCAACCTCGACGAAGTCGTCAAGATCATCCGCGGCTCGTCGAGCCCCGCCGAAGCACGCGGCAAGCTGCTGGCCCGCGAATGGCCGGTCGAGGAGATCGCGCCGTACATCGCGCTGGTCGAGGCGGTCGAGGACAAGCAGGCCGACGGCATCTACAAGCTGTCCGAGCCGCAGGTCCGCGCGATCCTCGATCTCCGCCTGCACCGCCTGACATTGCTCGGCCGCGACGAGATCGGCGACGAGCTGAAGGCGCTGGCCGCGACGATCGGCGAACTGCTTCACATCCTCGGCGACCGCGCGAAGCTGTACGAAGTGATGCGCGGCGAGCTGATTGCGATCCGCGACGAATTCGCCACGCCGCGCCGCTCCGAGATCGCCGCCGCCGCCAACGGCATCGACGACGAGGACCTGATCGAGCGCGAGGACATGGTCGTCACCGTGACCATGCAGGGCTATATCAAGCGCACCAGCCTCGACACGTTCCGCGCCCAGGCCCGCGGCGGCAAGGGTCGCGCCGGCATGTCGACCAAGGACGAGGACGTCGTCACCGAGCTGTTCGTCACCTCGACGCACACCCCGGTGCTGTTCTTCTCGAACCTCGGCAAGGTCTATCGCTACAAGGTCTGGCGCCTGCCCGAGGGCGGTCCCGCCACGCGTGGTCGGCCGATGATCAACCTGCTGCCGCTGGCGCCGGGCGAGACGATCTCGACCGTGCTCCCGCTGCCGGAGGATCTCAGCGAGTGGAGCCGCCTGCACGTGATGTTCGCGACGCAGCGCGGGCTCGTGCGCCGCAACGCGATGGATGCGTTCACCAACGTGCCGTCGAACGGCAAGATCGCGATGCGCTTCGAAGAGGGTTCGGAGGACAAGCTGATCGGCGTCGCGCTGCTCAGCGAGCATGACGACGTGCTGCTTGCGACCAAGCTCGGCAAGGCGATCCGGTTCGCCGGCGACGACGTCCGCGAGTTCCAGAGCCGGACGTCGACCGGCGTGCGCGGCGTCACGCTGAAGGGCGACGACGAGGTCATCTCGTTGTCGGTCCTCCACCGCGTCAGTGCCAATCCGGAAGAGCGCGAGACGTATCTGAAGTTCGCACCGTGGAAGGGTGAGCGCGAGGGCGAGCATGGTCTGGGCACCGACCGCTACAACGATCTCAAGGACCGCGAGCAGTTCATCCTGACGGTCTGCGAGAACGGCTATGGCAAGCTGTCGAGCGCCTATGACTATCGCCGCACCGGTCGCGGTGGTCAGGGCATCACCAACATCGACAACATCGCGCGCAACGGCCCCGTCGTGGCGAGCTTCGCCGCGGCGAAGGGCCATCAGCTGATGCTGGTGACCAACCAGGCAAAACTGATCCGCACGACGCTCGCGTCGCTCCGCGTCATCAGCCGTAACTCGGCGGGCGTGAAGCTGTTCGACGTCGCGAAGGGCGAGCATATCGTCTCCGCCGCACGGATCGAGGAAACCGAGGAAGACGCCGAGATCAACCTGGCGGATGCCGTGCCGGAGGTCGCGCCTGATACCGGCGCGACGATCGGCGAGGACGACGCAGCAGGCCCGGAGGACGGCGAATGAGCCGCGATCCGATCGCCTACAAGGTGCTGACGGGGGAGCAGCTGGCGACCCTGGAAAGCGAGAGCTTTGCGGGCGCGCCGGTGGATGTGGCTGACGGCTATATCCACCTGTCCACTGCCGAGCAGCTGACGGAGACGGTCGACAAGCACTTCGCCGGCCAGTCGGACCTGCACGTCGCGGCGATCGATCTCGAAGCGCTCGGCGACGACGTGAAGTGGGAAGAGTCGCGCGGGGGACAGCTGTTCCCGCACATCTACGGCGGGCCGTTGTTGCTGGAAGTCGTGCTGTCTTACGGTCCTCTGGAACGCGACGACGCGGGCAAGGTGAAGCTCCCCGTCGCGGGCTGAACCCAGCCCAGAGCGTGTTCTCCCGCGAAGGCGGGAGAACAAGGAGCTAGGTGCTGCCTTTGGGATGATGACTGTTCGATGCCGATTAAGTAGCCACCACCCCGGCGTAGGCCGGGGCCCAGGTGGGGATGGTAGCTAATCGAGCGCATCGCTCCATTACATCGACCTTTCCAACTGGGCCCCGGCCTTCGCCGGGATGGTACTATGTCGGTTAGGTTGGTCTGTTTGCCCTCGCCCTCACCCCGCCGCGAACGCAGCCCTCACAAACCGCGCACAAGCCTCCGGCGCCGTCACCGGGATCATGTGCCCGCCTTCGATCGTATCGATCTTCGCCCCCGGGATAGCCGCCGCCGTCCGGTGGCCGTTATACGCAGGATCGAGAATCGCATCCTGCCGCCCGAACAGGATCCGGGTCGGCACGCCAATCTCGCCATACCGCTCGACCATCGGCGTCAGATCGTCGTTCACGCCGCCCAGATCCGCCGCCGCCGCCGCGATCGCGATCGGCCGCTGCGACAGCGCACCACCGCCGCGAATCGCGAAATCCTCGGGCACCGCCTCGGGCGCGAAAATACCTTCGAGCGTCTTTGCAGAGGTCAGCCGGCTCAGCGGCGTCCCGATGATCTGTGCAAACCCGCGACGCGCCCCCGCCGGCACACGTGCGAGGCCACGGAAGCTCTCCGGCACCTCTTCCTGCGGTCGGGTCAGCGGCGCGATCAGCGCGAGCGCGCGGACCAGGTGCGGATGGTCCAGCCCTACAGCCAAGCCGATCGCGCCGCCAAGCGAATGCCCGACGAGCAACGGCCGATCGAGCCCGAGCTTCTGGATGAAGTCGGCGATGATCGCGCCCTGCGCGACGATCCCCGGCGTCGTGTTGCCGGTCGCGGTCGAATAGCCCGAGCCCGGCCGGTCGACGACGATCACGCGGTAGTCGTCCTTGAGCAGGTCGACGAGCGCATAACTGAAGTTCCGCAACTGCCCGCCAAGGCCGTGCACCATGACGATCGCTGGCCCGGATCCCATATCGATATAGTGCAACCGGGCGCCCGCGACATCGAGGAAGCGCCCCTCCGCAGGCACCAGTTCCTCGGCCCGCCGCGCGACCCGGCTAGAATAGAGCGACAGCGCGATCCCCGACACCGCCGCGAGCAGCGCGCCACCGATCAATCCCTTGCCCGTCCGCCTCATCACCATCTCCTTCACTTCGCTTGTGCCCCGAACGCGCAACCAAGTCCAAAGTCGCAACACATTCGAGGAGCTCGCCGCCCGCGTCGAACGCCCGACCCACGAAGGCGGTGCGCCCGCAGATAGACAAGCTCGCACGATACCGGCCACGACCGCCAGGCAAAGCCCGCGTTACGGTCGATCGACAGAAGGGCGGAATGATGCACGTGCTCGTAAAGATGGGCACTCGGCTCGACGCGACGCCGCAATTGCTAGATCGCATCGCCGCGTGGCCGAAAACTCGATGATGAAGAATGGTGCACCCAGAGCGATTCGAACGCCCGACCCTCAGATTCGTAGTCTGATGCTCTATCCAGCTGAGCTATGGGTGCATCGCCGTCCCGTGTCCGGTTCGACAAGCCCGCTATGAAGCGGAAAATCCTGGTGCACCCAGAGCGATTCGAACGCCCGACCCTCAGATTCGTAGTCTGATGCTCTATCCAGCTGAGCTATGGGTGCACTGGAGGGGCGCTGATAGCAGGCATTTTCGGGGGCGCAAGGGTTTGCCGCGAGAAAGTTGTGTACGAACGCTTGGCGGCATAGAGCGGCAGGCATGAAACACGCCTCTTCGCTCCGCTTCGCATCGTTCGCGCTGGTCCTCGCAACCGGCGCGTGCAGCGAGGATCCGAACACCTATCCGTCGCTCGGGAAGCGCCCGGTCGAGAAGCTGGGATTTGCCGAGCCCGAGGTGAAGGCGGCGGTGGCGGCCCCCGATCCCGCGCTCGACAAGGACATTGCGACGATCTCGGCCAAGCTCAATGCCATCACGACCGGTTTTGCGCGCGACGCGGCGAAGGCGGAGACGCTGGCACGATCGGCACGCGGTGCGGCGGTCGGCAGCGACGCATGGATTACCGCGCAGACCGCCCTGGCGGGTCTAGACGACTGGCGTGCGCAGGGCTCGTCGCTGGTGACCGATATCGAGGCGCTGGCGACCGACCGTGCGGCGAAGCTCCAGCCGGATTATCCGGCGCTAGCGGCGATCCGCGCGAAAGCGCAGGCGGAGAGCGATCGTCAGGGCGCTACGATCACCCGCATCCAGGCAAGCATGCCGTCCGCGTAAGCGCACCCTTCTAATCCTCCCCCGCCAGGGGGAGGTGGCGCGAAGCGACGGAGGGGGAGGACACGGAGCGGCGGTTGCACTGACCTCCCCCTCCGTCTGGCAAGCGCCAGCCACCTCCCCCCTGGCGGGGGAGGATCGAGAGGTTCAGAACCCCTTCAGCAGCGGCAGGATCGTCGAGTAATCGTCGGTCCACGCCGCAAAGCCTTTCCGCGGCGTCAACGGCGTCCAATCCAGATCCTTCGCCCGCAACGCCGCAATTCCCCGCGGGTCGCGCGACAGCGCCACCCAGTCCGACGCCGACGCCCGATCGACCAGCGAACTCGACGGCCGGTATTTCATCTCGACCGCGATCCAGCCGCCCTCCTGCGCCGCGGCGGCGATCACCGGTTCGAGATCGATGAACCGGTTCGAGATGTGCACGAGCAGCAGCCCGTCGCGTGCCAGCACTCGGCCATAGGTCGCGAACGCCTCGCGCGTCATCAGATGCATCGGCACCGAATCCGACGAGAACGCATCGAGCGCGAGCAAATCGAGGCTGTTCGACGCATCGTGCGCGAGCGCCACGCGGGCATCGCCCAACCGGATCTCCGGGTTTGGCAGGCACCGCGACAGATAGGTGAACTGGCCGGTATCGCGCGCGATGCGGACGACCGCCGGGTCAATCTCGTAAAACCGCCAACGTTGGCCCGGCCTGGCGTAACACGACAGCGTCCCCGTCCCGAGCCCGACGACGCCGATCCGCGCGGCCGGACCGTATAACGCCGGTGCGGCCTGCATAGCCTGCCCGACGCCCGAGCCGGCCGAGTAATAGGTGGTCGGCGTCCGCTCACGGTCGGTCGAGCCGCGCAACTGGATACCGTGGACGGTCGTGCCATGATCGAGCTCGCGCGTGCCGCCATTGGGTCCCGGCTCGTCACGCACGGTGTAGACACCAAAATAGCTGCGCACGCGCGCGCCCGATTCGATCGAGAGTTCGAGGCTGCGATACCCGCCGAACAGGACTAGAGCGCCCGCCAGAACGATCATGTACGGCACGCGCGCACCGATCGCGGCAAAGCCGAGCGCGGCGATGACCAAGAAATCGAGCCCCTGCCGGCTCTCGCCGAACACGCCGGTCGGATCGGTGATCCGCAACCCGGCGACGACCGCGATCACGATGATGATCGCCGCCAGCGCGATCCACTTGCTCGGCCCCTTGCCCATCCAGAGCGCACGAAACTGGCCGAACAGATACATCTGCGGCACCAGCGCGCCAGCCGCCAGGATCAGCAGCGGATACTCATAGGTCCAGTCGAACACCACCGGCGCCACGAGCGCGGCAAACACCCCGCCAAGCGCCCCACCCGCCGACATCGCCAGATAGAAGCCGGTCAGCCGATCGGGCGCAGGCCGCTTCCGGTACAGCGTGGTGTGCAGAGCGACCGAGATCATGAACAGCAGCACCAGCGCGATGCCCGCGCTGAAGAACGGGCGCTCGTTCACCCCGCCCATGATGATCCCGCCGAACAGCAATATCGTGATCGGCGCGATCCGGGTGAGCAGGTCGGCGAGCCAGCGATCGTTCGCAAACGCCACGCTGAAGCTCAACAAGTACAGCCCGAGCGGGATCACCCACAGCAGCGGCATCGCAACGATGTCGGTGGTGATGTACGTCGACGTTGCGAGCATCAGTCCCGACGGCACGAGTGCGAGCGCGATCCAGTGCGCGATCCGTTTGGTCCCCGGCGGCGGGCTGGTCGCGGCGACGTGATCGACCGCCGCAGTCTTAGGCAGCCGCGTGGCGCAGGCGAGCACCAGCACGATCAGCAGCAGATACCCGCCGCTCCAAAGCAGGCTCTGGCCGTGCACCGCCATCAGCGGCTCGACCAGCAGCGGGTACGCGATCAGCCCCGCAAAACTGCCAAGATTGGACGCAGCATACAGCGCATACGGATCACCACCGCCGCTCGCATCGCTGAACCAGCGCTGGATCAGCGGCGCCTGCGCGGAAACCGCGAAGAACAGCGGTCCGATCGACAGCCCGAGCAGCCAAGGCACCCACAGCGCCGGCTGCGCCTCCGCCGAAGGTGCCATCGCGACCAGCCCGATCGGCAACCACAACGCCGCAACGATCAGCACGCCGAGATGAATCGCCGCTTGCGCGCGGGGCCTGACCCGCCCGAGCCAGTGCGCGTACGCATAGCCCGCGAGCAGCAGCGCCTGATACACGAGCATCGCCGAGTTCCACACCGCCGGCGCGCCGCCGAGCCGCGGCAACGCCATCCGCGCCACCATCGGCTGGACCAAAAACAGCAGGAACGATCCGGTCAGGATCGTGGCGACGAACATCGTCCGGCACCAGCGCGCCATCAACGGGGTTTCAGACATAAGCGGGACGGTCGATCCGGTAGAGGATGTGGCGGCGGTGAGCGTCGTCTTCAGCCAGTTTGGGATGATCGAAATTGCCGTCGACCACGCGGTTCATGCCCAGCCGTTCCATAAGTGTGCGGCTGGCCGTGTTTGCAGGGACCGTGATTGCCCAGACCGTCGGGAGGTTCAGCACCCGCCAGCCCCAGGCGAGCGCCGCATCGGCTGCCTCACGCGCGTAACCCTGCCCCCAATGCTCGCGCACGAGGCTCCAGCCGATTTCCGGTTCAGCGTCGATCGGCGTCCCGACCGGGCCCGGCTTGATCCCGCACCAGCCGATGAACGCGCCGGTATCGCGTCGTTCGAGCGCCCAGAAGCACGCGCCATAGTCGGCGAGGATCGCGTTCTGGCGCATCACCCACGCGGCGGAATCGATCGGCGACGGTGCCGGCCCGAGATACGCCATCACCGCCGGATCGGCGCACATCGCGTGATGCGCGGCGGCATCGTCATCGCGCCAGCCAAGCAAAGTCAGCCGCTCGGTCGCGATCATCCGCCGAGCAATTTCGCCGCATGCGCCGCGTGGTACGTCAGCACGCCCGAGCAGCCAGCGCGCTTGAACGACATCAGCGCCTCCAGCACCATGACGTCGCGCTCCGCCGCGCCCGCCGCGACGGCATGCTCGATCATCGCATACTCGCCGGACACCTGGTACGCGAACACCGGTACCTCGAACGCCTGGCGAACGCGAACGATGATGTCGAGATACGGCAGGCCCGGCTTGACCATCACCGTGTCGGCTCCCTCCGCAAGGTCCATCGCGACCTCGCGGATGGCTTCCTCGGCGTTGGCATTGTCCATCTGGTACGTCTTTTTGTCGCCCTTGAGCAGCCCGCGCGAGCCGACCGCATCGCGGAACGGCCCGTAGAATGCGCTCGCATACTTGGCGGCGTAGGACATGATCTGGACGTTATGGTGCGACTCCGCTTCCAGCGCGTTGCGGATCATGCCGATCCGACCATCCATCATGTCCGACGGCGCGATGATGTCGGCGCCCGCATTCGCTTGGTTGAGCGCTTGCGCAACGAGCATCTCCGCGGTGGTGTCGTTGACGACATAGCCGGCGTCATCGACCAGCCCGTCATGGCCATGGCTGGTGTAGGGATCAAGCGCGACGTCGGTCAGCACGCCGACCTCGGGCACCGCGTCCTTCAGCGCGCGGATCGCCTGGCACATCAGATTGTCGGGGTTGAGCGCCTCACGACCATCCTCGGTTCGGCGCTCGACCTGCGTATACGGGAACAGCGCGATGCACGGGATGCCGAGATCGCGCGCCTCGCGACCGCGCGCGACGATCCCGTCGACCGACCAGCGCGACACGCCCGGCAGGCTGGCGATCGGTTGCTCGACGCCCTCTCCTTCGGCGACGAACAGCGGCCAAATCAAGTCGGCAGGCGTCAGCACGGTCTCAGCATGGAGGCGGCGGCTCCAGGCGGAGGCGCGGGTGCGACGGAGGCGAAGCGCGGGATAGCTTGCGGTCATGCGGCGAGCTTTGCGGGATGCGCGCGGACGGATCAAGCGTTACGCAAGAGCGTTACGGGTGCGAAACCGCATGCCGTGCGTTGGGGGCCTTATGTCGAACGATACGATCACGTCCGCGGCGCTCGTCGTCAACGCCAAGTCGCGCAAGGGCCAGAAGCTGTTCAAGCGCGCCTGTGCGGCGATGTCGGGGCTGCCCTATGAGGTCGATGCGCATGCGGTCGAGGATCCGAAGGACCTTGAGTCCACCGTCCTGCGCGCGCTGGCGAAGAAGCCCGACCTGCTGATCCTCGGCGGCGGGGACGGTACGGTCAGCGGCTTGGTCGACCTGATGGTCGACCACGACGTGATCCTTGGCGTTCTGCCGCTCGGCACCGCCAACAGTTTCGCACGCACGCTTGGCATTCCGCTGAGTATCGAGGGCGCGGTCGAAGTCATCCGCACCGGCAAGCCACGGCGGATCGATCTCGGCATGATCGACGGCGATTATTTCGCGAACTGCGCGGCGATGGGCATCAGCCCGAAGATCGCCGAGACCGTGCCGCACGGACTGAAAAAGGTCTTCGGCAAGGTCGGCTATCTGGCCTGGGCGACGTACCAATATATGCGCTTCCGCCCGTTCACGCTGATCGTCGGCGAGGGTCCGACCGCGGTGAAGATCCGCGTCGTCGAAGTGCGGATCTCGAACGGGCCGTATCACGGCGGCACCGAACTGGTGGATGCTGCAGCGGTCGATTCGGGTGAGATCGTCGTGCAGGCGGTGATGGGCCATGTGAAGCGCCGGCTGGTACAGAATTGGTTCTCCAGCGTGTTCCGTCTCGAATCGCGGCATGAGAAGGTGCGCGATTTCCGCGGCAAGAGCCTGAAGATCAACACGATCCCGCCGCTGCCGATCTCGATCGATGGCGAGGTCCTGGCGAAGACGCCGGTGACGGCGAAGGTGGCGGCCGGGATCATCCGCGTGATGGCGCCGGCCTAAGGGCGCGGTCGCAAGTAGCGTCACCTCTAACTTCCTTGTTTTCCCGCGAAGGCGGGAGCCCAGTCTGGCCCCCCGCCTTCGCGGGGAAACAATTACCGGGCAACATCGTCTGAGATCGCACCACCCCGGCGAAGGCCGGGGCCCAATTGGAAAGGTCGCAGTAGCGAAGCGCAGCGCTCAGTTTAGAGACGCTGCCTAAGCAGCCTCATCGGCCCGCGGATCGGGCACGTCGAGCGTCGCGCACGTCCCTACCGCAGCATTCTCGATCGTCACGGTCCCGCGCAGCTGGCGCGCAAGGCTGCCGATCATCCGCATTCCGAGACTCTTGCGCGACGCCGTCTTCAGGTCGAAGTCCACCGGCAATCCGCCGCCCTCGTCCGACACCGTCAGGACGATTCGCCCATCCGCGCTGCGCACGGTGATCAGGATCACGCCACCGTCGTCGCCATAGGCATATTTGATCGCATTGGTGACCAACTCGGTGACCAGTAGCCCCATCGGGATCGCCACGTCAGCGCTGATCAGGATGGGTTCGATATCGCAGTCGATCCGGTGGTTGAGCGATTGCTCGCCCAGCCCCGTCGCGATCCCGCAGACCAGATCGTTGAGCGCGACGATGCCGACCTGATCGCCGCGCCAAAGCTGGTCGTGCGTTTGCGCAATCGCGGTGATCCGCGCCTGCGCATCGCCGAGCAGACGCCGGATCCGCGGATCGTCGTCCTCCTGCATCTGCAGGTTGAGCATCGCCGACACCAGCGCGAGGCTGTTCTTGACGCGGTGGCTCGCCTCGCGGGTGAGCAGCTCCTGATGCTCCATCGCCTCGCTCAGCCGCTGTTCGGCCTGCTGCCGCTCGATCGCGACGCCGATGAGGTTGGCGAACCCTTGCATGAACGCGAAATCGGCGGGCTCGAACTGCCCTTCGTCGGGACTGTCGACCTCGAGCACACCGAAGCGCTTGCCCGATGTCTCGACGAGCACGTTGATCGCGCGCCGGATATTGTGCCTCGCCATGAACTCGGGGGTCCGGAACCGCTGTTCGTTCTCGAGATGGTTCGAGATCACCGGCAGCCCCGTCTCCAGCGCGAACCCAGCAGGCGAGCCGAGATCGGTGCGCATCTCGGTCGACCCGACCACCCCCGGCTCCCAGCCGATGCCCGCCCGCACCAGCAGCGTATCCTGTTCGGGACGATATTCGAGGAACTTGCAATATTTCGAGCGCATCCCCTCGCCGCACAATTCGGTGGCGCGCTGCAACATCGGCTGCAGATCGCGCGCGCGCAGAGCCTCGATCCCGAAATCGGCGAGGATCGACTGCTGGCGAAGGCGATACTGAAGCTCGCCCGCACCCGGAGCAGTATCCCCGCCGGGAGAGATTTCGACGATAGCCACGTTGAACTCCGCTATACTGGACGCGTCCGGGGGCGTGATCGGAACGCCTTGGGGACACTCGCAGATCATGGTAGATCACCCCCATGAACGAGATGGTGCCTCTTACCACCGTGCCGCTCCCCGTAAAACTTCGGGTCGAGGACTATCTGATGCTCGACGCCGCCGGCGCGTTCGAGGGCTATGGCAAGACCGAGCTGCTGGACGGGGAAATCGTCTACATGAACTCGCAGCACCGGCCGCACGCGCGGATCAAGTCACGGCTGTTCCGCCTGATCGCTGATGCGCTCGATAATCTGCCGATCAATCTGGAGGCGTTGGTCGAAGGATCGGTTTCGATGCCGCCCTACAACGTCCCGGAGCCCGATATCGCCGTGACCGCAGAGCCGGAGGGCGAGGGCCTGATCCCGCTTGCATCGCTCGCACTGGTGATCGAAGTTGCCGATACTACGCTGCGCAACGACCTCGGCCGCAAGCGCAAGATCTATGCGCGCGAAGGTATTGCTGAATATTGGGTAGTCAACGTCCGCGCCGGGATGATCCACCAGATGTGGGCGCCAGTCGGTGATCGCTTCACCCAGTCGCGTGATGTGCCCTTCGACACGGGAATCGAGTCGGCGACGATCCCGGACTTGAGGGTAAACACCACCGCGCTTTAGTCAGTGCATCGCCTGCCGGACGAAACTCTGTGCGCCTGCCGGATCGAGCAACGCCAACGTGCCGCCCTGAAAGTTCGGATCATACATGACCTCGGACCGGGTCCATTCGGGCACCTGCACCGCGTCCAGCGAGGCGGCATCCGACTGCTCGATTTCCGCGAGCTCAAGCCCGGGCAGCGCCGCGAACAGCGCGTATTCCTCAAGCGTCAGATACGTCGTCACCAGCGGCCGCGCGAGCGGATCAGGGACGTCGTATTTCTTCGACAACTTCAGGACCACGCGCCCGCCGACGCTGTCGGTCATCCGCCGCAGCCGGCACCGCGTATCCATAATGTAGAGATCCTCGATCAGGATCAATCGGCAGCCATCCAGCGACGGCCGCTTCAGAGGATCGACGAGGAACCGCCGCTCACGCTCGACATGCGAGTATTTGTGCCAGTTCCTCGTCGAGGCCTCTCAGCACGCCATGATCAGCGAGTCAGCTTCTTGTAGGACAGCGCGGTCGGACGATCCGCCGCATCGCCCAGACGGCGGCGCTTGTCCTCTTCGTAGGATTCGAAATTGCCTTCGAACCATTCGACATGGCTGTTGCCCTCGAACGCCAGGATGTGCGTGGCGAGACGATCCAGGAAAAAGCGATCGTGGCTGATCACCACCGCGCACCCTGCGAAATTCTCGATCGCTTCCTCGAGCGCGCCCAGGGTCTCGACATCGAGATCGTTGGTGGGCTCGTCGAGCAGCAGCACGTTGCCGCCGCGCTTCAACATCTTGGCGATGTTGACGCGGTTGCGCTCGCCGCCCGACAGCTTGCCGACGTTCTTCTGCTGGTCCTGGCCCTTGAAGTTGAACGCCCCGACATAGGCGCGCGTCGACTGGTCGAACCCGTTGACCTTCATCGAGTCGAGGCCGTCGGAAATCTCCTCCCAGACGTTCTTCTTATCGTCGAGATGATCGCGGCTCTGGTCGACATAGCCCAGCCGCACGGTCGAACCCTTGTCGATCGTGCCGCTGTCCGGTGTCTCCTGCCCGGTGATCAGCTTGAACAGCGTCGACTTGCCGGCGCCGTTCGGACCGATGACGCCGACGATGCCGCCTGCGGGCAGCGTGAACGAGAGGTTCTCGAACAGCAGCTTGTCGCCGTACGCCTTGGAGACGTTCTCCAGCTCGATCACCTTGCCGCCGAGGCGCTCGGGCACCTGGATGACGATCTGCGCCTTGCCGGGGCTGCGGTTTTCCTGCTGCGCGACGAGGCGTTCGAAGTTGGCGATACGCGCCTTAGACTTGGTCTGCCGCGCCTTGGCACCCTGACGAATCCATTCGAGCTCGTTCTTGATCGCGGTCTGACGACCGGATTCCTCGCGATCCTCCTGCTCGAGGCGCTTGGCCTTCTTTTCGAGATAGGTGGAGTAATTGCCCTCGTACGGGAAATACTTGCCACGATCGAGCTCCAGGACCCAGCCGACGACGTTGTCGAGGAAATAGCGGTCATGGGTGATCATCAGCACCGCGCCCGCATAATCCTTCAGGTGGTTCTCCAGCCACTGGACGCTTTCGGCGTCGAGATGGTTGGTGGGCTCGTCGAGCAGCAGGATGCCCGGCTTCTGGATCAGCAGGCGGGTCAGCGCGACGCGGCGCTTCTCACCACCCGACAGCTTGTCGACCGGCCAGTCGCCCGGCGGGCAGCGGAGCGCTTCCATCGCGACCTCGAGCTGGTTGTCCAGCGTCCAGCCGTCGACCGCGTCGATCTTTTCCTGGAGCGTGCCCATCTCTTCGAGCAGCGCGTCGAAGTCGGTGTCGTCCTGGGGATCGCCCATCTCGGCGGAAATTGCGTTGAAACGGTCGACCATGTCGGCGACGCCGCGCGCGCCGTCCTTGACGTTCTCCAGCACCGTCTTCGAGGCGTCGAGCTGCGGCTCCTGCTCGAGATAACCGACGGTGACGTTCTCGCCCGGCCATGCCTCGCCAGTATAGTCTTTGTCGATGCCGGCCATGATCTTGATCAGCGTCGACTTGCCCGCACCGTTGGGGCCGACGATGCCGATCTTGGCGCCATGATAGAACTGCAGGTTGATGTTCGACAGCACCGGCTTGGGCGCGCCGGGGAAGGTCTTCGTCATGTCCTTCATGACATAGGCGTATTGGCCGGCCACGTGGGTCTCCGTTCGGGTGTTCGTGAGGGCGGGATTGATCTGCGCATGTAAGGGCAGGCGCGAAGGTTGGCAACGCGCGCGCTCGGACCTAACGGTGGGTCGACTACCAAGGGGAATAGCCGATGACGCGTATCGCACCACTTCTGGCGGCCTGTGCCGTCATCACCGCCGTTCCCGTCGTGGCGCAGCGCACCGCCGCGCCGGCGACCGCCGGCGATGCGAAGGTCGCTGCACTCCGTGACAAGGCGCTGACCGACGACACCGCCTACAAGATCGTCGAGGGGATCACGACCGAGGTCGGTCCACGCATGACCGGCACCGAGGCGGCACCGCGGGCGCGCGCCTGGTCGGTCGCCAAGCTGAAGGCGCTCGGGTTCAAGAACGTGCGGATCGAACCATACCAGCTGCCGGTCTGGTCGCGCGGCACGGAGAGTGGCGAGTTGATCGCGCCCTATGCGCAGAAGCTGCATCTAATCGGCCTCGGCAATTCGGGCGCGACCCCGCCGGGCGGGCTGACGCTGCCGATCGTTTATTTCGCGACATACAATGACCTTGCGCTTGCCGCCGACGGCAGCCTGAAGGGCAAGATCGCCTTCGTGTCGAACGCGATGCAGCCGACCCAGGACGGGTCGAGCTATGGATCGCAGGGCACCGCGCGCTTCGTCGGACCGAACGTCGCCGCCAAGAAGGGCGCGGCGGCGATCGTGATCCGGTCGATCGGCACCGATCACGGCCGCGGGCCGCACGCGGGCAACACCAATTTCGACGCGGGCGTGACGCCGATCCCCGCCGCCGCGCTGTCGGTCGCGGACGCCGAGCATGTCGAGCGGCTGGTGAAGCTCGGCAAGCCGGTGACGCTGAAACTGGTGCTCGAAGACAAGCAGGCCGGGATGCAGGAATCGGGTAACGTCGTCGCCGAGGTTCCGGGCACCGATTCCAAGGCCGGCATCGTGCTGGTCGGCGGCCATCTCGACAGCTGGGATCTCGGCACCGGCGCGATCGACGACGGCGCGGGGATCGCAATCACTGCGGCTGCCGCCAAGATCGTCATGGACAGCGGCCAGCGCCCACGCCGCACCATCCGCGTCGTCTGGTTCGGCGACGAGGAGAGCGGCGGCTTCGGCGGAGCCGCCTACGCCAAGGCGCACGCCGGCGAACGCCATGCCACCGCCGCCGAATCGGATTTTGGTGCGGATCGCGTCTGGCGGTTCGAAAGCAGCCTGCCCGCCGAGGCCAAGCTCATCGAGGATCGCCTGGCCGTCGCGCTCACCCCGCTCGGGATCGTCCGTGGTGCCGACACCCCCCATGGTGGCACCGATGTCGGCCCGGTAATCGCCACGGGGGTAGCCGGAATCGACCTCAATCAATCGGGCCTGCGCTACTTCGATTACCATCATACGCCCGAGGATACGCTGGATCTGATCGACCCCGAACAGCTTCGCCAGAACGTCGCCGCATGGACCGCGATGATCGCGACGGTCGCCAACGCGCCTGAGGAAATCGGTTCAATCGTGCCCGGAAAGTGACCAGTCGCTGCAACCGAAACGTCATCGTTCTGCCGCAAACCTTGCGGACAGATGAATTTAGCGGATTGACCCCCCGCCGGGGTCCGCTATTTGACGTGACTTCGCGACGGCAATCGGGTCGGCCGCGAGTGAAACTATGCTTGGGAGCATTCGAATGAAGAAGATCGTTCTGATCGCTGCTGCCGCCGGCCTGATGTCCGTCGCAGCCTGCAGCAAGTCGCCAGAAGCCGCCGCCGTTGAGAACAACGCGGACATGCTGGCTGACAACATGGAAATGCAGGCTGACAACATGGACGCCATGGCGGACAACACCTCGAACGCAGTCGCTACCGACGTGCTCGAGAACGCTGCTGACAACATGAACGCAGCTGCCGACAACGTCCGTGACGCTGCCGACGAGAAGACCGACAACATGAACTAAAATCTGTCGGGCGTTTCTACGCTCGATAGGATTTAGTGTCGGAAAGGGCGTTCCTTCGGGAGCGCCCTTTTTCTTTGCGCATTTGCTTTGCGCCCTTTTGCCCGATGATCGCTTGCGCTAACGCAGGCGCCGGTGGGGCCTGTAGCTCAACGGTTAGAGCTGGCCGCTCATAACGGCTAGGTTGCGGGTTCGATTCCTGCCGGGCCCACCAGTCTCCTCGATCATCACTACCTTACCTCGTCAAGAAGCCGAAGAAATGCGTGGTTTGTGGGGGTCTTTCTTCTCACACGTTCCATATGGCGAACTGAGAGAGTGGTGCAGATGGGGGGATGTTTGGGGGTATCGCCTGAAACGGCGCCGACGATACCCCCAAGCAGTGCGATTCTGCCGGGCCCTCCAACTGCTCCGCATTTCGCGCGGCATATAATTTGCGCTGAGCCGCTGCCCCCTGATCCATCGAAAACCCCGGTTCGTTAAAAACCTAGTGGCGGTTCTCGTGACTTTAAGTTCGCCAATAACAACAGCTTGCCCGCCATATCTAGGCCGGGAACAGCTTGCGGTGAGTTGCGGCCGACATACTACCCACCACAACTTTATAAATATTAGAGTCCCGGTCTTTAACGTTTGTGAACAATCGACCCTGCATGTAGGTTTTTGGTGGCTACGGCGGTGTTCGCCGTGCTCTCGGGAGACTTTGTAATGTTTATCAAATCCTTCGCCATGGCGGCTGCTGGCCTCGCCCTCGTTGCCGCACCTGTCGCTGCAAGTGCTGCTCCGGCTGCCAGCCTGTCGGTCAGCAAGGCTGCTCGCTCGGGTTCGCAGACCGCAGACAAGAGCAAGGTCGGCGGCGATGGCGGCATCATCATCATCGCGCTCGCCGCGATCGCAGTTGGCGGTGGTCTGTATCTCGCCATCGACGGCGATAGCGACAACTCGGACAGCAACTAATCTACTGGGCCGGTGTGCAAGCACCGGCCCGCATTCTGTCTCGTGCCAGCTATCCGGTAACGGGGTGAACGTCACATCGCACCGAACCGCTGACCTCGAGCCTCAGGCGACGACCCCGCCGGTCTTCAACGCCGCGATAGCTGCGGTCGTATAGCCGATCTCCGCCAGCACGTTCTCCGTATCGGTCCGTTCGCCGGCCATTTGCGGTGTGGTGGTCGGTGTTGCCGAGTAACGCGGCGCAGGCGCTGGCTGGATCACACCACCCGCCTCGACGAACGTCCCCCGCACAGCATTGTGCGGATGCGCAGGCGCCTCGGCCAGCGACAGTACCGGCGCGAAACACGCATCGGTGTGTTCGAGGATCGCACACCAATCATCGCGAGTCCGGGTCGCGAACACCGCCGCCAGCTTTTCTTTCAGCGCAGGCCAGCCGCGCGGATCCATCTGGCGATCGAACGCGGGATCTGCCGCCAGCCCCGCCTTCTCGCGCAGCGCCGCGTAGAATTGCGGCTCGATCGCGCCGATCGAAACATATTTGCCGTCAGCGCAGGCATAGGTGTCGTAGAAATGCGCGCCGCTATCGAGCAGGTTCACGCCGCGCTCGTCGCGCCACAGGCCCTGCCCGTGAAAGCTCCAGATCATGCTCATCAGCAGCGCGGCACCATCGGTCATCGCACAGTCGATCACCTGCCCCTGCCCGGTCGTCCGCGCGTGGAGCAGCGCGCTGACCATGCCGAATGCGAGCATCATCGCACCCCCGCCGAAATCGCCGACCATGTTGATCGGCGGCGTCGGCTTCTCACCCGCACGCCCGAACGCGTGTAGGGCCCCGGCCAGCGCGACGTAATTAATGTCGTGGCCCGCAGCCTGCGCGTACGGTCCGTCCTGCCCCCAGCCGGTCATCCGGCCATATACGAGCCGCGGATTGCTCCCGAGCAGCACGTCCGGCCCGAGCCCCAATCGTTCGGTCACGCCAGGCCGGAACCCCTCGACGAAGCCATCCGCCGACGCGACCAGATCGCGGACGACACCGATTCCCGCGGCGGACTTGAGATCGACCGCAATCGTTTTCCGCGATCGCAGGAGGATGTCCTTGGCAGGATCGCCGCCCGGCCCGCCCCTTTTCGCGTCCGGGCGCTCGATCCGGATCACTTCCGCCCCGTGATCCGCGAGCATCATGCAGGCGAACGGCGCGGGGCCGATCCCGGCAAGCTCGACGATCCGGATCCCGGCAAGCGGGCCGCTCATCGCCGCACCCCCATACCGCGCCAAAGACGATATCCTGCCATAACGCCTCTCCGATGGCTTATTATCGGAGCAGGGTCACAGCATTCGCAGACCCGGTCAAGCGACCGACCCTTACCCGATCGGCAGGTCGAGCAGCAGCTCCCGGACATAGCGGACCGGCGGCGAACCATGCGCGAGCAGCGCATCGTTGTAGCGCTTCAGGTTGAACGCCGCGCCCTCACGCTTCCTGACCTCGTCCCGCAGCGCCATATGCTCCGAATAGCCGGTGAAATAGCTCAGCAGCTGCGTCGAGCCGAGCGACGCGCGGACCCATTTGCCCGCCGCCTCGCGCTCCTGCTGGAACGCGGTGTGCGTCATCAGCTGCATCGCCTGCTCGCGCGTCATGCCCTCGGTATGGATGCCGATGTCGAGCAGCGAGTTCGAGATCGAGCGCAGCCGCATTTTCAGCACGGTCAGCTTGAACAGCGGATCGCCGTTCAGATAGCCCTCGTCCGCCATCATCCCCTCGGCGTACACCGCCCAGCCCTCGACGAACGGCCCCGAGCCGAGCACCGCGCGCAGCGTCGACTGCGTGGCATTGGCGTGCGCGAGCTGGAGGAAATGCCCCGGCATCGCCTCGTGCACCGCCAGGTCGTGGATCATATAGTCGTTATATTCACTCAGGAACGACGTCGCCTGCGCCTCGGTCCAGTCGTCGGGGATCGGCGACACCGCGAAAAACGTGCCGAGATTCTTCTCCAGCGGGCCCGGTGAATCGCAATAGGCGACCGCGACGCCCTGCTGGAACTTGGGCATCGTGATGATCTTCACCGGACCGTCGGGCATCCCGACCAGCCCCTTGTCGCGGACGAAGGCAGTCGCCTGCGCCAGCGCCTTGGTCGAGGCGTCGATCATGCCGTCGCGTGCAGGCCGCTTGGCGTAGGTGAGTTCGAGCGCGAGCTGGATCCCCGCCTGTTGCTGCGCATCGGAGGGCTTTTCGGGGAGCAGGAGCGCGTCCTTCTTGGCACCGAAGATCTGCCGCGCGATCGCGTACATCTGCGCGCGAGTATCGACGATCGCGGCCTGCGCACGACGCTTGATCTCGGTACGGGTCAGATCCGACTGAAGCGCAAAGCGGAGCTTCTTGTCGTAGAGCGCCGCACCAAGGCGGAAGTCGCCCTTCGCACCGGGGACGAGCGTCTTGTCGAGCCAGACCTGATGCTCGGCGACCGCCACCTTGAGTTTCACGAGCGCGGCGTCGAACCGCTTGGCGTCCGCTGCCGACAACTCGCTCTTATGCGGCGCGAGCATGCTCTCGGCGATGTCGACGATGCCGCTGTTCTGCTTCGCCACCGTCGTCGCATAGATCGAGGGCACCCGCGCAACCACGATGTTCGCGCGCGCCTGCGCCAGCAGTGCGGGAAGCGCCTCCATCCGTGCCGTCGCTGCGTTCAGGCGCTGCGGCCATGGCGCGAAATCGCGCGCGGCGAGCGAGTAGAGCGAACTGCCGGCAATGTCGTTATAGACCTGCGGATCCCACGCCCAGCCGCCGAGCGTCTCGGTGTCCCAGATGTCGTAGCGCAGCGCATTGTCGAGCAACGCCGCATCGACCTGCTCCTCGCGCGACAGGGCTTTCCGGTCGATCCGCTGGAGGTCGGCGAGCATCGGCTTCGAGAACGCCTCGCGCTTGGCGCGCCCCGCAGCCGACATGTCGGTGATCTGCGCATCGAACCGGTGATCGCCGAGCGACGTCGCCGACGACGGATTGAGCCGGGCGAGGCCATCGACATAGCGCTTCGACAGCGACGCGAACGCAGGGTTCTCGGTTTGCGCGGCCAGCACGGGCGCAGGGATCGACAAAACGGGGAGCGCCAGGATCGCGGCGCCGAGTAGCAGACGGAAATTACGCATCATGAATTCCTGATGATCAGCGCTGCGGCGCGGTGACGAGTTGCGAGTTGAGATAGACGGTAACGAGCGCCGCACGCTTGGCGTCCTCGATCTTGTCGGCGCCCGCCGCATGGCCGCCCTCGGGGTTCTCGTGATAGAAGAACGGATCGCCATACGCCTCCAAGCGCGCCGCGAATTTCCGCGCGTGGCCTGGGTGGACGCGGTCATCCTCGGTCGAGGTGTAGATGAACGGCAGCGGGTATTTCACCCCGCGCGTGAGGTTCTGATACGGCGAGTATTTCGAGATGAACGCCCAGTCCGCCGGCTTGTCCGGGTCGCCATATTCACCCATCCACGACGCCCCCGCCGACAGATGCGAGTATTTCTGCATGTCGAGAAGCGGTGATCCCATCACGATCGCGCCATACAGGTCCGGCCGCTGCTCCATCGCGACGCCGACCAGCAGACCGCCGTTCGACCGCCCCGACACCGCGATCTTCCGTTTCGCGCTGACACCGGTGCGAACCAGATCGTCGCCGACCGCGTGGAGATCGTCATACGCCTTTTGCCGGTTCTCGCGCAGCGTCGCCTGATGCCAGCGCGGCCCGTATTCGCCGCCGCCACGGATGTTGGCGAGCACGAACGCGTTGCCCTCCTCGACCCAGAACAGCCCCGCCGGGCCCGACCGGTACGGCTGGTCGACCAGATAGGTCGGCGTCTGCGCATTGCGGAACCCGCCATAGGCATGGACGAGCGCAGGCACCGAGCCGGTCGTGCCCTTCTTGCGGACGAGGAAATACGGGATCTTCGTCCCGTCCTTCGAGGTTGCGAACCGCTGTTCGACCTGCATCGTCGAGGCATCGAACCGGGCGGGCAGCGTGTCGACCGCGACCGGCTTGGCGGCGGGGCGGATGGCGTAGAGCGCGGGCGGGCTGAGGAAACTCTCGACCATCGCGAACGCGAGATCGTCTTTCCCCGCGGTCGCATCGAGATGGATCGTCGAGGATGCAGGCAGTGCCGCGACCGATTGCGTCCAGCTGCCGTCCGCATCGCGCGCGAGCGACACCAGCCGCCCGGAAACGTCGTCGAGCATCTTCACCCACAGCACCGACTTGCTCGAATCGACCTGCTCCACCGCCTGCGTCGCGGTCGGCACCAGCACCCGCTCGATCGTCGGCGCACGGCCAGCCAGCACGTCGGCGATGCTGTAGGCGACGATCGCCCCCGCCGGCACCCCGCGCCAGTCGGAGGCGAGCGTCGCGATTAGCCGGCCGTCGAGCACAGTGTTGATCACCGCATCGTCGGGCAGCGGCGATGCCACGAGCCGTCCGTCGCTGGCGACATGGCTCCGCTTCGAATGGAAGAAATCGGTGTCGCGGACGACCAGCGGATAGCGCTGCTCGCCATCCGGAAACACGCTGACGTTGATCCCTACGTCGTCCTGCGTCGCACTGGCGATCTCGGTCGCGGCGGTCAGTGGCGTACCGCGGCGCCACAGCTTGGCGGTGCGCGGATAGCCCGACTTGGTCAGGCTGCCGGCGCCAAAGTCGGTTGCGACATACAGCGCGTCCGGCCCGGCCCAGCTCAGCCGCGTCTTGAAGATCGGCACGACGAAGCCGTCGGTCACGAACTTGCCCGAAGGAATATCGAACTCGCGCTCGACCACTGCATCGCCGCCGCCGTCCGACAGCGCGACCATGCAACGGTCATAAGACGGCGAACGACACGTCACGCCCTTCCACACCCAGCTCTTGCCCTCCGCCTTGCCCAGCGCATCGACGTCGATCAGCGTCCGCCAGACCGGCTTGCCGCCGGTGAACGACGCCAGCGACGCGACCCGCCACAGGCCCCGCACGTTGGTCTTGTCCTGCCACAGGTTGAGCACCTGGTCGCCGAGCTCGTCGTCGGGCGTCGCGATCTGGCGGTCGGCCTGCAACAGGTCGAGCGCGCGCTGGCGGTAGCGCGCAAAGCCCGGCTTCGCCTCCAGCGCAGCGAGCGACCGCGTGTTCCACTGCTTCACCGTCTCCAATGCACGCGCGCCGTGAATATCCTCGAGATACATGTTCGGATCGACGGCTGGCGTCTGGGCGATCACGCTCGTCGACAATGCGAGAAGAGCGAGAAGAGGCAGGCGGAGGGACATCGTCGGACTTTCTGTAATCGGTCGCGCATCCTTAGGCACAAGGAATGACTTCGTCACCGGTAGCGCCGTATAAGGTCCGCAAAACATAGGAGAGGATTATGGCCGTGGCCCCGAAGACTGCGCCGCATTTCGGCGATTACCAGAACGCGATTTACTTCGCCGGGCTGAACGGCGTGGTGCCGAGCGTGCCGGTCGATTTCGCGACGCTGGAGGCACGCGCGTCCGCGGCCTTGCCCCCCGCGACGCTTGCCTATCTCCAGGGCGGCTGCGGCGACGAGCATACCCAGCGTCACAATGCCGATGCCTTCGCACATTGGGGAATGACGCCGCGGATGATGGTCGACTGCACCCGCCGCGATCTGTCGATCGAGTTGTTCGGGATGACGCTGCCGACGCCGCTGTTCATGGCCCCGGTCGGGATCAACGGGATCTGCACGCAGGATGGCCATGGCGATATCGCCGCGGCACAGGCGGCGGCGATCACCGGCGTACCCTTGTGCCAGTCGACGCTGTCGAACGATCCGCTCGAAGACGTCGCCGCGCGGTTCGGCGACACCCCCGGGTTCTTCCAGCTCTACACACCGAAGAACGATGCGCTGACCGAAAGCTTAGTGCGCCGTGCCGAAGCCGCCGGGTACAAGGCGATCGTCGTGACGCTAGACACCTGGGTAACCGGCTGGCGCCCGCGCGACCTCAACACCGCGAACTTCCCGCAGCTCCGCGGCCAAGTGCTCGCCAATTATTTCAGCGACCCGGTATTCCGCGCGATGCTCGAGCGCCCGCCCGAGGAGGACGGCGCGGCAGCGGTCCGGCAATGGGCAGGCGTGTTCGGCAAGGTACTGACCTGGGCCGACATGCCCTGGCTGCGCTCGCTGACCAAATTGCCGCTGGTCTTGAAAGGCATCTGCCACCCCGACGATGCACGCCGCGCGATCGATGCGGGCGCCGACGCGATCTATTGCTCGAACCATGGCGGGCGGCAGGCGAATGGCGGGATCGCCGCGATCGACATGCTGCCTGAAATCGTAGCGGCGTCGGGCGCGACGCCGGTGCTGTTCGATTCCGGCGTGCGGTCGGGCACCGACATGGTGAAGGCGCTCGCGCTCGGTGCCACCGCGGTCGGGGTCGGCCGCCCCTATGCCTACGGCCTCGCGTTGGGCGGCGCGACAGGCGCGGCGCATGTGTTAAAATGCCTGCTAGCGGAGGCGGACCTGCTGATGGCGGTCAACGGCTACCCGACGATCGCCGACGTCCGCGCCGCCGGTGCCACACGCCAGCACTGACCGATCCTCCCCCGCCAAGCGGGGGATCAGCTACTGTGATCGGCAATGATCTGCCACGCTGTACCACGCCGCGCGAAGACCAACGTCGTCATGCCGCTTTCGGTCGTCGATGGCCCAGTCAGCGTCCAGCGCGCGAACAGCATCGCGTGACGCGGATCGATCCCGCGCATCTCCAGGAATGCGAACGACAGCGTGCCGCGCGCATTGCCGACGCCGCGAAAACTCGGTCGGTATTTTTCGGCGATCGCCGGCTTGCCACGCAGCAATCCCTTCGGCGTTACGAACACCGCATCATCGGCGTACACCGCCATGAACCGCGCGAGATCACCCGCATTCCACCCCGCCGCGCTTGCCTCCATCGCCTGGCGTATCGCGGTCTCGGCGGGCACGGGCGCCGCCGCCGTGGCCGTGGCCGTGGCAGCGATCAGCGCGAAGGGAACGATCAAGGCCTGCATCATTCCCTCGCCATCAGTTCGAGCAACCCCGCCTCGCCGACCGGTTCGGACAGCAGGAACCCCTGATACAAGCTGCACCCTCCCGCGGCGAGCAATTCGAGTTGCGACGGCGTCTCCACCCCTTCGGCGACCACCGCAAGCCCGAGTGAGCGCGCCATCGTGATCGCACCCGCCACCACCACGCGGTCACGCGCGCTGCCGTCGATATCGCGCACCAGCGACTTGTCGATCTTCACGTAATCGAGTGGCAGCGACTTCAGATAGGCGAGGCTCGAATAGCCCGTCCCGAAATCGTCGATCGCAACGCGACACCCTGCCCCCCGCAGTTCGGCAAGCAAGGCAGACGCCGCCGCCAGATCCTCGATCAGCCCCGTCTCGGTAATCTCGACGGTCAGCCGCCCCCGCGGAAACCCGCTCTCGTCGATCCGCGCGAGGAACAGCGCCGCAAACCCCGGTCGCGTGATATCCGCCGCAGTCAGGTTGAGCGACACGCGCAGCGTTCCCAGAGCCTCCGGCCACGCCACCGCACGCGCGAGCACCAGTCGCTGGATATGATCCGACAACGCGATGCCGAGGTCCGCGCGATCGGCGGCATCGAACAGTGTATCCGCCCCGAGCGGCCCCAAGGTCCGGTGGTTCCACCGTGCCAGCGCCTCGACCCCGGTGATCCTGCCGCTCGCAATCTCGACCTGCGGCTGCCAGCGCAGATCGATCTCGTCGCGTTCGATCGCGTGGTGCAGGTCGATCGCGAGCGCATCGATCGGCGCGACGCCATCTGGCAGCGCGACGTGGAGCACCGACCCGTCGCTCGCCTTCGCCTCCGCCAGCGCCTCGCTCGCCCGCCGCAGCAGCGCCGCCGCATCGTCGCCCGGCTGGCGCTGTGCCACGCCAAACCGGCAGCCGAGCACCGCACGCGTATCCGCCACCCGGAACGGCCGTGCGAGCGCCGCATCGAGCGCGGTGATCGCCGCGGTCACCGCAGCCCCCGACGCCTCGATCGCCAGCGCGAATTCGGACCCGCCAAGCCGCGCGACGATCGAATCGACACCGATCGCAGCATGAGCGATCGTCTCGGTCCGGCGCACCGCCGCCTCGATCAGCGCATCGACCGCGGGCCGGCCATGCGCGGCATTGACGATATCGAGCCGCGACAGCGACACCAGCACCACCGCAACGGGTAGGTCGGCGGCGATACGCCCGACGATCCAGCGGCGGACATCACCGGTCTCGCGGTCGTACAACGACACGCCGGGGATCCTGCGCCGATCGATCGCGCTGCCTGCGGTGCGCACCGCATGGCGGCCGGCAAACCGCAACGCCTGGACGAGTTCGCCGTCACTCGCCGGGCTCGTGAGGAACTGCGTCGCGCCCGCATCGAAGAACTCGCCGACCGCGCCGACGTCGCCGCGCGACACCAGCACCAGCAGCGCGGCGCCATTGGTCGCGATCAGCCCGCCCAGCGCCAGCGTCGCCGCCAGCCCCTCTTCGAACGCGCCACGTGCGTCGATCAGCGCGACCACCGCACCGCTCGCCATAAAGCGGCTTTCGATCGCTTCGGCATCGCTCACGACCTGCGCATGCCAGTCCGCGCTGACCCCTGCGCATGCCAAAATCTCTGCGATTTCACCGCGTTGACGGAACGATACCGCGAACAGCGTCGTTGCCGTCTGCATGTCTTCCATATCCGTCGCACCCTGCTCCATCGGTGCGAGCCTAGCTGGCGTATCGCCCCCCGCCAATCCATTACCAGCCGATCCGGCCTTGTTCCCGGGACAGTCCGGTCCTAGCTCTGAAGGCATGACGCTCGCGCCCGCCCTCAACCAGAAGCCGTTGCGCGACACGCATGGTCGTACGATCAAGTATCTGCGGATTTCGGTCACCGATCGCTGTGACCTGCGCTGCCGCTACTGCATGTCGGAGAAGATGACGTTCCTGCCGCGATCGAAGCTGTTGAGCCTCGAAGAGATCGCGATCATCGCCGAGCGCTTCATTGCGCGTGGCGTAACCAAGATCCGTCTTTCCGGCGGTGAACCCCTCGTGCGGCGCGATGTCGCCGAACTGGTCCAGCGGCTTGGCCACAACATCGGCGCCAATGGACAAGGGGGGGGTCTCGAAGAGCTGACGATGACCACCAACGGCACGCGCCTCGCGCAGCATGCCGAAGCGATGGTCGATGCGGGCATCCGCCGCGTGAACGTCAGCATGGACAGCCGCGACCCTGAGCGCTTCCGCTACATCACCCGCCACGGTGACGTGTCGCAGGTGATCGGCGGCATCTACGCGGCGCGTGATGCAGGGCTGGCGATCAAGATCAACATGGTCGCGCTGAAGGGCTTCAACGAGGACGAGATCGCGCCGATGCTGGCCTGGTGCCGCGACGAAGGCTTCGACCTGTCGCTGATCGAGACGATGCCGCTCGGCGCGATCGATGAGGATCGCACCGACCGCTTCCTGCCGCTGACCAAGGTGTTCGAAGACCTCGGGCAGCAGTTCACGCTCGCCCGCGACGCGCACAAGACGGGCGGCCCGGCACGCTACTGGAATGTCGACGGCACGCGCACGCGCCTCGGGTTGATCTCGCCGCTGACCGCCAATTTCTGCGACGGCTGCAACCGCGTCCGCCTGACCACCGAAGGCAAGCTGTACATGTGCCTAGGCCATGACGATCAGGTCGATCTCAAGGCCGCGCTGCGCGAAGGCGGCACCGCTGGCCTCGACGAGGCGATCGACGCCGGCCTGTTCGCCAAGCCGAAAGCGCACGACTTCCGCATTGGCCAGGGCGAAGGCCCCGCAGTCGCGCGCCACATGAGCGTCACCGGCGGATGAGCCGATACGAGCGGCGGGCGCTGGTCGCGTCCAACACCCCGCCCGCTCGTGCCGCTGAGGCCCAGCTCGCCGACATGGCCGACTGGGTGCCTGTCGAAGACGCCGACGTGATCATCGCGCTCGGCGGCGACGGCTTCATGCTCCAAACGCTTCACGCGATGCTGGAGCGCCGCAAGCCGCCTGTGCCGGTATTCGGAATGAACCTCGGCACGGTCGGCTTCCTGATGAACGAATGGCGCCACCACGGCCTTACGGACCGTCTCGAGCGCGCGAAACCGTTCAAGGTCGTCCCGCTCAGCATGACCGCGCTCGGCGTCGACGGGCGCACGCACACGCTTCCCGCGATCAACGAGGTATCGTTCCTGCGCGAAACCCGCCAGACCGCGAACCTCGAAGTGACGGTGAACGACCGCATCGTCCTGCCCGAACTCGCCTGTGACGGCATCCTCGTCGCCACCCCCGCGGGTTCGACCGCGTACAACCTCTCCGCGCATGGTCCGATCCTGCCGCTCGGTTCGGGGATGATCGCGCTGACCCCGATCAGCCCGTTCCGCCCGCGGCGCTGGCGCGGCGCGATCCTGCCCGACAAGGCGCGCATCGGCATCCGCGTGCTCGATCCCGGCAAGCGCCCCGTCTCCGCGGTCGCCGACCAGCGCGAGATCCGCGACGTCGCGCAGGTCGACATCTGCATGGATCGCGCGCGCGAACTGACGCTGCTGTTCGATCCCGAGCACGCGCTCGACGATCGGATCACGATGGAACAGTTCGTCTCCTGACCGTGATTTATCGCGGACTTTGCATTTTTGCGGAGAAACCTGCTTGCATCGTCCGACTGGCCGTTTATAGAGCCGCCTCCGGCAACGTTCCCTGATAGCTCAGCGGTAGAGCTCTCGACTGTTAATCGAGTGGCCGTAGGTTCGAATCCTACTCAGGGAGCCATTTTTTGCCAGGAAATCCTCGGCTTTTGCTGAGATTGGCCGGTGGCAACGCCCCGCCGTTATTACACACATTATGACATTCGCGGTTCGTTCTCACGCGTTGATACGGCCGGTCTGTTGTCACCGCACGATCAGATTGTCATCCGCCCCGCCGTACTCTGCGCCCAAGGAATTAGCGCCAGCATGACCGTCGCTAGCGACAACTCGCGCGGCCCGCTCTTCGCAAAACACTTGCCAGCGTCCAAGACTGAAGCCGGATCTCTCGGCTATTGCATTTATTTACCGAGGGTTAACCCGCCAGCACCTACCCGAAGCCTACGGGCCATTCACGTCGTCCGCGAGAAATCCAGGCCTCTGGCAAGAGAAGGTTCGTTTCATGATCGGTGTGGATCACGACAAAGTTTTTGACGATTCGGGCACCGCAGCAAATCTGCCCGATGTGGACCGCAGACTCATACTTGCCTTTCTCTCCAGCGTCCCCGCTCTTGCATGGGCGGCCGGTAGCGGCAGCGGTAGCGACGCAACGCCTGCAACGGGCGCAGCCTCCGCAACGGACGGCATAACGGTCGTGACCGGTTCGCCCGCCACACAGAACGCGGTGTCGGCAACGGCGGCAAAGACAGTGGCAGCGTCCACGACCTCGAAGACGAGCACAACGCCCAGTTTGTTTTCTGCGCAATCGCCGTGGAACTCGACGCCGATCAAACCCCGGCTCGGCAACAACACCCTGCCGACCGCGAAGCAGGTTCCCTGGATCGAAGAGAGCGCATACTCGTCCAAGATCTTCCGCGCCGCGGCAAACGATAGCCCGATGACCGTCATTGCGGACGACATCGCCAACCAGCTTCAGGCCGGTGCGGTGACGATCCCGCGGTTTCCCGCAGCGACCATGCCGGCGACCGGTCAGGATGGCCATTGCGAGATCCTGGACCCGGTCGACGGTACGCTGCACAGCTTTTACCAACTGCGTCGGACCGCGGGGACATGGCGCGCGGGGAAATATGCCCGTACGTCCGCGCAGGGAAGTGGCTGGGGCACGGTGGCCAATCCAGACAATGTGCGCGCGGCTGGCTGCTCGACGGCCGGCGGCCTTCTGCTCGCGTCCGAGCTGGGACTGGATATCGTGCCGCACGCCTTGGCGATCGGCATGGATAAAAACGCGTTCCTGTCGGGGCCGGTCTGGCCGGCAACGCTCCAGGACTATACCGGCGCGACCACGTACAAGGGCGTGCCGGGGCAACGCTTCCCGATGGGCCGGCTGTTGATGCTGCCCGCTAGTTTCGACGTCGACAAACTCGGCCTGCCGGAATCGAGGGCGATCGCCCGCACGCTGAAAAAATACGGCGGGTATATCGTCGACGCGACGGTCGGTTCGCTCAACTTCTACGCGGAGATCGGCAGCGGTTGGAACAAGAGCTACGTCAACGGCAAGTACACGGCTGCGTTCAGTCCCGACATGCAGGCGATCAAGGCGGGATTGCGCCAGCTATTGGCGCAAGACGGTTTCCTCGATCGCGACGGCAAGCCCTACACGCCCACGCCGTTCCGCTCGATGAACCTCTTGTCGATGCGCGGGCCGTGGCAGAGCTATAACGGGTCGAAGTCGTTCGGTAAGTATGATGCGGCGACCGATCTCTTCCAGGCCGAGGCGACCGCCGAGCCGCGCACCGTCCGCCAGTTGTTGAACACGCATGATGAGGCCGACCGGTTCGGGTACAAGAAACAAAGCTGGAACCTCAACCCCGAACCCGGCGTGCGGTATCTCGTGAAAGCGATCGGCGCGGGCGACATGACGGCCACTCTCGCGGTGAACAGCAAGAGTTTCAAACGATATGCGGCGACCACCAAGCTTGCGCCCGGTGGTTCCGTAGCGTTCACCTGGCCGACCGATCCGGCGACCGTGACCGAAATCTTCGTCGACAAGCCCGCCGGTGCGGCGGCAAGCATCCGGTTGGAACTGGTCAAGGCCTAGCTCAAGAGGCCAGGGACGACGCAGCGACCGGACGAGTCAATAAGGGTGACACCGCAGCGGGGAGGCGTCTTGGGAAAGCTCAACCCGCTGCGATTGGTGTGATTTGCCACTGCCCCATGCGGTAATCAATCCCCCGCGGGTCCCATTTTGACGCATTGTCGCGGCGAACACGTGTGACGAGCACGATTGAAAATAGTTCGCCGCGACCTGCACGGCATATCCCGTTCCGGCTTGGCAGGGCACCCTGAATTGACCCGAGCGAGATTAGTGCCACGGCGTCTCTCACTGACGTGGCGGTGATGCGGCGTCGGCACCGAACTGTATCAGATGTACTGGCCGCACTTTGATGCGCCAATCTCACGCGGACGCGGGTCTGCAGACCTTGGCCAGTTTCCACTGGCCTCCCGACATTCGAACAGTCTGCGATCCTCAACTGGACCGACTATTCCTGGTAATAGTTTGCATACCGCGCGACGCGATAGCGACCCCGGGTCCGGTATGCCCAGCCCGACAAGGCGAGCCCGAACAGCGGAAATACCACTGACAGGACGCTGGTCGCCGTCAGATGCGACGCGATTGCGAGAACGGACGAAACGCCACCCCCGACGGCGAAGACCAGACACGCGTTCATCACGCGGGTCCGCCGTGGGCGTGTATTTGCGACGAAGGGTACGACCGCGAGCAGGGCAGCAACGCCGACCATCAGCGGGACCAGCGTCCAGATCGAAACGCCGCTGCTGTACAGCCGGTAGCCCACCAACGCGGATATGATAATCGCTATCGAACAGATAGCACGCAACAGACCCATCCGTGATTCCTCGTGGTAGTAAATTGTCCCAAAGAAGGCACCGTCGTCAGGTTACGTGCCGCCGGGTCGTGCTTCCATGCACGCCGCCGGGTTAACGGCACCATACCGACTCCGCTCTGAAACGGCTTCTTCAGCCTATGTAACACATATCAAACTTTTTTCTCGGCTTCACAGCGCAACTTACCAGGATGACGACGACGCCGAAGCCCGCTTGGCCAGTCTCGTTCGCCACCCATCCCCTCCGCGAACGCTACGAAGAAAGCGATGCCTTGCGTCACCCCGACGTCACGGATGCAGACGACTTAGACGTCCGCCCAAGTGGTCCGAAATCTGGAAGGGCTGGAAACCCTGGCGATTCCCGTTCCCGGAAAGTGAAGCGGCGGGCGCGGCTACGCTGCAACCGTCAGGCGCTGGATGTCACCGCCCTCCCCTGCAGCCTGCTGGACTTCGCTCAGGCTTTGACCAATTCGAGCCGGATGTTGGCCGCGGCGCCGGCGGGCTTGTCGAGATAGATTTCGGTAACGGTGCCCGAATCGGTAGGCCATGTGAACGTCGCCGACTGTCCGGGTGCCAGCTTTCCGGTCGTGCCGTAATTGGCTTTGTAGTCGCTCTTCTTCACGCTCAGCGTCGCCATGATGTCACCGTCACCGATCGCGCGAACGGTGTATTTCACACCCGGCTCTGGGTTGAGGTTCCAACTCTGCTTCTTCCATTTGAAGCGGTCGGGATCGTTGTCGTCGTGCGTGTAGAGAATCTGTCGAATGGTGCGGGCGTCGGTGGTCGCCTCGGCTTGGAAGAGGTCGGCCGCCGCATCGTACCGGCCGAACACCTTCGAACCATTATAGCTCTGCCAAAGGCCGCGCATCGACAGCAGATTCATCGCGCGGAACGGGGTCGGCGTGAACGGCGTGCCATCCCGGTCCAGATAGCCGCTCTGCGACACGACCTGACGAATCGCGGCCTTGATCGCCTGCATGTCGGGACTGAACGCGGCGGTGTATTTGCCGTCGACCATGCTCTTGTTCCAGCCGCTGCCGGTCTCGGCGTAGATGTTCATCGACCCGACCGTCGCGTCGACGATATACCCGCCATATTTCTTCAACGTCCGCGCGATCGCCCTCGATTCCGCGAGGCCCAGCTTGTCGACGTCGAAACTGGCTGGCAGCATGAGAAGCGCCCCCATCGGGAAACGCTGCCCCGCCACACCCTTATAGGTGGTTGCCCCGGTATAATCCTCGAGGGTCGCCGGCCAGATCGGTCCTGGCATGAAGGCGTTCTTGTCCATCCCGATCGCAAGCGCGTGCGGCACGATGTCGAGACCAAGTTCGGACGCGAGCAACAGGCCACCGGCCGTCGAGCAACCAGCCGCGCGCACATTGTCCGGATTGGCGACCGTGCCCCAGCCGCTGCCCTGCCACGATGACCGCGCGTACTTGCCCGCGTGCCAACTACCGGCTGTCTTACGCAATTGGTAAAAGCTGTGAAGCGTACCGTCGATCGTGTCCAGGATCTCACAATGGCCATCCTGCCCCGTCGCCGGCATGGTCGCTGCGGGAAACCGGGGGATCGTCACGGTGCCCGCTTCGAGCTGGTTGGCGATATCGTCCGTGGTGACGGTCATCGGACTGTCGCTGGCCACTGCACGGAAGATCTTGGAGGAGTATGCGCCTTCCTCGACCCACGGGGTCTGATTGGCGCTCGGCAGGGTATCACTGCCGAGGACAGGATTGACCGGCGTCGCGTTCCAGGCCGACTGCGCGGAAAACAGGCTGGACGATGAACTCGCTGGAGTCGCTGATGGGGCCGGTGTCACCACCGCTACCGGGGTCGCGACCGGCGCAGCGGCGGAAGCAGGCACGACCGTCACGCTATCTGTGGCCGGTGCTGCGCCGCTCCCGCCACCACAGCCCCCCAATGCCAGAATGGGCGCGCTGGAGAGAAACGCGAGGAGTTGCCTGCGATCGAAATCGGGCAGCTCCACAGCTGTACCCAAATTTCCAAAATTTTCCTGGTGATCCAAGGCGATCATGCAACAAACCTTCTCATGCCATGGACCCAGATTACCCGCCGGTTAAGGATGGCCCACGACCTGAGAAGTAGGGCCGCGGGGTAAACCGTTGGTAAATTTTCGCTGAGAGTTCATCCAGGATAAGGCACCTGACAAACACCAGGATCATGCCGCGCAGATACGACAGCCGAAAAATCGCCACCACGAAGCCTCGCGCGGAACCGTCGACGTACGGCTCCGCGGGGTGCGGTTAGAACGATTACTCGGAGCATCCGGAGACACGGCGATCACGCATCGAAGCGTTCGCCGCATCCCCTGGTAGATCAGTGAACGGTGACGGGATCGGGCAGCGCGTCGGTGACGCGTGAGCCCCACACCGCGTAAAACAGGATGTAGAGTTCGCACGCCGCGGTGAGCAGGAACGAGATCTGCAACCCGTACGTGTCGGCGAGCCAGCCCTGAACGATCACCAGCGCGCCGCCCGCGATCGCCATGATCAGCAGCCCCGACCCTTCCTCGGTCAGCGGCCCCAGGCCGCGGATGCCGAGCGTGAAGATCGTCGGGAACATGATCGAGTGGAACAGGCCGACCGAGATCAGCGCCCACATCGCGACGTGGCCGGTGGTGAAGGTCGCGATCAGCATGACGACGAACGCGCCGATGCTCGCCACCGCCAGCACGCGCTCGGCGGGGATCGTCCGCATCACGACGCTGCCGACCAGCCGGCCGACCATCATCCCGCCCCACAGGATGAACAGATAGTGCGAGGCCTGCTCGTGCGTCAGATTACCGATCTGCGGCTGGCTGACGAAGTTGATGAACAGATTGGCGACCCCAATCTCGGCGATCAGGTAGATGAAGATCGCCGGGATGCCGAGCACCAGGTTGCGGTGCGACCAGAGCGACAGGCCCTTGCGGTCGGCCTTCGCCGAGCGCTGCGTCGCAGTACCCATCGCCGGCAGCGGGAATCGCGCGATCACGATCGCGAGCACCACCAGCACGCCCGCGACGATCAGATACGGCAACACCACCGACTGTGCGTCGGCAAGCCGCTCGGCCGGAGTCAGCACCGCGGTCGATCCGGCAACCGCGGTCCCCGAGGTCGAGCGACCGAGGATCAGATAGCCGCCGAACAACGGCGCCAGCGTCGCGCCGGCCGAGTTGAACGCCTGCACGAGATTGAGTCGCGACGACGCGGTCTCGGGCGGACCGACGACCGCGACATACGGGTTGGCAGCGACCTGAAGCAACGTGATGCCACTGGCGATCACGAACAGCGCGACCAGCGTGACGCCGTAGCTTGGCAGCCGTGCGGCGGGCACCATCATCAGCGCGCCGACCGCCATCAGCCCCAGCCCGAACACCATCGCGCGCTGATAGCCGACCCGCTCGATCAGCTTGGCGGACGGGATCGACGCAAAGAAATAGGCGATGAACCAGACGCTCTCGATCAGCGTGGTCTGCGTATAGCTGAGGTCGAACACGCTGCGCAGGTGCGGCAGCAACGTGTTGTTGATGACGGTGATGAAGCCCCACATGAAGAACAGGCTGGCGAGCAGGGTCAGCGCAGAGCGATAACTGGGGCTACCCGTCGCGGTGACGGGTGCAGCGCCGGTCTGCGTCTGTGTCGGCTGTATCGGCATGGCCATATTCGTTCATCCTCCGCGCCATGTCGGTGACTGGAACAGTCTTTTCCCGCACGGCTTGCCCAGAAATATATTGTCTGACTATATAGCCGAACAAGGCGCGTCAACGGCGTCGGCGATCAGGGATGGGAACCGGAATGCGTGCAATCAGGAAGACGGGGATCATCGTGGCAACCTTGCTGGCAGCGCTTTCGGCGCACGCAGCCGACGCGGCAGAGGCGAAGCGCACGCTCGCCGGAACGCTGAAGGACGGCACCGCGATCGAGGCGGTGACGCTTAGCAATGCGCACGGCGTTTCCGCGAAGATCCTGTCCTATGGCGCGACGCTCCAATCGTTGATGGGGCCCGACCGTGCCGGCAAGATCGCCGATGTCGTGCTCGGCTACGATGACCTCGCCTCCTATGTCGACCATCCCAATTTCTTCGGCGTGACGGTCGGGCGTTACGCCAACCGCATCGCCGGTGGCCGCTTCACGCTCGACGGCAAGGCCTATCAGTTACCGCTCAACGACAAGGTCAACTCGCTGCATGGCGGCGGCGAGGGCTTCGACAAGGTCGCCTGGACGGTCGTGTCGGTGAAGAGCGGACCGACCGCGACGCTCGTGCTCGGTCATCGCAGCCCCGACGGCGAGTCGGGCTATCCGGGCAACCTCGACGTCACCGTCACCTACACGCTCGACGAAGCCGGCAACCTCGGCATTGCGTATGACGCGAAGACCGACGCGCCGACGATCGTCAACATGACCAACCACGCGATCTTCGATCTCGGCGGCGAGGGCTCGGCGATGGGCGCGAACGGCCACCGGCTGACGATCCCCGCCAAGGCGATCACACCCGTCGACGATAAACTGATTCCGACAGGCGCGCTGCAACCCGTCCAAGGCACGGTATTCGACTTCCGCAGCGGCCGGATCGTCGGCGAGGGTATTCGCGACGGCCGGGACCAGCAGATCCGCTACGGCCATGGCTACGACCACAATTTCGCGCTCGACAAGGGCCTGACCGCCAAACCCGAACTGGCCGCACGGCTGCAGGATCCCGTGTCCGGAAGAGTCCTCGACGTGCTCACGACCGAACCCGGCGTGCAGTTCTATACCGGCAATTTCCTCGACGGCACGTTCGTCGGCAAGAAGGGCCATCTGTACCGCATGGGAGACGGCATCGCACTCGAACCACAGAAATTCCCGGATGCGCCGAACAAGCCCAGTTTCATTTCCGCCCGCGTCGACCCAGGCAAACCCTATCACCATGCGATGATCTACCGCCTCTCCGTCGCGCGCTGATAGTCGATCTCCAGAAAGCTCTCCGATGACTGACATGCCTAAGCTTCCCCAGCCGCTCCGAAGCCGCGCGTGGTTCGACAACCCCGAGAATATCGACATGACCGCGCTCTATCTCGAGCGCTATCTGAACTTCGGGCTGAGCCTGGAGGAACTGCGCTCGGGCAAGCCGATCATCGGCATCGCGCAGACCGGCAGCGACCTGTCCCCCTGCAACCGCCACCACCTCGTGCTCGCCGAACGCCTGCGCGAAGGCATCCGTGAAGCCGGCGGCATCGCGCTCGAATTCCCGGTCCATCCGATCCAGGAAACCGGCAAGCGCCCGACCGCCGGGCTCGACCGCAACCTCGCCTATCTGGCGCTGGTCGAGGTGCTCTACGGCTATCCGCTCGACGGCGTCGTGCTGACGATCGGCTGCGACAAGACCACGCCGGCCTGCCTGATGGCCGCGGCGACCGTCAACATCCCGGCGATCGCGCTGTCGGTGGGCCCGATGCTCAACGGCTGGCACAAGGGCGAGCGCACCGGCTCGGGGACGATCGTGTGGAAGGCGCGCGAGCTGCTCGCGACCGGCGCGATCGACGACGAGGGCTTCATCAAGCTCGTCGCGTCGTCGGCGCCGTCGACCGGTTACTGCAACACGATGGGCACCGCGACGACGATGAATTCGCTCGCCGAGGCGCTCGGCATGCAGCTGCCCGGCTCGGCCGCAATCCCCGCGCCGTACCGCGACCGCCAGGAGGTCGCGTACAAGACCGGCAAGCGGATCGTCGACATGGTTGCGGAGGATCTCAAGCCCTCTGACATCCTCACCAAAGAGGCGTTCCACAACGCGATCGTCGTCAATTCGGCGATCGGCGGCTCGACCAACGCACCGATCCACCTGGCCGCGATCGCGCGTCACATCGGCGTCGACCTGCCGATCGACGACTGGCAGATTCACGGCCACAAGGTGCCGCTGATGGTCAACCTCCAGCCCGCCGGGGAATATCTCGGCGAGGATTACTACCATGCCGGCGGCGTCCCCGCTGTCGTATCCGAGTTGATGAAGCAGGGCCTGATCCACGAGGACGCGATGACCGCGAACGGCAAGTCGATCGGCGACAATTGCCGGACCGCGACGATCGAGGACGAGCGCGTCATCCGCCCGTTCGCGACGCCGTTGCTGGAAGATGCCGGCTTCATCGTGCTGCGCGGCAATTTGTTCGACTCGGCGATCATGAAGACCAGCGTGATCTCGCCGGAGTTCCGCGAACGGTATTTGTCGAACCCCGCCGATCCAGAAGCCTTCGAAGGCCCCGCGGTCGTATTCGACGGCCCGGAGGATTACCATCACCGGATCGACGATCCCTCGCTCGGCATCACGACCGACACGTTGCTGTTCATGCGTGGCGCCGGCCCGATCGGCTATCCAGGCGCGGCCGAGGTCGTGAACATGCGGCCGCCCGCCTATCTGATCCGCGAAGGCGTCCATGCCCTCCCCTGCATCGGCGACGGCCGCCAGTCCGGCACGTCGGGCTCCCCCTCGATCCTCAACGCCAGCCCCGAAGCCGCAGCAATGGGCGGCCTCGCGCTGATCCGGACCGGTGACCGGGTTCGCATCGACCTCGCCAAGGGATCGGCTAACGTCCTGATCTCCGACGAGGACCTCGCCGAGCGTCGCCGCGCACTCACCGAAGCCGGCGGCTATGCGTATCCCCGATCGCAGACGCCCTGGCAGGAAATCCAGCGGGCTACCGTGGGCCAGATGGAGACCGGCGCGATTCTCGAAGGCGCCGAGAAGTATCAGCGCATCGCACAGACCATGGGCCTGCCGCGCGACAATCACTGAGGTCACCCGCGCGGTACGGATCCGTTCAGACCAGGAGTTCCTATGACTCGATCCATACCGCGCCTCGTGACGACGCTATCCGCACTGGTTGTGGCCCAGGCGGCAGCCGGGCAAACTGCGCGCTTCGACCGGTTCAGCTATGACGGCCGGTCGCAGGAGCGCGTCGTGGTGGCCCCGAACGCGTACCGCAATCCTATCCTGTCGGGCTATTACCCCGACCCTTCCGTGACGCGCGTCGGCGACGACTATTACCTCGTCAATTCGAGCTTCGCACATTTTCCGGGCCTGCCGATCTTTCACTCGAAGGATCTGGTCAGCTGGGTCCAGATCGGCAACGCGATCTCCCGCCCGAGCCAGCTCGATTTCACCGGGCGCGCCGTGTCGCAAGGCGTCTTCGCGCCCGACATCTCCTGGCACGCGGGCGTCTTCTACATCGTCAACACCTGCGTAGAATGTAAAGGCAATTTCGTGATTACCGCGAAGGACCCGGCGGGGCCGTGGTCCGATCCGATCTGGCTGCCGTTCGAGGGGATCGACCCGTCGCTCTACTGGGAAGGCGACAAGGCCTATATCGTCAACAATCGCGCGCCGAACGAGCCGCCGCGCTATGACGGGCACCGCGCGATCTGGGTGCAGGAATATGACTGGCGCGCGGGCAAGATGGTCGGGCCGAGCACGCAGATCGTCAATGGCGGCGTCGATCTCGCGACCAAGCCGGTCTGGATCGAAGGCCCCCACCTCATCAAGCACGACGGCTTCTACTATCTGATCGCGGCCGAAGGTGGCACCGGCGACAATCATTCCGAGGTCGTGTTCCGGTCGAAAAGCCTGACCGGACCGTTCGCCCCCTATGTCGGCAACCCGATCCTGACGCAGCGCGGGCTCGCCGCCGATCGACCGAACCCGGTGACGTCGGCCGGGCACGCCAAGTTCGTCCAGACGCAGAATGGCGACTGGTGGGCGACGTTCCTCGCGACGCGTCCTTATGCGGCCGAGCGCTATGCGATCGGGCGCGAGACGTTCCTGTTGCCCGTCACCTGGTCCAATGGCTGGCCGCATATTCTCGCGCCGAAGACCCCGATCCCGTTCGCCGCCGCCAAGCCGAACCTGCCCGTACAGCCACGACCGACGACGCCCGTCACCGGCGATTTTGGCTATAGCGATATGTTCCGCGGCAAGAGCCTGGCGATGCAATGGATCGGCATCCGCACGCCCGCCACGCCATTCTATACGCTTGGTACTGGCGGACTGACGCTGCACTCGCGGGCCGCGCTGGGCGATCGGCAAGGCGTGCCGGCGTTTCTCGGGCGGCGGCAACAGCATCACGTCGCGACGATCACGACGCGCGTGACGTTCGTGCCGGGGACCGATGGTGCACGCGCCGGGCTTGCCGCGGTGCAGAACGACGAGTCGTTCCTGTTCTTCGGCCTGACGCGGATTGCCGGCAAACCCGTCGTCGCGCTGTATGCCCGCGACAAAGCACAATCCGATACGCTCGTCGCCGCTGCACCGGTGGATCTGTCGGGACCGGTCACGTTGACGATCCGTGCCGATGCCGGTGAGATGACGTTCGATTACCAGACCCGGGCTGGTCGCCGCACGCTGAAGTCGAAGTTCGATGCGAACCTGCTGACCACCGCGCGCGCGGGTGGGTTCGTCGGAACGATCGTCGGCCCTTATGTCTATGACCCCGCCGCCGGGACGCGGTGAAGATGCGCGGCATGGGTATCGGCCTGCTCGCGATCGCGTTGCTCGGATCGGCCTCGGTGGTGGCAGCGCAGGCGTGGCAATCCGACCGCGGCGACGGCACTTACGCCAACCCGCCGCTGAACGCCGACTATCCCGACCCTGACATTATCCGCGTCGGCGGCGATTTCTATTTCATCACCAGCACCTTCGCCGATGTGCCGGGGCTGACGATCCTGACGTCGAAGGATCTCGTCAATTGGCGGTTCGCGTCGCACGTCGTCGCAACGCTGACCGGGCGCCCGGAATATGATCTGAAGACTGGTGGCGCCTATCGCCACGGCATCTTCGCGCCGAGCCTGCGCCACCACGATGGTGTGTTCTACGTTGCGGTAACGCCGGTCGGCGAGCCGACGCGGATCTACCGCGCTAAAGACGTCGCTGGTCCATGGACGATGAACCGGCTGAGCGAGTCCGCCTTCGATCCGGGGTTGTTCTTCGATGCTGACGGGACGGCCTATATCGCGACCGCAAGCAGTGCCGACGGGACCGAGACGCTCCTGAGCCTCGACCCGACGCTGCGAAGGATCACCGCCCGACGCGTGATCCACTACATCAAGGGCGCCGAGGGATCGAAGCTCGTCCGACGCGGCAATCATTACTACCTGTTCAATGCGATACCGCACCGGCTCGGGTTGACGGTTTCGCGCGCCACGGCGCTGGCGGGACCATGGGAGACACGCAACCAGATCGACGACACGACCGGCGGGCATCAGGGCGCGATCGTCGATTTGCCCGACGGCAGCGACTATGGCTTCGTCATGATCGACGCGGGCGCGGTCGGACGCACCACCAGCATCAGCCCGATCCACTGGCGCGATGGCTGGCCGATCTGGGGAACCCCCGCGGCGCCGAACCGCGTGCCCGCGATCGCCCGCAAGCCGATCCAGGGCATGCCCGTCGAAACCCCCGCCGCCTCCGACGATTTCGCGCAGCCGACGCTCGGCCTGCAATGGCAATGGAACCACAACCCGCTCCCCGATCGATGGTCGCTGACCGATCGCCCCGGCTTCCTGCGCTTGCACGCCGCCCCCGGCAGTTCGATCTGGACAGCACGCAACACGCTTCTTCAGAAGGGACAGGCGCCGTCGAGCCGGGCGACGATCACGATCGACGCTACGCACATCGCGCGCGGCGATCGATGCGGAGCGGGTGTCTTCGGCAAATATAGCGGCGGCATCGCCCTGGGCCGCGATGCGAATGATCGCCTGACGCTGTCGATGCAGATCATCGAGGATCGGGCCGGCCCGGCGAAGACGACGATCCAGCACGCCATTCGCGAGAGCCCGGCCATCACGATCGACACGACGCATCTGACGCTACGAACCGAGATGGATCTCGTCCGCAACACCGGCATGG
This sequence comes from Sphingomonas sp. PP-F2F-A104-K0414, assembly GCF_004340945.1. Classification (GTDB taxonomy): domain Bacteria; phylum Pseudomonadota; class Alphaproteobacteria; order Sphingomonadales; family Sphingomonadaceae; genus Sphingomonas. The sequence continues at coordinate 114,407 of NZ_SLYD01000004.1, forward strand.
TGGCGTACAGCATCGATGGCACGACCTTCACGCCGCTCGGCACGCCCTTCCCGCTTGCGTTCGACTGGCGCACGGGCACGTTCCAGGGCCAGCAATTCAGCCTGTTCTGCTACAATCTTGCCGGCCGTGGCGGCTATCTCGACATCGACGCTTTCGCGCTCGATGGCCGTCGATGACGGGCCGGCGCCGAGCGCTCGTCTAGCACCCCATCTTGCGGGCGGCGTGGAAACAGTCCCACCGCCCGGTAACGCTGCCTATTCGCCGGGGCGCATGCAGCAATGCTGCGATCGACAGCGTGAACAGGTTTCCGGAGAACCGGATTGCAGCGTCATGCAAGCGCGCTCCATGAAGCATCCGCGCTGAACATTGCAGCATGCCGCATCGCACAGTCGTCCAGTGATACCACCGACAAAGCACAAACCGGCGCACAGGGCTATCATAACCCCGAACTAGTACAGTCCACTCCTATCATGGCGAAAACGAATACAACAGTCATAAAAATGGTACATTACATTCACTATGAATATACGTTAGCAATCTCGTCGAAACTAATCCCGAATCATCATATCTTCATTTCAAAAGGAATGATTTTATCCGATTCGTCACAATATTAAGGACGACTTGATGCGCAAATACACAGTATATTTAGGTGCTATCGCACTGATTATGTGCGGGTCTTCGGCCTATGCTCAGTCCACGACGTTTCGCGGCTTTCGCATTGAAGCGAAAGCTGGGGTCGATCGACTTCAAGCTCATGGCAATCACGACGACCGCTTCGTCTACGGCGGCGCTGCTGGCTGGGATGGGATCATCGGCGACAAGATCGTCATCGGGCCCGAGGCCAGCTATCTGGATACGCAGGGTAAAAGCTGCGCGGCCGGCGTCCTGGGAGGGGAAGTCTGCACACGTTCGCGACGCGAAGTCGGCGCAGCGGTCCGGGCGGGGTATCTGGCAACGCCGGCTTTGCTGATCTTCGGCAAGGCCGGGTACGTCAGCGACAGCCAGCGCAAGACGTTCACCGGGGATCCGGCTGGCGGGACGGCCTTCAAAACTCGCCACGGCACGGACGGGTATCAGGTTGGCGGCGGTATCGAATATTCACTGGTCCGCAATTTCTACGTTAGCGCAGAGTATAAATACGCAAACTTCCATAATCATACCTCGCGTCAGAATGTTCTGGGCGGTGTAGGCGTTCGCTTCTAGCCAAACCGGCGCGTACCCCGCGGTGCGCGCCCGCCTTCCCCGACGATTTGACCATCGGCAGCCCCTGCCGTTCCCGTCATAATCACAGCGGGATGATTACGCCTGCCGAGCAACCAAGCCTTTACCGCTCACGCGTTATCCCGCGGCGTCGATCGATCGGGCGCAGCTATGAACAAGGCGTATGTAGGAGCAACGCTGCTCGGCTTGGCGGGCTGTACGGCTGCTGGGGCTTCGGCGATCAATCCATCCGATGATCTACACTGCGCCATCATGATCCGGACTTTGGAGCAAAATGCCGACGATCTTGGCGCCACCCCTGTCGCCAAAAAAGGGCTTTACGTGCTTCAGACGTGGTATTTTTCGAAGATAAAACGGGAGCGTCTCGCTCAGGCTCAAGATGTCGTCGAAGCGATGAAAGAGAATCCCGGACAAATATCGTCTGCGAGTCAGAATTGCTCGAACCGAGCGTTCGGCGATCCCGGTTTTGCCCGCTGGAAGTCGATCGCTTCCGACGAATACGACCAAAAGGCTATGCGCTAGATCGCTGCCGCTCGAACCAGCACTCCCGGAACAGCTTGATTGGCACGACCGCGGTTATCCAAGCCGGCGGTTGCAGAGCGACCGCACCGCCTCCTCCCGCTACCGAAATCCGTCGCGTCCCCCGCTGGGAAGGCGACGATCGGCGACAATCATCATCCGGTCATCGTAGCAGCCTTGCATTCGCCCAGACCGCCGGACGCGGTGGCAGGGCGTCGCCCGGCCCGCTCGATCGCGTGACGAGTTCGACGATCTTCACGCCGGAAACGTCGGCCTCCAGCACGGTTGCCGGATCGCCAAAGTCGATCGGCGGCGAGGTCGCGAGCAGCTTGCCGTCACCATAGACCGCGAAGCGCATCGGCCCGCCTGCCGCCAGCCCGGCATCGTCGATACCGACCTCGGCGGCAAACCGGCGGAACCCGGCGTTGCGCACCTCCAACCGTGACCCCGCGAGCACCCCCAACCCCGTGTCATAGTCCTTCCCGGCGACACGCAACACTTGGCCGTATACCGCCCGGTCCGCCCGCGAGCCGCCCCAACCGCCATATTGGACATGCTCGCCCGGCCCCTTCGTGCCCGACCATACGGTGACCGAATGATGGATCGTCGGGTCCGCTCGCGGCGTATCGACGCCGTCGACCGCAGGATTCACGCGACCGGGCTGCTCGGACACATACATCCCCCCACCAAGCCGCCGCGCACCCTGCGCGCGAAACACCAGCGTCTGGTGCGGCGCCAGCGTGAAGCGCTGCTCGCCGGTGAACCTTGTGGTCGTCTTGCTCCACAGGTCGACCAGCGTCACCGGCACGTCGTCGCGAAACTTCAGCTGCCCGGCATGCAGGACGACGTCGACCGGGGCTGCGTCGCGGTTGAACAGCGCGACGCCCTTGCTGCCGTCGGCGAGCGTCTTCACGAGAAACGGCACGTCGTCGCTGTCATAGGCGATCACCGCCTGGTTGCCCGCCGGATCCTGGTTCAGCGCGATGATGTCGCGGTTTCCGAATATCGCGAGCAGGGACGGCGTGAGCCTACGCAGGTCGTAGCCGATCACGAGCGGCGAATTGATCATCGCCCACAGCGCAAAATGCGATGTCGCTTCGGTCATGTGCTGCGCATCGAACTCGCCGGTGCCCACGAACAGCATATCGGCATCGTTCCACGATCCCGGATGTGCATAGAGTTCGCGCTTGGCCGCGGTATCGAAGTTGGTCAGCATCCGCGTCCAGTGCGGCGTGATGTCGTCGCTGGTTCGCGAGATATTGCCGAGATCCTTGCCCCATGCGCGAACATCGGCAGATCCCCAGAGACACAGCGAGAGCAAATAGTCGCCCCGCGGACGTTCGCGGTGGAGCGCCGCGCCAACCGATGTGTAGAGCGCGCGGACTGCGACGACGTTGGTCCGGCCGAGCGATTGCATGTCGATGATCGGTGGAAACGCGCGGTACAGTCCCGACCGGACGCGCGGGTGATCCGCGGGCAACCCGCGTACGCCGCAGCCATCGACCTTGATCAGATCGAACCCCCAGTCGGTGAAGAAGAGGCGGATGTCCTGGTCGACGTGGCCGTAAAGCCCGACCTCCCGTTCGGCGACGGTTCCAACCGGCTGGTTGTCGAACTGCGCGGTGTAGATCTGACCGCAACTGTTGCGCCCGATGTCCGAATAGATCCCGGCTTTCAGACCCAGGGCATGGAGCCGGTCGGTCAGCGGGCGAAAACTGGTAGTGTCCGCGCCCTGTCCCGATGTGGCCGACGCGCGTGCCGACGGGAATTGCGCAGTCCGGATGACCATGCGTCCGTCCGAGGCGCGCCGCTTGAGCCACCAGCCATCATCGATATTGACGTAGCGATACCCCATCGCCGACAGCCCGGTATCGACCAGCGCCTGTGCGGACGCCAGGATCTTCTCCTCGTCGATCCCGCTGTTGAACGCGTTCCAGCTGTTCCAGCCCATCGGCGGCACCGCGGCCTGCCCCTGTTCATTCGCGCTCCAGCGACCGGTCGGGGCGAGCGGGTCGGCCGTTGCAGAACCTGCTACCAGCGTCGATGCCAACAGCATGCCGAGCGCAGATGTCCAGCGGCGGGGCGACGTGTCGGACTTGGCACAGTTCGGCATTACAGGTCTCCCGAAGGAATGATTGCGACGGCGGGGTGGAACGCGGTCGTGCGTGCGTTGGTCAATAAGTCCCGCCATAGTGTCGGACGGCAGTTGAAGCCGGGCGCATCGCGGCGCGACGTGATGGCATCAGACCTCTGTCCCGAGTGGGCCAAGATGCTGATACCGCTAACAGACGCGAAGCCTTCGCGGACTGGCTTCGCTGCTCCTCGCAAAGGCACCTGCCACCCGAAATCGGCGGGCAATATCCCGCCACTGATCTCACACGCTCGATATGCAACGAAGCCGCCCGATCGGGTCAGCCGCAGGTTGGCTTGCATGGCTGCAGTCAATCATTCCCATGCTTCACGCCCCCTCTCCCGACACCCGCATTCGCAGCATTATCTGCCGTCGTTCGCAGCACTTGGCACCGATCCCCGGCAGTCGCGCTGACCGCTCGTATGGGATCTGGACGGTGCACAGGATGGCAGGTTCGCGGATACAAGAAAAGAGTTGCTGCCGATCTTTGTCCGCGTGTAAATCGACGTGTGAGCGATACCATACGGTGATGTCGGGCGATGCCCGATGTGACGTAAAAAAAATGGACCGCTTCACGCTCTCTGCCTGATCGACAGTCGCAGCGGAGAGGCGTCACGAACGCAGGGAGAGGGTGAAGACAGTGGCTTACCGATTAGCAATCACAGCTGCGTCGGCTAACGATATCGATAGCGTGGTCGATGCCGCCGAGATCGCGAACACACCGTTCGTCGATTGCACCGGCATGGCGACCCGTCCGATCGGGATGGCTCTCGGTGTGCCGTTCAAAAACTCCGCAAAAATATACGGTCCGAGTGCGATCTCCGGCCGGCTGCGCGGGCTCGTGGCGCTAAGCCAGCAGCCTGCGCCGTGCAGCATGCCCGATCCCGTTCCTCGCAGCGAAGTAGCACACGTATGAAGATTCGTCCGTCGAACGCCCTGCCTGCTGCCTTGCTCGGGATCGCCGTACCGCTCGGCGCAACGCAACTCGGCGCGGCGGCGATGGCGGAAGAGACGCAGATCGCCCCTAGCCTCGATGGACTGATCGGCGACCACGCCGTTATCCAGCGGGACCAGCCGATCGTGCTGCGTGGCACGAGTGAACCGGGCACATCGGTCACGGCCCGGCTTGCGGGGCGCACCTCGACGGTGAAGGCGGATCGCGATGGCCGGTTCGAGCTGCGCCTGAAATCGCTGCCCGCAGGCGGTCCCTATGATCTGAAGGTTGCCGGTAGCACGGGCAGCACGACGGTGCGTGACCTGCTGATCGGCGACGTGTTCCTGTGTTCGGGGCAGAGCAACATGGAGCTGCCGGTCAACGCCGCGCAGGACCTGATCCCCGATGCGCATCCGCCGCTCGACGATAAGTTGCGCCTCGTGACGATCGCCAAGGCGAGCAGCGAGACACCGCTTACGCGGTTTGCGGCGAGGCCGAAGTGGACAGCAGCGGGCGCCGATACCGTTCCAGGCTTCTCGGCAGCGTGCTTCTACATGGTACAGGCCTTGCGGCGCAGCGAAGCCGTGCCGATCGGGGCGATCCATTCCAGCTGGGGCGGATCGCGGATCAGCGCGTGGATGGGCGACGCCGCCCTGCGGTCCGCCGGGATGGCGCGCGAGGCGGACTTGCTCGCGCTGCACGCCAAGGATCCAGTGGCAGCGGAGCGCGGCGCGTCGACGATCTGGGAGGATTGGTGGCGACGCGGTACCGGCGATGCGCCGGGTCGCGAACCGTGGCAGCCCGATGCCGCACTCGACTGGAAGCCGGTGCCGAAGATCGGCAATTTCGAGCAATGGGGCGTGCCCGCGCTCGCCGACTATAACGGCATGGTCTGGTATCAGCGCGTCGTGACGCTGACCGAGGCGCAGGCACGCGGTGCAGCGACGCTGGCGATCGGCATGGTCGACGATGCGGACCGCACCTGGGTCAACGGGATCGGCGTCGGCGGCAACAGCAACGCGGCGCGCGCGCGCGTCTACACGCTGCCGGCGGGCGCGCTGAAGCCGGGACGCAACGTCATCACCGTCAACGACGACGACGTCTATGCCTATGGCGGGATGACCGGTCCGGCGGACACGATGATGCTGACGCTGGCCGACGGCACCCACGTGCCGATCGGCGACGGCTGGCGCTATGCGATCGCCAAGCGCGTGCCGGGCAACGCGCCACGCTCGCCCTGGGACGACATCAACGGCGCGGGGACGCTGTACAACGGCATGATCGCGCCGCTCGAGCCGACCGCGCTCGCCGGGATTGCCTGGTACCAGGGCGAATCCGACACCGGCCTGCCCGGATACGAGACGCGGCTCGCGGCGATGACCCGTGGCTGGCGACAGCAGTTCGGCAAGCCGACGATCCCGCTGGCGATCGCGCAGCTCGCCAATTACGGCACGCCGCCGATCGCGCCGGGCGAGAGCGGCTGGGCCGACGTCCGCGAGGCACAGCGGCTGATGGCCGCGCGCGACGGTCATGCCGGCGTCGCGGTGACGATCGATCTCGGCGATCCGCTCGACATCCATCCAGGCGAGAAGCACGCGGTCGGCCAGCGACTCGCGCGCGTCCTCCGTCCCTTGGTCTATGCCGGACGCGATCCAGTGGGCCCGGGCATCGCCACCGCCGGCCGTACCGCCGATGGCGGCGTGACACTGCGCTTCGCCGGGGTAACGGGATCTCTTCACGCGCAAGCATCGCTCACCGCGATCGGCTTCGAACTCTGCGGACCAACCGCGGGCAGTTGCCGCTATGCGGATGGCCTCGCCCAGGGCGACCGCGTGACGCTAGCGTCAGACGGCAAGCCTGTGGCCCGCGTCCGCTACGCCTGGGCGGACAGCCCGGTCGTCAATCTCGCCGACGACGCGCAACTACCGGTCGGACCGTTCGAAATCCCGCTTCCCTGACGTGACACGAAAGAGAACCGCCATGCGTGCATATCCAATTTTGTGGCGCGGTGGCGTGGCTCTCGCGGCGATCCTGGCAGCGACCGGGCCGATCGGCGCACAGGCCCCTGCCCCTGCGGTCGCGTCGGACGCCGTGGAAGCCGATGCGGACCGGGCCGCGGTGGCGCTGGTCGCCCGACTGACGATCGACGAGAAGATCGCGCAGTTGCTCAACGTCGCGCCGGCGATCCCGCGGCTCGGCATCCCGGCGTATAACTGGTGGACGGAGTCGCTGCACGGCGCGCTAGGGCCCATGCCGACCACCAATTTCCCCGAGCCGATCGGTCTCGCCGCAAGCTTCGATGCGCCGTTGCTGAAATCCGTCGCAGCCGCGATCAGCACCGAGGTGCGTGCGCTGCATACGCTCGGCCGCGCGACCGGGCGGCTGGGGAAGATCGGCACCGGGCTCGATACCTGGTCGCCCAACATCAACATCTTCCGCGATCCGCGCTGGGGCCGCGGGCAGGAAACCTATGGCGAGGATCCTTATCTGACCGCCACGCTTGGCGTTGCGTTTATCGAGGGCATGCAGGGGCCGAACCCGGCTTTGCCCGACGTGATCGGCACGCCAAAGCATTTCGCGGTGCATAGCGGCCCCGAATCGACCCGCCACAGCGCCAACGTGATCGTCTCGCCGCACGACCTCGAGGACACCTATCTGCCCGCGTTCCGCGCCGCGATCGTCGAAGGCAAAGCGGGCTCGATCATGTGCGCGTACAACCGCGTCGACGGCCAGCCGGCGTGCGGCAGCGACCTGCTGCTCAAGGACCATCTACGCGGCGCATGGGGGTTTCGCGGCTATGTCGTGTCCGATTGCGATGCGGTCGTCGACATCTCCGAGCATCACAAATACGCCGCGGATCCGGCGGCAGGCGTCGCAGTCGCGCTGAAAGCAGGCGTCGACAACGAGTGCAACGGCGCGACTCTGTCGGGGACACCGAACCTAGGCGCGCGCTACCAGGAGGCACTGTTCCGCGGGCTGATCGCGCAGGCCGACATCGATCGCGCGCTCGTCCGACTGTTTTCCGCGCGCTATCGCAACGGCGATCTCGCGCATGGGGCTTTGGCGCGCACGCCGACCCCGGTCGCGGCGATCGACACCGCGGAGCACCGCGCGCTGGCGCAGCGTATCGCGGCCGAGAGCCTCGTGCTGCTCAAGAACGACGGCATCCTGCCGCTCAAGCCCGGCGCGCGGATCGCCCTGATCGGTCCGCTCGCGGATGCGACGCGCGTGCTGCGCGGCAATTACTCGTCGTCGCAGAGCGCCCCGCCGATCTCGATCGATGCGGGCTTGCGACAGGTGATGCCGGTGGGACAGGTGACCCTGGTCCCCTTCACCGCGTCGATCACCGATGGCGACCCGGTCCCCGACACCGCCTTCGTCACACCCGATGGCCAGCCGGGCCTGCGGGCCGACTATTTCAACGCGCGCGCGTCGGCGGGCAGCGATCCGGCCAAGGCAACCTACGACACCAAGGCGATCGAGACCCGCACGGAGCGCAACGTCCGGTCCGAAGCCGGGCAATTGAGCACCGTCGGCGAGCGCCACAAGATCGTCTGGACGGGCGCGCTGGTCGCCCCCGAAACCGGCACGTACCGGATCGCGCTGACCGGCGTGACGGGCGCGATCACGCTCGGCAATGATCGCAGCATCGCCGCCACCACCGCATCGCGCTGGGCCGAACCGCTCCACCTGAGCGACGTGGATCTGATCAAGGGCGAGCGCTATCCGCTGCGGCTCGAAGCCGAGTCGAGCGGATCGGGTATCCCCGGCTTGGTCTGGAAGCGCATCACCCGGACACCCGACCGCGATCTGGCCGCGGGGATCGCCGACGCCGACGTGGTGATCGCGGTGGTCGGATTGACCTCCGATCTCGAAGGCGAGGAGATGCCCGTCAAGGTCGACGGGTTCGCAGGCGGGGATCGCACCTCACTGTCGCTGCCCGCCGACCAGATCGCGCTGCTCGAACAGGCGAAGCGCACCGGCAAGCCGCTGATCGTCGTCGCGATGAACGGCAGCGCGATCGACCTGCGTTGGGCGAAAGCCAACGCGTCGGCGATCGTCGAGGCCTGGTATCCGGGACAGTCGGGCGGACGCGCGGTCGCCGAGACGCTGGTCGGCACGACCAATCCCGCCGGGCGCCTCCCCGTCACCTTCTACGGCGACGTTGCCGCGCTGCCCGCGTTCGACGATTACGCGATGACTGGGCGCACCTATCGCTATTATGCGGGCACGCCGGTCTATCCGTTCGGCCACGGGCTTAGCTACACGGCGTTCGGCTATGCACCGCTCCGCCTGGTCCCCGCGCCTGGCGGTGCCGAGCATGGGCTGCGCGTCACGACCGCCGTCCGCAACACCGGCAAGCGGGCGGGCGACGAGGTCGTCCAGCTGTATCTGAATTTCCCCGACACCCCCGGCGTGCCGCGGATCGCACTACGAGGGTATCGCCGTATCACGCTCGCGCCGGGCGAGAGTAAAACCGTGACGTTCGACCTGTCGCCCCGCGACCTGAGCAGCGTCACGCCCGATGGTGTCCGCAAGGTCGCAGCAGGGCGATATCGGGTGAGCGTCGGCGGGGGCCAGCCCGACACCGGCGTCCCCACGCGCTCGGCGAATTTCACCACCGCATCGACGATCGCGCTTCCCCGTTGACCCCCGCGTACACCGCGGCCGAACGCACGTGAAAATGCCGGTCTCACACGCTGCCAGCTTGCAAACGCGGCCAGGATGTCGCTAATGTTACCGCTACCGTTTTCGAACCGCGGAGGAGAGGATGTGTCGACGCCGATGATGCGTTCGTTGGCCGTTGCCCGCGGGTCGACGAGAAGCCCGACCTGATCCTATTCCTGCCCTCCCCCTGCCCCCTTCACCGATACAGACTCGCCGGAGACGTTGCCGTGACATTCGCTTTCGATACCCTCGACGCCCTTGGACCCGATTGGCGCGAGGGGCGCTGGATCGGTCGGATCGACCGCGGCGAAGGACCCAGCCCGGTCATCGTCGCAGGCGGAATCGTGTTCGACATGAGCAAGGTCGCACCGACGGTGGCAGAACTCGTCGGGCGCGACCTGCTCGACGCGAGCGCGGGCGAGGCGATCGGCGATCTCGATACACTGGGGCTGTCCGCCGAGACCCTGCCGCGGTTGCTCAGCCCGATCGACGTCCAGTGCGTCAAGGCGGCGGGCGTTACCTTCGCGGTGTCGGCGCTCGAACGCGTGATCGAGGAACAGGCGCGCGGCGATGCCGGTGCCGCGACCGCGGTGCGTGCGCGTCTCGAGGAGCGGATCGGTGGCGGGCTCGCGCGCGTCGTCCCCGGCACGCCCGAGGCAGCAGCGCTGAAGACCGCGCTGATCGAGGAAGGCCTGTGGTCGCAATATCTCGAGGTCGCGATCGGCCCCGATGCGGAGATCTTCACCAAGGCACCGTCGTTGTCGACGGTCGGCTGGGGCACGCAGATCGGCGTGCGCTCGGATTCGACCTGGAACAATCCCGAGCCCGAGATCGTGTTGCTGGTCGCCCCCGACGGCCGTGCGGTCGGCGCAACGATCGGCAACGACGTCAACCTGCGCGATTTCGAGGGACGCTCGGCGCTGCTGCTCGGCAAGGCAAAGGACAATAACGCGTCCTGCTCGCTCGGCGCGTTCATCCGCTTGTTCGACGAGAGCTTCACGATGGATCACGTCCGCACCGCCGAAGTCGCGCTGCGGATCGAGGGCACCGACGGCTATGTCCTCGACGGCGCGAGCTCGATGAGCCAGATCAGTCGCGATCCTCAGGAACTGGTGCGCCAGGCGCTCAGCGAGCATCAATATCCCGACGGCTTCGTGCTGTTCCTCGGCACGTTGTTTGCACCGACCAAGGATCGCGACGATGCCGGTCGCGGCTTCACGCACAAGCCGGGCGATACCGTTTCGATCGCCACGCCAGGCCTCGGGCGCCTCATCAATACCGTTACCACCTCGAAGGCCGCACCGCCCTGGGAGTTCGGGCTGGTCGCGCTGATGCGCAACCTCGCCGCGCGCGGGCTGTTGTCGGCATGACCTATTCGGAGAACGACGTGCTGCAGAAAACCGCCGGCCGCCACGAAGGCGCCGTCTACCCCTCGCTTCGCAACAAGCGAGTCATCATCACCGGCGGCGGATCGGGCATCGGCGCAGGGCTCGTCGAGGCGTTCGTCGCGCAGGGTGCCAAGGTCGCGTTCGTCGACGTCGCACAGGACGACAGCCGCGCATTGGTCGAGCGACTGACCGACGGTGCGGAGCACGCGCCGAGCTTCCACCCGCTCGACCTGACCGATCTGGATGCGTTGAACACGACGTTCACGGCGATGATCGACGAGCTCGGCGGCGTCGACATCCTGCTCAACAATGCCGCCAATGACGATCGCCACACCGTCGGCGAAGTCACCGCGGATTATTGGGACCAGCGGATGAACGTCAACCTGCGCCACGTGTTCTTCGCGGCACAGGCTGTCGTGCCGTCGATGAAGGCTGCGGGTGGCGGCGCGATCGTCAATTTCGGGTCGATCAGCTGGCATCTCGCGCTCAAGGAACTGATCCTCTACCAGACCGCCAAGGCCGCGATCGAGGGCATGACCCGCAGCCTCGCGCGCGATCTCGGCCGCGACAATATCCGCGTCAACGCGATCGTGCCGGGCAACGTCCAGACCCCGCGTCAGGAGAAATGGTACACCCCCGAGGGCGAGGCGGAGATCGTCGAGGCGCAGTGTCTCGATGGCCGCATCCAGCCGTCCGATATCGCCGCGATGGCGCTGTTTCTTGCGTCGGACGATGCGCGTATGTGCACCGGACATAATTATTGGGTGGATGCAGGATGGCGGTAAACGGCGGTACGAGCGACGGCCTGGGCAGCGGCGTGGAACGCGTCCTGGGTGTCGGTGCGACGCTCGGCGAAGGGCCGTTGTGGCTCGACGATGCGCTGTGGTTCGTCGACATCAAACAGCACAAGGTACACCGCTTCGACCCTGCGACCGGCGATCACCGGACATGGACCGCCCCCGCGCAGGTCGGCTGGGTTCAGCCGATGGCGGATGGCGGCATGCTGGCCGGTTTGCAGACCGGGCTCCACCGGTTCGATCCGGCTGACGGCAGCTTTACGCATCTCCACGCGGTCGAGCCTGACGCGCCGGGCAACCGCCTGAACGATTCGACCGTCGATGCCGCGGGACGGCTCTGGTTCGGGTCGATGGACGATGGCGAGAGTACTGCGTCGGGACTGATCTACCGCGCGGATGCGGACGGTGTCGCGCCGGTGGTCGACGGGATCGTCATCACCAACGGCCCTGCTGTCTCGCCCGACGGGACGACGCTGTATCACTGCGACACGCTGGCCGGCACGATCCACGCCTGCACGATCGGCGACGACGGCAGCCTGCGCGACACGCGCGTCTTCGCAGCGGTCGACGTCGCGACACAGGGGTATCCCGACGGCCCGATCGTCGATGCCGAGGGGCATGTGTGGGTGTCGTTCTACGGCGGCTGGTGCGTGCGGCGCTATGCCCCCGACGGAACCCAGGTCGCCGAGGTCCGGTTGCCGGTCTCGAACGTCACCAAGATCGCGATCGGCGGCGCCGATGGTCGCACCGCCTATGTCACGACCGCGTCCAAGGGATTGAGCGACGAAGATCGCGCGCGACAGCCGCTCGCGGGCGATGTGTTTACGTTCGATGCGGGTGTGGCGGGGCAACCTGCCTATGAGATTACGTCATCGGCGTTTCGACCGCTCGACGCCTAACGTCGCACCGCCAGCATCGCGCCGACCATGCCGCCGATCCAGGCAGATGCGGCGAGTGCGCCACCCACTATGGAAAATGCCGCAAAGGCCATAGCCCCGGCGTCCGTCTCATGCGGCCCCGGCGGCTTTGACACGAAGTAGAACGCGGTCGTCCAGAACACCGCGAGAATCACGACGGCGAGCAGCGACCCGCCGACACCGATCGCTAGTCCCCGCGACCAACCCAGGCGGCGCAGGCCAGACGCCGTGCGTCCGCCTGCAAACCATCCGATGGCGAGAACGAGCAGGAGCATGACGGTGCCAATCATCGCGATAACGCCCTACACGCTCCTTCTCTCGATCAGCCGGTCATATCCTCGAGTTCGCGACCACGCGTCTCGTTGACCAGCGCCTTCACGAAGAAGAACGAGACCGCGGCGAAGAACGCGTAGCCCGCATAGGTCACCGCAAGGCCAGGCGACACCGCTAGCGCGGGGAAGCTGACCGAGATCGCCGCGTTGGCGATCCACTGCGCGAAGCCCGACACCGCCAGACCCGATCCGCGGATCTGGTTCGGGAACATCTCGCCGAGCATCACCCACATCACCGGGCCCCAGCTTGCGTTGAAGAAGATTACGTACAGATTGGCCGCGATCAGCGCGATCATGCCGTTGTGGCCGGGCAGCGATACCGCGCCGTCCGCGCCGGTCACCGCGGTCGAGAACGCATAGGCGACCACCGCCAGCGTCACCGCCATGCCGGCCGAGCCGACCAGCAACAGCGGCTTGCGACCGATCTTGTCGACCGTCGCGATCGTGAACAGGCAGGCCGCGATCGACAGCACGCCAGACAGGATGTTGATCTGCAGCGCGTTGTCCTCGGTGAAGCCGACCGCTTCCCATAGCACTGCGCCGTAATAGAACACGACGTTGATGCCGACGAGCTGCTGGAACACGGCCAGGCCGATGCCCGCCCACAGGATCGGGCGGATCTTGCCGGTGGTCTTGTCGACCAGATCGCTCAGCTTGGGCTTGTGATGATCGGCAGCGAGCGAGCCCCGGATCTCGACGACCTTGCGGTCCGCTTCTTCGCTGCCGAACAGCCGCGTGAGGACGACGTGCGCCTCGGCTTCGCGACCCTTGGCGACCAGGAAGCGCGGGCTTTCCGGGATCACGAGCAGGGCGAAGAAATAGATCGCGGCGGGGATCGCCTGCAGCCAGAACATCCAGCGCCAGGCGGGATAGCCGAGCCAGAAATCCGCGGTCGAGCCGCCGGCATAGCGGGCGAGCGCGAAGTTCGCGACGAACGCGCCGGTCAGGCCGGAGATGATCATGACCTGCTGCACGCTCGACAGGCGGCCGCGGATCGAGGCTGGCGTGACTTCGGAAATGTAGACCGGCGAGATGACACTGGCCGCACCGACGCCAAGACCGCCGATGATCCGCGCGAAGATGAAGATCCCCGATCCGGTCGCGGCACCGGCCAGCAGCGCGCTGAACAGGAACAGGCCGGCGGCGAGCATCATGACGTTGCGACGACCGATCGCGTCGGCCATCCGCCCGGCGCCGAACGCGCCGACCGCCGAGCCGACCAGGATCGCCCCGACATTGACGCCGATCCCCAGCCGACCGAGACCGAACGCCGCCTCCAGGCCCTTTTGCGTGCCGTTGATGACACCCGAATCATAGCCGAACATGAAGCCACCGATCGTCGCCACCGCGACGATCGCGGCGATGAAGCCATGATTGACCGCGGCGCTCCCCTGTAGTCCGGCTCCCGGATCTCCGCTGTGCATATTCGCCATGATGTTCCTCTCCTGTGCGCCGACCGTTGCGGCCTGGTGTCGTCTTTGGGTTTATTCGTCGAACCGGTCAGTGATTATGCCGCGGCGTCCGCGCCGCGATACCGCGGTACTTGACCGCGAAGTCGAGCACCGCGCCATCGGCAAGCTGCCCCGTCTTCTCGCGGTACAGCTCCTCCCACGGCGTGTTGCTCGCTGGCACCGGTGGTGCTGGCTCGCCACGCCGCCGCGCGATCTCGTCATCGTCGACCAGCGCGTCGCACCGCCCTGCTTTCAGGTCGATGCGGATGATGTCGCCGGTCCGCAGCCACGAAAGCCCGCCGCCAACCGCGCTTTCGGGGCTAGCGTTCAGGATCGACGGACTGTCCGACGTCCCCGACTGGCGCCCGTCGCCCAGCGTCGGCAGCGTCATGATGCCGCGCTGGATCAAATGATCGGGCGGCTGCATGTTGACGACCTCGGCCGAGCCCGGCCAGCCGATCGGCCCGGCGCCGCGGATCACGAGGATGCAGTCCTCGTCGATGTCGAGCGCGGGATCGTTGATCCGGTGGTGATAATCGTCCGAGCCCTCGAACACGATCGCGCGCGATTCGAACACGTCCTCGGCGCCCGATCGCTCGAGATAGCGCGCACGAAAGGCGGGCGAGATCACGCTGGTCTTCATGATCGCGACGTCGAACAGATTGCCCGACAGTACCAGGAACCCGGCCTGTTCCTTCAACGGCGTGTCATAGGCGCGGATCACCTCGCGGTCGGTGGCGACGCGGCCGGTGATGTTCTCCGCCAGCGTGCGGCCAGTCACGGTCAGGCAGTCGCCATCGAGCTTGCCCGCCGCCAGCAGTTCGCTCAGCACCGCGGGCACGCCGCCCGCGCGGTGAAAGCGTTCGCCGAGGAAGCGCCCGGCGGGCTGCACATCGACCAGCAGCGGCAGGTCATAGCCATGATCGGACCAGTCGGCGGCGGTGATCTCGATCCCGGCATGCTTCGCCATCGCATGGATGTGCGGCTGCGCGTTCGACGATCCGCCGATCGCGGTCACGACGCGGATCGCGTTGAGGAAACTCTCGCGGCTGAGGATTTGCGACGGCCGCAGATCCTCATACGCCATGTCGACGATCCGCCGCCCGGTCTCGTACGCGAACTGGCCGCGCTCGCGGTAGGGCGCGGGGATCGCCGCGCAGCCGGTCAGCGACAGGCCGAGCGCCTCGGCGACCGCGTTCATCGTCGAGGCGGTGCCCATCGTGTTGCAATGCCCGGCCGACGGCGCACTGTCGGTCGCGCGCTGGAGGAACTCCTCCTCGTCGATCTCGCCCGCCGCCAGCTTGCGCCGCGAGCGCCAGATGACGGTGCCCGATCCAACCAGCTCGCCTTCGTGCCAGCCGTCGAGCATCGGCCCACCCGACAGCACGATCGCGGGGATATCGACGGTCGACGCCGCCATGATCCCCGACGGCGTGGTCTTGTCGCACCCGGTGGTGAGAACGACCGCGTCGATCGGATAGCCGTAGAGCGTCTCGACCAGCCCGAGATAGGCGAGGTTGCGATCGAGCGCCGCGGTCGGCCGGCGACAATTCTCGAAGATCGGATGGACCGGGAATTCCATCGCGATCCCACCCGCGTCGCGGATGCCGTCGCGAACGCGGCGCGCGAGATCGAGATGGATGCGATTGCACGGCGACAGGTCGCTGCCGGTCTGCGCGATGCCGATGATCGGCCGCCCGGAGCGCAACTCCGCAGGCGTCAGGCCATAGTTCATGAATCGTTCGAGATAGAGCGCGGTCATGTCCGAGCGCGCGGGGTCCGCGAACCAGTCACGCGATCGGAAGGGCCGAACCGGTTGCCGTTGCACGCAAAACTCTCCTGTCGAACGATTACCGATCCGTCGGCGTCCATTTATGCTGGTATCGCTACCATCTCCTGTGCCGACGTCAAGCGTGCTCCGCCGACGTCGACACTGCGAATTTCCGTCTTACACCGCGTGGCTCATGCCACGTCCGCGCGCGGACGCCGCCGTGGCGCGGCATCCGACTGGCGACGGATCAGCGTATAATCGAGCAGCCGGTGGCGATCCGCGGGGACGATACCGCTGGGGCGACGAATCGCCGCGACCAGCATCTCGACCGCGATTCGCGCCATGTCCGCGATCGGCTGGTAGATCGTCGTCAACTCGGGCCAGATCGCGGTCGACATGATCGTGTCGTCGAACCCGCACACCGTCAGATCGCCCGGCACATCGAGCCCGCGGCGATGCGCGACCGCGACGGTGGCGGCGGCCATGTCGTCGTTGGACGAGAAGATCGCGGTCGGTGGTTCGGGCAGCGCGAGCAGCGCCTCGGCAGCATCGAGCCCCGACCGATAGGTATAGAGCCCGGACTGGATCAGCGTCTCGTCGACCGCGATCCCGGCCTCCTGCAATGCGGCGCCATAGCCTTCGAGACGGCGCGCGCTCGCCGAGAGATTGGGGTTGCCGGTAATGAAGCCGATCCGGCGATGGCCCAGCGCCATGATGTGCCGCGTCATCGTCAGCGCGGCCTCACGGTCGTCGATCCGCACCGCAAGGACGTCGTCGGACGGACGGCCGCTGGCGACCGACACCGTCGGAATCCGCGCCTCGGCGAGCAATTCGAGGATCGCCTCGGCTTCGCACAGCGGTGGCGGCAGGACGATGCCGTCGATCCCACCCGCGATCAGATGCCGCGTAACCTCGAGCTCATGCTCGCCCAGGTCGCATTTCTCGACGATGATCTGGACGTCGCTGCGCGCCGCCTGGTCGAGACTGCCCAGCAGGAACTCGCTGAGGAAGCCCGCGCTCGGGTTGCTGTAGAGCAGGCCGATCCGCGTCTGCCCTGCCCCGGCCAGGCTGCGCGCCGCAGGGTTGGGCGCATAGTTCAGCGCGGTGATCGCGGCATTGACCGCCTCGCGCGTCACCGGGCGGACGTTGCTCTCGCCGTTGATGACGCGCGAGACGGTCATCGGCGAGACACCGGCGCGGCGGGCGACGTCGCTGATCGTCGGTGCACCGCCGGCGCGGCGTGATGGCTTGGCTGTGGGAAGCGGAGTGGTCATTTGTCCTATCGTTAGCGCAACCGCTCGCCGCATGAAATGGCCGACGACTTTGGACCTTGGTCGTGGTGCCCTGTGCAGCATCGCCCGCGTCCAAGCCGCGGTCGACGCACGGCAACATACTCGGCACAAGTCCCCTTGCCCGCCCCGTACAGACTGTTATGGTAGCGCTATTTCCGCAAATCGACGGAAGTCAGATCTCGTAGAAGATCGCTTGAATTAGGAAGGATCGACTGGCCATGCCACTGCGTATACCCACCCTTGCCGCGAGCCTGTCGCTTGCGCTCGTCGGCAGCGTCGCGCTGGCCCAGACCGCACCAGCGCCTACACCGAAGACGGCCAAGGCCGAACCGCGGAGTCCCGAGGGGAAGCGCTATCTCTCGCAGCCGCTGGTGACGTCGATCTACACTGCCGATCCCTCGGCGCACGTGTTCAACAGCAAGATCTACGTCTATCCGAGCCATGACATCGATGCGGCGATCGGCGACGACGATCTCGGCAATCAATATGCGATGCGCGACTACCGCGTGCTGTCGATGGATCGGATCGGCGGCCCGGTGAAGGTCAACGGTGTCGCGCTCGACGTGAAGGACGTGCCCTGGGCGTCGAAGCAGATGTGGGCACCCGACGCAGCCTACAAGAACGGCACCTATTTCCTCTACTTCCCGGTCCGCGACAAACAGCTCGACAAGAACGGCCTCGGCACGTTCCGGATCGGTGTCGCCACATCGAAGAGCCCGGTCGGACCGTTCAAGGCCGATTCCAAGCCGATCGCCGGCAGCTTCTCGATGGACCCCGCAGTGTTCACCGACGCGAACGGCGCGAGCTACATGTATTTCGGCGGCATCTGGGGTGGCCAGCTCCAACGCTGGAAGGACGGCAAGTTCGACGCCAACGGCTCGGATACCGATCTCGGCAAGGACGACCAGCCCGCGCTGTCGGGCAAGATCGCCAAGCTCAACCCAGACATGAAGAGTTTCGCCGAAACCCCGCGCGACGTCCAGATCCTCGACGAGGCCGGCAAGCCTGTGCTCGGCGGCGACCATGAGCGCCGCTTTTTCGAGGCGTCCTGGGTCTTCACGCGCGGCGGCAAATATTACTACACCTACTCGACCGGCGACACGCACTTCCTGAACTACGCGACCGGCGACAACCCCTATGGTCCGTTCACCTACCGCGGCCATATCCTGAAGCCGGTACAGGGCTGGACCAGCCACCATTCGATCATCGAATGGAACAAGAAATGGTGGCTGTTCTATGCGGACACGCAGCTGAGCAACAAGAACCACCTGCGCAACGTCAAGGTGACCGAACTGAAGTTCGCGCCCGATGGCTCGATCCCGACCATCGATCCGTTTGTCAACTGATGTTCCTTGGAATCGATATCGGCACCTCGGGTGTCAAGGCCGTGGTGCTCGACGAGCATGGCAGCGTGGTGGGTCAGGGCACCGCCGCGCTGACCGTGCAGCGACCGCATCCGCTCTGGTCCGAACAGGATCCGGATGCGTGGTGGAAAGCTACCATCGCCGCCGTCCAGGCGATCGACCCGAGCGTCCGCCGTTCGGTTCGCTGCGTCGGGCTCGCCGGCCAGATGCACGGCGCGACCTTGCTCGATGCCGACGACAAGCCGCTCCGCCCCGCGATCCTGTGGAACGACGGCCGTTGCTTCGCCGAGTGCGAGGCACTGGAGCGCGCCGTTCCCAACCTGTGCCAAATCTCGGGCAACATCGCGATGCCCGGCTTCACCGCGCCGAAGCTGCTCTGGGTCCGCGAGCATGAGCCGGAAGTCTTCGCGAAGATCGCCACGGTGTTGCTGCCCAAGGACTATGTCCGGCTGCTGATGACCGGCGACAAGGCGTCGGACCTGTCCGACAGCGCCGGCACCTTGTGGCTTGACGTCGGCGGCCGCTGCTGGAGCGACGAGATCCTCGCCGCCTGCGGGCTGACGCAGGCGCAGATGCCGGCGCTGCACGAGGGCACGGAAATTACCGGCACGCTCACCGCCGAGGTCGCCGAACTCTGGGGCATGCCGCAGGTGCCGGTCGCGGCAGGCGGCAGCGACAATGCGGCGGGCGCGGTCGGCGTCGGCGTCGTCAAGGACGGCGATGCGCTGCTGTCGCTCGGCACGTCGGGCGTGATCTTCGTCGCGACCAACGACTTCCGCCCCAATCCGGCGCGCGCGGTCCACGCCTTCTGTCATGCGCTACCCGGCATGTGGCATCAGATGTCGGTCCACCTTTCGGCGGCGTCGTGCATCGACTGGGTCGCGCGGATCACCGGTGCGGCCGGTGCCGCCGATCTGTTCGCGCGTGCCGAGGCGGCTGGTCCCGCCAGTGGCCCCGAGATCTTCCTACCCTACCTCTCGGGTGAACGCACGCCGCATAACGACCCCGAGGTGCGCGGCGCGTTCCTCCGCCTCGACAACGACACCGATGCAGGTCGCCTGTCGCAGGCGGTGCTCGAAGGCGTGGCGTTCGCACTCGCCGACGGTCTCGACGTGTTGCGTGAGGCCGGCACGACGGTCGAGCGCCTCGCGGTGATCGGCGGCGGTGCCCGCTCGCGCTATTGGGGCCAAGTGATCGCCGCGGCGATGGAGGTGGAACTCGTCTATCTCCAGGGCGGCGAGGTCGGCCCCGCACTCGGTGCCGCACGGCTCGCCCAACTCGGCGTCGACGGCGGCGACCCCGCCACAATCTGCGTCGCGCCTCCCGTCTCGCACACCATCGTCCCCGACCCTGCCCTCGTCTCGGCGCTCGCCGAGAAGAAGGCCGCGTTCCGCCAAGCCTATTCCCGCATCACCCCAAAATCGTAGGAAGCTTTGATGTCCGACTTCTTCGCCGATATTCCCCAGATCAAATATGAGGGCCCCGATAGCACCAACGAGCTAGCCTACCGCTTCTACGACAAGGACAAGTTGGTCCTCGGCAAGCGCATGGAGGATCACCTCCGCTTCGCCGCATGCTTCTGGCACACCTTCTGCTGGCCCGGCTCCGACGTGTTCGGCGGCGGCACGTTCGATCGCCCGTGGCACCGCGGCGCCAACGACAGCGCCGCCGCGGCAATGAAGCGCGAGGTCGCGTTCGAGTTCTTCAAGACGCTCGACGTGCCCTATTACTGCTTCCACGACGTCGACGTGATGGCGGACGCAGCCAACATCACCGAGCACCGCAAGTTCTTCGCCGAGGCGGTCGATCATCTCGAACAGCTCCAGGCCGCAACGGGCCGCAAGCTCCTCTGGGGCACCGCCAATTTGTTCAGCCACCCGCGCTTCGCCGCTGGCGGCGCGACCAACCCCGATCCGGAAGTGTTCGCGTTCGGCGCGATGCAGGTCCGCGATGCGCTCGAGGCGACGCACCGCCTCGGTGGTCAGAACTACGTGCTGTGGGGCGGTCGCGAGGGCTACGAGACGCTGCTCAACACCGACATGAAGCGCGAGCTCGACAATTTCGGCCGCTTCCTGAGCCTGGTCGTCGAGCACAAGCACAAGATCGGCTTCACCGGCACGATCCTGATCGAGCCGAAGCCGTTCGAGCCGACCAAGCACCAGTACGACTTCGACACCGCGACGGTGTATGGCTTCCTCAAGCGCTATGGCCTCGAGAACGAGGTCAAGGTCAACATCGAGGCGAACCACGCGACGCTCGCCAGCCACACGTTCGAACATGAGATCGCGACCGCCGCGGCGCTCGGCATCTTCGGCTCGATCGACGCCAACCGCGGCGATCCGCAGAACGGCTGGGATACCGATCAATTCCCGAACTCGGTCGAGGAACTGACGCTTGCCAATCTCGAGATCATCCGCGCGGGCGGGTTCACCACCGGCGGCTTCAACTTCGACGCCAAGGTGCGGCGCCAGAGCATGGACCCGGCCGACCTGTTCTACGGTCATGTCGGCGCGATCGACGTCGTCGCGAAAGGCCTTCTCAATGCCGCCAAGCTGATCGAAGACGGTCGTATCGATGCGATCAAGACCAAGCGCTACGCCGGCTGGGACGGCGAGTTCGGCGGCGCAATCGGCGGGCTCGACCTTGCTGGCATCGCGGATCTGGCCGTCGAGCGCGGCATCGATCCCAAGCCGGTCTCCGGCCAGCAGGAGCGGATCGAAAACCTGATCAACCGCGTCCTCTAAGCGAACGCTAAACCGCACCCGTCGGGGGCGTCATGCGTTGCCCGGCGGGACCTGAACCGTACCGTCCGATGGCGCGAATTGCAGGATGATCGCCGTCCCGCGGTCCGCGTCGACGAACCCGACGGTAGCGTTGAGACGCGCCGCGGCCGACTTTACGATCGCCAGACCCAGGCCTGTGCCCTCGGGATTGCCGACAGCCCCGGTCGCGGCACCGAAGCGGACGAAGCGGCCAAAGGCTTTTTCCCGGTGCTCGGGCGCAATCCCCGGCCCATCGTCGGCGACGACGATCGCCAGTCCGTCCAGTGTGTCACGCAGCGCGATCCACACCGTCCCGCCCTCGCGATTGTAGCGGATACCGTTGTCGATCAGGTTCGAGACGATTTCGAATACCAGGGTCCGATGGCCCGCCACGACGTAGCGGCGATCGTCGTCGCTCTCGAGCACGAGGTCGACGCCCGCACGGATCGCTGTATTGATCTGGCGAGCGATGACCGCGCTCGCGACTTCACGCAGGTCGACCGCCTCGAGCGGGGCGGACACGCCAGCCTCCTCCGCACGCGCTAGCGCGAGCAGCTGCGTCACCAGACGTTCGAGACGGATTGCGACATCGGCGATCTCGTCCAACGCCTCGCGGCGTTCAACATCGGAGCCGCGGCGGGCAAGCGCGACCTGGACCTTCAGCACCGACAGCGGCGTGCGCATCTGGTGCGAGGCGTCGGCGGTGAAGCGGCGGACGCCGACGGTCGCGGTGTCGAGCTGCGCCAGGAGACGGTCGAACGCGCTGGCGAGCGGGCGGAGTTCGCTTGGCAACGGACCGGTGTCGAGCGGCGAGAAATCCGGACGCGCGCGTTCGTCGCGCGCTTCGACGGCACCGCGAAGGCGCGCGAGTGGTCGCAGCGACCACCCCAATGCAGGACGGAGCAATAGCGCCGCCGCACCGACCAGGACGCATTCGCCGATCAGCAGCGCCAGCATCAGGCGGCGGGTCAATGCGCCACGGTTGTCGAGCGTCTCGGCAATCTGGACGATCACGGGCTTGTCGATGCGTGGGAGCGCGCGGCGGACTTCGGCGATGCGGATCTGCTGGTCGCGGTAGCGGGCGAAGCGATAGCGCGGCACGTCGATCGCGAGCGTCGCGGGATCGGGCGCGGGCAAGTCCGCATAGCCCGTGAGCAGGTCGGTCCCTACGGCGACGCGGTAATAGACGTTGTCGCGCTCGGTGTTCTCCAGCATCCCGAACGCGGCGGCGGGCAGATCAAGCGTCACCTCGCCGCGCTCGACCTGCACCGTCTCCGCGATCGCGCCGAGCGCACCGCCGAGCACGCGGTCGTTCGTGCGGCGGACCACGTCGGCGATCAGCGTCGCGCCGACCACGCCGATCAAGATCGCTGCCGCCAGCAACGGGCCAAGCACCGCTACCAGCAACCGCGTCCTGAGCGCCGGAGTGCGGGGTTTAGCCGGCATCGAGCATGTAGCCGACGCCGCGCACGGTGCGGATGCCGGGGCCGTCGGGCGCAAGCTTGGTGCGCAGGCGGGTGACGTGGACTTCGATCGCGTTGCCGCCGACCGGCTCGTCAAACCCGAACACCTCGCCGATCAGCAATTCGCGCGGGACGACGCGACCGGCACGTGTCGCGAGTGCCTCCAGCACCGCGCGTTCGCGGCGGCGCAGGTCCAGTGCTCGACCGGCGATGTCGGCGTCGCCGGTCGAGCGGTTGATCGTCAGCGTACCGACGCTGAGCACCGGCAGCGGATCGCCGCCGCGTCGCCGGCCGAGCGCGCGGACGCGGGCCTCGAGTTCCTCGGGCTCGAACGGTTTACGGAGGTAATCGTCAGCGCCGAGATCGAGCCCGCGAACCCGGTCGTCGAGCGCGTCGCGGGCGGTGAGCATCAATACCGGAACACGCTCGCCACGACGCCGCAAGGTTTCCAGCACGGTGAAACCATCGATGCCGGGCAGGCCGACGTCGAGGATCACCAGCGCATAGGGCTCGCCTGCGACCACCGACAATGCGTCCTCGCCGGTCACCACGTGATCGACCGCATTGCCACCCGCGCGCAGCAACGCGCCGATGCTCCGCGCAAGCGCCGCGTCGTCCTCGATCAGCAGGATGCGCATGAAAAACCATGAAAGGTTGGTGACAGGTTCGGTTCGTACTCCACCGATGCAGTCTATCCGAACACAGAGACGGAAGGCGAGGAGAGTGATGATGGCCCAAATTTTTCTGAAGATTGCACTGCTGGCTACGAGTTTCACCGCGACCGCCGTCGTGGCGCAGCGCCCTGCCAACTATCCGCGCTCCTACGACCAGCTCATCTCCGACGCGCGCGCCGAGCGGCAGGTGCGGATCTACGGCAATGCCGATCGCGCAGAATTGCTGCCGGTCGTTGCAGCGTTCCGGAAGCGGTATCCGGGCATCACCGTGCTGTATGCGGACATCGGCTCGACCGAGATGTACCGGCGCTTCGTCACCGAGACGCGCGCGCGCCGCATGTCCGCCGATCTCGTCTGGTCGTCGGCAATGGACCTTCAGGTGAAGCTGATCAACGACGGCTTTGCGCAAGGCTATGCGAGCCCCGAAAAGCCCGCGCTGCCGCCGGTGTCGGTGTGGAAGAACATGGGCTTCGGCGTCACCGCGGAGCCGATCGGGATCGTCTACAACAAGCGCCTCGTGCCTGCCGCCGAAGTGCCGCGCACCCATGCCGCGCTGGAGACATGGCTGCGGCAGAATGCCCGCACGTTAACTGGCCGCGTCACGACATTCGACCCGGCACGCTCCAACGTCGGCTATCTGTACCTGTCCGAGGACATGGCGATCACCCGCGATACGCGGTCGCTGCTGGAGGCGATCGCCGCGACCAAGCCTGTCCTCGCGCAGACCAGCGAGCCGATGCTGCGCGACGTCGCCGAGGGGCGGCAGGCGCTCGCGTACAACGTCATCGGCTCCTACGCGCTGGAACGCGCGCGGACCGATCCCCGCATCGGCGTCGCGTTCCTCCAGGACTATACGATCGTCACCTCGCGGATCGCGTTCATCGCGCGCGAGGCCGCGCACCCGGCGGCGGCGAAGCTCTTCCTTGATTTCCTGCTGTCGCGCGA
This sequence comes from Sphingomonas sp. PP-F2F-A104-K0414, assembly GCF_004340945.1. Lineage (GTDB taxonomy): Bacteria > Pseudomonadota > Alphaproteobacteria > Sphingomonadales > Sphingomonadaceae > Sphingomonas. Next base: position 139,036 of record NZ_SLYD01000004.1, read on the forward strand.
GGGCCAGTCGCTGCTCGCCAAGCGCAGCCTGTGGCCGGTCCGCACCGACGTTTCCGCTCGCCGCCTTCCATCAGCCCAAGCGCGACCGATCCGCGTGGGCCCACAACTTCTCGTCAACCTCGACCGCGTCAAGCGCCAGCGTTTCCTGCGCGACTGGACCGCGATTCTCGCCACCGGAGCCAAAGCCCAATGACCCTCTTCCGTACCGGGTGCGCCGCACTCGCCTTGATTGCAGCAACCCCGGCACTCGCGCAGGCTCCGAGCGACGCAGACCTTGCCGCGCTGGTGCGTGCGCAGGCGGCTGAGATCGCCGCGCTGAAATCGCGGCTCGACCGGCTGGAGAATGTTGCGGCGGTGGCGCAGGCGTCCGCGCCCGTACCGCCGGTACAGATCGCACCGCAGGTCGTCGCACAGAACACCGAGCCGCGCCGCACGGTGCCGTTTGCGCCGCAGCTGGCGCCTCCCGGCCCGGCCGATCGCAGCGTCGCGCAGGCGGTTGCCGCACGCGACAATCCGTCGGGCGTGACCACCGAATGGGGCGCCGGCCTGCCCGTCTTCCACTCCGCGGACGGCGTCTACACGTTCAAGCCGCGCGGCCGCATCCTGACCGACGTCAGCTCCAGCTTCGGCTCTAAATATGACGGCCGCAACATCACGACGACCGGCATGCGCGCGCTCCGCCTCGGACTCGAGGGCGGCGTCGGCACGCATTTCTTCTACCAGTTCGAGAGCGACTTTTCGGAGAACGAGGTCGACGTCGTCACCGCGTTCGTCGGCTGGCGCAACAAGATCAAGCCGGGCCTCGACTACGACGTCCGCGCCGGTCACCTGTTCAACGATCGCGGCTTCGAAGGCTCGACCGGCTCGGACTCGACCCCGTTCCTGGAGCGCACCACGGTCTCGACCGCGATCATCCCCCAGCGCGGTTTCTACGGCGTAGGGATCATGCCGCGCATCTTCTGGAAGACCGGCCACGCCTCGGTCACCGTCACCGGCGACCGGATCGACGGCACGCAGACGGTCGGCGACAGCCGCACGGTGCTCGGCCGCGCCCACTGGAACCCGATCAAGTCCGACACCGGCGTACTGCACATCGGCGCGTGGGGCTTCGACGAGTCGCTGTCGTCGGTCGCGGGCACGCTGACGCGCAACACGGTGATCGGCGGGCGCTTCAACGGCGCGTTGCGCGTGTCGACCGGGCCGCTGATCGGCGGTACCGGCACGACCGGCTACGGCGTCGAGCTCGGCGGCTATCGCGGGCCGTTGTGGGTGATGGGCGAAGCGGGCCGCCGCAACGCGCGGCTCGACGGCGGGCGTCCCGATTTCGTCAGCAAGGCGTGGAGCGTTTCGGGCGGTCTGTTCCTGACCGGCGACCTGCCGCCGTACAACCCGCGCCTCGGCAGCTTCGGCCAGCCCAAGGTGTTGAAGCCGACATTCGACGGCGGAGTCGGCGCGATCGAGCTGACCGCACGCTACGAGAGCCTCGATTTCGACAATCTGCTGACCGGCGGCGACGGCTGGGCGGCGACCGTCGGCGTCAACTGGTACCTGAACAGCTTCACCCGTTTCCAGGTGAACGCGATCCAGTGGAACACCGACAACCGCGCCGGCGACTATGTCGGCAACGACAGCGGCCAAACCCTCAGCGCCCGCGTCGGGGTTACGTTCTGATGCTGGCTGCTGGTCCTGTTTTTAGCGCTGCAAGCAGTATCCCGCCTCCCGTCATCCTGACGAAAGTCAGGACCCAGGGTTACAGGGCGCAGCGCTGCGTGGCTCTGGGTCCTGACTTTCGTCAGGATGACGGAGTGTTCGTGGCGGCCCCCGCGACAGTAACTGCGACGACGTCTGCCACCCCCACCCCCCTATTCACGCCCTTTCCTAGGACGATGCGATGAACCTTGCCCTGCTCGGCTTCCTGATGGTCGCCACGTTCATGACGTTGATCATGACCAAGAAGATGACGCCGCTGGTCGCGCTCATCGTGATTCCGTCGATCTTCGGCGTGTTCGCGGGTGAGGCCGCGGGCCTCGGCCCGATGATGATCGACGGCATCAAGAACCTCGCGCCGACCGGCGTCATGCTGTTGTTCGCGATCCTGTTCTTCTCGACGATGACCGACACGGGCCTGTTCGATCCGCTGGTCGGGCGGCTGATCCGGATGGTCCATGGCGATCCGATGCGGATCTTGATCGGCACCGTGGTGCTGTGCGCGCTCGTCAGCCTCGATGGTGATGGGTCGACCACCTACATCATCACGATCGCCGCGCTGCTGCCGCTCTACAAGCGCTTCAACATGAACCGGCTGTACCTGGTCTGCCTGTTGATGACGACGAGCGGGATCATGAACCTGACGCCGTGGGGCGGGCCGACCGCGCGCGCCGCCAGCGCACTGAAGCTCGATCCCGCGACGCTGTTCCTGCCGCTGATCCCCGGCATGATCGCCGGCCTCGCCTTCCTGATCGGTCTCGCGGTGTATTTCGGCCGCAAGGAGCGCGTCCGGATGGGTGAAGCGGGGATCACCGCGGACACAGAGTTCACCGGCATGGCCGTCTCGCAATATCCCGAGGCACGCCGTCCCAAGCTGATCTGGTTCAACGCCGCGCTCGTCATCACGCTGCTGACGTTGCTGGTCTGGGGCATTCTCCCGCTGTCGGTGCTAATGATGCTGGCGTTCGCGATCGCGATGATCGTCAACTATCCCGGCGTCGCCGACCAGAAGGAGCGCATTTCCGCGCACGCCGGCAACGTGCTGGCGGTGGTGTCGTTGATCTTTGCGGCGGGGATCTTCACCGGGATCCTTGGCGGCACCGGCATGGTCGAGGCGATGAGCAAGGCGGTGGTCGGCGTGATCCCGCCCGCGCTCGGGCCGTACATGGCACCGATCACCGCGGTGCTGAGCATGCCGTTCACCTTCTTCATCTCGAACGACGCGTTCTATTTCGGGATGCTGCCGATCCTCGCCGAGGCCGGCGCGCATTACGGCGTCGCGCCCGAGGCGATTGCCCGCGCGTCGCTGATGGGCCAGCCGGTCCACCTGCTCAGCCCGCTGGTGCCGTCGACCTACCTGCTGGTCAGCCTGGTCGGGATCGACCTCGCCGATCACCAGCGCTTCACGCTCGTGCCCGCGATCGCGGTCTGTGTGGTGATGACGATCGTCGGCATGATCGCGCTCGCCTTCCCGTTCGTCGCCTGAGGTGAGCATCCCCGCAACCCGCCGCTACCGGAGATTTCGCATGGTCCGACCGCGTACACCGCTGATGCTGCTCCCCGCGATGGGCTGCGACGGGCAATTATGGGCCCGCCAGATCGTAGATCTCGCCGGAATCGCACAAGTCGAGTTCGGCGACCTTTCCCGGGACGATACACTGTCCGAAATGGCCGCGCGTGTTCTCGCCAGCGCACCGCCACGGTTCGCTGTCGCGGGCGTCAGCCTCGGCGGCTACGTCGCGATGGAGATGGTCCGCCAGGCGCCCGATCGGATCGAGCGAATCGCGCTGTTCGGCACGCGCGCATCGATGGACGTCCGGCCCCGCACCGTCGCGGGACAGGGCATGCTCGCCACCGCCCCGCACGCCGATCCGCTGCTGAGCACGATCGTCAGTGGCCCCGCGCAGGCGATGGCGGACCGCGTCGGCCCGGTGGTGTTCGAACGCCAGCAGCGTGCGCTGCTCGCTCGGCCGGACATCAGCGAGGCGATCGCTGCGATCCATGTCCCGACCCTGGTCGCGGTCGGCGATCGTGACCGGATCTGCTCACCCGACGACGCGCTGTCGCTCTCGCTGCAAATTCCCGAGGCGCGATTCCATCTGTTGCGTGCCTGCGGCCACCTTGCGCCGCTCGAACGCCCGGGCGAGGTCACCGCCGTACTGCGCCAGTGGCTCAGGGCCGGCTGAACCCCCGGCCTAGCGGCTCGCGGTGGTCATTACCGTGGCCTGCGGCACCAAGCGCCGTTCGATCCGGTATTGCGCGACGATGCCGATGTGATCCGACAGCATCGAGCCATCCGCGCGACGGCCGAACGGGGCTGCCAAGGCGATCGGCGTGATCCCGACGGTTGGCGACGAGCGGTACATCAGCCAGTCCTTCGCCCGGCCGAGCGACTCCGCCATCGCCAGCGGCTCGGCAATTGGACACGCAGGCGCGGTTCGGCATGTCACGGCAGCCGCCTGGAGGAAGTCGTTCCCCCCGAACATTCGCAGATCGAAATGCGCGCGCCGCGCCAGATCGCGCCCAACGTTGAAATCCCCCGCCACGAGCACCGGCCGATCGCCCGCGCCCATCGAGGCGATGAAGCGCGAGAGTAGGTCGAGCTGCCGGCGATAGGCGTAGATCGCCCTCGCGTTGGGGGCGCCCGATGCGCCGTTCGAATTCAGATGCGTGTCGACCACCAGGATCGGCGTGGCAATGCCGGGCACCGCGATCAGCGCCGCCAGCGCGCCCTTGTTGGCGAGGCAGTCGTAACCGGCACATACCGGGTAGGCCATCCGGCGGACCGCGAGGATCGGATAGTCGGAGAAGATCGCCAGTCCGCTGTCGACATGCTTGCCGAGACGCTCGCCGACCAATCTGCTGCCATCCGCGACGAAGCCGTCGTCGCCGGGGGCGCGTGCGCCGTCCGCATCCTCGGCGGGACCGAACGCGACGTAGCGATAGCCCGCGGTCCGGCCGATCGCCTTGGCCTCGGGCACGAAAGCCTCCTGCACCGCGACGATGCTAGGCTGGACATGCCGCTCGCGCATGACCTTCAATTGGTCGCCGATCGCCTGCAATTCGGTCGAGCGGTCCTCGACGATCGGCCAGGGCAGACCGTGCACGTTATAGGTCATCAACGTGATGTCGTGCGCCGCCGGGATGGCGGCGGCGGGAGCGATGGTCAGCGTTACGGCGGCAGCGGCCACCATCAGATATCGAAGCATGATATCGTCCTCTTGAAGACAGGTAGAAAAAGCGGCGCGGCTAGCGCTTGAGCGGCGCGAACGAGAACAGCCCGCTGCGATAGTTCATCACGACATGCGTGGTGGTCAGGCCGTCATGGACGACGACCGTCGCCTGATCGGCATGCGGCTTCGAATGGCCGAGCCGGGGGTTGCTCGCAAAACCGATGCCGTCGTGCAGCAGGCTGAACCCGTGCCCGCCGTCGCGCGCATGAACGACGCTCAGCGCATACGCGCCCGGCGTGGGCACGCGCAGGCACAGCGACACGGTTCCTGCGGCAGGCACGGTGAGCACCGCGCGGCGGAATACCTTGCCCTGTCCGATCAGCACATTGTCGTCGGCGAGAAAATCGCCGTCCTTCGCGGGGTAGAGTTCGGCACGCAGCACGCCGACGCGATCCTTGAGACCATCGACGTCGACGATCAGCGCCGGCCCTTGCTCATGCGGGCGACAACGCGCTTCGGCAGTGCCCAGCGCCGGGGTCGAGGGCGGCGTCGCGGTTAGGGCCAGCAGGGCAAGCAGGATCACTTGGTACGCTCCATGGTCACGAGTTCGACGGCGGTCAGCGCGGCGCCGAGCAGCAGATGGGTGATGAGCCAGAGGCCGGCGATCATCGTCAGCACCGCGGTCACGTCCGACGTCCGCCCGACGGTGAACGCGACCAGCCCGGCGAACACGATGTCCTTGCTGGGCAGCAGCGGCAGCCGCGACACGAGCAGGCGCAGCGTCGCGAGCGCCAGCCACCAGGCGAGCGGCGCGGCCGGCATCACCGCCGCCCACAGCAATGCGGCGAACAGCGTGGTCGCGACGATCCGAAGGAAATGGATGACCGCGATCCGGCTCAGTTCGGGGCGCGGCAGGGTCAGCAGCTTCTTGCGCAGGACGAGCGTGACGAGCGACGGAATCGCCATGCTGGCCGCCGATATCGTCATCACCTTGGCATCGGTGCCAAGATGCAGCGCGCCGAGCGCCTGCCAACTGACCACGGCCAACGCCAAGGTGCAGACGTTGGCGACCACCGCGGACAGGATCGAGACGTCCTTGATCGCGCCGAACGGCGTGCCGACCATCGTCGCGTGTTTCCGCGCCCAGCCGTAGAAATACAGCTCGCCCGAATAGCCGAGCACGATCTCGTTGCTGATCCGCTTGCGTAGCAGCGCGAGGATTCCGCTGGGCGGGAGCTGCCAGAGGCGACGATAGATCACCCATTCGCTGAACGGCGTCACCAGATAGCCGAGCGCGAAGATCGTCCAGAACAGTGGCGAGTGCGGCACCATCCGCAGCATCTCGCGAACGTCGATCCCGCGCAGCTGCCACAAGGCGGCGATCAGGATCGCGGCGGACAATAACGGCGCGAGCCAGCGGCCGAGGAAATTCTTGCGGACGGTCGTCGGCGTCAACTGCGGCAGTTGCACGCGCGTCAACGGTGTCATCGTCAGCGGCATGTCGTTCATGCAGCGCTCCTTCGAACGATACGGGGTCTGGGAAGTCTCGCGGATCGCGCATCGGCGGGACGGGAGACGGGCATGCAAACCGTGATCATGGCCCAACGACGCCGCCGTTCGCGGCCCCCCGCAGCCCTGGCTGTCGCTGCGGTGAAATAAATTTTTGCCACACACGGCGTGAGGACTGCGGACGCAGATCCGCGGTGCCGTCCCGTCAACAGCGATGCCATGACGAACGAGAGCTATACGATGGTACAGACCGAATTCGCCGATCCGGCCCCGTTGCGGGCGCCCCCTCCCGACAAGCGCCTGGTCGTGTCGATTCATGACGTCTCGCCGACTTTCGCGCTGCCGATCGCGATGCTCGCCGAGCGGATCGAGGCGATCCTGGGCGGGCCGCGGTTTGCGATGCTGGTGGTGCCCGATCACTGGGGCAGCGCGCGGATCGACCAGTCGCCGGCGTTCGTCCGCCGGCTGCGCGACTGGGCGGATGCGGGCGTCGAGATGTTCCTCCACGGCTGGTTCCACCGCGATACGAGCGCACACCGGGTCGGCGCCAGCGCGTTGAAGGCGCGCTACATGACCGCGGGCGAAGGCGAATTTCTCGGGCTCGATGCGGTCGAGGCGGAACTCCGGATGCGCGCCGGCCGCGATATGGTCGAACAGGCGATCGGCCGCCCGGTCGCCGGGTTCATCGCCCCCGCCTGGCTCTATGGTCCGGGCGCGCATGCTGCCCTGAAAGCCTGCGACTTCGCGCTTGCCGAGGATCATTTCCGTGTCTGGCAGCCGCGGACGGGGGAAATCGTCGCGCGCGGCCCTGTGGTGACTTGGGCCAGCCGCTCGCCGGCGCGTACCGCCAGTTCGCTCGCGGTCGCTGCGATCGCGCGCACGATGCCCGACTGGATGCCGACGATGCGTGTCGCGGTCCATCCCGGCGACGTCACCAAGGAGTCGTTGCTGACCAGCATCGACCGCACGCTCCGCACGCTCGCCGAACGCCGCACGGTGTCGCGCTATGCCGATCTGGTCGCCGAGCCAGTCCCGTTGGCGATGGCGGCATGAAGATCGTCGACGTCTGCGCGTTCTACACCCCGACCGGCGGCGGAGTGCGGACCTATATCGACCGGAAACTGGTCGCGCTCGCCGACCGCGGTCACGAGATCGTCGTGATCGCGCCCGGCGAAGAGGATCGCGAGGAGCAGCGTGGCCCCAATGCGCGGGTCCGCTGGCTGCGCTCGCCGCGCTTTCCGCTCGACCGCTCCTATCGCTATTTCGCCGATCGCGAGGCGCTGCACGCGATGCTCGACGAAGAGGATGCAGATGTCGTCGAAGTGTCGTCGCCGTGGCGCAGCGCCTCGATGGTCGCGGACTGGCGGACGCGGTCGGGATCGCACGCGCGGCTGTCGCTGATCGCGCATGCCGACCCGCTATCCGCCTATGCCTATCGCTGGTTCGGCAACGTCGCCTCGACGCAGGCGATCGATCGCGCGTTCGACTGGTATTGGCGGCATCTGCGGCGGCTCGATGCGCAGTTCGATCATATCGTCAGCGCGAGCGAAAGCCTGACGCAACGCCTGCGCGACGGCGGTCTGCGCAAAGTCACGACCGATCCGATGGGCGTCGAGCCGGGCCAGTTCTCGCCGCTGCTGCGCGATCCCGAGCTGCGCCGCGAGATGCTCGCGCTGTGCGGACTCGGCGAGGATGCGCTGCTGCTGATCGGCGTCGGTCGCCATGCCCCCGAAAAGCGCTGGGACATGGTCGCGCAGGCCGCTGCTATCGCCGGGACGCAGGCGCCGGTCGGGCTGCTGATCATCGGCGGCGGTGCGCGGCAACGCCGGGTGATCGACGCGATCGGCGACAATCCGCACGTCCGCCTGCTCGAACCGGTCCGCGATCGCGGCGCGCTCGCCCGCCTGATGGCGAGCGCCGACGCGCTGATCCATGGCTGCGAGGCGGAGACGTTCTGCTTCGTCGCGGCGGAGGCGATCGCGTCGGGGCTGACGCTGATCGCCCCCGACCGCGGCGGGGCGGCCGATCTCGCCTGCGCGAACGACGGCGCCCTGTACCGCTCGGGCGATGCGCAGGATGCCGCCGAGGCGATCCTAGCGGTCGCCGGCACGATCGAGACCTCGCCACAGCGCCGCCGCCCGGTCCGGACGATGGACGATCATTTCGACGCACTGCTCGCGCTCTACGGGGCAGGCAACGACACCGCGATCGATCACACACGACGGTATCAGCAAGGATCAGGACGATGACCGCGATTGCGCCACCTGCCTTCATCATCAACGACACGTCCCGTTTCGTCACACCGACCACGCGACCGACGCGGATCGAGCAGGACCGCGGGCTCGACACGCCGCAGACCGTCGCGACGTCCCCGTGGCGCGCGCCGCTCTTCTATCTGTCGTTCGTGGCTGCGGCGTTGCTGCTGGTCGCGGTCGCGATCATCCTGGCGTGGCGGATGATCAGCGGGTTGCGCCGAGGCTGATACGCGTACGCTGCGACGGCAGTGCGAGCACCAGTACGACGATCGCCACCGCCAGGCCCGCCGACGCCAGCGGCCGGCTGAACGCGAGCCCGCCATGATCGACCGGCTTGTCGAGGAAATCGCCGACCGCCGCGCCCAGTGGGCGTGTCAGGATGAAGGCGCTCCAGAACAGCAGGACACGGTCGACCGCGGTCCATGCGTACAGCGCCGCGATCCCCACCAGCATCGCGCCGAAGATCACCGCCGCGCCACCATAGCCCAGCCCGCCGGTATCCGCGGTCCAGTCGCCCAGCGCGGTGCCGAGCGTCTGCGAAAAGGTGATCGTAATCCAGTAGAACAGTTCCGCGCGCGGTTCGTGGACGGTCTCGACCGCGACCGATCCCAGCACCGACCGCCACACCGCCAGCGCCGCGACCACGCAGGCGAACAGCAGCGCAGACCCACCCGCATAACCGATCCCGAGCGAGCGCGTCGCGAAGTCCGCCATCGTCGTGCCCGCGGTGGTCGAGGCGATGATCGTCACCCAGTATAGCAGCGGGTAATAGCGGTGCGCGGCGATCTGTCGCCAGACCAGCACGATCAGGATCGCGAGGAAGATCGCGGTGCCGATCAGATAGCCGAGGTTCATCGACATGCTGACGGTATCGCCCGCGGTCTCGCCGAACGTGGTGGCGAGGATCTTGACGATCCAGAACCCCAGCGTCACCGCGGGCACCTTCGCCAGCGCGTCCCTGTGCGTCATGTCCTGCTCCTCTTTGAGCCGGGGTATAGTGTTTTTTGCCGGGTATCGCATGACTTTACGGTGCCGCAGTCTGACGCCCCGCCCCTTTCCGGGGAAGACGGTTCGGTGCCGACCCCTGCGTCACCCACCATTTCAAACGCGACTTCCGATCCGGCAAGGCGCTAGAGAGCAACCATGTTCGAACGGGGCATGACATTCGGAGCGACGTCGTAGCCGACTCGGATCCTCTTCAGCCTGCCGGTCTGTCGGCGGTACTTGCGGCGCATCGCCCGCAGCTCGTCCGGTTCTTCACCGGGCGGACGGGTAGCATCGCCGAAGCCGAGGACGTCGTGCAGGAAATCTGGCTGCATATCGCTCAGCCAATAACGGGGCCAATCGCCAATCCGCTCGCTTATCTCCACCGGATCGGCATGAACATCGTCCTCGACCGCGTGCGGGCGAACGGTCGGCGAGCGCGGCGCGACAGTGGCTATGTGGAGTCGACAACGACGGTTACCGAGGGGCTGGTCGCAGGCGCTGAGGCGATCGACGACGCGCCCTCGGCGTTCGACGCGGTCGCCGGACGCCAGCGAATAGCGCAACTCGCCACCGCGCTCGCGGGTCCGCCCGAGGGCGCGATGCGCGTGTTTCGCCGCCACAAGATCGACGGTCTGTCGCATGCCGAAGTCGCCGCCGAATTCGGGATCAGCCGCAGCGCGGTCGAAAAGCATATCGCGGTCGCGCTCCGCCATCTCAGAAAGGCGCTAAATGATTGATTTTCGCGCCGGACTGCGGTGGCTTGCGCCTGGTGGCGTCTATGATGCGAGCGGGGGGCATCCGCTCGGAACGAGGGTGCCGTGATGGATGCAACGACCCAGGATCCGATCGACGCAGCGGCCACCTGGCACGCGCGGATCGATGCGCCCGACATGGACTGGGCGGGCTTCGGCGACTGGCTCGACGCCGATCCGTCGCACCGCGCCGCCTATGATTCGATCGCGCTGCTCGATGCCGAGATCGCCGCCGCGGCCCCCGCGATCGCCGCGTTGCTGCCGGCGAACGACGACGGCGTTTCCGATCATGCCCCGCCAGCGCGCTCGACCCGCTGGCGGTGGATGGCGACCGGTACCGGCGGCGCGCTTGCCGCAGGTCTGGCGTTGCTGCTGATCGGGCCGACGCTCAGCGGCTCCGATGCCAGCGTGCAGACCTATGCGACCGACGCCGGTAACACCCGCGCAGTCACGCTCGCCGATGGCAGCGCGATGCGGCTCGATCGTGGGTCGCGGGTGTCGGTGTCGGGGGGCACGACCCCGCTGATCGAGATCGCGGACGGCGCGGCAAGCTTTTCCGTGCGCCACGATCCATCGCGGACGTTGATCGTCCGCGCGGGCGGTTATGACATCCGCGACGTCGGCACGCGCTTTGCGGTCGTCAATGCGCAGGGACGGATCTCGGTCGCGGTCGCCGAGGGCAGCGTCAGCGTCGCGCCGCATGTCGATGATGGCAGCACGTCGACCACATTGACCGCCGGCCAGCGGCTCGACATCGATCCTGCCACCGGGATCGCCGCACGCCGGACGGTCGCACCGACGTCGGTCGCGGACTGGACCGATGGGCGGCTGGACTATGACGGCGCGCCGTTGCCGCTGGTTGTCGCCGATATATCGCGGTATGCACGGACCCCGCTGGTGGTCGATCCGTCCGCCGCCGGGCTCGTTTTTTCCGGGGTTTTGACGATTGGCGACGGCTCGCGGCTTCTCGATCAGCTTCGCGCGGTGCTGCCGCTACGCCTGCACCGCGCTGATGGTGTCGTCCATATCGAGCGCACCGGCCCACGCTGACCCCGCGCGCACGATCGTCATCCCCGCCGGATCGCTGAAGACCGCGCTCGATTCGCTCGCCCGCCAGACCGGCATCTCGATCGGCATGGCCGGCGAGCTGCCCGATGCGCCGGCCCGCAAGATCACGCGCGCCAACGACGTCGCGCAGGCGCTGAAAAGACTGCTCGCGGGAACGCGCCTGCGCGCGGTCCGCGTCGATGCCATGACGTGGCGGATCGAGCCCCTGCCTCCGCGCAAGCCCGGCGTTCGACCGGTCGCACCGCCGATCGTCGAGGGCGGCGACATCATCGTCACCGCCAGCAAGCGCGACGAACGCCTGTCCGACCTGCCCGCGTCGATCACCATCCTCGGCGGCCCCGCGCTCGACCGGCTCGCCGGCAAGCGCGGTCTGGTCGATCTGCTCGCGACCACCGATGGTGCCTTCTCGACCAATCTCGGCCCCGGCCGCGACCGCGTGTTCCTGCGCGGAGTCGCCGACAGTGCGTTCAACGGCACCAGCCAGTCGCTGGTCAGCCTGTATCTCGACGATGCGCGGATCGGCTATTCCTCGCCCGATCCCGACCTCCGGATGGTCGATATCGACCACATCGAGATTTTACGAGGACCGCAGGGCACGCTCTACGGCACCGGTGCGCTAGGCGGCGTGATCCGGATCGTCACGACCGCACCCGATCTCGACGAGGTCTCGGGCAACGTCGCGGGCGAGGCGACAGGTATCAACAATGGCGCATTCGGTGGTGCGCTCGACGCCACGCTCAACCTGCCGATCGTGACTGGGACGTTGGCGTTGCGTGCGTCGGGCTGGACCGAGACCATGCCCGGCTGGATCGACGACACCGGCCGCAACACGCGCAACGTCAACCGCACCGCGCGCAGCGGGGGCCGCGCAGCGCTGCGGTGGGCGATCGGCGATGGTTGGACTGCGACCATGAGCGGCATCGGCCAGCGGATCGATGCGCGCGACAGCCAATATGCGACCAGCGGGCTATCGCGCGCGACGGCGATCGCCGAGCCGCAGGACAATGATTTCCTGTCCGGGTCGCTCGATATCCACGGCCCGATCGGCAGCCTCGACGCGCAATCGACCACCTCGATCGTGTCGCATGAATTCGGCAGCACCTATGATGCGAGCGTCATGGCCGCTGCGCTCGGCACGACCGCACCGGTTGCCTATGTCGAGGACCGCGCGATCCGGCTGGTGACGCAGGAGGTCCGGTTGAGCGATCCGACCGCACGCCACCCATGGATCGTCGGCGCGTCGATCCTGCATGCGACCACCCGCCTGAAAGGCCGCTTCGAATCCGACGCCAACTCCGTGATCGCGCGCGACGACAAGGAGGCGGTGTTCGAAGCGGCGGTGTTCGCCGAGGGCACGCAACGTCTGTCGTCGACGCTCGACCTGAAGATCGGTCTGCGCGGCTTCGTGACGGTGAACGACATCGAACAGCAAGGTCCCGACGACCAGAGCACCACCAAGCTGGGCGTCACGCCGAGCGGCACACTCAGCTGGCACCGCGACGACGTCGGACTGATCTGGCTACGTTACGCCAGCGCGATCCGTCCCGCCGGTGTCACCCGGGCATCGATCAGCACCGAGCAACGCATCCCCGGCGATGAGTTGCAGAGCATCGAGATGGGGTGGCGCATCCACGGCCTCGACGATCGGCTCAGCCTCAGCGGCGCGATCTTCGGATCGTTCTGGGAGCATCTTCGCAGCGACGTCGTCGGATCTGACGGGTTGTTCGGCACGGTCGATGCGGGGAATGCCACAAACTACGGCGTCGAGTTCGGCGGACGGTTCGACGCACGGCCCTACACGATCGACTTCGGCACCACGATCCAGCGCGCGCGACTGACGTCACCCGCCAACGATCGCGCCTATGATCGCGCCGGGCAGGACGATCGTCGCCTGCCGGTCGTACCCGATTATTCCGCGCGGCTGGGGATCACGCGACGGTTCTCGCTGATCGGGATGCCGGCGAGCGGATATGTCACGGCGCGGTATATCGGCCAGACGCGGTTGAGCTTCGATCCCCTGCTCGATCGGCCGGCGGGCGATTATGCCACGATCGGCGCGGGCGCGACGCTCGACGACGGACCACGACACTGGTCGATCGCGATCGACAATCTCCTCGATGGACGCGGCAACAGCTTCGGGTTCGGCAATCCCTTCACGCTGGCGACGACCACGCAGACCGTTCCGATCCGACCGCGGGCGATCACGCTGAGACTCGCGATCGGGCTTTAGCCACGGCGCCCCCGCGCGATGCATTCGCGCGCGGCGACTAAACGATGTCATTGTACGTTACCCGACGCGGGGCTAGCGGCATGCTGCCATGTCGATATCGCCCCCATCGCCCGCCAAGTCCTTGAACTGGTTGCAGCCCTTGCCGGGCCTGCGAATCCTGCGGCGTGGCGACGTACCGATCACGCGCGTCCAGATCTATGGCCAGCGGTGCAGCGGGACCAACCTCGTCACGCGCGCGATCGAGGCGAACATGCCCGGCGTCGAGATCACCGAGGCGTTCGGGTTCAAGCATTGGTTCGTACCGCCGCAGACGCTGTTCGTGAAGGATACGCTGGTGCTGGTCGTGGCGCGCGATGCGTATGATTGGGCGCGCAGTCTCCACCGCCAGCCTTGGCATGCGCACCCCGAGCTGAAGGCCAAGCCCTTCGACGCGTTCATCCGCAGCGACTGGCATAGTTATTGGGACGATCATTTCGGGCATATCGAGCCCGGCCATCCGATGCATGGCGACGAGATGCTGCACGAACGCGATCCCGAGACCGGCGAACGCTTTGCCAATTGCATTGCCAAGCGGACCGCCAAGCTGCGCCATTGGTCGTCGCTGACCAACCGCGCGCACAACGTCGCGCTGCTCGGCTATGACGCGTTCGCGCGCGATCCGGCGGCATTCGTGAGCGCGTTGGCGGCGGCAGCAGGCTTGGCGCACCATCCACAGTTCGTGCCGATCACCAGCTACAAGGGACAAGGCTACGCGCCCTATGTGCCGACAGCCTATCCCGATCTCGCAGCAGCGGATGCGGCGCATATCGCCACCTGGCTCGATCCCGAGATCGAGGCGGCGTTCGGCTTGAGCGCCGACTATGCTGATCGACATCAATCGCCTTCGCGCGTGGCTCCGGTACAGCAATCGGCATGAGCCAGCCGATCACGTTCTTCATCCATCACCAGGGCCGCGGCCATGCGAACCGCGCGATGGCGATCATCCGCGAACTGCCGCCCGAGCGCGCAGTGACGATCCTGACCGCCAAGCCGTCGCTGTTCGACGGGTTCGAGCGGCCGATCGCGATCGCGGCGCTGCCCGACATGATCGGCGCGCCCGTGCCGACCCCGGGGCTGTTCGCACAGGCCACGCCCGAGGTGATGCACTGCGTCCCGCTCGGGGTGGCGAAGACGCGGGCCACGATGCGGACGATCATCGACCATCTCGACGACGTCGATCCGGCGCTGTTCGTGGTCGACGTCTCCGCAGAGATCGCGTTGCTTGCGCGGATCGCCAGCGTCCCGGCGATCAGCATCCGGATGCACGGCGACCGGCTCGATCCCGGGCATCTCGGCGCCTATCAGGCGAGTGTCGGCCTGCTCGCGCCGTTCGGCGAAGCGCTCGAGCAGGGCGACACGCCCGACTGGGTTCGCGCGAAGACGTGTTACGCGGGCGGCCTATGCACGACCGTCGATCCGGTCCCGACCAAGGCCGAAGCGCGTGCGAAACTCGGCCTTGATCCAAACCAGGAGATTATCGTCGTACTCACCGGCGGCGGCGGCGCGGGCACACCCTATGCGCCGCTGACGATGGCGGCGCGGGCGGTGCCGGATGCGCTGTGGCTGGTGCTGGGGCCGGTCCACCGCGAGGGACACGAAACCGATTTCGGCAATCTCGTCGAGCTCGGCTGGGTACCGGGCGTGACCGACCACATCGCCGCGGCGGACGTGGTGATCGCGTCGGCGGGCGACAACACGGTGCACGAGATCGCGCGCGTTGGGCGGCCTTATGTTTGCGCGCCCGAATGGCGGTATTTCGGTGAGCAGACGCGCAAGGCAGAGCGACTTGCGGAACTGGGTGCGGCGGTTGCGCTTCCGGCGTGGCCAGGCGCGCTGGCACCATGGCGCGGGATCCTCGATGCGGCCAAGGCACTCGATCCGGCGGCACTAGCCGAACTTTACGACGACGACGCGGCGAAAGTGGCGGCTGAGTATCTGGAAGGGCTGGCGGTTTCTTTGTGGGCCGCGGGGTAAGCACGTTCCAGCCCCGCCCCCGGCGGGGGAGGATCGAAAGTGAGACGCCTTCTAGCCCTCGCTCCACGCGTCATCCCAGCGAAAGCTGGGATCTCATCATGGGGCTCCCGCCGGCCGTCTCACGGGCGACTCCATCTCTCGCTGGGGTAACGAAATTGGGGACATGCCGGAAAGCGGAAGATGCGTAGCGGGAACAGGACAGGCAGAGGCAGCATAGGCTGATGTCGGCAAAGAGAGTATTCACGACCTACACGCGTAAAGTCGGGTAGGCACCCGGCCTCAGCTGAACAGCGTCTCCGGTGGCATCTTCGACGCAATCATTTCCGCCTCGGTCGGCTGGCGCAAGACCGTGATCGCATCCGCATCCCACGCGATCAGACCATTCTCCGCGAACTGCCCGAGCCAATATTGCATGCACCACCGCCCCCATGTCGCCCGAAACAACCGCGCATTGCGGATGATCGCGTCGAAATGCTGATAGGCCGGCGTGTGGACGATGTGGTGCTGATGATACGCGCGCGCGCCTCCAACCCACCACATTGCGACGCCCGCGCGCTCCAGTCGTGCGGCGAAGTCCGTCTCCTCCCCGCCATAGCCGACATAGCGTTCGTCCATCCCCCCGGCTCGCGTCCAGTCCGCGGCGGAAATCCCAAACGACAAGCCCCAGAGTTCGCCATGCGTGGGTGTCGGACGGATCTCGTCGAGAGCGATCGGCGGCTTGTCGGGGTGGCGCTTGCCGATCCGGTCAAGCGCAACGAAATCGATACTGTCCGTGATCGCGCCAGCGGGAAGATACAGAACCTCTCCCAACCGAATGCCGCCTGGCTCCGATCCCGTCTCGACATAGCGTTCGACCAAGGTCGGTGACGGCACGCAATCGACGTCGAGGAAGATAAGTTGCTTGCCTGATGCCGCCGCCGCCGCACGATTGCGCGCCGCGGCAAGCGGCATCGCGTCGCCTGATACGAACACCTCCCGGATCGGAAAGCCGGTCGAGGGTAGATCGATATGCGCCGCTGGCTGCATATAGGCGATCACCAGTTCGTCGGGCTTGCGCCGCGACGCGTTCAACCCGGCAATCAGGTTCGCCAAATGCGCGCGACGCCCGCGGACGAGCGTGAGGACGCTGACGCTCACGAGGCCTGCTTCCGTGCCGCGGTGAGCGACTCCGACTGTTCGGCCGCGGCGCGGAAATACGCCACGCCTTCGATCACCCCGCGCGCATGATGGCCGACCGCGACATAGCCATGCGCGAGGTCGGCACGCGTGCCGAGGCCATCCGAATAATTGCCGACGATGATCGCGTGGCGCGACGAGCGCAGCATCTCGATATCGTTGCCGCTGTCGCCCGCGACGATCACCTGACGCGGTTCGAGGCCGAGGCGGCGGCGGACATGCTCGACCGCCGTCCCCTTCGATGCCGCGTGCGGTAGGACGTCGAGATAGCGGCCGTGGCTCTGGATGATCGAGCAGCTATGGCCGTGTTCCGCCAGTAGCGCGCGCACGCGTTCGGCCGCCGCCACGTCGCCGTCAGCGAAATAGCTGAGCTTGAACCGGCGTTGTTCGAGCGGGCTTTGCGGAGTCAGTCCGGCGTGTTGGCCGATCAGCGCGGCAACCGCGTCGCGATCCCATCCAGCAGCGATGATCCCGTCCCATTCGGTGTCACGGTCGTATACCGCACCGCGCACCGTCCGGTAATAGATCTCCGAGCCGACCGACGTAATCAGGATCTCGGGGCGTGGCGCGTCGTGCTGGCCGAGCACCGCCATCGCGCTGTGAAAGCTGCGCCCGGTGGCGATCGCGAACGCAACTTCAGTCTGCGCCGCATGCCACGCTGCGAAATCGCCGACGCCTTGCGCGCAACCGATCAGCGTCCCGTCGATGTCCGAAACCAGCAACAACGCCGGGTCGCGCTCAGCGAGCGGAACCGCGGAGGCGCCGACGACCTCCTCGAGCAGGCCCACGTAAAGCTGTACGTGGCGGTCCCAGTCATACGCCCGGATCGCGACCGACCCCGCCGCTGAATAGCGCGACCAGAGTGCGGGATCGTCGAGGATCTTGACGATCGCATCGGTAATCGCGGTCGAGGAGCGCGGGTCGACGAGGATACCGTTGCCGCAGGTCTCGACGATGTCGTTGGGACCACCGCTATCGGTCGCAACCACCGGCAGCCCGCTGGCCGCCGCTTCGAGCAAGGTGAGCCCGAACGGTTCGTTGAGCGCCGGATTGACGAAGATGCCGCGTCGGGTACGGGCATGCGCATACACCGCAGCGATATCGTCGGGGCGGTGGTGCTTGGGATAGGCGACCTTGCCGTACAGGTCGTAGCGATCGATCAGCTGGAGCAGTTCGGCGATGTTGTCGCGGATCTCGGGCTCGAGCGTCGCGCTGTCGTCGCGCGTCCCGGCCAGGATCACGAGGTTCGCCGCAGCCTGCAACGCAGGCGACCGGCCATAAGCGTGAACGAGCGCGGCGAGGTTCTTCTTGGTGACAGGCCGCGCGATCGCGAGAATAACCGGCTTGGAAGGGTCGTCGAGGAACCGGTCGATCAACGCGTCGACGCGTGCGTCGGTGCGGCAGTTGGCAAACTGTTTCAGGTCGCTGCCGGGCGCGAATACGCGAATCCGACCGGGATCATAGGCAGCATAATCGGCGTACTGGACCTCGGCCTCGTCGCGCGAGGAGGCAATGATCGCGGCGGCGCCGGCGATCGTCTCTTCCTCGATCGCGATACGGCGATCGAGCCCTGCAGTCTCCGCACAGTCGCGATCGAACGCGGCCAGCTTTACCCGACCCAGCGAGTGCGCGGTGAACACGTACGGAATGCCGGTCCGCGCCGAGACACGCGCCGCGACCAACCCTGCATCGGCGTAGTGCGCGTGCATGACGTCGGGTGTGCGGTCGAGCGTGGCGATATGCGCGACCAGGGCCTCGACCAGGCTGTCATGCTCGGTCCACAGGTCTTCCTTGACCAGATACGCATCCGATGCGGTCGGCAGGCGGACGATCCGCGTGGTGCCGTCGATCGTCTCGATCGGTTCGGCATAGCATTCGGCATAGGCGATATGGTGGAAGGCGCGGGTCACGATTTCCATGCGGTCGATCACCGGATTGCGACCGCTGGCGGAGACCAGATCGAGCAAATAGCGGATATGCCCCCCGGTATCCGCGGTGAGTCCGTATTCGACGTCGGTTGCGCGTAAACACCCCTGTAACGCGATATGTAGTACGAACACCCTTCCCCCGTTCATCTGGAATTCACACAAGGAACCCCCCGCGGGGTTGCCGAGTTCCGGGCAGATGAAACGCGAAACCCTTGAATTGACGCAGATTAATACATTCTGTTTGGTACGCCGGTCGCCGTGCGACAACGCATCGTGAGGATTGCTCTACTTACCTGGGCGTATCCCCCTGAAAAGAGCGGACTTACGCGCGCCGCGCGGGAGATTGCGCAGTCGCTCGCAGAAGCGGGTCATGACGTCACAGTATTTGCGATGGATAGGCGCGAAGACAGCCGCGACGGCCGGGTTTCGGTGTTCGGCTGCGGTTTGCGCGAAGGGTCCCTGCCCGCGCGCCTGCGCAAGATCGCCGGGATCGGGCATCTCGTGGCGCCTTTCATATTCCGCCGGGCGGTTGCGCGCGAGCACCGCCGCGCACCGTTCGACATCGTCGAGGCGACCAACTGGTACGCGCCCGGTCTGGCGATCGCGCTTACCGGCCCCGCACCTCTGGTGACGCGCAACTCCACCCCGGCGGCAACTTCGGCGGAAACCGTCACGAGCCTGCGCGACCGGTTCGATCGGCGCGCGGCGATGCTGGCGGAACGCATCGCCGCGCGCTTCAGCAAGGCGCTGATCTCGAACACGCAGCTTCACGGCGACAAGATCGCGGCTCTGTACGGCGTCGCGGCCCCCGGCGAAGGCGCGCGGCACGCGGTGATCGGCCTCAGCCTGCCGCCCGAGATCGTCGCGCGCGGCTCTGCGGCGACCTACCCGCTCGGCGAACCGATCGACCTGCTGTTCGTCGGCCGCGACGAGCACCGCAAGGGGTTCGACGCGCTGATCATGGCGTTGCGTATCCTGTCGCGCCGCGCGGATGCCGGGATGGGCGACTTCCGGCTGACGATCGTCGGCGTACGCGCGGAGGACGTCGGTGCGATCCCGGCGTCGGCGCGTGCGCGGTTGACCTGCCACCACCGCGTTGACGAGGCCATGTTGCACGACCTGATGGAGGCGGCGCACGTGATCGTCGCGCCGTCGCGGTACGAGAGTTTCGGGCTGGTCTATCAGGAGGCGATGATGTTCGGGCGCCCGGTCGTCGCCTGTGCGGAGGATCCTAGCGCGCGGCTGTTCATTGGCAAGAGCGGTGCCGGATTGCTCGCGAAGACCTGCACCGGGGACGATCTCGCGACGCAGATCCAGCGGCTGGTCGAAGACCCGGTGTTGCGCGCGCATTATGCCTCTGCGAGCCGCAGGGCCGCAGGGATGTTTACGCGCGACACGCTCGCCGCGCAGACGATCGCGGTCTACCGCACCGCTACGGGATCGAAGGGGGCGAGCAGCAACGCCTCGTCCTCGGGCCTGCCCGCGCCGGTCGACATCGCTTCGTAGATCCGCGTCCGCTCGCGCACCCGCTCGCCGTCGAGCCGGTGGTCGAGCGCGCCGGCCAACGCCAGCGAACTCTCGACGAACGGTACGACCGGGCGTTCGTGGACCCGGCCGGCAAAACGGATGTCGCTGCGATTGAGGCGGTACTGGATGTCCGGATAGGATGCAGACTGCACACCGTCGACGAGGTTGCGGCGTGGTAGTCCCAGCGAACGCAGCCCATCGCGATCCGCCGCCGCGACCAGCCAGCCGAGCGCATCGAGCAAGGCGGCGTCGGGGCGTTCGTCGGTGTCGATCTGCAATACCCAGCAGGTCTGCATCATGTCCTGGAGCCGATTGCGCTGGGCAGCAAAATCGCCGTCGAGTGGGCGGTGGGCGACCTCGATCCACGGAAGCCGTGCAGCAAGTTCGCGCGCAGCGTCTGCCGTAGCGTCGAGGAGGACGACGATCCGGGCAAACGCGCTGCGATAGTATGTTGCGATGTCGACGAGATCGGCGGTGTCGGCGGCACGCGCAATGATGCCGAGGCCAACGGCGTGCGGCACGGTCTGCGCGGGGACCGCCTCCGCCTGGGCAGGCCGGTAGTCGTGCGGGAAGCGGATCGCGTTTGGCGCGTCGGCGGTCGGTTCGACCTCGAACCCGAACCGCCAGGCCGCGTTGCGCAATCCTGCCGGGTCGAGCGTCCAACGCTCGGCAGGCTCGCGCTCCAGATCGACGACACCGCTTTCGAGCCTGGCGACGATGTCGCGGGCCACTTCGCCGACCTCACTCACGTCGCGCACCATCAGGCGGCAGTGGCTACATTCGGACCAGTCCTCACGCGGGAGCCAGTCCCAGTTGCCGCAGATCGAGCATCGTAATCGCATGGTCCCGGCAACCCGTAGGGCGGGCTGGGGGTTCCCGTCCCAACTTACCGCCGTCATCCTGACGAAAATCAGGATCCAGGGTAACGGGCGCTGCCTTGCTTGGCTCTGGATCCTGACTTTCGTCAGGATGACGGGAGTAGTTTCAATACCCCAGCGTATGCGCCAGCATCAACAGCAACCAGTACAGCCCGCCCGACAACAGCATTGCCACCGGCAGCGTCATTACCCACGCCAGCGCCATGTTCATCACCGTGCGCCGCTGCAGCCCGGCGCCATTGGCAACGCTCGCACCCGCAACGCCCGACGACAGGATGTGCGTGGTCGACACCGGCATCCCGAAGTTCACCGCCAGCAGGATGGTCGACGCCGCGACCAGCTCGGCCGATGCGCCCATGCCATAGGTCAGATGCGTCTTGCCGATCCGCTCGCCCACCGTGACGACGATCCGCTTCCACCCGACCATCGTGCCCAGGCCCAGCGCCAGCGCGACGGTGACTTTCACCCAGGTCGGGATATAGCGCGTGCCCTGCTCGAGCCCGCTATCATAGCTCTTGAGCGTGGTGATCTCCTGCGCGGTAAACCGACCCTGCGCGGCCTTGTCGGCGGCGATCAGCTTGGTCGTGTCGAGCACCAGATACATGTCGTTGCGCAGGTTCGGCGTCGCCGCGGCGGGCACCTTGCCGAGCGAGCCATAGCCCGCGATCCGGCTCGACACGTCGTCCGACAACGTCGCCAGCGCGCCATAAACGACCGGGTCCGCGACATGCTTGCTCTTCAGCGCCTGCGTGACCTGCGCGCGCGCCGCGCCGACGTCGGTCGGTGCGCCATCGGCATGCGCGCGGTACGCCGCCGACGCAGCCTGCGCGGTCTGGACGAACGCCGGAGTCGCGCTCTCGGGCATCGTCCGGTTGAGCGCATAGGCGGTCGGCGCGCAGCCGATCAGGATGAGCATGATCAGCCCCATCCCCTTCTGCCCGTCGTTGCTGCCATGCGCGAAACTGACCGCGGTGCACGTGCCGATCAGCAGCGCGCGGATGCCGCGCGGCGGCGGCGTCTGGCCCTCGGGGGCCTCGTACAGCGCCTTGTCGCGGAGGAAGCGCTTCATCACGAGCAGCAGCAACAGCGCGCCGACGAACCCGACGATCGGGCTGAACGCGAGCGCGGAAAGAACCTTCCAGACCTGTGCCATATCGACGCCGGATGTGCCGTCCGCGCCGCCGTTCATGAGCTGGTTGGCGAGACCGACACCGAGGATCGAGCCGATCAGCGCATGGCTCGACGAATTGGGCAGCCCGACAGCCCAGGTCGCGAGGTTCCACACGATCGCCGCGAGCAGCAACGCGAAGATCATTGCGAACCCGCCGACGCTGCCGACGTTGAGAATGAGGTCGACCGGCAACAATGTGACGATCGAATACGCCACCGCGCCCGACGACAGCATCACGCCGAGGAAGTTGAAGAACCCCGACCACACGACCGCAAGCGGCGCAGGCATCGAATGCGTGTAGATGACGGTGGCGACCGCGTTCGCGGTATCGTGGAAGCCGTTCACGAACTCGAACCCGAGCGCGATCAGCAGCGCGAGCGCGAGGAACGCGAACGCCCCGCCCGCCAGGCTCTCGCCGACCTGGGCTGTATCGAACGCGATGCTGAACCCGGCATAGGCAAGCCCGCCGATCAAGACGGCCAGAAAGATCCACCGCCCCGCCGGGTGCAGCGAATGATCAAGCTTGGGACCAGTGCGCGGCGCCGATGGAGCGCTCGAATCAGCCATCAGCGTGTCGGGTGCGAATGTGGAGGTAGCCATGGGGGTGCAGTCGGCCCTTACGATGACAATCTTATGACAGATGTAGATCAAGCGACGGCGGGGCCTGATTTGGGACGGATCGGCGCGGGTATATCCCGCAGGGGAGGTCGCTGCATTCGCCTGGCGGAGTAAGAGGTTAGCGACGTTCAGCTACGGGCCATTCCGCCCGAACCGCGCGGCTGCCTGCTACACATCCCAATCGGCCGGGGTCGGCTTTGCGATGGTGCTGCCCGTGCCGCACTCTCGAGCGCGCCCTTCCCGTCATGCGTTCTCATGCTGTACGAAGACCATCCCGGTCACGCCGGCGCGACGTACCAACCCGTCGCGCGCGCGCGGCGCTCGATACCCGGGGGTGGAACCTGAGCGACAGCGAAGGGTTCGCCAAGAGATCAACAGGGAGAGACAACATGCGGACTGCGACACTGGCACTGCTCGGCGCGGCGACGATGGGCCTGAGCGCCTGCGATAAGAGCGGCATGGACACCGGCACGCCGGTTGCGGGCGGCCAGCGCGCCACCGCCATGCTCCAGACCGCGACCGGCACCGACGTCGGCCGCGCCACCGCCACCGAAGTCGCGGGTGGCCTCCGCTTCACGCTCGACGCCAAGGCGATGCCCCCCGGCACGCACGGCGCGCACATCCACATGGTCGGCCGCTGCGACGCCCCCGACTTCACGACCGCGGGCGGCCACTGGAACCCGACCGGCATGAAGCACGGCAGCATGAACCCACAGGGGCCTCACGAAGGTGATTTGCCCAATTTGATCATCGGCACCGACGGTCGCGGCACGATCGGGATCACGATCCCGGGCGCGACGATGGCGGGCTTGATGGACACGGACGGCTCAGCGTTCGTGGTCCATGCGGGGCCGGACGATCTGATGACCGATCCGGCCGGCAACAGCGGCGGGCGGATCGCCTGCGGGGTGCTCCAGGCGGGGTAACACCCTTCCCGTTCTTGCCGAGTAGCGACCGAGTAGCTTCGCAGAAGCGTATCGAGGGCGCGTATCGAAGCACAGGTCCCGCGCACCAACCTGTCCCCTCCCCGTTCGCCCTGAGCGAAGTCGAAGGGCCAGCCCCGCGCGCAGGTGCTGCGACTTCGCTCAGCACGAACGGAAAGCCACGGACCACCAAACCGCTCGATCCTCCCCCGCCAGGGGGAGGTGGCGCCGCAGGTGACGGAGGGGGAGGACACGCAACAGAGGTTTCTCTTTCCTCCCCCTCCGTCTGGCAAGGGCCAGCCACCTCCCCCTGGCGGGGGAGGATCGCAAAGCTCAGACCACCTCCCCAGCCGCCCTCGCGCGATCCTCCCGTGTAGCCTCCGCCCGAGGCGCCAACCGGTACGCCGCAACCGCACACGCCAACGTCACCGGCGTCACCAGCAGCAACGACAGCATCCCGATCGACAGGCTCCCGGTTAGCGTCGACACCCGCCCCGCCATATACGGCCCGAGCGCCAGCCCGATCAGCGTCGTCCCGATGAAGAACGTCGCCGTCGCCGTCCCTCGCATACGCGGCAACACCATATCCTGCGTCGTCGCCGCCGCCGCCCCCAGCGCGCACGACGCGGTCAACTGCGCCAGGAAGATCCCGGTATAGAACGCGGTCGGCGACGACGCGGTGAAGGCGAGCACCAGGAACGGCACCGGCACTACCGCGCCGAAGATCACCACCCAAAGCCGCCCCGCCGGATTGCCCCGCCGCAACCGATCCGACACCACCCCACCGATCGTCAGCCCGAGAAACCCCGCAGTCGCGCCGAGGCTGCCGATCATGAACCCCGCCGACGACGGCGTCGCGCCAAGCTCACGCAACGCATAGGGCGCCGCCCAGAAACTCGCCGCATAACTCAGGAACGCGTTCAGCCCATACGCGACCACCGTGCACAGGAATGCCGGCGTCCCGACGATCAGCGCGAAGGTCGGCGGATCGCGGCGCTTTAATGCCGACGCCCACGAGAACACCGCATACACGCCGATCCCGATCGCCACCCATTGCGGCCACGGCTCGCCCGCCGCGACCAGCCCCGACACCGCCGCGACCACCACGGCGAGCGCCAGCAGATTATAGCCAAGCGCCTTCGCCCCGCCCATCGCCGCACCGATCAGCGTTAGCGGCGGCACGATCGTCACCAGCTCCGCCCCGAACGCCCGGAACGGCGCGGGATGCTTCTCAGGCTCGGGCAGCCCCTCGACGAGCCCCCGGATCGGCTCCTTCAAGGTCGCGATCCAGACCGCGAGCAACAGCCCCGGCACGCCGACCGCCATGAACGCCGCCTGCCAGCCGACCAGGCCGAGCGGTCCGCCACCGGGATAGGCCTTGTTCCAGCCCTGCACGATCAGCCCGCCGATGAACAACGAACAGCCGCCGCCGACATAAAGCCCCGCCGAATAGATCGACAACGCGGTCGCGCGCAGCCGCTTCGGGAAATAGTCGGAGATGATCGAATAGGCGGACGGGCTGGCGGTCGCCTCGCCGATCCCGACCCCGATCCGCGCCGCCGCGAGGTGCCCGCCGGTCTTCGAAAAACCCGACAGCGCGGTCATCACCGACCACAGCGACAACCCGATCGTCATCAATCGCACGCGGTGCCAATTGTCGGCGAGCCGCCCGAGCGGGATGCCGAACAGCGAATAGAACACGCCGAACGCAGTGCCGTACAGGAAGCCGAGGTCCTGGTCCTTCAGTCCCAGATCGCGCTTGATGTCCTCCGCCAGGATCGAGATGATCTGCCGGTCGACGAAGTTCAGCACATAGACGAGAAACAGGATCGACAGCACGTACCAGGCGTAGCGCGACGCGCCTTTTTCCGGCTCATCCACGATGGTTTGCGCACCCGCCATGATCCCTCCTCGATGTTTTTCGAGCTATGGGTATCAGAGGGATTGAGAGAGAAACAGCGGTTTCGATTGGGTCGGGTACGGCAGCGCCCCAACAATCCTCCCCCGCCAGGGGGAGGTGGCTGGCTCCTGCCAGACGGAGGGGGAGGCAAGCGAAACATCTGCTCCGTACCCTCCCCCTCCGTCACCTTCGGCGACACCTCCCCCTGGCGGGGGAGGATTGGACGGTCACACCCTAGTGCGAGCCGATACGCCCCCGCTTCAGCGCGCCCTGTTCGAGCCGCAGGAGCAGTGCCTCGATCGTCGGCGGCGTGGCCGGCTCGGCGGGCGGGCGACTGGGTCGCGCAATCGGGGTCGGCGCGATCATCTCGGGCGTAGGGTCGGGCATGGTTTCGGGCACCGGCTCGGGAGCATCCTCCTCCAACGCAACTTCGATCGGCCGCTCGACCGGCTTGCGCGCAGGCGCGGTCACGAACGTCGCCGGTTCCGCCGAGCGCGGCATCTCCACCACCGGCGCGATCATCGGCTGTGCGAGCGGGGCGACCGGGCGCACCGGCTCCATCGGCACCGGCAGGATCGCCTTCGGATCGAACGCGGCGAGCGGCAGGTCGAGATCGGCCGGTATCGTCCGCTCGTCACGCGCGCGGTTGGTACCGATCCCCAGTTCCATCATCGGCGTGCCCAGATCCGCTGCCGACATGGGTTTACGCGGTGGTGCATCCGGATGCGCATCGGCGCGGCGCACCACCGGCACGCCATCTTCGCGCGGCGCACGGCGGACGAGAAACCCGCCCGGCCCGAACAGCAGGAACAACGACGACCACAGCAACGCGCCCACCAGCAGCCCGCTGCCGAGCGCCAGAAGGACGCGCGCAATCATCCCCAGCGGCGGCGCGGCGGCCGGCACCAGTGCGGCCACGCCGGTGGTCCACACCAGAGTCTCCAGCGTGTCGCTCGAGATCACCAGCACGCCGATGGCGGCGAGCAGCCCACCGGCCACCGCGCCATAAAGCGGCAGCGCGCGGATCAGGGGTTGGCGGCCAAGCGCGATCATCGTTTTTCCCGTGCGGCGGCCGCGATCAGCCGTCCATAAAGAGGATCATAGCGCCGAATGTTTGACGACCAGTTACGTTCATCCTTAACGAACGCGCGACCCCGCGCCCGCCGCTCGTCCCAACCCGACCGATCCGCGAACATGCCCGCCAGCGCGGTCGCGATCGCCTGCGGATCGTCGGGCGGAAACAGCGTTCCCGTCTCTCCGTCGCGGATCAGTTCGCGGTGCCCGCCGACATCCGATGCCGCCACCAGCCGGCCCTGCGCCATCGCTTCAAGCGGCTTCAACGGCGTGACCAGATCGGTCAGCCGCATGCGTTTGCGCGGATAAGCGAGGATGTCGACCAGCCCGTAGTAGCGCTCGACCTCCTGATGCGGCACGCGCCCGATGAAGCGGATCGCATCGGCCACCGGCGATGCCGCCGCTTGCGCGCGCAACGCCGCCTCCATCGGCCCGCCACCGACCATCAACAGCCGCGCCTTGGGCAACTTGGCTACCAAAGCCGGCATCGCCGCGATCAGGTCGTCGAGCCCTTCGTAATCGTAAAAGCTGCCGATGAACCCGACGACATCCGCGCCATCGAGCCCCAACTCAGCCTCCAGCGCATCGTCGCGCGGCGGCGCCGTCCCGAACAGGTCGAGATCGACGCCATTGGGCGACACCGTGATCTTGTCCGCCGCGATCCCCCGCGCGACCAGATCGCTGCGCAGGCCTTCGCAGATCACCGCCACCGCGTCCGCGCGCCTGACGGCCCAGGTCTCCAGCGCCCGCGTCGCGCGGTATCGCAGCGACGTCGCCGTCCCCGTCCCGTTGCCGACCGCAGCATCCTCCCAGAACGCGCGGATCTCGTACACCAAGGGCAGCTTCCGCTTGCGCGCGACGATCAGCGCGGCGAGCGCATCGATCACCGGCGAATGCGCGTGGAGGATGTCGGGCTTAAAGGCATCGACCGCCGCCTCGATCCGCTTTGCGAACGCCGCGATCCCGACGACCTCGCCGACCGGACCCGGCTTCACCCCCGCCGCGGTGCGGTGAAAGGTCAGCCCGTCGACCGACTCCACCGACGCTGGTGCCACGCCGTGCCGCGGGCCGGTAACGGCTGCGACGGTCCACCCCAGCCCCTCCTGCGCCTTGAGGATCGCCCGGGTGCGGAACGTGTAGCCACTTTGCAGCGGCAGGCCATGATCGAGGATATGAAGGATACGCATCGTCGACGTCGTCTGCCACAGATCGCTTAACGGCGCGTCAACCGACTATGGCTACGCACGAATCTGATGAAGCGCTCAGAGGAAAGGAGGCCGAACCCATGATCGACAATCTCGCGCTCGGCCTCAGCCACGGGCTGATGATGCTTGCCGCATTCCTGCTGCTCAAGCGACCCGACCTCGATCGCGAGCCGAGCCCGCACGACGCGCCCGACAAGACGCGCGCGCCGATAGAGAAACCCCGCCGCGATGCGTGATCTCGCGTTCATCGCCTTTCTGCTCGCGTTCTTCGGAATGGGCTTCAAGCGGCCGTTCCTGCTCGTGCTCGTCTATGTCTATATCGACATCGTCTCGCCACAGCGGCTGACCTATCTGCTGCTCAACTCGGTGCCGATTTCGCTGATCGCGGTCGCGCTGGCGGTCGGCGGCTGGATCCTCGCCGACGACAAGCGCGACACGCGGGTCGGCGGCCGGCAGGTGCTGATCGTGCTGCTGCTGCTCTATTGCTGGGGCACGACGATCGCCGCCGACTTCCCCGCCGAGGCCAAGGAGAAATGGGACTGGGTGTGGAAGGCGCTCGCCTTTGCCGCCTTCCTCCCCCTAACCTTGCGGACGCGCGTCCGGATCGAGGCGCTGCTGCTGTTCATGATCCTCGCCGCATCGTCGATCATCGTCGTCGGCGGCATCAAGACGATCGCGAGCGGCGGCGGCGGGTACGGTCAACTCAACCTAATGGTCGACAATAATAGCGGGCTCTACGAAGGCAGCACGATCAGCGCGGTGGCGATCGCGATCATTCCGATCATCATCTGGTTCATGAGCCACGGGACGATCTTCAAACCCGACTGGCGCGTGAAAAGCTACTGCCTCGCGCTGGTCTTCGCGTGCCTGCTGATCCCGGTCGGCACCTCGACGCGCACCGGTTTGCTCTGCATCGGCTTGCTCGCGCTGCTCTCGATCCGCAACGTGAAGCGCAAGGTCGCGTATCTGGCGATGCTCGGCGTGCTGGGGGTGGCGGCGATCCCGTTCCTGCCGTCGACCTTTACCAGCCGGATGAACACCATCAAGACCTATGACGCCGACGAATCCGCCTCGACGCGGCTCGCGGTGTGGCAATGGACGATCGAATACGCGAAGACGCATCCGTTCGGCGGTGGCTTCAACGCCTATCTGGGCAACCGCATCCGCTACGATCTGAAGACCGCACCCGGCGCGACCGGGCCCGCCTCCGCCGCCCCGGCAACGCCCAAGGTCGAGGTCGACAAGGCGCGCGCCTATCACAGCGCGTATTTCGAGATGCTCGGCGAACAGGGCTATCCCGGCCTCGCCTTGTGGCTCGCGATCAACCTGATCGGCATCGTCCGCATGGAGATCGTGCGCCGCCGCTACCGTGATCCGGACGGTGAGTTTGCCTGGGCCGGACCGCTCGCCGCAGCACTCCAGAGCGGTCACATCGTCTACCTGCTCGGTGCGGCCTTCATCGCGATCGCGTTCCAGCCGTTCATCTACATGCTGATCGGCGCCCAGATCGGGCTCGACACGTATCTGTCGCGCAAGCGGAGCGAACAGTCGTTCCGGCCGATGCGCCGCAGTGCCGCGCCATCTCCGGCGTGACGGATCGCGCTCCGGTGCACGAACTCCGCGCGCTGACCGGCGTGCGCGGAATCGCGGCGTGGTTCGTCGTGTTCTACCACATCCGCCTGTCGATCGCGGGTTTGCCGATCGGTCTGCGCGACGTCTTTGCGAAGGGCTATCTCGCCGTCGACTTCTTCTTCCTGCTGTCCGGGTTCGTGATCTGGCTGACATGGTCCGGCCGTATCCGTACCGGCGGCATGAATGGAGATGGGACGAGCATCCCCCGCTTCCTGCATAAGCGCATCGCCCGAATCTGGCCGCTGCATCTGGTAACGCTCGGCGGCGCGGTCGCTTTGGCACTCGTGTTGCGCGCAACCGGCCGCAACGATCCGCAATTCGTGTTCCCCGAACTGCCGCTGCACATCCTGCTGCTGCAGAACTGGGGCTTCACCCGGCATCTCGCCTGGAACGACCCCGCCTGGTCGATCAGTGCGGAACTGGGAGCGTATCTGCTGTTTCCGGCGCTGGTGATAGCGGTGGACTGGCGACGGCTGCCGAGTCTCGCACTGCTGGCGATCGCGGTTGCGCTATTGATCGGCCTGCATCTGGCGATGGGCGCCCCGACGCTGGGCACCGACATCCCACGCTACGGCTTGCTGCGCTGCCTGATCGAGTTCACCACCGGCAGTATCGTCTGTGCGTTATGGCTGCGGTGGAGGGGTACGCGGGCACCGTTATACGGCGCGGTAGCGATCTTGGTGCTGGTCTCGCTTTGGCGCATCGGCGCACCGGAAACGCTGGTCGTCCCTGCGCTCTTCGCCGTCGCACTCCTGCTACTCGCACTGACTGCTGGGCGGGATCACAATCCGTTCGAGACGGGCTTGGTCCATTATTTCGGCGAGATCAGCTACGCGACCTATCTCAGCCACTTCATCCTGTGGAAAGCGTTCAAGCTCGCCTTCGTCAACGACGCGACCGCCGTGTCGCTCGCGAAGATAGCGCTGTACCTCGCGATGGTCCTGCTGGCCTCGATAGCGCTCTATCACCTGATAGAACGCCCCGCCCAACGCTGGCTCAACAGGCTCCCCTCCCGCTTGCGGGAGGGGTTGGGGGAGGGGCGGCCGTAAAGGTCAGCGCCCGTTCCCCTCCCCTAGCCCCTCCCGCAAGCGGGAGGGGAACAGCTCAATCGACCGGTTCGTCGGCCAGCTCTTCCTCGAGCGCGGCGATGATCGCCTTGTTGAACGCGGGGATATCGTCCGGCTTGCGGCTGGTGATCAAATTGCCGTCGACCACGACCTCCTCGTCCACCACATCCGCGCCCGCATTCTCCAGGTCCGTCCGGATCGAGGGGAAGCTTGTCACGCGACGACCGTCGATCACGTCCGCCTCGGCCAGAAGCCACGGCGCATGGCAGATCGCGGCGATGATCTTGCCGTCCTCCATGAACTCGGTGATGATCTCGATGGCGCGCTCTTCCTGGCGCATCGTGTCGGGATTGGCGACGCCGCCCGGCAGCACCAGCGCATCGTAATCGTCGGTATCGACCTCATCGAGCGTCAGGTCGGGCGTCGCCGTCTCGGCCTTGTTGATGTCGCCCTTCATGCCCTGGATCGGGTCGGTCTTGATCGACGCGAGCGTAACCTTCGCGCCTGCCGCCTCCAGCGCTTTACGCGGTTCGAACAGTTCGACGGTCTCGAAACCATCGGCGGCGAGCATCAATACGCGAGCTTGGGAAAGATCGGTCATGTCATGTCTCCAGTGAAATTCCGTGCCCCCTCAACCCCGCGCCGCGTGGGTCGTTCCGGAACGATGCGTCCTCCCGAACATTTCCAGACGAGAAGGACCCCCCGCATTGCCCATCAAGATCGTGTATTCCGACGACTCCAAGCCCGGCATCACCCGCAAGAAGATGCGGAACGGCTGGGGCTATTGGGATGCCAAGGGCGAGCGCATCACCGACCGTGACGAAATCGACCGACTGAACGCGATCGCGTTGCCCCCCGCCTATCGCGACGCTTGGTTCTGCCCCAAGCCCAACGGCCATATCCAGGCGGTCGGCTGGGATGAAAAGGGGCGGAAACAATACCGCTATCACCTCGGCTTCCGCGAAGCGCAGGAGGCCGCGAAATACGAGCGCTGCGCCGATTTCGGCCACGCCCTCCCCAAGATTCGCAAGGCAGTCGAAGCCGACCTCCGCAAACGCTCGCTTTCCCGCGAACGCGCGGTAGCGGCGGTGATCCGATTACTCGACGGCGGCCATATCCGCATCGGCAACGAAGCCTATGCCGAGGCGAACGAGAGCTTCGGCGCGACCACGCTGCGCAAGCGCCACGGTGAAGTGAAGGGCTCGACCCTGAAACTCCAGTATAGGGGCAAGTCCGGCAAGATGCGGACGCTCAAGATCACTGATCGTTCGCTCAGCAGCTTCGTCAAGAAATGCCAGGACCTCGACGAACAGCATCTGTTCGCCTGGCTCGACGACGCGGGTGTGGCGCACCCGGTCACCTCGACCGACGTCAACTGCTACATCCGCGACGTCACCGGCACCGACTTCACCGCCAAGAACTTCCGCACCTGGGCCGCCAGCGTCGCCGCGTTCGAGGCGCTCGCATCAGCCGAACGCGACCTCAGCCTCAAGGCGATGCTCGAACCCGTCGTCGCCCGCCTTGGCAACACCCACGCGATCGCTCGAAAGAGTTATGTTCACCCATCGTTGATCGCGCTCGTGAAGACCGGTCAGTCGACCTTCCGCAAGGCACTCCGCCTCCCTCGCGCCAAGCGCCATCTCAGCCGGGAGGAATGCGGCCTGATCGCGTTCCTCGAGGCCGGCACGCCCGCGACCGCCACTATCGCATCCCCACGCGCCAAAGCGGCTTGACGAGTATTTCCATGTCCAATTCCACTGCCGCCGCCAAACAGCCGATCTTCGACGCGAGCGATGTCGGCGATCACGCCCAGGGCTTCGTCACCGCCAGCTTCGCCTGGATCCAGGCCTATTGGCTCCAGATCCTGATCGCGTTCGGGATCGGTGCGGTCATTGTCATCGTGCTCCACACCGCACGCCGCTTCGGCAGCAAGCTCTGCGAACGGCCGCGCGCGCTCAACGGTTGGGGCATCGTCGTCGGCAAGGCGATCGCGCGCACCGGCAACTTTTTCATCGTCATGCTCGCGGCGAAACTGGTGTCGGGCTATTCCGCCGCGCCCGGCGAGGTATCAAAGACGATCGACTTCCTCTTCACCGTTGCCGCGGTGTTCCAGGCCGCCGTCTGGGTGCGCGAGATCATCTTGGGCGCCATCGAGCACCGGACGCAGTCCGAACATTATTCGGGTGAAGCGCTGCTCTCGGCGATGGGCCTGATCCGCCTGCTCGTCACCTTCGTGGTGTTCGCGGTCGCGCTGGTGGTGGTCCTCGATAACCTCGGCGTGAACGTCACCGGCCTCGTCGCGGGTTTGGGCGTCGGCGGCATCGCGATCGGCTTGGCGGCACAGGGCATCTTCGCCGACCTGTTCGCCGCGCTCGCGATCATCTTCGACCGCCCGTTCCGCCGCGGCGACTCGATCAGCTACGACACCGCCTCGGGCAGCGTCGAGGCGATCGGCCTCAAATCGACCCGCATCCGCGGGATCGACGGCGAGGAGCGCGTGATCTCGAACAAGAACCTCCTCAACAAGGAGATCCTCAACAACACGCAGCGCAATCACCGCCGCGCGAAGTTCGTCATTGGCGTCACCTACTCCACGCCCCCCGAAGTCTGCTCGCGCATCCCCGCGATGCTGAAGGAGATTGTCGAAGCCAACGACAAGATCTTCACCCGCGCCGGCTTCACCGGCTTCGGCGCATCGAGCCTCGACTTCGAGGTCCAGTTCGACAGCAAGGGCCCCGATTATGCGAGCTTCTACGACGGCCGCACGGCGGTAGGCATCGCGATCCTGAAGCGCTTCAACGACGAAAAGATCGAGATCGCTTTCCCGACCCAGGTCAATATGATGGCCGCGCCGGATGGCTCGGTCGTCATGCCGTATCCCGAAGGTAGGCCAGCGCGCGCTGAAGTTTAGAATGTCGGGTTCGCACCCGCGCCTTAGCAAATACGGGTTTTTCCACTTTTAGGTTGGTCGAGGCTTGCAGGAGCCTTGCTGACGCGCTTAGAGACGCAGTAGCGTTCAGCGCCAACCAGAGAGGAACCCCGTGGCAACGATCACCACCGCCCAGATGCAGGCCCGTATCGGCACGGAAACCGTCTCCGACTGGGTCGAGGTGACGCAGGCCATGATTGACAAGTTCGCCGACGCGACCGGCGACCACCAGTTCATCCACATCGATCCGGTCCGCGCGGCGGAAACCCCGTTCGGCGGCACGATCGCGCACGGCTTCCTGACGCTGTCGCTCATGCCGCTGCTTTCGTCGAAGGTGCCCGATGCGCCGACCATCGAGGGTGCCAAGATGGGCGTCAATTACGGCGGCAACTCGGTTCGCTTCCTGACCCCCGTCCGCTCCGGCTCGAAAGTCCGCGGCCGCTTCAAGCTGCTCTCGTTCGACGAGAAGCGACCCGGCCAATGGCAACAGACCAACGCCTTCTCGGTCGAAATCGAAGGCCAGGAAAAGCCTGCTCTGATCGCCGAATGGATCAGCCAGGTCTTCGTCTAAACATTAGCAACCAGCCCTCATCAACCAAAGTCGTCATACCAGCGCACGCTGGTATCTCCCGGTTGGAGCCACAACGCTCACCAACTGGAAGACCCCAGCTTTCGCTGGGGTGACGCGCAGAATCCTTAGGAGCCACTTCATGCGTTCAGCCGTCATCGTCTCCACCGCCCGCACGCCCATCGGCCGCGCCTATCGCGGCGGCTTCAACAACACCCCCGCCCCCACTTTGGCGGCGCATTCGATCAAGGCCGCGGTCGAGCGCGCCGGCATCGACGGCGCCGAAGTCGACGACGTCGTCTTCGGCTGCGCGCTCCAGCAAGGCCATCAGGCCGGCAACATCGCCCGCACCTCGCTGCTCCGCGCCGGGCTGCCCGTCACCGTCTCGGGCATGTCGGTCGACCGCCAGTGCGCCTCGGGCCTGATGGCGATCGCCACCGCCGCCAAGCATATCATCATCGACAACATGGACATCACGATCGGCGGCGGCGTCGAGAGCATCAGCCTCGTCCAGACCCCACAGATGCGCGTCGCCCCCGATCCCCAGCTGATCGCGATGCACAAGGACGTCTACATGCCGATGCTGCAGACCGCCGAAGTCGTCGCCAAGCGCTACGGCATCAGCCGCGACGCGATGGACGCCTATGCGCTCCAGTCGCAGCAGCGCACCGCCGCCGCGCAGGCCGCCGGCTATTTCGATGCCGAGATCATTCCCGTCGACGCCAACATGGCCATCGTCGACAAGGCGACCAAGGAAGTCACGTACAAGGACGTGACGATCACCAAGGACGAGGGCAACCGCGCCGACACCACGCTGGAAGGTCTCCAGTCGCTGAAGCCGGTGATGGGCCCCGACTTCACGATCACCGCGGGCAACGCATCGCAGCTGTCGGACGGCTCGTCATCATCGGTACTGATGGAGGAAAAGATCGCCTCGCAGCGCGGTCTCCAGCCGCTCGGCCGCTATGTCGGCATGGCGGTCGGCGGCACCGAGCCCGACGAGATGGGCATCGGCCCCGTGGTGGCGATCCCCAAGCTGCTCAAGCGCTTCGGCCTAAAGATGGACGATATCGGCCTGTGGGAGCTGAACGAGGCGTTCGCGGTGCAGGTGCTATACTGCCGCGACCATCTCGGCATCCCCGACGAGCTGCTCAACGTCAGCGGTGGCGCGATCTCGATCGGTCACCCCTACGGCATGACCGGCGCCCGCGCGACCGGCCACGCGCTGATCGAAGGCAAGCGTCGCGGCGCGAAGTATGTCGTGGTCACGATGTGCGTCGGCGGCGGCATGGGCGCAGCCGGGTTGTTCGAAGTGCTGTGAACTTGAAATCCACGCCGGTGTAGCGCATGTACTATATCGGCGTTGCATACACCGCCTTTCTTGTTTGAGCCTCGGTCGTGTCAGCGGCCGGGGCTCAATACGTTTGGGACTTGGGTGTCAGCCCAAGCCCCTCCCGTGCACCTAGCCTTTGCGTGACACTTCGATGATCTTCACGACTAATGTCGCGAAGGCGAAGAGCATGCCGAGGATCAAGCACAGATCGGCAAGTTGCATACACCTTACCTTTCTTGTTCGGCAGCAAATGCGCTGCCATTGCCATCATGACGCGCCCGAAACGATTATGCCAAGCATCATCGACCCGCGAACCGTCGGTATGATCGCCCAGGCATCGCAACCAACGTCCGCCCCACCCGTTCTCCCAGGCAATCCAAGCCACTAGGAGAATGACGATGGCCGACAAGGATACCCCGCAGGAAGTCGCAGCGAAGTTCATCGACAAGCTGAAGGCGAGCCCGTTCGTGATGATCGGCCTGCACGACGGCCAGCATTCGGGGAGCCAGCATTCCGAGCCGATGACCGCACAGATCGACGACGATCAGCCCAACACGCTGTTCTTCTTCGCCGGCCGCGACAACCGTATCGCCAAGGGCGGCGCGGCGATGGCGCAGTTCGTCGGCAAGGGTCATGATTTCTTCGCGTGCATGTCGGGCGACGTCTCGACGTCGAACGACCGCACGCAGATCGACAAGCTCTGGAACAACCAGGTCGAGGCATGGTTTCCGGGTGGCAAGGAAGACCCGAACCTGACGCTGTTGCGCTTTGACATCGACAGCGCCGAGCTGTGGGAAACCGACATCTCGATCGGCGGGCGTCTTAAGATGCTGTTCGGCGGTACGATCCAGTCGGACGAGTCGAGCAGCCACGCCGTGGTCAATTCGATCGCGTAATACTGGCGGGGAGGGGGCGAGAAACTACCGCCCCCTCCCTCCTCCGTCATCCCAGCGAAAGCTGGGATCTCCCGGTTTGAGACTCAACGCAAATCAACGAGGAGACCCCAGCTTTCGCTGGGGTGACGGACTATTGAAGCGAACTAAAAGCCTTATCCGTTCGCGGTGATGAACTCTTCAACCACCGGCGCGATCTTATCCCGCCAACGCGATCCATTGAAGATCCCGTAGTGACCGGCGCCCTCAGCCATCAGATAGCGCTTCTTCTCGTCAGGTAGTGCGGTCGCCAGCGTCAGCGCAGCCTTCGTCTGCCCCAACCCCGAAATATCATCACGCTCCCCCTCGACCGCGAGCAGACCGATGTCGGTAATCGCCGCCGGATCAACCAACCGGCCACGATGCGTCATGATCCCCCGCGGCAGCGCGTGGTTCTGGAACACGACGTCGATCGTCTGGAGATAGAATTCCGCAGTCATGTCGCAGACCGAGCGGTATTCCTCGTAGAAATCCTGGCTTTGCGACGCGCTCGCGCCGTCGCCCTGGACGAGATGCTTATACATCTCCCAATGCGAGACCATGTGGTTGCCAAGGTTCATCGACATGAACCCGGCAAGTTGCAGGAACCCTGGGTACACCTTCCGCCCCGCACCCGGATAATTGCCCGGCACCGTCGCAATCACGTTCTGCTCGAACCACGCATGCGGCCGCTCGGTCGCCAGCGTGTTGACCGCAGTCGGCGCCTCGCGCGTATCCACCGGACCGCCCATCATCGTCAGCGTCTTCGGTCGACACGGATTCTCGTCCGCGCTCATAAGAGCCGCGGCGGCGTAGCACGGCACTGAAGGCTGGCAGACCGCGAGCATGTGCGTACCGCCCTGCCCTTCGTTCGAGCCGATCTGCTCGAGGAACGCGATCAGATAATCGATATAGTCGTCGAGATCGAACCGCCCCGCCGACACCGGCACGCTGCGCGCATCACGCCAGTCGGTGATGTAGACGTCCGCGAACGGCAGCATCCGCTCGACCGTGCCGCGCAGCAACGTCGCGTAATGCCCCGACATCGGTGCCACGATCAGCAGCTTCGGACCGCCCTCGACATCCTCCCGCACGAAGCGCTTCAGCTGGCCGAAATCCTTCCGCAGCACGATCTCCTCGCGGACCGCGACCTCGCGGCCGTCGATCGTCGTCGAGTCGAGCCCGAAGGCAGGTTTTCCGCGAGTCGCATTCGCGTGTGCGAACACCTCCAACGCCGATCCGATGACCGCACCGCCGCCCAAATAGGAGAACGGGTTTGCCGGATGACTGAGCATTTCCGCACCGAAACTCGCCATTTTGCTGGCGCCCGACAACATCGATCGTTGGAATTCGTAAGCATCGTAGAGCATGCGGTATCCTTTGCCCTAATATGGGCTCCCGAAGTGGTAACGCAAATCCGCTGCGGCGCAATGCGGCATTCCAACCACATGCTCGGCGGGTCTCACGCACGATCGCCCGGTTGTCGTTGAGCGCCACCCCCGCCACTGCTAGGCCCCGCGCATGGCCAAGCCGATACCCGAAGAAAAGACGTCCCGCCGGATCGGCGATCTCGCGATGGTGTGGCGTCACGCCGCGAATTATCCACGCCAGATCGCCTTCGCCGGGCTCGCATTGCTGACGACGTCCGCGGCGACGATCGGCATCCCGTACGGGTTCAAGCGCGTGATCGATCGCGGCTTTGGTCCCGGCGAAGGCGGATCGGTCGCCAACTCGTTCCATTATCTGCTGATGATCGTCGTCGTGCTCGCCCTCGCGACCGCGGTGCGCTTCTATTACGTGTCGTGGCTCGGCGAGCGCGTCGTCGCGGATATCCGCACCAATGTGCAGCGCCACCTGCTCCGCCTGACGCCGCGGTTCTTCGAGGAGAACCGCCCATCCGAGATCGCCTCGCGCCTGACCTCGGATACGGCGCTGATCGAGCAGGTCGTCGGCAGCACGGTGTCGATCGCACTGCGCAACACCTTCACCGGGATCGGCGGGCTGATCTACCTGTTCGCGATCTCGCCCAAGCTCGCAGGCATGCTGATGATCGGCATCCCGCTGATCATCCTGCCGATCGCGCTGCTCGGCAAGCGCGTCCGCAACTACTCGCGCACGTCGCAGGACCGCGTCGCCGACGTCGGTTCGATCGCTACGGAAACGCTCGGCGCGATGAAGGTCGTGCAGGCGTTCGGCCAGGAAGACCGCGAGGCGATCCGCTTCTCCGACGCGGTCAGCGCGACCTTCGCTGCCGCCCGCGCGCGGATCATGCTCCGTGCGGTGATGACCGCGATCGTAATCGGCCTCGTGTTCGGTTCGATCACATTGGTCCTGTGGGAAGGCGCGATCGACGTCGCCGCGGGCCGCATCAGCGGCGGCGCAATCGCCGCGTTCGTGCTGACGGGCGGGATCGTCGCAGGCGCATTCGGCGCGCTGACCGAAGTCTATGGCGACCTGCTGCGCGGAGCCGGTGCCGCCGGGCGGCTGTCCGAGCTGCTCCGCGAAAAGCCCGAAATCGCCGCACCCGCCAACCCGGTCGCATTGCCGCAGCCGCCGCGTGGCGCGCTCGCGTTCGAAAACGTGCAGTTCCACTACCCAACGCGCCGCGACGTCGCCGCACTCAACGGCTTCTCGCTCGACGTGAAGCCAGGCGAGACGGTCGCGGTCGTCGGCCCCTCGGGTGCGGGCAAGACCACCCTCTTCCAGCTGGTCCAGCGCTTCTACGACCCCGACGCCGGCCGCGTGACGCTCGACGGGATCGACCTGCGCGACGCCGACCCGGCGGAAGTCCGCGCGCGCATCGCGATGGTCCCGCAGGAGACGATCATCTTCGGCGCCTCGGCGCGCGACAACCTACGTTACGGCGACTGGTCCGCAACCGACGACCAGCTCTGGGCCGCTG
The DNA here is from genome assembly GCF_004340945.1 of Sphingomonas sp. PP-F2F-A104-K0414. Taxonomy (GTDB): domain Bacteria; phylum Pseudomonadota; class Alphaproteobacteria; order Sphingomonadales; family Sphingomonadaceae; genus Sphingomonas. The sequence goes on from NZ_SLYD01000004.1 coordinate 178,472, forward strand.
CCGAAGCCGCAAACGCCGCCGAGTTCCTGCGCAAACTGCCCGACGGCCTCGACACGTTCCTCGGCGAAGGCGGCGCGCGGCTGTCGGGTGGACAACGCCAGCGCGTGACGATCGCCCGCGCGCTGCTCCGCGATGCGCCGATCCTGTTGCTCGACGAGGCGACCAGTGCGCTGGATGCCGAGAGCGAGCGGCTAGTCCAGGAGGCGCTCGAGCGACTGATGGCAAACCGCACCACGCTGGTCATCGCGCACCGCCTCGCCACCGTGCGCGCGGCGGAACGGATCATCGTGATGAACGACGGGCAGATCGTCGAGGAAGGCTCGCACGGGACGCTGATGACCAACAGCGGGCTGTATGCCCGGCTGGCGAGTTTGCAGTTCAACGAGGCGGCGTAGAACCGATCGCCGGCAGGCCGTTTTAGGTCGCGATAGTCCCCAAGCTCTCCGTCTCCCCGGACTGGGTAGGTAATCTTACCTGACCGACAATCACCTCCCTGGCGGAGGCCGGGGTCCAGTTGGGAAACGTCGATGACGACGGCTACGCTCCGTTACCGCGACCTCACCAACTGGGCCCCGGCCTCCGCCGGGGAGGTGCACGCGTTTAAAAAGAAGCGGCGTCCTAGCCCTTCTTGGCCTTGGCCTTCTTCGGTTTCGGCACAGGCAATTCCGCGGTCGATATACGGACGAGGTCTGCTAGCCACTCTGCATCGTCCCAGCGATCAGCATCGACCAGCAAACACGGTTTCGCGCCCGGATACGGCGCACCCTCGTCGATCGCCCCCGCAAACGCGCGGCCTCCTAGGGTCGGCTTCACGAACAGCTGGTCGTCGCAGATCAGGCCGACCATTTTGCCATCGCAATATAGCCCATATTCGCCGAACATCGGCTTTGCGGAAACCTCCCCCGCCGCGGCGAGCTGGTCGACGATGAACGCGACGGTTTTTCGATCGGATGCCATCTGCCGATGCTGGCAGATCGGCGCGCCGATGGCGAGCTACTCCGACGATGGTGTATAGCTTGCGACGCCGCGTCCACGCGCGCAAACTCGGCGAAACAGGAGATGGACATGCGCGACTTCGACATCATCGTGTACGGCGCTACCGGGTTCACCGGGCGGCTGGTTGCCGAATATCTCGTCCAGACCTACCCGACCGGCGTCCGCTGGGCGATGGCAGGCCGCTCTCTGGCGAAGCTCCAGCAAGTCCGCGACCTGATCGGTGCGCCCGCCGATACAGCGCTCATCACCGCCGACTCGGACGATTCCGCCAGCCTTCGCGCGATGGCGGAGCGCGGCACTGTCGTCATCTCGACGGTCGGCCCGTACCAGCTTTACGGCTCGGACCTCGTCGCCGCCTGCGCCGCGACCGGCACCGGCTATGTTGACCTCTGCGGTGAACCCGCCTGGATGCGCCACATGATCGACGCGCATGAGGACGAAGCCACGCGAACCGGCGCGCGGATCGTGTTCTCGTGCGGGTTCGACAGCATCCCGTTCGATCTCGGCGTGCTGACGTTGCAGGACGCCGCGAAGGCGAAATACGGCATCCCCGCACCCCGTGTGAAAGGTCGCGTGCGGAAAATGCAGGGGACGTTCTCGGGCGGCACCGCGGCGAGCCTAAAGGCGACGCTCGCCGCCGCCGCGCGCGATCCCGGCATCGTCAAGTTGCTCACGAGCCCGTTCGCGCTCACCCCCGGCTTCAGCGGCCCGCACCAGCCAACCGGGCTGATCCCCGAATACGACACGACCATTTCTGCGTGGGTAGCACCCTTCGTGATGGCGCCGATCAACACCAAGAACGTCCACCGCACCAACTTCCTGCTCGGCGAGGCCTATGGCGCGGACTTCGTCTATGACGAAATGATGGTCGCGGGACTGGGGGATCTCGGCAAGGTCGCGGCGGAGGCGATCGCGAAGTTCAATCCGTTCTCGAGCGACAAGGGGCCGAAGCCCGGCGAAGGGCCATCGAAGGAGGAACGCGACGCCGGGCACTACGACCTGTTGTTCGTGGGCATCATGCCCGATGGGGAGCGGATCGACGCGGTCGTCGCGGGCGATCGCGACCCGGGGTATGGCTCGACCAGCAAGATGATCGCGGAGGCGGCGCTGTGCCTCGTGCAGGACGTGCAGGGCGATGGCGGCATCTGGACGCCGGGCGCGTTGATGGGGGCAAAACTGCGCGATCGGCTGGTGGCAAAGGCGGGTCTGAGCTTCACGGTCGGATGATGTGAAGCGGGATCATTGGTCCCGCGAAAATACCCGCCTGCTTGTTCTCCCGCGAAGACGGGAGCCCAGTCTGGGTCCCCGCCTTCGCGGGGAAACACTCTTGTGGTTGCGCGTGATCGTCGGGCGCTGCCCGTATCGGACTATCGGCTTAAATTGCCGGCCTCACTCGGCCAGCGCGAACACCGTCGCCGCAGCGGCCGCACTCGCAACGACTCCCGACGTCGCAGCAATCGCCGCAGCCCGCCGGCGCACCGCACCGCGAAACGCGCCGAGCCTGCCGGCATCGAGATGATAGCGGCCCGCGCCGTCGTCGACGATCGCGCCATAGCCGCACAATCGCCGAAACGTCCCGGCGTCTTTAGCCTCATAGGCGATCGCACGGTCCGCCACGGTCGCCTTCGCCGCGACGAAATCGTTGACGATCCGTCGCCGCGATCGGCCTAGACCCAATCCGAACATGCCAGTCTCCCCCCGCATGGGTGTCGCATACCGCGAGGGGTTTGCGCAAATCCTAACGCCGCTTGCCCTGATGGCGGATGTTCGCCGGGCGCCCCCGCCGCTTGATCTCACGCACCGGCTTCCGCCCGCCGCGCAGGGGGGGAGCAGCCCCCTTCCCCTCGGGCATCTCGAAGCGCAGCGCGCCCGACACCGGGTTCGCCTCCGCCAACCGCAGTTCCAGCGTCTGGCCCTGCGCGAAGACGTCGCCGCTATGTTCGCCGGTCAGCGTCCGCGCACCCTCGTCGAAGCGGAAATACTCGCCGCCCAGATCGCGCACCGGCATCAGCCCGTCGCCGCCGATCCCCTCGACCGTCGCGAAGAAGCCGAAATTGGTCACGCCGGTGATCCGTACGTCCATCACCTGGCCGACGCGCTCTGAGAGGAACGCCGCGACATAGCGATCCGTGGTGTCGCGCTCCGCCTCCATTGCGCGGCGTTCGAGCCGACTGATGATCTCGCCGACCGACTCCATGTTGGCCGCGTCGTCCGCGGGCAACCCGCCCTCGCCGAGGCCGTATGCCGAGACCAGCGAGCGGTGGACGAGCAGATCGGCATACCGCCGGATCGGCGAGGTGAAGTGCGCGTAACTGCCGAGGCTGAGCCCGAAATGCCCGTGATTGCCGGGCGCGTAATAGGCCTGGGTCTGCGTACGGAGGATCTGCTCCATGACCTGAGGCCGGAAGTCCGCATCGCCGATCCGCTCGATGATATGGTTGAACGTTGCTGGCCGCACGACCTGCCCGAGCGCGAACGGCACGTCGAACGTCTCGAGATATTCCTTCAGCGCCGCCAACTTCTCGCGGCTCGGCGGCTCGTGGATGCGGTACATCACCGGCGCCTTCTTCGCCTCCAGCGCCTTGGCGGCGGCGACGTTGGCAGCGATCATGTAATCCTCGATCAACCGGTGCGCATCGAGCCGTTCACGCGGCGACACCGACATGATCCGCCCCTGCTCGTCGAGTACGACGCGACGCTCGGGAAGATCGAGATCGAGCGGTGCGCGGGCGTCACGCGCTTTGGCGAGCGCGTGCCAGCAGGCCCAGAGTGGCTGCAACACGGCGAGCATATCTCCCCTCCCGTTTACGGGAGGGGTCGGGGGAGGGGCTTCCTGACTCACGGTCGGATCGAGCACGGCACTGCCCTCCCCCGACCCCTCCCGCAAGGCGGGAGGGGAGGACGAGTCGATAATCGCCTGCGCCTCTTCATACGCCAGGTTCGCCGCGATCCGCACCACCGCGCGCGTAAAGCGCCACGACTTCAGCGAGCCATCCTTGCCGATCCGCAAATGGCACGCGAGCGCGGCGCGATCCGCGCCTTCCTTCAGCGAACACACCTCTGCCGACAGGATCTCGGGCAACATTGGCACCACGCGATCAGGGAAATACACCGAGTTCCCACGCCGCCGCGCCTCGCGGTCGACCTCGGACTTGGGCCGCACGTAGAAGCTGACATCGGCGATCGCGACGATCGCCTTCCACCCGCCCGCATTCGAAGGGTCGTCGTCCGCCTCCGCCCAGACCGCATCGTCGTGATCGCGCGCATCCTCAGGGTCGATCGCGACGATCGGCAGGTCGCGCAAATCCTCGCGGCCCTCTCCAAGCGGCAGTTTCGACACGCGCTCAGCCTCGTCGAGCGCCTCCTGCGAAAACACGTCCGGGATGCCGAGCTTGTGGATCGCGATCAGCGAGAAGCTGCGCGCCGCAAACGGATCCCCCAGCTTCGACACGACGCGCGCGGCAATCTTCGGCGGCTTGCCCGCGAGTTCGGCCAGCACCAGGTCTCCCGGCGCCGCGCCACCCGCATCCGCCACCGCAAACTCGCGCCGCTCGCGTTTGTCGACACCGGTCAGCCAGAGGCGCCCCGCCTCCTCGCGCAACACGCCCAGCACCTGCTCCGAGGCGGGCGCAAGCACCTTCATCGGATGCGCGATCCAGCCGTTTCCAGCCTCCTCGGTCCGCGCAAGGATGCGTTCGCCGACGCCAAGCGCACCGCGTTTCCGCTCGCGCACCCGCAACCGCGGCGGTGGGACGCCCTCCGCTTCCCACCGCTCGGGCACCGCCCAGACGTTGCCACCGTCATCGACATCCGCGATCCGCAGCACCGTCACCTTGGGGATACCGCCCATCTTGTGGAACGCGCGACCGGGGGCGCTGTCGATCAGCCCCTCGTCGGCCATGTCCTTGAGCAGTGCTTTCAGCCCGATCTTGTCCTGCGCGCTGAGCCCGAAGCCCTTGGCGATCTCGCGTTTGCCCGCGGGCACGTCGGAAGTGGCGATGAAGTCGAGGATCTGCTCGCGCGTCGGAAGACCGGCTTTTGGTTTGTACATGGGACAGAGATAGTCGGTAGGCCCAGCATTACCAAACGGCTAAAGCTCTGCACATGACGCAAAGTTACGACATTCTCATCGTCGGCGGTGGCATCAACGGTGCCGCGATCGCCCGCGAGGCGGCGCTCAACGGGCTCTCGGTCCTGCTCGTCGAAAAGGGCGACCTCGCGGGTGCGACCTCGTCCGCCTCGACCAAGCTGATCCACGGCGGCCTGCGCTATCTCGAATATTACGACTTCAAGCTGGTCGCCGAAGCGTTGCGCGAACGCGAACGCCTGGTGAAGGCCGCGCCTCACATCATCCGCCCGATGCGCTTCGTCCTGCCGCACGAGAACGCGGTGCGCCCGTGGTGGATGGTCCGGCTTGGCCTGTACCTCTACGATTGGCTTGGCGGCCGGATGACGCTGAAGCGGTCCCGCGGCCTGCGCAAGAGCGACATCGCCTATACCGCCCCGCTCAAGAACGGCGCGCGCGGCTTCGTCTATTCCGATGCGTTCGTCGACGATTCCCGCCTCACCGTGCTGAATGCGATCGACGCGCAGGACAATGGCGCCGAAATCGCAGTCCGCACCGAACTCGTCACCGCCCGCCGCGACGGCGCATTGTGGCGCGCGACGCTGTCCGACGGACGCGACGTCACTGCACGCGCGCTCGTCAATGCCGCCGGCCCGTGGGTCGCAGAGTTGCTCGGTCGGCTCGGCATCAACGCCAGCGCCGGCGTCCGACTGGTCAAGGGCAGCCACATCGTCGTGCCTAAGCTCTACGAGGGCGACCACGCTTATATCCTGCAACTGGCCGACCGCCGCATCGTCTTCGCGATCCCCTATCAGGGCCAGACCGAGATCGGCACCACCGACATCCCCGTCGACCGCCCCGAAGATGCGGTGATCGATGCGGGCGAGATCGCGTATCTCTGCGACGCTGCGAACCAGCATTTCACGCGCCAGATTACACCCGCCGACGTCACCTCGACCTGGTCCGGCGTCCGCCCGCTCTACGACGACGGCGCCAGCGAGGCGAAGGCGGTGACGCGCGACTATGTCCTCGAACTCGACACGCTTGGGGATGCCGGCGGCGCACCCTTGCTGTCGGTGTTCGGCGGCAAGATCACGACGGCACGCCATCTCGCCGAGGAAGCGCTAGACAAGATCGCCCCCGCGCTCGGTGAGACCGTCCACCCGATGACCCGCACCCGTGCCTTTCCCGGCGGCGCTATCCCTCCGTTCGCGACCTATCTCGCGCAGGTTCGCGCGCGCTGGCCCTTCCTGGGCAATGCGCGCAGCGAACGGATGGCGCATGCTTACGGCGCATTGCTCGACGAGATGCTTGCAGGGGTGAACGACGCAGCGGGTCTCGGCGCAGACCTTGGCGGTGGCCTGACGGAGATCGAAGCCCGCTGGATGCACGACCGGGAATGGGCAAGGATACCCGAAGATGCAATAATGCGTCGCAGCAAGATCGGGCTTGGCCTGAATGCGGAACAAACCGCCGCGTTCGAGGCATGGTGGGCCGACGCCTACCCCGCGTAAATCTTACACCTTGCTTGTTGCGACATTCGGCATATCCTCTTTTCGATCAAGAGAGGAAAACCCTGATGGCAACGTACCCGGACCTCCAAACCGATCCCGAAGACAAGAATCTCGTGATCCTGCAAAGCCTGATCTGCTTGCTTCGCGAAAAGAATGTGCTGTCGCGCGCCGACATCGAAGAGCTCTGTGACACGGTCAAGCGACGCGCGAACGACCATGCCAGCGATCCGCTTCCCTGCCAGATAAGCGGTGCCAAAGCCGCCGCCACCGAAGTGGCGCAGATCGGCGACTATATCGGCCGCAAATACGGCGGAAAGCACCGTCGCTCGATCTGAGTGCCGGGCACGACGCGAGCAACACGGCTTGGTGGTGCGTTGCGGATCGCGCTACTCGTCTGCATGATCGCAATGCGCGAACCTATCGCCTTTGCGGACCCGAGGGAGCACCGATGCGCTAGCGTAGCGCCCGCGAGGTCCGCGTACCTGCGGTGCTCGCAACCATAACCTTGTACGGGCTGGATATAGCGACCGACCGACTGAGGCGCGGCGACAGACGCATGCTACCGAGCGCGCAGTAACCCGTGGTCTTGGACATTCGAACAAGGCACGTCCCGCGCGCGCGATCGCGAGACGCTGAATTATCGGCATCGCGCGACCGTACTCCGGACGAAGGCTGCCCCCACCTTCTCCTCAAGGTCGGTTGGGCGTCTCGCTAGATGCGCACCTGCCGCCGACAAACGCGGGGGCGTTAGCGAGGCACGACGCTTAGAATCTACAGCGTCCCATCGGCTTTGGGACATAGCAGTACCCGGAACCGTTCCCCGCGAACGCCAGCCATAGCTCCAGCCGACGCCCCGAACAGGCGATTGCAGGGCGATGCCCCCCCGATCGTGCCGCGCGATCAGCTTGCGACGAAGCAGGTTTCGCCAGCGACACGCAACCGGCCGCAGATGTCCGCCGCCTGGTTCGCGCTGCCCGCATTGACGCGCAGACGGTACAGCGTGCGACCGCCCGTCGCGACCGGCTGGACCGACTTACCCAGCGCACCGATATAGGCGAACCGCTTGGAGAAGGTCGTCCAGGCCGCGTTGGCAACCGCCTCGCTCGGATACGCGCCCAGCTGGACCAGCGAACCACCGGAGGCCGTTCCGGCACCGTTCGGCTTCGACGGCGCCAGGGGGGTTGCGGCGACCAGGCGACCGCCCGATGCGGGCACCTGCGCGACGGCGTTGCGACCGGCCACGTCGGACGTCTTGGTCGCGACTGCCCGCTTGCCGTCGACAGGCGCTTCCGGCACGCCGCGCAGGTCGATCGCGCCGTTGCCCGATTTGCCCGCGCTGGTCGCGATCGCCGAGTCGCCCTCGCCCTTGACCTTCAGGCCGCCGGCGTCGTCAGGCTTGACCTTGTAGTCGCCCTCCTGCGCGGCGATCATCTGGCCATCGCCCGTGGGTGCGCGCTGCTGCAGCTTGTAGATACCGAAGATGATCGCGGCGAGCACCGCCAGTCCGAGCACGACCAGCGCGATGACGCGGCCGATGCCGACCGTATCCTGCTCGTCCGGCTCGACGGTTTCGAGCCAGGGGAGCCGGTCTTCCTCACGCAGATCCATGTCTTCGGCCATCACTTCATCTCCGAAACCGCTTCGACACCCATGATGGCGAGGCCGTTATGAATAATCTGCCCTATAGCGGACGCCAAGAAAAGCCGTGCCGCAGTCGCCTGCGGATCCTCGATCACTAGGAAACGGCGATCGGGACGGTCGTTGCCGACGTTCCACAGCGCATGAAACGCGGCGGCCAAGTCATAGAGATAAAACGCGATTCTATGCGGTTCGCGCGCCGTCGAGGCGATCTCGACCAGCCGCGGGAACTGCGCCGCGAGCTGCACGAGTGCCAATTCGTCCGTATCAAGCCGGGACAAATCGGCAGAAATAGGCGTAATTCCCGCCTCTTCCGCGCGCCGATGCAGCGATGCGATCCGCGCATGGGCGTATTGGACGTAGAAAACCGGGTTGTCCTTCGACGCCTCGACGACCTTGGCGAAGTCGAAATCCATCTGCGCATCCGACCGCCGCGTCAGCATCGTGAAGCGCACGACGTCCTTGCCGACCTCGCGCACGACGTCCGCCAGCGTGACGAAATTGCCCGAGCGCTTCGACATCTTGACCGGCTCGCCATTGCGCAACAGCCGGACCATCTGGACCAGCTTCACGTCGAACCGCGTCTTGCCGCCGGTCAGCGCCGCGACCGCCGCGACGATCCGCTTGACGGTGCCACCATGATCCGCGCCCCAGATGTCGATCAGCTGATCGGCGCTCTGGCTCTTCTGGAAATGATAGGCGAGATCGGCACCGAAATAGGTCCACGACCCGTTCGACTTCTTGATCGGGCGATCCTGGTCGTCGCCGAACTGCGACGAGCGGAACAGCGGCAGCTCGACCGGCTCCCAATCGTCCGGCGTCTCGCCCTTCGGCGCTTCGAGCACGCCGTCATAGACGAGATCGCGCGACCGCAGTTCCGCCTCGGCCGCCTCAGGCTTCTTTGCAGCCTGCAGTTCGGCCTCGGACGCGAACACCTCATGCTCGATCCCAAGCAGCGCCAGATCGGCACGGATCATCACCATCATCGCGGCAACCGCCTGCGTGCGAAAGACGACCAGCCATTCGCTCTCGGGCGCGCCGACGTAGCGGTCGCCGAACTCCTTCGCGAGCGACTGCCCGACGGGGACGAGATAGTCGCCGGGGTACAGGCCCTCGGGGATCTCGACGGTCTCGCCGAGCGCCTCGCGGTACCGCAGGTGGACCGAACGCGCGAGCACGTCGACCTGACCGCCGGCATCGTTGACGTAATATTCGCGGATCACCTTGTGGCCAGCGAACTCAAGCAGGCTGGCGAGTGCGTCGCCCACGACTGCACCGCGGCAATGGCCCATGTGCATCGGGCCAGTCGGGTTTGCCGAGACATACTCGATGTTTACGGTGATCCCGTCGCCCTGCTTCGAGCGGCCGTAATCCGCGCCGGCCTCGGGAATTGCAGCCAGTTCGGCGCGCCAGGCGTCGTCGGTCAGCTTCAGGTTGATGAAGCCGGGTCCTGCTACGCTCGCCGAGGCGACGTCCTCGAGCTTCGACAGTTCGACGACCAGCGCATCGGCCAGCACGCGCGGATTGGTCTTGGCGGGCTTGGCGAGCACCATCGCGGCGTTGGTCGCGAGATCGCCGTGGCTGGTGTCGCGCGGCGGCTCGACCGTGACGTTCTTGCGATCGAGACCGGCCGGCAGCGTCCCCGCCGCGGTCAGCGTGTCGAGCGCCGCATCGATATGCGCGGCGAAACGGGTGTAGAGCGTCATGGCAGTCCCGGTACGTCAAGGAAGCGCGCGCTCTAGACCATCGCGGCGCGGCGCTCAATTTTAATCCCGTCGGAGGGGCCGCCGTCAGCGCCCCCCGGCCCGATCCACCCCATTGGAAAGCCAGCCCCGTTCCCCCGCGGACGCGGGGGCCCAGCTGTGCCACATGCACCGCCCGAGATCCTGGGCCCCCGCGTTCGCGAGGGAACAGAAGTGTATTGAGACGAGAACCTTGGGAAACGGAGGCGAACCTCAAACCCGAACCAGCCCCTCGATCGCCACCGTCTTCGCGCTAGCAGGAAACAGCGCAGCCATCGCCCGTTCCGGCTCGACGCCAAAATGCGACGAGACCGCACCGCCGATAAACGCATCAAGCTGCATCGTCGGCTTCAGATCGCGTGCCTCGTACAGCGCAGCAGGGGCGAGGCCGGGCCAGTCGGACACCACCCTGCCCCCCTTCAAGGCACCGCCAAACAGCATCGCAGACGTGCCCGTGCCATGATCCGTCCCCCCGGTGCCATTGACCGCGACGGTCCGTCCGAACTCGGTCGCGACCAGCACCATCGTGTCTGCCCATAATGGCCCGAGCCCCGCCTGAAGCGACGCGACCATCGCGTCGAGGCCCTTCAACTGCGCGGTCAGTCGGCTGCGCTGGCCAGTGTGCGTATCCCAGCCGCCGGTCTCGATCATCGCGATCCGCGCGCCAGTGTCGGGCTTGAGCAACCGCGCGGCGAGCGCGCCGGTCGCAGCCGCATTGCGCCCGCCGTCCTGCGCGAGATCGCTGGTGAGTTGCCGCGTCGCCATCGCCTCGCTCCACAGGCCGTGCAGTTGCTGGTCGCCGTCGTACAGCATCGCCACGCGTTGCAGCAGGTCGTCGGACGCGTCCGGCAGGCTCGACGGCGCATAAGACGCCACCTCGCGCCGCCCCCGCAGCGCCATCGGCACGGTCGCCGCCACCGCGATCGCGCGCGCCTCCTCCGCAGGCAGTACGCCGAGCAGCCGGTTCAGCCAGCCGTCGCGGACCTGGTACGCGCTCGCGCCCCCCGTCTCGAGTACGTTCTGCCCATCGAAATGCGATCGGTCGCGGTAGGGCGACGCGATCGCGTGCGCGAACAGCGCTTGGCCTTGCTTGTAGAGGCCGGCACTCGCGGTCATCGCGGGGTGGAGCGTGAACATGCCGTCGAGCTTGGCGCCCGTCGCGAAGTCCGCCGCAAGATCGCCGCGTACGCCGGCAAAGGCCGGATCGCCGACCGCCCCGATCGTCCCGAGACCATCGGCCGCGCCGCGCTGGATGATGAACACGAAGCGCTTGTCGGTAGCGGCGCGCGCAAACGCGATGCGCGGCGCGAACGCGGACGCCAGCACGCCGAGCGTACCGGTCGAGAGGAAGGAACGTCGGTCGAGCATGACTATCTCCGCAGCGATTCTGGAGCGACGAGCAACAGCGCGAGCGCCAGTGCCGGGCTTTCCGCGCGCGACAGACCCTGCGCGGTAGTGGGGCTGAGCGAGGCGGGGAACAGAATCGGCGCCAACGCCCGCGCATCGACCGGTCCGGCGCGCGCCGCGAACCGCTCCGCCGCCTCGACACGCCGCATGATCGCATCGGGCCCGGCCCAGGCTGCGGCGATATCGTCATACCCGATCGGCTGCCCCGGCTGCCAGATCGGCTGGCCAAGCTGGTTCATCATCCCCACCGTCACGCCGGGCTGGACCGTCGACGTACCGAGCGCACGCTGGGTCGAGACATACCATTCCCAGGGCGACTTGAACTTCACCGGCCGGGTCACCCAAGCCTCGGGCGACGCAACCAGCGCGCGGTACACCGTCGGCAGGTCACCGCCCGACTTCAGGAACGCCGTCTTCAACCGCGCGACCATCGCCGGCGGTGGCGTATCGCCGGCAAAATGCCGCGCGAGCTTGGTCGCGATGTGCGTCGCGGTGGCCGGGTGGACGGCCAGGTCGGAGAGCACCGCCTGCGCCTGCGCCTCCCCCGCCGCGGGATAAAGCTTGCCCATCACGGTGCGATCGCCGGGCTGATGAACGTCGTCGAGGAACAGGAACGCGCCCGCGCGCGAATCGTCCTGCATGCGCGCGCCGGGACCACGACCGATCCCCGCGACCGTCCAGCCGGTCATCGCCCGCGCGAACTCGGTGACGTCGGCCTGGCTGTAGCCGCTGCGGACGCCGAGCGTGTGCAACTCCATGATCTCGCGCGCGAGGTTCTCGTTCAGCCCGGTGCGACGCCTGGTCTTCCGGACCGCGAATGGACTGTCCGGGCCGATCGACACCGCCTGGTCGAGATACAGCAGCATCGCCGGATGCCGCTCGACCGCGTTCAGCATGTCGGCGAACGTGCCGAGCACATGCGGGCGGATCGCCTCGAACTCCATCGGCCCGCCGAGCGCCATCACCTCGAACTTCTCGGTCGAGACCGCGAAATGATTCGCCCAGAAATGCACGAGACGCTCGACGAACGGTGCCTCGCCGGTCAGCGCGGCCATCGTCCGCGCCGCGACCGCCGTGCCGTAATCGTTGCGACTCTGCTTGCCGATGAGCTGGCGCGCATCCTGCCGTGCGGCCGTCCCCGGATCGATCGCACCCGGCATAACGGTGGATTGCGCCATCTCTGAAGGCGCAACGGCTGGGGACAGGGGGGCAGGACTCACCGTGCCCGACATCGTGGCAGCCGAGACTGCGGACTTTTCGTCCGTGCCGAGAACGGCCTTCGGCATGCGCGGCCCGAACTGCGCGCGGATCGCCTTCTCCTGCGCATAATAGGCGGCGAGCCCTACCGAAATTCCGGCGGTCGAGGGCGCGCTCGCCACCACCGCCGGCCGTGGCTCGAACCGGTCGCACTGTGCCATCACCCACGTCGCCGGATCGCCGGCAACGACATCCCCCGGTCTTGCGCCAAGGCCGAACCGATTGAGCGCGATACTGGAAGCAGACACAACACTCTCCTTCGACCTCGGAGGTACGCGCCAAATGTCGTGGAAGTATGTCGCCTCCGCGGCTCGTCGCATCGGCGGCGCTGTCCGTCGTTGCGCGCCGTGCAATCGCGATGGATAGGTTTGCAATTGCAACCCATGCTGCACTGCAATATTTCACTGACTCGAGAGTTGGGTGAAGACCTGATCCGGCTCGACGCACTTCGGGAGATACGATCATGCGCACGACCATCAAGATCATCGCAGCAGCAGCGGCCGCCCTCACCTCGACGATCGGCATGGCCGCCGAAGCAAAGCAGAGCTTCGTCCATGAGGGCAGCACGTACGTCTATACCTCGACGCAGGACGGTGGCCGCCAGGTCATCGACGGCCATCGCTATCCGTCGGGCCAGAAGTTCCACCTGATCGTCCGCGGCGACCGCGTATCGGGTGTGTCGGGCGGCGTCCCGGTCGCGTTCAAGACCGCCGAAGCCAATGGCGCTGCCGGCGGGATCGCCTCGGTCACGCGCTGAGCCGACTGGGTTTTAGTGATTGCAGCGGCGGTCGGACTTCGGTCTGGCCGCCGTTTTTGAGTTTGGCTTCGACCTACCACAACACGTCCGTCATCCTGACGAAAGTCAGGATCCAGAGCCACTGAGGACGTCGTTCGTTACCCCGGGTCCTGACTTTCGTCAGGATGACGGAGGGGGAGCCGGCTACGTCTCCCTTAAAACCCTTCGGGCAAGTCGATCGGGCCGACCAGTTCGCGGTAGCGCGATACCGCGTACCGATCGGTCATCCCCGCGATGAAATCCGCGATATGCCGGCTGCGGTCGGGATCGTCGGTCGGCAGCCGCTCGCGCCATTCCTCGGGGATCGTCGCCGGATCATCGCGGTACACCGCGAACAGCCCCGACACGATGCCATGCGCCGCATCCGCCGCCGCCAGCTGGCGTGGATGATGATAGAGATTGGCGTACATGAAGCGCTTCAGGTCGCGCTCCGCCTCGCGCATTTCGGGCGAGAAGCCGACCAGGCACTGCCCCGCATCGCGGACGTCGTCGACGCTTGCGACGCCGCTCGCCGCGATCCGCTGGCGCGTCTCGGCGATCAGGTCGTTGACCATCGTCCCGATCTGCGTGCGGACGAGTTCCCCGACCAGCCGCTTCGGCTCGATGTCGGGAAAGCGGCGGCGCACATCGTCCCAGCCGCGCGCCACCAGCGGCACGGCCAGCATCTGGTCTAGCGTCAGCAGTCCAGCGCGCAGGCCATCGTCGATATCGTGATTGTCGTAGGCGATATCGTCCGCGATCGCCGCGACCTGTGCCTCCAGCGACGAAAAGCTCATGAGCGCGAGACCGAACTCGGCATCCGCGGCGGCGAGCGCCCAGCCCGGATGCCGCACCGGTCCATTATGCTTGGCCAGCCCTTCGAGCGTTTCCCATGTCAGGTTCAGCCCGTTCCACAACGGATACGGCCGCTCGATCGTGACGAGCGTGCGCAGCGTATGGCCGTTGTGATCGAAGCCGCCCTGCCCGGTCAGCGCCGCCTTCAGCGCATCCTCGCCGGCATGGCCGAACGGCGGGTGGCCGATGTCGTGTGCAAGACAGAGCGCTTCGGTCAGGTCCTCGTTCAGCGCGAGGGTGCGCGCGATCGTCCGGCCAATCTGCGCGACCTCGAGGCTGTGCGTCAGGCGAACGCGGAAATGATCGCCGTCGGGCGCCATGAACACCTGCGTCTTGTGACGCAGGCGACGGAAGCTGATCGAGTGGATGATCCGGTCGCGGTCGCGCTGGAAAGCATCGCGGGGCCCACGAACGGACCCGTTCTGTTCCTCGTGAAGCCGTCCTTTGCTGCGCGCCGGGTCCGATGCCCAGGGCGCGCGGTAACTCACTTCGCGGGGAGCTTCGTGATGATCTCGCCCGGATCGCTGGTGAAGGTGAACGTCGAGACGCCTTCCTTGGCGAGCTGATTGACGAAGGTGCGTGCCTCGGCATCGGTCTTGAACGGGCCGGCGAGCACGCGGTTGGTCGCCTTCCACGGCGCGGTCCAGCCGCCGCGAGCGCCGAACACGGTCGGCGCCTTGGCCTTTGCCTTCTTCCACGCCTTGGGCAGATCGCCCTCGGTTGCGCCGGTCGACACCTGCACCCAAGTCCGCGCCGGATTGGCACGCGCGATCCGCTTCTCCTCCGCCGCAGCCTTGTCGGCGGCAAGCTTCTCGGCGGCGGCGGCCTTCTTCTCGGCGAGCGCCTTCTTGTCGGCGATCGCCTTTTTCGCGGCGGCCTTTTTGTCGAGCGCCGCCTTCTTGTCGGCAGCGAGCTTATCCGCGGCCAGCGTCTTCGCGGCTATCGCCTTGGCGGCTGCATCGCGCTCGGTCTTGGCTTTCGCCTCGGCAAGCACGCGCTCCGCGTCGTCGGTGACCGGAATGGCAGCGGGCGTCACGACGGGCGCGGGATGCATCGGCGGGACGTCGAGTTCGGACGCGGGGATCGACAGGCCCGCGACGATCCGCGCGAGGATCGAGTCCTCGCTCGCCGCGACCGCGTGGGGCCGCGGCGATGCGGTGGCGGCCGCTGCGGTCGAGGCTGGCGCGGGCGTGGACGAACTGGAGAACCCAGGCGTTGGCGTTGCGGCGCTGGCACTCTGGATGGGCGCGTACTGCTGCGGCGGAACCTGCAGCGGCGGCTGCTGTACCGATGTCGGCTGCGTCGAAACCGAGGGCGACGCCGACGCCGCGAGTGCGTTGGCCGCGCGGGTGGGATCGACCCGCGCCTGGGTCACCGGGATCGCCGCCATCTGCGTAGCTACGCTCTGGGGAAGCGTTCCCGCCGTCGAGGGCGCGGGTAGAACGCGCGCGACCGAGGTTGCCGGTATCGACGCTGCGCTCGGCGGGATAGTCGCCGCAACCACGGAATTCGTCTCCGCAGCCGGCGTGGTGCGGGCGCTCTGGACCGCGACGGTCGGTGCGGAATAGCTCGGCTGCGGTGTAGGCTGGACCGTGCGAGCCGGAAGCGGCTGGACCATCTGCATCGGCGCGGCGGCGAGCTGGACCGGCGCAGCATAAGGGGCGGGAGCGGCAGTGACCGTACGTGGCGCGGTAGTGGTCGGCACGGGCGTGCGCGTTGCCGCGGCCATCTGGACTCGGTCGGGCTTGGCGCGTCGGTCGCGCTTGTCCTTCTTGCCGGTGGCCGCGGCAACCGTCGGCTGCGGCGTTACGGCTGCCATCATCACAGGCGCGGTCGGGTCTGCGGCGAGGATGCCGAGAGGCGGCGCCATCCGTGCGTCCGCGAGACGCGCGGGCGTGGCGTGGACTTCGCCAAAGTGTACTGCGAACGCGCGGTCGCTGGCCGGCAGGGTCGGCAGGCGCTGGAAGAAGGGTTGCAGGCCTTGCGCGGTCCCGCGCGGCATCATCGTGGTCGCGATCTTCTCGGCGCCAGCGACGTCGCCGTTCATCGCGATAATGAACGCGCGCGAGCGCCACGCACCGCGATCGCTCTTGAGCAGTAGCGGGTTGAGCTGCTGGATCGCGAGGTCGGGCTTGCCCGAGATGCCGAGCGACAGGGCGTAGCGCCGGATGGTCTCGTCATCGGGCGCATCGCGAAGAGCAACGCGGTAATCGCGCTGCGCTCGATCCTGCTGGCCGATCAGGTCGTAGGCGAGGCCGCGGTCGGCGGCGAAATTGCGCGGGTCGAGGCCGAGGGCCTCGGCCTGCGCATAATAGCGTAGCGCTTCGCCCGGACGCTCCGACCTTACGAGGATCGAGGCCATTCCCGCTTTTGCCCGACCATCGCGCGGGTTCACCTTTTCGGCGCGCGCGAACAGGGCTGCGGCACCGCTGAGATCGCCGAGCCCCATCGACAGGTCGCCGGCCTTGATCAGCGCGTCGATGTTTCGGGGGTTGCTCGCGAGCTGACGCATCACGTCGCCGAGCTTGTCCGCATCGGTCGTGCCCGGGATCGCCTGGACGACGGCCTGCGCGGATGCGGCGCAGGGCACGGCCGCGAGGACGAGTGCCAGCGTGGCGGTCAGGAGATGATGGGACGAGCGGGTCATGAGGATCATCTGTCTAGACGCCAGCGCGACCGAACCGGCAATGTCTCGCACGCATGCGCGCGGCGAACTGGGCTGGGGCGGCGACGAGTGAAGCGCCGAGGAGTGAGTAACGGGTGAGGGCTACGATCTGCGGAGACGACATCTGTGATCTTGAAAAGCGTTCGTTCCGAAACGCCGCCTCCCCGGCGGAGGCCGGGGTCCAGTTGGGAGACGGAGTTAACGATGGAAAGCGCTCCGTTACATCAACCTTGCCAACTGGGCCCCGGCCTCCGCCGGGAAAGTGAAGGTGTTGGAGACCAATCCATCTCGTACCGCCGTTCTCCCGCCAAACCGAGAGAACGGCGCCCAGACTTACTGGTTGTTCTGCCGATGCAGGAAGCGCGGGATATCGAGCGGATCCTGGGGAGCCGCCTCGCCGTCTTCCTTCGCCGCGCCGCGTGCCGCGTTGGACATGCGTTCGAACAGCGTACCACCCAGCTTCACGCGCGGTGCGGCCGGAACCGCCTCGGGCGCAGCCTCGGCACCGGGAGCGAGCCAGCGGCGACGTGCACCGCCCTCGTCCGCAGCCGGGGTCGGTACCGGAATAGCCGGCGCGATCGGCGCACGCGCCGGCGGCACGGACGATGCCGAGGCCGGACGCGCGATCGGACCGCGACCATAGGGCTCGTCGCCATAGGTGCGCGGCGCCTGTGCCGCATAGGTCGGAGAGGTGTGCGTCTGCGGCGCAGGCGCCGGTGCCGGAGCAGCCTGTGGAACGATCGTCTCGGCGCCGAGCACGAGTTCGTCATCGGACTTCGACGGCTCAACTTCCGACGACGCGTTCAGGTCGAGCGGTTCTTCCTCAACCGACGCAGCAGCGGGCGCGGCCGACGAAGCGGCAGGCTCGCTCGGGCGGAACGAGGTGTTCTCGTCGGTTTTGCGCGCACCGAAGCTGAACGAGCGTGTCGGCTCGGGTGCAACTTCCGGAGGGCGCGCATCGGCGTCGATCCCGGTCGCGACGACCGAGACGCGGATCTTGCCTTCGAGCTCCTGGTTGAACGCCGAGCCCCAGATGATGTTCGCATCGGGATCGACCAGGTCGCGGATGTGATTCGCGGCTTCGTCGACTTCGAGCAGGCGCATGTCGTCGCCGCCGGTGATCGAGATGATGACGCCCTTCGCGCCGCGCATGCTGACGCCTTCGAGCAACGGGTTCGAGATCGCCTTCTGTGCAGCTTCGAGCGCACGGTTGTCGCCGCTTGCCTCGCCGGTGCCCATCATCGCCTTGCCCATCTCCTGCATCACCGAGCGGACGTCGGCGAAATCGAGGTTGATGAGACCCGGCATCACCATCAGGTCGGTGATGCTGCGGACGCCCTGCTGGAGCACCTCGTCCGCCATCGTGAACGCTTCCTTGAAGGTCGTGTTCGCGTTGGCGATGAGGAACAGGTTCTGGTTCGGGATGACGATCAGCGTGTCGACATACTTCTGCAGCTCGTCGATGCCGCCCTCGGCCGACTTGGCGCGACGGTTGCCCTCGAACGCGAACGGCTTTGTCACGACGCCCACCGTGAGAATGCCCATGTCGCGCGCCGCCTTGGCGATGACCGGCGCTGCGCCCGTGCCCGTACCGCCGCCCATGCCGGCGGTGATGAAGCACATGTGTGCGCCTTCGAGCATCTTGGCGAGCTGGTCGATCGTCTCTTCGGCGGCTGCGCGGCCGATCTCGGGACGCGAACCGGCGCCGAGACCTTGCGTGATCTTGGTACCGAGCTGGATCCGCTGCGGCGCGGTCGACTGCTTCAACGCCTGCGCGTCGGTGTTCGCCACGAGGAAGTCGACGCCCTGGACGTCGGCCCGCATCATGTTGGCGATCGCGTTGCCGCCCGCGCCGCCGACGCCGATCACCGCGATGCGGGGGGCCAGATCGTCCACTTCGGGACTAAGGAATTCGATGCTCATCGCCGTTCTCCGCACAACCCGGTAGATACGCTACGGCCGGGCCCCTGATTAATCTGTGTGCACCAACGTCACGGCCTGTTCCAGCCGAAATAACGCCAGACGCTTCGAAACTCTTAATAATTCGCGCGCGCCGCCTGAATCAACTTGCGCATCATGCCCATACCCTTTGGCCGATGCACCGTCGTCCGCTGCGGCGCGAGCCCGCGAAGGTCGATCGGGTTGGTCGCCGCATAGAAGGCCAACCCCGCTAGCGTCGCGAACGCCGGTCCGCCATGCGCTTCCGGCAGCGCGGTCAGGCCACGCGGTCGACCGATCCGCACCGATCGCCCGAGCGCCTGTTGCGCATAGTCGGCAATGCCCTTCAGCTCGGCACCACCGCCGGTCAGCACAACCTGACGCCCGACCGGCCCCTCGAACTTCAGCTTGGTGAGCGCGTTGCGCACTTCGCCCATCTGATGCTCGAGCCGCTGGCGGATCACGCCGATCAGCTGCGCCTTCGTGATCTGCGCGCCCTCGCCCGCGCCGTCCTCGGCGGAGATCGGCATGACCGGGATCATATCGTGATTGTCGCGGGGCGATGCGTTGGCCGAGCCGTGGAAGCACTTCATCCGCTCGGCATTCTGCCGCCGCGTGCCGAAGGCGCTGGCGATATCATCCGTAATGTCCGCCGCGCCCATCGGGATCGACGTCAGCCCCACCAGCATGCCGCCCGCGAACAACGAGACATTGGTGATTCCCGCGCCCATCTCGACCAACGCGACGCCAAGCTCGCGCTCCTCCTCGCTGAGGCATGCGAGCCCGGTCGCGACCGGCGAAGCGATGATCGACTTCACCTCCAGATGCGCCGACCGCACGCAGAGATCGAGGTTGCGGACCGGCGAACCATCCGCCGCAACGACATGGATGTGCACCCCGAGCCGATCCGCATGCAGACCGAGCGGCGTCTTCACCCCCGTCAGGCCGTCGAGCGTATAGAGCGCCGGCTGCGCGTGCAGCACCATGCGACCCTGCGGATCGATCGAGTTGCGCCCCGCGGCGAGCAGCGCGTCGATATCCTGCTGCTCGACGCGGTGGCCGCCCAGCTCGAACTCGACCTCGGCGACGTCGGACACGAGCCCGCCGGCCGAAAAGCCGACCCAGACGTTCTCGATGTTGATCCCCGCGATCCGTTCGGCCTGTTCGACCGCCTCGCGCACCGCCGCCTCGGTCGTCGCCATGTCGGCGATATAGCCGCGCTTGACGCCGCGACTCTCGCGCTGGCCGGTGCCGAGCACGATCAACTCGCCCCCATCCCCCTTCTGCGCGATCATCGCCGATACCTTCGACGACCCGATATCGAGCGCCGTGATCAGCCCTTCCGGTGCCACCTTCGCCATGTCATCCCTCCCCGCCCGTTACGTTCGCGCCCGCCGTTTGCGACGGATTAGTCGTCTCTGTAGTGCCCGTTACCGGCACGCTCGCAGGCGCCGGCACGTCGACGCTGTGCGCCAGGCTCGCGCCCGGCTTGCGCGCGACCAGCTTGGTCGGATCGCGCATGTCGAACCGGATCCAGCCGCGCCCGAGCAGCGGCCTCGCGCCATCCAGCTCGGCGAACTTTACCAGCGCGCGCGGCGCGCCGTCTTCGGGCAGCGCCAACGTCTCGCCGCTCTCGAACGTCAGGTCCCAGCGCCGATTGCCGACCCAGGTCGCCGCCTTCACGCGCGGCTTCAGTGCAGGCGCGGCGGCGAGCAGCGTCTGGTACGAAGCCTCCTGCCGATCCGCACCCGGCCCGATCACCAGCGGCAGGTTCGGGATCGCATCCGGCTGGACCGGCTCGAGCAGCACGCCCGACGAATCGATCAGCGTCAACTGCCCATTGTCCTGCCACACCGCGGCGGGAGTCCGCTCGACGATATCGACCAGCATCGTGTTGGGCAGCCGCCGCGACACATGCGCGTCCGCGATCCAGCCATAACGCAGCAGCTTCTGCCGCACCGCCTCCAGGTCGACCGACAGCATCGACGTCTGGTTCTGCTTGTCCTCCAGCGCGACCGCATAGACCGACATCCGGTCCATCCGCTTGAGGCCCGTCACCTCGATCTGCTCGACCTTGAAGCCAGCGCGCCCGGCGCCCTCGGCCACCGCCGCGCCGATCATGCCGGGAATGCCGACCCACGTCGCCGCAGCGATCGCCACCGCACCGCCTGCGCCGAGGATCGACCAGGTCGCGATTTTCCGGAGCGTATCCTCGCTGACCGGGAGCATCCCGACCAGCCGGTCCATCACCGACACCTTCTTGACCGCGACCTTCCGCCGCGGGGCGGGCCGCTTGGGGGGCGGACCGCGCTTGATCGTGCGGCTCATGGCGCCCCGCTTTGCGCCAGCGGATGATCCGCCAGCGCCTCATCGACGATCGCCTGGACCAGCTCGGCATAGCTCATGCCGATATGCCGTGCCTGCTCGGGGACGAGGCTCAGCGGAGTCATCCCCGGCTGCGTGTTCACCTCGAGCAGGAACAGGCCGTCGACGCCGCGCTCGTCATCCCAACGGAAGTCCGACCGCGACGCGCCCTTGCAGCCGAGCAACCGGTGCGCTTCGAGCGCAAGGCTCTTGCACGCGTCGGTGATCTCGTCGGGGATCTCCGCGGGGCAGACGTGGACCGTCATCCCATCGGTGTATTTCGCGTCGTAATCGTACCAGCCGCTCTTGGGCTTCAACTCGGTCACACCGAGTGCCTTGCCGCCAAGCACCGCGGTCGTCAACTCGCGCCCACGGATATACGGCTCGGCGAGCAGTTCCTCGAATTCGCCCCACGGGCCCACGCTATCGCGCGCGATCGGATTTCCGTAATTGCCGCTGTCCGTGACGATCGCCACGCCGACCGAGGAACCCTCGTTGACCGGCTTCAGCACATAAGGCCGCGCCATCGGATCGCTTTCGAACAGGTCGGCGGACTTGACGATCCGCCCGCCTGGCATCGGGATACCGGCGGGGACGAGGAGCAGCTTAGTGAGAACCTTGTCGATCGCGATGACCGACGTCGCCAGCCCAGAATGCGTGTAGCGCAGGCCCATCAGGTCGAGCAGCCCCTGCACGGAGCCGTCCTCACCGGGGGTGCCGTGGAGGGCGTTGAACACGAGGTCGGGCTCGGCCTCGGCGAGCTTGGCGGCAACATCCCGCCCCATATCGATCCGCGTAACCCGGTGCCCGAGCGACTCCAGCGCATCCGCACAGCCGTTACCCGACATCAGCGAAACCTCACGCTCCGCCGACCAGCCGCCCATGAGCACCGCGATGTGAAGGGGCGCGCTCACTGCTCCCCTCCCGCCTGCGGGAGGGGTCGGGGGAGGGGTTGATGCAAGATGCCGGTATCTGGACCGCCCTCCCCCGCCCCATCCCGCAAGCGGGCGGGGAGGTATTCACCAACCCGCTGGATTTCCCACTCCAACGTCACCCCCGAATGCGCCCTCACTCTATCCCGTACCTCTTCACCCAGCGCCTCGATCTCCGCGCTCGACGCGGCCCCGAGGTTCAGCAGGAAATTGCAATGCTTCTCACTGACCTGCGCATCGCCGCGAGTCAGCCCCCGACACCCGGCCGCGTCGATCAACGCCCACGCCTTGTGGCCATCAGGATTCTTGAACGTCGAGCCACCCGTGCGCGACCGCAAAGGCTGCGATGCCTCGCGCTCTGCCGCGATCCGGTCCATCTCCGCACCGATCACGGCAGGCTCGCCGGGCGTGCCGGAGAACACGGCTTCGACCACGACGGCTCCCGCAGGCAGGTCCGAATGACGGTAGGTGAAGCCTAGCTTCTCGGCAGGCCAAATCTCCACCGAACCCTCCCGCGTGACCACGGTAGCCTCGACCAGAATTTCGCTGACGTCGCGAGCATAAGCACCCGCGTTCATCCGCACTGCGCCGCCAACAGTCCCCGGAATACCACGCAAGAACTCAAGCCCGGCAATCCCAGCATCCCGCGCGGCACTGGCAACGGTAATCCCCATCGCCCCCGCGCCCGCACGAACGCGACCGTCCTGCACCGAAACCTTAGCCATAGCTTTAGGAAGCCGCACTACGACCCCCGGCACGCCACCGTCCCGCACGATCAAGTTCGAGCCGACGCCAACCGGCAGCACGGGCGTCGAAGGATGAAGATCGCGCAAAAATGCAGCCAGATCGTTCGCCGTATCGGGTCGCACCAGGGTCTCCGCTGGCCCACCAGTCCGAAACCATATGAAAGCCGCCAGCGAAGCCCCTGCCTCGACCTTGATTCCCCTCCCGCTTGCGGGAGGGGTTAGGGGAGGGACTGACATAGCCGCGCCCGTGCCGTCGTAGGAGGCCGAAGCCCCTCCCCCGACCCCTCCCGCAAGCGGAAGGGGAGCAGAAGCGCGAGCGTTCACGCCAGCACCTTCGCGCGTTTGGCAGCGATCGCATCGGCGAGACCGGCAGCCCATTTCGTAATGTCACCAGCGCCGAGACAGACAACCATGTCGTCCGCCTCGATCGTCGCCGCCAGTTCCACCGCCAAAGCATCCGCGTCCGCGACCACACCCGCGAACCGGTGCCCGCGCCGCTTCAACCCCTCGACCAGAGCCGCCGCGTCGACGCCCTCCACAGGCGCCTCGCCGGCCGCGTAAACCGGCGTCACCAGCACGCGATCCGCGTCGTTGAACGCAGTCTGGAAATCCTCCATCAGATTGCCAAGCCGCGAATAGCGATGCGGCTGCACCACCGCGATCACGCGACCCTTCACGCCCTCGCGAGCCGCCGCCAGCACCGCCCGGATCTCGACCGGGTGGTGGCCATAGTCATCGATGATCGTGACACCGGCCACTTCGCCGACCTTGGTGAAGCGCCGCTTCACACCGCCGAACTTGGCGAACCCCTGCTGGATCGTCGCATCCGCGATCCCCAGCTCCAGCGCCACCCCGATCGCCGCCAGCGCATTCTGGACGTTGTGCCGCCCCGGCATCGGCATCTCGATACCCGCGATCGTCCGCGTCGCGCCATCACGCTCGCGCACCACGCAATCGAAGCGATTGCCGCCCGGGATCGGCGTGACCTCCACCCCGCGCACGTCAGCCTGCGCCGAGAAACCGTACGTCACCACGCGACGATCACGCACCCGCGGCAGGATCCCCTGCACCTCCGGATGATCAAGACACAGCAACGCCGCACCGTAGAACGGCACGTTCTCGACGAACTCGACGAACGCATCCTTCACCGCGTCGAACGAGCCGTAATGGTCGAGATGCTCGGGATCGATGTTCGTCACCACCGCGATCGTCCCGTCGAGCCGCAGGAAGCTGCCGTCGCTCTCGTCCGCCTCGACCACCATCCAGTCGCTCGCGCCCAGCCGCGCGTTCGAGCCGTACGAATTGATGATCCCGCCATTGATGACCGTCGGATCGACCCCGCCCGCATCGAGCAAAGCCGCCACCATCGACGTCGTCGTGGTCTTCCCATGCGTGCCGGCGACCGCGACGGTCGACTTCAACCGCATCAGTTCGGCGAGCATCTCAGCGCGCCGCACCACCGGGACGCGGGCGTTCAACGCCGCCTCGACCTCGGGGTTCGACCGCACGATCGCGGTCGACACGACCACCACGGCCGCATCGCCGATGTTCGACGCGGCATGGCCGATCGCCACCGGAATGCCCTTGTCGCGCAACCCCTGCACGACATAGCCCTCGGCCACGTCCGAGCCCTGCACGCGGTAGCCGAGGTTCTTCATCACCTCGGCGATGCCCGACATGCCGATCCCGCCGATCCCGACGAAGTGGATCGTACCGATATCCGTTGCGACGCCCCTCATGCGAACTGCGCCTTGGGCTTGGAGGGCGCACCGACCGGAATACGCGACACCGGCGCATCCAGGCTCTCGACCAGATCGGCCAGATCGCTTGCCGCATTCGGCCGCCCGCAACTGCGCGCACGCCCCGCCGCATTCTGCAACGCCGCCGGATCGAGCCCGAGTTTCTGCATCTGCTTGGCCAGTTCCACTGCGGTAAAGTCTCCCTGCGCGATCGTCCGCGCGCCGCCCGCCCGCGTGATCTCGCGCGCGTTCACCGTCTGGTGATCGTCGGTCGCACCCGGCAGCGGCACGAGGATCGCCGGCCGCCCCGCCGCGGTCAGTTCCGAAATGGTGGAAGCCCCCGCGCGGGCGATCACCAGATGCGCCCACGCCAGTTGCTCGGGCATATCGGGTAGATACGTCGCCAGTTCGGCCGGAATATGATGCTCGGCGTACTTGGCGCGCACCGCATCGATATCCTCGATCCGCGCCTGATGAGTCACCTGCAACCGCCGCCGGAAGGTCACCGGCAGCATCGCCAGACCGTCGGGCACGACCTGCGACAGGATGCTCGCCCCCTGACTCCCGCCGGTCACGAGCACACGGAAGATGCCGTCTTCTTCCAGCAGCGGATAAGGCCGCGAGCGCAGCGCCAGCACCGCCTCGCGCACCGGGTTGCCGACCAGATGCGCCTTGCCCAGCAGCTTCGGCGCGAGGCGCTCGGTCGGCTCGGACGAGGTCGCGATCGCGTCCACGCGCCCCGCGACGAAGCGGTTCACGCGTCCCAGCACTGCGTTCTGCTCATGCACAGCCGTCGGGATCTTGTCCGCAAACGCCGCCAGCAACGCCGGCAGCGCAGGGTATCCGCCAAAGCCGATCACAGCAGCGGGCTTGAAAGTCCGATACAGTTCGCGCGCCATCGCCCGCCCGCGCCACATCTCCCGCGTGGCCCGAGCCCAACCAAGCGGCCCGCCGGTAAAGCGCCCAGCCGGCAGGACATGCGTCTGGATGTCCTCGAACAGCCCCGGAAAGCGCACGCCGCGCGCGTCGCTGACCAACGCGACGCGGTGGCCGCGCTTCGTCAGTTCGGCCGCGAGCGCCGCTGCCGGGACCATGTGTCCCCCGGTCCCACCGGCTGCGAGGACGTAATGCTTACTCATTCACCACTCCAGCGGACGACATAGGGGCTCCGCGTGAGAAACGGATTGCGCCGGGTAAACGCCAGCAGCAACCCCATGCCGACCGACAACGCAATCATCGACGACCCGCCATAGCTGATGAACGGCAGCGTCATACCCTTAGAGGGCGCGAGGCCGGTGTTCACCGCCATGCTGACCAGCGCCTGCGCGCCGAACTGCGTGGCGAGGCCCGCGGACGCCAGAAGCTTAAATTCATCTTGCTCGTCCAACAGCTTGACGAACACGCGCACCACGATCGCGAGGAAGATCACGGCGATTACCGAACACGCGATCAGCCCGAATTCCTCGCCGATCACCGAGAAGATATAGTCGGTATGCGCCTCGGGCAGTCCAAACTTCGCCGCACCCGCGCCCGGCCCCGTCCCGGTCCAGCCGCCCGCGGTCAGCGTATTATGCGCGGCATTCGTCTGGAAATGGTCGCCCGCGCCCTCGCCCTCGACCCCGGGAAACAGGAACGCATCGATCCGCGATCGCGCCACGCCGTAGAAGATATAAGCCGCGACCAGCCCGGCCGGCGCCATCGCCATCAGCCCGAACAGCACCTTGGCCGGCGTCCCCGCGATCATCAGCAGCGTCATCCACACCGTGCAGAAGATGATCGTCTGGCCGAAATCGGGCTGCAGCATCAGCAGCACCGCGACGCCCGCGGTCATCGCGCCGGTGATCAGCACGGTCGGAAGTTCGGCATCCTTCGCACGCAACGACAACAGCCACGCGACGGTAACGATGAACAGCGGCTTCAGGAACTCGGAAGGCTGGAACTGCGCAAAGCCGACGCCGAGCCAGCGGCGTGCGCCGTTCGCCTCGACCCCGATGAACGGCGTCACCATCAGCATCAGCACGAACAGCGCGCACCCGCCGATCGCCATCCGCCGCGCCATCGACACCGGCATCATCGACACGCCGAACAGCACGGGGAGCGACACGCCGACCCACATCAACTGCCGCCAGAAATAATAAAGTGGCGCAATCTTGTGATGCTCGCCCGAATAGCGGACCGCACTCGCCGGCGACGCCGCCGCGACCGCGATCAGCCCGATCGCGATCAGGAACAGCGTCAGCAGCAGCAGCATCCGGTCGATGTCCCAGAACCACGTGCCGAGCGGCGACTGGTCGCCCCGCCCGCCGCGCCGCTTCATCTTCGCGACGATCCCGTTCTTCTGTCCGGACACACCCATATCCATGGTCCCAGCGCGCATATCGGTCATGCCAGCGACTCCACCGCAGCGCGGAACGCCGCCCCGCGTGCTTCGTAATCGCGAAACTGGTCGAAGCTAGCACAAGCGGGGGATAACAACACCGTGTCGCCAGGACGCGCGTTGGCGGCGGCGCTGCGGACGGCCGCGTCGAGCGTGCCGACATTCTCGACGGGCATGAAATCTTTCAAAATCTCGGCGAACCTCGGCCCTGCCTCGCCGATCGTGTAGGCGCGGACGACGTGACCGAACGCTGGCTTGCACGCGTCGAGGTCGTCGCCCTTAGCGCGACCGCCGACGATCCAGTGGACCCGGTCGAACGCGGCGAGCGCCGGCGCGGTGCTCTCGGGGTTGGTCGCCTTGCTGTCGTCGACATAGGCGACGCCGCCATAAGACGCGATCTGCTGCATGCGGTGCGGCAGGCCGGTGAAACTGGTGAGGCCACGATCGATATCGACCTCGCTCACGCCCAGCGCCTTCACGACGGCAATCGCGGCGAGCGCGTTCTGCGCGTTGTGCGGCCCCTGGAGCGCGGGCCAATTGCCTTGGAACAGGCATACGCCCGGCGCGATCTTGGTGAGATGCTCGCTCTTCGCCGACAGCCCGCGCGCGATCAGCGCGGACGGCGCATCGCCGATGCCGATGACCGCCTCATGCTCGGCCGACTGCATCGCGAACAGCCGCGCCTTGGAGGCGGCATAGCCTTCGAACCCGTCATAGCGGTCGAGATGATCCGGCGTGATGTTGAGCAGCACCGCGACGTCGCAATCGAGCGTCTGGGTCAGGTCGATCTGGTAGCTCGACAGTTCGAGCACATAGACGCCGCCCTCGGGGAGCGGTTGCTGTTCGAGGATCGGCAGGCCGATGTTGCCGCCCATCAACGTGGGAATGCCGGCGGTCTTGAGGATGTGGTGGACGAGTGCGGTGGTGGTGGACTTGCCGTTGGTGCCGGTGATGCCGACGACCTTGTGCGGGGGGAGGTCGGCTCGGGCCTGCGCGAAGAGTTCGATGTCGCCGATTACGGGGACGCCTGCCGCGCGCGCCGCGGCGGCAAGCGGATGCGTGTTGAGGGGCACACCCGGCGAAACGACGAGCGCGTCGAACTCCGATAGATCCTCCAACGGCGCAACGATCAAATCCTCCCCGGCACGGGGAGGGGGACCGCCAGCCGCAGGCTGGGGGTGGAGGGGGCCATCCGCAAGCGTAACGCCCGGAACAGTCCCCCCCCCACCAGCAGAACTGGTCCCCCTCCCCGTACCGGGGAGGATTGCGTCACGCCGAGCCTCATCCGAATCCCAAGCAACAACGCTCGCCCCACCAGCAACAAGCGCCCGCACCGTCGCAGCTCCCGACCGCGCCAGCCCCAGCACCGCGTAGCGTTTCCCGCGCCAGGCCTTCGCAATAATCACCGCAACTTCAACGTCGAGAGGCCGACCAGCGCCAGCACCAGCGCGATGATCCAGAACCGGATTACCACCGTAGCCTCGGCCCAACCAAGCTGCTCGAAATGGTGATGAATCGGCGCCATCCGGAACACGCGCTTGCCGGTCCGCTTGTAGAAGAACACCTGGATGATCACCGACAGCGCCTCGATCACGAACAGCCCGCCGATGATCCCCAGGACGATCTCGTGATGCGCGACGACCGCGATCGTCCCCAGCGCACCGCCGAGCGCGAGGCTCCCGGTATCGCCCATGAACACCGCCGCCGGCGGCGCATTGAACCACAGGAACGCGAGCCCCGCGCCGACGATCGCCCCGCAGAAAATCGCAAGCTCACCTGCACGCGGCACATGCGGAATGCCGAGGTAATCCGCGAACTTCACGTTCCCGACCAGGTACACGATCACCATGAACGCAACGCTGGCGATGATCACCGGCATCGTCGCCAGCCCGTCGAGCCCATCGGTCAGGTTCACCGCATTGCCGAACGACACGATCGTGAAAGCGGCAAAGACCGGGAAGAACCAGCCCAGATCGAGGTACATGCGCGACGTGAACGGCAGATACAGATGCGGCCCGTTCTGCGACATGATGATCGTCGCGGCGATCCCGGCGATCGCGAACTCGAGCAGCAGCCGCGTCCGCCCGCTGATCCCCGCGGTGCTCGCCTTTCGCACCTTGTCATAGTCGTCGAGGAACCCGATCGTCCCGAAGCCCAGCGTCACGAACACGCACGCCCAGACATACGGATTGCTCAGGTCCATCCACAGGAAGATGGCGAGGCACATCGAGGTCAGGATCATCAGCCCGCCCATCGTCGGCGTCCCGCGCTTCGACAGATGCGACTGCGGGCCGTCGGCGCGGATCGGCTGGCCCTTGCCCTGGCGGACGCGCAGCCAGCCGATGAACTTCGGCCCGATGATCAGGCCGATGATCAAGGCGGTCGCCACCGCGCCGCCGGTCCGCACCGTCTGATACCGGATGAGGTTCAGCAGGCCGGGAAACCCCAGATGCTCGGCGAGCCAGTACAACATTCAGTTAATCCCGCCTTTGAGGCCAGCTTGAAGACCAGCCACGACGCGGGCGAGGCCCACCCCGTTCGATCCCTTGACGAGCACGACATCGCCCGGCGCCAGGATCGTCCGTAACGACGCGAGCGCGGCCGCAGCGTCGCCCACATGGACGGTTTCGATCTGTCCCTCAAGCACCTGCGCTAGCGGCGCCATCGCTTCACCGACAAGCAGCGCCATTTCGACGCGCGCGGCGAGGATGGGTTCGGCGAGGCCGGCGTGATAGTCGTCGGAGCCCTCGCCCAGCTCGCGCATCTCGCCGAGCACCGCGATGTGCCGGCCCGGCTCGTAAGCTAGGACGCTGAGCGTCGCGCGCATCGACGATGGGTTGGCGTTGTAGCTCTCGTCGATCACCAGCGCCTTGCCTTCGCCGACGGTCACTAGCGACCGCGCGCCGCGACCTTGCAGCCCGCCGAGTTCGGCCAGTGCAAGCCCGGCGAGTCCGAGATCGCTCCCGGCCGCCTGCACGCATGCCAGTACGCCGAGCGCATTCGACACCCAGTGCGCGCCGGGCTGCGCGATCGTGAAGCTCAGCTCATGCTCAGCCCCCTGCCCCATCCGCGCAGTGACGAACGTCCCGCCCGTCGGCAGCCGCATCGCCTCGATCGCGCGGACATCGGCACCCTTTTCGCTGCCGAACGTGACGACGTGCGCGGCATGCGGCGCGGCGTGTCCGAGCAGCCGATCGCGATGCGGGCTGTCATAGGGCACGATCGCAGTCCCGTCCGGTTCGAGCCCGGCAAAGATCTCCCCTTTGGCATCGGCAATCGCGCTTTCGTCGGGAAAGAACGCGGTATGCGCAGGCGCGATCGCCGTGATCATCGCAATGTGCGGGCGAACGAGTTGGGTCAGCTCGGCGAGTTCACCGGCATGATTCATCCCCATCTCGAACACCCCGAACTTCGCGTCGCGCGGCATCCGGGCGAGGCTGAGCGGGACGCCGGTGTGGTTGTTGTAGCTCTTGACCGAGCGATGCACCTCGCCGGGCGCCGCGCGGTCGAGGCAGGCGAACAGCGCTTCCTTCGCACTGGTCTTGCCCACGGAGCCGGTGACCCCGATGATCTTCGCACCGCTCCGAGCCCGGCTCGCCCGCCCAAGCGCCTGCAACGCGACAAAACTGTCCGCGACGAGCACGTGCGGGTGGTCGCAGGGTTCGGAGACGATCGCGCCCGCCGCGCCTTGTGCGAAGGCCTGATCGAGGAACAGGTGTCCGTCGCTGGCCTCGCCCTTCATCGCCACGAACAAGTCGCCGGGGCCGACTTCGCGCGAGTCGAACGCGACGCCGCTGACGGAAAAGTCACAAGACCCTACGCCGCCCGTAGCGGCTGCGATCTCGGCCGAAGTCCACAGACTCACTGCCCCCCCTCCCGCGAGCGGGAGGGGGTCGGGGGGTGGGCGCGCGCTGTCGACGAAGCGCAGCGCCTGCCGAACCCGCGAGCCCACCCCCGGCCCCTCCCGCTTGCGGGAGGGGGGAAGAAGATAGCCGCCCTCACGCCGCGCACTCCCGCGCGACGGTTACGTCGTCGAACGGCAGGACCATGTCGCCGACGATCTGGCCTTGCTCGTGGCCCTTGCCGGCGATCAGCACGATGTCCTCCGGCCCAGCCTCCCGCACCGCAGCCGCGATCGCCGCACGCCGATCACCGATTTCCTCAGCCCCGCGCGCGCCCTTCAGGACATCGCAGCGGATCGCCCGCGCGTCCTCGGTCCGGGGGTTGTCGTCGGTGACGATGACGCGGTCGGCGTGCTGCACCGCGACCTGCCCCATAGTCTCGCGCTTGCCCGTGTCGCGGTCGCCGCCGGCACCGAACACGACGATCAGCTTTCCGCCAGCGTGCGGTTTGAGCGCGGCGATTGCTGCTTCGAGGGCGTCGGGGGTGTGCGCGTAGTCGACGTAGACCGGCGCACCCGACTTCGCGATCACCGCGCGTTCGAGCCGCCCACGCACCGGCTGCAACCGCGCGAGATTGGCGATCGTCGCGGCCACGTCGCCGCCGGTGGCGATCACCAGTCCGGCCGATACCAGCGCGTTCGCCGCCTGGTAGGCGCCGATCAGCGGCAACGTGACCTTGTAGGTCTGGCCCTCGGCCTCGATCGTCAGCCCCTGCCCCAGCAGCGTGGGATCGCGGCCCACGAGTCGCAAAGTCTCGCCCTGCGTCCCGACCGTGATCAGCCGGTTGCCGCGTTCTCGGGCTAGATCGATCACGCGTGCCGACTGAGGATCGTCGGCCCAGACCACCGCGGCACCGTCGGTCGAAAGCACTTCGGAGAACAGCCGGATCTTGGCGGTGAAATACGCGGCCATGTCGCCATGATAGTCGAGATGATCGCGGCTGAGATTGGTGAACGCCGCGGCGGTCACCTTCAGACCCTCGGTCCGATACTGCGTCAGCCCGTGGCTCGACGCTTCGAACGCCAGGTGCGTGACGCCTTCGCGCGCGAGCCCCGCCACGTTCGACAGGAACGTCACCACGTCCGGCGTCGTCAGTCCGGTCGTCACCCGCTCGTCGGCGGTGGTCACTCCCAGCGTCCCGATCGAGGCGGCATGAAACCCGGCCATCCGCCACAGCTGGCGCGTCATCTCGACACACGACGTCTTCCCGTTCGTCCCCGTAATCGCCACCGACGTCTCGGGAAACGGCGCGAAGAACTTCGCGGCCAGTTGCGCGAACCGCTCGCGCGGGTTGTCGTCGGCGATGTAGGTGGCGCCCTCGACCGTCAGCCCAGGCCGAGCCACCACCGCGATCGCGCCCGAGCGGATCGCGTCCTCGATATAATCCTCGCCGTTGACGCGCGCGCCTTCGAACGCGCCGAACACCGTGCCCGGCGCGACCTTGCGGTGATCGATCGCGAACCCCGTCACCTGCGCCTCTTCCGTCCCGTCGGTCAGCGCTGCGAGTTTCATGCAATAGTCCTCATTGCCCGGTCGGCTGTGTACGCGACGGGTCCTGCCACAAAGTCGGCAGGATGTCAGACTCGTCGATGTCGCGGTGCGCGTCGGGCACCACGCCCAGGATCGCACCGACGCGCGAGATCGTGCGGCCGACTACCGGCGCGGTATTCCACGCCGCGGTCTTCCACCCGGCGGTTTCCTTCGTGCCGAGCGGCGAATCGAGCATCGCCAGCACGACATAGCGCGGCGCGTCCATCGGGAACGCCGCGGCAAAGGTCGCGACGTTGCGCGAATGATCGTAGCCGCCCGACACGGCCGCCTCGGCCGTCCCGGTCTTGCCACCGACGCGGTAGCCCGGTGCATCGCCCTTGCGACCCGTCCCGCGCTGCACGATCAGCCGCAGCATCTGCCGCATCCGCGCACTCGTCTGCTCGCTGATGACGCGACGACCGGCAACCGCATGCCCCGGCGCGACCTTCAACAACGTCGCCGGCCGCCAGATCCCGCCATTGACCAAAGCCGCATACGCGCTCGCCAGATGCAGCGGGGTCACCGCGATACCGTGCCCGTAGGCGGTGGTCATCGTCGTCGTGCGCGCCCAGTATTTCGGCCACAACGGACGGCCCTTCTCGCGCAGTTCGATATCGGGCTTGGTATCGAAGCCGAGCTTCTTGAACATCGCCTGCATCTTCGCGGGCCCGACCTCGTCGGCCACACGTGCGGTGGCGATGTTCGACGAGTAGATCAGCGTCTCGGCCATATTGAGCCACCGCTTCGGATCGCCGCGCTCGTCATGGATCGTGAAGCGCCCGACCTGGAGCGGGTGCGTCGCGTCGAAGCGCCGCGCGAACGATGTGACGACACCCGTGTCCATCGCGGTCGCCATCGTGATCGGCTTGAACGTCGAGCCAAGCTCGAACACGCTCTGCGTCGTGATGTTGCGGAGCTGTTCGCTGCCCGACATGCCGACGCGATTGGGGTTGAAGGTCGGCAGCGAGACCATCGCGATCACCTCGCCGGTCGCCACATCGAGGACGATACCGCCAGCCCCTCGCGCGGAGAACGTGGTCATCGCGCGGCCGAGTTCGCTCTCCATCGCCGCCTGGACGCGGTTGTCGAGCGACAGCGCAACCGGCGTGCCGTTCAGCGCAGGATTGGTCAGCCGCTCGTCGAGCACGCGCTCCATCCCGCTCATGCCGTGGCCCGCCGTCGACAGAAAGCCCAGCGCATGCGCCGCCATCGTCGATTGCGGGTACAGTCGCTGCGTATCGCGGTCGAACACGATCGCCGGCTCGCCAATCGCATTGACCTGCTCGACCAGCGCCGGCGACGCGCGCCGCTGGAGATAGATGAAGCTCTTGCCCGACGTCAGCAGCGCATAGTAATGCGCCTGGTCGCCCGCCTCGGGCATCAGCGCGGCTAGCTTGCTGGCGATCTCGGTCGGATCGCCGATCAGCTTTTTCGGGTGCACCGCGATCGTCCACGCATCGATCGTCCGCGCGAGCGGCGCGCCGTTACGATCGACGATGTCGCCCCGCGCCGCGATCGCCGCCGAGCGCGCCTGCGGATCGGCGAGCGACGCCTGCACCGCCAGCATCCCGAGCCGCCCGACCACCACCAGCACCGCTGCTCCGAACAGGAACATCAGCATCATCAGGCGCGTGTGCGCCGTCGCCACCAGTGCATGACGCTGGTTGGCGCTACGTTGCTGCGAGACGGGCCGGGCGACCAAGGCGGTCACCGCCGCTTACGGCTCTCGGAGCGGGCGCCGCTCATGATGTCACCCAGCGTCGTGTCGGACAGCAGCTTCCGGTCGAGCATCGCCACTGCCTGCGGCCGGACCTTGGCCACTGCTGCGAGGCGTTCGGTCTTGGCAGCGCGGACGAGTGCGGCCTCGGCGGAGCGCGGCGTCGACACCGACGCGCGGATCACGACCGGCTTCAGCGCAGTCTTCGACGCAGCCTGGATCGCGACGTTCATCGCGCGCGGTGCGCTAACCTGCGCCATCTGCACCGGAGCAAGCTTCACCACGGCAGGAGCAGCGGTAACCGGGACGATCGACGTGGAGACGACCGACCCCGCCCCCGACGGCACGAGCAGCGCGGCGGTCTGGATCCCGTCCGCGCGCAGGCTGTTGACGTCTAGCGCCGCGAGCGCGGCCTCGCTCACGACGAACTGGCCCGCGGTCGGTGCCGACAGCGCCAGCGTGTCGCCGTTCCAGCGCTCGAGCTGGGCCAGATTGCCCCGCGTGTCGAACTCGGTTTCTAGCGCGCGGATATCGCGCTGCGCGGAGCGGATCTGACCATTGACCGCCTCCAGCTTCTTGCGCTCGGCGGCGACCTGCAGCGACACAAGGTAGAAACCGAGCACGACGGCCACGCAGCCCCCGAACCAGCCCACACCCTTCATCCGATACGCCGCCGTCATGTCGTCACCTCTTCCGTCCAGGGTTGCGCGGAGGTCCGCCGCGCCGTCCGTAATGTCGCCGAGCGCGCGCGCGGGTTGCGTGCGACCTCGGACTCGCCGGCGCGGACACCGCGGCCGACATGAGAAAAACTAGGTTCCGCAACGGCTTTCACCTGCGGAAGATGACGAGAACCTGAAGGCGAGCCACCGGAACGGGTGCGCAGGAAGCGCTTCACCATCCGGTCCTCGAGGCTGTGGAACGTCACGATCGCAAGCCGACCACCGGGCTTCAGCACGCGTTCTGCCGCGAGCAATCCGTCGGCCAGCTCGCCCAGTTCACGGTTCACGTGGATCCGGATCGCCTGGAACGCGCGCGTCGCGGGGTCCTTCTTGTCGTGCGCCTTGTAGCCGAGCGCGCGGCGGACGATGTGCGCCAGCTCGCCGGTCCGCGTCAGCGGGCGCGCCGCGACGATCGCGCGCGCGACACGCCGCGACTTGGGCTCGTCGCCATATTGATACAGCACGTCGGCGATCTCGTTCTCGTCCGCCTCGTTGACGAAATCCGCCGCCGACATGCCGGCCTGCGCCATCCGCATGTCGAGCGGGCCGTCCGACTGGAACGAGAAGCCGCGCTTGGCCTGGTCGAGCTGCATCGACGACACGCCGATATCGAGCGTGACGCCGTCCACCGGCGCGAGGCCACGCGATTCGAGTTCGGACGCCATCGCCGAAAAATCCGCAGCGATCAGCGTAAGACCTTCTTCGGCTTCTTCCATCGCGCGACCATTGGCGATCGCGTCTGGATCGCGATCGAACGCGACGATCCGCGCGCCCGACTTGAGCAACGCCAGCGTGTAGCCGCCCGCACCGAACGTGCCGTCGACCATCGTCTCGCCGGGCTCCGGGGAAAGCGCGGCCAGGACTTCGTCGAGCAGGACGGGGATATGCGGAGCGTCAGGCGAGCTCATAACTGAACCCCCTTTTCGGCCATGTAGAAGCGCGCCATCTCCTTGACGACGGGGGGCATTCCGTCGGTGGCGATCAGCGTCGCGGGGTCCCAGATCTCGATGTAATCGAGCACGCCGTAGAAGAACGCATGCCCCTTGATGCCCGCATAGAAGCGCGGGAACGCGGGCATGATGAAGCGCCCGGAGCCGTCGAACGGCACCGCTTCGCCGGACGCGGCGGCGCGCTTGATGTTGTAGTCGTACTCGCCGTTCTCGGACGTGTTCTCGGATTCGCGGCGATCGAGGCGCTCGGCGAGAATGTCGACGTAACCGGGATCATACGCGACCAGGCAGCGATTCTTCTGATGCGCGCCGATGATGATGGTCCCGCCGTCCTTGCCGTTCGCCTTTGGTGCATTTGCCGAGAGCATCGTGCGGAGTGCCGAGGGGATGGCTACCCGGCCCTTGTCGTCGACAAGGCCGATACCGTCTCCTTGATAGCGACCCCGTACCGACACGCCAAAACCCTTCGAACTGGCGCGCACGCTTCACCGCTTCGAAAGACAGCCATCGCTACCTTTCGACCGCGTTTTCAGCGAACGATGAAAATGCCCCTGTATTAACCTCCATCTACCATAGCGCTTCGGGGACGCAACGGGATTTTTGGGGATTGTAGGGATTTGCGACGAGTTTCGCGCGTCGCTTTGGAGGGAATTCTGCGCAGATCGGATTCCATCGGCGTGGTGGTGGCGATCTGAGCGGGGGATTTTCGGGGATAGGGCTATATCTGTGCGTGCAAGCCAGCGTATCCCGCCACCCAGGCCCGCCCTCACCCAGCCACCATCACCCAAAAATCCGTCACCCCAGCGAAAGCTGGGGTCTCCTCGCAAGGCGTGCGTCATCTGCCCCGCGGGAGACCCCAGCTTTCGCTGGGGTAACGAGCTAGGCCTAGGTGACGAGCCGGGCTGCGACGTCACCTGGCCATCACTTACTTAGCCAGGTCTCACCCAGCCATGGCCTCACCCATCCATCCGTCACCCAACCACCCGTCACCCCAGCGAAAGCTGGGGTCTCATCGTAAGGCGTGCGTCATCTGCCCCACGGGAGACCCCAGCTTTCGCTGGGGTGACGAGCTAGGTCGAGGTGACGAGCCGAGCCAGGTCGAGGCGACGGGCCAAATCGATCGCGAAGCCCGTCAAACCGAAGTTGCGGTCACAAAACCAAGGCCAAACCCTATGGCGCAGGCGCCTGTGCGTTCGCGCTCGGGGCCACGCCCATCTCGGCCAGTGGCTCCCCCGCGCTCTTCGTGTCGATCACGTTCGAGACCGCCATGTTGGCGACCACGTCCGCTTGCGCCGTCCCGGCGGTCGCGACCGGACGCTCGCGACTGGCCGATCCGATGATCGCACTCGCAAGGCCGATCAACAGCACGACCGCGGCGAGGCCGATCATCCCGACCTTGATGCGCTGCATGCTCTGCGAGGGTTCATGGTTTAGCTTCATCTTGCCGCGCCAGGATACCCGACCACCGCGCCGCTGTCGATTCCCGCGCGTGCCGTCGCTCATCCGAGCCCCTTCGCTTCACGCCACGCCGGGTCGTACAAGGTCGACAGGTAGCGGAATCCGGTGTCGCACAGAATCGTCGCGATCCGCTTGCCTGGTCCCAGATGCCGCGCCAGCGCCACCGCGCCCGCGACGTTGATCCCCGACGACAGCCCGAGGCACAGCCCCTCCTCGTCGAGCAGACGGCGGACCCAGGCATAGCCCTCCTGATCCGAAATCCGGAACTGCGTGTCGATCGGCGCGCCCTCGAGATTGGCGGTGATACGCCCCTGCCCGATTCCTTCGGCGACCGACGATCCCTCGGACTTCAGTTCGCCGTGCGCATAATAGTTATAGAGCGCCGCGCCGTGCGGGTCGGTCAGCGCAATGCAGACATTCTCGTCCTTCGCCTTCAACCCGAGCCCGACCCCGGCGATCGTCCCGCCGGTTCCTGCGGCGCAGGTGAAGCCGTCGACCCGGCCCTCCATCTGTGCCCAGATTTCCTCCGCGGTGCCGACGATATGCGCGCGGCGATTGGCGGTGTTGTCGAACTGGTTCGCCCACACCGCACCCGGCGTCTCCTCGGCGATCCGCCGCGAGGTGTGGACGAAATGGCACGGCGAGGAGAAGGCCGCGGCCGGGACCAGCACGAGTTCGGCGTTCAACGCGCGCAACGTGTCCATCTTCTCGCGGCTCTGCGTCTCGGGCATGACGATGATCGTCTTGTAGCCCTTCGCATTGGCGACCAGCGCGAGGCCGATCCCGGTATTGCCCGCCGTCCCCTCGACGATCGTGCCGCCGGGCTGGAGCAAGCCGCGCTGCTCGGCGTCCTCGACGATGAACAGCGCCGCGCGATCCTTCACCGACGCGCCGGGATTGGCGTATTCGCACTTGCCGAAGATGTCGCAGCCGGTGGCGTCGCTGGGTCCCTTCAGCCGGACGAGCGGGGTGTTGCCGATAAGGGCGAGTGTGTCGGGTGTCGTTTGCATGGAGCATATGTGGCGCCCCCAGCGACACCGGGCAAGCGAGCGAAACTTTGTCGTATCAAACCGCCAACCGCATGAACCCATCGACCGCCGAATTTAGGTCTCCCGCTTGATCTATGTTACATCGACGACTCATCTCTGGGCGGAGGCAAAGCATCGTGGAACCGTATTTGAACGTCCGCGCGCTTCTCGACGAAGCGCTGCGCCTCCTCGACGGACTTGGCGAGACGTTGATTGCCGCGCATCTGATGACGCCGATCGCGGTGCTCGACGACCGGATCGATTCGCTTGGCGACACGCCGGATTTCGTGCCGCCCCATATCCGGTGACGCCGCCGTCGCGAAAACGCCACGGCTCGTCGTCAGGCAAAATCGGCGCGGCGAACGTCTGGGCGAACGAAAGGCCATAAGCCTTGACGCTCCATGCTGCATGCGCGAAGCGAGGTTCCGCTATGAAAATCCTTCCCCTCTCCGCCGTCGCCGCGCTGCTCGTGCTGGCCGCCTGCAACTCCAAGCCCGCTACGCCCGAGGTGCTGGACAGCAATCCCGATCCGATGGCCAACACGCTCGCCAACGCCGCACCGGTCGAGCTGCCGCCAGCGATCAAGTCCGAGGCGACGCTGCGCTGCAAGGACAACAGCCTGCTCTACGTGACGTTCTTCCAGGGCGACAAGCAGGCGGTGGTGCGCACCAAGAAGGACGGCACCCCGACGACGCTGAAGTCGGATGTCGCCGGTGCGCCGAAGACCGCCGAGGGCGGCTGGTCGATGACCGGCACCGAGACCAACGTCACGCTGACCGCGCCGGGCAAGTCGGCTCAGATCTGCCACGCGTAAG
This sequence comes from Sphingomonas sp. PP-F2F-A104-K0414, assembly GCF_004340945.1. Taxonomy (GTDB): domain Bacteria; phylum Pseudomonadota; class Alphaproteobacteria; order Sphingomonadales; family Sphingomonadaceae; genus Sphingomonas. Next base: position 217,602 of record NZ_SLYD01000004.1, read on the forward strand.
TCTTTGGCGTTTGTTCGTTCTGAAACGGCCGGCGGATCATCCGCCGGCCGTTTTTCTTTGTGCCGCGCACTCTTGCCCTCGTCGCCGCGGACCGGCACGCTGCCACGATGGCAACAGTTGCGATCTACAGCCTCAAGGGTGGCGTCGGGAAGACGACGCTTTCGGTGAACCTGGCGTGGTGCGCCGCGACCTTGTCCGCACGCCGCACGCTGCTGTGGGACCTCGACCCGCAGGCCGCCTCGACCTGGGTGCTCGGCGGTGCGGGCAAAGTCGATCAGGCGCAGGCGATGTTCTCGAAGGACGTGCCGGTCGCCAAACAGGCGCGGCCGACCGCCTACCGCCACCTCGACCTGATCGCCGCGGACGCGTCGCTACGCGGGCTCGACCAGTTGTTCCACGATCTCGACAAGAAGAAGCGGCTCGCGAAGTTGCTCGCCGACCTGAAGACCTATGACCGCGTGATCCTCGACTGCCCGCCCGGCCTGACCGAGACCGCGGACCAGGTGATGCGCGCCGCCGACCTGATCGTCATCCCGGTGATCCCGTCCCCGCTCTCGACCCGCGCCTATGAGGCGGTGGTCGACCATCTCGGCGGCCGGACGGCGTTGCTCCCGGTCCACGTCATGGTCGACAAGCGCCGCGCACTGCATGCCGAGGCGCTCGACCGCCATTCCGACTGGCCGGTCATCCCGATGGCGAGCGGGATCGAGTCGATGGCGGTCAAACGTGCGCCGGTCGGCGTCTTCGCCCCGAAGTCGGCCGCGGCGCAGGCGTTTGCGGATCTCTGGCGCCGGATCGAACACCGGCTGAGCGCATGAGCGACGTTTTAGACCCACAGCTCGTCCTCGGCGCCTATTCGGTCGGCGTATTCCCGATGGCGGACAGCCGCGACGCCGCCAGCGTCTACTGGGTCGAGCCCCGCCGCCGCGCCGTCCTCCCGCTCGACGGCTTCCAGCTCTCGCGCTCGCTTAAGAAAACGATCGTCGCCGACCGTTTCCAGGTCACCGTCGACACCGCCTTCGAGCGCGTCGTGCAACTGTGCGCCGAGAGCGTCGAGGGCCGTCCCGAGACGTGGATCAACGACGGCATCGAACGCGTCTTCCAGACGCTGCACGCGATGGGGTTCGCGCATTCGGTCGAATGCTGGGACGGCGGCAAGCTGGTCGGTGGGCTCTACGGCCTGTCGCTCGGTCGCGCATTCTTCGGCGAAAGCATGGTCAGCCGCGCGACCGACGCGTCGAAAGTCGCGCTCGCACACCTCGTCGCCCGGTTACGCGCGGGCGGGTTCACGCTGCTCGATTGCCAGTTCCAGACCTCGCATCTCGCCTCGCTCGGCGCGATCGAGATCGACCGCGCGGATTACGTGGCGTTGCTGGGCGTGGCGCTCGACGGTGCGCTCAAGCCGTCGTCCGCCGCCGGGGTCTCGGCGGCTGCGGGCGATTTCCGCGCGCTCGATCGCTTGGCGGGCAAGGCTTCGGCAGGCGGCGCGGTATCGGGGCCGGTCGCCGGGAAGGTCATCGCACAGCTCTTGGTCCAGACGTCGTAGATCGGATGCTGCACCGCGTTCAGCGCGGGGCGTTCCTTGTACAGCCAACCCGAGAACGTCCTACGCCAATGTGCGTCGACGCCGCGCACTAGTACCTGGACGAACGCGCCGGTCAGCTGCTCCTGCTCCCACGGCGCGGTCTGCTCGCACGCGCGGAGCCGCAGCACGACATCGCCCATCCGAGTCGCCTGCCCGGGCCTCAGCGTCACTTCGCGGGTTTCGCCGTTACGCTTGTTGAGCAGGCCGAGCACCGCGACCCGCTGCGCCATCGGCGTGCCGCCATTGGCGATCGCGGCGGCGCCGGTATCGATAGTCTCGATCGAGGAATTGCCGGCATCATCGGGGCCGGGCAGGTCCTGCTGGACCGCGACAACAGGGGTCGCAGGCTTGGTTAGCGCGCGGTATCCGAACCAGCCGCCCACCGCCAACGCCACGACCAACACGGCCGCGGCGAGCCAGCGCATGATCACCCTTCGGGCGTCCAGGCTTCGTAATCGCCCGTCGCGGCGGCACGCTTGCCGCCCTTTTCAAGCGCACCCGATGGCCGATAGGCAAGCGCGGTGCCGGTCATGTTCGGCACGGCCGGCTTCTGCCAGGCGCGGATCGGCGGCAGCGCGCGATCGGGCACATCGTCGACCTGGTGATGCAGCCAGCTGAACCACGCCGGCGGCACGCGGCTCGCGTCGGTCGCGCCCTGATAGATCACCCAGCGACGCGGGTTGCCCGCGGTGTCCTTGCCGCCCTGGTAATAGACGTTGCCAAGCGCGTCCTCACCCATCTTCGCCATGCTGCGCAGGCCGAATTTGGTGCCGAGGGTGGCGCCGTTCCACCACGTGAATGTCGATGCGAGAAAGCCCATGACGGGCGCTTAACCCGAGTGGGGGCGGGCTTCAACCTCGATCGTTGAGAGAAGGCGTCGCGACGACCCGCCCCCCCCCTGCCAGGAGGATGATGGAGGTTCACCATTGTGATCAGCCGCCTTGCCGACAGCGGTTTCCACTTCTTGTTCTCCCGCGAAGGCGGGAGCCCAGTCTGGGTCCCCGCCTTCGCGGGGAAACAGTCTCTTTTACTTGGACCCGCAACTTTTACAGGACGCTTCAAGCAAGGCCGCCACCCCGGCGGAGGCCGGGGCCCAGGTGGAAAGGTTGCGGTAACGGAGCGTATCGTCAGTTGGCGACGTCCCCCAACTGGACCCCGGCCTTCGCCGGGGCGGTGTAATTGCTTCGACGATATCGCGTGGTGAGACGAGATTGTTAGGGCACGTACGACACACAATGCGCGCCTACTTCGCCTTGTCCCACGTCACCAGATCCCCCTCGGCGATCCCCAGTTCCGCAGCCCGGCCGCCCATCAATTCCAGCACCGCCCCGACCGGCTCTCCCGACGGAATCGGCGTTTCCGAGAACGGCACCGTATTCTCGGCGATCCGCGCGATCGTGCCGTCGGCGCGGATGTAGATGATATCCAGCGAACTCGGCGTATTCTTCATCCAGAAGTTCGCGACCACAGGCGCGCCACCGGCCGGCGGATAGGGCCAGAACAGCATGCCGCCGTTGGGCTTCAGGTCGGTACGGAACATCAGCCCCCGCGCCTGCGCGTCGAGCGTCTTCGCGCTCTCGACCGTGAACGCATGCGTCCCGTTCGTGCTCTTGATCGTGAGCGCGAGCGTGCCGTCCTTGGTCACCTCGGTATCAGCGCCACTATTCATATACGCGACACCCCCGGCGCCGGCGCCCAGCGTCAGCACCGCCGCCAACGCGGCCTTGGCAACGAAACTCATCCCAGATCCTTTTCGACCGCAACGGCCAGCGGCCCCTTGCGCCCGTCGACGACGCGCGCGCGCAGCGGTTGATCGGGTTCGACCGATTCGATTCCCGCGCGGCGCAGCGTTTCCATATGCACGAAGATATCGCTGCCATCGGCGCCGCGTATCAGAAAACCATAGCCCTTCAAACGGTTGAACCATTTGACGGAGGCCGCTTCAAACGGTCCGGCGGCGTCGATCATCGCGATCGGATCGATCCGGTCGGGTGACGACGGCGCACGGACCGACTCCTCGACCGCGTTGGTCATGTCGATCGAGACGATTTCGCGCGCCTGGAACCCGCGTCCGCGTTGCACCGACAATGTCTCGACTCGCGCGCCTTCGGGAAGGCTGCGGCGGCCATGCGGTTGCAGGACGGAGAAATGCACCAGAATATCGCCGACGGTCTCGTCGTCCGCGACCGCGAACCCGAAGCCGCGAGTCACGTCGAACCATTTGATGACCCCGCCGATGGCACGGGCCTCCGGCACGACACCGCCGACGATCACGGCACTCACGCGCTCCCCGCCCCCCACGAGGCCGCCGCCCACAAGACCACCGGTCGCGAGCCCACCGCCCGCAAGCGTCGTCGTTCCCGCCTCCACTGGCCCCATTTCTACCGGCATGTCAGCACCTGCTGCGTGTCGTTACGCATTGTTACACCCCTGAGCGCCTTGCTAGCACGGTTCGTCGCAGCCGCAATGAATCCGTTGTGGTGTTCACTCGAAATCGAGCAACTCGGGGGTGTCGGACGGCGGTGCAGCAACAATTTTGCGTGCGAGATCGAACCTGTGCCCCGCGCGTAGCATACCCGCGAGCTGCTTTTCGTGCAGCTTCCGGTCGCCCTCGCCGCTGCCATACGGTCCGATTCGTTTGCGCCGTGCATAAGCCAATGCCGATTCGACTGCGCGGTCCGCGATCGCCGGCGCCACCGACTCCGCGTCGCCTTCGTCGATGCCGGCCTCGCGGAATGCGCCCGCAACCCGCCGTGCTCCCAAGCCACGACGCTGCATCGCAGCAGCCCGTTGTTCGGCGAAGGCGCGGTCATCGACATAGCCGAGATCGGCCATCCGCTGTGCAAGGTCGCCAGGCTCCGCAAGTGCCGCACCGTCGCCCCCGTCCCAACCGCGCTCGCGGATTTTCCGCATCAGGTAATCGGTGAGCCGCCCCCGCGTCGTCGCGAATCGCTCGACATAGCGCAGCGCCATCTGTTCGAGCGCCGCCGCATCGAGCGGTTTCGGCGCGGGACGCTCGCGGGATCGCTCCTTGCTGCCGCCTTTCCCGCCTTTGCCCCAGCTCTTGGCGCCACGCCGCTTCGTGCCGCCGCCATCGCCGAATGCGTCGTTTTCCCGGTCGCCGGCATCCAGCGACGAGGGAAACGCGTTGCTTTCGCTGTGGCTATCATCGGTCACGCCATCATTGTGCCACACTGGCACCCGAAGTTGAACGGCTAGACTGAAGATAGGTGTGGTGTGCGAGCACCGCGACCAACCAAGGCAGGAACTGCGATGACGACCGACACGGCCAACAAGGGCGGCACGACCGTAGCGACGATCGTTGCGACGCCGACCCAAGACGCCCTGCCGCGCCGCTTCGCCGATTTCGGCACGTTGGGCGAAGCACTCGATTACGCGGCAAGCGGTAACCGCGGGCTTAATTTTCACGACGCACGCGGGACATTGTCGCAGCCCTACCCGTATTCGCAACTTCGTACCGATGCCCTCGCGATGGCCGATCGCCTGATCGCCGCCGGCGTCGCCCCCGCCGACCGTATCGCGCTCGTCGCCGAGACCGGCCCCGAGTTCGCCGCGCTGTTCTTCGGCGTCGTCTATGCCGGCGCATGGCCCGTGCCGCTGCCGCTGCCGACCTCGTTCGGCGGGCGTGATTCGTACATCGAGCAGCTTCGCGTCCAGCTTGCGAGCTGCGATCCGAAGATGCTGATCTTCCCGCCCGAACTGGCGCAGATGGCCGGCGAGGCCGCGCGCCTGTCGGGTACCGTCGGGATCGACTGGTCCGAGTTCGCCGTGCGCGAGGCACCGGTCGCGACGCTGCCCGAGGCCAAGCCCGACGACATCGCCTATCTGCAATATTCGAGCGGCTCGACGCGCTTCCCGCACGGCGTTGTCATCACGCACGCCGCGCTGCTCAACAACCTCGCCGCGCATAGCCACGGCATGGAAGTCTGCGACACCGATCGCTGCGTTTCCTGGCTGCCCTGGTATCACGACATGGGGCTGGTCGGTTGCTTCCTGTCGCCGATCGCCAACCAGGTCTCGACCGACTATCTCAAGACCGAGGATTTCGCGCGCCGCCCGCTCGCCTGGCTCGATCTCATCAGCCGCAACGAAGGCACGACGCTCAGCTATTCGCCGACCTTCGGCTACGATATCTGCGCGCGCCGCATGTCGTCGCAGACCAAGGCGAGCGAGCGCTTCGACCTGTCGCGCTGGCGTGTTGCGGGCAATGGCGCCGACATGATCCGTCCCGACGTGATGCAGTCGTTCGTCGACGCGTTCGCCGATGCAGGCTTCAAGGCGAATGCGTTCCTGCCGAGCTATGGTCTCGCCGAGGCGACGCTCGCGGTGTCGTTGATGCCGCCGGGCGAAGGCATCCGCGTCGAACTGGTCGAGGAAACGCAGCTCTCCGGCGGCTCGCGCGGCGGTGATCGTCCTCAGCGCTACCGCGCGATCGTCAACTGCGGCAAGCCGGTCCGCGACATGAAAATCGAGATCCGCGAGGAGGACGGCACGCCGCTCCCCGATCGCGCGATCGGCAAGGTGTGGTGCAGCGGCAAGTCGGTGATGGTCGGCTATTTCCGCGACGACGCCGCGACCGAGGCGTGCATGGCGGATGGTTGGCTCGATACCGGCGACATGGGCTATATGTCGGACGGCTACATCTACATCGTCGGCCGCGCCAAGGACATGATCATCGTCAACGGCAAGAACCACTGGCCGCAGGATATCGAATGGGCGGTGGAACAGCTTCCCGGCTTCAAGGCCGGCGACATCGCCGCATTCGCGATCACGACGCCCGGCGGCGAGGAAACGCCCGCGGTGCTGGTGCAATGCCGCAGCTCGGACGAGGCTGAACGCCTGCGCCTGCGCGACGAGATCCGCGAGCGCGTCCGCTCGGTGACGGGCATGAACTGCCTGATAGAACTGATCCCGCCACGTACTTTGCCGCGCACGTCGTCGGGCAAGCTCAGCCGTGCCAAGGCGCGCAACCTGTATCTCAGCGGTGATATCAAACCGTATGATATTGCCGCCTGACAGGCCGACCGCGCTAAAAATGATCGTGTTCTGGTTAGATTTGACCAAAACGACAGCAATTAGATCCAGTTTGGTGTGATGCATACGTTCCGCTAACTAACGCGTGGGTATGCCATTGGCGTGACCAAGACCCCGCCTTCCGCGTCGAGCCGCATCGTCGTCGACCTCGCCACGCTATTGGCGATCCGCGAAGGCGGCGATCCGGTCGTCTGGGGCCGGATCCGCGCGGCGCAATTGTTCGCCGGGCGGCGCGTGGCGCTGTTCCTGCTCACCAGCAACATCGTCGCGATGCTGGCGATCGCGTTCCTGCTGCGAGGCGTCGTGCCGCATTGGCAGATCGCGGCGTGGGCGGCGCTGGTCGCCGCTGCGGCGGTGTGGGTGGGGTTTCGCCGGCTCGCCACCGATCATCGCGGCGACGGCTATGCGAGCCTGCGCCAGCTTCGTCACACGATCTGGGACGGCTTCGTTCTTGCGCTCGTCTGGTCTGCGGTGCCGGTCTTCTTCTGTACGCATGCACCGACCGGGACGACCGCGGGGCTGGGTCTCACGCTTGCGGTGCTGATGGCGGCGGCGGCCCTGGCGATGGCGCCGCTCGCACCCGCGACGCTCGTATTCCTGGGTTATCTTGGTGTGGCAATGGCCATCCAACTCGCCTTCGCCAGCAGTTTCGCCGCCGCGCTCGGCCTATTGCTGTTCACCGGGTTGCTGATGGTGGCGTGCATCCATCGCGCGCGCGCGCTGATCATGCTCCGCGCGAGCGAGATCGTTCTAGACGATCGCAACGAGACGGTCAGTCTGTTGCTCGGCGAGTTCGACGGCACCGGCGCCGACTGGCTCTGGGAAACCGACGCGACCCGCCGCGTCGTCAAGGCCAGCCCGCGGTTCGCCTTTGCGTGCGGCCTTGATCCGGCCACTATCAATGGCCTGCCGCTATTGCAGCTGCTGGCCGGCCCGAGCTGGGAAACCGGCGAGTTCGATACTGCATTGCGCATTCTGGCTGAGCGGCTGAAACGGCGGGAAAGCTTCCGCGATGTGCGCCTTCCCGTCCAGATTGGCGGGGAGGATCGCTGGTGGAGCATGGCCGCGTCGCCACGTTTCGACGATCACGGCGAGTTCTACGGCTTTCGCGGCGTGGGCTCCGATGTGACCGAACAGCGTGCGTCGGCGGACAAGATCAACCGGATGGCGCGCTTCGACACCCTGACCGGCCTGCCGAATCGACTGATGGTGAATGAGACGCTCGTGAAGGCGATGGCGGATGCCGATCGATGGGGCGGGCGCTACGCGTTCATGATGCTCGATCTCGATCGCTTCAAAGCGGTCAACGATACGCTTGGCCACCCGATCGGCGATCGACTGCTTGGCCGTGTGTCGGAGCGGATCCACGCGCTGATGGGCGTCAACGAGACCTGCGGACGCCTGGGCGGGGACGAATTCGCGGTGGTGGTCCGCGACGCGAGCGACGCCGCCGCGGTCGAGCGGCTTGCCGAGCGGATCATCGCCTCGCTGTCGCGTCCCTATGAGATCGACGCCCATACACTCCATATCGGTGCCAGCATCGGCCTTGCGATAGGTCCGCGTGACGGCCGCACTGCCGACATGCTGATCCGTTCGGCCGACCTCGCACTCTATCGCGCCAAGGACGCCGGACGCGGCGTGTTCCGCCGGTACGAACCGGAACTCCACGTTCAGGCGGAAGAGCGGCGGATACTCGAAATGGCTTTGCGCGACGCCATCGAGAAGGGCGAGATGCACCTGGTCTACCAGCCGATCGTCGAGACCGACAGCGCGCTGCCCTGCGGTTTCGAGGCGTTGCTGCGCTGGACCAGCGCCGAATTCGGCTGCGTATCGCCGGCCAAGTTCATTCCACTTGCCGAGGAAACCCGGCTGATCGGTCCAATCGGCGCCTGGGTAGTCAGGACCGCCTGCGAAGAAGCCGCGCTCTGGCCTTCGGACATGCGGATCGCGGTCAACGTGTCTGCAGACCAACTCCGCAATCCGAGTTTCGTGACCACGATCGCGTCGGCGCTCGCGAGCACGGGCGTATCACCCGAACGGCTCGAGCTCGAAGTGACCGAAGGCGTCTTCATGCATGAAGGCCTTGGTGCGACGCAGATTCTCGATCGTGTGGCCGAACTCGGTGTTCGCCTCAGCCTCGACGATTTCGGCACAGGTCATTCCTCGCTCGGCTATCTCAGCCGCACGCGCTTTTCCTCGCTCAAGATCGATCGCAATTTCGTTCGCGACGCGGCTTGCGGCGTGCGCGAGGCCGTGGCGATCGTCCGCGCCGGGATCGCCCTTGCGACGAGCCTCGGCATGGCCACCACGGCCGAGGGTATCGAGACCGAAGCCGAACTCAGAGCCCTACGCGATCTCGGCTGTAGCAATGCGCAAGGGTTCTACTTCGGGCGGCCGATGTCCGCCGAGGACGCTCGCTCGCTCGCCAACCGCGGTTGGAAAGACGCGGTCGCCGCCTGATCGCTACCTGGCTAGCGGACGATAGCAGGCCCGGCGTGCGCCAGGCCCACCTGCTGGATACACGCGATCAGCGGCGGCGTTCGCGTCCCGCAAAACTTACCAGGCTTTCCGCGCCATCGGCCGAAACCGCCGAGATGCCAACGAAATTGTCGTCGACCGGCACCTGCGACAGCATTGTCTGCGGATTTGGTCCGGTCGCTGCCACCTCGCGCACATCGGTCCAGTCCTGGACATCGTTGCGACGCCAGCGAACCCTGTACTTCACCGCGCCCGGCACTGCGTTCCACTTGATCGTCGTGTCGCGCGACAATGCTCCGGCCATCGATACGTCTTCGGGAGCCGCGGGTGCCGCCGCGATCCGAGCCAAGGTCGCGACGTTGATCGCCGTCACCTTGGCCAGATACGGAAAGTCCATGCCCTCGATCGTGTCGCCGTAGACGACGCCCTTTTCGGTGCGGAGGTCCTGGTGCTGGCGGTCCCAATTCTCGGCGGCGACCGAGAAGCGCACGGCGGGATAGCCGAGTTTCAGAAATGGCTCGTGATCGCCGCCGCGCCCGAACCGGTCCGGGCGGCGATCGAGCATCACGTCGAGCCCGCCCGGCACATCGCCTGCGACTCCGTCGATCATCTTGGCCAGCGACCGACTGGGGCCATCATCCTCGCCGCCGTCCGCACGACGCCCCTGTTGCGCGGCCAGATCCTCCGAGGCGCGGATACCTTCGGAAAAGACCCGGACCTTGTCGGCAACGCGGACGCCGCCCTGCCCGACGGTGTTGCCGACGATATCGTTGTTCAGCATCGCCGAGACCGACCAGCCACGCGCCTTGGCAGTGTCGGCGAGCAATTCGGCACCCCAAAGGCCCTGTTCCTCGCCTGAGAACACCGCGTAGACGATGGTCGCGTCGAACTGCCGTTGCGACAGCAACCGTGCCGCCTCCAGCACCAGCGCGACGCCGGACGCGTTGTCATTGGCGCCGGGCGCGTCGGAGGTGGCGTTCATCACGTCGGTCACGCGGCTATCGATATGCGCGCCGACGATCACCACGCGGTTCGGGTTGCGGCCCTTCTGGATCCCCAGCACATCCTCGACCACGACGCCGGCCGGTGCACGCGGCCCGGTGAACGAGCGGGCGATCCGGTCGACGACGATACATCCGCCACACGATGCGCCGATCTGCGTGAATCGCTCTGCGGCCCAGGTCCGAGCCGCGCCGATCCCCCGCCTCGGATCGGTCGTCGTCGACGCGGTATGCCGGGTACCGAAACCGACCATCGTCGTGACGTCCGCCTGCAACCGTTTCACAGACGGTGCGGGCAGTGGCGTTGGAGCAGGAAGCGGGGCAGCGGCAGCGGCGGCAGCGGCGGCAGCGGCAGCGGCAGCGGCGGCAAGCAGCGACGGGAGAGCGTATATCGACATTGGCAGACCGTGCCGCGATCGGCACCGCTGCTCAAGCCAATAGTAAGGCACCGGTCGATCAGCGATAGCGGCAGGCTTACCAAGCTCCGCTTTGATGTCAGAACCTTACAAAAACTCGAATTGGTCGAAAACTGATCGAAGTATGATAAATTTTTCATATTTATGCTAAACATATGATTGTCTTGAGAGGGCGATCGATGATCATCGGGCATTCAGTATCGAACAGTGACGGTGTCATACAGGCGATCGACGGCCCCGTCGCAACACTGCTGCAGCGCGAGCGAGATCAACTTATCGGTATTTCGTATATGTCGATCACACATCCCGACGATCTTGCGCTAAACTTGGCGAAGGTCTCCGCACTCCAGGCCAACGGACAATCCGCAAAAATCCGCAAACGCTATATCGGTGGCAGGGGAGACATCATCGCGGTGGACGTTCAGGTTTCCCGGGTGATGGGATCCGATGGTGGCCATCTGGTCGGAACCTTGTCGACGATCGACAACATCCTCGATCAAGACCCCGCACCCTATCGACTGTGGCGTCGCGCTCGGGAACTCCTCGATATCATGCGCGCGCGTGACGACATCCTTGGGGCGGACCTGTTCGCCGATCACGCCTGGACGATTCTGCTGCTGACCTATGTCGCCGAAGCCGAGGGCCGGATCGCATCGATCGCGACGGTCGCCAACCATATCCCGCTATCGCAGACCACGATCGTGCGTTGGCTGCGCGTGCTGCAGTCCAAGGCACTCTTCGAACCGACGCTTCCCGGCATCGATGCGCTACAACTGACGCAGACCGGTATCGACAAGGTGGAAATGTTGCTGGATCAGAAGGTCGCCGTACCCGTCGGCTGATCGATCTTCTTAGCGGCATCAACGACACTGGCCGCTATCGCCAACGGCCCGCCCCGGGCGCTCAGCTTAGCCGATCGATCGCCTCGCGCGTCAGCGAGCCCGGGATGATCATCACCGGCACCGGCAGCGCGCCCGCATCGGCGCCGGTGAAATGCGCGATCAGTTCGCCCGGCGCGCCGGTCGCCGCGGCGCCCAGCACCAGCGCCGCGATCTCCGGGTTTGCCTCGATCATCTCGCGGATGATCTTCGGCCCCTCGCCTTCGCGCACCGTGATCGACGGACGCAGACCCGATTCCTCGAGCAACGTCCCCGCCGCGCCGGCGACCAGCCCTTGTGCGTGAAGGTGCGCCTCCTCCTCGATCGTCGCCTGGACGCCACCGAACGCGATGAACTCCTGGGGCGGGATCACGGTGAGGATCTCGACGCCGCCGCCGGTCTTCACCGCACGCCGCGCGGCAAAGCGCAGCGCGATGCCCGCTTCCGGACTGTCGTCGATCACCACCAGATAAATGCGCATTTTCGCCCCCGTTATTGCCGGTAATTGGGCCGCAGCGGGTCGATACGCAAGTCCGCCGGGGTTGACCCGAGCGGACGAGGGCGCGAGTAGGCATGCCGTTACGTCACGCCCTGGGGAAATCCATGTCGATCGAGATCAAGATGCCTGCGCTGTCCCCAACCATGGAGGAGGGCACCCTCGCCAAATGGCTGATCAAGGAAGGCGACGTCGTCAAATCCGGCGACCTGATGGCCGAGATCGAAACCGACAAGGCGACGATGGAATTCGAAGCCGTTGATGAAGGCACCGTGGTCAAGATCCTCGTCGCCGAGGGTACCGACAACGTGAAGGTCGGCACCGTCATCGCGATCATCGCCGAAGAGGGCGAGGATGCGTCGTCCGTGTCGTCGGCTCCCACCAAGAGCGAGACGCCCGAGCCGGCCGCGAAGGAATCGGAAGCCAAGCCCGATCCGACGGACCCGAACAAGACTGGGACCGAGGCCAAGCCGATCGAGCGGACTGAAGCGTCGGCCGAAGATCATGGCCGTCCCGACGACGCTGGTGCCGCCAAGCCCACCGCCAGTGGTGACCGCGTGAAGGCCAGCCCGCTCGCGCGCCGTCTCGCCGCCGACAAGGGTATCGATCTCGGCGCCGTGTCGGGTTCGGGGCCGAAGGGTCGTATCGTAAAGGCCGACGTCGAGAGCGCGAAGCCGGGTGCGGCGCCTGTGGCTGCGAAGACCGACACTGCTGCGCCGACGGCTGCCGCTACTCCGGCCCCTGCCGCAAAGCCTGCGACCGTGCCGGACATCCCGCACGAGGCGACGAAGCTCAGCAATGTGCGCAAGACGATTGCTCGCCGCCTGACCGAGTCGAAGCAGACCGTTCCGCACATCTACCTGACGGTGAACATCCGCCTCGACGCGCTGCTCAAGCTGCGCGGCGAGCTGAACAAGAGCCTCGAATCACGCGGCGTGAAACTGTCGGTCAACGACCTGCTGATCAAGGCGCAGGCCGTGGCCCTGATGCAGGTGCCGACCTGCAACGTGATGTTCACGCCCGACCAGCTGATCACGTTCCAGCGTGCCGACATCTCGGTCGCCGTGAGCACGCCGTCGGGTCTGATCACGCCGATCATCGTCGGCGCGGACACCGCGTCGCTGTCGTCGATCTCGACGCAGATGAAGGACCTCGCCGCCCGCGCCCGCGACGGCAAGCTCAAGCCCGAGGAATATCAGGGCGGCACCGCCTCGATCAGCAACATGGGCATGTTCGGCATCACACAGTTCGACGCGGTCATCAACCCGCCCCAGGCGATGATCCTCGCGGTCGGCGCGGGCGAGAAGCGTCCGTACGTCGTCGGCGACGAACTCACCGTGGCGACCGTCATGTCGGCGACCGGCAGCTTCGACCACCGTGCGATCGACGGTGCCGACGGCGCGCAGTTCATGAAGGCGTTCAAGCACCTCGTCGAGAACCCGCTGGGCATGCTGGCGTAAGCGCGAAAGCATGACCGCCGCACCCCGCACCCCCACCCCGTTCGTGCTGAGCGAAGTCGAAGCAGGTGAGTCTGACACCCTTCGACTTCGCTCAGGGCGAACGGGGGTGTGCGGTTCTGTTTCGACATGAAGAACACGACCATCGAGATCCTGCACATACTCGCGGGGCTCGCCGTTGCCGTCGCGATCACCTGGGCGGCGGCATGGTCCTATCCGCTCGGGCAGGACGTGATCTGGGCGTGCGGGGCCGCGGCGATGGTCGCGACCGTGCTGATGGGCGTGGGGCCATTGCGCCGCGCGCGTCGTCTCGACGGAACTACCCGCAGGAGTGAAGCGTGACCGAATTGCCGCCTGAAAAGGCTCCGACGATCCGCGTCACCGCGATGCCCGCCGACGCGAACCCGTACGGCGACATCTTCGGCGGCTGGCTGATGGGTCAGATGGATCTTGCCGCCGGCTCGGTCGCGTCCAGGCGTAGCGGCGGTCGCGCCGTTACGATCGCGGCGGACGCGATGAAGTTCCACATGCCGGTCGTCGTCGGTGACGAGGTGTCGGTCTACGCCGAACTGATCGCGGTCGGCCGCACCTCGATGACGATCGAGGTCGAGGCGTGGCGCCGCGCGCGCCACAGCAACGACAGCTGCAAGGTGACCCAGGCGCGTTTCATCTTCGTGGCGGTCGGCGACGATCGCAAACCGCGGCCCGTGCCGCCCGAAACCAATTAATTCAAAGGACTCTACCGTGGCTGATACCTATGATCTCGTCATCCTCGGCTCGGGCCCCGGCGGTTACGTCGCCGCGATCCGCGCGTCGCAGCTCGGCCTGAAGGTCGCGATCGTCGAGCGCGAGCGCTTGGGCGGCATCTGCCTCAACTGGGGCTGCATCCCGACCAAGGCGCTGCTCCGCACCTCGGAAATCTATCACTATATGCAGAACGCCGAGAGCTACGGCCTCAAGGCGGACAATGTCGGGTTCGATCTCGCCAAGATCGTCGACCGGTCGCGCAAGGTTGCGGGCCAGCTGAACGCGGGCGTCAAGGGCCTGATGAAGAAGAACAAGGTGACCGTCGTCGAGGGCGTCGGCACCGTGACCGCGAAGGGCAAGCTGTCCGTCAAGCAAGGCGACAAGACCGTCGATCTCGAAGCCAAGAACATCATCGTCGCGACCGGCGCCCGCGCGCGCGACCTGCCGTTCGCCAAGGCCGACGGCGAGCGGATCTGGACCTATCGTCATGCGATGGTGCCGACGGAGATGCCGACCAAGCTGCTGGTCATCGGATCGGGCGCGATCGGCGTCGAGTTCGCCAGCTTCTACAACGACATGGGCGCCGACGTGACGATCGTCGAGATGCTGCCACGGATCCTGCCGGTCGAGGACGAGGAAGTCTCCGCGTTCATGGACAAGGCGCTGTCGAAGCAGGGCATCAAGCTGCTGACCCAGACCGGTCTGGAAGGGCTGACCCCGTCGGCGAACGGCGTCACGGCGAAGATCAAGGCGAAGGACGGCAAGGTTTCGGAAGAGACTTTCAGCCACGCAATCATCGCGATCGGCATCGTGCCGAACACCGAGAATATCGGGCTGGAGGCGCTCGGCGTCGAGACCGACCGCGGCCACATCAAGACCGACGGATACGGTCGCACCAACGTCGACGGCATCTGGGCGATCGGCGACGTCACCGGCGCGCCGTGGCTCGCGCACAAGGCCAGCCATGAGGGCATCATCGCGGTCGAGAAGATCGCCGGTGGATCGCCGCACCAGATGGACAAGGCCAATATCCCCGGCTGCACCTATTCGCGCCCGCAAGTCGCAAGCGTCGGCATGACCGAGGCGAAGGCGAAGGAAGCCGGCTACGAGCTGAAGGTCGGCAAGTTCCCCTTCATCGGCAACGGCAAGGCCATTGCTTTGGGTGAGGCCGAGGGCTTCGTGAAGACGGTGTTCGACGCGAAGACCGGCGAGTTGCTCGGCGCGCACATGGTCGGCGCGGAAGTGACCGAGCTGATCCAGGGCTATGTCGTCGCGCGCCAGCTCGAGACCACCGAGGCCGAGCTGATGGAAACGGTGTTCGCGCATCCGACACTGTCCGAGATGATGCACGAGAGCGTCCTCGCCGCCTATGGCCGCGCGATCCACTACTAATGCCGGTATCCTCCCCCGCCAGGGGGGGTGGCAGGCGCTTGCCTGACGGAGGGGGCGGAAAGGGAAACCTCCGTTCCGCATCCTCCCCCTCCGTCGCCTTCGGCGCCACCTCCCCCTGGCGGGGGAGGATCAGAGTTCGAGCATGCCCCCTCCCCGTCATCCCGACGAAAGTGGGGGCCCAGGGGTACCACCCGCAACGCTTTTGGCTCCGACCCCTGACGATCGTCAGGATCACGTTGCGTGATACCCAACCAACCGACCAGACCGGGCAAGCCATCCCGTTTCGGCCCTAACTCTCTTGACCCCCGCGCACGAGCCTCCGAAAGGTCGCCCTGCCCCGACATCCGGTTCTCAGGATTTCGCGGCGCATGAGCCACCGGTGCAGGACCCGCGAATGTCGATCGACCCTGCCTCCCGCCTCACCCCGCGCCACATCGCGCTCGTTGCGACGGCGCTGTGCGTGGCCTCGCTCGCGCTGTTCTGGCCGGGGGTCGCGATGTACGACACCGTCGCGCAATATAAGCAGGTCCTGTCGGGGGTGTACGACGACTGGCATCCGCCGGCGATGGCGCGCGCCTGGGCGCTGCTTGCACCGCTCGGGTCGGCTGCGACGCCGATGCTGGTGCTGCAGCTCGGCACCTACTGGCTCGGCCTCGGCCTGATCGCCGCCGCGCTGGCGCGAGCGGGGCGCAGCCGCAGCGCGGTGGCGATCATCGTCATCGGCCTGTTGCCACCGTTTCTCGGGTGGCAGGGCGTCGTCCTCAAAGACGCGCAACTGACCGGCGCGCTGCTCGGGGCATGCGGGATCATCGGCTGGTACAGGCTCGCACACCGCGCCATGCCGCGCGCGCTCTGGATCCCGACCGCATTGCTGCTGGCCTATGCGGTCCTCGTCCGCGCAAACGCCGTCTTCATCGTCCTGCCATTGGTGGTGACGCTCGCTCCCCGCCCCGCCGGAACCGTCGCCAAGATCATCACCGGCCTGATTGCGGTAGTCGTCGTCCTAGCCGTAGCGCCGGTCGTCAATCACCAGATCCTGTGCGCGCAACGTAGCGGCGTGGAATCGACGCAGGCGTTGTTCGATCTGGCCGGCATCGCCGCGCGCGTACCCGACGGGACCGCGATCGGCCTGACCCGCGCCGAAGCGGAAACCGTGGTCGCGCGCCACTGCGCCTCGCCGTTCTTCTGGGATCCGCTCGGCGACGACGCGCATTGCGGAACGACGATGGCGCGCCTCCGGGCGCTACCCGTCGGTACGCTCTACCTGACGCTCGCCGGATCGGCGCTGCATCACCCGATCGCCTATGCGGCGCACCGCTTCGCGCATCTGAACTCGACCGATCGCTGGCTGGTCCCGTTGCACTGGCCGAGCGCAGCCCCCCCGACCCTGTCGGAGCCCAACACGGTCGGTCTCACCAGCCCGAACGCCGCCGCCCGGCACTGGGAAAGCCTGACCGCCATGATCGTCGAGACGCCGCTGGGCTGGCCGATAAGCTGGATCGTGATCGCGATCACCGCGCTGGCGACAGGCCTGTCGCGTCCCCTCGATCCGGCCCGCGATCCGGCCCGCGATCCAGTCCGCGATCTTGCCACGGCGCTGCTCGTCTCCGCGCTCGCCCTGGAAGCGAGCTTCGCGGTCCTCAGCATCGCGTCGGACCTGCGCTATCACCTATGGCCGATGATCGCGACCGCGGTGGCGGTGGTTTTGCTGGCCGATCGCGCGCCGCCGCGACGCATTGCCCGCGCCGGTATCGTCGTACTTCTGCTGGTACTGGCTAGCGGCGGCGCCGCGCGGGTTCTGTCGCCGCCGCCGCCGCAGACCTATGCGGGTATGCTGGGTTGATTGCCGGTGCCCAAGAGAGGCGCGTGACGCTGTACGTCAGGGCGATCGGCATGGCGTCGTGCGAGCGAGAACACACCGTGCCGTCGCATCCAAACCGGACGAAACACGCCGCTTTCGCTTGCCTCCTCAAACCAGCCATCCTAACTTAGATCATGCTAACACGTTCTCAAACCGCTGTTTCGCTGATGAAGATGGCGCTGGCGTTGCTCGACCGTGACCGGGCCGATCTCGCCGCCTGTCATCTTCACCGTGCGATCGAAGTCGCCGAGGACGATGTCGAGATAGGCAGCATTGCCACCAGGGATGCCGCCGCAACGGAGCCGGTCGACAAGTTGCTCCGCTGACCCGTCCCAAATGTGCGATCCCGTTACCGCATCCCTGACACCCAGACCAACAGGTCCGCTTCGGCCATGCGGTGATCATCGCATCCTCGAATGACTGTTCGCCCGAACATGGATTTAGCGCGAACAAGCGGTATAGTTTTCATGACGCGTTGCGCGTATTCGAGCCCGCTAGCCGACGCGCTATAGTATACCGAGTCTATTGATCCCCATCAGCACGATTCACAATCTGTATATGGGTCTTATATCGATGCACGCTCGTTACGACGCTGAACCATAAAGGGGACGCTCGAGCTCGATCATGCGTATCGCGATTATCTCTCACCTGAAGCATGCGATCGTCGAGCCGTTTGCCGGTGGACTCGAGATGCACACGCATCTTCTTGCCACCCGGCTTCGCGCACGTGGCCATGATGTCGTGCTGTTCGCGTCGACGCGGTCCGATCCCGCCACCGGGCTGACCGCGATCTGCGATGAGACCGCGCTGATGGCGACCGGTGTCGCGGAAGCGACCGACATCGCGTTCTTCCGCGAACATCACGCCTATCTGCGGTTGATGTCCGAACTGCGTCGCGGTGGCTTCGATATCGTCCACAACAATTCACTGCATTATCTACCGGTTGCGATGGCGGATACGTTGCCGATGCCGATGGTCACGACGCTGCATACCCCGCCATTTTGCTGGCTCGAGAGCGGCATTCGGTTGTGCCGCGCCGAAGCGACGCGGTTCGTCGCCGTATCGGAGGCGATCCGCACGATGTGGTCGCCGATCGTCCCGATCGACCGGGTCGTCGGCAACGGTATCGATCTCGACCGCTTCCCCTATCGGGCCGTCCCCGACGCCGATCCCTATCTGGTCTGGTATGGTCGCATTGTCCCCGAAAAGGGCCTTCATCTGGCGATCGCGGCGGCCCAAAAGGTCGGGCTGCCTCTGCGTATTGCCGGTCCGATCTCCGATCCGGACTATTACGCCGAGGAGGTGGCCCCGCATCTCGGCGATGCCGTGCGCTATGTCGGCCATCTCGATCACGCCGCGCTATCGTTGCTGATCGGAGGTGCCCGGGTATTCCTGTGCACGCCGTGCTGGGACGAACCGTACGGGCTGGTCGTTGCCGAGGCACTGGCGTGCGGCACACCGGTCGCGGCATTCGCGCGCGGTGCGATCCCGACCTTGCTCGATGACGGTAGTGGCGTGCTGGCGACGCCCGACGATGTCGACTCGCTTGCCACCGCAGCCGTACGGGCGATGCACCTCGCCCGATCGGACAGCCGCGCGCGCGCCGTTGCGATCTGCGATGCCGAAACGATGATCGACGGTTACGAGGCGTTGTATGCCGAGATGTGCGCGGAAATGCGCGCGAAGACGGCTGCTCCGCCCATGCCCCTGCCCATATCCGGGCCGATCCCGGAACCGCTCGCGTCGGCGATGTGGCCTGCCCTGGCCGCCAGCAGACCCGCGCCTGCTAACCGCGCGCTGCGCGGATGAGGCCGTTCTGCGTCTGCGTACCTGCGCGCAACGAAAGCCTGCGCCTGCCGATATTGTTCGAGGCGCTTGCCGCGCAGACGATCGACGGGCGTATCCCGATTGCGCTGTGTATCAATAATAGCGACGACGACAGCGTCGGCGTCATGCGCACTGTCGCGATACGGTACTCCGGTCGGCTGGACATCGTGGTCGAGTCTCGCACCTTTGAACCCGCGTTAGCACATGCCGGGAGCGCGCGTGGCCACGCCATGGAGATGGGATATCGCCATGTCGTTGACGGTGGGATTGGCGGCGGCGGCGGTATCGGCGGCGACGACCGCGGCGGCGTGCTGATTTCCACGGACGCGGATTGTCGTCCTCCCGCTGGCTGGCTCGCGGCCAACCTCGCCGCGATCAACGCAGGTGGGGATATCGTTGGTGGACGGATCGTCCTCGACGACGCGGAGCCGATCGATGCGGCGATCACCGCGATGCGCGAACGGTTCGATCGATATTGGGCCGCGGTCCGCGCGATCGAGGACGCGGTCGACCCATCCCCGCACGATCCGCCGCCGCGTCACGGCGACCACACCGGGGCAAGCATCGCGATCGACGCAGCCTTGTACCGCATGATCGGCGGGGTCCCGCCAATCGCATCGGGCGAGGATCGATCGATGGTCATCGACGCGGTCGCAGCGGGCGGGCGGCTGGTCCATCCGCCTTCGGTCTGGACCCGCGTGTCGGCGCGCACCGAGGGGCGTGCCGCGGGGGGCATGGCGCTCGCGATGGCCGAACTCGCAGCAACGCTCGATCGGGGCGCGGATCCCTGGGTACCTGCGTTCGAGCATTGGCGGACCCGTGCCAATTGGCGGCGTGCAACCCGCAACGCACACGGCGTCGCGGCGATGCTGGCACGCGAGGCGGACCTGCCGCCAATGCCCGGCGACATGCCCCTGCCCCAATATCCCGGCGCGATCTCGATCGAGCCCGTCACGTCCTTGCTTGCTTCATGAGCCGACGTCCGATCGGCTATTACGTCCATCACCACGGCGCCGGACACCGCATGCGAGCGTCGGCGATCGCGGATCATGCCGACGGGCGAATCACTTTAATCGGCACGAACATCGCCGGGCGGAGCGGTGCCCACCGCTATGTCGACATTCCGGACGACCGGCTTGCTTGCGGGTTCGACGGTCGCGACGATGCCGCGGATCGCCCCGCGGCGCTGCACTATGCGCCGCTTGATCATGACGGAATACGTCGCCGGGTCGCGGCGATCACGCACTGGATCGCCGAACAGCAACCCGCGCTGATGATCGTCGACGTGTCGTGCGAGATCGCGATGCTGGCGCGGCTGGCGTCGGTACCGACCGTGTACGTCAGGCTAGGCGGCCGGCGTGACGACGCCCCGCATCACGAGGCGTTTCGCGCCGCGACCACGATCGTCGCGCCATTTGCCGAAGCACTCGACGATCCGGCCACCCCCGATTGGGTCCGACGAAAGACCGTCTATGCCCCCGGCCTGGTCGACCGTGTCGGGACGACATCGATCGAACCCCGATCGATCCTTGTCGTTAGCGGCAGGGGCGGCTCGGCAATCGATGCCGCGGTCTGGGTCCGCGCGGCGCGTGCCACGCCCGACCGTATGTGGCGAATCATCGGCGATTGCCCGCCACTTGTCGACGCGCCAACCAATCTCGAGCAATCAGGCTGGGTCGACGACGCCGCGGCGTGGATCGCACGCGCCGCGATCGTCATCGGTAGCGCAGGGGACGGCGTGGTCGGTGCGGTGCTGGCGGCACGCCGACCCTTTATTTGCCTGCCGGAGGATCGACCGTTCGACGAACAGCGATCGAAGGCCGAGCGACTGGTCGCGGTGGGTGCGGCGTTGATGTGCGACGATGCCGCCGCAGCGGACTGGCCGATGCTGCTGACGCATGCGGAACGGCTCGATTCCGCCGCGCAGGTGGCGCTCGACGACCCGGATGGTGCAGCCCGTCTGGCAGCGTATGTGATGGCCCTGGCCGATGGAGAGCGCGGATGAGCGAACGAATGACGACGGTGCTCGACGATCCGCTGGTCGCTGCGCTCGCCAGGCTGGGCGAACGCTATGACGCAGAGCGCGCGCATCCCGCCGACAGCATCGCGCTGCTCGCGGAGGCGGGTTTGCTACGCCGGTTCGCCCCGGTCGAATCGGGTGGCGAGACGTTTGCCGACGCCGACGTCCGCCATCGCGCAATGTTCGACGCACTGCGTCGGGTCGGTCGCGGCGACCTGAGTGTCGGCCGGTTGTTCGAAGGTCATATCAACGCGATGGAGCTGTTCGGCTGGTATGCGACCGCCAGCCAGAAGGACTGGCTGCGCCGCGTGCTCGATCATGGCGCCGCGTTCGGCGTATGGGCGACCGAGCCGGCGCCGGGGGTCGCGTTGATCGAGAATTTGGGCGGGCGAACATTGCAGGGCGCGAAGAGCTTCGCCAGTGGCGCAGGCGGGATCGGCTATGCGATCGTCACGATCCAGCCCGATAGCGGCGACCGCCGACTGGCCATCGTCGGCGCCGACGATCCCGACCGGACCGATGCCAGCGGCTGGCGTGTCCGGGGCATGCGCGCGAGCATGAGCGGCGCCTATGACCTGACCGGCTATCCGATCGACGAGGATGCACTGCTGGGCCAGCCCGGCGACTATGATCGCGAACCGCGTTTCACCGCGGGTGCGTGGCGGTTCACCGCGGTCCAGCTCGGCGGGATCGAGGCGCTGTTGGCGGAGACCCGCGCGGCGCTCTCGGGGGCGGCACGCGCAGACCCGCTGGCGCGCGCGGCATTCGGGCACGCGGTCGTCGCAACCCGTACCGCCGGGCTGTGGGTGCGCGAGGCGGCGGTGCGCGCGGCGCGCGAGGATGCCGACGCGGCGGCGTTCGCACGGATGACCCGCGGCGTCGTCGAGCGCGCCGGGCTCGACGTGATGGAGCATGCGGCACGGCTTGTTGGCACCCGCAGCACATTCGAGGGGCAGCGCATCGACAAGATCATCCGCGATCTCAGCCTGTACCTGCGTCAGGCAGGGCCCGACCAGGTCCGCGACGCCGCCGTGCGCGACTGGATCGATCATGATTGCTGGGGCGAGGATCGCCTGTGGTAGGCATTGCCCGCCCGCTCGCGACGAGCAGGTTCGCACGCGCGCGCTGGCTGGTGCTGGCGCCGCATGCCGATGACGAGACGCTGGGCGCAGGCGCGCTGGTTGCCGAGGCGGCGGCGGTACGTCGCCTTGCAGGGGTCGTCTACCTGACCGATGGCGCCGGATCGCACGACGCGGGCGGCGCCTGGCTGGCACGGGTGCGGCGGCGTGAGGCGGCGTTGGCGGTCCGGCGGCTGGCCGGACGCGATACGGCGTTGCCCGTGTTCCTCGACTGGCCCGACGCGCATCCCCATCGCCCCGACAGCGCGGCATGGCGCGCGACGGTCCGGCGGCTTGCAGCACTGATCCGCTTACGTGGCGTCGATGCGATCGCGGTCACCGGCGCCGACGAACCGCATTGCGATCATACCGCGTTCCGGACGATCGCGCTCGCCGCAATCCGTGCCGCCCGGCGCACGGTGACGATATTCGACTACCGCGTATGGACCGATTCTGCCGTGCCCCCTGCGCGTACGACATTCCGCACGCGCCCGATGTCGGTCGGCCAGCGTCGCCGGGCACTGCTGGCGCATCGCAGCCAGACGGGTGCAGCCTATGGCGCGGGCTTTCGCCTCGCGCGGACTGCCTGGCGGATGCCGGCGGAGGACGTCCTTCATCTGAACGGAATTGCCGATGCCCGATAAGCCGCCCCACAGCGGGGGCAGCCTGACTGCCGCCTATTTCGAGGATATTTTTGCCGGCGACGACGATCCGTGGTCGCTCGCCAGCAGCCCGTATGAAGCCGCCAAATTCGCGCGGACCATCGCCGTGCTGGACGATCGTCGCTACGCCGCCGCGCTCGAGATCGGCTGTGCTCACGGGGTGCTGACCAGGCAATTGGCGCCTTTATGCGACGATCTCCTCGCCATCGACATTGCCGCGCAGGCGATCGATTATGCACGCAAGCGGTGCGAAGCCCTGCCGCAGGTTCACTTCGAGAAGGTCGTTTTCCCCGATCAGGTTCCCGCGACCAACGCCCTCGATCTCGTCCTACTCTCCGAGGTCGTGTATTATTGGAGCGATGACGACATCACCACCGCCGGGGCGTGGTTACGGGCGCATGTCGTCCCCGGCGGACGGATATTGCTGGTGCACTGGATCGGCGACACCGACTATCCGCAGACCGGAGACGCAGCCGTCGACAAGATATCCGCGGCGCTCGGCGACGCCATCACGCTCGAGCGGGCGGAGCGGACGACATCGTACCGACTGGATCTGTGGACCCGGCGATAGGGAAGCCAACCGGGTATGGTCGACAGCGATCGGTCACATCGCCGCGTGGAATGTGCGAGCCGACGCGGATGGTAGATCCGCCTCGCCTTGCACAAATGCGCGGCGATTTGCGGTGGTGCCCCTGGCCGGAATCGAACCAGCATGCCTTGCGGCAACCGATTTTGAGTCGGTCGCGTCTACCAATTTCGCCACAGGGGCATCGGCGGGTTGGCTAGACGAAGCTTTCGTTTGCCGCAAGCTGTCTTGATCGGAAAACGTATCGGTTCAGTTTCTCGGCGGTTGGCGACGATAGCTGAGCGCTTCGGCGATGTGGATGCGGCCGACGGTGTCGCTGCCGGCGAGATCGGCGATCGTGCGACCGACGCGGAGGATGCGGGTGTAGCCGCGCGCGGTCAGGCGCATCGCCTCGGCCGCTTGGGCGAGCAGTTTCCGGCCGGCTTCGTCGGGCGTGGCGACCGCATCGAGCAATGCCCCATCCGCCTCGGCATTCGTGCGCACCGGGTGATCGCGGTAGCGGTCGGACTGGATCGCGCGGGCGGCAGCGACGCGGACGGAAACCTCTGCCGAGCCTTCGGTTGGTGGCGGTAGGATCAGGTCTGCGGCACTGACCGCCTGGACGTCGATGTGGAGGTCGATCCGATCGAGTAGCGGTCCCGAGACCTTCGCCTGATAGTCTGCTGCGCATTTCGGGGCTCTCGCGCAGGCCAGGCTCGCATCGCCAAGGTGCCCGCACCGACACGGGTTCATTGCGGCGATCAGTTGCACGCGGACCGGGAAGGTTACGTGTGCGTTGGCGCGCGCAACGCTGACCGTGCCGGTCTCCAGCGGCTGTCGAAGCGAATCGAGGACGGCGCGCTGGAACTCCGGAAGTTCGTCCAGGAACAGCACGCCGAGATGCGCGAGGCTGACCTCGCCCGGCTTCACCTTCAGACCACCGCCGGTGAGCGCCGCCATCGATGCGGAATGATGCGGGGCGCGGAAAGGGCGCGTGCGGGTCAGGCGACCACCGGAGAGCGTGCCCGCAACCGACTGGACCATCGACACTTCGAGCGCCTCGGTAGGGTCGAGCGGTGGTAGGATACCGGGAAGGCAGGAGGCCATCAGGGACTTTCCGGAACCGGGCGGGCCTACCATCAATAAATTATGTGATCCCGCAGCGGCGATCTCCAGCGCACGCTTGGCCGTCTCCTGCCCTTTGACCTGCCGCAAGTCCGGGCCGTGGTCGGCCTGGTCGGCGATGCCGGGCTTGGGTGGGCTGAGCAGACCGTGGCCTTTGAAGTGATTTAGCAGCGACAGCAGGTCGGGCGCGGCGATCACTTCGATCTCTCCAGCCCAAGCCGCCTCCGAACCCTGGGCTGCGGGGCACACGAGCCCCTTCCCCACTTCCGACGCATGCAGCGCGGCTAGCAGCACGCCGGGCGACGCTGTGATCCGCGCGTCGAGGCCGAGTTCGCCGACGATCACGTAATCCGCCAGTGCCTCGGCATCGACCACGCCCATCGCAGCCAGCAACGCGAGCGCGATGGGTAGATCGAAATGCGATCCTTATTTCGGCAGATCGGCGGGCGACAGGTTCACCGCGATGCGTTTCGGCGGCAGCGACAGCCCCATGCCTGCGATCGCACCACGCACGCGTTCGCGGCTTTCGCCGACCGCCTTGTCCGCAAGACCGACGACGTTGAACGCAGGAAGTCCTGGAATCAGTTGGACTTGCACCTCGACGGCACGCGCTTCGAGTCCCAGATACGCCACCGTCGCCACGATCGCCGCCATGCCCGCTCCCCCGCGACACGACGTCACGCCTTATTCATACCCGATTTGCCATGTCTGCAAGGACACGCGGCCCATCGCCGTCGATCCGCGCCGTCTTGCCATCCTAATACACCGGACCCACATGCCTTCCGTGAAAGCAGTCCGCTCCCCCGTCCTCCGCTTCGGCCAGTTGGTGCTCGGGATGCTGTTGATCGTCGCAGCGCCGCTCCTTGCGCCGTTGCCAGGACCGGCGGGCATCTTCCTGTTTGCGGGCGGGATGGTTCTAGTCCTGCGCAATTCGCGCTGGGCGCGGTTGAAATGGGCGCGGCTCAAGCGGCGCTGGCCGCGGACCGGGCATTTCGTCGACCGGATGATGCGGCGACAGAGCGCGATGCGGCGCCACGAGCGAGCGAAGGCGTCGAAAAGCGCTGCTGCCAAGGCCGGTGCGAATTGACTTACCCGCCCCGTTTCCGTAAGCGCCCAGCCATCAAGGCCGTCCCTGTGGCGGCCGTTTTCTATTTGATGACCTAGGGAATGACCAATGAAGCGGACCTTTCAGCCGAGCAACCTGGTACGCGCACGCCGTCACGGCTTCCGCGCACGGATGGCGACGGTCGGCGGCCGGGCAGTGATCCACGCACGCCGCGCCCGCGGTCGCAAGAAGCTGTCGGCCTAACTATTCTCGACAAACGCCGCGATTTTCTCGCGGCGAATGCGGGGAAGCGCGCACCGATGCCGGGATTCGTCCTGCTCATGCGCCCCCGCGATGACGGTGACGAGACGATGCGAATCGGCTTCACCGTCACTAAGAAGATCGGCAACGCCGTCGTCCGGAACCGCATGAAACGGCGGTTGCGGGCGCTGGCGCGCGAGCTGTTGGCGGAACGCGGCGTTGCCGGGGCCGATCATGTGTTGATCGGGCGTAACGGCGGGGTCGAGCGGGATTTCGCCTTGTTGCGAAGCGAGTTGGGTAAGGCTTTCCGGAAGGTTACGCCGCAGGCCACTGATACCGCATCGGCGCAAGCCACCACCCCGGCGAAGGCCGGGGCCCAGGTGGGAAAGCGGCCGTGATTCAGCACCGCCATTCGTTAGCGACGTCCCCCAGCGGGGCCCCGGCCTTCGCCGGGGTGGAAATGCCTCACTCGAAGCGGTCCTATTGGCCCTTGTTCTCCCGCGAAGGCGGGAGCCCAGTCTGGGTCCCCGCCTTCGCGGGGAAACAATCTTGGGGCGTGCTGGCCTTGGCTGCACCATGCTAGCCCGCCTCCTCATCCTCATCGCCCGCGGCTGGCAACTCGGCCCTTCGCTCGTCCTGCCGTCGAGTTGCCGCTACGATCCTTCCTGTTCAGCCTATGCAATAGAGGCCGTTGGGCGCTATGGCGCGCTCAAGGGGGGCTGGTTGGCGGCGAAGCGTATTGCGCGGTGCCATCCGTGGGGCGGGTACGGCCCCGATCCGGTCCCAGAGCTGAAGCCTAAAAAATTGAAAGACGCCGCCCTGTGAAAGACGACAAGCAGAATTTCGTGCTGTTCGCGGTGATCGCGGCGCTGATCCTGTTCGGATGGCCGCTGATCCAGGGCAAGTTCTTCCCGACCGCGAATCCGCCGGTCACAAAGATCGAGGGTGGCAAGACTAAAGCGATCGCCAACCCCGCCGCCGATCCGGCCGCGGACGGCGCCGCCGCGATCGGCGACCGTAACGCCGTGATCGCCAGCACCCCGCGTATCCGCATCGAGACGCCGCGCGTGTCCGGCTCGATCAACCTCAAGGGCGCGCGGATCGACGATCTCGTGCTCAAGGGCTATGACGAGACCGTCGCGAAGAACTCGCCGCCGATCCGCCTGCTGTCGCCCGCCGGCGCGCCCGACGCGTATTTCGCAAGCTTCGGCTGGCGCGCGCAGGGCCTGACCCCGCCTGCTGCCGATGCCGTCTGGACGTCGTCGGGCGCGACCACGCTGACCCCGACCACGCCGGTCACGCTCGACGCGACCAACGCCACCGGCCAGCGCTTCCGAATCCAGATCGCGGTCGACCAGGATTACATGTTCACGGTCCGCCAGACCGTCCTGAACGCGGGCACCGCGCCCGTCCCCGTCGCCACCTATGGCCTCGTCAACCGTGTCGGCATCTCGAAGGATCCGTCGTCGATGACGATCCATGTCGGGCCGATGTCGGTCGACAATGGCGGCGCGCATTACCGTCCGAACTACAAGGACATCGACGAGGCTACGCAGAAGTTCACGACCACCGGCGGCTGGCTCGGCTTCACCGACAAATACTGGCTGACCGCGATCATCCCCGACCAAGGTCAGGCGTTCGACGGCCAGTTCCGCGCCGGCGCCAACAAGGCCTATCAGGCCGATTACGCGCTCCAGCCCAAGCAAGTCGCACCGGGCCAGGCGATCACGCAGACCTCGCGCTTCTTCGCGGGCGCGAAAGAAGTCCGCCTGCTCGATCGCTACACCGATCAGCAGGGCGTCGCGAAACTCGATTACGCGATCGACTGGGGCTGGTTCCGGATCGTCGAGAAGCCGATCTTTTACTATCTCGACTGGCTGTTCCGGATGATCGGCAATTTCGGTGTCGCGATCATTCTGCTGACCGTGACGATCCGCGGCCTGCTGTTCCCGATCGCACAGCGTCAGTTCAAGTCGATGGCCGCGATGCGCGCCGTGCAGCCGAAGATGAAGCTGCTGCAGGAGAAGTATAAGGACGACAAGGTCCGCATGCAGCAGGAAGTGATGGCGCTGTACAAGACCGAGGGCGTCAATCCGCTCGCCGGTTGCGCGCCGACGCTGTTGCAGATCCCGATCATGTACGCGCTGTACAAGGTGCTGATGCTGACGATCGAGATGCGTCACCAGCCATTCGTCGCGTGGATCAAGGATCTGTCGGCGCCCGATCCGCTGACGCCGCTCAACCTGTTCGGCCTGCTGCCGTTCACGCCGCCGCACATGATCGCGATCGGTGTCGTGCCGATCATCCTGGGCATCAGCATGTACTTCCAGTTCAAGCTGAACCCGACGCCGATGGACGACACGCAGAAGCAGGTCTTCAAGCTGCTGCCATGGGTGCTGATGTTCGTGATGGCACCCTTCGCGGTCGGCCTCCAGGTGTACTGGATCACGTCGAACTGCCTGACCATCATCCAGCAGAAGCTGCTGTACGCCCGCCATCCGGGCCTGAAAGTGCCGGTGACCAAGTGAACGACGTCCCTAACTTAGGTCCCGACCTCGAACAGACCGACGCGCCGTTCACGCCCGAGATGCTCGAGCATGCGCGGAAGCTATTCGCGGGGCATGTCGGCTTCCTGAAGTCCGCGCCGACGCTCGAATTCCTGCCCGATGCGTTGGTGCCGGAAGTGGCGTTCGCCGGCCGCTCGAACGTCGGCAAATCGTCGCTGTTGAACGCGCTCACCGGGCGCAACTCGATGGCACGCACGTCGAACACGCCGGGCCGTACGCAGGAGCTGAACTTCTTCGACGTGGGCGCGCCGCTCGCATTCCGCCTCGTCGACATGCCGGGCTATGGGTTTGCCAAGGCACCCAAGGACGTCGTCAAGAAATGGCGCTTCCTGATCAACGACTTCCTGCGCGGGCGTGATGTTCTCAAGCGTGCGCTCGTGCTGATCGACTCGCGCCACGGAATCAAGGACGTCGACCGCGAGATCCTCGAGATGCTCGACAAGGCCGCGGTCAGCTACCGCATGGTCTTGACCAAGGCGGACAAGATCAAGGCGTCCGAGCTCGTCGAGGTCACCGAGCGCACCGCGATCGAGGCGCGCAAGCGTCCGGCCGCGCATCCCGACATCCTCGTCACGTCGAGCGAATACGGCATGGGCATTCCCGAACTGCGTGCGGCGGTCGTCGAAGCGGTCAGCTAAGCGATTCGGTCCTCATCGATCCTCCTCCGCGAGCGGGAGGATCGAAGGTCGGCATGACCGGCGCACCGAGAAAGAACCGACTTTCGATCAATCTGATATTTCCGCCTGACACGGTCCGTCAAACTTCGTAGCCTCTCGTCAAAGGGGATCGTGGGTATGCGTAGGACATTGGTGGGGCTGTTGGCGATGACGGCGATGCTGTCGGGCTGTGGCGGCAGCGATAACGGTTCGATCTCGACGGGCGGCAGCACGCCTTCGCCAACGCCTACAAGTACCGCGGGCTGTTCGCTCCGCGAACGCCAGGACTGGGCCGCGGCACAGCTTCGCGAATGGTATCTGTTCCCCGATACGCTGCCCGCCAGCCTCAGCCCGGCAGCGTACACGACGGTCGACGACTATATCGACGCGCTGACCGCCACCGCGCGAGCGCAGCGCAAGGATCGGTATTTCACCTATCTGACGTCGATCAAGGAAGAGACCGCCTATTATAACTCTGGGTCCAGCGCCGGGTTTGGATTCCGACTCGCACTGGATCAAACCGGCCAACGCCTGTTCTCGGCGGAGTCGTTCGAGGGCGCGCCCGCTCTTGCCGCCGGGATCGATCGCGGGACGGAGATTTTGGCGATCGGGACGACGGCTGCCAATCTGCGCACCGTCAGTGCGATCGTCGCCGCGGAGGGTACCGCCGGACTGACCGCCGCGCTTGGCCCCGATACCGTCGGAACCTCGCGGGTCCTCCAGATCAACGACGCCGCGGGTACGCGTACCGTCACCGTCGCCAAGGCGGACTTCTCACTGTTGCCGGTGTCGACTCGCTATGGTGCGAAAGTCATCCAGGATGGTGGGCAGAGCGTCGGCTACATCAATCTTCGCACGTTCATCAAAACCGCGGAGCCCGCGCTGAAGACGGCATTTGCCGATTTCCGCGCGAAGGGCGTGACCAAGGTCATCATCGATCTGCGCTACAATGGCGGCGGCCTGATCGAGACGGCGGAGTATCTGGGGGATCTGCTCGGCGGTGCGCGATCGACATCGGAGGTCTTCGATTACGTCACGTTCCGTACCGAAAAGGCCTCGAACAACACGACGCGGTTCTTCGCACCGCAGCCCGAATCGATCGCGCCAACGCGGATCGCGTTCATCGGCACCGGCGGAACGGCGTCGGCGAGCGAGCTCGTGATCAACGCGTTCACGCCGTATCTGCACACCAACGCCGGGCTGATCGGCACCAACACCTATGGCAAGCCGGTCGGACAGATCGCGCTCGACAAGGAAGCGTGCGACGATCGCCTGCGCGTGGTGGCACTGGCGACGCAGAATGCCGCGCGCACCGGTGATTACTATGATGGGCTCGCCACCAAGGTCGAGGCGTCCTGTCAGGCCTCGGACGATATCGGCTATCAACTCGGCGATCCGCTCGAATCGTCGACGCGTCAGGCGCTGAACTTCCTGGCGGGCCGCAGCTGCACGCCGATCACCGGCGACGCGAGCGCACGGTCGTTGCGCACGTCGGAGCCACGGCGCGACCTGCTGATGCCGGATCGGCCCGGCACCGCGCAGCGTGAGGTTCCGGGCCTGTTCTGACCGCTGGAGCCAAGAGGGGGGCGGCGAGCGAGTTGCCTCTCGCCGCCCCCTCGCCTAGCACCGCGCGCATGAAACTGATCATCGGCAACAAGGCCTATTCCTCCTGGTCGCTTCGCGGCTGGCTCGCCTGCAAGCAATCCGGTCTTCCGTTCGAGGAGGTGGTCGTGCCGATGTACGACGCCGACTGGGAAAAGCGCCGCTCGGGCGACGAGTTCGCGCCGTCGTCGGGCAAGGTGCCGATCCTGTGGGACGGCGACGCGGTGGTGTGGGACAGCCTGGCGATCGTCGACTATCTCGCCGACAAGGTCGGGCGCGACCGCTTCTGGCCAGAGGACAATGCCGCACGCGCGATGGCACGGTCGATGGCCGCCGAGATGCATTCGAGCTTCGCCGCGCTGCGTCGCAAGCACAGCATGAACGTGCGCCAGGTGTTCCCCGCGCAGCAACCCGACGATGACGTCCTGATCGAGTTGCAGCGAATCATGGAATTATGGGCCCAGGCGCGCGCGCGCTTCGGTGGCGGGGGCGATTTCCTGTTCGGCCAGTTCGGCGCGGCGGACATCATGTTCGCGCCGCTCGTCACCCGGATCGTCACCTATCAGCTGCCGATCGCCGGTTTTGCAGCAGGCTATATGCAGGCGATGTTCGAACATCCCTTCATGCAGGACTGGATCGCCGCCGCGCAGGAAGAGGAATGGGTCCTCGAACAATTCGAACAGCCGGTGGCGACGCCCGCTTGATCGGGAGGACAAGATGATCGACCCCGTCCAACTGACCCAGGCGCTGTTGCGCGCGGATAGCGTAACGCCCGCGCGGGGAACCGTGTTCGACGTGCTGGAGGCGGCGCTCGTGCCAATCGGCTTCGCGGTCGACCGGTTCGTCGTCGGTAAAGCGCCTGACGGCCCGGTAGAGAATTTGCTCGCCACACGCGGCGCGGGGCCGCGTCATCTGGCGTTTGCCGGGCATGTCGACGTTGTTCCGCCCGGTGAGGGCTGGACCGGATCGCCCTGGTCCGGCGAGGTCCGCGGCGGACTGCTGTACGGACGCGGTGCGGTCGACATGAAGGGCGCGGTCGCCGCATTCGCCGCCGCCGCCAGCCGCAGCGATGCGGGAACGCTGTCGCTGATCATTACCGGCGACGAAGAGGGCCCTGCGACCTATGGCACCGTCGCGCTAATGGAGCGGATGGCCGCGCGCGGGATCGTCCCCGACCTGTGCCTCGTTGGCGAACCGACCTCGACCGCACGGCTTGGCGACATGGTGAAGATCGGGCGGCGCGGCTCGGTGAACATCTGGATCGACGTCCCGGGGCGCCAAGGCCATGTCGCCTATCCGCATCTCGCCGACAACCCGATCCCGCGGCTGATCGCGATCCTCGCGGAGATTGACGCCGTGGTGCTCGACCAGGGTACCGACTGGTTCCAACCATCGAACATCGAAGTCACCGACATCACCGTCGGCAACCCAGCGCACAACGTCATCCCGGCCAAGGCGATGGCGCGGCTGAGCATCCGGTTCAACGACCGCCACCGTGGCGCGGATCTGATCGACCGCATCCGCGCAATCGCCGAGCGTCATGCGCCGGGTACGGTCGTGACAGGCAAGGTATCCGGCGAGGCGTTCCTGACCGAGCCGGGTGCGTTCTCGACGCTGCTGTCGGATGCGATTGCGGATGCCACCGGCATCACACCAGAGCTGTCGACAACCGGGGGCACCTCCGACGCGCGCTTTTTGTCGAAGCTGTGCCCGGTGGTCGAGTTCGGCTTGGTCAACGCGACGATGCACAAGGTCGACGAAGCGGTCGCGGTCGAGGATCTGCGGACGCTGACGGATATCTATGCAGGTGTGATCACACGGGCGCTGCGGTAGCGCGCCGACGCAGGTCCCTATCGCCTAACGACCCCGCCGTTCCCTAGAACCGATCACTCCCCGCGAATACCGTCACCCCAGCGAAAGCTGGGGTATCCCCGTTTGACGGGCGACGCGGGCGACGGTGAAATATCCCAGCTTCCGCTGGGATGACGGAATTGGAAAGGTCGAGAAACCTCCGCCTACTCGTCCCCCCGCCCGCGGCGCAGGACGATATACAACGCCCCCTGCCCGCCGTGTCGCGGATGCGCGCCGCGGACCGCAGCGATCGAGTCCGCGTGGCGCGACCCTGCCAGCCAGTCCGCCACCGCCGACCGGATCGCGCCACGCGCGTGCGGGCGTTCGCTTTCGGGGCGCGGTGGCTTGCCGGTCACCAGCAGCAGCACACGGTCGCCCCGCGCGATCGCCCGGCCCAGCCCGACGTCGAGCATCGCATGCGCCGACGCTAGCGTATGCCCGTGCAGATCGATCGAACTGTCGGGACTGACCACGCCGCGCGTCAGCCTCTTGTCCCAGCCGCCATCGAGCGTGTTCGCGGTGATCGGCTTCGCAACCGGCCGCGGTGCCGCCACCGGCTTCGCACCCGGTCGGCTAGCGAACGGCGTGACGACGGTGCGGACGAGCGGCTTTACCCGCCCCATCGGCGCGGGCGGCGGCGGCACGACTTTGCCATTGGGGCCAATCACCGGTTTCGGTGGAGGCGGCAGCGGCGGGGCGCGCTCTGGAATGCGGATTGCGACCGTGCGCATCGGCCGGACGCTCGCCATCACGCGCGCCCAGAGCTGCGCCTCCTCCGGGGTGAGGGGGTCAGGGTTGAGGGGTCGACCCGCCATCTTGCGCCCCATTCGCTAGACCGTTGAACCGCTGGCTGTTGAGACGTTGTACGGTACCGATGGGCAGCAATAGATACGCGGTGCCACGCCCCGCCATCCCACCCGCGGTCGACTCCGCCGCTGGGCCAGCGCCCCAGAACGTGTCGAAGCGATTGCTCCCCTTGATCGCGCCGCCGGTGTCCTGTGCGACCCACAAACCACTCGCATCCTGCCGATCGAGCGACAGGAACACCGGTGCGCCCAGCGGCACGAACTTGACGTCCGCCGCCGCGCTCACCTGACCGGTGACCGGCAATCCAAGCGCCCCCAAAGGCGCGCCCTCCAACTCGCGGAAGAACACGAAGCTCTTGTTCTCGCGCATGATCGCCTGCCCCTCGGCCGGATGCGCGTGCAACCAAGCGACGATCCCCTGCATCGAGGTCTGTCCCGGTTGCAGAAGCCCGCGCGACTTCATCAGCGCACCGATGCCGGTGTAATCGCGGCCATTCTGCGTCGCGTAGCCGATCCGCAGGATCTCGCCATCGGTCAGCCGAAGCCGCCCCGACCCCTGGATCTGGAGGAAGAACAACTCCACCGGATCGCGCGCCCAGGCGAGGATCGGTGCACGCCCGGAGATAGCGCCCTGCTCGATCGCGGTGCGGTCGTAATAGGGCACCAGATTGCTGCGATCGACACGACCGCGAATCTTCTTGCCCTTCAAGCTTGTCGAGAACGCGCCGAGATCGACATCGACCAGATCGTTCGGCCGCCCGTAGATCGGCGCATACCCATCGCGACGCTCGAGCGAGCCGGCAATCTCGGGCTCGTAATAGCCCGTCGCGAACGCCTTGCCGTCGCCGACCTGGACCGCCTCGAACCACTGCGTGAAGAAATTCCGCGCGCCACCGCGGGGGACGGACGCCGCCGCCGCACAGGCCGGCTGCCAATCGGCACCGCGCGTCAGCCCCGACGCATCGTTGCGGCGCATCAGCGACGGGCAACTCGTGACGAAAGCCGCGAGCGCGGACTGCGCCTGCGTATCGTCGATCGGCAGGCTCGCGATCGCCGGACCAGCGGTGACGCCGGCGGTCGCCGCGTTGACGGGGGCCGCGGGTGCAAGGACGGGAGCCGGTAACAGCGGCACCGCGCCCACGATCCGCGCGGGCATCTGAATGCCACGGATATTAGGCGATGCACCGGTATCGCGCGACGGGTGGACGCGGACCGGCTCGCGCGAAGGCTCTCGGTCGGAATTGCCGCCGCGATCGACCGGCGCGGGGCCTGCGCGCGGTGGCTCGACGCCGCCGACGCACGCGCTAAGCGCCAAAGCTAGACCCAGTGCGCTAAGCCCCGCCCCCCTGAAACGCACGGTCACGCCTCGTCGGTGTCGGCAAGCTTCCAGTTCGGATCACTGCTCTTCAGCGTCCGTGCGAAGGTCCAGACGTCGTGCGTCTCGACCGCGTCGGTCAGCGAGCCGGCCAGGACATTGCCCTCGCCATCACGCGTGACGGCGGCAATATCCGCATCGAACCGCACCGTGATCCGAGCATCGCGACCCGACACGCTCGCATCCGAAATTACCGCACGCTCGATCGAGACAAGACGGTTGTCGAGCACTTCGCCCGCCGCAATCCGTGCGGCGATCGCCTCGGCAAAGGCCGTCCGGACATCGTCTTCGGCCAGATAGCCAAGCTCGTCCTCGTCGCCCTTCCAGAACGCTTCGAGCACCATGCGGTACGCAGCCTGTGCGCCTTCGAGGAACTGGTTGACGTCAAACCCGGGTTCGGCGGCGACGATCGAACGCAGGCCAGCTTCGGCACGCGGCTCGATGTTGCGGCTGACCATCTCGCGCGGCTCAGGCGTCGCATCGACCGTTCGCGGAACTGCGGCAAGCGCAGGCCGGTCTTCGGCTGCGCGCGGCAAGGGCTGTTCATGCCCTGTCCGCTTACCGAGCACGCTGTACAGTCGCATCGCCAAGAAGCCTGCAACCATCGCGAGAAGTACTACGTAAAACAACCGTGCCTCCGATCTTCGGGCTAACATAGGCCAAAGCTGCGCTTATTCAAACCCGCGCCCGTTGAAACGCCCCTCGGGCACTGCTAATCGCACCGCTTCGACCCAATGGAACGCACGAGCATTCCGCTTCGGTCCCATCTTTGCGCATTTCAAGGACATGACGAATGGACGATCAGGACAACGGCATCACCATGCCGGACCAGGCTATCGCGAATGGCGAGGACACGATCCCAGCCGCCGGGCTGATCTCGCAGTACGTCAAGGATCTGTCGTTCGAGAACCCGAACGCTCCCGCGGTCTACCAGAACCAGACCCCGCCGGCGATCGATGTGCAGTTCAACATCGGCGCGGCGCAGGTCGGCGACGAGGTGCATGAGGTCGTGCTGAAGATCGACGTCCGCGCGGAGACCGACGGGCAGGTCGCGTTCATCGTCGACCTTTCGTACGCAGGGCTGTTCGGACTCCGCAACATCCCGGCCGAGCATGTCCAGCCGTTCCTGCTGGGCGAGGCTCCGCGCCTGCTGTTCCCGTTCGCGCGCCGCGTGTTGTCGGATGCGGTGCGTGACGGTGGTTTCCCGCCGCTGCTGCTCGAGCCCATCGACTTTGGCCAGCTGTACCTGACGCAGTCGGAGCAGCAGGGCATCCAGCCGAACGTCGGCGATTTCGGCCAAGCCTGATCGAACGGAGGCGGAGCGGTATTAGATGAACCTGACCAAGGCGCTGGGATCGGTCGGCGGGCTGACGCTCGCCAGCCGTGTCCTGGGGCTCGTGCGCGACTCGCTGTTCGCGCGGTTCGTCGGCGCCGGCTTCGCGTCGGACGCGTTCCTGATCGCGTTCCGCCTCCCCAACATGTTCCGCGCGCTGTTCGCGGAGGGCGCGTTCTCGGCCGCGTTCATTCCGATGTTCAATCGGAAGGTCGGCGACAAGGATGGCCGCGGGCTGCCCGACGGGATCGCGTTCGCCGAGGACGCGCTGTCGGTGCTGCTGCCGACGCTGATCCTGATGACGGTGCTGTTCGAACTCGCGGCGTGGCCGATGACGTGGCTGCTGACCTTCGGGTTCAATGGCGCGAGCGCTGAGCGGTTCGACTATGTCGTCCACCTGTCGCGGATCATGTTGCCCTACCTACCGCTGATCAGCCTTGTCTCGCTGCTTGGCGGCATCCTCAATTCGCTGCACAAATTCTGGATCAACGCGGCCGCGCCAATCCTGCTTAACGCGACGCTGATCGCCGCGCTGTTGCTGTTCCACGAGCACCAGCCACTGCTGACCGCGCGCAACCAGGCGATCGCGGTGACGATATCGGGCGCGTTGCAGCTCGGATGGCTGATCTACGCGTGCCGGGCGTCGGGCGTGAAGCTCCGGCTGAAGCGTCCGCAGCTTAACCCCGACGTGAAGAAGCTCATGTCGCTGATCTGGCCTGCCGCGGCGGGTGCCGGTGCGGTGCAGATCAACCTCGTCGTCTCGACCGCTCTGGCCGCCGCCCTGCTGCCGGCGGGATCGGTCTCGTACATCTATTTCGCCGACCGCCTGAACCAGCTTCCGTTAGGCCTGATCGGCATCGGTCTTGGCACCGTCCTGCTCCCCACCATCTCGCGCCAACTCGGCCGCGGCGAGGATGCGGAGGCGATGGCGACGCAGAACCGCGGCATGGAGCTGGCGCTGTTCCTCACGCTGCCCGCGACGGTCGCGCTGATCGTCTGCGGCGTGCCGATCGTCGGCGCGCTGTTCCAGCACGGCAAGTTCGCGCTCGACGACAGCGTGCTGACCGCGCAGGCGCTCGCCGCGTTCTCGATCGGACTGCCGTCGTATATCCTCGTGAAGGTCCTCACGCCGGGCTATTACGCGCGCTCCGACACGCGCACCCCAGTTCGCTATGCGACGATGTCGATGGTCGTGAACCTCGTCCTCAACCTCGCCTTCATCAAGCCGCTCGGCCACATGGGCCCGCCGCTCGCCACCGCGATCGCCAGCACGGTCAACGTCGCGATGCTGTACCGGACGCTGGTCCGTCGCGGGCACTTCACGCCCGACGCGCGGCTGCGCCGGCGGACGTGGCGGCTGCTGGTCGCCGCGCTGATCATGGGCGTCGTGATGTATTTCCTCAACGACCTGTTCCAGCCGTTCGTAACGGGCATCAGCATCCAGCGCTGGGGGGCGATGCTCGTGCTGGTGACGACCGGCGGTGTCGTCTATGCGATCGCGACCCTGCTCACCGGCGCGTTCCGGCTGGGCGACATCTCCACGCTTCTGCGTCGTTCCAAGTAAGGTTTTTCCATGCGCGTCCTGTCCGGCATCAAGCCCACCGGTAATCTCCATCTCGGCAATTACCTGGGGGCGGTGAAGCAGTGGGTGACGCTGCAGGACGACGTCGCGGCGCAGGGCGGCGAGTCGATGTTCTTCATCGCCGATCTCCACGCGCCGACTGAGTGGATCGCGCCCGCCGAGCTCTCGTCGCACACGATCGAGGTCGCCGCGACGATGATCGCGGCGGGAATCGATCCGGCGAAGTCGATCCTGTTCAACCAGGCACGCGTGCCCGCGCATAGCGAGATGGCATGGCTGCTCAACACCGTCGCGCGCGTCGGCTGGCTGAACCGCATGACGCAGTTCAAGGACAAGGCGGGCAAGAACCGCGAGGGCGCGAGCGTCGGACTGTACGACTACCCAGTGCTGATGGCCGCCGACGTGCTGCTCTACAACGCGACGCACGTCCCGGTCGGCGAGGACCAGAAACAGCATCTCGAACTCGCGCGCGACATCGCCACCAAATTTAACGGTGATTACAAGGTGGACCTGTTCACGCTCCCCGCCCCGCTGATCAGCAAGGCCGCGCCGCGGATCATGTCGTTGCGCGATGCGTCGGCGAAGATGTCGAAATCGAACCCGTCCGAGCAGTCGGTCGTCAAGCTGATCGACAGCGACGACACCATCGCCGACAAGTTCCGCAAGGCGAAGACCGATCCCGACGTGCTGCCGGCGACGGTCGAGGAACTCGGCGACCGCGCCGAGGCGCGCAACCTGCTGACGATCTACGCGGCGCTGGCGGACAGCGATGTGGCGACCGTACTCGGCGAGTTCGGCGGTAAGGGCTTTGGCGCGTTCAAGCCGGCGCTCGCGGATCTGGCGGTGGCGAAGCTCGGGCCGATCCGTGACGAGATGGTGCGGTTGCTCGATGATCGCAGCGCGGTAACGGCGGTGTTGCAGGCGGGGGCGGAGAAGGCGCGCGCGCTGGCGGCACCGGTGTTGAAGCGAACGCAGGATGCGATGGGGTTGCAGGTCTAAACCCTGCCCGCGACCTAAGCCCTGCCCGTCACCTAGGAATATGATCGTCACCCCAGCGAAAGCTGGGGTCTCCCTCGTTGCACGCTACCCCTGCCAAACGGGAAGATCCCAGCTTTCGCTGGGATGACGGACGAGGGGTGGGATTCAGCTAGGATCAGATAGAAAGCTTGTTCCCCCGCGAAGGCGGGGGTCCAGACTGGGCTCCCGCCTTCGCGGGGGAACAAGGAGGGGCTAGCCCTCCAGCTCGCGCATCAGCACGCGCACGGCGGCATCGATATCGCGGTCCGAGTCGCGCAGTTCCTCGATCTTCCGCACCGCATGGATCACCGTCGAGTGATCACGCCCACCGAACTTCCGTCCGATCTCCGGCAGTGACCGAGTCGTGAGCCGCTTGGCCAGATACATCGCGATCTGCCGCGGCCGCGCCACCGCCCGCGCACGCCGCGCGGAAATCAGGTCGAGCGGCTTCAGTTCGAAATGCGCGGACACGAGCTTCTGGATCTCGTCGATCGTCACGCGCTTCTGCGCCCCGCGGAGCACCTCTCCGAGCGTCGCAACCGCAAAGTCGAGGTCGATCGTGTCCCCGGTCAGCTGCGCATACGCAACGACGCGGTTGAGGGCGCCCTCGAGCTCGCGAATGTTCGCATGGATACGGCTCGCGAGTAGATCGAGCACGTCGGTCGGCACGCGCATGTCGGGCAGGTCGACCAGCTTCCGATCGAGGATCGTCCGGCGCAGCACCAGATCGGGCGCCTTGATGTCGGCGACCAGCCCGACCGACATCCGGCTGACGATCCGCGCCTCGACGCCTTCCAAGGCCTGCGGACAGCGGTCGGCGGAGATCACGAGCCGCTTGCCGGCCGCCATGATCTCGTTGACCGTGTGGAAGAATTCTTCCTGCGTCGCATCCTTGCCGGCGATGAACTGGAGATCGTCGATCAGCAGCAGGTCGGCACCGCGCAACCGCTGCTTGAAGGCATGCGTATCGCGCGCGCGCATCGACGCGACGAAGTCGTACATGAACCGCTCGGCGGACATGCACAGCACGATCGCGTTCGGATTATGCTCGAGGAACGCGTGACCGATCGCGTGCATGAGATGGGTCTTGCCCTGCCCCGTGCCGCTGTGGAGGAACAACGGGCTGAACCGGACCGGGCCTGGCTCGGCGAGCACCTTGGCCGCGTTGAACGCGACCTTGTTCGACGGATCGACGACGAATCGCGCAAACGTGTAGCGCGGATCGAGCGGCGGGCGTTCGGCCGGCACGCCGACCGGCGCGGAGGCCACGACAGGCGCCGGCGCAGGCTTCAGCGACGGATCGACGCCGAACTTCATCGAAACCTGCGCAGGCTCGGCGACGGGCTTGGAAGCCGGCTTGGCCTCGACCGGCACCGGATCGGCAACGGGCTTGGCTGGAATGGCGTCGGCGACCGGCTCGATCGCGAGCACGACGGGCGCGCGACCCGGCGCCCGGGTCTCGATCTGGACGGTGCGGACGTGGGGCAGGATCTGCTTGAATTCGAGCACGAGTCGGTCGGCATAGTGATTGCGGACCCAGTTCGTCATGAACGCCGACGGCAGCGCGAGGCGGATCGTGTCGCGATCGTCACCCGGAACGAGTTCGATCGGTTTCAGCCACTGCTCGAACAGGCGGGCCCCCGCCGACTCGCGCAAGGATGCACGCACGCGGGCCCAGGCCTTCTCGGCCTCGGTCGCGTGCGTCATTGATCCTTGCCACTTCGTCACGCGCACGCTTCTCCGACCCCGCGAGATTGCTCGCGCGGGTGATATAGTCCCGACAGAAAATGGTCCCCCGACGACCCCAAGGGTCATCCGGCATCTTCGCCCTGTGTGTTTGATGCAGCGGTGGAAACCACCGTCGCTGTGAGCCCCGTTATGAAGCGATCGGCGATCCGGGCAAGACCCCGACGCGTCACATTTTCGAAATAAAGCGGGTTGACTTGATCAAGCCGCGGAAATGCGTCGATATTTTTATAAGTGGCTGTGTTTACGTATTTTTTGCGAATTCAATCATTCCATGACTTGACTTCGGACCACTCGAATCGCGGGGAATCCGTGGGTTACGCACCGTCGCACTTGGTTCCCTTCGCAGACGCAAAAAACCCGCCGGGAATGTCCCGACGGGTGATCCGCTTTCGACAGTGATCGGTCGCTTAGGCGAGCCCGGTCACGGCCTTGGTCAGACGCGCGAACTTGCGGCTCGCGGTGTTCTTGTGCAGCACGCCCTTGGCGACGCCACGCTGCAGCTCAGGCTGTGCGGCCGCGAGTGCGGTGGTCGCTGCGCCCTTGTCGCCCGAAGCCAGTGCGGCCTCGACCTTCTTGATGAAGGTACGGATACGGCCGACGCGGTTGCCGTTCACTTCCGCGCGACGGTCGTTGCG
The DNA here is from genome assembly GCF_004340945.1 of Sphingomonas sp. PP-F2F-A104-K0414. GTDB lineage: Bacteria > Pseudomonadota > Alphaproteobacteria > Sphingomonadales > Sphingomonadaceae > Sphingomonas. The sequence continues at coordinate 258,764 of NZ_SLYD01000004.1, forward strand.
ACGGATACGCTTTTTCGCCTGCGGCGTGTTCGCCATGAAGCCCTCTGGATGTTCGAATGAATAAAAAGGGGCGCCGGATTGCTCCTACGCCCTCTCGAAGCCGCGGCCCTACCCACTTTGTCCTGGCCCGTCAACTGATAGGCTCAACCGCGTTGGCACTTCGGACACCAGAACGTCGAGCGCCCGCCCTCCGTCCGCCGCTTCACGGTAGCACCACATTCGCACGGCTCGCCTTCACGCCCATAGACGCGCCATTGCTTGGAGAAATAGCCGAGCTCGCCGTCCGGCCGCACGTAATCACGCAGCGACGAACCGCCGGCCAGAATCGCGGCGGTCAGCACCGTCCGAATCGCCTCGACGAGTCGCTCGAGTCGAAACAGCGATATCCGCCCCGCCGCGCGAGACGGCGCGATCTTCGCCATGTGCAGCGCCTCGCACACATAGATATTGCCGAGCCCCGCAACGATTCGCTGATCGAGCAGCATCGCCTTGATCGACGCCCCGCGCCCTTCGAGCGCGTCCAGCAGATACGCGGCGGTCAGGTCCGGCCCGAGCGGCTCCGGCCCCATGCTGAGGAACGGCGGGTAATGGGCGATGTCCTCGGTCGCCCACAGATCGAGAAAGCCGAATCGCCGCGGATCGTTGAGCGCGACCGTCCGCCCCGCAGCGGTGCCGATCAGCAGGTGATCGTGCGCGAGCAGTTCGCTCGGATCGACTCGCCAGCGACCCGACATGCCGAGATGGAAGACGAGCGTATCGCCGCGATCGGTATCGATCAGCCCGTATTTCGCGCGCCGTCCCAAGTGCGTCACGGTCGCGCCCGTCATCCGCTGGCGCAGGTCGACCGGGATCGCCTTGCGCAGGTCGGCACGGCGCGGCTCGACCGAGGTGAGGCGCTGGCCCTTCAGCACGGGCTCCAGCCCGCGCACGGTGGTTTCGACTTCTGGTAATTCTGGCACGGTTTGCAGCTAGGTTGCGTTTGCTCGCGCCACAAGGCGCGGCTAGAGCGCAGGATATGAACGACTTGATCGCGCCCGCGCCCGCACTCACGCCCGATACCGTCTCCTTCGGCTACGAAGACATCCCCGCCACCGAGAAGACCGCCCGCGTCGGCGGCGTCTTCTCGAACGTCGCAGGCAAATACGACCTGATGAACGATGCGATGTCGGGCGGCATGCACCGCCTGTGGAAGGACCGCTTCGTCCGCCGCGTAAAGCCGCGCGAAGGCGAGCAGATCCTCGATATGGCCGGCGGCACGGGCGACATCGCGTTCCGCATGGAGCCGTCGGGCGCATCGATCACGGTCGCCGACATCAACCCGCAGATGCTCGAAGTCGGCATGGAACGCGCCCAGAAGCGCGGCATCGACGGCCTCGTCTGGACCGAAGCCAATGCGGAAACGCTGACCTTCCCCGACAAGTTCTTCGACGCGTACACGATCGCGTTCGGCATTCGTAACGTCACCGACATCCCCAAGGCCTTGCGCGAAGCCCACCGCGTCCTGCGCCGCGGCGGACGCTTCTACTGCCTCGAATTCTCGACGACGGTGTGGCCCGGGTTCGCCGAGGTGTACGACGCCTATTCACACAAGATGGTCCCGAAGCTTGGCCAATTGCTCGCGCAGGACGCCGACAGCTACCGCTACCTGATCGAATCGATCCGCCGCTTCCCCGACATGCCCAAGTTCAAGGGCATGATCGCGGACGCGGGCTTCGTGCAGACCAAGGTGGAACCGCTGCTGGGTGGGCTGGTCGCGATCCACAGCGGCTGGAAGATCTAGTGATCACGCGAAGGCGCGAAGGCGCGAAGGGGTTTTCGCGCAGAGGCGCAGAGGACGCAGAGATGGCGCGCACGCGGCAGCTTTCACTTCATCAACCACCAGTGATGAAAAGCCGCAGCCGCGGCGAAACGCAACACCTCCGCGTCTCCGCGCCTCTGCGCGAACCATTTCTACCTTCTCTTCGCGCCTTAGCGCCTTCGCGTGAACCAACCTTGTCTTACGGCACCAACCCCAAGTGACCGCCTCCACCACTCACGTCTGGCGCCTCCTCAAATGGGGCCGCATCCTCGCTCGTCACGGTGCGTTGCGCGGGATCGAGCGTGACCCGAACACGCCCGCCCCCGTCCGCCGCCTCGCAAGGATCGCGCGGCTCGGCGCGCGCGTGCCCGAGGTACCGCGCTATGCCGATGCGTTCCAGGCGATCGGTCCCGCGGCGATCAAGCTCGGGCAGACGCTCGCTACCCGCCCCGATCTCGTCGGTGAGGACGCTGCGCACGATCTGTTGCGCCTCCAGGACCAGCTCTCCCCCGTCCCCTACGCAACGATCGAGGCGGCGATGCTGGCGAGCTTCGGCAAGCCGCTGGAAACGCTCTTCTCGCGCATCGAACCGATCCCCGTCGGCGCCGCGTCGATCGCGCAGGTCCACCGCGCCGTCACCACCGATGGCCGACAGGTCGCGGTGAAAGTCCTCCGCCCCGGCGTCGAGGACGATTTCGCGCGCGCGATCGACACGTACAGTTGGGCCGCAGCGCAACTTGAGGCGCTCAGCCCCGAAGCGATGCGCCTGCGTCCGCGCCTCACGATCGAGACGTTCAAGCGCTGGACGCTGCGCGAACTGAACTTCCGTCGCGAGGCCGCCTCGGCCTCCGAACTCGCGGAGGGCATGACCGCCGAGCCCGATTTCGTCATCCCCGCGATCGATTGGGCGCGCTCGACCAATAAGGTCATGACGATCGAGTGGATCGACGGCATCAAGCTGTCCGACCGCCCCGCACTGGTCGCCGCCGGCTACGACCTTCCCGGCCTCGCCAACACGCTCGTTCGCGCATTCCTGCGCCAGGCGATCGCCGACGGGTTCTTCCACGCCGACATGCACCAGGGAAACCTGTTTGCGCTTCCCGGCAACCGCATCGCCGCGATCGATTTTGGCATCATGGGCCGGATCGACCGCCGCGCCCGCGTCTGGCTAGCCGAAATCCTCTACGGCCTGATCACCGGCAACTACAAACGCGTCGCCGAGATCCATTTCGAGGCGGGCTATGTCCCCGCCTATCACGACGTCGCCGAGTTCGCGACCGCGCTGAGGGCGGTCGGCGAGCCGATGCGCGGGTTGCCGGTCAAGGACATGTCGATCGGGATGATGCTCGACAGCCTGTTCTCGATCACGCGCGATTTCGACATGGTCACGCAGCCGCACCTGCTGCTGCTCCAGAAGACGATGGTGATGGTCGAGGGCGTCGCGACCAGCCTCAACCCCGACATCAATTTGTGGGAAGCGGCCGAGCCGTTCGTCCGCGACTGGATCCGCGGCGAACTCGGCCCCGAGGCGATGATCGCCGACCGGCTGATCGCGGACTTCCAGACGCTCACACGGCTGCCTGAGCTGGTCCGCCGGATCGAGGCGCATTACCCCGCGCCCGGTGGCGCGCCGCCGACGATGCCGCTGCGCGAGATCGAAGTGATCCGGATCGGCGGCGGCTGGCGCTACATGGCGGTGGCGCTCGCAACCGCGCTGACCAGCGTGGGTGCGACCTGGCTCTTGCTGCGGTGATATCAGCCTGCCGGACCGGATGATGCGCCGTCCCGTAGCGCCTTTGTGGCTGACGAGACCGTCGCGGTTTGCGGCGATGTCGCAGTCGGGTGCACGCGCGACGCTGGCGGTGTTCGTCATCGCGATCATGGCGACTTGGCTTGCCCTTTCGGTACCGACCGCGCCCCGCGCAACCGGTGCCGATCACGGCACGGACATGGCGCTCTACGCGGGGATCGTCGACGGTGTTCGGCACGGCGGCCCCTATTATGCGGTCGCTGCCGATGCGATGCGCGCGGGCAACTATCCGATGAAGCCGTTCGTCACGATGCGCCTACCGACCCTCGCGGTCGTGGCCGCAGCGTTGCCCGCCTTCGCGGTTGTCGCCATGCTGTACGCACTGGCGACCGCGACGTTGATCGCCTGGTGTCGCCGCCTGCGTCCCGCGTTGAGCCAGCCGGCGCTCGCCATCGCGATGATCCTGCTGCTCGGCGGAATGCTAGCGTTCTTCCAGGCGGGCCTGGTGCTGTTCCACGAGATCTGGGCAGGATTGCTGATCGCGCTGTCGCTCGCGCTGCGTCGTCCAGGCTATTGGGTCGAAGCGGTCGCATTAGGCCTTGCCGCCGCGCTTATCCGCGAGACCGCCGCGCCGTATCTCGTGTTGATGGCGGTCTTCGCACTCGTAGAAGGAAGCCGCCGTGAGGTCGCCGCCTGGATCGGATCGCTCGCCATCGTCGCGATCGTCCTGGTGCTCCACGCGCATGCCGTGTCGCTCGTCGTGCATCCGCTGGATCCGTCGTCGCCGGGCTGGGCCGGCATGCTCGGGGTCGGCTTCGTCGTCCGCGCGATCGTCGATGCCTCTGCGCTCAGCCTGTTTCCGCTCGTGGTTGCCGCGCCGATAGTCGGTATCGCGGCGTTCGGCTGGACCGCCTGGCACGATCCGCTCGCCGGGCGGATGGCCGCGCTGCTCGCCGGCTATGGCCTGATGCTCGGCCTGTTCGGGCGGATCGACACATTTTACTGGGCCTTGCTGATCGCGCCGGCCTCACTCGTGGGGATAGTCTTCGCAGCCGACGGACTGCGCGATCTGGTACGAGCCGCGAGCGACGGGCGACGCATTACGGTCCGCCGCGTAATACGCTAAGACGCGGTCCATGACGCGTATTCTCCTGATCGTCGGCGGCGGGATCGCCGCCTACAAGGCCGCCGAGCTGATCCGCCTGCTCAAACGCGAGGGCCACGCGGTACGCTGCGTGATGACCGAGGCAGCGCATCATTTCGTCACGCCGATGACGCTCGCCGCGCTCAGCGAGGACAAGGTCTACACGACGCTGTGGGACCTCAAGGACGAGGCTGAGATGGGCCATATCCAGCTCAGCCGGCAGGCCGACCTGATCATCGTCGCGCCCGCTACCGCCGACCTGATGGCCCGCATGGCCGCCGGCCTCGCGAACGATCTCGCGACGACGCTGCTGCTCGCCACCGACAAGCCGGTGCTCGTCGCGCCGGCAATGAACGTCCGCATGTGGGGCCATGCCGCGACCGTCCGCAACGTGGCGCAGCTTCGCGCGGATGGCGTCACGGTGATGATGCCCGACGAAGGCGCGATGGCGTGCGGCGAATACGGTCCCGGCCGCCTGCCCGAGCCGCCCGCGATCGTCGCCGCGATCGAGGCCTTGCTCTCGCCTGCACTGCCTAAGCGCCTTGCGGGCCGCCACGTACTCGTCACCGCCGGACCGACTCACGAGCCGATCGATCCGGTGCGCTACATCGCCAACCGCTCGTCGGGCAAACAGGGCTTTGCGATCGCCGCAGCGCTGGCACGGCTCGGCGCACGCGTGACGCTGGTCGCGGGCCCGGTGACGCTGCCGACTCCACACGGCGTCGACCGGATCGACGTCGAGACCGCGCGCGAGATGGCGCACGCGGTGGACCGCGCGCTGCCCGCCGATGCCGCGGTCATGGTGGCTGCCGTGGCGGACTGGCACGTCGAGTCCTTCCGGCAGAAGATCAAGAAGGGCGATGCCACGCCGACGCTGACGCTCGCGGAAAATCCCGATATTCTCGCGACTTTGGCGCGCAGCCCCCACCGCCCTCGCCTGCTGATCGGGTTCGCCGCCGAGACCGAGCGCGTCATCGAACACGCCGTCGCCAAGCGTATCCGCAAGACCGCAGACTGGATCGTCGCCAACGACGTCTCGGGCGACGTGATGGGCGGCGCCGACAACAGCGTGCACCTCGTCACCGCCGCGGGCGTCGAGAGCTGGAAGCGCATGCCCAAGGACGCGGTTGCCGCACGACTGGCGGACCGCATCGCCGATGCGCTAGAAGCCGCATCATGATCCGTATCGAACTGAAGCGCCTGCCGCACGGCGAGGGCCTGCCTTTGCCCGCCTATGCGACCGAGGGTGCCGCCGGGATGGACGTCGTTGCCGCCGAGACGTTGACGCTCGCCCCCGGCGACCGAGCCGCGGTCGCGACTGGTTTCGCGATCGCCATTCCCGCAGGCCATGAGGTGCAGGTCCGCCCCCGCTCCGGCCTCGCGCTGAAGCACGGCGTCACCTGCCTCAACACCCCCGGCACGATCGACAGCGACTATCGCGGCGAAGTGAAGGTGATCCTCGCCAATCTCGGCCAAGCCCCATTCGAGATCGCACGCGGCGACCGCATCGCGCAACTGGTCCCCGCGGTCGTCCTCCGCGCGACGCTCGCCGAAGTCGATACGCTCGACGACACCACCCGCGGCGCAGGCGGCTTCGGATCGACCGGGCGATGATCGCCGCGTTTCTCCTGCTGCTTCAGGCCGTCGCCCCGCCAGGCGTCGCCACGCAGGTCGCGCCGGCCGCACCATCTGCCGCCACGCCGACCGCCAGCGTTCCCCTGCCGCCGCAGGATTGGAGCGGGCTGCCCATTCTTCCGATCCGCCGGTCCGCGACGATCCAGGCGAACACCTCGATGTACGTCCACGGCGAGGTGATGGCGGGACGCTGTGCGAAGGCGGTGCGGACCGCGCAGGGCTGGACGCTCACGCTCGACCTCGCCGTCCTCGCGACGCCGCAGGGCCGGTTTCGCCGCGTGACGCCGCGCGCGATCGATTGCCCGACGGTCGAGCAATATGCCGCCGGCGTGCTTGTCGGTACGCCGCGCGACGCGATCGACCTCGACGATACCCAGACCGACACCTGGTATCGCACTAGCATGACCTTCACCTGGGCGGGCAGCTGAACCGCATGACGCTCTCCGACGACGAACTCGTCCGCTACGCCCGACACATCGTCCTGAAGGAATTTGGCGGTACCGGTCAGGCGAAACTGAAGACGGCCACAGTTGCGGTCGTCGGCGCCGGCGGGATCGGCTCACCTGCGATCCAGTATCTGGCCGCGGCGGGCGTCGGCCAGCTGATCCTGATCGACGACGATAGCGTCGAGCCCTCCAACCTCCAGCGCCAGACGATCTTCACGACCGCCGACACCGGCGTCGCCAAGGTCGACGCCGCCGCCGCCGCCGCGCGCCGGATCAACCCGCATGTCGAGATCGCCGCGCATTGCATCCGGATCGACCCGACCAACGTCGCGGACCTGCTGACCGGGGCGGACGTCGTGCTCGACGGCTGCGACAATTTCGTCACCCGGTTCTGCGTCGCCGATGCCGCATACGCGCTGCGCCTCCCGCTGGTCTCCGCGGCGGTCGGTCAGTTCGAAGGCCAGCTCGCTACCTATCGCGGGTGGGAAGCCGACAAGCCGTGCTATCGCTGCTTCGTTGGCGAAGATCCCGAGCGGGCGGAGACGAGTTGCACGGAGGACGGGGTGCTCGGCCCCGTCACTGGCGTCCTCGGCAGCCTAGCCGCGCTCGAGGTGCTACGGACGATCGCCCCGTTCGGCGACGACCAGGCGGGCAAGTTGCTGCTGGTCGACCTGCTGGCACTACGGTTCCGCACGATCAGGTTGCCGAAAGACCCCGGCTGCCAACGGTGCGCGCCCTGGCCAATCATCTGAGCGATACACCGGCGCCTAGACCGGCCGCGACGTCCATCGCCGATTGACTCCCCCGCCAATTCCGCTAAGGCGCGGGTTCGTTCGGCGGGCTTGCTCGTCGAACTCCGTCCGAGACAGTGGGTGCAGCGGGTTTGCCGGTGCTTAATCTCCCACCTAGACGGGGAATGAGATTTTGTCGGCCCATTTGCGCGCCGCCCCTCTCCCATGCCCCATCGACGAGACACCCCGGAAGCGCGGGTTTGTCTGCGCCTCCGGTTAGTAACCGGGTCCACTGCGCAATCGGTGAGCTCGTAAAACGTGGAGAATGGCATGGATCGTGATCAAAAGACCGCGGCCGTAGCCGAGCTGAACCGCACCTTTTCCGAGGTCGGCGTCGTCGTTGTGACGCGCAACCTCGGCCTGACCGTCGCACAGTCCACTGTGCTGCGGAATAAGATGCGCGACGCCGGCGCGACCTACAAGGTCTCGAAGAACAAGCTTGCCAAGATCGCAATGGACGGCACCGACTACAGCTCGCTGGGCGACATGCTCACGGGTCCGGTCGGTCTGGCCAGCTCCATCGATCCCGTCGCGGCCGCCAAGGTGGCCGTGGAATTCGCGAAGACGAACGACAAGTTCGAAATCGTGGGTGGGGCGATGGGCGCGACGACCCTCGACGTCGACGGTGTGAAGGCGCTCGCAACGCTGCCCTCGCTGGACGAACTGCGTGCCAAGATCGTTGGCCTCATCGTGGCACCCGCCACGAAGCTGGCAACGATCACGCAGGCTCCGGCAGCGCAGCTCGCGCGCGTGCTTTCCGCCTACGCGGAGAAGGAAGCCGCCTGATCTTGCAGGCCTTTCGTTACCTTTTTGAACTGATGGGGCAGATGCCCCGAGATGGAGATTTATCATGGCAGACCTGAACGCGCTCGTAGAGAGCCTGAGCGAACTGACCGTTCTCGAAGCAGCTGAGCTTTCGAAGCTGCTCGAAGAGAAGTGGGGCGTTTCGGCCGCAGCAGCGGTCGCAGCACCGGCAGCAGGCGGCGGCGCCGCTGCTCCTGCAGCAGAAGAGCAGACCGAATTCGACGTCATCCTGACCGGCGACGGTGGCAAGAAGATCAACGTCATCAAGGAAGTCCGTGCGATCACCGCGCTCGGCCTGACCGAAGCCAAGACGCTGGTCGAGTCGGCTCCCAAGGCCGTCAAGGAAGGCGTGTCGAAGGACGAGGCAGCCAAGATCAAGGCTCAGCTCGAAGCAGCTGGCGCGACCGTCGAGGTCAAGTAAGCCGCAAGCGGAGAGACGGGCCATACTGGCTCGCACTCTCGCAAGGCCGGCCGGCGGCATTCATGCCGACCGACGAAGCAGGGGCTTTGCCCCTGCTGGCCGCAGCTAAAAAAGGGCGGCCTCAGCAATGGGGTCGCCCTTTTTCGTGTCTGGTGATGGTGGGTCGTCCTGCGTACGCGGGCGTAGCGCGCGGAACCTGTGCTTCGATACGAGCCCTCGATACGCTTCTGCGAAGCTACTCGGTCTCTACTCAGCACGAACGGGTAGGGAGAGGCGTCCAGAGTCTGGCACCCCGGGGGTAACGGTTGGAAGCCAACGCCCACCTGTCCCCAACCTCCCGGATGCAGGCGTGCTACCGCTCGAACGTCGCCGCATGCGGCCGGGCGGCGACCGTCGTGAACATCTTTGCGGGTGCGTCCAGCCAGAACGGTGCGAGCTTGGCGGAATCCACGCGTTCGATACCGACGACCCAGGCACGGGCGGTCTGCGCGTCGTCACCGTCGGTCGCGTAGAGGATGTTGGTGGCGACGACGGGTACGAACATCGGGCGATTGGCGGCGGTCATGGTCTGGATCGCCTCGCGCGCGATCGCAACGACGGTGCGGATCGTGCGGGACTCGCCGGGTGCGAGCGCGAATGGTGGCGTCGCCGGGCGACCGATCGGGGCAGCGTTGAACTGGGCGAGGTCGGTGTCCTGACCAGCATGCGCGGTCAGCAGCGCGACGCCAGCGCGGATCGCTTCGGCGGCCACGGTGCCGGTGTTGGTTACGACGAGTTCGCACTCGACCGTCGCGCTCAGCAGGTTGAGACCGGCGCGCAAGGGACGGAGGTCGCAGGTTACGCGAGCCCGCGGAACGGCAAGCGGCGGCGGTGGCGTTTTTGCACGCGGTTCGAGGAATTTCGGCGCGGCCGCCGCGGCCACGGGGATTGCTACGGACGTAGCGGGCGCAACCGGGGCCGCTATAGGCTCGATCGATGTGGCGGAGGCGACGGCGGGTTCCGGCGCAGCGGTGGGCTCGGGCGCGAACGGCTCCGGTGTTGGCTGGACGACGGTCTCGACCTCTACGCGGTCCTGCCTACGGCTGCGGGGTTTGCGGCGGAGCAGCCAGAGCGCGCCGAGGACTACGATGACGACCGCAAGTGAAAGCCAGAGCGGCATCGCCCTGCCCGTCTCGGGCGCGGTGACCGTCGATTGTGTCGTTGCGTCGGGCGTGGGAGTAGATTGCGGGACTGTGGATTGCGGGACTGTGGGTTGCGGGACTGTGGGTTGCGGGGCAGCGACTTGCGGGCCGGACTTCGTCGATTCAGCTTCCGACGGCGGCGGGGCCGATGCCGGCTGGGGCGTAGGAGTCGCTATCGGCGCGGGTTCGGTGGAGCCCGATGAACGTGTCGGCTCGGTCGAGGTACGGGCTTGCGACGGTTCGGATTCGTTGCGCGCGGCGGGCCGTGTAACGACGGCTTTTTCCGCAGCAGCTGGTTCCGCAGCGCGGGGACGCGATGCGCGGCGGGGCTCGGGCGTCTCGCTCGGCAGGACGATCGTCGGCGCGTCAGGGATCGGGACCGCGGTGCTGGTCTGCGGCGCTGGGTTCGCCAAGCCCTCCAGGCCACGGACCGGCGCGGTCTGCTCGGTCTGGGCCACTGCCGGACTGGCCGATGCGAGCATCGTCATGGTGGCGAGCAGGGCGGCCAGCGCCCCGCGATCGGTCGTCATCGTCGAAAATCCCCTGCGCGCGGTCGTCGCGGCGTTGTGGGCGGGGGAGGCTGAACACGGCCCAACGGCAACCCGCGTTGCGACGAGTTGCGCCTTGGTAGCGGTGAAACGCGGCTGGCGTAACGACGTCAAATATTAATCCTCCCCCGCCAGGGGGAGGACTCGGAAGGCGAGTTTACTTTGGTGCGATGACCACTGCCCCGCCCTTCATGACGAAGCTGGGATGCTCTAGCTCGCGGACATCGGCGAGCGGATCGCCATCGACCGCGACCAAGTCGCCGAAGCGGCCGGGCTGGATCACGCCGACGTCTGCCGTCCTGCCGAGCGCCTGCGCCGCGCTGGAGGTGGCCGCCTGGATCGCCTCGATCGGGGTCATGCCCCATTCGACCATCTTGGCGAACTGGAGCGCGTTGTTGCCGTTGGGGTAGACCCCGCCATCGGTGCCGAACAGCATCTTCACCCCGGCGGCGTGCGCGGCGCGGAAGGTCTGGCGCTGCTTCAGGCCGACTTGGCGCTCCTTCTCGAGGCTTTCGGCGAAGACACCGTTCTTGGCACCCTCGGCGAGGATATAGTCGTCGTCGTAGATATCCATGTCGAACCATGCGCCGCTGGCCTTCGCGAGCTTGAACGATTCCGCGTCGGCCAAGCTGGCGTGTTCGATCGTGTCGACGCCTGCGCTGAGTGCGTCGTTGATGCCCTCGACGCCGTGCGCGTGGACCGCGACCTTCATGCCGAGCATGTGCGCTTCCTCGACGATCGCCTTGATCTCTGGGAGGCTGATCTGCTGCGCACCGACGCTGTCGGTCTTCGAGAGGACGCCGCCGGTCATGCAGACCTTGACCACCTCGGCGCCGTATTTGCGAATCGTCCGCACGGCACCTCGAAACTCGTCGGGCGTGTTGGCGATCTGCGGATGCGGAACCTGGATCGAGGGCGGGAATTCGGTCGCGTCGCAGTGCCCGCCGGTCGCGCCGAGTGCGTAGGTGGCGGGGACGATGCGCGGGCCGGGGACGTAGCTCCGATCGATCCCTTGCTTGATCGCGACGTCATCATAATTGGCGGAGCCGACGTTGCGCACCGTGGTAAACCCTGCGTCGAGCGTCTTCCGCGCATTGGCGACGCCGACGACGGTCCAGAAATTGTCGGTGAACTCGAGCGTACGGTACCCGCTGAGCGTCGGATCGCTGGTGAGGTGGACATGCATGTCGATCAGGCCGGGAAGCAGCGTTCGCGTGCCGAGGTCGACGCGTTCGGCACCGGCGGGAACCGCATCGCCTTTGCGCCCGACTGCGGTGATCCGGCCGTCGACGATCGTCACCTGCGGGTTGCCGATCCGTTTGCCGGCGAGGACGTCGACCATGTGCGCGGCGGTGACGACCACCGTCTTTGCTTCTGCGGTGGTGGCGGTGGTTGCGAGCAGCGTGGTGGTTAGAATCGTAGCGATCTTCATGAAGTTGTCCCCTTCCCCGAGTTGGGCTTCGTGTGCGTCACCAAGCGTGATCGGACAAGAGCGGGACCGATCCTCCCCTGCCGGGGAGGTGTAGCCGAAGGTGACGGAAGGGGAGGACACGCAACCCACGTGGCCGCTTACCTCCCCCTCCGTCTGGCGAGTGCCCCCCTGGCGGGGAAGGATCGTGCGGTGGCTGGCCTTGCCCTATTCTCGACACCGGTACAGGCCATCGGAGATGCTCCAGACGACGAGGTCGCCCCTGATGATGCTTCGCTTTCTTCCGTTCTGCGCACTGGCAGCCGCGCTCGTGCCGGCAACCGCGAACGCCGATCCCGCGCCGTTCGACCTGACCGGCCCGAGTCTGCGCGTCGGGGTGACGCACGGCACGACGACCTTGCCGATCGCGCAGGTTCCGAGGCTGGCGACGGGCGACCGCGTGACGATCGCGGCGGATTTACCGACCGGCAAGAGGGACGACGGCGAACGCTATCTGCTGGTGGCGGGGTTCCTGCGCGGCGCGACCGAGCCGCCGCCGAGGTCGTGGTTCTTCAAGGCGGAAACGTGGAAGGCTAAGAAAGCCACGATCGCGTTGAAGGTGCCGGAAGGGGCGCGCCAGCTGGTGGTGTTCCTGGTGCCCGACAGCGGCGGGTTCGATGCGGTGGTGTCGGCGGTGCGCAAACAGCCTGGTGCGTTTGTGCGTGCGGTACAGGATCTGGATCAGGCGTCGCTCGATCGCGCGCGACTCGATGCGTTTCTCGACGGGATCCATGCGCTCGAACGTACTCGGCCGGAGCGGATCGAGGCGGTATCGCCGCTGCTGTCGCGCAGCCTTGCGGTCAAGCTGAAGGCGGAGTGCCTCGATCTCACGGCCGATCTGCAAGCGTCGTGCCTGACGCAGAGCCGCGAGTCGCTGCTGCTCGCGGATGGCCAGAGTTCGACGCTGGCCGATACGCTCGTCGGCGCGCCGACCGATCTGGCGTTGCAACTCAGCGCGACGCCGGCCGGCGGGCTCGGCTATTACAGTCCATATATCGGCGTGGTCCGCGATCTGGCGAAGATCTTCGGTGCGTTCCAGTCGACGCAGTTCCGCTACATCCCGGCGCTGGCGCGGGTCCGCGAAGACCGGATGGCGTTGCTGCTGAACGCGGCGCCGTCGTTCGCGAGCCCGAAATCGGTAATGGTCGTCGCGATGCCGGTGATCGAGACGGGCACGCCGCAGACGCCGACGCTGCGGCGCGCGGAGGCGGATCGGCTGGTCTGCGCGGCGAAGCCCGATCTCGTGCTGCCGGTCGAGGGTGCGCCGTTGATCTATGCGACGAAGTTCGCGCACGACATGAGCTTGCGCGTGACGACGCCCCAGGGGGGCGTGGTCGAGCTGCCGGTGCAGGCCAATGCCGAGCGTAGTGGCTATGTGCTCGATCAGGTCGGCATGCGGACGACCGGGCTGAGCGCGGTGACCGACGCGACGCTGCATGGACGCTGGGGCTTCACGCCATTCGACGGCCCGCGGTTCCGCTTGCAGGTGCCGAGCGCCGGTGGCTGGCAGATGGTCGATACCGACCCTGAGAATTTGGTGGTGGGGCGCGACAACCCGGTGGCGCTGGCGGGGCCGACGCCGAGTTGCGTCGAGGCCGTGACGCTGGTTGGAGCCTCGGGCGAGGCGCCGCTGGCGTGGACGACGAACGGCGACCGGATCGGACTGACACTGCCGCTCGGGAAGACAGCGCCGGGGAAATTGACGCTGCTAGTCAAGCAATACGGGATCGAGACGTCAGAGAAGATCGCCCTGACCGCGTTGGCCGAGGCGGGGCGGATCGATGGCCTGACGCTATACGCGGGCGATACGGCGGGGACGCTCGCGGGGACGCGGCTCGACCTGGTCGCGTCGATGGCGGTCGACGGGGTCGCGTTCAAGCCGGGCGAAGTGATGCGCGCGGACAAGGGCGATCTGCTGGGGCTCACCGCGGATGCGGCGCCGAATTTCGCGGCAGGTCAGACCAAGACCGCGCTCGTCACGCTGACCGATGGGCGCAAGCGGTCGGTGAAGGTCACCGTCGCCGCGGCACGACCCAAGGCGACTCTGATCGCCAAGAGTGTGATTGCACCGCCCTCCCCCGGCCTCGCAGTGACCTTGGCGGGCGTCACCGCAATCGCGCAGGATGCCCGGATCACCTTCTCGCTGCGCGCCGAAGGGACCACGCGATTTGCGGCGGGGGACAGCGTCGAGATCGGGGCGGTCGCTGGTGGACCGACGATGACCGTCGCGTCGGGTCGCGGGCTGACCGTACAGGACGAGCGGATCGCGGTGATCTCGGTCGAGCCGGGCAAGGCACTAGGCGTGTCCGCGCATGGGCCGCTGCGGTGGCGGCTGGTGCAGAACGGCGTCGCCGGCGACTGGGTACCGTTGACGAGCCTGGTGCGGATACCTGCGCTGGCCGGGTTGAATTGTGCGGAGGCTTGTACGCTGGCGGGGGCGGACCTGTTTTTGATCGAGTCGGTGGCAGCGAATGCGGGGTTTGCGGAGGCGGCTCGGGTGCCGGAGGGGTTTACCGGGAGTTCGTTTGCGGTGCCGAAACCGGTTGGGGGAATGCTGTATCTGAAGCTTCGGGATGATCCGGGGGTTACGGCTACGGTGGCGGTGAAGGGCTAGCGTCCGCCCCTGCGATCCTCCCCCGCCAGGGGGAGGTGGCGCCGAAGGTGACGGAGGGGGAGGACACGGAACATCCGTTTGCGCTTACTTCCCCCTCCGTCTGGCAAGGGCCAGCCACCTCCCCCTGGCGGGGGAGGATCGCGAAGCCTGCGTATTCTTACATCCCGCCACCGACGCTTACGGGATCAACCGATCAGCCCGAAGTTGGTCGAACAGATCGAAGAACGCGTCGTCGGTGGGCTGATATTCTTTGAACCCCAGGCGGCGGCTCTTGCCCATGTCCGTCACCACCTCGATCGGGCGGCCGAGATCGGCGTCGGTGTGCCAGGGCGATGCGAGCTGCGACAGGTCAGCCTCGGCCAAACCTTCGCGCGCCGCGATCTCGCGCCAGATGCCCGCGTCATCCTTCATCTGGTCTTCGAGCGTCAGGATCTTGCCGTCGAACGGGGCGGCCTCGATCCCGAACCATTCGGCGATGCGGCCCCACATCCAGCTCCAGCGGAAGACGTCGCCATTGACGACGTTGAACGCCTCGTTGCGCGCCTCCGGCGTGGTCGCGGCCCAGATCAGGTGGTCCGCGAGCAACGTCGCGCTGGTCATATCGGTGAGACCGTTCCACTGCGCCGCCGAGCCTGGAAAGCGGAACGGGCGGCCGGTCTCGTGGCACAGAGTCGCGTAGACCGCGAGCGTGGTGCCCATGTTCATCGCGTTGCCAACCGCCTTGCCGATAATCGTGTGCGGGCGGTGGATGCTCCAGCCGAAGCCGTCCCGCTCCGCCGCCTCGAACACGGCGTCTTCCTGCGCATAGTAGAAGTTCTCAACGTCGAGGCGGCCCTGCTCCTCGCGGAACGGGGTCTGCGGGAGTGCGCCCTTGCCGTACGCCTCGAACGGCCCAAGGTAATGCTTCAGGCCCGTCACCAGTGCAACGTGGTCGACGCTACCCGCTGGCGAGAGCGCGCCGAGCAGGTTGCGGACCATGCCGCCGTTGACCCGGATGTTCTCCGCCTCGCTGTCTTGACGCGACCAGGTGGCGATGAAGACCGCATCGGGTTTGAGGCCAGTGAGTGCTTTTTCGAGGCTAGCGGGATCCTGGAGATCAGCCGCGACCGGCTGCACGCCGTCCTGTTCGGTTGGGCGCCGCGCGAGTCCGTGGACAGTCCAGCCCGACTCCACCAACGCCGCGGCGGTCGCGCTGCCGACGATTCCGCTCGTTCCCACTACCAATGCCGTCCTGGCCATGTGCAATTCCCGTTATTCCTACGATCTGTTCCGATCCCAAACGCGCCGTAATTTGGAAGGGATCCACCTTACGCCATTTGCGGTGGCGGCGGCCGGGCGATTGTCGCTATGGGGCGCGGATGACCGCATCGGATCTCCAGAGCCTGTTCGTCACCAACCTCGTCCGATACAATAGCGGCGATCGGCGGCGGTGGCGGCTGATCGTCGGCGACGTGAAGGTCTACAGCCTCGCCACGCATGCGCATTGCAACTGGGCGGTGACGCCGTCGGGCAGCGCGAGCGAGGTCGACGCGGTCGAGCGGCTGGCAGACCTACTCCGTGAAGATCACCCCATCATTACCGCCGGCTGACGGCTATTCCATTCCTGAGGAGCGACACATGGCGAAGCAATATTGGGCGCAGATCATCGAACTCGATGAGGAAATGACCGCCGCGACGATCCCCGGCGCGACCGATCACGAGGATGCGGCGGATTCGCTGGTGGCGGATTTCGTCGGCGCGATGGGCGGCGAGATCACCGAGGGCGCGGTCCGCGTCTGGGTGCAGGGCGGGGTCGAGAAGGTCTATGACTGGAAGGCCGACTTCACGATGCCCGACATGGACGAGATGGGCGACGAGGACGAGATGGAGGTCGAGGGCGAGATCGAGCTGACCGAGCGGGTTTGATTTCGAGCGGCGGCTAAATACACGCGCCACCCCGGCGAAGGTCGGGGCCCAATTGGCAAGGTCGGCGGAACCGAGCGCCGCCGTTCATTAGCGACGTCGCCCAATTGGGCCCCGGCCTTCGCCGGGGTGGAGTTAAGGGACGGTCTGGCCTGCTGGGGCGAGTTCGTGCCAGGTGTAGCCATCGTGTGCGAGCAGCGCATCGGCTGCGGCCGGGCCGAGCGTGCCGGCTTCGTAGGGCTCAGGCGCGCTGGCATCGTGTGCCCAGAGGTCGAGGAACGGTTGCACCGCGGCCCAGCCTGCCTCGATCGCATCCGCCCTCTGGAACAGGGTTTGGTCACCCACGAAAAGGTCGTAAATTAGCGACTCGTAGCCGGTCAGATGACCGATATCGAACGCGTCGGCGTAGCGGAAATCTAGCGCGATCGGCGCGGTTGCGACTTCGAGGCCGGGGCGTTTGATGTTGATGTCCATGCTCAGCCCCTCGTCGGGCTGGATCTGGATGATCAGGCGGTTGGGCGGCAGCATGTCCGCCGCCGCGCCGGGGAACGAGGCGAACGGCACCGGCTTGAAGGTGATCGCGATCTCGGTGTCCCGGCACGTCATCGCCTTGCCGGTACGCAGGTAAAACGGCACGCCAGCCCAGCGCCACGTATCGACCATCAGCTTCAGCGCAACATAGGTCTCCGCCCTGCTGTCGGGCGCCACGTCGGGCGAGGCGGTGTAGGCGGGGACGTCGACACCCTTCACCTTGCCCGCGGTATATTGCCCGCGGACGCCGTTGCGCTTCGCCTTGCCGGGCGAATAGACGCGGACGGCTTTGAGCACCTTGCCCTTCTCGTTGCGGATCGCCTCGGCATCGAAGCTCGCCGGCGGCTCCATCGCGACCATCGACAGCAACTGGAACAGGTGGTTCGGCACCATGTCACGGAGTGCGCCGGTGCCGTCGTAGAACTTGCCGCGCGTACCGACGTCGACCGTCTCGGCGGCGGTGATCTGGACGTGCGCGATGCAGTCCGAATTCCAAACGCGCTCGATCATCATGTTGGCAAACCGCGCAGTCATAATGTTCTGGACGGTTTCCTTGCCGAGGAAATGGTCGATCCGGTAGACCTGCGCCTCCGACACGCGCGCGAGGATGCGCGCGTTGAGATCGCGGGCGGAGGCGAGGTCGTGGCCGAACGGCTTCTCGATCGCGATCCGGCGGAATCCGTGCGACGTCTCGGCCATCAGGCCGTGGTCGGCAAGCTTGTCGACGATCGTCCCGAAGAACTTGGCCGGCACCGCGAAATAGAAGGCAACGTTGCCGTTCACCCGCGCCTTGAGCTGCTCGTAGACGTCGTCCTTGGTGAAATCGCCCTGGAGATAGCCGACGCGGTCCTTGAGCCGCGCCCATGCGTCGCCCTTTTCGCTATCGCCCTCGCCGCCCTTCGCATCGAAGCTGCCGAGTGCGTCGCGGAGCGACTGGTCGTTACCCTCGTCGATACCGACGCCGAGCACATGGAACTCGTTACCGACCAGCCCCAGGCGGGTCATGTTGATCAGCGCCGGCATCAACAGACGGCGGGTCAGATCACCAAAGGCGCCGAAAATCACGAGCGTCGTCGGCGGTGCGGGCTTCACGGACTTGCTCACGAATTCGCCTCGGACATGCATCGACCCTTTCTTCGGTGGTTCCTTCAAACAGCGTAGCGGGCGCCGATGTTCCCGACACCCATTTCAGAGTGGCATTTCCAGGGTGGCATTTCAGAGCGGCATTTCAGGTGGCGGTCAGGATGTTGTCCCCGAAGGCGCGCGCGTCGACCTCCGCCCAGTCGAGTTCCTCCTGCAGGCGGCGATACACGTCTTCGGCCACCTCGCCCTTGTCGCGCATCTGGTGCAGTACGACCCGCTGGCAGGCGATCATCTCGAGGTGGAGTTCGTCGAATTCGGAGGTCGCCTGCGGATCGTCGGCCTCGGCGGTGACCTTGCTGGCCGCGCCGTAGCGAAAGCGCAACGCGTCCGCCGCCTCGCCCGCACGCGCCGGTAGCACGGCAAGCCCGGCGTCGATCAGTCGCTTGCGTGCGGGTGCGATCTCGTCGGCAAGCCCGGTGTCCTCGCCGAGATCAAGGCGGCGGATCAGCGGGCCCAGCGTCAGTCCCTGCAATACGAGCGTGCCGATCACTACGCCGAACGCGGCCAGCACGATCAGGTCACGGCCCGGCACCGACCGTGGCAGCGCGAAGGCGGTGGCCAGCGTCAGCAGGCCACGCATTCCTGACCAGGACAGGATCACCGACGCGTTCCACGGCGGCGGCTTGGGCAACCAGGACGGCGCATAGCGATTGGCGATACCGCCCTCGACGAAGCGGACGAGAAACACCCAGGCGATCCGCGTCACCAGCACGGTGGCCAGGACCGCGGCCGCAAAGCCGATCGCGGGCCAACGCTCCGCGCTCGGCAGCCGGATCAGGATGTCGCGCGATTGCAGCCCCATCAGGGCGAAGGCGATGATGTTGAGGACGAGGACCGCTGCCGACCAGACCGCGGCGCTCTGCAACCGGTCGCGGGCGGGCTGTTTAATCGGGCGGCGCTGCGACACAATCATGCCAAAGGTGACGACGCCGAGTACCGGCGAAATGTGGAGACGCTCGGCCATCAGCCAGATCCCGAACGTCACGGCGAAATCGGCGAGGCTTGCCCCCAGTGTTCGTGCGAACAGCGGCGTGACGCGAAGATACGCCCATGCCGCCAGCGCACCGAAGACGATCCCGCCCGGCACCGCAGCGGCCAGCGCGAGCGGCGTGACGGGCGTATCCGAATGCGTCGCGAACGCACTGGCGAGCCCGAACAACAGCAGCGCGGTGGCGTCGTTGAGCAGGCTTTCCCCCTGCAGCAGCAGCAGGCCGCGACGGGGAATGCCGACCTCGCCCAGTACCGCTTCGGACGCGGCCGCATCGGGTGGCGCGACGATCGCCCCCAGTGCGAACGCGGCCGCGAGCGGTAGCCCACCGAGCGTCACGCCGACCAGCGCGACCGTCGCCGTGGTGACGAGCACCGCGAACACCGCCAGCGACAGAAGTGGGAACCAGAACCGCCGCAACGCGCGCGGACTAGTGTTGTAGGAGGCGTGAAGCAGCGCCGGGGCGATGAACAGCGCGAGCGCCAGATGCGGTTCGACCGCGATCTTCGGCGCGAACGGCAGCATCGCAAAGCCGAGTCCCGCCACGGCGAGCAACGTCGGATACGGGACGTTCAGCTTGCGCGCGAGGACCAGCAGGACCAGCGCGGCGAGCAGGATGATGTCGAGGGATTCGAAGAGTTGCACCGGGGTGCAACGGTCGGCGCCGCGCTATGGGCCCGATCGGTAGCCTGGCGACAAGGTCTGAGGCCAACCGCCGTTCGGCACTTGCGATCCTCCCCCGCTAGGGGGAGGATCATTGGGTTAGTTTTGCGGGCGCGGGTCTGGGGACTGGGTCGTCGTTACCCCGCCGCCGAGGGCGCGGTAGAGTTCGACCGAGTTGCTGTCGCGGGTCAGGCGCGCGGCAAGCAGGCTTTGCTGCGCGGTGTAGAGCGAGCGCTGCGAGTCGAGCGTGTTGAGGAACGTGTCGATCCCCGCACGGAACCGCAGTTCCGACAGCTTGAACGCACCTGCCGCATTGTCGCGGAGCGAGGTCTGCGCCTGCAACTGCGCGCCGATCGTGCCGCGGCGGGCAAGCGCATCGGCGACTTCGCGGAAGCCGGTCTGGATGCTCTTTTCGTATGTCGCGACGGCGGCGTCGCGCGTCGCCTGGGCGTAGCGGAGATTGCCCTTGTTGCGGCCGAAGTCGAACAGCGTCTGGCTGACCGATGGCGCGACCGACCAGTTCTGCGATCCGTTGCCGAACAGGTTCGACAGCCCGAGGCTGATCGTGCCGAACGCTGCGGTCAACGAGATGTTCGGGAAGAAGGCCGCACGCGCTGCGCCGATATTGGCGTTGGCGGCGATCAGCTGATGCTCGGCCGACGCGATGTCGGGACGGCGTAGCAGCACCTGCGACGGCAGATTGGCGGGCAGGTTCTCCAGCGTCGGGCTGGTCGTATCGAGCCGGGCCGGCAGCATGTCGGCGGTCAGGGTCGTGCCCGCGAGCAGGTTCAACGCGTTCTGGTCCTGCGCGATCAGCGTGGTCGCGTCGGCGATGTCCGAGCGGGCCTGATCGTAGCTGGTGCTCGCCTGGCGCACTTCGAGTTCGGATGCGATGCCGATCCGGAAGCGATCCTGCGTCAACTTGACGGTCTGGCCGAACGCACGTTCCGTATCGCGCGCGATCTTTAGGCGATCCTGGTCGGCGGCCATCGTCAGCCACTGCGTCGCGATCTCGGCGATCAGCGACACCTGGGCGGCGTTACGGTTTTCCTCCGCCGCGAAATACTGTTCCTGCTGCGCCTGGGTCAGGTTGCGGACGCGACCGAACAGGTCGATCTGCCACGCCGATATCCCGACATTCGCCGAATAGATGTCGGCACGACCGCTCGAGACGACGCTGGACCCGGTCCCGCCAGTCCCGCCGCCGGTGCCGCCTGTGCCGGTACCGCCCGTGCCGGTTCCGCCGGTACCAGTACCGCCCGTTCCGGTGCCGCCGGTACCCGTACCGCCCGCAAGCCCGCCGCCAACCGCGCCGAACGGCGACTTCTGGTAGGTCGCGCTACCGCTCGCCGCGAGCGTCGGGAACAGGTTCGAGCGCTGGACGGTGTATTGCGCGCGCGCCTGCGCCACGTTGGCAACCGCGACGCGGAGATCGCGGTTGTTCTCCAGCGCGGTCCGGATCACGCGGCGCAAGCGATCGTCGGTGAAGAAAACCTCCCACGACGTATCCGCGGGCATGATCGCCCCCGCCGCGTCGGTCGCTGCATACGCAGGACCGGTGGGCGTTGCCGCGGGCACCGACAATTCGGGGCGGACGTATTTCGGGGCGAGGTTACACCCGGCGAGCGTCAGCCCGGCGCCGAACATGAGCGCTGTCTTGCGCGTAAGCATGGGAGCAAACATCTGGATCAGGCCTCCTGCGGCCGCTGGTCGTGGGGCGGATGACGGTTACCGTCATGGCCATCGTCACGGTTGTCGTCACGGTTGCCGTCGTGGTCGGGCACCTGGTCGCGGTCCTGTCCCGAGCCTGCCTTGTCCTGCTTGAAGACGCGCTTCACGAGTAGGAAGAACAGCGGCACGAAGAAGATCGCGAGGACGGTCGCGGACAGCATGCCGCCGACCACTGCCCAGCCGATCGCATTCTGGCCGCCGGCGCCGGCACCGCTCGACAATGCGAGCGGCAACACGCCGAAGATGAATGCGAACGACGTCATCAGGATCGGGCGAAGGCGAAGCTTCGCCGCCTCGACCGCGGCATCGGCCGCGTTCATCCCGTCGCCCATCTTCTCCTCGGCGAACTCGACGATCAGGATCGCGTTCTTCGCCGCCACGCCGATCGTCGTGATCAGCCCGACCTGGAGGTAGATGTCGTTGTTCAGCCCGAAGATCATCGCTGCACCGACCGCGCCGAGGACGCCGAGCGGCACCACCAGCAGGACGGCGATCGGGATCGACCAGCTCTCGTACAGCGCCGCGAGGCAGAGGAACACGATCAGCAGCGACAGCGCATAGACCGTGGTCGACTGGCCGCCCGACAGGTTTTCCTCGTAGCTGAGGCCGGTCCACTCATAGCCGATGCCGGGGGGTAGCTTGGCCGCCATCTCCTCCATCGCCTTGATCGCGGTGCCGCTGCTGACGCCCGGCGCCGGCGAACCCATGATCTCGAACGAGGCTACGCCGTTATACCGTTCGAGTCGTGAGGGACCGTAGTTCCAGCTCGTCGTCGAGAAGGACGAGAACGGCGCCATCGCGTTGCTGGTCGTGCCACGGACGTAGAAGTTGCCGAGATCGGCGGGCGTCGTGCGGAACGGTGCGTCGGCCTGCACGAACACCTTCTTCACGCGACCGCGGTCGATGAAGTCGTTGATGTACGCGCCGCCGAACGCGGTGCTGACGGTGGTGTTGATGTCCTGCTGGCTGAGGCCGAGTGCCCCCGCCTGCGCCTGGTCGACGTTCAGTTTCAGCTGAGGCGCATCCTCCAGGCCGTTCGGGCGGACCTGCATCAGGCGCTTGTCCTGGCTGGCCATGCCGAGCAGCATGTTGCGCGCCTCGAGCAGTTTTTCGTGACCGACGCCGGCATTGTCCTTCAACATGAAGTCGAAGCCGTTGGCGTTACCGAGTTCCTGCACGGCGGGCGGCACGAAGCCGATCACCATGCCGGCACGGATCCCCGCGAGCGCCTGGTTGGCGCGTGCCGCGACCGCGGCAACGCCGTTCTCGGCGCCCGAGCGATCTTCCCACGGCTTCAGCTGGATGAAGGCGATGCCGACATTCTGGCCCTGGCCGACGAAGCCGAAGCCGCTGATCGTGAAGATACCCGCGGTGTTCGCCTTCTCGTCGATCATGAAGTGATCGCGGACCTTGTCCATCGTCCGGGCGGTCTCTTCCATCGGCGTACCCGACGGCATCGAGACCTGCGCGAACATCACGCCCTGGTCTTCCTCGGGGAGGAAGCCCGAGGGCAGGCGGACGAAGATGAAGGCCATCGCGACGACGATCACGGCATAGACCAGCATTGTGCGGACCCAGCCCTTCTCGACGCGGCGCAGGCCGTTGCCGTACTTGCCGACGCCCTTGTCGAAAGTGCGGTTGAACCAGCCGAAGAAGCCCTTCTTCTCGCCATGACCTTCCTTGGCGGGCTTCAGGATCGTCGCGCAGAGCGCGGGCGTCAGGATCAATGCGACCAGCACCGAGAGCGCCATCGACGAGACGATGGTGATCGAGAACTGGCGGAAGATCACGCCGGTCGAGCCGCTGAAGAACGCCATCGGCAGGAACACCGCCGACAGCACGAGGCCGATGCCGACCAGCGCGCCGCTGATCTCGTCCATCGACTTCTTGGCGGCTTCCTTCGGGGAGAGCCCTTCCTCCTGGATCAGTCGCTCGACGTTCTCGACGACGACGATCGCGTCATCGACGAGCAGGCCGATCGCCAGCACCATGCCGAACAAGGTCAGCGTGTTGATCGTGAACCCCGCGACCTGGAGCACGGCAAGCGAGCCGAGCAGCACGACCGGGACCGCGATCGTCGGGATCAGCGTGGCGCGGAAATTCTGGAGGAACAGGAACATCACGAGGAAGACGAGGACGATCGCCTCGATCAGCGTGTGGATGACCTGCTCGACCGACAGCCGCACGAACGTCGAATTGTCGATCGGGAACGCGACCTTGACGTCGGGCGGGAACTGCTTGGCGATCCGGTTGACCTCGGCCTTGACCAGCTTGACGGTATCGAGCGCGTTGGCACCCGGTGCCAGCTTCACGCCGAAGCCTGCCGCCTGCTTGCCGTTGTAGCGCGCCTGGAAGCTGTAATTCTCCGAGCCCATCTCGACACGGGCGACGTCCGACAGGCGCACGGTCGCGCCGCTGGTTGCCGAGCGGACGATGATCGCGCGGAACTGCTCCGGCGTCTGGAGGCGCGACTGCGCGGTCACGGTGGCGTTGAGCGACTGGCCCTTCACCGCGGGCAGACTGCCGACTTGCCCCGCCGAAACCTGTGCGTTCTGCGCGGTCAGTGCGGAGGTGATGTCGGTGACGGTGACGCCGAGGTTCGACATCTTGAACGGGTCGACCCAGATCCGCATCGAATATTGCGCGCCGAACACCTGCGTGTCGCCGACGCCCTTGATGCGGCTGAGTGGATCCTGGAGCTTCGAGGCGATCATGTCGCCGAGATCGACCTGGTCGTGGTCGCCATTCTCGGAATAGGCGGCGATGATGAGCAGGAAGTTGGCGGTCGCCTTGGTCACGCGCAGACCGGCCTGCTGCACTTCCTGCGGCAGGAGCGGCGTCGCCTGTTGCAGCTTGTTCTGCACCTGGACCTGCGCGATGTCGGGATCGGTGCCCTGCTCGAAGGTGAGCGTGATCGCGAGGTTGCCAGAGCCGTCCGAGGTCGAGGCGAAGTAGCGAAGGTTGTCGATGCCCTTCATCTGCTGCTCGATGATCTGCGTCGTCGTGTTCTCGAGCGTCTGTGCGTCGGCGCCCGGATAGGACGTCGCGACCGTCACCTTGGGGGCGGCGATCTCAGGGAACTGCGCGATCGGCAGCGACCGGATCGCGAGGATACCGGCCAGCATCAGGATGATGGCGATGACCCACGCGAAGATGGGTCGATCGATGAAATAGCGTGACATGGGCGGTTACTTCCCCTGCGCGGCGGGATTGGCCTGCGCGGACGTGTTGCCGGCTGCGGGATCCCCGCCTCCGGGCGAACCGCCCGCTGGCTTGGCGACCTGCTGCGGGGCAGCGGGCTTGACGGTCGCGCCGGGGCGCAGGTTGAGCAGTCCCTCGACGATCAGCTTGTCGCCGGGCTTCAGGCCGCTGGTGACGATCCACTTGTCGCCGATCACGCGGTCGGTGGTGACATTACGCTGTTCGACCTTGTTCTGCGCGTTGACGACCAAGGCAGTCGCACCGCCGCGCGGATCGCGCGTGATGCCTGCGGTCGGCGCCATGATCGCCTGGCGACGAGTCCCTTCGACCAGCTTGGCACGGACGTACATGCCCGGCAGCAACAGGCCGTTGGGATTGGGGAACGTTGCACGCAGCGTCACCGCGCCGGTGGTCTGGTCGACGGTGACTTCGGCGAACTGGAGGCGACCCTCGATCGGATAGGTCGTGCCGTTGGGGAGGATCAGCTGGACGCGCGCGCTGCCATCGCCGCGGGTCACGCCGCCGCTCGCCATCGCCTGCTTGAGATCGAGCAGCTGCGCCGCCGACTGGACGACGTCGACATACACCGTATTGGTGCGCTGAATGGTTGCGAGCGGATCGGTCTGGCCGGTCTGGACGAGCGCGCCGACGGTCACGAGCGACCGGCCGATGCGACCCGAGATCGGTGCCTTGATCCGCGTGAAGCCGAGGTTGACGCGCGCCGACTGGACCGCAGCCTGCTGCGCTGCAACATTGGCGCGGGCCTGTTGTGCGGATGCATTTGCGTTGTCCGCTTCCTGCTTGCTGACTGCGTTCAGCTGCACAAGCTGCCCGTAGCGCTGCGCCTGAAGGCGGGTCGCGTTGATCTGCGACTGGGCCGCGCCGAGCTGGCCCTGCGCGCTGGCGAGCGCCGCGCGGTAGGGGGCGTCCTCGATTGCGTAGAGGACCTGCCCCTTGCTTACCATCGCGCCCTCGGTGAACAGGCGATCGCGGACCACGCCGCTGACCTGCGGACGGACCTCGGAGGTCTCGACCGCAGCGATACGACCGGGAAGCTCGGAGGTGAGTACGACCGCTTCCTCGCCGACGGTAACGACGCCGACGGTCGGTGTGGGCGGGGGCGGCGGAGCCTGCTCCTTGCCGCAAGCCGACAACAGGGCGAGCGCGAAGAGCGCCACCGATCCCTTGAGGTTCAATTGCTGCATGTTAAGCATCCCGACGTCCGTGCAGATTAGGTTCACCGGAATGAACGTTCATTCCGCTTGCTTGCCCGCTAGGATTGTGCGAGCGGCCGGTCAACCAAAAAACGCGTCGGGAATATAGTTTTGAGTGCAGTGCAGCATGAGATGGGAAGCCGGGAGCGCATCGTCGCCGCAGCTCGTCATCTGTTTGCGACCCAAGGGTTTCACCAGACGCCGATGTCCGAACTGGCCGTTGCGGCGGGTGTGTCGGTCGGTCAGATCTATCGCCTGTTTACCGGCAAGAACGCCGTGATCCAGGCGATCGTGATGGAAGATGCGGCGGCGAAGATGGCCGAATTGCAGACGATGAACGACTCGGTCAAATCGGAACGATTCTCGATCGAGGAAGGGTTCGTCGAACTGGCACGGCGTGCCTTGTCCAAGGGTGACGAGGCGCTGTCGTTCGAGATTATGGCGGAGGCGCATCGCAACGCCGATGTCGCCGACACGATCGCCGACCTGTGCCGCGATTTCCGCCGGATGATCCGCGAACTCGCCTGCGTCGCCAATCCGGATTTGCAGGAGAATGAACTGGAAGGCGCCGAGGAGCTGATCCTCGCCTTCATGTTTGGGCTCGGCCACCGGACCCTGTCGCGCCCGCGGCTGTCCGAGGACCAGACGGCGCGGCTGACGGGACGGATGATCCTGGCCGCGGTGCGCGCTCTATAGGTGCGACGTTTGCGAGCACGATGATCGCACCTACATAGCCCCTGTCCCCGACCGATGCGGGGCGGACCACGGCTAGGAAGCGACATGACCAGAACCGTCCTCATCACCGGCGCGACCTCGGGAATCGGCGAGGCCGCCGCGCACGCGTTCGCGAAGGCTGGATGGCGCGTGATCGCGACCGGGCGTCGTGCCGAGCGGCTCGATGCGCTGGTCGCCGCCCTCGGCGCGGACAAGGTCCATCCGGCGGTCTTCGACGTGTGCGACGAGCGCGCGCGTGATGCCGCACTCGATGCGCTGCCCGAGGCGTTTCGCGACGTCGATCTGCTCATCAACAATGCCGGACTGGCGCTGGGGACGAAGCCCGCGGACCAGGCGGACGTCGATCAGTGGAAGACGATGATCGCAACCAACGTCACTGCGCTCGTATCGGTCACGCACAAGATCCTGCCGGGGCTGATCGCGCGGAAGGGCGCGGTGATCAACATCTCGTCGGTTGCGGCAACCTATCCGTATACGGGTGGTAATGTGTACGGCGGCACCAAGGCGTTCGTCGAACAATTCTCGCTCGGGCTCCGATCCGATCTCCATGGCAAGGGCGTGCGCGTCACATCGATCGAGCCAGGCATGATCGAAACCGAATTCACGCTCGTCCGCACCGCCGGCGACCAGGCCGCCTCGGACACGCTGTATGGCGGTGCCGATCCGATGACCGGAGGCGACCTTGCCGCAACGCTGTTGTGGATCGCCGAACTGCCGCCGCATCTGAACATCAACCGGCTCGAGATCATGCCGGTGAGCCAGTCGTTTGCAGGGTTTCAGGTGGCGCGAAATAGCTGAGGGACAGCGCCCCTCGTCGAACGCCGCGAGCTATGAGCTTTTTACAATCGCTGGCGTGCAGCGCTGAGAGATCGCCGCCCATCGCGTTGGGATCATTGGGCTTTTGAGGTAGGTGTCGATCACGATACGCGATCGATCGACGACGCGAACTATCACTTAACCATGCCGCCCGTATGCAGCGTCATGACCCACCGCCCTACCTCCGCGACAGATAGACCTCAAAATGGATCTATTCCGACCGGGCCTGAGCGATCGTCGGACGGCGTGCCATCCGCACTCGCGATCCTGGACATGCTGCCGGGGCTGGTCGCGTATTTCGATCGGGACCTGACCTATCGCTACGCCAACGCGACCTACGCAGCGTGGCGCGGGATCGCGCCCGACCAGATCGTTGGACGGCATTGTCGCGAGATCGTCGGCGAGGGTAACTTTCCGACCGTGCTGCCGCGGTTGACCGAAGCATTGGCCGGCACACCCGTGACGTACGAATATACGCTGTTCGATGGGGGCGACGCGCGCCGCGTCCAGGGAAGTTACGTCCCCGATGTCGATGCCGATGGGGTCATCCGTGGTGTCGTCGTGCTGGTGACCGATATCAGCGTCCGGCGCGATCTCGAGGCCCGCATCGCCGAGAAGGAGATCATGTTCAACGATGCGTTCGAGCATGCCCCTGTCGGCATGGCGGTCACCAATGCCGATGGGCGGATGGAACGCGTAAACGCTGCGTTCGCCGCCATGCTCGGGCTAACGGTCGTCCAGCTTGCGGGTCTCGATTTCCGGACGATCACGCATCCCGACGATCAGGAGGCCGACGCGCGGCTGTTCGCCGAGGTCGTGGCAGGCGGGCGGGACGACTACACGCTCGAAAAGCGCTATATTCACAAGAACGGCGAACCGGTCCATGCGTCGCTCGCGGTATCGGCCGTCCGCGCGCCCGACGGCGCGCTGATCCGGGTAATCGCGCATATCCAGGACGTCACCGAGCGACGGCGCGCCGATCGCGCGCTCCAAGAGATCAACGCGCGGATGACGCTGGCCATGGAGGCGGTACGCGGCGGCTTCTGGCACATCGATGTGGAAACCAAACGGTTCGAAACCTCCCCGAGTTTCTCGCGCTTCGTGCGTGGACCGGAAAGGTCAGGGCCGATCGATCTCGATACGTATGGCGACTATATCGCGCCTGCCAACCGCGATGCGGCGTCGGTCCAGACCTTGCTCGACGGTGAGATCGACAACGCCTCCGTCGAATATGAATTGTCGACGATCAATGGCCCGCGCTGGATGCGGTGCGATCGCAAGCTGCTTCGGGCCGCCGATGGCAGTCCGTTGCGGATCGTCGGCGTGACGATCGACATCTCCGAAGATCGGGAACGCCAGTTGCGCGCGGTCGTCGCCGCGGAAACGGACCCGTTGACGGGATTGCTCAATCGCCGCGGTCTCGATCAGCGCCTCGCGCAGACCAGTCCCGGCGTGGCGGTCGGCATCATCGCGATCGACCTGGACCGGTTCAAGGCGATCAACGATCGCTTTGGGCATAGTGTCGGCGATACGGTTCTGGTCGAGGTTGCGAGGCGTCTGCGCAGGGCCGTCCGCGCCAGCGACCATCTCGCGCGTCTGGGGGGCGACGAGTTTGCCGTCCTGTTGCCCGACGCCGACGACGCCCGGCTGTCCGTCGTCGCCAATCGTATCGAACGCGCATTGTGCGAGCGGATGACCAGCGACGGCATCACGCTTCCGGTCGGAGGCAGTGTCGGGGCGGTGCTTATGGATGGCTCGACGACAAGCTCCGCCGTGCAGAACTTCGCTGCAGCCTGGGGACGCGCCGATGCGGCGCTATACGCAGCAAAACGTGATCGCACCGCGCGCAGTATTCGTCTGGTCTAACTTATGTTATGCGCATGGTGACTAATATTCACATTCACTTAAGTCATATTTGACAGAGTGTTGCCATGACTAAACCGGTAAACGAAGCGGCGCGGCTCGATGCTCTCAGGCAGCTCGATATCCTCGACAGCCCTCCCAGCGAGAGTTTCGACCGTATCACGCGGATGGCGAGTCAGATTTTCGGGCTGCCCGTCTCCGCGATCTCGTTGACCGACGACGATCGCCAGTGGTTCAAATCCCGGGTCGGCGTCGAGCACACCGAACTCAGTCGCGACCGTGCACCGTGCGCAGAGGTCGCCGAGACCACCAAGCCTCTCGTCATCCCCGATTTACTCGATCATCCTTTCTATGCCTCGAGCCAGCTCGCTAGCTCGGGCACCCGGTTCTACGCCGGGGCGCCCCTCACGACTCGCGATGGCTATGGTTTGGGCTCGTTGTGCGTGCTCGGCTCGGAACCGCGGACCGCAACCACCGCCGAGATGGGAGCGCTGCGCGATCTTGCGGCGATGGCGATGGCGCAGATCGAGCTGCAACATGCATTTGGCCGGATCGATCCGATCAGCGGGTTGCCGAACCGCCAGCAGTTTCTCGACGATCTCGCCGACCTGACGCGCGATCACTGCGGCGAGCGCCGCCTGCTGGTGATGCTCGATCTGGCGAGGACCGATCAGATCGACAACATGACCCGCGTGCTCGGCTCCGAGCATGTCGTTGAAATGGTCAAGACCGCCGCGCTGCAACTCCGCGACGCATTGTCTGCAAATCGTCGCGCGTACCATGTCGCCGCGACGCAGTTCGTGTTCTTCGCCGAACCCGATGTCGATGATGCCGCCTATGTCACGCTGCTGACGGACAAGGTCGCGGAGTGCAGCGTGAAATCGTCGCTGCGTTTTGCCACCACCGCCGCGGTGGGCGTTGCGCCGATCACGCTCGGCATGGTCGAACCGACCGACGTCCTGCGGTTCGCGCACGGTGCCGCGCAGGATGCGCGGGCACAGGAAGCCACCGTGTGCTTCTTCTCGTCGGCGAACGACACCGCGCATCGCCGTCGCTACGAACTGCTGCGCGATTTCGAGGCGGCGTTGGCGAGCGAGGATCAGCTGAGCCTGGTCTATCAACCGCGGGTCGACCTGCTGTCCCGCCAATGCCTTGGTGCCGAAGTGCTGTTGCGCTGGACGCATCCGGTACTGGGCGACGTGTCGCCCGCCGAGTTCATCCCGTTGATCGAACAGACCTGGAACGCCAAACCGCTGACTCACTGGGTCGTCGATCGGGCGCTGGAACAACTCGGTCGCTGGATTGCCGAAGGCTTTACCGGTAATTTGTCGATCAATCTGTCGGCGAACAATCTCGAGGAACCCGATTTCGCTGCGCGGGTCCAGCTGCTGCTGCTCAAGCACCGGATCCGTGCCGAGCGGATCGAACTCGAGGTTACCGAAAGCGCGATCATGCGGAACGTCGCGCAGGCCCGCGAACAGCTCGCCGCCCTCCGGGACGCCGGGGTGCGCCTGGCGATCGACGATTTCGGCACCGGCTACAGCAGTCTCGCCTATCTTCAGCGATTGCCCGTCGACGTCGTCAAGATCGACCAGAGCTTCATGCGCGATCTCGATGCGACCATCAGCGGCGGCGACGAACAGACGCTCGTCCGAACGATGATCCGGTTATCGCACGAACTCGGCTACCGCGTGGTTGCCGAAGGCGTCGAGACCGAGGGCGTCGCGGCCTGCCTCTCGACGATGGAGTGCGACGAGGCGCAAGGGTTCCTGTTCGCGCGACCGATGCCGGCAGCGCCGTTCCGCGCATGGTGCATCGCGCATCCGGGGGATCCGGCGACAACGCCCCGCGCCGCAGCCTGAGTCTCGCAGCCGGCCGATACCCTGGTCAAGCGCCGCTGACGTCGGCGATGAACAGATAGCCCTTCCCGCGGACCGTACGGATGATCTCGGTCCGGTCGAAGGCCGCCAATTTGCGGCGGAGGCGGCTGATGTTGACGTCAATCGTGCGATCCTTCGACGACGTATCGGCACGCCCCGACAGCGCGATCATGTCTTCGCGCGTGTGGACCGCATGGGGATGCGTGACAAAGGCATCCATCATCTGGAACTCGCCCTCGGTCAGCGACACGATCTCGCCGCCAGGCGCCTGCAACGACCGCATCCGGCAATTGAGCGTCCAGCCTGCAAACCGATAGGTCGTGTGGAATCGCGGTGCGTCACCCGCCTCGACCATGCCACCGATGTCCGCACCGAGAGGCACCGTCCGATTGCGCCGCCGCAGCACCGATCGGATCCGCGCGAGAATTTCGCGCGGGGTCGATGGCTTCGTCACGTAATCGTCCGCGCCCATCTCCAGGGCGACCACGCGGTCGACCTCGCTCGACAAGGCCGACAGCATGATGACCCCGGGCGGATCGTCGGACTGGGCAAGCCCGCGCAGGACGGACAGGCCATCCTCGCCAGGCATCATCATGTCGAGGATAACGAGATCGCAGGGCCGCTGAACGAGACGGGCGCGCAACGCCGCCCCGCTCGACACCGCCTCGACGCCCAACCCATTATCGACGAGGAACTCGGTGAGAAGCTCGCGAAGACCGGGGTCGTCGTCAACGATGATCACCCGGGCCGACTGGTAGCCGGCATCGTCCGCGGGCTCGTGGATCGCGTCGTCCTGCCACGCGGCGATGTGCGGCGGGCGGGCGGATACGGGTTCGTAATGTTGGGAAACGTTCATCGCCGGCGACTTTCGGGGAGAGGGAGACGGTGAGCCATGCGTCCTGCCCTGCACCCGGTGTTTGTCCGGGATGTTTCCCGATGTGACACCGCCCGCCCCGCTTTGAAACACTGGAGGGCTGGCGTTATCCTAACCTATGTTGCTGCAACGAAAAGATGCGGGACGACGCGCTTTGGCGCATGCAGAAATATCGCGAACACACGCGCTCGCTAGGATCGCCGCATGATGCCGAACCCTGCCCCCGAATCGCTCGCCCCGGCCCCTGGCGGCGTGGTGCCGAAGCCGACGCTGCTGGTGGTCGACGACGATCACATGATCCGCACGCTGCTGGCGCAAAGCCTCGGCATGCATGGCTATAACGTCGAGACCGCGACGAGCGCGCAGGAGATGGACAGCGTGCTGGCGCGCCAGTCGGTATCGCTGATCCTGCTCGACGTGATGATGCCCGGCGAGGACGGCCTGTCGGTCTGCCGTCGCCTGGCGCGTGCGGCCGGGCCGCCGGTGGTGATGCTGAGCGCGCTGGGCGCGGAGCCCGACCGTATCCTGGGGCTCGAGATCGGCGCCAGCCACTATCTCACCAAGCCGTGCAGCCCGCGCGAAATCCTCGCGACGGTCCGCGCGGCGTTGCGCGCGCGCGAAATCCAGGACGCCAGCGAGGGGCGTTCCTATGGTTTCCTCGGGTGGCGCGTCGATTTCGCCGCACACGAACTGTTCGATGCGGAAAATACGCTGATCGATCTTACGGATGGTGAGTTTGCGGTGCTGCGTGCGTTTGTCGAGCGGCCCCGCCGCGTTCTGGCGCGCGACGCACTGCTGGAGGCGGCGCGCGGGCCCGATACCGATGCCTTCGACCGCGCGATCGACGTCCAGGTCAGCCGCCTGCGCCGCAAGCTCCGCTCCCGCGGTGACGACATCATCCGGACGATCCGCAACGAAGGGTATTTCTTCGTGCCACGCGTGGTCCGGCTGTGAACCAAGCCGTGGACGCTCCCCGAAAGCCGATCGGCAACGATACCGGCAGGGACGCCGTGCCCGCGCGCAATCTGCAACGATCCTGGCCGCTGTTCCTGCGTATCTTCGCGCTCATGCTGATCACCGTGCTGCTGGTCCAGGTGCTGAACTTCGCCACGCTGCTGTTGATGCCGCCGCCGACGCCGATCATCTTCACCACTACCCGGATCGCGGCGTTCGCCCGCACCGGCGTCGACCCCGCCAAGCTGCTGAAGACCGAGATCGCGACCCGCGCGCCCAACCCGACCGACAGTCCGCGCGACCGACGGCTGGGCGCGATCATCGCCACCGATCTCGGCCTGCCCGCGACCGCGGTCGTCGTCGAGGCGGAGCGGTCCGGACGCCCGATGTTCGCGGATGCGCTGCGCCCGCCGATACCGATGGGACCGCCGATCGGACCCCGTCGGCATCATAACTTCGCCGCGCTGGAGAATGCCCTGTTCGGTCCGTTCGTCGTCTCGATCGACGTCGGCGGTGGCAGATGGCGCGTAATCCGCCCGACCAGCGCGATCATGGGCCCGTGGCGAATCCGCATCATCCTGTGGTTTCTGGTCGCGCTGGCCGTCGTTGCACCGATCGCCTGGGCGCTTGCCCGACGCGTGGTCAAGCCGATCGGCCAATTCACGGCAGCGGTCGAACGCCTCGGCCGCGATCCGCGCGCGGAACCGCTGACTTTGATCGGCCCGCCCGAGATCGCCGAGGCGGCAATCGCCTTCAACGTGATGCAGGAGCGGCTCAATCGCTACGTCGAGGATCGCACGACGCTGATCGCCGCGGTCGCGCATGACTTGCGAACGCCGTTGATGCGGCTCTCGTTGCGGCTCGAAAAGGCGCCGGAGGACATCCGCATCGCCACCGAGGACGACATTCAGGAAATGAGCCACCGGATCGGTGCGGCGATGGCGTTCGTCCGGGACATGACACGGCATGTTCGTCGGCAACGCCTGGATCTGCGATCGCTGGCGGAAAGCGTCACCGACGAGTTCGCGGACCGCGGCGACGACGTCGTGCTCCAGATCGGCGATCCCCTGACGATCGAAGGCGATGCCCCCTCGCTGAAGGCGTTGATCGGCAACCTGGTCGGCAATGCGATCAAATACGCCGGTCATGCCGAGGTGCTGCTGTACCGCGACCGCGACACGGTGGTCATCGAAGTGCAGGACCGCGGCCCCGGCATGCAGCCCGACGACTTGATCCGTGCATTCGAACCGTTCTTCCGCGCCGAACAATCGCGCAACCGCGATACCGGCGGGATCGGACTGGGTCTCGCCAGCGTCCGCGCGGTGGCACGTGCGCATGGCGGCGATGCGACACTCGATATGCGCCCCGAAGGCGGGTTGCGAGCCCGCATCACGCTACCAGGCTAACCGTTTTTGTCCGGCGACATGCAAGGAGTTCCTATGCGACGCGTAATCCTCATCGGGCTGGCGGGCGCGCTGGCAGGCGCGCTGGCAGGCTGTGCCGCCGACCTCCCGCGCCCCGGCGATCCGTCCGAGCGTGGCCGCGGCCAATTGTTCGTCAGCCCGATGGGCGAGCCATTTCGCACGATCCTTCGCCCCGGCGCCGCGCAAACCCTTTGGTTCGCTGGGGCGGATGCGGATGGCGACGGACGCCTTACGCTGACGGAGTTCCAGCACGACGCGATGCGCTTTTTCGCGGTGCTCGATCGCGGCAAGGACGGGGAAATCGACCCGGACGACATCGCATTTTACGAAAACGTCCTCGTCCCCGAGATCCGCGTCGTCGGCGGCCGCCGCATGGCCGAAGGAGGCGGGCGGCGTGGCGATGACGGGGGCGGTCGAAACGGCGGCGGTCAAAACGGGGGCGGCGGCGGCGGTGACGGCATGCGCTTTGGCAATGGTGGTTCCAGCAAGACTGCCGTGCCCCGCGAACGCCAGGGTGCGGCGCGGTTCGGGTTCTTCGACTTTCCCGAGCCGGTCATCACCGCCGACCGCGACGGCAACCGCGGGGTCGACGCCAGCGAATTCACGAGTACCGCGACGGTTCGTTTCGCGGCATTGGACCGCAACCACGATGGCGCGATAACGCGCGGGGAATTGCCGCGCGCCGGGGCCGAGACATGGCGCAACGGATCCGATGCGCCGGTCGAACCCGACCGCGACAGGGACCCCGAAAAACCCTGATAACGAAGGTTCATCGAGGTCCCGTCAGTTGAGCATCGTCCTACTGGTCGCTGCCCGGGCCCTTTGGCAGTTGCTGTGACGAACCTGCGTGCGACGGCACGCCGCCAGCCGCTGGGCCGTCGAGGAATGGGCCACCGTCGGGATCGCGCATCGGGCCACCCGGCATGGCCCTCATCATCGGCGGTCCCATCGTGGAGGGGCCCATCATCGGGGGTCTCATCATGGGAGGGCCCATCATCGCGGGGCCGTGACGTAGACGCATCAACGCCTCGAACGCGGCGCGCTGTTTCGTATCCAGGCCATCATAGAAGCTTCGCGCCGCGGCGATGCGCCGGGTGTCATCGGCCGCGCGCTGTGCCGTCATCTCCGTCATGCGTTGCAAATGCTGCTCGAAACCGTCCGACGGCATCGCCTCACGCATCTTGTCCCCGTGCGGCATTGCCGGCGGCGGTGCGAATGACTGCAGAAATGCGTCGAGTGCCGGACGTTGCGCCGCCCGCAGCTGCAGCAGAAGCGCCATGTCGTCCGCCTCGCGCCGTTGCAGCGTCACGACGTCGATCCTTGGTGGCCCTGCCCGCTGCGTCTGCGCACTGGCAATACCCGGCATTCCCATCAGCAGTGCAAGCATCGGCACTATCCTTGGCGTCATGTCTTTCCCCTTTTGATAATGAATTCGGGCATCTCACCCGAGCAGTCCGGAGATGACCCAGCGTCGGCTGACCGCCGATTTGACGATCGTCGCACCGCACCGGCGACAGGCGGATCGCTGGATCGGTTCGCTCAGGACATCCCGATGACGCGAACGCGGCGCATGACGCCCGATCGCGCATTCGGGCGACGATATTGACTGGTGCTGCATGAAACTGCCCTCCGAGATCCCCAGATGCAGTTTTGCGCGCCAATCTTGTCCGCAGTATTTCGAGCACATACCGACGCTACGCCGGTCGAGGGCACCATTCGAAACGCGGGACAATTGATCGCGCGTGAAGGATCGTAGCCTGCGCCGCGCGCGCACGAACGCGTGGCGTCAGGCTGGTTCGGCCGAAATCTCCAGGCGCTTGCCGACGAAATCTTGTGCTGCGACCGTGTCGATCTGGCGCTCGATTCCCCGCGTCAATGCGGCCGGAACGCGTACCGCAAAACCGCGATCGACCAGACCTTCGACAGCCCACCGGACGCAATAGTCCGCAGCGACGCCGATGACCGTGACGTCAGTAATCCGTTGCGCGGCAAGGCGATCGAAGAACTCTTCGCGGGGAATCGTCCGGCTCGCATCGCGTGCGTCTTCGATCGCGAGCCCCGGTTCGGCCCACATGTCGAACACCCCCTTCTCGATCCGCCATGCCGGGATCGCCGGATCGAGCAACGCCACATCGAGCATGTTCTCCCACCCTCGCGTCCCCCGGACGCAGTGGATCGGGAACATCGCCGCCTCGGGCGACGCGGCGTAAGTTTCGCGGAAATGCGTGTCGAAGGTGAAGAGGACGCCTGAGGTTTCACCGGGCTGCAAAGCCGACAGCCAAACCTGCATCGGCCCGACCAACGCCGCCGCGCCCGCGACGCTCAGCGCGCCGCCCTCCGCCATGAAATCCCACTGCGTATCCACCACGACCACAAACCGCGCCATCGCCCGTCTCCTTCGCCCGCTGCTTGACACACTCGCGTCATCTCGGACACCCGCAACCCCCAAGCAACGCAGGAGCCCGCGCGCATGGCCGTGACCGATATCGCCACCCGGACGTACAATCACAATTTCCGGCTCGATCCGATCGTGCGCAGCCTGCTCGACACCGATTTCTACAAGCTGCTGATGTTGCAGATGATCCGGCAGGTCTATCCGGACGTGCATGCCACCTTCGCACTGATCAACCGGACCAAGACGGTGCGGCTGGCGGAGATCGTTGATGAGGCCGAACTGCGCGCGCAGCTCGATCACGCGCGGACGCTGCGGTTCGCGAAGAAGGAGCTGATCTGGCTCGCGGGCAACAGCTTCTACGGCAAGCAGAAGATGTTCGGACCCGAGTTCCTCGCCTGGCTCGCCGAGTTCCAGCTGCCCGCCTATGATCTGCGGAAGGTCGATGGCCAGTACGAGCTCCATTTCGACGGCCCGTGGACGCACACGACGATGTGGGAGATTCCCGCGCTGACGATCATCAACGAGTTGAAATCGCGTGCGGCCCTGCGCGATCGCGGCCGGTTCGCACTCGATATCGTTTACGCGCGTGCGAAGGCAAAGCTGTGGGAGAAGGTCGAGCGGTTGCGCGAGCTGCCCGACCTCGTCCTGTCGGATTTCGGCACGCGTCGGAGGCATGGATTCCTGTGGCAGCGCTGGTGCGTCGAGGCGCTCAAGGAAGGGCTTGGCGACCGGTTCATCGGCACCTCGAACGTGCTGCTGGCGATGGATGCGGATCTGGATGCGATCGGTACCAACGCGCACGAACTACCGATGGTGACCGCCGCACTGGCCGAGAGCGATGCCGAGCTGGCCGACGCGCCGTACCGCGTGCTCGAGCATTGGCGGCAGCATTATAACGGCAACCTCCTGATCGCGCTGCCCGATGCGTTCGGGACGACCACGTTCCTGCGCAACGCGCCGCACTGGCTGGCGGAGTGGACCGGGTTCCGCCCCGACAGCGCGCCGCCGATCGCGGGTGGCGAGCAGATCATCCGCTGGTGGGAGCAACAGGGCGTCGATCCGAAGACCAAGCTGCTGATCTTCTCCGACGGGATGGACATCGACACGATCGAGCAGGTGTATGGCCATTTCCATGGGCGCGTGCGGATGAGCTTTGGCTGGGGGACCAACCTGACCAACGACTTCCGCGGCTGCGATCCCGATGGCGCGGCGGCGCTGGAGCCGATCTCGCTGGTCTGCAAGGTGATCGAGGCGAACGGGCGCCCTGCGGTGAAGCTGTCGGATAATCCCGCCAAGGCGACCGGCGAACCCTCCGAAATCGCCCGTTATTTGCGCGTATTCGGCGAAGCCGACCGGGCGAGCGCACCGGTGCTCGTCTAACTCGCCAAACGTGGCATCTGCGCAACACACCAGCCACATTTCGCAACAAAATTGTTACACACGGCGATATTACCTTGCTTCGTTACGCCCCTGAGCCATCATTCGTATACAAAATATAAGAGCGGATGCGGTGCGGAAACACGAACAGGGGGATGGTTCATGCGTGCAGTGAAGACGTTCAGATATCCGGGCAGACATTCGGGCAAATATGCCAGCGTCGGTAGTTTGGCCCTGGCGACGATGCTAGCGGCGGCGCCGGTCCAGGCGCAAACCGTCACGACACCCGCGGCGGAGGCCACAGCACCCGTCGATCAGACCAGCGGGGAAGAGATCGTCGTCACCGGATCGCGTATCCGTCGCGATCCGCTGTCGCAGCCTTCGCCGGTCATCACGGTCGATGCGGAATCGATCCAGCGGACCGGGCTGTCGTCGGTTGCCGACGTGCTCCAGCGGCTGCCAAGCGCGGCCGGCGGGCTCAATTCGAAGGCCAATAATTCGGGGAACATCGGCAATCCGCCTGATGGCGGCGGCGTGGGCGCAGGGTCGGCCGAGATCGACCTGCGCTATCTCACCGCCAAGCGGACGCTGGTGCTGGTCGACGGCCTGCGCTTCGTCAACGGCGCGTCGGCGAGCGGGATTCCCTCGACGGTCGATCTCAACACGATCCAGGTCGGCTCGATCGAGCGGATCGAGATCCTCCAGTCGGGCCAGTCGCCACTCTATGGCTCGGACGCGCTGGCCGGCGTCGTCAACATCATCACCAAGTCGCAGCAGAAAGGGCTCAAGGCCTCCGCGCAGTTCGGTACGTTCCGTCAGGGCGACGGGCATACGCAGGACTATAACGTCAGCTACGGGATCCAGGCGCCGCGGACGAGCGTGGTGTTCGGCGGGAGTTACGTGAAGCAGGAAGCGGTCCGCACCGGCGACCGCGCGATCTCGCAATTCCCCAACCCTGGCCAGACGAGCTGCACCGATCCGATCGGCGGTTGTTCGAGCGCGACGGTGAACGGCTATGTCCAGCTCACCGGCGCGGCGCTTACGCTAAAGTCGGCACCGATCCTCGGCCGGCCGCGCTACGACGCGGCGAACCCCACAGGCGCGAACAGCGACTACCGTCTGCTCACGACCTCGGACCGCTTCAACTTCGCACCCTTCAACTATTTCCTGACGCCATCGGAGCGCTACGGCTTCTTCGTCAGCGCCAAGCAGGAGTTGACCGACAGCGTGAACCTGCGCGTGAAGATGAACTACACGCGGCGCAATTCGCAGAATCAGGCGGCGTTCCTGCCGCTGTTCGTCGGGCCCGATGCGGGCAACGGCAATCT
This sequence comes from Sphingomonas sp. PP-F2F-A104-K0414, assembly GCF_004340945.1. Taxonomy (GTDB): domain Bacteria; phylum Pseudomonadota; class Alphaproteobacteria; order Sphingomonadales; family Sphingomonadaceae; genus Sphingomonas. The sequence goes on from NZ_SLYD01000004.1 coordinate 298,383, forward strand.
GCTCGATACCATCTCGATCGATGCGACCAACCCGTACAACCCGTTCGGCTATACGCTGTCGGCGGGCGGCGCGGGCAATGCGCCGGCGAATTACTCGACGGTGCGTCGTCGTCTCGTCGAAGCGGGGCAGCGCACCTATACGCAGACCGTCGACACGATGTCGGCGACCGCGACGCTCGATGGCTCGTTCATGGTCGGCAGCCGTAAATTCTACTGGGATGCCAACGCTGTCCTGGGCTTCAACGATGCCAAGCAGCTGTTCACCGGCAACATCAATGCGGCGTTGCTGCAACAGGCGCTCGGCCCGGTCGCGAATTGCACCGGCGCATGCGTCCCGTTCAACATCTTCGGCGGGGCCGGCTCGGTGACGCCGGCGATGCTCGCCTATATCGCATTCGACGAGCGCGCGCGCAGTTCGCAGAGCCTGGAGGATTATACTGCCAACATCTCCGGCGACCTGTTCAACCTGCCCGCCGGCCCGGTCGGTATCGCCGCAGGGTATGAGCACCGCGTTCAATATGGCAGCTTCACGCCCGACCCGCTGATCACCGCAGGGCTTGGCGCGGACATTCCGGCGCAGCCCGCGCGCGGCCATTTCAACTCGGACGAGGTCTATGCCGAGCTGCGCGTGCCGCTGATCCACGACACCCCGTTGATCCACTCGCTCGAAGTCGGCGGCGCGGTGCGGCATTCGAACTATTCGACGAGTGGCAGCAACACGACCTATACCGGCAGCGGCCTGTGGAAGCCGGTCAGCGACCTGCTGTTCCGTGCCTCCTATGCGCAGGGGTTCCGCGCCCCGAGCATCGGCGAGTTGTTCGGGGCGGAATCGCGGTCGGATGCGCCGATCGACGATCCCTGCACCAACGTCGCCGGGTCGCCGTATCAGAGCTCGGCCACGGTGCGGGCGAACTGCACCGCGAACGGCGTACCCGCGAACGGCAGTTACCAGGAGCCCAATGGCGGCCAGCTGGGCGTGCTGACCGGCGGCAACAGCGCGTTGAAGCCGGAAACCTCGCGGACCTGGCTGTTCGGCGGCGTCTATGCGCCGAACTGGGCTCGAACCAGCGGCTTTGCGAGCCAGCTGAGCCTCGAGGGCAATTACTACGACATCAAGGTGAGCGACGCGATCGCACCGGTCGCGGCACAGCTAACGCTGAGCCGGTGCGCGGAAACCGGCGATGCGCTGAGTTGCGCGGCGATCACCCGGACCTCGAACGGATTGATCTCGCGGATCAATGCGCAGTTGCAGAATATCGGCGGGATCCGCACGCGCGGTGTCGACGTGACCGCGATCTATCGCTCGCCACGCACCTCGGCGGGGACGTTCGGGCTGTCGCTCAACGGCAACATCCTGTTGAAATACACCGAGACGTTCCCGGCGGCGACGGGCTTCACCACCACCGACTACCGCGGCACGACGCGCGGCTTCCCCGACCAGTCCTACCCGAAGTTCAAGGGCAATGCGGTAGTCGACTGGGATATCGGCGCGGCGCGCGCGTCGTTCACCGGGCGCTACATCAACAGCGTGAAGGAAGCCGATGGTAAAAAGCTCGACAGCACCTTCTACGGCGACGTCCAGCTAACGTTGGCGCCGGGCTGGCTGGAGAACCGGTTGGGCCTGACGATCGGCGTCAACAACGTGTTCAACCAAGACCCGCCGGCCTGCTTCAGCTGCACCGGGCCGAACTATGATCCAACCACGTATGATGTGCCGGGGCAGTTCGGGTATATCCGTCTGTCGTGGGGGCTTTGATCCCGCGGGCGTGATCTAGTGGGGAAGGCAGTCCGCCGATGGCGGGCGGACCGCCTCCCGTCATCCTGATGAAAATCACATTCAGAGTAACGCGCGACGTCCTTTGTAACTCTGGATCCTGACTTTCGTCAGGATGACGGGAACTCAGTCCTCGACGAGCTTCATGAAGCGGCGTTCTACCGGGGCCAGCACCGGGCCAAGCTCATGGCCGCGCTTCACTACCGCGCCGCCCTCGCCGATCAGAGCCCACATGCCCTGTTTGTTGCGCAACGACGGGCGTTTCTCGATCCTGAATTCAGGCCGCTCGGCGGCGCGACGGAAGGCGGCGAAAACGGCGGCGTCCTTGCCGAGATCGATCGCGTAATCTCGCCAATGCCCCGCTGCGACCATCCGGCCGTAGAGGTCGAGGATCCGGTTGAGTTCGAGGCGTTCGAAGCCGACCTGCGTCGCTTTGGACGGTATCGGAAAGGGTACGACGCCCATCAATTATCCACCATCATGCGCGGTCGCGTCGATCCTCGGGAAGACCATCGGCGAGCAACGCGTCGAGCCGCTTGCGCATCGTCTCGAGCTCGCAACGCATGATCTCCATCTTCTGCGTCGCGGGATCGAACGACTCGCTGCACGGCGTACCATAGGGCACGAACCGCGGCATCTCGGGTGCGTTGCCACCCTCGATCGTGGTCGCGCGGGCGGGGATGCCGACGACCGTCGTCCCCGCCGGCACGTCGCGCGTAACGACCGCGTTGGCGCCGACGCGCGAGCGCTTGCCGAGCGTGATCGGCCCCAGCACCTGCGCGCCCGAGCCGATGATTGCGCCGTCGGAAATGGTCGGATGGCGCTTGCCCTGCACGCCGTTGTCGGGGCTGGTACCGCCAAGCGTGACGCATTGGTAGATCGTGACGTCGTCGCCGATTTCCGCGGTCTCGCCGATCACGACGAAGCCGTGGTCGATAAAGAAATTGCGGCCGATCGTCGCGCCGGGATGAATGTCGATCGCGGTCGTGAAGCGCGACCAGTGATTGACGCAGCGCGCGAGGAAATAGAGTTTCGCCTTGTACAGACGGTGCGCGATACGATGATAACCAAGCGCCCAGACGCCGGGGTACAGCATGATTTCAGCGCGCGAATGCGGGGCGGGATCGCGGGCGCGGATCGAATCCAGATAGGCCAGTAATCCGCTCGACATCCGCAGTCCCCTTCGCGATTTCCGTATCTAGGGTATCGAACCGCCGATTTCCAGAACCGGGCGCAAGGGCCGCCTCAGGCCGCCACATCGGACTGCCGGGATCGGGGTAAAGCCTATCTTTGTTGTGGGATAAGCCCGCGCTGTGCAGTTTAGGCGCCATATTGAGGGGATGCCGATGTTCGACCTGACGACCTTGAGTTTCGAGACGCTCCTGCCCTTCATCCTGGTCGGGTTCGCCGCGCAGATCGTCGATGGCGCGCTGGGGATGGCGTTCGGGGTGATTTCGAACACGCTGCTGCTGTGGGTCGGCGTGCCGCCGGCAGCGGCCTCGGCGGGCGTCCATACCGTCGAGACCTTCACCACCGCGGTGTCGGGGATCAGCCATGTGCTGCACAAGAACGTCAACTGGACGCTGTTCCTGCGGTTGATGATCCCGGGCGTGATCGGCGGCGTGCTGGGGGCGTACGTGCTGTCGAACATCGATGCGAGCACGGCGAAACCGTTCATCCTCGCCTATCTGACGTCGATCGGCGTGTACCTGCTGTACCGCGGGCTTCGCTATCCGCCGAAGCAGAAGGAGCCGAAGATCGTCGAGCCGCTCGGGCTGGTCGGCGGGTTTCTCGATGCGGCGGGCGGTGGTGGCTGGGGACCGGTGGTGACCTCGAACCTGCTGGTGCAGGGCGCATCGCCGCGGACCACGATCGGCACGGTGAATACGGCCGAGTTCTTCCTGACCGCGACGATCTCGGCGACGTTCATTACGCAGCTGGGTTGGGCGGCGTTCACGCAGGCGACGGTGGGGTTGCTGATCGGGGGCGTGCTGGCGGCGCCGTTCGGGGCGATGCTGGCGAAGCGCGTGCCGGCCAAGACGTTGATGGTGCTGGTGGGGGTGATTCTGACGATCACGAGCTTGTTCGGGCTCTACCGCGCGATCTGGCACTGACCCAACTCCCCTCCCGCTCGCGGGAGGGGTCGGGGGAGGGGCTGGCCTCGATACGCCGGCGCGGTTGGAAGAGAAGCCCCTCCCCTAACCCCTCCCGCAAGCGGGAGGGGGACAGAAGTCAAAGCGTTGCGTGGACCGTGGCGACCGCGGCCATCACCGCGCCGATCCGGACCGAGGTCTGGATCGCTTCCGCGGTCACGCCAGCCTTCTTCAGGATCTGCTCGTGGCTGTCGATGCACATGCCGCAGCCGTTCATCGCCGACACGGCCAGGCTGAACAGCTCGAAGTCGACATTGTCGATGCCGGGCTGCCCGATCACGTTCATGCGCAGCTTGGCCGGCATGTTGCGGTATTCCTGGTTCCCGGCGAGGTGCGTGAACCGGTAATAGACGTTGTTCATCGCCATCACCGCGGCGGCCGCACGCGCTGCGTTCGCGGCCTCGGGCGAGAGCTTTGGCGCGCATTCGGCTTCGGCGGCCTCGACCAGCGGCTTGTAGCCCGAGCCGTGCGCGCAGGTGAGCAGCAGGCCGTATTTGCGCTGGTCGGTGAGGTGCGTCTCGTTCAGCAGCGAGCCGACGTTGAGGCGGATGTCCTTGGCGTAATCGGGCAGCGTGCCCGCGAATTCCTTGAGTGACATGAATGGGTTCCAGTCCAGAAAAGCGTCACCCCAGCGAAAGCTGGGGTCTCCCCGTTACGAAGAGACCCCAGCTTTCGCTGGGGTGACGGAAGAAATGGGAGCGGGCGTTCAAGCCCGCTCCCGATAGATCAGGCAGCGAGCTGGAGGACGTCGTCGCCCTTGTTCCAGTTGCACGGGCAGAGTTCGTCGGTCTGCAGCGCGTCGAGCACGCGGAGCGTCTCGGCGGGGTTGCGGCCGACGTTCAGGCCGTTGACCTGGACCGCCTGGATGACGTTGTCCGGATCGATGATGAAGGTCGCACGGAACGCGACATGCTCGTTCTTGTCGACGATGCCGAGCGCGTCGGCGAGCTTCGCGCCGTTATCCGCAAGCCACGGGAAGTCCGCTGCGGCAAGGTCCGCGTCCGACTTGCGCCAGGCGAGGTGGACGTGCGCGGTGTCGGTCGACGCGCCGATCAGCACGGCGTCGCGGTCTTCGAAATCGCCGCGAATGTCGCTGTAGCCGACGATCTCGGTCGGGCAGACGAAGGTGAAATCCTTCGGCCAGTAAAACAGCACCTTCCACTTGCCGGGATAGGCGGTCGTCAGGTCGAGCGTCTCGCCGGCGGGCAGTGCGGCAACGCCCTGCTGGACGGGAATGGTCATCGATGGGAACTGGTCGCCGATGGTCAACATGATGGAAGCCTCCTGGAAATAATTGGCTCCAGGCATCCTCAAGCGCGGCGGTTGTCCCGCTCGGTCGTTGTGCAATGCGGTATAGGGGACTGGTGTAATCGATCCAACGCTCTATTTATCACCTGATGATCGATAGAGGCGATTAATGGCTGCGACCTACCTACCCACGTTGAAACAGTTGCAATATCTGGTTGCGCTGAAGGACCACGGCCATTTCGGACGTGCTGCGGAGGCGTGTTTCGTGACGCAATCGACGCTGTCGGCGGGGCTGCGCGAGCTCGAAACGCTGATCGGCGTGGTGCTTGTCGAGCGCACCCGGCGAGTCGTGCGGTTCACGCCGCTAGGCGACGGGATCGCCGACAAGGCACGGCGCGTGCTGCGCGAGGCGGAGGAACTGGGTGACATGGCGCGCGCCGCCGGCCAGCCGCTGTCGGGCGACATGCGGATGAGCGTCATCCCGACGATCGCGCCGTTCATGCTCCCGAGGATCCTGCCGCGGTTGCGGAAGGACTATCCCGACCTCAAGCTGTTCCTGCGCGAGGAGCCTAGTGGTCCGGCGTGCGAGGGGTTGCACAATGGCCGGACCGACTGCGTGCTGCTCGCGCTTCCCTATGCGTGCGGCGAAGTGACGTCCGAGACGCTGTTCGAGGATCGTCTGTTCGTCGCCTATCCGTCGGGCGAGGAGCCGACCGCGCTGCCCGCGATCCCGGCGTCGGCGATCGACGAGACGCGGTTGCTGCTGCTCGAGGATGGGCATTGCCTCAAGGATCACGCGCTTGGTGCATGCAACCGGCCGGAATTGCGCGCGGAGGCGACAATGCTGGGCACGTCGCTGCACACGATCGTGCAGATGGTCGACAACGGGCTTGGCATCACGATGCTGCCTGAGATGGCGCTGAAGGCCGGCATCCTCGACAACACCAATATTACGGCCAGGCCGCTCGACGAGATCAACGCGGTGCGGAAAATCGCCTTGGTCTGGCGGCGGGCGAGCCCGCGGGAAAAGGACTTTCGATTGATGGCGAAGGCGCTGGCCGACGTTCAGTAACCGGCTCGGCTCGCCGTGAGATTGGCACGGATGCGCAACCAACTCGGCGTTCGATCGTATGTTTCGCGAGTTCCCGCTGGAGACCCGATGATGTCGAAGACGCTTCCGCTACTGCTGATGACGAGCGCACTGGCGCTCGCGGCGTGCAGTGGCAAATCGAAGGACGACGTGGCCAGTCCGTCGACCAATCCCGCGCTGGCGGTGCCGAACGGCCCGCCTGCGGTCGCCAATCCCACGGTCGGCGGCGTGCCGATGATGGCCACGCGGACGATCGTCGACAACGCGTCCGCCGCCCCCAACCTGTCGACGCTGGTCGCTGCGGTGAAGGCCGCCGATCTGGTCGGCACGCTCTCGGGTCCGGGGCCGTTCACGGTGTTCGCGCCGACCAACGACGCGTTCGGCCGGCTCGCACCGGGCATGGTCGATACGTTGCTGAAGCCGGAGAACAAGGCTTCGCTGACGAAGGTCCTGACGTATCACGTCGTGTCGGGGGCGATCACCGCGGACGATCTTCGCCAGCGCATCGCGGCCGGCGGCGGTACGGCGACGTTGACGACGGTCGAGGGCGACCCGATCACCGCGACGCTGGTCGGCGCAGTCATCGCGCTGACCGACGTCAACGGTAACAAGAGCTATATCGAGACCGCCGACGTGCGTCAGTCGAACGGCGTCGTGCACGTCGTCAATGGCGTAATCGTGCCGAAACTGAGCTGATCCGCAAGGCTTAAGGCTCGGTTCGTCGCATAGATGCCGCGGCTGGTCCGCGAAAACATTGCAGACGAACCGGACGCGTCCCTAGATTTTCTTTTGAGCTTATAACCGTCCCATCAATGATATTTGGAGTCGCAGATGACTGTTAAGACGAACCTTCTGATTGCAGCCGCATCGAGCCTTATCTTTGCCGCTGGTGCGACTGCACAGACGACCACGCCAGTTGCACCTGCAACGCCGCAGACCGCGCCTGCTGGCGCAGTGCCGGCCGCGCCGACCGCCGCGGCGACGACCACGATCGCCGCTGCGCTGCCGACGTTGCCGAACCGCGCGACGCTGACCAAGCTGGTGACCGCGGCAAAGTTGCAGACGACGCTCGCAGGCCCCGGCCCGTTCACCGTGTTCGCCCCGAGCGACGAGGCGTTCACCCGTCTGCCCGCCGGTGCGCTCGACACGCTGTTGAAGCCTGAATCCGCACCGACGCTCGCGACGATCATCAAGTATCACGTCGTCGCCGGTGCGATCACGTCGGACCAGCTTAAGGCGCAGATCACTGCTGGTGGTGGCAAGGCCACGCTGACGACGCTCGCCGGGCAACCGCTTATCGCCTCGCTTGGCCCGAACGGCAACATCGAGCTGACCGACACCGCCGGGATCAAGGCGTATGTCGATACGGCCGACATCAAGGAGACGAATGGCGTCGTCCACTTGACCAATGGCATGAGCGTTCCGAAGCTCGGCTGATCTGAGGGGGCTGCAACTCCATTAGGGAGTGCAGCCCCCTTTGTTTCCCCGCGAAGGCGGGGACCCAGTCTGGGCTCCCGCCTTCGCGGGAGAACAACCTTTGGTTTAGGCCTCCGGCTTATCCCACCGAACAGCAGCGGCATGATCGCCATCGCGAGCTTCGACCCAGCTAGCCGTCGCACCACGCGTCTCACGCTTCCAGAATGGCGCATCGGTCTTCAGCCGATCGATCAAATACGCGCAGGCCTCCAGCGCCGCGCCGCGGTGCGCCGCCGTCGCCGCGACGAACACGATGCGCTCCCCCGGATGCATCGGCCCGACCCGGTGCACGATGATCGCGCCGCTTAGCTGCCAGCGTTCGATCGCGCCCTCGGCAACCTTCAGCAACGCCGCTTCGGTCGCACCGGGATAATGTTCGAGTTCGAGCGTACCGACGCCATCGTCCGCACGTACGAGGCCGGTGAACGTCGCCACCGCGCCGGCCCCTGCCGCCTCGGCGCGCGTCATTTCAGCCGCGATATCGATCGGCGACTGCTGGACCGAAATATGGATCATCCGCCGGTCACCGGTGGGAAGATCGCAATCTCCTGCGCCCGACCGATCGGCGTATCGAGCGAGACGAAGTCCTGATCGATCGCTGCGCGCAACCGCGAGCGGTTCTCGAACGCGCCCGCGTGTGCCTCGCTCGTTTCCGCCAGCCAGTCGACCAGATCGGCCACCGTCACTACGCTCGCAGGCGGCTCGACCGATTCTTCGCCCGTGCCGATGCGCTCGCGCACCCAGGCGAAATACACCATCCGTACCGTCATTTTCAGTCCATGTGCTTCAGGCCGACGCGGAGGTAATCCCATCCGGTCAGCAACGTTAGGACGGCCGCGCCCCACAGCGCGACGATGCCGACGGTATGGACCCAGATCATATCAGGCACCGCGCCACCAAGGATGATGCCGCCCAGCGACACGAGCTGTAGCGTCGTCTTCCACTTGGCGAGCTGCGACACGGGCACGGACACCTGCACCTGCGCCAGGAACTCGCGCAGCCCCGACACGGCGATCTCGCGCAGCAGGATGACCAGCGCGGCGATCACATGGATGCCGGCGATATCGCGCGTGCCGACCAGGATCAGGATCACCGCCGCGACCATGATCTTGTCGGCGATCGGATCGAGGAAAATCCCCAGCCGCGACACCGCGCCGCTCGACCGCGCGAGGTAGCCGTCGAAATAATCGGTGATGCCCATCAGGCAATACAGCACGAAGGCGATGCCGTACCCTGCCTCCCAGTCGGGCCACCACAGGAACCAGACCAGCAGGGGCACCGCGACGATCCGCGACAATGTCAGGAGGTTAGGCAAGCTCAGCACCCACTACCTCTATACCGGTCGGTCGCGCGGCGAAACCGGTTTAAGCGTTGGCGTGCGCATGGCGCTGGGCTAAGGGTTTGGCGTATTTTCGCAACGATCTGGGCGATTTCTCGCATGCTCAATGCCCTCGGGTTGCTGAAGCAACGTCGCTTCCTGCCCCTGTTCACCACGCAGTTTCTCGGCGCGTTCAACGACAACCTGTTCAAGACTTCGATGGTCCTGTTCGCCACCTATGCGGTCTTCAACGACCCGAAGATGGAGGCGAACTTCAACGCGTTGGCGACGGGACTCGGCATCCTGCCGTTCTTCCTGCTGTCCGCGCTCGCCGGGCAATTGGCGGATAGTCGCGACAAGGCGCGGATCATCCGGATCGTCAAGACGGTCGAGATCGGCATCATGCTGCTCGGCGCGACCGGACTGATGGTCGCGCGCTTCGGGCATCCGTCGCTGGGAATCGGGCTCATGCTCGGCGCCGTGCTGTGCCTCGGCGTGCATTCGACGTTCTTCGGACCGATCAAATACGCGATCCTGCCGCAGCATCTGAAACCGTGCGACGTGCTTGGCGGCACGGGCCTCGTCGAGGCCGGGACGTATCTCGCAATCCTGCTTGGCACCGTCACCGCAGGCTGGATCCCGATCGAGGGCGCCGCCGCCAGCGTGTTGATCGTCGCGCTGGTCGGCTGGTTCGCGGGCCGGCAGGTGCCCCCCGCACCCCGCGAAGGGCCGCCGCTGAAGCTCGACTACAACCCGTTCACGGCATCGTGGCGATTGATCAGCGCGACGCTGCACATCCCGCGGCTGTTTCTCGCGATCGTCGCGATCAGCTTCTTCTGGACGATCGGCGCGGTTCTGATCATCGTCTTCCCGCCCTTGGTGAAGAACGTGCTGACCGCCGACGAGCGAGTCGCCAGCTTCGTGATCGCGGTGTTCTCGGTCGGAGTCGCGATCGGGTCGGTCGTGATCAACTCGATGCTGCGAGGGCGGATCTCGGCGAAGTTCTCGCCGGCATCGGTGATCGCGATGGGCGGCTTCGTCGTGCTGTTCTCGTTCCTGGCGCGGAACTGGACGCCTGCACCGGCGGGGCAATATTACGACTGGGCGGGCTTCATTCATCAGCCGGGCGCGATCCCCGTGCTCGCGACGCTGCTAGCAATCGCGATCACCGGCGGAATGTTCGTCGTGCCGCTCTATGCGTTCCTGACGACGACCGTCGAGAAGGACCAGACTGCGCGGACCGTCGCGGCGAACAATGTCGTCAATTCGGGCGCGATGACGATCGGTTCGATTCTGGTGATCGGCATTACCGCGATGGGCGTGACGCCGGAGGACATGCTGTTCCTGGTCGCGGCGATGTGCCTGGTCTCGGCTTGGCTGGCGCAGAAGCTGCACCGCGCGTGTAACGACGATGCCGTCGGATGCTTGCCGACGTTGAGGGGATAACCTCACACCCAAATCCGTTCGCCCTGAGCGAAGTCGAAGCACCTTCACCCGGGACGTGCCCTTCGACTTCGCTCAGGGCGAACGGCATGTTGTCAGAAAATGAAGCTGTAGAAGCAGGTGAAGAACGCCGCGAAGCTTAGGAAAAACAGTTTCACGTCGTGATCGTCGTTCTTCGCAGTCGCGACTACCGGCGGCGGCAAAGACCGACGCAGCGGATGGCGGGCGGCTTCGTTGGTGAGGACTAGGCGTCTGGTCATGATGCAAACGTTAACGCGGCGTTTACCAATTCGACCAGTCGCAAAAATGGTTAAACCAGACCCGTCCGGGAATGGGACGGAATTGCGCCGCCGTAAGCGCGTCGAGCCTGACGCAGCAGCCCCCTGTCCTTGCCCTATCGCGCCGTATAAGCTGCTGCCATTCGCCGCGACTCCGCGCCCATAAGGACCCGAATTATCCAGCAGATTGCGGCACTTCCCTATGTGATCGACGCCGACGGCCACGCTCGGGTGATGTTGATCACTTCCCGCGATACCGGGCGCTGGGTGATCCCCAAGGGCAATCCGATCGTCGGTCTGGCCAGCCACGAGGCGGCCGCGCAGGAAGCGTATGAGGAAGCCGGCATCCGCGGCATCCCCTGCCCCACCGCGGTCGGCGAGTTCGGCTACCGCAAACGCCGCCGCACCGGCCGCTACCGCGACATGATCGTGACGGTGTTTCCGCTCGCGTTCGTCGAGCAGGTCGACGACTGGCCCGAGCGTCATCAGCGTGACACACGCTGGTTTACGCTTGATCGTGCGGCAGACGCTGTCAATGAGCCCGGCCTGAAGGCGCTGATCGCTGCTTTCCGCGAACCGCCGATCCCGGCGTCGTTCGCGCAACGTATCTTACCCGTCGTGCGCACGAGTGCGAAAAGGAGAATTCCGATGCTGGGCTGGTTCCAGTCGCTGATGCCGAAGCAGGGACGGTTCTTCGAACTGTTCGACGCGCATGCCGCGACCCTGGTCGCCGGCGCCGATGCGCTTGCACGGCTGCTCCACGGCGAAGGCTCGATCGAGGGTCAGATCGCCGAGATCGTCAAGCGCGAGCACGAGGCCGACGATATTACGCGCGAGGTCCTCCAGGACGTCCGCCGCGTGTTCGTGACGCCGTTCGACCGCAGCGCGATCACGGACCTGATCGGCGTGATGGACGACGCGATCGACCAGATGAACGGCACGGCGAACGCGATCGCGCTGTACGAGGTGACCGAGTTCTCGCCGCAGATGCGCGACATGGCGGGTATCATCGTCGAGGCCGCGCGGATCACCGCGGAGGCTATTCCGCTGCTGCGGTCGCTCGGCACCAATGCGGGGCGGTTGCACGATTTGACTGCGCGGCTGATCCAGATCGAGGGGCATGCCGACGATATCCACGACACGGGCCTGCGCGCGCTGTTCCAGGCGTCGAAGATCAGTGCGGACCCGATGACCTTCATCATCAACCGCGAGATCTACAGCAGCCTGGAAAAGATCGTCGACCGCTTCGAGGATGTGGCCAACGAGATCCAGGGGCTGGTCATCGACCATGCTTGATAGTCAGTCATCGATAGGTGCCCCACCCCGGCGAAGGCCGGGGCCCAGTTGGGGGACGGCAATAACCGAGGACGTTGCGCTGTTACTGCGACTTCTCCAACTGGGCCCCGGCCTTCGCCGGGGTGGTAACGTGGTCGGGCGAGCGGCGGTGGGCATCATGACCGCGCCGCAGAGCGCAGCCGCATGATCCTCTCGCTCCCACTCCTCATCGGCCTCATCGGCATAGCGCTGCTGTTCGACTTCCTGAACGGCCTGCACGACGCGGCGAACTCGATCGCCACCGTCGTCTCGACGCGCGTGCTGAAGCCGCAATACGCCGTCCTCTGGGCAGCGTTTTTCAACTTCATCGCGTTCGCCGTCTTCGGGCTTCACGTCGCGCAGACCGTCGGCACCGGGATCGTCCAGGCACACGTCATCGACGCGCAGGTGATCTTCGCTGCGCTGATTGGCGCGATCGCGTGGAACGTCATCACTTGGGTGCTCGGCATCCCGTCGAGCAGCAGCCACGCGCTGATCGGCGGGCTCCTGGGGGCCGGCATCGCCAAGATCGGTTTCGGTGCGATCGTTTGGAGCGGCGTGATCAAGACCGTCGTTGCGATCTTCGCGTCGCCCGCGATCGGCCTGATGCTCGCGCTGGTGCTCGTGCTGATCGTCGCCTGGACGAGCCTCAAGCTCACCCCGCTCGGCGTCGACAAGCGCTTCCGCAAGCTCCAGCTGATCTCGGCCGCACTCTATTCGCTCGGCCATGGCGGCAATGACGCGCAGAAGACGATGGGGATCATCGCGGTGCTGCTCTACTCGCAGGGCCTGCTCGGCGGCGAATTCCACGTGCCGCTCTGGGTCGTGCTGTCCTGCCAGGCCGCGATGGCGCTCGGCACGCTGTCGGGTGGCTGGCGGATCGTCCACACGATGGGCTCCAAGATCACGCGGCTTACCCCGGCGCAGGGCTTCTGCGCGGAGACCGGCGGCGCGATCACGCTGTTCGCCGCGACCTTCTGGGGCATCCCGGTATCGTCGACGCACACTATCACTGGCTCGATCGTCGGCGTGGGTGCGGCGCGGCGCCTGTCCGCGGTCCGCTGGAACGTGGCCAGCAACATCGTCGTCGCCTGGACGCTGACGCTGCCAGCCGCGGGATTGATCGGCGCAGGCACCTATCTGCTGGTCGGGCTGTTCGTCTGAACGGTCCGCCACCCCTAAGCGACAGTCTATTGACGCAGCCGTAACCGGCTCCGACACTCCCGGTCGAGCGAAGGACAATGATCCCTCGCCGCCGGGGAGAGGACATCATGAAGACGACCTATACGGCGTTGCTGGTCGGGACCGCGCTGAGTTTCGCGAGTCCGGGCCAGGCACAGACTGCCGGCTCGACCAGCGTCGCGGCGAGCGAGACCTATAACCGCATGATAGTGTTCGGCGACAGTCTCGCCGACGGCGGCTATTATCTGACGCTCGATCCAACCCTGCCGCGCGATGCGGGCAGCTTCACGACCAACCCGGACCCGGTCTCGCCCGAAGTCCTCGCAGCGCGACTCGGCCTCCCGCTCGATCCGGTCTACGGCAAGGGCGGGACCAATTACGCGGTCGGCGGCGCGCGCGTGACGGCGGCCAATGGATTTTCCATCCCGGTCACGACCCAGATCAGCAACTTCCTCGCCGCTGGCGGCACGTTCGGTCCGCGCGATCTCGTCTACATCCAGGGCGGCGGGAACGACTATTTCGCGTTCCAGGCGGCGGGCAGCACCAACACCGCGATCCTGACGACGGCGGCGACCCAGCTCGCCGCGCAGGTCAGCCGGCTCCAGACGGCGGGCGCCACGCGCATCGTCACGCTCGCGGTCCAGACCGGCGGGGCGGCGGGGCTCCAGCTGTTCAACCGGACCTATGCCGCGGCCTTGGCGGCGGCGAACGTCAACGCGCTGTATTTCGATACCGACCGGCTGTTCGGCGAACTCGTCGCGAATCCAGCGACCTATGGCTACACCAACATCACCGGCGTCGCCTGTACCGTGCCGTCGTCGCTCGCCTGCACGCGCGCGACGCTCGTCTCGCCCAACGCCAACGAGACCTATATCTTGGCCGATAGCGTCCACCCGTCGGGCAAGACCCAGCGCATCCAGGGGCAGGCAGTGGCCAGCCTCGTCCAGGCCCCCGACCAGATCGCCGGGCTCGGTTATGCGGCGCAGGCGATGTTCCGCGGACAACGCGACCTGTTCGAGGCCGCCGAGCGCGGCGGCGCGCAGCGTAGCGGGCACGCGCTGTCGCTGTTCGGCAGTGCGGGCTATCATTATTATACGAGCGGCACTTCCGCCCAGCGCGTCGGGATCACCGAGCGCGGCTTTAGCGGTACCGCGGGTGCCGACCTCGCGATCGGCGACGCGTCGGGGGTGGGTCTCGCCGGCGGCTATTCGGACGGCACCGGCGACTTCAAGGCCGGTGCGGGCAACTACAAGCCACGCGCCTGGTCGGTCAGCGGCTACGCGCGCGGCGAACTCGGCCCGGTCCGCCTGCTCGCGGACGGAACGTACGGCGAGATCGACTATCGCCACATTCGCCGCACCGTCCAGCTCGGCCCGGCGATCCGCTCGCACGAGGGCGAAACCGACGGCACCTATGTCGCCGGCCGCGCCACCGCCGCGTTCGATCTGATCACGCTCGGCGGCGTGGCGTTCGGTCCCGACCTTGCGGCGCAATACGACCGGGTCCGGATCGCCGGCTATGCGGAAACCGGTGGGCTCTCGACCGCGGCGGCATTCGGCAAGCAGGAGATAAAAAGCCTGACCGGCCGCTTCGGCGCGGTGGTCCGGACCGTCCCGGGCGAGCCGGTGCGGTTCTTCGCCCGCGCCGGCTACGAGCGCGAGTTCGACGGCGATCCGCGGACACTGACGCTGACCCCGACGGGTGCGCCGATCAGCTTCACGAGCACGGTGGAGCGCGCCGATCGCAGTTATATGAGCTACGCGATGGGCGTGGACGGCAACGTCGCGGGCCAGCTGTCGCTGCGCGCTGGTGTCGCCGGCTACGCGTTGCGCGACGACCGCGACAGCGTCTCGGCATTCGCAGGGCTATCCGCCGCGTTCTAGCTGCGTGGCGACGGTGTTCGGGATGTGGAGGCGCCGCGTCCCGAACACCGTTCGAGGCGGGCTAAGGCAACAGGCCACCGACGTTGCCGTCAGACCCGATCGCGCTATCTGGGACAAAGGTCCAATCGACCGGTCATCAACGGAAATGGTGGAGCCGAGGGGGATCGAACCCCTGACCTTTCGCATGCCATGCGAACGCTCTCCCAGCTGAGCTACGGCCCCATTCCCGTTGGGAGGCGGGTCACTAACCGGACCCGCCCGGGTTGGCAAGCGGCGTAAACACCGCCTGCCAAATTTATTGCACTTAACGCTCGTGCTCGTCCTGCGGCGTCTCGACGCCGAGGTCGTCGTCGCCGCCGAGATCGACTTCGTCGTCCGCCGACGGCTCTTCGTCCTCGCCGGTGATCGAGGCGATGTCCTCTTCCTCGTCACCCTCGAGATCCGCGTCGGGCTTTTTGGTGTCGGGCTTGGCGACCTCGAACGGCAGCGGCTGCTTCGACTTCAGGATGGGCTCGGGCTCCCACGCATACCCGCATTCGATGCAGGTCACGGGGTCGGCTTTTTCGAGGTCGTAGAAACGCGTCGCGCATTTCGGGCACGAACGCTTCGTGCCCCATTCCGGCTTGATCATGCCGATAGAACCTTTCGGATGAATGGATTGCGGGGGGATACCCTCGCAAAGTGGGCGCGCCTTGCCATAGCGCAAGGCCACTGTCAAAAGCCCGGCCCCATGGCACACCCCCTCCCCACTTCGATGGACGTCATCGCGCGCGGTCCTTTGACCGGTTCGATCGCGGTCCCCGGCGACAAGTCTATCAGCCACCGCGCACTGATGTTCGCGAGCTTAGCTGTCGGCACCAGCCGGATCGAGGGGCTGCTGGAGGGCGAGGACGTGCTCGCCACCGCGGCGGCGATGCGCGCGATGGGCGCGACGATCGAGCGCGGCGAGGACGGCATCTGGGTCGTCGACGGTGTCGGTGTCGGCGGACTGCTCCAGCCCGAGACCGCGCTGGAGATGGGCAATTCGGGGACGTCGACGCGATTGCTGATGGGGCTGGTGTCGAGCCATCCGATCACATGTACCTTCACCGGCGACGCTTCGCTGTCGGGGCGTCCGATGGGGCGCGTGATCGAGCCGCTGTCGCAGATGGGGGCGGACATCACGTCGTCGCCGGGCGGGCGGTTGCCGCTGATGGTGCGCGGGATGTGCCCGGCGGTGCCGATCGAATACACGCTGCCGGTCGCATCGGCACAGGTGAAGTCGGCGATCCTGCTCGCGGGGCTCAACACGCCGGGGATTACGCGCGTGATCGAGCCGGTCGCGACGCGCGATCATAGCGAGCGGATGCTGACCGGGTTCGGTGCGAAGCTGACCGTCGAGGAAACGAACCAGGGACGCATCATCTCGATCACCGGCGAAGCGGACCTCAAGCCCCAGGATATCGTCGTGCCGGGCGATCCGTCGTCGTCGGCGTTCTGGCTGGTCGCGGCGTCGATCGTGCCGGGGTCGGATATCGTCGTCCGCAACGTCGGGCTGAACCCGACGCGGATCGGGATCGTCACGGCTTTGCGGATGATGGGCGCGGATATTACCGAGCTCGACCCGCGCACCGTCGGCGGCGAGCCGGTCGCGGATCTGCGTGTGCGGCATGCTCCGCTGACAGCGATCGAGGTGCCGGCCGATCTCGCGCCGAGCATGATCGACGAATATCCGGTGCTGTTCGTCGCCGCAGCGTTCGCAACCGGGACGACCGTCGCGCGCGGTGCGCATGAGTTGCGGGTCAAGGAGTCGGACCGGATCACGACGATGCGGATCGCGCTCGAAGCGTGCGGGGTTGTTTGCGAGGAGTTCGAAGACGGCATGGCGATCACCGGGTCGGGCGGCGCGGCGATTCGTGGTGGCGCTCGGATCGCCTCGAAACTCGACCACCGCATCGCAATGAGCATGGTGGTGGCTGGACTTGGCGCGCTTGAGCCCGTCACGATTGACGATGTATCGCCGGTGGCGACGAGCTATCCCGTGTTCTTCCGGTCGCTCGATGTGCTGACCGGCCGGGGGAATTAAGATGATCATCGCAGTCGACGGTCCGGCGGCATCGGGCAAGGGCACCATCGCGCGCGCCTTGGCCAAGCATTACAAGCTGCCGTATCTCGATACCGGGCTGTTGTACCGCGCGGTCGCATTGAGCGTGGCGCGGATGGGGCTCGATCCGGAGACCGAGGCCGACGCGGTCGCGGCATGCGATTTCAGCGATGCGCTGCTGAGCGATCCGGCGTTGCGCGACGACGATATCGGCGCGCTGGCGTCGGTGGTGTCGGCGCATCCGCTGGTGCGCGCGGCGTTGCTGCACCGGCAGAAGCGGTTCGCGGCGCAGGAGGGTGGCGCGATTCTCGACGGGCGCGATATCGGCACGGTGATCGCGCCGGATGCGGATGCGAAACTGTTCGTGAAGGCTACGCCGAATATTCGGGCGCAGCGGCGGCATGCGGAGTTGCAGGCTCGGGGGGGGACGGCGAGCAAGGATCGGGTGCTGGCGGATATTCGGGCTCGGGATGCTCGGGATAGTGGGCGGTCTACTGCGCCGTTGGTGATGGCGGCGGATGCTGCTTTGCTGGATACTAGTTTTTTGTCGATCGAGGCTTCGGTGCAGCGGGCTGTTGCGCTGGTTGAGGCGCAGCGGGCGAAGAAGGTTTCGGTTTAAATCTCTCCAGACTGTTCAGAAATGCACCACCCCGGCGGAGGCCGGGGCCCAGTTGGGGGACGTTGCTAACTGAGGGCAGCGTTAAGTTACTGCGACCTTTCCAACTGGGCCCCGGCCTTCGCCGGGGTGGTTGCCCTAGCGGTGAAGTAAACTTGTTTCCCCGCGAAGGCGGGGACCCAGACTGGGCTCCCGCCTTCGCGGGAGAACAAGGAAGCAGGCGCTATCGCCAGTTGTGACCCCCGCCGCGTACAGCGCCGCTTCCCCCTCCCCTAAAGCGCAGTAGCCAGCGCCACCGCCCCGAACACCACCCCCGGCGCATTCGCCACGACGATCGGCCAATCCCGCTTGTCCTTCAGAAACCCGTACCCGACCCACAGCGCGCAGTTCACCATCGTCGCGAACGGCTGGACCACCGATCCCTTCTGACCCGCAAGGTTCAGCATGATCTGGTCGATGTACGACAGGTACATCACGATCGCCGTCACGGTGGCGACCCAGCCCAGCACGAGAATGCCGCGTTCGTTCAAATCTTCGCTCCTGTTGTGAGCGGCCCCTAACGAAGCAGCGGCGAACTTGCTCCGAGACGGGGTTTCGGCTATACGGAACCGTCCGGCGAGCGATGCTCGTGGAGGAAGGCGCGGAGACCCTCGAGTCTCACGCGCCGTTTTCGCATTCAGCGTCTACGTCCTCCGCAGCCTTCGTGCCGTCCGGATGCTGCGCCGGCGTTCGGTCGTCGCGGCAACGAAGGCCAAGACCAGCGGACCCAACCGCTTGGCCGGAAACAGACTAGGATTACTGAATTCTATGGCAACCCAGGTAATGCCGACCCGCGACGATTTCGCGGCGATGCTGAACGAAACGCTCGGCGACGCCGACAGCTTCGAGGGCCGCGTGGTGCATGGCACCGTGACCGGCATCGAGAACGACATGGCCGTCATCGACGTCGGTCTGAAGTCGGAAGGCCGCGTGCCGCTTCGCGAATTCGCAGCGCCGGGCCAGAAGGCTGACCTCAAGGTCGGCGACGAAGTCGAAGTCTATGTCGACCGCGTCGAGAACGTCCACGGCGAAGCGATGCTCAGCCGCGATCGCGCCCGTCGCGAAGCCGCATGGGACAAGCTGGAAACCGAATTCTCCAAGACGACCCGCGTCGAAGGCGTGATCTTCGGCCGCGTGAAGGGTGGCTTCACCGTCGACCTGAACGGCGCCGTTGCGTTCCTGCCCGGCTCGCAGGTCGATATCCGCCCCGTGCGCGATGTCACCCCGCTGATGGATATCCCCCAGCCGTTCCAGATCCTGAAGATGGACCGCAAGCGCGGCAACATCGTCGTGTCGCGTCGCGCCGTTCTCGAAGAGACGCGCGCAGAGCAGCGTTCGGGCCTGATCCTCAGCCTGGCCGAGGGCCAGATCATCGACGGCGTCGTCAAGAACATCACCGATTACGGTGCGTTCGTTGATCTCGGCGGCATCGATGGCCTGCTGCACGTCACCGATCTCAGCTACAAGCGCGTCGGTCACCCGAGCGAAGTCCTGAACATCGGCGACACCGTCAAGGTGCAGATCATCCGCATCAACAAGGACACCCAGCGCATCAGCCTCGGCATGAAGCAGCTGGAAAGCGATCCCTGGGATGGCGCGATGGTCAAGTACCCGGTCGGCGCGAAGCTCACCGGCCGCGTCACGAACATCACCGAATATGGTGCGTTCGTCGAGCTGGAAGCGGGCATCGAAGGCCTGGTTCACGTGTCGGAAATGTCCTGGACCAAGAAGAACGTCCATCCGGGCAAGATCGTGTCGACCTCGCAGGAAGTCGACGTCATGGTCCTCGAAGTCGATTCCGAGAAGCGTCGCATCTCGCTCGGCCTCAAGCAGGCTCAGGCCAATCCTTGGGAGGCCTTCGCTGCCGCTCATCCGATCGGTTCGACCGTCGAAGGCGAAGTCAAGAACGCGACCGAGTTTGGTCTGTTCATCGGCCTCGACAACGACGTCGACGGCATGGTCCACATGTCCGACATCGCATGGGGTGTTTCGGGCGAGGACGCGCTCAACCTGCATCGCAAGGGTGAGACCGTCGAGGCCGTCGTGCTCGATATCGACGCCGAGAAGGAGCGTATCTCGCTCGGCATGAAGCAGCTCGAGCGCGGCGGGCCATCGGCCGGCGGCATCGCAGCAGCAGGCGACAAGCTGAACAAGAACGCGATCGTCACCGTGACCGTTCTCGAAGTCCGCGACGCGGGTCTCGAAGTGCAGCAGGGCGACGATGGCGCGACCGGCTTCATCAAGCGCACGGATCTGGGTCGCGATCGCGACGAGCAGCGTCCGGAGCGTTTCCAGGTCGGCCAGAAGTTCGACGCGATGGTCACCGGCTTCGATCGTTCGAAGAAGCCGACCTTCTCGATCAAGGCTATGCAGATCTCGGAAGAGAAGCAGGCTGTTGCGCAGTACGGTTCGTCGGATTCCGGCGCGACCCTCGGCAACATCCTGGGCGAGGCTCTCAAGGCTCGCACGGACGCCGAGAAGAAGTAAGTCTCACGACTTAACGATAAATTGGCCCGGCATGTCTCGTACATGCCGGGCTTTTTATTGACTATCTCACTTTGGTTTTGACTACGCTCAGATTAGTGCTAACGCTTCGCAAGTTGACTTACATCAATTAGCGGAACTGCCATATGAGCGGGAAAACGAATGATTCGATCTGAACTGGTCCTCAAGATCGCCGAGGCGCATCCGGACCTGCAACCGAACGAAGTCGAGCTTATCGTCAGCACGTTTTTTGACGAGATTTCGAAACGCCTTGCAGCGGACGGACGGGTCGAGCTGCGCGGTTTCGGTGCGTTTTCAACGCGCGCCCGCGATGCCCGAACCGGCCGAAATCCGCGTACCGGCGAAGTCGTCGAGGTCGATGCGAAACGCGTTCCGTATTTCAAGCCGGGCAAGGAAATGCGCGCACGCCTGAACGTGTGACCCCGCATAAATTTCAGGATCTGGCGCCGATCGGCCGTGTTTGTCCCTGCGATGGGTTGACCCGGCGGACGGCGTCGTCTTGTTGGGGGCGTGTGCGGACGTGGCGAAACCGGTAGACGCAGGAGACTTAAAATCTCCCTCCCTAGGAATGCGGGTTCGAGTCCCGCCGTCCGCACCAGCGCGGCCTTTCTTTTAACGACCTGCGTCGTGCTTGCCACGACGCTGACGGGGTGCGAACGACGTCGCCCCGATACCGGCGCGGTGATCGTCAGCGCGATCGGCCCCCCACCTCACATCGTCGATGCCCGCCGTGCACCGGTCGACACGCCAAGTCGGTTGCTGATCGACTCGACCGCACAGGGCCTTGTCCGGTTCGACGCCGCCGGACAGATCGAGCCTGGCCTCGCCGAACGCTGGATCGTGATCGACGGTGGCATGAGCTACATCTTTCGCCTGCGGGAGGGCGATTGGGGCGATGGCACGCCGGTGACGGCGGATCAGGTCGTAACCATTCTGAACCGTCAGATCGCACCCGGTTCGCGCAATCCGCTGGCACCCTTTCTGACCGCGATCGACGAGATCGTCGCGATGACGCCGCAGGTGATCGAAGTGCGGCTCGGCCGCCCGCGTCCCGATCTGCTGAAGCTGTTCGCGCAACCCGAGCTTGGTTTGCTGCGGCTGACGCCGTCCGGCGGGAGCGGACCGTTTCGTGTCGCGCCGCACGGACGCGGGCGCGCGCCGTTGCTGCGCCCGGCCTTCGATCCCAACCAGGCCGATCCCGAAGACCAGCGGGTGACCAAGCCCGAAGAAGATGTCCGGCTGATCGGCGAACGGGCGGCACGGGCGATTGCGCGCTTCGCTCATCGGGATTCGGACCTCGTCAGCGGTGGCAGCTTCGTCGACTGGCCCCTGCTCGCGACCACCGAGATATCGCCCGCCACCATCCGCGTCGACCCTGCCGCCGGACTCTTCGGACTGGCCATCATCCGCCGCGATGGGTTTCTTGCAGATGCCGCGAACCGCGAGGCCGTGGCGGAAGCGATCGATCGCACCGCGCTGACGGCGGCGATCGCACCAGCCTGGGACGCGGCCGATCGCATTCTGCCCGATATTCTTGATTCGGCAGCGCTACCCCAGGTGCCCGCCTGGACGCTGCTGACGCAGGACGAGCGTCGTGTTGCCGCGCGGCAGCGGGTTGCTGGATGGGGGGGCGGACCAGTGGCGCTGCGAATCGCCCTCCCGAACGGGCCTGGCGCGACATTATTGTATGCGCAGGTGGCGGCATCGCTGATCGCCGTCGGGATCACGCCGTACCGTGTCGCGCTGGGTGGCGACGCCGATTTGATGCTGGTCGATGCGGTCGCGCCCTATGATAGCGCGCGCTGGTATCTGGCAACGGCCTGCGTCGTATGTGGCGAGACCGCGCAGGCGGCAATCACCGCAGCGCGCGAGGCACCGACGCTCGCGGAGCGGGCGCAGCGGATCGCCGCCGCGGATGTCGCGATGAACGCCGATGTCGCCTTCATTCCGCTCGCGCGGCCGCTGCGATGGTCGCTCGTATCGACCCGGTTACGGCAATGGCAGCCCAATACGCGAGCCTGGCACCCGTTGAACCGATTGCGCGCCGACACCAACTGACACCCATGACCCAACGCCCGACGCGCATAGCTCCTGGATCGATCCTCGATACGCTCCCGATGGGACGCGACGCCTTGTCGGTTCGCCGTCGTGTCGAGGCCATGGAGCGCGTGATGGAGGGGCTGGTTACCATTCCCGGCACCAACCGCAAGGTCGGCATGGACGTGATCCTCGACATTATCCCGTTCGCGGGCAGCACGATCGCCGCCGCGGTCGGCGCGTGGATGGCATGGGAGGCCCGCAACATCGGCATGTCGAAGATCCAGATGGCGCGGATGTTCGGCAATGTCGGAGTCGACTGGGCGCTAGGCATGATCCCGTTCGTCGGCGCGATCCCCGATTTCTTCTTCCGCTCGAACACGCGCAACCTGCGGATCATAAAGAAGCATCTCGACAAGCATTATCCATCGACGGCGACACTCGAAATCTGACGGCGCCGTCGATCGCGGTGCGGCGGCGGCTAGCGAGAGCCTCGCCAGATCTCGAGCGGGGCACCTGGCGCCAGACCACCCTGATGCACCGGGCAGCGGCGGTAGCGAAAACGCCGATCAAGGCAGATCCAGACCTCGTCCAACCACCCCTGCTTTGTCGCGGTTACACGCATCATGTCGGCCTTCAGACCTGGATTGGCACTTGCCATCGCAGCCGCGAACCGCCCCGCCGTCAGTGACGTTCGCGACAAGGCGTCCATGTTGGGGAATTTCAGCTTGCCATAGAGTGCAGCCGATTGGGCGAAGTACCTGGCAGGACGGTACCCCGGCATACAGGTACCGTGCTTGGCCCATTCGTGCTGAAGCAGTTGCGCGGACGGTGTCGTACAGAGATGCGCCTTGATCACCGGGGGCGGTACGAATTCCGCGTCATGACAATATTGCGGCCAGTCCTTGCCGACGCCATCGGGCCACAGCCCGTGCAGCGTAAAGCCGAACCGATTTCCCGCCGCGCATTGAAATGTCGAGCCCGCGCGACTGCCGTTGTCGCGACAATATTGCGGTGCCCATGTGATAGCCAGCGTGTAGCTGCCGATCGGAATATCGCGCTTCGGCTGGCTGTCCGACGGTAGATCGGGACGGACACGCTCGACCGATGACGGCGCCGAGCATTGATACGTCTGGGCTTGCGCCGCGACCGGCAATGCAAGCACCGCGGCTACGAGGCTCGTTCCAGCCAATCCTCGCCTTACACCGGACACAGGCATCGATGCCCGCGAGGTCGAATCGGCACTGATAGTTACGGCCCGACCCGACCGACCGATCGCGGACATGATCGGCGCCAGCACGCCCGCCGCGAAACGCCGCTGATCGGACCGCCGCTGATCGGGCCAGAATATCGATGGCGATCTGTTCATTGTCTCGGCCCCCTGCCCGGTGTCGCGTCACGCATGCGTCGTCACGCGGATGAAGCGGTCATGCTGTCGTGAAATCGAGCCCTATATCCGCCGCCGGTGCGGACTGCGTCAAGCGGCCGACCGAGACATAGGTGACGCCGCTTTCCGCGATTGCGCGGATCGTATCCAGGGCGACGCCGCCCGAGGCTTCGGTCGGCACCCGCCCGTCGACCAACGCCACCGCCGTGCGCAACATCGCTGGCGCCATATTGTCGAGCAACAGGTGCGTCGCACCCGCCGCGAGCGCGGGTTCGATCTGGTCGATCCGATCGACCTCGACGACGATATGCGCGATCCCTGCCGTCTTGGCGCGTCGCACCGCTTCGCCGACACCGCCGGCAACCGCGACATGGTTGTCCTTGATCATCGCCGCGTCCCACAGCCCCATGCGATGGTTTTGCGCGCCCCCCATCCGGGTCGCATATTTCTCCAGCACGCGCAGTCCCGGGATTGTTTTCCGCGTGTCGAGCAGGATAGCGCCCGTTCCTGCCATGGCGTCGACATAGCGACGCGTCATCGTCGCGATCCCCGACAGATGCTGGACGGTATTGAGTGCCGATCGCTCTGCCGTCAGCAAAGCTCGGCCTGCACCCTCGAGACGAAGCAGATCGGTGTCGGCCGCGACCGAATCGCCGTCCTGCACGAGACGTTCGATATGTACGCTGGGATCGAGCGCCCGGAAAAACGCTTCGGCGAGCGCCAAACCCGCGACGACGATGGGATCGCGACTATCCATCACGCCGGTAAAGCGGGCATCGGCAGGAATGACGGCGGCGGAGGTGATGTCCCCAATCTTGCCAAGGTCTTCCGCCAGGGTCGCGGCGACGAACCCGTCGATATCGAACGATTCGGGCAATGCTGCGTTCACCTAGATTCTCCCAAATATCACCGACCGGCGATGCCGGCTCGATTGCCAAAAAGCGATGGTGTGGACCAGCAGATACCGCCGACCGATGACTTGGAATAATTTTTGACGATGCTGGGAACAAACGGCTGATTGGCGAGTTGCAGGACTGTTACTCAAGGATCCAACAATGCCTACGAAAACGATGGCCGATGTCGCACGCTTGAACGCTTTGCTCGATGAGGCCCTCGCATTGGCGGATGCCCTGCAAATGCCGCTGGCGGCAATCCACATCGATCAGGCGCTGTCCCAGCTCAGCCTGGACGTCGTTCCGGCCTGAACACGAGGCACAGCCGGACGGGTCGAGACCCGCCCGGCTCGTTCATCCGGCGTGCACGGTCGTTATTTAGGATCCAGGTCGCCTTTCCCTACCGTGTTCGACGCCATTTCCAGCATCCGATCTAGGCTCTTCTTGGCCTGAAGGCGAAGCCCTTCTTCGATCTCGATCCGTGGACTCAGGTCGCGCAGCGCGACGTAGAGCTTTTCCAGCGTGTTGAGTGCCATGTACGGGCAGATGTTGCAGTTGCAGTTGCCGTCCGCACCCGGCGCGCCGATGAAGCGCTTGTTCGGGAGCGCCTTTTCCATCTGGTGGATGATGTGCGGCTCGGTCGCGACGATCAGCGTGTCGCCGGGCATCGCCAACGCGTAATCGAGAATACCACGGGTCGAGCCGACATAATCGGCATGATCTAGGATGATCGGCGGGCATTCGGGATGTGCGACGACGGGCGCGCCGGGGTGCTGCGCCTTGAGCTTCATCAGCTCGGTCTCGCTGAATGCCTCGTGGACGATGCACACGCCTGGCCAGAGCAGCATGTCGCGACCGGTCTTCCGCGCGAGATAGCCGCCGAGATTGCGGTCGGGGCCGAAGATGATCTTCTGCTCGGGCGGGATCTGCGCGAGGATCGTGTCCGCCGACGACGACGTCACGATGATGTCGGACAGCGCCTTCACCTCGGTCGAGCAGTTGATGTAGGTCAGCGCAATGTGATCGGGGTGCTTCGCGCGGAAGGCCGCGAACTGCTCGGGCGGGCAGCTGTCCTCCAGGCTGCAGCCGGCGTCCATGTCAGGCAGCACGACGATCTTGTCGGGCGACAGGATCTTGGCGGTCTCGGCCATGAACCGCACGCCACAGAACGCGATGACGTCGGCGTCGGTGGCCGCCGCCTTGCGCGACAGGTCGAGGCTGTCACCGACGAAATCGGCGAGATCCTGAAGCTCGGGCTTCTGGTAGTAATGCGCGAGGATGACCGCGTTCTTCTCCTTGCGGAGGCGCTCGATCTCGGCGCGAATGTCGATGCCGGCGAAGTTCTGGTTCAATTCCATGGTCGTATCCCGAGTTTAGCGCCCGTCTTCTAGCGACGATTCCCTAGCACGTCCTGCAACGAGCGCGAGGTGTCCCAGCGCTCGGTGCTCGCGATCGGTTCGTCGGCGAAGCGCACCGCGACGGTCGCGTCGATCCCTGCGGCCCGCAGCGGCATCGCGAAACTGCGTTCCACGGCACGGCGCGTGGCGTCGCGCGCAAGCTTGATCATCGCGGGTTCGCGGGCTTGCCGAATCAGTTCGATCTGGCCAGCGCGGCGATTAGCGGCATCGAGGTTCTTCTCGGCGTCGGTGAAGGTGGTCAGGACGCCGCCCGAGCCATATTCGCGGACCGCGTTGAGATCGACCTGCGGGCCATCCGCCTCGACCGCGGGCAGGCGCACGGACAGCGTCTTGCTGGTACCGTCCCACGCGACATCGGCCTGGGTCAGCTTGCCCATGTCGACCTCGTACCGGACCATGCCGGGCATGATCAGCGTCTTCTCGGTGGTGAAGCCGAGCTGCGACTGTTTCGAGGTCACGACCGCGACATAGCGCGCGGCGAACGCGGAGAGGCGGTTCTGCTCGCGCAGGCCTTCCAGACTGGCGCTGGCGATCGTCGTCGGATCGGGGGTCAGGCGGTCGCTGACATACCGCTGCACGCCCCACAGCGCGAGCAACCCGGCAAGCACGAGGATGACGACGAAGCCCGCCGCCTTGGCGAGGAAACCGCCAATCCCAGCGCCCTGCCGCGGTTCGGTCAATTTTTGATCTGCCATGTTTCGCCTTCCTCGATCACCAAGCCCCGGTTTTGCAAGTCGTAGAGATGCGCCAGCACCGAACGCTCGGCGGCGGGAACGAGCCGCGCGTCGAGCCCGACATACATTTGCGTGACGATCCGCCCGATCGGTTGCGGCGCGGCGCGCAACAGCCGCAGGATCTGCCCCTCGCGTTGCTTGCGGTGGCCAAGCATGCCGCGCACCAGCCGCTGCGGCTTGTCGATCGCTTCGCCGTGGCCGGGATAATAGACACGGTCGTCGCGACCCATCAGCTTTTCGAGGCTCGCCATGTACGCCGCCATATCGCCATCGGGCGGCGAGACGATCGTCGTCGACCAGCCCATGACGTGATCGCCTGAGAACAGTGCTTTGGTCTCGGGCAAAGCGAAGGCAAGATGGTTCGAGGTATGGCCGGGCGTCGCGATCGCCGCCAGCGTCCAGCCGTCGCCGGTGATCGTATCGCCTTCGACGAGCACGCGATCGGGCGCATAGTCCGCGTCGAACGATGCATCCGCCCGCGCACTCGCGTCATCAAGAGCGAACGGCGCCGCTCCGACGATCGGCGCGCGGGTGGTTGCCTGCAACGGCCGCGTCGCAGGACTGTGATCGCGGTGGTGGTGCGTGACGACGATCGCGGTGACCGGACGGCCATCGATCGCGCGGATCAGCGCGGCGATATGCGCGGGATCGTCAGGACCGGGATCGATCACCGCCAGATCGGTCGTGCCGACGACGTGCGTCTGCGTGCCGGTATAGGTGTAGGGTGACGGATTCGGCGCGAGCACGCGGATGACGAGAGGCTCGAGCTGGATCGGGATACCGATCGGATGCTCAGCCATGGGACCGAGATGGCCGTGATTATCGGCGATGACAAGATCCTCTGATCAGGCGGATGTGTCGCCGTTTTTTACAGCTCGGCAGCGGCGCGTCCGAGCATTAACTAACAAATGTCGCACAAATCCGCGATAAATCGTGTTTGGCATACGCACTGCATCGTTTACCCCGTCACCGAACGCCGCGGCGTTCAAGCAGGGTGGATCGACCGCTACCGTCCGGTCTCGCGTCGATCCACCCGCCCCGGTGACATTTCCAATCATGGCCGATCGAACATGGCGCTGGCGGCTGCTTGCGACGCCAGTCCGTCACCCCAGCGGAAGCTGGGGTCTCCATCGATGCCGATGTCGCCCGCCTCATGCTGATACCCCAGCTTTCGCTTGGGCGACGTTTGTCAGTGTAGGCTGAAGGATGCGCAAAGCGGCGCGCGTCTCAGCCAGCCTTCTGCTTCACGAACAGTTCTGCCAGTTCGCCGCTCTCGTACATTTCCATCATGATGTCCGAGCCGCCGACGAACTCGCCATCGACGTACAGCTGCGGAATCGTCGGCCAATCCGAATAGGCCTTGATGCCTTGGCGGATGCCCTGGTCCTGCAACACGTCGACGCTCTCGAACTCGACTTCGAGATGGTTGAGGATCGCGATCGCGCGGCTGGAGAAGCCGCACTGCGGGAACAGCGGGCTGCCCTTCATGAACAAGACGACGGGGCTGGCTTTGACCACTGCGTCGATGCGGGCGTTGGTGTCGTCGGTCATATCTTGGGTCATCTCTGGGTCCTCAGGAAATTGCGGTGGTAAGCTGAAGCGCGTGCAGCACGCCGCCCATGCGGCCACCGAGTGCGGCATAGACCGCCTGGTGCTGCTTCACGCGGCTCATGCCAGCGAAACTCGGCGCGACGACCTTTGCGGCATAATGATCGCCGTCACCGGCGAGATCGGTGATCTCGACCTGCGCATCGGGGATCGCGTCGCGGATCATCGTCGCGATATCGTCGGCAGCCATCGGCATGTTATTGCGCCTCCAGCAGCTGGCGACGGGCCTCGATCATCTGCTGCGCGAGAGCGCGGCGGACGGTCGCCTCGTCATGGTCGAGCCCGGCCGCGGTCAGATCGCCGACCAGTTTGCGGACGACGTCGTCATCGCCGCCGCCCTCCATGTCGGCATGGACCAGCGCGGTCGCATACGCATCGGTTTCTTCGGGGGTCAGCTTCATCTCGTTCGCAGCCCAACCGCCAAGCAGGCGATTGCGACGCGCGGTGATGCGGAACGCCATTTCCTCTTCGCGCGCGAAATTCGCCTCGCTGGCGCGTTCGCGATCGTCGAATGTGGTCATTGCGCAGGTCCCCGTTCAGTCTCGTACTCCGGCCTGAGATAGGTCGGCGACCGCCCGCGCGCAATAATCACCGCTGCTTCGGCGGGTTGCGGTCAGCCGACCTCGACCACCAGCTTGCCGATCGCGCCGCGCGCAGCCATCTTCGCGATCGCCTTGCCGCCATCCTCGAACGCGAATGTTTCGGTCACGCGCGGCGCGATCTTGCCTTCCGCCCACAAGGCGAAAAGCGTTTCGATGTGCGCTTGGTTGGCCTTCGGATCGCGCGCGGCAAACGCGCCCCAGAAGACGCCGCAGACGTCGCAGCTTTTGAGCAAAGTCAGATTGAGCGGCAGACGCGGAATCCCTGCAGGGAAGCCGACGACGAGATACTTGCCCTCCCACGCGATCGATCGGAGCGCGGGCTCGGCATAGTCGCCGCCGACCGGATCGTAGATCACGTGCGCGCCATCGCGACCGACCGCGGCCTTGAACTGCTCGGCGAGCGCCTTCGACTGGTCCTTGTCGAACGGGGCACGGGCGTAGATCAGCGTTTCGTCGGCACCCGCGGACTTTGCGGCAGCGGCCTTCTCCTCGGACGAGACCGCGGCGACGACCTTGGCGCCGAACGCCTTGCCGAGTTCGATCGCGGCCAGCCCTACCCCACCGGCCGCCCCGAGCACGAGCAGCGTCTGCCCAGCCTCGATATGGCCGCGGTCGAGCAAAGCGTGGATGGTCGTGCCGTAGGTGAGGATCAGCGAGGCACCCTCGGCGAAGCTGCGGCCTTCAGGGAGGCGGTACAGCTTGGCGGGGTCGGCGATGACCTTTTCGCAGAGGCCGCCGTGGCCGAGCATCGCGATCACGCGGTCGCCGATTTCCCAACCGCTGACGCCTTCGCCGATCGAGTCGATCGTGCCGGAGATCTCGCCGCCCGGTGCGAACGGGCGCTGTGGCTTGAACTGGTATTTGTCCTCGATGATCAGGACGTCGGGAAAGTTGATCGCGCAGGCCTTAACCGCGACGACGACCTGCCCTGGGCCGGCCACCAGATCGGGCAGCTCGACCATTTCCAGAGTTTCAGGTCCGCCGACTGCCTTCGACACCAATGCTCGCATACCCGCTCTCCACCGTCGTCCAGGGGCGATTCGATGCGACCGCCCTCTCGAATTTCGAAATCTGGGTATCCCTTGCCAGCGTCAGGCCGACTTCGTCCAGCCCTTCCATGAGACACTGGCGGCGGAATGCGTCGAGTTCGAAGGCGAAGCGGTCCTGGAACGGGGTGGTGACGGTCATCGTCTCGAGATCGACGGTGACGGTCTGGTCCTTGGCGACTTCGATAAGCCGGTCGATCGCCTCCTGGGGCAGCACGACGGGGACGATGCCGTTCTTGAACGCGTTGCCCGAGAATATGTCGGAGAAGCTCGGCGCGATCACCGCGGTGATGCCCATGTCGGCGAGCGCCCAGGCGGCATGCTCGCGACTGGAGCCGCAGCCGAAATTATCGCCGGCAATGAGGATCGGCGACCCGGCATAGCGCGGGTCGTCGAAGACGTTGCCGGGTTGCGCGCGGACCGTCTCGAACGCGCCGCGGCCGAGGCCGGTGCGCGTGATCGTCTTCAGCCAGTGCGCCGGGATGATGACGTCGGTGTCGATGTTCTTCGCGCCCCACGGATAGGCGCGGCCCGAGACGGTCGTGACGGGAGTCATCGCTGTTCCGTGCGCTCCGGAACCACACGCGCCGATGCGACATAGGCCGCAACGCCGCTGATCATTGCGCCAGCCGCCAGCAATACGAAAACCTTCTTCACGCTATTTCCCCCATCAACTCTCTGACGTCGCTCAGCTTACCGGTCACCGCCGCCGCCGCCGCCATCGCGGGTGATACCAGATGCGTGCGCGATCCGGGACCCTGTCTGCCGACGAAATTACGGTTCGACGTGGAAGCGCAACGCTCCCCCGCAGGGACTTTGTCCGGGTTCATCGCGAGGCACATCGAACACCCCGGTTCGCGCCATTCGAAACCGGCGGCGATGAAGATCCGGTCGAGCCCTTCGGCTTCGGCCTGGCGCTTCACGAGACCGGATCCGGGGACGACGAGCGCACGGACGCCGGTGGCGACATGGCGACCGTCGGCGATCGCCGCGGCAGCGCGCAGGTCTTCGATGCGGCTGTTGGTGCAACTGCCGATGAAGACGTGCTGGATCGTCACGTCGCGCATCGCGGTGCCCGCCGTCAGCCCCATGTAGTCGAGCGATTTCTGTGCGGCAGCCTGCTTGGCGGGATCGGCGAAGCTCGACGGTTCGGGGACTACGCCGGTGATCGGCACGACGTCCTCGGGGCTCGTGCCCCAGGTCAGGCCGGGGGCGATGTCGGCGGCATCGAGCGTGACGGACTTGTCGTAACGCGCGCCAGGGTCCGTTGCGAGACTGCGCCACCAAGTGACGGCCTTGTCCCAATTCTCGCCGGTCGGGGCCATCGGGCGGCCCTTCAGATACGCGAAGGTGGTCTCGTCGGGTGCGATCAGGCCGGCGCGCGCGCCCGCTTCGATCGACATGTTGGCGATTGTCAGGCGACCTTCGATCGACATGTTACGGATCACGCTGCCGGTGAACTCGATGACATGCCCGGTGCCGCCCGCCGCGCCGATCTTGCCGATGATCGCGAGGATGACGTCCTTGGGGCTGACGCCGAAACCGAGTTCGCCATCGACGCGCACTTCCATCGTCTTGGCCTGCGACAAGAGCAAGGTCTGCGTGGCGAGGACGTGCTCGACCTCGCTGGTGCCGATCCCGAACGCCAAAGCGCCGAGCGCACCGTGCGCCGAGGTGTGGCTGTCGCCGCAGACCAGCGTGGTGCCGGGGAGCGTAAAGCCCTGCTCGGGGCCGACGACGTGGACGATGCCCTGCTCGATCGCGGTCGCATCGATATAGTCGATACCGAACTCGGACGTGTTGCGGCGGAGTGCGTCGAGCTGCTGTGCGCTTTCGGGATCGGCGATCGGCAGGACGCGACCGGCGGCATCTTTCCGCGCGGTGGTCGGGAGGTTGTGATCGGGGACGGCGAGCGTCAGGTCGGGGCGGCGCACCTTGCGGCCTGCCACGCGGAGGCCTTCGAACGCCTGCGGGCTGGTGACTTCGTGGACGAGGTGGCGGTCGATATAGATCAGGCAGGTGCCATCGTCGCGGCGTTCGACGACATGCGCCGCCCAGATCTTTTCGTACAGCGTTTGGGGAGTGGCCATGATGGAGCGCGCGGTAACCGAAAAGGGGTGCGAGGCCAAGGTTCGATGTAATTTTCGGTCGTTGAGGCGGACGTGTGGTGCGATCGGGAGAAGATCGTTCGCCCGCTGCCCCCCCCTATCCGTCATGCCAGCGAAAGCTGGTATCTCGCGGTTTGGGTCGCGGTATCCGCCAACTGGGATACCCCAGCTTTCGCTGGGGTGACGGATTACCGGGGGACAGACTTCGGGGGTGACGGACTTCGGGGTGGGGAGGGTCTATCGCGCGGGCATCGCCGCGTTCAGGAACGCGACGCTGTCGGCCAGCACCGGCGCCTTGCCGCGGAACGGTTTCGAGAGTGCCATCGCGACGTTCTCGTGGCTCAATCCGGGGTAATCGATGTGCGTCACTGGCGCGCCGAGTGCCTTCAGCCGCGCGGTTAGATTGATCGCGTTGTGCGGCTTGACCTGCGTGTCGTCGCCGGCGGTTATCAACAACATCGGCGGAGCGTCGCGCCGCGCGAAGTGGATCGGCTGGGTCATCACCGGGTCGGCGGCGCCCTGCATCGCGTCGATCGCGCGCTTGGCGGTGAAGGGGTAGAAGTCGTACGGCCCGCACAGGCCGACCGCGGCCTTGATGATGTGCGGGTCGACGCCCTCCGCCCCTAGCCAGCGCTCGTCGAGCGTCAGCATCGCGACGGTGTAGGCGCCCGCGGAATGGCCGGCGACGGCGATCCGGTCGGGGTCGCCGCCGGACTGTGCGATGTGGTCGCGGGTCCATTTCACCGCTTCGGCGCCGTCCTGGAGAAAGGCGGGGAAGCGCACGTCGGGCACTTTGCGGTAGTCGGGCATGACGACGACGTAGCCTGCCTTCGCATAGGCACGCGCGGCGAACGCATAGGCACCGCGCGAGCCGTGGACCCAGCCGCCGCCGTACCAGAAGATCAGCACCGGCAGGCCGGTCTTGACGCCGCCGGACGGGCGCCAGACGTCGAGCTTCTGGCCGTGCGTGCCGAACGGGACGCCTTCGCGGATGCGTGCCGTACCGCGACCGCCGCCCATCACGCCGTCGAGAACGCTGAGCGTGCCGGGGCCCGCGGTGAACGCCGTGCCTGCGATCAGGATGACGATCAGCGCTATGACGATCGCGGCGCGGCGCATCAGCGGCGGAAGTCCGCGGTGGTCGATCCGCATGTCACGAGGTCGGCCTCGTGGCTCTCCTCGCGCCATGTCTCGGCGAGCGCGGTCGCTTCCCATTCGCGCATCGCCGGGTGGGCGATGATCCGCTCGACCCAGGCGAGACCTGCCGGGCCTACGTCGATCCCGTAGGTCCGCACGCGGAACGCGACCGGCGCATAGAAGGCGTCGACGGCGGTGAAATCGGTGCCGGCGAGCCAGGGGCCACCGAACCGTTCTAGTCCCTCGCTCCACAGTTCGGCGATCCGCGCGACGTCGCGGTCGAGCGCGTCGCTGCCGGCGGCGGCGTTGACGCGGACGCCGACGTTCATCGTCCGCTCGTTACGGAGCGCGGAGAACCCGCCATGCATCTCCGCCGTCGCGCAGATCGCCCAAGCGCGCGCCTCGGCGTCGACCGGCCAGACGCCGTCGTGACGCTCGGCGAGGTAGAGGACGATGCCGAGCGAATCCCATACCGTCCGCTCGCCGTCGATCAGCACTGGCACTTGTCCGGTCGGCGAGAAGGCGCGGAACGCCAAGTAATTCACCGGCGCCAGGAACGGCTCGATCCGGTCCTCGAAGTCGATGCCGAGCGCCTTCATCAGGACCCAGGGGCGCAGCGACCAGCTCGAGTAATTGCGGTTCGCGGTGACGAGAGTGTAGCGCATCAGGCGGTGTAGTTTGCCGTAGTCTTCGCGGCGATCTCGTCCGCGGTGACGCCCGGCGCCATCTCGACGAGTTTGAACGGGCTGTCGTGATCGGGGCGCTGGAACACGGCGAGGTCGGTGACGATCATGTCGACGACGTTCTTGCCGGTCAGCGGCAGCGTGCACGACGGGATGAACTTCGGCGTGCCGTCCTTGGCATTGTGGTCCATCACGACGATGATCTGCTTGACGCCCGCGACGAGATCCATCGCGCCGCCCATGCCCTTGATCATCTTGCCCGGTATCATCCAGTTGGCGATGTCGCCGCCTTCGCTGACCTCCATCGCGCCCAGCACCGTGAGGTCGATATGGCCGCCACGGATCATCGCGAAGCTGTCCGACGAGCTGAAATATGCCGACGAGGGGAGTTCGCTGATCGTCTGCTTGCCGGCGTTGATCAGGTCGGCGTCTTCCTCGCCCGCGTAGGGGAAGGGGCCGATCCCGAGCATGCCGTTCTCGGACTGGAGCGTGACGGTCATCCCGTCGGGGATGTTGTTCGCGACCAGCGTCGGGATGCCGATGCCGAGGTTGACGTAATAGCCGTCCTTCAGTTCCTGCGCCGCGCGCGCGGCCATTTGATTACGGTCCCAGGGCATCAGTGCATTCCTTCCTGGATGGTGGTGATGGTCGTGAATTGTTCGCGGAGCTCGGTGCCGACGCCGTCGACGATCGCCTGCAACGCGGCGTCCTCGTCGAGGCCCCAGGTGCCCGCATAGGCGCGCGCGGCGTGGCGGATCGTGTCGGCGAGGAGGTAGCCGAACACGGTCGGATCCTCGAGAATGCCCGCGTCGATCAGCACGTTGCTACCCGCGCCGTTGGTGATCCAGATGCGCGCGACCTCGACCGATTCACTGGTGAGTTGGGCGCCCTTGTCGAGCGCGATCGCATTGGGATGATCGGCCATTAGCGTACGCCTCCTGTCGGGGCCCAGCGGACTGCTGGCGGGAATACCTCGTCGCGGTTGCCCTTGAGCGCGGTGCCGTAGACGGGGTTGGGGAGGACGAACCACCCTGCTCCCCATTTCGCGGCAATCGCGGGGGACTGGACTGTGGCGCGGCGCGCGGCGGGGGTCTGGCCGGCGTTGAACAGGTCGCTGAAGTCGCCGAGCTGGTCGCCGCCCATCGCGACGACGCAGTATTTCGCGGCGATCGTCGCGCGGCGGCCGTCCTTCTTCGAGCCCATCGCGTCGTCGCCGGCGAGGAACAGCGTCTCGCCGTGGCGCGCGGCGCCGAGGCCGGCGGCTTCGATCGTGGCTTGCGTCTCGGCGGCGTTGGCGGCGGAGCGGTTGGTGTTGAAGATTACCGTGACGCCCATCGCGCGGAGTTGGGCGAGCGCGGCGAGCGCGCCGGGGACGGGGGCGACTTGCTTGACGCCGGTGCGCTCCCAGTCCTGCCAGCGGAGGTCGGACCAGGGTTGGTCGGAGGATGCGTCGTATTCGAAGCCGAGATTGAGGAGGACGGTTTCGTCCACGTCGAACACCGCGGCTTTGGGTCTGGTGCCGCAGGTGGTCCAGGCGGGGGCGGCTAGCGAGGCGCCTTGCGCGAGGACGACGGAGGTTGGTGTGCGTTGCGCGCGGACATAGCCGACGAGCGCGTTCCAGGCTTGGAGGCTGACCGCGGCGGCTTCGCCCGAGGCGTAGAGATATTGCATCCCGGCTGGGACGCCATCGACGGTTACGGGGGCGGAGACAGTCGGCGTCGCTGCGATCGAGGTCGGCGCCGAGACACTCACGCAACCCTGCAAAACGAGTGCCCCTGCGAACGCAGGGGCCCAGGATACCAATCGCAGCACCCGTGACCCTGGGCTCCTGCGTTCGCAGGAGAACGGGGAGCGCTTGCGATCAACCATTAGGTCTCGTGTCACGCCGTCACCCGCTCGCGGACGGTGCGGAATTCGATCTGCTTGTCGTAGGGCGCACCGACGATCATCCGTTTCACGTAGATCCCCGGCAGGTGGATCGTGTCGGGGTCGAGGCTGCCGACGGGGACGATCTCCTCGACTTCGGCAACGCAGATCTTCCCCGCAGTCGCCATCGGCTGGTTGAAGTTGCGCGCGGTCTTGCGGAAGATGAGGTTGCCGCTTTCGTCCGCCTTCCACCCCTTGATGATCGCGAGGTCGGCGCGGATGCCGCGTTCGAGGATGTATTCCTGGCCGTCGAAGACCTTCGTTTCCTTGCCTTCGGCGACCTGCGTGCCGACGCCGGTCTTGGTGTAGAAGCCGGGAATGCCCGCCCCCCCTGCCCGGCAACGTTCGGCGAGCGTGCCCTGCGGGCAGAACTCGACCTCCAGTTCGCCGCTTAGATATTGCCGCTCGAATTCCTTGTTCTCGCCGACATAGGACGAGATCATCTTCTTCACCTGGCGCGAGCGGAGCAGTTTGCCGAGGCCCTGCCCGTCGATCCCGGCATTGTTGCTGGCGATCGTGAGGTCCTTCACGCCCGACGCCTCGATCGCGTCGATCAGCCGCTCGGGGATGCCGCACAGCCCGAACCCGCCCGCGCAGATCGTCATGCCGTCGAACAGCACGCCTTCGAGTGCCGTTGCCGCATCGGTGTAGCGCTTGTTCGCCATGCATCCTCCTCAAATCCTGGTCACCGCATAAGGCGCCGCCAATCGCTCGGCAACGTCACTGCGCACGACAGTTCAGTATGCGAGCATCAGGCCGGAGCGATTCCACCGTGTCTCCACCAGCCGGCCGCTGCCCGAGCAGGTTATGTACGCGTCCATGCCGTCCGCGCCGCCCCAGCAGATGTTGGTCGTGAAGACGTCGTCGGTCGCGACGAACTCGACGAGCTCCCCCGCCGGCGAGATCACGCTGATCCCGCATTCGCCGATCGTCGCGACGCAGATGTTCCCGCACGCCTCGACGCCGAGCGAGTCGAAGAACTTGTAGCCGGCGGGGCGGTAGAGCGGCGTGCCAGAGGCGCTGGCGACCTTGCCGGGTGCGACGATGTCGAACGCCATCAGGCGGCAGGTGTAGGTTTCCGCTGCGTACAACGTCTTGCCGTCGGGGGAGAGGCCGATGCCGTTGGGGTTTTCGCTCGGGAAGATCACTTCTTCCAGGCGGCTGCCGTCGGCTTTGGCGTAGAAGATGCCGGTGACGTCGCGTTCGCGGTCGCGCGTCTTGCCGTGGTCGGTGAACCAGAAGCCGCCGTGCGAATCGAAGACGATGTCGTTGGGTCCTCGCAGCACGCAGCCGAAATCGCCGTCCTTGTAGAGGATCTCGACCGCGCCGGTGGCGATGTCGATCCGCTCGATGCGGCCGCCTGAATAGTCGTCCGGTTGGCCGTGCGGGGTGAGGAAGCCGTTCGCCTCGCGCCACGCGAAGCCGCCGTTGTTGCAGCAATAGAGCTTGCCGTCGGGGCCGAGCGCCAAGCCATTGGGGCCGCCGCCGGGTTCGGCCACCGTCATTTTCGTACCGTCCGGGGCGACGCGCGTGATCCGGCCGGCCTCGATCTCGACGAGGATGACGCTGCCGTCGGGCATCGCGACGGGGCCCTCGGGAAAGCGCAAGCCGTCGGCGACGGTGGTAAAGTCGGTCATAATCCTCTCCAGGCGAGTCGAGTTGGTCCCGGCTTTGGCGCCAGCGTAACCGCGTCTCGACTTCGCGCGCAACGGACGGCAGGATGCGCCGATGATCACACCACGCACCGGCGGCCGTATCCTGGTCGACCAACTCGTCGCACAGGGCTGCGACCGGATTTTCACCGTACCGGGGGAGAGTTTTCTCGCCGTGCTCGATGCACTGCACGATACGCCGGCGATCGACCTCGTGGTGTGTCGGCAGGAGGGCGGCGTCGGGTTCATGGCGTGCGCGGACGGGACGCTGACTCACCGGCCGGGGGTGGCGTTCGTGACCCGCGGGCCGGGTGCGACCAACGCGTCGATCGGCGTCCATGTGGCGATGCAGGATTCGCAGCCGATGATCCTGTTCGTGGGCGATATCGACCGCGGCACGCGCGACCGCGAGGCGTTCCAGGAAATCGATTTCCAGGCGATGTTCGCCCCCATCGCGAAATGGGCGGCGCGGATAGACGATGCGCGGCGGATCCCGGAATATGTCGCGCGCGCCTATGCGACCGCGATGTCGGGGCGGCCGGGGCCGGTGGTGCTCGCGCTGCCCGAGGACATGCTGCTCGATGTCGTCGATGCGGTCGATCGGCCGCGGGTCGAACGGGTGGCGCAAGGGTGTGATGCCGATACGATGGACTTGCTCGCGGATCTGCTGACCACCGCCGAGCGACCGGTGGCGATCGTTGGCGGTGCGGGCTGGGATGTGGCCGCGTCGGGGGCGTTCGCGACCTGGGCGGATCGTAACGGCATTCCGGTAGCGGCGGCGTTTCGGCGGCAGGATGCTGTTCCGAACGACTGTCCGGTATGGGCGGGGAACCTTGGGTATGGGCCCAATCCGAAGCTGGTCGAGCGGGTTAAGGCGGCGGATCTGCTGCTGGTCGTCGGACCGCGGCTGGGGGAGGCTACGACCGATGGCTATGCGCTGATCACGCCCGATCATCCGGGACAGCGGCTGATCCATGTGCATCCCGATCCTGACGAACTGCACCGGGCGTACCGCGCGGATGTCGCGGTGTGTGCGGGGATGGCGGAGTTTGCCGAGGCTTTGCTGGTGGTGGATTTGCCGCCGCGGACTGCTGGGTCGGAGGCGCATGCGGAGTGGCTGGAATGGTCTACGCCGGCGCCGCGCGATCTGGCGATGGACCTGGGGCCGTGCGTCGCGGCGATGCGCGAGCGGCTGCCGGCGGATGCGATCCTCTGCAACGGGGCAGGGAATTACTCGGGGTGGTGGCATCGGTACTGGGC
Source organism: Sphingomonas sp. PP-F2F-A104-K0414 (assembly GCF_004340945.1). Classification (GTDB taxonomy): domain Bacteria; phylum Pseudomonadota; class Alphaproteobacteria; order Sphingomonadales; family Sphingomonadaceae; genus Sphingomonas. Next base: position 337,276 of record NZ_SLYD01000004.1, read on the forward strand.
GTATGCCGGGCCGGGGACGCAGCTTGCGCCGACCGCTGGGGCGATGGGGTACGGCGTGCCGGCGGCGGTTGCGGCTTCGTTGCGGCATCCGGAGCGGACGGTCGTGGCGCTCGCGGGGGACGGGTGTTTCCTGATGAACGGCCAAGAACTGGCAACCGCGGTGGCGCACGGCACTGACATTCTGGTGCTCGTTGTCGATAATGGTGGGTACGGGACGATCCGGATGCATCAGGAGCGCCAGTATCCGGGGCGGGTTTCGGGGACTGGGTTGCGCAATCCGGACTTTGCCGCGCTGGGGCGGGCTTATGGGTGTTGGGCGGAAACCGTCGAGCGGACCGAGGATTTTGCGGGGGCGCTGGACCGGGCGATGGCGCGCGGCGGGGTGCGGATGTTGCACTTGGTGACGGATATCGAGGCGATTACCGCTGGGACTACGCTGGCGAAGGTCCGCGGGGGCTGAGCCGTATCCAGAAGTGATGCCGAACGTTCGACACGAGCACCACCCCGGCGAAGGCCGGGGCCCAGTTGGGGCACGGCGATAACAAAGGACCGCGCTCCGTTATTGCCACCTTTCCAACTGGGCCCCGGCCTTCGCCGGGGTGGAGATAGTTGTAGCGGGCGACTTCATCAGCGCAGTCTGTTGCCCCGGCGAAAGCGGGGGCCAGGAGCTAAGGCAGCTAGCGGTACTTAGCTGGGCCCCCGCGTCCGCGGGGGAACATTGCTTGGGGTTAGCGTGCGATATCGGCGAATTTCAGGCGCCTGCCGCCTCCAGCTTTGCCCGCACTGCCGCGACTGCTTCCGCAGCCTTGTCGCCGTCAGGACCACCGCCCTGCGCCATGTCGGGACGGCCGCCGCCGCCCTGCCCGCCTAGCGTGGCGACCGCGATCTTGAGCAAGTCGACCGCGTTGTGGCTCGCCACCAGATCCGCCGTCACGCCGACCGCGACCGAGGCGCGACCGTCGTTGATCGCGACCATCACCGCGATGCCGGAGCCGAGGCGCTGCTTGGCCTCGTCGACTGCGCCGCGCAAGCCCTTGGCCTCGAAGTCGTTGAGTACCTGGCCGATGAACGCGACGCCGCCGACCTGTTCGGGGCCAGCTGCTTCGCCCGATCCACCACCGCCGAGCGCCAGCGCCTTCTTCGCGTCGGCGAGTTCGCGTTCGAGGCGGCGGCGGTCTTCGAGCAGCGATGCAACACGTGCCGGGACCTCGTCGGGGGTCGACTTCAGTACCGAAGCCGCCTCGCGCAGGCGGTCGTCACGGCCGGTCAGGTAGGCGCGCGCTGCTTCGCCGGTGAGCGCTTCGACACGGCGGATGCCGCTGGAGACCGCACCTTCGCCGACGACCTTGAACAGGCCGATGTCGCCGAGTGCGTTGACGTGCGTGCCCCCGCAAAGCTCGATCGAATAGGTGCCCTCGTCGGTCGAGCCCATCGACACGACGCGGACCTCGTCGCCGTATTTTTCGCCGAACAGCGCCATCGCGCCCATCGCGATCGCGTCGTCGGGGGTCATGAGCAGCGTCGTCACCGCGCCGTTGCCGCGGACCTGCGCGTTCACGTCGGCCTCGACCTGCGCGATGTCGGCGGGGGTCATCGCGACCGGCTGCGAGAAGTCGAACCGCAGGCGATCGGGCGCGACGAGGCTCCCCTTTTGCGCGACGTGCGTGCCGAGGCGTTCGCGCAAGGCCTCGTGCAGGAGGTGCGTCGCGGAGTGGTTGGCGCGGATCTGGGCGCGGCGGGCGACGTCGATCTGGAGCTTGACCGGGTCACCGACCTTGATCTCGCCGGCGTCGACGATCGCGTGGTGGACGAACACGCGGCCGAGTTGCTTCGACGTCTCGGTGACGTTCGCGTGCAGGCCGGCGTCGTTGGAGATGTCCCCCGCATCGCCGACCTGCCCACCGCTCTCGGCGTAGAAGGGCGTCTGGTTGACGACGATCGCGACCGTATCGCCGGTGGTGGCGTGGTCGACGCGCGCGCCGTCCTTAACCAGTGCGACGACCTCGCCCTCGCCGGTATCCGATGCGTAGCCGAGGAATTCCGTCCCGCCAGTCTGCTCGACGATGTCGAACCAGATGTCGTCCGAAGCCTTCGCGCCCGAGCCCTTCCAGGCGGCGCGGGCGGCGCGCTTCTGCTCGGCCATCGCGGTGTCGAAACCCTCGCGGTCGACCGCGATGTTGCGTTCGCGCAGCGCGTCCTCGGTCAGGTCGTACGGGAAGCCGTAGGTATCGTAGAGCTTGAATGCGACGTCGCCCGCCAGCGTGCCGTCGGTCATGCCCGTAGTCGCTTCGTCGAGCAGCTTCAGCCCCTTGTCGAGCGTCTGGCGGAAGCGCGTTTCCTCCTGCTGCAACGTCGCCTCGATCAGCGGTCGCGCGCGCGACAGTTCGGGATAGGCTGCGCCCATCTCGGTGACGAGCGCGGGAACCAGACGGTGCATCAGCGGCTGCTTGGCGCCGAGGATGTGCGCGTGACGCATCGCGCGGCGCATGATCCGGCGCAGCACGTAGCCGCGGCCCTCGCTCGCGGGCAGCACGCCGTCGGCGATCAGGAAGCCCGCGGTGCGCAGGTGATCGGCGATCACGCGGTGGCTGGCGGTGTTGGCGCCGTCGGTCGCGGTGTGCGTCAGCGCGCCCGACGCCGCGATCAGCGCCTTGAACGTGTCGGTGTCGTAATTGTCGGTAACGCCCTGCATGACGGCGGCGATGCGCTCGAGCCCCATGCCGGTGTCGATCGACGGCTTCGGCAGGTTGCCGACGATCTCGGCATTCTCCTGCTCGTATTGCATGAACACTAGGTTCCAGATCTCGACGAAGCGATCGCCGTCCTCGTCGGGGCTGCCGGGAGGGCCGCCGAAGATGTGATCGCCGTGGTCGTAGAAGATCTCGGAGCACGGCCCGCACGGCCCGTTGTCGCCCATCGACCAGAAATTGTCCTTGGTCGGAATGCGGATGATGCGGTGATCGGGGAGGCCGGCGACCTTCTTCCAGAGATCGAACGCCTCGTCGTCGGTGTGGTAGACGGTGGCGGTCAATTTGTCCGGCGACAGGCCCCATTCGCGCGTGAGCAGCGTCCAGGCGTGGACGATCGCCTGTTCCTTGAAATAATCGCCGAACGAGAAATTGCCGAGCATTTCGAAGAAGGTGTGATGGCGCGCGGTGTAGCCGACATTGTCGAGATCGTTGTGCTTGCCGCCGGCGCGGACGCATTTCTGCGACGAGGTGGCGGTGGTGTAGGCACGCGATTCGAGGCCGGTGAAGACGTTCTTGAACGGCACCATGCCGGCGTTGACGAACATCAGCGTTGGGTCGTTCTGCGGCACGAGCGGTGCGCTGGGCACGATCTGGTGCCCCTGCGATCCGAAATAGTCGAGGAAGCCGCGGCGGATGTCGTTCGTCGATGTCATGCGCGGGGACTTAGGCGAGCGGGGCGGTTCGCTCAAGGGAGGTGTGTGAGGAGGCTCGGACGTATCCGATTGAAACGAAGCAAGCTTGTTTCCCCGCGAAGGCGCGGATCCAGACTGGGCTCCCGCCTTCGGGAGAACAAAGTAGCGGAGGCTGTGGTTCGGTAAAAGCCCACCACCCCGGCGAAGGCCGGGGCCCAGTTGGGGAACGTGGGTGACGAAGGACCGCGCTCGATTATTGCCACCTTTCCAACTGGGCCCCGGCCTCCGCCGGGGTGGTGGCGAGTGCGGAATGGCGCCTACCCTAACGGTACCTCAACCGACTTCTGCGGCTCGCCAATCCCGTTCGCGCCAATCAGGCACCACCACACATGTGCTCCGCATCGGGCAGCGTCCAAGACTCGTCGGTGCGCAGATTGGTGGTCGTGTACCACTTGCCGCGCTGGTCGCCCGGCGGGCAATGCGTCGGCAGCTTGGCGAGGCAGGTAATCACCCGGTCGCCGACGCGCGCATGCTGGACGGCCGCGACCTGATCATAGGAGACGCCGTAGACGCCGTTCTTCAGGGTGATGCTCGATCCGGAGTCGGGGACTGGACGACCGTTGTCTTCGAGTCGTTGCGTCACGACGCCAACCGTCGTGAAGGCACAGGTGCCGACACGTGTCGGCGGACGCGTCGATGTCGCCTTGGGACCTGGCGGTGCGCTGGCGCCGAGCAGCAGGATCATCGCGATGGCGGCGTGCGGTTTCATGTCGTCCCCTTCCTCAGAGCGGTGTGTCGATCGACTTGGGCGGCACGCTGAACCATGTCGGGCCGGCTTCGGTCATGTGGAAGCAGTCCTCGATCCGCACGCCGTATCGGCCGGGAATGTAGATCCCCGGCTCGTCGGAGAAGCACATCCCCGCGGCGAGCTTGGTCGTCTCGCCGCGGACGAGGTTGACGGGTTCGTGGCCGTCCATGCCGATGCCGTGACCGGTGCGATGCGACAGGCCGGGGAGTTTATAGCCGGGACCATAGCCGAGTGTCTCGTAATAGCGGCGGACCGCGTCGTCGACGCTGCCCGCAGGCGCGCCGATCTTCGCAGCGGCGAACGCGATCTGTTGCCCGCGGGCGACTTGGTCCCAGGTCTTGCGCTGGTCGGCGGTTGCGGTGCCGTGCACCCAGGTGCGCGAGATATCGGATTGATAGCCCTGGACGGTGCAGCCGCAATCCATCAGCACGACTTGGCCATCGGCGACGCGGTGGATCTCGCGGCTGCCATGCGGATAAGCGGACGCCTCGCCGATCAGTGCGAGCGCGAACTCGGGGGCGCCGCCAAGCTTGCGGGTCGCGGCGTTCATCAGCGCGCCGATCTCGGGGCCGGTCATGCCCTTCTCGACGCGCGGCTTGGTCCAGCGATACGCGGCCAGCGTGACCTCGGTCGCGGCCTGCATCAACGCGATCTCGGCGGGGGTCTTGATCATCCGGCAGGCGCGGACGACCGGATCGGCGGAGACAATCCTCACATCGGGTAGCACGCGCTGGAGCCCCGCATAAGCAAAGTACCGCACCTCCGCCTCCAGGCCGATCGGCCGCGCGGCGAGCTTGCGGTCGCGCAGGAAGCCGGCGACCACGGCCAGCGGGTTCTCGTCCTCCTGCCACACGCGCACCTCGGCGGGGACGGCGAGCGTCTCGCGCACCGACGGTTCCTCGAAGAACGGCGTGACGATGCACGGTTCGCCCTCGGCCGGGAGGATCGCCAGCGTCAGCCGCTCGCTGGTGTGCCAACGGACGCCGGTGAAGTAGATCATCGACGATCCCGGCTCGATCAGGACCGCGCCGATGCCCGCCGCCTTCATCAGCGATTGCGCGCGGACCAGCCGCGCGGCGCGTTCGGCGGCATCGATCGGCCTGGTCGCGCCGGTGATGTCGGACAGCGCCGACAAATCGGGCTCGGCGGCGCGCAGGATCGCGGTGGTCGACAGCAACGGCGCCGCAATGGCGAGGCTCAGCAGGTCGCGGCGCGAGGGGCTGAAGGCGGGCTTGTGAAGTGCGGTCGACATCGCCGGACGATAGGGTCCTTGACCCGGGCGCCGCAATCCCCTTCCCTGTCGGCAATTCTCGGGAGCGATTAATGGCCAAGCGGCTAACCTATTACATCTTGTTCGGCCTCGTCGCGGGGATGGTCGTCGGCTGGATCCTGAACGCGTCGATCGACGACGGCACAGCCGGGTCCGCCGAACGTCTGAAGGACATCGCGGGCTATTTCTCGATCGTGACGACGCTGTTCCTGCGGCTGATCAAGATGATCATCGCGCCTTTGGTGTTCTCGACGCTGGTCGTGGGGATTGCGCATATGGGCGATACCGGCGCGCTCGGGCGGGTCGGATTGCGCAGCCTTGGCTGGTTCATCTGCGCGAGCCTCTTGTCGCTCACCCTGGGCCTGATCCTCGTCAACGTGTTTCAGCCAGGCGTCGGCTTGGCACTCGCGATCCCGCCGGCCACCGCGTCGAGCGGCGTCGACCGCGCGGCGTTCGATCTCGCCAAGTTCATCACGCACATCGTCCCCGATTCGATGATCGCAGCGATGGCGGGCAACGAGATTCTCCAGATTGTCGTGTTCTCGGTGTTCGTCGGCGTCGCGATCACCGCGGTCGGTGAGAAGGCAGCACCTCTCGTGAAGGCGATCGAGGCGCTGGTCGCGGTGATGCTACAGATCACCAACTACGTGATGCGGTTCGCGCCGTTCGCGGTGTTCGCGGCGGTTACCGCGACGCTGGCCGAGCGGGGGCCGACCATCCTCGGCCAGCTCGGCTATTTCATGCTGAGCTTCTATATCGGTCTCGCGCTGCTGTGGGCGATGCTGATCGGGATCGCGTTCCTGCTGATCGGGCCGCGGACGCGGTTGCTGGTGCGGTATATTCGCGATCCGCTGATCCTGGCGTTCTCGGCGGCATCGTCGGAAGCGGCATATCCGCGGACGCTGGAGGCGCTCGACCGGCTCGGCGTGCCGCCGCGGATCGCGAGCTTCGTGTTGCCGCTGGGCTATTCGTTCAATCTCGACGGGTCGATGATGTACATGACGTTCGCGTCGCTGTTCATCGCGCAGGCGTACGGCATCCACATGCCGATCGGGCAGCAGATCGCGATGCTGCTGGTGCTGATGGTGACGTCGAAGGGCATTGCGGGGGTGCCTCGAGCGTCGCTGGTGGTAATCGCGGGGACGCTGTCGATGTTCAAGATTCCGGAGGCGGGAATCCTGCTGATCCTGGCGGTGGATCATTTCCTCGACATGGGGCGGTCGGCGACGAACGTGATCGGGAATGCGGTGGCGGCGACCGTGGTGGCGAAGTGGGAGGGCGGGCTCGACGAGCGCGAGCCTGCGGATCGGGATTTTCCACATGCGCCTACTGGGCATGGGCCGAAGGTGGACGTGGACAGCTACGAGAAGATCGGGCCGGGACAGGTTTGAGATGATTGGCGATGTTGAGCCAATGACGTCTCAAGGATGCGCCTTTACGCTGGCGGTCCACTGAAGAAGTACCCCCCGGCGAAGGCCGGAGTCCAGTTGGGGACGCCGATGGTGACCGCCGCGCCCCGTTACTCCAACCTTTCCAACTGGGCCCCGGCCTTCGCCGGAGTGGTGTTTGGGGAGAGGTCGTCTTCTTAGCCCCGATCTGGTTCCCGACTTGCGCTACTTAGGCGTAGGCGTAGGGGCCGCCCTTCTTGAGGCCCGACTGATACGTTGGCCGCGCGTGAACCTTGGCAAGCCATGCGATCGTTGCAGGGCGTGACTCGTCAAGGCCGCCGCGGCTGCGGGCGGCTTCCAAGGGAAAGCTCATTATGATGTCGGCGGCGGTCATCTCGGCGCCGGCGAACCAGGGACGTTGCGACAGTTCGGATTCGACGTAGTCGAGATGGACGTCGATCATTGGCTGGATCTTCTTGGTCGCCGCCTTGCCCATGATCGGGATGCGCGCGAGGACGAGCTTCAGCAGCAGCGGCGGCATCATCGAACCTTCGGCATAATGGAGCCAGAAGCGGTAGCGCAGCGCGTCGGTGCGGTTGGCGGGGGCGCCTAGCCTGCCGTCCGCCTTGTCGACAAGATATTCGACGATCGCGCCCGTTTCAGCGACCACCTGGCCATCATCTTCGATCACTGGCGACTTACCTAGCGGGTGCACCTGCTTGAGTTCAGGCGGGGCGAGCATCGTTGCCTTGTTCCGCTCGTAGCGCTTGATCTCGTAGGGGAGACCGAGTTCCTCGAGCATCCAGAGGATCCGCTGCGATCGCGAGTTTTCGAGGTGGTGGACGATAATCATGCTGAGCCCCCTGTTTTTTATTCGGACGATTTGCGCGCGGTCCAGATCCAGGCGGCGGCGGGGAATTCCACCGTGTCGCCGTCGCAATACCGTTCGCAGACCTGGGTGAGACGCGCGATGTGGCGCTCGCGTTCCTCTGGAGCAGCGTCGCGGATGGCGGATGCCGCGGGGCCGATGCGACGAAGATAATCGACGGCGTCGGTTACGGGGTCGGTGCCCTTCCCAGCCCGGTAGGCGAATTCGACTCGCTCGGGTGAAGCGGCATGCCAGCCTGATTTTTGCAGGATATTCGCGACGTAGGTCGGGTCGGCGAAGGCGAAGGGGCCGGGTGCGGTGGTTGCTGGCGCGTCGGCATTGCCGCCGGTCGCGGTGATGATTTCGGTGGCCCAGCGGTTGGCGGCGCGGTTGGCAAAACAGGAGAAGACTAGCGTCGCGTCGGGGGCAGCGGCTTCGGCTAGTGTCGTGAAGGTGGCGACGGGGTCCGCGAAGAACATGACGCCGTGGCGGGAGACGTAGAGGTCGATTGGAGGTCGATTGGGGCGTGGTTCGGGGCGGCGGCGGTGATGTCCGCGCACTCGAAGCTGGCGTTGGATGCGGTTCTGCCGCGGTATCTGGCGATCTCGATCAGGGTTGGTGAGAGGTCTATGCCGGTTACCGTCGCGTTTGGGAGAGCTTGCGCGGTGGCGAGTGAGGTCGCGCCGGCGCCGCAGCCTATGTCGATGATCTTGCGGGTTTTGGGCGTGGCGGCGGCGAGGATCGCTGCGTTCAAATGTGGGGTCAGGTTGGTGAAGCTGCGGTCCGTTCGGCGCCATTCTTCGGCCCAGACGTCGCCTATTCTGCCGCTCCAGTCATAGGCGGTTGTCATGGGTAGGGGTGCCTCATGGTTTGATCAGGGGCGGTGGTTTGGCGTGAAGTATAGGAAGTATAGACGCTCGCGTGGGTTTGGGGTTGGGTATTTGAAGGCTTCGTCGAGCCCGCTAATTGGCTTCGCGGCGGTCTGCACTCTATGCGGCAGTTCGCACTTTCTTGTTTCCCCGCGAAGGCGGGGATCCAGACTGGGCTCCCGCCTTCGCGGGAGAACATTGGGGCGCGTGCTGCAGTTCGGTGGGAGCCGCCACCTCGGGCGGAGGCCGGGGCTCGGTTTGGGCCTATCGTGACGAACGACCGCGCTTCGTTATTGCCACCTTTCCAATTGAGCCCCGGCCTTCGCCGGGGTGGGGTGTTGGGGCGGTGCGGTGCGGTGCGGTGCCTACGTAGAGACCCTCGCCAGCGCAAAGTCGAGGCTGACGCCGATGCAGCCCGATGTCGACACGCCCTGCACGATCAACCGCGTGCCCTCACCCTCCCATGCTTTGCATGGGCCCCTCCCTCTCCCCGGAGGGAGAGGGTTTAGTGGTTTATACGTCGTCTTCGGCGTCGGGGCCGGCCATCATTTCCTCGGCGACCTTGTCGGTGCGCGCGCGAATCTGCTTTTCGAGGCGGTCGGCGGTTTCGGGGTTGTCCTTGAGGAACGTCTTCGAGTTCTCGCGGCCTTGCCCCAGGCGGACGCTGTCGTAGCTGAACCAGGCGCCCGACTTCTCGACGAGCCCGGCCTTCACGCCGAGATCGAGGATCTCGCCGAGCTTCGACACGCCCTGCCCGTACATGATGTCGAACTCGACCTGCTTGAACGGCGGGGCGACCTTGTTCTTGACGACCTTCACGCGCGTCTGGTTGCCGGTGACTTCTTCGCCGGCCTTGATCGCGCCGATGCGGCGGATGTCTAGGCGGACCGAGGCGTAGAACTTCAGCGCGTTGCCGCCGGTTGTCGTCTCCGGATTGCCGTACATGACGCCGATCTTCATGCGGAGCTGGTTGATGAAGATCACCATGCAGCGCGAACGGCTGATCGAACCGGTCAGCTTGCGCAGCGACTGCGACATCAGGCGGGCCTGGAGGCCGACATGGCTGTCGCCCATCTCACCTTCGATTTCCGCGCGCGGCACGAGCGCTGCGACCGAGTCGACGACAAGCACGTCGATCGCGTTCGAGCGGACCAGCGTGTCGACGATCTCGAGCGCCTGCTCGCCGGTGTCGGGCTGCGACACGATCAGCTCGTCGATGTTGACGCCGAGCTTCTTGGCGTAGACCGGGTCGAGCGCGTGCTCGGCATCGACGAATGCCGCGGTGCCGCCGCCCTTCTGTGCTTCGGCGATCACGTGGAGCGCGAGCGTGGTCTTGCCCGAGCTTTCCGGACCATAGATCTCGATCACGCGGCCGCGCGGCAGGCCGCCGACGCCGAGCGCGATGTCGAGCCCGAGCGAGCCGGTCGAGATGACCTCGACCTGCATGGTTTCCTTGGAGCCCAGGCGCATTGCCGAGCCCTTGCCGAAGGCGCGGTCGATCTGCGCCAGCGCGGCGTCGAGCGCCTTCTGCCGGTCGTTGGTTGCGGTTGCCATGCCGGTGTCGATCACTTTCAGATTAGCGGCCATCGAATATGCTCCCATCGCTAAAGCAAGCGCGCGTGCCATTCAACGCGTCAAACACCATGTATTCTCTTTGTTCTTGCGGAACAAGTAGGGAACGGCGGGTTTGCGCGGAAAAACGCGTTTGTTTGCTGGCAGCCGCAGTCGATCACCCCTGCCCTCTTCTGCCGCCATGCCTGGCTCGTTCCGGCATCTGCCGACCCGCACCCTCAGAGACCGCGGATTTGCGGCACGGTGGATCCCGGAACAGGTCCGGGATGACGCGTGGCTGGGCAGAGTTTGGTCGAGAACGGATCGGCTTGCTCGCACATGGGCTTGGCGGCGGTCGGCCCATCAGCGGCCTTGAGATGGCGAATTGCGGGCGGTTTCATTCATGGCTCTGGGTCCTGACGTTCGTCAGGATGACGGGGGTGGCGTGATGACGGGGGTGGTGTGATCGCATGACCGCGCAATCGCGTCATCGCTGGTGGCACTTTTCGTCAGGCCACGGTCGTTGCGAGGGTCCACCAGCGGCGGGCTCGCGCGGCGGTGGCGGCGGCGTCTCGGGCCTGGGGCGTTTCGAACAGGGCGAAGCAGGTGGCGCCGGAGCCGGACATTCTGGACAGGAGAACGCCGCGCGCCGCGTCGAGGAGCGCGCGGACCTGGGCGACCTCGGGGGCCAGTGCGAGCGCGGGGGGTTCAAGGTCGTTGCGGCCGGCCTTTGCGCGGTCGAGGAGCGTCCCTTCGGGGATCGGGCCCCGGTCCTGGCCGTCCCAGGTCTTGAACACGGCAGCGGTGGAGACGGCGACGCCCGGGTTTACGAGGAGCAGCGGCGTGCCGGACAGGCCTTCGAGGGCGGTGAGCGTGTCGCCCTTGCCGGTGCCGAGCGTGGTGCGGTTGGTGAGGCAGGCGGGGACGTCTGCGCCTAGCCTTGCGGCGATTTCGTGGAGGCGGGGTTCGGTTTTTGGGACCTCGTGGAGGCGGGCGAGCGCGCGAAGCGTGGCGGCGGCGTCGGCCGAGCCTCCGCCTATGCCCGAGGCTATCGGCAGGTGCTTTTCGAGGGTTATTGCGTGGTGGGCGTTGGGGGTGAAGGCGGCGGTGAAGGCGTCGGCTGCGGCGGTCACCAGGTTGCCGCTCCAGGGGGCGGTGCCTGGGGTGGCGTTGGGCGAGCGGGGTGCTTCGTCATTGGCCGTTCCCAATTGGGCCCTGGCCTTCGCCGGGGGGGTGTTGGAGACCGAGGTGGTGTTGGGGGTTGGGGTGGTGTCGGGGGATGGGGCCATGTCGGGGGGCGGCAGGAGTGCTGCTGCGAAGGGGCCGGTTATGGTGAAAGTGTTGGACTCGGCGGCTTCTACCGTGATCAGGTCGCCGTCCGTGGCGAAGGCGAACAGGGTTTCGAGATCGTGATAGCCGTCGAGGCGGCGGCGGCGGACGTGGAGCGCGAGATTGATCTTGGCGGGGGCGGGTTCGGTGATGGCGGGCATTGCGGGTCTCGGGGCGTTGGCTAAGAAGGGTGGAGCGCGGCTTAGCGTAATACGCATCATGTCTGCGGGTTTAAGCGCGTCATCCTGACGAAAGTCAGGATCCAGGGTAACGATCGGCGTCGTGTTTGGCTCTGGGTCCTGACTTTCGTCAGGATGACGGACGGTGCTGTGGGCGGGCTTTTCTAACAAGCTCCCGCCATTCCCGCGGGCGCAGCGATCTCGTGGTGGTGCGGATAGTGCGGCCCCTTCCCTCTCCCGGCGGCGGCGCGAGATCAGCGGCGGGCTTTTGGCGGGAGGCCGTTGGCGATCTTGGCGGTCAGGCGCGCGGTGTCGCTCGGTTCGGCGGTCAGCACGGCGGCGCGCCAGGCGTAGCGCGCTTCATAGTGTCGGCCGGTGCTCCAATAGGCGTCGCCGAGATGGTCGGCGATCTCGGCGTTGGTGGGCTCGGCCTGCGCGGCGGTTTCGAGCAGCGGCAACGCGCGCGCAGTGTCGCCGGAGAGGTGGTAGGCCCAGCCCAGCGAATCGGTGATCGACGCGTTGGTCGGATCGATCCGGGTGGCGCGTTCGAGCAGCCGGATCGAGGCGGGGATGTCGTCGCCGTGCTCGACCTGCGCGAAGCCGAGATAGTTGAGCGCGAGCGGTTGCGCGGGGCCGCGGGCGACGGCCTTTTCCAGTGCGTCGCGCGCTTCGGGCCAGCGGCCGGCCTGGTCGACCGCGCCGCCATATTGCAGCCACGCCGCCCAGGTGCCGCCCTTGGCACCGTCGGCAGCGATGATGCGCTGGTACCAGGTCGCGGCTTCGGCGGGGTTGCCGGTGGTCAGCAGCAGGTCGGCGTAACGTTGCCAGTCGGCGGGCTCCGCGCCCTTCTGGTCGACGCGGTTCTTGGCGGCGGCAAGCGCTTCGCCGTCGCGATCGGCGTTCGACAGGATGTCGATGCGCTCGGCGGCGGCGGCCCCGGCGGACGGGCCCTTCGGGTCGATCTCGTCGAGGACCGCGAGCGCGCGGTCGACGACCTTGTTGCGGGCTAGTGCGTCGGCGAGGAGGATGCGCGCGCCGTCATAGTGGGGGTCGGCGCGCAGCGCGGCCTGCGTCAGCGCGATCGACAGCGGCGAGGGTTCGCCCGCGGCGAGGTCGCTGGCGAGGCGAGCAAGCAGGCGCGACACGCCGATCGCGAGCGGTTGCTTGGCCGGCGCCGCGGCGATCAGCACGCGCGTTTCGGTGGCGAAGCGGTTGGCGACGGGGTCCTTCGCGGCGGTGGCGAGCGACGGTTCGGGGTCGCGACCCTCGGCGTGCGCGACCCAGGCGTAGAGCGAGGGCGCGAGCACCACGAGAGGACCGGTGGCGAGCGTGGCGATGGCGGCGCTCGCGGCCTTGGTGTCGCCCTGTCGCGCGGCATCGGCGAGCGGGAGAAGCGCGGCGTCGGCGGGGGCTACGCCGGCCTTGCCTAGCACCGCGGCGGCGCGCGTCGCGAGCGGCATGTTGCCGGCCTCCAGCGCCTCGCGGTAGGCGCGGATCGCGACGATGGGATCGTCGGGCGATGCCGCCAGCACCTTGGCATAGCTGGCGGCGGCGAGGTCCGGCCTGCCCGCGGCGTCGGCCGCGCGGGCCTTCAGATAGGCGGAGAGATCACCGGTCCCGGCCGTGGCAGGCGCTGCCAGGACGAGACCGAGTGCGAAGAATACGGGCTTACATGTTGGGATAATTGGGGCCTCCGCCGCCCTCGGGTACGACCCAGTTGATGTTCTGGGTGGGGTCCTTGATGTCGCAGGTCTTGCAGTGGACGCAGTTCTGCGCGTTGATGACGAACTTGGGATCGCCCTCTTCGACGCCCACCACCTCGTAAACGCCGGCCGGGCAATAGCGTTGCGCTGGCTCGTCATACATCGGCAGGTTGTACGTAATCGGTACCGCCGGGTCCTTGAGCGTCAGGTGGACCGGCTGGTCCTCCTCGTGGTTGGTGTTCGAGATGAACACCGACGAGAGGCGGTCGAAAGTCAGGACGCCATCCGCCTTCGGATAGGCGATCGGCTTGACGAGGTCCTTGCGCCACAGGCTCTCATGGTCGGGATGATGGTGCATCGTGAAGGGGACCTTGATCCCTAGATGCTCGAGCCACATCGTGATGCCGGCAAGGCCCGAACCGATCAGGTCGCCGAACTTCTTGACCAGCGGCACGACGTTGCGGACGACCGACAGCTCCTTCTTGACCCACGACTTCTCGAACGCCTCGGGATAGGCGGCGAGTTCGTCATGGCCGCGCTGCGAGACGATCGCCTCGACAGCAGCTTCGGCGGCCATCATGCCGGACTTCATCGCGGTATGCGTACCCTTGATCCGCGGCACGTTGAGGAAACCGGCGCTGTCGCCGATCAGCGCTGCGCCAGGCATCACGAGCTTGGGGATCGACTGCAAACCGCCGTCGCTGATGGCGCGGGCGCCGTAGCTGACGCGCTTGGCGCCCTTCAGCAGCGCGGCGATCTCGGGGTGCGTCTTCCAACGCTGCATCTCGTGGAACGGCGAGAGATGCGGGTTGGTGTAGTTGAGCCACGTGACGAAGCCGATCGAGACCTGGCCGTTCGCCTGGTGATAGATCCAGCCGCCGCCGTTCGAGCCTTCGGTTTCGGACAGCGGCCAGCCCTGCGTGTGGATGACGCGACCGGGGACATGAAGTTCGGGATCGATGTCCCACAATTCCTTGATGCCGAGGCCGTAGACCTGCGGATCGCTGTCCTTGTCGAGCGCGAACGTCCGGATCAGCTCCTTGGTGAGGTGACCGCGGCAACCTTCCGAGAAGAAGGTGTACTTCGCGTGGAGTTCGAGACCCGGGGTGTAGTCGCCCTTGTGCGTGCCGTCGCGCGCGACGCCCATGTCGCCGGTCGCGACGCCCTTCACCGAGCCGTCGTCGTTGAACAGGATTTCGGCGGCGGCGAAGCCGGGGAATATCTCGACGCCGAGCTCCTCCGCCTTGCCCGCGAGCCAGCGGCAGAGGTTGCCGAGCGAGCCGGTGTACGTGCCCTTGTTGTGCAGGAACGACGGCGTGACGAAGTGCGGCATCTCGCTCTTCTTCGTCTTGCTCAGAATCCAGTGATGGTTCTCGGTCACCGGCACCTCGGCGAGCGGGCAGCCGTCCTCGCGCCAGGTCGGCAGCAGCTCGTCGAGGCTCTTCGGATCGATGACCGCGCCGGACAGGATATGCGCGCCGACTTCGGAGCCCTTTTCGAGCACGCAGACGCTGATCTCGGCGTCCTTCTCGGCCGCCAATTGTTTGAGACGGATCGCTGCCGAAAGCCCCGCCGGACCTGCACCGACGATCACCACATCATAGGGCATCGATTCACGTGTCGTCATCATCGTCTCCCGGGGGATCTCCCCTCTTGCCCAGTCTATCCGCCCCTGCCCTTCGTTCGGGCTCGGGCCGGCACCGTCTTATCCAATATGGCGATTGCGCGAGTTGACCGCCACGTCAACCGTGCAGCATAGGTTACCGCGTGGGGGCGGACCAAACCATCGACTGGCGAAATGCTGCGGCGAGTGCGCTCGACTGGTGGCACGAGGCTGGCGTCGACACGCTCGTCGACGACGCGCCGCGCGACTGGTTTGCAGCGCCTGAACCGCTTGTCGTGCCCGCCGTGGCGCCTGCCGCACCGGCCGTGGCACCGTCTGCGATGCCGCATTTGCTGGCCGACTTCCTCAACTGGCGAAGTGGTGCGGAGGTTCCCGAAGCGGACTGGAGCGGGGTTTCGCTTTCGGCCGTGGGCCCGGCTGACGCTACGGTCATGGTGCTTGTCGATTGCCCGGACCGCGACGACGGAGATGCGGGTGCGTTGCTGAGTGGCGCTTCGGGGCGGTTGCTCGACAAGATGCTTGCGGCGATCGGCCTGACGCGTGACGAAGTACACCTTGCGGCGGTCTGCGCGAAGCGGCCGACCGCGGGGCGGATCCAGAGCGAGGTCGAGGAGCGGCTCGCGGAAATCGCCAAGCATCACATCGGCCTGGTCGCCCCCAAGCAGTTGCTTCTACTGGGCAATGCGGCGAGCCGTGCGATCCTCGGGACGGAATTACAGGCGGCGCGCGGGCGTTTACACGGGTTTAACCATAAGACCGGAGAAACGAGCGTAGTCGCGAGCTTTCATCCGCGGTTCCTGATCGAGAAGCCGGCGGCCAAGGCCGAGGCCTGGAAGGATTTGCAGATGCTGATGCGCGGACAGACGCAAGAGGGTGTGAGATGATTCGGACTCTAGCTATCGTTCTGGGGCTGAGCGCCCTTCCCTTCCCAGCTCTGGCAGCGACCGTAGCCGGCGAGCCTAGCGGCGACGCCCGGCTCGGGACGACGAAGTTGGTCGGCGCGCCGACGCTGGAGCAGATCCCCGACCAGCTCGATGCGGGCCAGCGCGAGGCGTACAAGACGGTGTTCGCGGCGATCCGCGACGGCAAGTGGACCGACGCGCAGATCCAGCTCGACACGATGAAGCCCGGCCCGCTGCACGCGATCGCGCGCGCCGAAATGTATACGGCGAAGGGATCGCCCAGGGTCGAGATGGAGCCGCTGGTCGCGCTGCTCAACGAAGCGCCCGAGCTGCCCGAGGCCGAGCAGATTGCGCGGCTCGCGTCGATGCGCGGTGCGGTTGGCCTGCCCCCCTTGCCGGTCGCACAGCGACTGATCTGGCAGGACGGCGCGCCGCGTCGCGTCCGCGCGAAGAGCCTGAAGGGCGACATGATCGCCGCCGATCTCGCGCTGAAAATGCAGCCTTACGTCAAGGCCGATATGGGCCGCGAAGCGCAGTCCCTGTTGGAGAGCACGCCCGGTCTTACCCCGGAGGCGCTGACCGAATGGCAGCAGAAGATCGCGTGGATCTATTTCTTGCAAGGCGACGATGTGAACGCGCGGGTCATGGCGACCAAGGCGCAGGACGGCGTCGGCGACTGGGCGGTCCAGGGCCGCTGGGTCAATGCACTGTCGGCGTGGCGGCAGAATGATTGTGCGAATGCCGAGAGCGGGTTCGAGGGCGTCGCAGCGCGTGCGGGCGACGTCGATCTGCGTGCGGCGGCTTTGTATTGGGCGTCGCGTGCCGACATGGTGTGCTCGCGTCCCGACAAGATCGAGGGTCGCCTAAAGGCGGCGGCGCAGTTCAGCGAGAGCTTTTATGGCCAGCTCGCGCGCCAGCAGCTCGCGATGAAGGACAAGGGCAATTCGGTCGGCGGGCTGGTCGCAAGCGACTGGCAAGTGGTCGGCAAGCGTCCGAACGTCCGCGTCGCCGCAGCGCTGGTCGAGGTCGGCGAGACCGACCTGGCCGATACCGTTATCCGTCAGCAGGCCAAGATCGGCGACCCGCGCGAATTCGGCAATCTGGTCCGTATCTCCGAAGCGCTGAGCCTGCCCGCGACCACCGTCTTCCTTGCGCATAATTGTCCGCAAGGGGTCACGTCGACTGCCGAGGCGCGCTATCCGACGCCGAACTGGACGCCGGACAGCGGCTGGCACATCGACAAGGCGCTGGTCTACGCGCACACGCTCGAGGAATCGCGGTTCCGCAACACCGTGAAGAGCCCGGCCGGCGCGTATGGCCTGATGCAGATCATGCCCGCCGCCGCGACAGATTTCGCGCGCGAGCGTGGCACCTCGATCGACATGAAGGCGCTGACCAAGCCATCGACCAACATGGACATCGGCCAGCGCCATCTGGAGCGGCTGCGCGATATGGCGGGCGTGACCGGGGGCCTGCTGCCCAAGGTGATCGCGGCGTATAACGCGGGGCCGCGCCCGGTCGGCGACTGGAACGCGATCGTCCATGATGACGGCGATCCGCTGATGTATATCGAGAGCATCCCGTACTGGGAGACGCGCGGTTACGTCACAACCGTGCTGCGCAACTACTGGATGTACGAGGCACAGGGCGGCAAGAAGGCGTCGGTCAGCCGTAATGCACTGGCGCAGGGCATGTGGCCGCGCTTCCCCGGCCTGCCCGGCGCGACCGCAGTGCGGATGGCTGCCAAGCCATATACGCAATACCGTGCCAGCACGGCGCCCTTGAACGCTACCGTCGCAGTGAATGCCAGCGTCGGGCCGCAGTCCACCACCGTCACGCGCGCGGACTGAGTTTCATGCCGATCGACGAAAGCCGGACGTTCCTACCGGTGCGGATTGCCGTGCTGACCGTGTCGGACACGCGCGGCCTTGCCGAGGATCGCTCGGGCGATACACTGGTCGCGCGGCTGACCGAAGCCGGACACGTGCTCGCCGATCGCCGGATCGAGAAAGACGATGTCGAGACGATCGTCTCGCGTCTCCACGCCTGGATCGGTGATCCCGAGATCGATTGCATCATAACCACCGGCGGCACCGGCGTGACGGGGCGTGACGTGACGCCCGAGGCCGTGGAGCAGGTCGCCGAGAAGATGATTCCCGGCTTCGGCGAACTCTTCCGCATGCTCAGCTACCAGACGATCGGCACGTCGACGGTCCAGTCGCGCGCGTGCGCCTGCGTGTCGCATGGCACGTATATCTTCGCGCTGCCGGGCTCGACCGGGGCGGTGAAGGACGGTTGGGACGGCATCCTGCGCGACCAGCTCGACAGCCGCCACCGGCCCTGCAACTTCGTCGAGCTGATGCCGCGGTTGCTGGAACGCTGAAAGCGCCAATGTCCCGTACGGCACGCCAGATCATGGTACGGCGCACAGAGCGGTCATTTCCGTAGCGCGACACGGCAATCGCGAAACGCCTCGCAAATTCAACGAGTTACACCTCGTGTAGCACCGTATTAGTAAACTGGCACACTCGGTGCATTGATCGTCCTGTAACCCGATCGGGTTGCGACACCAACGATCCGAAGGACGCCATCATGCCATCGCTCATCCTGAACAGCTTCATCGCCGCCGCCGTTCTCGTCACCGCCGCGCCGAGCCTCGCGGCCGGGTCGCAGCCGACGACGAAGCTGAAATACGATGCGAAGATGCAGAAATATTGCGTGACCGATCCGGCCGTCACCGGCAGCCACCTTCAGAACAGAACGTGCAAGACGGCGGCGCAGTGGAGCGCCGCGGGGCTCGACATGCCGAAGACCACGATGGTGGCGACGACGCCTTCGGAAACGACCATCGCGCTGAAGTGATACGTTACGGTGCGGGTTCGAGGATCCTCCCCCTCCAGGGGGGAGGATCGCACGATACTAGACCCGCGCTAGGCGTATCGGCTCGATCAGTTCGCTAGCAGACGCTCGGCAAATGCACGAACGCCCGGGCCGATGTCATCGCGCGACAAGGCGATCGCCAGATTGGCCTGGATATACCCGCCCTTGTCGCCGCAATCGTAACGCTGGCCATCGAAGGTGAAGCCGTGGAACGGCTGGTTGCCGATCAGCTGCGCCATCGCATCGGTCAGCTGGATTTCACCACCCGCACCCTTTTCCTGCGTCTCCAGGATCCGCATCACCTCGGGCTGGAGGATGTAGCGGCCGGGAATCATCAGGTTCGACGGCGCGGTACCCTGCTTGGGCTTCTCGACCAGCGCGGTGACTTCGGTCAGCCGGCCGTCGATCGCGCCCGGCGAGATGATGCCGTATTTGTCGGTTTCCGAATCAGGCACTTCGAGCGCACCGATGACGTTGCCGCCGACCTTATTATACGCCTCGACCATCTGCTTCATGAAGCCGGGCTTGCCGACCATGAGTTCGTCGGGGAGCAGCACCGCAAACGGCTCGTCACCGACGATCTCGCGCGCGCACCATACCGCATGGCCAAGGCCAAGCGGCTCCTGCTGGCGGACATAGACCGGCGAACCCGGCTTCATCCGAATATGGCTGATCGCATCGAGCGACTTGCCGCGCGCGCGCATCGTATCCTCAAGCTCGTACGAAATATCGAAATGATCTTCGAGCGCACCCTTTCCGCGGCCGGTCACGAAGATGATCTGCTCGATACCAGCCTCAAGGGCTTCCTCTACCGCATATTGAATCAGCGGCTTGTCGACGACGGTCAGCATTTCTTTCGGCATCGCCTTCGTGGCGGGCAAAAAGCGGGTGCCAAGTCCAGCCACCGGAAATACAGCCTTGCGCAGTGGCTTTATAGTCATTCTGAACTCCAGGATTATAGTCGGATCGGCAATCTTTCCGGCGTGTTTATCGGTCGTTACGGATCAGTGCAAATCGGGCTGACCAATCGATCAAACGTCACGGCCGGTTAGCGCGTCATTAAACGCGATGCGCTACGAAGGTTCCATGTCCAAAATTCTCGTCATATTCGGCACGCGTCCCGAAGCGATCAAACTCTTCCCGGTTATCCGTGCCTTGGCTGAAGACCAGAGCCTGTCGGTGCGCACCTGCGTCACGGCGCAGCATCGCGGGTTGCTTGATCAGGTGTTGGCGATCGCCGATCTCGCGCCCGATATCGACCTCGATCTGATGGAGCCCGGCCAGTCGCTCGATCGCCTGACCGCGCGGCTGCTGACGGGGATCGGCGAGGTGATGGACGCTGAACGACCCGACCTCGTCATCGTCCAGGGCGACACGGCCACCGCGATGACCGGTGCGCTCGCCGCCTATTACCGCAAGGTCCCGGTCGCGCATGTCGAGGCCGGCTTGCGCTCAGGCGATATCTACCACCCCTGGCCAGAGGAAGTGAACCGCCGGATCGTCGCACCGATCGCCGCGCTGCATCTCGCACCGACCGAGACGTCGGCCGAGGCGTTGCGCCGCGAGACGATCGCGCCCAACACGATCCACGTCACCGGCAACACCGTGATCGACGCGCTGCACTGGACCAGCGCCAAGGTCGCCGCCGACCCATCGCTCGCCGCCGGGCTGGACGCGATTGCCGCACGCTTTGCGGGAAAGCGGATCGTCCTGGTGACGACGCACCGCCGCGAGAATTTCGGTGACGGGATGGCGGCGATCGCCCGCGCGATCGGACGGATCGCGGAACGCGACGACGTCGCCGTTCTCTTCCCGGTCCACCCCAACCCCAACGTCGTTTCGGTGATGGACGAAATTCTCGGCGATCGCGCGAACGTCGCCCGGATCGAGCCGCTCGATTACCCGCATTTCGTCCGGGCGCTCGGCATGGCCGACATCGTGCTGACCGATTCGGGCGGCGTACAGGAAGAGGCGCCCGCGCTGGGCAAACCGGTGCTGGTGATGCGCGAGACGACCGAACGGCCCGAAGGCGTCGCCGTCGGCACGGCCCGTCTGATCGGAACCGACGAGACGCGAATCGTTGCCGAAATCTTCACGCTGCTCGACGACAAGGCCGCGTATGCGACGATGGCGCGTGCGCACAATCCGTTCGGCGACGGCCACGCCGCCGCGCGTATCGCCGCCATCGTCACGAACTTCATCGCGCCGGGGATCGTTCTCGGAGACGCATCCGAGATGGCAAAGGGACAGGACACGCATGCTGACCGAGACTGAACTCACCGTCGTCGTCATGGGCCTGGGCTATATCGGGCTCCCGACTGCTGCGGTGATAGCGCGCACCGGCGCGCGCGTACTCGGCGTCGACGTAACCGAATCGGTGGTCGAGACGATCAACTCGGGGCGCGTGCATATCGAGGAGGTCGATCTCGATGGGCTCGTCTCCGGCGTCGTCGCGCGGGGAACGCTGCGCGCCTCGACGACGATCGAACCAGCGGACGTGTTCGTCATTGCGGTACCAACGCCGTTCGACGACGATCATGCACCCGACATCGGCTATGTCCTGAATGCCGCGACGACGATCGCCGGCGTGCTGAAACCGGGTGACACGATCATCCTCGAATCGACCTCGCCGGTCGGCACCACCGAACAGGTCCGCGATCTGCTGGCGACGTTGCGTCCCGACATCCGCGTTCCCGGCCGCGCCGGCGAACAGGCGGATATCGCGATCGCCTATTGCCCCGAGCGGGTCCTGCCCGGCCGCATCCTGGTCGAATTGATCGACAATGATCGCGTCATCGGCGGGATTACGCCACGCTGCGCGCGCAAAGCTCTCACCTTCTACCGGCGCTTCGTCCGTGGCGCGTGCGTCACCACCACCGCACGGGCGGCCGAAATGACGAAGTTGACGGAGAATGCGTTTCGCGACGTCAACATCGCCTTTGCCAACGAATTGTCACTGATCGCCGACACGATGGGGGTCGATGTGTGGGAGGTGATCCGTCTCGCCAATCGCCATCCGCGCGTGAACATCCTTCAGCCGGGGCCGGGCGTCGGCGGGCATTGCATCGCGGTCGATCCCTGGTTCCTCGTCCACGCCGCCCCCGACCAGACCCCGCTGATCCGGACCGCACGCGAGGTAAACGACGGCAAAACCGAACATGTCATCGCGCAGGTGGCGGCATTGGTAGAATCGATGCCCGGCGCGCCGGTGGCGTGCCTCGGCCTCGCCTTCAAAGCGAACATCGACGATTTCCGAGAAAGCCCTGCGCTGAAAGTCGCGCAAGCCGTCGCGGACGCCTTTGGCGACCGCGTCCGGATCGTCGAGCCCTATGCCAGGACCCTGCCCGCAGCGCTTGCCGCTACCGGTGCGACCTTGATCGACGTCGATACCGCGATCGAGACCTGCCCGATCATGGTCGTGCTGGTCGATCACGACGTCTTCAAATCGATTCCGCTCGAGGAGCGCGCCGACAAGGCGGTGCTCGACACGCGCGGGATCTGGCCCGACCAGCCGCGATCGATCGTCAGCGCAACGGCACGTCCCGCGTCGCGACGACCGGCGGGATGATCGGCCGGACCGGGTTGGCCGCGATCGCCTGCGCGACGGCTTCGAGCGCGTTGGCGCGCGCCTTGGACGAGGCATGCGTACGGCTGCGAAAAAGTCCGCCATCGACCGCGCCCCCCTTGTCCCGCCAGAATTTCGGCGCGGACATCGGGTCGAACCCGGCATTGGCGAGCAGATAGATTCCGAGCAGGTCGGCCTGATCCTCGGTTTCGCGGATGAGGCGGCCATTGCGACCGAGCTCAGCCAGCAATCCACGATTGATCTTCGCCGCGTCGAGCCGACTCCGGTGACGCAGGATGTTGTGCGCGAGTTCGTGCGAGACGACGACCGCGATCTCGGCATCGGTATAGCCTTCGAAGAAGCGCTCGCCGATCTGGACCACCGAACCGTCTGCGCTGGCATCGAGACCGCTGCCGAGCAGAATCTCGAAGCGCGATCGGCAGCCTGCGACCGGAGTCACGGCGATCGCGTGACGCTGCCCCTTGCGCAGCACGGTCAGGCGCAGCGGCTGCCGCAGCGGAGCCTCGGCGATCGCCGCCTCGGCGCGATCCCGAGCCGCGGCATTCTCCGGCGCGTTCGCGGCCGGTAGTCCGGGCAGCGCAGTCTCGCCGATCGCGACCAGCGAATCGTTCGCGGCAATACCTGCACGATCCGCCGGCGCACCCGCCACCACCGCCTCGACGCCGATCAGCGATTCGAATCCAAAGACCGCCGTCGCGGTCGCGCGTGCCGCCGGGGCATATTGGCTAAGCGCATGAATTGGCATGCCGATCTGTGGCTGTAGCCTGTCGCAAAGCGGCGCATTGGCCGTCGTCAGGCGATAGGCGATCGTCGCCAGGCGGAGATCCGCAACCCGCAACGCATCAAAAAATGCAGGTGCGAGAGGGGGCTCCTTGGCAGGCGCCGCCGCGGTCAGCAGGAGAAGCGGCATCAGCCGGGTGATGAGGGTCATGATCGGGCAATAGCCGCGTTCGCCCGACACGTCATGCCTCCACCCTATGATGGCCAACGGGTCCGCGTGCGTGTGTTGCGACCCGACGCGTTACCCCGTATGCGCGGCGCTTTCCTCGGTATTGCCGTTCGATACCGTCCTCCACACATTGTCGGCATCATGATTTCCAAGCTTTTCAAGTCACGTACCGCCGCAAAAGCCCCCACATCCTTTGTGCCCGAAGGGCAGCGGATCTATGCCGTTGGCGACATTCATGGCTGCGTCGATCTGCTCGACGAACTGATTGCGCTGATCGATACGGACGATGCGCAACGCGGGCCCGCCGATACAACGCTGATCTTCCTCGGCGACATCGTCGATCGTGGTCCGGCGTCCGCTGCCGTGGTCGAGCGCTTGCGTGGCTTGGCCGAGACCCGCGGGACGGTGCGGTTTCTACTCGGGAACCACGAGGAAATCTTTCTCGGGGCGCTCGACGGCGAACCCAAGGCGCTGCGCTTGTTTTGCCGGATCGGCGGACGCGAGACCATGTTGAGCTACGGCATGGACGCCGCCGAATATGAACGGCTGGATTATGAAGAACTCGTCCAGCGCCTCGGCGACCTCGTCCCTCCGGAGCACCGCGACTTCATGAGCGCGTTCGAGGACATGATCGTGATCGGCGATTACGCGTTCGTGCACGCTGGCGTGCGCCCCGACGCGCCGCTGGATCGGCAGCGGCCTTCCGATCTCCGATGGATCCGCGATCCGTTTCTCGATCACCGAAACAAGCTCGAGAAGATCATCGTTCATGGTCATACGATGACGGACGACGTCGAGCATAGGAACCATCGGATCGGCGTCGATACGGGTGCGTACGCGTCCGGCAAGCTGACCGCACTGGGTTTGGAAGGCGGCGAAACGTGGCAGGTGCAGACGACGGGGTGGCGTGCCCCCGATGCGCCGTCCTAGCTTCTGGCGAAGCGCATGTCGTTTTGGCGGAAATTTACGGCAACGAGGGCGATACGCCCCTTTCTCCGACCTTCGGCAACGGCTATGCACACCGGAAGGCAGATGCATGTTGCACTGCCGCAACAGTACGGGACACTTCGGTTTCGTACCAGTTACCGCGGTTGCCTTGCGGTTGGTTTCGTGCCAATTGCGGGGCGACGAGCACAAAGGGAGTTCATCATGCGTCTTGGGAAGTACATCCTGACCGCAGCAGCAGCCACGATGGCAGTTGCTCCGGCCATGGCAGCACCGGCAAGCCAGCCGGTTCGTTCGGGTTCGGTTTCGGCTGACAAGAACGAGCTGGCAGGCGGCGGCGTTATCGTCGCAATCCTGGCAGCGGCGGCAGTCGTAGCCGGGATCGTCATCGTTGCAGACAACGACGACAACTCGGACAGCAACTAAGTCTAACGACTTCGTTGAAGGAAATAGCGGTCTTCGGGCCGCTATTTTTTTGTCTATGGTCCATTGCTGCCTGACGATTTGCGATACCGCGCTGTACACCCAGGCTGAGTGCGCCAAGGCGTCATGCATCGAGGCTGGGAGATTCGCGCGATGGACGAACTGACGCTCGGCGTGGTCGGCATCGACTTCGCCAACACGGATCGCAGCAAGAGCAACCGGCGGATGGAGTTGCTGCTCTGCATCCCCGGCGAACCGATCGATCTGCGGCGCGAACCCAAGAACCCGCACGACGCCAACGCGGTCGCGGTGTTCAGCGTACGCGGCGTCCAGATGGGCTATCTCTCCGCCGAACGCGCTCCGCTGATCGGCCGGCGAATGCAACAGGAAGAGCACGTCGTCGTGTTCCAGGCGCTGGTCGGCAGCATGGGCTATGTCCGGATCCGCTTCGGCGACGGTGCGCCGACGCTACCGGATCTTGTGGAAGGAGAGCTCGCGGCCCGGTCACGCAGTCGCGCCGCGCCCTTCGATCCGGACGCGTTCTATCCTGATCCCGAAGGCCCGGAGTGGGGGGAGTGAACTCCTGATCCTCCCCCCGCGGAGATATCTGGTACTTGCCGGACGGAGGGGGCACACAACAGAGGTCGTCACCCCCGCCGTCGCTACGCGCCACCTCCCCCTGGCGGGGGAGGATCACCAATCGCCTTAAATCCCCTGTGCAGTAACCACCCGCCCGGTCGCTTCGAGATCGCGCGTCAGGTCGGCGAGGCAGCGGTCGACCAGCGCCTCGTCCGAACTCCGCACCACGAAGTTCGCGCCCGTCTTCCCATCGCGGAAGAACGGATAGCTGCCGATCGCGACGCCCTCGTGCGCCTTCTCGGCGTCGCGCAGGATGTCGGCGACCTCGCTCTCCGCGACCCAGCAGCCGATCGTCTTCGACACCACCGGGCGGCCGCCCTCGAGCGTTCCGGTCAGCGCGTCTAGCATCCCCGCGGTGATATGCGGCACGCCCGCCATGATGAAGATGTTGCCGATCCTGATCCCCGGCGCGCCCGACACCTTGTTGTCGATCAGGTCCGCGCCGACCGGCACCCGCGCCATCCTCGCGCGCGCTTCGGTCAACCCGCCGCGCGTCGCGTAATATTGCTCGAGCACCGTCATCGCGCGCGGATGATGCTCGACCGCGACGCCGAGCGCCTCGGCGATCGCGTCCACCGTGATGTCGTCGTGAGTCGGCCCGATCCCGCCGGTCGTGAACAGATAATCGTTGCGCGCGCGCAAGATGTTGACCGCCTCGACGATCGCCTCGGTCTTGTCGGCGACCACGCGCACCTCGGCGAGGCGGATGCCCTGCACGTTGAGCCAGGCCGCGATCTGCGTGACGTTCTTGTCTTGCGTGCGGCCCGACAGGATCTCGTCGCCGATGATCGTCAGCGCGGCCGTCCAGATGCGTTCCTCTACCATGCCCCTCGCATAGCCTCGCAAAAGCGCGCCCGCCACGCTATATCGCGCGACATGACCGAATATGTAACCGTCACCTCGGACCAGCCCGACGCGCGCACCGGCGCCATCAAGCTGCATGGCCCCGCCGCCTTCGAAGGCATGATGAAGGCGGGCAGGCTCGCCGCAGAGACGCTCGACATGATCGTGCCGCACATGGTGCCGGGGGTTACCACCGCCGAGATCGACCGGCTGATCTACGACTTCATCATCGCCGGCGGCGGCGTGCCCGCGACGCTCGGCTATCGCGGCTACACGCACAGCGTCTGCATCTCGATCAATCATGTCGTCTGCCACGGTATCCCGAGCGAAAAGACGCTGAAATCGGGTGACATCGTCAACGTCGACGTCACGCCTTTGCTCGACGGCTGGCACGGCGACACGAGCCGGATGTACCTGATCGGCGACGTGCCGATCAAGGCACGCCGCCTCGTCGAAGTCACCTACGAATGCCTGATGATCGGCATCGAGCACGCCAAGCCCGGCAACCGCATGGGCGACGTCGCCAACGCGATCCAGCGCCATGCCGAAAAGCACCGCTACGGCGTGGTCCGCGATTTCTGCGGGCACGGCGTCGGCCGGCTGTTCCACGACGCCCCCGAAGTCGTCCATGTCGGCAAGCCCGGCACCGGCCCCGAGCTTCGCCCGGGCATGATCTTCACGATCGAGCCGATGATCAACATCGGTCGCCCCGACGTGAAGCTGCTCGACGATGGCTGGACGGCCGTTACGCGCGATCGCTCGCTGTCCGCGCAGTTCGAGCACTCGATCGGCATTACGGAAGACGGCTGCAAGATCTTCACGCTGAGCCCGAAGGGGTACACGCAGCCGCCTTACGTATAGGATCAGCCGGTGGAGACGTTCTTCACCGTGCAGTCGGTGATGACGTGGCCGTTATATTCGAACGATCCCTTGCCGTTCCAGTCCTTCGCCACTGCCAGCGCCACGCTGAAGTGCGCGAGATAGGACCCGATCGCGGGCGGCGGTACCGACACGATATACTGCCCGGTCAGGTGCACGAGCAGGGTGTCCTGCCCGAACCCGGTGTGAAGGATCGCGCCGGTAACATACGGGATGATCGTCGTTCCATAGGGTGGCGGTAATGCCTGCGTGATCTGTGCCGAGCCGGAAACTTGTCCGGTCACGGCATTCACCCCCAGATCGAGATGAAGCGTTGGCGCACCGGCAAACCCGCCATGCTTAACGTCCAGCTTTACTATATAATATCCGACTGCCTCGGTCATGAATATTTCCTCCTGAGGATCTATGCTGATCCGCTATTGAAGTTCCACATACGAAGACTGTCGAGTCCAGCGGGATTGGGTCCGAAACGAACCGGCCGAAACCGCCGGCATCCGCCCGACACCTCTCCGACCCACCCCCGACACCGTCATGCGCGATACCGCCATACGAATCTGATGTACAAAGGGTGACGCGGACCGTCCGCGCCGCTATCTGCGCCCCATGACCGAGATCACACCGCAGATCGTCGCCGACCACGGCCTGTCCCCCGAAGAATATGAGCGCGTCCTGCGCGCCATCGGCCGCGAGCCGAACATGGTCGAGCTCGGCATCTTCTCGGTCATGTGGTCCGAGCATTGCAGCTACAAATCCAGCAAGATTCACCTGATGAAGCTGCCCACCAAGGGCCCCCGCGTCATCTGCGGCCCGGGCGAGAACGCCGGCGTCGTCGATATCGGCGACAATCAGGCGGCGATCTTCAAGATGGAGAGCCACAACCACCCGTCGTACATCGAGCCGTATCAGGGTGCTGCGACCGGCGTCGGCGGCATCCTGCGCGACGTCTTCACGATGGGCGCGCGACCGATCGCCAACCTCAACGCGCTGCGCTTCGGCCGCCCCGATCACCCCAAGATGCGCCACCTGATCTCTGGCGTGGTCCACGGCATCGGCGGCTACGGCAATTGCGTCGGCGTGCCGACCGTCGGCGGCGAGGTGAACTTCCACAGCGCGTATGACGGCAACATCCTCGTCAACGCGATGACCGTCGGGATCGCCGACCAGGACAAGATCTTCTATTCGGCCGCATCCGGCATCGGCAATCCGATCGTCTATGTCGGCAGCAAGACCGGCCGCGATGGCATCCACGGCGCGACGATGGCCTCAGCCGATTTCGGCGAGGATTCGGACGCCAAGCGCCCGACGGTCCAGGTCGGCGATCCCTTCACCGAGAAGCTGCTGATCGAAGCCTGCCTCGAGTTGATGGCGACCGACGTCATCGTCGCGATCCAGGACATGGGCGCCGCGGGCCTCACGTCTTCGGCCGTGGAAATGGCGTCGAAGGGCGGCGTCGGCATCGAGCTGACGATGGACGACGTGCCGCAGCGCGAGACCGGCATGACGCCGTACGAGATGATGCTCTCGGAATCGCAGGAGCGCATGCTGATGGTCCTCAAGCCCGGTCGCGAAGCCGAGGCCGAGGCGATCTTCAAGAAGTGGGAGCTCGATTTCGCGGTGATCGGCCGCGTCACCGACACCGGCCGCATGGTCCTGACGTTCAAGGGCGAAACCGTCTGCGACATCCCGCTTGGGCCGCTCGCCGACGAAGCGCCGCTCTACGATCGCCCGCACGTCCCGACGCCGAAGCCTGCGCCGCTCGCCAACGCGCCGCATAGCAGCGACATCGCCGCCGACCTGCTCACGCTGATGGGCTCGCCGGACGTCGCCTCGCGTCGCTGGATCTGGGAGCAGTACGACCACATGGTCGGCGCCGACACGGTGCAGCGCCCCGGTGGCGACGCCGCGGTCGTCCGCGTCCACGGCACGCAGAAGGCGCTGGCGATGACCACCGACTGCACGCCGCGTTACTGTTTCGCCGACCCGGTCGAGGGCGGCAAGCAGGCGGTCGCCGAAGCCTGGCGCAACCTGACCGCGGTCGGCGCGCTGCCTTTGGCGGTTACCAACTGCCTCAACTTCGCCAACCCGCAGCGTCCCGAGATCATGGGCCAGATCGTCGGCTGCCTCGAAGGCATGAGCGACGCCTGCATCGCGCTCGACTTCCCGATCGTGTCGGGCAACGTCTCGCTCTACAACGAGTCGAAGGCGACGGGCGGTGGCTCCGCGATCCTGCCGACCCCGGCGATCGGCGCGATCGGCTTGCTCGCTGACTGGCAAAAGAATGCGACGATCGCGTTCAAGGGCTCGGGCGACATCATCCTCGCGGTCGGCACGCGCGGCGGCCATCTCGGCCAGTCGCTCTGGCTGCGCGAATGCCACGGTCGCGAACAGCTCGACGCCGGCCCGCCGCCGCCGGTCGATCTTGCCGCCGAGCGCCGTGTCGGCGACCTCATCCGCGAAGCGATCGCGCTCGGCCAGCTGACCGCGGTCCACGACGTCTCCGACGGGGGCATCGCGGTGACGCTGGCCGAGATGGCGCTGGCCGGCGGCATCGGTGCGATGATCGACCGGAAGCAGCCATTCGACTGCGCGCGCTCGTTCTTCGCCGAAGACCAGGGGGTCTATATCGTCACCGTCGACGACCATTCGCTGCTCGACTTCCTCGGCGCGGCGCATGCCGCCGACGTCGAGGCCGAGCCCCTGGGTCGCACCGGCGGCAAGCGCCTGATCTTCGAACGCCCCGACCGCGACGACGTCATCGCGCTCGACACGCTGCGCACGGCGCACGAGGGGTTCTTCCCGAAGCTGATGGGGGTCGACGCGGCGCTGGCTTAAGGCAACGCGGCGGCGGGCGTAGTGAAACGCAGCCTGCTGCGGGCTACCGTTGCTCGCAACTGCCTGCCCCCAAGAGCGCCACCCCGGCGGAGGCCGGGGCCCAGTTGGGAAGGCCGAGGTAACCGAGCACCGCGCTCATCATCGCCGTTCCCCAACTGGGCCCCGGCCTCCGCCGGGGTAGTGGATTGAGAGCAGGGATAGCTTCGAACCACAGTATGTTTCCCCGCGAAGGCGGGGACCCAGTCTGGGCTCCCGCCTTCGCGGGAGAACAAGGAGCGGAGAGGTGTCGTCCGATTGAGCTCACGTCAGGTTTGGCCACCTCCCCCTCTCCGTCATCCCAGCGAAAGCTGGGATCTCCCGCACCGGGCCGCAGCGCTCACCAACGGGGATACCTCAGCGTTCGCTGGGGTGACGGGGGCGGATCGGCTTCGGGGGCGATAGCCGAGGAGGACAACAGGCGAGATACGGCGGGGTATTGCGCAGGGACGACAGGTCAAGCAGATGACCTGCCGGCTGGCCCACGCACCAAGCCGCGAGGCATCTGACGCCGAGATGCCCCTCAAGGCGGACTGTCCTACACCATCGCGATATGCCAGCGTCGGACCATGATCGAAGCATTCCATGCCTACAGCGCTGCCAAGACGCATCGACCGGATTCGAGCGTAGACCAAGCACCACCTGTGTCGGGCCGGCCCAGCCGAGGCCGCCACTACCGCAGCGGCGCTGAGCGCGATCATGCCGTCTTCCAGCGTCGACAACGACCTCACGGAAATACCGCGCGAGCGTCTATACTTTCTATACTTCACTTTTCCCGCATCCCCTCTGCCCCCACCAGAACCGCCACGCTCAACCTCATCCGTAGCGTCGCCGTCACCGGCAAGTCCGCCGTTAAGATCGCCTCACCCCAAGCGATACGACGCCCCCACGAAATACTGCGCGAGCGTCTGCACTTTCTATACTTCACTCTGCCCGCATGACCCCCGCCCCCACCAGAATCGCGACGCTGGACCTCATCCGAGGCGTCGCCGTCATGGGCATCCTCGCCTCAAACATCGCCGCATTCGGCTTCCCCGAATTCGCCTACATGACCCCCGCCTCGATGGGCGCGCCGAGCACGCCCGACCTGATCGCCTGGACCACGACCTTCATCGTCATCGACGGCAAGATGCGCGGACTGTTCTCGTTCCTGTTCGGCGCATCGATGCTGCTGGTCATCGACCGCGCCGAGGCGAATGGCGAAGACCCGGCAACGGTCCACTTGCGCCGCATGGCGTGGCTGTTCGTGTTCGGCATAGCGCATCTGTACCTTCTCTGGTGGGGCGACATCCTCGCGCACTACGCGCTGGTCGGCGCGATCGCGTACATGTTCGCGCGGTTGCCGGTCCGCTGGCTGATCGGCGTCGGGCTCGCCTGCATCGCGTTCCAGACGGTCGAGTTGACGACGCTCGTCGCCTACACGTTCGACCTCCACGGCGCCGCGCTCCAGCCGGGCGCAACGGCGCGAGTCATCACGAACTGGCAACTGTTGGCGGATCAATTCGGCCAGCCCTCCCGCGCCTCCGTCACCCGCGAACTCGCCATCGGCCGTGGCGGATGGCGCGATCTGGTCGCGTGGCGCTGGACGCACGCCGCTGGGCCGATCACGTCCCTCACCGCCACTGGTCCGGAAACGCTAGGCTTCATGCTGTTCGGCATGGCGGCGCTGCGATCGGGGTTCCTGACGGGGGAATGGTCGCGGCGACGCTACACCGTGATTGCGGTCGTCGGGATCGGACTCGGCTGGATCGGCTATGCGGCAATAGCGGCGTTCGACATCGCCCATGGGTTCGACGCGCGCTATGTCGCGCTGTCGTGGCTCGCGCTCGCAACCCCGCTTCGGCCACTGACGATCATGGGGTACGCCGCGGCAATCATCCTGCTCGCACGGCCCGGCGGCTGGCTGACGACTCGCGTCGCGGCGGCAGGTCGAATGGCATTCTCCAACTATCTCGGCACGACAATCCTCTGCACCACCCTGTTCTATGGATATGGGTTCGGGCTGTACGGCGCACTGTCGCGAGCCCAGCTCTATCTCGTGGTCGTGCCGATCTGCCTGCTGATGCTCCTATGGTCGAAGCCCTGGCTCGATCGATTCCGCTATGGTCCGCTCGAATGGCTGTGGCGTAGCCTCTCGCGATTCGCGTGGCAGCCGATGCGCGGTTCGGCGTTCACGACGAACCGATCGGACTAGTTGCAAATAAGACGCAAAACAGCTTGCGAGTGGTTCGCATTATCCGTATCTCCTGCTTACAGCTAGGGAGTTCCCATGGTCGTCTGCGTTTGCAATGCCATACGAGAATCCGACGTTCGCAACTGCGCACGCGGCGGTTGCACTACACCGTGCCAGGCCTTCCGTTCGATGGGCCGAAAACCCAAATGTGGCCAGTGCACATCGATAGCGCGAGCGATTATCGACGAGGAACGCGCCGCTGCATAAGCGTCGCAACAGCTAAGAAAGCCCGGAAAACCGCCATTTTTGGGGGTTGTGCTAATCTGTGTCAGCCCGCTACATGCTCCTCAGAGGTGACGGAGATATGGCCATGCGCGGCGACCCCCAAGTAATCGAATATCTGAACGAGGCGCTCAAGAACGAGCTGACCGCGGTCAATCAATATTGGCTCCATTACCGGATGCTCGAGCATTGGGGCGTCTACAAGCTCGCCCAGTACGAGCGGATGGAATCGATCGACGAGATGAAGCATGCCGACTGGCTGTCGGAGCGCATCCTGTTCCTCGATGGCCTGCCGAACTTCCAGCTGCTCGGCCGCCTCCGTATCGGCGAGACCGTCGAGGAAGTCCTGAAGTCGGATCTCGCGCTCGAAGTCGAGGCTACCGTCCAGCTCAAGGGTGCGATCTCGTACTGCGAAGAGGTCAAGGATTACATCAGCCGCGACCTGTTCGCGCGCATCCTCGCCAGCGAGGAAGAGCATGTCGACACGCTTGAGCGCCAGTTCGAGATGATCGCGCGGATGGGGATCCACAACTACATCCAGCTGAACTCGATCTCGGAGCATGACTCGCCCAAGGCGGGCGCGGCGCCGTATCTGAAGGGGTGAGCTACGGGCGATGCCGGTGATCCGGTATCGCCTGCAGGACTTCATCCTCCCCCGCCAGGGGGAGGTGGCGCCTTAGGCGACGGAGGGGGAGGACACGGAGCAGCGGTTTCGCCTGCCTCCCCCTCCGTCAGGCTAACGCCTGCCACCTCCCCCTGGCGGGGGAGGATTGATTTCTTTTAGTCTCCGCCGAACCCCGTTGGGATCGCGCGACGACCGAACCCACCACCGACGACAGGCTTGCGCGCGACGATCGGGTTGGCTTCGCGCTCCAGCAACGTCAGCGTTTCGCCAAACAGCGGGCGCAGGCGAACAATATGCTCCAGCGCCTCCTCAGGCGTATCCTGTAGCTCCACGCAATCGCGTGCGATCGTCTCGATCGCCTCGGCGAGATCCGCCAGCGGCTCGGCACCGAACTGTCGCGCTTCGCCCTTGAGCGTGTGCGCCGGGATCACCATCGCCGCGGCATTCAGCGCGCGCATCGCCGCTTCGATCGCCGCAACCGACTTCACGCCGTCCTCGCGGAAATAGCCCAGGATACGGACAAATCCCGCACCCAGTTCACTTCGGGCTTGCGAATACGCCGGCCAGTTGATCAAGGTGCTTCCTTCGAACGACACTGTCGCCTTCTCCCGTTGAGCAGTAGCGCCATCAAGATTTAAATCGCATCTTACCCGTTTCAGGTAAACACACTGTTGTCATACTACCGACAAGTTACGACAAAGGTCCGGTAAAATTCGTCCAAAATGATCTTTACCGTCGCGCCGGCCGCGTCGGCGACCGCGGCGAGTTCGGTCGGTGCTTGCGGATCGTCCGCCAAGACCTCGACCCGCCGCGCACCATCACGCAACGCGCGGGCGAGCCGCAGCGCCGGCCAGGGGCAGCGCATGCCCCTGGCATCGATACGAACCACGTCGGACATCGCAGCCTAGTTGCCGCCGCCGCCCTTGCCGTTGTCGTCATAGGGGTTCTTGGGCGCACGGAACATCAATCGGACCGGCACCGCGCCGAAACCGAGGTCCTTGCGCATCGAATTGACCAGATAGCGTTCGTAGCTCGCGGGCAGCTGATCGACGCGCGTGCCGAAGATGACGAAGCTAGGCGGACGCGTCTTGACCTGCGTGACGTAGCGCATCTTGATCCGCTTGCCGCCTGGGGCCGGTGGCGGAGTCGCCTCGATCGCGCGCTCGAACCAGCGGTTGAGTTCGCCGGTGCCGACGCGCTTCGACCAGGCGTCGCGGGTGTCGAAACAGGCCTGGAGCAACTGGTCGATGCCCTTGCCGGTCGCGCCGGACACGGTCATCACGGTGACGCCCTTGACCTGGCTGAGGCCGTCTTCGAGCGCACGCTTGACGCCGTTGAACAGCGACGATGCGCTCTCGGCGATATCCCATTTGTTGAGCGCAATGACGAGCGCACGGCCCTCCTGCAGCACCTTGTCGGCGATGCGGAGATCCTGCGCCTCGAGGCCCAGCGTGGCGTCGAGCAGCAGCACGACGACCTCGGCGAAGTCGACCGCATGGAGCGCGTCCTCGACCGACATCTTCTCGAGCTTGTCCTGCACCTTGGCACGCTTGCGCATGCCCGCGGTGTCGATCAGGCGGACTTTGCGCGCTTCGCCACCGGTCGGGTGCCAGTCGTAGTCGACGCTGATCGAATCGCGCGTGATGCCGGCTTCCGGGCCGGTGATCATGCGGTCTTCGCCGAGGATGCGGTTGACGAGCGTCGACTTGCCGGCGTTCGGGCGGCCGACGATCGCGAGCTTCAGCGGGCCTTCGTACTCGTTGTCGGGCTGCTCCTCGGGCGGCTCTTCCTTGCCTTCGAGCAGCGGGAGCAGGCCTTCGAACAGGTCGCCCATGCCTTCGCCGTGCTCGGCCGACAGCTGGACGGGGTCGCCGAAGCCTAGTGCAAGCGATTCGAGGATGCCGTCTTCGCCGGCGCGGCCTTCGGCCTTGTTGGCGACGAGGAGGACGGGAACATCGGCAGTGCGCAGCCAGCGCGCGATCTCTTCGTCCAAGGGCACGATCCCAGCGCGGGCGTCGAACAGGAACAGCGCTACGTCAGCCTGCGCGACGGCGGCCTCGGTCTGCTGGCGCATCCGGCCGGGCAGAGTCTGCGCGTCGTGGTCTTCGTAGCCGGCGGTGTCGATGATGCGGAATTCGAGACCGATCAGCGACGCGTCGCCTTCGCGGCGATCACGCGTAACGCCGGGCCGGTCGTCGACCAGCGCGAGCTTCTTGCCGACGAGGCGGTTGAACAGAGTCGACTTGCCGACATTTGGGCGGCCGACGATCGCGACCACGGGGAGTTTGGACATGAGGGTGGCCTTAGCGCGTGTCGCGGCAAAGGTCACCTAGTCCCTCTCCCCGCCGGGGAGAGGGACTAGGCGTCACCTATACGCGGTGACCTTGCCCTTCTGGTCGAGCGTGTAGAGCGTCGAGTTCGCAACGATCGGCGGCAGCGAGAACGGCGTTTTCGTCTCGATCGTCGAGCTTACCGTGCCATCGGTCGGCGAGACGAAATTGATCTCGCCGCGCGAGTTGGTGAGGACCAGACGGTTGCCTGCCAGGATCGGGCCGAACCACGTGATCGCGTTGCTGCGCTTCTTCTCGTTCTGGAAGCGCTTCAGCTGCGCGATCCAGCGCGCCTTGCCGTTCGAGCGCGACAGGCAGACCAGGCGCGCATCGTCGGTGACAACGAACAGCCACTCGCCTGCGATCCACGGCGTAGAGATGCCCGCGAAGTTCTGCTCCCACAGACGCTGGCCGGTCGACAGTTCGAGCGCGACCATGCGGCCACCCTGCCCGACCGCATAGACGCGGCCGCCGTCGATCACCGGTGCGGCGTCGATGTCCGACAGGCTCGACACCGAGGTGGTGACCGAGGTGCGCGAGAGTGCATCCTGCCAGAGGATACGACCATTCTCGTAGCGATAGGCGCTGAGCTCGCCGCTCGAGAAGCCGGCGACCACGGTGCCCTGGCTGACCGCGGGGGCTGCGACGCCGAACACGCCCTGTGTTTCGAGCGTGCCCGACTGGACCCACTGAACCTTGCCGTCGGCCTGGTTGAGCGAGAAGACCTGGTTGTCCTGCGTCAGGACGTACACCGCGCCATTGGCGACGGTCGGCGAACCACGCAGCGGCGCGCCGGGCTTGGCACGCCACAGGATCGCGCCATCGGCCGCGTTCATAGCAACGACGTCACCGACGCCGTCGGTCGCGTAGAGCTTGCCGTCGTCATAGCTGACGCCGCCGCCGAACCGTGCCGAGCGGTTGATCTTGCCCTCGGTGATCCCCGCGCTCCACAGTGCCGCGCCGGTATCGGCGGTGAACGCGTGGATCGTCGCGGTGACGTCGGTCACGAACAGCTTGCCGTCGGCGACGACCGGCGCCGCGCCGAGACGCTCGCGGTTCGAGCCGCCGTCGATTCCGGACTGCCAGAGGCGCTTGGGCTGATCGGCGAGCGCGAGCTGGCCCATCGATTTGGCGGGGTTGCCGCCGGGCTGCGCCCAGGCGTCGTTGACCGCGGGCGCGGGCAGCAGGACCTGGACGTCGGCGATCGTCTTGTCGGTCTCGACCTCGTTTTCCGAGACGAGGATCGAGACGCGGTCGCCGAGCGTCGGCGTCTTCTTGACGCTACCCTTGAAGATCCCGCAACCGCTGAGCGCCACCAGCGCGGCGACGGCGACCGTCACCCGATATGTCTTCATCATTGCGCCTTGGTATCCTCGTTTGATGCAGCCGGAGTGATCACCCTGACCGTAGCTCCAGTGGCAACAGCATCCACGCCCAGTACGCCGGCCATCTGAACCGCACGTTGACGAATTGTCTCGGGCACGCCGGTATCGCGCGCGATCTGGCCGAACAGCGTGCCTGCCTGCTGGCGCTGGTTCATATGGAGATACGCGATCGCGACCATCTCGCCCGCACTGCCGAGCCAGGGGCCACCGGGAACGGCGAGCGGACGGAGGCGCTCGACGACGACCTGCGGCTTCAACGTATCGAACTCGGCCGAGGTCTGGCGAACAAGCGCCAGATCACGGAAAGGCTTGGCGAGCGACGTGTCCGCGGCGATCGTACCGAGCTTGGCAGCGGCGCCCTTCAGGTCGTCCTTCTGGAGCAGCACGTCCGCCTGCGTGAACAGCGCAAGCGCGCGGTAGCCATCGCGGTTCGACTTGGCGAGTTCCGCGAGCGGCTTCGACGCAGCGGCGGCGTTGTTCGCACCGAGCGAATCGTACGCAGCCTGGAGTTGCTCACCCTCGACGCCGGCAGCCTCGCCATTGTGATGCTGCCAGTAGAGGAAGCCGGCAAACGCGGCGAGCGCGGCGACGACGCCGATCGCGACCCATTTGCCCCACGTCGTCCAGAATCCGGCGAGTTGGTCGCGTCGGAGTTCTTCGTCGACCTCGCGCAAAAATGCTTCATCGGTTTTCGGCGGGAGGGCCAAGGACAGCTCCGGAATATTTGGGGGATGGACGGCGCGGACCTTAGCCGCGCCGGGACCGAAACGGAAGCGGATCAATCCTTGGGGGCGTAGACCTGCTCGGGCCCTGGGAATACGCGGCCGCGGACGTCCTCGGCATAGGTCTGCGCGGCGGTCGAGATCGTATCGGCGACATCGGCGAAGCGCTTCACGAACTTGGCGGTACGGTCGAACATGCCGAGCATATCCTCCGTCACCAGCACCTGGCCGTCGCACTGCGCCGATGCGCCGATCCCGATCGTCGGGCAGGCAACGGTGTTGGTAATCTCGATCGCTATCGGCTCGACCACGCCTTCGATCACCAGCGAGAACGCGCCCGCGTCGGCGATGCTCTGCGCGTCGGCGACGATCTTGGCGGCTTCCTCGGGCGTGCGACCGCGCGCGCCGTAGCCGCCGAGCACGTTGACCGCCTGCGGGGTGAGGCCGACATGGCCGACCACGGGGATGCCACGCTCGGTGAGAAATTTGACGGTCGGCGCCATCGCGGTGCCGCCCTCAAGCTTCACCGCCGCCGCGCCGGTCTGTTTGAGCAACCACGCTGCGCTCTCGAACGCCTTTTCGGGCGACGCCTCATAGCTGCCGAACGGCATGTCGATGACGACGACCGCGTGATAGCTGCCGCGCACCACCGCTGCGCCGTGCGCCGCCATCATCTCAAGCGTGACGGGTACGGTCGAGGGCAGGCCGTAGATCACCTGCCCCAGGCTGTCGCCGACCAGCAGCATGTCGCAGTGCGGATCGAGCAGCTGTGCCGTGCGAACCGTGTACGCGGTGAGCATGACGAGCGGCGTCTTGCCCTTCTGCCGACGGATCGCGGGGATCGTCAGGCGCTTGAGCGGGGCCGGCGTCGGGTTCGCGCGACTCGTCGCGGTGTCGAGGGTGTAGGTCGTGGACATGCGCGCGTTCTAGCGTGCGACCCTGGACTCGCCCAGTCTTCGCAGCCTTACCCGGTTCAAACCGCCCAACCCTTGTGCCGCGCATGGCCGACGAGCCAGAGCGTGAATGCGGCAATACCGATAATCACGAAGGGAAAACCAAGCGTCTCGCTGGCACCCTTTTGCGCGACGATGTCGGTCGAGGCGAACAGCCAGCCGAACTGCACGATCGTAGCGCCGAGCGATGCGATCAGGAACGGGCGGGCACTGGCACGGCGCATGAACAACAGCACGGCGCCGATCAGCCCGGCCAACACCGCGACGGCGAACAGCGGATCGTACCAGTTGGGCAACGCCGCGTAGAGCGCCCGGTCATAGGCACTCGCCCTCCCCATCGCATCAGCGCCGAGTCGCACCTGTTGCAGACACATGAAACAACCAACGAGCCCCCAGACGACGAGGGCGCCCGTGGTCAGCCGAAACGACAAGGGCCCCTGTCGTACGAAGAACATGCCGCCACCCTCGTTAGTCCGGCTCGATTAGCCTGAGCCTATTGCTTTGGATCAACAGACTGCGCTTCGCAGGGGCTGCGCGCAAGGGGATGGCGTCGGACGCGCATCGATGCAGCTTGAGGGCGTCGATTGCTCCGAACCGGAGAGACATCGGGAGCTTCCGACTGCGATGTCTCTCCGGGCCGTATCCCGCCGTATAAGACGTCAAACCTGAACGCGCAGTGACGATCAGGAGTGACGATCAGGGGTGACGATCAGGAGGTGACGTTCAGGGGGTGACGACTTGGACGTAACGATCAGAACGACCGCGAGACGGTCAGGCCATAGGTGCGCGGATCGCCGGGCTGTCCGACGACGAGACCGGTGCTGCCCGATTGGAGCGCAAGCACCTCGTAATATTTCTCGTCGAACGCGTTGCGAAGCCAGCCGAACACGTTCCAGCTGTCCTTCGCCTTGAATCCGAGGCGGAAGTTGCTGAGCGCGTAGCCGTTGATATCGGTATAAGCCGAGCGCGACGGATTGGACGAGAAGGTCGACCGGTAACTGCCGTCATAGCCAAGATACACCTGGCCATCGAGACCGCCGAGCGTTGCCGGCAGGTCGTATTCCGCCCCGTACGAGAACGCCCATTTCGATACGCCGGGCAGGCGCTGAC
This sequence comes from Sphingomonas sp. PP-F2F-A104-K0414, assembly GCF_004340945.1. Taxonomy (GTDB): domain Bacteria; phylum Pseudomonadota; class Alphaproteobacteria; order Sphingomonadales; family Sphingomonadaceae; genus Sphingomonas. The sequence continues at coordinate 376,741 of NZ_SLYD01000004.1, forward strand.
CGGATATGTCGCAGTTCTGCGGGCTGATGCCGCCGGCGGTACCGGGTGCGCTCGGCGTCTGGCCGGCGGTCGTGGTGGTGCCACCGGACAGTTCGGGCGGGCATGGGGCATCGACGAACTTCACGTATTTCGCGTCGGTATACGCCCCGTTCGCGTAGAAACTGAACCGGTCGGTGGGACGGAACGCCGAATCGAATTCGAGACCGCGGGTCCGAACCTTGCCGGCATTGGCGAGATAGCCGCGCAGTACGCCGAGCTGGCCGTTGGTAACGGTCGCCTGGTAATCGCTGATTTCGGTCCAGAACCCCGCGAGGTTCAGGGTGACTCGGCGGTCCAGGAACTGGGTCTTGAGCCCCAATTCGAAGTGGTTCACCTTTTCGGGCTTCACCGTAGCGGCCGACAGGATCGGGTTGTTGCTGCCGTCTAGCGGCAAGCCCGACAGGTTGATGCCGCCCGACTTGTAGCTGCGCGCATAGGTCGCATAGGCGTGGATGTCAGACGTCACGGTGTAGGCCGCCGTGATGTCGCCCGACAGGTTCCAGTTGTCGAAATCGGGCTGATAGCTTTGCGGCGCGAGCACGCCGCGCTGATCCGCGGTCAGCGCCGTGCCCGTGCCGTTGGTGACGACCGAGACATAGTCGCCCTTCTTCTTGTCGTAGTTCAAGCGCAGGCCCGGCGCGATCTGGAACCGATCGCTGACGTTCCAGGTGAGCTTCCCGAACAGCGCAGCGCTGGTGTTGGTGAAGCCGATCGTATTGCGCGACGTCAGCCCGTTCAGCGTCGCCGGATTCTTGCCGCCCGCGCTCGTCGGGTTGAGCAGGAACGCACTTGCCGCCGGGCCCTGCACCTGAAGCCCTTGGGTATCGATCGTCTGGTAGAAATAGAACGCGCCGAGCACGTAATCGAGCGTGTGCTTGCCGTTCGAGGCGATCCTCAGCTCCTGGCTATACTGGGTCTGCTGCGACGGATTGGCGGAGACGGTGGTGATCGGCAGGCCGATGAAGTCGCGATCGTTCGACGGATCCCAGTTCCAGAACCGCCATGCGCTGACCGAGGTGATCGTCGACGCGCCGAGATCCAGATTGCCGAGCAGCGATACGCCGCCCAACTCCTGCTTCGCGCGCAACGGCGTGTCGACGTCGGTCACCCGGTCGAACGCGTTGGTCGATGGCACGACATAGCCCTGCGCGGCGGCGAGGGCGGCATATTGGCGGTTGAGCGGCCGCTGCGTCGCGCCGGTGCGCGCGTAATATTGAACGCAGCAATTCGGGTTCTGCTGGCCGTAATCGCCCGACAAAGCGAGATTGAGATTGTCGGTCGGCTTCCAGTAGAGCTGCCCGCGGACGCTCTTGTTATCCTGTGCGTTCAGATCCTTGCCGGTCACGACGTTGTGGATCGTGCCGTCGCGCTCGGTCACCGACGCCGACAGCCGGATCGCGAGTTTGTCGGGGATGAGGGGCCCTGACACCGAGGCCTTGGCCTGGATGAACTGGTAGTTGCCGGTGGTGAGCTCGATCCGCGCCTCAGGCGTGAAGCTGGGTTTGCGCGTCGTGATGTTGATCGCGCCGGCGGTGGTGTTCTTGCCGTAGAGCGTGCCCTGGGGGCCGCGGAGGACTTCGATCCGCTCGGTATCGGTGAAGTCGAACGTCGCCGAGGCGATCCGGCTGTAATAGACCTGGTCGACATAGATGCCGACGCCCTGCTCGATCCCGTCGTTGGTCAGCCCGAACGGTGCGCCGAGACCACGAATGTTCGCGGCGGAGTTGCGCGGGTTGGTGGAATAGAATTGCAGCGTCGGCTGGAGCTGCGTGAGCCGGCTGACATTGTACGCGCCGGTTTCGGCGAGCGCGGTGCCGCCGATGACGGACATCGCGATGGGGACGGTCTGGATGGTCTCGGCGCGGCGGCGCGCGGTGACGACGACGTCCCCGCCTCCGCCCTGCTGCTGGTTACCGAGACGGCCGTTGGCCTGCGGGTCAGCCTGCGCGCCAGCAGGCGTCGGCGGCGCGACGGGCGGCGTTGATACGGTAACGGCCTGACCGGCAAGCAACAGCGCAAGCGTAAGCGACATGAATGTTTTCCCCTGAACCTTGCCGCGGAAAGTCTACTGTTTCAGGGGATATTCAATGCGAGCTTGTCTTGGGGCGGGGAAAGCGCGGCTTCGTGGCGCTCGTTGGTAAGGACGAAGAGCTCAAGCGTACGATGGCCACCATCCGCGAACGGCACCCGCCGCCCTGTTTCCCCGCGAAGGCGGGGATCCAGCCTGGGCTCCCGCCTGCGCGGGAGAACAAGGAGGCGTTGGCAGGTATCTCCATGAGAACGACATCTCCCTCTCCCTTTGGAGAGGGAGATGTGACTCAGACCAGGCGGCTTTGCTTGACGGCGGCTTCGATGAAGCTGGCGAACAGGGGGTGCGGGTCGAAGGGTTTGCTCTTCAGTTCCGGGTGAAACTGGACGCCGACGAACCAGGGGTGGTCGGGGCGTTCGACGATCTCGGGGAGCGTGCCGTCTGGGGACATGCCTGAGAAGACGAGCCCGCCCTGCTCCAACGCTTCCTTGTACCCGGTGTTGACCTCGTAGCGGTGACGATGACGCTCCGAAATCTCGGTGCCGCCGTAGATCGACGCGACGACGCTGTTGCCGGTGAGCTTCGCGTCATACGCGCCGAGCCGCATCGTGCCGCCCATGTCGCCTTCCGCTGCACGCGTTTCGAGGCCTTCGCGGCCCATCCATTCGGTGATCATGCCGACCACCGGCTCGTCGGTCGGGCCGAACTCGGTCGACGACGCATTGGGGATGCCGGCGAGATCGCGCGCGCCCTCGACGCAGGCCATCTGCATGCCGAAGCAGATGCCGAAATACGGAATCTTCCGCTCGCGCGCGAATTTGACCGAGGCGATCTTGCCCTCCGCGCCGCGCTCGCCGAACGCGCCGGGGACGAGGATCGCGTCGCACGGCTCGAGCTGTCCGGCGATATCGCTCTCGGCATTCTCGAACAGCTCGGCGTCGATCCAGCGGACGTTGACCTTCACGCGATTCGCGATGCCGCCGTGGACCAAAGCCTCGTTGAGCGACTTGTACGCGTCCTGGAGCCCGACGTACTTGCCGACCACGCCGATCGTGACCTCGCCTTGCGGGTTGGTCAGGCGGTCCATGATCTCGGTCCAGCGCGACAGGTCGGGCGCCTCGGCGGGCTCGATCCCGAATGCGCGGAGCACTTCGATGTCGAGGCCTTCGCCGTGATACTGGAGCGGCACCGCGTAGATGCTCTTCGCGTCGAGCGCGGGGATGACCGCGCTGGCGGGGACGTTGCAGAACAGCGCGATCTTGGCGCGCTCCGACGGCGGCAGCGGATGTTCGCAGCGGCAGACGAGCACGTCGGGCTGCACGCCGAGCGCGGCAAGTTCGCGAACCGAATGCTGCGTCGGCTTGGTCTTCAGCTCGCCGGCGGCGGCGATGTACGGCACCAAGGTCACGTGGATGCTGATCGCGTTGCCGCGACCTTCCTCGTTCTTGAGCTGGCGAATCGCCTCGATGAACGGGAGCGATTCGATATCGCCGACGGTGCCGCCGATCTCGCAGAGGATGAAGTCGATGCCGTCGGTCTCGGCGCGGGCGAACGCCTTGATCGCGTCGGTGACGTGCGGGATGACCTGCACGGTCGCACCGAGATAATCGCCGCGACGCTCGCGGGTGATGATCTGCTGATAGATGCGGCCGGACGTGACATTATCCGACTGGCGTGAAGGAACGCCGGTGAAGCGCTCGTAATGGCCGAGGTCGAGATCGGTCTCGGCACCATCGTCGGTAACGTAGACCTCGCCGTGCTGATACGGCGACATCGTGCCGGGATCGACGTTCAGATACGGATCGAACTTCCGAATCCTGACGGTATACCCGCGCGCCTGGAGGAGAGCGGCAAGCGATGCCGCCATGAGACCTTTACCGAGCGACGAAACCACGCCCCCGGTGATGAAAATGTACCGAGCCATGGGAAGAGTCTCGTAGCGTGTGTTGGGGACGAACGACAAGAGCCCCGCGGATCACGCGAGGGTCTTTTATCGGCGAATGGAGTGTTTAGTTGGCTAGCGGGACCGCGCCGTTATCGGCGGGCTTCGTCGTGCCGGCCGGAACGCCAGCATTCTCGGCGCCACCGGCGAACGGTGCCGCGTCACCCTTGGGCTGCGCGGTCGGGACTGCCGTTGCCGCCGCCGGGGTACGCGCGAGTGACGTGTCGATCGTGGTGGTGCGGTGATTCGCTGCGAGGACCGCCAGCAGGATCGAGAACAGCACGAACATCGTCGCCAGGACGCCGGTCGCGCGGGTCAGGAAATCGGCTGCGCCGCGGGCCGACATCAGGCCCGAGGGACTGCCGCCCATGCCCAGACCGCCGCCTTCCGACCGCTGCATGAGGATCACCGTGACGAGGGCGGCCGCGATGATCGCGTGGATGACGAGCAGAAAGGCGAACATTGCGCGGAAAACCCCGGAACTTTTGCGAAGGCGCGCACATAGGCGACGTCGCGGTTTCGATCAACCGGGCGATCGACCGCGGCGCTGCCTCCGCATATCGCAAGGCAATCGCAAAACTACGGAAACATGACGTCCGGGCGGCGTTGTGAACCCGTAATGACGCTCATGACTGGGTATCGTGCACATAAATTCAGATGGCGGATCAACGCTGTGGCATCAATGGCAGCCAATACCTTATCGACCTGGATGACCGCTCTGGTGGATTATGTCCGCTCGGGTGAACCCGATCTGACCAATCGTCAGATGGCGCTTCTTCTGCTCGTTTATCTCAAACCGGGGCCGCATACGGTGCGTGGCCTTGCCCGTGCGCTTAACGTATCGAAGCCGGTCGTCACGCGCGCCTTGAACAGATTGGGTGCCCTCGGCTATCTGCGCCGGCAACGCGACGATAGCGACAAGCGCAACATCTTCGTCGCGCGCACCACCGAAGGGGCAGATTTTCTTGAAGAGTTCGGGCAATTCATTGGCGACGGCCCCGCCCCCGCTGGTTCCAACGGGCGCGCAGCCGCTCACGCTTGAGCCATTCGACGATAAGGCCCGCACGAGCTTTTCGCTGACGGGCCGTTCGATCGAACTCGACCCGCGTACGCACGCGGTTCGCCGCGATATCGCCGACATTCGCCTCGCCGAATACGTATTCGCTCCACACTATGCCGTGCCGATGATACGGCCCGTCGCGCGCACAGCTTTGTTGCGCAGCGGACGAGACGAAGCGAGCGATACGATGGTCGACCTCAACCCCGGCGACAGTTTCGAAGTGCTGGAGATTGCCGGCGTTTCCGCATGGGGCGTCGCGCGTCCTAGCGGGCTGGTCGGCTATGTCGCCGCCGAAGCGCTCGACCTTTCGGTGACGGACGCGGCATGACGACCGTTTTCATCGATGGCGCGGTCGGCACCACCGGCCTCGAGATTCGCGAACGGCTTGCCGGTCGGACTGACATCACGCTGGCGTTGCTGCCGGAGGATCGACGCAAGGATCCTGCGGCGCGGCGCGAGGCGCTGAACGATGCCGATTTCGTCATTCTCTGCCTGCCCGACGACGCGTCGCGCGAGGCGGTGACGCTGATCGACAATGACCGCACCCGAGTCATCGATGCATCGAGCGCGCACCGCGTCGCCGCTGGCTGGACCTACGGCTTCCCCGAATTGCCGGGTCAGGCGGAGAAGGTGGCGACCGCGATGCGCGTGTCGAACCCCGGCTGCTATCCGACCGGTTTCCTCGCGCTGGTCGCGCCACTGGTCAGCGCCGGGCTTATCCCCGCCAATCTTCCACTCAGCGTCAACGCGACCTCGGGTTATTCGGGTGGCGGCAAGGCGATGATCGCCGCGTTCGAGAATGGTGAGTCCGCGACGGCGTTCCGCGCCTACGCACTCGGCCTCGCGCACAAGCATATCGCCGAGATGACGCAGCATGCGGGCCTCGCGCACGCGCCGATCTTCGCGCCAGCCGTGGCCAACACCTATCGCGGGATGGTCGTCGAAGTGCCGTTGCATCTCCACGCCCTGCCCGGCCGGCCGGCGCTGGCCTCGATCGAAGACGTCTTGCGCGCTGCGTTCGATGGCTCGAAACTCGTCTCGGTCGCCCCCGGCGATATCGGCGCGGTCGATATCGAGGAGAATGCGGGGACCGATCGGCTGACGCTGAGGGTCTGCGGCAACGACGCGGTCGGCCGTGCACGGTTGGTCGCGACGCTCGACAATCTGGGCAAGGGTGCCGGCGGCGCCGCGGTCCAGAACCTCAACATCATGGCCGGGGTCGACCCGGTCGCCGGCCTGGTTTTCTAAAGAAACCGGCTAGTTCCAGGAGCTTTCATGCACCGTAATCCCGTAGCCAAGCTGCTCCTGTTCGGCGCGACCGGCGATCTCGCGCAGCGCATGCTGCTGCCGTCGCTCTATGGCCTGCACGCCGACGGCCTGCTGCCCGAAGAACTGACGATCACCGGCGCTGCGCGTCACGAGCATGACGACAAGGATTACCGCAAGTTCGCGAAGAAGGCGCTCGACGAGTTCCTGCCCGAGGATCGCAAGGACGAGAGCGCGATCGGGACGTTCCTCGACCGGCTGTTCTATCAGGCGACCGACCTGTCGGACCCCGCCGCGTTCCAGCCGCTGGCGGACAAGATCGGCGACATCTCCGGCGGCCTCGCAATCTACCTCTCGACCGCGCCGTCGCTGTTCGAATCGGCGATCGAAGGGCTGCACAAGGTCGGCCTCGCGGGCGAGACTGTCCGTGTCGGACTCGAGAAGCCGCTCGGCTACGACCTCGACACCAGCCGCGAGATCAACGACGCGGTGGCGAAGGCCTTCCCGGAAGACCGGACCTACCGGATCGATCATTATCTCGGCAAGGAAACCGTCCAGAACATCCTGGCCCTGCGCTTCGGCAACTCGTTCTTCGAGCCGGTCTGGAATGCGCAGGGGATCGACAACGTCCAGATCACGATCTCGGAGACGGTCGGGCTGGAGGAGCGCGCCGGCTATTACGAGAGCGCCGGCGCGCTGCGCGACATGGTCCAGAACCATATGCTGCAACTGCTCGCGCTGATCGCGATGGAGCCGCCTGCGCGCTTCGAGGGCACCGACGTCCGCGACGAAAAATCGAAGGTTTTCCGCTCGCTACGCCTGATCAAGCCCGAGGAAGTGCCCAACGTCACCGTCACCGGCCAGTACGGCGAAGGCGCGGTCAAGGGGAAGTTCGTCAAGAGCTACTCCGACGAACTCGGCGAGGCGTCGAACACCGAGACGTTCGTCGCGATCAAGGCGCATGTCGACAATTGGCGCTGGCGCGGCGTGCCGTTCTATCTGCGCACCGGCAAGCGGATGGCCGCGCGCCGCAGCGAGATCGCGATCCAGTTCAAGTCGGTGCCGCATTCGATGTTCGCCGGACGCGGTGGCCTGTTGCAGCCCAACATGCTGATCATCCGTCTCCAGCCGGAGGAATATGTCCAGCTGCTGGTGATGGCGAAGGAGCCCGGTCTCGACCGTGACGGCGTCCGCCTGCGTGAAGTGCCACTGAATCTCAGCATGGACGCAGAGTTTGCCGGCACCCGTCGGCGCATCGCGTATGAGCGGCTGCTGCTCGACCTGATTGAGGGCGACCAGACGCTGTTCGTGCGCCGTGACGAGGTCGAGGCGCAATGGACCTGGATCGACGCGATCCGCGAGGGCTGGAAGGCCAACGCGATGAAGCCCAAGAGCTATGCTTCGGGTAGCTGGGGTCCGTCCGCGGCGATCGCGCTGACCGAGCGTGACGGGGTGACCTGGCAGGACGACTGAGTTTGTTTTCTTGCGTTCGTCCCGAGTAGCCTTCGAGCGAAGTCGAGAAGGCGTATCGAGGGATCGGCCCGTTTGTGGCATTGTACCTCGATACGGGATCTCGACTTCGCTCGATCCCTACTCGGCACGAACGGCATTTTTGACAGCAATTTTCTGAGTGAGTTCAAGTTTATGACCGAAATCGAATGGTGGGATTACGAGGATTCCGACGAGCTCGCCAACGCAGTCGCGGGCGATATCCAGTTCGTCATCGAGAGTGCGCTCGACGCGCGCGGCTCGGCGGTGATCGCACTCGCGGGCGGCAAGACGCCGTTCGCGGCGTATGAGAAACTCGCCCAAGCCAAGCTCGACTGGAAGAAGGTCACGATCATCCCCGGCGACGAGCGGATCGTGAAGCTCGGCGATCCGTTGTCGAACGTGACCGCGCTGGCGAAAATCTTCCTCCCCAAGGGTGCGCGCGTGAAGCCGATCGTTCCCGAGGCGATGTCGGACTACAAGGCTGCCGGTCGTTCCGCGGATGCGCTGATGCAGGACCTGCACTGGCCGCTCGACTTCTGCCTGCTCGGCATGGGCGGCGACGGGCACACCGCGTCGATCTTCCCCGGCCCCGATTATGACGAGGCGCTGAGCGGTCCCAAGGAACGTCGTGCACTCGGCGTGATGCCCGATCCGCTGCCGCCCGAGGCTCCGCTGGCGCGCGTAACGCTCTCGGCCGCGGCGATCGCGTCTTCGAAGGCGCTGATGATCATGATCACCGGCGACGCGAAGAAGAAGGTGCTTGAGCAGGCGATCGAACAGGGGCCGTCGTCGTCCTACCCGATCGGCCGCGTGCTGGCTGAGGTCGAGCTGCCGGTCGACGTGCACTGGGCGCCGTGACGATGCTCAACGCCGTCGTCTCCGCGGTCACCGACCGGATCATCGAGCGGTCGCGCGACAGCCGCGCCGCCTATCTCGCGCTGATCGAGCGCGAGGCGGCGGCGCAGGTCCGGCGTCCCGGCCTCGGCTGCGCGAACCTCGCGCACGCCTATGCCGGGACCGAGGAAGACCGCGACGCGATGAAGGCCGATGCCGGCATTAACATCGGCATCGTCACCGCGTATAACGATATGCTGTCGGCCCACGCCGTCTACTATCGCTACCCCGAGCTGATGAAGATCTGGGCGCGAGAGGCCGGCGCCACGGCGCAGGTGGCGGGCGGCGTGCCGGCGATGTGCGACGGCGTGACGCAGGGCTATCCCGGCATGGAGCTGTCGCTGTTCAGCCGCGACACGATCGCGCTGAGCACGGCGATTGCGTTGTCGCATGGGACGTTCGAGGGCGCCGCACTGCTCGGCATCTGCGACAAGATCGTGCCGGGTCTGCTGATGGGTGCGTTGCGCTTTGGGCATTTGCCGATGGTGCTGATCCCCGGCGGGCCGATGCCGACCGGGCTTCCCAACAAGGCGAAGGCGGCGGTCCGCGAAAAATTCGCCGAGGGGCTGGTCGGGCGCGACGAGCTGCTCGAGGCCGAGATCGGCGCGTATCATTCGAAGGGCACGTGCACCTTCTACGGCACGGCGAACACCAACCAGATGATGATGGAGGTCATGGGCCTTCACATGCCGGGCGCGGCGTTCGTCAATCCGGGTACCAAGCTGCGCCAGGAGCTGACGCGGGCGGCGGTGCACCGGTTGGCGAAGATCGGCGCGCGCGGCGATTCGTATCGGCCGCTCGGGCATTGCGTCGACGAGAAGGCGATCGTGAACGCCGCGGTCGGCCTGCTCGCGACGGGGGGCTCGACCAATCACCTGCTCCATGTGCCGGCAATCGCGCGTGCGGCGGGGATCATCATCGACTGGGAGGATTTCGACCGCCTCTCCTGCGCGGTCCCGCTGATCGCGCGCGTCTATCCCAACGGCTCGGCGGACGTGAACGCGTTCGAGGCTGCCGGGGGCATGCCCTATGTGATCCGCGAGTTGCTCGGCGAAGGGTTGTTGCACGGCGACATCATGACGATCGGTGGCGACGACCTGTCGGCCTATGCGAAGACCGCGGTCGTCGAGGGCGACACGCTCGGCTGGCGCGATACGCCTGATAGCGGCGACGAGACGATCCTGCGTCCTGCGACGGCGCCGTTCTCGCCGGATGGCGGGATGCGGATCCTCGCGGGCAATATCGGCCGTGCGTGCATCAAGGTGTCGGCGGTCGAGCGCGAACGCTGGATCGTCGAGGCGCCTGCGATGGTGTTCGACGACCAGCTCGACGTGATCGAGGCGTTCAAGCGGGGCGAGCTGGAGAAGGACGTCGTTGTCGTCGTCCGCTTCCAAGGGCCGCGCGCGAACGGGATGCCGGAGCTGCACAAGCTGACGCCACCGTTGGGCGTTTTGCAGAATCGTGGGTTCAAGGTGGCTCTGGTCACCGACGGGCGGATGTCGGGGGCAAGTGGCAAGGTGCCGTGCGCGATCCATTGCTCGCCCGAAGCGCTGCTCGACGGCGCGATCGGGTTGATCCGCGATGGCGACATGATCCGGGTGGACGCTGTGAATGGCACGCTTGAAGCCTTGGTTGATGCGGACGTCTGGGCAACCCGAGAGATGGTCGCGATACCGCCACCGGTGAGCGGCATGGGCCGCGAGCTGTTCGGGATGTTCCGCGGGCTTGCCGACGAGGCCGAGAAGGGCGCGTCGGCGATGCTGGCGGGCGCTGGGCTCTAAAGCGCATCTCAAACGCCGCCGTCACCTCAGCCACACCCCCGTCATCCCGGCGAAAGCCGGGACCTCGCGCCACGGGGACGGACTATGCGGCCTGAGATCCCAGCTTTCGCTGGGATGACGGGGGACGATAATAATAGACGGAGGATGACATGGAAATCGTAGCGGCAGATATTGGCGGAACGCACGCCCGCTTCGCGATCGCCGAGGTCGAGAACGGTCGCGTCGTGTCGCTCGGCGAGCCGGCGACGCTGAAGACCGCCGACCACGCGTCGCTCCAGACCGCGTACCAGGCGTTCGAGGCTGGGCTAGGTCGCCCCCTCCCCCGCGCGCTCGCGATCGCGGTCGCGTCGCCGGTCGCGAACGACGTCATCCGGCTCACCAACAACCCGTGGATCATCCGCAAGTCGCTGATCACCGAGCGGCTGAAGGCCGACCAGTGGGTGGTGGTCAACGATTTCGGCGCGGTCGGCCATGCCGTCGCGCAGGTGCCGAGCAGCGACTTCATCCACCTTTGCGGCCCCGATACGCCGCTGCCTTCCGAGGGAATCACGACGATCTGCGGCCCCGGCACCGGGCTCGGCGTCGCCCAGTTGCTTCGACGCAAGAACGGCTACCAAGTCCTGGAGACCGAGGGTGGCCACATGGACTTCGCCCCACTCGACGGAATCGAGGATGCGTTGCTGAGCCGCCTGCGCAAGACCTTCACACGCGTATCCGCCGAGCGCGTCGTCGCGGGGCCCGGCATCGTCGCGATCTATGAGACGCTTGCCGCTTTGGAAGGCCGCGCGGTGCCCAGCCATGACGACAAGACGATCTGGACCGAGGCGATCGACGGCACCGATTCGATCGCACTCGCCGCGCTCGACCGGTTCTGCCTCGCGCTCGGCGCGGTCGCGGGCGATCTGGCGCTGGCACAGGGTGCCAAGGCTGTCGTGATCGCGGGCGGCCTCGGTTTCCGGATCAAGGATCGCCTGATCCGCTCGGGCTTCGACCAGCGGTTCGTCGCCAAGGGTCGTTTCCAGGGCATGATGGCGGCGATGCCCGTCAAGCTCATCACCCATCCCCAGCCCGGCCTGTTCGGCGCCGCGGCCGCCTTCGCACAGGAACACACCCAATGACCGCCAAATCGACCGTCACCATCGCAGACATCATGCAGACCAGCGCCGTCATCCCGGTGCTGGTGATCGAGGATGCGGCGCTCGCACGTCCGCTCGCCGAGGCGCTGGTCGCAGGTGGCTTGCGCGTGCTCGAGGTGACGTTGCGCACCGGCGCCGCGCTGGAGGCGATCGCCGAGATGAAGAAGGTGCCGGGCGCGATCGTCGGTGCGGGGACCGTCGTGAATACGCAGCAGTTCGTACAGGTCCGCGATGCCGGGGCGGAGTTCATCGTGTCGCCAGGGCTGACCGAACGCCTTGCCATGCCGATCATCGAGAGCGGTATCCCGTTCCTGCCGGGGATCGCCAATGCGGCGGACATCATGACCGGGCTCGACCTTGGGCTGACGCACTTCAAGTTCTTCCCGGCCGAGGCGAATGGCGGGTTGAAGGCGCTGAAGGCTCTAGCCGCGCCGTTCTATCAGTGCAGCTTCTGCCCGACCGGCGGCATTACCGAAGCAAGCGCCCCCGAATGGCTGGCGTTCAAGCCGGTGCTCTGCGTGGGTGGGAGCTGGGTGACCGGCGGGACGATGGCCGAGATCGAGATCAAGGCGCGCGCGGCTAACGCGTTGCGGGCCTAGTCGTCATCCCAGCGAAAGCTGGGATCTCGGCGAAAGCTGGGATCTCGCGCCACACAGTCCGTCCTTGCGGCCTGATATCCCAGCTTTCGCTGGGATGACGAGAGTGTGCCGGAACGCCTCGCCCTACATTTCGCCGCGGGCTTTGCGGATGGAGTACCATTTCTTCACGTTGGCGTTGTGTTCGGCCAGCGTGTTGGCAAACACGTGGCCGCCGGTGCCGTCCGCTACGAAGTAGAGCGCCTGCGTCTGCGCCGGGTCGAGCACCGCGTCGATCGAGGCGCGGCCGGGGTTGGCGATCGGGCCGACCGGCAGGCCGGCTTCGGCATAGGTGTTGTAGCCGTTCTTCGCGTGCAGTTCCGATCGCAGGATGCGGCGGCCTAGCGGGCGGCCCTTGGTGATCGGGTAGATCACCGTGGGGTCCGCCTGAAGCGGCATGCCGCCCCGCAGACGGTTGCCGTATACCGCGGCGACGGTGCGGCGTTCGGAGGGCTTGCCGGTTTCCTTCTCGACGATCGAGGCGAGGATGATCGCCTGTTCGGGCGTCGTCACCGCGATGCCGGGCTTGCGTGCGGCCCAGGCGGTGGCGAGGTAGGTCTTCATCGCCGCCTGCATCCGCGTGACGACCGAGGCGCGGGTGTCGCCGGCCTGGAAGGCGTAGCCGTCGGGGAGAATCGAGCCTTCCGCCGGGACGGGTACGGTGCCGGTCAGGCCGTCCGCTTTCATCAGCGCGTCGTGGACGAGAACCGAGGGATAGCCTTCGGGGACGACGACGAGGCGCTGGACGACCTTGCCGCCCTGCATCAGCTTCAGGATGTCGGACTGACTGGTGTGTGGCGCGATGCGATATTCGCCGGCCTTGATCGGGTCGCCCGAGCCGAACACGCGAGCGTAGAGGCGGAAGCGGCGGGCCGAGGGTATCGCGCCGGCGTTTTCAAGTTCGGTGGCAGCGCCGGCCAGCGTGCTGCCTTCGCCGATCTGCACGGTCAGCGTGCGCGGTGCTGGGCCTGCGCCGCCCCAGCCTTGGACTACGAGGAACAGCGCGACGATGGCCGCCAGGCCTAAGACGAGTCCGAAACAGCCGACCTTGCGCACCATAGTTCCCCGGCGGAGGCCGGGGCCCAGTTGGGCAGGCCCTCCGATAAATCGCACCAATCACCCAACTGGACCCCGGCCTTCGCCGGGGAACAGGATTATTGGACCTTCGTCATCACCAGCGACGCGTTGGTGCCGCCGAAGCCGAACGAGTTGTTCAGCACAGCGCGGACTTCACGCTTCTTGGCGACGTGCGGCACGAGGTCGACACCTACGCAGCTGTCGCTCGGATTGTCGAGGTTCAGCGTCGGGGGCACGATCTGGTCGCGCAGCGCGAGGATGCAGAAGATGCTCTCGACCGCGCCGGCACCGCCGAGCAGATGACCGATCGCCGACTTGGTCGACGACATCGACAGACCCGAGATCGCATCGCCGAACAGGCGACGCACCGCGCCAAGTTCGAGCTCGTCGCCCAAAGGCGTCGAGGTGCCGTGCGCGTTGATGTAATCGATGTCCTCAAGCGCGAGGCCCGACTTCTTGATCGCCATCTGCATCGATCGGAACGCACCGTCGCCTTCCGGATGTGGCGCGGTCACGTGATACGCGTCGCCCGACAGGCCGTAGCCGATCACCTCGGCGTACATCTTCGCGCCGCGTGCCTTGGCATGCTCATATTCCTCGAGCACCAGCACACCGGCGCCCTCGCCCATCACGAAGCCGTCGCGGTCCTTGTCGTACGGACGCGAGGCCTTTTCGGGCGAATCATTGAAGTTGGTCGACAGCGCGCGGGCCTGCGCGAACCCGGCGATGCCGAGCGGGCAGACGGTGCCCTCCGCGCCGCCCGCGAGCATCACGTCGGCGTCGTCCATCGCGATCATCCGCGCTGCATCGCCAATGGCGTGCGCGCCGGTCGAGCAGGCGGTGACGACCGCGTGATTCGGACCGCGCAGGCCGTATTTGATCGAGACCTGGCCCGAGATCAGGTTGATCAGACGGCCATGGACGAAGTGCGGCGAAACGCGACGCGGGCCCTTGGTGTGGAGGACGATCGATTCGCTCTCGATACCCGGCAGGCCGCCGATACCCGAGCCGATCGAGACGCCGGCGCGCCAGCTCTCCTCGAGCGTCATCTCGGTGAGGCCAGCGTCTTCGAGAGCCTGACCGGCGGCATCGATGCCGTAGATGATGAACGGATCGACCTGACGCTGGACCTTGTGGTCGACGCGCTTGCCGGGATCGAAGCCATATTCGTGGTCAGCCGGCTTCACCTCGCAGGCGATGCGGCACACCTGATCCGACGCGTCGAAGCGCGTGATCGGGCCCGCGCCCGACTTGCCGGCGAGGATATTCGCCCAGGCCGTTTCAACATCCGCCCCCAGAGGGGTGACCAGGCCTAGCCCGGTTACGACGACACGCCGCATGGCTTCAAACTCCGTCTGCTCTCAAAACGAAACGGCTCCCCGCCCTCTTTGCCCAAGGACGGGGAGCCGCTCAAATCACACCCTTCAGGGCAGGTCCAAAGTTTTGAACCCTAGACCCTGATCAGGCCTTGTGCTCGTCGATATAGGTGATCGCGTCCTTGACGGTCGCAATCTTCTCGGCGGCGTCATCGGGGATCTCGACACCGAATTCTTCCTCGAACGCCATGACGAGTTCGACGATGTCGAGGCTGTCTGCGCCCAGGTCGTCGATGAAGCTCGCGTCCTCGGTCACCTTGTCGGCTTCGACGCCGAGATGCTCGACGACGATCTTCTTCACGCGGTCAGCGGTCTCGCTCATGGTAGTTCCCTCTTCAAATCTGGGGGTTTTCGGTATTTCCTGAACGCACCTAGAACGCGGCAGTTCAGCGCGCAAGTTCAGATCATCGCCATCCCGCCGTTCACGTGCACGGTTTGTCCCGTGACGTACCCGGCTTCACGACTGGCAAGGTACACGATCGCCGCGCCGATGTCTGCGCCTTCGCCGAGGCGACCGGCGGGAATCTTCGCGGTGAGCGCGGTCTTCTGCGCGTCGGGCAGCGCGTCGGTCATCGGCGACGTGATGAAACCGGGCGCGACGCAGTTGACGGTGATGCCGCGGCTGGCGAGTTCCTGTGCCATCGATTTCGACATGCCGATCAGGCCGGCCTTCGACGCTGCGTAGTTCGCCTGGCCGGGATTGCCGGTGACGCCGACGATCGAGGTGACCGAGATCATCCGGCCAAAGCGTGCCTTCATCATCGGCTTGGCGGCGGCGCGCATGAGGCGGAACGCGGCTTCGAGATTGACGCGGATGACACTGTCCCACTCGTCGTCCTTCATCCGCATCGCGATATTGTCGCGGGTGACGCCGGCGTTGTTGACGAGGATGTCTAGCTTGCCGAGCTTCTCTACCGCTTGTGGAACGAGCGCGTCGACGGCGGCGGCGTCGGAGAGGTTGCAGGGGAGCGCTATGTGATCGCCGACGAGGCTCGCGCGGAAGGCTTCGAGCTTGTCGGCGTTGGAGCCGGATACGGCGAGGCGGGCGCCTTGGGCGGCTAGGGCCTTGGCGATCTCGGACCCGATCCCGCCGGATGCCCCGGTAACGAGGGCGGTCATGCCTGTGAGGTCGAACATGGATGAGACTCCAACTTGTTTTCAGAATGCTTTTGTTGACTACTGGGAACGCCTATATCGACCGTTCACAAATGCAACGAGGTGCGTAATGGCGATCGACTCGACCCCAGTGTCTACCGTGTCGTCCGGGCTTGAGACGGCCACCGTCCAACTGCCCTCCGACACTTTGGATTTTTTACGCCACGAGGCCGAAAAGCGGGGTGTTTCTACCGGAGATATGGTCCGCATAGCGCTTGGTACGCAGAAATTCCTACTCGAGGCCGTCGATAGTGGTGCGAAGTTGCAGTTCAAAGGCAAGGACCGAACGCTGGACGTATCGATCTAGCGACGGGAGGTGCCGTTCTTAAAAGGGATGAATCGTGGAGAGAGATCTCGATGCTGAAACGGCACCCGGCCTCGCTGCCGGCCCCCCGAAAATCACAACCTACGTGCCGATCGTCGCGGAAACGCTAGATACGACCGTGCGCAAATGGGTCAGCTACCTGTTGCTCGCCGTACTGACCGCAGTCATCGTAGCAGGCTTTATCGACCTGTTCCTCATCAACGCTGAAAAAGGCGTCAATGCTGACTCGGGCCCGGCGGCAGATGCAACGCGGCTTATGAACCTTATGAACCTGGTATTCGGCCCAGTGGTCACGCTGTTCAGTTCGGTAGTCGGCTTCTACTTTGGCGCTCGGACGGCCAAAGAGGGTACGACCGGTGGCTGAAACGGCTCCTCTGGCTGGCACCCGCCCCCATCCAAGGCGACGGGCTTATCCAGCGCACACCGGACGTGAGTCAAAGTTGGCGAACGAGTTCCTCGATGTCGTCCATCGTGATGACGCTCGTCGTTTCGACGTCGGGGGTAATGCGCTTGACCATCGGGCTAAGCACCTTGCCGCCGAATTCGACGAAGTGGCCGACGCCCGCCGCATGCATCGCCAACACTGATTCGCGCCAGCGGACCATGCCGGTGACCTGTTGGACCAATAGATGACGGATCGCACCGGGGTCGGCGACGGCGGTTGCGTCCACGTTGGCGAAAACCGGGACCAGAGGCGCGCGGAGGTCTGCGTCGAGAAGCGCGGCCTCCATCGCTTCGGCAGCAGGCTGCATCAGGGGGCAGTGGAAGGGGGCGGAGACGGGCAAGAGAAGCGCGCGCTTGGCACCAAGGTCCTTGGCGAGCGCGATCGCCTTTTCGATGGCGAGGCGGTGGCCGGAGATGACGACCTGCGACGGATCGTTGTCGTTGGCGACGGTGCAGATCAGTTCGGGGCCACCTTCCGCGAGGATCGCGTCGACCGCGGCGCCAGCAATTACCTGCGCCTTTTCGAGGTCGGTGCCGAGCAACGCTGCCATCGCACCCTCGCCTACCGGGACCGCCGCCTGCATCGCGCGGCCGCGAAGTTTCAGGAGCCGCGCGGTGGTCGACAGGTCGAGCGCACCGGCGGCACACAGGGCGGTATATTCGCCGAGACTGTGGCCGGCGACGTAATCGGCCTTGTCGGCGAGGCGGATGCCGCCTTCCTTCTCGGCGACGCGCAAGGTGGCGATCGCGTTCGCCATGATCGCTGGCTGAGCGTTCTCGGTGAGGAGCAGGTCGTCCGCGGGCCCCTCGCTCATGAGGCGGAAAAGGTGCTGGCCGAGCGCCTCGTCGACTTCGGCGAAAACCTCGCGGGCGGTGGCACTGGCGTCGGCGAGCGCCTTGCCCATGCCGACAGACTGGCTCCCCTGGCCGGGGAAGATGAACGCGCGCATGGCCTCTCCTCTGTGTTGGGTCTTCGTTTGAGCGCGGGGCCTATAAAGGTGTGCGGCGAGTTGCAACCTGAACGAACCCCGCGGCCTTGCGACAATATGCGACCATTTCGCCGACCTTGCGACAAGCGCCTGCGACAATCGACTCCCAGATTATGGAGGACGCCGCAGCAACGGCGCCGTGTTTCAAACGGGAGATTATCATGAAGAAGTTCATCCTCAGCGCACTTACCGCTACCCTTGTCGCCAGCCCGCTGCTCGCCGCAGCGCCTGCCGAAGCGCAGCAGCGTCGCGAAGTCACCACCGTGCGCCATGACGACAACAACGGCCGCACCGTCGTCACCAAGCGCACCGTCGTCCGCACGCCGCAGTATCGCAACTGGCGCGCCGGCCAGCGCTTCGATCGTCGCCAGGCTCAGAACTACCGGGTGATCACGACGTACCGCAACTATCGCCTCGCCGCCCCGCCGCGTGGCAGCCAGTGGGTCCGCTCGGGCAATGACGCACTGCTGATCAACGGTCGCGGCAACGTGGTCCAGGTTCGTGGCGGCGCGTTCCGGTAATCGGGCCGGTAACACCTACCATTACCTTGCCTTTGCCGGATAATCGGCTAAGGCCCATTGCAACCGGGGTGAGAGATTCGCGTCTCTCGCCCCTGTTTGCATTCTAGACGACAGCCGGAGGGGTGCACGCATGGGGCGTGTATCAGCGATCGGCCAAGACGAAGGACAAGACATGGCTCTTTACGAGCACGTGTTCCTTGCGCGCCAGGATCTGGCACAAGCGCAGGTGGACGCACTGGCGGAAATCGCCACCAAGATCGTGAACGACAACGAAGGTCGGGTCGTAAAGACCGAGAACTGGGGCCTGCGTTCGCTGGCGTACAAGATCGCCAAGAACCGCAAGGCGCACTATGTCATGCTCGAGATCGATGCCCCGGGCAGCGTGATCGCAGAGCTGGAGCGCCAGACCCAGATCAACGAAGACATCATCCGTTACATGACGGTCAAGGTCGACACCCTCGAAGAGGGCCCGACCGTGATGATGCGCAAGCAGGATCGTGACCGCGAGCGTCGTGGCGACCGTGAGGGTGGCCGTGGCGACCGTCCCGATCGTGGCGATCGTCCGGACCGTGGTCCCCGTCGTGACCGCGAAGAGGGAGCTGAATAATCATGGCACGTCCATTCTTCCGCCGCCGCAAGAGCTGCCCGTTCTCCGCCAAAGACGCTCCCCGGATCGACTATAAGGACGTCCGGTTGCTGCAGGGCTTCGTGTCCGAGCGTGGCAAGATCGTCCCTTCGCGCATCACGTCTGTTGCCGCGAAGAAGCAGCGCGAACTGGCCCAGGCCATCAAGCGCGCGCGTCATCTGGGCTTGCTGCCCTACATCGTTAAGTAAGGACACGCCCACATGGACGTCATTCTGCTTGAGCGCGTCGAAAAGCTTGGTGCTATCGGCGACGTGGTGAAGGTCAAGGACGGTTACGCGCGTAACTTCCTGCTTCCCAACAAGAAGGCGCTTCGTTCCAACGAAGCCAACCGCAAGGTGTTCGAGTCGAACCGTGCGAAGATCGAATCGGACAACGCATCGCGTCGCAGCGATGCCGAGACCGAAGCGAAGACCTTCAACGACGCGACCGTGACCCTGATCCGTCAGGCGTCGAACACCGGTCAGCTCTACGGTTCGGTCGCGGTTCGCGATCTGGTCGATGCGCTGGTGGCCGACGGTCACAAGGTCGGCAAGTCGGCGATCGTGCTCGACAAGCCGATCAAGGCCATCGGTGTCTACACCGTCAAGGTATCGCTGCACCCCGAGGTGTCGGTGGCCGTCAAGGTCAACGTCGCCCGCTCGCCTGAAGAGGCCGAGATGCAGGCTTCGGGCGTCGACGTGATGTCGTCGATGTTCGAGCGCGACGAGGCTGGCTTCGTCGAGGATTACGATCCGAACGCAGAGCCCGGCGCGACCGCCGAAGCACCGCGCGACCAGGAGGAAGAAGCGCAGGGTTGATCCCTTCGCTTCCCTTCTAGCCGATACAGAAAGGCCCGCCCGGAGTGAGCCGGGCGGGCCTTTTCTTTTGTGCTTTTGCGACGGGTGTCAGGGGCAGGTTACGCAGGCGCCGATCATTGCTGCGAAGGGGATGAGGGCGCAGAGGATGGGGACTAGGTGTTTCATGACCGGGTGACTCTTGGGAGTGTTATCCGGTTAATGCGCGGGATGTGGAAAGGTTGCCGAGAGGTGAACGAATTTTGTACCGATCGGTTTTCGGTGCGGAAGAAGCCACCCTCCACCACCACCCCGGCGAAGGCCGGGGCCCAATTGGCAAGGTCGGAGTGACGACGTCCTGCGCTTAGTTGACGCCGCCCCCAATTGGGCCCCGGCCTTCGCCGGGGTGGTTCACAACTGGCAATGTCAGCTTTCTACGTTTTCCGGCTTTTCGATCAGCGCAGGCCCCTCGCCTAGCGCTAGTGCGTCGACCGAAGATACGTCCTCAAGATCTCGCGCGCCGGTCTCGATGTTCAGATCGCGGAATTTGCGGCCCGTTACCATCAGGCGGCCGTTGAACGAGTTGGTGAAGCCGTTGAAGTTCTTCACCGCGCTGTTGAGGCCGACGCCGACTTTGCGCAGGTCGTCTGCGACCTTCGCAAGGCGATCGTGCATTTCCTTGCCGAGTTCGCCGATCTTCCGTGCTTCGTTGGCGAGTTTTTCCTGGCGCCAAACCGCCGCGACTGTGCGGGCGATCGCGATCAGGTTGGTGGGGGTGGCGAGCAAGACGCGCTTTTCGAAGGCGAAGTCCCAGAGTGTCGGGTCGTGTTCAAGCGCGGCGGAGAGGAAATGCTCGCCGGGGACGAACATGATGACGTAGTCGGGGGTGTCGGCGAACTGGCTCCAATAGGCCTTGTTGCCGAGGCCGTTGACGTGCGCGCGCATCGAGGCTGCGTGCGCCGCGAGGCCGATCAGGCGTTCGGCGTCGTCGACTGCGCCGAATGCATCCTGGTACGCGTTGAGCGAGACCTTGGCGTCGATCACCAGAGCTCGGCCGCCGGGGACGCGGATGATCGCGTCGGGGCGGAGGCGGGCGCCATCGTCGCCTACCGCGACAGAGACTTCCGTCTGGAAGTCGGTGTGTTCGCTGAGGCCGCAGGTTTCGAGGACGTTCTTCAGCTGCTGCTCACCCCAGCGGCCGCGCGACTTGGGGGCGTTGCGCAAGGAATTGACGAGCTTGGCGGCTTCGGTGGAGACCTTTTCCTGGCCGAGGCGCATCTGCTCGATCTGGCCCTTGAGGTCGCCGAATGCGTCGCGGCGCTCGGCTTCTACCTTTGCGACGCCCTCTTCATAGCGTTGCAGGCGGTCGCTGACGGGTTGCAGCATCGACTTGAGGTTGAGACCGGCGGATTCTTCGGACTGGCGGAAGCGAGCGTCGGCGCGTTCGAGGAAGGTCTTCTGCGCGTCGCTGAGCAGCTTGTTGGCGACGTCGCCGAACTGCGCTGCCATCACGTCCTTGGCCTCTCGGAGTTCGAGCAGCCGCGCTTCGAATGCCTCGCCTTGGGCTTTGAGCGTCGCGATTTCGGTGCGGGCGGCGTCTCGGTCGGCGCGGATCGTGCCTAGGTCGAGGCGCAAGCGATCGGTGTCGGTGGCGCGCTCGGCGTTCTGCGCGCGGAGCGTGGCGAGGTCCTGCATCGCGGCGTTGCGTTCGCGTTCGACCGCGTCGCGCGCGGTGCGGATGAGATCGGCGTCGGCGACCTTGGTTTGGGCGACGGCAAGTTCGCTGGCTAGGGTGGCGGCTCGGCGGGAGGCGAGGAGCCAGCCGAGGAGGATGCCGGCGGCTAGCGCGAGGACGGCGATGATGGCGAACTCAGCCATTTTGCGCGGCCGAAACTGGAGTGAAGTATAGGAAGTTTAGACGCTGGCGCAGCATTTCCTTGGGAGGAGATGGGGGCGTTAGCGGGCGGTTTTGGGGAGCGAATGGGGACGTCATGCTTGGAACATACGTCGAACGGTTGATGTAGGACAATCGGAATATTGTTTTGCCGCGGAGGCGGGAGTCTAGGGTTACTGACGGTGGTGCTGGTAGTCTTGGGCCCCTGCCTTCGCGGGGGAACTTGGGGGCGGGTCGGCACCTACTCCACCAGCACTACCCCGGCGGAGGCCGGGGCCCAGTTGGGGGACGTTGCCAACTTAGGGCAGCGCGTCGTTACTAGGACCTTTCCAACTGGGCCCCGGCCTTCGCCGGGGTGGTAGCGTGCTGGGTGAATGAGCCGCGCGCTCTCAGCCCCGCACTCTCAGCACAGAGAGCAGCGACGCCCCCGCCCCTCACCCCAGCTTGCGCTGCTTCGCCAGCTTCTTCAGCACCATGTCGCGCTTGAGGCGGCTGATGTGGTCGATGAACAGCACGCCGTCGAGATGGTCGATCTCGTGCTGCATGCAGGTCGACAGCAGCCCGTCGAAATCTTCCTCATGCGCCGCACCGGTCTCGTCGAGCCACTTCACGCGGCACCGCGCCGGGCGCGCGACTTCAGCATACTGCTCCGGGATCGAGAGGCAGCCCTCGTTGTAGGTGGAGACCTCGTCGCTGACCGACAGGATCTCGGCGTTGATGTACGCCTTGGGGTTCTTGATCGGCTTGTCGTCCTCGTCCTTCTCCTCCTGGAGATCGATGACGAGGACGCGCTGCTGCACGCCGACCTGGGTCGCGGCGAGGCCGATGCCGTTGAAATCGTACATCGTCTCGATCATGTCGGCGACGAGCGTGCGGATGGAGTCGTCGACCGTCTCCACCGGCTCGGCGACGAGGCGCAGGCGGGGATCGGGGACTTCGAGAACGGTCATGACGGTCATAGCGCGTCCGCTAAGGTACGCGTGGGCATCACGTCAAGCCGATGGGCGTCAAGCCATTGGCCGCCTTGCCCTTAGCGCCTGCGCCAACGTGCCCTCGTCGAGATAGTCGAGTTCGCCGCCGACCGGCAGGCCGTGCGCGAGCTGGGTGACGCGGACGGGGAAGCGTTCGATGCGCTCGGCGATGTAGTGCGCGGTGGTCTGGCCTTCGAGCGTGGCATTCATCGCGAGGACGACTTCGTCGATGCCGCCAGTTTCGATGCGGCGGACGAGGCTGTCGATGCTGAGGTCCTCGGGGCGGATGCCTTCTAGCGCCGATAGCCGGCCGCCCAAGACGTGGAAGCGGCCGGGGAATAGCCGCGATCGGTCGAGCGCCCAGAGATCGGCGACTTCCTCGACGACGCACAGCGAACGCTGCTCGCGGCGCGGGTCGGCACAGATCGCGCACGGGTTGGTGGTGTCGACGTTGCCGCAGGTCGAGCAGTTCTCCAGCCGCTCGTCGACCGCGGTCAGCGCCTCGCGCAAGGGACCCAGCGCCGCGTCGCGCTTCTTGAGCAGATGCAGCACGGCTCGACGTGCGGACCGGGGGCCGAGGCCGGGGAGCCGGGCCAGCGCCTGCGTCAGCGCCTCGATCTCGGGGGATGCCATAGGGAACAGATAGGGGGTTGCGCGGCTCCCCGCCAGCGTGTTCGAGAGAGGCCATGCGGATCATCTTCATGGGAACGCCGGACTTCGCAGTGCCGGTGCTGGAGGCCCTCGTCGCGGCGGGGCATGAATTGGTGGCGGCGTATTGCCAGCCTGCCCGGCCAGGGGGGCGGCGCGGGCGCGAGCTGGTGCCCTCGCCGGTGCAGCTTCGGGCGGAGGCGCTGGGGATCGAAGTGCGGACGCCGGTGTCGTTCAAGGCGTCTCTGCCGGAGGGGCTGGAGGCTCGCGAGGCGTTTGCGGCCTTGAACGCGGATGCGGCGGTCGTTGCGGCCTATGGTCTCATTCTGCCGCGCGCGGTGCTGGAGGCGCCTCGGTTCGGGTGCCTGAACGTGCATGGCTCGCTGTTGCCGCGGTGGCGCGGGGCGGCGCCGGTGCAGCGCGCGATCCTCGCGGGCGATGCCGAGACGGGCGTCGGGATCATGCAGATGGAGGCGGGTCTGGATACCGGGCCGGTTCGGCTTGAGGGCCGTACGCCGATCGTCGGCAAGACCGCGGGGGATCTGACGTCCGAGCTGTCGGCGATGGGCGCGCGGTTGATGGTCGAGGTGTTGGGCGATCTCGACGCCTACCCTACCCGGCCGCAACCCAAGGAGGGCGTCACCTATGCGGCCAAGATCGACAAGGCGGAGGCGCGGATCGATTTCGAGCGGTCGGCGGTCGAGGTCGAGCGGCTGGTGCGGGCGATGAACCCGGCGCCGGGGGCGTGGTTCGAA
Organism: Sphingomonas sp. PP-F2F-A104-K0414; assembly: GCF_004340945.1. Lineage (GTDB taxonomy): Bacteria > Pseudomonadota > Alphaproteobacteria > Sphingomonadales > Sphingomonadaceae > Sphingomonas. Next base: position 400,588 of record NZ_SLYD01000004.1, read on the forward strand.
CATGCGGGCGAGCGGGTGAAGGTGCTGGCGGCGGACGTGTTGCCGTTCTCGTTCCTTGGGTGCGAGGGGCTGACGGTCAACGCCGAACTGACGATCGGGTGTGGCGACGGCGCGATCCGGCCGACCCTGGTGCAACGGGCGGGGCGTGGTGTTACCTCGGCGGACGAAATGCTGCGCGGGTTTCCGATCCGGTCGGGGACGCAGCTTTGACGCGGTTCGCGTTGACGGTGGAGTTCGACGGGCGGCCGTTCATGGGCTGGCAGCGGCAGAAGCACGGGCCGAGCGTGCAGGCGGCTTTGGAAGCGGCCGTGCTCAAGATGACCGGCGAGACCGTATCCGTACAGGCCGCGGGGCGGACCGATGCGGGCGTGCACGGGATGGCGATGCGCGCGCATGTCGACATCGCGAAGCCGCTCGCGGCGTTTCGGTTGATGGAGGGGCTGAATGCGCTGGTGAAGCCGGCGCCGGTGTCGGTGCTGGCGTGCGAAGTGGTCGACGACGATTGGCATGCGCGGTTTTCGTGTGTCGGGCGGTCTTATGAGTATCGGATCGTCAACCGGCGCTCGCCGTTGACGTTCGAGGCGGGGCTGGCGTGGCAGGTGCCGCAGCTGCTGGATGCGGGGGCGATGGCGGAGGCTGCGGGGGCCTTAGTCGGGCGGCATGACTTCACGACGTTTCGGTCGGCGCATTGCCAGGCGGATAGTCCGGTGCGGACTTTGGACCGGCTTGACGTTGTGCGGGAGGGGGAGCGGCTATTCGTCTATGCGGCGGCGCGGTCGTTCCTGCATCATCAGGTGCGGTCTATGGTCGGGTGTCTGGCGCTGGTGGGTATGGGGCGTTGGGCGGTTGGCGATGTCGCGGCGGCGCTCGAGGCGAAGGATCGGGCGATGCTGGGGCTGAATGCGCCGCCTGACGGGTTGTTCTTCGTGAGTGCGGTGTATCCGGAGATTTAGCCAACGGCTTTGATCGCCACGCTTATCCTCCCCTGGAAGGGGAGGTGTCGCGTAGCGACGGAGGGGTATCGCCCTCTCGATAGCGGGTCACCCCTCCGTCAGCGCAATGCGCTGCCACCTCCCCTTATAGGGGAGGATAGTTAGCGGACGAACTTCGCGGCTAGCTCGACATGCGTCGACCAGCGGAACTGGCCGACCGGCTGGACCCAGTCGATCCGCCAACCTGCGTCGCAAAGTTCCTTCGCATCGCGCGCGAAGCTCGCCGGATTGCAGGACACATAAGCGATCACCGGCGTCTTGCACTCCGCTAGCGCAGTAGCCTGCTCGCGCGCACCGGAGCGAGGCGGATCGATCACCACCGCGTCGAAGCGGTCGAGTTCGGCCACCGTCAGCGGACGGCGGTAGAGATCGCGGTGCTCCGGGTAGACCGGCCGTTGCGTGCGGTGCGCGGCGGCCTTCAGCGAGCCGAGTGCGTCGCGCGCGCCTTCGGCGGCATAGACCTTCGCGGGGATCGCGAGCGTGAAGGTGCCGAGGCCGGCGAACAGGTCCGCGACCGTCGCGGGCTTGCCGATCGCCTCCAGGACGGCAGCGGTGAGTGCAGCTTCGCCATCGGGGGTGGCCTGCAGGAACGACGCGGGCGGGAGTGGCACGGGAACGCCGCCGAGCGTGATCGTGACCGCGTCGGGTTCCCAGCGCGTCTCGGGACCGAGACCATCGTCGAACGCTACGCGGGCGATGCCGTGGTCTTCACAGAATTTGGTGAGCGCTTCGGCGGCGGGGAGGCCTTCGGGGGCGAACCCGGTGATCAGGATGTCCGCGCCCTGGTCGGCGAGCGTCAGATGGATGTCGGCGCGGCGGCGGAAGTTGAGGCGCTTGAGCAGCTGGCGGAGCGGCTGGACGAGCGCGAACAGGCGCGGATCTAGGATCCAGCATTCCTTGATGTCGACGATCGTGTGCGCCTTTTCGGCGGTGAAGCCGAGCGTGATCTTGCCGCCCTTGCCCTCGGCGTGGAGCGTCGCGCGGCGGCGACTGCGTTCGGGGGAGATGTGTGGGGTGCGGATCGGGGCGGACAGGTCCTGGCCGTCGAGCGCGGAGGCGATGCGGTCGGTGACGAACTCGGCATAGGCCTGGTCGTCGAGATGCTGGAGCTGACAGCCGCCGCACGTCGGGAAATGCACGCACGGGGGCGTCTGGTGGTGCGGGCCGGGGATCACGGTGCCGTCGGCGGCCAGCGTGTCGCCGGGGGCCGAGAAGGCAGCGTGGCGACCGTCGGCGGTCATACCGTCGCCGCGTGCCGCGACGCGGATGATGGTGTCGATATTAGATTCAGAGGTCATAGCGATGCTCTGGCGGACCGGAGCGATTCCGCCAAGTCGTCGGCGATGAACGCGGGACCCAATCGGCGGGCAGCGTCACCGTGGAGCCACACTCCGGCGGCGGCGGCCTCCAGTGGTTCGAGCCCGGCGGCGAGCATCGCGCCGATCGCGCCAGCCAGGACGTCGCCGGTGCCGGCGGTGGAGAGCCAGTCGCTGGCGTCCTGTGCGATGCGGACGCGGCCATCGCGTGCGGCGATGACGGTGTCGGCGCCCTTGAAAACGACGACGGCGTTCGCGCGGACGGCTGCGTCTCGGGCTCTCGCGATCTTGTCGGCATCGGATTTGCCGAAGAGCGCGTTGAACTCGCCGGCATGGGGGGTGAGGATGACGGGGACTCTCAGCGCCTCGATTCGCTCTGGGGCGATCAGGCGGAGCGCGTCGCCGTCGATGATTAGCGGGTGGTCCGAGGTCAGCGCCGCTTCGAGGCGGGCCTTGGCGAGGTCGTCGCGGCCGAGACCGGGGCCGATCACGAGTGCGCCGATGCGGTCGTTGGCGAGCGCGTGGTCGGTGAACGGTGCGCGGACGAGCGCGTGGGGCGGGCCTTGGCTGTCGCCGAGCAGGGTCACGTAGCCGGCGCCGGCGCGCATCGCGGCGAGAGCGGCGAGGTCAGCGGCGCCAGACATGGTGCCGGCGATTATCGCGACCATGCCTCGGGTGTATTTGTGCGAGTCTGGGCCGGGGATTGGCAGGTTCGGGGTTTTGAGAACTCGAGCCTGGCTGGCGGTGGGGACGCCGATGTCGAGAAGACGGATCTGGCCGCAGTAGCGCGCGGCGGGTTGGAGGAGGTGCGCGGGTTTTACGGCGCCAAGCGCGAGGGTGAGGTGGAAGACCGGGGGCGTGCTGAGGGCTTGGCCGGAGTCGGTAGCGAGGCCGCTGGGGAGGTCGACGGCGATGCTGAGTTGGGCGGCGTTGGCGAGTGCATGAAGGCACTCGACCACAGACCGTTCCCCCGCGGACGCGGGGGCCCAGAGTAGGCCGTTGGGTGAGCGCTCGGAACTTGGCTGGGCCCCCGCGTCCGCGGGGGAACGGTTAGGGGTGGGTGTCGAACCGGAATCGAGCGGGCGGGTCAGAGCGGTGCCGAACAGCGCGTCCAACAGGATCGCCGCAGGTTTTGCCGCCGCCAGTCTCTCGACCGGGCCGGACCACCCTGCCCTCGCTGCCTTCGCCGCATCCGTCTTGGGCTCGGACAGCGCCGCGACGCGAACCGAAACGCCCATCTCGGCCAGCACCCGTGCGGCGACATAGCCGTCGCCACCGTTGTTGCCGGGGCCGCACAGTATCAGGACTTCGTTCGTGCCCGCCAACCGGCGAACTGCCCCCGCGATTGCGGTACCGGCACGCTCCATCAACGTTTCGACCGACACGCCGCCGGCGATTACCGCGTCTTCCGCCGCGCGCATTTCTGCGGCGGTCAGGATCGCCTGGCCCTCGATACGAATCATGACGGCTTGGTCGCGCTCTTGACGGTGGCCGGGAGGCGATAGCGAGCGTCGCCGATCATCACCTCAATACCGTTGCCCTCGATCAGGCCGACCTTCGCGACCTCTGCTCCGTCCGCCGCGACAACACCACGGCCGTCGTGGGTGACGAGCAGGCGGCGGAACGCGCCATCGGGGTGGCGGATCGTCAGGATCGTGCCGGTCTCACCCTTGGCCTGCTCGATCGTGCAGACCCTTTCGAGCGCTGCGGGCCCGCGCGCGCAGGGGATGCGGGGGTCGCCGGCGGACTTCTTGGCCTGCTTGGCGGTCTGCCCGTGCGCGACCTTCGTGCTGGATGGCTTGCCTGGCCCGCATGCCGCGAGCGGGAGCGAGAGGATGGCGAGGCACAGGAGGCAGTTCACTGTCTTACTGGAGCCGGTATCTGAACCATCATCCGTCATCCTAGCGAAAGCTGGGATCTCCCCGTTCGGGTCGCGGCACGCGCCAACCGGGATACCCCAGCTTTCGCTGGGGTGACGGGTGGAGCGCGCGTCTCGTTTACCTATCCGCGTGGTCTCAGATATCCGCGTAGACATGGGTTTCGGCTGCGGCTCCAGGATGCGTGACCGCGCCCTTGTACGCGGGGCCGACGGTCTTCGCATAGCGCCAGAGTGCGCCCGAGCCGTAATCGTTGGCGCGCGGCACCCACGCCGCGCGCCGCGCCGCCATCACGTCCTCGGGAACGTCGAGGTCGATCGTGCCGGCCTCGGCGTCGATATGGATGATGTCGCCATTCTCGACGAGCGCGATCGGGCCGCCGTCCGCCGCTTCGGGACCGACATGGCCGATGCAGAAGCCGCGGGTGCCGCCCGAGAAACGGCCATCGGTGATCAGCGCGACGCTCTCGCCCATGCCCAGGCCGTAGAGCGCAGCAGTGGTCGACAGCATCTCGCGCATGCCGGGGCCGCCCTTGGGGCCTTCGTAGCGGATGACGATGACTTCACCCTCGTTGATCTCGCGGTTCTCGACCGCGGCGAAGGTGTCCTCCTCACAATCGAACACGCGTGCCGGGCCGCTGAACTGAAGGCGGTGCAAGCCGGCGACCTTCACGATCGCGCCGTCGGGGGCGAGACTGCCGCGCAGGCCGACGACGCCGCCGGTCGGGGTGATCGGCGTGGTGATGTCGTAGATGACCTTCTGGTCGGGATTCCACGTCACCTGGTCGATGTTCTCGCCGAGCGTTTTGCCCGACACGGTCATGCAATTGCCGTCGAGGAACCCGCCGGCGAGCATCGTCTTCATCAGCATGTAGACGCCGCCGGCCTCGTACATGTCCTTCGCGACATATTTCCCGCCGGGCTTGAGGTCGGCGATGTACGGCGTGGTCTTGAAGGCCTCGGCGACGTCGAACAGGTCGAACTCGATCCCGACCTCATGCGCCATCGCGGGCAGATGCAGCGCGGCGTTGGTCGAGCCCCCGGTCGCGGCTACGACGCGCGCGGCGTTGATGAACGCCTCGCGCGTGCAGATATCGCGCGGGCGGATGTTGCGCTCGATCAGCTCCATGATCTGGACGCCGGCGGCATGCGCGATCTGTTCGCGGCTGCTATACGGCGCGGGCGTCATGTTGCTGTTCGGCATCGACAATCCGATCGCCTCGGCGACGCAGGCCATCGTGTTCGCGGTGAACTGGCCACCGCACGCGCCGGCGCTGGGACAGGCGACCTTTTCTAGCGCGTGGACTTCGGACAGCGGGCACGCGCCGGCTGCGTATTTGCCGACGATTTCGAACACGTCGACGACCGTCACGTCCTTGTCGTGGAAACGGCCGGGCAGGATCGAGCCGCCATAGACGAAGATCGACGGCACGTTGAGCCGCAGCATCGCCATCATCATGCCGGGCAGCGACTTGTCGCAGCCGGCAAAGCCGATCAGCGCGTCGTAGCAATGGCCGCGCACGCTGAGCTCGACCGAGTCGGCGATGACCTCGCGGCTGACCAGGCTGGTCTTCATGCCCTGATGGCCCATCGCGATGCCGTCGGTGACGGTGATGGTGTTGAACCGGCGCGGCATGCCGCCGCCCTGGATCACGCCGAGGCGCGCGACATCGGCCTGCGCGTCGAGCGTGATGTTGCAGGGCGCGCTGTCGTTGCCGGCGCTGGCGACGGCGACGAACGGCTTCGCGATATCCTCTTCGGGAATCCCCATCGCGTAATAATAACTGCGATGCGGGGCGCGCTCGGGGCCGACCGAGACATGGCGGCTCGGCAGTCGTGATTTGTCGAAACGGTTGCTCATGGCGACCGCCTATGTCGCGGGAGAGGGCAATTGCGCAAGAGAGTTGCGTTGAATTTTAAGGGGAAGGCTTGATCCCGCTTCGTCATCCTCGCGAAGGCGGGGATCCAGATCCCAAAGGGTTCGCGATCCCGTCGCCGAGGCCAGCCAGTATGGGTTCCCGCCTTCGCGGGAATGACGGAAGAGATAGACGGCAGCTGCCCCCATCATCCCGAAGAAATTAAAGGCCTTCGAGCGCCTTTGCCACGCCGTCCATCGTGAAGGGCTTCTGCAACCGTGGACGATCGCGAAATTCTGGCGCCACACCGTCATCGCCGCCGCCGGTGGCGAAGACGAAGGGGACGCCTATTGCCGCCAGCGCCTCGGCGACCGCGGTGCTCTTCTCGCCGCCACGCAGGTTCACGTCGAGGATCGCGCCGTCGACGCCGCCCTCTTCGATCCGCTTCAGGGCGTCGGCTACGGTATCGACCGAGCCTGCGACTCCCTTGTCCAGAACTTCGAGAAAATCCTCGAGCATCATGGCGATCAACGGTTCGTCCTCGACGATGAGGATCTGCTGGGGAGCGGTCATACCATGCGCATAGTCGGGATTGTTACGACTTGCCAACATCTTGTTCGAATCACCGCGCTGCCAGCACGTCTCGTGCCGCCTCGGCGAGTTCCTGGACCGAGAAGGGCTTGGGCAGGAACGCGACGTTGTCGAGGTCGATCGACTTGCGCAACTGCTCCTCGGCATAGCCCGACATGAAGAGAATCGGCAGGTCGGGGAATTTCTCGCGTGCATGGCGCACCATCGTTGGGCCATCCATCTGCGGCATCACGACGTCGCTGATCAGCAGGTCGGGGCGGCCGTGTTTCTCCAGCACTTCCAGGGCGACTTCGCCGTTTTCCGCGGTCAGCACGGTATAGCCCTGCCGCGCGAGCGCACGTTCGGCGACCGCGCGGACCATGTCCTCGTCCTCGACCAGCAGGATCGTGCCGGTACCCCAGAGATCAACCGGCTTGGGCGTGGGTTTCACCACCGCGGGGCGCGTCGTGGCGGGCGCCGAGTGGACCGGCAGGTACATCGAGAAGGTCGCGCCCTGCCCCGGTTTGCTATCGGCGAATATGTAACCGCCGGACTGCTTGACGATGCCGTAGACGGTCGAAAGGCCGAGCCCAGTGCCCTTGCCGAACTCCTTCGTCGTGAAGAACGGCTCGAAGATCTTGGGCAGCACGTCGGGCGGGATGCCGGTGCCGGTGTCCTGGACGATCAGCGCGGTGTAGTCGGCGACGGGCAGGATGTCGGACGCCATCTCGCGCACTTCCGATGCCGGCACTGCACGTGTGGTGATCGTCAGCACGCCGCCACCGCGCGCGTTGGCGGAAACGATCGCGTCGCGCGCATTGACCGCAAGATTGACGACGACCTGTTCCAGCTGGCCCGGATCGGCGCGCACCGGGCCGAGGTTGCGGCCGTGTGTCATGTCGAGGCGGACGTTCTCGCCCATCAGGCGCTTGAGCAGGTTCGACACCTCGGAGACGACGTCGGGGAGCTGGAGGATCTGCGGACGAAGCGTCTGCTGGCGCGAGAAGGCGAGCAGCTGGCGGGTGAGGCTGGCGGCGCGGTTCGAGTTGGTGCGGACCTGCTGGATGTCGTCGTAGTCGCTGTCGCCGGGCGAATGGCGCATCAGCATCAGGTCGCAATGGCCGATGATCGCGGTCAGGATGTTGTTGAAATCATGCGCGACGCCGCCGGCAAGCTGACCGACCGCCTGCATCTTGGTGGCTTGGGCGACTTCGCGCTTGAGGCGGGACTCCTCGCTGTTGTCCTTGAGGCTGAGCAGGACCGCGGCGTCGCCTAGGCCGCGTGCGCCGGCGATGGTGAGCGCGACCGGCTCGTCGGGATGATCCTTGAGGCGCACGGCCATGTCAGCGGAGTGCGTCGCTCCGTTCGCGAACTTTCGGATCGCGTCGGCGACCGCGGCCTTGTCCTCGCGGACGACGAGATCGCCGGGGTAGAGCGGCGGGGCGACCGAATTGACGCCGGCGGCGCGCAGGAACGAGTCGTTCATCTGCAGGAAGCGGCCGTCGCGATCGACCAGCGCCATCCCGAACGGCATCATGCTGACGAGGCTGCGGACGTGCGCGGAGGCACTGGCGCCGAGTGCGGGCGCGTCCTCCTCGTCGTCGAGCAGCGCGACCAGCACGGGCGCGTCGTCACCTTCGAGGAACGGGATCTGGAGAACGCGGAGTGGCGTCCCTTCGAGGCCTTCGCGTTCGAACCGAACGAGGCCGCGGCTGTCGGTGATGAGGAAACGGGCGAAGTCGCGGCCCTCGATCGGCTCGTAATCATTGCCGCAAGCGCGTTTGCGCAACACCCGGTTGGCGGTGCGGACGCGGCCATCGGGCGATAACAATGCCGCCATGATGCCGCTGCCGCCGAGCCGGTCGCCGGTCGGACCCACGAGCAGCACGGCTAGGGTCTCGGCGAGGTCGTGTTCCTGCGCGGTGACGAAACGCCAGACCAGCATGTCGGCGTCGTCGCCGGCGCGGGCGATGGCCGCGGACAGGCAGATACCGCGGGCGTTGAGACGGTCGACCTGCGCGGTGCCGTCACGCCACGCGGCGCGGCCGGCGTCGGCGAGATCCGCGACGCCGGCTTCGTCGAGCGGCAGGCCCGGCGGTGTAGGAAACCCTTCGAACAGCGCTTCGTAGGCGTCGTTCGCGCAGACCAGCCGCCCGGCACGGTCGGTGATCGCGATCGCGTCAGTGCCGGCCTCGGCGACGGCGCGCGTGAGGTCCCAGTCGACCGGGCGGGGCGCGTCCCTGATCACCGGGTTGAGCAGGCGCCAGGCGATGACCGCACCGACGACGATGATGGCAGCGGCGAAGAATCCGGCCGCGGCGATCCAGCTGCCGACAAGCAGCAGGACGATCCCGGCGGCGGCAATACCGGCGAGCGCGGCGACGAGCGCGGCGTTGCGGGCGGGGGTGGGTTTAGCGAACGATGCCATCGGCGGAGTCATCCGCTCAAGCGGGGTTGGGCGTCAAGCGCGATGCGTGTGATGGGGGTAGCGACGGCCCTGATCCCCACCGCTTCCTGAAACGGCACCACCACCCCGGCGGAGGCCGGGGCCCAGGTGGAAAAATGGTCGTAACGAAGCGCCGTCCGTCCTTAGCACCGTCCCCCAACTGGGCCCCGGCCTTCGCCGGGGTGGCGGCTATGATAGGCCGTCACGATCATCACCCCCGCTGTTCCCCCGCGAAGGCGGGGGTCCAGGGTTACGGAGGACAACGCTTGTGGCTCCTGGGCCCCCGCCTTCGCGGGGGAACCAGAGGTAGCCGGTGCACCCGTTACCAGATTCTAACGCGCTGCTCCGGAGCCAAATACAGCTTCTGGCCAGGCGTCGGCTTATATGCCGCGTACCAGGGGTCGAGGTTGCGCACGACCCAGGCGCGCTGCTGCGACGGCGAGTGAGGATCGGTCAGCAGGCGGTTGCGAAGGTTGGCTTCGCGGTAGTTGCGGCGCCAGACCTGCGCCCAGCCGAGATAGAAGCGCTGGTCGCCAGTGAACCCGTCGAGCACGGGCGCAGTCTTGCCGCCGAGTGCGGTGTGATAGGCGTCGTACGCCACCGTCAGGCCAGCGAGATCGGCGATGTTCTCGCCCATCGTCAGCTGGCCCTTCACGTGCATGCCGGGCAGCGGCTCATACGCGTCGTACTGCGCACCGAGCTTGCCGGTGAGCGCGTTGAAGCCGGCAATGTCCTTGGGCGTCCACCAGTCGGTGAGCTGGCCCTTGGCGTCATATTTCGAGCCCTGGTCGTCGAAATGATGGCTCAGCTCGTGACCGATCACCGCGCCGATGCCGCCGTAATTGACCGCGTCGTCGGCCTTCGGATCGAAGAATGGCGGTTGCAGGATCGCGGCGGGGAAGACGATCTCGACCATGCCGAAATTGGCGTAGGCGTTCACCGTCATCGGCGTCATGCCCCATTCCCAGCGCTGCAACGGCTTGCCGAGCTTCGAAATATTGTCCTGGTGCTGCCATTCGTTCGCGCGCCATTCGTTGCCGAACGCGTCGCCCGACGTGATCGTCAGGCCGGAGAAATCCTTCCACTGGCTCGGATAGCCGATCTTTGGCGTGAACGCGGCGAGCTTGGCGTGTGCCTTGACCTTGGTCTCGGGCGCCATCCATTCGAGCTTGTCGATCCGGCGGCCCATCGCGGCGAGCACGTTCTTGACGAGCTTGTCGGCCGCGGCCTTCGTCTCGGGCGGGAAATACTGCGCGACGTAGAGCTTGCTGACCTCGTCATCGAGCGCGCCGGAGGTGAACTGGACGCCGCGCTTCCAGCGCGCTTCCTGCTCTGGCGTACCGCCGAGGACGGTGCCGTAGAACGCGAACTGCTCGGCGTCGAACGCCTTGGGCAGGACGTCGGCATAGCCGTCGAGCGAGCGGAGGATCAGCTGGTCCTTGAGCACGCCGATCGGCGCAGTCGAGACGAGCTTGGCGATGCCGGTGATCGCCGAGGGCTGCGCGACGATGACGGTCGGGACGGGCGTGCCGATGCCCTTGAAATACGCGGTGAAATCGAAGCCGGGCGCGCGTTTGGCGAGGTCGGCGACGGTCATCTTGTTGTAGGTCTTGGTGGCGTCGCGGCTGTCGACGCGGGTCCAGCTGACCTTGGCGATCTCGGTCTCGAACGCGAGCAAGGCGGTGGCGCGGGCCTCGGCATCGGGTTCGCCGGCGAGGGTAAGCATCTTGACGATGTGCGCGCGGTAGGCGTTGCGCGCTTCGACGAGTTTCGCGTCGGTGCTAAGGTAATAATCGCGGTCGGGGAGGCCGAGGCCGGACTGGCCGAGCGAGAGCGCGTATTGCTCGGGCAGCTTGTCGTCCTGGCCGACGCCGCCGCCGAACGGGCCGCCGATGCCGGCGCGGTCTGCTTCGGCGAGGAGGGCCGGATAGCCCGCGCGGTCCTTCATTGCTGCGATATTCGACAGCCAGGGCTTGATCGGCGCGAGGCCCTTGCCTTCGATCGTGCCGGTGTCGAGGAACGTCGCATAGGCGCGGCCGATCTTCGAGTTGGGGTCCTTCGCGGCGGTGTCGAGGATGCCGCGGGTGCGCGTCTCGGACAGGTCGGACAGGAGGTTGAACGAGCCGTAGTTCGACTTGTCGGCGGGGATCGGGGTGTTCTTGGACCAGTTGCCGTTGGCGAAGGTGTAGAAGTCGTCGCCGGGCTGGACGGTCTTGTCCATGCCCTTCTCGTCGAAGCCGAACGTGCCGTATTGGGCGCCGGTCGAGGTGGCGGGTGCGGCTGGCGTTGGTTCAGCGGTTTGCGAGATGGCGGCGGTGACGCCGGTGATGGCGGTTGCGGCGAGTAGGCCGGCGACGATGAAGGACTTCATGGGGTTCTCCTAGGATTTCGGTGGCACAACCCACCAACACCACCACCCCGGCGAAGGCCGGGGTCCAGTTGGAAAGGTCTTGGTAACGGGGGACAGTCCGCCCTTACGTCTGTCCCCCAACTGGGCCCCGGCCTTCGCCGGGGTGGTGCAAGGTTGGGGTACGCGGCGGAGTCGTAATTACCAGATACGGACGCGGTTGGCGGGGGCGAGGTAGCTCGCCTCACCCGGCTTGGCGCCGAATGCGGCGTACCACGGGTCGAGGTTGCGAACCGTGAGGACGCGCTGATGACCCGGCGAATGCGGGTCCGACAGCAACGCCTGCTGGAGCGCCGCGTCGCGCCACTTGGTGCGCCAGACACCCGCCCAACCGTAGTAGAAGCGTTGGTCGCCGGTGGTGCCGTCGATGATCGGCGCCTGCTTGCCGCCGAGCGACTTGTGATACGCGTCGTACGCGACCGTCAGGCCGGCAAGATCGGCGATGTTCTCGCCGAGAGTCAGGCCGCCCTGGATGTGCTGGCCGGGCAAGGGCTCGTACGCGTCATACTGCTTCACCAGCGCGTCGGTGAACACCTTGAAGCGCGCGACGTCCTGCTGCGTCCACCAATCGGTGAGCTTGCCGTTGAGGTCGTATTTGCGGCCTTGGTCGTCGAAATGATGGCTGATCTCGTGACCGATCACCGCGCCGATGCCGCCGTAATTGACCGCCGGGTCCGCCTTCGGATCGAAGAACGGGGGTTGCAGTATCGCGGCCGGGAAGACGACCTCGTTCATCGTCGGGTTGGCATAGGCGTTGATCGTCATCGGCGTCATGAACCACTCGCCGCGATCGATCGGCTGGCCCAGCTTCTTCAGGTCGCGGTCGTACTCGAACGCGTTGGCGCGCGCGACGTTACCGACGAGGTCGCCGCGCTGGATCTGGAGCGCGGAATAGTCGCGCCACTTGTCCGGATAACCGATCTTCGGGGTGAAGGCGGCGAGCTTGGCGAGCGCCTTGGTCTTGGTCTCGGGCGCCATCCATTCGAGGTTCCGGAGCCGCTCGCCCATCGCTGCGATGACGTTCTTGACGAGATCGTCGGCGGCGGCCTTCGACGCGGGCGGGAAATACTTCGCGACGTACTGCTGGCCGATCGCCTCGCCCATCGCGCCCGACACGGTCGAGACGCCGCGCTTCCAGCGGACCTGCTGCTCGGGCGTGCCCGACAGCGTGGTGCCGTAGAACGCGAAGTTGGTCTTGTCGAAATCGCTCGACAGATACGGCGCGTAGGCGCGCAGCACCTTGAGCATCGCATAGTCCTGGAGGACGGTGACCGGCGTGTCGGCGAAGACCTTGGCCTCGCCCGTCACCGCGCTCGGCTGTGCGACGAGGTAGAACGGACGGCCGGTGACTCCCATCGCGGCCATGTATTGCGCCCAGGGGAAGCCCGGCGCCTTCGCGGCGAAGTCGGCGGCGGTCCACTTGTTGTAGGTCTTGTCGGCGTCGCGGCTTTCGATCCGAGTCCAGTGCGCGGTCGCCAGGCTCTTCTCCATGTTGAACACAGCGGCGGCGCGGGTGGCGGCGTTGGGCTCGCCGGCAAGCGTCAGCATCCGCGTCAGATACGCCTGGTACGCGGTGCGGATCGTTGCGAGCTTGGCGTCGTCCTTGAGGTAATAATCACGGTCGGGGAGACCGATGCCGCTCTGGCCGAGGCTGACGACGTAGGTGGTCGGGTCCTTGTCGTCCTGCTGCACGCCGACGCCGACGAGGCCACCGACGCCCATGCGCTGGAGCTTGGCGACCTCGGTGACGAGCGCGGTCTTGTCCTTGGTCGCCTTGAGCGCGGCGAGCATCGGCTTGACGGGCGTTGCGCCCTTCGCGTTGACCGCGGCCTCGTCCATGAAGCTGGAGTAGAAATCTCCGACCTTGTCGCCGGGCGTCTTGGCGGAGACGTCGAGGATCGTGCGGGTGCGTTCGAGCGACAGGTCCTGAAGGACGTGGAACATGCCGTAGGACGAGCGATCGGCGGGGATCGGCGTCGTCTTCACCCAGCCACCGTTCGCGTAATCGAAGAAGTCGGTGCCCGGCGTCACGCTGGTGTCGCGGCCGGCCATGTCGAAGCCGAAATCGCCGATCTGCGGCTTGTTGGCGTCCTTGGCGGCGACAGGGCCCTTGGCAGCCTTGGCGAGGGTCGGCGACGGGGTGTTCGTTTGGGCGAAGGCCGATGCGGCGGACGCAAGCAGGATCACGGTAACAATCGACTTACGCATCAAGAACCTCGGAGAAAGATCTTCAGGATGCGGTGTGTTCTACGCCGATAGGACGGTCCGTCAATTCCAACCAGTGTCAAATGTTACGAAACATGACCGTGGCGATTATCATGCCGATGTCGCCACTTGCGCGCGATCCACAATCGCCAGCCGAGCGCGCTGAGCGCGTAGCCGCCGACCGAGCAGACCACCGTAATAACCAGCAGGCCGAGCGCGGTGGCGGGCCCCGCCTGCATCAGCCACGGAATCCATTCGGTACGTGCCGCAGCGTCCGCGACGGGCTGGCCGGGGACGTGCGCGTCGAGCCGCAACAGCGATGAGCCGATCCAATAGGCGGCGATCCAGAGCGGCGGCGTGGTCAGCGGGTTGGTGATGAAAGTCGTCAGCGCCGCGGTCGGCACGTTAGCGCGGAACGGCAATGCGAAGATCGCGGCGACCGGTGTCTGCGCGACCGGAATCAGGATGCCTGCGACCATCCCGAGCGCGACGCCACGTGGAACCGAGCGGCGGGTGAAGCGCCAGAGTTCGGGCGCGAGGACGCGGTGCGCGACCGGGCGAAGGAGACGGTTCTTCTCCATCGATTCGCGGGTCGGCAGATTACGATGCGACCACGCCGCGAGACGCCCGAATATGCTCAAGACGATAGGGTCATCGACACCGGCGCCACGTCGGTTATCCGCGATCCCGCATGATCCGGCCCTGCTCGCGCTTCCAGTCCTGTTCCTTCACCGAATCGCGCTTGTCGTGGTTCTGCTTGCCCTTGGCGAGCGCCAGTTCGATCTTCGCGCGGCCCTTCGAATTGAAGTAGATCATCAGCGGCACGAGGGTCATGCCCTGGCGGGCGACCGCACCGAACATCTTGTTGATCTCGCGCTCGTGGAGCAGCAATTTGCGTGGGCGCTTGGGCTCGTGGTTGAAGCGGTTGCCGTGGCTGAATTCGGGGATGTTCGAATTCACCAGGACGACGGTCTTGCCCTTCACCTCGGCATAGGCCTCGGCGATCGAGCCCTCGCCACCGCGCAGCGCCTTCACCTCGGTGCCGGTGAGCGCGATGCCCGCCTCGAACACCTGCTCGATATAATAGTCGTACCGCGCGCGCCGGTTCTCGGCGACGATCTTGGTCTTCTCGAAGGTCGGGGGTTTGGGACGTGCCATGGGACGCGCGATGTAGGAGGTCGGAGGGCTTAGGGGAAGCGGGGGCGGTGTTTGCGCTTCCGTTTATTCCCTCACGCGCCGTCATCCTGACGAAAGTCAGAACCCAGGATTGCGGAGCGATGCCCTGCTTGGCTCTGGGTCCTGACGTTCGTCAGGATGACGGAGTGGGTTTCAGGCGAGACGCGCGTGCGCCACGGCCGCATCAACCGCCGCGCGCGAGGCCTCACCGGCGGGGGTCATCGGCAGTCGGAGCGTTTCGGGGAAGCCTTCCCGCACCTTGGTCATCGCGTATTTCACCGGCCCCGGCGACGCGTCGGTGAACAGCGCTTCGTGGAGCGGATAGAGCTGGTCCTGATACGCCAGCGCCTTGACGAAATCGCCGGCCTGGCATGCTGCCTGGAACTCCGCGCAGAGCTTCGGCGCGACGTTGGCCGTCACCGAGATGCAGCCGGTGCCGCCCATGACGTTGAACGCCAGCGCGAGGTCGTCGTTACCCGACAGCTGGCAGAAGTCCGGCCCGCACGACGCGCGATGCTGGGAAACGCGGGCGAGGACGCCGCTCGCATCCTTCACGCCGACGAAGACGTCCGGGAACGCCTTCACGATCCGTGCGAGCGTCGCGGGCTGGATATCCGTCACCGTCCGCGCGGGGACGTTGTAGAGGATGATCGGCAGCGGGGTCGACGCGGCGAGCGCTTCGAAATGGCGGAAGATACCCTCCTGCCCCGGCCGGTTGTAATAGGGCGGCACCATCAGCGCGGCGTCGGCGCCGGCGTCTTTCGCGGCACGCAGATTGGCGGAGGCGACGCGCGTATCGTTCGAGCCTGCGCCGGCGATGACGGGCACGCGGCCCTTCGCCTGATCGACGCAGACGCGGACCACGTGAAAATGCTCGTCATACGACAAGGTCGCCGCTTCGCCGGTTGTGCCGCACGCGACGAGCCCCGACGAGCCCTCGGCGATCTGCCACTCGATGAAATCGCGATACGCGGGTTCGTCGAAGCTGCCATCGGCGGCGAACGGCGTGACGAGCGCGGGAATCGATCCTGAAAACATGCGGTAGCCTGCGTCCATACTAGAAGAGAAGTCTGGCCTGTTGCGCCAAATACCGGGCGAAATCCGGATTTCGTTCAGGACAGATACGGGTTGGAGGCGTATGCTGTCCACATGGTAGCATCGATGTTGAAAACGAGCCTTCTTCTTGCAGTCGTCGCACAGACCGCTGTTTCCTCAGGCGCGGGTCAACAGACGCTCGATCGATACAGCACGCAGTTGGCCAATATGGGGCCTAATGCGCAGCCGATGGCAACCGACGGCGCGATCGCCTCGACGATCGCCCAGTGGCGTGCGTTGCAGCAGACCGATGCGCTGCCGTTCGACAGCTATGCGGGCTTCCTGATGGCGCATCCGGGCTGGCCTAACGAGACGGCGAACCGGCGTGCGGCCGAGCGCAAGGCGGCGACCGGTTTGCCCAATAGCGTGATCGCCTTCTTCCGCCGGTATCCCCCGCAGTCCGCATCCGGCGGCGTCGCCTACGCACGAGCTTTGCAGGCGACCGGCGCGCGGGATCAGGCCTACGCAGCGGTGCGGACGGCGTGGCGCAGCGCCGGGCTTACGCCAACCGACGAGGCCATGGTGGTGTCGGGCTTCCCCGGCGCACTGACGCCGGACGACCAGGACGCGCGGATGGACGCGCTGTTGTGGGCCGGCCAAACCGGCGCGGCACAGCGGCAGTTAGTGTGGACGAGTGCGGCACGACGGCCGATCTTCGAGGCGCGACTGGCGTTCCGGACGAATGCACCGAACGCGTCGGATATCTCGGCCTCGACACAGACGCTGTATGCGAACGACGCTGGCTATGTCGCGGATCGGGCGCAGTGGTTGCGCAATTCGGGCGCGAGCCCGTCGGCGCGCGCGTGGCTGGCGCGGCCCCGGTCGCTGACGACGCGGCCCGGCAATGCGGCGGAATGGTACGAGGTACTCGTCACCAATGCGAACGGCGCAGCGAACGACGGGCAGTATCAGGTCGCCTACGACATCGCGCGGCAGATCGACGATGCGTATCCGTTCGGCACCGACGTCTCGACGAAATCCTATGCCGAGCGCGACGAATACACCAATCTCGCCTGGCTCGGTGGACGCGTCGCGATGAAGCAGCTCGGTCGGCCGGCGGATGCGATGACGCTGTTCGACCGGTACGCGCGCGGCTCGCGCTCGCCGCAGGTGCGGTCGAAGGGCTATTATTGGGCGGGGCGTGCGGCGGAAGCGGCTGGGTTGGCGCCTCAGGCGGCGGCATTCTACGGCCAGGCGTCAGGGTACCGCGATCAATATTACGGGCAGCTCGCCAACGAGCGCACCGGCCGCGCGCTGGTCGCGCCGCCTTCGGTCGCGTCGGTGGCGGTCGATCCAGCGGCGCGGGCTGCGTTCGACCGGCGCGAGACGGTGCGCGCGGTCAAGTTCCTCGGCCAGATCAACGACTGGCAGGACCAGACCGCGTTCGTCCGCCAGATCGCGGCGGACGCGACGACCGATACCGATCACCTGCTCGCCGCCGAGCTGTCGAAGAGCATCAACCGGCCCGATCTCGGCGTGATGGTCGGGCGGAGTGCGCTGGCGAACGGGCTCAGCGATTATTCCGCGGTCGGCTTCCCGATGGTGTCGGTGCCGTCGGGGTATGAGGACAACTGGACGATAATCCACGCGATCTCGCGGCAGGAGAGCCAGTTCGATCGTGCCGCGGTGTCGCATGCCGGCGCGCGTGGGTTGATGCAGCTGATGCCGGCGACCGCGCGCGAGCAGTCGGGGAAGATTGGCCTCGCCTACAACCAGGCGGCACTGACGACCGATCCGAACATGTCGATCATGCTGGGCTCGAGCTATTTTCAGCGAGTCTACGCCAATTACGGCAGTTATCCGCTGGCTGTGGCGGCGTATAATGCAGGCGGCGGCAACGTGAACAAATGGCTCCGCGCGAACGGCGACCCGCGGACCGGGGCGGTCGACATGGTCGATTGGGTCGAGGCGATCCCGTACCAGGAGACGCGCAACTACGTACAGCGCGTGCTGGAGAATGCGGTGGTGTACGACCTGATGAACCCTGCGCGGGCGAAGAGCCGGGGTGCGGCGCGGTTGTCGTGGTATCTGGGGAAGAACCGGCCCGGTTGATCACTTGGTTGATCCCTTAAGAGTGTTCCCCGCCCCAAACACTCGTCACCCCAGCGAAAGCTGGGGTATCCCGGTTGTCGGTCGGACTGGAACCGCGGGAGACCCCAGCTTTCGCTGGGGTGACGGGCGTTGCTGCCGAGATGACAGATGTTGCGGTCGATGTGACGGGCGTCGTGGTCAAGAAGACGGTTGTTCCGGCTAGGGTGACCGAACTCGAGGCGGTATAGCCTCGCGCATGGACCGCCCGAACTACATCACCCCTGCCGGCTACGCGGTACTCCGCACCGAATACGAGCAACTCCTGTCGACCGAGCGCCCCGCCTTGGTTGAAGTCATCTCCTGGGCCGCCGGCAATGGCGATCGTTCCGAGAACGGCGACTATATCTACGGCCGCAAACGCCTGCGCGAGATCGACCGCCGGCTCGGCTGGCTGTCGAAGCGGATGAAGGCGGCCAAGGTCGTCGATCCCGCCGCGCAAGGTGATCGCTCCCGCGTATGGTTCGGCGCGTGCGTGACGGTCGCGGACGAGGATGACGTCGAGCGTGTGCTGACGCTGGTCGGCGACGACGAGACCGATGCGAGCAATGGACGGATCGGCTGGAACTCACCGTTCGCGCGCGCCTTGCGCGGCGCGGCGATCGGCGATGTGCGGCGGGTCGACCTGCCGGCCGGCGAACGCGAATACGAAGTGATGGCGATCGGGTATCCCTGACGGTGCGATCCTCCCCCGCCAGGGGGAGGTGGCTGGCACTTGCCAGACGGGGGGGGAGGTAAGGGCAACCGCTGTTCCCTGTCCTCCCCCTCCGTCACCTGCGGTGCCACCTCCCTTTGGCGGGGGAGGATCGTGAGTTCCCCCGCGAACGATCCGTTTCGATTTACGCGAATTGACCCAAACCTCGCCCCGTGTGACGTTTCGCCCACGCAACGACACTCGAGGACTTCCCCATGCCGATACCCGCCACTTGGTCCGCCCGCCTGCTGAGCGTCATGCGCATCGTCGTCGCGCTGGTCTTCTTCAGCCACGGCATCTCGAAGTTCTTCGGCCTGCCCCCCTTTCCGATGCCGATGAACCCGTTGCTGACGGTGGCCGGCGTACTCGAAGTCGTCGGCGGCGGGCTGCTCATCATTGGCCTGTTCACGCGGCCAGTAGCGTTCGTGCTGTCGGGCATGTCCGCGGTCGCCTATTTCCTAGCGCATTTCCCCCAAGGTCCCTTCCCGATCGCCAATGGCGGCGAGCCCGCGGTGCTCTACTGCTTCGTCTTCCTGTACCTCGCCGCGGCCGGTGGCGGCGCGTGGAGCGTGGACGCGGGGCGCGCGCGCGGCTAATCCTGCGCGCATGATCGATACCACAACGCGCAACGTCGCCCTTCTGATCGACGCGGACAATGCGTCCGCGGCGACCCTCGACCCGGTGCTGACCGTCCTTGCCGAACTCGGCACGGTCAACGTCCGGCGGGTCTATGGCAACTGGTCGAAACCTGCGCTGAAGGCGTGGAGCGACATGTCGATCAAGCACGGCATCGAGCCGCAGCAGCAGTTCGACCTGACCAAGGGCAAGAACGCGACCGACATGAAGATGACGATCGACGCGATGGACCTGCTGTTCCGCGGACGCATCGACGGGTTCGGGATTATGTCATCGGACAGCGATTTCATGCCGCTCGCGACGCGCATTAGGCAGGACGGAATCCCGGTGTACGGCTTCGGCACCAGCCGCACGCCGGAGGGATTCCGCCAGGCGTGCACCCGGTTCATCGACGTCGGCGCGCTGAACGAGACGTCGCAGGCGATGCCCGCGCCGACCCCGGCCCCCGTCGCTGGCGAGAAGGCTGCGGCGCCGGCACCGGTCGCTCGGCCGAAGACCGCGCAGCCGATCGACGAGCAGGTGATCAAGCTGCTGATCGACGCGTACAATGCGGTGAAGCGCGACGAGAAGGGCTATGCCAGCGTCGCCGAACTCGGCCAGCTGGCGGGCAACCGGTCGAGCTTCGACGCGCGCAACTACGGGTTCAACCGCTTGTCGGATTTGATCGAGACGATCCCGAACTTCCAACATGAGCGCCGCGAAGGTGGCCGGTCGTTCGTGAAGCGGTTGCGGTAACTCCCGTCATCCTGACGAAAGTCAGGATCCAGAGCCACGAGGGGCCGCGCGCGGATATCCTAGATCCTGACTTTCGTCAGGATGACGGGAACCGGACTCACCCCGTAGGCTGCAACCGCCCGCCCGGCTCGCTCATCCCGTGCGCCTGTTCCTCGCTATCGTCGGGCACCACCAGCGCGCCCTTCCGCCAGTTCCCGTCGCGATAATAGCCGATCGCGATCGCCAACGTCGCGAGCGACCCCAGCGGAAAGCTCCACCACAGCGCATCCGCCCCAAGCCACGGCTTCGCCAGCAACGCAAAGCCGATCCGCACGGGATACAGCGCGACGATCAGCGCGATCAGCGGCGCGATTACCGCGCCGTTCGCGCGGACGGTCGAGAACAGCACCATCGTCATGCCGAACAGGATGAAATTCCAGCTCGCGATCAGCTGAATATGCCGCGCGATCGGCAGCGCCGGGCTGTCGCTGCCGATGAACAACGTCATCACAGGGCGGTCGAACAGGATCACCACGGCGACCATCGCCCCGGTCAGCGCGACGTTGAACAACAGGCCGTATTTGGTGATGTCGCCGACCCGGTCCCAGCGGCCCGCGCCGATATTCTGCGCCGCCATCGAACTGACCGCCGCGCCGATCGCCAGCGCGGGCATCTGGATATACGTCCACAGCTGTTGCGACACGGCATAGGCCGCCGCGGTGTCGACGCCGAGCCGGTTGACCAGCCCGACCATCGCGAGACCGGCAGTCGACATGACGAGCATCTGCGCGCCCATCGGCAGGCCCTTCCGCACGATCGTCCCGGTCAGCGCGCGCTCAGGGATGAGGTAGCGGAGTTCGTTGCCGCGAAGCCGCAGCGGTAGGTCGCGCTTGTAGATGTAGATAATCAGCCCGAGCAACGAGACGTGGCTGGCGACCAAAGTCGCCATTGCAGAGCCGGCGATCCCCATCTGCGGGAACGGGCCGATACCGGCGATCAACAGTGGATTGAGCCCGCTGTCGAGGATCGCGCTGAGCAGCATGAACCAGAGCGGCGTCATCGAATCGCCGGTGCCGCGCAGGCCCATCATCAGCAGCACCATCATCATCGACGCGGGCAGCCCGAGGAAGATCACGCGGAGGTACGCGAGCGCGAGCGGCATGGCGTCGCCGGGGGTGGCGAGCAGGTGGAGGATCTCGGGCGCGAACACCCAGCCGAGCGCGGCAATGACGATCGCCCCGCCGAGCACGAGGCCGACCGCGGACCCGAACGCCCGACGCGCGCCCTCCAGATCGCGCCGGCCGAAGCTCTGACCGACCAGGATCGTCGCCGCCATGCCGAACCCAAACACCGCGCCGAAGGTGAGGAACATGATGATGTTGGCGTTCGAGGTGGCGGCGAGTGCGCCCTCGCCGAGATAGCGTCCGACCCAGATCGCGTTGATCGAGCCGTTGAGCGACTGGAGGATGTTGGAGCCGAGTGTCGGGAGGGCGAACGCCAGGAGCGTGCGGCCAATGTGGCCGGTGGTGAGGTCGCGCGGGCCGGGTTTGCCGCGGGGGCGGCTAGGTGCGCCTGAGTCAGAGGCCTGGCCGGGGGTGCCGCCAGGCCGCCGGTCGGATTGCAGATCGCTCACACAGTCACTCCGTCATGCCGGACTCGTTCCGGCATTTACCGGTGTACGCGCGCGCGCCTGTCAACGGTACGCCTAGCCGCGGAGTGGGTTCCGGAACAAGGCGCTAGGTCCCTGCTCCGAAGCAAGCGCATCCTGTTTCCCCGCGAAGGCGGGGATCCAGACTGGGCTCCCGCCTTCGCGGGAGAACAACGAAGGGGTGACATGGCCAGCCCACACAATCCAACGCCCCGCCCAAACCGTCACCCCAGCGAAAGCTGGGGTATCCCCGTTGTCGGGTAGCCGTTGCGTTTACTCACCGGGATACCCCAGCTTTCGCTGGGGTGACGGACGGACGGATGGTTGGACGTACGGGCGGATGGTTGGTTAGCGCGGGGCGCTGTCCAATCACGCATTCCCCTCCCGCAGGCGGGAGGGGAGCAGGTCAGCCCAGGCGGCCGAGGGCCGCTTGGAGGCGAGCGGCTTCGGCGGCCTTGTCGGCGTGGTCGGCCTTGGCCTTTTCCACCGCTTCCGGCTTGGCGCGTTCGACGAAGCTGGCATTGCCCAAGCGGCCGGACAGCGCGTCGCGCTCCTTCTCCGCCGCCGCGATCGCCTTGGTCAGGCGGGCACGTTCGGAGTCTAGGTCGATGACGCCTTCGAGGGGCAGGACAAAGGTTGCTTCGTCGACCACGACCTGCGCCGCGCCGCCGGTCGCTTCACCGTCTGCATGCGTCACGCGGGCGAGACGCGCGAGCGCCGGCGCCTGGCGTTCGAGCCGCGCAAGCGTCGCCGCATTCGCATCGCGGACATGAAGCGGCAGGCGCGCGCCCGGCGGCACGTTCAACTCATTCCGCGCGGTACGGATTTCCTGCACCAGGCGGATTAGCCAATCGACCTCCTTGCTCGCTTCGGGATCGAGCGAGCGCGCATCCGCCATCGGCCACTGCGCGACGATCAGGTCGTGGTCGCGCGGGTGGGCGGGATCAGCCATGGCGTGCCAGAGTTCTTCGGTGATGAACGGCATGAACGGGTGGAGCAGCACCAGGATCTGGTCGAGCACCCAGCCCGCAACCAGCTTCGATTCGGCATCGATGACGCCGCGCTCGTCGCCGACCATCTGCGGCTTGATCAGTTCGAGATACCAGTCGCAGAAGCGGCTCCACGCGAACTGGTAGATCGCGTTGGCGGCGCCGTCGAAGCGGTAGTCGGCGAGCGCGAGGTCGACCGTCTGGACGGTCGCGATCGTCTCGGCGATGATCCACTTGTTGACGGCCAGTTCCGCGCGCGGTGCCTCCAGCGTCGTGCTGGCGACGATGCCGTTGGCCTGCGCGAACCGGGCAGCGTTCCACAGCTTGGTGGCGAAGTTGCGATAGCCCTCGACTCGCTTCTCATCCATCTTGATGTCGCGGCCTTGGCTTTCCATCGCTGCCATGAAGAAGCGCAGCGCGTCGGCGCCGTATTTATCGATCAATCCCAGCGGGTTGACGACGTTACCCTTAGACTTCGACATCTTCGCGCCATCCGCCGCGCGGACGAGGCCGTGGAGATAGAGCGTGCGGAACGGCACATCCTTCATGAAATGCAGCCCCTGCATCATCATCCGCGCGTTCCAGAAGAACAGGATGTCGAAGCCGGAAATGAGGACGTCGTTGGGGTAGCGGCCGCCGAGTTGCTTCTGCTCCCCTGCGGGGAGAGGGTCGGGGTGAGGGGTCGTACCGGGCGTTGCGCTGCTTGGCTGCCCCTCACCCTGGCCCTCTCCCCGGAGGGGAGAGGGAACAGTGGCTTCCTCGGGCCAGCCGAGCGTGGCGAAGGGCCAGAGCGCGGAGGAGAACCAAGTGTCGAGAACGTCTGGATCGCGGTATAAATCTATCTTCATGATAGCTTCGAGCGACGGAGGCTGCCGAAGCCATTCCTCATAGCTTTCGAACACCGCAAAATCTTGGTCATCGCCGTAATAGGCCTTGAGCTGCGTCAGCAGGTCTTCATGATCGGCCGCTACGAATGGTATCCGCTCAGCATCATGTTCGTGGAGTTCATCACCTTCACGCTTTGGTCCGAACCACGCCGGAATCTGGTGGCCCCACCACAGCTGGCGCGAAACGCACCAGGGCTGGATGTTGTCCATCCAGTTGAAGAACGTCTTCTCCCACGTCTTCGGGACGATATCGATCGCCCCCGTCCGCACCGCCTCGATCGCCGGCTGGGCGAGTGTCTTCGCGTCGACATACCATTGGTCGGTCAGCCACGGCTCGATCACCACGCCAGAGCGGTCGCCATACGGCGTCTGGATCGTGCGCGGCTCGGCGTCGTGCTCTTCGCCGTCCTTGTCGACGTGCGGGATCAGGAAGCCTTCGGCCTTCAACCGCGCGACAACGGCCTTCCGGGCCTCTGCCGTCGTCAATCCAAGCAGCTCGGCCGGGATCAGTCCGTCGGACACCTGCACGACGCGCGCTTTCGCATCGAGCATGTTGAGCATCGTCCCGGCGGCCATCCCTGCCCGCTTGCCGACCTCGAAATCGTTGAAGTCGTGCCCTGGCGTGATCTTCACCGCGCCAGAGCCGAGTTCCGGATCGGCATGGTCATCGGCGATGATCGGGATCAGGCGTCCGGTGATCGGCAGCTTCACCTGCTTGCCGATCAGCGCGGTGTAGCGCTCGTCGGAGGCGTTCACCGCCACCGCCATGTCGGCGAGCATCGTCTCGGGCCGCGTGGTCGCGACCTCGATGAAGCCCGAGCCGTCTTCGAGCGGATAGCGCAGATGCCAGAAGCTCCCCTTGATCTCGCGCGTCTCGACCTCGAGGTCGCTGATCGCGGTGCCGAGGCCCGGATCCCAGTTCACGAGACGCTTGTCGCGGTACAGCAGGCCCTGCTTGTAGAGGTCGACGAACACTTTCAGGACGGCCTTCGAAAAGCCCTCGTCCATCGTGAAGCGCTCGTTCGCCCAGTCCATCGAGCAGCCGAGCCGGCGGAGCTGCTGCGTGATCTCGCCGCCGCTCTCTTCCTTCCACGCCCAGACCTTTGCGACGAACTCCTCACGAGTCATGTCGGTCCGCTTCTGCGGGGGATTGAGCGCGCCCATCTGACGCTCGACCACCATCTGCGTTGCGATGCCGGCGTGATCGGTGCCGACCACCCACAATGCGTCCTTGCCCTTCAGCCGCGCGTGCCGCGTGAGGATGTCCTGCAGCGTGTTGTCGAGCGCATGGCCGATGTGCAGCGAGCCCGTGACGTTGGGCGGCGGGTTGACGATCGTCCACGGCTCGGCGTTCGGACGGTCGGGCCGGAACTGGCCGCTCGCCTCCCAATGCGCATACCAGCGCGATTCGATGGAGGCCGGGTCGAAGGTTTTGGGAAGCTCGCTCATGCGCCGAGCCTTAGCGAGCGTCCCCGTACTAGACCAGTGTCAGGTGCGCCAAGTCAGGTGCGGGCGCCAGGCTTGTCGAGCACCTGTCGAATCCGCTCGTTCAGCTCGTTGCGTCGATACGGCTTGCGGATGAGCTCGAACGACCGGCTGCCCTCGTCGATCGCCTCGTCCGCAAATCCCGTAGTCAGCAGCACCGCGGTATGCGGATAATCACGCCGGACCGACTGCGCGAGCGCGACGCCGTTCATCCCGCCGGGCATCAGGATATCGGTGAACAGCAGCTTGAAGTCCGAATTGTTCGCCAGCGTGTCGAGCGCACCGCGTGCGCTGTTCACCAGTACGACCTCGTAGCCGAGATCCTCGAGAATGGTGCGGCCAAGCTCGCCGACCTCGATCTGGTCCTCGACCATCAGCACGCGCTCGGCGCCACCGGTGCGCGGTGCGACCGGGCCTGCGGGCTTGCGCTCGACCGCACCACTAGCGCGCGGGAAATACAGCGAGAATTCCGCACCGCCGCCCGCACCGTTGCGCACCGTGGCGAGGCCGCCCGACTGGCGCATGAAGCCGTACACCATGGCGAGGCCTAGCCCGGCGCCCTTGCCCATTTCCTTGGTGGTGTAGAATGGTTCGAACAGCTTGTCGGCGGTCGTCAGGTCGACACCCGGGCCGTCGTCGCAGATGCTGACCACGACATATTCGCCGGGTTCGAGCTTGGCGACGCTCGCATCCTCGGGCAGCACCGCGTTGCGCGTGGCGATCGTGACCGTCCCCGCGCCGCCGGTCGCATCGCGCGCGTTGGCGGTGATGTTGAGCAGCGCCATCTCGGCCTGGACCGGATCAACGCGGCAATTCCACAGATCGTTGGCAAGGTCGCGCCTGAGCGTGATGCCGCTGCCGATGCTGCGCTCCAGGATCGCGCGGAAATCGCCGATCAACTGATTGAGGTTCATCAGCCGATCACGCAATTCCTGTTTGCGTGCAAACGCGAGCAGCTGCTGCGTCAAAGTCGCCGCACGGGTCGCCGAGGTCGAAATCGCATCGACCGCGCGGCGTGCCGACCGATCGTCAGGATCGATCCGCGCGTCGAGAATATCGGCATAGCCCTGGATGACCTGCAACAGATTGTTGAAATCATGCGCGATGCCGCCGGTCAGCTTGCCGACGGCCTCCATCCGCTGTGCTTCATGCAACGCTTCCTCGGCTTCACGCCGCCGGGAAATATCGAGCTGACTGGCGAAGAAATATTTGAGATTGCCGTCTTCGCCGAACACCGGCGACACGAACAGCGCGTTCCAGAAGGTCGAGCCGTTCTTGCGGTAGTTGAGGATCTCGACCGCAACCTCTTCGCGCCTGGCGATGGCGGCGCGCACTTCGGCGACGGCGGCGCGATCGGTTTCGGGGCCCTGCAGGAAGCGGCAGTTGCGGCCGAGGATCTCATCCTGCGAATAGCCGCTCATGAACGAGAACGCCTCGTTGCAGAAGATGATTGGATTGTCGTCGCGGTGCGGATCGGTGACCACCATCGGCATCCGCGTCGTCTTTACCGCGGCGAAGAAGATATCACTTCCGGCCTCAGCGGGCGAGAAATCGTTCCGTCCGCCGTGCGATGCGGGGCGGTCGGGCTTCTCAGCGGGCACAATGATCTCGGGATCGGACATGCGTGCCAAACCCGGCATCGGGTGGCGTTGTTCCGTAGCGTTTGCATCGCCGACAGGGAGACGTTCGATCCTTCCCCGCCAAGGGGCGGTGGCTGACCCTTGCCATACGGAGGGGAGGGAAACCGCTGCTTCGTGTCCTCCCCCTCCGTCACCTTCGGTGCCACTTCCCCCTGGCGGGGGAGGATCGTATGGTGCCGCCGGAGTAGCGGAAACGTCTGGCTGTCAGGGCTGCTGGTTCATGATCTTGGCGATCTCGCGCGCGACCATGTCCTCGACCATGTGCGGCAGGTTCGCGTCGATCCATTCGCGCAACATCGGCCGAAGCATCTCGCGGACTAGGCCTTCGAGCGTGCCGTCGCTGTTCGATTCGGGCTTGATCATCATCCGCGTCAACGCTTCGAGCGGCGCGCGCGTTGCCGCTGCGGTCTCACGCGAGACGATCGACTCGGATGGCGGCTCTGCGGTGGGCTGCTGCACCTGAGGTTGCGGCTGCTGCTTGGGCGCGGCCACGCGCGGCTCGGGCGCGGCGTCGACCGAGGTCAGCACGGGGGATTTAGGCGTGCGGGGGGTACGGTCGACCATCGGCATCGGATCGCTCAGTTCGAGAACTTCGTCATCGTCCATCTCGTCGTCGAGATAGGCGGCTTCACGATAGGTGGGCGCGTGACCGGCGACATCGCGGTCGGCGGGATACTGATCGACCGGTGCCGTCATCGTCCGCGCAGGACGCCGCGATCGGCCGGGCGTGTCGCCCTCTTCGGCGATGATGCGTTTGATCGACGAGAGGATTTCCTCCATCGACGGCTCGCCGTTCACGTCCCCCATCCGGACCATCCCAAACCCCGTAGCCGCGCGCACCCCTATTGGCGGCTCGGCGCGTCCTTACCTGTCGTCAAGGCGGGGTTCCTGTCAACTGGCGTATCGAGCAAAGGATCGCGCTGCGGCTGGACATGCGCATCCTGTGCGGGCGATTGCGCGGTGCGTGTGCCGACCGGCACCGGCTCGCCATCGCCGCCAAAGTCCCAGATCTTGTGATGCACACGCTGATAATTGGCGACCGGATCGTACAGCACGCCGCCATCGAGCCCGAGATCGCGCGCTTCCGCCTGCCCCATCGCGGCGAGCAGCGCAAAGCCGGCGACATACGCATCGCGCCGTGCGGTGACGAGCGTCACCTGGCTGTTGAGCAGTTCCTGCTCGGCGTTAAGGATGTCGAGGATGGTTCGCGTGCCGACGCTGTTCTCCGCGCGCACGCCTTCGAGGCTGAGCTTGTTTGCGTTGACCGCGGTCTCGGAGGACTGGATGACCTGTTCCGAGGAGCGCCAGACGGCGAAGGCCGAGCGGGCCTGGGAGATCACGTTGCGCTCGGTCGCGGTGACGTTCTCGATCGCGCGGCTCTGGAACGCCTCGGCCTGACGGACCTGCGCGGCGGGGCGACCACCCTGGAACAGCGGCAGGGTAAGCGACAGTCCGGCCTGAACCGTCTTGTTCACGTTGGGGAACGTGATGACGCTGCCGTCGGCATTCGACGCCGAGCCGAGATAGTTGGTATAGGTGGCACCGCCGACCGCACTGATCTGTGGCAGACGAGTCGCCCGGGCGACACCGACATCATAGCGCGTCGCGTCACGCTCTTTCGCCGCTGCGATCAGGACCGGATTGTTCTCGATAGCAACGGTTACGGCGGATGCAGGGCTGTCGGGCAGATGCGGCAAGGTCGGTGGTGTTTCGAGCGTTCCGGCGGGCGTGCCGACGTACCGGATGTAATTCTCACGGCTGGAAATCAGCTGCGCCTCAGCCGACTGGAGCTGCGCACGGGCGAGGGCGAGGCGGGCTTCGGACTGTGCGACGTCGGTACGGGTCAGGTCGCCGACCTGGAATCGATCGCGGCTGGCTTGCAGGTTGACGTCGAGGACGCGGACGTTCTGCGTGTTGAGACCGACGATCGCCTCGTCGCGGATCACGTCCATGTACGCGGCGACGACGTTGGTGAAGAGATCCGCCTCGGTGCCGCGCAGCGTCGCGCGGCCGGCCTCGACGCGGGTCTTGGCGGCGGCAACCGAATTGCGGACCTGTCCCCCCAGGTACAGCGGCACCGACACGTTGGCGCGCGCCGCGGCCTGACGCGGCAAGGCGGTGAAGCTGTTCGCCGCGGTTACGACAAATTCGGTGTAGTCGCCGGTCGCATTGACCGAGGGGAGCCCCGTCGCCCGCGCAATCGGCACGTTCTCATCGGTCGCGCGCAACGTGGCGCGCTGTCCGGTCAGGATCGGATTGGTGGTATACGCCTTGGCCAGCGCCTCGCGCAACGTCTCCGCACCCGCTGGTGCAGCGATGTAGAGCAGCGCAACACTCGCAAGCAAGCGGCGGAAACGAGCGGTGCGCGGCATCATAGGGCTCAGAACCTGAAGGGTTTGGGGATGTCGAAACCGGGAAGCGCGACGCATTCGACGTCGACAAAGGCCGCCAGCGCGAACCCACCATCGGTCTTGCGTCCCGACGCAAGCCGCGTGACGCCGCGTTCGGCGAGCCCCGAGGTGACGCGACCGCCCGAGCGGACCTGCGCGACGAGCGCGTCGGGCATCGCCTCGATCGCGCCGTCGACGATCAGCACGTCATAAGGGGCGCCAGCGGCATGGCCGTCCTGCATCGGTGCCTCGACGAGTTCGACGTTGCCGACCCCGGCCAGCGCCGAGCGCGCCATCGCCAGCAATGCCGGATCACTCTCGACCGCGACCACCGATCCGACGATCTCGCTCAGCACCGCAGCGGTATAGCCGGTCGCGGCACCGATCAGCAGCACGCGATCGGTCGCGGTCAGATAGGCCTCGGTCAGCAGCCGGCCGGTCGCCATCGGCAGATTGGCGTAGCGCCCGCCACCGAGCGCGATCGCGGTGTCGCGGTAGGCGATCGAGCGGACGTCCTCGGGCAGGAACTGCTCGCGCGGCACACGTGCCATCGCCGCGACCACCCGCTGATCGTTCACCGCATTGGTGCGCAGCTGGCTGGCGACCATCGCATGCCGCATGGTGTCGTAGGCCGAAGCGGCAGTCGCGGTATCGAGGCTCATCGTCGTCATAACCCATCCTGTCGCACAACTGTTTTAGTTGCGCAATACACTAGTTGTCGCGCCGATATGTATCGCGCGCCGACGATTGCGCCAAGTCGCAGTTGCGCGCGGCGGGTCGGAGATCGAACGATTTTGCGGTGTAGACGCCCCGCCCGCCCGTGTGACACCGAAGATGTCGCGGGCGGGACGTCGAGGGCGCATGCGGAAGACCACGGCACTACCTCTGCGACGATTCCTAGCAGCGAATGCCGCCGCCGTCGCCCAAAATGGGACGAGGGACGTTTTCGGACCGGCGCAATGCGGTCCGTGGGGTCCTGTCGTGGCGGGTCATGCGACTGGCTCGAGCATCGCGCCCGCCCGCGCCGAATGAGGATAATTCGTGTCCAGCTACACGTCGTGGTTGACCGCGCTGACAAAACGACGCATTTGCGCCGTCCGCATCGAGGCCCGATGGCGGAGTGGTGACGTAGAGGACTGCAAATCCTCGCACCCGGGTTCGATTCCCGGTCGGGCCTCCAGCGGTTTTCCGTTTCACAACATCGACAGATAGAGCACCCCGCAGCGGCATGCGCGGGCAGTGTTGCCAGCGAGCTCGCTGCGTCGAGCGGCGACTGTGCGACCGGAACGGCTCGCTCGAGAAAAGGGAAACGCTCACGCGAGCCGTGGCTCGCCGCCCGCGCGCGGTCTTGGGGCGCACGCTGGCCCTTCGGACTGCGGCACTCATGCAGGAGATCAAGACTTTTATTGTCGAACGCCGATTATGCGGAGGCCCGCAGTCGGGATTATCGCCTTTCGGCGCGCCGTTCGGTCAGATCAGTGCATCGAGCAATCCGATCAGCAGGCGATCGGCGGGCGGCATCGGCAACGCGTGCATCGCGTTCGGTCGCACCCAGCGCAAGGCCGTCGCCTCCAGCGCGCGTGGCACGCCCGTCCATTTCCGCGTGATATAAAGCAGCAGCACGAGGTGGCGATCACCCAGCGGCGCGCTGGCAAACGCTGCGGGGGCAAGACACGCATGCGGCACCGCGATGCCGAGTTCCTCCTCGAGCTCCCTGATCAACGCCGCCTCGGGGGTCTCACCGGGCTCGACCTTGCCTCCGGGAAATTCCCAGAGCCCGGCAAGCGACTTGCCCGGGGGGCGTTGCTGCAACAGCACGCGCCCCTCGAGGTCAACCATCGCCGCCGCCACGACCGGTAAAAGGGATGGCGCGGTTGGAATGGCGCGATCGTTGGTCATTCCTTAATTTTCCTCGATTACACTGATGGTTATGAAGTCTGACAAGTCCATGCTGACGATCACGGGTCGAACGTCGCGGCGCGTCCTGCGCAATACCCGCGGCGCGACCGCGATCGAATACGGGTTGATCCTGGCCTTCGTCGTCATCGCTCTCATTGTCGGCCTGACCAACCTTGCCGATTCGACCATCGGAATGTGGGGCAAGGTCGAAACGAAGGTCGCCACCGCCCGCTGATCGCCCGCATCGGGCCTCGTGAATTACCCGACGAAATGCTCCGACCTTAAGCCTTTCTCAACTCACAACTTCTATTTGTCCTCGTGCTGATCCGGCCTGTCCGGTCCAGCCGGGTGACACTGAAGCAATCCAACCATGGAGACCGGAATGAAGACGATCCGCAAGTTTTTCAAGAATTCCAAGGGCGCAACCGCAATCGAGTACGGCCTCATCGCCGCTCTGATCGCCGTCGCTGCGATCGCTGCAATGCAGGGCCTGGGTAACAGCCTGAACAAGACGTTCAACAACGTCGCGTCGCAGCTCAACAAGTAAGCGTACCGCGATCACCATCGCGGTCGATCAGGGCGGCTGGACTTCGGTTCAGCCGCCCTTTTCATTTGTCCCGTGTTCTGTCGCTGCATCGCGACGCTTAGAGTCGGCCCATCTTCAAGAATTTGGCCTGGCGGTCTTTCCGCAGATCGGCAGGCGCGAGCGATGCGAGGTCGGCGAGTGCGGACGACAGTGCATTGCCGAGCGATTCGATCGCCGTCACGCGGTCGCGGTGCGCGCCGCCGAGCGGTTCGCTCACGATGTCGTCGATGACGCCGAACGCCTTCAAGTCCTGCGCGGTGATCTGCATCGCTTCGGCAGCCTCGGGGGACTTGTCGGCGGTGCGCCACAGGATCGAGGCACAGCCTTCGGGGCTGATCACCGAATAGATCGCGTGTTCGAACATCAGCACGCGGTTACCCGCCGCCAACGCGACCGCACCGCCCGAGCCGCCCTCGCCAACGATCGCCGAGACGATCGGGACGCCGGCGTTGAGGCACGCCTCGGTCGAGCGTGCGATCGCTTCGGCCTGGCCGCGCTCCTCGGCCTGGATGCCGGGGAACGCGCCCGACGTATCGACCAAGGTGACGATCGGCAGGCCGAACCGGTTGGCGAGCTCGACCAGGCGGATCGCCTTCCGATAGCCCTCGGGCTTGCCCATGCCGAAATTGTGACGGAGACGGCTGGCGGTGTCGTCGCCCTTCTCGTGGCCGAGCACCATGATCTTCCGGCCGCGGAAGGTCGCGAAGCCGCCGATGATCGCCTGGTCATCGCCGAACGCGCGGTCCCCCGCGAGCGGCACGAACTCGTCGAACAGCGCGGCGACGTAATCCTTGAAGTGCGGACGCTCGGGATGACGCGCGACCTGCGTCTTCTGCCACGGGGTCAGCCGCGCGAAGGTGTCCTTCAGCAGCTTGTCGGACTTCGCCTGCAAGCGGGCGATGTCGGCGGCGAGATCGACGCTGCCTTCGGCGGCGGTGTCGCGGAGTTCGTCGATCCGGCCCTGGAGTTCGGCGATCGGTTTCTCGAAGTCGAGGAAGCTTGGCATAGGCGGCGGTTACGGTGCGGGATCGCTCGCGTCAACGCGGCGGCATATCAGCCAACGGGTGACGCGTGTTGACCAGCTCGACAAGGCGGCTCGAATCGACGTGCGTGTAGATCTCGGTGGTGGCGATGTCGGCGTGGCCGAGCATCGATTGCAGCGCGCGCAGATCGGCGCCGCCTGCGAGCAAATGCGTGGCGAAAGCGTGACGCAGGACGTGCGGGCTGACTCGATCGGGCGGGATGCCGGCCTCGGCGGCGAGCGCCTTGACGAGCTGATACAGGCGGATGCGTGAAAGATGCCCCTTGCCCGAGGGAAACAGCCATAGACGGTCCGTAGCGACATGGGTGCGCCAGAGCGCCACCGCCGCGCGCGCGCGATCGGAGATCGGGACGAGCCGCTCGCGCCCGCCCTTGCCGCGCAGGATCAGGAACGGGCGATCGGGATGCACCGCGTTGCGCGGCAGGCTGACGAGTTCGGTCGCGCGCAGTCCCGATCCGTAGAGCAGTTCGAACAGCGCGGAGAGCCGCAGGTCGTTGGGGTCGAGCGGATCGCGCGCGGATCGCTCGGCGATCGCGGCGAACAATCGGTCGATATCGGCATGGCTCAGCACTTTGGGCAACGTGCGCGCGGTGCCGGGTCGCGATAGTGCTTTGCCGGGATCGTCGGCGCGGTGACCTTCGTCGGCCAGGAACGCGAAGAAGCGGCGGAGCGAGGCGGACTTTCGCCCGACGGTCGAGCGGGACAGCGCCGACCAGCCACCGGCGAGCGTCGCAAGCGCGTCCGCATCCGCTTCGACCAGCCTGCCTTCAAGCACCTGCGATGCGAGCGTCAGGTCGCTGCGATACGCGGCAACGGTGTTGGCCGCCGCGCCCGCTTCCGCCGTCATCATCTCAAGGAACCGGTCGATCAGGGCGCGGTCGTTGGCGTGGGTCACGCCCGTGCGATGGCCTCGGCAGCTATCATCCGCGCCTCGCCATCGAGCCCGACCGCGCGCAAGGCGCCGACGATCCGGTACAGCGCTTCGGGCGGGATGCCCTTCCAGTCCGGTGCCTGCATGCCGATCGCAGCGAGAACGACGACCGTACCCGCCTGCCCGTCGCGCGCGGCGCGATCGAGTGCACGCGTCCACGCATTGTCCGCGCCGATCCGGACGCCGAGCGATTGCGCGGCACGTTCGATGTCGCCCGAGTTGAGCCGCCCTAGTCCGGCAAGCCCCGCAAACAGCATCCGCTGCTTCAACGCCGAGTCGCCTTCGCCACCCGAATAGGAGGCGAGGTCGGCATAGCTGAGGCGACGATACGCGTCGGGGTCGCTGAGCATGATCATCGCCCAGGCGTCACCCCCGGCGGGTACGGTCCCGAGCCAGCGCGCCGCGGTGCGATCAAGCCCGGCGGACAGCATCGACGCGATTAGATGATCCGCCTCGTCCTTCGCCAGCGCCGGGTTCATCCGCGCCGCCGCCCGCGCGGTCAGCACGAGGCGCGCATAGGCCGGCCGCGTATCCGCCCCGCCCCACAATTGGCGCAGCGCGTTCAGCCGCGCATCGGGACTGCGATCGGCATAGGCGGTCTGGAGATCGTTCGCGGCGGCGGTCGCTGTGCTTTGTGTGTCGTCGTCGGTGGCGGCCGCGGCATAGAGATCGACCAGCGCAGCGCTGGAGAGCACACCCTGCCCCGCCGCGGACTCCGCCGGCGCCAGTCGCGCGCCGAGCGGAACCGAAGGCGACAATGCCTGCCAGTATTTCACCTGCGGACCAGCGCTAGCATAGAGATCGTCGGGGACCGCGACGCCCGTCGCCATCGCCAGCCCGAACCGCCACGCGGTCAGCTGGTCGACGCCATCCCATTCGATCGTCACCGCCTGACGGCCTTGCGCGCCGGCACCGACGACCTTCTGCGCGAGCAGCATGTCGACGCCGCTCGCGACGTTGCGACGCTTGGCGGTCGCGATCAGCGGGGTCGCCCGCGCGGGATTGCCCGAAAGCCCCGCGCACATCGCCTGCGCCATTGTCCAGCCCCGCGCCGCCGCATAGCGCATCGCGCCGGGTACCAGCGGGCACAGCCCCGCCGGATCGCCGGTCGCCAGCGACGCGTTCATCGCGACGTCGTACAGCTTCGGCGTATAATTGTCGGTGTCGACGCTCTGCGTGACGGCGCGCGCGGCGACCGATTCGCCCATCCGCAACAACAGCCATGCGCGCTCGGCCGCGAAGTCCGCGCCGTTGGTGCGGCTCGGCGTGTCGACGCGCGACACCAGCGCACGCCGCAGCAGGATCGACATCCACCGCGACGGCAGCGGCGCATTCAGTCGGCGCATCAGCGTCTCGACATACTGGCCATCGACAGAGCCGAACGCATCGGTATCGAGGCCGCCTTCGCTCGCCATAACCGGACCGACCGTCGCGAGCGAGCGACGCGCAGACTCCGGCATCTCGTACTGCGCCAGCACGGCAGGATCGACTGGCGCAGGCGCCGCGACAGGCGGCACTGGGGGTGCGTCGCCCGGCGTCGTCGGCGGCAAAGGCTGGATCATCGCGCCCGGCTGTGCCGGTGCGGCGCTTGGCGGCGGGGTGGTCGGCTGCGATGGACCCGTCGAGCGCGTTGGCTGCGTCCCGGCCGGAGCGGTCGGGCGCGGCGCAGGCGCGGGCGTCGGCTCGCCGAACCCGGGCGGCAGGATCGATTCAGGCCGGTCCTGCCCGATTGCAGGGGCAAGCGCGACCAATGCCCCGACGGCAACCGCCGCCGCAAGCGTCGCCTTAAGAGAGGTTCGCAAGCGTCACGGCCTTTTCGACGCGGCTCTGCGGGCGCTCGGTGGCGCGCCCTGCCAGCAGGAACAGGCCGCCGACCACCACGACAAGAACGACGACGACCGAGACGATGAAACGGGACATGGCGGCGTAACCTTGTAGTGGACGGGGTAGTGGACAAAACAGGTGCCAAGAGCTTTTGCCCTCGCGCGGTGCCGCTGTATAGCGCCCCTCACGATGTTGCAAAGCCACAACCCCTCAGGCGGGCCCGCAGGCGGCCCCGCCCCAGCCCCGATCGATCGACCGATCGTGCTCGTCGGGCTGATGGGCGTCGGCAAGACTACCGTAGGCCGAAGGCTCGCCTTGCGCATGAACCTGCCATTCGTCGACGCCGACCACGAGATAGAGGCGGCTTCAGGCATGACCGTCGCCGAGATCTTCGCCAAATACGGCGAAGAGTATTTCCGCGATGGCGAACGCCGGGTGATCGCGCGGTTGATCGACGGCACGCCGAAAATCATCGCGACCGGTGGCGGCGCGTTCATCAACGACGACACGCGGGCGCTGATCCTGCGCGACTCCATCTCCGTGTGGCTCAGCGCGCATCCCGACATCCTGGTCGAGCGCGTCGGGCGGCGCGATACGCGACCGCTTCTCCGCAACCGCGATCCGGGCAAAGTGCTCGCCGAACTGGCGCGCGTGCGCAACCCGATCTACGCGCAGGCGCACATCCATATCGTCAGCAACAAGACGCCGCACGAAGCGACCGTCGCCGCAATCCTGAGAGCGCTTGGCCGATGAAGACCGTTACCGTTGAACTGGGTTCGCGGACCTACCCGATCCACATCGAAGCGGGAATTCTCGCGCGGGCTGGCGAATTTCTCGCGCCGCTCGCGAAGGGTCGGCGCGTAGCGATCGTCACCGACAAAAATTTATCAGTGCATCTGGCGACGTTGCAGACGTCGCTGACCGCGGCGGACATTGCGAGCGAGGCGATCGTCCTCGCGCCGGGTGAAGGCAGCAAGAGCTGGGCGACGCTGGAGACACTGTGCGACCGGCTGCTCGAACTCGGCGTCGAGCGCGGCGATCATGTCGTGGCGCTGGGCGGCGGCGTGATGGGGGATCTTGTCGGGTTCGCCTGCTCGATCCTCAAGCGCGGTTGCAACTTCGTTCAGATTCCGACGAGCCTGCTCGCGCAGGTCGACAGCTCGGTCGGCGGCAAGACCGCGATCAACACGAAGGCCGGCAAGAACCTGATCGGTGCGTTCCATCAGCCGGTGATGGTGCTGATCGATCCACAGGTGCTCGACACGCTGCCGATCCGCGAACTCCGCGCAGGCTATGCGGAGGTCGTGAAATACGGCCTGATCGACGACTTCGCGTTCTTCGAATGGTGCGAGGCGAATGGTGCGGCGTTGCTCGCGGGCGACCTGACGCTGCGCGAATATGCGATCGCGCACAGCGTATCGGCGAAGGCGCGGATCGTCGCGGCGGACGAGCATGAGACCAATGGGACGCGCGCACTGCTCAATCTTGGCCACACCTTTGGCCATGCGCTGGAGGCAGAGACCGGGTTCTCGCAGGCGCTGATTCACGGTGAGGGTGTCGCGGCAGGCTGTTCGCTGGCGTTCGGGTTCTCGGCGTCGCAGGGGATTTGCTCGGGGCAGGATGCTGAGCGTGTCGCTGCGCACTGGCGCGACGTCGGGCTGCCGGACGGGCTGGCTGCTGCAAAGATCGGCGCGAGCGGTGCCCGCCTTGTCGACCACATGCGGCACGACAAGAAGATGGCGGCAGGAACCCTCCCATTCCTGCTCGCGCGCGGGATCGGCCAGACGTATCTCGACAAGACCGTCGACCTCACCGAGGTCGAAACCTTCCTCGATTCGCAGCCCCGCTGATGCCCAACGGCATCGCCAAGCAGAACCTGCCGACCAAGGTATGTCCGGCATGCGAGCGCCCCTTCACCTGGCGCAAGAAGTGGGCGCGCGACTGGGACAGCGTGATCTATTGCTCGGACGCGTGCCGCAAGAAGCGGTGACGCGCGCCGGTCAGGCCGCGTGTGCCGGATTGCCGGCGTCGCTGTTGCGCCGGCCATAGACGAAATACAGTAAAAATCCGGCGACGTTCCAGATCACGAACCGGACCAGCGTCGAAGTCGGCAGGCTCGCGAGCAGATACAGACAGCCGAGCACGGTCACCGTACCGACGACATAGGCCGCCGGGCAACGGAACAGGCGGGGCAGTTGCGGCGCAGTTCGACGCAGCGCCATCAGGCATACCCCGACCGAGATGAACGCGATCAGTGTCCCCGCATTGGCGAGTTCGGCGATCTCGTCGAGCCGGAAGAACCCCGCGACCGCCGCGATCGACAGGCCGGTCAGCAGCGTGATCAGCGTCGGCGATCCGGTCCGCTTGCTGACCTTGGCGAGACCGCGCGGCAGCAGGCCGTCGCGCGCCATCACGAAGAAGATCCGGCTCTGCCCGTACATCATCACCAGGATCACCGACGGCAGCGCGATCACTGCGGCCAGCGCGATGATCTGCGCGGCGAACGGCTGGCTCAACTGGCGCAGCACGAGCGCGAGCGGTTCGGGCGAATTGGCGAGCTGCTTGAACGGCAGCGCGCCGATCGCGCTGACCGCCACCGCCATGTAGATCACCGTGCAGACCAGCATCGAGCCGACGATACCGATCGTCAGGTCGCGCTTGGGGTTCTTGGTCTCCTCCGCCGAGGTCGCGACCGCGTCGAAGCCGTAAAAGGCGAAGAACACGATCGCCGCCGCCGCCATCACACCGCGCTTATGCCCGCCAAGCTCGGTCGAGCCGAAGCCGTACGGCATGAACGGGTGGAGGTTGTCGGCCTTGAACGCAGGCGCGGCGTAGACGACGAAGATCGTCAGCGCGACCAGCTTGATCAGCACCAGCACGATGTTGAGCGTCGCGCTCTGCCGCGTGCCGAGGATCAGCATCCCCATCACCGCGAGCGACACCAGCACCGCGGGCATGTTGACGATCCCGCCACCATGCGGACCGACCAGCAACGCGTGCGGCAAATGTATCCCCGCCGCCTCGATCCAGCCGACCAGATAGCCCGACCAGCCGACCGCGACGGTCGAGCACGCCAGCGAATATTCGAGGATCAGGCTCCAGCCCACTACCCAGGCGACACCCTCGCCGAGCGCCGTATAGCTGAAGGTATAGGCGCTGCCCGCGGCGGGGATCAGCGTCGCGAGTTCGGTATAGGCGAGCGCCGCACACGCGCAGATCACGCCGCAGATCACGAAGGCGAGGATCACCCCCGGCCCTGCCCGCTCGGCACCGACGCCGACCAAGGTATAGATCCCGGTGCCGACGATCGCGCCCACTCCGAGCGCGATCAGATGCGGCCAGCTCAGCGTCTTGGCGAGGCTGTGTTCGCGGCTATGGGCAGACGATTCGAACGATTTACGCGGTCCAAACATTGCCCATCCCCTGTGATCTCTAGTCTCGGGCCGTGTCGAACTGCGCGCGCAGATCGGTCAGCGTCGATTGAATATGGCTGGTCAGCAGCGTCAGCATGCGATCGTCGTCGCGTGCGAGCCATGCGTCGAGCAGCTGGCGATGCTCCAGATGCGCGCGATCCTCGCGCCCCGCGGGCCGCAGATGCGCGACGACGTAGCGCTCGGCGAGAATCGCCAGCCGCTCGACCATCTGCGTGGTGAGCAGGCGGCGGCCCGGCCGGACCAGCGCGGTGTGGAACACGCGATTACGGATCGCGACTTCGGCTAGCCGCTCGCTCGCCGCGCTGTCGAGTTCCTCGAATGCGAGGATCGCAACGGCACGGTCATCGTCGTTCGCGACGGTCGATGCATAGGCGGCGGCCTGCGGCTCGATCGCCAGCCGCAGCGCGAAGATATCGTCCACCTCATCAGCCGACATCGGCTGGACCGAGTACCCCCGGTTGGCGTGGCTGGTCAGCAGGCCCTCCTGCTCCAGCCGCGCCAGCGCCTCGCGCAACGGGATTTTGCTGACGCCGAGTTCGGTCGCCAGCGCATCCTGGCGGATCGCGGTATGACCGGCGAGCTTGCCGGTGACGATCTGCTCGCGGACAATCTCGAACACCTGCTCGGACAGGGTGCGGACGACGATGCTCATGGATGGACGGCTCCGAAAACGGGATTACCGGGCCAGCATAGCCGAAATGTCATGAAACTTGGAAACCGTTCCAGAAACGATCGTCGCGATCGATCCAGATCGTGTTGAACCCGGTCGCGATCGCCGATCCCTCGATCGACGGGACGATCGCGGGGGTATCACCGAGCGACGTTTCCGCCTCGACGCGGCCGATGAAGCGGCTGCCGATATAGCTTTCGTGGACGAACCGGTCGCCGACCGCCAATCGCCCCTTGTCCGCCAGATGCGCGAGCCGTGCCGACGTGCCGGTGCCGCACGGGCTGCGGTCGATCGCCTTGTCGCCGTAGAATACCGCGTTGCGACCGTCGGCGCCGTCTCCGCGTGGCACGTCCGCCCACAGCACATGGCTGACGCCGCGGATCGTCGGATCGAGCGGATGGACCGGCTCGAACTGTGCCCGCACCGCCTCGCGAACGCGACCGCTGAGCGCGATGATCTCCGCCGCGCCGAGATCGTCGAGCCCGGTATAGCGCCCCTGCGGCTCGACGATCGCGTAGTAATTGCCACCATAGGCGACATCGATGCTCAGCGGACCGATCCCCTCGACGTCGACCGCGATCCCGCGTGCCGCGACATACGCGGGCACGTTGGTGATCCGCACCGAAGTCACCTTCGCGCCCTCGGTTTCGTAGGCCACGTCGATCACGCCCGCGGGCACCTCGATCCGCAACCGGCCCGGTACGGCCGGCTGGATCAACCCGTGTTCGAGCCCGAACGTCACCATCCCGATCGTGCCATGCCCGCACATCGGCAGGCACCCGCTCGTCTCGATGAACAGGAGGCCGATGTCGGTATCGTCGCGCGTCGGCGGATACAGGAACCCGCCCGACATCATGTCGTGCCCGCGCGGCTCGAAGCAGAGCCCGGTACGGATCCAGTCGAACCGGGTCATGAAATCCTGCCGCCGCTCCGACATCGACGCGCCCTTGAGCAACGGCGCCCCACCCGCGACGAGGCGGACCGGATTGCCGGCAGTGTGGCCGTCGATGCAGAAGAAGGTGTGGCGCATCAGTTCGAGAGCGTCGGGCGCGTTGCCGCCGCCTTCTCGACCATCGCGATCACCTCGGCACGGCGTTCGCCGATCAGCGGATAGCGTGGCGGCAAGACGCGTTCGGAGCCGCGCCCCATGACCTGCTCGGCGAGCTTGATCGACTGGACCAGGTCATGCTCGGCATCGAGATGGAGCAAAGGCATGAACCAGCGATAGATCTCCATCGCCTTGGCATGATCGCCGCGCGCGAACGCGTTGACCAGTTCGACCGATTCCCGCGGGAATGCGTTGGTGAGCCCGGAGACCCAGCCCTGCGCCCCCAGATACAGCCCCTCGAGCGCAACGTCGTCGAGCCCGGCGAACAGCACGTAGCGGTCGCCGAACGCGGTCTTCACGTCGGTGAAACGCCGCGTGTCGGGCGCCGACTCCTTGACCGCGACGATGTTCGCGACATCGACCAGCGCAGCGAGCACGTCGTTGTCGATCAGCGTGCGATATGCCGGCGGGTTGTTATAGAGCATGATCGGCAGACCGACCTGCTCCGCCACGCCCTTGAAATGCGCAACAAGCTCATGCGGCTTCGGCACATAGACCATCGGCGGCAACAGCATCAGGCCGTCCGCGCCGGCCTTTTCGGCGGCCTGCGCATACCGAACGGCGCGCCGCGTGTCGTATTCCGACACCCCGGTGATGACCGGCACGCGGCCGTCGACCGCCTCGACGATCGCGGTCAGTACCTCGACCTTTTCATCATAGTCGAACGAGTTATTCTCGCCGACCGTGCCGAGCGCGATCACCCCGGTCACGCCGTCGCGGATCAGGTCGTCGACGACGCGCTGCGTGTCGGCGAGATCGACGCTCATGTCCTCGCGGATCTGCGTCGTTACGGCCGGAAATACACCCTTCCATTCGACAGACATTCGGTATCGACCTTCCTGCGTTTCAATATATATACCGTATACGAAATCGATGGGTGCGGTGCAACAGGAGAAATGGGTTGAAAACGATCGGCATCGTGGGAGGCGGCGTAGTCGGCCTCAGTTGCGCCGTCGCGCTGCTCGATCGCGGGTATGGCGTGAGTGTGTTCGAACGCGATACCGATTACAACGCCGCATCCTGGGGCAATGCCGGGCACATCGCGGTCGAACAGGTCGAGCCGCTCGCCTCCCCCGCCGCACTGCGATCGGTGCCGAAGCGACTGTTCAGCGCGGGTGGTGCGCTCGCGCTGCCGCCGTCGATGGCAGCGCAATGGTTGCCGTTCGCCGCACGGCTGATCGCGGCGTCGACACCGGCGAAGTTCACCGTGGGAACGGCCGCGCTGACCTCCTTGCTTGCCGGCGCGATGCCAGCGTGGCGCGATCTGGTCGGAGCGCTCGACGCTCCCGATCTGCTGCGGGAAGACGGCCACATCGTCGTCTGGGATTCGGCCGCGCGCGCACGAACCGGCCGGCAGCGCTGGGCGCAAACCGCGATTGGGACGGCGCGGATCGTCGATGCTGAGCCCGCCTTGCTCGACCGACTGGGCTTCCTCGCCGATCCGGTCGGCGGCGCGATCCGCTTCACCGGCAGCGGCCAGATTACTGAACTGCGCCAGCTTGCGACGACGCTTGAGGCCTCGGTCGAAGCCCGGGGTGGCCAGATCGTCCGCCAGGCGGCGCGATTGGTGGAAGACGCCGATCGGATCGTTATCGCCGGACATGATGTCGATCAGGTGCTGGTAACCGCTGGCGTCCGCTCTCGCGCGCTGCTCGAACCGCTCGGATACCGCGTGCCGATGATCGCCGAGCGCGGCTATCATATCCGTGCGCGCGCCGAGGGCTGGCCCGCCGACCTGCCGCCGGTCGTGTTCGAGGACCGCTCGATGATCGTCACGCGCTATGCCGATTGCGTCCAGGCGGCGAGCTTCGTCGAACTCGGCGATCCCGACGGTCCGCCCGATCCGCGCAAATGGGACCGGCTGGAACATCACGTCCGGTCGCTAGGCCTGCCGATCGAGGGGCCGTTCACGCGTTGGATGGGGGCCAGGCCGACGCTGCCCGACTATCTCCCCGCGATCGGCTGCTCGACGCACCACGCAAATCTCGCTTATGCGTTCGGTCATCAACATCTCGGGCTGACGCTCGCGCCGGTGACCGCGACGCTCATCGCGGCGATGTTGGCAGGAGAAACTCCGGCGGTGCCGCTCGCGCCGTTCGACCTCGACCGTTTCGGCAAAAAAGGACCTCACGCATGACCATCGGCGGATCTTCGATAGCCGACGAACTCGCGACCATCGCTCCTTGGGCAGACCGCGCGCCGCGCATCACGTCGGCGGAGCGTACCGCGCGTCTCGACAAGGCGCGCGCACTGACCGAGGCGGCGGGCGCCGATGCGCTACTGATCGCTGCGGGTGCGAGCCTGCGCTATTTCGCGGGTATCCCTTGGGGTGCGACCGAGCGGCTGGTGGCGTTGCTGCTGCCGGTGAAGGGCCAGCCGATCCTGATCTGTCCGCGGTTCGAACAGGGCTCGCTGGAGGCCGCGGTCGAGATCGACGCCGATCCGCGTCTCTGGGAAGAGGACGAGAGCCCGTATGCGCTAGTGGCGGACGCGGTAGCTGGCCGGCTACTGCTCGACCCGCAACTTCCCTACGGTATGGCGAGCGCGCTCGCTGCCACGCGGCTGGACGTCGCCGACGGCGCGGCGGTGATCGACGCCTGCCGGATGATCAAGAGCCCTGCCGAGCTCGCGCTGCTACGCCAAGCCAAGGCGATGACGCTCGACATCCAGCGCCGCGCCGCGCGCATCCTCCACCCCGGCATCGCCGCCAGCGCGGTGATCCGCTTCATCGA
The DNA here is from genome assembly GCF_004340945.1 of Sphingomonas sp. PP-F2F-A104-K0414. GTDB lineage: Bacteria > Pseudomonadota > Alphaproteobacteria > Sphingomonadales > Sphingomonadaceae > Sphingomonas. Next base: position 443,924 of record NZ_SLYD01000004.1, read on the forward strand.
CGACGCACACCGAGCGATCGGCTCGTCGGGCTCGTATTTCTGCGCCGTCCAGTTCGGTCGCGCGACCGCGTTTCCGCACGGCCTGCCCGGCGATCAGCTGCTCGAGGAGGACCAGCTCGTGCTGATCGACACCGGCTGCCAGGTCGAGGGCTATCATTCCGACATCACGCGGACCTACGCGTTCGGCAATGTCGGCGACGAGGCGCGGGCGATCTGGGACATCGAACACGAGGCGCAAGCCGCCGCGTTCGCCGCGGTGAAGCCCGGCGTACCCTGCGAAGCGATCGACAGCGCCGCCCGCGCGGTGCTGGAGAAAGCCGGTCTCGGCCCCGACTACCGCCTCCCCGGCCTGCCGCACCGCACCGGTCACGGCATCGGCCTGTCGATCCACGAACCCGCCTATCTCGTTCGCGGCGACCGCACGCCGCTGGCTCCGGGGATGTGCTTCTCGAACGAGCCGATGATCGTCGTGCCGGACCGCTTCGGCATCCGCCTGGAGGATCATTTCCACGTTACCGACACCGGCGGCGCCTGGTTCACAGAACCACAACCCTCGATCGACCGCCCGTTCGGCTGACGCAGGATACCCCGCTCTCCGTCATCCTGGGCTCGACCCAGGATCCAGAGCCACGCAAGCCAGCGTTCGTGGTTCTGGATCCCAGCTTTCGCTGGGATGACGGGGCGAAGATAACGGGGCCGGGATGATGGGGAGCCCGCACTCACTCCTCGTCGGGATACGGCCCCTTGCCACCCGCCGCGATCAGCTCATCCGTACGCGCCTCGATCACCGGCACCGGCACCGATCCCATCTCCAGCATTGCATCGTGGAACGCGCGGATATTGAACTTCGCGCCGAGCTTGTCCTGCGCCTTCTTCCGCGCGGTCTGGAACGCGATCTGCCCCATGTAATAGGACAGCGCCTGCCCCGGCCACGCGATGTAGCGATCGACCTCGGTCTCGATCTCATGGTTCGACAGCGCGGTATTGTCGTGCAGATAGTCCTGCGCCTGTTTCCGGCTCCAGCCCTTCGCATGGATGCCGGTATCGACCACCAGCCGCGCCGCGCGCCACGCCTGATAGCTCAGCATCCCGAACAGATCGTACGGCGTCTCGTACATCCCCATGTCCTCGCCGAGCGTCTCGCAATACAGCGCCCAGCCCTCGCCATAGACCGACAGATACGTGTCGCGCCGGAACGCCGGCAGCGTCTTGTTCTCGGACGCGAGCGGCATCTGGAACGCGTGGCCGGGCGCGCTCTCATGCAGCGTCAGCGCGACCTGGGAATAGAACGGCCGGGATGGCAGGTCGTAGGTGTTGACCAGATAGATCCCCGGCCCGCCGCGCCCGCCGGTGTAGAACGGCGCGATGTCCGCCGGCACCGGCTTGATCGCGAACCGGCTGCGCGGCAGATGCCCGAACCACGACGACGCCTTGCCGTCGAACGTCTTGGCGATCCACGCCGCGCGGTACAGCAGCTCGTTCGGCGTCTTGGGATAGAATTGCGGATCGGTGCGCAGGTGGTTGAAGAACGCCTGCAGATCGCCTTGGAACTTCACGCTCCGCATCACGCCGTCCATCCGGCCGCGAATCTTGGCGATCTCCGCGAGCCCGAGCGCGTGGATCTGTTCGGGCGTGATATCCTGCGTGGTGTATTCGCGGACCTTCGACAGGTAATAAGCCTTGCCGTCCGGCAGGTCGTACGCCGCCAGCCCCTCGCGAGCGTGCGGGATATACTCGGTGCGCAGGAACTTCAGCAGCGTCGCATAGGCCGGCACCACCGCCTGCGAGATCGCCGCCGTCCCCTGGGCCCTAAGCGCAGCCTGATCGGCAGCCGGGATCGTCGATGGGAAGCTCTTGAACGGTTCGTAGAACGGCGACTCCGGCGGCGTCTTCGCCTCGGCGACCTGCGCGACGCCATTGTCGCGCCCCGTCAGCGTTACCCGCGCCGGCGTGAACCCGCGTGCCAGCCCGGCGCGCATGTTGCCGGTCTGCTGGTCGAAATAGCGCGGGATCTGGCGCATCACCGCGATATAGTCGCGATAGTCCTTCACCGACTTGAAATTGCCGCGCGCGCTCTCCGCGACGTCACCCCAGAAACTCGTATCGGCGGTCAGCGGCTTTTCGTAATCGCGAAAGCGTTGCTCGGCGAGCAAGGCGTCGATCTGTTGCGTATAGACCGCATAATTGACGCGATTGGCGGGCGAGAGTGTCGCCGGCGAGATCGCCGCCAGTTGCCGCGACACATCGGTCCACCGCGCGAGCCGCTCGGCCTGCGCCTTGGGGCCGACATCGGGGAGGCGCGGCGGGGCGGTCGGATTGTCCTCGCCCTGCGCGAACTGAAGTTGCCGCCACGCATATTCAGACGTGTAGAGCGCCTCGAACCGCGCATCCGCCGACGTCGCCACGGCCGATTTCGGAGTTTTTGGAGGCATTGCCCCCAGCGCAGTCGAGCCTAGCGCCAGCAACAGGATCATCGCCTTCATCGTCATTCTCCTGGAACCAGCGCCATGATGTCGCGGTACAGTGCGGCGGGTATAACCACACCCTCGGTCAAGCTCCGCGCCCGCGCCGCATACCGCCGTTGCGACGGCAGCCGAGCACCCTGCCCCTCGATCGCCGCGAACATCGCTTCCGCGCGCGCGAGGTGCTCGGCGACCGCATCGCCAAGAAACCCGACGGGATCGATCGCGATGATCAGTTCGCCCCCGATCGGCGATCCACCGCGCGCCGCGTCAGCCTCCAGCGATTCCCGGCTGGTCATGTCGCCGATCAGCGGCCCGGCGAGCAGCTCGACCATCGCCGCCAGCGCCGACCCCTTGTGCCCGCCGAACGTCCGCATCGCGCCGTTCAGCACCGCCGCAGCCTCGGTCGTCGGCTGCCCGTCCGTATCATAGCCCCAGTCGTTGGGAACAGCCTTCCCCGCCCGCCGGTGCAGTTCAATCTCGCCCCGCGCGACTGCACTCGTTGCAAAGTCGAACACAAAGGGATGCCCACCAGGCCGCGGCCAGCCGAACGCGATCGGATTGGTCCCGAACACGGGCAAGGTACCCCCCGCCGGCGCGACCCAAGCATGGCTCGGCGTGACCGCGAGCGCGACCAGCCCGTCCTCCGCGAGCGCCTCGACCTCGGGCCACAACGCCGCGAAATGCACCACGTTGTTCAGTGCCATCGCGGCGATCCCATACGCGCGCGCCTTCTCCGCCAGTACTGGCCGACCCCGCTTGAACGCGAGTTGCGCGAACCCGCCGCCGCCATCGACCCGCACGAGCGCGCGCGCCGGTTCGCTCACCACCGGCTCGGCATCGAGCGCGACGACACCCTTGGCGATGCTGTTCGCCGCGACCAGCAATCGGTAAATGCCGTGGCTTGCACAGCCGTCGCGCTCGCCCGCGACCATCGTCTCCGCCACCGCCTCGGCATGCGCGCGCGACAGGCCAGCGCCGAGCAGCACTGTCCGCGCGAGCCCCCGCACCTCGTCGAGCGTCATCCGCACGTCGTCGCTCACGCGGTCGCACCCGGCTTGGCTGTGACCATCCGCACCCCGAACACCGGCCCGGCCGACGACCGGTCATGCGGGACGAACCGCACCTTCACGCTCGTCTTGCCCTTGGTCAGCCCGATCGGCAGCGGATAGTCGACATCGAAGAACTTGCCGGGCTGGTCCGCCTCCAGATGCTGTGTCGCCACCTTCACGTTATCCACGAGGATGTCGAAATCGCGCGCGCGCTCGTCGCCCCAATAGGTCGCCTGCACCACCAGCGGCCCCGGCCGCGTCTTCATCGCGAACTCGAAATAGCCGCCCGACCGCGCATCGCGCCCGTTCCGCCCGCGATAGCTGACCGGATACGAGATTTCCGACGTCAGCGCATGATCGCGCTCCGGCTGCATCTCGCCGAGATGCATCACGTCGACCGACCGTGCGGCGAGATCCTTCAGCCGCGCCTGCTCGGTCAGGAACGCCGCTTCCTCGGTCTTCCACGCCGCCTCGCTGAAGCGCTTGAAATACACCGCGCTGCGTCGATCATACTGGCTGTAGAACGGCACGAAGTTGAGGTCGGCAGGCCGGATAATCCCCTTCGTCGCATAGCCCGCGCCAGCCGTCGGCGTAAACGCGGCGAGCAGGTCGGCGCCGACCATCGCCGGATCGGCCTGCTCCCATTTCGCCTCGGTCGGCCCGAGATCGGCGGCCATCACCATCGGCCCGCGCAGCACCGCGACCGTATCGACGTCGCCCGGGGCACTCTCCAGCCGCAGGTCGAGCGGCACGCTGATCGCAACGACATCGCCCGCCTTCCATTTGCGCTCGACGATCGCATAGCCCTTCGCCAGCACCGGCTCGACCGCCGCGCCGTTGACCGTCACCGTCGCGCGCCCGTTCGCCCAGCCCGGCACGCGCAGCGCGATAGGAAACCGCCCCGGCCTTGCCAGCTTCGTCAGCGTCACCCGCGATTCCGGCTCGAACGGATAGCGCGTATCGAGCGTCAGCACCGCACCGCGCGCACGCCACTGCGCCTCCGCCGGGATGTAGAGATTGACCAGCAGCGTATCGCCGCCCTCCCAGAAGATCGCCTCGCCGTGCTTGGCATGGCTCTCCATCCCCGTACCGACGCAGCACCAGAACGCGTCGTCCTTCGGCGTCGAATATTCGCGCGCGGTGCCCGTCATCAGCGGCGTCATATAGGTGAAGCCGGCAGTCTTCGGGTCCTGCGCCGCCATGATGTGGTTCAGATGCGCGCGCTCGTAATAGTCGAACATCGCGCCGTCCGGTGCCCAACCATAGAGCTGCTGCGTCAGCTTCAGCATGTTGTAGCTGTTGCAATGCTCGCAGGTCTGCTCGGTGATGTGGTTGGCGATGCTGTCGGGGCCGGAGAAATACTCGCGGTCGGCATTGCCGCCGATCACATAGCTGTGATGCTGCGTGACGGTCGTCCAGAAGAACCGCGCGGCGTTCGCAGGTGCGGGTTTGCCGTTCAGTTCGTGGATCCGCGCCAGCCCGACCAGCTTCGGCACCTGCGTATTGGCATGGAAGTTGGCCAGCTTGTCCTCACCCGCGACCATCGGATCGAGCATCTTCCGGTCGTACAGCCGCTCCGCGACGTCGAGCCATTGCTTGTTCCCGGTGCGCGCGGACAGCTCGGCATAGCTCTCGTTCAACCCGCCATATTCGCACCCGAGCAGCGTCTGCATCTGCGCATCGTCGAGCGCCGCGAACACCTTCGCGAAATACGTCGCGAGGCCCGTCGCGACGGTCAGCGCCTGTGTGTTGCCCCACGCGGCATGCACGTCGAGCAGCCCCGCGAACACCTTGTGCACCGTATATAGCGGCGACCACGAGCCGTTGAGATCGAACCCGCCCGACTTGATCTCGCCGCGCATCACCTCGGGGAAGATCTCCTCGCCGTCGACGATCGTCCCGTCCTTCCGCTTGCGCCCCAGCGCGCCGACATAACCGGTGCCGCGCTTAGCCTGCGCCCGCGCCAGCTCGGCGACGATATAATCCGCACGAGTACGGCACTCCGCATCACCGGTCTGCGCATGCATCAGCACGAGCGCGGTCAGATAATGCCCCAGCGTGTGCCCGGCGATCGTGTCGCTTTCCCACCCGCCATAGAGCGGCGCCTTCGCGGGGAACCCGGCATAGACCATGAAATTGTGCAGCAACCGATCCGCGCTCAACCGCAGCAGATAGGCGCGATTGACCTCGACCGCGGTCGCGTAGGCGGACGGGAGCAAGCGTACCGCGGACAATGGGAAAGGCCTGGCCTTGGTCGGAAGTGAGATCGACGCCCCCTTGCCAAGCGCTTGTTCGCCCACCGACAACAGCGCCACCGCCGTCGTCCCCATCAATACATCCCGGCGGTTTGCGAACATCTTTATCTCCATTCGGATATCGTATACTAAACGTCGAGAGGAGTGGCGCAAGTGCCATTTCGCACCCACCGTCGAGCCCGAGCGAGCCATTCATGACCGCATTCCGCCCCCTCCTCGCGCTCCTCCTGCTCGGCACCGCGACGTTGCCCGGGTATGCGCAACCCAAGCCCGCCAAGCCAGTGTTCCGCCCGATTGCGCAGACCGCGCTTCGCACCTCCGCCTTCCGCGTCGCACTGCGCACCGACACGCAGACGCTCGCCCGATTGTCCCCCGCCGCCGAACCCGGTTTCGACTTCGTCCCCGGCGCGCGCGAAGCCGAGCGCGCCGCCGACGGCTATGTCCATATCGGCGACATCCACCTCCGCGTCCGTCAACCCGGCGGCGCCTGGACCGACTTCGCTTCCGCGCAGCACCGCAAGGCGATCCGCCGCCTGCCCGCGACCGGCGCGACGCTCGCCGCCGCCGATATCACCGCCTCGCTCGGGACCACCAGCCCGTTGCGCGTCGAGCGCCGCTGGATCGACGACCACGGCGTCCTCGCACTCCGCTTCACGCTGACCAACACGACGACCGCCCCCATCGAAATCGGCGCGCTCGGCCTGCCGATGGTGTTCGACAACATCATCACCGACCGCAGCCTCGAACAGGCGCATGCGCAGGCGAGCTTCGTCGACCCGTATATCGGCCGCGACGCCGGCTATCTCCAGGTCACTCGCCTCAACGGCGCGGGTCCGGCGCTGCTCGTCCTTCCCGAAAAGGGCACGCCGCTCGAGGCCTACCGCCCGATCCTCGAAGCCGCCAAGGCCCCCAAGGGCGACATCTTCACCGACCGCAGCAAGCGCGGCCAGACCTCGGAAGGCTTCTACGACTGGACCGTCGCCAGCAAAGCCTTTGCCGAGAAGGAATGGGCGAAGGCCGACGAGCAATGGAACACGCCGACCGGCTTCACGCTGGCCCCCGGCGCGGCGCGCACGATCGGCGTCCGCTTCGTCACCGCGCCGTCGATCGCGGCCATCGAGGACACGCTCGTCGCCAACCACCGCCCCGTCGCGGTCGGCATCCCCGGCTACGTCGTTCCGACCGACCAGGACGCCTCGCTGTTCCTCAAGACGCCTCTACCCGTCGCCAAGGTCGAGAGCTTCCCTGCTGGTGCGCTCACCGCAACGCCGGCCGCCAGCGCGAAAGGCTGGGCCCGCTACACCGTTCGCAGCAAGGGCTGGGGCCGCGCGAGCCTCGCGATCACCTATGCCGACGGCAGCGTCCAGACGGTCAGCTATTACATCACCAAGCCGCTCGACCAGACGATGGCCGACCTCGGCCGGTTCTCGACGACGCAGCAATGGTACGAGGACAAGGCCGACCCGTTCGGCCGCAACCCCGCGATCCTCACCTACGACCGCGAGACCGGCAAAGTGGTCACGCAGGACCCGCGCGTCTGGATCTCGGGGATGAGCGACGAAGGCGGCGCGGGCAGCTGGGTCGCGGCGATTTCAAAGCAGCTCGACAACCCCGACCCGGTCGAGATCGCCAAGCTGCAACGCCTGGTCGACGAGACGATCCAGGGCGACCTGCAAGTCCCGGACGGCCCGCACGCCGGCGCGGTGCGGAAGAGCCTGTTCTACTACGACCCCGCCGCACATCCCGGCTGTTACGACCCGACCGTCGACTGGAAGACCTGGACCTCCTGGTCGAAGAAGGACGCGGGCGATCTCGGTCGCGCGTACAACTACCCACACGTCGCGATCGGCCACTGGGTGCTGTACCGCGTCGCGCGCAACCACCCCGGGCTCGTCACCGCGCATCCGTGGCGCTGGTATCTCGACCACGCGTTCCAGACCACCACCGCGATGATGCGTGACGCGCCCTATTACACGCAGTTCGGGCTGATGGAGGGCGACGTGTTCGTCGACATCCTTAAGGAGCTGAAGCGCGAAGGGCTGACCGCCGAAGCGACCGAGATGGAGCGCCTGATGAAGCAGCGCGCCGATCACTGGCGCACGCTACGCTATCCATTCGGCAGCGAGATGGCCTGGGATTCGACGGGCCAGCCCGAGGTCTACGCCTGGATGCGCTATTTCGGTTACCAGCCGCAGGCCGACGTGACGCGGAAAGTGATCCTCGCCTACGACCCGACGATCCCGAGCTGGGGCTATAACGGCAATGCGCGCCGCTATTGGGACTTCCTCTACGGCGGCAAATACCCGCGGATCGAGCGCCAGCTCCACCATTACGGCTCGACGCTCAATGCCGTCCCGCTGTTCGACGCCTACCGCGCCGACCCGACCGACCTGCGGCTGCTCCGCATCGCCTATGGCGGCATGATGGGCGGCATCACCAACATCGACCGCGACGGCTTCTCGTCGGCCGCGTTCCACTCCGCCCCCGACATGATGAAATGGGACCCGTATAGCGGCGACTACGGCATGGGCTTCTACGGCCACGCGATCACCGCCGCGAGCTATCTGGTGAACGACCCGACCTTTGGCTGGCTGGGCTTCGGCGGCAATGTCGAACAGGCGGCGGGCGCGGTCAGCATCACCCCGAGGGACGGCGCCCGCACGCGGCTGTTCATCGCCCCCGCTGGATTGTGGATCACGCTGGAGGCAGGGAAGATTGCGCGCGCGACGTATATGCCAGCGACCGGAGCGGTCACGCTGACGCTCGATGCGGCGACGAAGATCAATCCGACCGCGCGCGTCTTCGTCGAAACGACGACCAAGACCGGTCGGTCTTACACGATGGCAGGAGCCCGGTTCGAACGCGGCGGCTACACCGTCCCACTGGGATCGGCACCAATCAGTGTCGGCCTGTCACCTCAATAGTCAGAACACCACCCCGGCGGAGGCCGGGGCCCAATTGGAAAGGTCACCGTGACGAAGGACCGTCCACAGTCAGCGACGTCCCCCAATTGGGCCCCGGCCTCCGCCGGGGTGGGACGTTGAGGGGCATGTATCTCAGTCTGCCCTCACTTGACCCCATTCCACTCCGGCACGGCTTCCCCAGCCAGCTCCCGAACGAAAAACCCGAACTGCCGCCGCGCGACATAATCGATCGGCCCGGTCGAGCGCCCGACACTATGCTCGCCCCCCGGCACCGCCAGCAGCTCGAAATCCTTCCCCGCACGGATCAGCGCGTCGGCGACCTGCATCGTCGAGGCGGGGTCGACATTGCTGTCCTGCTCGCCGACGATCATCAGCAGCTTGCCCGTCAATTGCGCGGCGTGATCGACCCCCGAGGCGGCTGCATAGCTCGCATCGACCGGCCAGCCGAGCCACTGTTCGTTCCAGCTGATCTTGTCCATCCGGTTGTCGTAACACCCGGCATAGGCCACCCCGACTTTGTAGAAATTGCCGTGGAACAGCAACGCGTTCAGCGTACTCTGCCCGCCCGCCGACGCGCCGTAGATGCCGACCCGGCCGATATCGTAAGACGGGTCCTTCGCCGCCATCGCGCGGTGCCACGCGATGCGATCGGGGAAGCCAGAGTCCACGAGGTTCTTCCACGCGACGTCGTGGAACGCCTTCGAGCGGTTCGCCGTCCCCATCCCGTCGATCTGCACGACGATGAAACCGAGATCGGCCTGCTCCTGCATCCCGATGACCTTGTCGCCGCCGGAATGGTACCCGAACGGCCAATATTGCTTGGGCACGAAACTGTCGTGCGGCCCCGCATAGATGTTCTCGATCACCGGATAGCGCTTGCGCGGGTCGTAGTCGCGCGGCCTGACGACGACGCCCCATATGTCGGTCCTGCCGTCGCGCCCCTTCGCAACGAACACCTCGGGCGGCCTGAATCCCGCCGTGCGCAACGCGCTGTCGTCGCCCCTGGTGATCGTCGCGACCAGCGCGCCGTCGCTCGACCGGTGCAGTTCGCTGACAGTCGGCAGGTCGACGCGCGAATAGGTGTCGACGTAGAGAGTCCCATCGGGCGAGAACCGCGCGTCGTGATCCGCCTTGGCCGGCGTCAGCGCGGTCAGGTGGCGACCGTCGAAATCGATCCGGTAGGCGTGGCGGAAATACGGGTCCTCGCCCGCGTTCATCCCGCTCGCGGCAAACACGATCTGGCGCTTGGCGTCGTCGACAGCGACCACGTCGCGCACCACCCAGTCCCCGGTCGTAATCCGGTTTTTTACGGCCCCGGTGCGGCCGTCGATCAGGTACAGGTGGTTCCAGCCATCGCGTTCCGACGCCCAGACGATCTCGCGGCCATCCGCGCCGACCTCGTGCGCATAGCGGCGGTCGGCATAGACGAAGGTCTTCGCATCCTCGGTCACCGCGGCGTGCGCGACGCCGGTCTCCGCATCGACCGCGACGATCCGCGCCTGGCCGAAACCGCGCCGGACATAATCGAACGCCACACTCCGTCCGTCACTCCGCCAGCGTGGCGCGGAGAGTTCGTACGCGTTGGGGAACAGCGCGTCGTCGATCACCGTCTGCCGCCGCGTCGCCACGTCGAACAGCACCGGCCGCTCCTGGTCGATTGCGTCGCCGGGCTTCGGATAAAGCTGGCTCTGCAATTCCGGCTGGAGCTGATCGCGCGGCGACGATTCCACCCGCAATACCCGCCGCTGATAGCCCGGCTTGACCCGATAGATCATGATGTGGCGGCTGTCGGGCGACCAGCGCAGCGTCTCGGGATCGTAGAAATCGCCCGCGCTTCCATCGACGCTGAGCGGCACGATCGTGGTGGCGCCGGTCTTGCGCACGACAAGGTTGTCGCCCTGTACGAACGCGGTCCAATTCCCATCGGGCGAAACCTTCGGACTATTGTCCGCCGGCACCGACATATCGCGCACCACGCCAAATCCGCGCGGTCGGCTCCGATCGACCGCCGCCTCGCACCGATAGACGACGATGCCGCACTGCCAGCGCGTCTCGTCCAGCGAGAACGCAATCGCCTTGCCGTCCTCCGCATAATCGAACTCGGCGAACGGCAGGTGCATCGGATCAACCGCCTCGTGACGCGCATCGCCCAGCGCCGCCGCAAGCTTGGCCGTATCGAACGCGGCCGACTTGGCGAGCGTCTTCGCATCCACCGTCTCGAACGCGAACCCGCCCGCCACCGTCTTGCGATAGGAAAAGCGCCGCCCGTCCGGCGTCCAATGCGCGGGCCACGCAATGTCGCGCGTGAGATCCTGCCAAGCGCGACGCAAGCCGATCGAGCGCCGAAACGCAGCTTTGTCGGGGGCCGCTTCCGCCGCCACCGAAGCGCACAGCAATACCAGCGCAAGCGCCCGCGACGAACGACGTGCAGTCATCGGATATCCTTGGTCAGACCGATGAGCGGCAGCATCGCCGGCGCGAGGCCGTCGCCACGCGCCTCCAGCCGGATCGGCCCGCCCTTCGCACCCGCCTGCACCAGCGCCATGCACAAGCCGTTGAACGCAGAGCGCGACGTCGCATGATCGGGCTCCAGACTCCGCGGATCGCCATTGCCGACGCCGAGCAGCTTGGCATCACCTGTCAGCGCGAACGTCACGCGATCCGACGCCGTCGGCATCTCGCGGCGTTTCGCATCGAGGATCGCCACGCGCACCACCGCGACTTCGCCCGGCGCCAGTTGCCGCCGATCGCTCGACAGCCCGATCCGCGCTGCCGCCCCGGTCGTCTCGCGCACCGCGTGCATCACGCGCTTGCCGCCGCGATACCCGTGCGCCGCGATCCGCCCCGCCGCATAGGGCACCTGCCATTCGAGATGTTTGTTCTTCACCACCGCCTGCCGCCCGAGGCTCCGCCCGTTCAGGACCAGTTCGACCGCCTCGCAGTTGCTGTGCACCCACACCGATACCGGCTGGCCCTCGCGCCCCGCCCAGTTCCAGTGCGGGAACAGGTGCAGCACCGGCTCGCCGCTCCACCACGCGCGGTAGTAAAAGTAATTGTCCTTGGGGAAGCCGCACAGGTCCATCTGGCCGAAGTTCGAGACGTTCTCGGGCCAGCGTTCGAACGGGGTCGGTTCGCCACGATAGTCGAACCCGGTCCATACGAACCCACCGCTCAGGAACGGCCGCGCGTCGTAGAAACTCCACCATTTTTCCGCAGTCGTCGCCCATTTGGGAAATTCGCGGTCGTAGGCGGGCACGAAGCCCGCCTTGTCATCCCGCGCATATTCGCCGCGGGTCATCACCGTGCTGCCCGTCTCCGTACCGATCATCGGCATGTCGGGGTGCGCGGCGTGGTACGGATCGATCGCGTCGAGGTAGTAATTGCATCCCATCACGTCGAGCACGCGCGACGCCCCCTCGGCGAACTTGCCGTTGAACGCCTCCGTCACCGGCCGCGTCCCGTCGAGTTCGTACACCTTGCGCTTCATCGTCTCGGCGATCCGCGCGCCGGTTTCGGTGCCGCGGTGGATCTCCTCGTTGCCGATGCTCCACAGGACGATGCTCGGATGATTGCGCCCCTGCCGGACCATCCGTTCGAGCTGCCCCAGGCCCTCGGCATTGCTCGACATCTGCCGCGTCTCGTCGATCATCAGGATGCCCATCCGGTCGCACGCGTCGAGGATCGCGGGCGACGGCGAATGATGCGTCGAGCGATAGGCGTTGCTGCCCATCGCCTTCAGCCGTTCGAGTCGCCAGACGTGCAGGCTGTCGGGCACCCCGAAGCCGACCCCGGCATGATCCTGGTGGTTGCAGGTGCCCTTGATCTTGACCGGCTTGCCGTTGAGGAAGAACCCGTGGTTCGCGTCGAACCGGATCGTGCGGATGCCGAAGGTGGACGTGTCGCGATCGACCAGCGTGCCGTCGACAAGGATCTCGCTGATCAGCGTGTAGAGATGCGGCATTTCCAGCGACCAGAGCGCAGGCGCGACGATGCGGGTCTCCTGCGTCGCGGTCGTCGCGCCCCAAGCCGGCAGCGCGAGCGGGTCCGCGAACAGCACTAGGCTCTTCCCGTCTGGACCGATCACCGTCGATCGAACCCGCGCCTCACACGCAGGGCCATCATTCGCGATCTCGGTTGCAACCCGGACCGTGGCGCCGCCGGTCTCGACGGAACAGCGCACCGTGGCACCCCAGCGCCGGACATGCACCGGCGCGGTCTTCACCAACCGCACGTCGCGGTAGAGCCCCGCCCCCTCGTACGACCACGCCTCGCCGAGGCTCACGTCGCAGCGGATGACGAGCACATTGGCCTCGCCGGGCTTGGCGAAATCCGTGACGTCGATCTCGAACGGCGCATACCCGCTCTCGGTCGAGCCGACGACGAAGCCGTTGAGTATCACGAGACAATCGCGCGCGACCCCATCGAACTGGAGCAGCAACCGCCGCCCCGCGTCCGCCTTGGCCAACGCAATCACCCGGCGATACCAGCCGACGCTGGTCGCCGGCCACATCCGCCCGACCGGCTTGAACCCCTGGAACGATCCGGTCCGGTCCGCCTCGCTCCCCGCCGGCCCGAACTCTTCGAACGGCAGGTCGACCGCCCAGTCGTGCGGCAGCGTTACTGCCGTCCATGCGCTGTCGTCGAACTTGGGCTCGGCAACCGGCGTGCCGACATCGCCCGACTTGGCGTAGGTGTCATGCGAGCGCCCGAACCCGAAATCCTTCGCCGGATCGCTCGCGTGGCCGAGATGGAACCGCCACCCCGTCGCCAGCGACACGATCTCGCGTAGGCTGGCCGAGCCCGTCCCCGCCGCACCGATCGGCACGGCGGGGAGGATCGTCGCGAGCGCGGTCACGCCACCCGTCTTCAGAACGTCGCGGCGGACCAGGTTCGTCATAGCGTTATCCAAGCGTCAGAAGTTCACCGTCGCGCCGACGAACAGCGTGCGGCCCAGCACGTCATACACGCCGGGATAGGTGTTGCCGTTGCCGAACGACGACAGGATGCCCGAGGCGATCGCCGGCGGATCCTTGTCGAACAGGTTGTTGACGCCGGCGCGAAGCTGGAGCCCCTCGCCGACCGCGACCGTGCCCGCGAGATCGATGTAGTTGTACGCCGAGATCTTCCGATTGATCACGCTCGGCGTCCCCGCGAGGAAGGTGTTGTCCGACAGCGACGACAATTTGACCTGGTCGATATGCCGCCACGACACCGACACGCTCGCGCCCTGCGGCATCTGCCATGTGGTGCGCATCACGTGCCGCCACTTCGGGTTGGGCTGGCCACAGGTGTACCCGAACAACCCCTTGCAGTCATAGCTGCCCAGCCCCTTCAGCGGCTCGGATACCTGCGAGATCAGCCGCGTGCCGACCATGTTGAGGTTAAGCTTGCCGAGCGCGCCGATCCCCAGCGTGTAATCGGCGGTGAGATCGATCCCCGACGTCTTGAGCGACCCGGTGTTGTACGTGGTCGACACGATATAGCCGTTGCTGCCGAACAGCGCGCCCGAACGCGGGTCGCGCGTGAACAGCCCGCAATAGAACGGATCGCTCGCCGCGACGCACTGGCTGATCGCGAGCGACGGATCGACCGAGCTGATATAGTCCTTCACCTTGATGTGGTAATAATCGACCGACAGCGTGAAGTTGCGCACCATCCGCGGCGTCAGCACCATGCCGAGCGTATAGGTGTCGGCCTTTTCAGGCTTCAGCGCAGAATTGCCGCCATATTGCGCCGAGCACGTATCCGACGGGCACTCGACGATGTTGCCATATTGCGCCTGCGTCACGCCGGTCAGGCGGCAGATATCGAGCGAGGCGGTGGGCGACGTCCCCGAACACGGATCCTGTGCGGAGACGTTGCCGATCGAGCGCGAGCCGAACAGCTCGCCGATGTTCGGCGCACGGATCGCCCGGTTATAGCTGAAGCGGAAGCGCGCATCCTTGACCGGCGCCCAGCTTGCCTCGCCCTTGTAGGTCCAGACGTTGTATTGCGACTTCAACCCGGTCGACTGCTGGCTGTTGCGATACGCGGAATAGCGCAGGCCGCCGTTGAGCGTCAGTTCGTGCGCGAACGGCAGGTCCTGCAGGATCGGGATCTCGATCTCGCCATAGCCTTCATTGACGGTGATGCGGCCATCCGAATTGGTCGTGCCGCCCTGCTGCGCGATCGCGTCCGCGGTGAAGTTGAGCGTCTCGCGACGATGCTCGCCGCCCAGCGCGATGTTGACGCCGCGCTTCGCCCAGGGGCTGGAGATGCCGAACGTCCCGAGGTCGCCATTCACGTTCGCGGACATCACGTCCAGCACGTTGCGCGACGCGGTGTTGCTCTCCGAAAACAGGTACGCGCCCTGCGCATCGGTGATCGCGTTCGCCTGGAACACGTTGATCGGCACGCACGCCGGGTCGCTGCCATCGATGACCGAGCGACAGGTCGGAACCCCGCCGACGTTGACCACGTCGAGCGCACGCTGCGCCTTCACATTGTCGACGTTGTTCAGATACGTCTCGTTGTAGCGCACCAGGGAATGCAGATAGTTGACGTCGTAGCGGAAGCCGTGACCGAGATCGCCACGGACACCTGCGGAATAGCGATAGTCCTGATGGCGCAGATCGTCGCGACGCGACTGGCCCGAGCCGAGGCGATAACCGATCAGCGTGTCCTGCGTCGCGTTCGTCCCCGCCGCCGCGCCGCACAGCGACTGCTGCTGCGACGCGCTCATCAGCGGGTTGTTGCAGGGGACGGTGAAGGTGGTGCCGAGGAACAATGCGGACGGTGCGACCTGCGAGAAGGTGTGATCCTTCATATACATGAAGCTGCCATAGACTTCGGCGATCGGTGCGATCTCGAACTTGGCAAACGCGCCGCCGGTGATGCGCTCGTCGGAGCGCTGGAAGTAGTTGGTCGGCGCGTAGTTGTACGCATAGGCCGAGGTGTAGGGCACCCAGGTCGGCGTGCCGTTGGCGTTGTTGGTCAGCGTCCTGCCCGAATTGGGCCCGCCGAGCGGCACGAACGTTCCGATCGGCGTGTTGCTCGATCCGCCGCAGATGAAACCATTGCCCGCGGCATCCGACGGGTTGAGCGCGCAGGCGGAGACATCGCGGTTCGCCTGGAGCACCGGATCGGTGTGACGATAGCCGCCATAGACGGTGATGTTGCCGCGCCCGTTCGCGAAATTCTTGCCGTACGCCGCGTTCAGATCCTGCTTGCCGCCATCGGCGACGCGGCCCGGCGCGTTTGCATAGCCACGCGTGGTCAGGACGTTGCGCACCCCGCTGTTGTCGTTGGTGTGCAACCCAAGCCCGGACTGGACGTCGATCCGCAGCCCGTCGAGATGATCCTTCAGCACGAAGTTGACGACGCCCGCGACCGCGTCCGAGCCGTAGACCGCGGACGCGCCGCCGGTCACCACGTCGACCCGGTCGATCAGCGCCGACGGCACGAAGTTCAGATCGATCGCCTGCTGCGGCATCAAGCGCTGGCCGTTGAGCAGGATCAGCGTGCGGTTCGAGCCCAGGTTGCGCAGGTTAATGTTGGCGGTGCCGTCCGACCCGTTCGAGACGTTCTCGTTCGCGTCGGCGGTGAACTGCGGCAGGCGGTTCAGCACGTTCTCGACGTTGACCGCGCCCTGATACTTGATCTCCTGGTCCGTCACCGAGGTGATAGGACTGTTGCTGGCCAGATCGGGGCGGCGGATGCGCGTGCCGGTGACCACGATGGCGTCGTCTGCGCCCGTTTCGGCGGTTGGCTGCGGCACGGGCACGACCTGCGCATAGGCACTCGACGAGAGCAGCATCGCGACCATCGCGCCCAAGCTCGACCGATTACGAAGTTTTCCGACCAAAAATGTCATGAGTGCCCGCGCCCCTGTTTGGATGTTGCGCGCAATCCATCACGTCGCCGAGTTTATGTCAAATATAATATACGATATCCTATATTCATATTGCGTAGATTGGGTGGTGATGGTCTCGGGAGCGCCCGGGCTCCAACCGGAACCGAGCACGCGACTTGGTGACAGGCCAAAAAAAACGCACGCCCCTAAGGACGTGCGCTGATTTTCCGGCTGATCCGCTGGCTTAGCGGCAGCAAATCGCGGTCAACGGCAGTTGCAGGTCGGACGCGCCCGTACGCGCTTTCGCCACGCCTTTCGCGGCGTGTACGACACCGTGTCGTAATATTCGGTCGTGGTCGTCGTCACCATCGGGGCGGACTGGACCACGACCGTAGTTCCGCCGGCGGGATAGACGCTGCCGCTGGTCGTCGTCACCGTCGTCAGGCCGTCGGGCGAAACCCAGCTTCCACCGGGCGCCGAGGGGTAGCCACGCGGTTGCGCATAGCCAGCGCCATAGGAGACGGGGGGTGCGTAGACGGGCGCGTAAGTAGCCGGTGGCGGCGCATAGCCCGCACCGTAATCGGCCCGTGGCCGCGGTGCGCGCCGGCCGCGATCTTCGCCCTTGTCGATCGCGTAGCCCGCCGCTGCCCCGACGCCGGCACCGATCAGCGTGCCGCCAAGACGGTTGCCACGTCCTGCGATCACATTGCCTGCAACGCCGCCCGCGACCGCACCGATCGCCGCGCCGCCGAGACCCGTGTCGCGCCGCGGTGCGCGGTCGTCATAGGGTGCGGGATAACCGCGGTCTGCTGGGCCTGCATAGACCGAGTCGTTCTGCGCATAATCCCGTGGCGCGACCGCGGTGTAACCACCGGAATCATAGCGGTCCCAGTCGGTGTCGCTGACCGTATCGTACACCGAACCGCGCTGATCGATCAGGACGGCATCATCGTAATAGCGCGCCCAGTTATACCCCTGTGGCGGCTGCGGCAGGCCATAGCGCGACCAGTCGTTGACGTAGAAGCGCGGTGCGTTCCAATAGCCCGGCACCGCCCAGCCTCGATGCGGACGGCGGTACGCGGCCCAGCCGCCTGGCGCGTTCGCCCCGCCCCACCAGCGCCCGCCGATCTTGCTACCCCAGCGCGGCGCGCGGTGACCGGCAGGCTGTGGACCGACAGCCTGCGGGCCGCCGACCTGTGACGACGTGTGGACGACGGGCGGGCGGGCGGCGATCGGTCCTGGCCGGTGCGGCGTCTGCATCGGCGCCTGCATCGCCGTGCCGGGGACGTCGTAGTCGGCGCCGGGGCGGTGCTGCGCGTCCGCTGCGCCGCCACTCGCCAGTGCCATCCCCGCGCTTGCGATCAAAAGCCTCCGCATGTCCGTCTCCCTGGTTTCGCCACCCTATCCCGCGCAAACGCCGAATATCTTAACGCGTTGCTTACCAAAGCCGGGAGGGACTCACCAGCGAGCGTGCCGTCCCGAAACGGATCAGATCGCGAGACGTTCGGCGAGCAATGCCGCCAGCGCTTCGCACCCTGCCGCGTCGTCGGCGTCGAACCGCGCAGGTTCCGGGCTATCGAGGTCGAGCACCGCGATCAGCGTGCCGTCCTTGGTCACCGGCACGACCAGTTCTGAACGGCTTGCCGCATCGCAGGCGATATGGCCTGGGAAGGCGTGGACGTCCTCGACCAATTGCGTGGTCAGCGTCGCGGCGGCGGCCCCGCAGACGCCCTTGCCGACCGGGATGCGGATGCAGGCGACCTTGCCCTGGAACGGGCCGAGAACGAGCTCGCCTTCCACCAGCCGGTAGAAGCCTGCCCAGTTCAGGTCGGGGAGGTATTCCCACACGAGGGCGGCGGCGTTGGCCATGTTGGCGATCGGATCGGTCTCGTCTGCGGTCAGCGCGCCGAGCGCGGCGAGAAGGTCGCGGTAGAGATCGGCCTTGGTGCCGGCGGCGATATCGAACTGGTACATCTGTCTTCCTTGGTCGGCGACTTGACGGAACTGGCACGCTCCAAAATTCGTCATCCCAGCGAAAGCTGGGATCTCCATGTTGGCGCCGGCGGTCCGTTCCTCAAGGATACCCCAGCTTTCGCTGGGGTGACGGGCTTTGAGGGGCGGGTGAGCGGCAACGGGCTGTGAGGGGCGGGGGAGCGGCAAAGAGTGTCGCTCAATCGTCGCGGACCTTGCCGCGGCCCGCCTTGACCCCGCTTCGTACTTTCTTCGTATCGACCCGCCGCGCCTTTGCCGCCTTGGACGGCTTGGTCGCGCGGCGGGCTTTTGGAACGATCGTCGCTTCCTTGATCAGCGCCACCAGCCGCTCGCGAACCTCCTGGCGGTTGAGCAGTTGCGACCGCGAGCCTTCGCTGCGCAGCACCAGCACGCCGTCGCGCGTGAGGCGCGATCCGGCCAGCACCGCGATGCGGTTCTTCACCGCCAGCGGCAGGCCGGGCGAGAGGCCGACATCGAAGCGCAGGATCACCGCGCTGTCGGTGGTGTTGACGTGCTGACCGCCGGGGCCGCCCGAGCGCGTGGTGCTTTCGATCAGCTCGCTGTCGTCGATCGAGATCGATCGGGTGATCGGGATCGCGACCATCAGCCCCTCGCCCGCTCAGTCGTCGGCGGAGTCGGGCGCCGTTATCGCATCGGCAGCCGGAGCGACGTCGGCGACCGGAGCCGCCTCGTCGGCGAACCCGGCTTTCGCGAACCGCTCTGGGAGCGGCGCTTCGGCGAGCACATCGGGCTTGCCCGGACGCGGCACGATCAGGCGCTGCGCGTGGAGCATCATGCCGAGGCCGTCCGCCTTGCCGTACACGCCGTCGCCGACCACCGGCGCGCCGAGGCCGCTCGCCGCGTGGACGCGGATCTGGTGCGTACGGCCGGTCTCGGGCAGGAACTCGACCAGCGAACGCCCGTCCCTGATCTCGAGCACGCGCCACTTGGTGCGCGACTTCTTGCCGTCAGGGTCCTCGACCATCCGCCAGCCGGTCTCGGCGGTGCTGACCTTGCCCAGCGCCATCTCGATCAGGCCGGACGTGCCCTCGATGACGCCGTCGAGCAGCGCGACGTAGCGCTTCGAGACGAGGCCCTGCTCGAACGCCTGCTGCAACCGGGCATGCGCCTTGGGGTTGCGCGACAAGAGCAGGCAGCCGCTCGTGTCGCGGTCGAGCCGGTGGACCGCCTTCGGCCAGCGCTGGAAGCCGAACTTCAGGCTTTCGAGATGATTTTCGAGGCTCAGCGAGCCATCGCGGGGCGGATCGACCGGCAGCCCTGCGGGCTTGTCGATCACCAGGGCCTCGCCGTCGAGGAAGAGTACGCGTTCACCATGCATGGCGCCGCCCTTGCCATCATTAGCGCCTGCGTGCCAGAGCCCGCGTCGATGTTGCACCGCACGCTGGCCCTCGCGCTCCTGTTCGCCCCGACCGTGGCGGAGGCCCAATTGTGCGAAGGGCAGAGCGCGGCAATCGCCCCCGACGGTCGCGCGTTCGGGCATCTGCCGTACGGCGACGCGCCCGAAACCGAGCTGGTCACGCTGCCGTCCGAATATTCCGTGGGCAATCCGTGCGTGGTGCGTGCCGACATCCTTCCCGACCTGTTGCGACTGTTCGCGGCGGCGCAGGGCGATCCTTCGGTGATGGGTCAGCTCCGCGCGCTGTCGTGCCAGCGGTCGATCGCCCGCCAGCGCAGCGTCTTCTGTCGCGGCGAGACCAGCAGTCCGGCCGACCGCGCGATCTCGGTCGCACCGCCGGGGTATAGCGAGCATTCGACCGGCTATGCGCTCGATTTCGCGGTGCGTCCGGCGAACGGGTGTCCCGATGCGGAGGCGTGCATGGCCGCGACGCCCGCCGCGCGCTGGCTGCGGGCGAACGCGCCGCGGTTCGGGTTCGAGCAGAGCTTTCCCGGTGGCAACAAGCAGCATGTGAAGTGGGAGCCGTGGCATTGGCGCTGGGTCGGGGCCACCGAGGCCGCCCCGGGCGCGGCGAAGGCGCGGTTCGTGTTCGCGCGGGCGCGGCGGTTGTATCCGGCCGATCCCGGGGTGTTGCCGCTGGTGGTGAAGGTTACGGTGCAACCGCCGGTGCCGGTGGCGCCTGTGGCTGTTGTGCCGTCGAAGAAGAAGCGGCGGTAGACGAACGGCTGGTTTGATCCGGGATACGGATCCCCAAGAATCATGCCACCCCGGCGGAGGCCGGGGCCCAGTTGGGGAACGTCGCCAACGACGAGCAGCGCTTCGTTACTGCTACCTTTCCAACTGGGCCCCGGCCTCCGCCGGGGTGGTGCAGTTGGATAGTGTATCTATCTAAATGCTTCATGCGTCCCGATCGGGTGACCTGGACTCGCCGTCCCTCAGTGCAGCACCAGCCCACCCGGACGCACGACACCGTCGCGCAGCGCGTGATCGTACAGAATCTCGGTCTCGAGCATCACCTGGCTCGACAGCCGATCGAGCATCGACTCCGCCTGGACGCCGAACTTTTCCCATTCGCCGGGCGCGATGACCGGCAGCCAGCGACCGATGAACGCCTTCCAGTCGGACCGCAGGATGTCGAGATTCTCCTCCATCGTCGCGATCGTGTCGGGCGAATACTTCGCCTCCATCGCCACGACCGTGCGATCGATCACTTCGTCCTCGAGGTCGAGATGCTTGGCGACGGTGATCGCGAGTTCGATCAGCTTGCGCGACGCGATGCCGCTCTGCTCGCGCGACCCTTGCGCCAGATCGGCGAGTACGACGCACTGCTCGGCGATCCGCTTGTGATCATCGAGTAGTTGCGCCCAGTTCGCGCGATCCTCGTCGGAGGCCGCGTGGACCATCACCCTGTCGGTTGTCACCTTGTCGTTCATCCTGCCGTATCCCCCATACGTATACGATCGACGCCCTACTGCGGATGCGCCTAGCGTTGCAGGCGATCCACAATCTATAGTATTTTCGACACTCTCGGCGTTTCAAAACGACCCGCCCTCAATCTCGGCCCTCAATCTCGATAGCTAGAGCATTGCGTCACACATCGACATCCGCCCTTTGACATGACGCCGTGCTACGCCTATATCCGCATCTCACCACAGCATCCGGGAAATGACATGCCGTCGCGCAGCGTGTCGATCGTATTGGATACCGAGGTTTCATACGCTGAGAGCCGCCGCACCTGATGCGCGCGGCCTTTTTGCGTGAACGTGCGTCCCGCTTGGGGGTTCCCAAGCACGAAATTACGACTGATCCGTCAGTTTTTATAGGGCGAAACAAAACCTATGGCTTCCAAGGCGATCGAACACGGCACTGCAAAGCGCCGTATCCGCAAGGTTTTCGGCAACATCCACGAAGTCGTGCAGATGCCGAACCTGATCGAAGTCCAGCGCGAGAGCTACGAGCAGTTCCTGCGCTCCGACAAGTCGATCGGTCACGTCTCGGGTCTCGAGAAGACGCTGCGCAGCGTGTTCCCGATCCAGGATTTCGCCGGCACCGCCTATCTCGATTTCGACGACTACGTCCTTGAGCCACCGAAGTTCGACGTCGAGGAATGCCGCCAGCGCGGGATCACCTACGCCGCGCCGATGCGCGTCACGCTGCGCCTGACCGCGTTCGAGGTCGATCCCGATACCGAGGCCAAGTCGGTCATCGATATCAAGGAGCAGGACGTGTACATGGGCGACATGCCGCTCATGACCGAGAACGGCACGTTCTTCATCAACGGCACCGAGCGCGTCATCGTCAGCCAGATGCACCGTTCGCCGGGCGTCCTGTTCGATCACGATCGCGGCAAGACGCACGCATCGGGCAAGTACCTGTTCGCAGCGCGCGTGATTCCGTATCGCGGCTCGTGGCTCGATTTCGAGTTCGACGCGAAGGACATCGTCAACGTCCGCATCGATCGCAAGCGCAAGCTGCCCGTGACGGCGCTGCTCTACGCGCTCGGCATGACGTCGGAAGAGATCCTCAACTATTTCTACAACCGCGTGACGTTCGTCCGCGGCCAGGGTGGCTGGATCGTTCCGTTCCAGGTCGAGAACTGGCGTGGCCAGAAGCCGATGTTCGACATCGTCGATGCGAAGACCGGCGAAGTCGTGTTCCCGAACGGCCAGAAGATCAGCCCCCGCGCTGCGAACAAGGCGTTCAAGGACGGCCTCACCGACCTGCTGATCCCGACCGAGGAAATCTTCGGCCGCTATTCGGCCTACGATCTGATCGACGAGTCGACCGGCCGTATCTACATCGAAGCCGGTGACGAAGTTACGTCCGAGAACCTCGAACTGCTCGACCAGGCAGGCATCGAGCGTCTCGACCTGCTCGACATCGATCACGTTGCAACGGGTCCGTGGATCCGCAACACGCTCAAGGTCGACAAGGCCGAAGAGCGCGAGCAGGCGCTGTCCGACATCTACCGCGTGATGCGCCCCGGCGAGCCGCCGACGCTGGAGACGGCCGAGGCACTGTTCTCGGGTCTGTTCTTCGATCCGGATCGCTACGACCTGTCGGCCGTCGGCCGCGTGAAGCTCAACATGCGTCTCGACCTCGACGTCGAGGACACCGTGACGACGCTGCGCACCGAGGACATTCTCGAGGTCATCAAGACGCTCGTGAACCTCAAGGACGGCAAGGGCGAAATCGACGATATCGACAACCTCGGTAACCGCCGTGTCCGTTCGGTCGGCGAGCTGCTCGAGAACCAGTACCGCGTCGGCCTGCTCCGCATGGAGCGCGCCGTGAAGGAGCGCATGTCGTCGGTCGACGTCTCGACCGTCATGCCGAACGACCTGATCAACGCGAAGCCTGCGGTTGCCGCGGTCCGCGAATTCTTCGGCTCGTCGCAGCTGTCGCAGTTCATGGATCAGACCAACCCGCTGTCGGAAGTCACTCACAAGCGTCGCGTGTCGGCACTTGGACCAGGTGGTCTGACGCGTGAGCGCGCCGGCTTCGAAGTCCGCGACGTTCATCCGACGCATTACGGCCGCATCTGCCCGATCGAGACGCCGGAAGGCCCGAACATCGGTCTGATCAACAGCCTCGCGTCGTTCTCGCGCGTCAACAAGTACGGCTTTATCGAGACGCCATACCGCAAGGTCGTCGACCACAAGGTCACCGACGACGTCGTCTATCTGTCGGCGATGGAAGAGGCCAAGCACACGATCGCGCAGGCCAACGCCGAGCTCGATTCGTCGAATGGCTTCGTCGAGGAACTGGTGTCGTCGCGTCAGGCTGGCGAATTCCTGATGGCGCTGCCCGATAACATCACGTTGATGGACGTCAGCCCCAAGCAGCTCGTCTCGGTCGCCGCATCGCTCATTCCGTTCCTGGAAAACGATGACGCCAACCGTGCACTGATGGGCTCGAACATGCAGCGTCAGGCCGTGCCGCTCGTCCAGGCCGAGGCGCCGTTCGTCGGCACCGGCATGGAAGAGACGGTTGCGCGTGACTCGGGTGCAGCGATCTCGGCAAAGCGTGCGGGCATCGTCGACCAGGTCGACGCGGCACGTATCGTGATCCGGGCAACCGGCGAGATCGATGCCGGCAAGTCGGGCGTCGACATCTACACGCTGATGAAGTTCCAGCGTTCGAACCAGTCAACCTGCATCAACCAGCGTCCGCTGGTGAAGGTGGGCGATGCGGTCCGTGCCGGCGACGTGCTCGCCGACGGCCCGTCGACCGAGTTCGGCGAGCTGGCGCTGGGTCGCAACAGCCTCGTCGCGTTCATGCCGTGGAACGGCTACAACTACGAGGATTCGATCCTGATCTCCGAGCGGATCGTGAAGGACGACGTGTTCACGTCGATCCATATCGACGAGTTCGAGGTGATGGCTCGCGATACGAAGCTTGGGCCTGAGGACATCACGCGCGACATCCCGAACGTCGGCGAGGAAGCCCTTCGCAACCTCGACGAGGCGGGCATCGTCTACATCGGTGCAGAGGTCGAGCCGGGCGATATTCTCGCCGGCAAGATCACGCCGAAGGGTGAATCGCCGATGACGCCGGAGGAGAAGCTTCTCCGTGCGATCTTCGGCGAGAAGGCCAGCGACGTGCGCGATACGTCGCTTCGCCTGCCGCCGGGCGTGTCGGGTACGGTCGTCGACGTTCGCGTCTTCAACCGTCACGGCATCGACAAGGACGAGCGCGCCATGGCGATCGAGCGCGAGGAGATCGAGCGCCTGAAGAAGGATTCGGACGACGAGCGTTCGATCCTGAACCGTGCGACCTGGTCGCGTCTTCGCGAGATGCTGCTCGATCAGACCGCCACCTCGGCGCCGAAGGGCGTCAAGAAGGGCGTCGTGATCGACATGGATCTGCTCGACAGCGTCGACCGCCACGAGTGGTGGAAGTTCGCGGTCGCCGACGACAAGGTCCAGAGCGATCTGGAAGCGGTCAAGATCCAGTATGACGACGCAGCCAAGCTGATCACGGACAAGTTCCACGATCGTCGCGAGAAGCTGGAGCGTGGTGACGAGCTGTCGCCGGGCGTACTGAAGATGGTCAAGGTGTTCGTCGCGGTGAAGCGCAAGCTGCAGCCGGGCGACAAGATGGCCGGCCGTCACGGCAACAAGGGCGTCATCAGCCGCATTCTGCCGGCGGAGGACATGCCGTTCCTCGCCGACGGTACGCCGGTCGATATCGTGCTGAACCCGCTGGGCGTGCCATCGCGCATGAACGTCGGTCAGATCTTCGAGACGCATCTGGGCTGGGCCGCACGTGGCCTGGGTCAGTCGATCACCGCGGCTCTCGAGACGTGGCGTGAAGAGAATCCGGATGCCAAGCCGGGTGCGATGCCCGAGGCGGTCCGCGATCGCCTCAAGACGGTGTACGGCGAGCAGTATCACGCCGAGATCGACGCCCGCACGGGTGACGAGATCGTCGAGCTTGCCAAGAACCTGAAGGGCGGCGTGCCGATGGCGACGCCGGTGTTCGATGGTGCCCGCGAAGCCGACGTCTCGGCGATGCTGGCGCTGGCGGGCCTCGACACGTCGGGTCAGTCGGACCTGTTCGACGGCCGCACCGGCGATCAGTTCGATCGCAAGGTGACGGTGGGCTACATCTACATGCTGAAGCTCCACCATCTGGTCGACGACAAGATCCACGCGCGGTCGATCGGGCCGTACTCGCTGGTCACGCAGCAGCCGCTGGGTGGTAAGGCGCAGTTCGGTGGGCAGCGCTTCGGCGAGATGGAGGTCTGGGCACTCCAGGCCTACGGCGCGGCGTACACCTTGCAGGAAATGCTGACGGTGAAGTCGGACGACGTGGTCGGCCGCACCAAGGTCTACGAGGCGATCGTCAAGGGCGACGACACGTTCGAGGCCGGCATCCCGGAGAGTTTCAACGTGCTCGTCAAGGAAATGCGCTCGCTCGGCCTGAATGTGGACCTGAAGCAGTCGGAGCCCGGCTTCGACAGCGACGGCATCCAGATCGCGGCGGAGTAGTTCCTTTGCCCTCCCCTCCCGCTCGCGGGAGGGGACCGAGGGGTGGGCTCCCGGCCGGCAGCGAAGCGCGACGTCGATGCCGGGCGCCCACCCCCTCCCAGCCTGAAGAGGCTGGGCCCCTCCCCCTCCCGCAAGCGGTAGGGGGGAAGATTTTTCCTAAGGACAGCTCATGAACGAGATGACCCCCTTCGCCAATCCGGTCGCCAAGACCGAGACGTTCGACCAGATCCAGATTGGCATCGCGTCCCCGGACAAGATCCGTTCGTGGTCGTTCGGCGAGATCAAGAAGCCCGAGACCATCAACTATCGCACGTTCAAGCCCGAGCGTGACGGCCTGTTCTGCGCGCGCATCTTCGGTCCGATCAAGGATTACGAGTGCCTGTGCGGCAAGTACAAGCGCATGAAGTACAAGGGCATCGTCTGCGAGAAGTGCGGCGTCGAGGTTACCGTCTCGAAGGTTCGCCGCGAGCGGATGGGCCATATCGAGCTCGCCGCCCCGGTCGCGCACATCTGGTTCCTGAAGTCGCTGCCGTCGCGCATCGGCCTGCTGCTCGACATGCAGCTGAAGCAGCTCGAGCGCGTGCTGTACTTCGAGGCGTACATCGTGATCGAGCCGGGCCTGACCCCGCTCGAGAAGTACCAGCTGATGACCGAGGACGAGCTCCTCGACGCGCAGGACCAGTATGGCGAGGACGCGTTCTCGGCCGGTATCGGTGCCGAAGCGGTCCGCATCATGCTCGAATCGCTTGATCTCGTCGGTGAGCGTACCGCGCTGCTCGAAGAGCTCGCGGTCACCAAGTCCGAGCTGAAGCCCAAGAAGATCATCAAGCGCCTGAAGGTCGTCGAGAGCTTCATCGATTCGGGCAACCGCCCCGAGTGGATGATCCTCGAGGTCGTTCCGGTCATCCCGCCCGAGCTGCGCCCGCTGGTGCCGCTGGACGGTGGCCGTTTCGCGACGTCGGATCTGAACGATCTGTATCGCCGCGTGATCAACCGCAACAACCGCCTGAAGCGCCTGATGGAGCTTCGTGCGCCGGACATCATCGTCCGCAACGAGAAGCGCATGCTCCAGGAGGCCGTCGACGCATTGTTCGACAACGGTCGCCGCGGTCGCACGATCACGGGCGCCAACAAGCGTCCGCTGAAGTCGCTGTCCGACATGCTCAAGGGCAAGCAGGGCCGCTTCCGCCAGAACCTTCTCGGCAAGCGCGTCGACTATTCGGGTCGTTCGGTCATCGTGACCGGGCCTGAGCTGAAGCTGCATCAGTGCGGCCTGCCGAAGAAGATGGCGCTCGAGCTGTTCAAGCCGTTCATCTACGCGCGCCTCGATGCGAAGGGTCTGTCGATGACCCTGAAGCAGGCGAAGAAGTGGGTCGAGAAGGAGCGCAAGGAAGTCTGGGATATCCTGGACGAGGTGATCCGCGAGCATCCGGTCATGCTGAACCGTGCGCCGACGCTTCACCGTCTCGGCATCCAGGCGTTCGAGCCGGTATTGATCGAGGGCAAGGCGATCCAGCTTCACCCGCTGGTCTGCTCCGCGTTCAACGCCGATTTCGATGGCGATCAGATGGCCGTGCACGTCCCGCTGAGCCTCGAGGCGCAGCTCGAAGCGCGCGTCCTGATGATGTCGACGAACAACATCCTGTCGCCCGCCAACGGCAAGCCGATCATCGTTCCGTCGCAGGACATGGTCCTCGGCCTCTATTATCTGTCGATGATGAAGGAGAACGAGCCGGGCCAGGGGATGCTGCTCGGTGACATGGCCGAAGTGCACCAGGCGCTGAACGCCCAGGCGGTCACGCTGCACACCAAGGTCATCAGCCGCGTTCCGCAGACCGACGAGAAGGGCAAGCAGTACCTCAAGCGGTACGAGACGACCCCGGGCCGCATGTTGCTGGGCGAGTGCCTGCCGCACAGCCACAAGGTGCCGTTCGACACCGTCAACCGCCTCCTCACCAAGAAGGACGTGGGCGACGTGATCGACGAGGTCTATCGTCACACCGGCCAGAAGGAGACCGTGCTGTTCGCCGACGCGATCATGTCGCTCGGCTTCCGCCACGCGTTCCGTGCCGGCATCTCGTTCGGCAAGGACGACATGATCATTCCGGATGCCAAGGTTGGTCTGGTCGACGACACCAAGGCGCTCGTGAAGGACTTCGAGCAGCAGTATCAGGACGGTCTGATCACGCAGCAGGAGAAGTACAACAAGGTGATCGACGCCTGGAGCCGTTGCGGTGACCAGGTCGCGAACGCCATGATGGACGAGATCCGTGCGGTGAAGGTCGACGAGGAGACCGGTCGTGAAAAGCCGATCAACTCGATCTACATGATGGCTCACTCCGGTGCCCGCGGTTCGCAGGCACAGATCAAGCAGCTTGCCGGTATGCGTGGCCTGATGGCCAAGCCGTCGGGCGAGATCATCGAAACGCCGATCATCTCGAACTTCAAGGAGGGCCTGACCGTCCTGGAGTACTTCAACTCGACCCACGGCGCTCGCAAGGGCCTCGCGGATACGGCGTTGAAGACGGCGAACTCGGGCTACCTGACGCGTCGTCTGGTCGACGTGTCGCAGGATTGCGTCATCATCGAACCGGATTGCGGCACGACCCGCGCTCTGGAGATGAAGGCCATTCTCCAGGGTGGTTCGACGATCGCAAGCCTCGGCGAGCGCATCCTCGGTCGTACGACCGCGGAAGACATCGTCGATCCGAAGACCGGCAAGGTCGTCATCCCGTCGGGCACGCTGCTCGACGAGCCGATGATCACGACGATCGAAGGCCTCGGTACGCAGTCGTGCAAGATCCGCAGCCCGCTGGTCTGCGAGTCGAAGATCGGCGTCTGCGGCAAGTGCTACGGGCGCGATCTGGCCCGCGGTACGCCGGTCAACATCGGTGAAGCTGTCGGCGTCATCGCCGCGCAGTCGATCGGTGAGCCGGGCACGCAGCTGACGATGCGTACGTTCCACATCGGTGGTGCAGCGCAGCTCAACGAAACGTCGAACCTCGAAGCTCACGCTGACGGTACGGTGCAGTTCCGCGATCTGCGTATCATCGTCGACCAGCGTGGCCGTCGCGTGGTGCTCAGCCGCTCGGGTGAAATCGCGATCGTCGACATGGACGGCCGCGAGCTCTCGGTCGATCGCATCCCCTACGGTGCGTACGTGCTGTTCGACGATGGTCACATCGTGTCGCGCGGCGATCGGATGGCCGAGTGGGATCCGTTCACCATGCCGGTGATCACGGAGAACCCGGGCACGATCAAGTATGTCGACCTGATCGAGGGCAAGACGCTCACCGAGCAGACCGACGAAGCCACGGGCATCGCCCAGCGCGTCGTGATCGAATATCGTGCGGCGACCAAGTCGAAGGAGGATCTGCGTCCGCGCATGACCCTGCTCGACGAGACGTCGGGCGAGACCGGTCGTTACATGCTGGCGATCGGCGCGACGTTGTCGGTCGAGGATGGCGCACAGGTGTTCGGCGGCGACGTCGTGGCCCGCGTCAGCCGCGAAAGCGCCAAGACGCGCGACATCACCGGTGGTCTGCCGCGTGTTGCCGAGCTGTTCGAGGCGCGTATCCCCAAGGACTCGGCGATCATCGCCAAGATCTCGGGTCGCGTCGTGTTCGGCAAGGACTACAAGGCGAAGCGCAAGATCGGCATCCAGCCCGAGGATGGCGGCGACGTCGTCGAGTATCTGGTGCCGAAGTCGAAGGTGATCGACGTCCAGGAAGGCGATTACGTCAAGCGCGGCGATAACCTGATCGGCGGTTCGCCCGATCCGCACGACATCCTCGAGACGATGGGCATCGAACCCCTCGCCGAGTATCTCGTGTCGGAAATCCAGGAGGTCTATCGTCTCCAGGGCGTGAAGATCAACGACAAGCACATCGAGACGATCGTTCGTCAGATGCTGCAGAAGGTCGAGATCACCGACGGCGGCGACACCACGCTGCTGAAGGGCGAGCAGGTCGATCGCGAGGAAATGGACGCGACCAACGAGAAGCTCGAGAAGAAGCAGACGCGCGCACAGGGCAAGCCCATCCTACTCGGCATCACCAAGGCATCGCTGCAGACCCGCAGCTTCATCTCGGCGGCATCGTTCCAGGAGACCACCCGCGTCCTCACCGAGGCCGCGGTCCAGGGTAAGCAGGACATGCTGATGGGCCTGAAGGAGAACGTGATCGTCGGCCGGCTCATCCCGGCAGGCACCGGTGCAGGCCTCAACCGCCTGCGTGTCGTGGCCAACAGCCGCGACGCCGCGATGCGCGTCCAGCAGCGCAAGATGGCGGAGGTGTCGATCGTGGCACCGATGTCGGCTGCCGACGAGCATGCTGCCGAACTGGCACGTTCGCCGCGTGATGCAGGCGGCACGGGTGAGGATCCGCTCGCGGCAGTCGTCACCTCGGGCACCGGCACCGACGCGGATGCCGGCGAGTATCTGAACGAGACCGAGTAATCGGTTTCGTCAGACGCCTTCCGCGCTGACTAAAAGAAAGGCCGCCGTCCGGGATACCGGGCGGCGGCCTTTTTCGTTTTGGCGCGCAGATGCAGAGAAGGACTGATCGACCTTCAGAGCATTGAAAGGGCTTCAGTCCCGAATTTCCCGGTCGGTTTGATGGGTTCGGAGGGTACAGCTGTAAGGTAAGCTGTTTCCCCGCGAAGGCGGGGATCCAGACTGGGCTCCCGCCTTCGCGGGAGAACAAGAAGGTGCCGCCGTCGAACTGCGGGTCGGCTCTTACTCGAGAGGGATACCGACGCGGTCCGGCGTTCCCCGTTCTGCAAGACACGTCTTTCGATTTGCGCGACCGTGAATCCCGGAACTTGTCCGGCATGACGCGGAAAATGCGGATCTGGCGGTCCGAGCTGACAGTAGATCGGCCCCCTTAGCGCGCGTGGCTTCATGCTGTGCACCACGGCATCGACGATTTCTCCGCAACAAAGGAGTCGCATTCCCGCTGTACGGCTGCGGCGGGTGCTGTCGAAATTAGCGGCCGGGAAGGACAACACAGAGCCGATGCGAAAGATCGTCCTCGCCACGATCGGCTCGCTCGGCGACCTGCATCCCTTCATCGCGATCGGCCTTGCGCTGAAGGCCAGAGGGTTCGCGGTCGTGCTGGCGGTACCTGCCGATCACGTCGCCAAGGTCGAAGCCGCGGGGCTGACCGGCATCGCCATCGTCGGCGGGTTCGACGCGTTGACGGAGACTTTGGGCATGCCGCCCGACCAGGTCGCAAAGCGCATCATGTCGGATCAGACCTATCTGATGAACCGAATCCTGATGCCGTGGCTAGCCGACAGCACCACGGCGCTCGACGACGCGATGGAGGGCGCGGTCGTACTGGTCGCCTCGCTGTTCGTGTTCGCCGCGCCGATAGTCGCGGAGACGCGCAACGTGCCGCTGGTCAACGTTCTGCTCCAGCCAATGGCGACCTTCTCCGCCTATGCGCCACCCCGCACGCCCGACTTCGCAATGATGGCCCACGCACCGACCGGGCCGATCGGCCGCGCCTGGAACCGGTCGGTGTACCGGGTCATGCGTGGAGTCCTGCGACATCGGTATGGACGGCACGTCGATACGGTTCGCAAGACACGCGGCCTGCCGCCGTCACGCCAGGCGTTGCTGCTCGAGACGCCCGTGAGCGCCGACCTGACCTTGTGCTGCTATTCGCCGGCCATCGCGCCGCGCCAGCCTGACCTGCCGGACATTGCGCGCGTCACCGGCTTTGCGATTTTCGACAGCGATACCGGGGCGCCCGAAAGGCGCGATCCCGCGCTCGAGGCGTTCCTCGCCGCCGGTCCACCGCCGCTGGTCTTCACGCTGGGATCCTTTGCGACGTTTGCGCCGGGCGACTTCTACACCACCGCAGCGGCGACCGCGCGAGCACTTGGCCGACGCGCGGTACTGCTGACAGGCAGCGACGATCAGGCAACGGCCAGCGAACATATCCATGTCTGCCGCTATGCGCCGCACTCGCTGCTGTTCCCCCAGGCCAGCGCGATCGTCCACCACGGCGGCGCGGGCTCGACCGGCCAGGCGTTGCGGGCCGGCAAGCCGCAACTCGTCGTCCCGCACATGGGTGATCAGTACGACAACGCGCACCGCATCCAATCGATCGGCGTCGGCAAGACGCTGTCGTCGAAGCACTTCACGATCATGCGCGCCGGCGCTGCCATCACCGCCATCCTGACCGACCGAATGCGCGAGACGGCCGCGCAGGTCGGCGCGCAGGTTGCGCGGGAGAACGGCGCAGAAGCTGCTGCGGACGCGATCGCCGCGCTCGTCGTTGTGCGCGGCTGACTTGGTCGACAGTTTTCAGTGACCATGGTGACAAAAAGATCATCGACGCCAGGCGTTGCCGTCGCGCCTTGGCGCAGCTAGGCGAACAGCCGATGCGGTCGGCGTACCATCCTTCGTCGATCGAGACGCGCGGCTCGGCGCGCCGGCGCAGTGGCGCGTTCGTGCTGACCGTCATCGCGCATATCCTGATCCTGTTGCTGTTGTTGCGCTTGACGCCTTCGGCCGTCGTGAAGCCCGAGGAGCGCCGCGATCCGGTCACATTCCAGATCGCGCCGGACCAGACCGCGCCCACACCGCAAAAGCGCACACCGTCGCCGACCAAGCAGAAGCGGGCAAGCGGTGGGTCGCCACCGCGCGCCGCACCGCGTGCAGACTCCGCACAGGCACCGCCCGCGCCGCCAAAGTCGCCCCCGCCCCTGCCGATCAAGATGCTCGGCGGGATGGAGATGTTCGACGCCGCTGATATCTCGAAGATGCCATCGCATCCCGACGACCAGCTTGCCGGCGGAGACGGCGGCAGCGGCTCGGGAAAGGGCAAGGACAGTGGCGCAGCCTATGGTCCCGGCGAAGGCCCTGGTGGCGAGCGCCTGTACAAGGTCGAATGGTATCGGCGCCCGACCGACGCGGAGCTCAACGGTTACCTCAAGAGCCCGCCGCCGCCCAACAGCTGGGCGAAGATCGCGTGCCGGATGATCGCCAACTATCAGGTCGAGAATTGCCGTGCGCTGAGCGAGTCGCCGGTCGGGTCGGGGCTGGCCCGCGCGATGCGGCAAGCGGCGTGGCAATTCCGCGTCCGCCCGCCACGCGTAGGTGGCAAGCAGATCCTCGGCGGCTGGGTCGAGATCGATATCGAGTTCAACTCCGGGAAGGCGCCGGACTAAGGTCAGTGCTCGATCCTCCCGCGCCAGGGGGAGGATCGTAGATTTCTTCAGACGTCACTCGTGATCGAGTGCTTCTTCTCGTCCGACAGCGTCCGCGCCAACGTCTCGAAACGCCCACCCTCGACGCGGATCTCGTTGAACGCCGGCGGACTCCCCCGCGTGCGCTTCGACAGCGTGCCGGCACCGATCATCCGAATGATGCGCCCTTCGCGCTCGACCGGCACGTCGAACGGATCGTGGACATGCCCCGACAACACCGCATGCGCGCCAGCCTCGGCGAGCGCGGTCAGCGCCTCGTCGCCGTTGCGCGTCTTCGCCGTCCCGGTCGTCCCGCCCTCGATCAACGGATGATGGGCGCCGATGAAGATCAAATTGCCCTTTGGCACGTCCGCGATCATCGCCAGCGCGCGCTTGAGCGAACCGGGGCTCACGCGGCCCTTCGACCAGTTCCACCGCCACTGCGCGCGCGCGGTGGTCTTGAGCGGGACGACGGTCACGCCGGGCAACTCCAGCGGCCGCTCGATCATCTGCTCGACTGCGGCATAGCGCTGATAGGGTGCGAACAGCCGCCGAAACGGATCCCAATAATAGGGGATGTCGTGGTTCCCGACCTCCAAGGTTACCGGCACGCCAAGCGAGCGCAGCCAGTCGCCGCCACGCTGGAACTCGTCCTTGGTCGCGCGCATCGTCAGGTCGCCGGTCATGATGACCGCGTCGGGTTTCTCGACCGCGACCCGCTCGGAAAACCACGCGATCGCCGCCGGGTCTTCCGCACCGAAATGTACGTCGCTGACATGGAACAGCTTCAACGACGTGCCCCCCTTGGCCGATGCGTCAGGCAAGGTCGGACAACGTCGATGGCTGATGCACGGGGCACCCGTTGAACTTGCCGCGGAATTCTGCCGACATCTCGTAAGTTTCCTCGCGCACGCGATTGATCCCGCCAAGCGGCTGGTGCGCCGTGATCCCGTTCCACACGCTATAGACCAGCGCGTCGTCGGTCCGCTCGCTGCTGCCCTGATCCCATGACACCTGCACCGGGATTTCGAGCTTGGCGATCGTCACATAGGGACTGACCGCTTCGTCCCAGACGACCGACGCGTCCTCGATCGGCATCGCATCGAGATCGGTATTGATCTGCACGCGCAACTCCCACGTCCCGCCATGCTCGGCGAAGGCGTCGCGGACGACCTCGCGCAGGGCGTCCGGTCGCGCGGTGATATCGACGAGGCTGCCGGTCAGTTTCGTCAGTTCGGGGGATACCGGGAACAGCGCGAATTTGACGATCGCGTCGCCGTACCGGAACGCGGTCTGCGAATAATAGGTCTCGCCCAGGGGATGCACGGGCTTGGCGCCACCGAGCGTCGTCAGCGTCGCGGACTGCGCGCCGACCGCCTCCAGCGCGGACTCGACGACGCGGAACGTGGCCGACATCGCCTTCTTCACCCCCTCGAACCGATCCGTCGTCTTGGTCAGCAGCTTGAGGTTCTTGCCGAATGCCTTGGGATCCTTGGCGGAAAAGGCGGGCGCGTTGACCATGATGAAGTCCTGCGTCGTGTCGCCTTCGGACCCCGGCAGGCGATCCCCCGCGACATCGAGAATTTTCAGCGCGAGCCCCCGCGGCAGGCTGACGCTGTCGTCGAGAATATCGCCCGCATTGGTCGAGATGCGGATCACCGCCTCGTGCCGGCCAGGCGTCGCGAAGATGCCCTGCGCCAGGATCGGCGGCAGGCCGTCGGCGATCGTGATCGACCCGCGCGCGATGCCGTGCGCCTTGGCATGGACCGCGCGCACCGCATGGCCGTAATCCTGCGACGTCGTCTCCAGGATTTCCCGGAACGAATCCTTCATGCCCTGCAACGTCTCCGCTTCATCGGGAGCGATCGTCTCGACCGACGGGTCGAAACGCACGGGTTGGGTGCTGGGCATCGGTATCTCCACTGCGAATGCAGGTTTTCCTGGGGTATGCAGGCCCAACCCATCGTGCCCGAGGACGTTCCGCCTGCGTTGCAAACCGCGGCCGGGCACGTGATGAAGGCCGCCAAAGGAGCCATCATGCATATTCCCGAAGTCACTGCCCCGACGATCGCCATTGCCGGTACGACCGACCGCTTTCCCGTCCGCCGAATCTTCTGTGTCGGCCAGAACTATGCCGATCACGCGCGCGAGATGGGGTCGGACCCCGACCGGCAGGAGCCGTTCTTCTTTTCGAAGCCCGCCGACGCGGTGGTGACGAACGGCAGCACCCTGCCCTTCCCGCCGCAGACCGAAGACCTTCATCACGAGGTCGAACTGGTCGTCGCGCTTTCCACAGGCGGCAAGGACGTCGCCGTGGAGGATGCCACAGCGATGATCTTCGGCGCGGGCGTCGGCATCGACCTGACGCGCCGCGATCTCCAGGCGGCGGCAAAGAAGATCGGGCGGCCGTGGGACATGGCGAAGGGTTTCGACCGCTCCGCCCCCATTGCGGCGCTGACGCCGGGCGTCCCCGCCACATCGGGCAGCATCGCGCTGACGGTCGACGGCGAGACGCGGCAGTCGGGCGACCTGTCGATGATGATCTGGAGCGTCCCCGAAATCATCGCGACGCTGTCGACCTTCGTCGAACTCGCGCCCGGCGATCTGATCTTCACCGGCACCCCCGCCGGCGTCGGCCCGATCCAGCGCGGACAGACCGTGCGCGCGACGATCGAAGGGTTCGAACCGCTTGAGGTGACATTAACCGCCTGATCGGCCATCGTCCCCGAATATAAGCAGATAATCGGGGGGCACATGGCTGACACAGGCGAATTTGGCGGACGAGATTCGGGCGCGGACGGCTTTCTGAGCCGGGCGCGCACGGTTGCAGGCCCCGGCTTCAACCGCTGGCTGGTGCCCCCCTGCGCGCTCGCGATCCACCTGTGCATCGGCATGGCCTACGGGTTCAGCGTATTCTGGCTGCCGCTGTCGCGTGCGATCGGGATCACCGATCCGGTGGTCTGCAAGGACCTCTCGCTGCTCGGCGCGCTGACCACGACGACCTGCGACTGGCGGGTGAGCGACCTCGTCTGGACGTACACGCTGTTCTTCGTCGTGCTCGGCGCGTCGGCCGCGATCTGGGGCGGGTGGCTCGAGCGCGCCGGCCCGCGCAAAGCCGGCGTCGTCGCCGCGTTCTGCTGGTGTGGCGGCATGGGGATCGCCGCGATCGGCGTGTCGATGCACCAGCTCTGGCTAATCTGGATCGGGTCGGGCGTGATCGGCGGCATCGGGCTTGGGCTCGGCTATATTTCGCCCGTCTCGACGCTGATCAAATGGTTTCCGGACCGTCGCGGCATGGCCACGGGCATGGCAATCATGGGCTTTGGCGGCGGCGCGATGATCGGCGGACCGCTCGCCGATCTGTTGATGAAGCATTTTGCGAGCCCTGCAGGCGTCGGCGTGTGGCAGACGTTCCTGGTCCTCGCGAGCGTCTATTTCGTGTTCATGATGGCCGGCGCGATCGGCTACCGCGTGCCTGCCGAGGGCTGGGCGCCGGCCGGCTGGACCTCGCCGACGAGCGCCAAGGCATCGATCAGCCGGTTCAACGTCGCCTTGTCCGACGCTCACCGCACGCCGCAGTTCTGGCTCGTGTGGCTGGTGCTGTTCTTCAACGTCTCCGCGTCGATCGGGATCATCGGCATCGCCTCGCCGATGTTGCAGGAGCTGTTCGGCGGACGGTTGATCGATGCGCCGGGCGTGCTGTTTACCGCGTTCGACGACGACCAGAAGAAGGCGGCGGCGGCGGTCGGCGCAGGCTTTGTCGGCGCGATCAGCCTGTTCAACATCGGCGGGCGGTTCTTCTGGGCGTGGCTGTCCGATCGGATCGGGCGGAAACCGCTGTTCGCGACGATCCTCGTCGCGGGCGCGGTGCTTTACGGATTCGCCGCACCGGCGCTCGCCGGCACGACGCTCGGCCTGTTCATCCTCGTCTTCTGCATCCTCGCCTCCATGTACGGCGGCGGGTTCGCGACTGCGCCTGCGTATCTCGCCGATCTGTTCGGGACGAAATATGTCGGTGCGATCCACGGGCGGCTGCTGACCGCGTGGTCGACCGCGGGTGTGGTCGGGCCGTTGCTCGTCGCGAACATGCGGGACCGCGCTATCGCGGCGGGCGTGCCGCGGAGCGATATCTACCCGCCGATCTTCTGGGTGCTGGCGGCGATGCTCGTCGCCGGGTTCGTCGCGAACCTGTTCGTCCGGCCGGTCGCCGCCAAATTCCACATGCCCGCGGACGACAGGCCGGTCGCGGTCGAGACGGTGGCCGGCGGGACGGTCGCGACGGCTACCGGCACCTCGCCGGTGGTCGTGTTCGCCTGGCTCGCGGTCGGGCTGCCGATCCTCTGGGGGATCTACATGACGCTGTCGAAGGCGTTGATCCTGCTCAAGTAAAGCGCAACCCGATCGGTCGGCCATCGGTTGCCCCTGTTCCCCCCAGACAGGAGCTTCCCATGGCCGACCGGCTCACGATGCAGGATCCGCGCACGCAATATCCGCAGCCCCCCTTCCCGCAGCAGCCGCAGGAAGCCCCGGGTATCGCGTCGAAGATGGACCCGAAGCCCGATCACGGCGAGACGAGCTACAAGGGCTCGGGCAAGATGACCGGCCGCAAGGCGCTCATCACCGGCGGCGACAGCGGCATCGGTCGCGCCGCCGCGATCGCCTATGCGCGCGAGGGCGCCGATGTCGCGATCGTCTATCTCCCCGCCGAAGAAGCCGACGCGCAGGAAGTCGTCGCACTGATCGAGGCCGAGGGTCGCAAGGCGCTTGCGCTGCCCGGTGACGTGAAGGACGAATCGTTCTGTCGCGCCGCGGTCCAGCAGACGATCGATGCGTTCGGCGGTCTCGACGTGCTGGTCGTCAACGCCGGTCGCCAGCAGACGCGGCCGACTGTGGCCGATATCTCGACCGACGATTTCGACCAGACGATGAAGACCAACGTCTATGCGCTGCACTGGTTCGTCCAGGCCGCCGTCCCGCATCTGCCCGTCGGCGCAGCAGTGGTCACGACGGCATCGGTGCAGGGCTATGATCCGTCGGACAATCTGCTCGACTATGCGACCACCAAGGCGGCAATCGTCGCGTACACCAAGGGTCTCGCCAAGCAGCTGATCGAAAAGGGCATCCGCGCCAACGTCGTTGCGCCTGGGCCGTTCTGGACGGTGCTTCAGCCGAGCGGCGGCCAACCGCGGGAGATGGTCAAGACCTTCGGGTCGAAGAGCCATTTCGGCCGCCCGGGTCAGCCCGTGGAGATCGCCCCGGTGTACGTGCTGCTCGCCTCGCAGGAGGGGAGCTATATTACCGGTGAGGTCTACGGCGTGACGGGCGGCGCGGGCGTGGCCTGACCGAGAATCCTCCCCCGCAAGGGGGAGGTGGCTGGCACTTGCCAGACGGTGGGGGAGGTAGGGATCACCGCAGTTGCGTGTTCCTCCCCCCTCCGCCACCTTCGGTGCCACCTCCCCCTTGCGGGGGAGGATCAGTTCGTAAGGCCCCTAACGTCGCTATTGCACATCGTTATCAATTCTGTACTTGTATCCCGGTGACCGCCCGGAAGATCATATCCCTCGTCAGAACCGCTGCCCGCACATGACCCGCGGCACGATCAAGACCTGGTATCTCGTCCATAAATGGACGAGCCTGATCTGCACCGCGTTCCTGCTGATGCTGTGCGTGACCGGCCTGCCGCTGATCTTCGAGGAGGAGATCGATGGCTGGCTCAACCCGCCCGCGCCGATGGCGACGCTACCCGCGAATACGCCATCGCTCTCGCTCGACACCATTCTGGCCCGCGCGGCGAAGGCGGCCCCCGGCGAGCTCCCGCTCTACATCAGCTTCGACGAAGAGCGCCCGATCGTCTACGTCACGACCGGCCCCACCGCAGATGCGGCGCCCGCAGCAATGCATTTCCTCGCCTTCGACGCGCGCACCGGGGCTAAGATGCCGCCCTACGTCCCCGGCGTGATGGCATTCATCCTGAAGCTCCACAC
This sequence comes from Sphingomonas sp. PP-F2F-A104-K0414, assembly GCF_004340945.1. Taxonomy (GTDB): domain Bacteria; phylum Pseudomonadota; class Alphaproteobacteria; order Sphingomonadales; family Sphingomonadaceae; genus Sphingomonas. Next base: position 483,031 of record NZ_SLYD01000004.1, read on the forward strand.
CGACATGTTCCTCGGCTTCTGGGCGGAGATCTTCCTGGGCGTGATGGGCCTGCTCTTCTTCGCCGCGATCGTGTCCGGCGTCGTGCTCTACGCCCCGTTCATGGCGAAGCTCGACTTCGGCACGCTGCGCCGCGGACGCAGCAAGCGGCTCGGCTGGCTCGATCGCCACAATCTGCTCAGCATCGTCACTCTGGTGTGGGCGAGCGTCGTCGGCGTGACGGGGACGATCAACACCTTCGTCGTGCCGATCACCGCCATCTGGAAATCGAACGGCCTTGCCGAGATCATCGCCAGCGAGACGCGCACCCCGCTCGGGCCCCAGCGCGCATCGGTGCAGGCGGCGCTCGACGCGGTGCAGCGCAAGGCGCCCGAGATGAAGCCGCAGTTCATCGCCTTCCCCGGCGTCGTCTTCAGCAGCCAGCATCACTACGCCGTGTTCCTGAAGGGCGCGACGCCGCTGACGTCGAAGCTGCTGCTGCCGGGCTTCGTCGATGCCGCGACCGGACGGCTCGACGCGGTCGTGCCAATGCCTTGGTACATGCAGGCGATGCTGCTCGCCCAGCCGCTGCATTTCGGGAATTACGGCGGCCTCGCGATGAAGATCGTCTGGGCCATTTTCGACATACTGACGATCATCGTGCTCGGCAGCGGGCTGTATCTGTGGCTGCGTCGTCGCGGCGGTCCGAGCGACCAGCGCGTCCGCGAAGTCGTGATGGCGGGAGAAATCGCATGACCCACAAGACCAACCGCCAGATCTTCGCACTGCCGATCTTGCTGGGCGTGTCGACCTGTGCCGGACTCGGCGCAGGCCTGATCGGCGATGGCGTCTGGGATGCCGGCGCAGGCCTGCTGCTCGCGCTGCCGCTGGTCGTGACCGGCCGCTACTGGGTCCGCACACCGTTCACGCAATCACGCCCCGCCGAAGCGCCAAGGGTCGCGTCGATCGCTCACTAAAGAATGATCCTCCCCCGCGGGGGGGAGGATTGTAGAGTTCGCGCCGATTGAAAAATGGAGCCGGTGTTACCCGGCTCCACAGACTTCAGGTCGCTGGCGTCGCCTGCGGGGCAGGTACCGATGCCGGTGCGGGGAGCGCACCGGCTGGTGCGCGGGCTGCACCCGGCGCCATCGGCGGCGGCGGCGGTGCCATGCCGGCTGGCGGGGGCGGTGCGACCCCTGCCGGCGGTGGCGGGGGAGCACCCGGACCGCCAGGGCCGCCCGGACCACCCGGGCCACCGGGGCCACCAGGGCCACCAGGGCCACCAGGACCATCGCGACCCGGACCATCAGGACCAGGGCCATGCGGACCGCGCGGCGGGCCACCGACCGGGCCGAGTGCGGTCACCTTGCCACCGGGCGCGACCAGGAACGAGGCGTGGACGAAACCATCCTCGAACCGACCCTGGATCGTCACCGGCTGCCCAGTCGCGACCAGGTTGCTACCCTCGCCGCCGCGACCGAGATCGACCAGCGCGCGGCCGGTGCGGTCGGCCATCACGAACTTGTTGCCGTATTGCTCGGCGACGGTGCCGCGGATCGTGACGATGCCGTCCGACTGGAGCGAGCGGATCGCGACTGGGGTTGCGGGCGCCATCGTCACGCTCGGACGGGTGGCGGCGACGGTGACGGCGCCGGCGGCACCGCCGACCACGAGCAAGCCGGCGGCGGCGAGTGCCAGGCGGTTGCGGCGGAGATTGAACCGCTTGCCGGGCGCGGTGTGGGAATGTTCGGTCATTGCGTCGTTCCTCTCATTGGTTGACGAATCACCTTCTAGGCGCACGCTGCCGACGCCCGCTGAACCAAGCCGTTCAGTTTCCGTTGTGATCTTGGACATAGGGACAGGCGCATGCGGGTATTATTGGTCGAGGACGATGCGGCGATCGCCGACGGGTTGGCGCGAGCGTTGCGCGCGGAGCATTTCGCGGTCGACGTCGCGAGCAACGGCGAGGACGGCGGCCATCTCGGCGCGACCGAATTGTACGACGCGGCGGTGCTCGATCTTGGCCTGCCGAAGCGCGACGGGTTGTCCGTCCTCCGCGACTGGCGCGCAGCGGGCCGCGACCTGCCAGTGCTGATCCTGACCGCCCGCGACGGCTGGTCGGAGAAGGTCGAGGGGTTCAAGGCGGGCGCCGACGATTATGTGGTGAAACCGTTCCGCGTCGAGGAGGTGGTGATGCGCCTGCGTGCGCTGGTCCGCCGCGCCGCCGGTCATGCTGCGGCGCGCGTGACATGCGGGCCGCTGACGTTCGACGCGCAACTCGGCACGTTCGAGCGCGATGGCCTGCCGCTGAAGCTCACCGCGTTCGAATGGCGCGTGCTGTCGGCACTGATGCTCCGCCGCGAGGTGGTGATCGAACGCGCCGACTTGATCGAGCGGGTCTACGAGGGCGACGCGGACGTGGATTCGAATTCGATCGAGGTGATCATCGGCCGGTTGCGGCGGAAGATCGGTGCGCAGATGATCGAAACGGTACGCGGCCGCGGGTATCGGCTGACGGCGGACGGGGCGTGATGGCGATATGCACCACCCCGGCGAAGGCCGGGGTCCAGTTGGGGGACGGTGCTAACGGAACGTTGTCCGCCATTATAAAAGCCTTTCCACCTGGGCCCCGGCCTTCGCCGGGGTGGGGTTCAAGGCACGGATCATCCCACTTTAACGGGCGCACGTGATGACCCGCCTCCGCCTCATTCCTCGATCGCTCTTCGGGCGAATGCTCGTCATCGCAGGGCTGTCGACCGGGCTCGCGCTGCTGTTCGCGGGGGTGACGATCAGTCATGTCCTCGAACGCTTTGTCACACGCGGACTCGACGAGCGGCTCGATGCGCAGGTCGCGGTGCTGGCGCGTGCGGTCCGTCCCGACGCGACGCTCGACCGGACGCGCGCGGTCGACCTGCCCGAATTCGGCGAACCCGGCTCCGACTGGTCGTGGCAGGTCGAGGGCCCCGCCGGTCGCTTCGATAGCGGCACGACCCGCCCCCTGCCCCCGATCACACCCCCCGCCCCCAAGCCGGCGCCACCGATCGACGCAGTACCTCCAGCCCCGCAGCCTGATCCCGGACGCCCTCATCCTCCCGGTCCCGGTGGCCCCGAAGATCACGCCCTCCACGCCGGTGACACGCGCGATCGCAACGGTGATCGCCTCCACTCGCGCACGATGGACGTCGCCACGCCGCGCGGCCCCGTGACGATCACCGCGATCGGTCCCCGCCGGATCGTCGAGGAACCACTGCGCGAGGCGATGATCCCGCTGCTCGGCTCGCTCGCCTTGCTCGGCATCGGGCTGGCGCTGGCGACGTTCGTGCAACTTCGGTTCGGCCTGCGTCCGCTGCGCGATCTCCGCACGGCGCTCGCCGCGGTCCGCGCTGGCACCGAACGCCACGTCCCCGACGACCAGCCCGGCGAGCTGCAACCGCTCGTCACCGAACTCAACGCGCTAATCGACCAGAACGCCGCCGGGCTCGCGCACGCACGCCAGCATGTCGCCAATCTCGCGCACGGCCTCAAGACCCCGCTGGCGGCGCTGTCGCTCAAGCTGGCGGAGACCGGCGCGGATGACGATGTCCGCGACATGGTCGAGCAAATCGACCGCCGCGTCCGCCATCATCTCGGTCGCGCACGCGCCGATGCGACCGGCGGCGCCCGCGTTCGAACCCAGATCGCCCCCGCGGTCGACGACCTGCTCGCGGTGCTGCGGCGGATCCATGCCGATCGGCCGATCGCGGTCGAACGCGCCATCCCCACCGATCTCGCGGTCGCGATCGACCCGCAGGATCTCGACGAGATGATCGGCAACCTGCTCGACAACGCCTGGCGCCATGCGCGCTCGACGCTGACGATCGATGCGCGCGCCGCCGACGGCATGGTGATGCTGGGTATCGCCGACGATGGCGACGGCCTCGACGACAGCGCGATCGCGGAAGCGATGCTGCCCGGCCGCCGCCTCGACGAACGCAGCGATGGCCACGGCTTCGGCCTGTCGATCACGCGCGAACTCGCCGAACTCAACGGCGGCAGTCTCGCCTTGGGCCGATCGCCGACCGGCGGACTGGTCGCGCGTCTCCGCCTCCCGCAGCGCGCCTGACGCAGCGATCCGCTACGCGCCTAACGCAGCGATCCGCTGCGGTGTGCGTTGGCCCGCTACGGACAGTCGGAAGGATAGAGCATGAAAGTCGGATTCATCGGTCTCGGCCAGATGGGCAGCGCAATGGCCGCCAATCTCGTCAAGGCGGGGCATGCGGTGACGGTGTGGAACCGCTCGCCCGACAAGGCGGCGGACCTGGTTGCAGCCGGCGCGACGCTGGCCGCAACGCCCGCAGCCGCCGCGCAGGGCGACGTGGTGATGACGATGCTCGCGGACGACACCGCGCTCGAAGCCGTGGTGTACGGCGCCGATGGCATCCTGAACGCGCCTGCGCTGCACGTGTCGCACAGCACGATCGGCGTCGCGCTCGCCGACCGCCTCGCAGCGGACTCGGATCGCTATATTTCGGCACCCGTTTTCGGTCGCCCGCCCGCTGCCGAGGCCGGCAAGCTGTTCGTCGTCGCAGCCGGCGCGGACGATCTGATCGATCGCTGCGAACCGCTGTTCGAGGCGATCGGCCAGCGCGTCTTTCGCGTCGGCACCACGCCGTCGGCCGCCAATCTGGTCAAGCTCAGCGGCAATTTCATGATCATGGCCGCGGTCGAGGCGATGGCGGAAGCAATGACGCTGGCGGAAAAGGGCGGCGTTGACCGCGCGACCCTGCTCGAAGTGCTGACCGGCACGTTGTTCTCGGCACCCGTCTACAAGACCTATGGCGACATGCTGGTGGCCGACGCGTTCAAGCCGGCCGGTTTCGCCGCCCCCTTGGGCCTGAAAGACATGAACCTCGTCGATGCCGCCGCGAGCACCTCGCGCACGCCGATGCCGCTGCTCGGAATCGTCCGCGATCATCTGCGCACCGCGATCGCGCTGGAGGGCGACGACGTCGACTGGGCCGGCGCAGGACTCGCGGTGCGCCGGGCCGCCGGACTCAAATAAGGCTTACCAATAGCGGCTGCCGGGTACGCCCTTGAACGGCCCGGCAAGATCCGCGGTGATCCAGCCGCCGTAGAAGCCGCCGGGCTGCGGCACGACCATCTCGCCATCGACGGTGCACACATCGAACGGTGCAGCGTAGAAAGCGAGATGGTCGCGCAAGGCCGCAAACGCGCGGGTCGGTGCGGGATAGCTCCAGGCGATGTCGCGGTGCGTCTCGCCATCGAGCACGAGATCGTAATAGACCGCATCGCCCTTCCATTCGCAGAACGACCGATGCGTAGAGCGCCGCAGCAGCGCCATCGTCACGTCGTCAGGCGGGATATAATAGCTCGGCGGGTGGCTGGTTTCGAGCGTCCGCACGCTCGCGCGCGTATCCGCGATGACCTGCCCACGATGCTCGATGCGGATGTGGCGCGCACATCGCTCGGCGATCGCAGGACGGGGGAAGTCCCAGACGCTGGTCTGTCCGGGCAACACCGGATCACGTGTGACGGTCATGGCTTCACCGCCTCGCGCCGTCGCAGCGCGCGCTGCAACTTAGGTCGGACGCGCAGGAAGCCGATATAGACGCGCTCGAGCAGGCTCAGCACGATCGGCTGGCGCGCAGCGAGCCCCAGCGGACGCAGAACCGGGATCGCCCGCCACATCGCCGCGAACGCCGCCGCGCCCGAGAGCAACTGCCCGTCCTCACGCGCGTGAAACCGTGCGAGCAGGTCGCGCCGGTCGATCGGGCAGGAGGCGTCGCCATCGGTCGCATCGATGAACTCGATCGCACCGCGCCGGTCGAGCCGCCGCATCAGCGCGATCTCGCGCCGGCATAGCGGGCAGTCGCCATCATGCCATACGGTCAGCCGGCTCATCGTCGGGTGTCGTTGCGCTGACTGATCCGGGTCGCGAGCACCGTCGCGAAGCCGAGCCAGGCGACGAACGGCACGCCCAGCCCCGCCGCCGGCCGATCGACCTTGGCGGCGGTGGCGACATAGGCGGCGCCGGTGACGACCATCCCGCCTGCCGCGATCGCGCTCGTCTCCAGCGCGCGCTTGCGGAAGAACAACTCGGTCCACCCGCCGACCATCGCGGTATTGAGCAGCCACAGCCCAACCGCGGCGTTGCGACGCGGATCGGCCGGCGCGCGCATCAGTCGATAGCCGCCAACCGCAAGCCCGGTTTCGAGCACCGGCCAGACCGCGCCGAACACCGCGTCGGGCGGCGTGAAGCCCGGCTTGTCGAGCCGTTTGTACCAGCGCCGCGTCTTGGGGTGCGAGGGATCGGGCGCGTTACGCCGTCCCAACACTGCGCTCGCGCCCAGCACGCCGGCCACGATCAACGCCGCAACCGGCTTGGACAAGCCCGTCCGCGACGCGCCGGTCCGCGACGGATCGGTCAGCGCAACGTCCGACGGGTCGGTGTGAATCGGTGTGGAGGTCGACATGCCCTGGTCCTTTCGGGCACGACGCCCGTGGTGCTACAGCGTCGGACGCCCGCGGACGTTCCGCGTGCGCTTGATACTTGAACTTCACGATCGTGCCGGGTACGGACACCGCACCACGCCTCGAACGACGCGTGTCGGCGGGTGTAGCTCAATGGTAGAGCTTTTGCTTCCCAAGCAAGTGACGAGGGTTCGATTCCCTTCACCCGCTCCAAATTTTCATCGATGTGATGTGATCGTAGCCCGGCTCTCGTAAGGCGCGCGCACGACGGATCGACCCTCGCCCGTTGGCCGACAAAGCGCCGTACCGCGCCAAGCGCCGGTCGGGGCCACGTGGTGGTCGCGGACCAGCTCCCTACGCTGTCGATCGCGGCGGCGTAGCGCGCGCGCCGGCGTGGCGGCGGTCAGCGCAGTTTCAGCGCCCGCCGGACCGCATCCCAACCGACATATTTGAAGTTCTGCGTGGCGGGCGCGTTGTCGCCGTCCTGCGCCACCAGCAACCCACCCGGATAGGCGGGGCCGAAATCGCCGAGCATCAGGTCGATGCCGTCGGTGTCGCTGGTCCCGTCGATGCCGCCGCCCCCGATCCGGAACCGGCCCGCATAGGTGACGCCGGGCAGACGGTAGAGCGTGTAGGCGTTGTCGCCCTGGCTCGACACGACCAGATAACCGCCGGTCCTGCCCGAGGGTGCGAGCGCCAGACCCTCGGCATCGGCGACCAGCGTCCTGCCGTCGACCTTGGCGATCGGGGTCCCGGTGACGGGTGCGGATGGATCGGCGTCGAAGCGCCAGAGGCCGACATCTTCTTCCGCGACATAGAGCTGCCCGGTACGATCGTCGACGACGCAGCCTTCGGACTGGGTGCCGAGCTTCATCGAGCGGACTGTCGTGACCTTGGGCGACGCACCCGACAGGTCGATCGCGACCTGGTCGATGCGGCCGTCCTTGAGCACGACGAAGCCGAACAGCGCGTGGTCGCGCGCGCGGGTCCAGAGGCACATGCCGTAGGCCTCGCCCGGCCCGACCGGGAAGCGGCCGAGCGGCACGAGCTTTGCCGCCGCCGTGTCGAGGGTGAACAGCGAGACGTGTGCGGTATTTACGTCGGCGCGATCGCTCGCGGCGGCGATCACACGTCCCCCGAGATCGCGCAGGTCGACATTGTTGAGGCGGGCGGCAGGCGTGAAGCTAAGTCGCTTGCCCGTCAGGCTGTAGACGTGGATGCCCGCCTTCTTGTCGGTGCCGATGACGAGGCTCTTGGCCGGATCGCTCGCGTTGCGCCAGATCGCCGGATCGTCCGCGGCATCGGCAGCGGTATCGACCGGGTCGGTCTCCGCGGTCGCTGCGACCATCGGTGCCTCGATCGCCACCGGGACCGAGGTCGTCGCACATCCCGCGAGGAGCAGCGCCGCAAACGGAAGCGCGCGCATCAGAACGTCACCCGCACGCCGCCGGTGTAGCGGCGCCCGAACGTCTCGTGCTCGATCGTGTACGCCGAGGACCCGACATAGCGACGGCCCGGACCGTTCAGCAGATTGGCGAAGTCGCCGTAGATTTCGACATTGCCGTTGATCGCGTAGCGGACCGATGCGTCGAGCTCATTGTCCTTGGCCCAGTAGAAGTCGCCGCCATCGACGCCGCGGACGGTGTCGCCGACCTTCGCGACCGAGCCGATCGCGTCGAGCCATGCCGAGCGGTTCTGGTACGAGACGCGCGCGGAGAAGCCATATTTCTCGTAATAGGCGATCAAATTGTAGATCGCGTCCGACGCGCCGGGCAGCCGTACTTTCCGCGACGGGATATCAGCCGTGCCTGGCGTGTCCGCGCGGCTCTTGTTGATCGTCGCGTTGAGCTGGATGCCGAAGCCGCCCATCCAGTCCGGCAGGCCAAGATCGGCGGTGAACGGATCGAGCTGCTGCTGGATCGCGCCCTCGATGCCCATGATATAGCCCTTGCCGCCGTTCAGGACGGTCGAGAACTGATATTGCGAGCGATCGGTATTGCCGCTGTTGAGGATCGTGCTGCCGAAGGTCTGCACCGAGTCGAACAGGACGTTGGTGACGTCCTTGTAATAGGCACCGATCGACAGGAAGCCGCGGGGCATCGTGTAATATTCGACATAGGCGTCGACGCCCTTGGCCTTTTCGGGCTTCGCGTCGGGGTTGCCGCCGGACACGGTCAGGTTGGCGTCGTTATAGGTCAGGTTCGGGCGGAGCTGATCGTAATCGGGCCGTGCGGCGCCGGTGTTGAACGACAGCCGCGCCTTCATCCGATCGTTGACGTCCCAGTTCAGGTGGAGGCTCGGATACACCAGCGTCTGGCTCGATTTCGCCTCGACCGGCGTCGCCACACTCGTTGCGGCATTGATCGAGAACGCCCGCGCGTCGTTGCGGATATGCTCGACGCGGGCACCACCGATGATGCTGCCCCAGTTGGTGGTCACCGTGGCCATCGCGTACGCCGAATAGACCTTCTCGCCGACCTTATAATAGTTCGCGTCAACCGGCAGATAGCTGGCGACGGTCTTCGCCTGGTCGACCAACCCGAGCACCTTGTCGCGGTCGAAATATTGGAAGGTGTAGCCGAGCGGGATCTCGCCCTGGAACCCGCCGGACTTGGCGATCGCGGAATAGTTGGTGGAGATTCCCGCGGCGGCGAATTGCGCTGCGCCGTTGATGTCGAGCAGGCTCTCGTTCGCGGTCTTGGTGCGATCGTCATAGCGGACGCCCGCCGTGAACACCGTCTGCGCGCCGAATAGCGACGCCTCGCGGCTGACGTCGAGCTTGGCGGTGTACGCCTCGGTCACGTCCTGCGCCTTCAGCGAGCGGAGACGGGTCAGCGACGTCGGGAAATCCTCGATCGCGGTCACCTGCGCACCGCGCGAGAACGTTCCGTCGGCGTTGCGGATCGTGCGGAACAGCTGGACCTTGGCAAGCTGCGGGTCGGTCAGGTCATAGCCCACGGTCAGCCGGTTGGTGGCGTTCGTGAAGCTGGGGCTTTCGTAGTTCAGCTGCGCCGGCTGAGTCCGGTCGTCGATCGAGCGCGTGAAATTGCCGCGCCATGCGACCTTCCACTCGCCGAGTTCATGATCGCCGCCGACCGTGTTGGTGAACACCGACTGCTTGTATTTGCGTACCGTAAAGTTCGCGTTGAGATCGACGCCGTAGACGGTGCCGAGCAAAGGCGTGTTGCCGGTGCAGATGTCGGCATAGCCGGTGGTGCCCGATGCGGGCCGCGCGTTGACGGTGCAGCCGGCGCTCCCGGTCGGCGCACGCGACTGCTGGTCGTCGAGATCGAAGATGTAGTTATTGCGCTGCTCGTCGTCCTGGAACGCCGAGTAGATCGTCTCCGCGAACAGCTTGTGGCCGGGCGCCGGGCGCCAGTCGAGCCGGGTCGAGAGCGAGTAGTTCTTCCGCGTCAGGCGATACAGCTTGTTCTCGGTCTCGCGTGCCCAGTTGCGCGTTTGATAGCCGGGCCGCTTGTCCTCCTTGACCGCCTCGAAATCGGTCTCGAAATTGTCGGTGACCATGCCGCGGCGATACAGGCTGGCGGACGAGACGATGCCGAACTCGCCGATCCCGGTGTCGATCCGGTCGGAGATGACGAGCGAGCCCTCATATTCGGTCTTCTTGCCGAGTTCGACATGGCCGAGGCCGCCCTTGGCCTGCACCTTCATGCCCGGGTAATCGAACGCCGAGCGCGTGATGATGTCGACATTGCCGGCGATCGTCTCGCCGGTCATGTCGGGGGTGACGGCTTTCCGCACGATGATCTGCGAGGCGATTGCCGACGGGATCGAGTCGAACCGGGCGTCGCGGCCTTCGGGGCTGACGACGTTGATGCCGTCGATCGACAGCGTGGTCCAGTTGATCGGCGCGCCGCGCAGCGTGATGTAGCGCGCCTGGCCCTGGTCGCGCTGGACGCCGACGCCGGGCAAGCGGCTGACCGCCTGCGCGACGTTCTGATCGGGGAGGCGACCGATCGAGTCCGAGGCGATGACCGAGACGAGTGAGGGGCTGGTGCGCTGGATCTGGAGCGCTGCGGCTTCGGATTCCGCGATCGGACGCGAGCCGGAAACGACGATCTCCGCCCCCTCGCCTGCGCCCGCATCCGTGCCAACGGCCGCGGTCATCGCCACGTCGAGCGTTACCGGGGCATCGGCGACCGTGACGGTCCGGCGCGCATCGGGGAAGCCGACATAGCGGATCACGAGTTCGTGCGTGCCGGCGGGGACGCCGTTCAGCGAGAACCGCCCGGTGCGATCGACGACCGTCGACAGGTCGAGCGCGGGGATCGAGACCGATGCGCCATCGAGATAGTCGCCGCTACCAGCCTGCGACACCGTGCCGGTAACCGATCCGGGCGCGCGCGGCGCCCCGACTGGCGTTACGGCGACCGGGGTTGCCGCGACCGGCGTTGCGGCGATCGGGGCGGCGATCGGGCCGGCGTGCGCGGTGGCGATGCTCAACGGCATCAGCGCGCAGCCGGCGAGCAAGCCATGCGCGAAAACAGGGCCGCGAAAGCGGCGCGACAGGTTGGATGTCATGATGGGTCCCCGGATGTCCCGGCTTTGTCCAGCCGGCTTGGGAGGCGCGGTAGCCGCTGCGGATGGCAGCCGCGTTACGCGTGCATGACAGAAACATGACAGCCTCGTCATCTCGCGCGACATCGGCGGCGCGCATTAAGCCAACATTAAAAACGTCGGACACGCGATTCTTATAATCGTAACGGACGTGCCACGACCGCCGCCTATCGCGCCCTTCAAGGCAAACACTGCCGAAAAAGGGAACTCCTCGATGTTGAATTCAGCAAGCCTGCGCTTGCGGCTGCTGGCCGGCGCCGCCCTGACGGTCGCGATCGCGTCGCCAGTGCTCGCGGTCCCCGCGCCGACCGCCGCCAAGGATACGGCGCCCGCTACCGCTGCCGCAGACCCCGTGATCGATCCGGCCCCCGCAGCTGTGGAACCGGCCGACCAGACCGGTCTTGGCGAGATCGTCGTCACCGCGACCAAGCGCGAGACGAACCTTCAGAAGACGCCGATCGCGATCAATGTCCTGAGCAGCCAGGCGCTGACGGATCGTCACGTCCAGAGCCTGTACGATCTCGCCGACGGCGCCGTGCCGTCGTTGCGTGTCGCGACCTTCGAAGCGCGCCAGTCCGCGCTGACGATCGGCATCCGCGGCATCGTGCCGCTCGACGCCAACCAGCCCGCCCGCGAGCAGGGCGTCGGCGTCTATATCGACGGCGTCTATCTCGGTCGCCAGCACGGCCTGAACGCAGCGCTGTTCGACGTCGACCGGATCGAAGTGCTCAAGGGCCCGCAGGGCACGCTGTTCGGTCGCAACACCGAAGGCGGCGCGCTCAGCATCGTCACCAAGGGCCCGAGCGGCAAATGGGGCGGCAGCGCGACCGGCGGGATCGCGAACTACGGCAGCTATAACGGCTCGCTGCATCTCGACCTGCCCGAAACCTATGGCGTGGCGCTGAAGCTCGACGGCGTCATCCAGCATCAGGATGCAACCACCAAGAACCCGCTCGAGGGCCAGACCGGCTTCAACTATTATCACCGCCGCGGCTTCAAGGCGACCGCGCGGGTCCACCCGATCTCGGGCATGACCGCCGATTTCAGCTACGACAACGGCTATGACTCGAACAGCCCGTTCTACAGCCAGCTGCTCAACGTGAACCCGAACGGCTGCAAGGCGGGTGCACAATCGGCATCGTCTGCCTGCACCCTGCCCGGCACCAACTACACCACGCTTACCGGCACCGTGAAGCCGCTCCCGAGCCAGGTCGTGGTCAACGGCACCAGCCGCGCGAAGGTCGCCGATATCGGCGTTCCGCAGCAGCCGAGCGTCGACAAGACGCACGGCTTCACCTCGAACATCCGCTGGGACGTCGCACCCGAGATCGAACTCCGCTCGATCACTGCATGGCGCGGCGTGAACGCGACCCAGTATGACAATAGCGGCGGCTATCACCGCGTCCCCGTCGTCGCCGCAGGGTGCACCGGCACCGCGTGCAACTTCAGCCGCTACAGCCTCGCCGACCTTCACCAGAACCAGTTCAGCCAGGAATTCCAGGCGGTCGGCACGGTCGGCCAGTTCGATTACGTCGCCGGGCTCTATTACTTCAACGAACATATCAGCGACGACGCCGCGACGCCGAACTCGCTCGCCTTCAATTCGGCGCTGACGACGATCTCGGTGCTCGATCCCTGCACCGGGTCGGGCGGGTTCGGCTCGCTCGTGGGCTGTCGCTCGATCGATCGTGCTTCGGAAGTGCATTCGAAGAGCTATGCCGGCTACGGCCAGGTCACCTGGAACGCGACCGACCGCGTCCACCTGACCGCCGGTGGCCGCTACACGCGCGACGAAAAGCAGGGCGTGCTGCATTATTCGCGCAACCTGAACTACGACACGGCAACCGCAGCGCAGCTGACCGCGGCCGGCTACAAGCCGCTCGACGCCACCTGGAACCGGTTCAATCCGATGGCGACGCTCGCTTACGACGCCAGCGACTCGGTCCATGTGTACGCCAAATACGCGACCGGATACCGCGCCGGCGGTGCCAGCTCGCGCACCTCGAACTACCAGACGTTCAACCCGGAGGACGTGAAGTCGTACGAGATCGGCGCGAAGACCGATTTCTGGAACCACCGCGCGCGCCTGAACCTCGCCGGCTACATCATGGATCGCAAGAACAGCCAGGTCGACATCAGCTCGATCCAGACGACCGCGTCGGGCAGCTTTAACAACCTCGTGACGATCAATGCGCCGGGGATCACCAAGATCCGCGGGATCGAGGCCGATCTGACGGTGCAGCCGGTCGACGGGCTGACGCTGACCGCAGGCTATGCGTACACCTACACGAAGATCCCGCCGGTGCTGATCGCGTCGACCGGTGTGTACCAGAACTTCTACATCGTGTTCACGCCGCGCAACGCCGCCAACGGGTCGATCGACTACACGATGCCGATCAGCGACATGGACCTGAAGTTCCACCTCGACGGCAACTACTCGCAGGCCACGCAGACCTTCGACCAGTTCGCGACCAAGAACGATCCGGCGTTCATCGCCAACGCGCGTCTGGCACTGGCGAACATCCATGTCGGCGGCAGCAACGCGGTGACGGTCTCGGCCTGGGTCCGCAACCTGTTCGACAAGCAGTATGTGTTCCGCCGCGATCCGTCGAACAGCCTGCCGGGCGCCCCGACGACCAACCTCACATCGGGCAGCGTCAACAACGTGCTGGGCGACTACGGCAACTTCAACGCGCCGCGCACCTACGGCATGGAAGCCTCGGTCAAGTTCTGACCTCACGATCCTCCCCCGCAAGGGGGAGGTGGCGCCGAAGGCGACGGAGGGGGAGGATACCAAACACAGGGTGTCGCCCCCGCCCCCTCCGTCAGGCTCCGCCTGCCACCTCCCCCTGGCGGGGGAGGTTTACTTGTTGGTTCAGCCGCGTGGCAAGCTCAGCACCACGCGTAACCCAGGTCCCGCGTCCTCGAGCGACAACGTGCCGCGGTGCAGGCGAACGATCGCATCGATCAGCGCGAGGCCCAGGCCATGCCCGACATCGTGACGGCTGATGTCCAGACGCCCGAACCGGCGAAGCGCCAGTTTGCGCTGGTCGGCCGGGATGCCTGGGCCATCGTCGGTCACCGTCAGCATCGTCGCAGCCTTGGTCGAGACGACGCCGATCTCGATCCGCGTGCCCGTGGGCGTATGGCGGATCGCGTTCTCGATCAGGTTGACCATCGCCTGGCCCAGCAACTGCCGGTCACCGACGATCTGAACCGATTCCTTCACGACGATGTCGAGGTGCCGACCGCTATCCACCACGACCGGCTGCATCATGTCGCCGACCTCCCGAACCAAGTCGGCGAGATCGAACGACGCGAACGCGGCGCGACGATCCCCCCCCTCGACCTCGGCGATCCGCAGCATTGCCGCGAACATCGCGAGCAGCTCGTCGCTCATCGCGATTGCGGCTTCGAGATCCTCGCGCTGCGCCGCCGTCTCGGCCCGGCGTACAGTCAGCGCAAGCTGGCTGCGCAGCCGCGCGAGCGGCGTGCGCAGATCGTGCGCGATGTCGTTCGAGACGTTGCTGATGCTCGCCATCAAGTCCGAGATTCGGTCGAGCATCCGGTTGAACGCCATCGCCTGGTGCGCGAACTCGCCGCCCGACGGGTGGATCGGCACGCGTCGCGTCATGTCGCCGTCGATGATCGCCTCGACCGTGCGCCGCGTCTCGCCGATCCGCCGGCCGATCGTGACGACCAAGAAGACCATGCCGCCAATCACGATCAGCACGATCGAGCCGAACCCGATCAGGTAGATCCGCGTGCGCGCGGCGTTGTAGTCGTCGAACGGCTCGGTCTCGGCGACCGTGGTCAACGTCATCCCGCCATCAAGGGTGCGGACCAGCGCGCGCCCGGCAGACAAACCGGCGATCCGGTCGTCGCGCGCGATCGTCGAGAAGCCCAGCGGCAGGCGGCGCGACAAGGTGATGTTGCCGCCGAGCCGACGGCCGTTCGCATCGACCAGCAACAAACCGATATCGCCAGTGTCGCGCTCGCGCATCGCCGCATCGATCCGGCGAAAGACGTCGGGCGGCCGCCGGTCGCCCGGCACGCCGGCAATCGCGTCGCTGACGACCAGGATGCGGCGATCGACCAACCGCTCGATCGTCTGCAGCGTGATACTGTGGATCGCGACCCCGGTCCCGATCGTCGCGACCAGGAACGCCAGCAGGAAGGCCCCGGTCAGCGTGCGAAGCGACCGGAACCGCATCAGCCGCGCAGCATGTAACCGACGCCGCGCACCGTCACAATCGGGTCCTCGCCGCCCGCCGCGGTCAGCTTGACGCGGAGGTGGCGGACATAGACGTCGACGATGTTGGTGGTCGGCGCGAAGTCGTAGCCCCAGACGCGCTCGACCAGCATCGCCCGCGTCAGCACCGCGTCGGCATTGGCGACGAACTCGGCGAGCAGCTTGAACTCGAGCTTGCCTAGGTCGAGCGCGATGCCGTCGCGCCATGCGCGGAACTTGGTCGGGCTGACGACGATGTCGCCTGCGCGGATCGTGTCGGCGCTACCGCCGGTCCAGCCGCGTCCGCGGACGATCGCGGCCAGCCTCGCGCTGAGTTCGGCGGCGGCGACCGGCTTGACCACGTAATCGTCCGCACCCGCCTCAAGGCCTTCGACCTTCTCGACCGACCGGCCGAGCGCGGTGAGCATGATCACCGGCACCGTCATGTTGCCGCCGCGCAGCCTCGCGAGCACCGACATCCCGTCGACCTTGGGCAGCATCCGGTCGAGCACCACCGCATCGAACGGCGCGCTGTCGACCGCGGCCAGCGCCTCGCGGCCATCGACCGCGACCGTGACGCGGTGATCGAGCCCGCGCAGTTCCTCCGCCATCGCCTGCGCGAACACCGCATCGTCCTCGACCAGCAACAGGTTCAGGCTCATCGTCGTCTCGCCGAAATGGGGCCCCCGCCCTACCGCGCTTTCGCCCTCCCACGCAAACCATGCGCAAACCAGGCGCTACGCGGCCTTGAGCTGGATCACGAAGCGATCGGTCGCCGCGCGGAGCTGGCGCGCGGTATCCAGCAGCCCGGTTGCGGCGCGCGCGACCATGTCGGACAGCCCCGCGGTCTCGCCTGCGACCCGCGCGATCCCAAGCAACTCGTCCGCCATGCTGTCGATCCCCGCCGCGGTGCTGTCAGCGGTGCGCTCGATCGACGCCGCGGTCTGGTGGTGATGCCGCACCTCCGCCTGGATCGTGTCCGCGGCGGTCGCGAGGTGGCCGATCATCGTCGCGATCCGGCCGAGCGCATCGTTGGCGACCCCCGCCCCCTGCTCCGCGGAGCCAGCCAGCGCACGGATCTCACTCGACGCGCCGGTCGCCTGCCCGGCAAGCTGCTTGACCTCGCTCGCGACCACCTTGAACCCGTTGCCGGCATCGCCCGCGCGCGCCGCCTCGATCGTCGCGTTCAGCGCGAGCAGGTTGGTCTTGGCGGCGATCTGTTGAATGGAGTTAGCGAAGCTGCCGATCGTCTGCGTCCGTTCGACGAGCGCGATCATCGCCGTGTGGCTGAGCGTCGATGCGGTACGCGCCTCGGTCCCGAGCTGGACCTGCTGTTCGGCCACGCTTGCGATCGACGTCACCGACTGGGTCAGCGCATGGATCTGTGCCGACAATCGCCCCGCGCTCTCCGACGACTGCGTAGCCGCGGCGGCGCTCGCTTCGGTCTGGCGGGTGGCGACCTGCGCGAGCTCGTTCAGCGCACGCGCCGACCCATCGAGCCGGGTCGACGCCGACCCGACCGAGTCGACGATATCGGCCACCGACGCCTGGAACGCCTCCGCCAACGCCAGCATCTCGGCGGCACGCTGCGCGGCGAGTTCGCGCTCGATCTCCAGCCGACGCTGGCGTTCGCGCGCCTCGCGTGCCTCGGCCGCGCGCATCCCGGTGATCGCCTCCTCCATCCGGTTGCGGCTGTCGATCGCCTCGTTCGCGAGCGTCTCGCTCTCGCAGCGCGCGGTCTCCTGGCGGATCATCAGGCTACGCAACCGGACTGTGACATAGCTCAGCACCGCAAGCTGCAACCCGACCGCAGCGGCATGAATGATCACGCGGCCGATATTGCCCGAACCGGTGAACACCCAGCCCGGCGCCGCCGTCTCCAGCACGAGATGATGGACCGCGATCAGCCCGGCGGCGAGCGCGATCGGCCGCCAGTCGCACAGCACCACGAGGGCGGCGAGCGCGACGAAGAAATACATGTGCGCATCCATCTGCCAGGCATGCCCCTGCAGCAGATACACGCCGAGCGCCGGATACACCGCGGCGGGCGTGCCGGATACCAGCCGCGCAACCGGGTCATGACGCCGCCGCACCGCCATCAGCGTCGGCGCGAGATTGACCAGCACCGCGACGACCAGCACCGGCACGAGCCCGTCGGCATCGAGCCACAGCCCCATCACGCCAAGCCATAGCGTACAGACCCAGCCCGCGATCGCGACGATGGCGATGCCGCGCGCGCGGAAGATCTGGAGGTCGGTGGGGTTCATGCCGCGACCGCCGTCTCGCCGCAGGCTGCGCCCGACGCGCCGAGCAGCACCACGCCATGCGCCATCATCAGCCCTGCCAATTGCGCACGATCGCCCCTGACGATGTAGCTGTTCGGCAACGGCCCCGCACCGATCAGCAGGGCATGGCCCGCGACCGCGGTCGGCAACAGGCTCGCGGCCGCGTTCGTGCCGACCGGTACGAGGAGATATTCGCCATGCCGCGGCGGCCAGGCCATCAGTACCGCGAAGCCGATGACGACTGCGATCCCCTGTGCGGCGATGCAGATCGCCACCGCGGAATTGTAAGAACGAACCATATGTTCGACCTACGTACAATGCGTTAGGCGGCAGTTAACGTATCGGTCACCGTCTCGCTATCACTCAATCAGCCAGTCGATCACAGCTTACGGCAGCAGCAGCGTGCTCCCCCAGGTACGCCCGCTCTCGACCGCGCGATGCGCATCCGCGGCGTCTTCGAGCGCGAAGGTCTGGCCGATTTCGGGGGTGATCGCGCCGCTGTCGAGCATCGCGAACAGGCGGGCGATGCCGGCGTGCCTTTCCTCGGGCGTGACATAATAATCGAACAGAGTCGGCCGGGTCACGAACAACGACCCTTTCCGCGCAAGAACCCCGATATTGACACCTTCGACCACGCCTCCCGCATTGCCGTAGCTGACGATCAGCCCGCGCTTGGCTGCGCTGTCGAGCGACGCGTTCCACGTCGCGCCGCCGACGCCGTCGAGAACGACGGGAACGCCCTTGCCGTCGGTGATCTCGCGCACCCGCGCGGCGATGTCCTCGGACTTGTG
This sequence comes from Sphingomonas sp. PP-F2F-A104-K0414, assembly GCF_004340945.1. Lineage (GTDB taxonomy): Bacteria > Pseudomonadota > Alphaproteobacteria > Sphingomonadales > Sphingomonadaceae > Sphingomonas. Next base: position 501,364 of record NZ_SLYD01000004.1, read on the forward strand.
GAGGATGACATGATCGGCGCCCGCTTTCCGCGTCCGCGCGGCCTTGTCCTCGCTGCCGACGCTGGCGATGACGGTCGCGCCGATCGCCTTCAGCCAGCCGACCAGGATATGGCCGACGCCGCCCGCGGCCGCGTGGACGAGGACGGTCTGGCCTGCCTGCACCTTGGCGCAACGCTCGACCAGGAATTCGGCGGTAGTACCTTTGAGCAGGATCGCCGCGGCGGTGCGGTCGTCGAGCGTGTCGGGCAGTTTGAACAGTTGGTTCGCCGGCACGTTGCGCTCGGTCGCATACGCGCCGCGCGACGGGCCGAAGGTGCCGACACGGTCGCCGGGCGCGAAGTCGGTGACGCCCTCGCCGACCGCCATCACCACGCCCGCAGCCTCGCTGCCGAGCCCCGAGGGCAAGTCGACCGGGTACACGCCGCTGCGGTGATAGGTGTCGATATAGTTCAGCCCGACCGCGGTGTTGCGCATCCAGACCTCGCCCTTGCCCGGTGGCGGCAGTTCGACGTCGCGCCACTGGATGACCTCGGGACCGCCGATCTTGTCGATGAATGCCACTCTCGCCATGCCGGCCTCCTGATGAATTTCCCGGTCAACCTAAGGCATGCGTTTCGGGTTGCAACCGATCTCCGGCGAGCCCATTCCTTGGCGAGACAAGATGCGGAGAGGCACGATGAAAAGCTATTTGAAGCAGTATATCGATGGCGCGTGGGTCGAGAGCGAGGGCGGCACCGTCTATCAGGTGATCGACCCGTCGACGGAACAGCCCTGCACCGAGATCACGCTGGGTACCGCCGCCGACGTCGACAAGGCGGTCGCCGCGGCCCGCGACGCGTTCGAAAGCTGGAGCCAGACGAGCGTGCAGGAACGGCTCGATGTGCTTGGCCGGATCATGACCGAATACAAGGCGCGGATGCCCGATCTGGCGAAGGCGATGTCGCAGGAGATGGGCGCACCGATGGCGCTCGCGTCGATGGCGCAGGCGCCCACCGGCCTCGCGCATTTCTCGGCGACCGCGAAGGCGCTGGCGGCGTTCGAATTCTCTGAGGTCATCGGCAAGGCGACCGTCGTGCACGAGCCGCTCGGCGTCGTCGCGATGATCACGCCGTGGAACTGGCCGCTCAACCAGATCTGCGCGAAGGTCGCGCCTGCGCTGGCGGCGGGCGACACGATGATCCTGAAGCCGTCCGAGGAGGCGCCGTCGTGCGCGGTGATCCTGGCGGAAATCATGGATGCGGCGGGCGTGCCGGCGGGGGTGTTCAACCTCGTCAACGGCGACGGGCCGGGTGTTGGCGCGGCGCTGTGCGCGCACCGCGAGGTCGACATGGTGAGTTTTACGGGCTCGACGCGGGCCGGGATCGCGGTCGCGCTGGCGGCGGCGCCGACGGTCAAGCGCGTCCATCAGGAGCTTGGCGGCAAAGCGGCGAACCTTGTGCTGGAGGGCTCCGATCTCGCCGCGGTACTACCGCCGACGGTGGCCGGCGTGCTCGCCAATTCGGGGCAGAGCTGCATCGCGCCGACGCGCCTGCTGGTGCATGCGAGCCAGGTCGCGGAGGCCACTGCGATCGTGAAGTCGATGATGGAGCAGACCAAGGTCGGCGATCCCGCCGAGATGGGCCAGCATATCGGCCCGGTCGTCAACAAGGCGCAGTTCGATAAGATCCAGGGGCTGATCCAGTCGGCGATCGACGAAGGCGCGACGCTGGTGACCGGCGGCGTAGGTCGGCCGGACGGGCGAAACGCCGGCTTCTACATCCAGCCGACGCTGTTCACCGACGTGCGCCCCGACATGCGGATCGCGCAGGAGGAGACGTTCGGGCCGGTCGCTACGATTACGTCGTACAGCAACCAGGACGAAGGCATCCGCATCGCCAACGCGACGGAATACGGGCTGTCGGCGACGATCTCGGGCGATCCGGCGGCGGCAGCGAAGGTCGCGCCGAGGTTGCGCGCGGGGCTGGTGACCATCAACTCGTGGAGCCCGGACATCGGCGCGCCGTTCGGGGGGTACAAGCAGTCAGGCAACGGTCGTGAGAACGGGCGGTATGGGCTAACGGACTTCATGGAGGTGAAGACGATCACCGGCTTGCCGGGTGACGTACGCGAGGGGAAGCCGGCCGAAGCCGGGGCCTGACCCTGCAACCCTCCGTCATCCTGACGAAAGTCAGGATCCAGAGCCGATGGGACGGCGCGCGTAACTCTGGATCCTGACGTTCGTCAGGATGACGGGTGACTCAGTGCGTCGGCCAGACCGCGACGATCAGCGGGGTGCCTACCAGCAGCACGAGCAGCGACAGCGGTGCGCCGAGCCGCGCGTAGTCGCTGAACCTGTACCCGCCCGGCCCCATCACCAGCGTGTTGCACTGGTGGCCGATCGGCGTCAGGAAATCGCACCCCGCCCCGACCGCCGTCGCCATCAGGAACGCCTCGGGCCGGAACCCGAGATCGCCCGCGAACGTCGCGGCGATCGGCGCCATCACCAGCACCGTCGCGGCATTGTTGAGGAACGGCGTCACCGCCATCGCCGCCGCCAGGATCAGCGCGACCGCGCCCCAGGGCGGCAGCGTCGCCGCGGTCGACGACAGCCAGGTCGCGATCACCTCCGACGCGCCGGTGGTGCGCAGCGAATCGCTGACCGGGATCAGCGCGCCGAGCATGATCAGGATCGGCCATTCGACATGATCGTACGCCTCGCGCACCGGCAGCACGCCGGTCGCCATGATCAGCCCCGCCGCGGCAAAGAACGCGACTGCGACGGGTACGAACCCCATCGCCGTCGCGCTCATCGCCACGGCTAGGATGCCGATCGGCAACCAGCTCCGTTTCGACACGCCAAGCCGCATCTCGCGCTGCGCCAACGGCAGACAGCCGAGGTCGCGCAGTTTGCTAGGCAACTGCTCAAGCGGCCCCTGCAACACCAGCACGTCGCCAGCGCGCAACTCGGTATTGGCGAGGCGGCGCGAGAGGTGTTCGCCCTGCCGCGAGATCGCGATCAGGTTGACGCCGTAGCGCGCCTGCAACGCGAGCCGCGCCGCGGTCTTGCCGACCAGCGCCGAGCCGAGGCCGATCACCGCCTCGATCACGCCGACCTCGTCGTCGTCGTCCTCGTCCGCCTTCTCCCGGTCCTCGCCTTCCAGCTTCAACCGGTCGCGCGCGATCACGCGTTCGAGCGCGTCGGGATCGCCGCCGAGGATCAGCGTGTCGCCGGCGCGTAGATGCGTGTGCTCGTGCGGCGCGCTGCGCATGCCGGCGCGGAGGATGCGGGTGATCGTCACCTCGCGGTCATGACGGTCGAGGAACGCGTCGACCGTCTCGTCGACCGCGGGCGAGGCCTCGGGGATCATCGCCTCGGTCACATAGCCTTTGATGTCGAGCGCCTCGCCCATCGTCGGCGCGGCACGGCGATCGCGGGGCAGCAGCCGGTAGGCGAACCGCAGATAGATCAGCCCCATCAGCGTCAGGCCGAGCCCGACGGGGGCATAGTCGAACATCCCGAACGGGTGTCCGGTCATCTGTTCGCGAACGCGGCTGACGATGATGTTGGGCGACGTGCCGACCAGCGTGATCAGCCCGCCGAGCAAAGATGCGGACGCCATCGGCATCAGGAACACCGAGGGCGAGGTGTCGTTCTTCTTCGCCATCTGGAATGCTGCGGGCATCAGCATCGCCAGCGCGCCGATGTTCTTGACCAGTGCCGACGCGAACCCGACCGACGCGGTCAGCAGCAGTAATTGCGACCGGACGCGGGTCACCCGCTTGGCGAACTTGGCGAGAGCAAGCTCAATAATCCCAGAGCGCTGCACTGCCGCCGAGATCACCAGCGCAGAGCCGACGATGATGACGATGTCGTCGGAAAAGCCCTTGAACGCGTCCTTCGGGCTGACGATGCCGAGCGCGATGCTGGCGAGCAGTGCGAGGATCGCGGTGACGTCGTAGCGGAACCTGCCCCAAATGAAGAGCGCCATCATCCCGAACAGCGTGGCGATCGAGAGATACTGGGGAACGGTCATCGGGTCTCCGCATGTCGACCCATAATAAGCGCGGGCTCGCGGCGGTTGTTCCGCGCGCGAGCCCGGACCTTAGTCGAGGTTAGGACGAAGCCAGCGTTCGGCGGTCTTGAGGTCCGCGCCACGGCGTGCGGCATAGTCTTCGAGCTGGTCGCGGCCGACGCGGGCGACGCCGAAATACTCGGCCTGCGGGTGGCCGAAATAGAAGCCGGAGACGGCGGCGGTCGGGAACATCGCGAAGCTCTCGGTCAGTTCGAGGCCGGTCGCGGTCGGCGCGTCGAGCAGGTCGAACAGGATCGGCTTGAGGCTGTGGTCCGGGCAGGCGGGGTAACCCGGCGCCGGACGGATGCCGCGATACTGTTCCTTAATCATCGCTTCGTTGGTGAGCTGTTCGTCGGGCGCATAGCCCCAGAGATCGGTGCGGACGTGCTTGTGGAGGCGTTCGGCAAAGGCTTCGGCGAAGCGGTCGGCGAGCGCCTTCAGCAGAATGTCGTTGTAATCGTCGTTGTCCGCCTTGAAGCGGGCGATGTGATCGTCGATCCCGTGGATGCCGACTGCGAAACCGCCGAACCAGTCGTCCTGGGTGTCGACGAAATCGGCGAGACACATGTTGGCGCGGCCTTCGCGCTTGGCGATCTGCTGGCGCAGCATGGGGAGACGTACTTCGTCTTCTGCCCCCTTCCCGATTGCGGGAAGGGTCGGGGAAGGGCCTTCTTGTGCGGCACGCCCCTCCCCTGACCCCTCCCGCAAGCGGGAGGGGGAAAGAACCACATCATCACCCTCACGCCGCGCAGGCCACAGCCCCGCTACCCCGCGCGGGGTCAGCCACTTCTCCGCGACGATCGTATCGAGCATCGCCTGCGCATCCGCGTACAGCGAACTCGCGCTCTCGCCGACGACCTCGTCGGTCAGGATCGCCGGGAAATTCCCCGCGAGCTCCCACGCGCGAAAGAACGGCGTCCAGTCGATATAGTCGCGCAGATCCGACAGATCCCAATCCGCGAACACATGCACGCCAGGCTTCACCGGCGCAGGCGGTTTCAGCGCGAAATCCGCAACGAACGCGCGCTCGCGCGCGGTCGCCAGGGGCAGCAACTCGCTCTGCCCCTTGTTCGCGCGCGAGATCCGCACCGCCTCATACTCGTCCGCGGTCTTGGTCACGAACTCGTCGCGGATCGTGTCCGACACCAGGGTCGACGCGACGCCGACCGCGCGGCTCGCATCGAGCACATGCACCACCGGACCATCATACGCCGGCGCGATCCGCAGCGCGGTATGCACCTTCGACGTCGTCGCGCCGCCGATCAGCAGCGGCATCGTCATGCCGGCGCGCTTCATCTCTTCGGCGACCGTCACCATCTCGTCCAGCGACGGCGTGATCAGCCCCGACAACCCGATCATGTCCGCATCGTTCTCGTTGGCGGCTTCGAGGATCTTCGACCACGGCACCATCACGCCGAGATCGACCACGTCGAAGCCGTTGCACTGGAGCACCACGCCGACGATGTTCTTGCCGATATCATGCACGTCGCCCTTGACGGTCGCCATGATGATCTTGCCCTTGCCGCGTGCGCCGGGCTCCTTGGCCGCCTCGATATACGGGAGCAAATGCGCGACCGCCTTCTTCATCACGCGCGCCGACTTCACGACCTGCGGCAGGAACATCTTGCCCGACCCGAACAGGTCGCCGACCACGTTCATGCCGTCCATCAGCGGGCCTTCGATCACTTCGATCGGCCGGCCGCCGGCATCGGCGATGATCTGGCGCGCTTCCTCAGTATCCTCGACGACGTGGAGGTCGATGCCCTTGACCAGCGCATATTCGAGGCGCTTGTTGACACCCAGCGACCGCCATTCCGCCGCCGCCTTCTCCGCGACCACGTCGGTGCCGCGATAGCGTTCGGCGAGCGCGACCAGCCGGTCACCCGCCTCGGGATCGGTGTTGAGCACGACGTCCTCGACCGCCTGGCGCAGCTCGGGATCGATGTCGTCGTAGATGTCGAGCTGGCCGGCGTTGACGATCGCCATGTCCATGCCCGCGGGGATCGCGTAGTACAGGAACACGCTGTGCATCGCCCGGCGCACGGGTTCGTTGCCGCGGAACGAGAAGCTGAAGTTCGACAGCCCGCCCGAGATATGGACGTGGGGGCAGCGCGCCTTGATCTCCTTGCACGCCTCGATGAAGTCGACGCCGTAGTTGTTATGTTCCTCGATCCCCGTCGCGACAGCGAAGACGTTGGGATCGAAGATGATGTCCTCGGGCGGGAAGCCGATCCCGACGAGCAGCTTGTACGCGCGCTCGCATATCTCGACTTTCCGGTCCTTGGTGTCCGCCTGCCCGACCTCGTCGAACGCCATCACGACGACCGCCGCGCCATAGGCCATGCACTTGCGCGCTTGGGCGAGGAACTGCTCCTCGCCCTCCTTCATGCTGATCGAATTGACGATCGGCTTGCCGCTGACGCACTTCAGCCCGGCCTCGATCACGCTCCATTTCGAGCTGTCGACCATGAACGGGATGCGCGCGATATCGGGTTCGGCGGCGATCAGCTTCAGGAACGTCGTCATCGCGTGGTGCGCGTCGAGCAGCCCCTCGTCCATGTTGACGTCGAGCACCTGCGCGCCGCTCTCGACCTGCTGACGCGCGACCTCGACCGCGGCGGGATAGTCGCCCGCCATGATCAGCTTCTTGAAGCGCGCCGAGCCGGTGACGTTGGTGCGCTCGCCGATGTTGACGAAGGAGGTGGAGGAGGTGGTGGTCATCGGTTTTCCAATTCCTCCCCGGTACGGGGAGGGGAACCGCTCGCAGAGCGGTGGAGGGGGCTCTCCACGAACGTTACGCTTGGTGGAGAGCCCCCTCCACCACGCCTTTCAGGCGCGGTCCCCCTCCCCGTGCCGGGGAGGATTTACGCCGCCATCGTGAATGGTTCGAGGCCGGCGAGCTTGGTCCGCACTTCAGGCCGCGCCACAGCCCGCGGCTCGAGCCCACGCACACCATCGGCCATCGCCTTGATATGCGCCGGGGTCGACCCGCAGCAGCCGCCGAGCACGTTGACCTGCTTGGCCACCGCCCACTCGCCGACCAGCCCGGCCGTCGTCTCCGGCTGCTCGTCATACTCGCCGAGTTCGTTCGGGAGCCCCGCGTTCGGGTAGACCATGATCAGCGTATCGGCGATCGCCGACAGCGTCTTCACGTGCGGCCGCAGCTGCTCCGCGCCGAACGAACAGTTGAGCCCGATCGTGATCGGCTTGGCATGCCGCACCGCATGCCAGAACGCCTCGACCGTATGCCCCGACAGGTTGCGCCCCGAGAGATCGGTCAACGTCATCGACATCATGATCGGCACGTCGCGCCCGAGAGCGTCGCCCGCCTCGATCGCCGCCATGATCCCGGCCTTGGCGTTGAGCGTATCGAACACCGTCTCGATCAGGATGAAGTCGACACCGACCCCCTCGCCGCCTTCGAGCAGCGCGTCGATCTGTTCGCGGTACACGCCCTTCAGATAATCGAAGTCGATCTCGCGAAAGCCGGGATCGTTGACGTCGGGCGACAGCGACAGCGTCTTGTTGGTCGGCCCGATCGCGCCGGCGACGAAGCGCGGACGGCCGTCCTTGGCCTCGTATTCGTTGGCGAGCGCGCGAGCGATCCTGGCGGACTCGACGTTGATCTCGCGCACCAGATGCTCTGCGCCGTAGTCGGCCTGCGAGATGACGTTTGCGCTGAACGTGTTGGTCGAGACGATGTCCGAGCCGGCCTCCAGATATTCGCGCGTGATCGTTTCGGGGACGTCCGGCTTGGTGATCGCCAGGATGTCATTGTTGCCCTTCTGGTCGTGCGACAAGCCGAGCGACCCTGCGTAAGCCGCCTCGTCGAGCTTCCAGTTCTGGATCTCGGTGCCGAACGCGCCGTCGGTGATCAGGATGCGCTTGGCGGCTTCCGCGTTGAAACGTTCACGTGGTGTCATCGTCGATCTCCTCCCCTCCCGCTGGCGGGAGGGGTCGGGGGAGGGAAGTGCCGCAAACGAGACGGTCGGGTTGGGCCAGCCCCTCCCCTGACCCCTCCCGCAAGCGGGAGGGGAGTTACGCCGCGGCAACCTTTTCGCTCGGTTTCGCGCGAACACCGAGCATGTGGCAGATCGCGTAGGCCAGCTCGGCGCGGTTGAGCGTGTAGAAGTGGAAGTCCTTCACCCCGCCCGCATAGAGCCGCCGGCACATCTCGGCCGCGATCGTCGCCGCCACGAGCTGCCGCGCCGAAGGATGATCGTCGAGGCCTTCGAACAACCGGTCCATCCACGCCGGAATCTCCGCACCGCAGAGCCCAGCGAACTTCCGCGTCTGCGCGACGTTCGACACCGGCAGGATACCCGGCAGGATCTGCGCGGTGATCCCGGCGGCTGCAACCCGGTCGCGAAACCGGAAATACGCCTCGGGCGAGAAGAAGAACTGCGTGATCGCGCGGGTCGCACCGGCATCGATCTTGCGCTTCAGATTATCAATATCCGCGTCATGCCCGCCCGATTCCGGATGGCATTCGGGATACGCCGCGACTGAAATCTCGAACGGATGCAGCTTCCGCAACCCCGCGACCAAAGCCGCGGCGTTCTCATACCCGCCCGGATGCGCCTGATAGGGCTGACCCAGCGTCGGCATGTCGCCACGAAGCGCGACGATGTGGCGCACGCCCGCTGCCCAATATTCCTCGGCCACCTGGTCGATCTCGGCCTTGGTCGCCTCGACGCAGGTCAGATGCGCGGCGGCGTTCATCGATGTCTCGCGCTGGATCCGCGCCACCGTCGCATGCGTCCGCTCGCGCGTGGAGCCGCCCGCGCCGTACGTCACCGACACGAAATCCGGGCCGAGCGGCTCCAGCGTGCGGATCGCCTCCCAGAGCTGCGTCTCCATTTTCTCGCTCTTCGGAGGGAAGAACTCGAAGCTTAAGCCGACATCACCCGCGAGGTCCGCGAACAGCGGTTCTTCGAGCGCGCGGCGCGCTTCTGCCAGTTGGGGGATCGAAATGTTCGTCATGCCGCCTTCACCTCACGCAAGCTCGCGCCGATCTTTCGACCGAGCCATAATTTCACCGTCAACTCACCGCCCTCGAGCGTCTCCACGCGCGCCGTCTGCAAGCCAGCCGCGTCGAACCACGCCGCCATCTGCTCGTCCGCAAAGCCGAGACGCGTATGCGCATCGCGCACCCGCAGCTCCTCGCGGTCGTGGCTCGCGAAATCGGCGATCAGCAACCGACCGCCCGGTACGAGCACGCGCGCCGCCTCGCTGACCGCGGCGCCCGGCTGCTGTGCGAAATGCAGCACGTGATGCAGGATCGCGACGTCGGCCGCAGCATCCGCCATCGGCAACGCGTACAGATCCGCTTGCCGCAGCTCCGCATGCGTCATGTCGTGCAGCTTCGCGCGCGCTAGCCGCAGCATCTCCGAACTGCGATCGATCCCGAGCGCGACCGTAGCCTGCCCGCCGAACAGTTCGAGCATCCGCCCGGTGCCCGTACCGATATCGATCAGCGTCCCCACCGGCGCGTCGCCGAGCACTGCCGCCATCGCCGCCTCGACCTCGCTATCGGCGACATGCAAGGACCGAATCGCGTCCCACTCGTCGGCATGCCCCTCGAACCACGCCGCCGCCGATGCCGCCCGATCCGCGCGCACCGCCGCAAGCCGCGCCGCGTCCGCCACTGCCCAATGATCCGGCTCGGTCTTCGCCCAGGTATCGAGCGCGCCTGCAACCGGCTCGACCACATCCGGTGCGCCGAGCGCGACGAACACCCAACTGCCCTCCTTGCGACGTTCGGCCAGCCCGGCATCGCACAGAATTTTCACGTGCCGCGAGACACGCGGCTGGCTCTGCCCGAGCACCTGCGCGAGTTCGCCGACCGACAGCTCCATCCGCCGCAACAGCGCAAGGATCCGCAACCGGGTCGCGTCCGCCAGTGCACGGAAGATGTCGAGCGCCATCGTCATGAAAGTTCATATAAAGATTTCTTTATATGAGGTCAACGCAGGCGTGCGCATCTTCCATTTCCGCCATAGGTTTCTGCGACTTATCGCATCGCGCGCGATCGTGACGGATCGGAAACGCTTTCTCCGCGTTCGATTGCGCTATGGGCTGGGGATTCCCCGGTCCACAAGACGACATCCACGGGAGTAGATACCTATGAAGAAGTTCCTGATCCCCGCCCTGGCGCTCACCGCCGGCCTCGCCGCTTGCAGCAACAACGCGCAGGACCAGACCGCACAGGCCGCCAACGCGATCGCCGCCGACGCCAGCGCGACCACCGCCAACGCCGTCGACGACGTCAGCGCAGCCAGCGATCGCGCGCTGGGTTCGGCAGAGCGCTCGCTCGACAACGCCGGTGCGAAGCTCGACAACGCCACCGACAATCTCGATGTGAAGGCCGATCGCGCCGGTGACCGCATCGAAGCCGGTGCAGACCGCGCAGGCGCCTCGATCAGCAACGGTGCCGACCGCGCCGCCGACGCCACCGGCAACGCGCTGACCCGCGCCGGCAACGCGATCAAGGACTAAGCCTTGCTAGGGCGCCCCCACCTCCCCGTCATCCCAGCGAACGCTGGGATCTTCCAGTTCGGGTCACGACGACCGGCACAGAGAGATACCAGCTTTCGCTGGCATGACGGTGTGGTGGTGGGGGCGCTGTTTGCTATTTCTTCGTTGGCAGCCTGCTCACCCGCCAGCGAACCCGGCGCCGTCACCGCCGACGAAGCGCATCAGTTGAACGAAGCCGCCGCGATGCTCGACGCCAACAGCGTCGATCTGAACGCGATTGCCGCCGCTTCTGACGACACTGCGCCCGACACCGAAACACCATCGAATCCCCTCTCGAACCAAAGCGATCAGACCCGATGACCCTTCGCCGCCTCGGCTCGACCGATCTGAAGATCGCCCCCCTCGTCCTCGGCGGCAACGTGTTCGGTTGGACCGCCGACCGCGCCGCGAGCTTTGCCGTGCTCGACGCGTTCGTCGCCGGCGGCGGCACGATGATCGATACCGCCGACGTGTATTCGGCGTGGGTCGACGGCCACAAGGGCGGCGAGTCCGAGGCAATGATCGGCGAATGGCTGAAGGCCAGCGGGAAGCGCGACGACGTGCTGATCGCGACCAAGGTCGGCATGCTCCCTGGCGAAGGCGGCGAGAAGCTCGCCCCCGCGCGTATCGCCGCGGCCGCCGAAGCCTCGCTCAAGCGCCTCGGCACCGATCGCATCGATCTGTATTACGCACACCAGGACGACGACTCGCAAACGCAGGAAGCCGTCCTCGAAGCGTTCGGTAAGCTGGTCGATGCGGGGAAAGTCCGCGTCATCGGCGCGTCGAACTTCCACGCCGCCCGCCTCAAGTCCGCTGTCGAGGCCGCGAAGACGTCGGATCTGCCGCGCTACCATGTGCTCCAGCCCGAATATAACCTCGTCAGCCGGACCAAGTTCGAGGGCGAATTGCAGGATTACTGCGTTACGGAGAATATCGGTGTGCTGCCGTATTACGGCCTCGCATCGGGCTTCCTGACCGGCAAATACCGTACCAAGGATGATCTCGGCCAGAGCGTCCGCGGCGGCCGGATGGGCGAACTGCTCGAAGGCAAGGGCAAGGCCGTTCTGGAGGCGATGGACTCGGTCGTCGAAGCCACCAGGGCCATCCACGCACAGGTCGCACTCGCCTGGCTGATCGCGCAACCCGGCGTGACGGCGCCGATCGCCAGCGCCACCAGCGTGAAGCAGATCGAGGACCTGCTCCCCGCGATGACGCTCGAATTGTCGAAGGACCAGCTGGACGCGTTGACCGACGCTGGCGCGTAGACTTTCAAGTATCAGACGTCCGCGAACCTCCCCGTCATCCTGACGAAAGTCAGGACCCAGGGTTACAGAAGACAGCGTTTGGTGCTCTGGGTCCTGACTTTCGTCAGGATGACGGGTTTTGCCGGGTTATCTCGGACAACCATTCCAGAACTGTGGCGTAACGCTTCGCAACGACAAAGCCTCACGAACCCCAAGGGCTAGCCGTCTTCGGCACCGACGCTCTTGAGGATGCACCGCTCACGCCATCCAACCCGGCGAGCGGCAGCGCATCCGCCGCATTCCCGCTCGTAACCGGCACCGACACCAGAACCGCGATATCCGCCGCCGTCTCCGGATCGGTCAGCCGGTGAACGATGTCGCGCACCGTCGCCACTTCCCAACCATCGTCATACGCGATCGCGAGCTTGTGACCGACCGCCGGCAGCGCATCGAACTCATAATCCTCCTGCCGATCTGCCGCAGCCCAGCTCGCGCCCATGAAAATCCGAACCAGCATCCGCGCACCTTCTCGTTTCGATCCGGCACTGCTCCGAGTGCCGAGCCGTTATTTAGCCAGCCCAAGTTGTTGCAGCATGAACGCCTGCCACTCGGAATTCTGCCGGTAACGCTCGAACCGCCCCGACTTGCCGCCATGCCCCGCCTCCATGTTCACCCGGAACAGCAGCGGGTTCGTGTCCGTCTTCAGTTCGCGCAATTTGGCGACCCATTTGGTCGGCTCGTAATATTGCACCTGGCTGTCCCACAGCCCGGTGCCGACATACAGCGCCGGATAGGCCTTCGCCTTGACGTTATCGTACGGCGAATAGCTCAGCATATAATCGTACGACGCCTTCTGCGCGGGGTTGCCCCATTCGTCATACTCGAACGTCGTCAGCGGGATCGACGCGTCGAGCATCGTCGTCACCACGTCGACGAACGGCACCTGCGCGATGATCAGCTTGTAATCCTGCGGCGCCATGTTCGCGACGCCGCCCATCAGCAGCCCGCCGGCACTACCGCCCATCGCCGCGACGCGGTCCTTGGCGGCGTATTTCTGCGCGACGAGATACCGCGTGACGTCGATGAAGTCGGTGAAGCTGTTCTTCTTGTTGAGCAGATGCCCGTCGTCATACCAGCCACGGCCCATCTCCTGCCCGCCGCGGATATGCGCGATCGCATACACCACGCCGCGATCGAGCAGGCCGATGCGGCCCGGATCGACGCCCGGATCGCTCGATATCCCGTAGCTGCCATAGGCGTATTGGAAGAGCGGCGCGGTGCCGTCGCGCTTGGTGCCCTTGGCGTAGACCAGCGACACGGGGATCCGGGTGCCGTCTCGCGCTGGCGCCCAGACGCGTTCGGTGACGTATTTTGCGGGATCGTAACCCGGCACCGGCGCGACCTTCAGCACGCGCCGCTCGCCGGTCTTCGCATTGACCTCGTAGGTGGTCGTCGGGGTGACGAGCGAGCCATAGGTGTAGCGCACCCACGGAGTCGACGTCTCCTCGTTGACGTCGAGCGACATGCGATAGGCAGGTTCGTCGGCGGTCACGGCGGTCGACTTGCCCGCATCGTTGAGCACCCGGATCATGCGGTTGCCGCCCTCGCGCTGGTCGATCGCGACGAATCCGTCGAACGGCTTGAACCCCTCGATGAAGACGCTGTCGCTGGCCGGCGTCAGATCGCGCCACGCTGCCGTGCCCTTGGCGAGATCAGCGTCGGCGACGGTGACGAGCTTGTAGTTCTTTGCGTCCCGGTTGGTGCGGATGATCCAGCGGTTGCCGATGTGATCCGCGCCGTAGCGGAACTCGCGCGCGCGCGGCGCGACGATCGTGAAGCTGGTCGGCGTGACGGCCGGGGCGCAGCGTTGCTCGTCGCTGACCGTGCTGCTCACGCCGATGCAGATAAACTTGTCGTCTGCCGTGCGCGAGACGCCCATCGAGTAGGTATCGTCCTTCTCCTCGTACAGCAGCCGATCGCTGGCGACGGGCGTGCCGAGGACGTGCGCCTTTACGCGGTAGCCCCGGAGCGTGACGGGGTCCTTCTCGACGTAGAGAATGGTCTTGTTGTCGTCCGCCCAGACAACGTTCGGCTCGATGTTCGACAGCGTGTCGGCGATCGTCGCGCCGGTCGCGAGGTCCTTGACCTTGAGGACATACTGCCGACGGCCGATGGTATCCTCGGCCCACGCGACGCGGGCGTTGTCGGCGCTCACCGCCCAGTCGCTCAGCGCGAAGAAGCTGTGGCCCTTCGCCATCGCCGGCTGGTCGAACAGTGTTTCGGCAGGTGCGGTGCGGCTGCCCTTGCGGCGCTCGAGGATCGGGTAATCCGCACCGGTCTGGAACCGCGAGCCGTAATAATAGCCGTTCTTCGCATACGGCACCGAGCTGTCGTCCTGCTTGATATGCGCGACGGTCTCCTCGTACAGTTTCGCCTGGAGCGGCTTCAGCGACGCGAGTTGCGCATCGGCGTAAGCGTTCTCCGCGGCGAGATAGGCGAGCATCTCGGGGTTCTTCCGCGTGTCGTCGCGCAGCCAGTAATAGTCATCCTCGCGAGCGCCGTTGGGCGACGTCACCTGGAACGGCTTCTTCGCCACGCGCGGCGGCTGGACCTGCGCGACCGCCGCCGTCGAGACCAGCGCCACGCCGGCAAGCATCATGTACCGTATCGTCATTGTGCTGCTCCCTGTGCCGGTGCTGTTGCGACTGCCGGCTTCCGGTATCGATCGAACCAGGCGATGATCGCCGACGCCTTCGCCGCGGACTGCGACGGGCGGGCGGCGAGGCCACCGTGGCTCGCGCCCGGCACCTTCACTAGCGCGGTCGGCACGCCGCGGATCTGGAGCGCCGCGTAATATTGCTCGGATTCGCTCACCGGCGTCCGGTAATCGTCGCCACCGACCACGACCAGGGTCGGCGTCTTCACGTTGCCGACCAGGCTCAACGGCGAACGGTTCCAATAGCTCATCGGATCCTCCCATGGCAGCTTGGTGAACCAATAGCGCGAGGTGAACAGCGTATTGTCCATCGTCAGCGCCTCGCTGATCCAGTTGATTACCGGCTTTTGTGTTGCGGCGGCCTTGAACCGGTCGGTCTTGCCGACGATCCACGCGGTCAGCAGCCCGCCGCCCGATCCGCCGGTCACGAACAGATTGTCCGGGTCGGCGGTGCCGTCCTTGATCGCCGCATCGACCGAGGCGATCAGGTCGTCGTAATCGGCGGCGGGGTAGGTCTTGTCGATCAGGTTCGCGAATTCGGCGCCGTAGGAGGTCGAGCCGCGCGGGTTGGTCCAGAGCACGGCGTAGCCGGCCGCGGCGTAGAGCTGCATGTCGGTCGCGAAGCCGGGACCGTAGGCGGCGTTCGGACCGCCGTGGATTTCGAGGATCAGCGGCACACGCTGGCCCGCGACACGGCCCGGCGGGGTCGCGAGCCATGCGTCGATCGGGCGACCATCGGGCGCGGTCACCGCGATCTTGCGGACCTGCGCGAGCGCCTTCGATCCGGTCAGCACCGCGTTGAGCATCGTCAGGCGGCGGGGTTTACCGCCCGCCAGAACCCAGACGTCGGCGGGCGCGCTCGCGTCGCCGCCAGTATAGGCGATCGTCCCGCCCTTCGAGACCGAGAACTCGCCGCCGGTATAGGGACGGTCGAGCCCGCCGCCCGCGACGTTGTCGATCAGCGGCGTGACGCGGCCATCGACACCGATGCGGGCGACGCGGCGCTGGCCGTGGTCGTCATAGCTTGCATAGAGGCTGCGGCCGTCGGCGGACCACACTGCGTCTTCGATCGCGCGATCGAGTGTCGCGGTGAGCGAGTGCGGCGAGGCGGCGTCACGGTCGCCGACATAGAGCTGCGTATTCTCATAGCTGCGGCGCTTGTCGTCGAAACCGAGCCAGGCGATCTTCGCGCCGTCCGGCGACACGCGCGGCTGCGCATCGGGACCGTCGCGCGTCGTCAGCGTCCGCATCGTGCCGCTCGTCGCGTCGACCGCGATCACGTCGGAGTTCATCACCTGGCGGTCGGCCGCCGCCCCCCGGATTGCGGCGAAGACAATGCTGCCGCCGTCTGGCGTCCATGACAGGGGGCCGCCATCGTCGAACTTGCCGTATGTCAGCTGCCGCGCGGCGCCTCCGTCGGCACCGACCACGAAGAGGTGGTCGTAACCCGGCTTCACATAGCCCGGTCCGTCGTTGCGGTAGTTGACGCGGTCGATGATCGTCAGCGGCTCGGCCCATTTCGCGCCCTCGGGCTTGGGCGGCTGCGTACCGAGCTTAGTGCCCTCGCCCGCTACGGTCGCGATATAGGCGAGTTTCGTCCCGTCCGGCGACCAAGCGAGCGCCTGCGGATCGCCGGGGAAACTGGTCACGCGCGCGCTCTGCGCACCGCCGATCCAACGGACGAACAGCTGTGATCCCTCGCCGTCGCGGGCGGCATAGGCGATCCGCGCACCATCGGGCGACCAGCGTGGGCTGCTGCCGTCGGTCGCAAACGGCGTCTGCCGTCCGCTCGCGACGTCGATCAGCCAGAGCGACGACTGCATTTTGTCCGTCATCACGTCGCCGGTGCGGCGGACATAGACGATCGTCTTGCCGTCCGGGCTGATCTGCGGATCAGCCGCGATCGTCAGACCGAACAGGTCGCTCCCGGTGAAGCTGCGCGTCGGTGCGTCCGGT
The DNA here is from genome assembly GCF_004340945.1 of Sphingomonas sp. PP-F2F-A104-K0414. Taxonomy (GTDB): domain Bacteria; phylum Pseudomonadota; class Alphaproteobacteria; order Sphingomonadales; family Sphingomonadaceae; genus Sphingomonas. The sequence goes on from NZ_SLYD01000004.1 coordinate 517,848, forward strand.
AGTGGCGCGGCCGGCTGTTGCTGGGCAAGGGCCGGCGTCGCCGCGAGCAGAAGGAGGGCAAGGGTCAAGCGCAACGAACGGCTCCTTCGAATGAACCGCGCGAAGATGACACACTATTACGGGGTGGCAAGCGGTACGAACGTCACCGGCAAACCATCCTTCGGGCGCGGGATCGGGAAGACCTGCCACGCATCGCCGCTGCCCGCCGCCGCCTCGATCCGGTAGCGCGTGAGCAGGTGCGCGATCAGCAGCCGCATCTGCATCGTCGCGAAGTGCAAGCCGATGCACATATGCGCGCCGCCCCCGAACGGCACCCACGCGAACCGGTGGCGGCCCTTCGACGCCTCGGGCGTGAAGCGCAGCGGGTCGAACCGCTCTGGATCGGGCCAGTATTCGGCCATCCGGTGCGTGTAGGTGATCGCCGTCCCGACGCTCGTGCCCGCGGGAATATCATACCCGCCGAAGCTAAAATCCTTCAGTGCGCGGCGCGGGATCGACGGGACGGGCGGCATCATCCGCAGCGATTCCTTGAACGCGTATTCGGTGAGGATCAGGCGATCGAGCTGCTCGGTCAGCGGCAGCGCCGTATCCAGCGCGGCGACTTCCTCGCGCAGCCGCTCCTGCCACTCCGGGTTGCGCGCGAGCAGCATGACCAAGCTCGTCGCAGACGACGTGATCGTGTCGTGCGCCGCCATCATTAGGAAATTCATGTGGTCGGCGATCGCCAGCGCGCTCAGCGGCGCGCCGTCGTCATCGGTCGCGCGGCAGAACTGCGAGAAGAAATCCTGGCCGTTTCCGGTCCGGCGCGCGGGAATCTCACGCTCGAAGAAGTCGACCAGATACGCGCGGGCCTTCACCCCCTTGCGCATCTGCGTCCCCGGCCACGGCTTGCGGATCGGCGACACGCTTGCCTGCACCTCGTCGACGAACGCCTGGTTGATCCGATCCGCCTCCGCGCCGAGCGGCACGCCGAGGAAGCTGGTCGCGGCGAGATCGAGCGTGAGCTTTTTCACCACGTCGTAGAAGCGCAACGTCTGCCCGGCCCAGCCACCGATCGCCGCTTCGATCCCGGTATCGAGTTCGGTCGCATAATGCCGCATCGGCTCGGGCTTGAACGCCACCGACAACGTCCTCCGGTCGGCGCGATGCTTGTCGAAATCCATCAGCATCAGACCGCGCGGGAACAGGAGGTTGAGCACCGGCCCCCAGCCCTGTTCGGACGAGAAGATCTTGTCGCGATCGAACAGCACCAGTTCGTTCGCATCGGGACCGAGCAGGTTGACGCCGGTACCGCCGAGCGCGCGATTGCGATACACCGGGCCATAGCGCGCCGCCATGGTCTCCGAAAACGCGATCGGATCGGCGAGCAGTTTGAAGGTGTTGCCGACGAACGGCAGTCCGTAATTGCCCGGGATATGATCGAGCGCGCCCTTACGTTGACGCGGGAGCCAGTGCGCGCTGGCGTTCTGCAACATGGCGTGGCTCATCGGCGGATCCTCAGCGACATGCCGGCTTGGCAAGCCTCGAATACCGGCATAACTAATGTTCTGCAACCGGGGCGCGGATCCCGGGGCTTTGACAGGAGAGATGCATGGACCTCGCAAACAGTGCTGCCGTGGTGACCGGCGGCGCGTCGGGATTGGGCGCGGCGACCGCGCGCGCGTTGGCCGCCAAGGGCGCGAAAGTGGCGATCTTCGACCTCCAGGCGGACAAGGGCGAAGCGCTCGCGGCGGAGATCGGCGGGGTGTTCTGCAAGGTCGACGTGACCTCGGACGACAGCGTGGACGCCGGGTTCGCAGCGGCGCGCACGGCGCACGGTCAGGAGCGGATCCTGGTCAATTGCGCAGGCACGGGGAATGCGGCGAAGACGGCGGGGCGATCGAAGCAGGACGGCTCGATCAAGCATTTCCCGCTCGATGCGTTCGACCGGATCATCCAGATCAACCTGGTCGGCACGTTCCGCTGTCTCGCCAAGTCGGCGGCGGGGATGCTGACGCTTGAGCCGGGCGAGGACGGCGAGCGGGGGGCGATCGTCAATACGGCTAGCGCGGCGGCGGAGGATGGCCAGATGGGCCAAGCTGCCTATTCAGCGTCGAAGGCGGGCGTGGTTGGCATGACCTTACCGATCGCGCGCGACCTTATGAGCGAGGGAATCCGAGTGAACACGATCCTGCCGGGGATCTTCGACACACCGTTGCTGGCCGCCGCGCCGCAGCAGGTGCGCGATGCGCTGGCGGCGTCGGTGCCGTTTCCGAAGCGCCTCGGCCGGCCGGAAGAGTTTGCGGCGCTGGCGCTGACGATGATCGAATGTGGGTATTTCAATGGGGAAGACGTGCGGCTGGACGGCGCGATCCGGATGGCGCCGCGGTGATGTAGGCCGTCCTCACCCTTCCCACCCGGCAGGAGCCGCGCGCATCCCTTCTCTCTCCCAACTCTGAGAGAGAGAGAGAGAGAGAGAGAGAGACGCCGAGGGCGGCGATGGGTGAGGATCGACGGGTGCGCAGGACTAAAACCCATCACCACCACCCCGGCGAAGGCCGGGGCCCAGTTGGGGAACGGTGCTAACGAAGGACCGCGCGTCGTTATTGCCACCTTTCCACCTGGGCCCCGGCCTCCGCCGGGGTGGTGGTTAGTTAGCGAGGGTAGTGCTCGGTTTAGCGGGACGTTGCCCTCAAGCCGCCCGAGCCAATTGCCGTCCCTTGATCATGTCCGCCGCCTTCTCCGCGATCATGATCGTCGGTGCGTTGGTGTTCGACCCGATCAACGTCGGCATCACCGACGCGTCCACCACCCTCAGACCCTGCAAGCCGCGCACCGCCAACGTCGCATCGACCACCGCCAGCTTGTCGTCCGCGGTGCCCATCTTGCACGTCCCGACCGGATGGTAGATCGTTTCGGCCGTCCGCCGCACCCAGGCGTCGATCTCGTCGTCGGTCCGCACGTCTTCGCCCGGCGACAGCTCCCCCGCCCGGTACGGATCGAGCGCCGCCTGCCGAGCGACCTCACGACCGATCCCGACACACGCTCGCATCACCCGCCGATCCTCCGCCGTCGCCAGATAGTTCGCGACGATCACCGGATCGGCGAACGGATCCGCCGAGCGCAGCCCGATCCGCCCGCGACTTTCCGGCCGCAACTGGCACAGATGCAGCGTGAAGCCGTCCTCGGTCGCCTTCACCTTGCCATGATCCTGCATGATCGCGAGCACCGCGTGGATCTGCACGTCGGGCCGCGACAGCCCCTCGCGCGACGATACGAACGCGCCGGCCTCGAGGAACTGCTGCCGCCCCGCCCCCTTGCCGCGCAACAGGTAGTTGAGCCCGACGCCGATCATCCCGACACCCTTGGTCATCGCATAGCCGGTCCGCAGCCCACGCGATTTCCAGTTCATCACGACGTCGAGATGATCCTGTAAATTTTCGCCCACGCCGGGCAGCGCATGCACCACGCCGACCCCCGCCGCGGTCAGCCGGTCGGGATCGCCGATCCCCGACAGTTGGAGGATCTGTGGCGACTGCACCGCCCCCGCGCACAAAAGCACCTCGCGCGTCGCGGTCACCGACTCCGCCCGCGCGCCCTTGTCGAGCACATAGTCGACACCGACCGCCCGCCCCTTGTCGATCCGGATCCGCGTCGTCCGCGCCCCCGTCACACAGGTCAGATTTCGCCGCGCCAACACCGGCCGCAGATACGCTGCCGCGGTGCTCCAGCGCTTCCCGTCCGCCACCGTCAGGTCGTACCGCCCGAACCCCTCCTGGCTCGCGCCGTTAAAGTCCTCGGTCACCGGGTACCCCGCCTGCCGTCCCGCCTCGACCAGCGCGTCGTAGAACGGGCTGTCGGACTCGCCGCCCGAGATCGTCAGCGGCCCGCCGCCACCGTGCAGGGCGCACTCGCCGCGGTGATGCCCCTCGAGCCGCTTGAAATACGGCAGCACGTCGTCGAACGACCAACCGGGCAAGCCCATCTGCCGCCACTCGTCGTAATCCTGCGGATGACCCCGCGTGTAGATCATGCCGTTGATCGACGAACTGCCGCCCAGCCCCTTGCCGCGCGGCCACCACAGCCGGCGGTTGTCGAGATGCGGCTCGGGCTCGGTCGAAAAGCCCCAATTGCTCGCATTCTTGCTCTTTATAAGCTCGCCGACCCCCGCCGGCATCCGCACCAACACGCCGTCGTTGCGCCCGCCCGCCTCGAGCAGCAGCACGCTCACATCGGGGTCCTCGGTCAGTCGCGCGGCGAGCACACAGCCGGCCGAGCCCGCGCCGATAATCACGTAGTCATACGTCTGCATGCCCGCATCCTCTTGTTCACGCTCCGCTTTTTTACGGAGTCGCGTCAGTTCCCTACGCTAGCGCTCGCACAGCAGGGTCAGCAATCCCTCACGCAACACGCTACGCTCGATCTCTTCGGCCGCAGCGACCTGGCTAAGCCCGATTGCCAAGAGCGCGTAACCCCGAATCCCTGCCTCAACCGGCTCGAACCCATGTGCCACGAGTTGCTCGACGAGGAACGCCATTACCTTGTCGTCATGCTCGCGGATCGCCGCCGCCACCCGCGCGTCGCTTTTCGCCCAGGCGCGCATCGCCAAGGCCAGCTGGGCCATGTCGTGGTCGCGAACATGATCCGCGAATGCCCGAATGCGCTCGACCGGTGGAAGCTCCGACGCGGACAGCGTGACGATCAACGGATCGATATGCGATTCGACGAAATACCCCGCGAGCGCCGCGTGATATCCATCGAAGTCTTTGAAATGATGATAGAAGCTTCCCGTCGATGCACCGAGCGCCTGCGCCAGGCCGCGGAGTTTTAGCGCACGCAGCCCGCCGTCCTTCAGCAACTGCAGGCCAATTTCCAACCAGTCGCGCGGCGCCAGATCAGCGCGTGGTGCCGCCCCGTCTTCCAACAATACCCTGCTTGACAAGCCATTCCCCATAACGAATGTTACGTCGTACCGAAGCCGGACGCAATCCGGCTCAGGCACCACGACCGAACCGGCGGGTGCAACAGGAGAGCGATGTGGCCGAGGCACTGATCATCGACGCCGTCCGTACCCCGCGCGGTATCGGCAAGACCGGCAAGGGCGCGCTTGCGCACATGCACCCCCAACATCTCGCCGCGACCGTCCTGAAGGCGATTGCCGAGCGAAACAAGCTGGATACCGCCGATGTCGACGACATCATCTGGTCGACCTCGACCCAGCGCGGTGAGCAGAGCGGCGATCTCGGGCGGATGGCGGCGCTTGATGCGGGCTATGACGTCAAGGCGAGCGGGACGACGCTCGACCGGTTCTGCGGCGGCGGGATTACCGCGGTAAACTTCGCCGCGGCGCAGATCATGAGCGGGATGGAAGACCTCGTCATTGCCGGCGGTACCGAGATGATGTCGCTGACCACGACGATGATGCAGGACGACATGGCGGCGGGGAAGCGGCCGCTCGGGATCGGCTCGGGCAACGCCAGGCTAGACGCGGCGCATCCGCAATCGAACCAGGGCATCTGCGCCGACGCGATCGCCAGTATCGAAGGGATCGACCGCGAAACGCTCGAAGCGCTTGGGCTGGAAAGCCAGCGCCGTGCCGCGGTAGCGATCGCCGAAGGGCGGTTCGATCGCAGCCTCGTGCCGGTCACCGACGATACCGGTGCGCTGGTGCTCGAGAAGGATGAATATCCGCGGCCCGATACGACTGCCGAGGGCCTTGCGGCGTTGCGCCCTTCGTTTGCCGGGATTGCCGACATACCGCTCGACGACAAGGGCACGACGTATCGCAAGCAGATCAACCGGCGTTATCCCGACGTCGATATCAAGCACGTCCATCATGCCGGCAATTCGTCGGGCGTGGTCGACGGCGCCGCCGCCGTGTTGCTCGCCAGCGCCGACTATGCCGCCAAGCACGGACTCAAACCTCGTGCGCGGATCGTCGCGATGGCAAACATGGGCGACGACCCGACGCTGATGCTCAACGCCCCCGTCCCCGCCGCGCGAAAAGTGCTGGCGAAGGCTGGATTGACGGTCGACGATATCGATCTGTGGGAGATCAACGAGGCGTTCGCGGTGGTCGCCGAGAAGTTCATCCGCGACCTGAAGCTTGACCGCGACAAGGTGAACGTCAATGGCGGCTCGATCGCGCTCGGCCATCCGATCGGCGCGACCGGCGCGATCCTGATCGGCACCATATTGGACGAGCTCGAACGCCGCGACCTGAAGCGCGGGCTCGTGACGATGTGCGCGGGCGGCGGGATGGCCCCGGCGATCATCATCGAGCGCGTCTGATGCACCCCGTCGCGCACGCGCTGACGACGCCCGACAAGCCCGCCTACATCATGGCGGTGACGGGCGAGACGGTGACGTATCGCGACTTGGACGAACGGGCGAACCAAGGGGCGCATCTGCTCCGCTCGCTCGGGATGAAGCGCGGTGACGGGATCGCGGTGCTGATGGACAATTCGCCGCGCTATCTCGAAGTGATGTGGGCGGCGGAGCGCACCGGCGTCTACTGCACCTGCCTGTCCTCGAAACTCACCGCGAGTGAGGCAGCGTACATCATCCGCGACGGCAATTGCCGCGTGCTGATCGCGAGCGAGGGGTGCGGCGAGGTTGCGGCGGCGCTGGTGCCGATGCTCGACGACGTGCGCCGCTACGTCGTCGACGGCGCGATCGACGAGTACGCGTCTTATGAAGCGGCGCGCGATGCAAAACCCGCCACGCCCATTGCCGATCCATCGCCCGGCGGCATCCTGCTCTATTCGTCGGGCACCACTGGCAAGCCGAAGGGCGTCAAGCACGCGCTGTCGGACGAGGCGTTCGGCACCAACGTCTCGCCGCTCGTGATGCTCGGGAAGGGGCTCTACGGGTTCACGCCCGAGATGGTCTATCTCTCGCCCGCGCCGCTGTATCATGCGGCGCCGCTGCGCTGGTCGATGGCGGTGCATCAGGTCGGCGGCACCGTCGTCGTCATGGAGCATTTCGATCCCGAAGCTGCGCTCGCTGCGATCGAACGCTACCGGATCACGCACGCGCAATGGGTGCCGACGCACTTCATCCGCCTGCTCAAACTCCCGCCCGAGGTCCGTGCCCGCTACGACGTGTCGTCATTGAAGGCGGTTTGGCACGCCGCGGCTCCCTGCCCGCTCCCGGTCAAGCAGGCGATGATCGACTGGTGGGGCCCGATCATCGGCGAATATTACGCGGGTACCGAAGGCAACGGGTTCTGCGCGATCTCCAGCGCGGAATGGCTGGCGCATAAGGGCTCGGTCGGACGTAATCTGACCGCTAAGACGATGATCTGCGACGAGGAGGGCAACGCTCTGCCGCCACGCGCTGAAGGCGACGTCTATTTCGCGGGCGGTGGGGCGTTCGAATATCACAACGACCCCGCCAAGACTGCCGAGGCCGCCAACGCGCAGGGCTGGACGACGCTCGGCGATGTCGGCTGGCTCGACGAGGAAGGCTATCTCTACCTCACCGACCGCAAGAGCTTCATGATCATTTCGGGCGGCGTGAACATCTACCCCGCCGAGATCGAGAACCTCCTCGTCACCCACCCGAAGGTCGCCGACGTCGCGGTGATCGGCGCGCCCGACGACGAGATGGGCGAGCAGGTGGTGGCGATAATCTGCCCCGCCGATCCATCCGAGGACCGCGCGCAACTTGCCGCCGAACTCAGCGCATTCGCCCGGGCGAACCTCAGCCACGTCAAGGCGCCACGCCGGATCGACTTCCGCGAGACGCTGCCGCGGCACGAGACGGGCAAGCTCTACAAGCGCCTGCTGCGCGACGAATATTGGGCGCATTCGAAGGAGTCCGCATGAACTTCGATTATTCCGACGACCAGAAATTCCTGAAGGACGAAGCGCGCAAATTCCTGACGGCGCATTGCGGCAGCGACCGCGTCCGCGCGGTGCTCGACGATCCCGCCAAAGCGCATGATGCGGACTTATGGAAAGCGGTCGGCGCACAAGGCTGGCTCGGCGCAGCGATCCCCGAAGAGTTCGGCGGACTAGGCCTCGGCCATATCGAACTCTGCGCGATCGCCGAGGAACTGGGCCGCGCCTGCGCCCCGATCCCGTTCGCCTCGACCGTCTATTTCGTCGCCGAAGCCTTGATGCTCTACGGCAGCGACACCCAGAAGGTCCGATGGCTGCCGAGGATCGCGGCGGGCGACGTCAACGGCGCGTTCGCTACCTCCGAAGGCGCCGGCCCCGTCACCGCACGCTCGATCCGTACCACCGTCTCCGCCGGCAAGCTCACCGGCGAGAAGATCCCCGTCACCGACGGCGACGTCGCCGACCTGATCGTCGTCCTAGCCCGCGACGGCCTCTACCTTGTCGAAAAGGGCGTTGGCGTTACTGCCGAAGTCCTCGAAACGCTCGACCCGACTCGCAGCGCCGCCCGCCTCACCTTCACCGACGCCCCGTGCGAGAAACTCGGCAGCGACGACGGCATCGCCGCGATGCAGGCGGTATTCGACCGCGCCGCGGTGCTCCTCGCGTTCGAGCAACTCGGCGGCGCGGATCGCTGTCTTGAGATGGCGAAAGGCTACGCGCTCGATCGCTACGCGTTCGGCCGACAAATCGGTGGCTACCAGGCGATCAAGCACAAGCTCGCCGACATGTACGTGAAGAACGAACTCGCGCGCTCGAATGCCTATTACGGCGCGTGGGCGCTGAACGTGGGCGCCGCCGAACTGCCGCTCGCTGCCGCCACCGCGCGCGTCGCCGCCTCTGACGCATACTGGTTCGCATCGAAGGAGAACATCCAGACGCATGGCGGGATGGGCTTCACCTGGGAGTCCGACTGCCACCTCTATTACCGCCGCTCGCGCCAGCTCGCGCTCGTCGCCGGCAGCCCCGCCGCGTGGCGCGAACGCCTCGTCGGCCAACTCGAAATGCGCAACGCCGCCTGATCGGAGCAGCACATGGACTTCAAGGACAGCGACGCCGAAGCCACCTACCGCGCCGCCGCGCGAGACTGGCTCGACGCGAACATCGCCGAGCATGACGCCGGCCGTTACCCCGACGACATGACCAAAGCGAAGGCGTGGCAGGCGCGCAAAGCGGCGGGCGGATACGCCTGCATCACCTGGCCGCAGGAATGGGGCGGCGGCGGCGGCACGCCGATCGAAAGCGTCATCTTCGGCCAGGAAGAGGCGAAACACGCGGTCGACGGCAGCTATTTCACGATCGGGCTCGGCATGTGCGTGCCGACCGTGATGGCCTATGCCGACGACGCGACCAAGCACCGTTTCGTCGGCCCGGCGGTACGCGGCGACGAGATCTGGTCGCAGCTCTTCTCCGAACCCGCCGGCGGCTCCGACGTCGCCGCGATCCGCACGCGCGCCGTCCGCGACGGCGACGACTGGGTGATCAACGGTCAGAAGGTCTGGACCTCGGGCGCGCATTACAGCGATTACGGCATCGTTCTGGTCCGCACCAACCCCGACGTGCCCAAGCACCAGGGCCTGACGATGTTCTGGCTCGACCTGAAGGCGCCGGGGATCGAGATCCGCTCGATCCACCAGATGTCCGGCGGGTCGAGCTTCAACGAAGTCTGGTTCGAGGACGTCCGGATTTCCGACGCGCAACGCCTCGGACCCGTAGACGGCGGCTGGAAGGTCGCGCTGTTCACGCTGATGAACGAGCGCCTCGCGATCGGCACGAGCGGCGGCGTCGGCCCCGAGGACATCCTCGCCTTCGCCGCCCAGGCCAATGGCGCAGACGGCCCGTTGCTGAAGGACACCGCGTTCCGCCAGACGCTCGCCGACTGGTGGGTGCAATCGGAGGGCCTGCGGAACACCCGGATGCGGACGATCACCGCGCTATCGAAAGGCCAGGTGCCCGGTCCCGAAAGCTCGATTGGCAAGATCGTCGCCGCCAACCAGTTGCAGGCGATCGGCAACACCGCGGTCGAGGCGGGCGATCAATACGGCATCATATCCGACCCCGCGCTGACCCCGTTGAAGGGCGCGTTCCACGCCGCGACGATGTGGGCACCCGGCCTGCGCATCGCTGGCGGCACCGACGAGATCCTCAAGAACATCATCGCCGAACGCGTCCTCGGCCTGCCCGGCGAAATCCGCGTCGACAAGGACCAGGCGTTCCGGAATTTGCCGGTGGGGGCGTGAAAATTAGCAATCGCGCCCTAGTCGTTGATCGTCGCCGATGACTGGCGATCATCCCGTCATCATACTTGATAACGGTGATGATCGAACGACGCGCCGCCCGTACAAGTCAACGCTTCGCGTCGCGCATAGAACGTCCGGCCTGGTGGTGCTGACGTTTGCCGTCCTGCACATGGCTAATCACTTGGTGGGCCTGCAGGGTCAGGCCGACCATATCGCGTTCATGGCTGCGATCCGCCCCGTCTATCGCAACCCGGTCGTCGAGCCGATCCTTCTCACGCTGATCATAGTCCAGGTGTTGAGTGGTATCACGCTCGTCATTCGCGGCTGGCGCGGAAGAACGGGCATCGCGGCTTGGCTTCAGGCCATCTCCGGTCTGTACCTGTCGGCGTTTCTGCTCAATCATGTCGCCTCCATCCTCTACGGGCGGATCGCGCTCGCGCTCGACACCGATTTTAGGTTCGCTGCGGCAGGCTTTCATGTCGCCGGATTCTACTGGTTTTTTGCGCCCTATTACCTGCTCGCGATCACCGCGCTTTTCACGCATCTGGGGTGCGCGGCCTATTGGCTGACGTACGCCCGAAGCCAACGGTTGGGAGTCGGCCTGTTGGCGGCTTTCTGTAGTCTCGGCGTCGTCTTCGGCGCGTTTGTAATCGCGGCCTTGTCCGGCTTGCTGTACGCGGTCGATATCCCGACGGCGTACCTCAGGACATATCAATAGCATCATCAATCATGCGCTCGAATGCCTGAAAACTCCCCATTCCTAGGATGCCCCGATGACCGACATGCACACCATCCTGACCACCCAGCGCGAAGCGTTCATGGCCGAGATGCCGGTCACCAAGGCGGTCCGTCTCGACCGACTCAAGCGTGCGGCGGCGATGGTGCGCGATAACGCGGCGCGGTTCTGCGACGCCGTGTCGGAGGATTTCGGGCACCGCAGCCGCGAGCAGACGATGATGACCGATATCGGCGCGTCGCTCGCGCCGATCGCGCATGCCGCCAAGCATCTCGACCGCTGGATGAAGCGCGACCGCCGTCCGGTCCAGTTCCCGCTCGGCCTGCTCGGCGCGAAGGCGTGGGTCGAATACCAGCCCAAGGGCGTGATCGGCATCATCGCGCCGTGGAATTTCCCCGTGAACCTGCTGATCGGGCCGCTCGCGGGCGTGTTCGCCGCGGGCAATCGCGCGATGGCGAAGACGAGTGAATACACCCCCGCCACCGCGGCGCTGTTCGAGGAGATCGCCCCCAAGTATTTCGCGCAGGACGAACTCGCGATCGTCTCGGGCGATGCGGAGGTCGGCAAGGCGTTTTCCGCGCTCCCGTTCGACCACCTCATCTTCACCGGCGCGACCGCGATCGGCCGCCACATCCTCCACGCCGCCGCCGACAATTTGACCCCCGTAACGCTCGAACTCGGCGGCAAGTCCCCCGTCATCCTTGGTGCATCGGCGGATATCGCGAAGGCGACCGAACGCGTGACGCTCGGTAAGATGATGAACGCGGGCCAGATCTGCCTCGCGCCCGACTATATGCTCGTCCCCTCGGCGGATGAGGCCAAGGTCGTCGACGGCATCAAGGCCGCCGCCAGCGCGATGTACCCGACGCTGCTCGCCAACGCCGACTACACCTCGGTGGTCAACGATCGCCACCACCAGCGTCTCACCGACTGGATCGCCGACGCCCGTGCGAAGGGTGCGACGGTCGAGGTCGTGAACCCCGCCAACGAGGATTTCGGCGCCGCCAACTCGCGGAAAATGCCGCTGCACATCGTCCGCGACGCGACCGACGACATGATCGTGATGCAGGAGGAGATCTTCGGCCCGGTCCTGCCGATCCGCCGCTACGACGGGATCGACGACGCGATCGCGCAGGTGAACCGCCGCGACCGGCCGCTAGGGCTCTATTATTTCGGCAGCGACGAGGCGGAACGCCGCCGCGTGCTCGACCGCACCATCTCGGGCGGGGTGACGCTCGACGACGTGATCTTCCACATCTCGATGGAGGACCTCCCCTTCGGCGGCAGCGGCCCATCGGGGATGGGGGCGTATCACGGCATCGACGGCTTCCGCACCTTCAGCCACGCGCGCGCCGTCTTCAAGCAATCGCGGCTCGATGTCGCCAAGCTCGCCGGGTTGAAGCCGCCTTACGGCGCGGCGGCGGCCAAGACGATCGCGCGCATGGTCCGCTGAGTATCCTTTTTGAGTAAGCAAGCCTGCTTCCCCGTGAAGGCGGGGATCCAGACCGGGCTCCGCCTCCGCGGGAGAACAGGGCGCGGAGCCGTCGATTTTACAGACCTTGCAGGCCGGACCGTGTCCGGCATGACGGTGAGAAAGCCGAGGTGGCAATCTCAAATCGAATGCGCGATCAGCCTTAGTCGGCTGCGCGCAGTTTCGGCCGCCGCGCGGGCGATTGCCGCAGCAATTCGTCGACCCGCGCGGCCAGGTCGACCTGGCGAAACGGCTTGGCGAGCCGGATGATGTCGTCGGGGACATCCTCGCCCGCCGCCGCATAGCCGGTGACGAGCAGCGCCGGCATGCGGTTGCCTGACGATCGCAACTCCCCGATCAATTGGCCCCCGGTCATCCCCGGCATCAGGTAGTCGCTGACGAGAATATCGGCATCGACGCCCGATCGGATCGCCGACAGCGCCTGGCTCGCCGATGCCATCTCGACGACGACATAGCCGATGTCGCGCAGCATATCCGCGGTCGCCGCGCGCACCAGATCCTCGTCGTCGACCAGCAGCACCTTCGCGCCCTGTCGCGCCTGGACGGGTTCGGACGCGGTTTCGATCGTATCGACGGGCGTCTCGGTCGTCGCGGGCAGCCAAAGCTCCACTGCGGTCCCGGCACCCGGCTCGCTCGTCAGGCGCAGCGTGCCGCCCGATTGTGCGGCAAGACCATGGACCATCGACAAGCCAAGCCCGGTGCCTTTGCCCACGCCCTTGGTCGAGAAGAACGGCTCGGTGGCCCGTGCCAGCGTCGCGCGGTCCATCCCGGTTCCGGTATCTGCCGCAGTCAGCCGGACATAACTCCCCGCCGCGAGCCCGACAATATTGCGGTCGTCGACCACCGACTGACTGACCGACAGCGTCAGCCGCCCGCCCCCCGGCATCGCATCGCGCGCGTTGATCGCGAGGTTGAGAAGCGCCAATTCGAGCTGGTTGGGATCGACCCGCGCCGACGACAGATGTTGCGGCACTTCGAGCACCACGGTGATCGACGGTCCGAGCGATCGACGGATCAGGTCGACAAGCCCGTCGATCAATGCGCCGATATCGACCGCGCGCGGCTGCAACACCTGGCGCCGCGCGAACGCAAGCAGGCGCTGCGTCAGCGTCGCGGCGCGCTCGGCCGCCTGCAGCGCGCCCCCGATCATCCGTTGCGTCCGCTCGTCGTCCTTGTGCCGCCGTCGCATCAGGTCGAGGCTGCCGACGATCGGGGTCAGCAGATTGTTGAAATCATGCGCCACGCCACCGGTCAGCTGGCCGATCGCGTCCATCTTCTGTGCCTGGGCGAGTTGTGCATCGGCTTCCTTGCGATCGGTCACGTCGGAGATGACGCCCGACATCCGCACCGCCGCACCTTCGGGATCGTGGCGGACCCGGCCTTTGAGGACGACCCAGCGCTTGACCCCGTCGGCCGCGTCGATGCTGCATTCGAGATCGAGCGTCCCGATCCGCCATGCCTCGTCGACCGCATGCTTCACGTCGTCGCGCTGCTTGGGATCGATATGCTCGAGAAACGAGTCGAGGTTCCACTGCGCGATGCCGTGCGGATACCCGAAGATATCGTCATGCCGCTGCGTCCGGCGCGTTTCTCCGGTCGTTAGGTCGAAGTCCCAGCTGCCCATCCCGGCCGCATCGAGCGCGATTTCGAGGCTTTCGCGCGCCAGCCGGAGTTCGGCGGTACGATCCTCGACCGCACGCTCGAGCGTGACCGCGACATCGCGCAGTTCATATTGCCGACTGCGTGCGGTCAGCGCCGACCGGATCGCGCCCAGCATCGCCTCGGCATGGAGCGGCCGTTCGAGCAGCACGACATTGCCAAGATCGCGCAGGCGCTGCGTCGCGTGCAATGTCCGCGGCGTCTTGGTGCCGTTTGTCAGCACGACGAACGGGATATCCGCCCAGCTTGGTTGCGCGGACACCCAGGCGGTCAGCGCGGTCGAATCCTCGGCGGTCAGCGCTTCCTCGGTGAGCAGCACCGCACCCGCCGCGACATCGAGGTGTCGGAGCAACGCCGCTTGATCATCACAGATCGTCGCAACAATCGCGTTTCTGTCGAGCAGATCGGCCGCAATTGCCGCATCGCGGCCACGCGGCGCGAGAATTAGCACCCGATCCTGCATGCTAGCGCTGCGCGTCCTCGGTCCCGATCCGGCTAGCCATGAGTGTTTTCCCTTCACCGGAGAATGTCGGCACGCCGGTCAGCACGCCTTGGAAATGCCGGAGAGGTTCGCCGACATGCAGACCACTGCTGCCGATCTGAAACTCCCGGATCGTCCGTTCGTGCCGTGCGGTACGCGTCTTGATCACCGAAATCGCCTGACGGACTTCGCCATGCGCCTCGAAATAGCGCAGTTGGACGATCGTATCGGACAGATAGCTCAGGTCGACATCGGACCGGACGTCCCCGGTAATCCCGTGCAACCCGAGGATCAGCAGGCTGACGATGCCCTTCTGGCCGAGATAGGTCAGCATCTCGTGCATTTGCAGGATCAGGAACTGCTCGTTCGGCATCGCTTGCAGGTATGCGTTCAGGCTGTCGATCACGACGACCTTGGCACCGTGCACCTCGACCGCCGCACGCACCGCGTTGGAGAACTCCCCCGGCGACATTTCGGCAGGGTCGATCGCGCGCAACAGCAATTGCCCGCTGTCGACGAACGGCGCCATGTCCATGCCGAGCGCGTCACTCCGCTTGAGCAACGTCGGCAACCGCTCGTCGAACAGGAAATAGGCGGCGCGCTCACCGCGCTTCAGCGCTGCGATCATGCACTGTACCGATGCGGTGGTCTTGCCGACGCCCGCCGGGCCGGTCAGCAGCGTGGCCGTGCCGGGAATGAGCCCGCCGCCAAGCAAAGCGTCGAGTTCGTTCGACCCGGTCGACATCGCCTCGTCCGAATAGGGATCGCCGTGCTCCGACGCGACTAGTCGAGGATAGACGCGAAGCCCGCCTCGCTCGATCTCGAAGTCGTGATAGCCGCCGCGGTACCGCACGCCGCGCATCTTGACGACGTGCAGCCGCCGCCGTTGCGACCCGAAGCCGGACAGCGTCTGCTCAAGCGACACCACACCGTGCGCGATGCTGTGCAACTGGAGATCGCTGCCGCTGCCGCTCTTGTCGTCGAGAAACAGCACGGTGCAGTCGCGCGTCGAGAAGAAGTGCTTCAGCGCGAGGATCTGGCGACGATAGCGGATCGGGCTCTGCGCGAGCAGGCGCAATTCGGACAGGCTGTCGATGACGATCCGCGCCGGGCGGATTTCGTCGACCTTTGCCATCACGTCGCGGACCGTTTCGCCGAGTTCGACTTCGCTCGGGTGGAGCAACGTCTGTTCGTGATCTTCGCTGAACCCGTCCGCAGGGACCATCTCGAACAGCACCAGCGAGTCCAGCGACCAGCCATGCGTCTTGGCGACCGCGCGCAGTTCGACCTCGGTCTCGGCCAGCGTGATATACAGGCCGATTTCACCCGCCTCCACGCCAGCCAGCAGGAACCCCAGCCCGAGCGTGGTCTTTCCCGTGCCCGGCGTCCCCTCGATCAGATACATCCGGTCCGGGGTCAGTCCG
This sequence comes from Sphingomonas sp. PP-F2F-A104-K0414, assembly GCF_004340945.1. Classification (GTDB taxonomy): domain Bacteria; phylum Pseudomonadota; class Alphaproteobacteria; order Sphingomonadales; family Sphingomonadaceae; genus Sphingomonas. The sequence continues at coordinate 533,760 of NZ_SLYD01000004.1, forward strand.
CCATTGAGGATATCGTCGAGCCCGTCGATCCCTGTCCGTGCCCGCGTCGGCAGGTCGTCGTCTTGTGCCAATTGGCACTCCTTCCTCTCGCCCGGCGCGCCACTATCGGACACCAAAGCTCGGTGAACATAGGAGGTCGCGGGATAATCGCAAAGCCGGGGCAATGTCCGCGCCGCCGCTGGCTCAAACGACGCGCAGATCGACGCCCCGGTCGCGTCGGATACGGCTATTCCGGTCGCCCGAGGAACACGACGCCCGGTACGGACAGCGTCTCCCCGGTCGCCGCGAGACGGCCATCGCCGGCGACCCGGAAGACCACCAGCGTCCCCGATCGCTCGTTGCCCACGACTAGCTGCCGTTCGTCATCGAGCAGCGCGAAGACGCGCGGCCAGTGGCCACCGCTGGCGATGTGCTGGAGCAGCGTCGGCACGCCCGCGGCATCGAGCGCGAACACGGCGATGCTGTCATGGCCGCGGTTCGAGACGTAAAGCCGCCGCCCGGCGCGATCGATCGCGATATGCGCAGCCTGTGACGCGCCGGTATGGCCTTTGGGCAGGGTCGAGATGCTATGACGCGTCACGAAGTGCCCGTCCGTGCGCGCATCGAGCGTATAAAGCGTGTTCGACAGCTCGCAGACGACATAGGCCAGCGGCTGCCGCGGGTGCCGGGCGATGTGACGCGGGCCCGCCCCGGCCGGCGCACGCCATGCGACCACCGGCGGCGCCACGCTTCGCGCCTGCGGATCGAAGCGATAGGCGAAGATCGCGTCGGCCCCGAGATCGACCGCATGAAGCCAGCGCCGGTCCGGACTGAACCCGACCCAGTGCGCATGCGGGGCTTCCTGGCGGTCGTGATCCTTCCCGGTACCCATGCCCGCGCCGATACCGGTATCCGCATGGCGGAACACCGTCGCGGGTGCGGGCACCCCGGTACGCCGATCGAGCTGGATGAACGCGACGCTGCCGCTCGAATAGTTCGCGACGGCGAGGCAGGCGGATGGCCGATCGAGCGCCAGGTGGCACGGGTCGGCACCACCGGTCGACACCGTCGCGCGGTGATCCCAGCCGGTGGCCCAGCCAGTGGCATAAGCGGACACTTCGCCCTGCGCCTGCTCACGGACCAGATACCACATGCCGCCAGGACCGCCGCCGATCCCGAACGATGCATCCGCGATCCCCGTGACCGGCGTCCCGACCCGCCATCGATCGCCTTCTCCGGCGATCGGATACAGACCCTTGCCGCCCTCGCGCGCATAGGTTCCAGCGATCAGTCTCGGTGCGAGGCTCGCTGCCCTAGCTGCGCGCGCCGCCGCCGCCGCCAGCGGAAAGACGAGGGTCGCACCCATCGCGCCGAGCATCGTCCTGCGTGTCGTTCGATATGCCATGCTCTACTCCCCTGCACCCGGCCTTTTAGACGCCGGCGCCAGCCAAGCAAGCATCGCCGACCGGGCAAAAGATCGGCATCACTCTATCAATTAACTATAATCTGCAGGGCCATTTGCGCTGATTGCTCGACCAGTTTTCGCGATATCTGCAACAAGCATAATAATACTTACCCCAGACCGGTCGCCAAAACCTTGGTTATAAAAACCGGCCCGATTTGGATGTTTTTATCCTCTATCCGAATACAAGATTCAGCCAAGCTAGTCCTGCCCCCCGCCCCTACGATCTTGTCACAATTACACCAGCCACCGCCGCCTGATCGCACGGCCGCCGGCCGGTCGCGACCAAGGCTTGACCCCTGCGACGGCGAAGACCAAGTCGCTGCTGTTATTGGAAATATCGAACGCCGGGGGGCGCGGGTCATCAGGCGTATTATTACCATATTCGCCACGCTTCATTGTCTCGCGTTCATCGATCGTACCATGATTGGTGGCGCGTTGCCGTTGATGCGTGTGGACCTGCCGATGACCGATGCCGGAGCGGGTTGGCTGATCGGGACCGCGTTCGCCTTGCCGTATGGCGTGACCGCATTGGTGCTGGCGACGATCCTCCGTGGGCGGCGGGTATCGCTATGGTGGTTGATCGGCGGCGTGACGATCTGGACCGCTGCCACGCTCGTGACCGGCGCGGCACAGTCCACCGCCGCGCTGATGCTGGCGCGAGCGGGGCTCGGCATTGGTCAGGCGATGTTCGTGCCGGTCGCGATCGCCTGGCTCGTCGACGTTGCAGGCATCGACGGTCGCGCACGCGCGCTGTCGCTCTTCACGAGCGGGTCGACGATCGGGCGAAGCACCGCGCTGTTGACGATCGGCGCCCTGCTTTCGGCATTGACCGTCATCACCCCCGGTAATTCTGCAAGCGCTCTCGGCGGCATCGCGCATTGGCGCCTGCTCTTCATGATCACCGCGTTGCCGAACATCGTGATGATCCCGCTGCTCGCCGGTCTCCGCAAGAGAGACGCGCGCCACCGCTCCGTCGGGCCTGCGTTCGATGATCCCATGCCCGATATGCTCCCCAGCCCATCGGCGACTGCGCTACGAGCGCCACCCCGGGCGTCGGCACACGCCGGTGTCCAATGGGGGACCATCGCGCTGTTCTTTGCGGCGGCGATCATGCCCATAATGCTTATTCAGGCGATGGGCGCGTGGTTGCCGACTCTGTTTGTACGAGACCGCGGGATCCTGCCCGCCCAGGCGGCAATGCTGCTGGGGGCCATCACGCTATTCACCGCGCCCGCTGGCCAGCTTGCGGGCGGCTGGCTGATGACGCGCTTTGCATCCTGGCACCGTCATGTCCCGGCGATCATCCTGGTCAGCTTGATCGCAACATTGCTGCCGCTGGCGGCGCTGGTCTGGGCGCCGGGATTGGCGGGGGCGGCCGTCGGCGTGGCGATCGCGAACCTTACGCTCGGGATCGCATCGTTTTGCGGGCTGTTCGGTGTGCAAATGCTAAGTCCGGTGTCGGCACGCATCACCATCAACGGCATCTTCTTCGCGCTGGTCACGCTGGTTGGCGTGGGTATCGGACCGTTGCTGACGGGGGCGCTGGCGACCTTTGCCCATAGCGGTCCCGCCACGATCGGGGCGGGCACCATGTCCCCGGCCGGGGCGCTCGGCACCGCGTTATTCACGACAGGCGTCATCGCAAGCTGCGCCTGCGCCATGGCCGTCGGTGCGGTACGAGACCGCTATCGCCAGCACTGCGCCGTATGACCAGTCCCGAAACACCCGAGCGGGTCGCGTTCGACAGCGAGGCGTTGCCACCGGACGAGCGGATGGATCGCTATCGCGCATTATATGCGATCGGCGCTGACGTCACGCAGGTCGGTCCCAACCCGCGTGCGACGTTCGAGGCGTGGCGACTGGACCGCGCGCTGCTCTACGACCGGCGGCTGAACGACATAAGCCATAGTCGGAGCGAACAGCGGGTCGGTCACGACGGGTTCACGCACTGGACCGTCACCCTGGTATTCGAAGGCCTGTTGCAGGTCGATTTCGGCGATGGCATGCTGGACATCAGGGCCGGCGAAATCGTCCTGATCGATGTCAGCCGCGCGACACGCAACATGATGCGGCACGCGCGGATCGCGACGCTGGCGATCGCGCAAGACCGGATCGAGGAGACCGTAGGGCCGATCGGCGCGCTCCATGGGCGCGTGCTGGCCGCCGATCATTGCCGACTTTACGCCGATTTCGTCGGGTCGCTGCTATCCAACCTGCCAACGATGAAGACGTCGTCGCTTCCGGCTGCGACCTCCGCGCTGTGCACGCTGTTGAAGGTTGCACTGGAAGCCTATGGTCTACACGACGCAGTGGTCGAAGGCAGCCGCGACGGGCGGCGGCTTGGTCAGCTTCGCACGTTGGTCGATGGACGGCTGGGCGACCCGACCTTCGATCCCGAGACGGCGATTGCGGAAAGCGGCGTCTCGCGCGCAACGCTATACCGGATGCTGCGGCCGCAACGCGGGCTTGCGGCCTTCATACTTGCACGTCGCCTCGAACATGTTCGGCGGGCGCTCTCCAACGCCGCCGAACGGCGCTCATTCGCAGACATCGCGCTCGATGCAGGGTTAGTCACCGAAAGCCATGCGAGCCGTGCGTTTCTGGCCCGCTATGGGCTGCGGCCCGGCGGCTATCGGGCGGCGATCGCCACCGCCATCGCCGAGACGGATCCGATCGAGCAAATGCGGTTATGGCAGCAGGAACTGCGCTGATCTGCACGCGAAAGGTTTAGCCGCGCGCGGTCCAGGCCAGCCACAACCAGCCGCCGATCAGCAGTGCCCCACCGATCGGCGTGATCGCGCCGAACCAGCGCGGTGCGCCCAGCGCCATCGCGTACAGCGTCAGCGCAAAGATCGCCGCACCGACCACGAACAGCCACGCCGGCCCGCGCGCCTCCATCCGGATCGCAACCAGCGCCGCGACGACGTGGACGAGCTGATATTGCGCGCCGGTCTTCAACCATTCCGCGGCCGAGCCGGTCGCACCGTGCGCACCGAACGCCCCTGCCGCGACTGCGATCGCCCCGGACAATGCTGCGAGAATGGCGATGATCATTGCGTATCATTCCCCCAGGGAAAGCGTTTGGCAGTCTCGGCCCGCGCCGCGCGCATGTCGCCGGAGTCGATCTGCAACTGCAACCGCTCCTTGTCGCGCGACCGGTATTGCTCCTCCGCACGGTCGATATCCGCCGGCGACACGTCGAGCCCGCGCAGCGCCAGCCGCGCCATCTTCACCGCGGACTCCATCACTTCGCGCACCACCGCGGTCGCCGACGTGTTCTTCAACTTCACCAGCGCACGGCGATCGAACGCGCGGACGTAAATCGCGGCGTCCGGGAACGCCTCATGCACGCCCTCGATCGTGTCCGGATCGAGCTGGTCGCCGTCCATGCAGAAGCAGATGATCTCCGCCTCCGCCGCGCCCGCCTGTCGCAACAGGTCGAGCCGCGTGCCGTCGCCATAATAAACCTTCGCGCCGAACTCGCCGGCGATGTCGATCATCTCGATATCGGTGTCGATCAGCGTCACCGGGATATCCTGCGCGAGCAACATCTGGCCGACCGTCTGGCCGAACCGTCCATAGCCGACGATGATCGCATTGGCGCCGTCGACCTTGGGCCCGTCGCGCTCCTGCCCGTCGGCGATCGGCTCGGTCCGGAAGCGGCGTGTGATACCCATCAGGAACGGCGTGGTCGCCATCGACAGCGTGATGATCGCGCCGAACAGGCTGGCCGCCTGCGGTTCGATCAACAGCCCCGCCTGCGCCTGCGCGAACAGCACGAAGCCGAACTCGCCGCCCTGGCTGAGTAAAAGGCCGAGCGCGAACGCCTGCCGCCACGTCATCTTGAACGCCATGCCGATCAGCATGATCACGCTGGTCTTGGTCAGGATCAGCGCCGCCGCCATCGCCATCACGAAGAACGGCCGCTCGGCGATCGCGCCCAGGTCGAGCACCATGCCGACCGCGAGGAAGAACAACCCGAGCAGGATCGAGCGGAACGGCTCGACATCGGCCTCCAGTTCATGCCGATACGGGCTGTCCGCGAGCATCACGCCCGCGATGAACGCCCCAAGTGCGGTCGACAGCCCAAGCCATTCCATGATCGCCGCGCTGGCGATAACCGTGAACAGCCCAGCGAACACGAACATCTCGCGCTCGCCGAGATTGCCGATCAGCCGGAAGAACGGCCGCAGCAGGAAGCGCCCGGCGATCACCAGACCGACGACCGCCAGCACCGTATAGACCGCGAGCAGCCAGCCCGGCGGTGCGTTGGCATCGGCCGGGTTGCGGCTCATCGCCGCGACGATCGTGATCAAGGGCACGATCGAAAGGTCCTGGAACAACAGGATCGAGAAGGCGCGCTCGCCGAACGGCGTTCGCATCCGCCCCGACGAGCGCAGCATCGGCAGCACCTGCGCGGTCGACGAAAGCGCGAGCGGGAGCCCGAGCGCGAGCGCGGCGGGGAGCGAGAACTTCGCGCCGATCCAGACGATCGCGGTGATTGCGAGCCCGCAGATCGCGACCTGCAAGAGGCCGAGCCCGAAAATCTCCTCCTTCATCCGCCACAAGCGGGAGGGATTGAGTTCGAGACCGACGATGAACAGCAGGAGCGTGATGCCGAGTTCCGCGAACCCGAGCTTAGACTCCGCATCGCCGACCAGTCCCAGCACATGCGGCCCGACGACCGCGCCCGCGACCAGGTAACCCAGCGTCGCACCGAGCCCGAGCCGGCGGAACAGCAGCACGAACATCAGGCCGAAACCGAGCAATACGACGCCGTCGCGGAGCAGCGACGGGGCCGTACCCTCCGCCATCAGACTTTCGCCTTTGCAGCGGTGTCGGCAGCCTCGGCCGCGGCTTCGAAGGCGAGCCGGATCGAGGGGTGGCGCGCGGTATAGTCGAGCGCGGGGGTGAAGATATCCATCCCCGGCCAATCGGGCGCTTCGCCCTCGCGCGCAAGCCACGCGGTCAGCGCGTCGCGGGTCGCGGCGAGTTCGGCAGGGGTGCGGCCGAGGATGTTCGCCGCCAGCAACGACGACGACGCCTGCCCCAGCGCGCAGGCCCGGACCAGCAGACCGACCTCGCTGACGCGACCTTCGCCGTCCACCGCGACGTCGATCGTCACCCGGCTGCCACAGATCGGCGAGCGTTTCTCCGCGGTCGCCATCGGCTCGGGGAGGCGTTCGTGATACGGGATCGTCGCGGCAAGGCGGAGGATCTCGGCGTTGTAGAGGGGCGCGCTCATGGCTTTGGTTCGCTTGCGTTGTCGGATTTGGAAGGCGGCGTACGGGCGCCGAATACGGGCTGACCGCGACGACGACGGTCGACGAAATCGGCGATGCCCGCGCTGGTCGCGTTGAGCAGCGGGTAGGTCCGCGACCGGGTCATCCATTCCGGGCGGCGCGATGGTCCGCCACTCATCGTGTCGATGACCAGCGTCGCGAGCAGGAACACGAGGCTGGCGAGGATCAACCCTTTCAACGCCCCGAAGCCGAAGCCAAGCGCACGGTCAACCGGACCAAGTATCGAAGTCCGCGTCCGCGCCCCGATCGCATTGGCGACCAGCCGCCCGCCGATATAGGTAACGCCGGTGATGATCGCGAACGCGAGCACCGCCGCACCGCCGACCGTGCCGACCATCGGCGACAGCGCCGCGGCGAGCGGGATGTGGAACAGCTTCAACATCGCCACCATCGCCACCCAGGCGAACATCGACAGGACTTCGGTGACGAACCCGCGGATCAGCCCCAGCACCGCCGAGCCGGCGACGGCGAGCAGGACGACGATGTCTAGGGCGGAAAGGTTCATGGCTTCTGGAATAGGGACGCGGGAGGCGAACCGCTAGTGCGCGCTGCGCCCGACGATTCTTAGCGGTTCAAGCCGAAAACACCGTAGCGTTCGCGCCACGCGGCGACTTCGCCCTGCAGATGCCTGGGCGCTGCCTCTCCCGAGAGGACAAAGCCAGCGACGTCGTTGTCGGGATGCATCAGCATTTTCTCCGCCCCGTCGCTGAACCACACCGGGACTAGCTGGTCGCACACGGCGTCCAATACCGCCGCCGCCATGCCGTTCGCGATCGCATCGCTGCCGGCGAGCATACGGACATGGATCGAGACGCCTTCGAGACAGGTCTGCGGCTTGTCGACGAAATTGAGCGACACGAGCAGCCCGGACCGGTCGGGCCGAGCCGCGTCGGGCAGGCTCGCGACCCGGCGCCAGACGCAGAACCACGTCCGGCAGATGCGCGGGCGGATCGCATGGATACCGCACCCTTGGTCGCAGAGGTGGATGCACGGCGTTCCCGCGGGTTTGGCGAACTCGGGCGTCTTCACCGTCAGCTCGGTGCAGCACGCCGTGCAATCCCCGCACGCCCGATCAGGAAGGATCGGTCCCAGCAGCGCGGTTTCCACGTCGGCATGTGGTTGGGTCGGGATGTCACGCCGATCCACGGTTCAATTCCCTTCGGAATCCACCGTGAAGACCATCGGCTTGCCTCGAGACATCGGTTCCCATCCCGCCTGCAAGGCGGCCCGCACGCCGCGCACGATCGTCGCGTCGTCGATCTGGAGCCGCCCGCGTGGCAAGCCCTTCAACAGACGCTTAGGCGCGGGGAATTCCAGCAGCGCTTCGCGTTGCGCATCGTCCTGCAACAGCGAGATAGTCATGCCCTTCCAACCATCGGCATCCGTGTGCTGCGGCTCGCGCTCGAGGTTCCAATCGTATCGGGTGCCATCGACCTCGACAGTACCGGTATTGCTTTTCGTGTTCGCCATGCGAGCGCCATAGCATGGCTGTCGCGAGAGGCCATGCGTTCGGGGGTGGCGGATTTGCAGGACGCGGTGCCGTTGCGTGCGGTTTCATTAACCGGTGATCGCCCCCCCCACCGCCCCACCCCGGCGGAGGCCGGGGCCCAGTTGGAGAGGTCGCAGTAATTAAGCGCAGCGGTCGCCATCAGCGTCTCCCAACTGGGCCCCGGCCTCCGCCGGGGTGGGGCTCTTCTTGGGTCAAATCAGGCCGAACAATAAAAGGATGACAAGGACTTTAGAGCGCGAGTTATCCAATCGGATATCAACGGGCCGCCCACCCCGTCACTAACGCTGCCCTGTTCTCCCGCGAAGGCGGGAGCCCAGTCTGGATCCCCGCCTTCGCGGGGAAACAAGATTTTGAGCGCCTACCCCCGCCCCATCATGTGATCCACGAACGACGCAAGCGTCTTGAACCCCGAGAGCTTCATCCCGCTCTTCTCCCCCGTCATCGACGCCGGCACCAGCGCGCGCTCGAAGCCGAGCTTGCTCGCTTCCTTCAACCGCAGCGGGCCATGCGCGACCGGACGGATCTCGCCCGACAGCGCAACCTCGCCGAACGCCACCGCATCGACCGGCACCGGCCGCTCCGACATCGCAGAAATCAGCGCCGCCGCCACCGCCAGATCCGCCGCGGGATCCTGCACGCGGTACCCACCGGCGATGTTGAGATACACTTCGGCGTTGGAGAAGCTCAGCCCGCACCGCGCTTCCAGCACGGCCAGGATCATCGCGAGCCGACCTGAATCCCAGCCGACCACCGCACGTCTCGGCGTAGCGCCGGACGCCAAACGAACGGTCAACGCCTGGATCTCGACCAGCACCGGCCTCGTCCCCTCCAACGCCGGGAATACCGTCGCACCGGTCATCGCGTCGTCACGGTGCGTCAGGAACAGCGACGACGGATTGCCGACCTCCGCCAGTCCTTCGGTCTGCATCGAGAACACGCCGATCTCGTCGGTCCCGCCGAAGCGGTTCTTGATCGCGCGGAGGATGCGGTATTGGTGGCTCCGCTCGCCTTCGAACGACAGCACCGTGTCGACCATGTGCTCGAGCACGCGAGGACCGGCAATTGAGCCGTCCTTCGTCACGTGCCCGACCAGCACGACCGCGGTCCCGCGTTCCTTGGCAAAGCGGATCAGCTCCTGCGCCGAGGCACGGACCTGGCTGACCGTCCCCGGAGCGCCCTCGATCAAGTCGGAGTGCATCGTCTGGATCGAATCGATCACCAGCATCGCGGGCGGCTTGGTCTGCAACGTCGTCAGGATGTCGCGCGTCGACGTTGCCGCCGCCAGCTGCACCGGCGCATTGCCCAAGCCCAGCCGCCGCGCGCGCAGACGCACTTGGTCCGCCGCTTCTTCGCCCGATACGTACGCGACCGACTGCCCGGCCAGCGCCATCTTCGCCGCCGCCTGCAACAGCAGCGTCGACTTGCCGATCCCAGGATCGCCGCCGATCAGCGTCGCCGAGCCCTCGACGAACCCGCCGCCCAGCGCACGGTCGAGTTCGGCGATGCCCGTCGCCATCCGGTCGGGCAGCTTGATCTCCGCATCGAGCCCGACCAGCTGGATCGCTCGGCCGCCGGTCTGGAGATTATGCTTCGAATGGAACGGCGTGGCGGCGGTGTTCGCCTCCTCGACCAGCGTGTTCCACTCGTTGCAATCGGCGCATTGCCCCGCCCAGCGGTGCGACACCGATCCGCAGGCCTGACATACATAACGCTTCTGGGGTTTCGCCATGCGGCCGATGTACGAGAACGATACGGGAACATCAATGGCCGGCATACGACCTATGTTGCGGATTTAGTGGCGCTTGACGGCGCACGGCGTTATCCGCGCGATGATGCACGCCACCGACCTGCGCATCGCCCTGTTCAGCGGCAACTATAATTACGTCCGCGACGGCGCGAACCAGGCGTTGAATCTGCTCGTCGGTCATCTGTTGTCGAAGGGCGCGACGGTGCGTGTCTATTCGCCGACCAATGCCAAGCCGGCCTTCCCGCCGACCGGCGATCTGGTCGCGGTGCCGTCGTTGCCGCTGCCGGCGGGGCGCGGCGAATACAAGATGGCGCGCGGGCTGCCCGCGGCGATCCGCCGCGATCTCGACGCGTTCGCGCCGAACATCGTCCACGTGTCAGCGCCCGATTTTCTTGGCCACCGCGCGATCAGTTATGGACGCCGAAACGGTATCGCGACGGTTGCGTCGCTGCACACGCGGTTCGAGACGTATTTCCGCTATTACAAGATGGCGTTCTTCGAACCCGTGATGGTGAAGATCCTCACGCGCTTCTACAACCGCGTCGACGAAGTGCTGGTGCCGGGGCGCGGCATGGCGGAGATCGTCCGCGACTGGGGTGTGACAACGCCGACCGCGATCTGGTCGCGCGGCGTGAACCACGACCGCTTCGCACCGACGCGCCGGGACCTGGAGTGGCGACGCGCGCGCGGTATTGCAGACAGCGAGGTCGCGGTCGGGTTTCTCGGGCGGCTGGTGAAGGAAAAGGGTCTCGACGTCTTTGCGGACGTGATCCGAACGCTGGAACAGCGCGGGTTGCGTCACAAGGTGCTGGTGATCGGCGAGGGTCCGGCGCGCGACTGGTTCGCCGAGCGCGTGCCGGGCGCGGTCTTCGCCGGGTTCCAGTCGGGTGACGATCTCGGCCGCGCGGTCGCGTCGATGGATGTGTTCTTCAATCCGAGCGTGACCGAGACGTTCGGCAACGTGACGCTGGAGGCGATGGCGGCAGGTGTGCCGGTGGTCGCTGCGCGTGCGTCGGGTGCGGTCGGGCTGGTCGATGACGGCGTGACCGGGTTCCTGGTGCCACCGACCGATATCGCCGGCTACGCCGATGCGATCGGGCGGATCGTGTCGGAGCCGGGCCTGCGCGAGACGATGGGCTGGGCCGGGCATGACAAGGCCGCTGGCTATCTGTGGGATACGATCAACCAGACGGTGCTGGATACGTATCTCGAGGTGATGGCGCGGCGGGGTGGCTAAGTTGTCTGCCACGTGTACCTTTCGAATTCACCTTCCCCCCGCTCCCCTCCCCGTCACCCCAGCGAAAGCTGGGGTATCCCTGTTGGCGGGCGCCGCGACCCGAATGGGGAGATCCCAGCTTTCGCTGGGATGACGATCGAGGGCCGGGATGACGGTTTGGGGGACGATGTCAGACCGTCACCCAGTCGAACGTCAGCGGCGCCTCGCGGAAGGCGAAGCGGTCGAGGTGGCTCGACACCACCCCGCGCATCCGCTCGACGTCCTCGCCCTCCGGCACGGTCAGCGCGACGTCGAGCGTTTCGCTGTCGGCGCGCATCTCCAGCACCGCCCCGTTCGGGAAGGCGATGCGGCCCTCTTCCTCCGAGAAGGTGACCTCCATCTTGTGGCTCCAATGCTTGGCGAGCTGCTGGAGATACTTGCTGGCCGAATGCGTCGGCACCCTTGCAACCGAGACGCTCACTTGAGGCGCTCGATCTTCTGTGCGGCTTCGTCGAGCAGTGCCGCGACCTCGTGCAGCGTGTCCTCATTGACGTCCTCGCGCATCAGCCGGTGCTGGAGCACCTGCCGCAGATTGCCCATCGCCCGCCGGATTGGCGCGCCATCGGTCCGCTCGGATTCCGCCCCGACCGCCGCCAGCCGCGCGAACAGGCCGTCCACCACGGCCGCATTCTCGGCCAGATGCGCGCGGCCCTCGTCGCTCGCCGCAAAGCGCTTTTTCGCGCCTTCCGACTGCTGCTCCTCGATCAGCCCCATCTCGTCGAGCATGCTGAGCGTCGGATAGACGACCCCCGGGCTCGGCGCATAGCCACCGCCGGTCAGCCCCTCGATCTCGCGGATCAGGTCGTAGCCGTGACGCGGTGCGTCCGCGATCAGCTTCAGCATCACGAGCTTCAGCTCGCCGCCATCGAACAGCCGACGCCGACCACCGGAACCACGATGGCCGTGGCGACCATGACCTTCGTGGCCGGGGCGACCGCGGCCTTCGCCGTCAGCCCGCGGACCACCGGTCCAAGCTCCATAACCCATACCAAAACGCATTTGAGTGCTCTCCGATATATCTTCATTCATGAGTTGCGATATATCGCAGAATGTTTCTGATTCAAGAGGCGGGTGAAATAAGATTCGCTTTTTCACGTCTGTCATCCCCGCGGAGGCGGGAGACCCAGACCCTCGGACCGAGCGAGCATGCATAGCAGTCAGCCAGTATGGATCCCCGCCTGCGCGGGGATGACGATGCGTGTGAAACTGACAATACGTGCGAGGAAGACTAGCGCGCGCATGCATTGCGGACGGATGGGCAAACCGGTCGCCCGCCCCTATCTTGCCGGAATGGCCGACCTCTTCGCGGGCTTCGAACCCGCCGCCCCTACCGAAACGCACCCCGAAAACGCGCCGCTCGCCGACCGCCTGCGTCCGCGCACGCTGAGCGAGGTGGTCGGGCAGGATCACATCACCGGCCTCGAAGGCGCGATCGGGCGGATGGTGTCGGCAGGACGGCTGTCCTCGATCATCCTCTGGGGGCCCCCCGGCACCGGCAAGACCACGATCGCGCGGTTGCTCGCCGATGCGGTCGACCTGCGGTTCGTCGCGATCTCCGCGGTGTTCTCCGGCGTCGCCGACCTCAAGAAATCGTTCGCCGAAGCGCGCGAGCACGCCAAGATCGGCAAACGCACGCTGTTATTCGTGGACGAGATCCACCGCTTCAATCGCGCGCAGCAGGACGGCTTCCTCCCCTATGTCGAGGACGGCACCGTCACGCTCGTCGGCGCGACCACCGAGAACCCATCGTTCGAACTCAACGCCGCGCTGCTCAGCCGCGCGCAGGTGCTGATCCTCGAACGCCTCGGCCGGGGTGCGCTCGAACAGTTGCTCGACCGCGCCGAGACGGAGATGGAGCGCCCCCTCCCCCTGACCCCGCCCGCCAAGGACGCGCTGATCGCCAGCGCCGATGGCGACGGCCGCTTCCTGCTCAACCAGGCGGAGACGTTGTTCTCGGTAAACCTGCCCGAACCGCTCGATCCCGCCGGCCTCTCGAACTTCCTGCAACGTCGCGTCGCGGTGTACGACAAGGACCGCGAGGGGCATTACAACCTCATCTCCGCGCTCCACAAATCGATCCGTGGGAGCGACCCGCAGGCGGCGCTCTATTATCTCGCGCGGATGCTGACCGCGGGCGAGGAACCGCTGTTCCTGCTCCGCCGCCTGACCCGCGCCGCGGTCGAGGATATCGGCCTCGCCGACCCCCAGGCGCTGGTCCAGTGCATCGCCGCCAAGGACACCTATGATTTCCTCGGCAGTCCCGAAGGCGAACTCGCGATCGCCCAAGCCTGCGTCTATCTGGCCACGGCGCCCAAATCGAACGCGGTCTACAAGGCGCAGAAGGCGGCGTGGAAATCGGCGCGCGAGACCGGCTCGCTGATGCCCCCCGCGTCGATCCGCAACGCACCGACCAAGCTCATGCGCGATATCGGCTACGGCAAGGGCTATGCGTATGATCACGATGCGGAGGATGCATTCTCCGGCTCGGATTACTGGCCCGACGAGATGAGCGCGCAGACCTTCTACACGCCGACCGAACGCGGGTTCGAGAAGCGCCTGTCGGAACGGCTCGCCTATTGGGATGCCTTGCGCACCGAGAAGAATGGCTGAGCCACGGTTTACGCGGTTTGCGGCGATCGACTGGTCCGGCGCGCAGGGGCATCGCCACAAGGGCATCGCGGTCGCGATCTGCGAAACCGGTGATGCCGCGCCGAGACTGGTCCCGCCGCCGGGAGCGTCGGCATGGTCGCGCGACGATGTCCTCGACTGGTTGATTGACCAGGACACGCCGACGCTGATCGGCCTTGATCTCTCCCCCGCGTTTCCGTTCGTCGATCTGGACGGTTATTTCCCCGGCATGCCCGACAGCCCTCCAGATGCCCGCGCGCTCTGGGCAATGGTCGACGACGCCTCCGCCGCCGATCCGCACCTTGCCGTCGCGAACCTGCTCACCAATCCTGAACTCCGCCGGCACTTCCGCCAGCACCGCGATTGCGGCGACCTGTTCCCCGGCGGCGCAGGCCGGATGCGCGTCTGCGAGCACGGCCAGCGCGCGATGGGCTTTTCGCCGACAAGCTGCTTCAACCTCGTCGGTGCGGCGCAGGTCGGCAAGTCGAGCCTCACCGGGATGCGCGTCCTCCACCGCCTCGCCGGTCGCGTCCCCGTCTGGCCGTTCGATCCGCTGCCGCCAAAGGGGCCGGTCATCGTTGAAATCTACACCACGATCGCCGCGCGCGCTGCCGGCATCCGCAAGGGCCTCAGCAAGATGCGCGATGCGGGCGCGCTCGATACCGCGCTGGAGGCGCTCGGCAGCGCGCCCCATGATCCGCTCGCCCGCTATGATGATCACGCCACCGACGCGATCCTGACCGCCGCCTGGCTCCGCACGGCAGCGCATCGCCCGGACCTCTGGACACCAAGCGCAATGACACCGCATATTGCGCAAACCGAGGGCTGGACCTTCGGCGTGTCTTGAAGCATTGGGCGGTTAGGCCTGACACGCACCGGGCCGGTTTAGCTCAGTTGGTAGAGCGCCAGTTTTGTAAACTGGATGTCGCGGGTTCGATTCCTGCAACCGGCACCACCCCTTCCAAATACTGTCGTACGCGATCTCCTCCCTTGCCGCACCCGCGCCATAGCCTTATCGAATGGCAACAAGACCAATCTGATACCGGGGAGCAACGGATGGCGCGACGTAGCGGAAAGATTGGCGCCGTCTAGCGCTGATGATGATGTCCGCGAGCTTGGCGATCGCGGTGCCGAGCCATGCATTGGGACATCCCGTAACGCGCCCCGCAATCTTCCCGGCGCCCACTTCGATGGTGCTGACATCGGGCACACTCGCCTTGGGCACCGCCGTCGTGTTGATCACAGCGCCGGGTACCGATCCGGAGACCGTTGCCCGGGTCCGCGACATCCTGACGGCGGCGGGGGTGAAGACGATCACATCGGCGCGCCGGCTGCCCGTCGCGCCCGATCGCGTTCACCCCGATCGCGTTCACATCGTCCTCGGCCTTGGCGACTCAGGCGTCGTGCGCGACTCGCTATCTCGCAGCAAGGCCACGCTGGAGACGCATACCGAAGGCTACACCCTCACCACGGTAGCGGCCGGTGCGGGCATCGTCACGCTCGCCGGTCACGACGCCGATGGCCTGTTCCACGCGGTCCAGACGTTCCGCCAGCTCGCCCGGCGCCCCACCCTGCCCGCGTTGGTGATCCAGGATCACCCCGCAATGCCGATCCGCGGCACGATCGAGGGCTTTTACGGCGCGCCCTGGTCGATGACGGATCGCACCAAACATCTCGACTTCCTCGCCACGGTGAAGGCGAACACCTATGTCTACAGCCCGAAGGACGATCCATACGCGCGCGATCGGTGGCGCGAGGCCTATCCCACCGCGACGTTGTCATCGCTGGGCACGCTGGCCCAGACCGCGCGGCGCAATCATGTCGACTTCGTCTACGCGGTCTCGCCCGGGCCATCGGTCTGCTTCTCGGACCCCGCCGACGTGCAGGCGCTGGAACGCAAGTTCGACGCGCTGCGAGCGATCGGCGTCGGCAGCTTCTACGTCGCGCTCGACGACATCGAATATACCAAGTGGAACTGCGAGCGCGACAAGACCGCGTTCGGCCCCTCGGGCGCGGAAGCGGCCGGCGTCGCGCAGGCGCAGTTGCTCAACGCGGTGCAGGCCGGCCTGAGCACCAAGGATCCGGGTGCGCGCGCGCTGATCATGGTGCCGACCGAATATTACGACGCGAAGGAAACCCCGTACAAGGCGGCGTTGCGCAAGCATCTCGACCCGCGGATCGTCGTCCAGTGGACCGGCACCGACGTCGTCCCGCCGGCCATCTCGATCCCCGACGCCAAGGCGGCGACCAAGGCGTTCGGCCGCAAGACGCTGTTGTGGGACAATTATCCGGTCAACGACTATGCGCAGACTACCGGTCGGCTGCTGATGGCACCCTATACGCGACGCGAGGCCGGACTGTCGGGCGAACTGACCGGCATTCTGTCGAACCCGATGAACCAGGAAGCACCGAGCCGCCCGGCGGTCACCGGCGTGGCCGCGTTCGGCTGGAACGACACCGCGTACGATGCCGAGCGGACCTGGCATTTTTCCGCGCGGGAACTGGCGAGCGGCGACGATCGCGCGACCGCGGCCTTGCTCACCTTCTTCGATACGCAGCACATGGCGCCGACCTTCGGCAGCCAGCCTTGGCAGGAGCAGGCACCGCGACTGAAGGCAGCGCTCGACGCGGTCCGGGAAGTGCTGGCGGACGGCGATGCGGCGGCGCGGCAGCGGGCGATCGCGGACCTGACCACGCGTGCCGACGCAATCGCCAACGCGCCCGACATCATCCGCTCCGGGACGATCGACCCCGGCTTCGCGGCGCAGGCGCGGCCTTGGCTCGATGCGATGCAACGCTGGGGCCGCGCGCTCCAGTTGACGGCCGCCGGCCTCGGCTCTGCCAATAGCGGCAGCACTGCCGCCGCACGCTATTTCGCCGAGGCGCGGACACTGGCGCGCGAGGCGGCTGCGATCACGACGATCCCCGGCGCGACCCGGTTCGATGGTCCGATCAAAATCGCGGACGGCGTGCTCGACGCCTTCGTCAGCGACGCGCCGACCCTAATTGCCGCCGCGCCGGCAATCGAGGCTGACGGCGCGGTACCGGTGCGATCCGATGGCCCAAAATGACCGGTCCTCAGCCGAGGCTCGCTGGCTGACGCTGACCCGCGACATCCTGCCGACCGCGGCGCCGACGCGTGGCTGGCCGGTCCGCGCCGATCATTGCTTCCAGCGTATCTTCCTCGACAACGCCTGTGGCGGCGTCTGGTACGACTTCATACCCGATCGACCCGCCTATGCGCGCGCCGACCGCGTCGTGCTCGATCGCGCTATCGCGCTCGCCGAAGCGAGCTTGGCAGGCGAACTGGATCTGGCCGTACTCAATCGGCAATCGCTGGCGTGGCGAAGGGCTCGCGCCGCACGCAAATGACGCCCGTCACCCGCAGCAGCGTTTGGACTTCTTGCCCGATCCGCATGGACAGGGATCGTTCCGTCCCGCTTTGACCGGCGCTGCGCCAGCCGTTGGCAGCGGAACGGCGGCAGCTGCCCGCAATCGGGACGCATGGAGCTGGAGGACACTCGTCGCGAGATCGGCCGGTGCCTGGTCCTCGCGTTCGTTGATCTCCATGCTGTCCAGCGCGCTTTCATTGCGCGCGATCGCGATCAGCACCGACAGACGCGCGAGACCGTCGACCGCCCCGGCATCGTCGCCAGCCGCTACCGCGTCCCAGCTTTCGGGCCGCAATGCCATCGCTTCGGCGAACCCGTCGATCCACAATTCCCAAAGGATGTCTCCGGTCCGCTCGTCCACGTCGAAGATAGGACGCAGCTTGCCACGCTCCAGATCGCGGGCGATCTCGGCGTATCGTGCCATGACGGCATCGACGAACCATTGCACGTCGAGCGGATCCTCGAACGGCGCGATGCCGGTTTCATCGAGCCCCCATATGCTCTGCAGCCATTCGCCTTGCTCGATACGCTCGGGTCCGACCAGCAGCCCGGTGAGAAACCCGTCGAGCTCAGTCAGCAGCATCGGCTCTTCGAGCGGCAGGTCGGCGAGCGCATCGTCGAGACGACGGAGTCGGGACGGGCGCTGCTTCATGCCCCCAGGCACCGTGTCGTCGTCGTCACAGGCTCAAATTCCGTTTGGTCATTTCGGCTGCCGCCATCGCGGTCAGCGGCGCGCGCGTTGCTCGAGCGAAGATATCCGCCAGATCGAGCAGGTCCTCGTCGTTCAAGGCGGTGATCGACGCCTCGATTTCCGCCAGGCACAAGACCGCCCGGTCATGCTCGATCATGCGTCGCTTGATACGGGATTTCAACATTGTCAGGCCGATAGCAGGAGGGGATGGAAAGACAGACGCGGATACAACCAGCTTTGGGGGCAGCTTTGGGGGGCGCCCCGGTAGATGTTACACCCCTTTGGGAGACCTTCGCTTGGTCTGTTTGGCGGTGTTCGCGCGCTCTTCGGCTCCCAGCCGCTGCCAACGCTCGAATCGGGCACGCGTGAGATGTCCCGCTGCGATCCCGGCCTGAACCGCGCACCCGGGTTCGACGCTATGCGAACAGTTGGAAAAACGACACTCCTCCGCAGCCGCGACGAAATCGTCGAAGATCTCCGCGATCCCGGTGGCCGCATCGGCCAACTGCAATTCGCGCATGCCCGGCGTATCGAGCAGCCACCCTCCCTGCGCCAGCCGGTGCATCTCGCGCACCGTCGTGGTGTGGCGGCCGGTGGAGTCGTTCGCACGAATGGCCTGGGTCGCGATGCTGTCCGAGCCGCGTAGCGAGTTGACCAGCGTCGACTTGCCGACCCCGGACGAGCCGAGGAACGCGACGGTCTGGCCGGGGCCGCACCAGTCCGCGAGGCCGGTGACGGCATGTGGATCACGCCCATTGACGATCTCGACCCGCAGGCCGGGCTCGATCGCTCGAGCCGCCGCGACGTAAACGTCCGGTGTGTCGGTCAGGTCCGCCTTGGTCAGCACGACCACCGGGGTAACCCCCACGTCGTGCGCCAGCACAAGATAGCGCTCGAGCCGCGCAACGCTGAAGTCTTCGTTGCACGAAGCGACTAGGAATACCGTATCGACGTTCGCGGCAATCATCTGCTCGCGACGCGGATCGCCCGGCGCGCGACGCTTGAACAGGTTCTTGCGGTGAAGCACGCGGATCGGCAACCCGGTCGACGTCTCGATCAATACCCAGTCGCCGACGGTCGGATGATCGTCGGTCGGTTGCGCCCCCGCGATATAGGGCGTCACGAGCTGCCGGCCGCCGGCTCCCGCCACCGCGATCTGACCACGATGGACCGACATCACTCGGACGGGATGACGGTCGCGCAGGTCCTCGTCCGACAGCTGGGCGCTGAAATGGTCATCCCAGCCAAGATCTTCCAATGTCTCGTCGGTCGGCATCATAGGGCGCAGCGGCATCTTTCTTCACGACGGTTCGCGATCATCGTAGGGCGGGCTCACCGATATGGCGATCCTTGCCCGGTATGACACGCTCGGCTCTGCGAAGCGACCATGCAGGGCATCCGGCGGGACGGCAAACCGACAACGCCCGGTTTACTGGTCCCGGTTATTGGTCCCGGCTCACTGGTAATGCGTGACCTTCTCGAAGCCATCGTTGAGCTTCACCATCCGGATCACCTTCTTTGCATAGCTGCGGACGTGGCGGTCGAAGCGCGTGTCATCGTAGACTCCGCGCCAGATATAGTCGTCCCGCTCCAGCAGCGCGCGGAGGAGGTTCGATACCGCCTCCTGCGTATCCAGCGATGCCTTGGCCTTCAGGATCAGCGAGCAGACCATCTCCTCGGCGCTTGCCTTGTCGCAATCGTCCTGAAGCTCCCGCCCGCCGCGCTCCGCGACGACTTGATCCGCGCGCGCCGCAACGACCCGGCTTTCGAGCCATTTGCGGGCCACCGCCCCGTGCCAGGTCTTTACGATCTTGTCCGCCACACGCTTCTCGCATTCTCTCGCACGCGACGCAGGCCTGCCGACGTTTCCCGGCCGGCCACGGTGATCACGCCAGCCGACCGCCGCCGATACCACCGACGCTCGGCCAGGTACACCGCGCCTTGGGAGGGCCGGAGTTGAGCTCGCGTGCCGATTGACCTAGATCTGTCGCGCTACCCGAACGCATCCGCATCACGCGGTGACGGCTCCGGGGCGAATTGGGAGAGGTGCCGCATGGACCAGCAACCAACGCACCGGTTTGTGCCGGACGGGTCGATCGGGCGCATCATGATGCCGGGGGCGATCCGATGATCCTGCTGATACTTGCCGCGCAAGCCGCCACGCTGGGCGCGACCAATTACAGCGTCGATGCACCGATGCCCGTGCCCAAGAGCCGCCCGAGCTTTGCCGACGAGTTCGACGGCAAGGCGATCGACCAGACCAAATGGCGCTTCGACGTGTCGCGCAACGCCGAAGGCTGGTACAATCACGAACGCCAATATTATGCCAAGAACCGTGCCGAGAATGCGCGGATCGAAAACGGCGCGCTGGTCATCGAGGCGCGGCGCGAGACGCTGTCGAAGGCGCGATTCGCCGATTGGGGCGGTCAAGCATATACCTCAGCCAAGCTCGTCTCGCGCACCCCGCGCGGGTATGGCTTTTACGAGGTTCGCGCAAAACTGCCGTGCGGGCGTGGCAGCTGGCCGGCGATCTGGCTGCTGCCGTCGGGCGGAAAATGGCCCGACGAGGGCGAGATCGACATCATGGAGATGGTGGGCTGGGATGCCAATGTCGTCCATGCCACGCTTCACACCGCGGCATTCAATCACACCAAGGGCACGCAACGCGGCGCGCAGATCGGACTCGCGACCGCCTGCACGGCATATCACCGCTATCAGCTCGACTGGCGCGCGGATGCGATCACGATCGGTGTCGATGGCCGCGCGATCATGCGCGTCGCCAACGACCAGCCCGGCGGCAAGGCGGCGTGGCCGTTCACGCGCCCCTATGACCTGATCCTCAACCTCGCGGTGGGTGGCGACTGGGGTGGCCAGAAGGGGATCGACGACGTGGCGTTTCCGCAGCGGATGGCGATCGATTACGTCCGCTACTGGCAGCGCTGACCGAAGCCCCCTTCACCGGCGCCCCTGCGCGAAGAGGATGACCAGCCCGCCGCACAGCGTCAGTGCGGCGAGCACGAGCATCACCCCATCGAAGTCGGTCGGCGTGGCAAGTGCCCAGGTCAGCGTCGGTCCAAGCAGGCCGGGCAGCGTGTTGGTCAGGTTGAGCAACCCGAGATCGCGGCCACGATGGCGGGGGTCAGGCAACAGCTGCATCGCGAATGATGCGTGGAGCGCCAGAAACACCGACGTCCCGGCGCTGTAGACGCAGAACGCGACCGCACCGCCCATAAAGCTCTGCGCGCCCGCCATTCCCAATAGTCCGGCAGCCGCGACGACGGTTGCCGCGAAGAGGAACGGCTTGGTCCGACCCGAACGATCGGCAAGACGACCGACGAAGACCGCGATCGGCAGCGGCACCGAATAGGCGACGATCATCACCGTTCCCATCCGCGCCGCGATCGTCGCTGGTGCGACTGTCGGCGCGACGCTTTCGAGATAGTAGAAGAAATAGACGAACAGCGCGCTGCCCGCGATCTGGACGAACAACCGCGCGGTCCAGGCCAGCGCCAGGTCGCGCCGTAGCACCGCCCTCGCCGGCCGTGGCGGATCGTCCGGCACCACCGGCTGCGCGTGCTGCAGCAACAGAGGCATCGTACAGGCGACCACTACGAGTGGCACGATCGCCAGCCGCGCCGTCTCGCCGAGCAGGGCGGTTGCCATCAACGCCGCCGCCAGCGCCGCGGCGACCGGGCTTGCCACCGCGAGCAGACCGCCGGCTAGCCCCTTCTGCGCATCGGGCACCTCGTCGGCCATGATCGCCAGCAGCGGCGCGAGCACTGCGTTCACCGCGACCTGGAACGTCACAACCGACAGGATAAGACCGGTCGACGACGTCGCCGCGCCGATCGCCGCATAGGAAAGCGTCGTGGCGACGAGCCCGCCGGCGAGCCACCTGCGACGCCCGCCGCCGTGGGCCACCGATCGGTCGCTCAGCCAACCGAACGCGATGTTGGCGACGCTGGCCGAAAGCGCGCCCGCAACCACGATCATGGTGAGGACGCCCAGCCGCCCTGCCCCGGCGACGGCAGCGACCTTGATCGGCAACAGCAACGTCAAGAACGGCAGGTAGCCGATGACTCCACCGACATAAGCGAGCGCGAAAACCAGCAGAAAGCCGGTTGACCGACGGTCGGGTAGCGGCGCGGTCGGGAGAGCGGGATGGCGCGCCATTGCGCTGTTCCTAGGCCGCTCGATACCAGCAGGGCAACCTCCGTCCGTCGCCAACACGGTCGTCTCTGAGGCCCTTGGCGCGACGCATTGCATCGCCGCACGACCCGACGCGCAGCCCCTTCGAACCGCGACGTGTTGCAGCGCGGACACTATATTCAACATAATTTGTGAACGTTCACAACGGTAGCGCTACCGTGCTTGACACACTGTGACGGACAGAGAATGTGAACGTTCACGGGGAAGGCGCAGCTTATAGCGCCGTCTACAGGGGAGGACTATCATGCGTGGCTTCACAGCTCGCTCGCTTTCGCGTTTCGTCATCGGCACATCGGCACTGGCCTTAGTTGGCCTGCCCGGCATCGCCATGGCGCAGGACGCTGCCGCAACGGTCGGCAATCCAGGCTCTTCGGACATCGTACCGCAGGCCACCCCCACCGGTCCGAACGAGGCCACCGACGATATCGTCGTCACCGGCATCCGCGCATCGCTGCGCGAGGCGATCGACATCAAGCGCAATGGCCAGGGCGTGGTCGACGCGATTTCGTCGGAAGATATCGGCAAGTTCCCGGACACCAACCTCGCCGAGTCACTGCAGCGCATCACCGGCGTATCGATCGACCGCTCGAACGGTGAAGGCTCGACCGTCACCGTCCGCGGCTTCGGCCCGGAATATAACCTCGTCACGCTGAACGGTCGCCAGATGCCGACCTCGACACTCGGCGACGGCGCCAGCGCGCCCGCCTCGCGCTCGTTCGACTTCGCCAACCTCGCCTCCGAAGGCGTCGCCGCGGTCGAGGTCTACAAGACCGGTCGCGCCGCCGTGCCCTCGGGCGGCATCGGCTCGACGATCAACATCCGCACCCCGCGCCCGCTCGACAAGCCGGGCACGCGTGGCAGCATCGCCGCCAAGGGCGTGCTCGACAGCTCGCGCAACGGCAAGGACCAGATCACGCCGGAAGTGTCGGGCATCCTGTCCACCACCTTCGCCGACGACCGGATCGGTATCCTGTTCAGCGGCGCGTATCAGCGTCGCAAGGCGAGCAACAACTCGGCGAGCGTCGGCTTCCGCGACGGGTTCCTGGGGGCTGAGAATAACTGGGGCACGCTGGCACAGCCCGGCACGCCGGGCGCCGCCAACATCACCAACCGCCCCGGTCCGACCGACGTCTATGAGATCCCGCAGAGTGCCGCCTACGACGTCATCGACATCGACCGCGAGCGCATCAACGGCCAGCTGGTCCTTCAGGCCAAGCCGACCGACACGCTGACGGCGACGCTCGACCTCACCTATTCGAGCAACAAGGTCGAGGTGCGCGACAGCAGCGTCGGCATCTGGTTCAACTTCGGCGACACGCGCAGCGCATGGACCAACGGGCCGGCAGCCGGTCCGGTCTTCTATTCGGAGAATTTCGCGCCGGGCAAGGATCTGTCGTACAGCAGCTCGCTCACCGCGAACAAATCCGAGAACAAGTCGATCGGCGGCAACCTGACCTGGGAAGCGCCCGGCAACGTCACGATGTCGCTCGACGCGCATCACTCGACCGCGGTTTCCAAGCCGACCAACGATTACGGTAGCAGCACGTCGATCGGCGGCGCGATCTTCGGCGTCCAGTCGCAGACCGTGAATTTCGAGAACGACCTGCCGATCATCTCGTACCAGATGTACCCCGGCATCGACCCGCTGAACGCGTCGTTGATCACGCCGACCGGCAACGCGTTCCGCAACGCGTATTTCAAGGACGAGATCAACCAGCTCCAGCTGAAGGGGCATTACGACCACGACGGCGACTTCCTCGACAGCATCGACTGGGGCTTCTCGTACGTCGACAACAAGGTCCGCTCGGCCTACGGCTTCATCCAGAACGAGACCTGGGGCGGGATCGATCCGCGCGGCGCGGCGGCCGGTGCAGCGGCGGTTCCCGACGATTTCTTCAACCTCACCAGCATACCCGACAAGTTCAAGGGCGTATCAGGCGCGAACAATCCGGCGATCCCGCAGTCGATCTACACGTTCAATTTCGAGCAGATGGCCGAACTGCTGCGGTCGCAGTATAATATCTGCAGCGCCCCGCAGACCGGCACCGCCGCGCCTGGCACGTGCCTTGCCAACTACACCAATGATCGCCGCATCCGCGAGCGGACGATCTCGCCCTACATCCAGTTCAACGGCAAGTTCGACGTCTTCGATCGACCGGCGCACATCATCGGTGGCGTCCGCTACGACGAGACGCAGGTGAACTCGTCGGCATTGGTGCCGATCCCGACCGGCACGCGCTGGACCGGGGCGAACGAATTCGCCCTGACCTATGCGGCCAACGCCGCGTTCACGACGCTCAAGGGCCGCTATCACAACTGGCTGCCCGCGGTCGATTTCGACATCGAACCGGTCCGCAACGTCAAGCTGCGCGCGTCGTACAGCCACACCATCACGCGCGCAGATTACGGCAGCCTCCAGGGCGGCCTGAACATCGACTCCAATCCGCGGATCGGTGGCGGCACCGGCAGCCAGGGCAACCCGAACCTGATCCCGTACAAGTCGAAGAACATCGATCTGTCCGCGGAATGGTATTACGGCCGCGAAAGCTATATTTCGGTCGGGTATTTCACCAAGGACGTGCAGAACTTCATCGGCACGACGCAGATCAACACGCCGGCATTCGACCTGCGCAACCCGGGCTCGGGCCCGCGCTATCGTCAGGCGGTGGCGGCACTCGGATCGACCGACAACAATTTGGTGCGCGATTACATCCTGCGCAACTTCCCGGCCTCGTCGCAGGTCACGGGGACGAGCGATGCGGGGCTGCTGACGGGCAATATCTTCGGCCTGCCGCAGGACGATCTGTTCAACTTCCAGGTCAGCCAGCCGTTCAACAGCGACCAGACCGCCAATATCAACGGCTGGGAATTCGCGATCCAGCACCGCCTGTGGGAAACCGGGTTCGGCGTCATCCTGAACTACACGATCGTCAACGGCGACGCGAAGTACGACAACGCGCTCGATCCGAATATCGGCCAGTTCGCGCTGACCGGGCTCAGCGACAGCGCCAACGCGGTCGGCTATTACGACAAGAACGGCTTCCAGGCGCGTGTCGCGTATAACTGGCGCGGGCAATTCTACGCCGGCGGCGCGTTCGACCCGACCTATGTCGAGGCGTACGGTCAGGTCGATGCGAGCGCGAGCGTCCAGATGACCAAGGGGCTGGCGGTGTTCGGCGAGGTCATCAACCTCACCGGCCAAGGACGTCGGGGGCATCGTCGCTCGGACAATTTCGTCACCTTCGCGCAGCCGGGCTACGCACGCTACTCGGCCGGCCTGCGCTTCAACTTCTGAGGCGGATGTTTGGAATCCTCCCCCGCAAGGGGGAGGTGGCGCCGGAGGCGACGGAGGGGGAGGAACACGGGACCGCTGTTGCCCTTACCTCCCCCTCCGTCTGGCAAGAGCCAGCCACCTCCCCCTGGCGGGGGAGGATTCGAGCGACCGCAATGACCGGGGAAAGATGGCGTTTTCGCCGCTGACAGGGCAAGTCGGGACGCATTCGAACGAGGGAATAGGCAGCAGACGATGGCCACGAATACCGGCCCCGAAGCAACGAGCGACCATCCGATCACGAACATCGTGGTTGTCGGGGGCGGTACGGCCGGTTGGCTCGCCGCCTGCCTGATCGCCGCCCGCACCGATCGCGGCGCCGGACACCCCCTCGAGGTGACCCTGATCGAGTCCCCCGACGTCGCGACGATCGGCGTCGGCGAAGGCACATGGCCGACGATGCGCCGCACGCTCGAACGGATCGGCATCACCGAGACCGACTTCCTCCTCGCCTGCGACGCATCGTTCAAACAGGGATCGCGGTTCGACGGCTGGCGGACCGGCGCCCCCGACGACAGCTATCTCCACCCCTTCACCGCACCCGTCGACGGCGACCCGCGCGACATCGTCGCAGCCTGGGCCGAGCATGGCGGCCAGTTCGCGAACAGTGTCGGCGCGCAAGGCGAGATCTGCCACCGCGACCTCGCGCCCCGCCAGCGGGCGATGCCCGATTATGCCGGTACGCTGAACTATGCCTACCACCTCGACGCCGGCAAGCTGGCCGCGCTCCTGACGCGCCACGCAACCGAGCGGCTCGGCGTGCGCCACGTCCGCGACCACGTCGTCGGCATCGACAGCACCGAGCACGGCGACATCGCCGCGGTCCGCACGCGCGCGTCGGGTGCGATCGTGGGCGACCTGTTCCTCGATTGCACCGGTCACGCCGCACTGTTGATCGGCGGGCATTACGGCATCGCCACGATCGACCGCGGCGGCGAACTGTTCAACGATCGCGCGCTGGCGGTGCAGATGCCCGTCGCGCCCGACAGCGCGATCGCCTCGCAGACCAACGCCACCGCGCACGCCGCCGGCTGGATCTGGGACATCGGCCTGCCGACCCGACGCGGGATCGGCTGCGTCTATTCCTCCGCGCATCTGAGCGACGACGCCGCGGCTGAGACGCTTGAGCGCTATATCCGCACCACCTCGCCGGGCGTTGCACCGCCCATTTTCCGCCAACTCAAGTTCCAGTCGCGCCATCGCGAGCGATTCTGGGAACGCAATTGCCTGGCGGTCGGGCTGTCGGCCGGATTCCTGGAGCCGCTCGAAGCGTCGGCGATCGTCCTGATCGAATTGTCGCTCGATGCGCTGCTCGACAATTTCCCCGCGACGCGGCGCGCGATGGATATTCACGCGACGCGCTTCAACACGCTGTTCCGCTATCGCTGGGACCGGATCGTCGAGTTCCTGAAGCTGCATTACGTGCTCAGCGAGCGCGACGAACCCTATTGGCTAGATCACCGCGACGCCGCATCGATCCCGCCGCGCCTCGCCGAACTGCTGACGCTCTGGCGCCACCAACCGCCGTCGCGCGCGGATTTCCCGATGATCGACGAGATATTCCCGGCGGCGAGCTATCAATATGTCCTGTACGGAATGGGCTTCCCCGTACCGACCCGCGGACCGATCGCCACGACCGACCGGGCGCGCACGGAAACCTTGCTGGCGCAGGTCGATCAGCGCAAGCGTATGCTCGCCGCTGGCCTGCCGACCAACCGTGCCTATCTCGATGCCCTGCGGCATGCGACCGCCCCTGCCATGGAATTGTCAGCCTGATGTCCGACCACGTCATCCTCGCCGCCGAAGATCACCGCGACCTTCGTATCCGTACCGAACGCGCCCCCGAACTGGGCGACGCGGTGATGACCTGCATCACCGTCCCGAGCGAGTTCCGGCGGGTCCAGACGCACTATCCGATCCTGTTCCAGCTCGACGCGGAGCGCGACAGCTTCACCGCGCTGGCGATGTTCGGGTTCGAGCCGGGCGAGAACCTGTTCCTGAGCGACGCCGGATGGGACGCGCGCTATCGTCCGCTTGCGATCGACAGCCAGCCGTTCCTGGTCGGGCGCGGCGCCGGCGACGTCCGCCAGGTCCATATCGACATGGCGAGCCCGCGGATCGGGGCGGACGAAGGCATGCGCGTGTTCGACGATACGGGCCGACCGACGCCGTATCTCGAACGGATCGCCGATCAGCTCCGGGCGCTCGACACCGATTATGTCGCGTCCGCTGATTTCTTCGCCGCATTGCGCCGCTACGAGCTGCTCGAACCGCTGACGCTCGATGTCACGCTCGACGATGGCGCGAAGAACCGGCTGGTGGGCTATCACGTGATCGACGAGGACCGGCTGGCCGGGCTCGACGGCGCTGCGGTAGCGGACCTGCACGCTGCCGGGCACATGATGCCGATCTTCATGGCGCTCGCCTCGCTCGGCAACATCGGCGATCTCGTCGCGCGGAAGAACCGGCGGATGACGCGTGGCTGACGCGGAGCCCGGTATCTTCGCGACCATGCCGCGCATCCGCGAGATCGTCATCCGCGATGCCACGGACCTGGACGTGCATCTGCGCGAGGAGACCACGCCGTTCATCGTGCGCGGGCTAATCGCCGACTGGCCGATGGTCCGCGCCGGGGTGCAATCCGCGAAGGCCGCACGCGACTATATCCAGGCCCACGCGCGCGACCTCCCTTTCGCAGTTTCAGTCGCGATGCCCGACAGCGGCGGCCGATTGTTCTACGACGCGGCGCACGCGATGAACTTCCAGATGCTGCGCGCGAAGTTGCCCGAAATCTTCGCACGGATCGACGCCAACGAAGGCGCCGCCGACGCGCACGCCATCTATCTCGCCTCGATCGACATGTATCAGTTCTTCACCGGACTCCACGAGGCGAACCATGTCGAGTTGGGCGACCGGACGCCGCTCGCCAGCATCTGGATGGGCACCCGCACGCGGATCGCAGCGCATAACGACGTGCCCGACAACCTCGCCTGCGTGGCGGTCGGCCGGCGACGCTTCACGGTCTTCCCGCGCGATCAGTTCCGCAATCTCTACCTCGGCCCGGTCGACAACACGCCGGCGGGTCGCGCGGTCAGCATGGTCGATTTCCACGCCCCCGACTTCGCCGCGCATCCCCGCTTCCGCGAGGCGCTAACGCACGGCCAGGTCGCCGAGCTTGAGGCGGGCGATGCGCTCTACATCCCGGCGATGTGGTGGCATCATGTCGAGGGGCTGTCCGACTTCAACGTGCTGGTGAATTACTGGTGGCGCGAGACGCCGCGGTGGCTCGGCCAGCCGCAGGATGCGCTGAACCACGCGATGCTGGCGATCCGCGATCTGCCTGCGGACGAGAAGCAGCACTGGCGCGAGATGTTCGATCATTACGTCTTCGCCAATGGCCGCGAGGTCGTCGACCATATCCCCGAAGCAGCACGCGGCGTGCTCGCGCCGCTCACCACCGACACCGCGGGTCGCCTCCGCGCCTTCCTCCTGAGAGCGCTCAGCCGATGACAAATACACCTGTTCGTCGCGTCGTAATCGCCGGGGGCGGCACCGCCGGCTGGATGGCCGCCGCGGCGATCGCCCGCACGATGGGCAGCACGATCGAGCTCACGCTGGTCGAATCCGACGCGATCGGCACGGTCGGCGTGGGGGAATCGACGATCCCGCCGATGATCACCTTCAACCGCCTGCTCGGGATCAACGAAGCCGAGTTCATGCGCGAGACGCAGGCGACGTTCAAACTCGGTATCCTGTTCGACGACTGGAAGGATCGCGGCGAGAGCTATTTCCACTCGTTCGGCATCACCGGCAAGGATCACTGGTCCGCCGGCTTCCAGCATTTCTGGCTGCACGGGCTGACCAAGGGCCACGACCAGCCTTACGACGATTACTGTCTTGAGCTGCGCGCGGCGTTGCAGGGCAAGTTCGCGCATCTACCCGACGATCGGATGAACTATGCGTATCAGCTCGATTCGACGCGCTACGCGAAATATCTGCGCGGGATGGCCGAAGCAGACGGCACGCGCCGTCTCGAAGGCAGGATCGCGCAGGTCGACCTGAACGGCGAGAGTGGCGACATCGCCGCGCTGGTGCTTGAGTCCGGCGTGCGAATCGAGGGCGACCTGTTCCTCGACTGCACCGGCTTTCGCGCGCTGCTGATCGAGGGCGCGCTGCACGCCGGATTCGACGACTGGACGCATTACCTGCCCTGCGATTCCGCGATCGCGATCCAGACCGAGAGCGTCCGCCCGGCGCTCCCCTACACCCGCGCGATGGCGCATGATGCGGGCTGGCAGTGGCGTATCCCGCTCCAGCATCGCACCGGCAACGGCCTGGTCTATTGCAGCCGCTATCTCGACCGCGATGCGGCGCTCGACCGGCTGCTCGGCAACATCGAGGGCAAGACGATCACCGAGCCGAACATGATCCGCTTCGTCACGGGAGCGCGACGCCAGCAATGGCATCGCAACTGCATCGCGATCGGCCTGTCGGGTGGGTTCATGGAGCCGCTCGAATCGACCAGCATCCACCTGATCCAGCGCGCCGTGCTGCGATTGCTGCGGCTGTTCCCATCGGGCGCAGTCAGCCCCCGCGATGTCGCCGAATTCAACGACCAGCAGCATACCGACATGCTGCAGATCCGCGATTTCCTGATCCTGCACTACAAGGCGACGAACCGCCGCGACAGCGCGTTTTGGCGGCAATGTGCAGCGATGCCGATCCCCGCCTCGCTCGAACAGAAGATCGAGCTGTTCCGCGAGACCGGCCGCGTGTTCCGCAAGAACGAGGAGCTGTTCGCGGAAAACAGCTGGGTGCAGGTGATGCTCGGCCAGGGGATCGTGCCGCGCAGCTATCACCCGATCGCCACCAAGCTGCGCGACGAGGAACTGGCGCGGCTGCTCGGTGGCTTGCGCGACGGCACCAACGCGACCGTTGCCGGGCTGCCCGAGCACGCCGCCTATGTCGCGCGCTACTGCGGCAACGCCCCCACTCCCTCGCCCGTCCTCACAGCCTGAATTCAGACGCATGGCACGGCGACGTCAAGCGGTAACGATCAAGCATGTCGCGGCGGATGCAGGCGTTTCGCTGCAAACCGTCAGTCGCGTCGTCAACAAGGACTCGGGCGTGCGCCCCGAGATGATGGCCCGCGTCCAGGCGTCGATCGACAAGCTTGGCTACGTCCCGTCGATCGCCGCGCAACGCATGGGCGGCTCGCGCTCGTACCTGATCCTCGCGCTCAACGACCGCGAGCGGACGATCGCCGACTGGCGCGCGCGACAGGGCACCGATTGGTTCGACCAGATGATGCTCGGCGGCATGCTGACGTGCGCGGAACACGGGTACCGGCTGATCGTCGAACTCGTCGACACGCATAGCGACCATATCGAGCGCGAGCTGCAGGCCGCGATCGCCGCGCTGCAGCCCGATGGCGTGATCCTGACTCCCCCGCATTCGGGCAATCCGCTGATCATCAACCTGCTCGAGGCCCATGGCATCAGCTTTGCACGGATCGGCTCGCTGACCGAAGGCCCCGGCATCAGGCTGATCATGGACGACACGCGCGCCGCACGCATCGCGACCGAGCATCTGCTCGAACTCGGCCACCGGCGGGTCGGCTTCATCGCCGGGCCGGCAGACTATGAACTCAGCGCGTGGCGGGTCGATGGCTGGCGCGCGGCGATGCAGGCGGCGGGGGTCGCATGCGATGATCTGTTGGCGGTGGGCGACTTCAGCCACGCGTCGGGACGCGCGGCGGCGATGCAGCTGCTGGCGCTCGCCGAGCCTCCGACCGCAATC
Organism: Sphingomonas sp. PP-F2F-A104-K0414; assembly: GCF_004340945.1. Taxonomy (GTDB): domain Bacteria; phylum Pseudomonadota; class Alphaproteobacteria; order Sphingomonadales; family Sphingomonadaceae; genus Sphingomonas. The sequence goes on from NZ_SLYD01000004.1 coordinate 565,090, forward strand.
ATCGCGAGCAACGATCAGATGACGCTTGCGACGCTCGAATTGGCGCGCGAGCGTAATTTGGCAATCCCTCGCGAGCTGTCGCTCATCAGCTTCGACGACACCCCGATCATTCGTCTGGCGCATCCACCGCTGACCGCGATCGTCCAGCCGATCGCCGAAGTCTCCGCGCGTGCAGTCGCGCTGATCATCGCGGATCTCGACGCCCGACTGGCAACGACCACGCCCGTGACGGTCCCCGCGGTACTGACGTTACGCCATTCGACATCCGCACCTTAACGGGGGCCTGTACGCATGCTGGAGTTTGCGAGCGGTGTGTGTAGCCCAGACATGACAAAGCCCCGCTTTGTGAGCGGGGCTATTGTAGAAGATGGTTGCGGGGACAGGATTTGAACCTGTGACCTTCAGGTTATGAGCCTGACGAGCTACCGGGCTGCTCCACCCCGCGACATTCGCGTTAGCGAAG
>NZ_SLYD01000005.1 GCF_004340945.1 Sphingomonas sp. PP-F2F-A104-K0414
TCTGCTCTTCCGAAAACTGCTTCCGCTTCATCTGTCCGTCCCTTTCCGGGGTCGGACTCTAGCTTCAACTGGAGGAAAAAACGGGGGTCACGTCAATCCTGCCACAGGGCCCGTAGGATTGGCTCAAGACCTTCATCATAGGGACAATCATCATATCCCAATTTGTCGCTACTGGCGGCGCTAGCGCCAGCTGCTCGCGCTCGTTCGTATTCCAAAGCGTGGTCTGTCACACCCATCCCTTGCGCAAAAGGCTGGTATTGTAACGACTTATGGCACGTTCTGATCCCGCCTTTTTACTTTTCTTAGGTCAGCCGGTGCGCTTGAACATTTGCCAGTTGATGTCACCGCTCAGCCTTATACCCCTCAATTTTCTGTGCTTCGCTCGAAGCAAAATCAAGAAACCTTCGCATCCGCTCGATAGCTTCACCGGTTAGGGCAACATCCTCACCACTTTCGCTCGAGACAACCTGTCCATCTTTTACCAAGTGTGCTATCCAACGCTGTCCCGCACCTACCGATACGCCAGCGGAGTGGGCCAAGGCAGTCTCTGTCATCGTTTGGTTATCTGCTAAGCTGACAAACAGTTGCAGGAGCATTGTCCATGCATGTTCGTCAAATATCTCCGATGGAAATAACTGGCAGCGCATTTTCCGCACCGCAAGGATCGCCATAGCTGTTTTTAGCCGCCTTTGATCACCTGTCATGGCATAAGCTTAATCTAGAAAACGGCACCGGTCGCTAAACCAAATTAGGCGAAATGTTTTCACCACTTCGCATGCTCACAAATGGCGCGAAGATTCGCGATTTACGGTTTACGCGTGCGGTTCATTGCGGTTAGTTCAGCCATGAACTTGATCGATCAAAATGCGGAAGCGTTACGCGGCGCGGTTGCGTGGGCGCTGCAACTCGCAGACCAGCAGGGTAACACTCTGGTCTGCAACTCGCAGACCAGCAGGGTAACACTCTGGCCGCAGCCCTGCTCGAGGATGTATTGACCATAGTGTCAGACGGGCTACCGGACTGACTCCCGTCAAAGGGCTTGACGAATGCCTGCTTCAGGGAGGCAGGCGGCGGAAGCGGAACGGCAAAGATGGAGATGAAAGCGGTCCGTCCCCTCAACGGAGAGTTAGGCGACAATAGCCGACATGGAACCGCTTAGCGTCTAACGTTGGGCGTCAGGGTATCCACGCAGCAATAATTATTCAGAAAAATTATTGACTGTAAGAAACCGTTCTGAAAACTGACCAGCTTGCCGAAATCCGTTAAGATCAACTATTTCGTATTCTCTATTTGTATGATTGATTAAGTCGCTTTCAACTAGCGATCTGATAGCCCTGTTAACGTGAACAGGTGTAATACCGACGGCGTCCCCAATCTGCTCCTGCGACATGGGCAGGTAAAACCGCAATCCATCATTCAAGCCGCGCAACCTAGTTCTGGCAGCAAATTCGTTTAAGAAATGAGCTACACGAGTTCGTGCAGAATGCCCACCTATATTTAACAACCACTCCCGTAATTGGCGTGACTCTGCAGTAGTTACTAAATCTAAGGCCAACCGAATGTATGGGTGGGAATCCGTTAATGATTCAAACTCGAATTTTTGCACATACCCGATGCTAGATCTTTCCGCACAAACCACGTTATAGTCCAGATTATTCACGAATCTGTTTTCCGGATTAACTATGTCTCCAGGAATTATTAACGATACAATTTGTCGGTGACCATCCGATGTCTGCTTTTGACGGAATAAATACCCCGATATTACAAATGCATATTCTGAAAATGGCAAGCCTTCCCTGAATACGTAGCTTCCTGACTCGAAGGTTCTTGTTCGAGCTTTCAAACGTCCCAAAGCTTCGTCGTCAGAAACCTGTATCTGCGAATGCGCCGAGAGATTTTTTGCAATCAAACCGCGAGGGTCAATTTCTGAGATCAAAACGCAGTTCCCGTAATATCGGCGGGAGCAATGAGTCTCTCAGTTGCCAAGGGCCGTGCTCGGTCAGCAATTTATCGTTCATACCATAAGCTGTCAGATAATACTTGATTGAAGTTAATCTTCGCGGCGGCCTTTACGATACGGCGGCAGGTAAGGGTCGCAGTTCGAAGCAGATGGGGCAAATTTAAAACCGGAAAGATGCGCTGAACGAATGGCCGTAATCGGGAGTCATGATTTATGACCGGAGCGTCTGGAATTGGGCGAAACTGTCCGGCAGCGCGAGACTGCAAAAAGACCCACTATCGGACACTCACGCCCCTCCCCTCGCTTCCCAACTTCGGACGCTGGTTCATCTTTGCGAATGAACGATTTCGAAGGGCGGCTATCCGCTTGCGAATTCCGTGAAGGGAGAGGAAAGCGGCCATCCGCTTTTGGTGCTTCGATCGAATAAGCTGACGTCTAAAGGGACCCTTGTTCTTCCAATCTAGCCGACGTCTCAGTCTCGCGCCGCATGAATGTCCAATCGATAAGGGCTTCAATAGACGGCCCAAGTGCCAGACCGATTTCGCTCAGCGCGTATTCGACCCGGGGAGGAACCTGAGGATAGATCGTCCGGGTGACGATCCCGTCCTTCTCCAGTTCTTTCAGCTGTTGAATCAGCATCTTCTGATTCACGCCTTCGACACGTCGTTCCAGCTCGGAGAAGCGCAAAGGCGATCGTGCGGCAAACAGTTGGAAGATGATCACCATCTTCCACTTTCCCTCCAGGACGCGGAGGGCCTCGCTCGTCGCCGCAGCCCAGACAAGCTGCTGCTGTGGGTCCTCGCATTGCCAGTCACGCTGCATAGGTCACTTACCTTTTAGTGGGTAACCCACCTTTCGGTAGGTTCTTGTCACTTCTGGTACCTGACCATAATTTCCGGTGCGAAGCAATGATCGCATAGGAACGACACATGAAGATCGGCATTCTTGGGACAGGGCGCATCGGCAAGACACTCGTCACCAAGTTGAGCGAGGCAGGCCATGCCTGGCGCGCACCGATGGCGGTTGAAGAGTGGTCGGACGCGAAAGGCTACTCTCAGATCATAGCGTTAGATCAGGCGGTGCTCGAAGTGACGACATGGACCGGGCGTTGCCACGTGGATGCCGAGGACGGTCGCGTGGTCAACTGCTGGTTCACGAAGGGAATGTAGGAGCTTCTCAGCGTTCCCAAAAAACGAACCCTTTTGCAACCGACGTGCTGCTCGGGAAGCATCGGAGTTCTGCATCGAGGAAGGCCGCAGATTGGGCCGCCTTGAGGCCGATGCGAAATCCGTGAGTTTTGCATCAGATGGGTGCGAAAGTCATAGGAAACGGGTCTGAGCCATCATAGCCTGCCCTATGAAACATGCCGAACTACGGTCCATCGTTCACAACGTCGCCGATTCCCTCGGTAGCGGCATCGGTCTCATGATCGGCCATTACGAGATGGACGTTTATGGAGATGCCGAGCGCTCTCACGAGCGCGCGATCACGGTCGATTTCCTACACGGCGTTATCATCGAAGGTGAACCGTCTACCTCGCTGGTGGAGTCGGTAGCGCTCTATAAGACTGCATTCGCTGACCTCTGTTCGAAAGCCGGTGGATCAATCGCTAACGTGGTAGAAGCAAAGGCCCGCTTTTGGTCCGACGCGTTGAACTGCCACTTCACAGTGACGATCACTGACCGCGACGGTCACCGCTCCGCAACAGACTATGCGGGAATACCTGGCCAACGGGTGAAGATCCTAGATCCCCTTGGGCGCTTGCGGCCTCGGCCAAGCGCCCAGGCCTGATGCAAAACTTTTGAATTTGCATCAGGATGGCCGGAATGGAGAGGAAAGCGGACGGACTGCTTACGAAAAATCGATCGCGATAGCCGAGATGGTACGTCGCATTTTCCGAAATGATTGCGCGATAAACGTCCTGTTGGTCGGCACCGAATTACGAAGTTTGGAACGAGACTGGACCTGCTGCCTGAGACCGACGAATTAATGCTAACAAACGGATTGGGACACCGATGGCAGACAAGCAGCATTTCGAAGCAATCGTTGGCGACATTGGTCGAAAGCTTTGGTCGATCTTCCCCGCGGATGCTGTGGAGATGCGGTTCGAGGCGCAATTTCATGAGTGGATGCAGACGCCGGGAGTCAGTCAGTGGACCCGTCGAGACGGTGTTCAAGGGCAGTATGCCGGCTTTGGTAGCAGGCCCGAAAAGGTAGAGGAGTCAATCAAGGTCGATCTCGCGAGAATGAGAACGCTGGACATCTTCCTGCCAAGGCCTTGGAATCACGTCACGGTGACGTTGACCGAAACTGCTAAAATCAACTTCGATTATGCCTATGTCGACGAGATTGATCAGTGGCCTCGCCTCCATTTAATTGGAATCAGCGCTCTCGAACAAGCAGAAGCTACCCGCGACTACGGCATACCTTCTGCCGATTGGCAACATGTCGCCAGCGAGGTGCTCAAGATTAGGAGGGCAGAATATGAGGCCGCGCGGGCTCTCGGCGATGCAGTTATACAGCACGCTGTGGAGCAGAATATCAAAAACCTTCAAAGCCGGATCGAAGCTGCTGCAATTTAGCACGCGCCGACGCCGATAGGGCAGTGAGATCACATCGGCGCAGCATTCCAAGTTTTAACCCATAGTGACAGGAAAGATCGCGCCTAACGAATGGCCGTTATCGGGAGTCCAGATCACGAGCTTCAACGTCCGCGTTTGGGCGAGCGGCCCCCTGCCCTACGGCTGCCGGCCAGACCCATTTGCAGTCATTCACGACGTTTTTTGGGCTTCCGAACTTCTGCCGTTCGTTAATCCCAACTTGGGTCTTCGTTCCGGTCCGAAGCTCACCTGTCGAAAGGAAGTATTTGCTATTTTACCCCCCTCCTACCCGCCGCCCCAAGGCGCGTTCGCCAATTCGCGGGCAAGATAATCAATGAGAGCCTGGACCCGAAGTGGTCGCAGCGGGCTTGGCGGCATGACGAGGTGTAGCCCCAACGGGGTCACCGACCATTCCGGCATCGCCACCATCAGTTTGCCGTCGCGCAGTTCCCGCCAGACCAGGAACTCGGGTTGGATCGCAAGCCCCTGCCCCGCAACAAGCGCCGGATTCAGAAGATCGGCATTGTCGGTCCAGACGCGCACCGGCGGTTCGATTGCCTCCTCCCCGAACGTCGGATGCGTGAAACGCCACGCTCTGGATGCACCCCCCGTATAGGCCAGCGCACAATGCCGGCTCAGCTCGGCCGGGTGCGTCGGCATGCCCTGGCGTTCGAGATAGTTGGGCGACGCTACCAGCAGCAACCGGACAGTACAGAGCCGACGCGACAGCAGTGAGGAGTCGTTCAGGCTTGCGATCCTGAGCGCCAGGTCGAACCCTTCCGACACCAGATCGACCTTGCGGTCACTCAGCGCGAAATCGACGGTGATTTCGGGATAGGCCTGCAAGAAAGCCGGCAGCACCGCACCGAGATACGCGATGCCGAACGACAAGGGCGCGCTGATCCGCACGCGTCCGCGGGGCACGGTGGATTGTTCGCCAGCTTCGTCCTCTACGGCCTCGCCCTCGCTCAGGATGCGCGACGCACGCGCCAACGCCGCGCGGCCGGCATCGGTAAGCGCGACGCGCCGCGACGTCCGTGCAATCAGCGTCAGGCCCAGGCGCGCCTCAAGTCGCGCGATCGCCTTCGAGACGGTGGGATCGGACATGCCCATCTCGCGTGCTGCACGCGAGAAGGAGCCATGTTTGGCGACCATGGCGAAAATCGCCCAGGCTTCGAGATCGGGAAGGCGCTTCGTCATTTTCGGCAAGATTGCAATGCCAATCTTGCCGTTTCGTCAAGCCCCATCATGGCGCATCTTTAGGTCATCGGAGCAGCAGCGCTCCCCAGGAGACCGAACATGATCGACCGTCGCCCCTTCGACAGCCTTGGTGGTGCCAACCATGGCTGGCTCGATGCCAAGCATCACTTGATCTTAGATCTTAGATGTTGGATGTTGGATGTTGCAAATGGGCGACGGCATCGAAAAGGTCGCGTCGGCGCAAATGACGCAGCTACGTATAACGGAATGCCGCTTGCGTCTTGGTTGCGATACCGCGGACGTCATCGATAGGGCCGCATTGATAGGGTAGCGCGGGATGGCGCCTTTGCAGGCGCGTCAGAGCCCTGAGAAGGCGTGCGCTGCGGCATTATAGCGGTCGCCCATATAACGGTGGGCGTACGCCGTAAGGCAGTATGCTCGATGGTCATCAGTGATCGACTACTCTCATTAATTGGTTCCGAATAATCGATTGGACAAATGTCCCTCAGATCCTGCATCTTAACAACTAAGACGGTAAGACTCATCGAGAGAGGACGCCAAGATGGCCGATTACGAACAGCCCAAGAGCAGCGGTTGCCCAATGGGGCCCAACGGCGGCGGCGAGGTCAAGGCTCGCTCGCTACTGGGTCGTACGAACAAGGATTGGTGGCCCGATGCGCTGCCGATCGACATGCTGCACCAGCACGGTGTCTCACCCGACCCGATGGGTGAGGAATTCGACTACGCCGAATCTTTCAAGCAGCTCGACTATGCCGCACTGAAGGCGGACCTGACGGCGCTGATGACCGATAGCAAGTCCTGGTGGCCTGCCGACTATGGCCATTATGGCCCGTTCATGATCCGCATGGCGTGGCATGCCGCCGGTACCTACCGTGTGACGGACGGCCGTGGCGGATCGTCGTCGGGTCAGCAGCGCTTCGAGCCGCTCAACTCGTGGCCCGATAACGGCAACCTCGACAAGGCGCGTCGCCTGTTGTGGCCGATCAAGCAGAAGTACGGCAAGAACATCAGCTGGGCCGATCTTTTCATCCTCGCCGGTAACGTCGCGATCGAGAGCATGGGTGGTCCGGTCTTCGGTTTCGCTGGCGGCCGCAAGGACGTCTTCGCCTCCGAGGGCGACACGTTCTGGGGTGCCGAAGAACTTTGGGTCAACGAGGGTGCGCAGACGCGCATCAGCGAGGACATGCCCGAGCTCGAAGGACCGCTCGCCGCAATCCAGATGGGACTCATCTACGTCAATCCGGAAGGCCCGGGCGGTGATCCGAACCCGCTGTTGTCCGCGCGCGACATGAAGGCGACGTTCCTGCGGATGGCGATGAACTCCGAGGAAACCGTTGCGCTGACCGCTGGCGGCCACGCGTTCGGCAAGTCGCATGGCGCCAAGCCTGCCCCGCATTTCAAGGCTCCGTCTTCGGAATCCGTGCACATGCAGGGCCTCGGCTGGCTGACCGACAGCGAGGAGATTGGTCAGGGCCACATCACGACCTCGGGCATCGAAGGCGCATGGTCGAACAACCCGACCAAGTGGACCGGCGACTATCTGCGCCTGCTGTTCAAGTACGACTATGAGCTGACCGAGAGCCCGGCCGGCGCGAAGCAGTGGCAGCCGGTCAACCCGGCACCCGAGGACATGGCACCCGACGCGCGCGATCCCAACAAGCGCGTGCCGACGATGATGACCACCGCCGATATGGCGCTGAAGATGGACCCCGAGTTCCGCGAGATCGCGCTGCGTTTCCGCGACGATCAGTCGGCGCTCGACGACGCGTTCGCACGCGCCTGGTTCAAGCTGACGCACCGCGACATGGGTCCGCGCGTTCGCTACCTTGGGCCTGAGGTTCCGGAAGAGACGCTGATCTGGCAGGATCCGGTTCCCGAGGGCACCGCGCCGTCGGACGCCGACATCGCTGCGTTCAAGGACGCCGTGCTGTCGAGCGGCCTGACGATCGGCCAGCTGGTCAAGACCGCCTGGGCGTCGGCATCGAGCTATCGCCGGTCGGACCACCGTGGTGGTGCGAACGGTGCACGCATCGCGCTCGCCCCGCAGAAGGACTGGCCGGTCAACGAGCCCGAGCAGCTGAGCAAGGTCTTGGCCAAGCTCAACGAGCTGCGCGGCGACATGTCGCTGGCCGATGCGATCGTGCTGGCGGGTTCGGCAGCGGTCGAGAAGGCGGCACTCGATGCCGGTCACGACGTTTCGGTGCCGTTCCTCGGCGGACGCGGTGACGCCACGCAGGAGTGGACCGACGTCGAGAGCTTCGTGTGGATGGAGCCGCAGGCTGACGGCTTCCGCAACTATCTGAAGACGCGTCACCCGGTGAAGACCGAGGAGTTGTTGCTCGACAAGGCTTCGCTGCTCGGGCTGTCCGCGCCGGAGATGACCGTTCTGGTCGGTGGCCTGCGCGTGCTTGGTGCGAACTTCGGCGATGCGCCCGAGGGCGTCCTCACCGAGCGCAAGGGCCAGTTAACCAACGACTTCTTCGTCAACCTGCTCGACAACGACACGTTCTGGGATCTGGTCGACACGTCGAGCGACGAGAAGTTCATCGGCTACGATCGCGGTGGTCGCGAGAAGAAGTGGCAGGCGACGCGCACCGACCTGATCTTCGGCTCGAACTCGCAGCTGCGTGCGACGGCTGAAGTCTATGCCGAGAACGGTCACGAGCAGAAGTTCGTTCGCGACTTCATCAAGGCGTGGGTCAAGGTCATGAATGCCGACCGTTTCGACATCTCGGCAAAGCCTGTATCGTCCAACCAGGCGACGTAAGGTTTTATGAGGTTCGGATAAGTCGTGCCGACCTGGACAAGGTTCCAGAAAGCATGGCTTATCCGCCACTCCCCGATGTTATAGTTGCCGCAACTAAGACATGAGCTCTGATCGCTCGATTGCATGTAGCCCCCGTCCTAAACGGCAGGCTTACAACCAATATCGTCACGAACACCCGCGCCCGAACTAGCCGGTCATAAATGCTACGGGCGACGCTATGTTCTTGGCGGTGAAGCGTTACCCGCCCCCAGTCGGAATACCTGTAGGGCACTGGCCCTGATGACAGGGAACCCTGATCGGTACGAGACGCAGCGGCTGAAAACGTGGTCTCGGATTTTAGACGCGGCGGTGGTCGCCCATCACGCCGACGTCTCAGGATCGGACGACAACGGTCGTCACGCGGCGAGTGCCGGTCACGCTCGACAAATCCGGTCATGGCCTCCAGACCATGCATGCACCACTCAGGTGCGCGTAATGTTCGGTCAGGAGCCTTCATGCATCGTCGCCACTTTATCGCGTCTGCCGGTTTCGCCTCCGCGTTGATGGCCCTGCCGGCGATCGCGCGGGCCGCATTGGGTCGCGATGACGCCAAATTGAGGGCGATGCTCGACGGGTTCTTTTACGCGCGATTGGACGAGAGCCCCGAACAGGCGACCTCGCTCGGTCTCGATACGGGTGCGCGGACCCGGCTTAAATCGAAGCTCGACGATACCTCGCGCGCCGGCGAGCAGCGCCAGTTCGCGCGGGCAAAGAGAGAGCTGGCCGCGCTGAAGACAGTGTCGCGCGACGCGCTGGGCGACGCGGCGAAGCTCGATTACGACGTGGTCGAATACAGCCTGGACCGCGAGATCGCGGGGCAGCGTTACGCTTATGGTGCCAGCGCCGGACGGTATGCGCCCTATGTGCTGACCCAATTGACGGGCGCCTATCGCGACGTACCGGACTTCCTGGCCAACCAGCACGCGGTCCGCAGTGCTGCCGACGCGGATGCCTATGTCGCCCGCGTGCTGGCGTTTGCGGGCGCGATAGATGCCGAAACGGAGCGTCAGCGCGAGGATGCCGCCAAGGGGGTGTTCGCGCCGGACTATATCCTCGACACCACGCTAAAGCAGCTGGCGTCGGCGCGCGACAAGGCGCCCGACCTGTCGGGCCCGGCGACCGACCTGGCCGCCAAGCTGAAAGCGGCCAATTTGCCCCCCGAGCGCGGCCAGGCGGTAGCGGCGCTGATGCGCGACCAGGTGTTTCCCGCGCTCGACCGGCAACGCGCGCTGGTGACCGAATTGCGTAGCAAGGCGACGCACGATGCGGGCGTCTGGCGCTTGCCGGATGGTGACGCGTATTACGCAGCGGCGGCGAGCGCCGCGACCACGGTGCAACTGACGGGAGACGAGATCCACACGCTGGGCCTGTCGCAGGTCGCCGAAATCAGCGCGCGGATCAATGGCATCCTCAAGATGCAGGGCATGACGCAAGGGAGCGTCGGCGAGCGTCTGGTCGCACTCAACACGCGACCCGATCAGCTCTTCCCCAATACCGATCCGGGTCGTGAAGCCCTGCTGGAGCAACTCCGTGCGCAGATCGCTGCGATGGCGAAGCGCCTGCCCGAGCAATTCGGAGTTCTCCCCAGGGCGCCGGTCGAGGTCCGCCGCGTTCCCGAAGATATCCAGGCCGGTGCGCCGGGCGGCTATTACCAATCCGCGTCGCTCGACGGGTCGCGGTCGGCGATTTATTTCATCAACCTGCGCGACACGTTCGACCGCCCGAAATTCGGTCTGGCGACGCTGAGCTATCACGAGGCGATCCCGGGCCACCATCTCCAGGTCATGTCGGCACTGGAGAGCGAGGACATCCCGCTGATCCGCCGCCGCGGCTTCTATTCCGGGTATTCCGAGGGTTGGGCACTCTACGCCGAACAGCTTGCCGACGAGATGGGCGTGTACGACGGAAACCCGCTGGGTCAGGTCGGCTATCTCCAGTCGCTGCTGTTCCGCGCGACCCGCCTGGTCGTGGATTCAGGCATGCACGCCAAGCGCTGGAGCCGGGAGAAAGCGACCGATTACCTGATCGCCACCACCGGCATCGCGCGTGGCCGCAGCCAGGGCGAGATCGACCGCTACACGGTCTGGCCCGGGCAGGCGTGCAGCTACAAAATCGGCCACACCATGTGGGTCCGCCTGCGCGACGAGGCCAAGCTCAAGGCCGGCGCCGATTGGGATCCCAAGCAGTTCCACCGCCTGCTGACGATGGGCGCGATGCCGCTGACGGTGCTAGAAAAGGTCGCGCGCGAGCGGATCGGTTAGCAAATCGGGATCAGGACGAAGCGGACTCAGAGCAGAACGCTTTTCATTGCTGGACCGAGCCGAAATTTGTTCTGGAATGGAGCGCGCGACGTACGCCTATCCATGGTGCGCGATATTTGATCATTGGCGAAGTGAGTTGCGCACTTGGGAACAAAGCAACGGGTCTGACCCAGTTACGGGCATTCTCGTACTGATTTGCGCCTTGCGGGATCGGCCATTCGTTCATCGGCCAACGGCACTTTCGATGCGGATCTACCAGCTCAATAATAACAGGCGGGGGAGCGCGGCCAAGCTGCTTTACGGCAGAACGTCCAACCCGCGAACATCGACCGTTGTCCGCGCCGTTGTGTTCTTACATTGCCTGTCGCACAACGCGTCAAGTCAGAGGAGAGTAGATGTGCGGGCATTCCGGATCGGTTTGAGCGCCATAATTATAGGATCGGCTCCTGTCGGCGCGGCAACTCGACCGCCAAGTATCCCACCTGCCCTCTCCTCTTTCCTGCACAACGACATTGTCGAATACGGCGACTATCGATGGTTCCGTGGGCGGTTTGCCGGCGCGTCGGCTGCGGACACGCAGGCGTTCATTGTTGCCCTGGAATGGAATGAAAGATGTGAGACGCAGTCGCGTGTCGCGATGAAAGACGAACTGGCGGCGATGGGCCAGACGTTCGACCCAGGTCGGGACGTCTATGCACGGCCTGCATTATGCCGTCAGTTCATCCAGCTTCCAATACGGGCGGACGTAACATGGTCAGCCTTTTCCGCTGCGCTAGATCGTGTCCGGCCATATGCGCTCGGTATCATCCGTGCGATCGCCCTCGTGGAGCAGCAGGTGATCGATCACGGCGACTATGCCGAGCAGTTGCGCACCCGACCACTCGGGGAGCAGACTTTGCGTTTCGCGTGGGTCGAAAGCCAACGACATGAAGGACAAACCGCGACCTATTCGTCGCTCGAACGGGCTGTCTACGAAGGCATTCTTCTGCGTGCCTTGGATGACCGCGATCAGGATAATACAGCCTGGCTTTCCGCGAGAGTGACCCGTCAGGGTTGGCCAACGCGTTCGCAACTAGGCGACGAGGCATCCGCCGCCGCTTGGCTGCTTGTCCAACACGCGGATGCCAATCCGGCCTTCCAGCTAACTGCCCTGCGCCTGATGGCGCCGCTGGCGTCTAAAGAGGAGATCGATCCGCGCAACGTTGCTATGTTGACGGACCGCATGCTGCTCAAGCTCTCCGGTCACCAGCAATACGGTACGCAATGGACGTGCAAGGACGGCAAACGCGTGCCGCTGCCGCTGGTGAACACCGACGCGGTCACCGATACTTTGCGGGCAAAGGCAAACCTCGGCACGCTCAACGAAAATGCCAGTCAGATCGACACCTTGTACGGGCGATGCCCGCCTGCGGGATAAGTCATCTGCACGCTGGCGAAGTCTTATCCACAGATCACGCCGGGCTGGCGCTGGCGACGTTCAATAGCCCGCCGCTCGTCCCGGGTGGGACGGTGCCCATACGCCATGGCGACGTAGAGTGCCAAGAAGAGCATAGTCCACGAGCCGGCCGATTCGGCGATTGCTGTTAGCAACGCGAGGAGCACCAGTGCCCAGGATGATCGTCGTCAGTCTGCCGGTCGCAGACGTTGCGGCCTCAACGGCCTTCTAGGAGACGATTGGCTTCGAGAAGAACGCTCGGTTCAGCAACGAGCAGTCGTCGTCGATGGTGTGGTCGGATGCGATCCACGTCATGTTGCCCGCCAGGCCTTTCTTCGCGACATTCACCGAGAAGACGATTGTTGATGCGACGACGAACTCCACCGGGCATTATGCGTTGTCGTTCGATAGTCGCTACGAGGTCGATGCGATCACGCAGGCGGCTGTCGAGGCAGGCGGCCGCGAGTTGCATGGGCTGCAAGACTTGGGTTTCATGTACAGCCGCGCGTTCGAGGACCCTGATGGTCATGGGTTCGGGCCGTCCTGGATGGCCTCCGCCGCCTAAGCAGAACGTCGGATCACGCTTGGGCAACTGGTCTCCAGTTCTGCAGATGACATAGCTCCGACGGCCGCTCCGAGCCGACCAGCGGACTGACCCGCAATGCGACATCCGCGGGTGGTTTTCCAATTGCTGCAAGCAGATGCCTATTCCTCGTCGTCGTTCGGATGGCGAGGCCGTTGCGCATCGTTCGAGAACGGGTCCGGGACGATGGTGCCGCCCTTCATGACCATCCGAATGCGATGGAGCGCGGCTATATTTGCGGTCGGATCGCCCGACACCGCAACCAGATCGGCCAGCAGGCCAGGTTTCACCGTACCTCGCGTGTCGCCAAGATGAAGCAACCGCGCGTTGCCGGAGGTAACGGCCATCAAGACCGCCGCCCGAGGCATCCCCGCCGCGACCAGCAATTCGATCTCGCGCACGTTCTGCCCGTGCGCGAATACCCCCGCGTCGCCGCCGACGCAGATCGGGACGCCTGCCTTGAGTGCCAGCTTGAGGCTTGAACGACTGAGTGCGACGGCGGGTGGCGCTGGTTCGCTGCGGTTCCAGCCGCGATAGCGCGCGGTCGCGTCGGATGCGGCGAGCGTCGGACACAGCGCGATGCGCTTGGTCGCCATGTCTGCGAAGATCGCGGGCGTACCGCCATAGCCGTGCTCGATGGTATCGACGCCCGCGGCGACCGCGCGCCGCATACCCTCGGCGGTCGCGGCATGGACGGCAACCGGGCGACCCGCATCGTGCGCCGCTGCCACCGCCGCCGTCATCTCGGCGAGGCTCAACGTCGCACGGCTCTCCTCGCCGGGTCGCCAGCGATAATCGGCATACAGCTTGACCCAATCCGCACCGGCCGCGATCTGCCGGCGCACTGCTGCCACCATCTGGTCGACGCCCGACACTTCCTCGGCCCCCTGCGGCACCGCGACGCCTGGCTCGAAACCCTTCGGACCATAAGCGCCAAGCGCGACGATGGCGCGCGTCGCGACCGACAGCCGCGGGCCCGGCACGATGCCCTGGTCGATCGCCGCCTTCAGCCCGACATCCGCATAGCCGGCGCCCTCCGTGCCGAGATCGCGTTCGCTGGTGAAGCCGGCGAGCAACGTCGCCTTTGCGTTCGCAACGGCGCGCGCGGTGCGGAGCGCGAGCGGCTCGTGCAGGACCTGATCGTCCCAGCTCGTCTCGTTATACGGATGCAGGAACAGATGCCCGTGCCCCTCGATCATGCCGGGCATCAGCGTATCGCCGGCAAGCTCGATAGTCTGCGTGTCGGTGGGCACCGGCAGATTGGGACCGACTGCGACGATCCGGTCGCCCGAGACGAGCACCTGCCAGCCGGCATGGACGATACCATCCGCGCCATCGAAAACGCCCGCGGGTTTCAGCAGCGTCGATCGGGGGTTAGACGCCGGCACCGCGGCTCCGGGCCCGAGCAGAACCGCCGCGGACGTCAGCACTATCGTCGTCAGCCACCGCATGGTCTTTCCCTCGTTCCCGCCTTACGCTGCCACCATGGATAAGCTCCTTCGGCGTGCGCGCAATCCGGTGATCCTGTTGGCCCTGCTGACGGCTGCGCCCAGTCCGCCACCAACCGACATAGCGCGGTGGCAGGTGCAGGCCGCGCGCGTCACGATCACGCGCGACGACTGGGGGATCCCGCATATCCGTAGCCGATCCGACGCGGATGCGGTGTTCGGGCTGATCTACGCACAGGCCGAGGACGATTTCGCGCGGATCGAGGCGAATTACCTGACCGCGCTCGGGCGTAGCGCCGAAGCAGACGGCGAGGACGCGGTCTGGGCCGATCTTCGCCAGCGGCTGTTCGTTGATCCCGCGGACCTGAAGCACCAATATGCCGCCAGCCCGACCTGGTTGCGGGCACTGATGCAGGGCTGGGCGGACGGGCTGAACTATTATCTGGCGACGCATCCGCAGGCCAGGCCGAAGGTCCTCACCCGGTTCGAACCATGGATGGCGCTCAGCTTCACCGAAGGCAGCATCGGCGGGGATATCGAGCGGATCTCGCTCAGTGATCTGAAGACGTTCTACGGCAAGCCCACCCCGCCCTCGCCGGAGGAACGCGGCATGGTACCGCGAGAGCCGTCGGGGTCTAACGGTATCGCGATCGCACCCCGCCTCACCAAGAACGGCCGCGCGCTGCTGCTGATCAACCCGCACACCAGCTTCTATTTCCGCTCCGAGGCACAGATGACGAGCGACGAAGGGCTGAACGCGTATGGCGCCAGCACCTGGGGGCAGTTCTTCGTGTATCAGGGCTTCAACGCCAAGGCCGGCTGGATGCACACCTCCGCGACAGTCGATAATATCGACGAGTTCGCCGAACGGATCGCGCGGACCGGCAATCGCTATGCCTATCGCTACGGCAGCGACGTCCGCCCGGTCACCACGCGTTCCGTGTCGGTGCGTTATCGCCGCGCCGACGGTACGATGGGCGAGCGCCGCTTCACCACCTACGCCACGCATCACGGGCCGATCGTCGCGATCAAGGCCGGGAGCTGGATCGCGACCGCGCTGATGTGGAAACCCGTCCCCGCGCTCGAACAAAGCTATCTGCGGACCAAGGCGACCGATCTCGCCAGCTACATCGCGGTCGCCGAGCGGAAGGCGAATTCGTCGAACGACACGCTGTTCGCCGACGACAAGGGCGAGATCGCGTTCCTAATGCCGCAGTTCATGCCGATCCGCAGCGACCGTTTCGACTATACGCGGCCGGTCGACGGCAGCGATCCCGCGACCGACTGGCATGGGCTCCACACGCTCGACAGCCTGCCGAGCGTCGCAAACCCGCGGACCGGCTGGGCGCACAACACCAATGATTGGCCCTGGAGCGCGGCGGGTCCGGACAGCCCCAAGGCGGCGGACTATCCGAAGTACATGGATCAGGTTGGCGGCAATGCGCGCGGCGTCCATGCCGACCTGTTGCTGACCGGCAAACGCGGCTGGACCCCCGACACGCTCCGTGCGGCTGCCTTCGATGCCTATCTGCCCGCCTTTGCGCGATTGCTGCCCGGACTGGTCGAGGCCTGGGACGCGCTGCCTGCGCGCGACCCACAGCGGGCGTCGCTCGCGGCGCCGATCGCGCTGTTGAAGAAATGGGATCACCGCTGGAGCTACGACTCGGTCGCGACCAGCCTGGCGGTGTTCTGGGGCGACCAGTTGTGGCGCGAGGTCGGCAGCTTCGCGCAGGCAGAGCGATTGAACGTGCCCGACTACATCGACGCGCGCGTGTCGCCCGAGGCCAAGCTTACCGCGCTGTCCGCCGCGGTCGACTGCCTGACGCGCGACTTCGGCGACTGGCGCACGCCGTGGCAGCCGATCAACCGTTTCCAACGGCTCGACGACGCGATCCAGCCGCATTTCGACGACGCGCGCGCCTCGATCCCGGTGCCGTTCACCTCGGCGCAATGGGGCAGCCTGGCGTCGTTCGGCGCCAAGCCTTGGCCCGGCACGAAGCGTTATTACGGCACCAGCGGCAACAGCTTCGTCGCGGTCGTCGAGTTCGGCCCGCGCGTGAAGGCGATGGCGGTCATGGCCGGCGGCCAGAGCGGCGATCCGGCATCACCGCACTTTGCCGATCAGACGCAGCGCTATGCGGAGGGCAGACTGCGCCCGGTCTATTTCTATCCCGACGACCTCAAGGGCCACGTCGAGCGCAGCTACCGCCCCGGCGGGTGACGTCGCGCCCGCCCGCGCACTACGTCACCGCACCTGAATTTACGCCACGGCCCCGTCCAGCTTATCCTGTGTCCGTGTGTAGAAGTCGCCGGCATCGTGGCGTTCGTGGAGCTGGCTGGCAGGATCGCCCATCACGCGGTTGACCATCCGGCCGCGCTGGACCGCCGGTCGCGCGCCGATCAGGTCGGTCCAGCGCAGGACGTTCTTATAATCGCTTACTTGAAGGAACTCGGCGGCGTCATACACCTGGCCCGTCACCAGCGCGCCGTACCAGGGCCACACCGCCATGTCTGCGATCGAATAGTGGTCGCCACCGACATATTCGCTCTCGGCCAGCCGCCGGTCCAGCACGTCGAGCTGGCGCTTAACCTCCATCGCGAAACGGGCGATCGCATATTCGATCTTCACGGGAGCATAGGCGTAGAAATGCCCGAAACCGCCGCCCAGCATCGGCCCCGCCCCCATCTGCCAGAACAGCCACGACAGCACCTCGGCGCGCTTGGCGACATCGGTCGGGAGGAACGCGCCGAACTTCTCGGCAAGATAGAGAAGGATCGATCCGGATTCGAACACGCGGATCGGCTCCGCGCCGCTGCGATCGACCAAAGCGGGGATTTTCGAGTTGGGATTGGCCGCCACGAAGCCGCTGCCGAACTGGTCGCCATCCATGATCTTGATCAGCCAGGCGTCGTATTCGGCACCGGTATGACCCGCGGCAAGCAGTTCCTCGAGCATCACCGTCACCTTGACGCCGTTGGGCGTTGCCAGCGAATAGAGCTGGAGCGGGTGCTTGCCGACGGGCAGGTCCTTGTCATGCGTGGCGCCGGCGATCGGGCGGTTGATGCTGGCGAACCGGCCTCCGCTCTGCTTGTCCCAGGTCCAGACCTTGGGCGGCGTGTATTCGGCGGTCTCGGTCATTCTGGCTCTCCGCTATCTCTACTCTGCGTCGGCGAAGTGCGCCGTTGTGGGGCTATGCGCAAGGGCCCGAACCGAAGTCGCTCGGCCATGCGTGGCTTACCAGAGCCGTAAGGTACCAGCCGCTTCCGTAACGTGAATGTTCGAATACCCGATCGTCACTCTCGGTCCCCCTTTTCGCACGCGATCAGCGATCTCGGGTCAGTTGCCCGCACGTGCGTGGAGCGTACGGACCTCGTCGGCGAACGCTGGCACCGGGCCGGTGACGACCGCATCGGGGACGACGTCGGTGATCCGCAGCGGCACGATGCCGAGCGATGGCTTGCCGAATTCGCGCAGCCATTCATTCAGCTGGATCGTCGACGTCGCGTAGACGATCCTTCCCATCCCCACGAGCCCATGCGCCGCCGCGCACATCGCGCAATGCTCGCCCGAGGTATAGACGACAGCCTGTCGCCGCTCCTCCGGCGACAAATGCTCGGCGGCCCAACGCGCGATCGCGAACTCGGGATGACGCGTCGGATCACCGCCGCCGGTTCGGTTTCGGTCCTCGAACAGCACCTCGCCGTCGCGCGACACAAGGATCGAGCCGAACGGCTGGTCGCCCGCGTCAACGGCTTCGGTCGCCAGCTCGACGCACCGCCGCAGATGGCTCATTTCGATATCGTTCATTCCATTCCCTCAAAGCTCATTGTGTCGACGTCTTGCAAACGTTCAGCCTTCCATCTGGCAGTCACCCCGCATGCCCGTTCAAGGCGGCCAGCATCTCATCCAGTCGCCCGTCGCGCTCCGCGAACCGCAGCGCGTGGACGCGCTTGACCAGCACCTCCGCCGGTGTCGGCTGCGCTTCGAACAGCGCGAGCACTACATCCGCGAACGCCTCCAGCGGCTGATAGCCGTCGCGGGTCGACTGGCCCGGCGTCAGTTCCGTTTGCACTGCCGGTGGCGCGAGTTCGACGACTTCGACCTTGCCATTCAGCGCTGCACGCAACGACATCGTGTAGGAATGCAATGCCGCCTTGGTCGCCGAATAGGTCGGCGTGGTAATCAGGGGAACGAAGCTCAGCCCTGACGTGACGTTGACGATCGTCGCATCGCCTCTTGAGAGGAGATGATCCACCAGCGCATTGGTCAGCCGGATCGGCCCGAGCAGATTGGTGGTAATCGTCGCCTCCGCATCCGACAGATCGCGCGCGACGTCCAGCGTCTCGGTCCGCATGATCCCGGCATTGTTGACCAACACATTCAATGCAGGAAAGCGCGCGATCACCGATGCGGCAAACGCAGTAATTGCCGTCGCGTCGTCGATGTCGACCGTCACGCCGTGCATGTTCGGCCGCCCCGCGATCGCCTGATCGAGCGTGTCCTGCCGGCGGCCGGCGATGATGACCGTGTTGCCAAGGTCGTGAAAGCGGTGCGCGAGCGCCTGACCGATGCCCGATCCGCCGCCGGTGATCAAAATGGTGTTGCCTGTCCGCTTCATCGTGGTTGCTCCTGTATTTCCGTGACACGTCCATGTAATTGGTCGCGAACTCCTGGAAAGAAGGCACCGAAAAGATCGATACTTACTCGAAGGAGAGTGATGCACGCGCGTCTGCATCGAGCGCGCCCGTTGCGTCGGAGCCCGTTGCGTCGGAGCCCGTTGCGTCGGAGCCCGTTGCTTCGGAGCCCGTCGCGTCGGAGCCCGTCGCGGCGGCCTGCGTTGCGTCGAATGTCATGCCGGAAGCAGCATTCTGCGCGGAGGTCGATCCCCGTGTCGAAGCGCTCGTCACGCAGTTGACTGGTCGGGTTGCAGATAAATGGACGATGCTGATCCTTGAGGCGCTTGAGGAGAATGGCGAGCAGCGATTTACGCAACTGTCACACCGGGTGGCGGGGATCAGCCAGAAGATGCTCACCCAAACATTACGCCACATGGAGCGCGATGGGTTGCTCATCAGGACGGTGCATGCCCAGGTTCCGCCGCGCGTCGACTATCGCCTCACGCCGCTGGGCGAGACGCTCGGCGCTGCCTTTTGTGGGGTGTGGCTTTGAGCTGAAGAGAATTTGCTAAAGGTCGAAACCGCGCGAGCACGCTTCGATCAGCAGTCGCTGGCTTGATAAGGCACGCCATTCGAGCTCACGGGTACGCGATGGCGGTGTTCGTGAAGGGCCGCAGCCAAGACTTCCCGAATGTGACGATCCAGGGGACGTTGACTTGGCACGTTGCCGATTCGGAACGGCTCGGTTCGCGTGTCGACGTCATTTGACGGACCATTCTTCCATTGCGTTCCGCGCGAGACGACAAGACATCCACGCGGCTGCGCTGCATTGCCAAAATCCGGGCGATTGCGCAGTCTGCTGAAATGACAAGGATTCTGCTTGTTCTTCTAGCCTTGGCAGCACCGACGACCGCGTTCGTGGCGCTACCGGCTCCAGCTGGTTCGATACCGTCTGGCATCGCTCGACAGTTGCCCCCGGGATACGAACGTCTCTCCAGCGTGACCATGTCCGTCACGCGGCCTTCACGCATTTTCGAGCTCGTCGCGCTCGGACGCATCGGGGAGAATTTCCGCTCACTACGGGGGAACGCACACGCGCGGCCCCTTCTCATTTTCGAGCGGCACGGCGAACGGTTTATCCTAGTCGGTCGGAATGATTTTGTGATCCTCAGGGCGGATCGGGGCGGGCAATGCGATCCGTTTTTGGACAGTAACGGTTCGATCTCTATCAAGGGTCGCTTCTTTACCGTCGAGAACGGTGTCGCGTGCGGTCAGCACTGGACCGATTTCGTCACCTTCCGGCTCGATGATCGGGCAGGCTTCGTCTTCGATAACGAGCGCTTGGAATCGTGGTCATTGAACTCGAGCGATGATCCCGATGCGGAAGCGCTCATGCGCGACGGGCCACAACGAGTACGACGCCCTAAGCCGGGCAATTCGGTTAGATTTTCACATTGGCGAAGGCCACGCTAGCCCGAGCCCATGAGTAAAAATCGCCGACCGTTAAAAAAACATAGCGGGATAGACGAGTTCGGATAGGGTAAAGAGGCCATCGCGCTTTCCCGCTCATCGGCGTCACAACTATGATGACCCGCAGTTGATCGTTCGCGCCGCTAGCTTATTAAAGCGCCGCTCCGTGAAAATGTGCTTGGGTCGCGCTGGCGATGATCGGGTATTTTCAACCGCCTTTCGACGACAGCGCCTCAGTTCGATGGACCGTTCGGCCCCCGTGTAGATTTCGCAGTATGCCTCTCGCCGCCCTGGCAACGACAATTCAGACACCTAGCTGGCTTTTGGAAGCCTGGTAACACCCACTATCAAGAGCGGCGTCCGCCCTTTTATTCGCGAAAACAACACGAATAGCGGGGCTGCGAGCATCGCGAAATCGATCTGATACTGCGAAGAATTTTTGATCTGCAAGCCATCAAGAGCTCGGCCAAGCCAATTGCAAGACCAGGTAACCGACCCAAGTAAAATTGGGCAGTTGGGGAGGAACGTAATGTATAAGTTCAAATTACTTCTGTCGACGTCGCTGCTGGTGTGTATGGCCGCTGCCACGCCGGCTATGGCGCAGGACGGTGTCCCCCCTGCCCCGCCGTCCACGGCGAACCCGCAGGACGAAGCGGCTTTCGCCTCGGCAAGCCCCGCTCAGGCAGTGCCTCCATCGACACCCGGTCAGGCGCCCGTCGACGCCTCCGCATTGCAGGACATCATCGTCACGGCGGAGAGCCGGTTCAACACCGCGCAGAAGACCGCGGCGGCGATCACCGTGCGTCCGAGCGCGGAGATGCTTCGCCAGGTTCGCTACGAACTTAAGAACATCCTCGAAGACGTTCCCCGCGTGGTCGGCGGCGCCGCCGCGACGGTCGCGACGTCGCAGGGCAGCGGCACCGGCAAGAACCATTTCCGTCAATATTGGGAACTTCAAACTCGACCTCGGGCCGGTCGAAATCACCTACATCCCCGCGGTCCGCACTTGGTATCAGAACGCGACGATCGTGGCGCGCGGTACGGTGTTCAACGCCGACCAGACCATCCTGACGCCCGACGACAAGTTCGTCACGCATGAGTTGCGGATCCACAGCACGCCGAACGACTCAAAGTTCAGAGGGCAGACCGGTGCGATGTATTACCGCAATACGCCGACCACCGTGAACAACCTGTATAATCGCGACCTCGGCGCGCAAGCTGATGCGGATCGGCGGCATCACGCTCGACATGATCGAACTTAACGAAGCGTTCGCCAGCCAGGCGATCGCGACGCTGCGCGACCTCGATATCGATCCGTTGGACGACCCCCGCGTAAGCCGCAACGGCGGCGCGATCGCGCTCGGCCACCCGCTCGGCATGTCGGGCGCGCGGATCACGATGAGCGCGGTTGAGGAGCTGCACCGCACCGGCGGCCGTTATGCGATGGCATTGATGTGCATCGGCGTCGGTCAGGGCATTGCGCTCTTGATCGAATGCGTATGATAATCAGGATGTTGCGCGGCGTTGGTCGAGACCGATACGATCCGTCGTAGAAGATCCACTCAGCTACCCTCAGGGAGACGGCAGTGACGAACACCTACGAGAAGCAGAAACGGCTGCATCACGACGTGACGAACGTCGGCTTGCGCGCGCAGGCGACCGCGGTCGGCTTGATCCAATTGTGCATCGAACTCAGGCAGGCCGACGTGCTGACCGAAGCCGCACTTACGCGGATCAAGGCAGCGATCGGCGACGAACTCGCAATCGGACCCTATCGCCGTCTCGCCTCGCGCGATCACCGCAGCGAGATCGATGCGCGGCTCGATCAGCTGTTCTCCGGCGAGCAGAAAGTGGGGCCCGCCGATGCGCTCGATTTTGTCACCGAGACCGACCGCTAGCGGCGAGGTGAACCGGCAGGCCGCTGGCGCTCTCGATGCCGGATCGCCTTCACTTGGCGCCTGCGCAAATTGGATTGGTAAGATCCACCTTGGCCGTTTGCTAACCGCGGGCGCGTTCATGAACCCTGAAGGCGCTCGATCGAAAATATCTGGCAGTTTGGCCGACTTGAAGGGTTTTGTTCGTTGCTTTTACACTTATGCCGTTCATGGCAGCGTGGATGAGCGGCCTGATATCACGCCTGAGACAGCTCAGGCACTCCGACCATGCGATCGCCGCCTCGGTGCGCGAGACCCTTGTGGGATCGCTTTATGCGTCCCCGCAGTCGCTCGTGATCGGTGCGCTGACATCGAGCGGCGTCATGACCATCGTCGCGCTCGTCAGCGGCAACCGATCGATGATCCTGTGCGCCGTGGCGATTGCGTTCGTCGCCGGCGTAAGGGTGTTCGACGCGATCGGGATATGGCCGCGATCCAAACGGAAGGGCGTGCTGGCGGGGATGCAGACCGACCGCCAGGAGATGCTCTACCGGTTCGGTGCGTTGTGTTATTCGGGCTTGCTTGGCGTGTTCGGGCTTTTGACGCTTGTGAATACGCACGACGCCGTTCTGCAATTGCTCGCGGTTACGACGACGATCGGATACGCGGCCGGAATCGCAGGACGTAACGCCGGCCGCCCCTGGATTGCCCTGTCCCAGCTATGCTTCGCGTCCCTGCCGCTTGCGGTAGGTCTGATCGTCTCGTTCGATCCGCTGAAGGTCGCGCTCGCGGTCGTGATCATGCTGTTCGTCGTCGCGATGATGGACATCACGCTCCAGACGTACGGCGTGATCCTGAAGGCGACCACCGTCTCTCGCGAAAAAGCCGCGCTGGCCGAGTATCATGCCGCGGTTGCGCGTCGTGACGATCTCACTGGGGTCGCCAATCGAACGGCGTTCAGGGAACAATTCGAGGCGCGGTTGCGGGCACTTTCCGGCGCGGACCGATGGCTGACGATCCACTGGATCGACCTCGATCGCTTCAAGGAGATCAACGACTCGTTCGGACATCTTGCGGGCAATGCGCTGCTTGCAGGGGTCGCGCACCGGCTGAACGATGCGTTTGGCAGCACCGGGATCGTCGCGAGATTGGGCGGTGACGAGTTCGCAGTCGTTTGCGAGGTTGAGAACCGGACTGCCGCGACGACGATCGGCCGGACGATCATCGAGTTGGTCGAGCAGGCGGTTCACCATGACGGGCGCCTGCTGCATGTCGGTGCATCGCTGGGCATCGCGATCGCACCCGTCGACGGAACCGACGCGGATACGCTGTTGAAGAATGCCGATCTCGCTCTCTATCGTGCCAAGGACAGCGGGCGTGGACAGATGTGTTTCTACGAACCGTTGATGGATGAAAAGATCGAGCGTAGCCGCGATCTCGCCAGTGAAATGCAGGGTGCGTTGGAACGCGGCGAGTTCCACTTGATGTTCCAGCCGATATTCGATCTCGCGGGACAACGCGTGCTGTCTTGCGAAACGCTCCTGCGCTGGACCAATCGCCGTCACGGTCCAATCTCGCCGGCCGAGTTCATTCCCATCGCCGAAGACAATGGCCTGATCGTGCCGATCGGCAGTTGGGTCATCCGCGAGGCATGTCGTACCGCGAGCGCATGGCCGGTCGAGGTCAAGATCGCCGTCAATCTGTCGCCGATCCAGTTGCGATCGGCCAATTTGCCGATGGTCATCATGAGTGCATTGGCCTCGAGCAACCTCGCCGCGGAACGGCTCGAACTCGAAGTCACCGAGTCGGTCCTGCTCGACGACATCGAAGCGTCGTTGGCCGCACTCGACGCGATCAACCGCCTCCATGTTCGCACGACGCTCGACGACTTCGGCACCGGCTATTCCTCGCTCAGCTACCTGACGAAATTTCCCTTCCAGACGTTGAAGATCGATCGATCGTTCATTGCCGATCTCGAGCAAAGCCCGGCATCGGTCGCGATCGTCCAGACCGTGATCGACCTGGCGGCGAAGCTCGGGATGCGGACGGTCGCCGAAGGGATCGAGACGCAGGCCCAATTGGATCAGTTGCGCCGGACTCGCTGCGATGCGGTGCAGGGTTTCCTGCTGGCGCGGCCAATGCCGGCGAGCATGGTCGCGACCATGCTCGCCGGTGAACACATCAAGGCACAGGGTCGATCATGAACGCGGCGATCATGCCGCCGCCTTCTCCAGCAATCTGGTTTGTGCGCCGACCAACCGGCGCATCAATTTCAGATCCGCATCGCTGAGCCGCAACGCCGCATCCGCCCAAAGGTCGACGACCGTTTCCAGTTCAGCCAGGGGCAATGGATTGACCGAGCGCGAGGCCTCGTAAATCGCGCAATGTCCGCTGTGACGACGTCGGTTCTGGCGGATATAGCTCTCGACTTCGGCGCGTCCCTTGCCGGGGTCCGCCAGAGCATGGACGATACCGAGCTCGTACAGCTCTTCGGCACTGTAGGACCGCCCGCTAAGGATCATATGCTCCGCGCGTGCGGCACCAAGCCTGCGCGACAGGAAGCAGTGCGCGCCCATCCCGGGAAACAAACCGAAATTGGTTTCCGGCAGCCCGAACTGCGTGCCGCGCTCGGCGATGACGACGTTGAACGACAACAGGGCTTCGAAACCGCCACCCAGCGCATCGCCTTCGACCAAGCCAATCGTGATGATCGGCAGGTCCAGGCTCCGCATGTTGCGATGCAGGATTTCGACACAGGCCCGACCGTACCGGACCAGTGCGCCGCGGTCGCCGTTGCGGATGTGTGCCGCGAACAGGTCGAGATCGCCACCCAGCGAGAAGACGCCGGGAAAACGCGATCCGAGTACGACATAGCGGATCGGCATCGCACCGGATGACTGCGCGCTGCGGATATCATCCTGCCATTGCCGGAATTCGGCCAGCAGCCCCGGATTGAAACTGGGCCGGCTGCGCTGCCGCATATAGGTCCACAGGGTATTGCTCGCGGGGTCGAATTGCGTTTCCAGATCGGCGGCCTCGAAAAGTCGGCGTGGCGCGGGTGTTGGCCGCGTTTCGATGGCTTGATAAGACGATTCATCCGGGTCGGCCGACACGATCGGGGAGTATTCGAGGCTCATTGCGACGTCCTTCTGCACTAACAGCGATGTTGCTGCGGAAGAACTCTACTTTGAACTTGATACAGGACCGATCGCGGGATGATCCATCCGGCCGAAAATGTCGCGTTTGAGCCTAGTTGCCGATCCGCGCCGCGCGCTGGTTCAGCACGATCCGCATCGCACCCTTGGGGGTCGTACCCGTGACCGTCGCCTGCCCGACAAAGCCATTGCTGTCATACGTGCCGGCGCGCACAATCTGCATCGGCTCGCCGCGCTTCTGTGGACAGGTGAGCGCCTGTGCATAGCGGCCATCCGCAATACGCTGACTATCGACCCTGCATCCCGCCTTTGGATCGGGGACCAACAACGCCTCGACGCCTTGCGCCGGCGGTAGTCGCTTATGCTCGGCTTTCGACTTGCCGCGCATCATCCGCAAGATGAAGCCCGGCGCTCCGGGTATGGCGATGTCGGCCACGGTGGACGTGACATCCCATCGTCCGGCCGCGAGCACCGGCCCACCCGCGGTGGCGATCGACGGCAGAGCACCCAGCGCTACGACGAGAAGTTTCAACGCGGAATATGCCTGCATGCCTTTGTTTACAGGGCAGTGTTTTGCGACGCCAGTCTTTAGTGACGCGGTCAGCCGTTGCGCCAAGGCGAACGAGCCGCGAAGACGCGCCATGATGTCGCTTCCCCCACCGCCCCTCGCGATACTCGCAGATTGCGTTGCCCCGGTTGTTATTCTCCTAGGCCGACGCCGCCGGTCCAACTGCGTGCGATCCTACGTGAAATGCCGTTTCTACCGCGTGACCCTATGATCCGACGTCGTAAATCGTCGTCCGTGCGCGGCACGCTGGTATTGTTCAGTGCCGGGGACTTCGCGTTCAATCTCTACTGGCAGGCGATCAGTCTATATCTGCTATTCTACTATATCGACGTGCTGGCGTTGCCGCCGGCGACCGCGGGTATCGTTTTCATGATCGGCGCGATCTGGGACGGGATCGCGGATTTCGCCGCCGGCGCGGCAGCGGAGCGGATGCGGCTTTCCTATCGTCGGCTAGTGGGATGGGGTGCGCTGCCGCTCGGTCTGGCATTCGTAGCGATGTTCGCGGTCCCGGCTGGTGCAGCCGCCTGGGCGCTGGCGACACAGGTCGTGTTCCGCACGCTCTATGCCTTCACCAACATACCCTATGCCGCGTGGACGACGCGGGTCGCGCCGACCAGCCGGGAGCGCTCGTTGGTGGCAGGTCTGCGGATGGGGTTCGGCGCAGCGGCAGGCGTTTTGGTCGCCTTGGCCCTGCCCTGGCTGGTCCGAGGTACCGGCACCCACGCCGCCGCGACCGCGCTGCTCGCAATGCTGGGCGTGCCGGTGCTGATCGTCATCGCATGGCGCGTTCCCGAACCGACACCGCCCGTTTCGACATCCGACCATCCCCGGATCCTGTCCGGGCTTGGCGCACTGGTTCGCAATCGCGCGTTCGTCGCGCTCAACATCGCAGCGGCAGCGGGCGGTGCCGCGACCGCGCTGACCAGCCAATCGGTGCTCTATTTCTTTCGCTATGTGCTCCACGACGCGCCTGGTGGCCCGCACGCGCTGGCCGGCATGGCGCTCGGCAGCCTGGTGGCGGTGCCCCTCTGGACGGCGGTCGCGAGAGCCCGGGGTGCGCGGACCGCCTGGATCGTTGCTGGAGTGTTCGCGCTTCTGTTGCCCGCCGGGTTCGCGCTGATCGCAAGCCCCGGCACCACCGCGACGGCAGCGTTCCTGCTGGCGATGCAGGCAGCGTTCGTCGGCGTCTCGGTGGCGGCGTGGACGCTGTTGCCCGATGCGGTCGACTGGGGCGAAGCGCAGAGCGGCAAACGCGTCGAGGCGCTGGCGTTCGGCAGCTTCGCGCTGGTGCAGAAGATCGCGCTCGCGGGCACGGGATTCGCGATCGGTGCGGTCTATCAGGCGAACGGGTTCGTGGCCGGTGCGGCGCAAGGCTCGGACAGCTTGTACGCGATCCGGTGGCTGATGCTAGCGGGCCCCGCCTTGCTGATCGCGGCGATGCTGGTGGCGGTGATCGCCATCCCGCTTCGCCGCGATACGCTGTTGCAGGTCAGGCGAGCGTGAACTCGCCGGAGACGCCCTCGGCCTGCGCCGAAGGGGCGACCCATATCTGGAACCGGCCTGGCTCGACGGTCGGTTTCAGGTCTCGTCCGACGAACAGCAGGTCGGCCTTGCGCAGGGTGAACGCCACGACCTGGCTCTCGCCGGGCTTCAACATGACCTTACGGAACGCCTTCAGCTCGCGGACCGGGCGCGTGACGCTGGCGGCTACGTCGCGGATGTAGAGCTGCACCGTTTCCTCGGCAGCCCGCGTGCCGGTGTTGGTGATCGTCGCGCGCACGGTCAGCGCACCGCCACTCGCCATCTGCGCTGTACCGAGGTCGAGGCCGGCATAGCCGATCGTGCCATAGGTCAGGCCGTGGCCGAACGCGAACAACGCGTCGTTGGCGAACTCGCGGTAATGCGCCTTGTATTCCGTCAACGGCCCCGGCGGGTTTGGACGACCGGTGCTCTTGTGATCGTAATGATAGGGCTCCTGGCCCGTCGCGTGCGGGAATGAGACCGGGAGGCGCGCGGACGGCCCGGTCTTGCCGAACAGAACGTCGGCGATCGCTGGACCGTCCTGCGAGCCGAGGAACCAGGTGACGAGGATCGCGGGGGCGTCGAGCACGGCACCGCCGAGCGCCAATGCGCGGCCGTTGCGGAGTAGAACGACGATCGGCTTGCCGGTTGCCGCGACCGCGTCGACCAGCGCCATCTGCGCGGCCGGAATGACGATGTCGACGCGCGACTGTGCCTCGCCCGACATGCGCTGGCTCTCGCCGATCGCGAGCACGACGATATCGGCGGCTTGCGCGGCAGCGACGGCGGCGGGGATGCCGCCAGCCAGTGGATCGTCGACACCCGAACCGAGCGCGATGCTGACGAGCGACGGATCGGCAACCGTTGCGCGGACGCCAGTTGCGAGGTCGACCGCTTCGGCATCGGTGCCGTAGACGTTCCACGGGCCGATCAGGTCGTGCTGGCCTGCCGCGAACGGACCGATCAGCGCGATCCGCTTGCCTTGCCTCGGCAGCGGCAGGAGACCGCCGTCGTTCTTGAGCATGACGATCGACTTCGCACCGGCCTCGCGGGCGAGCGCGAGGCTCTCGCGCGTGCGGATCCGGGTCTTCTCGCGGCGCGGATCGATCCGGCGGAACGGGTCGTCGAACAGTCCGAGCTGCACCTTCAGCGCGAGCACGCGGCGGACGGCCTCGTCGAGCCGCGCTATCGGCACATCGCCGGACGCGACCAGATCGGGAAGGTGCTTGAGGTAGAACCCGCTCTGCATGCTCATGTCGACGCCGGCCATGAAGGCGAGCTTGGTCGCTTCACGCGCATCCGCGGCAAAGCCGTGCGCGATCAGCTCCTCGTCGCCGGTATAGTCCGAGACGACGAGGCCGCCGAACCCCCATTCGCGCCGCAGCACGTCGGTGAGCAGCCAGGGGTTGGCAGTGGCGGGGACGCCGTTGATCTCGTTGAACGACGCCATGACAGTCGGCGCCCCCGCCGCAAAGGCCGACTGGAACGGCGGGAAATACGTTTCGCGGAGGGTGCGTTCGGAGATGTCGACCGAGTTGTAGTCGAGCCCCGCCTCGGCCGCGCCATAGGCGGCAAAATGCTTCGCGCACGACGCGACTGCATCGGGCGCCGCTAGACCGCGTTCGCCCTGGAACCCGCGCACTCGGGCGGCAGCCATCATCCGGCCGAGCAGGACGTCCTCGCCCGCACCCTCGACGCCGCGACCCCAGCGCGCGTCATGGGCGATGTCGACCATCGGCGCGAAGGTCCAGTCGATCCCCGACGCAGCAGCCTCGGCCCCGGCCGCGCGCGCGGTCCGCCGGGCCAGTTCCGGATCGAAACTCGCGGCCTCGGCCAGCGGCACCGGGAACACGGTCCGCAGCCCATGGATGACGTCCGCCGCGAACAGCAACGGGATTTTCAGCCGCGACTCGCGCATGGCAGCGGTCTGCATCCGCTGCGCCATCACTGCGCCGTTGCCATTGAACACACCACCAAGCCGCCCCGCCCGAACATCGGCAAGTTGACTATCGAAACTGGCGGTCCCGCCGGCCGGGTTGAGCGATGTTGCTGCGCCGCCAGCCCAGGCCGCCGCCATCAGCGTCAGCTGGCCGGCTTTTTCCACCGCCGTCATCCGGCCGATCAGCGCCTCGACCGATGCGGGCAAGGCCGCCGTACCGCCCCTCGCCTGCTGGAGCAGCGCGCGTGCGGGACTCGCCGCCCAGGCCGTCACCGCGGCGGCGCCCATCATCATCGCCCGCCGTGAAATCGCCGTTGAATTCGCCCGTGAATTTGTTGCCACCGTCATCCGCTCACCCCTGTCCATGCCTCTAGCGATCGCGCCGGCACACACCGGAAAGACGATCGTCGCAAGGTTCTTGATCCCTGCTTCTGGATCATGTAACCGGTTACATCAAGAACAAGATGCCGATCGCAAAACGGAAGATCGGTGCCAGAGGGGATCCTGACGCTTCATGCCGCACGCCACTGTCCGTGATATCGCCCGCGAAGCCGCGGTGTCGGTGGCGACCGTGTCGCGCGCGCTGAACGGGCACAGCAACGTGCGCCCCGAAGTACGCGAGCACATCGAGAGCGTCGCGTTGCGGCTCGGTTATGTCCCCCACGCGGCGGCACGCCACCTGAGCTCGGCGAAGTCGGGGATGATCGGCGTCGTCGTCCCCGACCTGCACGGCGAATTCTTCTCCGAACTGTTGCGCGGCATGGACCGCGAGGCGTCCGAGCGCGGCCTGTATTGCATGATGATGGTGATGCACGGCGATGCGCAGCGCGGCGTCGCGGCGTTGCACGCGATGCGCGGCCGGGTCGACGGGCTGGTGGTGATGGCGCCGCAGGTGTCGGCGGACGAACTGCTCGCGCACCTGCCCCGCGGCATGCCCGCCGTGCTGGTGAATTGTGCGCCGGGACACTCGGGACGCACCGAATTGCGGATCGACAATGTCGCGGGCGCGTCGGCGCTGGTCGAGCATTTGATCGCGACCGGCCGTCGGCGGCTGGTCCATATCTCAGGGCCAGCGGGCAACATCGATGCCGACGAACGACTGCGCGGCGCGCAGGAGGCGTGCGCGCGCGCCGGGCTTCCGCTCCGCGTGCTGGCCGGCGACTTCAAGGAGCCATCGGGCGCCGCTGCCGCCGCGACGTTGGTCGAGGAGGGCGCCGATATCGACGCGATCTTCGCCGCCAACGACATGATGGCGATCGGCGCGATGATGACGCTCAAGCGTGCCGGCATCGTCGTCCCCGACCAGATTGCGATTGCCGGATTCGACGATGTTCCGCTGACCCGGCTCATCTCGCCGTCGCTCACCTCGGCGAGCATCGACATCGCCAGCTTCGGCGCCAGCGCGGTCGCCCGGCTCGTGAAGGCGATCGCGGGCGACGACGATGGCGGTGTCGAGCAGCGCGTACCGATCGTGATCGTGCGCGAGTCCACCGGGCCGAGGCTGAGTGCCCAGCCCAATCAGAATCTTTCCAACGTCCACAACTAGAAACCCGAATAATCGGGAATAGGGGAACTACCATGAACAAGATGATGTTGCGTGCGGCGGTCGTCTCGCTGACTGCGCTGTCCGGCGGGCTGCTGTATGCGCCTGCCCCGGCGGCTGCGCAGGTCGGCCAGGCTTCGCTGCGCGGCACGATCACCGCACCCGCCGACAATCCGGTCGTCGAGGTCAGCGCGATCGAGATTTCCACGGGCTTGCGGCGCACCGTGCCAGCGGATGCCCGCGGCGCGTACAACTTTGCCTCATTGCGTGCGGGCACCTATCGGCTCGAGATCAAACAGCGCAACGGCACGCGCAATTCGGACGCGCTCACGCTGCGCGTCGGCCAGGTCGCCGGGCTCGACCTCGACTTGTCCGCGCCTACCGCACCCGCTGCGACCACCGGCGCCGAACCTGCCGGCACCCCCGGCGCCGATGTGCCAGCCACTGGTGCAGCCTCCGGCGGTGACGAGATCGTCGTCACCGGCAACCGCATCCGTTCGCTGTCGGGTGGCCAGGTCGGCAGCGTCATCTCGTCGCGCCTGATCGAGCAACTGCCGCAGAACAATCGCAACTTCCTCGCCTTCGCCGATCTCGCACCGGGCGTCCGCTTCCTCGAGGATTCGAGCGGCACGTCGCGCATCCAGGGTGGCGCGCAGGACAGCCGCACGGTCAACGTCTTCATCGATGGCGTCAGCCAGAAGGATTATGTTCTCAAGAACGGTATCACTGGCCAGGACACCAGCTCGGGCAACCCCTTTCCGCAGCTCGCGATCGGCGAGTATCAGGTGCTGTCGTCCAACTACAAGGCCGAGTTCGACCAGGTGAGTTCGGTCGCGATCACCGCGGGCACCAAGTCGGGCACCAACGAGTTTCACGGTGAGGCGTTTTTCGACTTCACCAATCAGGATCTGCGCGACCGCCGCCCGAGCGAGATCTTCCCGACCAACATCCCCAAGGCGGACACCAGCAACAAACAGTTCGGCGCCGCGCTGGGTGGCCCGATCATCAAGGACAAGATGCACTTCTTCGGCACCTACGAAGGCAAGCGCATCTCCAGCCCGTATGACGTCCGCCCGAACAACGACTTCCCGATCTCGTCCGTCCCCGAGCAGTATCGCGATAATTTCGGCACCTTCGCGCAGACATTCAAAGAAGACCTGTATTTCGGCAAGATCGACATCGTGCCGACCGACAACGACCTGATCGAGCTGTCCGGCAAGTACCGCAAGGAATCGGGTCTCCAGAACACGACCGGGATCGACGCGGCGAGCACGTCCACGCTCAACAAGGTCGACGAAAAGCGCGGGCTGCTGCGCTGGCAGCATACCGGCAACCAGTGGATCAACGATGCGCGCCTGTCCTATGAGGATGCGGTCTTTTCGCCGACGCCCGCCAGCGACGGCATCACGCAATTCTTCCAGGCGACCCAGCGGTTCGGAACGGCCGTCTCGCGGACTGACCTCTTGCGGTTCGGCGCGGGCAGCAACTTCCAGTCGAAGGGCCAGAAAGGCTGGACGTTCCAGGACGATTTCACCTTCACTGGCTTCCAGGGCCATACGATCAAGGTGGGCGGCAAGGCCAAATGGGTAAAGCTCAATTCGCTCGAGCAGAACCTGACCAACCCGCTATACACCTATGACGTCAACGCGATCCCCGGCGTCGCCTTCAACGACACGCTGCCCTATCGGCTCCAGTTCGGTGCGACGACGGATGCCTCGGGTAACGCGACGGTCCGGTCCAAGAACTTCCAGATCGGCTTCTATGCGCAGGACGATTGGGACGTCACCAGCCACCTCACGCTGAATCTCGGCCTGCGCTGGGACTATGAGCGGACCCCCGCCTATCTCGATTACGTCACGCCAGCGGTCAATGTGGCTGCGGTGTCGCCCGAAAACTATCCGAACCTCATCGGCGCCGATTATAACATCAACGACTTCATCACGGACGGCAGCAAGCGGAAGGCGTTCAAGGGTGCGTGGCAGCCGCGTCTCGGCTTCACCTATCGCTTCGACGAGGCGGGCCGCTTCTCGATGTTCGGCGGCTATGGCCGGTCCTACGACCGCAACCAGTTCGACTTCCTCCAGCAGGAAGTCAGCCAGGGCCGGTTCCAGGTCCGCAGCTTCAACTTCATCGGCAACGACTCGGTCAATCCCTGCACGCCGAGCCAGACCTGCATAGCCTGGAATCCGATCTACCTGACCGATGCCGGGCGCCAGCAACTGCTCGGCGCCGCGACCGGCGGCGGCAGCGAGTTCCGCTTCATGAAGAACGACCTGAAGGTGCCCTATTCGGATCAGTTCAGCCTTGGCGTGCGCGGTCGCTTCTCGCCGGTCGAGCTGGAGGTCGGCGTCACGCATATCGAAAGCAATGACGGGTTCGTCTTCCTGCTCGGCAATCGCCGTCCGGACGGCTCGTTCTTCTTCAACGATCCGACCTCGGCGACCGATATCCCGCAATCGCCCTTCACCTTCACGCCCAGCGGCTACGGCTCGATCATCCTCGGCAGCAACGGCCTGAAGACCAATTCGGACGCGGCCTATTTCAAGCTGACCAAGGTGTATTCGGCATCTTCGCCGTGGAGCATCGACGCCACCTACACCTATACCCGAGCGGAAGAGAACCGGCAGTTCGGCGAGACCTATTCGCTCGATTATGCACAGATCTCGGACTATCCGACGCTGCGCTCGTCCGGCGTGCCGCGTCACCGGTTTGTGATCGCGGGCAGCGTCGACACCCCGATCGGCGTCACGTTCTCGAGCAAGTTCCAGATCGAATCGCCGAGCTTTGTGAAGGGCTTCATCGACAATGCGGATCCGTTCGGGCGTGTCCTGGTCGGACGGCAGACGGCCGGCCTCGGCGATGCCTGGGGTCGCCGTCAGCTCGATTTCGCCTTCACCAAATATGTTCCGATCGGCTTCGTGAACGATCAGGCGCGGGTCCGGATGCGGCTCGATATCCTGAACGTGATGAACGATCGCAACTATGTCGACTTCAACGCCAATGCGAGCGATCCGGCCTTTGGTCAGCGGTCGTCCTACAGCATCGGTGGCAACGCACCGCGTACCGTCAAGCTGTCGGCGGGCTTCTCGTTCTAAGACACACCAGCGGGACGCGGTTACACCGCGTCCCGTTTCTACTCGCTTATCAGTAACCGAAGGACGCCATGATCGATCGCAGGCAGTTGCTGGGCCACACGACGTTGGGCCTGGCGGGACTTATGGCCGGCTGCGCGATGCCGTCCGCTACTCGGCTCGGCAGCGGGACCGGCGCCACGACCGGTACGGCTAGCGGCACGGCGATGCCGACCGCGCTGCTCGCCGATCTGCATCAGCGCAGCTTTCGGTTCTTCTGGGAGACGACGGATCCGGCGACCGGGCTTGCACCGGATCGCTGGCCGACACCGTCGTTCGCGTCGATCGCGGCGGTCGGGTTCGCGCTGACCGCGTACCCGATCGGGGTCGTCAACGGCTGGATCACGCGTGACGAGGCGCGGACTCGCACGCTCGCTACGCTGGAATTCCTTGCCGCCGCGCCGCAGGGCGACAGCAAGAGCGACGATAGCGGCTACAAGGGGCTGTTCTACCACTTCCTCGGTACCACCAAGGGGCACCGGTTCGCGCGTGCGGAACTGTCGACGATCGACACCGCGCTCCTGATCGGCGGCGTGCTGTTCGCGCAGAGCTGGTTCGACTCGGATCATCCCGGCGAGATCCGGATCCGGGCGCTTGCGGATCAGCTATATGCGGCGATTGACTGGAGCTGGATCGTGCCGCGGCCGCCGTTTATGTCGATGGGCTGGCACCCCGAAAGCGGCTTTATTCCGCACGACTGGAACATCTTTAACGAGGCGATGCTGCTTTACGTATTGGCACTCGGCTCGCCGACGCACGCTTTGCCGGCGGAAACCTGGGACGCGTGGACCGATCGCTTCGACGCGCAGTGGACCGACAAATGGGGCGGCGAACCGCATATCCATTTCGCACCGCTGTTCGTGCATCAATACAGCCATTGCTGGATCGACTTCCGCGGCATCCGCGACCGCTACATGGCGAAAAAGGGCATCGATTATTTCGAGAACAGCCGCAGAGCGGTGCGGTCGCAGCGGGCGTATGCGATCGCCAATCCGGGTGGGTGGACCGGCTATGGCCCCGACGTCTGGGGACTGACCGCGTGCGACGGACCCGGCGATTTCACGATCGACCTCGGCGGCCGCAAGCGCGAGTTCTTCAGCTATTCCGCGCGCGGGCCGGACGATCGTGACGACGGCACGCTGGCACCGACCGCCGCGGCCGCGTCGATCGCGTTCGAGCCCGAACTGGCACGCCGCGCGATCGAGACGATGCACGGTCGCTACGGCACGCAGATCTACGGCAAATACGGGTTTCTCGACTCGTTCAACCCGACGCTGACCGCAGCGTCGGCCCCGCTGAAGCATGGCAGCATCAATCCGAAGATGGGCTGGGTCGACGGCGATTATCTCGGGATCGACCAGGGTGCGATCGTCGTCATGATGGAGAATTGGCGGACCGGGCTGGTGTGGTCGACGATGCAGCGCAATCCGCACATCCGCCGTGGGCTGGAGCGCGCGGGCTTCACCGGCGGGTGGCTGGCCTGATCGCTGCCGCCTGCACCGTTTCCCGCACCACGTGCAGCCTCGGCTCGCGGATCGTTCAGTGCTCGATAGCGGCAACACCCAGTGTCTTGAGCTCGATCGACGTATCCGCCAGCACTGCTGCATCCACCTCGACCGATCCGGTGACCAGTGCGCGGCCCTGAACGTAGTCCCGTACGCGGTTGATGCAGTCCAGTGCGATTACCCGCCCACGCCGCAGATAAATTAGCGAGAAGCTCCGAGTAGCCGGATCGCCGCGTAGCACCGTCTGGTCGTACCCCGACGAGAGACCGACCGTCTGGAGCTTCAGGTCGTATTGATTCGACCAGAACCACGGCACCGCGTGATACGGCTCAGGCGTGCCCGTCAGCGTCTTTGCGACAATGGTCGCCTGGTCATTGGCATTCTGCACCGATTCCAGACGGATCACCTGTCCCTCCGCGAACGCATTGGCATGCGCAGCACAATCGCCGATCGCGAAGATATCCGGCACTGTGGTGCGACAATGATCGTCGACGCGCACGCCATCGCTGCCATTCGCACCGCCATCGGCGCCGGCGTCCAACAGCGGACCGACTGCGGGCATAATGCCGATCCCGACGATGACCATCTGGCAGGGCACGACATCGCCGTCGACGAGGCGGACACCGCTGACCACCCCCGCAGCGCCTTCGATACCCGAGACGCCGACACTCGTGCGAACGTCGACGTCGTGCGCGCGGTGTTCAGCTTCGTAGAATTGCGACACGGCCGCACCCGTGACGCGCGCGAGCACGCGGTCCTGGGCCTCCAGGACGGTTACCCGCTTGCCGAGCTTGGTGAGCACCGCGGCCGCCTCGAGCCCGATATACCCGCCACCGATCACGACGACGCGATCGACGGCCGGCAGCTCCGCGATCATTCGATCGACATCCGCGCGCGTCCGTACGCTGTGAACGCCGACCAGATCATGCGTCGCGCACGGCAGACGCCGTGGCACCCCGCCGGTCGCCCAGATCAACGTTCCGTATCCGACCGCGACGCCCTCGGCGGTGGTCACGGTGTGTGCGTCGGGATCGACCTCGACGACCGTCTGCCCGGGCAGGAGCGTGATCCTACGATCGTCCCAGAAACTTGCCGGCCGAAGCAGGATGCGCTCGAACGGCTTGTCGCCCGCGAGATACTCCTTCGACAAAGGTGGTCGCTCATAGGGCAGCGAGGGCTCATCGCCGAGCAGCGCGATCGTTCCGTCGAACCCGCGTTGGCGCAGCGCGATCGCCGCCTGCGACCCGGCATGCCCTGCACCGACGATCAGGACGTCGTAGCGATCAGGAAACGGCATGATCGATCCTCGCAGAAATATCAGGTGGCGTGGCGCGCGGGGTCGCGCATCCGCGGGCGGGGGGAGCGACGGAAGACATGCAGGCTGGCTATTGGCAAGCCTCGCGGACGTCAACGCATCGGGAGCACCCGCCCCCATTACAGCAGCATCGCGCGCGCCGGGACCGGAACGATGGTTGTGTCCGCCGACCTGCTGCGCGTCAGTCGGTCTGGTCGGTCACGCCCGGCTCGCCGATCTCTTCGGCGAGAATGCCGGCAATCTGTCCGACGCGGGGACCGTGATGGCGCTCGCCCTTGCGTAGCACGGCCTTCGGTTCGAGATCGAGTTGCCGAACGATGAAGTTGCGCGATTGTGGCAGGGTACGAAGCCAATAGGAAAAGCGTCGATAATAGCTGAATTCATCATAGGCGGTCGCCTTGTGCGCCATCCCCCCGGACGCGACTTCGAAAATTCCCGTCGCCGGCCCCATGGCGAACAGCAACCCGCGAAACGTCAATCCCTCGGGCAGAGTGCCGCGCAGCACGGCGCCCGCCGCAAGCTCGACATACGGCAGTTTGATACCCTTGCGTTCCATCACACCGGCCACCGGACCGAAGCTGGTTGCAGGAATATACCGGAAACGGCCTTCGCAAACCGTATCGGTATGATTGGCCCAGGGTCGATCCCGGACGATGCGACGCAGGAACGCGGTGATCGCATCGGCATAATACGCAGCCCCCAGCGGTGTAGTATGCGTACCGTCGCGCAACAGGTCCGCGAGGCGCCCCTCCGCCTTCGCTTCGACCATAGTATCGGTGAGGTCAAGCAGTGGCAGGTCGTCCTTTTCCGCCAGGGTGCGGATCGCTCGGATCAGCCGATCGGTCCGATAATCGACCGGGCCGCGGAACAGGTTGACGAAACACGGCATCGCACCGGCCTGCCGCACCTGCGCGACGATCTCCGCCAGCTCACGGTCATAGCGATCCGGATCAGCCTCGGCATAGCGCAGACAGGTGGCAATCTCGAACAGCACGTAATCGTACCGATCGTAGCGCAGCAGCCGCCCGAGATAGGGCACGACAGGAATGGCGGCGCCGCCGAGCGCCTTTCTTTCGACCGCGATCTCGCCCGACAAGGCGCGTCTGACCAAGGGAACGAAGCCGGCGGTTTCTTCCGTGACGCTGAAACCGAATATCAGAACACGCGCCATTACACTTCCCCCATGCGCCCCAAATCACCAGAGGACGCAAATTCCGGTTAGCGCACGGGCTGTCTTTTGGGTACCCTTACGAATGCACTGAGCGCTGACATGCTGCTGGTTGGTTAATAGGTTTGGGCGAATACTCTACGGACTGGTGGAAAACCGTGGTTTTGATGGTTTTCTTCATTCGGAGATGATCACATCATCTTAAAGTATCTAGTCTATGATTTCATTCGATTTTTCCGCTGATCGCCGTCGCTTGTCTCGCCCTTTTGGAAACAGTCTTTCCAGCATGACGACTGTAACGACGACCAAGGCGAACACCGTGACGAGGAATATCACCGCGTCCGATGTCCAGTCTATGTTAATCAACCGCATGTTTTTTGCTTACCATTTCCTGTGGCGCGAACGGAAGATATAGCGGAATGACACCAAATCGCCAGCGGGAAGCTTTGCACAACGCGCAATGATCCCGGTGTGTTGCCACGGTGTCAGTCGCCCGCAAACGTCAGTGCCGACGTACGCCGCTCGCGTTCGTTGATCAGCAGCGCCCGCCCTGCCGGCGCGATCGAGCGTTGCGGACAATCATTACGAAAGCAGGCGCGGCAGCCGAGACCGATCGGCATCGCCCTCCCCGCCAAGTCGAAGCCGCTTGCCGCCGCCAGCACGCCGGCCTGCGACGCAGCAACGCCGAGACCGATCGCGAACTCGGCATGCACCGCACCGAAGCGACTGCCTTGCGGCGTCACCGTCCGCGCCATCGTCAGCCAGCGCGCACCATCCTCTAGCTCGACCAGTTGCACCATCAGGCTGCCAGGCCGGTCGAACGCGTGGTGCAGTCGCCACAACGGGCAACGCCCATCCGCCTCGACCAGTGCAGCACCGCTTGCGCCGGGGTAGCGCTTCGATGCCTGCCCAGCGCGATCGATCCGGATCATGAAAAAGGGCAAGCCGCGTGCGCCGACGCGCTGCAACGTCGTCAACCGGTGTGCGACCTGCTCGAAACCCGCGCCGAAACGCCGTTGCAACAACTCGATGTCATACCCGGTGGCCTCGCAGCCACGCAGGAACCGCGCATACGGCATCATCAGCGCGGCGGCGAAATACCCGAGCAAATGGCGACGATAAAGCCTCTCGGCAGCGCGATCGGTGAAGCCCGCCCCCTTGGCCAGAGCGTCGATCTCCGCCTTTGCCTCGATCTGGCCGAGCTGGAAAGCGACCGCGAACGTGCGTGAGGCGGGGTCGAGCATCTCGCTCAGCTGCAACTGGCGCGCATGCAGGTCCAGCCGGCGCAGCATGTCCGGCAACACATCGGCGGGCAGCACCCTAATCGTCAGGCCATGCTTCGCGCGCAATCGTTCGGCGATCGCGCCATACAGATCGCCCGCACCAAGCCGCAGTTCGTCCGCCAACGCCTCCGCCGCCGCGTCGAGATCGGCGAAGTGGTTGCGCCAGCGTTCAATCTCGCGGCGTACCAAAGTCACCGGATCGTCGCCGGCTTCGGTCACCGCGCCATCGCCGATCCTGTCGAACACGCGCGCGAACGCCGCCGCGCCGCTGGGCGCGCTGGCGAGCCATTCCTCGACTTCGTTGCGGTCGATCTCGAGGTCGGCGAACATCGGGTCCGCCAGCCGGCGCCGGATCGCGTCCGCGCCGCCGCCGGGCTCGGCCGCGGTAAGCGACCGCGGATCGAAGTCGAAACTCTCCGCCAGCTTGATCAGCAGCGTCGCCGATACCGGACGCTGGTTACGCTCGACGAGGTTGAGATAGCTCGGACTGATCGCGAGCATGTCGGCCATCGCCGCCTGCGTCAGCCCCGCCCCACGCCGCAAGCGACGGATCGCATGCCCCGCCAGCAATTTCCGCTCCGCCATCGCAAACCCTCCTGTCACGATGTTTACAGATCGACAGTCGCAAGACAAGCTGCACGGACACCGCGACGCGGAGACGATGCGGTATTGCGTTCCAACCTGCCGGCCATCCCCGTTAGTACGTGTGCATCGCCTCTCTCGACCAGCCTCGCTGTAAAGAGAGAGACAAGACGATCCGTGTATCATCGAAGGAGGCAAGCCATGCAGACGACCACCGAACAACCCCGTGCCCGCGCCGTCTTCTCGACCAATGACTTCGCGCTGATGAAAGAAGTGCTCGGCGAAATGATCAGCAAGACCTCGATCGACGACGAGCGCCTGACGCGGATGAGTGCGCTGTACCACCGCCTCGGCCGGCTTGGCTGACGCGCTTCACACAGTTTCCTGGGGAGGAAAGGTACCCGCCGATGGCTCGTCCATCGGCGGGTATTCCCGTTCTTGATTATCCTCCCCCGGCAAGGAGAAGGTCGAGTGGCGATACCCAACCCGTTGCGAAGCCGGCCCTTTCCAATGGCCCTCCCTCGTGTAGGACGGCGGCATGGCCAAGACACTGACTGCTCGCATCAAGGACGACATCGTCCTCTATGGCGCCCTCGCCGCAAATCTCGGGATCGGCGTGGCTAAATTCGTGGCGGCCGGGATGACCGGATCGTCGTCGATGCTCACCGAAGGCGTCCATTCGGTGGTCGACAGCGGCAACCAGGTGCTGCTGCTCTATGGCCAGCGCAAGGCCAAGCGCCCCGCCGACGAGGCGCATCCGTTCGGCTATGGTCGCGAGCTGTATTTCTGGGCGTTCGTCGTCGCGATCCTGATCTTCGCGATCGGTGCGGGCGTGTCGATCTTCGAGGGCTGGCGGCATATCCGCGAGCCCGAGCCGCTGACCAGCCCGACAGTCGCCTATGTCGTGCTGGCGATCTCGTTCGCGCTCGAGGGTAGCAGCTGGACGATCGCGATGCGCGAGTTCGCCAAGGCCAAGGGCGATCTGGGCTGGTGGGACGCGATCCACCGGTCGAAGGACCCCGCCGGGTTCATCGTGCTGTTCGAGGATTCGGCGGCGCTTGCCGGCCTCGTGATCGCCGGGATCGGCATCTGGGCGAGCCATGCGTTCAACCAGCCCTGGATCGATGGTGCCGCGTCGATCGCGATCGGCGTGATCCTCGCGATGGTCGCGGTCCTGCTCGCCCGCGAGTCGAAGGGCTTGCTGATCGGCGAGCGCGCCGACCCCGCGGTGATCGCCACGATCCGCGGGATCGTGGCGGCGCATCCCGCGGTCGTCTCGGTCAATCACGTCCGCACGATTCACACGGCGCCCGAGAGCATCTTCGCAGCGATCAGTGCCGACTTCGACGATTCGGTGACGATGGGCGATGGCGAGACGATGATCGAGGCGATGGAAACCGAACTCCGCGCCGCCGTCCCGACGCTGTCGTCGATCTACATCCGGCCCGAGAAGCGTGAGAACGCGACGCTCGCACATACTCCTGCAACGCGGGACACCGCTGCTGTGACTACCACGCCACACTGATGAAAATCAGACTCATCCCACTGGCAAGGCTCGACATTCTTAAATAATATTGGGGAATGAGACCGCTATTTCGGCTGATCGCCCTGCTCTGCCTGTGCTTGGGATATGCGCTCCCCGCACAGGCTGCCGTTACCATCACCTTCTGGAGCCACGAGCTCGGCAACAGCTTTCCGCATGCGTTCTTCACGGTGCGCGGCGTACCCGACGCTGGCGGCGCGCCGGTCGACGCGAACTTCGGCTTTACCGCGAAATCGGTATCCCCGGCGCTGCTGATGGGCCCGGTCTCGGGCAAGCTCGACATCGCAAAGCCTACCTATGTCGCAGGCAGCGACGCGCAGTTCTCGGTGGTGATGACCGACGGCCAATATACGCAGGTGCTGAAGCTGGTCGACGCGTGGAGCGAGGGCAAGCCGGACAGCGTGTACCGTCTCGGCGATCACAATTGCGTCCACTTCGTCAAGGAAGCGGCGCGGATCGTCGGACTGTCGGGGCTCGACCAGCCCAAGCTGATGAAGAAGCCGCGCTCGTATCTGAAGGCGGTCGGCGCGGCGAACATTGGTCGGGTCATCCCGGTCGGGATGCACGGCAAAGCGTATCTCGCGAGCCTTGCGCCGATCGTGCCGGTTGGCGCCATACCCGCAACGTCGGCGTCGGCGTCCGCCGCGACCGCGTATCAGTCCGCGGCGGCAGCTCTTACTCAACCGACGTCCGCCTCGCCACGCTAGTTTGCGGGCACCAGTTCGACCACGTCCAGCACCGATTCGAACCTGGGATAGGGCAGCACGACGCGCCAGCGCTTGGCGCCGATCCGTTCGATCAACCCCGCCATGTCGCGATTGGCATCCCGGCCATAACGCATCGGCCGCTTCTCGTCGCCCAGCTCCATCGTCCCGAGAAAGACGGCCCGCGCGTTGGTGTCGGCGAAGATCGTACCGACCGGGCGCTGCGATCCGTCGAGCTTGACGAGGCTGACCACTTTCTCGCCGTCGTCGTCGCCCGTACCGATCCGGCAGGCGAACCATCCCGACATAGTGAAGGTCGGACCGATCCCGGCACGCGCGCCCAGCTTGTAGGTGCGGCACCGATACGCGCCTTCGGGCGGCAACGGATCGACGAGCGAGCGATCCGGGTTGAACAATATCGGATCGCCCGCGACCTCTTTGGGGTCGACTTGCGCTAGCGCGTCGATCCACGCACCGCGCCACCCCCTCAACCGCCCGCGATCGGCCTCGGTCGCGACCCGGCGCCAGTCCATGTCACGATCCTGACGATCGAGCAGCGGCACAGCGCCGACCTGCGCGACGCTGACGACGATCGACCCGCAGGTCACGATCGTCTTGCATGCGGTCGTCTTTAGCCAAGTCCGCATCGTCATCGTTCCTCTACACAACACAGATGCTATGCTTTTGGCATACCCGGCCGCAACGGCATTTATCCCGTGCCATTACGTTGCTCAGGCCGCGGTCCAGCCACCATCCATCGACAGGTTTGCGCCGGTGATCGCCTTGGCTTCGTCGCAGCAGAGGAACAGCGCGAACGCCGCCACCTGTTCGGGCGTGACGAATTCCTTGGTCGGCTGCGCGGCGAGCAGGACGTCGTTCATCACCTGATCGCGCGTCAGCCCCCGCGCCGCCATCGTATCGGGGATCTGGTTCTCGACCAGCGGGGTCCAGACATAGCCCGGCGAAATGCAGTTGACGGTGATGCCGTCGGTCGCCGTCTCCAGCGCGATCGTCTTGGTGAGGCCGGCGATCGCATGCTTGG
This sequence comes from Sphingomonas sp. PP-F2F-A104-K0414, assembly GCF_004340945.1. Lineage (GTDB taxonomy): Bacteria > Pseudomonadota > Alphaproteobacteria > Sphingomonadales > Sphingomonadaceae > Sphingomonas. The sequence continues at coordinate 43,275 of NZ_SLYD01000005.1, forward strand.
CCATGACATAGGCGGACTTGTTGGGGCTCGCGACGAGCGAATGCGCCGACGCGGTCGAGATGATCCGGCCCCAGCCCTTCGCGCGCATGTGCGGCACCGCGGCGCGCATCATGTGCCATGCCGAGGACAGGTTGATCGCGATGATCGCGTCGAACTTGTCGATCGGAAAGTCGGCGATCCCGGCGACATGCTGGATGCCCGCGTTGTTGACGACGATGTCGACGCTGCCGGTCTCGATCGCTGCCCGCTCGACCATCGCCGCGATCTCGTCGGGCTTGGTCATGTCGGCCGGATCGTACAACGCGAGCGCACCGCTGGTTTCCGCCAATGCCGCGCGCTCCCGCTCGATCGCGTCCGCATCGCCGAAGCCGTTGAGCACCACCGCCGCGCCCTCGGCGGCAAACGCCTTGGCATAAGCGAGCCCGATCCCCGAGGTGGATCCGGTGATGACCGCGGTCTTGCCCTTCAGGAACATGCACACTCCCCAATCGCTTTGCGCAGCGGATTCGGCCGCCGTGCAACTCTAGCGCCACCTTGCGCATTTCGTTCCCAAGCAGAAACGAAAAGGGGCATATTCATGCGGCTCGACGATTACGATCCGAACATCAACGTCGAGGACCAACGTGGGTCGGGCGGCGGAGGCGGCGGCTTTGGCGGCGGCGGTGGCGGGCTGCTGATGGGACTGTTGCCGATGATCGGCAGCCGCTTCGGCTGTGGGGGGATCGTCGTCGTGCTGATCCTGATGGCCGTGTTCGGTGGCATGGGCGGTCTCGGCGGCCTGCTCGGGGGCGGGCAATCCTCCGCCCCGACCACCCAGAGCGGGCCGCCCCGTGCGGGCACGGACACGACATCGAGTTGCAACCTGACGCCCGAGAGCAAGGCCGCGTGCAACGCGTTCAGTTCGGCGGACAACACCTGGGAAGCGATCTTCCAGAAGAACGGCCAGCGTTTTGAAGCCCCCAAGCTCGTCTTCTTCGACGGCAACGGCCGTTCGGGCTGCGGTGCGGCACAATCGGCGATGGGGCCGTTTTATTGCCCGACCGACCAGGGCATCTATCTCGACACGAGCTTCTTCAACGAGCTGTCGACTCGCTTCAAGGCGAATGGCGACTTCGCGCAGGACTATGTGATCGCGCACGAGTTCGGCCATCACATCCAGAAGCTGCTCGGCACCAATGCGCAGGTCCAGCAGGCGCAGCGTCAGGCCAGCGAAACCGAAGGCAATGCGCTGTCGGTGAAGCTTGAACTGCAGGCGGATTGCTATGCGGGCGTCTGGGCGGCGGCGAACCGGTCGCGGCTCGAGGCAGGCGATATCGAGGAAGGCATGACCGCGGCGCAGGCGATCGGCGACGATACGCTACAGAAGCAATCGCAAGGCCGCGTGGTGCCCGACAGCTTCACGCACGGAACGTCGGCACAGCGCCAGACGTGGTTGAAGCGCGGGCTGGACAGCGGCGACCCAGCGCAGTGCGATACGTTCTCCGGCGCGATCTGATTGGACCCGACGATCATCCCCTCGCAAGGGGGAGGATCGTCGGTCCTATTGCGCCTCAGGCGACCGTCACGCCCTTCCAGAACGCGTAGCGGCCCTCGATCTCCGCCGCGGCCGATTTCGGGGTCGGATAATACCAGACCGCATCGACGTTGCGTTTTCCGTCGACGACCAGCGTCTTGTAGCTCGCGACGCCCTTCCACGGGCAGTTCGAGTGCGTTGCGCTATCCTCCAGCAGCGCCGCGTCGATGCTGTCCGCGGGAAAATAATGATTGCCCTCGACCACGACCGTATCGTCCGACCGGGCAATCTCGTGGCCATTCCAGGTTGCAACAGGCATTATAAACTCCTTCAAGCGTGACCCAGCCCCGCCACGTCATACCGATCGGGCGTGAACCCTACCAGCAGCGTCTCCCCCGCTTCGAGCACGGGGCGCTTGATCATCGACGGTTGCGCAAGCATCAGCGCGACCGCACGATCTGCGTCCAGATCTGTGCGTTCGGACTCGGGCAGCTTGCGGAACGTCGTGCCGCTGCGGTTGAGCACCACCTCCCAGCCCGCGATACCAATCCAACGCCTTAGCCGGTCCTCCGCGACGCCCTCTTTCTTGTAGTCGTGAAAACCGTACGCGACGCCGTGCGCGTCGAGCCAGCTACGCGCCTTCTTCATCGTGTCGCAGTTCGGAATTCCGTATAGTTCAACCGTCACGCGTTCATCCTCCATGATTGTCGACGTTTAGACGGCCATCGAAAGGGTGGCGAGAGCGCGGCAGCGGCGGTCCTCAAGGCGCAACCGTGCACGGCGCCCCGACGAGCACCGGATTGCACCGTGCCATCGCTCCACCGGGCAGTGTCACCGCGAAACCGAACCCCTGCGGGTCGGGAGCGCCCGGATAATAGTCGGTGCTGACCGCCTGCGCACCGCTGTCCGCCGCCGCCTTCGCCTTGGTCATGTCGTGCGTGCGCGCTTCGACGGTGTTGGCGTCGGTCCGCGTCCGGACGATCACGCCGGCCTTCACCCAGTCGCGGATGCGGGCGCCGTCGACCAACGGATCCTGGACGATCTGGATCGCGCTTTCGGGTTCACCGTCGAGATACCAGCCGAACATCGCCCGCCCCCGCAGCGATGGATGCCCCGCGCGATACGCGGCCGACACCGCCGGACGAACGTCGAACAGCACGTAGATCCGACCGCGCGCAGCGTCCAGCGTGGGCCAGCCCGTGTTATGCACGGCCGCCGCCAGCGTCGCAGCATTGCCCCGCACCTCGTCCGGCACGATCAATCGCCGTCCCGGTATCGCCTGGCGGATCTCACGATCGAGCGAGTCGAGCAGCCCGGCATTGTCTAGCGGCAGCGGTGCCGCGACCTGCGGCGACGCTTGCGTATCGGCGGCGTTGATCGTGATCATGATCGGCAGATGCCGCGGGTGCGCGCGCGACCAGACAAGCACCTCGCCGAGGCAACGCTGCAACGTCACGCAGGTCGAGATATAATCGATGTCGGGAACGTGGAACACCTTGTACCCCGGCCGCAGCATCGCCGCGCGATCGAACGCGGTCGTCTCCCCCGCCGCCCGTGCGAGCCGCTCGCCCTTCGGATCGGCATAGCGACCGCCTTGCGGATCCGCGAAGATGTCGATCTCCAGCTGCCGCACGCCGCGATCGAGCTGTGCGGCCAGCGGCAGATGATAATAATCGAGCGCCGCCGCGGTCTTCGGATCGCGCCGCCGCAGCTCGGCCATCATCGCATCGGGGATCTTCGCCTTGAAGCTGTTGTGCGAGCCGACGACCTGGATCTCGTTCATTCGCGCCGGCCCCTGCCCCGATGGACCGGCGGGCTTGGCGGCGTGGGTCGAGCCACCGATCGACAGACCGACCAGCAGCACCGCGAGTACGAGGGTCCGCATCAGAATTCTGCCCGCACGCCGAACAACACGGTCCGGCCCCAATAGTTGATTTCGCCGAAGCGGTTCTCGTCGTCGTTATAGGTGTAGAGATGCGCGCCCGACAGGTTGATGCCTTCCAGGCTGAACGTCACCCGGTCGCTCGCTTTGACCGAGATATTGCCGTCGAGCGATCCGAACGGCGCGGTGTAGACCGGCGCCTGCGTCGTGCTGCCGGTGCCCGACAGATACCGGTCGCGCCAGACGTACGACAGTCGCGTCGAGATCGGTCCCTTCTCGTAGAAGCCGCTAATGTTGGCGCTGTTCTTCGACAGCCCGATCAGTTCGTCGCGGATCGGCCGCGCGCCTGCGGTGTAGCTCGCCTTGACCGAGGTGTGCGTATAGGATGCCTGCACGCCGAGCCCGTCGAATGGCGCCGGCAGGAACGTGAAGACCTGATTGTACGCCGCCTCGACGCCGTACACCTTCGCATCGCCGCCATTGACCTGCGTCGACAGCAGCACCGTACCGCGACCGGGGATGTCGATGTTGACGTTCTGCTGCGTGATGTAATCGTCCATCGCCTTGTAGAACACCGCGCCCGTCAGCGAGCCCGCGCGATTGAAATACCATTCGAGCGAGCCGTCGAACTGCGTGGCCAGGAACGGCACCAGCTGAGGATTGCCGCCGCCCGCGGTTGGCGCATCGGTCGACACGGTGATCCGCGGCGCACTGTCGGTGACGTTCGGGCGGGTCAGCACGCGGCTCGCGGCGAGACGGCCGACTAGGTCGTGCGTCAGTTCGGCGCGCAGGTTGAAGCTCGGTAGCCAGTTGTTGAACGTCTTGGGAAAGCTCGCCGGCGTCGCAACGTTGCCCGTGGTCAGCGTGCCGCTCGCGACCTGATCGGTGTGGACATAGCGCACGCCGAGATTGCCGGTGACCGCCACCGAAGAGACGTCGAAGCCGTAATCGGCACGCGCATACGCACCCCAGATCTTCTCCTTCACGACGAATGACGAGCGTAGATCGCCCGCGGTCAGCGGCGAATTCTGCACCGCGGGGGTGAAGAAAGCGTCGAGATAGGCCTGCGTGACGGGCACCAGGAACTGCCGCAGCGTGTTGCCCGAGACGCCCTTCAGGAAATCGTCGTACGGCAATTGCTCGTAGGCGCCCGTACCGAGGCTGGACAGCGGCGTGTTGGCGGCCGGATTGACGTTGAAATCGCGGCGGAAATAATCGCGCTTGCGCCAGTGATACTCGCCACCCGCCGCGAGCTTCGTGATGAACCCGTCGAAATCATGCGACAGATCGGCGCGGGTGTAGAAATCCCAGTCCTTGCTGTCCTTGGGCGCGATGTTGAACTGGTAGAGCTGGTAATTGGCCGGGTTGGTCGCATCGGTCGTCGTCGTGAAAGTCGGGATCGTCTTGTACCCGGCGGACGCATCATAGGTCAGCGGCGCGAAGAAGATCGCGCGGCTGCGTACCGTGCCTTCGTTATAGTTCGGGTGATAGCTGTGCGCACTCGACCAGTTCACCGCACCCGATGCGTGCCAGGCATCCGAATCCCAGGTCTGTCGCAGGCCGATGTTGAGCAGGTCGTGGCGATTGAGGCTGTATTCGCGCGATGCCATGAACCGCACGTCGTTGATCGTCGCGCCGACCACCGTATCGCCGTCGAGCTTGACGCTGCCGGGGACGATCACCGGGCGATGCCCCGCGACGCTCGCGTCGTCCGGATAGATGTCGAGGCCGAATTCGTCATAGGCGACGTCGAGCCGGGTCGCGAGAATGTCGAGCGTCGTGAGAAATTCGGGGCTTGGCCGCCACTGCGCGGAAACCATGCCCGAGATCCGCTTGCGATCCTCGGTCTCGATCGTCGGCCGCGTGCGCGTCGGCGTGTAGAGCCCGGTCGCGAGACCGCCCGACGCGGGCGCGGTGAACTTGTCCAGATTCCAGCCGAAGTTCAGGAAGCGGTCGTTGCGCACCGCCTTCTGCCAATATTGCGCACCCGCCAGGATGCCGAACGTGCCGCTGGCGTTGGTCGCGCTGGTGATGACCGTCGCGTTCGGCTTCACCTTGTCGGTCTGGCTCGTATAGGTGCCGCGCAGATTGACCGTGGTCTTGTTGCCGACGTCGAGCGGGTGGAACGTCTTCACATCGATGTTCCCGCCGAGCGCGCCTTCGGTCATGTTGGCGGTGGGCGTCTTGACGACGTCGATGCTCGAGGTGAATTCGGCGGGCAGCATCTCGAAGCGGAACTGGCGGCCGTTCGCGCCACCATTCTCGATCAGGTCGTTCAGCGCGACCGTGCTGCCGTTGAGCAATGTGCTCTGGAACTGTGGCCCGAGCCCGCGGACGCTGACGTACAGCCCCTCGCCGCGAGGCCGAGTGATCGTCACGCCGGGGATCACCTGCAGCGCCTCGGCGACGTTCTGCGCCGGGAACTTGCCGATATCGGTCGAATTGATCGAGTCGACGCCGTAATCGGCACGACGCTTCGTCTCGGTCGCGGCGCGCAGGCTGCGTGCGTAACTGCCGGTGACGACGATCTCGCCATTCTCTTGGGTCGTTGCATCCGTCGAGGGGGATGTTTGTGAGGCCGCGTCCACGCGCTCTTGTGCCTGCGCGGTGGCAACACCGGACGTCAGGATAAGCGGAACCGAGGCCAGCAACAGACCTTTGATCATATGCATCGTTGATTTTTCCCCGTGGCGACGCTGCCACCCCCGGCGCCACTAGGTATCGTCTGCGTCACTTAAGCGAACGTTTCGCGACAGTAACGTTACGTAAGGTAAACTTGTTACGTGCCGCGCCGACATCGCTTCAACCGCTGTCGAAAACTGTGAATTTGGCCTCGGGTCAGGCCGGCGCCGGCTGGACTTGCCAATAGGTTGCGTAGCGCTCGTGGGCGATGCGGTGATACGGGATCAGGCGAACCGGTTGGCCGTCGGCGGAGGGGATCGTGAACTCGAGTGGACGATGGCTAGCGCGGATCGCGTTCGCCAGCGTCGCGGGATCGCCGGCGAGCGTCGGTGGCGTGAACGGCGCTGCATTGTACTCGCCATATTTACGCTCGTTGACGATGATGTCCGCGCCCGGCGCAAGCCCGTCTCGCCCGAACGCACCGGCCAGTACCAGCGGACCGACGGTGAATGCGACGATATCCGGGGCGGCCGGCGAGCGCTCGGCGACCGGATGCATGTCCAGACGCAATTCCACCGTATCGTCGTTCCGCCAGACGCGGACGATCTCGAGGTAGCGACCGGGGATGGTGGAGCGCAGCACCTCGACGCCGTTGACCAGGACGACCGCCGCGCGGCTCCAGCCTGGATGACGTAGCTTGAGCGCGACCTCGGTCGGGCGTTTTACCGTCCAGCGGAGGATCGTCGTCGGAGACTCCGGGAACGCGGTCGTCTGCGTCAGCACCGCGTCCCGGTCTCTCCACCGGACCGCCGACGGCACGAACAAATTCACGTACAGCGCGCGATCGTCGTGGAAATAGATCGAGTCGCGATATTTGACGTGGTTCTCCATTCCCGTGCCGGTGCAGCACCAGAATGCGGTTTCGGGCGCGTGATACAGCTTCATGTAACCGGGCCGCGCACCCTGGAAATACGTCGCCATGCCGCTATCCGGATCCTGCGACGCAAGGATGCCGTTATAGAGCGTGCGCTCATAGTAATCGGCGTATTCCGCCTGCGGATCTTGCAGGAACAGCGCACGTGTCAGTTTCAGCATATTATGCTGGCAGCACGTCTCCGATCCCTTTGCGGAAAACACGTGTTTGGCGAAATCCGCCACCGGAAAGAAATGCTCGTTGTCGCCGTGCCCACCGGTAGCAAACGACCGGGTCAGCGCTACCGTCTTCCAGAAAAACGCCGCGGCGTCGCGATATTCGGGCTTGCCCGTGATCTCCCAAACGCGGTGAAAGCCGATGACCTTGGGGACCTGCGTGTTGGCGTGCAGTCCGTCGAGATGATCGCGGTGCTGGCTTAATGGCGTGAGGATCGCCTTATGCGAAAACCGCTCCGCCATCAGGAGATAGTCGGGCGTGCCGGTCATCGCGTAAAGGTCGGCGAACACTTCGTTCATGCCACCATGCTCGGTGTCGAGCATCGTCTCGAACTGCGCCGGGCTCAATGGCCGGCTCGCGACCACGGCCCAGTCGGCGAGCCGCACCAGGACGGTACGTGCGGTGTCGCTGTCGGCCAGACACGCGGCGTCGCGCAGCCCCGCATAGACCTTATGCAGAGCGTACCAAGGCACACCGGTAATCGCCTCGCCGCGCAAATGCGCTGCCACCACGGCGGGACCGTCGGGAAAGGCACAGACCAGCCCTGTGCCCGATGCCACCTGACACGCGCCAAGTTCGCGCGCGATATGGTCGATCCTCGCCTTGAACCGCGCGTCCCCGGTCGACCGATAGGCCAGCGCACACGCCGACAGATAATGGCCGAGCGTATGACCATGACAGTTGATATCCGCCCAAATTGGGTCCGACTCCCACCCGCCATAGACCGGGGCCTTGGGCGGCAGCCCGGCATTCACGCGGAAATTGTGGAGCATGCGGTCGGGCTGGAGCGTCAGCAGATAGGCCAACGTCTTGTGCTGAGCATTCAGGAATGGGCCGTCACCGAGCGTCACGTCAGCCATGTCGAACGGCACGAGCCGCGCCATTGGCAACGGGAGCGCAGTCGCCAACGAGGACGGCCTGGCGGCGTCCAGCACGGACACTTGGCCTGCCGACAATCCCGCTACCAACGCCGCCTTGCCGACGCCGGTCAGGACGTGGCGACGCGCATACCCGGCGTGACATGGGTCGATCATCGCGACATCCTCTCCAGACTATCCTATTTGTCGGAGTAGGTAGAGCATGCACGAGGTCGTCAGGCAACCTCGGCGGCAACCGCTATCAAGTGGGGGCCATCAAGCGGCAGCCGGCCCTATGGTTTCGGCCCGTCGCCATTGCCTGTACCCGATGACGGCAAGCACGATCATCGCTGCATAGAGCCCTGCAGTCGGCACCAGCCCTTTGACGAGAAACATTCCGACGTACAAACCGTCCACGCCGATCCAGAGCAGCCAGCTCGCGGCGTGGCGGCGCGCTGTCCAATATTGCGCGACCAGGCTGAAGCTGCTGAGCGCGGCGTCCATCCACGGCAGCGCGGCGTTGGTATAGCGGCTCGTGAACCACCCGATCGCGACAGCGCCCACCGCGCCCGCAACGAGACCGGCGAGCGCCTGCGCAGGTCGGAGCGGCGCCACGACGACATCACCAGCAGCGTCCTTTCCGCGGCTCCAGGCGAGCCAGCCGTACAGGATCGCGAGTCCGAACAGCGCTTGCAGAACCATGTCGGCGTAGAGCCGGACGTCGAGGAACAGCTTGAAGTACAGCGCGCAGGCGATGAGGTTGACCGGCCAGCACAGCATCCGGCGAGTGGCGGTCAGCCAGATACCCGCGGCACTGACCGCGACCGCGACGATCTCGAACGCGGTCATTGAGGAAGCGCTCCGGCTTCGATCGCGCGGAGCAAGTCCCGGCCCGGAGCGGACTGGAACCACGCGGCGTGACCGATGAGATACTCGTCCCAGGCCAGTGCCGCGGACGCGGGGTCTTCGACGACCGCGGCGAAATACTCGATCTCCGACAGCGCGAACTCGAGGTGCACAAGCGGCAACAGGCGGACGATCGCCGCAACGTCGGTGCGGCCGAGCGGCGCGATCGTGGCATAGCCCGCGAGCAGCGCGAGTGCTGCCGCCGGATCGCCGATGTCGTCCGTCCCCTGCCCCAGCTCGAGCCAGCGAACGGCGGTGCGCTCGATCGCGATGGCGATATCGTGGACCGCGCAGGTGCGATCGGCGAGTCCGAAGTCGAACACGGTTTCGACACCGCCATCGCTCGCCCACAGCAGGTTGGACGGGTGCCAGTCGTTGTGCGTCCACAACGGCATTTGGTCGGCAAGCAACGGCGCGAGCCCCTGCCCCAAGCTTTCAAAGAGCTGCCCGAGTTCGCGTCGCCAAGGCTTGACGTTCAAGAACGCGGCCAGAGCGGGGCGAGCAGCAATATAGGCTTCGGCCGCGGCGATCGGATCGGCGGCGGGCAGGATCGTAAAGCTTGCAACCAACGGCTGACGGCGACGCGCCGGGGCAGCGAAACCGCGCGCCGCCTCGTGCAGCGTCGCGAGCGCCACCCCTGCCGCATGGGCATGCGCGCGCGCGGCGAACGGCGTCCAGGACAGGCTGTCGCGGTACAGGTCCACACCCGGCGCCGCGCGGTGCAGTTCGTACGACCAGGCGCCGCTCGCCACCGCCGTCGCACCGTCCGCGGTCGCCATCACCTCAGGCACCGATACGCCAGCACCTGCAAGGTGCGCGATGAACGCGTGTTCCTCGGCAAGCCCTTCGACCGTGCGGATGCGGTGATGGTGGCGCTTCAACAGGAACGTGCCGGTGGTCGTGTGCACCAAGGTCGCGGCGGAAAACGGCCGGGGAGAATGCCAGTGCAGCCCCGTCATCCGGCCCATGCCCGAAAAGTGCGCCAGCACCGCCCCGGCCTCGTCGGCGGTGATCGCCGGCCAGGTCGGCGCCTCCATCGCGAGGCCCATGCCGTGGACGAGATGCGCAGGCTGCGTCGCCACCTCAGAACGCCCGCGAGATCGTTGCCATGACCGCCGCGCCGCTCCCGACATAATAAGCGGGCGGCGAACCGGCGATGACCGTGCCGTTGCGGCCGATCGTGTCCTGCGCGTTGGTGCTGACCGACTGGACGCCGGCGAGGACGTGCGGATCGGTGACGTTGATCGCGTTGACGCGCAGGTCGGTGCGCTTGCCGTCGAGCCAGTCGGCAAGGTGCATGCCGACCGACAGGTCGAGCGTCGCATAGCCCTTGATCGCCTCGTCGTTCATGAAGCTCGCATATTGCCGGCCGATATATCTCGACGCGACGCTGCCGAAGAACCGGCCATCGTCATAGATCCCGCCTGCGCCGAACTGGACGGCCGGGCTGGAGACCGCCTGCTTGCCCCTGGTCGGCAGGAAGTCCGCCCCGACCGGCAGATCGTCGTCGATCCGCGCACGCAAATATTCGCCCGAAAGGTAGAGGCTGACGCCTGCCACCGGGCGGTAGTCGATCTCCGCATCGACGCCGTACGAGGTCTGGCCACCAGCGTTGATCGTCGCGTTCACCTGCGCGCCGCCCTGGTCGATCACGGTGGCGAGCTGGCGATTGCGGAACTTGTAATGGAAGCCGGTCACCGAAGCGGAGAGCTGTTCGCCGATGAAGCGATAGCCCACTTCCTGCGAGACCGAATATTCGTTCTTGAGCGCGTTCGTCCCCTGCACGACCACGTCGCCACCGTAATAGCTGTTGTAGAGCGTGAACTCGTTGGGCGTGCGGAAGTTGGTCGTGATGTTGGCGAACAGCTGCTGGCGATCGTCGAGCCGGTAGTGGATCGCGGCACGCGGCAAGGCGGCGAAACTGTCGTTGCGCACCTTGTCCTGCGGTCCGGGCAAATAATTGCGGCCGTTGCGCAGCACGTTCACGCCCTTGAACCCGGCATCGACCGTCAGCCGCGGCGTCAGCGCGATGCTGTCGGCGAGGAAGAAGCCCTTCGTCACGGTGACGGTGCGCTGGTTCTCATAGGCGAGCAGGCGGCCGTCGGCAGTACGGATCGCCTTGGCGCGGTAGCCCCAGCGATCGAACGGCTGCCCATCGGCGTCGATCGAGGTGTAGGACTGCGTGACGCGATCGGTGCCGTAGTCGAGCCAGAGCCCCGCCGTGAGCGTATGCGCGCCGGTCTTGAAGGTCAGCGTGCTGACGTTGCCGGTCCGCATCTGGTCGCCGGTATAATTGCCGAGTACGGTCGCCACCCCGTCGACCGCGCCGGGCAGCGCGATCGGCTGGGCCAGCTCCTCGGTGCCGAGGAAATTGCCTTCGGTCGTCAGCTGCGTACCGTAGGGCGAGTTGCCGTAGCCGAACTGGAGATAGGTGGTGGTGTCTAGCGCAAGCCGATCGTTCAGGACGAGGTGCACCGGCGCGGAGGCGTAGAGGTTGCGGAACGGCGCGCGGTACAGGCGCCAATAGTTGGTGTTCCCCGCCGTGTAGCGCTTGTCGTAGTTGAAGCTGCGGCCCTGCGCGTTCCACTCGGCCAGCGTCGGGCTCGGATAGCTCGACGAGTTCGCGTCATTATACGACAGCGCGAGGCTGGCACGGTTGCCGGCACCCCATTCGTTCAGGATTTTCGCGTCGATATGCTGGCGCGTGTCATAGCCGGCACCCCGCCAATTGTCCGCGCGCGTGTTCGAATAGGACAGGAACGCCTTCAGCCCGGTATTGCCGATCGTACCGCTATCGACACGGAAGAACCCCCGCCGCGCCGCGTAGCTGCCGAGTGACAGGTCGACGAGCGCACCGGGACGCGCTTTCGGATCGTCGAGCGCGAGCGACAATAGCCCGCCGGCCCCGCCGAGCGTCGGGGAATCGATATCGGCCGACCCTTGCGCGAGCGAGATGCGCCTCAAATTCTCGGGGTCCGCAAACTGCGACGGATAGGCATAATAATAGCCGATGTCGTTCTGCGGCGCGCCCTCCATCAGCACGCCGATCTCGTCCTGGCCGAGACCGCGCAACGTCAGGCTGGAGCTCGTCGACAGGCCATACGGATCGCTCGACGCGACGTTCGCGCCGGGCAGCAGCGTGACAAGCTGGAACGCGTTGAGCGTCGGCGCCTGCTTGACGATGAAGTCGGCGGAGATCGCGCTCTGCGCGCGCGGCACGCTCTGGTCAGGGAGCAGACCGGCAGGATCCTGTTTGCCGACGACGCGAATCTCGGCGGGTTCGACTGGATCGGGTGCGACTTGCGCCCCGGCCGACGATGCCGCGAGGGTTACCGACAGAGTCAACGCGACCCGCCCAAAAAGCCGCCGCTCGCGCCCGGCGGAAGTCACAACAAAACCAGCACTGAAAAACGTCACGTCCACTCCAATCGGAGGGACGACGGGCCAGCCGCAGACCCTCCCTACGCCGGTATAAGCCGGATCAGGTTCAGCGGGTCATGGGCTGCAGCCCACCTCTCAGCCGCGCATCAGCGGCCCCCCGGGGATGTCTGTCGCTTAGGTGGTTGGGCGCGTGTTGGAAAGCGCTATCGCGGTATGCGCCCAGCGGCCGGGGTATGTTCCCATCCGATCGTCATCGGGTGCGGCTCGCCGTATCGGGATCGGCCCTGAAAGAGACGAGGATGGTGTCACGCCACTGAAAAGGGGTGCGCGTACAGCGCGATCGGCGGCTGCCGTCTCATGTCAAACCAGGACTTCCTCGATGCGTGCTATTCGTCCCTCGTTGTCCAGTTTTTGTACGGCGCTCGCCCTGCTGTCGGCCATACCGACCATGACCCAGGCACACCCGATTCCCAGAGACTTGCGCCTCGAACGAGTCGTGATAGTGATGCGGCACGGCGTCCGCGCGCCGCTCTCGGGCGAAGTGCCGGTGACGACGCGCACCGCCCAGCCCTGGCCGAACTGGCCCGTTCCCGAAGGCCAGCTGACACCGCACGGCGCTTCCGCAATCGAGTTGCTCGCGCGCCATGATCGTCGCTGGCTTGCGTCGCTCGCGCTCACGCGGTGTCCAGCCGCAGCTACGGTTCGGATCTGGACCAACACGGCCAGCCGGACGATCGCCAGTGGAGAGGCGTATGCGCAGGGGTTAGCGCCCGATTGTCGATTGACCGTAGGCCACCTTGCCGAAGATCGGACTGATCCGATCTTCGAACCACTGGCCGCCGGCGCGACCGCCTTTAGCCCCAGCCAGGCAATCGCCTCGATCGATCGCTTCACCGGTGGGATGGCCGCGCTCGTCGCGCGTCACCGCGCAGCCCTTGCGTTGCTCGACACCGTGCTGGGATGCGGTCATGGCGCATGCAGCCCGGTCGACCCGCCGTCGCTGGTCGCGTCGACCGATCGCCGTGGGATCGAACTATCCGGGCCGATCCGGGCGGCGTCGGGTATCGCGCAGGTCCTCCTGCTGGAAGACTCCGAGGGCATGCCGCGTCGTGCGGTTGGATGGGGACGCGCCGATCCCGCGACGATCGCGCGGCTCGGCGCCCTGCATGCCGCGCTGTTCGACGTGTTCACGCGGTCACCCTATATGGCGGCGCATCAGGCTTCGCCACTCGGCCATCGGATCATCGATACGCTGACCGCCGCCCGCGCGCCGCGTCTCGATGTGATGGTCGGCCACGACACCAACGTCACCGCGCTGGCCGCCGCGCTGCACGTTGCTCTCGATGCCCCCGGCTTTGCTCGCAACGACGTCGCTCCGGGCGGTGCGATGGTGATCGAACGGTTGCGCGATCCACGATCGGGCGAACGGTTCGTCCGCCTGTACTACCGCGTACAGTCTCTCGCGACGATCCGTGCGCTGCGCCCGGAGGTCATCGCGACACCGCTTGCTGTTCCGGGGTGTGCGGCGCCGTGTCGGCTCGACCGTTTCGTCGCGCTGTTAAAGTCACGGATCGCTTAACGTTGCCGTCATCGCGCTGTGTGCATCGGCAAGCTCACGGATTCGGCCCAGAGCATCAATCGTGCAGCGGCTGAGACGGGCATGCCAAGACGGGCAGGCATAAAGTCAGACGACGCACCGTACCTGTTACCGGACAGTGCGTCGTTATCTGGTGCCCCAACCGAAACGACTAGGCCATGCTACCTATCGACTTGGACATTCCAGTCATTGGCAGACCTCAGCCATGAGCCCGGGCGCGAGCCTTTTCGGCCCTTGCCTGCTTCGCATAGTGATGATGCGCTACGGCACAACCGACCGCGGCGCCCATCACCGCGTGGCCCTCGCCAACGAAATGGCCACCGACGCCGCCGGCTGCCGCACCGCGAATACAACCTTTGGCCAAGGCTGGCGATGCCGTCATGGCCAGTAACGGGAGTGCGATCAGGGAAATGTAACGCATGCCTCAGGTCCTTGAAGAACAGGGTTAGGACCGGAACTACTCGCGGCAATACGCTGATGTTCCGTGAGATTTCGTTCATGTTCCCATCGTCGCCAAACGCCGATTGCGGTCGGCGGCCGACCATCTTCGTTAACCTCGCAACGAGTGATCACAGCTTGCGCGGAGCAGCCAAACTTCCGCGCAAGCCGTAATCAATCGATCAAACGGCGCCGTGGCACTGCTTGTACTTGCGCCCCGACCCGCACGGGCATGGTGCGTTGCGGCTGACGACGCCTTCCCAATTCGCCGGATCCTCGCCGATATCGGCTTCCTGCGGCTGAGGGATCTGCAAAGGCGGCATCGTCGAGGTGATGTGGCCGCGCGTGCCCGCATCGAAGTCGTTCGAATTGTCCTCGCCCGTGAACGGGTCGAAATGCGTCGTGATGAAGTCCGGCAGTTCGGGCAATCCGACCGGTGCCTGCATCTGGAACTGCGCATGCGCGATCGTCTTGGTCACGTCCTCGCGGATCGTTTCGAGCATCCGCTGGAACAGCGAGAACGCCTCCTGCTTATACTCGTTGATCGGCGTCTTCTGGGCGTACGCGCGCAGGTGGACGACCTGGCGCAATGCGTCGAGCGTCGCCAGATGCTCCTTCCAGTGATGGTCGAGATTCTGCAACAGGATCGACTTCTCGACCGACGTCCACGTCTCCGCATCGAGATCGGCTGACTTCTGTGCGATCGCCTCGTCGGCCATCGCGCGGACACGCTCCTCGATCACCTCGGGGTCGACCGACTCCTCCAGCAGCCATGCGTCGATCGGCGGCTCGAGGTTCATCACCTCGGCAAGCCGCGTCTTCATCCCCGCGACATCCCACTGCTCGGGATACGAGTTCGGCGGGCACGCATCGCCGACGATCACGTTGACCGTCTCCGCGCGCATATCGGTCACCACGTCGCCAACCGTATCAGCATCCATGATGTCCGCGCGCTGCTCGTAGATGACCTTGCGCTGCTCGTTCATCACGTCGTCGTACTCGACGACCTGCTTGCGGATGTCGTAGTTGCGCGCCTCGACCTTCTTCTGCGCGGTCTCGATCGCCTTGCTCAACCACTTGCTGCCGATCGCCTCGCCATCCTCGATGTTGTTGCGCATCATCTTGGCGAACAGCGTGTCCGGCCCGAAGATACGTAGCAGATCGTCGTCGAGGCTGAGATAGAAGCGCGAAAGGCCCGGATCGCCCTGACGGCCCGAGCGCCCGCGCAGCTGGTTGTCGATGCGTCGGCTCTCGTGCCGCTCGGTGCCGAGCACGAACAGGCCGCCCGCGGCGAGCACTGCCTGCTTCTCCGCCTCGATCTCGATCGTGATCCGCTTCGCCGCCTCGTCATACTCGGGCGTGCCCTCGACCAGTTCGGGATGCTCGTCGAGCATGCGGAATTCGAGGTTGCCGCCGAGTTTGATGTCGGTGCCGCGGCCCGCCATGTTGGTCGCGATCGTCACCGCGGACTTGCGCCCGGCCTGCGCGACGATGTGCGCCTCCATCTCGTGGAAGCGCGCGTTGAGGACCTTGTGATCGACGTTCTCGCCGACCAGGAACTCGCTCAGCATCTCGGACTTCTCGATCGACACCGTGCCGACCAGCACCGGCTGGCCCAGGTCCGCGTGATGCTTGATCTTCTTGGCGATCGCCGCGAACTTGTCCTTGGTGTCCTTGTAGAACTCGTCTTCCTCGTCGACGCGCTTGACCTCGACATTGGTCGGAATGCTGACGACGTTGATCTTGTAGATGTCGTAGAACTCGGCCGCCTCGGTCGCCGCGGTGCCGGTCATGCCGCCGATCTTGGGGTACATGCGGAAATAGTTCTGGAACGTGATCGAGGCCATCGTCTGGTTCTCGGGCTCGATCTGGACGCCCTCCTTCGCCTCGACCGCCTGGTGCAGGCCGTCCGACCAGCGCCGGCCGTCCATCATGCGACCGGTGAACTCGTCGATGATTATGACCTTGCCGTCCTTGACGATGTAGTCGATGTCCGACTTGAACATCACGATCGCACGCAGCGCCTGGTTCAGGTGATGCACTACCTGCGTGTTCTCGAAGTCGTACAGGTTCTGCCCCTCGAGCAGCCCGGCCGCCTCGAGCATCCGCTCGACCTTCTCGGTGCCATCCTCGGTGAGGATGATCGTCTTCTGCTTCTCGTCCTTGTCGTAGTCGGCGGGATCGAGCTGCTTCACGACCGCGTCGACCTGCATGTACAGCTCGGACTTGTCGTCGGTCGGGCCGGAGATGATCAACGGCGTGCGCGCTTCGTCGATCAGGACCGAATCGACCTCGTCGACCACCGCGAAGTTGAACGCGCGCTGCGTCATCGCGCTGCGCTCGTACTTCATATTGTCGCGCAGATAGTCGAACCCGAACTCGTTGTTGGTGCCGTAGGTGATGTCGGCGGCATAAGCGGCGCGGCGTTCCTCGTCGGACAGGTTGGGGATGATGACGCCGATCGTCATGCCGAGGAAGGTATACACCTGTCCCATCCACTCCGCGTCGCGCGCCGCGAGGTAGTCGTTGACGGTGACGACATGGACGCCGTCACCAGGGAGCGCGTTGAGATAGGTCGCGAGCGTGGCGACGAGCGTCTTGCCCTCGCCGGTCCGCATCTCGGCGATCTCGCCGCGGTGGAGGACGATGCCGCCGACCATCTGGACGTCGTAATGGCGCTGGCCGAGCACGCGGTGCGCGGCTTCACGGACGGTCGCGAACGCCTCGGGCAGCAGATCGTCGAGCTTCTCGCCCTCGGCGAGGCGCGCACGGAACTTGACGGTCTGCGCCGAGAGCTCCTCGTCCGACATCGCCTGGAGTGACGGCTCGAACGAGGCGATCTTCGCGAGGATCGGGTTGAGCGACTTGACGTACCGGTCGTTGGACGAACCGAACAAGGATTTGGCGAGGCTACCGAACATGGGCTGATTTCCTGAATTTATGACGCGGCGGCACACGGTGGGCGCACGCGGAAGCGGATCGCTTGGATCCAAAGGTTACGATAAGGTCACACCTAGACGCTATTCGCGGCGGCGCTCTGCCCATAGCGGAAGCGAGACAATGGCGATGGTGCGCAGCGTGGTAGCGACCGCAACCCGGAGCAGCGTGGGAAGGCCAGATACTGGCCTTATCAAGACCTTGGCCGGCGTTGCTGCTATCGACTGCGAGCAGACGTTGCCTTGCACCACTGCTTGGGCGGACTGCCCACGCATACCCGGCACCGCACCGGTCAGCGCGGAGAGCAGGGCAGAGAGGAGTAGCAGCAGGTTCATGCGGGACCGGCTTTATTCGAGCCCGCGCGGAAAATCTACCGTTCGTCTCAGGGCAGCGCCCATCGAACGCGCGGCAATTCGATGCGCGAGGAGATTGCACGCCCCTTCGCGTCGCGCGCGGGGGTGAACTGGCCGTGGCGAACCGCGGCGCGGCACGTTCCTTCATCGAGTGCGCTGGTCCCACTCCCTACGAGGACTTCGCACGCCTCGACCGATCCATCGGCAGCGACGAGCAGGGCAGCTTTGACGGCACCTTCCTTGCTGGCCTGCCGCGCGGACTCGGGATAATCGTCGGCATCGAACCAGTCGGCATAGGGTCCGATCGGCTTGGCTGGCGTGGTAGCCAAAGGGAGGTTCCGCGGGATCGTCGTTGGGAACGGTGCGCGCCACCAGCGATAGCCGTTGCTCGCGATCATCAGGAGGCATGCAGCTAAGGCGAAGCCGAGCGCGACGATCGATGCGACGACGACAAGCATCACGCGGGTGGTGCTGCCGTCGAACCGACTTGCAGGCCCTGCGCTCACGTCCTCGTCGATCATGTTGCGTCCTTCTCCCCACGGCCTTGGACACCGACGAATGTCAGCGGGTCAAGCGCAACCGCCGATCTTGCCCGCCGGACCGCAGAGACTATGAAGGCGTCATGCAGACCTCCCCCCTCGCCTTGCCCTTCCCCGACGCCCCTTCGATCGACGGAGTCGCGCTGCATGTCGCGCGCGCGCAGTACAAGGCGTGGGACCGGTGCGATCTGACGTTCGTGACGCTCGATCCGGGGACGGTGGTTGCGGGCGTGCTCACGACGAGCAAATGCCCGTCGCCCGAGGTGGAGTGGTGCCGTGCGGCGCTGACGCTTGGCCAGGCGCGGGCGCTTGTCGTGAATGCAGGCAATTCGAACGCGTTCACCGGATCGCGTGGTCGGGCCGCAGTCGAGGTGATCGCGGCGCGCACCGCGGCGCATCTCGGGTGTCAGCCTTCGGACGTGTTCGTGTCGTCGACGGGCGTGATCGGGGTGCCGTTGCCGATCGACAAGGCGGAAGCCGGGTTGGACGCCGCGTTCGCCGCCGCGCCGTGCGGGTGGGAGGATGCCGCCGCGACGATCATGACGACCGACACCTTTACCAAGGGTGCGGTTACGACGGCGGTGATCGGGGATCGCACGGTCTCGCTGGTGGGGATCATCAAGGGTTCTGGGATGATCGCGCCGGACATGGCGACGATGCTCGGCTTCATCTTCACCGACGCCGCGGTCGAGCCGGAGTTCCTGCAAGCCGCGCTATCCAAGGCGAATGCGCCGAGCTTCTCGTGCATCACGGTCGACAGCGATACCTCGACCAGCGACACGGTGCTGGCGTTCGCGACGGGCAAGGCCGGTAACGTCGCGCTGGCGGACGATGACAGCGTGGGGGCGGACGCCTTCCGCGCTGCGCTGGCGGATTTGTGCCATCAACTCGCCATGCTTGTGGTTCGCGACGGCGAGGGCGCGCAGAAGCTGATCGAGATCCAGGTGACCGGCGCCGACGATGACCGCAGCGCACACCGCATCGCGATGAGCATCGCCAACTCGCCGCTGGTGAAGACCGCGATTGCCGGTGAGGATGCAAACTGGGGCCGCGTCGTGATGGCGGTCGGAAAGGCCGGCGAACCCGCCGATCGGGATACGCTCTCGATCCGGTTCGGTAATACGCAGGTTGCGGAAGGCGGGTTGGCACTGAGCGGCTACGACGAGGCGCCGGTCGCCTCCCACCTGAAGGGTCACGAGATCGAGATCGGCGTCGATCTCGCGCTAGGCGAAGGTCGTGCCACGGTGTGGACCTGCGACCTCACGCATAGCTATATCTCGATCAACGCCGACTATCGGTCATGATCACGACAACAGGCTAAAGTGCCTCGATCGCAAGAATCTTTTCGACCACTACCATGCCGGGAAAAGCGCCTTCGTGCCCAAAGCATGACGGCAGTCCGAACGCGTCGCGCTCATTGCAAGACATGTTCAGCGTTTCGGCCCCGACGAACCGCACCCGATAGGCATGCGGTGTCATAACCTCGGCAATGCGCCCCGGCAGATTGGCGCGGACGAGCGCATCCCTCCGGTTTATCTTCGCCAAACACTTGAATGCGAAGCGGGATTGACCGCCAACGTCGCCGCAAGGTCAAAAAATTCCTGCCCTTCGAACGTGTCGTACCAAACGCCTTCGTATGTCCGAGTCGACTTCATCGGAATACAAGCTCGGGTCATGGCAGCATGGTCTTGGCGTCGGCGCGCTGTCTCGCATCCGTCTGACTTATTTATGTCAGACGATGACGGCGCCGCCGCCAGAAGCAACAGCGCCGTCAGCAGCATCAGGCCAGTTCGCCTTCGAGCCACGCCTTCAACCGGCCCTTGGGCTCCGCGCCGACCTTGGTCGCCGCCGGTGCACCGCCCTTGAACAGGATCATCGTCGGGATGCCGCGGACGCCGTACTTGCCCGGCGCGTCGGGGTTCTCGTCGATGTTGAGCTTGGCGATTGTCACCTTCTCGCCGAGTTCTTCCGAGATTTCCTCAAGCGACGGCCCGATCATCTTGCACGGGCCGCACCATTCCGCCCAGAAATCGACGAGCACGGGGCCGTCGGCGTTCAGTACGTCCGCATCGAAGCTGGCATCGGTGATCTGCTTGGTCGCCATCGTGAATTCTCCTTGGTTGAGTCGTATCTAAGGTCGCCAGCGTGTGCGCTCAACCACCGGGGCGCTAGCTTTGCTCCGTGGACCGATAGTGCGGCTTGTTCGCGGCCAGCGTCTCGTCGTCCAGCACGATCAACCGCGGGCCGGCCGTGTACAGCAAGGCTGCCTCGACCGACCGCCCCGGGAAGATCACGCTCAGGGCTTCGGCATAGGCCGCCATCTGCTTCATATGGTATTCCGGCACGTCGTCGAGACCGCGCGGTGCACGCCGCCCGGTCTTGAAGTCGACGACGCGGATGCGGTCTGGCTCGATCAGCAGGCGATCGACCGTTCCCGACACGACCATGCCGTTCGCGAGGGTCGCGGCAATCGGTGCTTCGGCGAGCGTATCCGCGCTGAAAAGCTCGGCAAAGCGCGGATCGTCGAGCACTGCGACCACGCTCAGCACGATTTCGGACCGTGCTGCGGCATCGTCGACGCCGCCTGCTTTTGCCAGCCAGCGATCGGCTGCCGTCGCGCGGTCGGCGACAGCAACCGCCGGCAGACGCTCGAACAGCGCATGGATCAGCCGCCCCCGCTCCGCTGCGACGCGCATCGCTGGCGTCGGCGGTGGATCGGACACCGCGTCATCGCCCAACGCCGAAGGCGACAGGGGACGAGGCGGACGCGCTTCTTGCGGTGCGGGTTCATGCGCCCAGGCCGGTAGCTGTGCGTTGGCCGCAATCTCGACCGAAGCCGAAGCCTTGGCGATCACCGCAGGCTGAGGTTCGACCCCGGCAAACGTCCGCGCCCCCTCGCCCATCGGCACCTCGAGTGCCGTCAGGGCACGATCGGACGCAGCGTACCAGCTGTTCTCCGGCGGCACGCCCTTCGCGCGCGGTCCGAGCGCACCGGCGATCACCAGCCGCTCTTCGGCGCGCGTGGCGGCCACGTAGAAGAGCCGCCAATGCTCCTCCAATTCGCGCTGCTCGGCGGCCGACACGACCGCATCCAGCGGGCCGCCACGCTCGCTCGACCGTGGCCGGAACACCGGGATCGGCGCCGCCCCAGGCTCGGGCGCCCATTTCAGGATCGAGCGCGGCGCCGCCGACGGGTCCGCCGTCGCATCCGCCAAGATTACCAGAGGCGCCTGCAACCCCTTCGCGCCGTGCGCCGTCATCACCCGTACGGCGTCTAGCGGCGCCGAAGGATCGCGGACGATCTCGACATCGCCGCGATCGAACCAGTCGAGGAAGCGCTGCAACGACGGCGTCGTCGTACTCTCGAACGTCAGCGCGGCGTTGAGCAGTTCCTCGATCGGATCGCGTGCCTCAGTTCCCAGTCGGCGGATCAGTTTGCGGCGACCGTCGAGCGGGCCCGACAGCAGCTCCTCCAGAAACTGGTACGGCGTGGCGATATCCGCGCGCGCCAGCATCGCCAGCAAGGGCGCGAGCCGCGTCGCCGGTTGCGTGCGTTGCAGATGCCGCCACAACGGCCCGGCCTCGCGCGGTGCCGCGGCCATCAACTCGTCCTGCGTCCAGCCGATCAGCGGCGACACAAGCAGCGCCGCGACGCTTAGATCGTCCTCGGGCTGCAACACGAAGCGGATAGTCGCGAGCAGATCCTGCACTGCGAGCGGCGCGTTCAGTCGCAAGCGATCGACGCCCGCCACCGGCACGCCCTCGGCATAGAGCCGCGCAACGATCAGCGAGGCGAGATCGCCGCGTCGCTTGACGAGGATCATCACATCCTCGGGCCGCAACCGCCGCCCCTTGCTCTCCAGCATCAGCCTGGTCTCGGGCGCCAGCCAGCCCTTCACCGCGCGGGCGATATCGCTGGCGAGTTTGCGGACCGCGTCGTCGACCCAGCCCTCCTCGTCGTCCTCGCTGCCGCCAGCGAAGACCGGCGGCCACAAGGTCACGGTGCCGGGGCCGGCGACCTCGCTGGCGTGCTGTTCGACTTCGCCCGTGATCCCGAGCCCCGGCTCGCCGATTGCATCGATCGCCGCATCGACGAACTCAAGCACGGTCCGCGTCGACCGGAACGAGTGCCGCAGCGACAGTCGTGCCAAGGGGAGCCCCCGCTCTTCCTCGGGCCAGTCGTCATCGCCCTCGGCCTCGCTCGCACGGCCGCCGAAATACTGCTCGGCGGCCTGGAAATTGAGCGGATCGGTGCCCTGGAACCCGAAGATCGCCTGCTTGTAATCGCCGACCGTGAACAGTGTCCGCGTCGACGGCGCATAGATGCCGCGGCCGACGAAGAACTCGTCCGCCAGCGCGCGCACGATCCGCCATTGGTGGCCGTTGGTGTCCTGCGCCTCGTCGATCAGCAGGTGCTCGGTCGCCTGGTCGAGCTTGTAGCGCACCCACTCACCGATCCCGGGCTGGTCGAGCAACGCCACCGTCGTCGCGATCAGGTCGTCGAAATCGACCGCCCCCGCGCGTCGCTTGGCCAGCGCATAGCCGCGCGCATAATCGCGCCCGACCTCGAGCCCGTCGGCGAGCAGGTCGCAATAGGTTGCGCGCTGGACCATCGACAGCACGTCGGTGCACGCCTCGCCCAGATCGCGCGCGAGGACTTCGTAGTCGGGCTCGGCATCGATCAGTTTCTTCGAGGCTTTGCGCTGCGTGCCCGTGCCGGTGAGCACGACGCTGGCGAGTTCGTCCAACGTCGCCGCGCGATCCTCGGAGTCGAGCCAGCGCTGCACGGTCGCCGCTGCGGCTTGACCCGTAGCAGTCCCCCACGCGCGGTTCGCCGCGGCGATCCGCGCAATTGAATCGAGGTCGAGCGCGTCGCACCATTCCGCGATTGCCTCGTCGATATCGCCGGAGGGCAGGCCGAGTTCACGTCGCAGCCATGGCTGGATACCGACCGGGAGGGCCTCCAACGCAGGCAGCGCGCGGGCGCAGGCAAGCAAGAACGCCTCCGCCCCGCCCTCGCCCATCCGGAGCGACAGGCGCCCGACGATCTCGACCGGACGCTCGCGGCCTTCGCGCTCCGCGTCCGATAGCATCGTCGCGAGTGCTTCGCGGGCGAGACCGGCTTCCTCGCGGGCTTCGAGCGGGCGAAAGCCGGGGGTGAGGCCTGCCTCGACCGGGAATGCCGCCAACAACCCCTGGCAGAATCCGTGGATCGTCTGGATACGCAGCCCCCCCCCAGGCGCATCGAGCACCTTCGCGAACAGGGTGCGGGCGCGGTCCTGCAACGTCTGGACCGGGCTCTCGCCGAGCGCGATCAGGTCCGCCGCCAGCGCTGGCGCGGACATCCGCACCCAGGCGGCGAGGCGCCCGTTGATCCGCTGCGCCATCTCCGCCGCGCCTGCCTTGGTGAAGGTCAGGCACAGGATCGCGCCGGGATCTACGCCGCGCAACAGGAGGCGGAACACGCGCGCCGCGAGCACCTGCGTCTTGCCCGTGCCGGCCGACGCGGACAGCCAGACGTGCGACGCCGGGTTGCTCGCATCGGCCTGCGCGCCCCTCAGCCGGGGCAGCGTGGCGAGCGCATCACCGCTCACGGCCATACCATTCGTCGCGTCGCATCAACTGGTCATACTCGGCATAGGGGGCGTATTCGGGGACGAGTTTCGCGGTGAAGGCGGCGCTGCCGGTCAGCCATTCGCCGACGACTTCGGTGAAGTTGTGCGCGGCGATTGCCGTGAATTCGGCGGTCGGGATCTTGTCGCGTTTGCCCTCGGGGTCGACCGGGCTCTCGATATAGCCGAACGCGTCGCGCTTTTTGCCGAGCGACCAATATTCGAACGCGCCCGCAGTGCCGCGCACATCCTCGAACCCGCCGCGTTCGGCGATAAGGCCGAGCAGGCCCAGTTGGAGGCTGTAGCCTGCGCGCACCGCAGTCGGCGAAGGCGGCTTGCCGGTCTTGTAGTCGATCACCGCGAGGCGCCCGTCGGGGAGCCTGTCGATGCGGTCATAGCGGCCCGACAGGGTGACGCCGGCGATCTCGATCTTGCCCTTGCCCTCGGCGCTGGCGACCGTCCGGCCGTCTTCGCCTTGCGCGACTATGGCGCTGGCGATCCAGTCGATCGCTTCGAGCAGGCGCGGCTGCCACAGCGCGCGCATCATCGGATGCGTGCGCTCGTCGTCGAGCATCGCCTTCGCGCGCTGCCGAAGCGTGTCGACGGTGCAGTTGTCCTGCTTCCACCATTGCTCGAGGATGTCGTGTACCGCGGTGCCGCGCCAGGCTGCGCTGGGGTCGGCATCGACCGGATCGAGCGGCATCAGGCCGAGCACGCGGCGCGCGTAGAAGGCGTAGGGGTCGGCCTTGAGGCGATCAACCTCGGTGACGGAGATGGCCTTCGGACGCAGCAGCGCGGGCGGCGACGGCGCGGGACGGTCGGCGGGGAGATGCTCGCCCGGATCGTCGAGCGCGCGCGTCCAGCCCTCCAGTGCCGATGCCCGCTCGAACCGATCGCCTGCGAGCGCCTGCAACCGGAGCCAGAGGCGCGAGGCCAGAGCGGGTGACTTCGCATCCCTGCGTGCCCGCGTGACGACCGCACGAGGTGCGCCTAACGCCTGCGCAAAATCATGCGCCGCCGTGCCGACACGCCGCTCCAGACCCGGTAGGCCGAGCTCCATCCGGATGCGCGGCGCCAGCCAGGGATCGGGCGCAGGTCGCCCCGGCCACACGCCTTCGTTCAGACCGCCGAGCACCATGACGTCGGCGGTCTGCAACCGCGCCTCGATCAGGCCATAGATCGCCAGCCGTGGATGCCCACCCGGCGCCGGCCGCACCGCGACTTCGTCGAGCAACGTCCGCAACAATTGCGGCAACTCGCGTGGATCTATCCGCGGCGGTCCGGCCGGTGCTTCCGCTTCCAGATCGGCGAGGAACTCCGCCGCCGCGCGCCCTGCGAGCCCCGACCAGAGATTGTCCCCACACAAGGTCTGCGCCGTCTCGCGCAGGCATGCGAGCACAGACGCCAAGGGCTGCGGCCCCTGGTCGAACGCGTTCGCAAGCGGCGTCAGCAGAGGCTGGACATCGGTCCACCATGTCGCCGCCGTGCCTTTACGCTCCTCCAGATGTCCGGCGATCCCGTCGAGCCCCGCCGCCGGCCTTGGCCCGCGCAACCGTCGGTCGAGCGCACGTGCGCCGTCGAGCCATAGCAAGCGATCCTCGCCCGCGCGCACCAGCGGGTGCTTCAGCAACGCCAGCAACGCGAGCGGCGAGAAGCGCTGCGCTGCTGCTTCGGCCAACGCGAGTAGCAACGTGCCGGGCGGCAGGATCGATAGGGGCCGCCCCGCGCTGTCGTCAATGCCGATGCCCCAGCGTCCGAGATGCGCTGCCACGCGCCGTGCGAGCGCGCGATCCGGCGTGACCAGCGCCGCGGTCCGCTCCGGCACTTCCAACGCCTCGCGCAGGACGAGCGCGATCGCTTGCGCTTCCTCTGCGGGCGTTGCGAGTTCGGCGGCGGTCACGCCCTTCAAACGACGATCCTCCGCCGCGATCTGCGTCCATTTGCCGGTGAAGTCCGCGGGTGCGAGGGCGTTGGCGATCGCTCGGCCACGCGCGGGGTCGGCATCGTGCCCGCCGCCCTCGCGCCACGTCTGCACTTCGCCTCGGGCAACGCCCATGCGCAGGAGCATCAGCTTGGCATCGAACTGCGGATGGGTTTCGATCGAACGACGCGCGAGCCCGGTCACCGGGTTCGGATCGTGCGGGCCGAGCGCGTCCCATTCCTCGTCGGGCAGGGCTAGGTCGAGCCCTGCGAACACCACCATGCCCTGCGGCATGTCGGCGATACAGCGGAGCAGGCGCGCGACTGCGGGCGCGGAATCGGTCACGCCTGCCGCGCAGACGATCCCGGCCGGCGGCACATTCCGCCAGCGCTGGGCGAGCCGGTCGAGCAACGCCGAGCGCCGCGTCGCTGCGTCGATCCGCTCTAGCCGCGCGAGTTCGCCCGGCCAGCGTTGCAGGACGATCTCGAACGTCGCCAGCGCGCGCCGCCAATGCTCGGTGAGTTCGGGGCCGAGCTCGATATCGCGCAACTTGGTTGGCGGCACCTCCTCGACCAGCAGCTGATCGAGCGTCCGCGCAAGTTCGCCGGCAAGCCGTACCGCCTCGGCCGCGTCGACGGGATGGCCTTCCCGCGCCCGCTCTTCCGACACCAGTCGCGCCAAGATCATGCGCCGCTGATATGGCGGCACCGCAGGCAGCGGTGGATCGACATCGTCCGCGGGATCGAGCGCGGCGCCGACCGACTCGCCCATCTCCGGATCGCCCAGCGCCACCAGCCGCGGCAACACGAGCCCGCCGCCGCTCGCGCGCACAAACGCTTCGGTCACCGCCTTCACCGCTCGGTTGTTCGGCAACACGACCAGCGCGCGCGCTAGCGCCAGCGGATCGCGTCCCGCCTGCCGCATCAGCCCGGCGACCAGCGCATCCGCAAACGCCCGGTGCGCGGGGATCGTGTACAGTGTCGGACGACCCGCCGTGGCGACATCAGCCATCCGCGAGGATCGCCTCGGTCCTGGGGATCGCGGCGGGGGTCCCGACGTCGAACCACAGCCCCTGGTGGACCTGACCGTAAGCGCGGCCCGCCTCGATCGCGCGATCCCAGAAGATGTTGGTCGAGAACGGCCCCTCCGGCCAGTCCGCGATCAGCCGCGGGTGGAGAATCTGGATACCGGTATAGGCGAACGGCGCGAGCCGGCCGGACTTGCGCCGCCCGCTGATCCGTCCATCGGCGGCGAGGTAGAAATCGCCCGGTCCGCGGTGATTATGCGCACGCGCGAGCGGTACCATCAGCAGCAGCGCGTCCATCTTCGCATCATCCCAGCGTGACGCGAGCAGCTTGATCGCGTCGACTGGTCCGTCGATCCACAGATTGTCGCTGTTCACAACCAGCACCGGCGCATCACCAAGCAAGCCACGCGCCTGGACGAGGCCACCACCCGTCTCCATCAGCATTTTCCGTTCATCGGAGATGACGACGTCGATCCCCGCGAACCGGTCGGTGACGTGCGCCTCCAGCGTATCGGCCAGGTAATGCACGTTGACCACCGCGCGCTTGATCCCGGCGGCCTGCAACCGCTCGAAGACGTGGTCGATCAACGGCTTGCCGGCGACCTGCACCAGCGGCTTGGGGCGCGTCGCGGTCAGCGGGCGCATCCGCTTGCCCAAGCCCGCGGCCATCACCATCGCCGTCTCAGGCACGATCCCGCGCGGGACAGGGCGGATCGTCTGCTGGCGGCTCACGCGCTCAGGACCAGCGGATCGCCACGCAACGCCGCCGGTACATTGGCCTCGAACCATGCCGCGACCGGCGCCATCACCGGTTGCGCCAGATCGCGCTCCAGATACGCCCAGACGCGCGGGCACATCGTCGCATAATGCGGCTTGCCGTCGCGCTTCCACAATCGGGTGAAGATGCCGAGGATCTTGGCGTTCCGCTGCGCGCCGAGCACATGATACGCGTTCATGAAGTCTTCCCCCGCGTCCGCCGCCGCGCGATATCGCCCTAGCATTGCCGCCTCGATTGCCGGATCGACCGTCCGCCGCGCATCCTGCAACAGCGATACCAGGTCATAGGCCGGATGCCCCGCCAGCGCGTCCTGAAAATCGAGCAACCCGAGCGATCGCTCGGGCCCAACCAGCATCAAATTCTCGGCGTGATAGTCGCGGAGTACCGTGACCGGCGTCTCGGCGATTGCATGATCGAACACCGACTCCCAGGCCGCGTCCCAGCCCGCCAGATCGGGCTCGATCCCGACCGCCGGGCAATACCATTCGACGAACAGCCCTGCCTCACGCTTCAGCACCGCGCGATCATAGGGAGGTACCGGTCCCGCCGGCTCGGCGCGCAACCGCACCAGCAGATCGATTGCCGGCGCATAGAGCGACAGTTCCTCGTCCGGCGCGGCATCGACGGTCTCGCGCAAACGGATATCGCCAAAATCCTCGATCAACACGAGGCCCTGGTCGAGGTCGCACGCCAGGATCGCCGGTGCCGCGAAGTCGCGCTCGACCAGCCATTCCGCGATGGCGATGAACGGCCGCGGGTCCTCGTGCGGCGGCGGCGCGTCCATCAGGATCGCCTTGCGCGCGCCATCTACGGCACGGAAATAGCGCCGGAACGACGCGTCGCCGGCGACCGGGAGGATCTGCGCCTCACCCCAGCCATGAGCGTCGAGAAAAGCGGCGGCGCCGGGCGGCGGGGTCATGTCGGCCATCGCGACCTCCAAGCTTCCGGCACTCCTACTGTCAAGCCGCGCGTGCCGTCCGGCTCGATCGTCAGGCTCAAGCGAAGCGCATCCGGCCAATAATCAGGACCGGCACGCTCGGGCCATTCGACCAGCAACAGCGAATCATAGCGCGCGTCGTCGAGCGCGAGTTCCTCGATCTCGGCGGGGTCGTCGATCCGGTAGAGGTCGACATGGAGGACGGGGAAGCGGACTTCGGGCGGCTCGTAGGGCTGGACGATCGCGAAGCTGGGCGATGGCGCCTCGCCAGCGAGGCCGAGTGCTGCGAGCAGTCCTCGCGCAACGCTGGTCTTGCCGGCGCCGAGTGTGCCTTCGAGGGTGATCACATCGCCGGGGCGGACACGTCCTGCGAGCATCGCTCCGAATGCCTCGGTCGCTTGCGGATCGAGGAGTCTCACCACCCTCCGTCACCCCGGACCTGTTCCGGGGTCCACCCGTCAGCACTCTCTACGGCCGGCGAGCACGCGGAACGGTGGATGCCGGAACAAGCCCGGCATGACGGAGTGGCAGTAATCATCGCCGCGGCAATTCTACGGTGATCAGTGTGCCCGCGCCTGGCTCCGAGACCAGCTCGATCGTCCCGCCATGCGCTTCGACAAACTGCTTGGCCAACGGTAACCCCAGTCCCAACGCGCGATCCCCCATCGGCTTCGATTCCGCGAACCGGTCGAACGCGTGCGCGACCGCCTCGGCGTCCATCCCGACCCCGTCGTCCGAAACAATAATCCGCGCCGACGTCGCATTGCCGTCGGTGTGCAGCAACACCCGCCCGCCATCGGGCGTTGCCGCGACCGCGTGGCGCAGGAGATGCTCGACGACCTCCTTCAACCGCTTCGGATTGCCGTTCACGCGCCCGGTAGAACGCGCCACCTCGACCGCGAAGTCGAGCTTCCGCCGCTTGGCCGACGGCAGGATCGTCTCCGCCGCCGCACGGACAGTGGTAGCGAGGTCGACATCTGTCCGGTCGGTCTCCGCTCGATCGCTCTCCGCCCGCGTCAGATCGAGCACGTCGTCGACCAGCAACCCGAGCCGCTCGACCGACTCGAGGATCGCCCCGACATAACCCTCAGCCTGTGGCGTCATCGCGCCGGCATAGCCGCCGTGCAGCATCTCCGCGAACCCACTGATCGACGTCAGCGGCGTGCGCAGTTCATAGCTCATATTCGCGACGAACGCGGTCTTGACCTTGTCGGTCGCCTCCAGCGCATCCGCACGATCCCGCAGCGCCTGCTCCGCGCGCCGGCTGTCGGTGATGTCGAGCATCGTGAACAGCGCATTCCCGTCGGGCAGTGGCACGCCGGCAAACTCGAAATGCCGCCCATCCGCGAACGCCACGCGCCCGCCGCGCTGCTGGCGCCCGACCGTCGCCGACCGGACGAGGTCGGGGATCAACGCGGACCGCCCCGGCGTCGCGAGCTTGGCGCCGGCCGCCTCGGCAAACGCATCGACACGCGGATGCGAGGCGAGGAACTCCTCCTCCAGCCCCCACAATGCGCGGAACCGGTTGTTCCACAGCTGCAACCGGCCATCCGCCGCAAACACGCCGAGCGCCTCGAACAGATTGTCGAACGTCGCGGTCCGCACCCGCAGCAACGTATCGCGCGCGCTGGCGAGCTGGACCTGCTCGGTGCGATCCTCGAAGATCAGCAACAGGCCGCCATCCGGCAGAGGCTGCGCGACGACACGAAGATGCGTGCCGCCCCGGAGGTGCCAATTCTCCTCCATCGCCCCCCCGCCGACCGAGCCACCCTGCGCCGCGCCCGTCTGCATGAACCAGTCGCGCCGTTCCGCCTTCCATCTCGGGAAGTCGCGGACCTCGGGCAGCCGGTTGGCTTCGCGCATTCGCTCGAGCACGCGGTCGAATTCGGGGCGATCGGCGAGCCATTCGCTGCGCATCGCGAACATCCGCCGGAATGGCTGGTTGCAGAACACGAGCGAACGATCGCCGCCGAACTGCGCCACGCCTGCCGACAACCGATCGAGCATCGCGCGCTGGGCTTCGGCGAAGCGCTTCGCTCCCGACCGCGCCTGCTCCAGTTCCTCGATATCGATCGCGAACCCGGCCACGCCGCCGCTCGGCAGCGGCACGTCGTAGATCTGCAACGACCGGCGCGCGCCGTCGATCGTCGCGGGCAGGACCTGCTGATGCGGCCGCCCCTGCTCGCGCGCAACCGCCGCGCCAGCGAGTGGCCCGCCGCGCCCCGATCCCTCGACCAGTTCCAGCCCGCGCGCGACGACATCGGCAGCGTCACGCCCCTCGACCGCATCGACATAGGCCGTGTTGACCATCGCCAGCCGCAGATCGGTCGCGCGGTACCACATCGGCATCGGCGCGGCCTCGATCAGCCCGGTCAACGACTCATATGCTTCACCCAGCCGCGCGGTTTCCGCCCCAAGCCGGGCGATCTCCGCCTCGCTGTCGGTCGCATCGAATGCCCAGAGCAGCACCGCACCCGTGGCGCCCATCTCGCCGGGGGCTCGGCCCCCGCGAAACGTGATCGCGCGCGTCGAACCCTGCAGCCGGACCGAGCGAACGAAGGCCCGCCCCGACCGCTGCGCCGCAGTGACATCCGCGATCAACCGTGCGGCATCGTCCGGGGACAGGCTCGTGCCCCCAGTGGCCAACTCCGCCAGCGACCGCGGCGGTACGTCCAGCCCAAGCCAGTCCGCCATCCGCTGCGTCATCTCGATCCGCCCACCCGAGCGTATCACCGTAACGATCGCCGGCGATCCGTCGAGGATCGTCCGCAACTGCGCGTTCGCCTCCACCGTTTCCGTTGCATCCGCTCGCGCACGCATACCGAGATAGAGCAGCGCCAAACCGCCGAGGATCGCCAGAAGCAGAATCGCCCCCACCGTCACGGCAGTACCGGTCCCGAGGACCATTATCGGTGAGCCCGTAGCGACATCATCCGTCCATGTAGGCCAAACCGTCCCTTGGGGGAAAGCCACCAGACAATCAAAAGGGCGGGCCCGACATGCGGACCCGCCCTTCGTGATCTAGTCATCATCCTCGCAGACGACCGCGAGGCTTAAAGCTTCACGCGAGCGCCAACGTACATAAACCGGCCGACGTTATCGAAGATCGCGTCGTTCCCGTTACCCAGCAAGCCATAAGGCGGCTTCTTGTCGGTCAGGTTATCGACGCCCCCGTAGAACGTGAACCGCTTGTCGACGTCCACCGACGCCCGCAGCGCGTGATAGACGACCGACGGATAGTAGACCCGGTCGGCATAATAGGGATCCAGCGCAGCGACGCCGTTGGTGTCGTGCTGGGCTTCCCAATCAGTGATCGACTGGCGACCGACGTAGCGAAGCTGATACCCGACCGTGACGGGTCCATGCGTGTAGTCCGCCGAGACGTTAAAGTTGTAGACCGGATCACCCAGCTCGCCCTTGATGCGCTCCTTCTGGCCGGGATTGTCGAGATACGGATAATCCGTGCGATCGCGAACCCAGGTACCGACGAACCGCAATGCGATCTTGTCGTCGGCGAAGACGCGGCGGTTGTACGACACATCGACGTCGATGCCCTTCGCCCGCAGCGCAGCAAAGTTGACCGTGCTCTGGAGCAGCGCGGTCTGGGCGAACTCACCACTCGCCTGGCGCGGGTTGATCAGACCGCAGAACTGGTTGTCCAGCGATGCTGCGTCATAGCAGGCATCGAGGATGGTCTGCGCGCCGACCGCGGCGATGACGTTGCTGATCTTGATATCGTAATAATCAGCCGTGATCGCGAGGCCAGGAATGAACGACGGCTGGAGAATCACGCCGTACGTCCAGCTCCGCGACGTCTCGGCCTCGAGGTTGGGGTTGCCGCCCGACAAGAATTCGGTGCTGCCCGCACGGGCTGCGTTGTTGATGAAGTTGGCGGGGACACCAGCTGCGGCGCAGTTGGCGGCACGCGTCGAGCGGCCAGTCTTGATGAAGTTGACGTCGCAGGGATCGTTCAGAATGTCGAAGTTCTGCGAAGGCGACGAGTAGAGGTCGCTCAGTGTCGGCGCACGGACAGCCTTGGCATAGCTGACGCGGAACTTGATGTCGCGAACCGGCGCGTACAGTGCGCCGGCATTCCACGTCCACACGGTACCCGCCGAACCCTTGTAGTCGGCAACGCGCACAGCCGCGTTCGCCGAGAGTTCCTCGGCGAAACGCATGCCCTTGAGCAGCGGCAGGTTGAGCTCACCATACGCTTCCTTCACCGCGAACGACGGCGGCGTGAAATCGGGGATCGCGTTGAGGAACGTTGCGCCGGATTTCACCTGGTCGTCATACGCGTAGGACGCGGTCTCACGACGATATTCGCCGCCGAGCGCGAACTGCACCGGGCCACCAGGCAGCTCGAACAGCTGCGAGCTGTCGCCGACGATGTTGGCCGTCACGTCGAACTCGGTCGCCTTTCCGGTCCGGTGCGAAGTCGTGTTGATGTAGTTGAGTGCTGCCTGGCTGGGAGCGCCATTCCCGAGCACGTTCAACGGCACGCAGTTCGGATCGGTGACACTGGTCTGGTTGATCCGGCACACGATAGTGCCCGCGCCGTTCCGCACGGTATCTACCGCATTGTAGAAATTCTGATTGATGCGGTTGTTGAAGAACGACGAACGGGTCCGGAACTCGCCGTAGTTGACCGAGAAATCATACTTCCAGTCGGTGTTGAACGTGCCCTCCGCACCGCCGACGATGCGGTAGGTATCACGACGGTCGAATTCGTCGCGCGTGCCGAAATCGTTGTTGTTGCGATTCAGGCGGAAGAACTGTGCGCCCGCCGGCAGCAGCGAACGGATCGTCGCGGCATCGCCGGGCTGGAGATACGGATTGTCCAGCGAGATCGGGATCCCGATCGTCTGCCGGCTGAACCCGCCAACGGCCGCACGCGTGAAGGGATTGCCGTTGGCGTCCTCGTCCGCGACGGTGCCCTGCTCGCCACCCTGGGCAAAGGTCGGCGTACCCTGGTTGAAGCTCTCGACGCGGACGAACTTCGCCTCGATGAACGGCTTGAAGGCGTCGGATACGTCGAAGTGACCCAGCAGGTTGGCGACGTAGCGCTTCAACGATGGCTGCAACGTACCGCGATCGTTGAGGATGCCGCCGTCGCCGCCATTGTTGTTGTTCGAACCGGCCGGACGGAAATCGGTGCCGTAATTATACTCGTACAGCGAACCGCCGGGGTTGAAACCGAACACACGGGGATAGCCGTTGGCAAGGCAGCCTGCCGCCACGGTCCCATTGCTGCACGCACCGATACCGGCGCCGTTATAGGCAATGAAGTTGCCGCCATTGTCATAGCCGAAGCTGTGAACATCCGTGAGGAACGTGCGGTTCGGAACCGTGTTGTCGAGCGCGGGACTATCTACCTGCTGGAACTGGCGACGTCCGGTGTACGCACCCGTAAGGCCCGGCCGATCGGCATAGGTAACGAGGTCGGACTGGTTATATTCGAGGTTCAGCGCGATGTTGCCGCGGCCGTCGGCGAAGTTCTGACCGTAGGTGCCGCTGAGACGATACGTGCCGTGATCGCCCTTGTCGCTCAAGCCGCTCTGCGCGTTGAGCGTCAGGCCCTCGAAATTGCGCTTCAGCACGAAGTTGACGACGCCGGCCATCGCGTCCGAGCCATAGACCGCGGACTGGCCGCCGGTTACGGCGTCGACGCGTTCGATCAGATCGGTCGGGATGGTGTTGGTGTCGACCAGGAAATCACCCTCGGACGAGGTGATATGCCGGCGGCCGTTGACCAGCACTAGCGTACGGGTAACGCCGAGCCCGCGCATATCGAGGAAGTTCAGGCCCGAGGTGCCGATGAACTGCGTCGAACTCGCCTGGCTGTAGGTCGAACGCAGCGACGGAAGGTCGTTCAACACGTCGCCGACGGTGATCGCACCGGTGCGCGTCAGGTCGGCAATCGTCAGCGTGGTAACAGGCGCAGGCGAATCGAGCGTCGGGCGCGCGATACGCGAACCCGTCACGACGATATCGCTGCCGACGTTGGCTTCGGGCGCCGCCGTCTGCGCAACTGCGCCGGTCGTGGTATCAGAACCGACGGGAGCGGCCGGATCGGAACCGGGAGCCTGGGTCGGGGCATCTACCGGCGTCGCTGTCTGCGCTGCTGCCGGGATCGCCGAGGCCAATACGAACGCGACTGTCGACGCGGTTACGAACAATCCGGACTTCCGGACCGATATGCCAATCATACTAACAACCCTCTGAACCTAAGCGTTTACTGCAGTCAGAAGGACACCTTTCCTGTCTATTTTTCAATCCGTGCGACGAAACATTACGAAAGTGTGACATCACCGCAACACGGTTGCGTAACGAAATAGCCGCGCCCGCCTGGTGGCGGACGCGGCTTTCGAAAACCCTACGGAATCCTGAAGATCAGTAGCGGTAATGGTCAGGCTTGAACGGGCCTTCGACCGGCACGCCGATGTAGCCGGCCTGCTTGTCCGAAAGCTTCGACAGCTTCACGCCGAGCTTCTCGAGGTGGAGCATCGCGACCTTCTCGTCGAGGTGCTTCGGCAGGACGTAGACTTCGTTCTTGTAGTTCTCGCCCTTGGTCCAGAGCTCGATCTGCGCGAGCGTCTGGTTGGTGAACGAGGCCGACATCACGAACGACGGGTGGCCGGTGGCGCAACCCAGGTTCACCAGGCGACCCTTCGCCAGGATGATGATCTGCTTGCCGTCCGGGAACTTCACCAGGTCGGTGCCCGGCTTCACTTCGGTCCAGTCGTAGTTCGACAGCGCGGCGATCTGGATCTCCGAGTCGAAGTGACCGATGTTGCAGACGATCGACATCGGCTTCATCGCCTTCATGTGATCGGCGGTGATGACGTCGGCGTTGCCGGTCGCGGTGCAGAAGATGTCGGCGCGGGTGACGGCCTCTTCCATCGTCACGACCTCGAAGCCCTCCATCGCCGCCTGCAGTGCGCAGATCGGATCGACTTCGGTGACCATCACGCGTGCGCCGCCGTTGCGGAGCGACTGGGCCGAGCCCTTGCCGACGTCACCGAAGCCGGCGACGCAGGCGACCTTGCCGGCGAGCATGACGTCGGTCGCGCGACGGATCGCGTCGACCAGCGATTCCTTGCAGCCGTAGAGGTTGTCGAACTTCGACTTGGTGACCGAGTCGTTGACGTTGATCGCGGGGAACGGCAGCTCGCCCTTCTTGGCGATCTCGTAAAGACGATGAACGCCAGTGGTGGTCTCTTCCGAGACGCCCTTCAGGTTCTTGACCGTCTCGGTGAGGTAGCCGGGGTTCTTCGCGACGTACGCCTTGAGCGCACGCTGCATCTCGACCTCTTCCTCGTTCTCGGGCTCGGGCATCGTGTGGCCGGCCTCGAGCTTGGCGCCCCAGAGTGCGAACATCGTCGCGTCGCCACCGTCATCGAGGATGATGTTGGCGGTCTGGCCCTCTACGTCGCGATCCCACGAGAAGATGTCGCCGACATAGTTCCAATAGTCCGCGAGGCTCTCGCCCTTGATCGCGAACACCGGCACGCCGGTCGCGGCGATCGCGGCGGCGGCATGGTCCTGCGTCGAGAAAATGTTGCAGGTCGCCCAGCGGACGTCGGCGCCGAGCGCGGTCAGCGTCTCGATCAGCACCGCGGTCTGGATCGTCATGTGCAGCGAACCGGTGATGCGCGCGCCCTTTAGCGGCTGCGCTGCGCCGAACTCGGTACGCAGCGACATCAGGCCGGGCATCTCGGTCTCGGCAATGTTGATCTCGGCGCGGCCGAAATCGGCGAGGCTGATGTCGGCGACGACGTAGTCGGTCTTCGCGGGGGCGAGGGTGGTGGCCACGAGGATATCTCCTGGGAATAATCTTTGATCGGCGAGCCTCATGCCCGTGCCGGATGCGGTGCCACTTAGGGGATCGGGGGGCTCAAATCAAATATAAAGATATCTTTATATGACGTGTCGGGCAACCGGACGATCCTGCCGAACCTCGCCGTTCTCCTGCGAACGCAGGAGCCCAAGGTAACGAACGGCGTCCTGTGTGATCCTGGACTCCTGCGTTCGCAGGAGAACGGCTAAGCCCTACCCGTCTCCGCAACGAGCAACCGCGGATCCACGCCGGCCTTCGCGAACGCAGAGGTCCAGCGATCCTCCGCCGCCGTGTCGAACAGCAGGTCCGTATCCCCAGCCACGTTGAACCAGCCCGGCCGCGACAGCTCGCTCTCGAGCTGCCCGCCATCCCAACCGGCATAGCCAAGCGCCACGACCCACTGCGACGGCCCCTTCCCCTCGGCGATCGCGCGCAGCACGTCGACCGTGCTCGACAGCTTCCACCGCCCGGCGACATCGACCGAATCCTGTCCGCCCCAGTCAGACGAGTGCACCACGAACCCCCGCCGCGGCTCGACCGGCCCGCCGAAATGCACCGCCGCGTTCGGCGAGTCGCCCGGTTCGATCCCGAACTGTTCGAGCAGATCGTGGAAGCCCAGCCCGTCGATCGTCGCGCCGATCCCTATCCCGATCGCACCATTCTCGTCATGGCTGCACATCGCGATGACCGCGCGGGCGAAGCGCGGGTCGCTCATCCCCGGCATCGCGAGCAGGAATTGTCCCGAAAGAAAGGCCGTCTTGTCCATGCGTTGGAACATAGCGGCGCAGACGATCGCCCGCCACGCTTGAAATACCGGCGCCCGCGTCCAAGGTACGGCTCGCGCGAGACCAACTCGCGGCGACAGGAGATTTTAGATGACGATCAGCGTCGGCGACCGCCTTCCCACCACCACTCTCGTCAAGGCCACCGCGGATGGCCCCGATCAGGTCGACACCGACAGCTTCTTCAAGGGCCGCAAGGTTGCCCTCTTCGCCGTGCCCGGCGCATTCACGCCGACCTGCTCCGCCAAACACCTGCCCGGCTTCGTCGAAAAGGAAGCCGAACTGAAGGCCAAGGGCGTCGACGAGATCGCCTGCGTCTCGGTCAACGACGCGTTTGTGATGGGCGCGTGGGGCAAGTCGGCGGGTGCCGGCGACGTCACCATGCTGGCCGACGGCAATGGGGATTTCGCCAAGGCGATCGGGCTGACGATGGACGGCTCGGGCTTCGGAATGGGCACGCGCAGCCAGCGTTACTCGATGCTGGTCAACGACGGCGTGGTGGAGCAGCTGAACGTTGAGGCTCCGGGCGAGTTCAAGGTGAGCTCGGCCGAGCATCTCCTCAGCGAGATCTAATCCTCCCCGACACGGGGAGGGGGACCGTTCGCTTAGCGAATGGTGGAGGGGGCTCACCGCGAGTGTTACGCTCGTGGGGCGCCCCCTCCGTCAGCCCAAGCGGGCTGCCACCTCCCCGACACGGGGAGGATTGAGGTGGTCTTGCCACCGTAACCTCCGCCACCTAACACTGCCCGATGACAATTGCATCCGACCTCGTCGCCGACCTCGACCGCCTCTATCGCGCCTCTGTCGAGCGCCTCCAAGCCGCCATGAGCGCCTATATCGCCGACGGCACGACGCCCGATCCGGTCAGCCGCACCGACGGCTCGTTCGCCTATCCCGAGATCCGCCTCATCTATAAGGGCGGCGTCGACCGCCCCACCCCGCTGCGCTCGTTCGGCCGCATGGTCACGCCCGGCGAATACAAGATCAGCGTCACCAAGCCCGCGCTCTTCGCCGAATATCTAACCGAACAGCTCACCCTGCTGATCGAGGATTACGACGTCACCGTCGAGGCGGTCGAAGGGCGCCAGGAAATCCCGTTTCCCTACGTCATCGAACCCGGTCACGCGCTGAGCCTCGACGAGGTCTCCGCCACCGAATTGTCGCGCCACTTCCCCGCGACTGAGCTCGCGCATATCGGCGACGAGATCGCCGATGGCCTCTGGATCGCGCAGGACGAGACGCGTCCGCTCGCGCTGTTCGACGGCCTGCGCACCGATTTCAGCCTTGCCCGCCTGCGCCATTACATGGGCACGCCCGCCGAACACGCGCAGCGCTTCGTGCTGTTCACCAATTATCACCGCTACGTCGACGAGTTCGTCCGCTGGGCCGGCACGCAGTTGGGGGAAGGCTCGCGCTTCACCAGCCTGTCAGGCGCCGGCGGGATCACGATCTCGTCGGGCGACGACATCGACAAGATCATCTCCGACAGCGCGTGGCGGCGGCACCAGATGCCCGCCTATCACCTGATGGCGGACGACCG
This sequence comes from Sphingomonas sp. PP-F2F-A104-K0414, assembly GCF_004340945.1. Taxonomy (GTDB): domain Bacteria; phylum Pseudomonadota; class Alphaproteobacteria; order Sphingomonadales; family Sphingomonadaceae; genus Sphingomonas. Next base: position 81,887 of record NZ_SLYD01000005.1, read on the forward strand.
CACCGGCATCACGCTGGTCAACATCGGCGTCGGCCCGTCGAACGCGAAAACGATCTGCGACCATCTCGCGGTTCTGCGTCCGGAAGCATGGCTGATGATCGGGCATTGCGGCGGATTGCGGCCGAGCCAGCGGATCGGGGATTATGTGCTCGCACATGCGTATCTGCGCGATGATCACGTCCTCGACGACGTCCTGCCGCCCGAAATCCCCATTCCCGCGATCGCCGAAGTCCAGCTGGCGATGGCGAAGGCGGCCGAGATCGTATCGGGCCAGTCGGGCGAGGAACTCAAGCGCCGCCTGCGCACCGGCACGATCGTCACCACCGACGACCGCAACTGGGAACTGCGCTACTCGAAGTCGGCGCTGCGCTTCTCGCTCAGCCGCGCGGTCGGCATCGATATGGAGTCGGCGACGATCGCCGCGCAGGGCTATCGGTTCCGTGTCCCCTACGGCACGTTGCTGTGCGTTTCGGACAAGCCGCTCCACGGCGAGCTAAAGTTGCCGGGCCAAGCCAACCGCTTCTACGAGCGCGCGATCAGCGAGCATCTACGGATCGGCATCGAAACCTGCGAACAGCTCCGCCTGGAGGGCGCCAAGCTCCACAGCCGCAAACTCCGCGCATTCGACGAGCCACCGTTCCGGTAAGCCTGGCGGGTAAAAATCGGAGCGTATCGCGCGGGAATGCGTTACGCTTCCGGAATCATTGTTGAGGGAAAATAACCGTGGCCGACACCGACACGCCCGATACGGAAGCAAAGAAGCCCGCCGCCCGCCGGCGCGCGCCGCGCAAGGCCAGTGCGCCGAAGGCGGCTCCGGCTGCGACGTCGTCCGCCAAGCCGGTAGCGCCCAAGCCGGTACCGATCGCAAAGCCGGCCGCGGACAAGCCGGTACCGGTCGCGCCGCCCAAACCCGTCGCGAAACCAACGCCAAAGCCGCGCTCGACCAAGCGCAGCACCCCCCGCCCGGCCCCCGCGCGAAAAACCGCCACGCCGGTCGTGGTTGCCAAGCCACCCGAAAAGACGCGTGGCAAATGGGGCGCCGCTGCGATCTTCAGCGGTGTCGCGGTCGCTGGCGCCGCCGTTGGCGCGCTACTGACTCTGCGCGGGAGTACGCCCAAGGCTCCGTCGGCGCCAAAGCCCAAAGGCGAGCACGCGCATCAAGCAGACGGAGCGGATTCGTCGAAATCGTTCGAGGCTGGGATCGCCGATCCGGGGACGGTTCCGGAGTAAGCTGCTCACGCCGAGAAGCACACCACCCCTGATAGCACGCCACCCCGGCGGAGGCCGGGGCCCAGTTGGGGGGCACTGCTAACGGAGCGATGCGCTTCATTACTCGGGACGTTCCAACTGGGCCCCGGCCTTCGCCGGGGTGGATTGGGTTGGATAACCCGGCCTACTCCTCTCGTTCCCCCGCGGAGGCGGGGGCCCATCTAAAACTGCGATAGCCTTCGTAACCCTTGGCCCTCGCCTCCGCGGGGGAACTAGGAGCTAGCGGGCGAAAATCAGCTGGCGATAAGTCAACGCCCCCATCACCACCCTGTCGGCTTCCCCTTGTTCTGCACGTCCAGCCAAGCCTTCAACGGCGCGAAATACTCGACCAGCGCGGCCCCCGACATCTCGCGGCTCCCGGTGAACACCTGCAGCGCATCCGGCCACGGCTTCGACTGCCCCATGCTCAGCATCGCGTTCAGCTTCGTCCCCACCGTCTTGTCGCCATAGAACGAGCAGCGATGCAGCGGTCCCTTCCAGCCCGACTGGTCGCACGCCGCCTTGTAGAACTGGAACTGCAACACCCGCGCTAGGAAGTACCGCGTATACGGCACCGCCGCCGGGATATGGTATTTCGCGCCCGCATCGAACTTGGTCTCGTCGCGCGCGACCGGGGGCTTGATGCCCTGATATTGCAGCCGCAGCTGATCCCACGCAGCCTGATACCCGGTCGCCGGAATCTGGCCCGAGAACACGCCCCAGCGCCATTTGTCGATCAGCAGCCCGAACGGCAGGAACGCGACCTTGTCCATCGCCTGGCGCAGCAGCAGCCCGATGTCCTTGTCCGCGCTCGGCACCTTCGCCCGGTCGAGCAGGCCGATCTTCACGAGGTAATCCGGCGTAATCGACAGCGCGACGGTATCGCCGATCGCCTCGTGGAAGCCGTCGTTGGCGCCGTTCTTGTAGAGCATCGGCTGCGCCTTGTACGCGCGCTGGTAGTAATTGTGGCCGAGCTCGTGGTGGATCGTGACGAAGTCGTCCGCATTCACCTTCGTGCACATCTTGATCCGGATATCGTCTTGGTTGTCGAGATCCCACGCCGACGCGTGACAGATCACGTCGCGGTCGGCAGGCTTGGTGATCTGCGACCGCTTCCAGAACGTCTCCGGCAGCGGTGCGAAGCCCAGCGACGAATAGAAGCCCTCGCCCTGCTTCACCATCTTCAGCGGATCATAGCCCTTCGCCTTGAGCAGATCGCCGGTGTCGAAACCCAGATCGCCCGCGCCCTTGGGAGCGACGATGTCGTAGATGTTGCCCCATTCCTGCGCCCACATGTTGCCGAGCAGGTCACTGCGGATCGGCCCGGTCTTCGCCTGCACCGCGTCGCCATATTTCTCGTTGAGCTTCCACCGCGTGTAGGTGTGCAGCGCCATGTAGAGCGGCTCGACCTGCTTCCAGATCGTGTCGGTGAGCGCGGCGAACTGCTCGGGCGTCATGTCGTAGCCCGAGCGCCACAACGCGCCGACGTCCTTGTAGCCGAGCTCGCGCGCGCCTTCGTTCGAGATTGCGGTCATCTTCGCATAGTCGCCACGCATCGGCGCACCGACCTTGTCGTTCCAGCTCGTCCACATCTCGGTCAGCTTGGCCGGATCGCGCGTCGAGCCCATCGCCGCCTCGATATCCGAGCCGTTGATCGGCTTGCCGTCGAGCGTGCCCATGCCCTTGCCGTAGGACGACGACATCTTGGTGGTGAGCGTCGACAGTTCCTCGGACGCGCCGACCCGCGTCGGGGCCGGCAGTGTCAGCCCGCCGCGCAGCAGGTCGAGCTTGCGCTTGGTATCGAACGACAGCCCCGGCAGCGACGCGTATCGTGCAGCGCCAAGCGCGTATTTCACGCCAAGATCGGTCATCTCCGCGCCCGATTTCGCCGCCAGCGCATCGGTGTCGTCGGTGATGTAGGTCGCGTTGACCCAGGCGACGCGGTTCGCGTCGATCGACGCAGCGGCCATCACGCGCTCGGCTTCGGCGACGAACGCGTCGGCTTGCGCGACGGTCGGCTTGCCAGTGGCGGCGGGAGCTGCAGTCTGGGCCTGTGCCGTCACGGGCACGGCAATCGCGCACGCGAGCGCGATAAGAGAGACGGTACGGATCATGATCTTCCCCTGGATTATGCGCCCAGAGTGATGGTCCGCCGCCGCCCGGTCAACCGCCTACCGGCCAACCCTGTGATCCTCCCCCGCCAGGGGGAGGTGGCGCCGAAGGTGACGGAGGGGGACGACACGGAACATCGGTCATCGCTTACCTCCCCCTCCGTCTGGCAAGGGCCAGCCACCTCCCCCTTGCAGGGGAGGATCAATGAGGAGCCAAGTCAGCCCGCCAGGAAGTCGGCGATCGCCTGACCAAGTTCGGGCTTCACCACCGCGCTCATATGTCCGCCGGGCGTCTCGACATACGTTCCGTGGGGCAGCGCCGCAGCCAGATCCGGCGCCGAGCCGTTGTCCTGGTCCTCCCCGCCGCACACCACGAGCGTCGGCTGCTGGATCGTCTTCACACTCTCCAGCGGCGTGTCGACGAACGTCTCGAGGATGCCCAGCAGCGCCACCGGATCGCCGCCGGTAGTCTTCAGGAATGCCTCGGCCAGCCACTCCGGCGTACCCTGCACATGCTGGCCCAGCTTCGTCAGGATATTGCGGAAATGCCCGGCGCGTCGCGACGTCTGCGTCAGCCCCTCCAGCCCCATCCCCGAAAAGATCACTCGCCGCGGCGTCGCGCCCGTCGCCAGCATCCGCGACGTCGTCCGCGCGCCCAGCGAATAACCACCCAGATCATACTCGGTCAGCCCGAGATGCGCGATCAGCGCATGGCCGTCCTGCGTCAGCGCATCCGCCGGATACGCCTCCAGCCCATGCGGCTTGTCGCTGGCGCCGTGCGCGCGCAGGTCCGGCATGATCACGCGGAAGCCCTTGGCGGCGATCTTCGCGGCATGGCCGTAGCGGATCCAGTTGGTCTTCGCGTCGGAAAAATAGCCGTGGATCAGCACCACCGCGCGTCCCTCACCGACTTCGTGCCACGCGAGGCGCGTGCCGTCGAAGCTGTCGAAATATTGGGTCTCGCTCGGGGTGCTCGCCACGGTCTCATCCTGCAATGGTGTCGGCGTCAGTTCGGAGACCCGAACCCGTCTGTCAACGCCGCCAAACGAAAACGGGCGACCCGAAGGCCGCCCGTTCCCGTCGTCGTCTTGGGCAGATCAGAACTGATATCCGATCCCGCCCGAGCCACCGGCCCGACCCTGCGAGTCGTAGGTGCCGCTCAGCTTGACCACAGTGTGGCCGTCGTTGAAGGCCTTCGACATGCCGACCGCGACTGCCGATTGTCCGGCATAGGTGCCGCCACCGATCGCGACCATGCCCTTGCCTGCTTCATACGCCTGGGGAAGTCCGGCTGCCGCGAGCGCGCCCGACGTGCCCGCATAGCCGTCGCGTCGCACCGAGCGGAGGTCGAAGTCGAGCGCCGCGATCCGTCCGTCGGTATACGCATTGGCCTGCGTCACCGCCGAATTCATGCTCGAATTCAGCTGCCCGACATTGACCGCGTCGGTGGTCGACACGCCCGCCGCGACGTTGCTGAGCACGGTTGCCGCGCCGCCTGCGTTGAACGTCACGTTGGTCCGTCCGGCACCGTATTGGACCGAGTTGCTGCCGAGCGCCAAGGCGCTGTCCGCGGTACCCTGCGCCGTCGCGACCGCCTGGTTGGTGGTGTAGAGCTGACCGCCATTCACCGCATCGGTCGATCCCGTTGCTACTGCTGCGGCGGCAACATTGGTGACCGTTACCGGTGCCGCCGCGTTGCCACCCGCCAGCGTCACGGTGTTGGTGCGGGCGCCGTTCGCATCGGTGCCGTACGACACCGCGTTCACGGCGGTCAGCGCCAGGGCGTACACCTGCCCGCCATTGACCGCATCGGTCGATCCCGCGGCGATCGAACCACCAGCGACATTGTGCAGCCCGACCGGACCGGCCGCCGCACCGACCAGCGTCAGGTCGTTGGTGGGCGTGCCGCCATTGGGTGTCGTGGGGCTGCCGGGGTTGGAATATTGCACCGTCCCGATCGCGCCGTTGTTGATATCGTTGCCGAGATTGGTGACCGCAGTGCTGACGTTGGTCACCGAGGCGCCAAGATTGGCAACGGTCCCCCCGAGATTGGTGACCGTGGTCGACAGGTCGCTCACCGTATTGCCGAGATTGGTGATCGCCGTGGTGTTCGAGGCGACCGCCTGGTTGGTGGCGTTAAGCTGCGCGCCGTTCACCGCGTCGGTCGATGTGGCGTTGATCGCGCCCGCCGCGACATTGCTGATCGTGGTGCCTCCCGCTCCGCCGAGCGTCACCGAGGTCTGTGCGGCATTGTCGTAGCTCACGCTGTTCGTCGCCACCTGGCCGATCTGCCCGCCCACGCCGGCAAGCGCATCGCCGACATTGGTGTAGGTCGTGCCATTGATGACGTAGCTCGGGCCGGTGATCGCGCCGGTCGTGACGTTGTACGCAGCACCGCCGCCAAGGCTTGCGACAAACGCGTTGCCCAGCGTGCTCGAGACACCGCGCAACTGCGCGACGTTGACCGCGTCGGTATCCTCGCTGCCGGCGCCGACGCCGGTGATCTGGCGTGAGCCGAGCGGCGCGAACGTCCCGGTGGCGGGATCGACATAGTCGGCGGTGCGGGCAACCGCGATCTCGCCGATCGAGGATTGCGCGCCGGTGAGCCCGAACGCGGTGTAGTTGGCGACCCCACCCCGCAACGTCGAGGAGGCGCTGCCCAGCGCGACGCTGTTTTCCAGATTGGCGATCGCCCCTGCGCCGAGCGCAGTGGAGGCGAAAGCGGTGGCCGACGAGAGCGTACCGAGCGCGGACGAACCGAAGCCGGAGGCGACTGAGCGTTCGCCGACGGCCAGCGTATAGTCCGCCGACGCCGATGCCGCAGTGCCGAGCGCCGTCGCGTTCAGGCCGCTCGCAGCCGAGTTGTTACCGAAAGCGGCGGCGAAGTCTCCCGTGGCGGTGCTGGCGTTGCCGACTACCAGCGTGTTGACGCCGCCGGTCACGATGTCCGACCCAAAGGCGAGCGAGCCATCGCCATTCACCTGGTTGCGGTTGCCGAGCGCCAGCGCGCCAAGACCGTTGACGACGTTGCTCGTGCCGATCGTGATCGTCCCATTGCCGGTCGCCTGGTTGGTCTGGCCGATCGATACCGATCCGTTGCCGGTGGCGAAGTTAGTGTCGCCCAGCGCCACTGCGCCGATCCCCGTTGCCTGGTTGTCGCGGCCGAGTGCGACCGCACCGTCGCCGGTTGCGATATTGGGATCGCCGATCGCCACCGCACCGTTACCGGACGCGATATTGGCGAAACCGATCGCCACCGCCCTGCCGGTGATCGCGCTGGAACCGTCGCCGATCGCCACCGATCCCGCGCTCGCGGCGACCGTGTTGCGCCCGGCGGCGATGGCGCCATCGGCACTGGCGACGGCGTTCGGGCCGATCGCCGTGGAATCGGTACCCATCGCCCGCGAGTCCGCCATAACCGAGGTCGTGTTGAAATAGCGCAGATCGGCGCTCGTCGGCATGCCGCCGAGCGATGTCTCGATCGCGGACACGGCACCCTGCACGCTACCATAGGTGGTGCCGCCATAGAGGATGCCAGCAGCCACCGCGCCGGTACCCGGATCGTAGGTCGAGCTCCCGCCGAGCGCGGAGGCAACGCTGCTGCCTAGCCCGAACAGCTGCCCGCCATTGACCGCATCCAGGCTGCCGGCGCCCAGCACACCCGCAGCCACGTTGGTGATGCGCTGCGCTGCGCCACCACGGTTCGCGCTGAACGCCTGAAGCGTGCTGTCGTACAGCAAGGCGTCGGTTTGAAGCGCGGTAACGCTGGTATTGATGTTCGCGATGTTGGTCGTGTTGACGCCGACCGCATCGTTGGTGGCGCCGAGCTGTGCGCCGTTCACCGCATCGGTGCTACCCGCGCCGAGCGTGCCTGCCGCGACGTTGCCAAGCACGACCGGCGCAGCCCCTGCCCCGCCGAACGTGACGCGCGACCGGCTCAGGTCGTCATATTGCACCGCCAGCCCGTTGAGCGTGCCGACCTGGCCGGAGACCAGCGCCAGCTGACCGCCGTTGACCGCGTCGGTCGACCCGGTTGCAACCACCCCGTTGGCGACATTGTGCAGCGCGACCGCACCGGCTGCGCCGCCGACCAGCGTGGCGTCGTTCGACGGCACGCCACCGTTCGGCGTGGTCGGCGTACCCACATTGGAATATTGCAGGGCACCGATCGCGCCATTGGCGATGTTGGTGGTGAGGTTGGTGACGTTGGTGTTGGTTGCGAACAGCTGGCTGCCGTTGACCGCGTCGGTCGAGGTGGCACCCAGTGCGCCAGCCGCGACGTTGCCGAGGCCAACCGGTGCCGCCGCACCGACGCCGCCGAGCGTCGCCCGCACGCGCGTCGCATCGTCATACTGCACCGCCAGCGTGTTGAGGGTGCCGACCTGGTCGACGACCGTGGAAAGCTGACCGCCGTTGACCGCATCGGTCGATCCCGTCGCGACGACACCCGCGGCGACATTGTGCAGCCCGACCGGCCCTGCCGCCGCACCGACCAGCGCGACGTCGTTGCTCGGGGTACCGCCATTGGGCACGGTCGGCGTCGCGGCGTTCGAATACTGGACCGCGCCGATGCCGCCATTGCTGATGTTGGTGGTCAGGTTGGTCAGCGCGGTGTTGGTGTTGGTGACGTTGGTGTTGGTCGCGAACAGCTGGCTGCCGTTGACGGCGTCGGTCGAGGCCGCATCGAGCGTACCTGCCGCAACGTTGGTCAGCGCGACCGGTGCCGCCGCACCGACACCGCCGAGCGTCGCCCGCGCGCGCGCCGCATCGTCATACTGCACCGCCAGCGTGGCGAGATCGCCGACCTGGCCGGACACGGTCGCCAGCTGGCCGCCATTCACGGCATCGGTGGAGCCTGCCGCGGCGACGCCGGCCGCGACATTGTGCAGCCCGACCGGTGCTGCCGTGGCACCGACCAGCGCAACATCGTTGGTCGGGGTACCGCCGTTTGGAACCGTCGGCGTGGCCGCGTCGGCATATTGCACCGCGCCGATCGCGCCGTTGGCGATGTTGGTCGTCAGGTTGGTGACGTTGGTGTTGGTCGCGAACAGCTGGCTGCCGTTGACGGCGTCGGTCGAGGTCGCGTCGAGCGTGCCCGCCGCAACGTTGGTTAGCGCGACCGGTGCCGCCGCACCGACACCGCCCAGCGTAACGCTTGCTCGGGTCGCATCGTCATACTGGACCGCACCGCTGGCAACCGTGCCGATCTGCGCCCGGACGCCGGCAAGCTGGCTGACGTTCACCGCGTCGGTGTCCGCCGAGCCTGCCGCGACGTTGGTGATCTGGCGTTCGCCACCTACGGTGCCGACGGAAACTTCGCCCGCCGAGTTCTGAAGCGCGGCAAGCCCGATCGCGGCGTAATCCGCCTGTGGCCCGCGCGCGGCAATGCTGTTCGCCCCCAACGCAACGCCGTTGACGCCGGTGGCGGTCGCCCCCGTACCCAGCGCAACCGCGCCCGTCGCGCCCGCACCGACGCCAGCATTGGTGCCGAGCGCAATCGACCCCAGCGCGGTCGCATCGGTCACCGACCCGTTGCCGAACGCGATCGAGTTCTCCTCGCCTGCAAACGCCGCCGCCCCGGTCGCGCCGAGCCCGGTGATCCGGTTGCCGCCGATCGCGATGCCGGCCGGGGTCCGGAGCTCAAAACCGTCCGCCTGCGAAACGCAGTTGGAATTCGGCCCGATCGCATTTCCGTTTATGTCCAGTACGCTCAGCGTGATGTCGTCGCCATCGGCCGCAGAGGTCAGCAACCCGTCGACGTCGATGGTCTGCGTCGTTGCGGGAAGCGCCGGGATCAGCCCGCCCACCAACGGCACGAGAAGAATTCGGTTCACGGTCGTCAGGATAGGATTAAGCGTGTTCTCGATCGGTGTGACGACCCCGCCGATGACGGGGCGCATGATCTCGGTAACGACCGATTTCGGGAGGCTGACGCCGGAGCACACGCCAACGACGTTGGGGGGCGGGACAACCTGGGCAACGGCTGGTTGTGACGCGAGCGTCGTCGCAGCGGCCAGCCCAATCAGCGATACACCGCCGCGGATCTGCCGCATGATGCTCGTGTCGCGCCGCGGCCGGGCGGTTTGGACCATCCCGGATGTGGTGACGCCCGAATTCCGAGCTTGCGACGCATTCCCATAAGCCGATGCGATAGACATGCCGATAACCTCCACAAGCGACTGCAAATGCAGCCCAACCGTCACCGGACACTGGTTGTCTTCCAACCTAGTGACCGGAACGTGGGAAGCCTCGACCCATGATTACTAACAGTAAGTTACCTATTAAAACGGGTTTGATATCTATCCATTATGATCGAATTCAAGATTTATACTTACATTGGCTATAAACCGTAGCATTACGAAACATCAAAGTTCCACATTGCTACACATGTTAATACTCAATCTCCTGACCAAAGGTCAACATTTCAAACAAAACATAACAAGTTTTGCTTTGGGACCAATTGTCGAAGTGGGTCTGATGGCTCCGCGACCAACGCAGAATAATTTTGGGCCCGCTCCGAAAACCAGAAACCGCGCCGCCATTCTGGATGGCGACGCGGTCAGGCGGATCGAAGCAGTCGATATCGGGGCGAGTCGCCCCGCGCAGTTTAGGCCTTCTGCAAATGCCGGCGTCCAAGCAGTTCGGCGATCTGGACCGCGTTCAGCGCCGCGCCCTTGCGGAGGTTGTCGCTGACGCACCACAGGTTCAGGCCGTTCTCGACGGTCGGATCCTCGCGCACGCGGCTGATATACGTCGCGAAGTCGCCGACGCACTCGATCGGCGTGATGTAGCCGCCGTCCTCGCGCTTATCGACGAGCATGATGCCGGGCGCCTCGCGGAGGATGTTCTGCGCTTCCTCGGCCGAGATCTCGTTCTCGAACTCGATGTTGATCGCTTCCGAATGGCCGACGAACACCGGCACGCGCACGCAGGTCGCGGTGACCTTGATCGTCTTGTCGAGGATCTTCTTGGTCTCGACGACCATCTTCCACTCTTCCTTGGTCGAGCCGTCGTCGAGGAAGCTGTCGATGTGCGGGATCACGTTGAAGGCGATCTGCTTGGTGAACAGCTTGGGCTCTGCGGGATCGCCGACGAAGATGTTGCGGCTCTGCTCGAACAGCTCGTCCATGCCCGCCTTGCCCGCGCCCGACACCGACTGGTAGGTCGAGACGACCACGCGCAGGATCTTCGCGGCGTCGTGCAGCGGCTTTAGCGCGACGACCATCTGCGCGGTCGAGCAGTTCGGGTTGGCGATGATGTTGCGGACCTTGTAGCCGTCGATCGCCTCGGGGTTCACCTCGGGCACGATCAGCGGCACGTCGGGGTCCATGCGGTATAGCGACGAATTGTCGATCACCACGCAGCCGGCCGCGGCGGCTATCGGCGCATAGATCGCCGAGCCCTCGGAGCCGATCGCGAACAGCGCCATGTCCCAGCCGTTCCAGTCGAAATGCTCGATGTTCGTGCATTTGATCTGCTTGCCGGTGTCGCCATAGTCGACCATCAACCCCTGGCTGCGCGACGACGCGACGCAGGCGATCTCGTCCGCCGGAAACTCGCGTTCCGCCAGGATGTTGAGGATCTCACGCCCGACATTGCCGGTCGCGCCCGCGACCACCACCCGATAACCCATGTTGTCACTCCGATTGGACTTGGGGCGGGCAGTACCGACGTTGCGCCACGAGGTCCAACGGCTTTCGACTTGTTGCGCGGATAGGGGGAGTTTGGGGCTCGCGAGGTTTGCCCGGACCTGGGAGACGACACCCCTCCCTTCCGTGTTCTCCCGCGAAGGCGGGAGCCCAATCTGGGCCCCCGCCTTCGCGGGGGAACACGCTAGTGTTCAGCGATATGGATCAGCACCTGCCCCAGCAGTAGCACCACCCCGGCGGAGGCCGGGGCCCAGTTGGGGGACGTTGCCAACTGAGCGCTGTGGTCCACTACTGCGACCTTTCCAACTGGGCCCCGGCCTTCGCCGGGGTGGTGGCTGGGGAAGGTGCACAGCTAGATCCGCCCCCGCCTCAATCGTGCGTCCGCGCCTGCCATGTCGCATGCTCGATCCCGTGCACCTTCGCCAGGTGATCCGTGATCGCATCCAGCTCCCCAGCCGGCACGTTCGTCGCCACCAGCGTAGCCGCAATCTCGACCCGGTCCTCCCCCCGCTCGGTCACGTCCAGTTCCGCCACCTGCAACTGCGCAGCCTCCAGATGCTCGACCACCAGATCGCCGATCGGCCCAGCATCTCCCGCCGCGACCGTCACCATCACGCTATAGGTAGCCTCGATCGTCCGCCCCTCGGTCGGGATGCGGTTGATCCCGTCGACCAGCGGCCGCAACGCGGTGTTCGCCAGCAGCACGACGAACGTCAGCAATCCCGCCTCCGCGATCATGTCGCTGCCCGCGCACGACCCCACCGCCGCCGAGCACCACAGCGTCGCCGCAGTGTTCAGCCCGCGAACGTTCATCCCTTCCTTCATGATCACGCCCGCGCCGAGGAAGCCGATCCCCGACACGACATAGGCGATGATCCGGATCGACTCGACGTCGCCACCCAGCCGCTGCCCGAGATCGACGAACGCCGCCGACCCGAGTGCGACCAGCGTGTTCGTCCGCAACCCCGCGGTCCGCTGGCGATACTGCCGCTCCGCCCCGATCAACGTCCCGAACACGAACGCGGCGATGTAACTCACCACCGTGTCGAGGAAAGGCCACAGGTGAAACGTCTCGACGAACCGCACCGCCGGCTACTTCACCGGCGCTGGCGCAACCTCAGGCACCGGCTTGTCCTTCACTGTCCGGTCGAGGAAGTTGAGGATCGTCCCCCAGACATGCTCGCTGATCCCAGGCCCCGATACGCGGTGCGTGTAGCCGGGGTAGAACATCATCTCGAACGGTGTCGCGGTCGCCTGCATGCGCGCGGCGACCTTGGTGGAATTGTCGAGGAACACGTTATCGTCCGCCATGCCATGGATCAGCAGCAACGGATCGACGATGCGGTTCGCCTCCTCGACCGCCGCCGACGTCGCATAGCTCGCCGGGTCCTTCGCTGGATCGCCCAGATAGCGCTCGGTATAATGCGTGTCGTACAGCTGCCAGTCGGTGACCGGCGCGCCGGAAACAGCGGCCGCATACACGCCCGGCGTCTTCTCCAGCATCTTCAGCGACATATAGCCGCCGTACGACCAGCCATAGGTCGCGATCTTGCTCGGCTCGACGAACGGCAGCGACTTCAGGTAATTCGCACCCGACAGCTGGTCCTCGACCTCTACCGTGCCCATTGCGTGATAGATCTGGTCCTCGAACGCCTTGCCGCGATTATACGAGCCGCGATTGTCGATCTTGAAATAGATCCAGCCGCGATCGACCAGATACTGCGGCAGCGCCCCCTGCCAGCCGCGCGTGACCTGCTGGCCGGTGCCGGGGCCGCCGTAATGTTCGAAGAACACCGGGTATTTCTTGCCCGGCTCCAATGGCGGCGTGATCATCTCGTAATAGAGAGTCATGCCGTTCTTGGCCTTCAGCGTCCCGAACTTGGTCTGCTGATGGCTCGACAGATACGGGTAATAAGGGTGCCCCTCGACCACCGCATTCTCGTTGATCCACGAAATCCGCTTGCCGGTCGCATCCGCCAGATAGACCTGCGTCGGCTGCTTCGGGTTCGAGCGCGAGATGATGAAGCGGCTTGCGGCGGCATCCATCGTCGCGCTGTTCCACCAGCCGGCTTCGGTCAGCCTGGTGATCGCGTTCGGCTTGGCGACGTCGACCGAATAGAGCTGCTGCTCGAGCACGTCGTCCTTGTTGCCGAGGAAGAACAGCCGCCCCTTGGTTTCATCCACGCCGACCAGATCGGTCACGACCCAGTCGCCCTTGGTCAGCTGCGTCCATTTGCCCGATGCGAACCGGTAGAGATGCCCGTAGCCGCTCCGCTCCGACCGCCAGATCAGGCTGCCGTCCTTGAGCACATGATACGCATCCGACAGGTTGAGCCAGCTCTTTACGCCCGACTTCTCGGTGAACAGCACCGTCGACTTGCCGGTCGCCGGATCGACACGCAGCATCTCGAGCAGCTTCTGGTCGCGGCTCTGGCGCTGGACCAGCAGCATCCGGCCGTCCGGCGTCCAGTCTACGCGCGCCAGATAGATATCCGGGTTGGTGCCCAGATCGACCTTCACCTGCCCCGAACCATCGGGCTTCATGATATACAGGTCGACCAGCACGTTGGGCGTACCGGCCGCCGGGTAGCGCTGCTCATACACCTTGGTCCCGGTCGCGCCGATCGACGCACGCGTTGCGGTGTGCACCGGCGCCTCGTCGAACCGCTCGACCGCGACATAGCGCTCGTCGGGCGACCACCAGTATCCGGTGCGGCGATCCATTTCCTCCTGCGCGACGAATTCCGCCTCGCCGAAGTGGACCGTGCCGCCCCCTCCGGTGGTGACAGCCCGCGCGGCGCCACCGCTGAGCGGTTGGACGAAGACGTTCTGGTCGCGGACGAACGAGACGAAGCCGCCCTTGGGGCTGACCACCGGGTTCAGCTCGCCGCCGGGCGTGTTGGTCAGCCGCGTGACCTTGCCGTCGAGCCCTGCGAGATACAGGTCGCCATCGAGCGGCACGAGGATCGACTTGCCGTCGGGCGCCCAGTCATACGCGACGATGCCCTTCTGCCCGCCGATCCGTGCACGCTCGCGCTGCATCTTCTCGGCTTCGGTCAGCTCGGCACCGCTGCCGACCTTCTTCGAATCGACCAGCATGCGCGCCTGCCCGGTTGCGGTATCGACCGCCCAGAGATCGAAGCGCTCCTTCTCGTCGTCGCGGTTGCGCAAGCTCGTCAGCAACGTGCCGTCCGGCGACAGCCGCACCGCACGGGGCTGCGACCCAGACAGGTCCGGATTTCCGAACACGCGTGCCATCGTCAGATCACCGGGTTTAGCCGCCTCGACAGGCTTGACCGGCTCGGCGGGCGCTACCGCCGGGGCCACCTGATCAGCAGCCATCGCGGCGGTTCCGACCGAAGCAAGCGCAAGCCCGAGCAACCATGTTCGCATCCTGTAGACTCCGTGGGATCATCCCGCCGGATACCGCCCGACGGCCCGAAGATGTTCGGTGGCGCGTTATCGCGACGGCATGAGGCGGCGTAAAGGGCGCATCGCAACGACGATCTAGACCATTCCGATTGTCGACCGATGAGCATGAGATAATTACCACCACGTAAACCGCGTCTTTACGCGCTTCGTTTAAACGGACCGACGAGAACCCCGCCGTGGACGATCGTTCCACGGCGCAGCACGACCGGAGTATGATGGTCTCGACCACAATACCGCAGGGCATCGAGCCCGTAGGCGAGCACGGCACATGGCAGGCGCTCGTCCGGCTGGCCGAGGCCGATAGCAGCGTCGCGCACTCCCATTATCGCCGCCTCGTTGCCGGCGGGCAGGCGGCTCGCAACCTCACCGACGCGGTCCACGCGCTGTGCTCGGTGCACGGCGACCATCCCGGCATGATCGCCGATGTCCTGACATACGCGGCCCAGCCCGAGGCACAGGACTGGCTGACCGCCGCCGCCGCCGGATTCGTCGACGAGCGCACCTATCTCGCGCAGCTGACTGCCGCGGTCGGCCCGCTGCCCTCGACCCCCGGCCAGGCGGAAACCGAGTCGGCGCTGGTCGGCGAACGCCACGCACTCGAAATGCTCGCCCGGTCCGAGCGGCGCGGCTGCGCGACCGGCGCGGTCGCGGCGCTGCTACTCGATTGGGGGGCGATCCGCGTCATGCTCGATATCGCCGCGGAACGCTTCGGTCTCGCGATCCCCGCACCGACATTTCCATCGGACTCCGACACCGAGGCGGTGATCGCGGAGCTCGGCACGTCCCCCGGCACCCAGCGCGCTATCCTGTTCGGCGCGCAACAGCTGTTCGCGCAGCACCGCGGCCTGTGGTCGCTGCTCGAAGCCCGTGCGAGCGCCCGCGGCGATCTGTAACCGGCTTGCACGGGGCTGCGAAAACCCTCTATCCATACCCGGTATTCAGAACCGGACGGGACATCGCATGAAGCGCTTCGAGGGCACCCAGAGCTACGTCGCGACCGACGATTTGAAGGTTGCGGTCAACGCCGCCGTCACGCTGCGTCGCCCGCTGCTGATCAAGGGTGAGCCCGGCACCGGCAAGACCGTGCTCGCCTACGAGATTGCCAAGGCGCTCGGCGCGCCGCTGATCGAGTGGAACATCAAGTCGACCACCAAGGCGCAGCAGGGCCTGTACGAATATGACGCGGTCGCCCGCCTGCGCGACGGCCAGCTCGGCGATGCGCGCGTCCACGACATCGGCAATTATATCCGCAAGGGCAAGCTCTGGGAGGCGTTCACGCAGCCCGCGCCGCCCGTCTTGCTGATCGACGAAATCGACAAGGCCGATATCGAGTTCCCGAACGACCTGTTGCAGGAACTCGATCGGATGGAGTTCCACGTCTACGAGACAAAGGAAACCGTGCGCGCGGTCGAGCGACCGATCGTCATCATCACATCGAACAACGAGAAGGAACTGCCCGACGCGTTCCTCCGCCGTTGCTTCTTCCACTACATCAAGTTTCCCGATCGCCAGACCATGCAGGCGATCGTCGACGTCCACTTCCCCGGCATCCAGAAGATCCTCGTCAGCAAGGCGATGGACCTATTCTACGACGTCCGCGACGTGCCGGGCCTGAAGAAGAAGCCCTCGACCAGCGAGTTGCTCGACTGGCTCAAGCTGCTGCTCCACGAGGACATGCCCCTCGACATCCTCCAAAACCGCGACCCGACCAAGGCGATCCCGCCCTTGCACGGCGCGCTGCTCAAGAACGAACAGGACGTCATGCTGTTCGAACGCCTCGCGTTCATGGCGAAGCGCCAGAAGAACCAGGGGTAAGGACGGCGTTAATCTATTAGCGACATAGGGGGCGCGGTGATTCCGATCCGCCCCCCGCCAGGGGGAGGTGGCGCCAAAGGCGACGGAGGGGGAGGACACGAAACCGATGTTACCCCTTGCCGCCCCCTCCGTCAGGCTTCGCCTGCCACCTCCCCCTGGCGGGGGAGGATCATCACGTTCCGACATTCATGAACGTCTCCCAGCGACAGCACTATGCTGATCCAGCAAAAGCCGTCGATCCAACCGCGCCGCGCAACGGCAGCGCTCGCAGCGATCATCTTGCTCGGCCTCGCATTACGCCTGTGGAGCGCCCGCGGTGGCCTATGGGTCGACGAGGCATGGTCCGCGCAGTTCGTCGCGCAAGCCGGCTCCGCCTGGGGGATCTTCTGGCGGATCAACCACGACAATAATCACTATCTCAACAGCCTATGGATCCTGCTGGTCGGCCCCTACGCGCCACCTCTGCTGATCCGCGCATTCTCGATTCTGACCGGCACGCTCTCGATCGCGGTGGCCGGGGCGATCGGCTGGCGGCGCGACGCCACGACCGGACTGATTGCCGCACTCCTGTTCGCAGTATCACCGATCCTAGTCGCCTATGGTGCAGAAGCGCGCGGCTACGGGCCGATGCTGCTCGCGATGCTGTTGTCGGTCCTGCTGATCGACCGCTGGCTCGACAGCGACCCCCACCGTAACGACGCCCCGCCCGCCTGGGCCCTCGCCGCCTTGACGCTGGCGGGACTGCTCGCGCAACTCACCTACCTCTTCGCGCTCGCCGCGTACGCTGGCTGGATCGTCACGACACGCAGCCGCCGCGGTTCGATCGACTCCGCCGTCGCCACGACCGCGCGCGCGCTCGGTCCTTCAGCCGCCGTCTTCGCACTGGTCGTCGCGTTCGTCATCGCCGCTGCCTCTGCGAGCACGACCGGCTTTCAGGCGGGCGGCTATCCGAGCTTCACGCTCGCCGCGTTCGCCGACGTGCTGGCGGAGACGATCGCCTACACCACCGGGTTCGCACTGCCCGTTGCGACCGCGACGATCGGCGTGGCGCTGGTTGCGATCGCCGCATTGTTATGGCGCGCCGCATCCGATCGTCGTCCGTTCTACCTCTTCGCAACGATCGCCTTCCCGCTGGTCCTCGGCGTAGCGCTTTGGCGGATCGGCAACGCCGGCTTCGCACGCTATTATCTGGTCGCGGTCGTCGGGTTGCTTCTGCTGCTGGCCGATTCCGCGCGCGCAGCGATCCGTCACGGCGGTTGGCGCAAAGGCGTCGCGATCGTCCTTACGTTGCTTGTGGTATGTGCGTCCCTGCATCGCGACTATGCGCTCGCCGCTGCAGCGCGCGGCGACCCGGCACGGGCGATCGCTACGATGCAGTCCCGCGTTCCGCTCGGCACGACGGTCCTGGTCGATACGATCCGCCCGATTCCAGTACTCGACGTCGCCGCGCGCAGTATCGGATATCCGCTCGCGATCCGCCAGACCTGTTCCAAAGCCGCCTTCGTGTTCATCGATCTAGATCCGACGACGGCCCCGGCCAGCATGATCGCTCGCTGCAACGATCGTTACCGGCTCGTGCAGGCCGGCCGCCATCTCGCGCTCTCCGGGCTAGACTGGGCGCTGTATGCCCGCGGCGATCTGCCCGAAAAACGCGGCAGAGCGCCTCGTTAACCATAGGCCGCAACCGACCAGTCATCAGCCGCTTGATACCGTCGGCCCATGAAGCGACTCCCTCGAACGCTCCTCGCCATCGCCCTCACCGCATCGGCTGCCAGCGCCAATGCCAGCTCGTTGCTTAATTATGTCGGCGAATGCGTGCCGTTCGCGCGCGCCGCGTCGGGCATCCAGATCTACGGCAATGCCTGGACCTGGTGGAGCCAGGCCGACGGCAAATACGAACGCACGCACAAGCCCAAGGAAGGCGCGGTGATCGTCTTCGCCAAGACCGCGCGCCTGCCGATGGGGCATGTCGCGGTTGTCAGCCGCGTCGTCGAGAAGCGCGTCGTGATGCTGACGCATGCAAACTGGTCGCGGCAGAACGGCGAACGCGGACATGCCGAACAGGACGTCACGCTGTTCGACGTGTCGCGCAACAACGACTGGAGCGACGTGAAGGTCTGGTACAAGGACGTCGACGGCCTCGGTGGGGGCGTCTACCCGGTCTACGGCTTCATCTACGGCCACGCGCATGCCGCCCCCGAACTGACCAGCCGCAACCCTGATTATGTCGGCGCACTGATCGACGCCTATGTCCCGGTGAGCGGCGAACCAATCGCCCGCTAACGCTCCGCACGTCATCCTGACGAAAGTCAGGACCCAGAGTTCCGGCCGCCGTCCTTTATAACGTTGGGTCCTGCCTTTCGTCAGGATGACGGAGGGTAGAGGATTGCCGCCACCCTCGAAACCGTGCCACCACCGTCGCGGAAAAGACGGTGAGGATGATGATGCGGCTCAAGACCCTAACGACGATGACGCTGGCCTTGCTCGCCACGTCGGCCCCCGCAATCGTCGGCGCGCAAAAGGAAAAGTCCCCGCCGCCCGGTGGTGACATTCCCGCCAAGTTCGTCCCCGCCAATGCGAGCTTCGACTTCGACCGACGCGAGGTCGACATCAAAATGCGCGACGGCGTCACGCTCCACGCGGCCATCGTCCAGCGCAAGGGGCTCACCGACGCCCCGATCCTGCTCCAGCGCACCCCCTACAACGCCGAAAGCGCCGCCAGCCGGTCGTCGAGCCCCAGCGGCGCGATGAACCTGCGCGCTGCCGACGCGATGTTCTTCGACGCGGGCTATATCCGCGTGTTCGAGGACGTTCGCGGCAAGAACGGCTCGAACGGCGCCTATATCAACGAACGCCCGCTGATCGGCCCGCTCAACAGGACGAAGGTCGATCACTCGACCGATGCCTACGATACGATCGAATGGCTGGTGAAGAACCTCAAGAACTCGAACGGCCGCGTCGGCATCATCGGCGGCAGCTATGACGGCATGATGGCCGCGATGGCGCTCGTGAACCCGCATCCCGCGCTGAAAGCCGCGGTGCCGATGAACCCGGTCATCAACACCTGGAAGGGCGACGACGACTTCCACGGCGGCGCCTTCCGCCAGATCGGCTACGATTACTACTACACGCAGGACGCCGCGAAGGGCGAAGCGGGCGACCTCTGGCGCGACGCCTACGACGACTACGACACGTTCCTCCGCGCCGGATCCGCCACCGATTTCGTGAAAAGCCGCGGTCTCGAACAACTCCCCTTCGTCAATCGCCTCCACGATCACCCGAGCTACGACGCGTTCTGGCAGGGTCAGGCGCTCGAGACGATCCTGCCGAAGCAACCGCAGACGGTGCAGACGCTCTGGGTCGCCAGCCAATGGGACCAGGAAGACATCTACGGTGCGGTCGCGGCCTACGAAGCCGTATCGAAAGTCGACCCCAACCACGTCAACCACCTCGCGCTCGGCCCATGGGCGCATGGCGGCGCGAACGGCGACGGCTCGACCCTCGGCGCGATCCGCTTCGATGCCGACACCGCGCTCTGGTTCCGCAAGAACGTCCTGCTGCCATTCCTGAACGGCGCGCTGAAGACCGGCGGTAGCCCCGCACCACTCGCCCCCGTCACCGCGTTCCAGACCGGCGCTAACCAGTGGCAGACGCTCGCCGGCTGGCCGAACTCGACCGCCACGCAGAAACTCTATTTCCAGCCCGCCAGCGGCCTCGCCCCGACCGCCCCCGCGCAGGACGGCCACGACGACTACATCTCCGACCCCACCAAGCCGATCCCCTACCGCCTCCGCCCGATCCGCCCGACCTACGCGACCGGCTCGACCTGGCGGCAATGGCTGGTCGACGATCAGCGCCCGTTCTCCGACCGCACTGACGTCCTCACCTACCAGACGCCCCCACTGACGACCTCAGTCGCGATCGCCGGCGCGCCCGTCGCGGACCTGATCGCCAGCACCACCGGCACCGACGGCGATTTCGTGGTGAAGCTGATTGACGTCTATCCCGCCGAATATTCCGACAAGCCCGAGATGGGCGGCTACCAGCTCGCCGTCTCGATGGACATTCTCCGCGGCCGCTATCGCGGTAGCTTCGAGAAGCCGACCCCGATCGTCGCCGGCCAGCCGACGCATTTTCGCGTCGTGCTACCCAACGCCAACCACGTCTTCCTCCCCGGCCACCGCATCATGGTCCAGGTCCAGTCGAGCTGGTTCCCGCTCTACGACCGCAACCCGCAGACCTACGTCCCCAACATCTTCGACGCGGAGCCCGCCGACTACCGCAAGGCCACGATCAGCGTCTTCCACTCGGCCGCGCAGGCCAGCGCGATCGAACTGCCGATCGCGGCTGCGGCGGCAAAGTGACGGAGTGACCTCATGTTCCTGAACTTCCTCGACGAACTCCGCAGCGCCGGCATTCCCGCCAGCCTCAAGGAGCACCTCATCCTGCTGGAGGCGCTCGACGCCGAGGTGATCGAGCGGACACCCGAGGATTTCTACTACCTCTCCCGCGCGGTGTACGTGAAGGACGAGGGGCTGCTCGACAAGTTCGACCAGGTCTTCGCCAAGGTCTTCCGCGGCCTCGCCACCAGCTACGGCACCCCCGCCGGCGAAGTCCCCGAGGACTGGCTGAAGGCGGTCGCCGAGAAATTCCTCACCCCCGAGGAGATGGCGGCGATCAAGTCGCTCGGCTCGTGGGACGAGATCATGGAGACGCTCAAAAAACGCCTCGAGGAGCAGAAGGAACGCCACCAGGGCGGCAACAAATGGGTCGGCACCGGCGGCACGAGCCCGTATGGCAACGGCGGCTACAACCCCGAAGGCGTCCGCATCGGCGGCGAAAGCACGCACAAGCGCGCGCTGAAAGTCTGGGACCAGCGCGAGTTCCGCAACCTCGACAACACCAAGGAACTCGGCACCCGCAACATCAAGGTGGCACTCCGCCGCCTGCGCCGCTTCGCCCGCGACGGCGCCGCCGACGAACTCGACATCGACGGCACGATCGCCGGCACCGCGCGGCAGGGTTATCTCGACATCGTCATGCGCGCCGAGCGCCGCAATGCGGTGAAGCTGCTGCTGTTCCTCGACGTCGGCGGCTCGATGGACCCGTTCGTCAAGCTGTGCGAGGAACTGTTCTCGGCCGCGACGACCGAGTTCAAGAACCTCGAATTCTTCTACTTCCACAATTGCCCGTACGAGGGTGTGTGGAAGGACAACACGCGGCGCTTCGCCGAGCGCACGCCGATGTGGGACCTGCTCCACAAATACGGCCACGACTACAAGCTGATCTTCGTCGGCGACGCGTCGATGAGCCCGTACGAGATCACCCACCCCGGCGGCTCGGTCGAGCATTTCAACGAGGAACCGGGCGCGGTGTGGATGCAGCGGTTGACCAACACCTATCCGGCGGCGGCGTGGCTCAACCCGGTGCCCGAGGCGCAATGGGGCTATTCGCAGTCGGTGCGGATCATCCGCGAACTGATGACTGACCGCATGTACCCGCTGAGCCTCGCCGGGCTCGACGACGCGATGCGCGAGCTGACCCGCAAACGGTGACTTCGGCGCGGTGAGCCGCTGACCGTAACGGAACCGTCACGGACGCGATCGGTTTATCGGGCATCATCCCTTACCGAAGGACAAGCCCTATGTCGTCGATCCCCAACTCCGCCATGCCGCACGCCAAGGTTCATCACGACGACGACCACAAGCCGAAGTCCGACGCGAAGAAGACGTCGGCGGCTAGCGATTGGGTCGAGGACGCGACCGATGCGGCCAAGGCTGGCCTCGCGACCGCGACGGACGCGGTGAAGTCGCACCCGAAGACGGCGATCGCGGTCGGCGCGACGGTTATTGCTGGTATTGCAGCGGCGATCGCGGCGCCTGCGTTGCGTGCGAAGGACGCGGCGGAGAAGAAGGCACCGCCGAAAAAGCCCGAGCCGAAGAAGCCGGCAAAGGCGAAGAAGCCGCACTGATAGCTTGGTGCACCTAGTCCGGTGCACCACCCCGACGAAGGCCGGGGCCCAATTGGGGGACGTCGCTAACTGAGCGCGCGCTCCGTTACCGCAACCTTTCCAATTGGGCCCCGGCCTCCGCCGGGGTGGTAGCAATAAAGCGCGTTTACCGTGGAGTGGGTGCGAGTAACGCGAGCGCCACCCCCGCCCCCTTGTTCTCCCGCGAAGGCGGGAGCCCAGACTGGGGTCCCGCCTTCGTGGGAGAACAAGCTTCCTTCTTACGGGGCAAGCGTCAGGCGAAACGCACTCAAACCCGATCCACAACCCCACCAGCCATCGCCACCGGAACCCCAGTCGTCCCCGGAAAACTGATCGCCAGCCCCTTCAGCGTCCGAACCGCCATATACGCGAACCCCTCGGCCTCCAACGCATCGCCGTTCCACCCGAGCACATCGGTAGGCTCCACCACCAACCCGGTCCGATCCGCAATCATCGCCAGCATCGTCGGATTGTGCCGACCACCCCCCGCCACCAGCAACCGAACCGGCCGAGCCGGCAAGTGCCGCAAAGCCTCTGCCACCGTCGCCGCGGTAAACGCCGTCAAAGTCGCCGCCCCATCAGCCGCCGACAACCCCCGAGCCGGCTGGATCGTAAAATCATTCCGATCCAAAGACTTTGGCGGAGGTGCATCGAAAAACGGATGATCGAGCATCGCCGTCAACACCGTCTCGTCCACGCGCCCGGACGCCGCCAACGCACCCCCGGCATCATACCGCGCACCAGTCTCCGCCTCGACCCAACTATCGATCAACCCATTCGCCGGTCCCGTATCGAACGCCACCAGCCCATCGCGATCGCTCATCTGCGCCCGCTCCGGCGACATCTCGCGCGAATCATGCATCTCCCGCCCGCCGGGAATGAAGGTGATGTTCCCCACCCCACCAAGGTTCAGCACCGCGACCGGCCCCTCGAGCCCCGCCGCCAGCGCCGCATGATACACCGGCAGCAACGGAGCCCCCTGCCCGCCAGCCGCCACATCCGCAGACCGAAAATCCGATACCGTCGTGATCCCGGTAGCCCGCGCGACCGCCGCCCCGTCGCCGATCTGCCACGTCCAGCGCCGATCCGGCCGATGCGCGATCGTCTGCCCATGAAAGCCGATCACATCGACATCCGCCGCCGCAACCCCCGCATCCGCCAGCAACTTATGCACCGCAAACACGTGAGCCCGCGTAATCAACTCCCCCGCCGCGACCACCGGCGGACTCGCTCGCGGCTTGTCGAACGTCAGCGCCATGCGAGTGGCTTCCGCCAGCTGCGCCCGCGCCGCATCCGAATAGGGCTCGCCGCGAAACGCGATCGGCCGCACGAACGCCTCGCCGTCGGTCTCGATCAACGCCGCGTCGATCCCGTCGAGCGACGTCCCCGACATCAGTCCAATCGCCAGCATATCGGTTCCTTCCCGCGCAATCCGCCCACCCATGGCGCCCCCTCTTGGATGATGCATTTTCCGCCGCCTAGAAAAAACCGAACTTTGCGCCTATGTGCGCGGGCTTCATGGCAACAACACTCCCCTCCCCGCCGAAGATCGGCATGGTCTCGCTCGGCTGTCCGAAAAACCTCGTCGACAGCGAGCGGATTCTCACCCAGCTCCGCGGCGACGGCTACCAGATGTCGCCCGACTACGCCGGCGCCGACATCGTCTTGGTCAACACCTGCGGCTTCCTCGACTCCGCCAAGGAGGAAAGCCTCGAGGCGATCGGCGAGGCCATCGCCGAGAACGGCCGCGTGATCGTCACCGGCTGCATGGGCAAGGAAGCCGACGCGATCCGCGCGCGCTTCCCGCAGGTCCTCGCGATCACCGGCGCGCACGAATACGAGCAGGTCGTCGGCGCGGTTCATGAAGCCGCACCGATGCCGCCGTCCGCGTTCCTCAACCTGATCCCCGATGCCGGCCTCAAGCTGACCCCGCGTCACTACAGCTATCTGAAGATTTCGGAGGGCTGCAACCACCGCTGCTCGTTCTGCATCATCCCGTCCTTGCGCGGCGACCTCGTCAGCCGCCGCCCCGACGCGATCCTGCGCGAGGCGGAGAAGCTGGTCGAAGCCGGCACCAAGGAACTGCTGGTCATCAGCCAGGACACCTCGGCGTACGGCGTCGACCTGCGCCACGCCAGCTGGCCGGTGAAGACCGGTGGCCCGATGTCGCGGAACGAAGCCCGAGACGTCCGCGCGCACATGACCGACCTCTCGCGCGAACTCGGCAAGATCGCGCCGTGGGTCCGCCTCCACTACGTCTACCCGTACCCGCACGTCGACCACGTCATCCCGCTGATGGCGGAGGGCCTCGTGCTGCCGTATCTCGACATCCCGTTCCAGCACGCCGCGCCGTCGGTGCTGCGCCGCATGAAGCGTCCCGGCAACGACGCGAAAGTGCTCCAGCGCATCCATAACTGGCGAACGATCGCGCCCGACATCACGATCCGCTCGACCTTCGTCGTCGGCTTCCCCGGCGAGACCGAGGAAGATTTTCAGTATCTGCTCGACTGGCTCGACGAAGCCCAGCTTGACCGCGTCGGCGCCTTCCGCTTCGAGCCTGTCGAGGGTGCTGCGGCGAACCTGCTCCCCGACCACGTGCCCGAAGAGCTCAAGGAAGAGCGCTACGCCCGCATCATGGAAAAGACCGCGGCGATCTCCGCGGCCAAGTTGCAGGCCAAGATCGGTCGCACGCTCGACGTGATCATCGACGCGGTCGACGAAGAAGGCGCCACCGGCCGCTCACAGGCGGACGCGCCGGAGATCGATGGCGAAGTCTTCCTTCGCGATGCCGGACACCTGACAGTCGGCGACATCGTCCCGGTCACGATCGAGGATGCCGACGATCACGACCTCTACGGCGTTCCCGTCTAATTAGCTGTTCCCCCGCGAAAGCGGGGGTCCAGGATCTCGAACGATACCGTTGGTAACCCTGGACTCCCGCGTCCGCGGGAGAACGGCTAAGTTCGCGAGTCCGTCAGACCACGTTGCGCCCGGTGAACAGCTTCACCAAAACGACGATGACCGCGATCACCAGCAGGATGTGGATCAACCCGCCTGCGACATGAAAGGCGAACCCTGCCAGCCAGAGGATCAGCAGGATGACGGCGATGGTGTACAGCATGAGTGTGTCCCCTAAGGCGTAAAAGGCTCCCGGCGCCGCGATGAAACGTGCGTTTATCACGCCCTGTTCCGTCAACATTTCTGTCACATCCTAACCCGTTCAACCGCCACGGAATAAAAATCACGGCGTTGCGCGCGCACGCCGGTTCTGCTTCGTTGCGCGCATGATCCTTCGCCTCCTCGCCGCCGCCGCGCTGCTCCCGGCCCCCGCCATCGCGCAATCGCTCACCCCCGCCGAAACCGCGCAGATCGACACGCTGGTCACCGGCGCGCTCGGCGATACCGGCGTGCCCTCAGCCTCGATCGCGGTGGTGCGCGGCGGCCGGATCGTGTTCGCGAAGGCGTACGGCAAACCGTCCGAGGCGATCGCCGTCGCGGACCCCAAGCTCCCCTACCAGATCGCCTCGATCTCCAAGCAGTTCACCGCCGCCGCGATCTTGCTGCTCGAAGACGAAGGCAAGCTCAGCCTCGACGACACTGTCGCCAAATACATCCCCGGCATCACCGGCGGCGACCGCATCACGATCCGCCAGCTGCTCAGCCACACCTCCGGCCTGCAGGATTACTGGCCGCAGGACTACAGCTTCGCGGCGATGGCCAAGCCCGTCACGCCGCAGCAGATCGTCGATCGCTGGGCCAAGAAGCCACTCGATTTCCAGCCCGGCACGCAGTGGCAATATTCGAACACGGGCTACGTCGTCGCCGGGCTCATTGTGGAGAAGGTCGCGCATCAACCGCTGCTCGCCTTCCTCCAGCAGCGCATCTTCAAGCCACTCGACATCCGCGCGCTCGACCAGGACAAGGCGATCGGCAAGGCCTTCCCGCAAGGCTATGGCCGCTTCGCGCTTGGCCCGGTCCGCCCCGAGACACC
Organism: Sphingomonas sp. PP-F2F-A104-K0414; assembly: GCF_004340945.1. Taxonomy (GTDB): domain Bacteria; phylum Pseudomonadota; class Alphaproteobacteria; order Sphingomonadales; family Sphingomonadaceae; genus Sphingomonas. Next base: position 108,122 of record NZ_SLYD01000005.1, read on the forward strand.
CAGCGCGGACGGCTGGCTCTACGCCGCCGGTGAGCTCTCGATGAGCGCAGAAGACCTCGCCAAATGGGACGTCGCGCGCCTCAACCGCACCACGCTTCCCGCCGACGACTGGGCCGCGCAGGAAACGCCGGTGAAACTCGCCGACGGATCGAGCAACGGCTACGGCCTCGGCGTCTTCACCGGCAGCACGAACGGCCGCCGCTATGTCGAGCACAGCGGCGAAGCGGTCGGCTTCCTGTCCGAGAACACCGTCTATCCCGATGACAAGGCGGCGATCGTCGTCCTCACCAACAGCTGGTTCAGCGACGCAACAAGCCGCATCGCCGCGGGCGTCGCCAAGATCGTCTTGCCCACTGCCCCCGCCAATGCGGAAGACACCGCCGCCCTCTCCAGAGCTCACACCGTCTACGACCAGCTCCGCACCGGCACGCTCGACCGCAAAGGCCTGACCGAAGACGCGAACTACTACTTCAAGCCGGTCGCGCTCGCGGATTACAAGACGAGTCTGAGCGCGCTCGGCGAGCCCACCGCGTTCGCACAAACCGGCAAGACGCGCTTGCGCGGCGGCTTCGTCAACCGCACCTACCGCATCACCTATCCCGACCGCACGCTCTCGCTCAGCACCTATGCCGAGCCCGGCGCGAACGGCCGATACGAACAACTCCTGGTGGCGCCCGCACAATGACCGACTTCGCTTCGATGCTCCAACCCGACCGCGGCCAGCCCGCGCGGACGATCCACGTCGTTCACCCCGATGCGTATGAAGGCTGGCTCGCCAAGCAGTCGCAGCGCATCCGTACGACCGTCGCCGCGCACCGTCTGACCGGCAAGCCCGGCGACCGCGCGGTCCTGCCCGGCGAGACCGCGGACGACTGGTCGATGCTGCTGGTCTGCAACGAGGCGGTGACCTCGCCGTGGCGGATCGCCTCGCTCGGCGCGTCGCTGCCCGCGGGCACGTATCGCCTTGCAGAGGGGCCGGTCGGCGCGGCCGGGCTCGGCTGGATGCTCGCCCAGCACCAATTTACGCGGTACGTGAAGCCCGACCCGACCGGCCCTCGCGTGCTCCTGACCACCGACGCCGCGCACATTGACGAGACGGTCCGCCTCGCCGAAGCCACCGCACTCGTCCGCGATCTCGTCAACACCGGCGCGTCCGACATGGGCCCCGCCGATCTCGAAGCCGCCGCCGAGACGCTCGCCAAACGCCACGGCGCGACCGTCACGACCACGCGCGGCGATGCGCTCGCGACCGGCTACCCGATGATCCACGCGGTCGGGCAGGCGGCGAGCAAGGACCGCGCGCCGCGCCTGATCGAACTCGAATGGGGCGATCCCTCGCATTCCCGCGTCGCGCTGGTCGGCAAGGGCGTCACCTTCGATACCGGCGGGCTCGACATCAAGCCGTCCGCCGGCATGCGGCTGATGAAGAAGGACATGGGCGGTGCAGCGCACGCGCTGGCGCTCGCCAGCCTCGTGATGGCCGCCAAACTCCCGGTCCGCCTCCATTTGCTGATCCCCGCGGTCGAGAACTCGATCGCCGGCAACGCCTTCCGCCCCGGGGACGTGCTCGCGACGCGGAAAGGCCTGACCGTCGAAAACACCAACACTGACGCCGAAGGCCGCCTCGTCCTCGGCGACGCACTGACCAAGGCGGGCGAGAGCAACCCGGAGCTGATCCTTGACTTCGCCACTCTGACCGGCGCAGCGCGCGTCGCGCTCGGTCCGGATCTGCCGCCGCTCTTCACCGACGACGAATCGCTCGCCTCGGACCTGCTCGAGGCGGGAATAGCGGAAAATGATCAGATGTGGCGCCTGCCGCTTTGGAACGCCTATGACGAGATGCTGAAGTCCGACGTCGCGGACATGGTCAACGCGCCCGACGGCGGCTTTGCCGGCGCGGTCACCGCAGCGCTGTTCCTCCGCCGGTTCGTCCCGAACGGGACTGCTTGGGCGCATCTGGACGTGTTCGCATGGCGACCCTCGGCGAAACCGGGCCGACCAAAGGGTGGCGAGGCCTACGCCCTACGCGCCGCGTTTGCGATGTTGGCGAAGCGTTACAGTTGACCCGTTCCCCGGCGGAGGCGGGGGTCCAGGGTTACGAGAGTTACCTTAGGATCCTGGGCCCCCGCCTCCGCGGGGGAACGAAGAGGCCGCAAAGCAACAAGGCCGTCTTTAAGCCAGTCACCCCGGACTTGTTCCGGGGGCCACCGTCCCGCAAGGTCTCAATCCGCTGATGTGCGGCACCGTGGATGTCGGAACGAGCCCTGCATGACGGAAGGCGATGTCACCCCGTCGCGAACTGCCCGAACGGCAGCAATTTGTCCGCCAAAGCCTTCGTCGCATTCGCATCGCCAGCCCGCAGCGGCACCAACACCGCCAGCGCCGCTTTCCGCACATACCCGTCGATCACACTCGGCGTCGGCGCCTTGCTCGCGGTCTCGACCAAAGCCCGTCCCCGAGCATCGTTCGGATCCAGCTCCAGCCGCAACAACCCCGCCAGCCCGGCGAACATCGCACGGTTGCCGCCCAACGCCACCGACTTGTCGAGCGCCTCCAATCCGGTCGCCTTCTGCGCCCCCGCCACCGCACGCCCGACGAACCGCCCGAGCTTCGCGATCACCCCGACATGCCACGCGCCCAGCGCCGCCTGCGCCTCGGCATTGCGCGGATAGCGCGTCACCAGCGCCTCATATTGTTTCCGTGCGGCGATCGCCTGCCCGCGATTGCCGAGCAGTTTCGCGCGATAGCCGTTCGCCATCGCCTGGATGATCGCCGCCTCCGGATCGTTCGGCGACCGGCTCAGCGCCTGCCCCGCCGCCGCCGCCGCCTTGTCGATCCGCGCCAACGCCACATTCCGATCGCGATCGACGAACCCGGCCTGAGTCAGCAGTTCGCGCGGAGTCTCCGCCCGAGCGGGGATCGCAGTGACAATCGCACAGACTGCAATCGAGGCGCTCATGCACCCGGGAATCCACCTGGCCATATCAACCCTCGCACCAAAGCAGCGTCACGCCGATCAGCGATCCGCCCTCCGAATCGCCAATTAATCATAAGACGCTAGGGTTTATCGGGACTTAACGACTTTCAACGCAAGCCATCGCCGCCCGCGACTATAAGGAGGCCGCTGCCTCGATGATCGGCACGAACTTGTCTGCCGTCAGGCTCGCCCCGCCGACCAGCGCCCCGTCGACGTTCGGCGTGTCGAGAATCGACGCCGCATTGGCCCCCGTCACCGAGCCGCCATACAGGATCCGCACCCCCGCCGCCGCATCGCCAATCAGCATCCGCAATTTCGCCCGTGCAATCGCATGGATCGCCGCGATCTCTTCCAACGTAGGCGTCCGCCCCGTACCGATCGCCCAGCGCGGCTCATAGGCCAGCGTAAACCAGCTGCCGTCGGCATTGTCGGGCACCGATTTCTCGATCTGCGCCTGCACCACGCGCTCGGCGCGATCCGCGTCGCGCTCCGCCTCGGTCTCGCCGCAACACAGGATGACGTGCAGCCCCTGCCGTCGCGCCGCCGCCGCCTTTGCCCATGCATCGTGGCTGGTCTCATGCTGATCTGCGCGCCGCTCCGAATGCCCGACGATCGTGAACGACGCGCCGACCTCCTTGACCATGCCCGCCGACACGCACCCGGTATGCGGGCCGCTATCCGCCTCGTGGACGTCCTCCGCACCGATCGCGAGGCTCGGCACGCGCTCAGAAGCCGCGGCGATCAACGTGAATGGCACCGCGATCGATACGTCGATCCCCGGCGCGGCACTCGCTGCCGCAGCGATCGCGTCGAGTTCGACGAGCATCGCCCGCGACCCGTTCATCTTCCAGTTTCCGGCTACAAGCTTACGCCGCATCGTCATCTCCCAGATATTTTGCCCAGCGATAGCGCCACACCCGCACCACACAACCCCGCACGACCTGATCACCGCGTGACGCGCCCGACTTGAAGAGCCGCCCGCGCGCCCGTAAAGCAACCCTGTTCTATCCCTGTCGATCGGCTGTCCATGCTCGCTTTCTTCCGCCGTCTTACCCACTCCAGGGTCGGCGTGATCATCACCTTCCTCGTGCTCGGCGTGATCGCGCTCGCGTTCGCCGCGGGTGACGTGACCGGCCTGAGTTCGATGACGGGCGGCGCCGGGATCACCGGCGGCGACGTCGCCAAGGTCGGCAAGGCCGAGGTCACCGCGAACGAAGTCAAGACGCAGGCGCAGACGCAGCTGGAGGGGTTCCGCCAGGAACAGCCGACACTCGACATGGCGACGTTCGTCAACCAGGGCGGGCTCGACGGCACGCTCGACCGGATCATCTCCAGCATGGCGCTCGAGCAGTTCGGCCGTGCGCAGGGCATGGTCGTCAGCAAGCGCGCCGTCGACGGCCAGATCGCCAGCATCCCGGCGTTGCAGGGCCCGACCGGCAAGTTCGACGAGAATCTCTACCGTCAGGTGCTCGCCCAGCGGAAGCTGACCGACGCGCAGATCCGCACCGACATCGTTCGTGATACGTTCGCGCAGCAATTGACGATCCCCAGCACCGGTGCGACGCAGGTGTCGAGCCAGCTCGCGCTTCCCTACGCTTCGCTGCTGCTCGAAAAGCGCACAGGCACGATCGGCTTTATCCCCGCCGCAATCGTCCCCGCCGGCCCGGCGCCGAGCGACGCCGACCTTAACACTTTCTACAAGCGCAACATCGCACGCTACACCGTCGCTGAGCGCCGGATCGTCCGCTACGCGATCGTCTCGCCCGATCGGGTCAAGGCGCAGGCCGTCCCGACCGACGCCGAGATCGCCAAGGCCTATCAGCAGGACCGCGCACGCTACGCCGCGACCGAGAAGCGCACGATCACGCAGGTCGTCGTCGCCGATCAGGCCGGCGCGACCGCGCTCGCCGCCAAGGTGAAGGCCGGTACCAGCCTCGCCGACGCCGCGCGCGCTGCCGGTCTCGAAGCGTCCACGCAGACGGGCGTCGAGAAGGCCGCCTATGCCAACACCGCGTCCGCACAGGTCGCTGATGCCGTGTTCGCCGCCGCGAATGGCGCCGTGATCGGCCCGGTCCGCACGCAGCTCGGCTGGACCGTCGCCAAGGTCGACAAGATCGAGAACGTCGCCGGTCGCTCGCTCGACCAGGTCCGCGGTGAGATCGCCGCTGCACTCGGCATCCAGAAGGCGGCGGCCGCACTGTCCGACGTCCACGACAAGATCGACGACTCGCTCTCGAAGAACGCGACCTTCGACGAAGTGATCGCCGACCAGAAGCTCGCGGCCGTCACCACGCCGGCGCTGATCGCGAGCGGCGTCAATCCGGATGACGCGGCCAGCAAGCCCGATCCCGCGATCGCGCCGCTCGTGGCCGCCGCATTCCAGGCGACTGAAGGCGATGGCCCGCAGCTCGTCCAGCTCGGCACCGATGGCGGGTTCGCCGTCGTCGCGCTCGGCCGCGTCGTCCCCGCGACGCCGCGCCCGCTGGCACAGGTTCGCGCCGCCGTGCTGCAAGACGTGACCGCCGATCGTTCGCGTCAGGCTGCGCGGAAAGTCGCCGCCGACGTGCTCGCACGGATCAACAAGGGCATGCCGATCCAGCAGTCGCTTTCGCAGACCGGTTTGAAGCTGCCCGCCGCGCGTCCGCTGACCGCCTCGCGTGCGCAGATCGCCGCCGATCCGCGCGGTGCGCCGCCCGCGCTCGCGCTGATGTTCAGCATGGCGCCGAACACCGCCAAGACGCTCGCCGCGCCCGACGACAGCGGTTGGTTCATCATCAAGCTCGACAGCATCGCCAGTGGCAATGCGGCGGGCAACGACGCCGCGATCAAGGCCGCGCGCGCCAATATCGGCCGCTCGGTCGGTCGCGAATATGTCGAGCAGTTCGCCAAGGCGGTCCGCGCCGATGTCGGCGTGAAGACCAACGCGGCATCGCTCGCCCGCGTCCGCGCCGACCTGCTCGGCAACGGCGCCACCGGGAACTGATCGCCATGAGCGCGCGGGAAGCCTTGGCCGAAGGGCGCCCCGCGCTCGTCTGGCGTCGTCAGGTCGCCGATACCGAAACCCCGGTCGCAGCCGCGCTGAAGCTGATCGAGCCGGGGCGTGGCGACTTCCTGCTCGAATCGGTCGAGGGCGGCGAGATCCGCGGCCGTCACAGCCTGATCGGCCTCGCGCCCGACCTGCTGTTCCGCGCGCATGGCCACAGCGCCGAGATCAACCGTCATTGGGCGACCGATCGCGAGACGTTCGAGCCGTGCCCGGTGCCGACCCTCGATGCGTTTCGCGCACTGGTCGCCGAATGCCGCGCAGAGGTTCCCGCCGAACTGCCCCGCGCGCTCGCCTGCCTCGTCGGCTATTTCGGCTATGAGACGATCGGCCTGGTCGAGACGCTACCGCAACCGCCGGTCGACCCGCTCGGCCTGCCCGACATGATCTTCGTGCGGCCGACCGTGGTGCTCGTATTCGATCGCCTGACCGACGCGCTGTACCTCGTCGCACCCGCCTGGCCCGATCCGTCGCGCAATGCCGAAGTGATCGTGACCGAGGCCGAAGAGCGACTAGATGCGGTTGCCGCGAAGCTGGCCAGCACGCCCGTCCCCGCCCCGATCCGCGCCGACGTCGCCGAGCCTGTCTACACGCCTGCGCTACCCGAAGGCCGCTACGGCGAGATGGTCGCCACCGCAAAGGACTATATCCTCGCCGGCGACATCTTCCAGGTCGTGCTCGCGCAGCGTTTCAGCACGCCGTTCGCGCTCCCTCCGTTCGAGCTCTACCGTTCGCTAAGGCGCATCAACCCTTCGCCGTTCCTCTATCATCTCGACCTGCCCGGCTTCGCGCTGATCGGCTCGAGCCCCGAGATTCTTGTCCGCGTCCGCGACGACGAAGTAACGATCCGCCCGATCGCCGGCACGCGCCCCCGCGGCAAGTCCGCCGCCGAGGACGAGGCAAACCGCGTCAGCCTGCTCGCCGACCCCAAGGAGCGCGCCGAACACCTGATGCTGCTCGATCTGGGACGTAACGACGTCGGCCGTGCCGCGGCGCCGGGGTCGGTGAAGGTAACCGCCAGCTACGGCGTGGAATTCTACAGCCACGTCATGCACATCGTCTCGAACGTCGTCGGCACGCTGTCCCCCGACAAGGACGCGCTCGACGCGCTGTTCGCCGGCTTCCCGGCCGGGACGGTCAGCGGCGCACCAAAAGTCCGCGCCTGCCAGATCATCGCCGAGTTGGAACCCGAACGCCGCGGGGCCTATGCCGGCGGGGTCGGCTATTTCTCGCCCGACGGCTCGATGGATTCGTGCATCGTGCTGCGGACGGCGGTGGTGAAGGACGGCACGATCCACGTCCAGGCTGGCGCCGGCATCGTTGCCGATAGCGTCCCCGAATACGAGCAGCGCGAGTGCGAGGCCAAGGCCGGGGCGATCCTGGCAGCAGCGCGAGAAGCGGTCAGCCGGGCTAAGGCACCGGGCTTCGGTCAGTAATCCGGCTTAATAAAGAATCATAAAGAATGTTTCCCCGCGAAGGCGAGGACCCAGACTGGGCTCCCGCCTTCGCGGGAGAACAAGGTCATTTGCCCTACCCTGTTTTGCTTACGGCGTGGTCGTCGTCTCGCTAGCCGGCGCCCGACGCTCCTGTGCATAGGCATTGTTCCGTGCTAGGAAGCAGCCCGACTGGCCGCCCGTCCCGACCGCCGAACACGTATCCGGCAACCCGCCAGCCACGCGCCCAAGCTGGTCCATCGACGCGGCACGGTTCACCCAGCTTTGGTTCTGCGCCGCGATCGGCTTATCGTCGCGCAGCGCCTTCGGAATGCGATAGGGCTGATCGAGCGTCGAGCACACCACCACCTCGCCGTTGGTCGACGGCGGACACTTCTGATCACCGGTCAGCGTAACGCTGCGGATGCGCTGCGGTGGCGAGGCGACCTGAGCATCCTGCGCGAACGCCATTGTGGGAAGTGCAATCAGTGCGGCAAGGACGACGGTACGAAACATGGATCAGGCTCCTTTGAACGAATAACGTCCGTCACACGGCATTGCTCCGCACTGAATGAATGCCTGCGCTGCTTCCGCCATATAGGGGTCGCTCCGACCGATCGCGACCCGCCCGCGACGAAATCGCGATGACCCGGCACGACCGCAGCCCGACGCGGGCATATTGCACCGGGCCCCGCTTAGGCTATGGCGGCGCCATGATCCTCGTCGTCGACAATTACGACAGCTTCACCTGGAACCTCGTCCATTACCTCATGGAACTGGGTGCCGAGGTCGAAGTCGTCCGCAACGATGCGATCTCCGCCGGGCAGGCTCTGTCGTCGGGCGCGGACGCGTTCCTCATTTCCCCCGGCCCCTGCACGCCGACCGAGGCGGGCGTAAGCCTCGACCTGGTCGCCGCCTGCGCGGATGCCGGCAAGCCGCTGCTTGGCGTATGCCTCGGCCACCAGGCGATCGGCCAGCATTTCGGCGGCAAGGTCGAGCGCGGCGGCCTGATGCACGGCAAGACCTCGCCCGTCGTCCACGACGATACCGGGCTGTACGCCGGGCTGCCCTCGCCGTTCATCGCCACGCGCTATCATTCGCTGATCGTCAACGCGGTTCCCGACACGCTGGTGGTGAACGCGACCGCGCAGGACGGCACGGTGATGGGCTTCCGCCACGAGACGCTGCCGATCCACGGCGTGCAGTTCCACCCGGAAAGCATCGCTACCGAACACGGCCACGAAATGCTGGCCAACTTCCTCAAGATGGCGAACATCCCCCACCAACTCCCCTCCCGCCTCCGGAAGGGGTCGGGGGAGGGCAGCGCCGCACCCACGACCTTGGCTGGACAGAAAGCCCCTCCCCTGCCCCCTCCCGCAAGCGGGAGGGGAATGTGACCACCACCACGCTCCTGCCGGACCCCAGCTCCCCCCTCTCGCGCGAGTCCGCCCGAGAAGCGTTCGCCGACATCCTCGACGCCCGCGCGAGCGACGACGCGATCGCCACCTTCCTCACCGACCTCGCGACCCGCGGCGAAACCAGCATCGAGATCGCCGAAGCCGCGCGCGCACTCCGCAACCGGATGATCCCGATCGACGCCCCCGCCGGCGCGATCGACGTCTGCGGCACCGGCGGCGACGGCCACCACACCTTGAACGTCTCGACCGCCGTAGCGCTCGTCGTCGCGGCGACCGGCGTGCCCGTCGCCAAGCACGGCAACCGCGCCGCCTCCAGCAAGGCCGGCGCCGCCGACACGCTGGAAGTCCTCGGCCTCGACATGGACCGCGCCGGCGCCACCGCCGAGGCAAGCCTGAACGAGATCGGCATCGCCTTCCTGTTCGCCGCCAACCACCACCCGGCGATGAAGCGCATCACCCCGATCCGCCAACGCATCGGCAAGCGTACGATCTTCAACCTGATGGGCCCGCTCGCCAACCCGGCCGGCACCACCCGCCAGCTCATCGGCATCGCCCGCCCCGACTACGTCACGCTCTACGCCGAAGCGCTCGAACAGCTCGGCACCGAAGCCGCGCTCGTCGTCTCGGGCGAAGAAGGCCTCGACGAACTGTCGGGCGCCGGCCCCAGCATCGTCGCCTCGGTCGGCACCGTAACGCTGCCCGCTAAAGTCGCCCCCGAAGACGCCGGCCTCACCCGCCACGCCATCACCGACATCCGCGGCGGCGACGCGCACCACAACGCCGACGCGCTCCGCCGCCTGCTCAAGGGCGAGACCGGCGCCTACCGTGACGCCGTCCTGCTCAACGCCGCCGCCGCCTTGATGGTCGCCGGCACCGTCCCCAATCTTGTCGACGGCGCGGCCAAAGCCGCCGCCGCCCTCGACACCGGCAGCGCAGACGCGCTGCTCGCCCGCTGGATCGCCTACTGACATGACCATGCTCGACCGTATCCTCGAGACCAAGCGCGCCGAAGTTGCCGCGCGCAAGGCCACGACCTCGCTCGCCGACATCGACGCCGGCATCGCCCGCATGTCGAAGCCTCGCGGCTTCCGCGCCGCGCTCGACGCGAAGAAGGGCGACGCCAAGACCGGCTACGCGCTGGTCGCCGAGGTCAAGAAAGCCAGCCCCTCGAAAGGCCTGATCCGCGCCGACTTCGATCCCGTCGCCCACGCCCGCGCCTATGAAGCCGGAGGCGCCGCCTGCCTCTCGGTGCTGACCGACGAAAAGTGGTTCCAGGGCTGCGACGCCTATCTGACCGCGGCCCGCGACGCCGTCTCCATTCCCGTCCTGCGGAAGGACTTCATGGTCGACCCGTGGCAGTCGACCGAAGCGCGCGCGATCGGCGCCGACTGCATCCTGATCATCGTCGCCGCGCTCGACGACATCCAGATGGCCGAGATCGAGGCCTCCGCGCTCGAATGCGGCATGGACGTGTTGGTCGAGGTCCACGACGCGCACGAGATGGAGCGCGCGCTGCGGCTCAAGTCGCGCCTGATCGGCGTCAACAACCGCGACCTGCGCGACTTCTCGGTCGACTTCCAGCGGACCTACGACCTCGTCGGCAAGGCGCCCAAGGACTGCACCTTCGTCGCCGAAAGCGGCCTGACGACCCGCGCGGAACTCGACGCGATGGCCGAACACGACATCCACTGCTTCCTGATCGGCGAAGCACTCATGCGCCAGGACGACGTCGAAGCCGCTACTCGGGCGCTCGTCGGATGACCGGCCTGACCCACATCGACGAAGCCGGCGCGGCAAGAATGGTCGACGTCGGCGGCAAGGCGGTCACCGCCCGCGAAGCCGTCGCCTCCGGCCGCATCACCATGTCCGCCGAAGCCGCCGCAGCGATCGGCGCCGGCACCGCGAAGAAGGGCGACGTCCTCGCCGTCGCGCGGGTCGCCGGCATCATGGCCGCCAAGCGCACCAGCGACCTCATCCCCCTCTGCCACCCGCTCCCGCTTACCAAGGTGGAGATCGAACTCGTGGTGGACGAAACCGGCGTAACCGCCACCGCCACCGCCTCGACCGAAGGCAAGACCGGCGTCGAAATGGAAGCCCTGACGGCGGCCACCGTAACGCTCCTGACGATCTACGACATGGCCAAAGCGATCGACAAGACAATGGTCCTCACGGACATCCGCGTCCGCGCCAAGAGCGGCGGCAAATCCGGCAACTGGACCGCTTGAAAGAACCCTCTCCCCAACGGGGAGAGGGAAAGCCGCCAAAGGCGGCGAGGGTGAGGGCAAGCCAAGCAAAGCGCGCCTAGCCTGAGACTTCAATCCCCATCCATAGACCAGTCGTGGCTTTCCACGATCGTAGACTCCACCGGCCGCCCCGCCGCATCGAGCGACGGATCATACCGAAACCGCTGCTCGATCAACCGACACGTCAAATTATCCAGCACCCGGCTCCCGCTCGACCGGGTCACGCGGCACCCCGACACCCGCCCATTGGTTTCGACCAAGTACCGCACATACACCCGCCCTCGGATCCCGGTCTCGGCGGCCTCCCGCGGATAATCCGAATCCCGCAACCGCCCGCTACGCCACTCCGGCGGCGTCTCCTCGCCCCCGCCGCCATCGCCGTCGCCATATCCCCCACTCCCGGTGCCATTCCCGACTCCGCCACTTCCGGTCCCCGGCCCGCGAATATCCGAAGCCCCCGCCGTAGCCTGCGCCCCCACGCCAGCCTTCTCCGCGACCACGACAGGCGGCGGCACCACAACCGGCACCACTGGCTTTGGCGCCACCACCTCGGTAGCCTTCGACTTCAAATTAGGCGGCGACGCAGCCCCCTCCGGCTTGCGACTAGGCGAAGGCCGAGGCCTCACCTTCTCCTCGGGCGGCGGTGGCGGAGGCGGCGCCGCATCGAACACCTTCAACGCATCGCTCACCGCCGCCGGCATCGGCACCACCAGCCCGTTGAGCAGCGCATAACCCAGCACCCCCGGCAACACGACAGCACCCACCGCCGCCCCGATCCTGTCTCTCGCCCGAGGCTGATTCCGTGTCATCATGCTGATCTGGTGTCTCTTTCCCCCAAACAAAGCCCCGCAAAGGATGAACCCGCGCTGGCTAGAGGTTCGAAGGGCGCGAAGGCGATCACCCGCATCCACTCGCCGACCCGAAAGAAAGCAGCGGCACCAACCTACCAGCACCACCCCAGCGAACTGGCTCCACCCCGGCGAACGAGCACCCCCCCGGCGAAGGCCGGGGTCCAATTGGGAAGGCCAGCATTATAGCAACCGCCCTCCGCCCAACCCCTGTTTCCCCGCGAAGGCGGGGACCCAGTCTGGGCTCCCGCCTTCGCGGGAGAACAAGTAGGCAGTAGCGAACGTTCGATATCGGTCGACATGGTCAACCAAGACGCCGTCACAGGGGGCCGCCATCGCTCTGCCCGCCAAGCCAACAACGCCTGTCCTACACACCAAACCCATGGCAGAGCGCGGAACATACCCGCGCACCCCGCGCTTCTCATCTACCAAACACAAACCGCCAAACCGCTCCCAGCGTCTACACTTCCTATACTTCACTTTTCAGAACCGCCCAAAAACAGAGCCTTAGCATGACCCTAGTCCCCGTCGCCGAAGCCCAGTCCCGCCTCTTCGCCATGGCCCCCCGCGTCGGCCACGAGACCGTGACGCTACGCGAAGCCGCCGGCCGCTGGGCCGCCGAGGACATTCTCGCCCGCCGCACGCAGCCCGCGGCGGACCTGTCGGCCATGGACGGCTACGCAATCCGTTACGCCGACCTCCCGGGCCCCTGGAAAGTCATCGGCGAAAGCGCCGCCGGCCGCCCCTTCGCAGGCAACGTCGCCTCCAACGAGGCCACCCGCATCTTCACCGGCGCCGCCATGCCCGACGGCGCGGACACCGTCATGGTCCAAGAAGAAGCCGAGCGTGACGGCGAAACCCTGATCCTCGCCGGCGAAGGCCCGCCAACGCTCGGCCGCAACACCCGCCGCAAGGGCCTCGACTTCTCCACCGGCACCCGCCTGATCGCCGCCGGCGACCGCCTCAGCCCCGCGCGCATCGCCGTCGCCGCGACCGGCGGCCACGGCAGCCTCACCGTCAACCGCCGCGTCCGCGTCGCCGTCGCCGCCACCGGCGACGAACTCGTCCCCCCCGGCTCGACCACCGACGGCGTCGCGCTCCCCGAATCGAACGGCATCATGCTCGCCGCGATGCTCGCAAACATGCCCGTCGACCTCATCGACCTCGGCATCCTGCCCGACAATCTCGAAGTCCTCCGCAAGGCCTTCGCCAGCGTTTATGCAGACCTGCTCGTCACCACCGGCGGCGCGTCGGTAGGCGACCACGACCTCGTCCGCCCCGCGATCGAAGCCGCCGGCGGCACCATAGATTTCTGGCGGATCGCGCTGCGCCCCGGCAAGCCGATGATGGCCGGCCGGATCGGCGAGATGATGGTGCTCGGCCTCCCCGGCAACCCGGTCTCCGCGTTCGTCACCGCAACGCTGTTCGTGAAGCCCGTCGTCGCGCACATGGCCGGCGCACGCGATCCGCTCCCCCACTCGACCCACGCGCTGCTCGGCGAAGACCTGCCCGCCAACAACGCCCGCACCGACTATCTCCGCGCCGAACTGCGCGACGGCAAAGCCTACGCCTCGACGATCCAGGACAGCTCGATGTTGCTGACGCTGGCCCGCTCGACCTGCCTGATCGTCCGCCCCGGCAACGCACCGGTTGCAAAGACAGGCGAATCGGCGGAAATCCTCGTGATCGTGTGAAGCGAGCGCTTGACGGCGTTAATTATGTTCCATAGAAGTTCCCAGTCTGTTCCGGACGGAGAACCGCCATGCTCACGCGCAAGCAGCACGAACTCGTCTGCTTCATCAACGATCGCCTCAACGATACCGGCGTCTCGCCGTCGTTCGAGGAGATGAAGGACGCCCTCGACCTCAAGTCGAAGTCGGGCGTCCACCGTCTGATCAGCGCGCTCGAGGAGCGCAACTTCATCCGCCGCCTGCCAAACCGCGCGCGTGCACTCGAAGTGCTTCGCATGCCCGAGCGTGCCGAGAAAAAGGCGCCATCAAAGGCGTCGAACGTAAAGCCCGCGCCCGCTACCGCGCCACAGCCAGCGAACGACGTCGTCGAGATCCCCCTCCACGGCCGCATCGCCGCCGGCGTCCCGATCGAAGCGTTCGAAGGCAGCACGATGCTGGCCGTCCCCGCCGCACTGCTGGGTTCGGGTGAACACTATGCGCTCGAAGTCTCCGGCGACTCTATGGTCGAGGCCGGTATCCTAGACGGCGACTACGCCCTGATTCGCCGCACCGAGACCGCCCGAGACGGCGAGATCGTCGTCGCCCTGATCGAAGACAGCGAAGCCACCCTGAAATACTTCCGCCGCGAAGGCGCCATGGTCCGTCTCGACCCTGCAAACCGAGCCTACGATCCCCAACGCTACGCACCCGCCCAAGTCCGCGTCCAAGGCAAACTCTCCGGCATCCTCCGCCGCTACGACTGAATGGCAGGGACCGGCCCGCGTCATCGCGACGCAGGCCGGTCCCGGTTTCGGTCGCTAAGAAAAAGCGACAGCTAGGCCGGTAAGCCATGTGCTTTTTCCTACCGGCAACAGCGACCGGTCTGTTCAGCAATCTAAGACGTGCAACACGCCGTCGGAGACATTTGGTCGACACCCCCAAATAAACACCGCCAAGCGTACGGAAGACTCTCTCACCCTCGATGCACAGGCGCGATTTAGACTCAAACCCTCAATCTCTGCGCCTCTGCGCCTCTGCGCGAACATATCGCCGCCAATCGCCCAGGTAGCGAAGGATTGGTTCGCGCGGAGACGCGGAGATGTGGTGTTTAGATTGGCCTCTATTTGACTTCATAGACCACCGAAAAACCGACGTCGGCTTATCGTTCATGGAAGTGTGAATGTCTCCCAAATCGCATCACCTTCGCGCCTTTGCGCCTTCGCGTGAATATTTCTACTTTCCACTACCTCGGCTGGCGCGAAACGCCGACGCAGCACCGTGAAACCGGCCATGTCGCGGCCCGAACGCCTGCGCGGTGTGTTCGAGGAGAGGCGGATTGCGCCACGGGTGACGATCGCCGGCGTTGAGGATGGTCACGACAGTCCCGCTCCCCAAGGTCAGCGCGACACCGCCCGTCCGCCGGAGCACACGACGATCCAGCTTCAGCCACCGCGGCGCACAACGTTTCGGCAAACCGCGTTCGCTGACGACGACATCGGCACCGCGGCAGGCGGCAAGGAACTCGGCGATCGGAACCATATAAGCGCTGCGGGTCGCCAGGATGCGCCACATCCGTCCTCGTCCAGCGATATCTGTGACGCACAGATCGCGGCTGCATCGGGCATCGGGTTGGTCCGCGAGCAGGAGCGGCTCGCCATCCACCCCACCATTCTCGGCCAGCATGTCACGCGTATAGTCGCCCGCCCGGTCGCGCAGCATCGCCAGCCCCGCCGCAGTCCGTACCGCGACGTGGCGACCGTCACCCGTCACCAGAACGTCCGGCGCCGGCGTGGTCAGTGCCCAGATCGCGCCGACGGCCAGCGGCACCAGTCCAAGGCGTCGCCACTGGGTCCGCCAGAGCGCAATCCAAATCCCCCCGACGATCATTAGCGCGAACGCCGCCGTCGGCATCGCGGGCAACGACCGCACCGAGCCGGGAGCGCTGGCGACGATATGCGCCAGCCAGAGCAGCGCATCGAGCGAGCGTTGGACCAGCCACCAGATCGGCGCGCCAAGACCGCCCGCATCGAGCAGCAGTGCCAACGCTTCCAGCGGCATCACCACGAACGTCGTCAGCGGGATCGCGACGATGTTGGCGAACGCGCCGTACAGCCCCGCCTTGTGGAAATGATAGACCGCGATCGGCATCAGCGCGAATTCGACCAGCAGGCCCGTCAACAGCAGCGATGCGACACCCCGCGCGAGTTTGCGCCCGCGTCCTTCGTCATGCGGACCAAAGAACGCGCGGATCACAGGATGCTCGTGCAGCGCCATGATCGCGGTGATCGCCGCGAACGACAGCTGGAAGCTCGGTCCGGCTGCCGATTCGGGCAATACCAGCATGACGCACGCCGCTCCGGTCGCGACGAGCCGCAACGTCATCGCCTCGCGTCCCATCGCCAGTGCCGCCAGCACGAGCAACGCGGCCACGCACGACCGGATCGTCGGCACTTGGCTCCCGGTCAGCAAGGTATAGCCGATCGCCGCCGCCGCACCCGCCAATGCAGCGATCAGCGGCAGTCGCGCATGAAGCGCCAGCCAAGGACTGAGCGCCAGTAGCCGCAGCACGATCAACATCGTCGCCGCCACCGCCGCGGTGATATGCAACCCACTAACCGACAGCAGATGCGCGAGGCCCGCCCGGCGCATCGCCTCCGAATCTTCTTCGCTGATCGCACCAACGTCACCCGTTGCGAGCGCTGCCGCTATGCCGCCTGCGCTGCCGTCCAGTCGCGAGACGATATGGTGCGACAGAGCGACGCGAATGCCCGCACCCGATTTGCTCGGCGCCGTCACCACCACCGGTGCGAAGCCGCGCCCGGTCGCGCCGATTCCGCCGAACCACGCGACGCGCGCAAAGTCGTAGGCGCCCGGCACCGCTGGCAAAGGCGGCGGCATCAGGCGAGCGCGCAGGTGTACGACTGCCCCGGTCCCGAGCAGCTTCGGCGCATCGGTCTCCGCGAGGTTGACGCGGACCCGGTAAGGCAAGGCAACCGGCTGCCCATCAGTCTCCTTACCTTTGCCAAGTGGCAGAACCGTCAATCGCACCAATTTTCGCGCCACCAGCGGCTCGATCGCCTCAACCTTCGCCGAGAAGCTCGCGATCGTCGGGCCGCCCAACACCGGTCGTGCCACCGATTCCGACCGAGCCCAGATCAGCCCAAGACCGAGCCCCGCAGTCAGCAAACCAATCGCCAGCGCGCGCGCCGCACGTCCGCCCTGCCCCACCGCCAGACACGCAAGCCCGCTCGCCACCAACAGCAACACCGCCACGCACCATGCCGCCGGGTCCGACAGCGCAAACCACAGCGCTATCCCACCCCCCAGCATCACCGGCAGCCACAGCACCAACTGGTCGCGCTCCGCCTCCAGCCAGCGCTCGACCGCCAGCCCCCCGCGCTCCACGGCAAGCCCGACGACAGCCCCCCATCGCGGCACGCCCATTTGTCGCCGCCAAGGACGCATGCTAGGGGCGGCGACGGCTGTCATGGCCATCGTTTCTCCATCGTTTCATCAGTCTGGGAGCACCCGCGGTTGGGCGCAATATCTGATACGGGCACCGCCAATTCGGCCGCACCCGTGGTTACCCGTTTCGCTCCGTCGCCGACGGGGTTCCTGCATCTTGGCGGCGCGCGCACCGCGCTGTTCAACTGGCTGTTTGCGAAAGCTAATGGCGGCAAGTTCCTGCTGCGGATCGAGGATACCGACCGGGTCCGCTCGACCCAGCCGGCGATCGACGCGATCATCGACGGGATGCGCTGGCTCGGACTCGACTGGGACGGCGATGTCGTCATGCAGTTCGCGGGCGCCGAGCGTCACGCACAGGTCGCGCACGAAATGGTCGCGAACGGGCACGCCTATCGCTGCTACATGACCAACGACGAAATCGCCGCGATGCGTGCCGAGGCACAGGCCGCGAAGAAGCCGCTCCGCATCCGCAGCCCGTGGCGCGATCGCCCCGAGAGCGAAGCGCCGAACCTGCCCCACGTCGTTCGTCTGCGCGCGCCGCAGGAAGGCGCCGTCACGATCGAGGACCGCGTGCAAGGGTCCGTCACGGTCAAGAACGAAGAGATCGACGACCTCGTCCTGCTGCGCTCGGACGGTACACCGACCTACATGCTGGCCGTCGTCGTCGACGATCACGACATGGGCGTGACGCACGTCATCCGCGGCGACGATCACCTCAACAATGCGTTCCGCCAGCTGCCGATCTACCGCGCGATGGGCTGGCCTGAGCCGATCTACGCGCACATCCCGCTGATCCACGGCCCCGACGGCGCCAAGCTGTCGAAGCGTCACGGCGCGGTCGGCATCGAAGCGTATCGCGACGAGATGGGTATCCTGCCCGAGGCGTTCGACAATTACCTGCTACGGCTCGGCTGGGGTCATGGCGACGACGAGATCATCAGCCGCGAGCAGGCGGTAGAGTGGTTCGACTTGTCGGGGGTTGGCAAATCGCCCTCGCGCTTCGACCTGAAGAAGCTCGAGAACCTCAACGGCCATTATATCCGCGAAGCCGACGACGCGCGTCTCGCGCAACTCGCCGCGGATCGTCTCGGCCACGACCTTCCGTCTGGCGGACTCGATCTTCTGACTCGCGCGATGCCCGTCCTGAAGCCACGTGCCGCAAACCTGAACGAGCTGGCCGAAGGCTCGAATTTCCTGTTCAGCCAGCGCCCTCTGGCGATGGATGACGCTGCGGCGAGCCTTTTACAGGGTGAAGCGAGTGCGATTTTGGTCAATGTCCATGCCGAACTTGACGCGCTCGCCACGTGGGATACGGAGGCGCTCGAAGGCGCGGTACGGCGCGTGGCCGAAGCGCGGGGCGTCAAGCTCGGCCAGGTCGCACAGCCGCTTCGCGCCGCGCTGACGGGACGCAAGACGTCGCCGGGGATTTTCGATGTGCTCGACCTGCTCGGGCGCGACGAGAGCCTTGGCCGGATCGCCGACCGGATGGCTAGCTGATAAGATTTCGAGGAAGGATACAAGCATGAGCGAGACCGCAACCCTCAAGGTCGACGGCAAGGATTTCGAGTATCCGGTGATGTCCGGTACGGTCGGACCCGATGTCATCGATATCCGCAAGCTGTACGCGCAGACGGACAATTTCACCTATGATCCGGGCTTCACGTCGACGGCGTCGTGCCAGTCGAAGCTGACCTATATCGATGGTGACGCCGGCACGCTGCTGCACCGCGGCTACACGATCGGCGAGCTGGCCGAACAGTCGAACTTCATGGAGGTCGCGTACCTCCTGCTCAACGGCGAACTGCCGAGCGAAGACGAGCTGGCGAACTTCTCCAACACGATCACGCGCCACACGATGGTGCACGAGCAGCTCGCGCAGTTCTTCCGTGGCTTCCGCCGCGACGCGCATCCGATGGCGATCCTGTGCGGCGTCGTCGGCGCACTGTCGGCGTTCTATCACGATTCGACCGACATCCACGATCCGGCGCAGCGCGTCATCGCGTCGCACCGCCTGATCGCCAAGATGCCGACGATCGCCGCGATGGCGTACAAGTACAGCGTCGGCCAGCCGTTCGTCTATCCGGACAACACGCTGAGCTACACCGGCAATTTCCTGAAGATGACGTTCGGCGTCCCCGCCGAGAAGTATGTCGTGAACCCGATCGTCGAAAAGGCGATGGACCGCATCTTCATCCTCCACGCCGACCACGAGCAGAACGCGTCGACCTCGACCGTCCGTCTCGCCGGTTCGTCGGGCGCCAACCCGTTCGCGTGTATCGCGGCCGGCATCGCCTGCCTGTGGGGCCCAGCGCATGGCGGCGCTAACGAAGCCGCGCTCAACATGCTGCATGAGATCGGCACCGTCGATCGCATCCCCGAGTATATCGCCCGCGCCAAGGACAAGAACGATCCGTTCCGCCTGATGGGCTTCGGCCACCGCGTGTACAAGAACTACGACCCACGCGCGGCGGTCATGCAGACGACCGTCAAGGAAGTGCTCGGCGAGCTGGGCGTCACCGACCCCGTGTTCGACGTCGCGATCGAGCTCGAGCGTCTGGCGCTCAGCGATCCGTACTTCATCGAGAAGAAGCTGTTCCCGAATGTCGATTTCTATTCGGGCGTGATCCTGTCGGCGATCGGCTTCCCAACGTCGATGTTCACCGTCCTCTTCGCGCTCGCCCGCACCGTCGGCTGGGTCGCGCAGTGGAACGAGATGATCACCGATCCAGACCAGAAGATCGGCCGTCCGCGCCAGCTGTACAGCGGCCCGACCGCACGTGACTACGTCCCGATGGCGTCACGCTAATGAAGACGCTCCGGCCGATCCTGATGATCGTCGGCGTGCTCAGCGCGCTGATGGGTCTGCTCTGGATCGGCCAGGGGCTCGGTTACGTCCACTGGCCGCAGTCGAGCTTCATGCTCGACCAGCGGCCATGGGCGGATCGCGGTGCATTTCTCGCCGCGTTCGGCCTCGCGCTGATATTAGTGGCGCGCCGGATCCGCCGGTAACGTCAAGACGAACCGCGCGCCTTCGCCGGGCGCGCTCTCGATCATGAGATCGCCTTGCATCGCCCGCGCCAAGCGTCGTGCAATATACAGGCCGAGCCCGTTGCCCCCGGCCTCCGACGGATCGACCCGCTCGAACTTCTCGAAAATCCGGATCTGATCCTCGGGCGCGACGCCCTTGCCCTGGTCCGCGACGACGACAATCGCCTGCGTCTCGGACCGCTCCACCGACACGGTGACATGCGACCCCGCGGGTGAATAGCGCACCGCGTTGCCGACGAGATTGACCAGGATCTGCAGCAAACGCCGGAAATCGCCGAGGGCCGGCACGCGTGCGTCCATCGCCGGCCGAACGATCGTCACCTCGGCATTGCTCGCGCGTACGGTCAGCAGACCCGCAGCGCGGCGAGCGACGTCGGCGAGGTCGATCGGCTCGGGTGCCAGCGCGAAGTCCGGACGCTCGACCGCTTGCAGATCGACGAGATCGTCGACCAGTTCGAGCAGATGCCGGCCGGCGCTGGCGATATCCGCGGCGTAATCGGCATAGTCGTGCTGCACCGGGCCATCGGCCTGCGCGTTGATGCTGTCGGCATTGGCGACGATCCGCGCGAGCGGAATCCGCAACGCCTTGTCGAGCCCGCTGGTGAAGGTCGGCGACAGCCTGTCCGCGGCAACGGGCGCCAGGGCGTCCTCGACGACCATCCGCGCCACGCCGACGAACCCGGCAAAATCGCCCGATGCATCGTGCCGGACATTGGCGGTCAGCGTCACCGCGCGGCCCGAACTCCGAAGATGCGCGGGCTGCGCAGCCATCGCCCGCCGCCTCGCCAGCGAGTCGAGAATCGGCAACGTCCCGTCCGTTCCGGCATCGAGCGCGAACATCGCCGTCAGCGGCTGGCCGAGCAGCGCGAACGCATCGAACCCATGCTTCGGCCCCGCATCCAGCGTCACGAACGTCAGCCGCAGCGCGGAGTCGGTTTCCCACCGCCAGTCGGTATCGCTGCCGAGAAAATCATTCTGCGCATCGGGTGCCGGCCGCGCCGGGCGCCATGCGACGATCTCGCGCCAGCCGCTGACCGTAAGACGGACGTTCTCGCCGTCCGGTTGCGCGCGCACCCACAGATCGACGTCGGTCTCGTCGTCCGCGACCACCACGCCGCGCGACACGACGATGCCAAGCCGCCGTGCGAGGCGGGCGATCGTCGCAAGCTGCGGCACCGCCAACGGCGCGCCACGCATGCCGCCCGCGCGCTGGTTGAGCGCGATCAGCGCCGGATCCGCGAACGACAGTGAGCCGTCGGGTGCAACGATCGCGTGGGCAATGGGGCTTTCGGTCGAAGGGTCGAACACGCTCATCGCCGACCCGTACGCGCCAGCGCCCGCAACGCCATCCGAAAATCGCGGTTCAGTGCCAGTGGTGCGATCGACGCCCGCGCATCCTCGACACCGACCGCAACGATCGCATCCAAAGCGTCCGCAAATGCCTCGATATCGCGCCGCGGGTCCGCTTCCGACAGGGCCAGCCCGATCCGGGCGATCGTCGGCCGATCCATGTCGAGCGCGCGCAACGCCAGCCACAGCCGGTCGCCCTCGGGCTCCAGCGTGATCGCCCGCGCCTGATCGAACGCGATGCCGAGCGCATGCGCCAGCACCGCCACGAACAGTGACAATCGCCGATCACCGATCGATTCGACCAGCACTGCGGCGAGTTCATTGGGCCGCGCATCGAGCGCCCCCGCCAGCCGCATCGCCACCGCATCGGGCCGCTCGCCCTCGTCATGCGCCGCGAGACTGCGCTGCGCCGCGTCGGTGATCGCGCGGTCGCTCTCGCGCGTCGCATGCCGCAAGCCGTCGCGGATTGCCGCCGCCACCCACCAGACCAGCCGGTGATGGAGTTCGGCGGGGAGTTCGCTCCCACCGACCACACCCTGTTCGTTCGCGACCCGCCGTCGGCTCTCCGCCGCAAGCAGGGCCGACGCCGCCGACGCTACGATACTGTCCGGCACGCCAGCGAGACGGACCAGCAGGCTCGCCTCGTCGGGCTCGGCCACCTCGACCGGCAGCGACGCCGCGATCAGATCGTGGCGGACGCGCGCGATCAGTTCGTCCATCAACTCCTCGTCACGGAGCAATCCAGCGCGCGTCAGTCGATCGACGACGCCCCCCGCGCCCGCCTTGAGGATCGCCTCGCCCGCCTTCGTCGATCCGTTTCCGGCAAGCGACCGCGCGGCGTGGCGGCGGATATCCCACTCGATCGAACCGACGATCGCATCAAGCACATGCGCCAGCATCAGCCGCGTCCGGTCGTCCAACCGCGCATCCGCATCGAGGAAGAAGTCGGCGATCGTCCCCGCCAGTCGCGTCTCCGCGCGCAAGCGCACGGTCTCGGCCCGCGCGAGCGGATCGTCATAGGACGGCATAGCGTCAACTGGGTCTCGGCCGACCGACATCGCCCCGTGCTTAGCCTCCGGTCGTTAAGGTCCGCCTAAGGCGCGCGGCGCAATCGTTCGATCACCGCCGCCAGCGTCGCGGTCGCATAGGCCGCGGTCAACCCCAATCCCACTACCGAAAAACCGACCAGTGCGGTCAGCGTCACGATCAGCAGATACGCAGTCGGACTGCCCCACCAGAACTGGCGCTCGCGTTCGACGATCGCGCGCTCGGCCAGTCCGCCGATCGCGACGAGGGCGGTACCGATCGCCAGCGCGGTGTTCTCGCCTGCATAGCCGCTGACGAAGAACGCAAAGACGAGGATCGCGGCGGCAACGACACCGCCGATCGCCACGGTCTGGCCATGCGCCATCGGCTCTTCGTCGCGAAGCCCGCTCAACACCGAACCAAGTGCCAATGCGATGCACCCGACCAGCGCCAGGATCAGCCCGGTCGAGGACAGGCCTACGCCGATCGTCACCAGCCCGGCGACGCCCAGCGCCAGCCCAGCTGCGCCCACCGTGGTCCCCGCGACGCCGCGATCGACCAGCAGCGGCAACGCCAGCCGCGCGATCGGCGCGAGCACGAACCGGTCGAACCAGCCGCGCCGCCCCGACACGATCGTCATCAGCACCGCACGCCCGCGTTCCTCCAGCGTCCGCGCCTGCCGCTCGATACCGTGCCCACCGCGCACCGCATCGGTTGGCAGCAACACTTGCGTCGCGCGCGACTGTACCGCCAAGCGCAACAGCGACGACTGAAGATCGTAATCCTGTGGCAAAGCCGAGACCTCGGCGATCCGGCTCGAACTCAGCCGGGCGACCCCGGCCCACGCCATCTGCCCGCCGACACGTTCGAACCCCGGCCCGGCATCGCTCTCCGGCACGACGAGCAGGCAATCGCCCTCCTCGCCCGCCATCGCCTTGACGATCGCCTCGGTGGTGACCAGCCCGTCGCCGAGCATCAGCACGCGGGCGAGCGGATGCAGCTTCTCGACCGCTTCGGTCGCCGAGCGCACCGTATCGACCGAAACGCCGCGCCGCCCGATCCGGTTGATCGCCCCCAAAAGCTCGGGCGTCATCCGCGCGACGACGACGATCACCTGCGACACGCCGGCCGCGATCAGCAACCGTGCCTGGTATTCGATAAGCGTGACGCCGCTGAACGGCAGCGTCGCGGCCAGACGATCGGGACGATCGTCGGCGTCGTGAATTGCAAATAATAGGCCGGCAAGCATCGCAGGCTGTTAGGCGGTACGCGCCGTCCTGCAAAGCCCGCGTTAGGTCGAACTGCCCTGCGTCGCGGTTCGGTTCAACGTTACGCGCGAGAAACCACCCGGCTGGGGCGACTATACCGCCACATCCTCCCGTGCTTATCACATGGATCGACCGCGGCTTCTCGCGGCGCCACCACGATCATACGCCGTGTCGCCCCGCTTACCGGACGGATGTTCGCCGAACCGTCGCATCATCCGTTTTGTCCGACGACAATCCATGATACTTCCGCAATTCATGAACGGGGGTTCGTCAATGATCGGGTTTCGCGCGTCGGCAGGCAATGCCCATCCCATTCGCGCGGACATCGTGATGGATCCGGTGATAGAAGACATGTCCGAAACCGTCACCGAGCCCCATTTCGACGAGCCCTCGCAAGAGCCTGCGCCCGAACGCGGTCCGCTTTTCGCCGGTATTGCGGTCGCGATCGTAGCGATATGGCTAGCCGCGATGCTGTGGATCGCACGCGGTTCGCTGGCGACGATCGAACCGGTCGCGCTGGTCCAGTTCATCGCCGCGCTCTGTATCGTCCCTGCGCTCGTCGGCATCGTCTGGCTGCTCACCATGCGCACCAGCCGCACCGAGGCGCATCGGTTCGGCATCACCGCGCAGGCCATGCGCGACGAAGCGGCCAGCCTGGAGCGCACCGTCGCAGTGCTGTCGGACACGATCGACGCCAATCGCCAGCACCTTGCCGAACAATTGAACGCGCTCATGGCGATGGGCGGCGGCGCGACCGAACAATTGGCCGCGATCGGTCGCGGCATGGTCTCCGAAATCGACCAGGCTGCAGCCCACGCGCGCAACCTCGCAACCTCGACTGCCGGCGCACAAACCAGCCTCGGCGTCCTGATCGCCACCCTTCCCCGTGCACAGGCGGATATCGACGACGTCGCCAAGCGTCTCGAACGCACGGGTCTGTCGGCCAGCGAACACGCCGCTGCTCTCGACGCGCAGATCGTTGCGCTCGCCGAACGTGGCCGCGAGGCCGACGCGATGGCGAGCGGCGCCGCGCAACGCCTCGCCGCGCACATCGTCCGGATGGAGGCGACCAGCCAGACCGCGGGTGCGCATCTCGAATCGGTGACCGACGGCATGTCCGCTGCGGTCGACGCGCTGCTCAACCGCACCGCCGATGCGGTCGATCTGTCGCGTCGCGGCATCGCTGCACAGGGCGACGCGATGCTGGCGATGGTCGGCGCCAACCAGGCCGCGCTCGACAGCGCCGCGCGTGACAGCGCCGAAGCGCTCGCGCACCGTATCGCCGCGGTCGAGGACGCGATCGAACGCGTCGCGATCCGCCTCGATCTACAGCGTAGCGCCGGCGACCGGATCGTCGACGACCTCCACACTGGGCTCGGCGAAGTCGAATCGCGGATCGAACTGCTCCACCGCCATGGGACCGAGCGCACGCAAGACCTCGCCGCATCGATCAGCGCACTCGGCGGCTCGGCGAATGCGATGACCGAAGCGTTGCGCGCGGGCGACGACATGGCGCACCGCACGATCGCCACGACCGAAACGCTGCTCGTCGCGCTCGACGCCGCCGCACGCGAGATCGACGAGACCATGCCTGAAGCTTTGGGCCGGCTTGATTCTCAGGTGCTTGCAAGCAAGAGCATCGTCGTCTCGGCACGCCCCGAGCTGCTCGCGCTCGTCACTGCGGCGGAAAGCACGCACGACGCTATCGAGGCGATCGCCGGCGTGATCTCCGAACAGCGCCTCGTCCTCGACACGCTGTCGACCGACCTGCTCAACACGCTCAATACCGGTCGCGCAAAGGCCGATGCGCTCGGTCACATGGTCGACGAGGCGATCGGCCGCACGCAACATTTCGCCGAAGACGCCGCGCCGCAGTTGATCGAGGCACTCCACCGCGTCCGCGAGACCGCCGCGGTCGCAGCCGACAAGGCGCGCGAAACGCTGTCGAAGGTCATCCCCGAGGCCGCAGCCGCGCTCGAGGCCGCCAGCGCCGACGCGATGCGCCGCGCGACCAACGACACCGTGGAACGCCAGGTCAAGGCGCTCACCGACGCAACCGGCGCTGCGGTCGATGCCGCCACCGGCGCGACCGAACGCCTTGCGCGTGAAGTCCAGACGATCGTCGACCAGACCGCAATCGTGGAAACGCGGATCCAAGAGGCGCGCACCGAACGCGAAGACGCCGACCAGGACACCTTTGCGCGTCGCGTGTCGCTGCTGATCGAGTCGCTCAACTCGGCGTCGATCGACATCACCAAGGCGATCGCACCCGAAATCTCGGACAGCGCATGGGGCGCGTACCTCAAGGGCGACCGCGGGGTGTTCACCCGCCGCGCGGTCCGCATTCTCGACGCCAGCGAAGTCCGCGAGATTGCCGGCCTCTACGACGAGGACGAGACCTTCCGCGAGATGGTCAACCGCTACATCCACGACTTCGAAGCGATGCTCCGCACGATCCTGACGCAACGCGACGGCTCGCCGCTCGGGGTCACATTGCTGTCGTCCGACATGGGCAAGCTGTACGTGGCACTGGCACAGGCGATCGAACGCTTGCGCTGAGCCCGACCGAATAGGAGTTCTCGAAATGATCCAGCGCCACCGCTGACGCGGCCATCGCCAGCGGAGCAATCCGCCGACCGGACTCATATTTCGAGGCTTACATGCCCAGACTGAACACCAAGATCTGCGTCGTCACCGGCGCCGCGCGCGGCATCGGCCGCGCGATCGCCGAGCGCTTCCATGACGAGGGCGCCATCGTCATCCTCACCGATATCGACAAAACCATTGGCGCCGAGACTGCGGCAGCGATCGGCTGCCGGTTCGAAAAGCTGGACGTCCGCGAAGGGGCGGACTGGCAGCGACTGTCGGAGATCGTTCCGGTCGCCGACGTGGTCGTCAACAATGCCGGCGTGACGGGGTTCGAGCACGGCATGGTCGCGCACGATCCCGAACATGCGAGCTTGGCGGACTGGCGCGCGGTCCATGCGGTCAATCTGGACGGCACGTTCCTCGGCTGCCGCTATGCGATCGGTGCGATGAAGGCCGCGGGCACGGGCTCGATCATCAACATCTCGTCGCGGTCCGGGCTGGTCGGCATCCCCCTCGCCGCGGCTTATGCGTCGTCAAAGGCGGCGATCCGTAATCACAGCAAGACGGTGGCGCTGTATTCCGCGCAACAGGGGTGGAAAATCCGCTGCAACTCGGTGCATCCGGCCGCGATCCTGACGCCGATCTGGGAGCCGATGCTCGGGGATGGGCCGGACCGCGAGGCGCGGATGGCGGCGCTGGTGGCGGATACACCGTTGAAGCGGTTCGGGATGCCGGACGAGGTCGCCGCGGTTGCGGTGATGCTGGCGTCGGACGAGGCCACGTACATCACGGGAACCGAGATCAATATCGATGGCGGGCTGCTCGCGGGCTCTGCCGCGTCACCGGGATAGCCGCTCCCTCACGATCCTCCCCCGCAAGGGGGAGGTGTCACCGAAGGTGACGGAGGGGGAGGACACGGAACAAAGGTTGGCGCGTGCCTCCCCCTCCGTCTGGCCGAGGCCAGCCACCTCCCCCTGGCGGGGGAGGATCGCGGGGTCGCCCTAGCGAGTGACCATGTTGCCGCGGTCGAACAGGTCGACCGTTTGCGGAGTGATCCACCCGTAGGCATAGTTCAGCTGGAACAGCACGAACAGCACCGTCGCCACCACCGTCACCCGCAACGCCGTCCGCCCCGAGCGAAACTCATGCGGCGCGCTCTCGGCTTGGCCGGGGACGTGTTCGCCCCCGACCTCGCGCGTCGTCTTCACGCCGAACGGCAGGACCAGGAACACCGAGAACGACCAGAACAGGACGTAGATCGCGAGTGCCGAGGTCCAGCGCACCCGATCAGCCCTCGATCAGCAGCACGTCGACGATCGGCTGCTTGCCGGTCCAGCGCTTCGCGACCTTGCGCACCGCAAGACGGATCTGCTCACGCATCTTCTCGCTCTCGCGCTTGCCGCCGCGCACTGTGTCCGCGGCTGCCTGGACCGCATCGGCGATGAATGCCGCGCGGTCTTCCTCGACCGGCACGCCCTGCACGCGAACCTGCGGCTGGCCAACCATCCGGCCGTCCTTGCCAAGCGCGACACCGACCGAGATCTGACCGTTGATCGCCAGCTTCCGCCGCTCGCTCAGCGTCGCGCCATCCGCCGGGAGGATCACGTCGCCGTCGAGCACCAGACGCCCGACGGTCGCGTTGCCGATCTTCGCAGGGCCCTTGGGCGCCAGACGGATGATGTCGCCGTTGCTCTGCACGATCGCGCGCGGAATGCCCTGCTCGAGACCAAAGCGCGCATGCTCCATCATATGACGCATCTCGCCGTGCGTCGGCACGAGTACCTCGGGCCGCAGCCAGTCATACATCTGCGCGAGTTCCGGCTGACCCGGGTGACCCGACACATGGACGTGCGCCTGGCGCTCGGTGATCATGCGGATGCCCCTGGCCGCCAGCGTGTTCTGGATGCGACCGATCTGGACCTCGTTGCCCGGGATCTGCTTCGACGAAAAGATCACCGTGTCGTCGGCTTCGAGCGTGATCGTGTGCTGGCCATTGGCCACACGCGCCAGCGCCGCACGCTCTTCACCCTGGCCACCGGTAGCGATGATCAGCACCTTGTTCTTGGGCAGGCGCATCGCCTCGTCGGGGCTGATCGTGTCGGGGAAATCCTTCAGATAGCCCGTCGCGCGCGCCACCTTGATGATCCGGTCGAGCGAGCGCCCGGTCACGCACAGCTTGCGCCCGGTTTCCTTCGCGACTTCGCCGAACGTGTGCAGCCGCGCGGCGTTCGACGCGAAGCTGGTGATCATCACGCGGCCCTTGGCCTTGCTGACCTCCTCGAACAGCCCCTTGCGGACGGTGCTCTCGCTGCCCGACGCGGTGGTGTTGAAGATGTTGGTCGAATCGCAGACCAGCACGTCGACGCCCTTGTCGCCGATCGCCATGAAGCCCTCGGGCGTGGTCGGGTTGCCGATCACCGGGTTCTTGTCGAGCTTCCAGTCGCCGGTGTGGAACACGCGGCCGTAAGGCGTGTCGATCAGCAGCGCGTTCGCCTCGGGGATCGAATGCGACATCTCGACGAAGGTGAAGCCGAAAGGCCCGAGCTGGAAATTGCCGCCCATCGGGATCATCTTGAGCTTCACGCGGTTGGCGATGCCCTCTTCCTCGAGCTTGCCGCGGATCAGGCCCATCGTGAACGGGGTCGCGTAGATCGGCACGCCGAGATCTTCGGCGAGGTACGGCAGCGAGCCGATGTGATCTTCATGGCCATGCGTGATGACGATGCCGAGCAGGTCGTCGATCCGGTCCTCGATGAAGGACAGGTCGGGCAGGATCACGTCGACGCCGGGATATTGCGGATCGGCGAAGGTGATGCCGAGATCGACCATCACCCACTTGCCCTGGCAGCCGTACAGGTTGACGTTCATGCCGATTTCGCCGGAGCCGCCAAGGCCACAGAAAAGGAGTTCGTTCTTCGGAGTCATTGATTACTTTCAGGATTATACAGGAATATGGCCCGCAGGCCGGTCGGCGCGAGCCCAATGGCCCTAGATATGGTGACGATCCCACATCATCGCCAGCCCCTGGATCGTCAGGTCGGCTTCGATGACGTCGAACACGTCGGTCTGTTTCTCGAATAATGTGGCAAGCCCGCCGGTGGCGACGACCTTCACGGGACGGCCGATCTCGCGTTTCATCCGCGCGACCAGCCCCTCGATCATCGCGACATAACCCCAATAGATGCCGATGTGCATCTGCGAGACGGTGTTGAGCCCGATCACGCTGGTATCGGTCGGCGCCTCGATCGCGATCCGCGGGAGTTTCGCCGCGGCGGTCACCAGTGCGTCGAGCGACAGGTTGATCCCCGGCGCGATGATCCCGCCCTTGTACGCGCCGCTATAGTCGACGACGTCGAACGTGGTCGCAGTGCCGAAGTCGATCACGATCAGGTCGCCGGGATGCAGCGCATGCGCGGCGATCGTGTTGACCGCACGGTCGGCACCAAGCGAGAAAGGCTCGTCGACGTCGATTGCGATGCCCCATTCGACCGGCGGATGACCGGCGATCAGCGCGTCGGTATTGAAGTATTTCGACGCGAGCACCTGGAGGTTGTGGAGCGCGCGCGGCACGACGGTGGCGACGATCACGCCCTCGACCGCGGTGCGATCATGCCCGCCGAGCTGCATCAACTGGCTCAGCCACACCGCATATTCGTCCGCCGTCCGCCGCGGATCGGTTGCGATCCGCCAGCGCGCGACGATCTCGCCGGCTTTGACCAGCGCGAACACGACATTGGTATTGCCGGCATCGATCGCGAGCAGCATCAGCGGGGCCTCAAAGCAGGAAGACGTCGGCAGCGTGAATGACACGCCGCTCGCCAGACGCCAAGCGGAGGATCAGTGCGCCGTCGGTGTCGAGCCCGACGAACAGACCGTCGATCCCGCTGCCATCGGGGAGGCGAGCGGTCAGCGCGGTGCCGGCGGGATGCGCGCAATCGACCCAGCGCTCGCGGACGGGGGCGATACCCTCGGTCCGCCAGCGACCGATCCAACGCGCGAAACTGTCGGCGAGGATGTCGAGGAACATCGCCGGTTCGACCACCACGCCGTGCGCGGCGAGATCGGTCGTTGCACGATCGGGCAGATCGGGATGATGCGCAATGTTGACGCCGTAGCCGACGATCACCGCATTGTCCGCACGTTCAAGCAGGATGCCCGACAGCTTGGCATCCGCGAGCAATAGGTCGTTAGGCCATTTCAGGACCAGCGTCTCGCTCGCATCGGTCGTGCCCTG
Organism: Sphingomonas sp. PP-F2F-A104-K0414; assembly: GCF_004340945.1. GTDB lineage: Bacteria > Pseudomonadota > Alphaproteobacteria > Sphingomonadales > Sphingomonadaceae > Sphingomonas. The sequence continues at coordinate 138,737 of NZ_SLYD01000005.1, forward strand.
GCAGATCCCGGCTACGAGGAACGTCGACACCGTTTCCTGCAACGCGACCGCGGCGACCAGCGCGAGGCTGGCGGCCGGCGGATCGTTCGGCCGCAACCGGACCAGCGTGCTAGTGTATAGGTTACCCTCGGGCGACGACCATTCGCGCCCGAGCCGTCCCCGTCCCGCCGTCTGGCGGATCGCGCGCAACCAAAGACCGTCCTCGGCACCGCCGCGTGCAAGCTCCAGCAGGTCGGCGTTGGTCGATCCTGTCTCCGCGACGGTGCGGATGATGCTCAGAACAACGCCCGTGCGGCCGCCATCGTCCACGCGCCGAGCACGGGGATGAGGAGGTAACCGGCTGGCGACACGAACACCGCGGCGATGGCGATCAGGCCACCCTCGACCTTGCTCTCCATCGGCGCGAACGCAGGTGCCGGATCATCGAAGTACATCGTCTTGACGACGCGCAGGTAATAATACGCACCGATCACCGAGGCGGCGATGCCGACGACCGCCAGCGGGAAGAGCCCGGCGTCGACCGCAGCACTGAACACCGCGAACTTCGCGTAGAAGCCGAACAGCGGCGGGATGCCGGCGAGGCTGAACATGAAGATAGCGAGTGCCGCGGCGAGTGCAGGCCGCGTCCGCGACATGCCGGCGAGGCTATCGATCGTCTCGACCGGCTGCCCGTCGTCACCGCGCATCTGCAACACGACCAGGAACGAACCCAGCGTCATCGCGACGTAGATCGTCAGGTACATCAGCACGCCCGACACGCCTTCCGGCGTTCCCGCCGCGAGACCGATCAGCGCGAAGCCGACGTTATTGATCGACGAGTAAGCGAGCAGCCGCTTGATGTTGGTCTGGCCGATCGCCGCAACCGCACCGAGGATGATCGAGGCGAGTGCCGCGAAGATTACGATCTGGCGCCACTGGTCCGTCGCCGGGCCCATCGCATCGACCGCCACGCGGACGCTGAGCGCAAGCGCCGCGACCTTGGGGGCGGATGCGAAGAACGCGGTGACCGGGGTCGGCGCGCCTTCGTACACGTCGGGTGTCCACATATGGAACGGCACGGCGCTGATCTTGAATGCGAGGCCTGCGAACACGAACACGAGACCGAACAGCAGGCCGAGCGACTTGGTGCCCGCATAGGCTTCCGAGATGCCCGAGAACAACGTCGTGCCGCTGAACCCGTAGACCAGCGAAATGCCGTACAACAGGATGCCGCTGGCGAGCGCGCCGAGCACGAAATACTTCAGACCCGCTTCGGCAGACCGTCCGTCGCGCCGCATGAAGCTGGCGAGGACGTATGCTGCGAGGCTCTGGAGCTCGAGACCGACATACAGCGTGAGCATGTCGGTGGCCGAGACCATGATGCCCATGCCACAAGCCGACAGCAGGATCAGCACCGGATATTCCGGACGCAGATCGTCGCCGTGCGTGCGCGCAAAGAAGCTCGGCGCCATGACGATCGCTACCGCCGAGGCGATGTAGATCAGCACCTTGGCGAACGCACCGAACGCGTCCGCGCGGTACAGGCCGTCGAACGCATAGCCACCTGACGAGGCCGGGCCGACCAGGGCGATCCCTGCCCCAACTAGTACGAAGACGGCGGCGATCGAGACTGCGCGCGTCGATTTGTCCCCGCCCCAGGCCGAGACGAGCATCAGGGCGATCGCACCCAACGCCAGCACCAGTTCGGGCAGCGTCATTGCGATGTTAGCGGCGTAATCCATCAGTGTGCCTCCCCGTGCGCGGCACTATGGACAGTAGCGGGCTTCCCCGCCGTTGGGTTGGAATCGCTGGCAGGCTTGGCGCGGTCGACACGGGCGAGAAGCACGCCCACGTCCTTGCGCATCGGTGCCAGGAAGCTCTCGGGATACACGCCCATCCACAGCACGACGGCTGCGATCGGTGCGAGCAGCCACATCTCGCGGCCCGACAGGTCGACCATCGCGCGGACGTCGTCGGACTTGATCTCGCCGAACACGACGCGACGATACAGGAACAGCATGTATGCAGCGCCGAGGATGATGCTCGTCGTGCAGAGCAGCGCGGTCCAGGTCGAGACCTGATACGTGCCCATCAACGACAGGAACTCGGCGACGAAGCCGCTGGTCCCCGGCAGGCCGATCGAGGCCATCGTGAAGAACAGGAAGAAGATCGCGTATTTCGGCATGCTGATCGCGAGGCCGCCATAGCGCGAGATCTCGCGGGTATGGAGCTGGTCGTAGATCACACCGACGCACAGGAACAACGCGCCCGATACCAAGCCGTGGCTCAGCATCATGATCATCGCGCCTTCGATGCCCTGCCGGTTGAACGCGAACAGGCCGATCGTAACGATCGCCATATGCGCGACCGACGAGTAGGCGATCAGCTTCTTCATGTCCGACTGCACGAGCGCGACGAGCGACGTGTAGATCACCGCGACCGCCGACAGGCCGAAGATCAGCCAGGTCAGCTGGCCCGACGCTTCGGGGAACATCGGCAGCAGGAAGCGCAGGAAGCCGTATCCGCCGAGCTTCAGCAGCACGCCCGCCAGGATCACCGAGCCCGCGGTCGGCGCCTGGACGTGCGCGTCGGGCAACCAGGTGTGGACCGGCCACATCGGCATCTTGACCGCGAACGACGCGAAGAACGCCAGCCACAGCCACGTCTGCACGTGCGCCGGGAAGTCGTAGTTCATCAGCGCCGGGATGCTGGTCGTGCCTGCCGTCTTCGCCATGTACAGCATCGCGATGAACATCAGGACCGAGCCGAGCAGCGTGTACAGGAAGAACTTGTACGACGCGTAGATCCGGTTCGCACCGCCCCAGATGCCGATGATCAGGTACATCGGGATCAGGCCGGCTTCGAAGAACACGTAGAACAGGAACAGGTCCTGCGCCGCGAACGTGCCGATCATCAGCACTTCGGTGAACAGGAACGCCGCCATGTATTCGGGCACGCGGGTGGTGATCGAGCGCCAGCTGGCGCCGATGCAGATCGGCATCAGGAACACGCTGAGCATGATCAGCATCAGCGCGAAGCCGTCGATGCCGAGCGACCAGCCGAACGGACCGAAGATGCCGGGGGCATGCTCGACGAACTGCCACTGCGCGCCGCCGATGTCATAATTCATCCACAGCACGATGCCGAGAACGAAGTCGATCAGCGTTGCCGCCAGCGCCAAAGTCCGCGCCGTGTTCGCCGAGACGAACAGGCACACGACGGCCGCGACCATCGGGACCGCGATCAGGACGGAAAGGATAGGAAAGCCGGTCATTACAGTCCGATCGCCCAGGTTACGGCTGCGGTCAGCCCGATCAGCATGACGAAGGCATAGGTGTAGAGGTATCCCGTCTGGAAGCGGTTGGCGACGCGGCTGCCGATCTGGACGACCCAGGTCGCGCCGTCGGGCCCGAACCGGTTGATCGTCTTCTCGTCGCCGCGGTGCCACAGGAAACGGCCGATCGCGAACGCCGGGCGGACGAAGATCAGGTCGTACAACTCGTCGAAATACCACTTATGCAGCAGGAAGTCGTAGAGCACGCCGAACTGTTCGACGACCTTGGCCGGGAACGTCGGTGCCTTGATATAGGCGTACCAGGCGGTCAGCAGGCCGAGCAGCATAGCGATCGTCGCCGACAGCTTGATGAGCAACGGCACGCCGTGCATCTCGTGCATCAGATGTTCGCGGAATGCGAGTGCGCCCTTCCAGAACTCTTCGCCTGCGGTGGGCTCGATGAAGAAGCCGTGGAACACGAAGCCGGCCAGAACCGCACCGATCGACAGGACGATCAGCGGGATCAGCATCGGCAACGGGCTCTCGTGCGGGTGATACCCACCATCGCCCTCGGCCGGTGCATGCGCGGCGTCGTGATGACCGTGCGGCGCATGACCTGCGTCCTCGGCCTGCGCCGGGTTCGCATGATGATCATCCGCGTGATGCGCATCATGCGCGTGGTCATCGTGACCATGCGCGTCGTGAAGCGCATGCTGGATGTGCTCCGATGCGGCCCAGCGCGGCTTGCCCCAAAAGGTCAGGAACATCACACGCCACGAATAGAAGCTGGTCAGCAACGCGACGAGCACGCCGACGAACCACACGCCCGGCTGACCTGCAGCCCAGCTCGCCTCGATGATCGCATCCTTCGAATGGAAGCCTGCAAAGCCGATCGCGGTGTTACCAAAGATGCCGGGGATGCCCACGCCGGTGATCGCGAGCGTACCCGCCATCATCGCCCAGAACGTCACCGGGATTTTCTTACGCAGGCCGCCATAATAACGCATGTCCTGCTCGTGGTGCATCGCATGGATGACCGAGCCGGCGCCGAGGAACAGCAGCGCCTTGAAGAACGCGTGCGTAAAGAGGTGGAACATCGCCGCGCCGTACGCGCCGACACCCGCCGCGAAGAACATGTAGCCGAGCTGTGAACAGGTCGAATACGCGATCACGCGCTTGATGTCTGTCTGCACGAGACCGCAGGTGGCTGCGAACAGACAGGTCGCGGCACCGACCGAGGTGACCACGGTCAGCGCGACCGGGCTCATCTCGAACATCGGCGATAGGCGGCACACCATGAACACGCCGGCCGTGACCATCGTCGCTGCGTGGATCAGCGCCGACACCGGGGTCGGGCCTTCCATCGCGTCCGGCAACCACGTGTGCAGGCCGAGCTGCGCCGACTTGCCCATCGCGCCGACGAACAGGAGTAAGCAGAGCACCGTCATCGTGTCGAAGCGGTAGCCGAGGAAGCCGAGCGTCGAACCCGCCATGCCAGGGGCCGCGGCGAGGATCTCGGGGATCGAGACCGTGCCGAACACCAGGAACGTGCCGAAGATACCGAGCATGAAGCCAAGATCGCCGACGCGGTTGACGACGAACGCCTTGATCGCGGCGGCGCTGGCGGACGGCTTGCGGAACCAGAAGCCGATCAGGAGGTAAGATGCGAGGCCCACGCCTTCCCAGCCGAAGAACATCTGGACGAGGTTGTTCGCCGTCACGAGCATCAGCATCGCGAAGGTGAACAGCGACAGATACGCGAAGAAGCGCGGCTGATCGGGATCCTCGTCCATATAGCCCCAGCTATACAGGTGGACGAGCGCCGAGACCGAGGTGACGACCACGAGCATCACCGCGGTCAGCGCATCGACGCGCAGCGACCACGCGACGTTCATGTCGCCGGAGTGGATGAAGTCGAGCAGCGGCGCGACGGTGGCCGTGCTGGTGCCCGAGAGGAAGCCGATGAAGATCGGCCAGGACAACAGGCACGACGCGAACAGCGCAGCCGTGGTGACGAGTTTCGCCGGCACGTTGCCGATCGCGCGATTGCCGAACCCGGCAACGATCGCGGCCAGTAACGGCAGGAAGACGATAAGCTGGATCAACCGTATTACCCCTTCATCCGGTTGACGTCGTCGACCGCGATGGTGCCGCGACCGCGGAAATAGATCACGAGAATGGCGAGGCCGATCGCGGCTTCACCCGCGGCGACCGTCAGCACGAACATCGCGAACACCTGTCCGACGAGATCGTGGAGGAACGCCGAGAACGCGACGAGATTGATGTTCACCGCCAGCAGGATCAGCTCGATCGCCATCAGGATGACGATGAGGTTCTTGCGGTTCAGGAAGATGCCGAGCACCCCCATCGTGAACAGGATCGCCGCGACGACCAGATAATGGACGAGACCGATCGTCACAGTTCGACTCCCTGCCCGACGACCGGGCTCGTGTTGCGCGTGGCATCCTGCGGACGACGCGCGTTCTGGCGGCTGATGTTCTGCGCCTTGACGCCGCCACGCTGCCGGTGGGTCAGCACGATCGCACCGATCATCGCGACCAGCAGCACCAGACCGGCACCCTCGAACACGAACAGATAGCGCGTGTAGAGTAGGTTACCGATCGCCTGGATGTTCGGCACGGTGTCGTCGATCGGAGCAGCGCGGCGCGCGAGCTGGATCGGACCCGTGCTCCACGCGCCGATCGCGATCATCACCTCGGCGGCGAGCGCGACGGCCAATGCGAGACCGATCCCGAAATACCGGGCGACGCCTGCGCGAAGCTCGGTGAAGTCGATATCGAGCATCATGACGACGAACAGGAACAGCACCGCGACCGCACCGACATAGACGATGACGAGCAGCATCGCGATGAACTCGGCACCGACCAGGATCATGAGGCCGGCCGCGTTGAAGAACGCGAGGATCAGCCACATCACCGAATGGACCGGGTTGCGCGACGCGATCGTCAGCGCGCCCGACAGGACGACGACGAAGGCGAAGAGGTAAAAGGCTAAGGCCTGAATCATGAGGTCCTCGTCACCCAAGCGAACGCTGGGGTCTCAAGCCGCGCGGGCGCGCTCTGAAACGGGGAGATCCCAGCCTGCGCTGGGACGACGGAGTTAATCTGTGTCATCGCGGCGCTCGCTTAACGGTACGGCGCATCGGCGGCAAGGTTCGCCGCGATCGCGCTTTCCCAACGGTCGCCATTATCGAGCAGCTTCGACTTGTCGTAGATCAGCTCTTCGCGCGTCTCGGTCGCGAACTCGTAATTCGGTCCCTCGACGATCGCATCGACCGGGCACGCCTCGGCACACAGGCCACAGTAGATGCACTTGGTCATATCGATGTCGTAGCGCGTGGTGCGACGCGAACCGTCGTCACGCGGCTCGGCCTCGATCGTGATCGCCTGCGCAGGACACACGGCCTCGCACAGCTTGCACGCGATGCACCGCTCTTCGCCGTTCGGATAACGACGCAGCGCATGCTCGCCACGGAACCGCGGCGACACCGGATTGCGCTCGTACGGATAGTTGATCGTCGCCTTTTCCTTGAAGAAATAGCGAAGCGTCAACGCGTGCGCCTTCACGAATTCCCACAGGGTAAACGACTTGATGATCTGAGCGACGCTCATGAACCCACTCCAACGCGCGTCAGCATGAGATAGCCCGACACGAGGAAAACCCAGAACAGCGAGACGGGCAGGAAAACCTTCCAGCCGAGCCGCATTAACTGATCGTAGCGATAGCGCGGCACGGTCGCCTTCACCCAGCTGAACAGGAAGAAGAAGAACAGGATCTTAGCGAACAGCCAGATGATCCCCGGCACGTAATACAGCGGCGCCCAATCGACCGGGGGCAGCCAGCCGCCCCAGAACAGCGTCGCGTTGAGCGCGCACATCAACAGCACGTTGGCGTACTCGCCGAGCCAGAACAGCGCGAACGACATCGACGAATATTCGGTCTGGTACCCGGCGACGAGCTCGCTCTCCGCCTCGGTCAGATCGAACGGCGCACGCTGCGTTTCCGCGAGCGAAGAGATGAAGAACATCACCGCCATCGGGAACATCAACGGGTTGAGGATGTACCCGTTGAAGATCCAGACATGCGACTTCTGCGCCATCACGATCGCCGACAGGTTGAAGCTGCCGGTCCACAGCACGACCGAAATCAGGATGAAGCCGATCGCGACTTCATACGACACCATCTGCGCGGCCGCACGAAGCGCCGAATAGAACGGGTATTTCGAGTTCGACGCCCAGCCCGACAGGATGATCCCGTACACGCCGAGCGACGAGGCCGCGAGCACGTAGAGCAGCCCGACGTTGATGTCCGCGAGCACGACGCCGACGCCGAACGGCACCACCGCCCAGACGATCAGTGCGACCGTGAAGGTGATAATGGGGGCGAGCAGGAACAGCGTGCGGTTGGCGGCTGCGGGGACGATCGTCTCCTGCAGGAACACCTTCAGGCCGTCGGCAAAGCTCTGCAGCAAGCCGAACGGACCGACGACGTTCGGACCACGCCGCAGCGCCATCGCCGCCCAGATCTTACGATCGGCATAGATGATCATCGCTACTGCCAGCATCAGCGGCAGCGCGATCACGAGTATGTCGATGATCGTCGCGAGGAAGAACGCCCAGTCGTAACCGAGCGAGGATTCGAACCAGGAGATCATTCGGCTGCCTCCGCGTAGTCTTCCCCGTGGAGAAGTTCGGCCGAGCAGCGCTGCATCGTCGGCGACGCACGGCAGATCGCGTTGGTCAGATAGAAGTCCTTGATCGGATAGCCGGCGAGGACGCCCTGCCCTTCACCCGAAAGCGAAGGCGGATTCCACTCGAACGTCGCGAGCGCCTGATGACGCAGCGCAGGCACGTCGGCGTACATTTCCTCGCGAAGACCCTCGAAGCTGTCGAACGGCAGCGTGTGGCCGAGCGTATCGGACAGCGCGCGGAAGATCGACCAGTCGTCACGCGCGTCGCCGGGTGCGAACACCGCGCGCTCGCCGCGCTGGACGCGACCTTCGAGATTGACCCACGTGCCGGACTTCTCCGCGTAGGTGACACCCGGCAGGATGACGTCGGCAGCCGCCGCACCCTTGTCGCCGTGATGCCCCACGAACACCTTGAAGCCTGCGAACTTCGAATAATCGACCTCGTCCGCGCCGAGGAAGAAGCCGAGCTTCGCCCCCATCACGTCGGCGATACCGCCCTTCTGCGCATAGCCGAGCATCAGCCCGCCCATCCGCGAGGCCGCCATGTGGACGACGTTGAACCCGTTCCAGTCCGCCTTCACGAGACCCAGCGTATCGACCAGCTTCAGCGCAGCCGCATGGCCACCCTTCAGCGCGCCGCCACCGACGATCACCATCGGACGCTCAGCCTTGCCGAACGCCTCGGTCACCGCCTCGGGCAGATTGCCGAGCAGTGCCAGATCGTCGCCGAGCCACTCGACCTTGTACGTCAGGTCCGTCTCCGGCCCGATCGCGAAGACCTTCGCGCCCTTCTTGATCGCTTTCCGAACCCGCGTGTTCACCAGCGGCGCTTCCCAGCGCAGGTTGGTCCCCACTAGCAGGATCGCGTCGGCACGCTCGGTACCGGCAATAGTCGTGTTGAAATTGACCGCGGCGATGCTCGTCGCGTCATAGTCCATGCCGGTCTGACGGCCTTCGAGCAGACTCGACCCCATCTTCGCCAGCAACGCCTTGGCGGCGTACATCGTCTCGCAATCGACCAGATCGCCGGCGACAGCCGCCACGCTCGACCCAGCGTTCACAGCCTTGATCGCTGCGAAAGCCTCATCCCACGTCGCGGGAACCAGCTTGCCGTTCACGCGGACATACGGCTTGTCGAGGCGACGACGGACGAGGCCGTCGATCGCGTGGCGCGTCTTGTCGGTCGCCCACTCCTCGTTCACGTCCTCGTTGATCCGCGGCACGCAGCGGAGCACCTGGCGACCACGGCTGTCGAGCCGGATGTTGGTGCCGACCGCGTCCATCACGTCGATCGTCAGCGTCTTGCGCAATTCCCAAGGACGCGCCTCGAACGCATACGGCTTCGACGTCAGCGCGCCCACCGGGCACAGATCGACGACGTTGCCGGAGAGTTCGCTCTTGACCGCATTCTCGAGATACGAGGTGATCTGCATGTCCTCACCACGGAAGATCGCACCGATCTCCTCGACGCCGGACACTTCCTCGGCGAACCGGATGCAGCGCGTGCACTGGATGCAGCGGGTCATGACCGTCTTGACGATCGGGCCCATGTACTTCTCGGTGACCGCGCGCTTGTTCTCGTCATAGCGCGAATGGCCGCGACCGTACGCGACCGACTGGTCCTGCAGATCGCACTCGCCGCCCTGATCGCAGATCGGGCAATCGAGCGGATGGTTGATCAGCAGGAATTCCATGATGCCCTCGCGGGCATTCTTCACCATCGGCGAGTTGGTGAAGATCTCCTGCTTGTCCGCCGCCGGCAGCGCACACGACGCCTGCGGCTTGGGCGGACCAGGCTTCACCTCGACCAGGCACATCCGGCAATTGCCAGCGATGCTGAGGCGCTCATGATAACAGAAACGCGGGATTTCCTTGCCGGCAAGCTCACACGCCTGCAGCACGGTGGCGCCCTGCGGCACCTCGATCTCTACGCCATCGACTTTGACTAAGGGCATTACTCTGCGGCTTCCATCATCGGCGCGGTGTCGCCACCACGTTCGCGGATACGGCGCTCCATCTCTGGGCGGAAATGCTTGATCAGGCCCTGGATCGGCCATGCGGCGGCGTCGCCGAGCGCGCAGATCGAGTGACCCTCGACCTGCTTGGTGACCTGCTGGAGCATGTCGATCTCGGACAGCTCGGCGTCGCCGGTGCGCATCCGCTCCATCACGCGCCACATCCAGCCGGTGCCCTCGCGGCACGGCGTGCACTGGCCGCAGCTCTCATGCTTGTAGAAGTACGAGATGCGGCTGATCGCGCGGACGATGTCGGTCGACTTGTCCATGACGATGATGGCCGCGGTGCCGAGGCCCGAGCCGACTGCCTTCAGGCCGTCGAAGTCCATCGCGCAGTCCATGATCTGCGCGGCCGGAACGAGCGGCACCGAAGAGCCACCTGGGATCACCGCGAGCAGATTGTCCCAGCCGCCACGGATACCGCCGCAATGCGTCTCGATCAGGTCGCGGAACGAGATGCTCATCTCTTCCTCGACCACGCACGGCTTGTTCACATGGCCGCTGATCTGGAACAGCTTGGTGCCGCGGTTGTTCTCAGCGCCGAAGCTGGAGAACCACGCCGCGCCACGCCGCAGGATCGTCGGCGCAACCGCGATCGATTCGACATTGTTGACCGTCGTCGGGCAGCCATAGAGTCCAGCACCTGCCGGGAAAGGTGGCTTCAGCCGCGGCTGGCCCTTCTTCCCCTCGAGGCTCTCCAACATTGCGGTCTCTTCGCCGCAGATGTAGGCGCCCGCGCCACGGTGCACGAACACGTCGAAGTCGTAGCCCGACCCGCACGCATTCTTGCCGATGAAGCCGCGGTCATAGGCCTCGGCGACGGCTGCGAAGAGCGTCTCGGCCTCGCGGATATACTCGCCGCGGATGTAGATGTACGCGGCGCGCGCGCGCATCGCGAACCCGGCGATCAGCGCGCCCTCGATCAGCTTGTGCGGATCATGGCGGATGATCTCGCGATCCTTGCAGCTGCCCGGTTCGGACTCATCGGCGTTGATGACGAGAAAGTTCGGCCGATCGGGCTTCGGCTCCTTCGGCATGAACGACCATTTGGTGCCGGTCGGGAAGCCCGCCCCGCCACGGCCGCGCAGACCCGACGCCTTCATCACGTCGATGATCGCGTCCTGGCCGAGCGCCATCAGGTCCTTGGTATTGTCCCAATCACCGCGCATGATCGCCGCGTCGATAGTCCACGGCTGGAAACCGTAGACGTTGGTGAAAATGCGGTCCTTGTCGGCGAGCATCAGGCCCACTCCCCCCGGTAATCGTGGTTCGCGTCGACCATCGCCTTCAGCGAGGTCGGGCCGCCTTCGGGGCAGCTTGCGCGACGACCGAATTGCGGCCCCGGCGTCGGGTGCCCGCCATTGGCCAGCGCCTCGAGGATCTCGGTCGTCTTGTCGTAATCGAGGTCTTCGAAGTTATCGTCGTTGATCTGCACCATCGGCGCGTTCGCGCACGTGCCCAGGCACTCGACCTCGGTCAACGTGAACATGCCGTCCGGCGTCGTGCCGCCCTTGACCAGCCCGCGGTTCTTGCACGCAGCCAGAACGTCGTCCGACCCACGCAGCATGCACGGCGTGGTGCCGCAAACCTGGACGTGGAAGCGACCGACGGGCGCCAGATTGAACATCGTGTAGAAGGTCACGACCTCATACACGCGCATGTACGGCACGCTGATCTGACGCGCGACGAACTCGATCACCGGCACCGGCAACCAGCCCTGCGTCTGCGTTTCCGCGCCGACCTGGCGCTGCGCCAGATCGAGCAACGGGATCGACGCCGACTGCTCGCGACCCTTGGGATAGCGCCCGAGAATCTCGTTCGCCTTCACCTGGTTCTCGTCCGTCCACGCGAACGAACCCCATCGAGCGCGGGTCTCGGCCTCGTCGGGAATTTTCGGAGCTTCAGCCATCAGCGGTCACATTCACCAAAAACGATATCCATCGCGCCGAGGATCGCGGTCGTATCTGCCAGCATGTGGCCCTTCGCCATGAAGTCCATGGCCTGCAGATGCGAGAACGCGGTCGGGCGGATCTTGCAGCGGTACGGCTTGTTCGAGCCATCGGCGACCAGATACACGCCGAACTCGCCCTTGGGGCTCTCGGTCGCGACATAGACGTCGCCGGCGGGCACGTGGAAGCCCTCGGTGTAGAGCTTGAAGTGATGGATCAGCGCTTCCATCGATTGCTTCATTTCGCCACGCTTGGGCGGCACGACCTTGCGATCGAGCGACGCGATCGGCCCCTCGGGCATGTCGCGCAGGCACTGCTTCATGATCCGCGCGGACTGACGCACTTCCTCGACGCGCACCATGAACCGGTCATAGCAATCGCCGCGCGTGCCGACCGGCACTTCGAAGTCCATCTTCGCGTAGGCGTCATAGGGCTGCGACTTGCGCAGATCCCAGGCGATCCCCGAGCCGCGGATCATCGGGCCGGAAAAGCCCCACTTGATCGCGTCGTCGCGGCTGACCACGGCGATGTCGACGTTGCGCTGCTTGAAGATGCGGTTGTCCGCGACAAGCGAGATCGCATCCTCGAACAGCCGCGGCAGGCGCGTGTCGAGCCAGTCGCCGATGTCGGCGAGCAGCTTCAGCGGCGCGTCCTGATGCACGCCACCGGGACGGAAATAGTTCGAATGCATGCGGGCGCCGGAAACGCGCTCGAAGAAGTTCATGCAGTCTTCGCGGATCTCGAACAGCCACAGGTTCGGCGTCATCGCGCCGACGTCCATGACATGCGACCCGAGGTTCAACATGTGGTTCGAGATGCGGGTCAGTTCGGCAAAGAACACCCGCAGATACTGCGCACGCTCGGGCACTTCGAGGTCGAGCAGCTTCTCGACCGCCAACACCCAGCTATGCTCCATGCACAGCGGCGAGCAATAATCGAGACGATCGAAATACGGCAGCGCCTGCGTGTAGGTCTTGTATTCGATCAGCTTCTCGGTGCCGCGGTGGAGCAAGCCGACATGCGGATCGACGCGCTCGACGATCTCGCCGTCGAGTTCCATGACGAGCCGAAGCACGCCGTGCGCGGCCGGATGCTGCGGACCGAAGTTGATCGTGTAGTTCTGGATCGTGACGTCGCCGGTCGTCGGATCGGCTGCGTCGGCTTCACCCAGAAGCTCTTCGACATACAGACTCACTGGTTCTGTCCTCCACCCTTGGTCGGGACCACGTCCGGGTTCGCAGGCTTCGGCGTCGCATCGGACTCCGACTTGCCGGCGCCCGTCTGCGCGGTCGACTCGGTGCTCTTGGGTTCGGTCGGCGCCTGGGTCGGCGACTGCGCCGCGTTGGCCTTGACGATCGTGTCCGCCGACAAGGGAGTCTGCGCACCCTTGGCCTGGGGCAAGGCGCCCTTCTCGTCACCGGGGAGCACGTAGTTCGCACCCTCCCACGGACTCATGAAATCGAACGTACGGAAATCCTGCGCAAGCTGCACGGGCTCGTACACGACGCGCTTCGACTCTTCCGAATAGCGCAGCTCGACATACCCGGTCAGCGGAAAGTCCTTGCGCTGCGGATGACCGCGGAAGCCGTAGTCGGTCAGGATGCGCCGCAGGTCCGGATTGCCGCTGAACAGCACGCCGTACATGTCGTACACTTCGCGCTCGAGCCAGCCCGCGACCGGCCAGATGTCCGTCACCGACGGCACCGGCTTCTCCTCGTCGGTCGCGACATGGACGCGCAGGCGATGGTTCCGCGTCAGCGACAGCATGCAATAGACGACGTCGAACCGCTCAGTGCGATCCGGATAGTCGACGCCGGCGATCTCCATGAGCTGCTGATAGGCAAGCCCCGGCGTGTCGCGCAGCGCGATCATCGCGTCATACAGGTCTTCGCGACGAACGTGCAGCGCGACTTCGCCGACATGGTCGACCGCGTCGAGCAGCATGCCGCCGAGCGCCGCGCGGGCGCTGTCGATCACACCGTCGTTCGACGTGTATGCTGGTGCGGGAGCCCTCAACGCTCGATGCTCCCGGACCGCCGGATCTTCCGCTGCAACTGCATGATGCCGTACAGCAATGCCTCAGCCGTCGGCGGGCACCCGGGAACGTAGATGTCCACCGGCACGATCCGATCGCAGCCACGCACGACGCTGTAGCTGTAATGATAATAGCCGCCGCCGTTCGCGCACGATCCCATCGAGATCACGTACTTCGGCTCGGACATCTGGTCGTAGACCTTGCGGAGTGCCGGGGCCATCTTGTTGCAGAGCGTACCAGCGACGATCATCACGTCCGACTGGCGCGGCGACGCGCGCGGTGCGGCGCCGAAGCGCTCCAGATCGTAGCGCGGCATGTTGACGTGGATCATCTCGACCGCGCAGCACGCGAGCCCGAACGTCATCCACCACAGCGAGCCGGTACGCGCCCACTGGAACAACTCCTCGGTAGACGTGACAAGAAAACCCTTATCCGTCAGTTCACCGTTCAAACCGTCGAAAAAGCCCTGGTCGGGTGGCACCAGCGAACTGGGCGAACCGGGTGCGGGCTGAAGCTCTACTCCCAATCGAGTGCTCCCTTCTTCCATGCGTAGACGAGGCCGAGGGCCAATTCGCCGATAAAGATCATCATCGAAATCCACGCGGTCCAGCCGAGCGTGAAGACCGAGACAGCCCAGGGATACAGGAACGCGGCCTCGAGATCGAAGATGATGAAGAGGATGGCGATCAGGTAGAAGCGTACGTCGAACTGGCTACGCGGATCCTCGAATGCGGGAAAGCCGCACTCGTATTCGCTGAGCTTTTCAGGCGTAGGCTTGTGTGACCCCGTGAGGCGCGAGACGGCCATCGGCAGGAACACGAACGTGCTCGACAATGCGATGGCGATCCCGAGGAACAGGAGGATCGGAAGATAGTGCGACAGGTCGACCAAATTGCTTCTCGCAAGTGCGAACGGAACGGGGCCGCTTTAGGCCGATGGGGGGTTCGGGGCAAGGCTCGGGGGGTGTGAGAATCACTCGCAAGTGGAGGGACGGGGGTGGTGGGAAACATGCGTTACTTGGCGCGCCGATGACTGCGGCCGCGACTTCCACTGAATGTCGGGGACGTCACCGAACCATGCCCGCCACCCCGGACTGGTTCCGAGGTCCACGGTGCCGCACACCAGCGGCGGCGAGAATGCGGAACGGTGGATGCCGGAACAAGCCCGGCATGACGGACCGAGCCGGGGTCGACGCCGTTGCGCTGTTGACCCCACTCTGGCCTTTACGCTCCCCCATCCGTCACCCCAGCGAAAGCTCGGGTATCGTGGTTGGCGGGCGCGGCGACCATCACGGGGATATCCCAGCTTTCGCTGGGGTGACGGATGGGGATGGCAGTCGGATTGGGAGCGGGAGTAACCGAATTCGGTCCCAGTTGCCCTCTTCACAATCCAACTTAGCGCAGTGCGCCGGCCACCAGCTTATGCAGCCGCGAATGCAGCGCGTCGTTCGCCGCAAGAAACTCATTACGCTCCATCGCGCGATCGCCACCGCGGAAGTCGGTAACGAAACCGCCGGCTTCCTTCACCAGCAACATGCCAGCCGCAACATCCCAAGGCTTCAGGTTCGATTCCCAGAACCCGTCAAACCGGCCCGCAGCAAGCCAAGCCAGATCAAGCGCCGCAGCGCCCAAACGACGGATCCCCGCAACCTCAGGTGCAACCGCGCCAAAAATCCGGCTCCACTGCGCGAAGTCGCCATGCCCTAGGAACGGAATCCCCGTAGCGATCAGCGATTCGGAGAGATCGCGCCGCGACGACACGCGCAAGCGCTGGTCGGTGAGCCATGCCCCCCGGCCCTTCTCGGCCCAGAAGCTCTCGTCGGTCAGCGGCTGATACACCAATGCGGTGGTAACCTCTCGCTTGCCGTTCGGCATCGGCTCCTCGACCGCGATCGAGATGCAGAAATGCGGGATGCCGTGGAGGAAGTTCGACGTCCCATCCAACGGATCGACGATGAACCGCGGCTTGTTCGGGTCACCCTCGACCTCGCCGCGCTCCTCCATCAGCATGCCCCAGTCGGGACGCGCGTGCGAAAGTTCTTCGAAGATCGTCTGCTCGGCGCGCTGGTCGGCCTGGCTGACGAAGTCGGCCGGACCCTTGCGGCTCACCTGGAGCTGCTGGACCTCGTTGAAGTCGCGACGCAGACGCGGCGCGGCCTTGCGGGCGGCGCGCTCGATGACGGTCATGATGCCGGAATGGCTGGGCATTAGAAATCTCCTCCCCTCCCGCTTGCGGGAGGGGTCGGGGGAGGGCTTGAACCAATACGCGAAGCTGGAAGAAGGCCCTCCCCTAACCCCTCCCGCAAGCGGAAGGGGAATTTAGTCCGCGCGCCTAACGTAGGTCTGCTCGTAGACATCGACGACGATCCGCGTGCCCGCACCGATATGCGGTGGCACCATAACGCGCACGCCATTTTCTAGCACGGCAGGCTTATACGAAGACGAAGCCGTCTGCCCCTTAACAACAGCATCCGCCTCGACGATCAACGCCTCGATCGTATCGGGCAGCTGGACCGAGATCGGCCGCTCTTCCCAGAGCTCCATCACCACGTCCATGCCGTCCTGCAGGAACGCTGCGGCGTCGCCAAGGATGTCCGCGTCGAGCGAGATCTGCTCGTAATTCACCTTGTCCATGAACGTGAGCATGTCGCCCTCGCGGAACAGGAACTGGAAGTCGACGGTCTCGAGCCGCACCTTCTCGACGCTCTCGGCGGAGCGGAAGCGGGTGTTGTTCTTGCGGCCGTCGATGAGGTTCTTCATCTCGACCTGCATATAGGCACCGCCCTTGCCGGGCTGGGTGTGCTGAATCTTGACGGCGCGCCAGATGCCGCCCTCATATTCAAGAATGTTGCCGGGACGAATCTCGACCGCGTTGATCTTCATGACCGATTCCTGCTGGAAAGAGCTAGGGGCCGTCCGCGAAGCTTGGCCATCAAGGCGTGGCTCTGCGGAAACCCGAAGCGGCGGGCTTTAGCGGGCGCGCTCGCGTCCGGCAAGCAGCGGGTACGGGTTGACGTTCTCACCCTGGTACCACCGCTCACCCGGCTGCATCTTGGTCAGCCCGAAATGCAGGTGGTAATTGCCCGCACCCGCATCGCCGGTATCGCCGACATAGCCGAGCGTATCGCCTGCCTTGACCGCCATCCCCTCCCGGATGCCAGCCGCGTACCCGGCAAGGTGCGCATAATAATAGGTCCAACGCCGGTCGGGCGAACGCACGTACAGCGTGATCCCGCCAAGCCCGCTCTGGAACAGCTTCTCGATCCGACCCGGTGCGGCAGCAACGACGGGTGTGCCGCCCGGTGCCATGATGTCCGTACCGTGATGCCCGCGTATACCGCCGCCCCGCGCATCGTTCCAGCTATCCGCGATAGCTTTCCGAGGAACGCCGGCCACCGGAACGGCCAGAGCCCCAGGCATCACGGTAACAGCATCGACCTCGGCGGAAGGCGCCGGCTTCCGCCAAGGCACCCGCCGCTCGATGCCGCCACCGCTGCTGCCGAACGACACCATCGACGCAAACCCGCCGACCGCGACGACGATCAGCCCGAGAATGATCCAGAACGTCCGCGTCATCGCTTCAGGCCTGGAAGACTGCCTTGGTCCCCGGCTTGATCATCATCGACAGCCGCGCCGCATCCCAGTTGGTCAGGCGGATACAGCCGTGGCTCTCCGCTCGCCCGATCGTCTCCGGGTTGGGCGTGCCATGGATGCCGTAATGCTCCTTCGACAGGTCCATCCAGACGACGCCGACAGGACCGTTCGGCCCCGGCGGCAGCATCTCCTTCTGTTGCCCCTTCTTCGCATCCCAGAACAGCGCAGGGTTGAAGTGGAACTTCGGATTGTAGTCGGAGCCCTTGATCGTCCACGTACCGAGCGGCAGCGGATCATGGCTCGACCCCATCGTCGCGGAGAATTGCGCGATCAGCTTGTCGTTAGCATCGAGCACGCGGAGCACGCCGTCCGACTTGTCGACGACGACGTGATCCGCCTTGGGCTGGTTGGCATCGACGTTCAGCATCGTGAGCGTCGCGATCCAGTCCGGCTTGAGTTTCGGATCGTAGGCGCGCGAGGTCGGCAGGGCGTTCGGGAACACCACCTTAGTGCCCGGCGATAGTTTCGTGGTCGGAGAATTCAGCGCAACGATCACCGCCGGCGTCGTGTGAAACATCTCGCCGAGCTTCTCCATGACATTCTTGTAGCCGAGCGATGGGAGTTCGGCCTGCTTTGCCGGGTCCGTCGGGAACGGATTGACGAACGGCCCCGCCAGCATCTCGGGGGTCAGCGCGACCGTCACGGTCGGCCGCGCGGCGCGGTATGGATACAATGCCTGCAAAGTCCGCGCATCGGGCTTGCCGGTAATCGGCAGGCCCTTCGCCTCCTGGAATCCCTTCAACGCCGCGACCAGCGACTGCCCACCACGACCATCAAGCACACCCGGCCCGAAGCCGAGATGATCGAGGATCACCTGTACGTGGAGAATATTGCGGTCGATCGGAACCGGCGTGGTCGGTGCAGGCTGCGCCAACACAGGCGAGGCCACGCCGAACAGGCACGCCGCAAGAACCGAAGCTTTCGTCACAAATGCCGTCATGCCGCTCATCCCAAACCGTTACGCTTCTGCATCAAACGGTCGGGAGGACGGTTGTTTCCAACGGTTGGGCGCGATCTCAGCGCTTCGCAAGAACCTCAGCGAACGCCTTGATCGCCGCAACCTCGTCACCACCCCAGACGGCGCCCGAAACAGCGATGAAATCCGCGCCGGCAGCAACCAGCGGCGCGGCGTTTTCCGGGGTGATACCACCGATCGCCACGCAGGGCATCTCGAACAGCGTCGACCACCAGGACAGGATCACCGGCTCGGCGGTATGCGTCGCGACCTTCGTCGTGGTCGGATAGAAGGCGCCGAACGCGACATAGTCGGCCCCGGCCTCGCCCGCTTCCATCGCCAGATGGCGACTGCCGTGACAGCTCACGCCGATCTGCGCATTGGGGCCGAGCTGCGCCCGCGCCTCGCGCGGATCGCCATCGTCCTGCCCAAGATGCACGCCATCCGCATCAAGCCGCTTGGCGAGCCCGATGTCGTCGTTGACGATGAACGCGACATCACGCTCGGCGCAGATCGCGCGCAACGGCTCGCCGAGTGCGGCAGCCGCATGCTGGTCGATATCCTTCACACGGAACTGGAACGCGGCCACGGGGCCAGCATCCAGGGCGCGCGCCAGGCGTTCGGGAAAGTCGCCCCCGACATCCAGCGGCGACACCAGGTAAAGCTGGCAAGCCGGCCGACGCATGTCGCGACGGAAATTCTCGGCGAAATTGGGATCGAGCGGGCCCAGCGGATCTTCGAATTCGGTCATGTCCGCCCCCTAGCCCCTCATGCCGCGCTCGTCACCCCGGCGCGTGGCGGGGTGACGAGCGCGCAGAACGGCGCTTATTCCTCGTTCTTGTAGATCCGGATGATGCGGTCGAGCATAGCCAGCGCTTCCTCGCGCGGGCGCTGGAAGGTGTTTCGGCCGATGATCGAGCCGTTGCCGCCGCCGTCGCGAATGTCGCGCGCATCCTGGAACACCGCATCCTCGCCCTTCGACGCGCCGCCCGAGAAGACGTTGATGCGACGCCCGGCAAAGCTCGACTGGACGACATGCTTCACGCGGTCCGACTGCTTCGACCAGTCGGTGTTCGCGTAAAGCGGTTTGGCCTCCTTCTGCTCGATATGCGCGGTCGGCAGCTTGGTCTTGATGATATGCGCGCCGAGCAGCGCCGCCATGTGCGCGGCATAAGCACCGACGTCCAAAGCGAGTTCGCCGTCCTTGGTCAGCTCGCCACCGCGCGGGTACGACCAGATCACCGTCGCGATGCCGACCGACTTCGCCTCTTCGCTCAGCTCGCGGATTTCCTCGACGAGGTCGAAGAACTGGTCCGCACCCGGATAGATCGTGAAGCCGATCGCCGCCGAGCCAAGCCGTACCGCGTCCGATACCGTCGCGGTCACCGCCTGGTCGATCGTCGTCGCCCAGCTGTTCGAGCTGTTGCACTTCAGGATCGTCGGGATCTGCCCGGCGAACGTATCCGCCCCCGCTTCGAGCATCCCGAGCGGCGCGGCATAGGCACTGAGCCCTGCGTCGATCGCCAGCTGATAATGGTAATGCGGGTCGTACGCCGCGGGATTGACCGAGAAGCTGCGCGCGGGGCCATGCTCGAAGCCCTGGTCGACCGGCAGGATCACGAGCTTGCCGGTGCCGCCAAGCTTGCCCTGCATGAGGATGCGCGCGAGGTTTGCCTTCACCGCCGAACTGGTGGCCTCGTATTTGTCGAGAATGGTTTTGACTTGCGGGGTGATCGTGGATGTCATGGTAAATCCTGTCTTAGAGTTCGAGCCAGCGGCGCAGCGCGTCGTCGACTCGGGTCATGGTGGTGATGGGTATCGTACCGATAATCTCGACGATTTTGTTGCGGTCGAGCGTATCAACCTTGTCGATCTGGATCTCGCTATCGCGAAATAGGCCGGTTTCCGCCGATGCCTCGAGCGACACGCGAAACAGGCTCGTCCCGCTAATGACGCTGGTCAGCGGACATAGAGAAATCGTCGCGTGATCGGCAAAAAGGTCTGATTGGACGACAAGAAAGGGGCGCGGCTTGCTAGAGAAGTCGCCCTTGCCCGCCCCGACGACGATCATACCGCGGACGAATTTCATGCAGGGGGCGCCCCGATTAGTGCG
Organism: Sphingomonas sp. PP-F2F-A104-K0414; assembly: GCF_004340945.1. Taxonomy (GTDB): domain Bacteria; phylum Pseudomonadota; class Alphaproteobacteria; order Sphingomonadales; family Sphingomonadaceae; genus Sphingomonas. The sequence goes on from NZ_SLYD01000005.1 coordinate 159,421, forward strand.
TCCCAATCCTCTTCACCTGCCTGCCTATCGTGATCAGCCGCCGCGAGCGACTGACGTCGTGCCTCCGCTAGGAACGCCTCGTCGTGGCGTTCGACATAGCGTCGCACGGCTTCGCGTGCGATATCGCTCTTGCTGCGCCCTTGGGTGCGCGCAACCGCCGCGAGTCGCTCTTCGAGTTCGCTGTCGAGCCTGACGCCGAGCATCCGTGTCTCCGTTTAACATGTTAAACATAGGCGCGCGGATAGCCGGGATCAATCCCCTGCCCGCTCGGTTTGCCGCGTGATTGACGGAAGGTCGTCGGACGCGGAAACTGTCCATAGGGGGACGAGGGCAATGACGATTTTGCGCGGGATCATGACGTGTGCGGCGCTGCTGGCGGCATCCGCGGCACCGGGACCAGCAACGGCAACGACCGCTGCGGTAAAGATCGGCGAGCGCTCACCCGACTTCGAACTGACGCTGATCGACGGCAGCAAGGTCCGCAGCGCCGACCTTCGCGGCCAAGTCGTAGTCCTGAATTTCTGGGCGACGTGGTGCGGGCCGTGCAAGGCGGAACTGCCGCTGCTCGATGCCTACTACCGGCTTCGCAAGAACAACGGCCTGCGGGTCTTCGCGGTGGCGACAGAGGATTCGCTGCCCGCGTACAAGCTCAAGCCGCTGTTCGCCGCGATGACGATCCCGTCCGCACGCCGGATCAAGGGCCCGTTTGCGGTTCTGGGCGCGCTGCCGACCAACTACATCATCGATCGCGCCGGTATCGTTCGCTATGCGAAAACCGGCGCGTTCGACCTGGACGCCTTGAACGGCCTGCTGGTCCCGATGCTTCGGGAGCCCGCATCCTAGCGGGTCAGCGCGGCGACGCCGGGAAGGTCCTTGCCTTCCATCCATTCGAGGAACGCGCCGCCAGCGGTCGAGACGAACGTGAAGGCGTCCGCGACGCCGGCATGGTTGAGCGCCGCGACCGTATCGCCGCCGCCTGCGACCGAGACGAGCGAGCCGCCTTCGGTGAGGGCCGCAGCGGTCTTGGCGAGCGCAACGGTCGCCTTGTCGAACGGCGGCGTCTCGAACGCGCCGAGCGGACCGTTCCAAACCAGCGTGCGGCAGTTCTTCAGCACGTCGCCAAGCGACTCGACCGCCGCAGGACCAACGTCGAGGATCATCTCGTCAGCCGCGACTTCGTGGACGTTGACAGTGCGGGTGGCGGGGTTCGGCTTGAACTCTTTAGCGACCACGACGTCATACGGCAGGTGAACCGTGCAGTTCGCCTTGTCCGCAGCTTCCATGATCTGTTCGCAAACGCTCGCAAGCTCATGCTCGCAAAGGCTTTTGCCTACATCGACACCGCGTGCCGCGAGGAAGGTATTCGCCATGCCGCCGCCGATGATCAGATGATCGACCTTGGTGACGAGATGCCGCAGCACGTCGAGCTTCGACGACACCTTCGCGCCGCCGACGACGGCCGCAACCGGGTGCTCGGGCGCGCCGAGCGCCTTCTGGAGCGCGTCGAGTTCGGCTTCCATCGCGCGGCCGGCAAAGGCGGGTAGGACGTGCGCGAGCCCCTCGGTCGAGGCGTGCGCGCGGTGCGCGGCGGAGAAGGCATCGTTGACATACAGGTCGCCAAGGCTCGCGAAACGCTTGACCACCGCTTCGTCGTTGGTCTCTTCACCACCGAAGAAGCGCGTGTTCTCAAGCACCGCGATGTCACCGGGCTCCAGCGTCGCGACGGCGTCATCCGCCCCTTCCCAGTCGATGTAGCGGACTTCGCGCCCGAGCACTTCACTGTACGGCTTAACGACCTGCGACAGCGAGAACTCCGGGCTCGGCACGCCCTTGGGACGACCGAAATGCGCGAGGACGAGGACGATCGCGCCCTTGTCGGCAAGCTCGCCTACGGTCGCGACGGTCGCGCGCAGGCGGGTGTCGTCGGTCACATGCCCCTCTGCCATCGGCACGTTGAGGTCTTCGCGGACGAGCACGCGCTTGCCCTGGATGTCGCCCATATCATCGAGCGTCTTGAATGGCTTGGTCATGGTTCTTCGATCCTGATCTCATCACCGACGGCAATTTTGCCGCCCATCAAAACTCGGGTACAGGCCCCGCCCCGCCAGTCGGGCGTCAGCGCGGCGAACAATCCTGGCGCCAAGGCCTCCATGCGTTCGCACGGATCGGTGTGGCGCGTCACCTCCAGCACGACGTCCGCGCCGATGCGCAGACGGGTGCCGGGTATCTGCGGTAGGTCGAAGCCGTCAACGAGCAGGTTCGCGCGGCGTTCATACCATGGGATATCCTGGCCCACCTCGGCCATCGCCGCGGCCCAGTCGCCGTGTTCCAGCAACGTGACCTGGCGCCGCCCCTTGCCGCCCGGCTTCACATAGCCGCGAAAGTCGCCGTGCAGTCCCGCCTCGATGGTGATCTCGACATGGTCGATGACCTCCATCGGGGCTTTCGCACGGGCGTGGCGGGCTATGCCGGCGATGGTGCCGATCAACGGCCCATCCCAATGTCCGTCACCCCAGCGAAAGCTGGGGTCTCCTCGTTGGCGGGTGTCTCGACCCGAATGGGGAGATCCCAGCTTTCGCTGGGATGACGGTTTTGGTCGGACCGGAAGTTGTAGGAACGCAGCGTCCGTCTACCTTAGATGAACTTCGCCATCGCGGTGGCGGTATCGACCATGCGGTTCGAGAAGCCCCACTCGTTATCGTACCAGCTGACGACGCGAACCAGCTTGCCGTCGATCACCGCGGTCTCCAGGCTGTCGATCGTCGACGACGCCGGGGTATGCTGGAGATCGATCGACACGAGCGGCTCGTCCGACCAGTCGAGCACGCCGACCAGCGGGCCGCTCTCGGAGGCCGCCTTCAGCACCGCATTCACCTCTTCACGCGTCGTATCGCGCGACGGGGTGAAGGTCAGGTCGATCAGCGACACGTCCGGCACCGGCACGCGGATCGCCGAACCGTCGAGCTTGCCCTTCAGCTCCGGCAGCACTTCGGCAACCGCACGCGCGGCACCGGTCGTCGTCGGGATCATCGACATCGCCGCAGCACGCGCGCGACGCAGGTCCGGGTGGATCTGGTCGAGGATCTTCTGGTCGTTGGTGTAGGCGTGGACGGTCGTCATCAGGCCGCGCTCGATGCCGATCGCATCGTTCAGGACCTTGGCGACGGGCGCGAGGCAGTTGGTGGTGCACGACGCATTCGAGACGATCGTGTGCTCGGCGGTCAGCTTGTCGTGGTTGACGCCGTAGACGACCGTCAGGTCGACGTTCTTGCCCGGTGCCGAGATCAGCACCTTCTTGGCGCCTGCATCGAGATGCTTCTGGCAGCTTGCCTTGTCGGTGAAGAAGCCGGTGCACTCGAGGACGATGTCGACGCCCAGCTCGGCGTGCGGCAGGTTGGCCGGGTCACGCTCGGCAGTGACGCGGATGCGCTTGCCGTCGACGACCAGCTCGTTGCCTTCGGCCGAAACTTCGCCCGGATACTTGCCGTGGACGCTGTCGCGCTTGAACAGCCAGGCGTTCGACTTCGCATCGCCGAGATCGTTGATCGCGACGAGTTCGAGTGCGCCGTTCGACTGTTCGAGTACCGCACGGGCGACGAGACGGCCGATGCGCCCGAAACCGTTGATCGCAACCTTGACCGTCATTGCTGTCTCTCCGCTACGCCCGCGAGTCCGTTCCGGGCGCGCAGCCTTTGCGGGGCGGTGGGGCGCCCTGTCAACACCGTGGATGGTGTTGGGTTTCGCCTAAACCGACTTGTCGCACCCCCCGTCCATGCTATCTCGCATGGCATGTCAGAAACACTTCCCGACGGACCAACTGCCGTCGAACGGATCGACGCCGCGATCGCACGGATCGAATCCGCCATTGCAGCCCGCACCGAAGCCGGCGACGCGCTCGCCAAGCGCCACGCCGCCCTCAAGGCGCGGATGGCCGAAGCCGTCGCCGCGCTCGACGATGTCATCACGCGCGGGAGCCCCAACTGATGGCCCAGGTCATGCTCGATATCGGCGGTCGTCCCCACGCCGTAGCCTGCCGCGATGGCGAAGAATCCCGCGTCCGCTTGTTGGGCGCGATGGTCGCGGAACGCTGGGCGACCGCGGACCGCGCGGCCGGCGGTCTCAGCGCGGAGCGCGCGATGCTGTTCGTCGCGCTGATGCTCGCCGACGACCTCGACGAAGCCGCGCATCGCCCACCCGAAGGCTCGGCGGTCAGCGAGATCGCACTCACGCGGATCGCAGATCGTCTTGAAGGCCTCGCACAAGCCCTTGAGCTTAGCCCGCCCAACGCCTAGATTGGCTGTGGCGGGTTCTGCCCGGTACGAGCCTTTATTATCCCTGAGGCTATTCATCATCCATAGGGGGCTGTCCCTGTTAGGATCCTGGTCCGAAGCATATGGTCCCCACCTGACGTACCGTGCGTCAGTGGATAACCCGGCACACGGCCATGGTGGGCCCGCCACACCACCATTTTCTCCCTATTTCAGGGTCGCAAGCGCATGACCGACAAGAGCGCGCTGAGAGCCTCGCTCCGCGCCGCGCGGGAAGCGCGCCCGCCTGTGGATATTCCGGTGCCATCGGCGTTTTTGACCCGGCTGAAGCCCGGATTGACGGTTGCTTCCTATGTCCCGTTCGGCGGCGAGGCCGATCCCTCGCCCTTCGCGCGCGCTGCCGTCGATGCGGGATGTGTGATCGCCCTACCCCATGTCGTCCGCCGCTCGTTGCCGATGCGCTTCCTGTCCTGGGCGACCGAGGCGGCGCTGATCGCCGGACCGTTCGGACTGCACCAGCCTGCCGCCGACGCTGCAGAACTCGAACCCGACATCATCCTGACGCCGCTCGTCGGCTTCGATCGCCGCGGCAACCGGATCGGCCAGGGCGCCGGCTATTACGACCGCGCCTTCCTCGCGCACCCGAACGCGTGGCGTGTCGGCATTGCGCTATCGGTGCAGCAGGTCGATAGCCTGACCCCAGACCCGTGGGACGTCCCGCTCCACGCCATCGCCACCGAATCAGACTGGATCACGCCATGACGCCAACCTGGCGCAAACCCGTCGGCATGCTCGGCATCTTGCTACTGATCTTGGTGTGGTGCGTAGCCATCGTCAGCCTCTCGAACATCGTCGGCAGCTGGCACTGGCTGGCGCAATTGGTGTTCTACCTGTTCACCGGCTTGATCTGGATCGCACCGTTGAAGCCAGTCCTGCGCTGGATGGAGCTGGGGCGGTAACCCAGCCCCGCCTGCCGGCTCCCTGCGCCGATGCGCTCCGCTGCCCCCCTGGCCCCCACCGTTCGTCCTGAGTAGCCATCGAGTAGCCGCGCAGCGGCGTATCGAAGGACAGGTGGGGCGCGGAACCCATGCTTCGATACGAGCCCTCGGTACGCTTCTTCGAAGCTACTCGGTCTCTACTCAGCACGAACGGTGTATGAGGAGATGGTCCTGACCAAGCGGCAGGACGGAATGCCCGCAGCATCCATAACTTTGAAGGGTCTCGGCCACCCATAGGGTGGCGCGAGTGACGGGACTCGAACCCGCGACCTCCGGCGTGACAGGCCGGCGCTCTAACCAACTGAGCTACACCCGCATTCCCAATGACGAACCCTAGCGTCCCAAGAGACACGCGGGAAGGCTCGTCAAAACCTCAACACGATCTCGAACCATCTACCCGGTCAGGGCAAACGATGGCGCGAGTGACGGGACTCGAACCCGCGACCTCCGGCGTGACAGGCCGGCGCTCTAACCAACTGAGCTACACCCGCTGAAACAGCGTGGAGGCGGCAACTAGGCGAGGGTTCGGATACCGTCAACCCAAATTATCCGCCAGTTTCACGTTGTGCCTCGGGTGCGTCGCCACGCCGATGGTTTCGCCCGGTCTTGGGCTGTACCAGCGTCCCGTGCTCGAACAGGAAACCGGCGATGTCGGGCTTGCCGGCGGCCTTCACGATCGTCTGGATGATGATGAGCAGCGGCACCGCGAGCAACGCGCCCGACGTGCCCCACACCCATCCCCAGAAGCTCAGCGAGATCAGGATCAGCAACGGGCTGATCGTCAGCCGGTGCCCGACGACGAACGGCGTGATCGCGTTCGCCTCGACCAGGTGCAGCCCGTACATCAGCGCCGGCGGCAGCATCGCCATCCAGATGTCGGAGAACGTCATCAGCCCGCCCAGCGCGAGCAGGAACGCCCCGATCACCGGCCCGAAATACGGGATGTAATTGAGCAACGCGACGATCCCGCCCCACATCGCCGGATACGGCATGCCGATGAACCACAACGCGGTCCCGGTAACGATCCCGAGCACGATGTTGATGAGGGTAATCGTGCCGAGATACGCGGACACGTCGTCGACGATATCCTGGATTACCCGAGCGGTCGCCATCGCCCCGTCGAAGCTGGTCCGCCCCGTGATCGTCTGCCGCCGCATCCGCGTCCATCCCGAGAGGAAGAAGAACACGATCAGGACACCGAACAGGAATTGCACGATAACCGCCGGCGCCGAGGTCGCGGCGAGTTCGAGGATCGAGCCCGGCGCGGCCACCCCCGCGGTCGCCGGCTGCTTTATCGGCGTGGACGCGACCTGCCGGAGCGTCTTGTTCACGTATTTCTCGAGGCTCGAATAGAGGTCGAGCAACGGTGCGAGGTTGCTCTGAATCCGGTCCAACCGTGTCGGCAGCAGGCGGAAGAAGTCGGTCGCGGGCACGAGGATCGCTGCGATCGCAATGTTCGCGGCGATCAGGAACACCAGGATGCACAGGATCGCGGCCAGCGGCGACGGTACGTGACGCCGCTCGAGCCATTCCAGCACCGGCACGAGCGCGACCGAGATCACGAGCGCGATGGTCAGAGGCAGGAAGAACTCCGCCCCCGATTTCAGCGCGAACGGGGTGGCTAGGATCAGCCCGACGCCGGCAGTCAGCGTCAACGCCGCCAGCAACCGATCGCGACGCTGGGCGATCCGCATCGCATCCTCGACCCCGACCGCGATCGGCAGCCCGAACGCGCTCTCCGCCGGCGGACCTTCTGCGACGATGTCGTCCCCGCCCCCCGGCTGGTGCGTTTCCTGGCGAAGACCCTCGTCCGTCATGGCAATTCCTTTGCCACTCCCATCCCGTAATCCTGGCCGGCATTCAAGCGGCGCGCGGTGCCAGCGCGATGGAATTCCTCGAAAAGGCCGCGTTATGTCCGATCATGTCTTGATCCCAAGCCCCCCGCTCTTCGTCCTCCTGACAAAAGTCAGACCCAGAGCCAAAAGCGCGGCCCTCCGTTACCCTGAATCCTTACTTTCGTCCGGATGGCGGAGCAGTATCAGGTACGGTCTCCTACGCCGACACCCCCACCCGGTCCTCGAACAGCGCCTGCAGGTCCTTCTTCAGGATCTTACCGTTCGCGTTCCGCGGCAGAGTCTCGTGGACGAAGCGCACCGCGACCGGGGTCTTGAATGCCGCCAGATGTTGCCGCACCCAGCCCTGCAACTCGGCCTCGGTGGTCACCGCCCCCGGCGCGAGGTGCACCACCGCAGCGGGCTCCTCGCCGAGGATCCGGTGCGGAATGCCGATCAGCGCCGCGTCGGTCACTGCGGGGTGCGCGTAGAGGACGTTCTCGACCTCGCTGGAGTAGATGTTCTCGCCGCCGCGGATAATCATGTCCTTGGCGCGGTCGACGATGTAGCAGAAGCCTTCGTCGCCCAGGCGGGCAAGATCGCCTGTCCGCACCCAACCGTCGACGAACGTCGAGGCGGTCGCGTCGGGCTTGTTCCAGTATCCCTTCACGATCATCGGGCCACGTGCCCAGAGTTCGCCGACCTCGCCCGGAGGCATCTCGGTCACGCCGTCATCCGCCATAATCTTCAGGTCGGCTGCCGCGACCGGCGGCCCCGCGCTGGTCGGGCGGTTGAGGTAATCCTCGCCGCCGTGATGCGTGACGGTCGCCATCGTCTCGGTCATGCCCCAGCCATTGCCGGGCATCGCGCCGAACTCGGCGTAGATGCGCTTCACCAGTTCTGGTGCAGCGGGCGCGCCGCCATAGGCGATCGATTCGAGCGACGAGAGGTCGTATTTCCCACGATCGGGATGTTCCAGAAGCTGCCACGCGATGGTCGGCACGCCGCCGGTGATGTTGACCTTCTCGCGCTCGATGATCTCCATCGCGCGGATGGTGTCCCATTTCCGCATGAAGATCATCGTGCTGCCGGTCGCGATCACCCCCATCATCCCCGCCGAGCAGGCGGTAACGTGGAACAGTGGAATCACGGTCAAGGTCACGCGCGGCGTCGGCTCCGGCGGTGCCTCGCCGCGCCGCAGGAACGAGCGGGCGGAGGAATAGCCGCCGGACATGATGTTCGACATCATGTTGCGATGCGTGCCGAGTGCTCCCTTGGGTGCGCCGGTGGTACCGCTGGTGTAGAAGATCGTTGCATCGTCGTCGGGCGCGATAGTTGCTTCGGGGAGGCCTACATCGTGCAGCGCAGCCCAGTCGTGCGGGGTGCCGATCACGTCCTCCAGCCGCGTTACGATCCCCGTCAGCGGTTCTGCGGCGCGCGCGACGAACACGTGCTCCAACGCCGGTAGCGTCGCGTAGGCCGCCTCCAGCCGGTGATGACGCTCGTCGTCGGTGATCAGCACGCGCGCCCCCGAATCGGCTAGGCCGTACTCCATCTCCGCGCCGGTCCACCACGCATTGAGCGGCACGATGATCGCGCCGATGCTCGCACCCGCAAAGAACGCAACCGGCCATTCGGGCAGGTTGCGCATCGCCAGCGCGACGCGGTCGCCGGGACCGATCCCCATTTCGCGCAACCGATGCGCCAGCACCGCAATCGCGCGGAAGTTCGCCTCGTAGGTGACGCGCTCGTCCTCATACGCCGTAAACACCTGCTCGCCATGCGCGCGCGCCGCCTCGGCCAGCCAGCGCAACGACGGCGGCGCATTCTTCCAGATGCGCGTCGCGATGCCGTCGATCGTGATCGTCTCCATCTCGAACTTCGCGCCGGGCGCGGTCAGCATTCGCTCGGCATCGGCGAGCGACATCGCCGGCCAGGAGGGATCGAGTGCGATGATCGGTTCGCTTGCCAAGACCGGTTGACTCCAGAGTTGAATTTCGGGTTTGGCTTATCGCCTGTTCGAAGACAGGTTATAGTTGATTCCTGCCGCACTCAAGGCAATAGAGGCGACAAGTTCGAACTAGGGGTATGGAGCGGGTCATGGTGGGAACGATCGAAACATGAAAATCGCCAAGCCCGCGGCGCATGGCTTCGACGCGAGCCGGTTGGCGGCGATCGATACGCTGCTTCAGACGCGCTACATCGATTCGGGCAAGCTGCCGAACGCGCAACTGCTGATCGCGCGCGACGGCGAGATCGTGCACTTTTCGAACGCCGGCGCGGCGCGTGAGGGCGGCAAGGCGATCGACGAAGGATCGCTGTTCCGGATCGCGTCGATGACCAAGCCGATTACCTCGGTCGTGTTCATGATGCTGGTCGAGCAAGGCCTCGTCGCGGTCGATACGCCGGTCCATCACGTGCTGCCCGAGTTCAAGGATATTGCGGTGTATAATGGCGGCGGTGGCGGCGTTCCGTTCGTGACCAAGCCGACCGCCGAGCCTATGCGGATGGTCGACCTGCTGCGGCACACGTCAGGGCTGACCTATAGCTTCCAGAACCGTTCGAACGTCGACGCCGCCTATCGCGAGGGCAAGATCGAGAGCTGGCACGGTGGCCATGACCTTGACGGGTTCATCGGCGCACTGGCCAAGATTCCGCTCGAATTCTCGCCCGGCACCGCGTGGAATTATTCGGTCGCGACCGATGTGCTCGGCGCTGTCGTCCAGCGCGTATCCGGCCTACCGCTCGATCAGTTCTTCAAGGAGCGCATCTTCGCGCCGCTGAAGATGAAAGACACCTTCTTCCAGGTCCCCAAGGGCAGGCTCGACCGTCTGACCGACTGCTATACGCTGCTGCCCGGCAAGGGCCGCGTGATGTACGATCGCGGCGCCGAGAGCGCCTGGAGCCGTGCGCCGAAGCTTATGTCCGGCGGCGGTGGGCTCGTCTCGACCGCGCTCGATTATCACCGGTTCAATACGATGCTGCTGAACGGTGGCGAACTCGATGGTGCGCGGATCCTGGGGCGAAAGACGCTCGACCTGATGACGCAGAACCACCTGCCCGGAAAATCCGATCTCGCGACGATGTCGAAGTCGCTGTTCAGCGAGGCGTCGAACGCGGGCACCGGCTTCGGGCTTGGGTTCGCTATCACCGACGACGTCGCGAAGACGATGGTGCCGGGGTCGAAGGGCGAATTCTACTGGGGCGGGATGTTCTCGACCGCGTTCTTCGTCGACCCGGTCGAACGCGTGTCGATGGTGTTCATGACGCAGCTTTCGCCGAGCAGTGTCTATCCCATCCGCCGCGAACTGAAGACGATGATCTACGCCGCGATGACCTGATCCACGCATACAAACTTACCCCGTCACCCCAGCGAACGCTGGGGTCTCCCGATTACGAGGAGATATCAGCTTCTGCTGGCATGACGTTCAAATCACAGGAGACTCTATGACTTCGCCGATCCGCACCGAACGCCATGACGACGTCCTCGTCATCATCTCGAACAACCCGCCCGTCAACGCACTCGGCGCCGCGGTCCGGCAGGGTCTCGAAGCGGCGATCAAGGAAGGCGTGAAGGACGACAGCATCACCGCGATGGTGATCCGCTGCGACGGCCGTACGTTCTTCGCGGGCGCGGACATCACCGAGTTCGGCAAGGAAATGGTCGAACCCGGCCTGCCCACCGTCGTCGACATGATCGAAGCGTCGTCGAAGCTCGTCGTTGCGGCGATCCACGGCACCGCGCTCGGCGGCGGCTGCGAAGTCACGCTCGGCTGCCATTACCGCGTCGCCGTCCCCTCGGCGAAGATCGGCACGCCCGAAGTGAAGCTCGGCCTGCTCCCCGGCGCGGGTGGTACGCAGCGAATCCCGCGCATCGCCGGCGTGAAGCTCGCGCTCGAGATGACCGCGAAGGGCGATCCGATCTCGGCAAAGAAGGCGCTCGACGCCGGCCTGATCGACAAGATCGTCGGCGAGGATTCACTCGAAGCCGATGCGGTCGCCTTCGCACGCGAAGTAGCGAGCAAGCGCCCCCTGCCCCGTGCGTCCGAGAAGACCGCGCAGGCTGATCCCGACGCCGTCGCTGCGTTCAAGAAGGAGAATGCACGCCGTTTCCGTAACTTCGACGCGCCGGCCGCTAATATCGCCTGCGTCGAGAAGGCCGCCGACGGCTCCAGCTTCGAGGAGGGCATCGCCTTCGAGCGCCAGGAATTCATGAAGCTGATGACCGGCGTGCAGTCGGCCGCCCAGCGCCACATCTTCTTCGCCGAGCGCCAGGCCGCCAAGATCGACGACGTCCCCGCCGATACCAAGCTCCGCGAAATCAAGCGCGTCGGCGTGATCGGCGCGGGCACGATGGGCGGCGGCATCTCGATGAACTTCCTGTCGGCGGGCATCCCCGTCACGATCGTCGAGATGCAGCAGGATGCGCTCGATCGCGGCACCGGCGTCGTGCGGAAGAATTACGAGGCGACCGCCGGCAAGGGCCGGATCAAGCCCGAGCAGGTCGAGCAGGCGATGGGCGCGCTGAAGCCGACGCTCGACTTCGCCGATCTCGCCGAGTGCGACCTGATCATCGAGGCGGTGTACGAGACAATGGAGGTGAAGAAGGAGATCTTCACCAAGCTCGACGCGATTGCCAAGCCGGGCGCGATCCTGGCGTCGAACACCTCGTACCTGAATATCGACGAGATCGCGGCGTGCACCAATCGGCCCGAGGACGTGGTCGGCATGCACTTCTTCTCGCCCGCAAACGTGATGAAATTGCTGGAAGTCGTGCGCGGCGACAAGACCGCGGACGACGTGCTGGCGACGGTCATGGCGCTGGCGAAGAAGATCAAGAAGGTCGCGGTCGTCGCCGGCGTCACCTACGGGTTCATCGGCAACCGCATGCTGATGCCCCGGCAGGTCGAGGCGACCAAGCTGCTGCTGGAAGGCGCGAGCCCGGAGCAGATCGACAAGGTCCATGTCGCGTTCGGGATGCCGATGGGGCCGTTCCAGATGAGCGATCTCGCGGGCGTCGACATCGGCTGGCATCGCGATCCGAGCCGGATCGAGAACATCCGCGATGCGCTGGCGGCGGAGAATCGCTGGGGCCAGAAGACCAAGGCCGGCTTCTACGATTACGACGAGAAGCGGACGCCGTCGAACTCCGCGCGGGTCACCGAGATCATCGACGATTTCCGCAAGAAGTCGGGCGTGACGCCGCGCGAGATCAGCGACGAGGAGATCGTCGTGCGGACGCTCTACACGATGGTCAACGAAGGCGCGCTGATCCTCGAAGAGGGTAAGGCACAGCGCGCGTCCGACGTCGATGTGGTCTGGATCTATGGCTATGGCTGGCCGGTGTACCGCGGCGGACCGATGTTCTGGGCACAGTCCGAGGGGTTGCCGAAGGTCGTTGCGGGACTTGAGAAATATGGGTTCCCGGTGGCGAAGTCGCTGAAGGATGCCGCGGCATCGGGCGGTCGACTGAAGTGATCGGTCGTGGTCTTTTCTTGCCGGTAGTCGATCACTGATGGAGCGGTCTGCGCTCCAGACGGCGGCGGCGATCCGTGCGGGCGAGACGACCGCGCTCGCCGAGTGCGACGCGGCTATCGCGCGGATCGAGGCGCGCGATGGTGCGATCAACGCCGTCATGGTCCGGGATTTTGCGCGGGCGCGTGAGGCCGCACGGGCGCTCGATGCCGAGGGTCCGGATGATCGCCCGCTGTTCGGCGTGCCGATGACGGTGAAGGAGTCGTTCGACGTTGCCGGCCTGCCGACCAGCTGGGGTGTTGCCATCCACCGCGACAACATCGTCGGCCGGGATGCGGTCGCCATCGCGCGGCTGAAGGCGGCGGGCGCTGTGATCCTCGGCAAGACCAACGTACCGGTGCGGCTGAGCGACTGGCAGGCGGATAACCCGATCCATGGCCGGACGAATCATCCCATCGATCCGACGCTGACACCCGGCGGATCGTCGGGTGGTGCCGCAGCGGCGCTCGCGTCGGGGATGGTACCGCTCGAACTCGGCTCCGATATCGGCGGCTCGATCCGTGTGCCGGCCGCGTTCTGTGGCGTCTGGGGGCACAAGCTGACCTATGGCGCCTTGTCCGACATCGGCCACCGCGTGCCCGGCACCGATGGGGCGAGCGCGGCTCTCGGCGTGATCGGACCGCTCGCGCGCAATCCGGAGGATCTGGCCGTTGCGCTCGACGTCCTAGCCGATCTTCCACTGCCTCGCCCGCGCGTCGATCTTGGCCGACCGCGCATCCTGCTGCTGACCGCACATCCCGCGGCGCGCGTCGATGCGTCGATCGTGTCGGCGATCGAGCATGTCGGTGAGGCGCTGGGCTTCTCTGGCGCAACCGTTTCGCATGCCGAGCCACCGATCGACCTCGCCGCGCAGCATGCCGACTATATGCGGATGCTCGGTATCGCGATGACCCGCGGCGGCCCGGCGCGCGACGGCAAGGTCGCGACGCTGTCGCACTGGTTCGACCTGCTCGATTCCCAGGCGCGGTTGCAACGCGCCTGGGGTGCACTGTTCGAAGAGTTCGACGCGGTGATCGCGCCCGCCAGCGGCGTGAACGCCTTCCCGCACATCGCCGAGCGCAATGTCGCGCGGCGCACGCTGTCGATAGACGGCGAGGATACCCCGTTCGGCGTCCAGTTCGCCTGGGCCGGTCTCGCCACCTTCCCCAATCTGCCCGCGACCAGCGTGCCCGTCGGGATCGACCCGCGCGGCCTGCCGATCGGCGTGCAGGTCATCACCAACCGTTACCGCGACCACGACGCGATCGCCGTCGCCGCGTTGTGCAATCGACTAAGCAGGAGCTGATCCGATGTCCGACCTCGATACTTTCCGGTCCGAAACGCGTGCGTGGCTCGCGGAGAATTGCCCGCCCGAGATGCGCAAGCCGGTGCGCTCGGAGGACGACGTCTGCTGGGGCGGGCGCCAGTTCAAGCCGTCGAGCCCTGCGCAGAAGGAGTGGCTCGACAAGATGGCCGCCAAGGGCTGGACCGTGCCGGACTGGCCCAAGGCCTATGGCGGCGGTGGGTTGTCGCCTGCGGAGACGAAGATCCTGCGCGAAGAGATGGCAGCAATAAAGGCGCGTAACCCGCTCAATTCGTTCGGGATCTCTATGCTCGGGCCGGCATTGCTCAAATACGGGACCGAGGAGCAGAAGCTCGATCACCTGACCAAGATCGCGCGCGGCGAAATCCGCTGGTGCCAGGGGTATTCGGAGCCGAATGCAGGCTCCGACCTTGCCGGACTTGCCACCTCGGCGGAGGACAAGGGCGACCATTATCTCGTCAACGGGCAAAAGGTGTGGACGTCCTATGCCGACAAGGCGGACTGGATCTTCTGCCTCGTCCGCACGGACAAGACGTCGAAGCAGGGCGGGATCAGCTTCGTGCTGTTCGACATGGCCTCGCCGGGCGTGTCGACCAAGCCGATCCTGCTGATCAGCGGTAATTCGCCGTTCTGCGAGACGTTCTTCGACAATGTCGAGGTGCCCAAGGTCAACCGCGTCTACGAGGAGAACAAGGGCTGGGACGTCGCGAAATACCTGCTCGGGCATGAGCGCGAGATGATCTCGGGGATGGGACTGGCGTCAAGCGGCGGCAATCCGTTGATCGATGGGGCGATCGCGACTGTCGGGCTTGGGCATGACGGGCGGCTGGCCGATCCGCTGCTGCGCGCGTCGATCGCGTTGTTCGAGGTGCGCGCGAAGGCGTTTGGGGCGATGTCCGAGCGGTTCATCGACGAGTTGAAGGCGGGCAAGGCGCACCCGGCGCAGCCTAGCATGATGAAATATTACGGCACCGAGTTGAACAAGGGCCGATACGAATTGATGATGGCGGCGGGCGGCTCGGACGCGCTCGAATGGGACAGCGATCGGTCGCGTGGCGGGGCGATCCCGCGGTCGTGGCTGCGCACCAAGGCGAACTCGATCGAGGGTGGGACAAGCGAGATCCAGCTCAACATCATCGCCAAACGGATCCTGGAACTGCCGGCCTGACCGAGCCGATCGCCACCCGCCCCCACCACGTCACCCCAGCGAAAGCTGGGGTCTCCCCGTAATGAAGCGCCCCCTTGCAGCACGATACCCCAGCGTTCGCTGGGGTGACGGATTGCCTCCGGGGCGACGGAGTAACCCGAAATGCCATTGTACTTAGACGACGACCAGACCGTCCTTCAGGACACGATCCGCGATTTCGTCGCAGAGCACGCGCCGGTCAGCCACATGCGCGCGCTGCGCGATGCCGAAGACAAGACCGGCTTCTCGCGCCACCTTTGGAAGCAGTTCGCGGAGATGGGCTTTACCGGAATCCTGATCGGCGAGGACCAGGGCGGGCTCGGGCTCGGGCATGTCGAGGCGGGCGTGGTGCTGGAGGAAATCGGGCGCAACCTGTCCCCCTCCCCGTTCCTCTCCACTGCGGTTGCAGCGGTCGAGGCGCTCAAGGGCACAGCGCAGGCCGAACGCTGGTTCCCCGGCATCATCGCCGGCGAGACCGTCGCCGCGCTCGCGATAGACGAGGGCGCCAAACACCGCGACACGGTGGCGATGACCGCCGAACGCTCGGGCAACGGCTTCAAGCTGACCGGCGCCAAGCGGTTCGTCACGCACGGCCACACCGCCGACCTGATCATCGTCGCCGCGCGAACTGGCGGGTCGGATAACGACACGGACGGTATCACGCTCTTTGCGGTGCCGAAGGATGCCGCAGGGCTGACAGCAAACGCCGAACGTCTCGCGGATTCGAGCTTGGCCGCGCGGTTGGAGTTCGAGGGCGTCGAGGTCGATGCGGATGCGGTAATCGGCGAGGTCGACGCAGGCCGAACCCCGCTCGATCGCCTTTTGCGCGCGGGGCGGACCGGGGCGTCCGCGGAGCTGCTCGGCGTCGGCGGCGGGGCGATGGACATGACGATCGGCTACATGAAGGAGCGCAAGCAGTTCGGGACGCTGATCGGCAGTTTCCAGGCGCTCCAGCACCGTGCCGCGCATCTGTATTCGGAGATGGAGGTCGCGCGTGCCGCCGTTCTCAAGGCGCAGCAGTTGTTGGATCAGGGCAGCGATCGGGCGGACGAGGCGGTGTCGGTGGCGAAGGCGATGACGGCGCTGGCGACGACGCTGAGCGTCCAGGAGGGCGTGCAGATGCATGGCGGCATCGGCATGACTGACGAATATGACATCGGCTTCTACATGAAGCGCGCGCGGGTGCTGGCGGAGATGTTCGGCGATGCGAACTTCCATGCTGATCGGTTGGCGGTAGCGGCGGGGTATTGACCCAAACCTGTCCCCCCGCGAAGGCGGGGGCCCAGACTGGGCTCCCGCCTTCGCGGGAGAACAAGGAAGTTAGATGACCGCGGAAACTGCCGATACGTCGCCCGAAGCACTCGCGCTGGGTCTCGTCGACCTGCTCGAAATCGAGGAAGTCGACACCGACCTTTATGTCGGCAAGCGCCAGCCGGGCGGGGTCGGTCGCGTATTCGGGGGGCAGGTCATCGCGCAAGCGTTGCAGGCCGCGCAACGCTCGACCGAAAGCCCCAAGGCCGCACATTCCCTCCACGCCTATTTCATGCGCCCCGGCAACGAAGACTATCCGATCGTCTACCGCGTCGTCCGCGACTTCGAGGGGCGGAGCTTCGCTACCCGGCGCGTGATCGCGATGCAGAAGGGGCAGCCGATCCTCAACATGGCGGCGTCGTTTCAGATGCCCGAGGAAGGCCTGCACCATCAGGACGCGATGCCCGACGTGCCCGCGCCCGAAACGCTCCGCTCCGACCGCGACCTGCGGCTCGAGAACATCGACGGCATTCCCGAGAAGTTCCGCGCGCACATGCTGCGGTGGCGGCCGATCGAGGTGCGTCCGGTCAACCCGCGCAGCTGGATCGATCCCGCCCCGCAGGCGCCGAACTATGCCAACTGGTTCCGTCTCGTCGCGCCGATTGGCGACGACCCGGCGATGCACCGCGCCATCCTTGCCTATGCGTCGGACATGGCGCTGCTCGGCACCGCGCTGCTGCCGCATGGGAAGAACTGGATCACGCCGGGGCTGCAGACCGCCAGCCTCGACCATTCGCTCTGGCTGCACGAGAATTTTCGCGCCGACGACTGGCTGCTCTACGCCTGCGACAGCCCCTGGTCGGGCCACGCGCGCGGCTTCAACCGTGGCAAGATCTTCGCACGCGACGGCCGCCTCGTGGCGAGCGTCGCGCAGGAAGGGCTGATCCGGATGCGCCAGTAACGGGCGTTACTTACGCGTCCAGACCTTCTCGCCACCGATCCAGGTCTCCTGCACGACGGTGGCGCGCAGGTCGGTAGGCGAGGCCATCGTCGGATCGCGGTCGACGATGATGAAATCCGCCCGCTGGCCAGGCGCAAGCGCACCGAACTTCGTCTCGGCAAACCCGGCATACGCCGCAGCACCGGTCATCGCCCACCACGCCTGCTCGCGCGTCACCAGCTCTTGCGGCTGCCAGCCACCCTGCGGTTGGCCATCGGCATCCTGCCGCGTGAACGCCGCGGCCCAGGTCGCGAACGGATCGGGCTTCTCGACCGGGAAGTCGGTCCCGAACGCGAGCTTGGCGCCGTTGGTCAGCATCGACTTCCACGCATAGGCCCCTGCCAGCCGGTTCGGCCCGAGCCGCGCTTCGGCCATCGTCCGGTCGCTGGTCGCGTGCGTCGGCTGCATCGAGGCGATCGTGCCGAACTTGCCGAACCGCGGCAGGTCGACCGGATCGACCACCTGCGCATGCTCGATCCGCCAGCGACGATCGCCGGTATAGGTCCCGCTCTCGACCTGGATCGCATCGAGCACCATCTGGTTGGCCTTGTCGCCGATCGCATGCACCGCGACCTGATAGCCGTCCATCGCCGCACGGCTCATCTGGTTCTGGAGCTGGTCGTCGGTGAGAAAGCCGAGCCCGGACTGGCCGGGCGCATCCGAATACGGCTTCAACAGCCACGCCCCGCGCGAGCCGAGCGCCCCATCGGCATAGAGCTTCACGCCGCCCATCCGCAGGCGATCATTGTACAGCCACGGCGTCGGCCCCTTGCCGCCGATCCGGCTCGCCGTCTCGACGCCCATCGCATAGCTCATGATACGGACGCGAAGCCCGCCGATGTCCGCCATCCGCCGATAGGTCAGCCAGTCGTCGAGCGTCGTGCCCATGTCGGCGACCGCGGTGACACCGTAGCGCAGCAGGATGCTCTGCGCGGTCAGGAACGCGGCGTCGCGCTCCTTGGGGAGCGGCTGGGGGACGACCTTCTCGATCAACGCCTGCGCGCCATCGACGAACACGCCCGCCGGTGCTCCGCCAGTCTTCTCGATCCGCCCGCCCGCCGGTGATACGGTCGAGCCGGTAATGGCCGCCTCACGCATCGCCTCGCGGTTCGCCCAGCTCGCATGACCATCCGCGCGCGACAGCCAGATCGGGTGGCCACCGGAAACGGACTCGAGATCCGCCGCGGTCGGAAAGCGCCCCAGCCCCCAGGCCTCCTGGTTCCACCCGCGCCCGATTACCCACTTCCGGTCCGGATTGCCCGCGATGTACGCCGCGATCCGCGACTTCGCCTCGTCGAGCGACTTGGTCATCGACAGGTCGAGCGACAGCGCGCCGAAGCCCATCTCGATCACATGGCCGTGCGCATCGATGAAGCCCGGCAGCACGGTCTTGCCACCCATGTCGATCCGCCAGTCGTAAAGCGGCTTGCCGGCGTTCTTCTTCAATTCCTTACGACTGAGCTTGGGCGCTTCCTCGCCGGGTGGCACGAGCCGCGTGACCTTGCCATCCTTGTCGATCAGGATCGCCTTGAAGTGGATCACGCGACCGCCGTCGGCGACGGTGATGCCGTTGACGTTGTCGACGATCCCGTCGGCAAGCGCGGGCGTGGACAGCAGCGCGATCGCAGCCGCGGAGATTAGAAAACGCATCACTTCGATACTCTCCACATTTGCACGCCGGGATGTTGACCCACGCCACATGATTTATCAGCCGTTATGAACAGGTTGCTCACCACGAGATACGGCGCGATCGCTGTGCCCCTCGTTCCGGTGCCGATAAATGCCGGTATTGCCATAGCCTTCGCGCATAAGCGGTGTTTCCCGCGCGCGCCAGATGGTCTAGCGGGTCGGACATGGCTACCCACGCTGCCGTAGCGGCACCCACCCTCCCCGTCTCGATCGACGACGTCCGGCTCGCACACGACCGGATCCGCGCTTCGATCGTCCGCACGCCGACGCTGATCAGCAAGACGCTGAGCCAGATGACCGGGGCGACGGTGTATCTGAAGTTCGAGAACCTCCAGTTCACCGCGGCGTACAAGGAGCGTGGCGCGCTCAACACGCTGTTGCAGCTGTCGGCCGAGGCGCGCGCGAAGGGCGTCATCGCGGCGTCCGCCGGCAATCACGCACAGGGCCTCGCCTATCACGCCAACCGGCTCGGCATCCCGACGACGATCGTGATGCCGACCAACACGCCGACCGTGAAGGTCATGCAGACCGAAGGCCACGGCGCCAACGTCGTGCTGCACGGCGAGACGTTCGACGCGGCCTACGCGCACGCGCGCATCCTGGAGGGCGAGTGCGGCTTCACCTTCGTCCACCCGTTCGACGACCCCCGCGTCATCGCCGGCCAGGGGACCGTCGCGGTCGAGATGCTCGAGGACGTGCCGCAGATCGATACGCTGGTCATCCCGATCGGCGGCGGCGGGCTGATCTCCGGCATGTCGACGGTCGCGCGTGCTGCGAGCCAGCAGGCCGGCGGTCATCCGATCGAGATCGTCGGCGTGCAGGCCGAGCTGTTCCCATCGATGTACAACCGCATCAACGGCACCGACATGCCGTGCGCGGGCGACACGCTGGCCGAGGGCATCGCGGTCAAGGAGCCCGGTGCGATCACGTCGAAGATCGTCGCCGAACTGGTCGATGATATCGTATTGGTCAGTGAGCGGAGCCTCGAGGAATCGGTCAGCCTGCTGCTCCAGATCGAGAAGACGGTGGTCGAGGGCGCGGGGGCCGCCGGGCTCGCCGCGCTGCTGTCGCACCCCGAGCGGTTCGCGGGAAGGACCGTCGGCATCGTCTTATGCGGTGGCAATATCGATACGCGGCTGCTCGCCAACGTGCTGCTGCGCGATCTGGCGCGGTCGGGGCGGCTCGCACGGCTGCGTATCCGGTTGCAGGACAAGCCGGGTGCGCTGTTCCACGTCGCGCGGATCTTCGATCAGGAACGCGTCAACATCATCGAGATCTATCACCAGCGCGTCTTCACGACGTTGCCGGCAAAGGGTCTCATCACCGACATCGAATGCGAGCTCCGCGACCGCGCGCATCTCGATCGGCTGGTCGGCGCATTGCGCGCTGGCGGGTACGAGACCTCGACCGTGGAGCTCGCATAAATAGCACGGTGCTGCGGGGATTTAGCGCATTAACCCATTATCGTGGTAAACGCGCTTTTCAGTGTTGCATGACGCGACCATATGCTGTGGAACGCGACCTTTCGCGCTTCCCTGAAGGACATCCGGTTCGGTGACTGCGCCTTTTCGTTTCCCGCGCTTCTTCGTCACCAGCCCGTCGCCGTGCCCGTATCTGCCGGGTCGGCAGGAGCGGAAAGTGTTCACCGAGCTAACCGGGCCGCATGCGAGTGAGCTAAACGATGCGCTCGGCCGGATCGGGTTTCGTCGCAGCCAGGGCGTCGCGTATCGACCGTCATGCGCCGGGTGTACCGCGTGCGTGTCGGTCCGCGTGGTAACGAACGAATTCATGCCCAACGCGACGCAGCGTAAGTTGCTCAGGCGCAACGGCGATGTCGAAGTGACCGCGTGCAAGGCGTGGGCGACCGACGAGCAGTTCCAGTTGCTTCGCCGCTATCTCGGGACGCGCCATCCGGGCGGCGGCATGGCCGGAATGGACGAGGACGATTACGCCGACATGATCGAGCATTCGCCGGTCAATTCGGTGATCGTCGAGTACCGCGAGCCCTCGGTCGACGGCGCGCGCGGGCGGCTGATCGGCGCCTGCCTGACCGATCGCCAGGCGGACGGGCTGTCGATGGTCTACAGCTTCTTTGCGGCGGACGAGGACAGCCGGCCGGGGTTCGGCAACTTCATCATCATGGATCATCTGATCCGCGCCCGCGAAGCCGGGCTGCCGTACGTGTATCTGGGCTATTGGGTGAAGGGCTCACCGCGGATGGAATACAAGACGCGGTATCGGCCGCTCGAGGTGCTGGGCCCGGCGGGGTGGCGGCGGCTCGAGGATGCGGATCTGGTGGCGCCGCCTGCGCGGGTCGCGGCGACGGCCTGATTTGGGGCGGGAATGGTGGCCGGGCCCGCTAGCCCGCCTCGAGAACCACCTCCCCGGCGAAGGCCGGGGCCCAGTTGGGAAAGGTAGATGATCAAGGGCAACGCTTCGTTACTTCCACCTTTCCAACTGGACCCCGGCCTTCGCCGGGGAGGTGCAGTACTGGCAATTCGCTGCTGATTACTCGACAGTCCAAACACAGGCGCCCTTGTTCTCCCGCGAAGGCGGGAGCCCAGTCTGGGTCTCCGCCTCTGCGGGGAAACAAGCTTTTTAGTCTTCCCGCTGTACCACCACGTCGACGTCGAGTTCCTCGCCGCCCTCGCCCAGCCGCGACCCTGCGACCGGCGCCGCCCCCGCCGCATCGAGCGCCATCGCGACGCGAACGTAATGCTCCTCGGGCGACATCCCCGTGCAGGGATCGAACCCGACCCAGCCGAGCCCGTCGACATATGCCTCCGCCCAGCCATGCGGGGTCGGGAAGTGGACCACCTCATGGTCGTTGTGATGATAGCCCGACACGTACCGCGCCGGTGCCCCCAAGGACCGCGCGGCGACCGCAAAGATCTGCGCCATGTCGCGCGGCGTAGCGCTGTCCTTCCGGAACGCCGCACCCGCGGTGAGCCCCGGTTCGGGCCGACCGGCGTCGAACACGAACTGCCCATGCAGCGCGCGGTTGAGCCGGTGCAACGCCCCGACGCGATCGCGCGCCCCGACCACCGCATCCGCCGCAAACTCGGCGATCGCAGGGTCGAACGCCGTCGCCTCGGTCGCGCGCAGGAACAGCGCCGGCGGCAATGTCTCGTGGACACCGTGCAGGACACCGTCGGAGTGACTCGTCAGCACCTCGCCCTTAACGGTGATCTCGATCCCGTCGACGGGCCCCTCGGCGTACAGCATCGTCACCGCGTTGCCGAACCCGTCACGCCCCGGCCGCAACCGCGCATCGCAATCGACGTCGATCCGCCACGACGCCACGGTCTGGTCGTGCGTATTCTCGGGTGTCAGCCGAAGCATCTGGACCAGCCGGCCCTGTGGCTGGGTGAAGCGGTAGATCGTGTGGTGATCGATCGACAGCCGCATCAATGGAACTTGAACTGGCGGCCGATCGCGCCGTGGAGCAGCGCATTCTCGGCGATGAAGGCCTGCAGATACTGGTGCAGGCCCGAGGCGATCACTTCCCCAGACCGCGTCTTGGCCATTCGCGATGCGCGCATTCGTGCCATCCTGTCCGCCTCCCCGTGGTTGCCCGTGCGTTTCGCCAGCAGGTTGAGCACGTCGACCGTCTCCTCGACCGACGCCGCCAGGCTGCGCGGCAGTTCCGCGCGGGCGATCAAAAGGTCAATCACGTCTGCCGGCCTCAGGCCGTCGCTGTAAAGCCAGCGATACGCGGTCACCGCCGACACCGTCTGCAGGATCGTGGTCCACTGGTCGCGATCGATCGCGCCACCGATCTTCTGCCCCTCGGGCAGCAAAATATGGTATTTGACGTCCAGCAACCGCGCCGTGTTGTCGGCGCGCTCGACCGCTTGCCCGAGCCGGATAAACCACGTCGTCTGGTTGCGCAGCATCCGGTGGATCGCGCCTTCGAACCCGCGTGTCTCGGTCTTCACCGCCTCCACTAGGTTCATCTGGTCGGTGGTGCTGCGCGGAATCGTCCGGTTCTCGAACAACAGCCACGCGCGGTTGATCGCGGTCCACGCCTCGCGGGTCAGCGCGGTGCGCACCGCCTTGGCGTTGTTGCGCGCCATGTCGACGCAGCGCACGATCGAGCCGGGATGGCTCGAATCGAGCGTCAGGAAGCGGACGACTTCGGTCTGGCTAAGATTGCCGCCGAGCGTCGCGAACGGTTCCTCGGTCTCGGTGACGGCAAGCGCGGAGGCCCAGGCCGCCTCGCCCGCAGGCTGTGACGAAAGGACGTCGAGACGCACGGTAGCCTCGACCAGCCGGGCGATGAAATCAGCGCGCTCGAAATAGCGGCCGAGCCAGTAGAGCGACGATGCGGTACGCGAGAGCATCAGGCGTCTCCACCCAAGGTCTGCGTCATGCCGCCCATCGTCTGCGTCATCGCACCACGCGTGATCCGCTGCGACTGTTCCGCCATAAGCACGAAGCTGTCTTTCGTCCCGCCACCCTGGCTGGAATTCACCACCAGCGAGCCTTCCTTCAGCGCGACGCGGGTGAGGCCGCCAGGAACGACCTGCACGCCCTTCGATCCGCTCAACACGAACGGGCGGAAATCGACGTGGCGTGGGGATAGGCCACCATCGGCCATCGTCGGGACGGTCGACAGCGCCAGCGTCGGCTGCGCGATGTAGCGGTGCGGTTCAGCAATGAGCGCGGCGCGGAAATCCTCGATCTCCTGCTTCGATGCGGTCGGGCCGACCAGCATGCCATAGCCCCCGGAGCCGTCGACCAGCTTGACGACGACGTCCTTGAGGTTGTCGAGAACGTATTGCAGCGCCTGCGGTTCGCGGCAGCGCCACGTCTCGACGTTGCGCAGCTTACACTCGCCGCCGGAATAGAATTTCACGATGTCGGGCATATAGCTGTAAATCGCCTTGTCGTCGGCGATGCCGTTGCCCGGCGCGTTCATGATCGCGACGTTGCCGGCCGCATAGGCGGCGATCAGCCCGGGAACGCCGAGCGCGGAGTCCGGGCGGAACACGAGCGGGTCTAGATAATCGTCGTCTATCCGGCGATAGATCACGTCGACCTTCACCCGTCCCGCGATCGTCCGCATCCAGACGATGTCGTCGTCGACGACCAGATCTGCGGCCTCGACGAGTTCGATCCCCATCGAGTCGGCGAGGAAGCTGTGCTCGTAATAGGCGGAGTTGTAGTGGCCGGGGGTCAACAGCACACACGTTGGGTTGGAGCCCGTGCCGTGCGGCGCGACCGACTTCATCGTCTCGAGCAGGAGGTCGGGATAGCTGTCGACCGCCGCGACGCGGAACTCGCGGAACAGTTCGGGGCAGAGCCTCAGCATCGCCTCGCGGTTCTCCAGCATGTAGCTGACACCCGACGGCGTGCGCGCATTGTCCTCGAGCACGAAGAAATCATCGGGGCCGGTGCGGACGAGGTCGATCCCGCAGATATGCGCCCAGACGCCGTGCGGCGGGCGGATGCCGGCGATCTCGGGGCGGAACTGCGCGTTGCCGAGAACGAGGTCCTCGGGGAGGATGCCCTCCTTCAGGATGCGACGCTCGCCGTAGATATCGTTGAGGAACGCGTTGATCGCCTCGACGCGCTGGACCAGCCCTTCTGAGAGGCGCGTCCACTCGTCATGCAGAAACACGCGCGGAACGATGTCGAACGGAATGATCCGTTCTGCCGCCTCGTTCTCACCGTAGACTGCGAAGGTAATGCCCAGCTGGCGGAACGTCGTCTCGGCGGCTTCCTGCCTGCGACGAAGCTCGGCGTCGGGCGTCTCCTCGATCCAATGCCCGAGAGCCGCGAGTTCGGGACGAGCGGTCGTATCGCCCGGCGTCCCCATGATTTCGTCGAACGCCTGTTTCCCCATCGGAACGGTCAATTCCCCATCAAGCGT
Source organism: Sphingomonas sp. PP-F2F-A104-K0414 (assembly GCF_004340945.1). Classification (GTDB taxonomy): domain Bacteria; phylum Pseudomonadota; class Alphaproteobacteria; order Sphingomonadales; family Sphingomonadaceae; genus Sphingomonas. Next base: position 184,358 of record NZ_SLYD01000005.1, read on the forward strand.
TACGGTTCCATGCTGCAACGCTTCGCTGCGCTGCACAAGTCAAGAATATGACTGGCGAGGTGTGGTCTCTGATCCTCCCCCGCCGGGGAAGGTGGCTGGCGCTTTCCAGTCGGAGGGGGAGGACGCGCAATGAAGTTTGTCGCCCCTCCCTCCGTCGCCACCTCCCCCTGGCGGGGGAGGATTGCAATACGCTTAGGCACCCAGCCCTTCGAGCAGGCCCGGCGTCAGGACCTGCGGGAGGACGGTCGGCTCGGCAGCGCCCGGTGCGTAGTACAGGTACAGCGGCACGCCGGCGCGGTTGTGGGCCTGGATGAAACGGCCCATTACCGGGTCGCCGTCGGTCCAGTCGCCGATCAACGCCGCGACCTTGTGCTGGGCGAACGCGTCACGCACGCCGGCCGTATCGATCGCAGCCTTCTCGTTGACCTTGCACGTCAGGCACCAGTCGGCGGTGAAATACACGAACACCGGGCGCTTTTCGGCCCGCAGCGATGCGAGCCGGGCCTCGGTGAACGGCTCGTCCCCTGCTGTGGCGACCTTCGCCGCCGCCGGTGGCGCGCGCGCGATCAGAACCGCGCTGCCGACGAACACCACCGCCAGCGCGACCTGTGCCGCCACGCCGAACGCCTTGCCCTTGCGCTGGCGGGTGCCACCGACCCAGAGCACCGCGCCGACCGCCAGCACCGCGACCAAGGCCAGCGTCAGCGTATCGACGCCAGTCTGTCGCCCGAGCACCCAGCCGAGCGCGATCGCGGTCAGGAACATCGGCACCGACAGGATATGGCGGAACGTTTCCATCCACACACCTGGCTTGGGCAGCCACCGCCGCCACGACGGAATGAACCCGATCGCGAGGAACGGGAGCGAAAGCCCGATCCCGAGCCCGCCGAACACGGCGAGCGCCGCCGGCCACGGCAGCACCAGCGCCGCGCCGAGCGCCGCACCCATGAACGGCCCGGTACACGGCGTCGCGATGAACGCCGCCAGCGCACCGGTCGCGAACGCCCCGCTCGCGCCACTCTCGCCGGCAAAGCGCGGCGTCGGCACTTCGAACAGCCCGGCGAGATTAAACGCGATCGCCGCGCTCAGCAGCAGCAGGACGACGATCGCCGCGGGATGCTGCAACTGGAATGCCCAGCCGACCGCGGAGCCGCCCGCGCGGAGCGCCAGGATCGCGGCACCGAGCCCGAGGCAGACCAGCACGACGCCGGCGGTGTAGGCCAAGGCCTCGCCGCGCGCGTCCTTCTCGCTCGCACCGCCCCGCGCGAGGCTGAGTGCCTTGAGGCTGAGGATCGGGAACACGCACGGCATGATGTTCAGGATCAAGCCGCCCAGCACTGCGCCAGAGAACGCGATCAGCGCGGTCAGCCAGATGCTCGCACCGCTAGCGCTGGTCGAGCCGCTGCCGGCCGCATCGCCCACTACGCCGGGCGTCGCCTTGACGCCCAGCCCCTGCCCTTCGCCGATCCGCAGCACGCCCTCGATCGGGCCGCCGGTCTTGGCATTGGCCGCGATCTTGGTGCTGATCGTCAGCCGGTCTCCGTCACGCGTAACCGTTTGCGCCGCGCCATTCTCGATCACGCCGGTGGTGACCGGGAAGAAATACGCCTTGTCGACCTTCGCGCCTGCGGGGAACGGGATGGCGATCCGCATGGTGCCGTTGTTCGCCGCATAGGTCGCACCGGCATCGAGTGGCTTCGGAATCGCCTGCCGCCAGCCAGCGAACGCGGCCGCCTGCGACGGCGCGCCATCACCGATCGTCAGGTCGAGCGACAGCGCCTTTTCCTCGGGCACGCAGATCGTCGCGGAGCAGACGAGATAGCTCGTCTTCAGGCGGATCGGAAATTTGGTCCCCGCCGTCAGCCCGGCCGGGACCTGGATGGTCACGAGCGGCGCATAGGGCGCCTCGTAGACATAGTTCATAAGGCCCGCGATCAGCAGCGTCGTCGGTACCGGCCATTCGGGCTCGCCCGCCTTCGCGCCCGTCGGCAGCGTCCAGTCGAACGTCGCCGGAAAACCCGCGTCGCCGGGGTTGCGCCAATAGCCGTGCCAGCCGGTTTCGGGCGTCGTTGCCAGCGCGATCGTCAGCGGTGCGCCGGCCTTGGGGTGATCGCTCTCGGCAACCAGCTTCATCATCAGATGCTGGCTCGAGCCGTTCAGCGATTCCGCAAACGTTGGCGCACTCGCCAGCCCGCAGACGGCCAGCAAGACCGTCATCAGGACGCAACGTAATCCGCGCATGGCCATCCTTGTTTCGTTCATCGCGCAAAGCCATAGCGGTGACCTTGTCGTATTGCACTTCAAAGCGACGACCGCGCTTTATGGTCGTCGCTGGCTAAAGGACTGTTCGTGAAAGCACTTATCGCCGCGCTCCTGCTGACCTCGGCCGCATCGGTCTCCGCGCAGATGGCGCCTCCTGCGCCCGCCCCTGCCCCTGCGGCGACGCCGACCACCCCGCCGAAACTGATCGTCGCGATCTCGGTCGACCAGTTCGCCGCCGACCTGTTCCAGCAATATCGCAATCACTATACCGGCGGCTTCACACGGCTACTGAACGGCGCGGTGTTTCCGAGCGGATATCAGAGCCATGCCGCGACCGAGACGTGCCCCGGCCATTCGACGATCCTGACCGGCATGCGGCCCGCGCATACCGGGATCATCGCCAACAACTGGGTCGACCAGCGCGCCGGACGGCCCGACAAGATCGTCTATTGCTCGGAGGACGAGCGCGTCACCGGCAGCACGCACGACAGCTACACCGTGTCCGACATGCACCTGAAGGTGCCGACGCTCGGCGAGATGATGAAGGCGCGTGATCCACGCACCCGCTCCGTGTCGGTCGCGGGCAAGGATCGCGCGGCGGTGATGATGGGCGGCCACAAGGTCGACGAGCTCTGGTGGTGGGACGGCAAGACCTATGTCTCCTATGCCGGCCGCGCGGTGCCGCCGGCGGTGCAGCGTACGCGCGACGCGGTCGCCGCGCTGATCGCCAAGCCGCAGGCGGCGCTGCCGTTGCCGGGCTATTGCGCGGGCGTGAACCATCCGATCGTGATCGCGGGCAAGACGTACGGCCAGGGTCGCTTCGAGCGCGAGGCGGGGGATGCCAAGGGCTTCCGCGTGTCGCCCGCGTCCGACGCCGCGGTGTTCGCGATGGCGGCAGCGCTGGTGCAGGACATGAAGCTCGGCAAGGGGCCGCAGACCGACATCATCGATATCGGCGCGTCGGCGACCGATTATATCGGGCATACCTACGGTACGCAGGGCTCGGAGATGTGCATCCAGATGGCGCAGCTCGATAAGACGCTGGGCGATTTCTTCAACGTGATGGACGAAACCGGGGTCGATTACGAAGTCGTGCTGACCGCGGATCACGGCGCGCACGACGCGACCGAGCGCCAGCAGCAGCGCGCGATGCCGATGGAGGCGCATATGGACGAGAATGTCCTCGCCAAGCAGGTCGGCACTGCGATTGCCAAGGACATGGGGCTGCCGAGAAGCGTGCTGCTCGGGACCGAGGGCGACGTCTATATCGACGACTCGCTGCCGGAAAAAACGCGGACGAAGGTGCTAGCCGAGGCGCTCCGCCGCTATCGCGCGCTGCCGCAGGTCGCGGGGGCGTATTCCGCCGCCGAGATCATGGCAACGCCGATGGCGAAGAGCCCGCCCGAGACCTGGACGCTGATCGAGCGTGCGCGCGCGTCCTTCTATCCGGAGCGCTCGGGCCAGATGGTGGTCCTGCTCAAACCGCGTGTGACCACGATCGTGTCGCCGGCGGGCGGCTATGTCGAGACGCACGGGTCGCCCTGGGATTACGACCGCCGCGTGCCGATCCTGTTCTGGCGCAAGGGGATGACCGGGTTCGAGCAGCCGCTGTCGGTGGAGACGGTGGATATCGTGCCGACCTTGGCGGCGACGATCGGGTTGCCGGTGAACGGACTGGACGGGCGGTGCCTCGATCTCGATCCAAGCGCTGCGAGCACCTGCCCAAGCTGAGGCACATGACGCTCGCCTAGTATGTTCTCCCGCGAAGGCGGGAGTCCAGCCTGGGCTCCCGCCTTCGCGTAAGAACATATTTTTCTGGGTTGGCGCGGTGCTGCCGCTTCGTCGGTTGCAACATCAGCAGCCTGCACTGCCCCCCCGCCCCTTAACCCGTCATCCCAGCGAAAGCTGGGATATCCCCGTGTGGCGCGCGTCCCGTTCCAACTGGGATACCCCAGCTTTCGCTGGGGTGACGGTTCCGGTGGGAGCTACGGCTTAGCGGCGTTCTTCGCTGTCAGCGCGTCTCGAACGGCTTCAACCCGGTCCCGATCCGGTTCGCGCCGATCGCCAGCCAGTCATGACTGAAGTCGACGATGAACGCGGGCGTGTGCGCATCCCCCGCCGTCAGTCGCGCGTCGTTGTCCTCCACCCGCAACCCGGTCGACGGGTAAGTCTTCGCCTCCGCAGCGACGACGATCAGCGCCGAGCCGTTCTCCTTCTGCTTGCCCTGCACGAAGGTATTGCGCGCGATCAGGCCGGTGGCGCCGTCGGGCAGGTCGATCATGTAGTTGGTCTTGCGCCCGCCGGTGTCGTCGAAGCTGTTGTCGGTGATCGTCACATTGGGCGCGCGCACCTTGACGTAATGACCGCCGGTGCCGCGCTCGAACCGCGAGTTGGTGACGATCACGCGGCCCTGGTTGGCGAGATAGATCCCGTGAGCACAGTTCGGCGCCTCGTCGCACTGTCCGAGCCCGGCAAAGGTCGAGTGATCGATCGTGATCGTCTGACCGGTCGGCTGGCCGCCGAGAATACCTTCCTGGCTGTCGAGGAACATGGCGTTGGTGACGGTCAGGTCGCCCATTTCGGTCCGGATGCCGGCACCGTTGCCGTCCGACACGCGGTAGCCGCGGAAAACGAGGCCATCGACCACCGAGCTCTGCCCGCGCAGCACCAAGGCCGCCTTGTCCTCGCAGGCCACTCTCTCGAAGATCGCGGTGCCGGGTTGAACCGCCTTGAAGGTGATGTGGCCGCCCGCCTGGACGGCGCATTGCCGGTACGTGCCGGGCGCGATTAGGATCGTCGCGGTGCCCATGCGGACCGACGACACCGCCTCCTGCAGCGTTGCGAATCCCTGACCGTTGACCGTGAACGGCGCAGCGCCTTGCGCGAACGCGGGAACAGCGAACAGCGCGAGCGCCAGCAACGATCGTTTCATCGAAATCCTCCTCCGCCGGCGTCTGCGGCGCACAGCGTTCAATCGCACGGAACGCAGACGTTCGGCGAGCCGATCCGAGCGCGCTATCATGCCCTGTCCCGAAATGACGCAGCGCGGAGATCGGTCAGCGCTGGGCGTATCGTCGCGTCCGCATATTGCCGCGCCCGGTTTCACCGAATACTATCGCGACCGAAACGAAGCCGGCGGGGGGAACCGATCGGCGCGGGGGATCCACATGCACGCCATGACGCCGACGGAGGTCTTCCTCCTCGCGATACTCATCATCTTCACCGTGCCGTATCTAGTGTGGCGGCTGGGGCGGACCGATTACTGGGCGCCGCTCGTGGTAGTGCAGATCTTCGGCGGCATCCTGCTGGGGCCGGGCGTGCTGGGCGCGGCGTATCCCGACTATTACGCGACGGTCTTCACGCCCGCGACGCTGGGCTCGCTCAACGGCATCGCGTGGTGGGCGGTGATGATGTTCGTATGGGTCGCGGGGATCGAGCTCGATCTCGGTGAGGCGTGGAAGCGGCGCGGCGAGACCGGCGTCACCGCAGGGCTGGCGCTTGCGGTACCGCTGATCACCGGTAGCATCGCCGCCGTGCTGATGCTGCGGTATCCCGGCTGGCGCGGGCCGGACGGCGCGACGTGGCAAGTGGTGCTCGGCATCGGCATGGCCTGTGCGGTCACTGCGCTGCCGATCCTCGTCCTCTTCCTCGACAAGCTCGAGATCCTGCGCGAACCGATCGGCCAGCGTATCCTGCGCTATGCCAGCCTTGACGACATCGCGATCTGGGGCGTGCTCGCGCTGATCCTGCTCGACTGGGAGCGGGTTGGCCGGCAGGGTGGCTTCCTGCTCGGCTTCGCGGTGGCCACGTTGATCGTTCGGAAACTGATGGCGCGGATCGAGGAACGCGATCGCTGGTATGTCAGCCTGATCTGGCTGGCCGGCTGCGGGTTCGCGGCGGACTGGGCGGGGCTGCATTTCATGGTCGGCGCGTTCCTGTCGGGCGCGGTGCTCGATTCGAAATGGTTCACGACCGCGAAGATGGACCAGTTCCGCCACTTCGTGCTGCTCGCGGTGATGCCGGTGTTCTTCCTGTCGACGGGGTTGAAGACGCAGTGGGCGGTCGGCGGCTATGCGGTCTTCGCCGCAGCGGCGTTGCTGCTGGTCGCGTCGGTCGGCGGCAAGCTGATCGGTGTTCACGCCGCCGGGCGTATCCTGAAATGGCGGCCGGGCGAGGCTTCGGCGATCGGCTGGCTGCTCCAGACCAAGGCGCTGATCATGATCATCTTCGTCAACATCCTGCTGGATAAGAAGATCATCACCAACGAGACCTTCACCGCGCTGCTGCTGATGGCGCTGGCGAGCACGATGCTGACCGTGCCGATGGTCGCGCCGAAGTTGAAGAAGCTGGCGGGGCTGGTGGGGAAGAGTGCGTAACGACGCCAGATCGTCATCCTGACGAAAGTCAGGACCCAGGGTTACGAACGCCGCCCTGCTTGGCTCTGGGTCCTCACTTTCGTCAGGATGACGGGTGGTTGTGGCTCAAGCGCCTGCGTTGAGCAGGTCGTGGCGTTTCAGGGCGTGGCGGAGTTGGTCGTAGCTCAGGCCCAGCGCCTCCGCGGTGGCGCGCTGGTTGAAGCGGTGTTCGGACAGCGCGCGCGAGAGCAGGTCGCGTTCGAAGCGGGATACGCGGGACTTGAAGTCCGAGGGGCCTTCTTCGCACGCGACGACCGGGTCTTCGCCTTCATCCGCTTCGGCCGGGCGCGGAGCCATAACCATAGGTTTGGGCGCGGTCGAGGCCCCCGGACGGTGCGGTGACTGGAACGGGTCGATCTCGATCGCGTCGATCGGCCCGGCCTGTTCCCAGCGATACACCGCGCGCTCGACGACGTTGCGCAGTTCGCGGACGTTCCCCGGCCAGCGATACGCGATCAGCGCGTCCATCGCCGCCGGGCCAAACCCCTCCCAGCGCTCGCGACCGAGCTCGGACGCCATCCGCCGCCCGAAATGCTCCGCCAGCACCACCACGTCGCCGGTCCGCGCACGCAGCGGCGGCAGCGTCACCACCTCGAACGACAGCCGATCGAGCAAATCCGCGCGAAACTCGTGCCGGTCGACCTTGTCCGGCAGATGCTCGTTGGTCGCGGCCACGATCCGCACGTCGACCCGCATCGGCCGCGACGAGCCGATCCGGGTGATCTCGCCATATTCGACCGCGCGCAGCAGGCGGTCCTGCGCCGCCATTGACAGCGTCCCCAGTTCGTCGAGGAACAGCGTCCCCCCATCGGCCTCCTCGAACCGCCCGACCCGCGCCTTGGTCGCACCGGTGAACGCGCCCGCCTCGTGCCCGAACAATTCCGCCTCGATCAGCATCTCGGGCAGCGCGGCGCAGTTCATGATCACCAGCGGCTGATCCCACCGCGGCGAGAGACGGTGAAGGCGTTCGGCGACCAGCTCCTTGCCCGTACCGCGCTCGCCGATCACCAGCACCGGGCGGTCCAATGCCGCCGCCCGCGAGGCGCGTTCGAGCGCCGCCATGAACGTGCCGGACTCGCCGATGACCTGTGTCGTTCGCTCCATGGCGAAGATGTGGCGCGAATTCCCAACTCTTGGCAAGCTTACGCCACCGCCCGATCATCTAAAATCGCGCAAACCACTGCAATTCCGCCATTTTCGAAACTGGCACGACAGATGCAATGCTTCAGGCAACCCGCCGAATAGCGGAACCAACCAGTCTTAAAGGGGACCCACCATGTTCAACACCAACATCGCCCGCACCGTCGCCGCCACCCTCTGCACCATCGTCGTCAGCGCAACCTGCGTCCTCGGCGCAGTCGGCCCAGCGATCGCAACCAACACAACGCCTATCGCGGTTCACACCTCGATCGTGGCATAAGACCCCGACGGCTTAGAGCCTCGGGCCGACCCCTGGAGTAGGATTTACATGGGCATCTTTTCCCGCACCCGCGACATCGTCGCCGCCAACTTCGCCGATCTCATCGAGAAGGCCGAAGATCCGTCGAAGATGATCCGCATGATCATCCTCGAGATGGAGGAAACGCTGGTCGAGGTTCGCGCCTCCGCTGCGCGCACCATCGCCGACCAGAAGGAGATGCGCCGCCATATCTCGAAGCTCGAGCAGCTCCAGGACAACTGGACCGAGAAGGCCGAACTGGCGCTGAGCAAGGACCGCGAGGACCTCGCCAAGGCGGCGCTCGTGGAACGCCAGAAGGCGTTCGACATGGCCGAGCAGCTCAAGGCCGAAGTCGGTGTGCTCGACGATGCGCTGCGGGCATCGGAAGAGGACATCGCCAAGCTCCAGACCAAGCTCCGCGAGGCGCGCACCAAGCAGAACGCGGTGCAGACCCGGCTTGAGAGCGCGAACAATCGCACCCGGCTGCGCGAGATGTACAACGGGCCGAAGACGCACGAGGCGTTCAGCCGGTTCGACATCCTCGACCGCCGCGTCGACGAGGCCGAGGGCCGCGCGGATGCGATGGGGCTCGGCGTCGTGAAGTCGCTCGAAGAGGAAATCGCCGAACTGCGCAGCGACGACAAGGTCAACGCCCAGCTCGCCGCGCTCAAGGCGCGCATGAAGAAGGACGATTGAGATGGACACCGTACTCGTATGCGCCACGCTCTTCGTCGGGCTGCCCTGGGTGATCCTCCACTATGTCACCAAGTGGAAGACCGCGCCCAAGATCACCGACGAGGACGAGCGGCTGCTCGACGAGATGCAGATGCTCGCGCGTCGCCTCGAAGACCGGGTGATGACCGTCGAACGGATCATCGCCGCCGACAATCCCGACTGGAAGCCGGGCCTCGGCACCACCCAGTCGGACTCGCCATACCGGCTCGATCGCGACAGCGACCGCCAGGCCGACCGCCCCTTCGAACGGAGAAACTGACATGTCCGGTAGCCGCACACAGTTCTACCTCGACAAGCAAAATGGCAAGTTCAAGGGCGTCTGCTCGGGGATCGCCGATTATACGGGCGTCGATATCACGCTCGTCCGGGTCGCCATGGTCGTGCTGGCGTTCGCCACCAGCGGCTGGGTCATCCTCGGCTACTTCGCCACCGCATGGTTGGCGCCCAAGAAGCCGATCGGCCTGTACGAGACACCCGACGACGCGAAGTTCTGGCAGGGTGTCCGCTCGAACCCGAAGCGCTCGACCGCCGAGGTCCGCAGCAAGTTCCGCGACATCGACCGCCGCCTTGCCGACATCGAGACACACTATACCAGCCGCAACAGCAATAGCCTTGCGGCAGAGATCGACAGCCTGCGCTGAGACGCGGCGTCAACAGGGAGACAGACGATGGATTGGGCTTTGATGATACCGATCGTGGCGATTTCGGTGGGACCGATCGCCTGGGTCACCAACAACTGGATCCGCGCGAAGCACGGCTTTGAACCAGAGATGCGTAGCCGCAAACGCGGGCGGGAGGGCGATGTCGCCGGTGACCGCAAGGTGCTGCTGCTCAGCAACGAGAACGAGCGTCTCACCGGCCAGGTCTCGCGGCTTGAGGAGCGGATCGCAGTCCTGGAACGCATCGCCACCGACCCCGCCGAGCGCACCGCGCGCGAGATCGAAGCGCTTCGCGACCGCTAAGCCCAAGACGTTGGAGAGATACCGATGAATCCCTTTTCCATGGTCGTCTGCATCGTCCTGATCGTGATGGCCGCCAAGGTCCTGAACGCCCGGTACCGCGCGATGGGGACGATCCAGCAGAACCCCGTCGACAGCATCGACACGTTGCGTCTGCGCGACGAGGTGCAGCAGATGAAGGAGCGCATCCAGGTGCTGGAGCGCGTGATCACCGACAACCACAAGAGCGTCGATCTCGACCGAGAGATCGAGCGGCTCCGCGACCGCTAGGAGGCGGACATGATCGACCCGAACCTTTACATCACCTTGGCGCTGGCGAGCCTTGCGGGCCTCGCGATGATCGTCGCCGGCGGACTGGCCGGATGGCGCGGATGGCTCTCGCTGCGGCGGCTCGAACTCGATAACGCGCAGGATGGCCGCATGCCGGCGGTGTCGACCGGATCGCGGATCGAGATCGCCGATCTGAAGGAACGCATCAAGAAGCTCGAGGCGATCGCCGCCGGGGTGGATCTCTGAAGCCAACCGCCTCGACATCCACCGCCCCCGTCACCCCAGCGAAAGCTGGGTCTCATCATAGCGGGGAGACCCCAGCTTTCGCTGGGGTGACGGAAAGAGGCTTGGGTAGATATTTCAGTTCGGCACAATGCAATCGGCTCGGGTTCGAGCATATGGCTAGCCGGACTGTTGCGAGCAAGCCGTCTCGGGAGTAACCGCCGCTTCCATGGCCACCCTCACCGACATCCGCGAGGAATATGACTTCCTCGAACCCGACGATCGCTACCGCCTGCTGATCGATCTCGGCAAAGAGCTCGAACCGATGCCGGATGCGCTCAAGACCGACGCGACGCTGGTGCGGGGGTGTTCGGCGTCGGTATGGGTCTATCCGACCACGACAGACGATGGCCGGCTGCATTTCCTGGCGGATTCGAATGCGGCGATCACTAAGGGGATTATCGCGCTGGTGTTGCTGACCGTGCAGGATCAGGCGCCGACCGAGATCGTCGCGACCGACATCAAGGCGGAACTGGCGCCGTTCGATCTGAGCAAACAGCTGAGTTCGAACCGGACTCAAGGGATCCCGAACATGATCGCGCTGATCCGCGAGACGGCGGAGCGGTACGCCGAATAACGTGCCCTCACCCTTCCCACCCGGCAAGCGCCGCGCGGGCCCCTTCCCTCTCCCCTCAGGGGAGGGGGAGAGACGCCGAAGGCGGCGAGGGTGACGGCACGCTGGCGGTCAGTGACGCGACGACCTCGCTCACGTCAGCCCCAGCCGGCACCAGCATCCACCGATCGGGGCGAGCGCCGTCCACCATCACCACCGCGTTCTTCGGGCAAACCCCGAGGCACTTGACCTCGACCACGCCGCGGTCCGCCTTGCGGCCCTTCTTCACGCCGAGCGCCTGACGCAGCAGCTTGACCAGAGGCGTCCGCCCCTTGTCGCCGAACCCGCCGTCCAACTTCTTCGAACATTTCCCGCAGACCAGCACGCTCCCCTGCCACCGGCTGGCAAGAACGCGGATCACGCCGGTTTCCACGTCCGCTGGTCTTCAGCCGCCTTCAGCACCTCATACGCCGCCTGCACGCCCTGGAACCGCTTCGCTGCATCCTTGTCATCAGGCCGCACATCCGGGTGGTTGGCCTTCGCCATCCTGCGCCATGCCGCGCGCACGTCCTCGAACGTCGCGTCCGGCTCCAGATCCAACACTTCCAGCGCGCGCATCTCATCACGCGAGCGGCTGCCATCACCCGAGCCCGCCCAAGCGTAATGCTTGGGATCGGTGTAGCCGTCCGCGGTCCGCGTCTCGGCCGCTTCGCGCTCGGCGGCTTCTTCCGCGCTCAAGCCTTCGAAGTAATTCCACCCGCGATTATATTCGCCTGCGTGGTTCATGCAGAAATACCAGCGATCGGGGCTGTTCGGCGATTTCGGCGCAGGACAATTGCCCGGCTCGTTGCAGCCGTGCCGGTCGCACAGCCGCACGGTCACCGCCTCGCTGCTCGCGCCATACTCGCGCCAGCGTGGAAAACCCCAGTCGGAAGATCGTGTCGTGCTTCTCGCCATAGCGGCCCGAGATAGGCGTCCGCGCGGACAACGCAACCGTGCGCGGCAAAGCCAACCCAAACGCGTGCGACCGAACAATCTTCCGCGTCGCAACATTCCAACTTGAGTCAGCCACCGTTCATCGCTTACTGAACATGAACTATTTGTCATGTGGCATGGATAGACGCGTCCGGTGCGGACGTATTCCCAGCCGACACCAAGCGACAGGAGCATCGGTGCCGACTCTCATTCCAAAGCTTACCACGTGGCGCGCGGATCTTCCCGCCTCCATCGTCGTCGCGCTCGTTGCGCTGCCCCTCTGTCTCGGCGTCGCGCTAGCATCGGGTGCGCCGCTGTTCGCCGGCATCATTTCCGGCATCGTCGGCGGCATCGCCGTGGGCCTGTTCTCCAAATCACCGCTGTCGGTCAGCGGCCCCGCCGCCGGCCTCACGGTGATCGTGCTCACCGCGATCGAGAGCATGCCAAGCTACCAGATGTTCCTGATGGCGGTCGTGCTCGCCGGGGTGCTCCAGATTTGCTTCTCGCTGACCCGCGCCGGCATCCTCAGCGAATTCGTGCCGTCCTCCGTCATCACCGGCATGCTCGCGGCGATCGGCCTGATCCTGATCCTCAAGCAGATCCCGCATGCCGTCGGGTTCGATCGCGAAGCCGAGGGTATCTTCGAATTCACGACCGCGAACGGCATCAATACCTTCACACGGATCTTCGACAGCCTGAGCGCGGCCGTGACGCCGGGGGCGATCCTGATCGCATCAATCAGCCTCGCGTTCCTGTTCTGGTGGGACGGCGCCAAGCCGAAGGACGGCCCGTTGCGCTTCGTCCCCGGCCCGCTGGTCGTCGTGCTGATCGGCATCTTCGGCAACATGCTGTTGGGCGTCGTGAAGCCCGACTGGCAGCTCCAGGCGACGCACCTCGTTCAGGTCCCTATCACGCAGACGCTGTCGCAATTCCCGTCGCTGTTCACCTTTCCCGACTTCTCCGGGATCACGATGGGCATCGTCTGGAGCAGCGCAGTCACGCTCGCGATCGTCGCCAGCCTTGAGTCATTGCTGAGCGTCAAGGCAGTCGACGAGATCGATCCGCGCCGCCGCTCGACCGATAAGAACTGGGAGCTGATGGCGCAGGGCGGCGGCAATATCCTGTCGGGTTTGATCGGCGGCCTACCCGTCACCTCGGTGATCGTGCGGTCGTCGGCGAACGTCGATTCGAAGGCGGAGAGCAAGCTGTCGACGATCCTCCACGGCTTCTGGTTGCTGGTTAGCGTCGCGCTGATCCCCGCGGTGTTGAACCTGATCCCGCTGTCGGCGCTCGCCGCGGTGCTGATCGCGACCGGCTACAAGCTGACCAAGCCCAAGCTGTTCAAGGAACGCTTTCAGCAGGGCTGGACGCAGTTCATCCCATTCGTCGTCACGGTCGGCGCGATCCTGTTCACCGACTTGCTCGAAGGCATCGTCATCGGCCTGGCGGTCGGCTTCGTGTTCGTCGTCGCGCGCAACTTCCGTACCGCGATCACCTTTGCCTGCGACGACGAGGATTGCCTCGTCCGCGCACGCCGCAACCTGTATTTCATCCACAAATACGAACTGCAGAAGGCACTCGCCAAGGTGCCTGACAACGCCAATCTGCTGATCGACTTGTCGTCGACCAGCTATGTCGATCTCGATAACGTCGACATCATCAACGCGTTCATCAAGGGCGCGCAGTATCGCGGCATCACGGTGCTCATCCGCGGCGACCTCGCGATGCGCACGGTGAAGCTGATCAACGCCCCCCAGACCGAGGTCCGTTTCGCATGAGGCAGTACAAGCAGCTCCTGCTCGCCAACAAGGCGTGGGCGGCCGAGATCATCGAGGAGAGCGCCGACTTCTTCCAGCGCCAGCTGGTCGGCCAGAACCCGGAGTTCCTGTGGATCGGTTGTTCGGACAGCCGCGTCGGACCTGAGCAAATGACGATGACGCCGCCGGGCAACATGTTCATCCACCGCAACATCGCCAACCTGGTGAAGGATGACGACACTAACCTGATGTCGGTGCTGCAATATGCGGTCGACGTGCTGGGCGTGCGCCACATCATCATCTGCGGCCATTATGCGTGCGGCGGAATCCGCGCGACGCTCGACGGGGGCACCACCGGCCCGGTCGACGAATGGCTCAGCACCGCGCGCTGCGTCTTGCACGACCATGCCGACGAGATCGACGCGCAGCCCGACCGCGAGCAGAAGGTCAACCGGCTGGTCGAGGTCAACGTCCGCGACCAGCTCGTCCGCCTCGCGCGCACCAAGACGATCCAGGGGGCGTTCGCGCGTGGGCAGGAAGTGCTGCTCCACGGCTGGGTCTACGACATCCGCGACGGGCTGATCAAACCGATGATGGAGATCGATTCGACGACCGTGCTGGAGGAGGTCGGGCGGCCGGACCGGGTGCTGGTGTAGGCGATGGCGAATCCTCCCCCACAAGGGGGAGGATCATGAAGCAATACTTCACCCCGGCATCTTGAACCGCACCTGCTGCGACAGCCCGCCGCAGCCGACACCGCCATCGGGGCGGAAGGTCTTGCTCCAGCGTGCGCCCGCCACCGTCTGCACGCCCGCCTTGGTGAATACGAACGGCGGATAGCTGAGTACCGCGCGTTGGTTGAGTACCCGGCCGTTGGCATCGACGTCGAACTGCGTCTTGGTCCAGCCTTCGAAGCCCCAGGCCATCGCCTCGTTCGGGAAGACGCCGCCCGCCGACAGGAAGTGCGGCGGCGCATCGAGGATCGCGCACTGGTTCGCGGCCAGCCCCGACCGCTCGAACGTCGCGCGCGCGGTTGCGGTTTCGCCTGCCTGTTGCTGAAGCGACGCGAGACGGATCAGTGCACCGACCCGCAACGGATCGTTCACGGCGAGCCCCTTGTCGTCGGCCACCTGCTGCAGCAGCACCGCGCGGCGACTGCGCGAATAGGTCCGCTCGGCGATCAGCAACAGGATCGCGGACCGCGCCTTGGGATCGTTCGCGTACGCCGGGACCGACAGCAGCGGCGTTAGCCCGCGCGCGTAGACTTCGTTCTTCCAGTTGTCCGCGCTGTCGGTCTGGCGGACGCTGATATCCAGCGGCAGCCGTGCGGTCGGCGGCGCGCCCTGCGCCTCGGCGATCGCGAGCGCCCGCCGTGCGAGGACGTTGCTCTCCTCGCGCCCGACCACCGCATTGTTCACGAGTTGATAAAGCGGTGGCAGCGCGGCGAGCGAAGTGGCGCCGGACTTCGCCTCCGCTGCGGCGAGCGCCGCGCGTTGGCGGACGACGGCGACCGCATCCGCGCCGCGCTCCTCGGTCGGCAGCGCAAGCCCCTTCGATTCGAGCCACGTCGCCATGTCGGCGTCGAGGAACTTGGTGATCGACGGACGCTCGAACGCGGTCGAACAGCGCATCTCGATCCGGACGTTGTAGCGGAAGAACGCCGGTAGCGCCTTGACCTGTTCGGGCGTCCACGACCAGTCGCGAACCGCGCGCGCGAACTCCAGCGCAACCGCACCGCCCCCCGCCGCATAGATCGGCGAGACCCTGCTCACCACGCCGTCGTCGCCGATCGTGAACTCGACGACCGCCATGTCCGCCGGGCGCAGATCGGCCTCGCCACCGCACGGCGGGACGTCCATCTGTACCGCCGGATCGAACTCGCCCTTGGTCAGCCGGCCCGCCCCGGTCATCGCCATGTAGCGGCGCGCGTCGTCCGCCTTGCCTGCCAGCAGCGAAGCGATCGCCGCATCGGAGCGCGCGGAAACGTCGGTCAAGTCGGTCTGCGAGGTCAGGCCACCGAGTTGCTTGACGGCCTCGACCGCATAGGCACGCGCCGGTTCGTAGGCGCCACGGTTGAGCAGCAGGATCGCGTGACGACGCGCGACCAGCGCCTTCAGCTTGCCATCAGTCTTTAGCGGCTTCAGCAACGCATCCGCGCGGGCGAGCGCGGCATCCGCGGCGGCGGGGTCGGTAAACGTCTTGGTGTTCGCCAGCGCCAGCATCGATGCGACTTTCAGGTCGGGCGTATCGGCGGCGGTCTCGGCGCTCGCGTAGGAATCGCTCGCCCCCGCGTAGTCGAGCGCGTTTTCCGCAATGGTGCCGAGATTGTAATTCGCCCGCCAGCGATCCTCGGCAAGCGTCGCATCGCTCGCCGGCAACAAGGCAAGCCCGGCGCGCGCCGCGGTCACCGCATCGTCGGACCGATCGAGCTTGAAAAGCGCGGCACTTTTACGGATCAGCGCGACGCCGCGGCTGCGCGAGCCGGGCTTGGTGCGCGCCTCGAGCTTCTGCCACGCGGCGAGCGCGGCGGGCTTGTCGCCCTTCGCATCAAGCGCCGCGGCGGTGTCGAAATCCTGTTGTACGGTGGTGGTCGCTGGCGGAGCCCCCGTCTGCGCCGACGCTGCGGTCATCGCCATCACGCCAACACTCAGCACGCCGAAATTTCCGAAACGCATCACTTCCCCCGACGTAGTTCCGCCGCAGTCTGCTACGGTTCGGGGAAGGATGCCAGAGGGTCTGTAAGCCGGGTTCTGTCCATTTCCGATCCTTCGATACGGAAGTTAGGCGACCATTCCTCTAGGACGACGGTTACCCGCCGCCTCAAGCAATCAACCCGGGTGACGAGCTGAAACGAAGCCCATGTGCCACCCCTATTCGATCTTGCTCCCGGTGGGGTTTGCCGTGCCGCCCCTGTTACCAGGCGCGCGGTGCGCTCTTACCGCACCCTTTCACTCTGACCGTCCCGACCGAAGCCGAGGGTTGGCCGTCTGCTCTCTGTGGCACTTTCCCTGAGGTCACCCTCGCCGGGCGTTACCCGGCACCGTCGTTTCGCGGAGCCCGGACTTTCCTCGCGTGTTCGAAAACACCCGCGGCCGCCCGACCCTCTGGCGCGCAGACCCCTAGTCGTCGCCCATCGGTTTGGGAAGCAGCAATGCGAGCAGGATGCAGCGACATTCCGCGTCGACTTCACCATCGACCAATTCCGGACGGAAGCGGCGCTGGAACGCCATCGTCGCCGCCATCCGGTTCTCGACGTCGTAGCCGAAGCGTTCAAGCGCCAAGCAAAAGCCGCCCTCGGTCCAGCCAGGATCCATAAGGTTCTTGGTAGGCCTAGGCAGCGCCAGCCGCCGTCGCGCGAGTTCATGCCACGGAAACAGTTCGCCCGGATCGCGTTTGCGGGTCGGCGCGATGTCCGAATGGCCGACGATGTTGCCGCGGGTAATTTCGTGGCGGTCCTTGATCTCCGCGACCAGCGCCACGACCGATGCGATCTGTTCGGGCGGGAACGGGCGATAGCCGAACTCGTGACCAGGATTGACGATCTCGATGCCGATGCTTGCCGAGTTGATGTCCTCGATCCCACGCCAATGCGAGCGGCCGGCATGCCAGGCGCGCTTATCTTCCGCGACCATCCGCAGGACCGTGCCGTCCTCCTCGATCAGGTAATGCGACGACACCTTCGCCGCCGGATCGCGCAACCGGGCGATCGCCGACGCGCCGTCCTGCATGCCGGTATAGTGGAGCACGATCATCGTGATGGGCAGCGAACGATCGTCGAAATTTGGTGACGGTGTCTCGATAAACTTCAAGCCAGCTTCCCTTCACGCCGTTCGGCCAAGCCGACGCCACTCCGCGCCCTACGGATCACCACGCGTGCGACACCGCGCAGTGTCAGGCCACCGCCTGCCGACATCAATAGCGTTAACGGACTGCCAACGTAATAGGCTCCGACGAACGGCCGGATGATCGGCGCGGCGTGTATCATCAGCGGCACCGCGCGCTGGAGTCCGGTCTCTTGCAGTTACACCGTGCCGTGACTCACGTTCAGCCCGTGGATCGGGTGCGGGGGTCTTTGGTGTTCACCTGATAAAAACCGCGAAATTCGCGGCTTGGTTCGAACGCGCTGGTCTGGCCGATGACCGTCTCACCGGCGCCGAGCACGAGCTTGCCGCCCGGGTTGAGCGCGTCCGCGAACTTGGGAAACACGCCGGTCTTGGTTTCCGTCGACAGGTACAGCAGCACGTTGCGGCACAGGATGATGTCGAACCGTCCCGGCGGGGGCTGATCGGACACCAGGTTCATGCGCCGGAACGTGATCAGCTTGACCAGCTCGGGTTTCGCCACCCAGTCGCTGCCGGTCGTATCGAACCAGCGAATCATCCGTCGTACGGGCAGCCCGCGCTGGATCTCGAATTGCGAGAAGCGCCCCGCCCGCGCACGCGTAAGCGCGGCTTCGGACACGTCGGTGGCAATGATTTCAGGCATCGGCGCGCCGCTCGCGGCATGTCGTTCGGCAAACACCATCGCCAGCGACAACGGCTCCTGCCCGGTCGAGCACCCCGCGCACCAGATCCGGACGCGGCGACGGTCCGATTGCGCCGCAGCGACCGCCTCGACCAGCTGATCGAAAACCAGCGCATCGCGGAAAAACGAGGTTTCCTGATTGACCAGCGCGTCGACGATCCGGTCGCCGATCAGCCGGTCGCTGCCTTCGAGCAACTGCGTCACCAACTGGTCGAGCGTGTCGAGCTTCCGGTCGCGCAGCAGCGGTTTCAGCGCGGTATCAAGCCGCCACGAACGATAGGCCGCGATCTGCTGGCCGGTACGTGCCTCGAGCAGCGCGGTCAGCACGTTGATCGCGGTCTGCGACGCAACGATGGGCATGGACTTGGCGAGCGTCATGGCCGGCGCCGCGTCGCGATGAGGCGACCGATCGCATCGGGTGGCAAAACCGCATCGGCGACACCCGTTGCCGCGACCGCGCCCGGCATACCCCAGACGACCGAGCTCTGCTGATCCTGGGCAACGACGCACCCGCCGAGATCGTGAACGCGACGCGCCCCCTCTGCCCCGTCGCGCCCCATTCCGCTGAGGACGATCGCGATCATGCGCGGGCCATAGACCTCGGCGATCGACGCCAGCATCGGATCGACCGACGGCATGCAACCGCTGGCGGCAAAATCCTGGGTGAGGCGAAACGCCGCGCCGTCCGCGCCGAGCGCGACGCATTTGAGATGCGCATCGCCCGGCGCGACGATGATGCGGCCCGGACGCACCCGCAATCGATCGGTCGCCACCTCGCACGGGCGGCCGGCGATCAAAGCGATCTGCGCGGCGAAATAGGGCATGAACGATGCCGGCAAATGCTGCGTAATGACGATCGGCAGGCGAAATCCGGTCGGGAGTTCGCGAAAAAGCTGGCTGAGCGCATGAATGCCGCCGGTCGACGCGCCGATCGCGACGATGTCGTACTCGTCGCTCGTCGCTGCCCGGACCCGGGGCGAGGTCGATACCGACTGCGCCGGCCGTCGCTCGGGACGCACTGGCGTCGGGCCCGAAGCCGGCGGGCGGACCAGTATCGCGGGCGGCATCAGCGCCGGACGTTCGCACAGGCGTTCGAGCTTGCCGACGAGCGCCAGGCCGAACCGACCGGACAGGGCACCCGCCGATGGCTTGATCAACGTCTCGGCGGCCCCGAGCGCCAGCGCCTGGACGGACGCCGCGGCGCCTTCGTCGGCGGACGACGACACGATCAGAACCTTGGCCCCCTGCCCCGCGGCAATAAGATCCGGCAGCGCGGTCAGGCCGTCGACACCCGGCATCTCGATATCCAGCAAGATGAATTCGACCGTCGCGCGTGCCAGAAACTCGAGCGCCGCCTTGGCCGTACCGACCGCGCCGACGACCGAAAAGCGGTCGCTGGCGTCGATCAGTCGCGCGATCACCGCCCGGGCGACCACCGAATCATCGACGATCAGGACTCGTGCGAACCCGTCGATAGACTGGCCGTCATGGTCTCGATCGAGCCGCGGAACTGGAGGGGAGCGACTGGCCATCGTCCGGGCCGGATCAGGCCATGCCGACGATCTGGAGCTTAGATTCGAGCGTGTCGCGATCGAACGGCTTCATGACATATTCGTCCGCCCCCGCTTCGATCGCCGCGCGAATATACGCCATGCCGTTCTCGGTCGTGCAGAACACGACTTTCGGACGGCTCGGGATATCGGCCTCTCGCAGCGCACGCAGAAAGTCCATGCCGCTCATCACCGGCATGTTCCAGTCGAGCAGGATCACGTCGGGGATCGACGCCAAGCACGATGCCAGGGCCTCGCGGCCATCACAGGCTTCGGTCACGGTGAAGTCGAGCGTCTCCAGGATATGACGCGCGACCTTGCGGATCACCTTGGAGTCATCGACGACGAGACAGGTCTTCATGGAAAGCCTTCCGGGGAAAATCGTTGGGACGGTCTACGCAGAAAAGCGTAAGCACCCGGTTAAGTGAGACAAAATTCAGGCGGCTAGAAATTCAGGCAGCTAGTGCAGTGTCGGAGATGACCGCCGCCAGATCGAGAATCAGCAGCGGTTCGCCATCGCGCTCGACGATGCCGATGCCCGCCGAGGCCCAACCACGATGCAGCGCCAATCCAGACGATAGCGGCAATCGGGCGAACGGCGCGACGTCCTCGACCGAATCGACCAGGATCGCGTAATGGTGGCCCTCGACGGCGGTGATGACCGCGCGCCTCGCGCCATCCGGGGTCGGCTCAAGCCCCAGCGCGGTACCGGTATCGATCACGGTCACCACCCGGCTGCGCAGTGCGGCCAGTCCGCGGACAAAGGCCTCCGCCCGCGGTACCGCGACGATCTCGCCGATATCCACCACCGAGTCGACCTGCGCGGCGGCGATCGCGACGCCGCGACCCGCGATATGCGCCACCAGAAACAGTTCGCTCACATCGCCCTCCGTGCCGCGAGTGCGGCGATCAATGCCGGCCGATCGTACCGATAGATGCTCGCATCGTCGTCGTGATCGGCGGTCCGCGTCCGCCGCAGCGTCACCACCGGCGCCATCGTATCGCGGACCGGCGCGTCCTCCATCGCCAGCGCCACCGCGGCGGTCTCGCCCGCCGCCAGCGCCGTGACGCAGCGATAGCCCGACGCCTCGAGCGCAGGCTTCAGGAACGTCTCCATCCAGCCCGATCCATCGACCTGCAACAGACATACCGGCAGCGACGCCAGCGTCACCGGCTGGCCCGCGAACAGCGCATGCGGATCGACCAGCTCGATCTGCTCACCGGCGATCGATACGACCCCGGCAATCGGCCCGGTGCCCCGTGCCGGTGCCATCTCGGCAGGCAGCGCGACGATCTCGATCGCCTCGGCAATCGCATATGCCATTTCGCTCTCGCCGTCGGTCAGCCGCAACACGGCCACCTCGATGCGCGCGCCGAGTTCGGCGACCGCATGGAGGGGAATGATCGTATCGCCGACCGACAGGCGCATCGCCCCGCCCGACCAGCGGATCGCGTCGGTCGGGACCGGCTCGACGCGATCGATAACCGCCAGCGCGATCGCCCGACGCTGGCCATCGAGATCGTCGAACAGCAAGGCGGGCACACCCGGCACGACCTCCTCGACCTGTGCAGAAACCGATGCGACCGACGTGAAACGCAAGCCCGCGACCGCCGCGATCCCGGCAGCGTCGAGCAACAGCATCGGCAGGCCGTTGTCGGGCAAGGTCTTGCCCGCATAGACGCCGGTCGCCATCACGGCGGGAGAGGCAGGCTTTACGACGAGCTCTTCGGTGTCGAGCACGGTATCGACACCGAGTGCGTAATCACCTTCACGCGTCGAGACGATCACCAACGTCGGCGGGGCGTCGCTGTTCAGATCGAGAAGGTGGCCGAGCGAAACCAGCGGCATCCGCTTGCCGCGTACCGTGACGGTGGCAGCATCACCGATCGTGTCGATCCGCACCTGATCGCCGCGAACCATGACGATCTCCTCGATCGCCTGGCGCGGCAGCGCGAACCGCTGCGAGCCGACGCCGACGATGATCGTCGACAGGATCGACAGCGTCAGCGGCACATGGATGACGATTCGCAAACCGCGACCCGGATCGTTGGTCAGCACGACGCGTCCACCGATCTGTTCAATATTGGCGCGCACGACGTCCATGCCGACGCCACGGCCCGAAATCGCGGTCACCGTGTCGCGGCTCGACAGACCGGGCGCGAAGATCAGGTCGAGCTTTGCCGCCTCGCTCATCAGCGCAAGCTCGGCAACGCCGTACAAGCGCTTTTCCGCCGCTTTGGCGACGATCCGCGCGACGTCAATGCCCTTGCCGTCATCGGCAATCTCGATGAGAATCTGGTTGCCTGACTGCCGCGCCGACACGATCAGCCGTCCGGTCATCGGCTTGCCCGCGGCACGCCGCTCGGCCGGTATCTCGATCCCATGATCGATCGCGTTGCGGATGATGTGGCCGAGCGGGTCGCGCATCAGCTCGATCATCTCGCGATCGAGCTCGACATCGGCGCCCTCGATCACGAGGTCGACGCTTTTGGCGAGCTCCGCACTGGTGTCTCGAACCAGCCGAGGCAGTGCCGAGAACAGCGCATCGACCTTTTGCATCCGCGTCCGCGTGACGGTGTCGCGCATGTCGGCAACCGTCAGCGACAACCGTTCGAGCGCCGCTTCGACCTGCGGATCGACATCGCTGTCGCGCAGGCGGCGGGCGAGCTCGTTGCGCGCCAGCACCATCTCGGACATGCCGCTCATCATGTGATCGAGCAGGTCGACATTCAGGCGGACGCTGCGGCTGACGACACGATTCTGCGGTGCGGCCGGGGCCTGCGCGCAGGGCTGTGCATCGGGCGCGAGGGCCGCGATCAACAGGTCCTCGTCGGAATTGTCGAGCGAGGCGCCTGCGGCGATCGCCTCGACGATAGCCCCGATCCGGTCGACGATCCCCAGGACCGCGTTGACGAGCGCAGTATCGGGCGTGCGCTTACCATCGCGGACCGTGGCGAGAACATCCTCCGCAGCGTGGCTGAGGCGCGCGAGGCGCGGCAGGTCGAGGAACCCGCAGCTGCCCTTGACGGTGTGGACGAAGCGGAAGATCCCGTCGAGACGTCCCTGGTCGGCGGGCGCGGCTTCCCATGCGACGATCTCGCCGGAGATCGCCTCCAGCGTTTCGCGCGTCTCGGCAATGAATTCCTGTAGCAAATCGTCCATGCGAGCCCCGCGTTCGAGGCCTGTCATGCATTGCGGAGGTTAAGAGGCCGTTAGCTCGACTTCTCAATCCCCGCCCCCGCCAGGGGAATCGCAGAAGACCGCGCTTTACCGCGCGTTGAAGACGACGCCGAAGATCATGATCCCCTCGGCGGGTTCGGACACGATCACCGTGCCGCCTGCATCGGTCACCAGCGTGTTGATCATGTATGCCGCTGCCGCGCGCGGCGTGACCGCATGCGCGCCCGCGCCCTCGACCAGTGTCCGGCGGATCTCGGGATCGAGTACGATCCGTCCCCCCTCGACCTTCACCACGATCTCGAGCTGGCCCTCGTTATCCTCGCCACCGACCTCCATCGTGCCGCCCCGAACGAGCGACTCGGTCGCGATCAGGACGAGGTTGAGCAGCACCTTGACCGCCGACTTGGGCATCGCGGACGCCTCGACCGCCCAGACGAACGTGATCCGCTTGTTCTCGGCAACCAGCCCCTCGATCGCATTGCGCGCCTCGTGCGTGTCGACCAGTTCGCCGAACCCACCCGCGGCGCCAAAAGCTAGGCGGAAGAACTTCAGCTTGCTGGCGGACGCGCGCGCGCTGTCGGCCAGCAATTGCATGACGCGCTCGCGCATCGCCGGGTCGGTCTCGTCGGCGAGCAGTTCCAGCCCGTTGTTGAGCGCCCCTACCGGCGACAGCAGGTCGTGGCACAGGCGCGAACACAGCAGACTCGCGAAATCGACCGGGCTGACCGTCATGAAAATCCCCTAATTCTGGAGCGTCTTGTGGCGGTGGTGCGGACGGCGCGCAAGGGCTGCGGTCGCCGGCTCTCACAGCGGGCCTAACGTGCCTCCCTCCGTCATCCTGACGAAAGCCAGGACCTAGAGCCAAGAATATTGCCCCGGCTAACCCTGGGTCCTTACTTTCGTCAGGATGACGGGTGGCGAGGTTTACGTATCGTCAATCATCTCTTCGACGAACGCGCCCATCTCGACCGATCGCCACGCACGCGCCTCACCCCCGCCAAGGATCACCCAGATCGCCCCATCCCCCATAGCCTGCTCCGCATCACGCGCAGACGGGACCGGCAAACCCGACGGATGCGAATGATAATGCCCGACGACGCTTGGCCCTCCCCCCCGCGCTCGTCGATGCGCCGCGAACAACACCCTAGGATCGATCTCGAACGTCCGCGCCGGATCGGTCGCGACATTCGCGCACGCCTCCGCCGCCTCGATCCGCCTCGCCGTCCCGAACAGCAGCCCACAAATCTCCGCGTCGGGCGACGCGGTCGCCGCGGCAACAAGTTGTGTCAGCACTTCGCTTGAAATCATCACGCTCATCGCCACATCGCTACGACATGGACCGGGGGGTTTCCATCGTCGAAGCATCGATCACGCCGGCCACCGATGGCTGGAGGCTCGACCGTGCGCTCGCCGAAGTGCTGCCGGACATGTCACGCGAGCGGCTTAAGGCACTTATCGCGGCGGGCCAGGTCACGCTCAACGGCCGCGAATGGCGTGACTCGGCGAAGAAGGCTGCGGCGGGTCAAGTGTTCGCGGTCGCGATCCCGCCACCAACGCCGCTGCACAACGAAGCGCAGGATATCCCGCTCGTCGTCGCCTACGAAGACGACGACCTGATTGTGATCGACAAGCCCGCCGGCTTGGTCGTCCACCCCGCCGCGGGCAATTTCGACGGGACGCTGGTCAACGCGCTGCTCCACCATTGTGCCGGTAATCTGTCGGGCATCGGCGGGGTCGCGCGACCGGGCATTGTCCACCGCATCGACAAGGACACGTCGGGGCTGATGATCGCCGCGAAGACCGACCGCGCGCACGAAGGTCTGGCGAAGCAATTCCACGACCACAGCATCGACCGCCGCTACAAAGCGATCGTCGGTGGCATCCCGCGCCCGCCGAGCGGCACCGTCAACGCGCCGCTAGCGCGTAGTCCGCAGAACCGGAAGAAGATCGCGATCGTCGAAGGCGGCAAGCGCGCGGTGACGCATTTCTCGACGATCACGACGTTGCACAAGGCGGCACTGATCGAGTGTCGGCTCGAAACCGGGCGGACGCATCAGGTCCGTGTGCACATGGCGTCGATCGGTCACGCGTTGCTCGGCGACCCGGTCTATGGTAGAACAAATCAAGCTCAGAAGTCGCTGCTCGAAACGCTCGGTTTCCGCCGGCAAGCCTTGCACGCGGCGCATCTGGGGTTCATCCATCCGGTGAATAGCATCGCTTTGGCGTTCGAAAGCGAAATGCCCGCAGACATGCAGGAACTGTTCACCCAGCTTGACGTATAGATAATCGACACCATGCCGCAGTGCGGCAATCGGGGTCAGCAGAAAGGGATTACGACAATGGCAGCCCGCTCCAACGTTCCAGCGACGATTCCTGCGCTCGGCAGCGAGGCGGGTCTCAATCGCTATCTCGCCGAGATCAAGAAATTCCCGCTGCTGAAACCCGAGCAGGAATATATGCTCGCCAAGCGTTTCCAGGAGCATGGCGACACCGAGGCCGCGGCGCAGCTGGTGACCTCGCATCTCCGTCTAGTGGCGAAGATCGCGATGGGCTATCGCGGCTATGGCCTGCCGACGTCGGAGCTGATCTCCGAGGGTAACATCGGCCTCATGCAGGGCGTGAAGAAGTTCGAGCCCGAGCGCGGCTTCCGTCTCGCCACCTACGCGATGTGGTGGATCCGCGCGTCGATCCAGGAATATATCCTGCGCTCGTGGAGCCTCGTGAAGATGGGCACCACCGCCGCGCAGAAGAAGCTGTTCTTCAACCTGCGCCGGATGAAGAGCCGCCTCGATGCGTTCGAGGACGGCGATCTGCGCCCCGAGCACGTCACCAAGATCGCCACCGATCTGGGTGTCGCAGAGACCGACGTCGTCAGCATGAACCGGCGCATGGCGATGGGCGGCGACACGTCGCTCAACGTGCCTATGCGTGAGGATGGCGAAGGCCAGTGGCAGGACTGGTTGCAGGATGACGCGCCGTTGCAGGACAAGATCGTCGCCGATGCGCAGGAGGCGGATGTTCGCCACTCGATGCTGGTGTCGGCGATGGACGACCTTAACGAGCGCGAGCAGCATATCCTGACCGAGCGCCGCCTGACGGATGATCCCAAGACGCTCGAGGAATTGTCGCAGGTTTACGGCGTGTCCCGCGAGCGCGTGCGGCAGATCGAGGTTCGGGCATTCGAGAAGCTGCAAAAGGCGATGATGCGCATCGCCGGCGAGAAGCGCCTGCTGGCGGCTTAACGTGGTGCGCACCGTCGTCATCGGCGGCGGTGCGGCCGGTATCGTTGCGACGCGGACTTTGCACGATGCGGGCCATGATGTGTTGTTGGTCGAGGCCAGCGATCGTCTGGGCGGCAGAGCGAAATGTCTACCCTTAGCCTGCTTGTTGCCCCGCGAAGGCGGGGGCCCAGACTGGCCCCCCGCCTTCGCGGGGGACCATGTCGACGCCGGTTGCGGCTGGCTACACTCCGCCCAGCGCAACCCATGGACCAACATCGCTGAGACTTCTGGCTTCACTGTAAATCGTTCCGACGCAAACTGGCGCACCCAGTGGCGCGATCTCGGCTTCTCGCCCGCAGACCAAGCCTCATCCGCCGATGCGTACGCAACCTGGAACAAGCGCGCTCTCGCTGCCCTAGAAGGCGCCGACCGCCCTCTCTCCGACTTCATTGGCCCCAACGACAAATGGCGCCCGAAGATCGACGCGATCTCCGGCTATGCCAATGGCGCGAACCTCAGCGAGGTCTCGCTCCACGACTGGGCAGCGTACGAGGAGGCCTCGACCGACGATAATTGGACGGTGAAGGAAGGCTACGGCACGCTGGTCGCCAGTCACGCCACGGGCCTGAACGTTCGCCTCTCGGCGCCGGTAACGCGCATTGATCACAGCGGCCATCGCATCAAGCTCGACACTCCCGCCGGAACGATCGAGGCGGACCACGTCATCGTCTGCGTCCCCACCACCGTCCTCGCCAAGTCGCAGATCGTCTTCGATCCACCCCTCCCCGACAAGCATGCCGCCGCCGCCGACCTCCCGCTCGGGCTCGCGGACAAGGTATTTCTCCTTGTCGACCGCCCCGAATGGCCGACCAACGCGCATCTGATCGGCAACCCGTACAGCGCCTGCACCGCCAGCCACCGCCTGTCGCCGTTCGGCTGGCCGATCGTCGAGAGCTTCTTCGGCGGTGACTGCGCGGAGATGCTGGAGGACCGCGACGCCGCGCAGTTCGCGATCGACGAACTTGTCGGCTTGCTCGGCAGCGATTGGCGCAAGCGCTTCACCCCGCTCGCTGCAACCCGCTGGCGGCACGAACCCTATATCGGCGGCAGCTACAGTCATGCGCGAATTGGCAGGGCCGGGCAGCGCGCCGTCCTCGCTGCCTCCGTCGACGGCCGGATCCACTTCGCCGGCGAAGCATGCCACCCGTTCGACTTCTCCACCGCACATGGGGCGTATAAAACCGGCGTTGCGGCCGCGCGCGCGGTGATTGGCGAGCCTGCTACGATCGCATAAGGAGCGCCGATGGGCTTCTTCCGCATTTTCGCCAAGATCGTCTTCGGGTTCGTCCTGATTACCGTCGCCTGGGTCGGCATCTATCGGTTCGTGCCGGTGCCGTTCACCTGGACGATGATGGGCGACGTGCTCAATGGCCACGGCGTGACGAAGGACTGGATGCCGCTATCCGAGATGGACCCCGACATGGCGCGCGCGGCGATCGCGGGCGAGGATTCGCGGTTCTGTTCGCATCACGGCTTCGATTTCAAGGCGATGGCGGGGGCGGCGGCGCGCAATGCGCAGGGCGGCCGGATCCGCGGCGGCTCGACGATCAGCCAGCAGACCGCGAAGAACGCGTTCCTGTTCCAGGGCGGCGGTTATGTGCGGAAGGCGTTCGAGGCGTATTTCACCGTGCTGATCGAGGCGCTGTGGCCGAAGCGGCGGATCATGGAGGTGTATCTCAACATCGCCGAGACCGGGATCGGAACGTACGGCGCGAACGCCGGGGCGATCAGGTATTTCCATCATGATGCTTCGCGGCTCTCGCCGACCGAGGCGGGGCGGATTGCCGCCGTCTTGCCGTTGCCCAAGAAGCGGGCGGCGATCGATCCTCATGGTTTCGTGCGCAAGCATGGGAACACGCTGTCGCGGCGGGTGTCGGTGGTTCGGAACGACGGGTTGGATAGCTGTCTGCAATCCTGAATTAGGAATACCCAAACCGAGACCCGCACCCCAGCGGAAGCTGGAGGTATCCACGTGGCGCATCGTGCGCGCCGTGGAGGGATATCCCAGATTTCGCTGGGATGACGGAGGGCGGACGGATCTAGATGCCCCCCTGTTCTCCCGCGCAGGCGGGAGAACAGTCCGGGTCCCCGCCTTCGCAGGGAAACCAGCTAGGAGCCTTTACTGCGTCGACTTCTCGACCGCGTCGCCGGCCTTGTCGGCGGCACTACCGACGCTCTTTGCCGCCGAGGTGATCGCGGCGTCCTTGCTGTTCTGCGCGCCTTGGCGGCTGAACAGGTAATAGCCACCGATCAGGACCGCGATCAGCAGGACGATGCCGATCAGCATGCCGCTGCCGCCGCCGCGGCGTTCGATGATCGTGGTGTGGGTGGTCGGGGTTTCGACGATACGCTCTTCGGCCATTTTGACTCTCCCTGATTACTGGAGAGCGCAACGCCGGCCGAAGAGCGATTGTTCCCGCCCCGAAACGAACCCGATTTGGTTCAGAATGGCAGTTTAAAGCCTGGCGGCAGTTGCAGGCCACTCGTCATTTTCGACATCTCGCTCCCTGACACCGCATCCGCCTTGGCACGCGCGTCGTTGAACGCCGCCGTCAGCAGGTCCTCGAGCATCTGCTTCTCACTCACCTGCATCAGCGAGTCGTCGATCGCGATGTTGATGATGCGGCCCTTGGCGGAGGCCTTCACCTTGACCAGGCCGCCGCCGGATGCGCCCTCGACCTCGATCGTGTCGAGATTGGCCTGGGCCTTTTCCATCTCGTTCTGGACGTTCTGCGCCATGGCGAGGATTTCATCGATATTCTTCATGCGTTGCTCCTTTGGCCGGGCCACGATTCTAGCTGGGCGTCGGGAAACGCTGCCACCGCGGCCTTCATGATGGGGGATTCGAGAATAGCCTGGCGCACCGCGGCGTCGGCGGCGTCCTGCGCCTCGCGCAGCGTCGGCTCACCGGGCGCGTCGACGATCGACACTTTCCACGCCGTCCGCGTCACCGTTTTTAACAATGTGTTGAGTTCGGCGAGCGTGTCGGCCGAGACCGGGCGACTGCCGCTGAGCGCGAATTCGGGCGGCGCATAGCTTACGACGCGGGCGCCGTGACGAAGGCGCGCAGCGATCGCGAGGCCGCCCGATTCGTCGAGCAGATCGACCAGCGCCTCGAACGTCGGCGGCAGGATCGGGCCGGTCGCGACGGGTTCGGGCGCCTTCGCAGCGGAACCAGCGTTCCAGGGCGGCGCTTCGCCGGACGGAACAGGCGGCGGCGGCGCCGTTGGTGCAGCCGCGACGGTCGCACCACTGGCGATCTGGCGGGCAAGCTCGCCGGGATCGGGCAGCGTCGAGGCGTAGATCGCACGCAACAGCGCCATCTCCGCGGCCTCGATCGGCAGCGCGGCCTTGGCGACCTCGTCATGGCCCTTGAGGAACAGCTGCCACAGACGGTGCAGCGCGGGGAAGCCGAGCGATGCCGCCCATTCCTCGCGTGCCGCACGCTCCTCCATCGGCTGTGCGGCATCCGGAGGCGTGCCGACCTTGGTCAGCGTGATGCCGTGGACGGTTTCGAGCAGCGAACGGAGCACCGACAGCGGGTCGACGCCATAGTCATATTGCCGGCGCATCGAGGCGAGCGCCCCTGCCCCGTCGCCGGCCAGGATCAGCGTCAGCAGATCGCGGACAGCGCCGCGATCGGACAGGCCGAGCATCTGGCGGACCGCCTCCGCCGTGACGCCGCCGCCTTCGAGCCCGGCATGCGCGATCGCCTGGTCGAGGATCGACAGGCCGTCGCGCGCCGAGCCTTCCGCGGCGCGCGCGATCAGCATCAGCGCCTCTGGATCGGCGACGACGCCTTCTTCGCTCGAGACCCAGGCGAAATGCTTGGCGAGCTGTTCGGCGGAGATGCGGCGGAGGTCGAAGCGCTGGCAGCGCGACAGGACCGTCACCGGGACCTTGTTCACTTCGGTGGTCGCGAACAGGAATTTCACATGGGGGGGCGGCTCTTCCAGCGTCTTCAGCAGCGCGTTGAACGCGTTCTTCGACAGCATGTGAACTTCGTCGATGATGTAGATCTTGAAGCGCGCGGTGACCGCCGAATAGCGCGACGCGTCGATGATCTCGCGGACGTCGTCGACGCCGGTGTGGCTGGCGGCGTCCATCTCGATCACGTCGATATGGCGGCCCTCGGCGATCGCGCGGCAGGGTTCGCAGACGCCGCAGGGGTCGATCGTCGGGCCACCCTCGCCGTCGGGGCCGATGCAGTTGAGGGCCTTGGCGATCAGGCGGGCGGTCGAGGTTTTTCCCACGCCGCGGACGCCGGTCATCAGGAACGCATGCGCAAGCCGGTCGCGCTTTATCGCGTTGCCAAGCGTCTGGACCATCGCGTCCTGCCCGATCAGCTCGGAAAAGGTCTGCGGTCGGTATTTGCGCGCGAGCACGCGGTAGGCGACGTCCGCCGCTTTGGCTGGCTGCGGGGGTTCGCCCAGGTCGAATGAATCTGACATTGCGGTCGATATAGGCGGTTTGACAGGCGGTGTCGAAGGGCTAGCGAACCCTTTCTGTTCCCTCGCGGACGCGGGGGTCCGCGATTTGGGATGCTATCGGCTTTTTTTATATCAGAAGATCAGAAGTGCGCTGCGGGTAAGCCGCATCGTCAGACGGTGCCTTGCACCGCTAGCCGCGCTCACGTTTGCTTGCAAACGTTCGCGGTGGGAGCCGGGACGACCCGTGGCTTAGTCGTTGTGGCTGCTTCCTTCCGGATCTGACCAAGTTGGCGACGACCACGTCCGCCCGACTCCCGCGGCGCATATGGCGGGGTCGGGCGGGATGATCAAGGCGCTTTAATACGAGCGCCCTGACTTAGCGGTTGTAGCGGACCGTGCGGCAGACGCGCTGGCGGTGATGGTTGCGGTACACGTTGCGGCAGACCTGGCGCGTGCGAACGACGTGACGACGGTAACCGGGGCGACGGTCGTTGTGACGCACGACGGTACGCTCATGGACGACAGTGCGCTGTGCCGAAGCCTCGGCGGCGATGCCGACGGGGGCAAGGCCGGTGAGCGCGACGAGACCGGCGGCGGCGAGCGTGAACAACTTCATGATATTCTCCTGCTGGTGCGGGCTCTGCGAAACCCGGCAACCTATGTTATCAAACTAAGCGCGGTCGTTACGGTTCCGTATCAGCGGTGGAAACAGCGACGAACCGGGCCATAATAACCGCGCTCTATCCGGCAGACGACGCGCGATCGACCGTAGCCGCGCGGGCCTCGATAGCCGTAGCCGCCACCACGATAGCCGCCCCGGTATCCGCGATACCCGTGGCGGGGGCCGTCCCAGCCGCGCCGTCCATGCCAGCCGCGATCGCCGCGGGGGCCATGCCAGCCGTGGCCGCCACGCGGGCCGTCCCAGCCGTGGCGCTGGGCATCGGCGGGGGCCGAAGCGAACAGCGTTCCCGCGGCCAACGCGCCAGCGGCGAACATTGCGATGATCTTCATGTCCGGTACTCCTCTCAAGACCTCGTACATTGAGGCGATGAGGAGATAATCCGCTTCCGGCGGTGGACGTTTCCTGAACCGGCCGTTGTCTTCCTGTAAGCTTTGCTGACCTAACCGGGTATGCGCACGGTCAAGCCATCGAGCGCGTCCGTCAGCCGAATCTGGCAGGCGAGACGGCTGGTGCGCGTCGCGTTGTGCGCGAGATCGAGCATGTCCTCCTCGTCCTCGCTTGCCGGTGGCAGGCGGGCAAAATCGGCGGGATCGACGATGACGTGGCAGGTCGCGCAGGATAGCTGGCCTTCGCAGGTGCCTTCGAGCGGCTGGTCATGCGCCTGCGCTGCGTCGAGCAGGCGGTCGCCGGGGCTTGCCGCGGCCAGCGTAACGGTGCCGTCGCGGGCGATGAAGCGGACGATCATGGCCATTGCGCCTCGGCTGCGGCGACGATCGCATCGATCGCGTCGCGGAGTTCGGTTTCGGTGGTGTAGCGGCCGAAGCCGAGCCGGATGCTGGCGCGTGCTTGGGCTTCGGTGAGGCCGATCGCGCGAAGGACGTGGCTGGAGCGGCCCGAACCGCTGGCGCAGGCGGAGCCGGCGGAGAAGGCGATGTCGCGTAGATCGGACATCAGGCGGTTTACGTCCAGGCCCTCACGGCGAATGTTGAAGTTGCCGTGGTAGCGGTGGTCGGTCGAGCCGTTGATCGTCCAGCCGGGGCCGAGGCGGTCGAGCGCGAGCGACCAGAGGCGGTCGATGTGCGCGGCGTCCTGGTCCTTGCGATCGGCCATGAGGTGCGCGGCGACGCCGAAGCCTGCGCAGAGCGCGGGCGACAGCGTGCCGGAGCGGCCAGGGGCTTCCTGCCCGCCGCCGTGCATCAGTGGCGCGAGGTCGACGCCATCGCGGATCCAGAGTGCGCCGATGCCTTTGGGGCCGTGGATCTTGTGCGCGGAGATGGCGACGAGGTCGACGGTGTCGGGAACGGGCACGCGGCCATAGCCTTGCACCGCGTCGCAGAGCATCAGCGCGCCGGCCTGATGCGCGATGTCGGCGAGCGCGGCGATCGGCTGGACGACGCCGATCTCGTTGTTGACGAGCATCGCGGCGACGAGGCCGGCGCCTGGCTGGATTGCGGCTCGGGCTGCGGCGAGGTCGACCAGCCCGTCGGTGCCTACCGGGAGGATCATGACGGGGCGTCCTCTCACTGCTTCGGCCGCGACCGTGTCGAGGACGGCGGCGTGTTCGGTCGCGAGCGTGACGATCTCGCCAGAAGTGCCCTTGATCGCCCAGTTGAGCGCCTCGGTCGCCCCGCTGGTGAAGGCGACGCGGCCACCGGCGGGGAGCAGCGCGGCGACCTGATCGCGGGCGACTTCGACGGCGGCTTTGGCGCGGCGACCTTCGCGGTGGGGGGAATGCGGGTTGGCGTGCTGTGATTCGAGCCAGGGAAGCATGGCGGCGAGCGCTTCCGGCGCGAGCGGGGTGGTCGCCTGGTAGTCGAGGTAGGTCATGCGGCCCGCCTTATATCGGTGGCGATGCGCGTCCAGGCTTCGGCGAACTTCGCGACGTCGTCGGCGGTCGTGGTCCAGCCGAAGCTGACGCGGACGACTTCGGCGGCAGCTTGCGGGGAATACCCCATTGCAGCGAGGACGTGGCTCGGGCGCATGCTGCCCGACGAGCAGGCGCTGCCGGCCGAGACCGCGAAGCCTGCCATGTCGAGGCGGATCAACTGCGCGGCGGAGCTGACGCCCGGCATGCGGTAGGAGGCGATCGTGGGGAGGCGCGGGGCGTGCTGCGCAACGATCTCGCCGCCGCCCGCGAGGATCGCTTCGTCCAGCTTAGCGCGGAGGTCGGCCATGCCGGCGAACCAGTCACTGGAGGCTTCCAGCGCCGCTGCGAACCCGAGCGCGCCGGGGAGGTTCTCGGTACCGCCGCGGTAGCCGCGTTCCTGTCCGCCGGTCGGGTCGAGCAGGCCGAGGTCGCGGACCAGCAGCGCGCCGATGCCGGGGGCCCCACCGAGCTTGTGCGCGGAGACGATGACGAGGTCGGCGTCGGGGAGCGGGAGCTTGCCGGCGGTCTGCGCGCAGTCGGCGATGCGGAAGCCGGTGGCGGAGCCTTGCAGAACGCCGGTTTCACTATTGGCGGACTGGAGCGCGATCGACGCTGAGCCCTCCCGGTTCATCACGATGCCGCTGGCATCGACATCGAGCATGACCGGCTGTTCCGCGGCTCGGAGAATAGCGTC
Source organism: Sphingomonas sp. PP-F2F-A104-K0414 (assembly GCF_004340945.1). Taxonomy (GTDB): domain Bacteria; phylum Pseudomonadota; class Alphaproteobacteria; order Sphingomonadales; family Sphingomonadaceae; genus Sphingomonas. Next base: position 218,213 of record NZ_SLYD01000005.1, read on the forward strand.
ATGCTCCACCGCTGCCACGCCGATACCCGGTCGACCCCGCATCGCGAGCGCCGCGGACTCGCTCGCGCCGCTCGTCAGGATTACGTGATACGGCCAGTCCAGCGCCTTGGCGATCCGCTTCCGCGCGTCCTCCAGCGCCGCCCGCGCCGCGCGTCCTTCGGCATGCGGCGAGGACGGGTTCGCCCAGCGCGCCATGCCCTCCATCACCGCCGCGATAGCCTCGGGGCGCATCGGCGTGGTGGCGGCGTGATCGAGATAGATGCGGGCTTCGGTACGGGCCAGGGTCGGTTCCAATTGCGAAAAGGGGCGCGGACCTTATATAGCGTCGATAATCCGGCACTCCACCCGAGTGCGTATCCCAGCTCGCGAGTGCCTATGCCAGAAGTCATTTTCCCCGGTCCCGAAGGCCGTCTCGAAGGTCGTTTTGCGCCGGGCCCACGTCCGCGCGCACCCGTCGCGATGATCCTGCACCCGCATCCGTCGGCCGGCGGCACGATGAACAACGCGATCGTGCAGCAGCTCTACAAGACCTTCCAGCGGCGCGGGTTCGCCACCCTGCGGTTCAATTTCCGCGGCGTCGGCAAGAGCCAAGGCGTATTCGATAACGGCGTCGGCGAGCTGAGCGATGCGGCGAGCGCGCTCGATTGGGTGCAGAGCTTCCACCCCGAGGCGCAGACGACCTGGATCGCGGGCGTCAGCTTCGGCGCGTGGATCGGCATGCAGCTGCTGATGCGCCGTCCGGAAATCCGCGGGTTCATCTCGGTGGCTCCGCCGGCGAATTTGTACGACTTCACGTTCCTGGCGCCGTGTCCGTCGAGCGGGATCATCATCCAGGGCGAGGCCGACGAGGTGGCGACGCCGGGGGCTACGCAGAAGCTGGTCGACAAGCTGCGGACGCAGAAGCACATCACGATCCACCATGATACCATCCCGAAAGCGAACCACTTCTTCGAGCATGAGATGCCGGAGTTGATGGGGTCGGTGGACAAGTACCTCGATATGCGGTTGGACCCGAACTCGCCTATCCGGTGATTCTGTCCTTCTCCCCGCGGGGAGAAGGTGGCGCGACAGCGTCGGATGAGGGGGAGTTGGGGATCGATACGCTCTCCACAACTCCCCTCTCCCTTCCCACCGCAAGTGCGGCGGGCCCCTTCCCTCTCCCCGGAGGGGCGAGGGAGTCAGAGTGTCCAGATCGCCACGTTGGCTAGCAAAACCGCGGCCATTACCAGCATCAACACGCCCTTTTTCGTATCGCGCTTCTTCACGATCAGCGCGATCCCGCCGATCAGGCAGGCGAACATGCCCAGCATGGCGATGGCGGGCGCGGCGGCGGCGATGCTGGTCAGGGCGGCGTTCATGCCGTCCGATACGCCACGCAAAGCCTGGATTGAAGCGCGTTGACTTCGCGCGGCGCGCGGAAATAGCTTGGCGACCTCGATCGGATACTCGGAGGTGTGATGCTGCCCTTTCTCGCGATGATCGCCGCGCAGACCCCGCCGAGCTGCGAATATGACAAGCCCGCGATGATGGCGCTCGACGAACGCGCGTTCGATCAAACCATGACGAGCGGCTGGCGCATGCTCGCCAACGCCGAATGCGATGCGCAGGCCGCCGACCTGATCGCGGAATGGCGCGCGGGTCATCCCGCCAACCCGCGCACCGCCGGGCTGTTGCAGTGGCACGAAGGCCAGTTGCGCGCGAACGCCGGGCAGACCGCGCGCGCGGTGGCGCTATTCGAAGCCGCGCGCAAACCGGTGGAGCAGGATGCCGGGTTCGGCTGGAACCTCTATGTCGACGGCAGCATTGCGTTTCTGCGCCGCGACCTCGCCGGACTGGACACCGCCCGCGCCAAGCTCGCCGCGCTGCCCCGCCCGGCCGGCTATTCTCCGGTCGGTCCCGACGGGAAGCCGCGCGCCTATGCTTGGCCGATGAACGTCAACATTCTCAACGGCTTCGTCGCGTGCTGGAACCGGAGTTACAAGCAGGCCTATGGCTGCGCGAAACCGGCGGTGAAGACTTTGCCCCCCGCTTAATCAGCCGGCAATCGCCTTCGCATAAGCGGCCAGGTCGACATTGCCGCCGGACAGGATGACGAGAAGTCCGGATTCGAGCTTTACCTTGCCGGCCAGCACCGCCGCCAACCCGACCGCACCGCCCGGCTCGATCACCAGTCGCAATTTCTCCGCAGCCCAGCGCTGCGCCGCAGCGATCTCGGATTCGTTGACTGCAACGCCAGTCGCGTCCCGGCGCGACAACACGTCGAACGTCAGCGGCGACACGCGCAACGTCTGGAGCGAATCGCAGGCGGTCGGGGGCGGGTTGGGGCCGACGGGTTCGATCCATGAAGCCTCAAGGGAGCGGCGCATGTCGTCCCAGCCTTCGGGTTCGACGACGGTGATCGCGCTGTCCTTAAGAGCCAGCGCGATGCCTGCCGAGAGGCCGCCACCGCCGCACGGGATCACGACCCGGCTTGGTACGCCCAACCCGAGCGCCGCCATCTGCGCCGCGGCTTCGATCCCGGCGCTCCCCTGCCCCTCGATGATCCACGGGTCGTCGAAGCTCGGCACCAGCGTCGCACCCCGCGCTTCGGCCAGTTGCGCGGCGATGGCCTCACGGCTTTCGGTGGCGCGGTCGTAGGTGACGACCTCCGCGCCTAGCGCCAGCGTCGATTCGCGCTTCAGACGTGGCGCATCCGACGGCATCACGATCGTCGCCGCCATCCCAAGCCGCTTCGCCGCCCAGGCCACGCCCTGCGCGTGATTGCCCGACGAAAACGCGACCGCACCTTTTTTCCGCGCGGCGTCGTCCAATGCGGTGAGCCGATGCCATGCGCCGCGAATCTTGAACGCGCCGATTGGTTGCAACGATTCGGCCTTGAACGCGACCGGTACGCCTTTGATTTCGCTCAAAAACAGCGGCGTCGGCGGGAGGATCCGCGCGATCTTTTCCGCGGCGTCCCGTACCCCCGCCCGCGTGGGCTGTCGCAAAATCGTCACACACTGGCTCCTATGCGGCCAACCCTATTTACATGGGGGGCAAGCGACCGTAGATCGCCCTTCCGCTGCCCCATGGGACTTCCAACCGCAAGGCAGTGTTTTCGTAATTTGTCTCAGGACATTGGAGGTCCCTTGAATTGGTCAAGCATCATATCGCGCTGGGGTTAGCGAAAGCCCATTCGACCGCCGACACCTCCCATATCGGGAGCGGCATCGACATCGCTAAAGGGCGCCCGGTCAACCCGGTCACGCTCGTTCGTCCGCACGCTGCTGCGCGCGCCGCTCGGTTCTTCGTCGAGAAGTTTCCGGGCCGCTCGATGTATGCGGTAAAGGCGAACCCGTCTCCCGAACTCCTGCAGATCCTGTGGGACAATGGCATCACGCATTACGACGTGGCGTCGATCGCCGAAGTGCGCCTGGTCGCACGGACGCTGCCGCAGGCTACGCTGTGCTTCATGCACCCCGTGAAAGCCGAGGAAGCGATCGCCGAGGCGTATTTCACGCACGGCGTCCGCACCTTCAGCCTCGACAGCCTGGAAGAGCTCGACAAGGTCGTCCGCGCCACCCGCGAAGCTTCCGATCTGACGCTCTGCGTTCGGTTGCGCGTGTCGTCGGAGCATTCGAAGCTGTCGCTGGCATCGAAGTTCGGCGCGGCCCCGCATGAAGCCAAGGAGCTGCTGTTCGCGGCCCGCCAGGCAGCGGATGCGCTCGGCATCTGCTTCCATGTCGGTTCGCAGGCGATGACCCCGGAGGCCTATTCCAACGCGATGGAGCGCGTCCGTGCGGCGATCGTCGAGGCGGCGGTCACGGTCGACGTCATCGACGTCGGCGGCGGCTTCCCGTCGTCGTATCCCGGCATGGAGCCCCCACCGCTCGAGCACTTCTTCGAGACGATCCACCGTGCGTTCGAATCGCTGCCGGTCAGCTATTCGTCCGAGCTGTGGTGCGAGCCGGGCCGGGCATTGTGCGCGGAATATTCGTCGATCATCGTGCGCGTTGAAAAGCGCCGCGGGACCGAGCTGTATATCAACGACGGCGCGTATGGCGCGCTGTTTGATGCGGCGCATATCGGCTGGCGTTTCCCGGTCGAGCTACTCCGCGAGCCGGACAGCCGGGCGAAGGACATGGAGTTCAGCTTCTATGGTCCGACGTGCGACGACATGGATTACATGGTCGGCCCGTTCATGCTGCCCGCGGATACGAAGGCCGGTGATTACATCGAGATCGGCATGCTCGGCGCGTATGGCTCGGCGATGCGGACCGCGTTCAACGGGTTCGGATCGGACGAGACGGTGATCGTCACCGACGAGCCGATGGTCTCGCTGTACGACGAGCGCTTCCAGGACCTCGCGTCGAACGTCGTCAAGCTGTAACCAAGCTTTAGTACCGCGCCCTTCTTCCTCCCCTCCCGTTTACGGGAGGGGTCGGGGGAGGGCTTGTCCGCGAGCGTGGCGTTCGCGGATATTTCAGTCCCTCCCCTAACCCCTCCCGCAAGCGGAAGGGGGATTTATGGAGCATGTTATGACCGAAGACACCCGCATCGACGCGCAGCGCAAGGCGGAACTCCTTTCGACCACCGTCGAGCATATCGACATCACCAGCTTCGACGCGCGGCCGATCGTCGACGCGATGAAGAAGATGTCGTTCACCAGCCGCGATCTCGGCCGTGCGACCGACATCTACAACCAGATGCTGGCCGACAAGGACTGCACGATCTTCCTCGTGATCGCGGGCTCGACGAGCGCCGGCGGTTGCATGGACCTGTATGCCGAGCTGCTGCGCAACAACATGATCGACGGCATCGTCGCGACCGGCGCGACGATCGTCGACATGGATTTCTTCGAGGGCCTCGGCCACAAGCATTATCAGGCGCTCGAAGTGCCGCACGACGACGTGCTGCGCTCGCTGATGATCGACCGGATCTACGATACCTATATCGACGAGGAAGAGCTCCAGCACGTCGACCACACGATCTTCGAGATCGCCGAGACGCTCAAGCCACGCGCCTATTCGAGCCGCGAGTTCATCCGCGAGATGGGCAAGTATCTCGTCGAGCACGGCAAGAAGGAGAACAGCCTCGTCAAGCTCGCCTACGAGCATGACGTGCCGATCTTCTGCCCGGCGTTCGTCGATTCTTCGGCAGGCTTCGGTCTGGTCAAGCATCAGGTCGATGCGGTGAAGGCGGGCAAGCCGTACATGGTCCTCGACGCGATCGCCGACTTCCGCGAGCTCACCGAGATCAAGATCAAGGCGGGCACTACGGGGCTGCTGATGATCGGCGGCGGCGTGCCGAAGAACTTCATCCAGGATACGGTCGTCTGCGCCGAGATCCTCGGCCACGACGACGTCCAGGTGCACAAGTATGCGGTGCAGATCACGGTTGCCGACGTGCGCGACGGTGCGTGCTCCTCCTCGACGCTGCAGGAAGCGGCATCGTGGGGCAAGGTGAACACGGGGATCGAGCAGATGGTGTTCGCGGAAGCCGGTTCGGTCATGCCGCTGCTGGCGTCGGACGCGTATCATCGTGGGCTTTGGAAGGACCGTCCGGTCCGCAAGTGGGGCGCGAGCTTCGACAAGGCCTGAGGCTGACTGATCCTCCCCCGCCAGGGGGAGGTGGCAGGCGCTTGCCTGACGGAGGGGGAGGACACGGAACCGACGTTATCGCCGCCTCCCCCTCCGTCGCTTCGCGACACCTCCCCCTAGCGGGGGAGGATTGTCGGTTCCAATCTACGTTGCCCCTTCCGGGCAATTGATGCAGCCTCCGCCGGATAACCGGGGGAGGCTTTTTCATGCACAGCGAGATCCTGCGACCGATGGTCGTGCTGATCGCGTGGACGCTCGTGATGCTGGGTTGGACGCTGGCGACGCGGTTGCCGGCGATGAAGGCGGCCGGCGTCGACATGGGCAAGCTCGTCGGCACCAAGGGGTCCGACGCGGATCGATCGCTGCCTCCGCAGGTGCAGTGGAAGGCGCATAATCACAATCATCTGATGGAGCAGCCGACGCTGTTCTATGCGGTATGCACCGTGCTGGCGCTCAGCGGCACGGGCAACGGGATCAACAGCTGGATAGCCTGGGCCTATGTCGGCCTGCGGATCGTGCACAGCGTGGTCTAGGCGACCAGCAACCGAGTCCGCGACCGGTTCGTCTTCTTCATGCTGTCGAGCGTAATGCTCGTGGCACTCACGTTGCACGCGGCGCTCGCGGTCTTCTGATGGCTTTTCGCCCGGAATAATTACCGATCGCGTCATGCTCCCCTCCCCGAGCGTGCAGGGATCGTCTAGAATTGCCAGATGACTTTCGATCGCCGTTCCCTCCTCAGCCTTCCTTTCGCCGCCGGCCTGGCGCCCGCCGCATTCGCGCGGACCGGTGGGCAGCTCACCGCCGGCCAGCCGCGTGCGACGGACCTACCGATCTGGCCCCCCGCCGAGCGGTTCGCACTGTGGCCCGGCATCCCTTCAGGCGCGCCGAACCCTTTGCCGATCCCGCAGCCGCGCATGCCGCGCTACCCAGACGGCTATCGCGACTTTCAGATGCGCGGCGTGGTGCGGCCTGAGGTCGGCGTGTTCCGTCCCTCACGGCCCGACGGCCGCGCGGTGCTGATCGTCCCCGGCGGCGGTTACTCGATCACGTCGCTGCGCAACGAGGGCATCGACGTCGCGCGCGTCCTGAACGCGTTCGGGATCACCGCGTTCGTGCTGAGCTACCGCCTGCCCGGCGAAGGCTGGGCCGACCGCGCCGACGTGCCGCTCGCCGACGCACAGCGGGCGATGCGGCTGATCCGCGCCAACGCCCGCCTCTACGGGATCAGGGCGGAGAAGCTTGGCGTGCTCGGCTTCTCGGCAGGTGGGCATCTCGCCGGCTCGCTGACGGTCCTGCACGAGTTCAAGGCCTATCGCCCGATCGACGCCGCCGATCGTCACTCGGCGCGCCCCGCATGGGCCGGCCTCATGTACGCCGTCTCGAACATGGACCCCGGCCGAAGCCATGGCGGATCGCGCGCCAACCTGCTCGGCCCCGACCCGCTGCCCGCGGTACAGGCGCGCTATGCGGTCGACCGGCAGTTGAAGGCGGGCGACCCGCCGCTGTTCCTCGTCCATGCCGAGGACGACACCACCGTCCCTGTCGCCAACAGCGTCGACACGCTCGCCGCAGCGCGTCGCGCCGGCATCCCAGCAGAGGCGCATTTCCTCCAGCATGGCGGCCACGGCTTCGGTACGCGCCTGTCACCACGGTCACCTGGCTCGCTCTGGCCGCAGTTGTTCGACCGCTGGATGGGCGAACTGGTCGCGTCCTGAGCGTTGAGTCAGCAGTTCGGACCCATCCCGTTGGTGCGGCGTTGATCCCGAATAACAGGAGAAGCGCGATGACCCGTCCGCACGCCCAGCCCCGTGACGTTTTCCATGAGCATGGCGAGGTTATCATCGATGGGCCGGACGGAACGGTAATCTCGATGACCCCCGAAGCTGCCCTGCGCACCGCCGGTCGGCTCGACGAAGCCGCGCTCGACGAATTGATCGCCCGGGCTCAAGCCGGCGACGGCGGCAAGCTCCACTGAACGCCTAGCCGAACATCCGTTTCATCGAGCGTTCGAGCATTACGAACTGCCAGAGCGTTCGGCCATGCTCGGCTCGCCCCATCCGGTGCTCGTCGGCGATCCGCGCGATCGTCGCCATGTCGAACCATCCCGTCTCGCCCAGCGTCCGCGATTTCGCCAGCGCCGACGCCTCGCCGGCCAGCCCTTCGCGGAACCAAGCGCTGATCGGCGTCACGAAGCCCATCTTCTGCCGATACAGGATGTCGCGCGGGAGATAGGGCTCCATCGCCTTCTTCATCAGCCATTTGCCCTCGCCGTGCCGCAGCCGCATGTTGGCGGGCAGCGTCGCGCAGAACTCGATCAGGCGGTGGTCGAGCAACGGTTCGCGTGCTTCGAGCCCGACCGCCATGCTCATGCGGTCGACCTTGGTGAGGATATCGCCGGGCAGCCAGTGTTTGATGTCGGCGTATTGCGCGCAGTCGATCGCGTCGCGGGCGGGCGCGTTCGCCATCGTCGCGGCGTAGCGGTCTTCGGCGCGATGACCCTGGAGGGCGGCGCGCGCGCTCGGGTTGAAGAGGTCCGCGCGGAGTTCGGGCGTGGTCACGCCTACCGACCGCGCATACGCCTCGCCGCCCCCCCTTGCGAGCGCGAGCAAGGTTGATTTCGCGCGCATCGGTCGCGGTGCCCAATCGGCCTTAGGATACCAGCGGCCGAGCGTGCCGAACACGTCCTGCCGGAGATGCTCGGGGAGCAATCCGCGGATGCGCTCTTCCGCCGCCTGGAACTTGTAGCGACGATAGCCGGCGAGCGCTTCATCGGCGCCGTCTCCGGATAGCGCGACGGTCACGTTCTCTCGGGCTAGCGCGCAGACCTGATAGGTTGCGAGCGCAGAGGCATCGGCAAAGGGTTCGTCGAAGCTTGCGACCAGCGTGTCGATCAGCCCGAAATCGCCCGACTGCACCACGCGTTCGCGGTGATCGGTGGCGAAGCGGCGCGCGACGGTGTCGGCGTATTCCCGCTCGTCATGGCCCGCCTCGTCGAAGCCGATCGTGCAGGTGCGAACCGCCTTGGGGCTCGCCTCCGCCATCAGTGCGACCACTGCCGAGCTGTCGACGCCGCCCGACAGGAATGCGCCAAGCGGCACGTCCGCGACCATCCGCGAGCGCACGGCCGCACGCATCCGGTCGACCAGTTCCTCGCCCAACGCCTTGGCCGAGCCGGTCGCGCGGTTGGAGAAATCCAGGTCCCACCATTTGCGCGGACTCGGCACCGGCCGTCCGCGCTCGACGAGCAAGAAATGGCCGGCGGCGAGTTTCTTCACGCCTGCGACCAGACAGGCGTCATCGGGGACATACCCGAAAGCGAGGTAGTCCTCGACCGCGCTTAGATCGGGTACGCGGCGGAGCTGCGGGTGGGCGAGCAGGCCCTTCAGCTCCGACGCGAAGGCGAGCGAACCGTCCGCGAGTTCGACGTAGTGGAGCGGCTTCACGCCCATCCGGTCGCGCGCGAGGAACAGCGTGTGCGCGGCCGAATCGTGGATCGCGAACGCAAACATGCCGTTCAGCCGGTCGAGCATCGACGGTCCCCACGCGCGCCAGGCGTGAAGCAGAACTTCGGTATCGCCCTCGGTCCGGAAGCGCGCGCCCTTCGCGGTCAGCTCGGCCCGCAGCTCCGCGAAATTATAGACTTCGCCATTATAGGTGATCGTCAGCGTGCCGTCCGACATCGGCTGCGGCGAGCCTTCGAGGTCGATGATCGACAGGCGGCGATGGCCGAGACCGACGCCGGGCGCAGTCCAGATGCCATCGCCATCGAGGCCGCGATGCGCCTGTGCGGCGATCATCGCCAGGATGCGGTTGGGCTCGACCGGCTTGGGCGTGCCCGGATGGAAGATCCCGGCGATGCCGCACATTCAGCGCATCCCTGCGGCGTGATCGGCGACCCGGTCGAGCGGTCCGAGCGCGCCGAGAAACCGGACGATCGGACGCGGATCCGCACCCTCGGTCGACAGGTGGATCGCCACCGCGCGTTGCGGACCGCCGAACAGCCGCGCCTTCATCGTCTCGATCTTCACCAGCGTCTCGTCGTTCGTCGTTGCGTCGCCAACCCGGTACCACGTCGCGACGATCCGCTCCACGGGGCCGGGCGCGGTGATCCGCATTACGCTGCCGCCGGCGATCGCGGGAAGGTCGGCGACGCGTACCCAGCGATCCTCCTGCCGTAGCACCCCGGTGCCGAACGCGATCAGCTCCTTGCCTTCATGCTGGCTGCCAAAGACTGCGATGCTCATGTCGACGGTCGCGCCCGAGGCATCGGCATAGCGGCCGAACAGATAGTGGTCCGCGCCGGGATAATAGGGCGTCCACGGCGCGCGCGTGCTGACGCGCACGCGGTGCCAGCCGGGGATTTCGGGCAGGTCGATATACGCGGGCAGCTGTTGCGCTCGGCTGGCGACGACCGCACTCCAAGCGGGGAACAGCGCGACCGTCGCCAGGGTCAGCGCAGCGGCGATGGCGAGATCGGTGCGGTGGCGGGGCGGCGTCTGGAGGGTTGCCGGATCGAACGCGGGATCGTCGGGCGCGCGGTCGAACCAGCGCCAGCCGATTGCGAGCACCCCCGCCATCACCAAGCCGAAGAACACCCAGCCATAGACGATGTGATCGAACCCGGTCGCGGCCTCGACCGAGGTCAGGTCCGCCGCCCAGATCGTCCCGAACGCGCGAAACCCGTTGGCGATGACCGGCACGACCACCGAAACGACGAGAAAGACCACGCGGCGGCGCCACGACACGAAGCACACATTGGCGACGAGCACCCCGAACGCGACCATCGCGATGACGAACTTGGCCCCCGAACACGCTTCGGCGACCTCAAAATAATAGCGTCCGGCGTGGATCAGCACGCCGTCGACGACTGCGGGCACGCCGACGAGGTGGAGCAGCGGCATGACGATCGCGACCGTCACAGCCTGCAACGGTGGCTCGAGTCCCTCGCCGAACGGCACCAGGAATACGGCGTAGGCGAGCGGGAACAGCAGCCCCCGCGCGACATAGGGGCCGAGGATCGTCACGACCGCGCCTTGCAGCATCATCACGAGGCCCAGTTGGCGTGCGAAGCCGACCGAGGCGGCATCACCCATCAGCCAGCCAAGTCCTCCAACCGCGACCAGGGCCAGGCCGGGCCACCACCCCGTCGGCGTGAGCTCACCGAGTTCGCTGCGGCGTTGCCAGACGAGCCAGGCGATCACCGGGCCGATGAAGAGGCAGTGCCCAAAGGTGGTGCTCGTCCACCAGATATGCGCAAGATCGACGACATCGCTGCGGAACGTCAGCAGGATCAGCGCCGCCACCAGCGCGAGCGCGAGGCCGTGGCGGCGCCATGCGGTCACGGTGCGAGGCCCAGCAGAGCGTCGAGCGGGGCGAGCCGGGCGTCCCAGCCGTACCGACGGATGACCTGTGCGCGGGCGGCTTGGCCTAGCGCGGCGGCGGTCCCAGGCGTTTCGATCAGCGCGGCTATGCGGTCGGCGAAGTCCTGCGCGGTGTCCGCGACGCGGATCGTGTCGGCGTGGTCGATACCTTCCGCCGCTGCCGTGGATGCGACCACAGGGCGCGCCATCGCCATGGCTTCGAGCACCTTGTTCTGGATGCCGCGCGCGAGTTTCAACGGCGCGACGCAGACGGCAGCAGCCGCGAGCCAGCCGCGGACGTCGTCGACCGCACCGGTGACGGTGACGTGGTCACCCGCCAGCGCCTTGACTGCGGCGGTCGGTGCGCGGCCGACGATCGCGAAATGCGCGGAGTGGCGTTTGCGGATCAGCGGGAGGATGTCGCGCGCGAACCACGTGACCGCGTCGATGTTGGGGCGGTAGTCCATCTGTCCGGTGAAGACGATGAGGGGGGCCTGCCCGCCAACTCCATTCCCCTCCCCGGCGGAGGCCGGGGCCCAGTTGGGGGACGGCGATAACGAAAGCCGAAACGCGGTTACTGCGACCTTTCCAACTGGGCCCCGGCCTTCGCCGGGGTGGCGGCTTAAGCTACGATAGCTTCCGTCCGGGTCGAACGTCTCGGAATCGATACCGTTCTCGACCGCAAGTATCTGGCCGGTGGCACCACCTTCCCGAAAGACTCTTGCTTCGGCCTCGCTGACGAACAGGCTGGCAGAGGCGCGAGCCGCAACATTGTGCTCGAATGCACCGAGTAGACGGGCTTCGCGGAGCATCATCCAGCGCATCGGGCCGCGCGCGTCGTCGGCGAATCCGGCGAACTTCGCGGAATCGACGTCGACGAAATCCATGACGACCGGCGGCCCGCCGACCGGCAGATACTGCGCCATCTGGCCCGAGAAGCAGTAGGTGCTCGTGACCTCAGGCAGGACGCGATCGACTGCAGCCTGCATCGCCGCGCTGGCGAACGCGGTCAGCGATACCGGCTTACCCGTGGCCAGCGCTTCGATCGCGGCGCGCTTCTGCGACTTCTTCCGTGGCAGGATCTTGCAACTCGCGAGAAGGTCAGTGAACGCGGCCGGCGGATCGAAGTCGGCTTCATCGTCGGCGAACGCCACCAGATGCACCGGCGTACGTCGCGCCAGATACTGGAGGATGTGGAAACTGCGGATCTTGTCGCCGCGGTCGGGCGGAAACGGCACGCGGTGCGCGAGGAAGAGCAGGCTCACCCCAGGCCTCGGGAAATCCACGGTCCTGCGGCGGTCGCGGCCCATAGCGGGAGGCGCTTCCACGTCTTTACCATCAGCGCATATTTGGGGTTGAGCGGGTTCACCTCGCGCGCCGGGCCGCTGCTGCGCTTGGCATAAAGCCGTGGCTCGGGCGTGAAGCCCCAGTTCTTCTTGAACGCCGCCGCGCCGGTGCCGGCCTTGGAACGCCCGAAGTCGAACCGCGTGCACCCCCTCGCGCGGGCGTGCGCCATCAGCGCGAAATACATCCGGTCGTTGGCACGAAGCCCGCGCGCGGCGTCGGTCCCGCCACCCCAATACGGGTATACGGTGCCGTCGAAATACAGGCTGAGAACGCTCGCGACTGCCCCGCCCTCAAGCCGGACGGTCAGAACATCCGCATCCATCATGCTGGCAACGCTGCGGAAAAGCTTGGCGGGAAACACCGGCGTGCCCAGGTTTCGGACCGACTCGGCATAAACCCGGTAGTGCTCGGCGAGCAATTTCCGGTCTGTGCCGGTAACGATCTCGAGGTCGAACCCAAGCGAACGCCGGACTTCTGCACGCTGCTTCCGCGGGATCGCAAGCAGTTCGGCGTCGTCGTCCGCCGCCAGATCCCGCGCGAAACCGAGATAGCTGGTGTCGTCGCTCGTCCAACCCTCCGGTGCGGGACCGCCGCGCAGTTCGACCGAGGGGCAGCCAGTCCTCAGCGCAAGGTTCCAAGCCCCCGCTGCGAGTGGTTCGATCGACGTCCCCAAAATGCCGCCATCGACGCCGAACCCGGTCGACACCAGTGCGCGGCCGAACAGCGGTGAGCGCATTTCGGACAGCGGGAGGACCCCGGCAATCGCCCCGCTGGAATGCTCGGCGAGCAGGTAACGCGCGCGTTGCCCACATCCGTCCTGGACCGCTTGGCTCCACGCCGGCAGGTGGAATGGCGTGGCGCCCTCGGTCACCGCTACGAAAGCGGCGATCCTGGCACACTCGACCGGATCGCGAAGGTCCGCTTCGCGCACGCCCACGGGCATCGGCGCGGTCACGCCAGTCGGGCCGCTTCGCGCGCGACGACCGCGTCGACGCGGCCCCAGTCGTGACGGCCGAGCAACCCGCGCAATTTCCCAGCCATCGCGCCCAGCCGCGAATAATGACGGATCTTCGAGCGCATCGGTGCCGCATCGACTCGCGGTTGCGCCGGATCGATCTCCCAGGGGTGAAAATAGAACATCGCCGGGCGATCTTCGCCGTTGACCTGACGCACTGCGAAGTCGGTGATCGCCGCGGGGAGCAGGCGGAAGAACCCGCCGCCGGTGGCGAGCTTGCGCTCTCCGAACCTGGCGACCGTCACCGGCACCTCGATCAGCGCATTGTCCGCGAGCGGCTTGAACCCATAGCGCGGGGCGTCGAGCCAGCCATAATGGTCGTGCTTCACCGGCGCGACGCTAGAAGAATAGGTGTAGCCCGCCTCCGCCAGTTCGATATGCGCCCAAGGCGTACGCTGATCGATCGAGAAGCTCGGCGCGCGGTAACCGGTGACCTTCGTCCCTGCCGCATCCTCGATCGCTTTACGCGCGCGGACTAGGTCAGCACGAAATACCTCCGGCGTCATCGTGAAGACGCGTTGGTGATCCCAGCCATGACTGGCGATCTCGTGCCCGGCATCGACGATCCGGCGGATCAGCGCGGGGTAGCGATGCGCGACCCAGCCGAGCGTAAAGAACGTTGCCTTCGTGTCGCGCTCGGCGAACAGCGCAAGGACGGCGTCGGTGTTCGCCTCGACACGCGGCTGGAGCGAGTCCCAGTCGGCCTTGTCGATCACCTTCTCGAAGGCACCGACCTGGAACCAGTCCTCAACATCGACCGACATGCCATTGAGAACAGGCATCTTATGCAGCGTCATGCCAGGCGGCTACGCCGCGGATCGGCGCGTACTCGGGCTTATCCGTATCGCTCTCGACCCAATCGACCAGCAAGGTGAGGACGCGCCGCAGCGCCTTATCCTGCAACTCCACCCGTGCCTCCAGCGCAGCGATGCGGTCTTCGGTTGCCGGATCGGTACGCGGTGCTTCGACGGTCGGCGCAGGCTGTGCGGTGGACTCGGCGGGGGCGACCGCGGCAACAGCGCCCTTTCCCGTATCGGTGGCCAGTGTCGGGAGATCGCCCTCGAGATCGCGTTGTACCGACCGCACCACCGCGGCATCGATGACCGTAAGATCCTCCAGTGCAGCATACAGCATCACGCGGCCCGCCAGCAGGTTGAGGCGACGGGGCACACCCGCCGACCCTGCGTAAAACGCCGCAAATGCATCGTCGGCAAAGTCTGGATTGCCGGTCCAGCCAACGACAGACAGGCGGTGCGCGAGATAGTCCGAGACTTCGCTCTCCTCCATCGGATCGAGATGATGGATCGCGATGACGCGCTGGCGGAGCTGTTCGAGGCGCTCCGACCCATGCAGGCGATCGCGGAACTCGGGCTGGCCGAGCAGGACGATCTGCAACAGCGCATGCCCGCCCGCCTGGAAGTTCGACAGCATCCGCAGCTCTTCGAGTGCCGATACTGGTAGCGCCTGCGCCTCGTCGACGATCAGCAGCGTACGCTTGCCGGTGCGTGCGACCGCATGGAGCCCACGCTCGATCGCGGTCAGCAGTTCGGCCTTGGTCAGCCCCGCCGGATCGACGTGCAATTCGGTCGCGACGATCCGCAGCAAGTCGTCCGCCTCAATCGCGGTCGATACCAGCTTGATCGCGTTCAGCCGCTGGTGGTCGATCGTGTCCATCAGGTGACCGACCAGCGTCGTCTTGCCCGCGCCGATATCGCCGGTGATGACGATGAAGCCCTCGCCCTGCGCCAAGCCATAGCCGAGATACGCCATCGCTTTCCGGTGCGTGGCGGTCTCGAACCAGAATTTGGGATCAGGGGTAAGCTGGAAGGGCTGACCCGTCAGTCCGTAATGTTCGTCGTACATCTGCTCTCGCCTTCAGAACTGATAACGCGCACCGATCAGCGCCTGCGCCGACCAGTCGCTGTCGAGGTCACCGACCTTGAAGCTGTAAAGTCCGAGCGACGCGGTGGTGCCGAGTCGTCCGAAATTGTGATAATAGGTGCCGGTGCCGCCATAGGACCAAACGTTACTGTCGCCGGTGCTATCCTCGACGCCACTGTCATAGTAATTCGCGAACAGATCGGCGTTGATGCCCGATACCGGGGTCAACGACCGCGCGTAGAAGAGCTGCCCGTAATAGCTCTGGTCATCGAGACCGCTGACGACGATGCCCGGCGAGAGTCTTGGCGCATAGAGCTTGCGGCTAGCATAGCCCAAGCCTGCGCCCCAGGTCGACCGGCCACGCGTCGCGACCAGCACACCGTCGATCCCGCGGGCGCGGTAGCTCGACGTCGAGATCGACTGGAACACGTCGTCGAGACACGCCCCCGGCTGCGCGCCGCTGGAGCCGAAGACACACCCGTTGAACTGCTGGCCAAAGCCCTGTTGCTGGCCCGAGACGAAGCTGGTCGGGAGATTGCTCAAGCCCGTGCGGAGCTGGCGACCAAAGGTCTGGACGCCGTCATAGACGTTGACCGCAAGACCGACCGACTGCGATGCCTGATAGGTGGCGGTACCGGTATAGCTGAGTGAGCCATAGCGCTTGCCGACATGCCCCTCGACCGACGTACGGCGGTTCGGCCGCCAGACCACGCCCGCATCGTAATAGATGCCGTCGGTCCGGTATGCGATCCGCCGCGGGGACGCGGCATTGGTCACGAAACGACCATCCTTGTCGAGCACGGGCGCGCCGGTCGCGTCGACCAACGCATCCTTCTGGCTCGTCTCGATCTTCTCGTAACCGACCCCCGCGGTCAGCGCGACGTAGGGAGAGATCGGCTGGAGCACGTCGCCACGACCGTAATAGCCTTCATAGCGCTGCTTGAGCTGACTGGCGGTTTCACGGTCATAGGCGCCGCTCAGCGTCACGCCGAACGGCGCGATCATACCGGGCGCCACGGAGGCATTGGCGGTCGCCGTATGACCGATCGAATCGTCGTAATAGTCGAGCCGCTGGCCCCCGATGCTCGTATCGGCGAAGGTCGGCGTCTCGACCTTGGTATAGCCTAGCCGGTAATTGGCGTTGAACGTGACGGGGCCGGCGGTGCCCGTAAAACTGGGGCCCGCATAGACCGCGTACAGCTGCGCGACGTTGTCGACATTGCCGACGAGCAAGCCAGGCGCCGCGCCGCGAATATCCGACCGCGTGCGCGTGGCGATGCCACCCGCTTCGATCGTCAGGTTGCGGTTCAGCTTCGCGTCGACGCGCGCGAGACCCGAATGGATGTCGTTATCGCCGACATCGCCGTTCCATGCGAACCGGCGCTCATAGCGATAGCTGACCTGCCCAGCCACACGCGGCGTGGCGATCGCCGCGTCGATGCCCGCGGCGAGACTGGTATAGGTCAGCGTGTCGCCACCGCTCAGATCGGCGTCGAGGATCTGGCTTGCCTCGATATACGGCGTGATGGTGACCCGGCGCGTGTCCTGTGCGGCGGCTGGCATGGCAGCTGCAGCGAGCGTCACCGCACCGCTAGCCCATGCGAGGCTGCGAGTTGCGTGACGCATCATTGGACATTGTCCTGACCGTAATAACTGCCGAACCGCGCGCCGCCTTGAACGAACGATACAGCATTGAGAACGAGCTGAATATGCTCGCATCCGTCGAGGATATTGACCGCAGCACGGAGCTCGCTCTCGGGCGTGCGATCGGCGCGGACGACCAGCATTACCTGCCCGACGCGCATCGCCAGCACCGAGGCTGCCGAGGCGGCGAGTGCGGGCGGCGAATCGATGATGATGATCCGGCGTGGATTGGCGGCGAGCAGCCGCGTGATCACCGCCCGGGTACGCGCGCTGGCAAGCAACTCGGTATCCATCGCCGTTTTCGTGCCGGCCGGCAGGATCGCCAGATGCGGCACGTCGGTATGGATCACGAGATCCTCGACATCGATCCGCGCATCGCCGAGCGCATCGAGCAAGCCAGGGCTATCCACCAGCCCGAGTTGATTGACGATGTCCGGCTTTGCGACATCGGCATCGACGAGCAGCACTTCGGTATCGCGCTCGGCCGCAATCGAGAGCGCAAGGTTGATTGCGCAGAACGTCTTGCCGTCTTCGGGCCGAGCCGAACAGACAAGAATCATCCGCGCCTTGTCGGGGCTGTCGCTCTCGGCGATGCGCGCGCTGGCGATCAGCAACTGGCGCTTGATCAGGCGGAACTCCTCGGCCAGCGGACCAACCGGGGCGCCGGGCACGATCATGCCATTCGCCGCCAACATCCCGCGGTCGATCCGCGCAGTGTCGTCCGGCTCCTCCGGGTAATAGACGTCGTCGGCAAATTCATCGCCGACCGGCGCGCGGAGCGCCTCGGGGATCGCCAGGAATGTGGACTCGGTGACATCGAGCGGACGCGCCGCAACATCTGGTTTAACAACAGGCGCTGCAGGTTCAACGACGGGCGCTACAGCCGCCGGCACTTCAGCTGGCTCGGGCGTAATCGGCGCGTCCGCCCCAATGTTGCGAGCACGCGCGTGTGCGTTGAAGTCATACACTTTGGCTGCGCGCTCGAGCAGCGAGGGTTCGCGATCAGGTTTCGTCACGGTCATACCCTTCAGGCCGCCAAACCGCGCTGGAGGATCTCGACCCCCAGCAGCAGCACATAGGCGGCACCCAATGCAGCGGTGCCGCCCAGGAACATCTTGTACCTACGGCGGCGATGATTCGATTGCACGCGCGTAACGACTTCGCTGATCGAGCCGATGACCGGCATCCCCGCCACATTCTCAAGTCGGTTGCTGGTCGCGAACGTCGCGCGCAACTGGCCCATCGCAAACGCCGCACCGATCCCGGCGGCCAGCCCCGCCACCAGAACGCCCGTCAGCAGCAGCATACGGTTGGGTGCGCTCGGCGTGCTCGGCATCGTCGGCGGGTCGATCACGCTGAACTTCACATGATCGCTCTGCGACTGCGCCTGGCCGATGATCGCGGTCTGCTCGCGCTGTTTCAGCAGCGCATCATACTGATCCTTGAGTACCTGGTAATCGCGATCGATCGCGCCTTGCTCGGCGGCGACTTCGGGATCGCCGGTCAGCTTCGAGTTCAACAGGTCGAGATCGCCCTGCAACTGGCTGCGGCGCATCCGCAACGACGCCACCGTCGCCGTACGATCCGCGACCATCGACTGGAGCGAGGCGTAAAGCGGGTTCTGCGCACTACCCGCGCCGCTGCCGCCCGAAAGAGGTTCGCTGCGCGCGGCCGCCGTTGCCGCCGCAAGCTGGCTCTTGAGCGCAATGACGTCGGGATGATTTTCAGTATAGCCGCGCGCACGGGCGTCGGCGAGCTGGCCCTGGATCGCCTGGAGACGGGCCCGCGCAGGACCCGCTGCACCCGCGATACCGCCAGCACCGGGTACGGTCGCCGGCGTTCCCGCCATCTGCCCCTGCACTGCCGACAGGCTCGATTGCGCCGCGGCCAGATCGCCGTCGACCTGCGACATCTGCGAGCGCGCGGCACTGATCCGGTCGCTGACAGACCCGGTCCCCGGCAGGCTACCAAGATAGCGATTTTGAAAATCCGCACGCTTGGCCTCGGCATCCGCGAGCTGCTTCTGACGCGCCGCGAGTTGCTGGTCCAGAAACGTCAGGCTCTGCGACGTCTTGGAGCGATCGCCGGCGAGATTCTGTTCGACGAACAGGTCGATCAGCTTCTGCGTGATCTGGCGTGCGAGCTTGGGACTGGAGGCGCTGGTCGTAATCTGAAAAACGTTATCCTGCTGCGACAGGATCTTGATGTTCGGCGCCAGGCTCGCCACCCGGTCCGCGACGTCGCGGTCGCTCGACACGGTGTTCGCCAGATCGGTGCCTCGGACGACCTTTTCGAGATTGACCGCGGAGATCAGCGTGGTGCGGATCGTGTCGACGGTCATCGGCACGGTCTGCGGTACGCCATCCATTCCCGCGGGCAGGATCGTCTGCATCTGGACGAACACGCGCGCGGTCGATTCGTAACGGCTCGGGATCTGCGACACGATCAGCCAGCCGAGCACGCACACGCCCCAGGCTACCGCGAGCGCCAGCCAACGCCGCGTCCAGATCGTGTGGAGTGCGATGCGCACCTCGTCATAGATCCCGTTCATCTGGGCGCGCCTCAGAACATCGATTCGGGAATGATGATCACGTCGCCTGGCTCGAGCTGAACGTTCGCCGACGAATCGCCCTTCTTGAGCAGATTGCCGATCTGCAACGCGAACTCGGTCTGCTTGCCGGTGGTGCGATCGTACCGCACCAGCCGCGCCTTGTTCCCTGCGGCATATTGGCTCAGGCCACCCACCGCGATCATCGCGTCGAGCAACGTCATGTTGGCGCGATAGGGGATCGAGGCAGGCTTTTCGGTCGCGCCGACGATGCGGACCTGTTGGCTATAGGTCCCGCTGAAATTCTCGACGATCACCGATACGATCGGGTCCTTGATATAGGACCCGAGTGCCTTCTTGATGTCGTCGCTGAGCATCGCAGGCGTCTTGCCGACGGCGGGCATATCGTTGATCAACGGGGTCGTGATCCGACCGTCGGGACGGACCTGGACCTTCGACGACAATTCGGGATTGCGCCAGACGAAGATGTTGAGCTGATCGAGCGGCCCGATGACATATTCCTCGCCCGGCAACTCCTGGTTCGCAACGAACGGCGCGGGCGGCAATGCGGGACGCGTCGACGTCGTCGCGCACGCACTCAGCGTGGTTGCGGCGAGGCCGATGGTCATCACTGTCTTCGAAACGGATCCGGAACGCATGGGCACTTTCTCCTGGCGCCACACCGGCCACCGGACATCCGGCGAACGGCTAAACTCAGCCTCGGCTATGCAAGGAACAGGTGAAGATAGCGTTAGGAGCGCCCCGTAACCATGCACGCCCGCGCCGTCGGCAGTCGGGGTTATGGACCAGTAACGATCTCGATGGCCGGTGGATGCCCGAGGAACGCGACAGGACTGGCGCTGGCGCCATAGGCACCGGCCATGAAGATCGCGATCAGATCGCCGACCTCGGCGCGGGGAAGAGCGATCTTGTCGCCGAGGCGGTCGAGCGGGGTGCAGAGCGGGCCGACGACGGAGACGGTTTCGGTCGGGGTCTCGCCCATCCGCGCGGCGGCCGCGATTGGGTAATTGCGGCGGACGACGGTGCCGAAATTGCCGCTGGCGGCGAGCTGGTGGTTGAGCCCGCCATCGACGATGACGAAGGTCTCGCCCTGGCTCTGCTTCATGTCGACGACGCGGGTGAGATAGACGCCGGCCTCGGCAACGAGCCAGCGGCCGAGTTCGATCGCGAACCGGGTTTCAGCGAGAATGGGCGGGCGGGATGCCAGCGCTTCGGCCAGCGCCTCGCCGACCCGCTCGACGTCGAGTGCCACGTCGCCCGCGAAATACGGCACGCCGAAGCCACCGCCAAGGTTGATGAGCGGTGGGGCGACGCCGACCTCGTCAGACAAGCGCGCGGCGAGCGCGATCGTCGCGGCCTGCGTCTCGACGATCGCAGCCGGATCGAGCGCCTGACTGCCTGCGTAGATGTGGAAGCCACGCCAGTCCGCGCCGGCATCGACGATCGCCTTCACCAAGGCCGCGGCGCGCACCGCATCGACCCCGAACGGCGACGATCGTCCTCCCATCCGCATCCCGGACCCGCGCAGTTCGATATCGGGGTTCACGCGCACCGCCATCCGCGGCGTCCGCCCGAGCCGATCGCCGATCGCGAATGCCCGTGCTGCCTCGCCCTCCGATTCGACGTTGAGCGTGGCGCCGGTGGTGATCGCAGCCGAGAGCTCGTCATCGCGCTTGCCGGGGCCGGCAAAGCTGATCGACGCGGCAGGTTTGACGACCAGCGCCTTGGCGAGTTCGCCCGACGAGGCGACGTCGAGCCCATCGACCAGCGGCGCAATCGCGGTTAGCAAATCGGCATGCGGGTTCGCCTTGATCGCATAATGCAGATCGATCGCCGGCATCGCCGCGCGGAACCGGGCGATTCGGGCGGCGATGATCGCCATGTCGTAGACGAACAGCGGTGTGTCGCCGGCCTGCGCGACCCAATCGTCAGCCGACCGGCCGCCGATCTTCAGAAGACCATCTTGCTGCGCGAACTCCCGAGGAAGGGCACCCATAGGTTTCACGACGTACGCTCCTCCGTGTTTCCCCGCGAAGGCGGGGACCCAGTCTGGGCACCCGCCTTCGCGGGTGAACAACTCCGGACCTCCGACGCGATGGCAGACCTGTCCAGCTTCCCATTGGCATTGCGCGGTAGTTCATCCCGCCAGAGATACAGACCGGGCTGCATGAAACTCGGCAGCGTGGTCCGCAGTCGCGTGCGCAAACCCGCTTCCCCAGCCGCATCGCCCGCCAGCATCACCGCGATCGCCTGCCCCAACCGCTCGTCCGCCACGCCGACCGCAACCGCCTCGCGCGCCTCGCCGCCGGCCAGAACCGCCTCCTCGACCTCAAGCGGGCTGATCCGGTTCCCCGCACTCTTGATCATCTCGTCATCACGCCCGACGAACCGCAACAGCCCGTCCTCGCCCTCGACCACGGTATCCCCCGACCACACCGCCATACCCTCGGCGTCCGGCGCAGGGCGAAACCGCTGCGCCGTCCGCTCAGGGTCCTCCCAATAGCCGTGCGCAACGAGCGGCCCCGAATGCACCAGCTCCCCCGCCTCCCCCGGCGCCGCACGCGTTCCGTCGGGCTTCACCACCAAGACTTCAGCAAACGGTATCGCCCGGCCCATCGCATCCGGCTTCGAATCGATCAGCGCAGGATCGAGATAGGTCGACCGGAACGCCTCGGTGAGCCCGTACATCGCGTACACGTCGACAGCCGGAAAGCGCTCGCGAAGCCCGCGCACCAGCCGCGGCGTCAATGCGCCGCCCGAGTTGGTCAGCCGCTTCAACCGCGCCGCGGTCTCCGCCGGCCACTCCGCTTCGAGCAACTGCACCCACAGCGGCGGCACCCCGGCAAGCGTCGTCGCCTCGACCCGTTCGACCGCCTTCACGACGTCGCGTGCGACCAGATAGTCGAGCGGTGCCACCGACGCACCCGCGATCCAGGTCGAGAAGAGCTGGTTCTGGCCATAGTCGAACGACAGAGGGAGTACGCCGAGCACGCGGTCGTACGGCTCCAACTTCAGAAAATGCGCGACCGAGACCGCGCCGAGCCACAGGTTGGCATGGCTGAGCATCACGCCCTTCGGCCGGCCGGTGGACCCCGATGTGTAGAGAATCGCGGCGAGGCTGTCGGGATCGGCATCGGACGGCCCCATCCTTTCACCGTTCCCCCGCGAAAGCGGGGGCCCAGGAATCACGGGCGTTGCGCTTTGTAACCCTGGTCCCCCGCCTTCGCGGGGGAACTGAAGAAGGTCGCTCTCTTCTACAACAACACACCCGTCCGGAACATCGTCACTCTCCAGCGTCCCGGCCCGCGACCCCTGAGTCACCAGCAACCGAGCGCCACTATCGCCCAGAATATGCGCGACCTGCGCCCGCCGGAGCAACGGATTGACCGGCACATGCACCAGCCCCGCGCGCGCCGCCGCCAGCGGCATCAGGCAGGCAGTGCGCGTCTTCGGCAACCACGTCGCCACCCGATCGCCCGCCGCAAGCCCCCTGCCCGCAAGCCACCCCGCCAACTCGGCCACGCGTGTCTCGAGCTCGGCAAAGGTCATCGTCCCGGCCTTGTCGATCAGCGCCACGTCCTCCGCGGCACCGCGCAAGGCGACATGGTCGATAGGGTACGGAATGGGGTCGAGCGCGATCATCCACCCCTAATAGCGCCAAGCCCCCGAAGCGCGAACCCGTTGCCGAATTCACCCCCACACGCTAGCGCACCCCGGTTCGTAACGGTTCAGGCGATGCTCGTGATCTTCGAAGGTACTTCCCAAGTCGAAACGACGGTACGCGCCGTCCTCGCCGACATCCTCGGCCTCAGCGCCGACCGTGTCGCCACATTCACCGCCGACACGCCGCTGTTCGGTGCGTTGCCCGAACTCGACTCGATGGCGGTGGCGAGCGTGCTGACCGAGCTCGAGGACCGGCTCGGTATCCTGATCGAAGACGACGAGATCGATGGCGAGATGCTCGAAACGTTCGGTGCGCTCGTCCAGTTTGCCGCGGGCAAGGCGCTGGTCTGAACCTAATAGGGGGTCTAGCCTCCAGCAGGATGACCAGCCTCCGCTTCGACACCTACGACTGGCCCGGCGGCCGCGAAGCGATGCTGCGGTTCGGGCCCGATACCGGCCCGATCGTCATCGCCGCGCTCCCCCTGTTCGAGGAGGCGAACCGGACGCGACAGTTCACCTGCACCATCCTGCGCACGCTCGCGGATCACGGCATCGGCAGCCTGCTGCCCGACTTCCCCGGCACCGGCGAAAGTGTCGTAACAACTCTTGATGCGAAACTGTCCGAGCAGCGCCGAGCCTATCGCGCGCTAACACAACAGCTTGGCGTCCATAGCTATGCTCTTTCGATAAGAAGCGGCGCGCTACTCGATACCGACGCCGACCTCGCTGGCCGCTGGCACCTCGCCCCCCACACTGGCTCGGATCTCGTCCGCGACCTCGAACGCACGCGCGCCGCAGCGGGTAAATCCGCTCGGGAAGGCGAGTACGCCGGCAACCGCCTATCCCTCAAGATGCTTGCCGAACTGCAAGATGCCTTGCCGTTTGAGGGCGGACCATACCGGGTCGTTCGCCTGTACACCGATCCCCGCGCGGCCGATGCGACCTACGCCGGTGCACCGCTCTGGCGTCGCTCCGAACCAGGCAACGATATCGCCCTCGCACAGCAACTTGCAGCCGATATCTCGCACTGGATCGCATCATGCGAAGGCTGATCGGGTTCGCTTGCGAGGGCGAATCGCTCGCTGCTACGCTAGACGAAGCCCCCGGCACGACCGGACTTCTCATAGTATCCGGCGGCAACGAAATCCGCGGCGGCGCACACCGCGGGATGGCGATGCTAGCCCAACGCCTGGCCGCCACCGGCACGCCCGTGTTCCGCTACGACCGGCGCGGCGTCGGTGATTCGACCGGGAACAATGGCGGTTATCTCACCACCGAGCCCGACCTTATCGCCGCCGCCGCCATGTTCCGAGCGCAAGCCCCGCACATCACCCGCATGATCGGCTTCGGCAATTGCGACGCCGCCAGTACGCTCGCGCTGTTCGGACGATCTGCGGGGATCGACCGGGTCGTGCTCGCCAACCCCTGGGTGATCGAACCGACCGACGACCTGCCCCCCGCCGCCGCGATCCGCGCCCGCTATGCCGAGCGATTGCGCGATCCCCGATCCTGGTATCGAATGATCCGGGGGGAGATCGATCTGCGCAAACTGGTGAACGGCGTCAGGAAACTCTCGCGCCCGAAGCTGGCAGACGGGGACGCGCTGGCGGCGCGGGTTTGCGGTGAGATCGACGATTGGGGCGACCGGGCTGTCGTTTTGCTCGCGGCGCGCGATGCCACGGCGTTGGCGTTTGCTGCGCGGTATCGTGGCGGGGCGCGGGTGACGCGGTTCGACACGGCGTCGCACAGCTTTGCCGGGGTCGAGAATGCCGCCGCGCTGTACGGCAAGATCGTCACGGAGATCGCCGGACAATAGCAATTTCGTCATCCTGACAAACGTCAGGATCCAGGGTTACAGGCGATTGCGCCCTTGGCTCTGGGTCCTGACTTTCGTCAGGATGACGGGGGAGGACAACAGGGGCGCGCGAACTTTATTCGGCGGCTTCGGCAAGCTCCGCAAACTCGGCCGCCGCCAGGAAGCGCTCGGCGTCCAGCGCCGCCATGCAGCCCGTGCCCGCCGCGGTCACCGCCTGCCGATACACCTTGTCCGCCACGTCGCCGCACGCGAACACGCCCTCGACGCTGGTCCGCGTCGAACCGGTCTCGACCGAGATATACCCGTCCGAATCGAGATCGAGATGCCCGCGGAACAGTTCAGTCGCAGGGTGATGACCGATTGCTACGAACCCGCCATCGACCGCAAGCCGCGAACGCTCGCCCGTCACCGTATCCTCCAGCTCGAGCGCGACCAGCCCCGCGTTTCCGCCGCCGTCGACGAACTCACGAACCTCCTTGTTCCACAGCACCGTCACACCCTTGTGCGCGAACAGGCGCTCCTGGAGAATCTTCTCCGAACGGAGCGAATCGCGGCGGTGGATCAGTGTCACGTCGGGCGAATGGTTGGTTAGGTACAGCGCCTCCTCGACCGCGGTGTTGCCGCCGCCGATCACGGCCACCTTCTTGCCCCGGTAGAAGAAGCCGTCGCAGGTCGCACACGCGCTGACGCCCTTGCCCTTCATTGGCTCCTCGCTGTCGATGCCGAGCCACTTCGCCTGCGCGCCGGTCGCGATTACCAGCGTGTCGCCCTCGTACACGTCGCCGCTGTCGCCGATCAGGCGGAACGGGCGGCTGGTCAGATCGACCTGCGTGATCGTGTCCCACATCATCCGCGTGCCGACATGCTCGGCCTGCGCCTGCATCTGCTCCATCAGCCACGGGCCCTGGATCACGTCCTTGAAGCCGGGATAGTTCTCGACATCGGTCGTCGTCGTAAGCTGGCCGCCGGGCTGAATGCCTTGCACGACGATCGGCGCCATCCCGGCACGCGCGCCATAGATCGCAGCCGAGAGCCCGGCAGGCCCCGAGCCGAGGATAAGCATGCGGGTGGTATGGGTCGTCATCATTGTTCCTTGGAGATTCGAGACTGCATCTAGGGGATGCGCGCAAGGATTTGAACCGCCGGTAAATCTGTGCCGCCTGCATCGAAAGCTTTGCCGCTTCGTTGGAGGTCAAAAGCGGAGATGAGCATGAGCGACGACCGGACCGTAGAGATCGAGGATTACACGGCACCAGCAGGCGGCTGGGGCTCGATGAAGTCGCTGGTCGAGATTTCCGCGCGCGAGAAGGTCGGGCCGGAGGTGATTCACGAACTCGCGCGCCAGAACAAGCCGGATGGCTTTGCGTGCGTGAGCTGTGCTTGGGGCAAACCCGCGCATCCGCATGTCGCCGAGTTCTGCGAGAACGGCGCGAAGGCAACGGCATGGGAGCTGACCTCGTTCCGCGTCACGCCGGCGTTTTTCGAGCAGCATACGGTCAGCGAACTGATCGGCTGGAAGGATTATGATCTCGAACAGGCCGGACGCTTAACGCACCCACTCAAGTACGATGCGACGACCGACAAATACGCGGCGTGCAGCTGGGACGAGGCGTTTGCAGGCATCGGCGCCAAGCTGAAGACCTATGATCCGACCAAGGTCATCTTCTACGCCTCGGGCCGCGCCAGCCTCGAGACGTCGTACATGTATAGCCTGCTCGCGCGGATGTATGGCAGCCAGAACCTGCCCGACAGCTCGAACATGTGCCACGAGACGACCTCGGTCGGCCTCAAGTCGGCGATCGGTTCGGCGGTCGGCACGATTCACCTGTCGGACTATGAGAAGTGCGACGCGATCTTCTACTTCGGGCAGAACCCCGGGGTGAACAGCCCGCGGTTCCTGCATCCGCTGCGCGATTGCGCGAAGCGCGGTGTCGAGATCGTCGTGTTCAACCCGCTCAAGGAGCGCGGGCTGGAGAAATTCCAGGACCCGCAGAACCCGATCGAGATGGTGACCGGCAAGTCGACCCCAATCGCCTCGCAATATCACCAGCTCAAGACCGGCGGCGACGTCGGCGCGATCATGGGGATGTGCAAATACCTGATCGAGGCCGACGATAACGCCAAGCGGATCAACGGCCTGCCCGTCCTCGACCATGCGTTTCTCGCCGAACACACGACCGGATTCGAGGCGTTCGCCGATGTCGCACGCGCGACCGAATGGTCGACGATCGAGCATGAAAGCGGCCTGCCCCGTACCGAAATCGAGGCAGCGGCAAAGGTCTATGCCAAGTCGAAGGCAGTCATCGCGGTGTACGGCATGGGCCTGACCCAGCATGTCGGCGGGATCGACAACGTCCACATGGTCGTCAATCTGATGCTGCTCCGCGGCAACATCGGCAAGCCCGGCGCGGGCATGGGCCCGGTTCGTGGCCACTCGAACGTGCAGGGCCAGCGCACCGTTGGCATCACCGAGAAGCCTGAACTCGCGCCGCTCGACAAACTCGCGGAGCAATACGGGTTCGAGCCGCCGCGCGCCAAGGGCTGGGATACGGTCGAAGCCTGCGAGGCGGTCCTCGATGGTAGCGCGCAGGCCTTTATCGGTCTCGGCGGCAATTTCGTTCGCGCGATCCCGGACCATGCGCGGATCGAGCCGAAATGGCGCGGGCTCGACCTGACCGTGCATATCGCGACCAAACTCAATCGCTCGCACCTGCTGCCGGGCGAGACGTCGTATCTGCTTCCCTGCCTCGGGCGAATCGAGACCGATATGCAGGGCACCGGGCCGCAGAGCGTGTCGATCGAGGATTCGTTCAGCCAGATCTACGGCTCGAAGGGCAAGGCCACGCCCGCCGCGGAGACGCTGCTGTCTGAGCCGGCGATCGTCGCCGGGATCGCCAAGGCGACGCTCGCGCCCAATCCGAAGCTCGACTGGGATGCATGGGTGCGCGATTATGCGCGTGTCCGCGATGCGATCGAGGTGACGTATCCGGACCTGTTCAAGAACTTCAACGACCAGATGTTCACGCCTGGCGGCTTCTGGAAGGGCGTCCCGGCCGCACATCGCGAATGGAAGACCGAGAGCGGCAAGGCGGAAATCAACATTCCACAGGCGCTGAACGTCACCGGATTCGAGGAGGCGGAGGGTCGCTTCCGCCTGATGACGCTGCGGTCGAACGACCAGTTCAACACGACCGTCTATGGTTATCACGACCGCTTCCGCGGCGTGAAGGGCACGCGCGACATCGTCTTCATGAACCGAAGCGACATGATCCGGATGGGCATCACCGATGGCGACGACGTCGATCTGGTCGGCGATGCCGGCGGCAATTCGGACCGTCGCCTGAACAAGCTCCGCGTGGTCGAATATTCGATCCCCGAGGGTTGCCTGGGTGCGTATTACCCGGAGTGCAATCTGCTCATGCCGGTTGCTCACCATGCCCGCGAAAGCCATGTGCCCGCCGCGAAATCGGTGCCTGTGCGGATCGAGAAGACGCGCTGACCCAACCGCATGCTCTTGGTGTCGTCCTGGCAGGCGGACGATCGTCGCGGTTCGGGTCGGACAAGGCGCGCGCGATGTTCGACGGCCGTGCGCTCGCCGAACATGCGCGTGAACTGCTGTTGCATCATGTCGAGCAGGCGGTGATCGTCGGGCCGGACGGCGCGATCCCCGACCTGCCCTGCTCCGGGCTTGGTCCGCTGGGCGGAATCGCCGGGGCGCTCCAGTATGCCAAGGGGCTCGGGTTCACGTCGATCCTGACGATCGCCTGTGACATGCCGCGACTGCCACGTGGGCTGCTCGACGCACTATTGCGGCGTGCGCCCGCCTATTGCCCCGAAGCGCCCGTGCTAGGCCATTGGGAAACCGCGTCGACCACCGCGCTGATCGCGCATATCGCGGCATCGCAGCGACGGTCGGTGTGTGGCTGGGCGGAGGCGATCGGCGCGCTGCCGATCCCGGCTGGCGGACCGATCGTCAACATCAACACCCCGGAAGACCTCGCCCTCCTATGATTTCACGGACATTGCCGATCAAGATCCTGCGCCCCGATTCGATCACTGCGGGCGAGCGTGCGATCGCGATCGAGGTACCGGTCACGATCGAGATCGACGGGCTCGGCTATGCGGTGATGATGATGACCCCGGCCGATCTGGCCGAGTTCACCACCGGGTTCCTGCTGACCGAGCGACTTGCCGACAGCGCCGACGACGTCCGCGACATCGATGTCTTCCAGGCGGAGGCAGGGTGGATCGTCCGCGTCGGGCTGTCCGAGCGCTGCAAGGGCCGCATTCACGACCGCGTCCGCCACCGGACCAGCGATACGAGCTGTGGGCTCTGCGGAATCTCAGGGCTCGAGCAACTGCGCAAACCGGTGCCTAGAACGCCGCTAAGGCCCGCCACGCCCATCTCCGCGCTGTTTGCCGCCTTGGCCGGGTTACGCGCCCATCAACCGCTCAACGCCGCTACAGGGGCAATCCATGCGGCCGCAGCCTGTGATCGCGCAGGAAAGGTCATCGCGGCCTATGAAGACGTCGGTCGCCACAACGCGCTCGACAAGCTGGTCGGCGGACTGGCGATCGCTGCGCAGCCCGTCGACGGCTTCATCCTGGTCACGTCGCGGATCAGCTTCGAGATGGTCGACAAGGCGCTGATCGCCGGCGCGCCGATGCTGGTGGGTATCTCCGCCCCGACCAGCCTGGCGATCGACCACGCCCGCGAACATGGGCTGACATTGCTAGCGCTCGCCCGCAGCGACGCGATCCTGGTGGTCAACGACCCGTGGAATGTCTTTGAAAATGGTAGCGAAGGAGGGACTTGAACCCCCGACCCCAGGATTATGATTCCCGTGCTCTAACCAACTGAGCTACTTCGCCGTACCGTCCGTCAGGGAAGCATTCTTCCCTGCGAGGCGCGGCCTATAGGAAGCGGATTCGAGGCGGTCAAGCGAACATGTGCCGGGAAATCGCTTCCCATGGTCCGCCACGATACCACCACGCGCCCAGACCTGCGATTTCGACGTCCTTCGGAACGAAATCGCGTTGCAGGTTGCCGAGCAGGAGCTTGGCTACCTGCGG
Organism: Sphingomonas sp. PP-F2F-A104-K0414; assembly: GCF_004340945.1. Classification (GTDB taxonomy): domain Bacteria; phylum Pseudomonadota; class Alphaproteobacteria; order Sphingomonadales; family Sphingomonadaceae; genus Sphingomonas. Next base: position 248,160 of record NZ_SLYD01000005.1, read on the forward strand.
GCTGACCTTGTTCTGGATCGTGACGTGCGGACGCCAGCCGCCAGCGTCCTGCGGCGTCAGCATCCCGGTGAACGTGTCGGCGAGGCGCTCGCGGATGCAGACGAGCTCGGGGGACTCGATCCGGTAGGCGACACCGCGACCAAGCGACATCAGGCCGCCGACGCGCGCCTGCGGGGAACGAATGCCGCGCGTTTCTTGGCTCAGGCGGTGCTTGAGCTCGTCGAGCCCCGAGGGCGGTAGGTGGTGGAAGAGCGTCAGATGCGCATCGAGCTGGTTGCGCTCGGGCGGGAAATGTTCGCGGCGCATCGCGTCGAAAAACGCAGTGTCCTGGCGACCGAACAAGGCGGTGACGATGATCGGGGCTGGAAGCGTATCCGTCACGATCAGATCTCGATCTGGCTGCCGAGCTCGACCACGCGATTGGTCGGCAGGCGGAAGAACTCCATCGCGCTTTCCGCATTACGGAGCATCCACGCGAACAGTTTTTCGCGCCAGATCATCATGCCGGGCTTGTCCGACGCGAGCAGCGTCTGGCGCGACAGGAAGAAGCTGGTGTCCATCATCTTGAAGTCCGCGCCGCAATTATGGACCTGCCGCAGCGCCGCGGGCACGTCGGCATCCTCCATGAAGCCGTAACGCAGCACGAGCCGGTGGAAGCCGCTGCCAAGCTCCTCGCGCACCGCGCGGTCGTTGGCAGGCCAATAGGGCTGGCTGACGATCTTGACGGTCAGCAGGATGACGCGCTCGTGCAGCACCTTATTGTGCTTGAGGTTGTGGAGCAGCGCATGTGGCACGCCGTCCGCGGTGGAGGTCATGAACACCGCGGTCCCTGGCACGCGCGACGCCGAGCTGGCGGCCGAACCGATGAACACCTTGATCGGCATCGCCGCCTCGTGCATCCGGTCGATCATCAGCTGCCGCCCCTTCGACCACGTCGTCAGGAAGGTGAAGATGATTAACCCGACCAGCAGCGGGAACCAGCCGCCGGCGGGCACCTTGGTTAGGTTGGCGGCGAAATAGGCGCCATCGACCGTAAAGAAGATCGCCAGCAACGGGATCGCCGCGATCTTCGGCCAGTTCCAGAGGCGGAACAGCACGACGCCGAGCAGGCACGTGTCGATGAACATCGCGCCCGTGACCGCGATCCCATACGCGCTCGTCAGGTTCGACGAGGTGCGGAAGAACAGCACGAGCAGGATCACCATCACCATCAGCGCGCCGTTGACGAGCGGGATGTAGATCTGGCCGGCGGTCGAGGCGCTGGTGTGCTCGATCCGCAGGCGCGGGATGAAGCCGAGCTGGATCGCCTGCTGCGTCACCGAGAACGCGCCGGAGATGACCGCCTGCGACGCGATCACGGCGGCCATCGTCGCGAGGATGACGAGCGGGAGCTGGAGGCTTTCGGGGGCCAGGTTGTAGAACGGGCTGACCAGCGCCTCGCGGCCGTCGCGGAACAGCAGCGCCCCCTGCCCCATATAGTTGAGGATCAGCGCGGGGAGCACGAAGAACAGCCACGACAGGCCGATCGGCTTGCGGCCGAAATGCCCCATGTCCGCGTACAGCGCCTCGGCGCCGGTGACCGCGAGGACGACCGAGCCGAGTGCCAGGAAGGCCCGCTCGGGGTCGATGATGAAGAACTCGACCGCATAGTGCGGCGACAATGCCCAGAGCACCTCGGGTGTCTGCACGATGCTGAGGATGCCGAGCACCGCGATGACGCTGAAATACACCAGCATGATCGGTCCGAACACGAGGCCGATGCGCGCGGTCCCGCTCTTCTGCACCCAGAACAGGCCGATCAGGATGACGATCACGATCGGCAGCACCAGGCCGCCGAATGCGGGCGCGGCGACGGCGAGACCCTCGACCGCGGACAGCACCGACACCGCGGGCGTGATCATGCTGTCGCCGTAGAACAGCGCCGTCGCGAACACGCCGAGCAGGATGATGCCCTTGCTCCAGCGCTTCGTCTTGGTCTTGCCCGAGACCAAAGCGAGCAGCGCCAAACTGCCGCCTTCGCCCTTGTTGTCGGCGCGCATGATGATGATGACGTACTTGACCGTCACGACGATCATCATCGACCAGAACATCAGGCTGATGACGCCCATGATGTGCGCCGCGTCGAGCGCGAGCTTGTGGTGGCCGGCGAAGGTCTCGCGGAAGGCGTAGAGCGGGCTGGTGCCGATATCGCCGAAGACGATGCCGATCGCACCGAAGGCGAGCTTCAGCATGCCGTCGGAGTTGTGATGCCCCGTCTCGAGATCGAGATTGGCGGGTGGCACGGTCGAAGCCGCGGCGGTCTGATCGACGCTCACTGGACGGTGAATCGACCCGGAAGTGCAGCAATCTTCATCGAATTTCCGATTTCACCCTGTGCCCCAAGCGCGCGCATTTAGCATGCGGGGTAGAGGGCGGCAACGGCGAGGCGGGCAACGTGGATTAACCGGGTCAGAATGGACGCGCCTGATCAGCCGCGAGTAACGACCTCGCGGATGACGAAATGCGACGCCAGTCGCGTCACGCCCGGCAGTTGCGAGAGCGTTTCGCGGTGGATGCGCTCGAACGTCTCGCCGTCGCGGATCTCGACATGGAGCATATAATCTGCCTCACCACTCATCAGGAAGCATTGCACGACTTGCGGGCAGTCGACGATCTCCGCCTCGAACGCCGCCATCGTCTCCTTGCGCTGATCCCGGAGCGTGACGTTGACGAGGACGATGCTTGGGTCGCCTCGTGCTGCGCGGGACAGGACGGCACGATAGCCGACGATCGCCCCGCTTTCTCGCAACTGCGCCACGCGGCGGTGGGCGGCGCTCGCTGACAAACCAACCGCGTCGCCAAGCTCGGCGCTGGTCAGGTCGGAATTGGCGGCGAGCAGGTCCAGAATCCTGCGTTCGATCGTGATGCTCAAGATTATCCCGTTTCGAGGGCAAAGGATGCAATCATCTTGCAGATGCGGTATCGCACCGCGACCAGTTTGCGAACCCTTCCTGTCCAAGGCGCGCTAGTATGGCGCAAACGATAATGGAGTGGAATCAATGCGCGTCGGTGTCCCCAAGGAAATCAAGAACCACGAATATCGCGTCGGCCTGACCCCGCCGTCGGTCGCCGAACTGGTTGCCGCGGGCCACGAGGTCGTTGTCGAGACGCTCGCCGGATCGGGCATCGATTTCGAGGACCAGGACTATGTCGACGCGGGTGCGACGATCCTGCCGACCGCCGCCGCGGTGTTCGCCGGCGCCGACATGATCGTGAAGGTCAAGGAGCCCCAGCCGAGCGAGATCGCGATGCTCGAACCGCGCCATCTGCTGTTCACCTATCTCCACCTCGCCGCCGACAAGCCGCAGGCCGAAGGGCTGATGAAGTCCGGCGCGACCTGCATCGCGTACGAGACGGTCACCGACAATCGCCGCGGGCTCCCGTTGCTCAAGCCGATGTCGGAAGTCGCGGGCCGCATGTCGGTGCAGGTCGGCGCGCATTATCTCGAGAAGGAGCAGGGCGGACGCGGCGTGCTGCTCGGCGGCGTCCCCGGTGTCGCACCTGCCAAAGTCGCGATCCTCGGCGGTGGCGTCTCGGGCGTCAACGCAGCGCAGATGGCGGTCGGCATGCGCGCCGACGTGACGATCTACGACATCTCGAACGATCGCCTCGCCGAACTCGACATGTTCTTCTCCAGCCAGATCAAGACGGCCTATGCCTCGAAGGCTGCGATCGCGGCGGCGGTGAAGAACGCGCATCTGGTGATCGGCGCGGTGCTGGTGCCGGGAGCGGCGGCGCCGAAGCTCGTCACGCGCGAAATGCTGAAGACGATGAAGCGCGGCTCGGTGCTGGTCGACATCGCGATCGACCAGGGCGGGTGCTTCGAGACGTCGCACGCGACGACGCACGAAGATCCGGTGTTCGAGGTCGATGGCGTTATCCATTACTGCGTCGCCAACATGCCGGGCGCGGTCGCGCGCACCTCGGCGTTCGCGCTAAACAATGCGACGCTGCCATTCGCGTTGAAGCTCGCCAATCTGGGCGCCGAGGCCGCGATGAAGGCCGACCCGCACCTCGCCAACGGGCTGAACGTCTACAAGGGCAAGATCGCGTACAAGGCGGTCGCAGATGATCTAGGTTTACCTTACGAAGCTTGGGCCGGCTGACTCGGGAACGGATGCGGAACATGGGTGTTGGACAGGGGAAAGGAATTCCCAATGTCCGACACTCCGAACCCCAAATCCGAACCGTTCTCGAACGCCGAGAAGGACCCGGACGACTGGACCACCGGCGACGAGAAGATGACCGGTGCGCAGGCGAGCTACCTCAAGACGCTGTCCGAGGAAGCACATGAGGAATTCGACGAGACGCTGACCAAGGCGGATGCGTCGAAGAAGATCGACGAGTTGCAGTCGAAGACCGGCCGCGGGCAGTAAGCCTATATTCCTCTTACTCCTTTTCCCGTCATCCTGACGAAAGTTAGGATCCAGAGCCAAATAGCTTAACGTTCATGGCTCTGGATCCTGGGTCGAGCCCAGGATGACAGGATTATCTTGGGCCGGCGTCCGGCGTATCCTGCATAGCTAGAAACCGATCCAGCAGCGCGAGCCGATTGGCGATCTCGCCCCGGTATGAGATGTTGGCCGGTGTCAACGCCAGCGCCTTTGCCCAATATGGCCGGGCCGTCGCGAACTCGCCCGCCCGCACATACGCCAGCCCCAGAAAAAACGGCGGAGCAGGATGCTTCGGCGCCAACCGCATAGCCTGCTGGAAGGCGAACAACGCGGGCGGCGAAACCTGGTTGGCGTCATGCGCCGCGAGCGCGTTGGCGAGCCCCGTCCACATTACCACGCTCTTCGGAGCTATTCTGAGACCTCCAAGCAAAACTTGCACCGCCGCGCGACGGTCGCCGACCCGCGTCATCGCGTCCGCCGCAACCAGATACGCCGCTGCGCCCGTATACCGTTCGAGCATCTGGTCGCGCAGTTCGAGCATCGCGCTGTCGTCCGGCGTTGCGGCAAGCCCGGGCGACGCTTCATGGCCGGCAAGCCCTGGCTGGCCCTGCCAAGCATACCCCGCCGCACCAAGCATCAGCGCCGCGGCGACCATCGTCCAAAGAACGCGGTTCACCTTCAATACCGCGAGCAGCGCAAACGCCCCCGTTCCGATCGCGGCCAGCCAGAAATACCCCATCAGCGTGCCCTCCGCCGAAAGCTCGACCGCGCGATCCAGCCGCCGAGGCCAAGCAGCAGGATCGGCGCTAGCCACAACGGCCATGTGAGGCCGGATAGGGGTGGATCATAGGTCACGTAGTCGCCGTAGCGCGCGATCAGCCAGTCGCGGATCGAGGCAGGCTTTTCGCCACGCTCGATCCGCTCGCGGACGAGCGCGCGCATGTCGGCCGCCATGTCGGCATCGCTGTCGGCGATCGACTGGCCCTGGCAGACGAGGCAGCGCAGAGTTTCCATGAGCGCGCGGGCGGAGGCTTCCTTGGCCGGGTCGGTGAGTTGCACGTTGGCGTAATGCGCTGGTGGAGTGACCGGCTGGGCGAAGGCCGGCGAGATGCAGAGCAACAGCGCGGCAAGTATCTCCCCTCCCGCTCGCGGGAGGGGTCGGGGGAGGGCATGACGCGAACGCGCGCTCGGTTGGCAGGGAGAATCCCCTCCCCTAACCCCTCCCGCAAGCGTGAGGGGAAATACGTTGCGCCCGCTCACCGCGCATCCTTCACGGCTTGCACGATCTCCGCCACATTCTCAGGCCGGATATCGCCGATGATCTGCTTCACGACGATCCCGCGGCCGTCGATCACGAACGTCTCAGGCACCCCCGACGACCCCAGCGCCAACTGCACCTGACTGGCCTTGTCGCTTCCGATTCGCTCGTAGGGATCGCCGTTACGCCGAAGGAACCCCGCAATAGCCGGAGCAGTGTCGCGGATCGCGATCGCGTCGATCGGCATGCCCATCGCCTTCAACCGCATCAGTTGCGGGGCCTCGGCAATGCACGGAATGCACCAGCTCGCGAACACGTTGAGCAACCGCGGCTTACCCTGCCGGAACGACGCGCTGGTCAGGCCCGGCTTGCTAGGGACCATCGCGGGCAGCGCGAAATCGGGGAGCGGCTTGCCGACCATGGCCGATCGCACCACCTTCTCGGCGGGCCGGAACAACCCGCTCGCGACCACCGCGAACAGCAGCGCGAAGATCGCCAGCGGCGCCCAGAGTGCGAACCGCTTCATGCCCACTGCGTCCGTATTGCAACTTGTCGCTGGCGCCGCACGCGGCCGAGCAGCGACAATGCGCCACCCAGCGCGATCAGCACGCCCCCGAACCAGATGAGCGTCACGAACGGCTTCCACCAGAGGCGGAGCTGCCAGCGCCCCTGCCCGTCCGGTTGCCCGAGCACGGTATAAAGCTGGCCGTCGAGCACCGTCAGGATGGCGGACTCATTGGTGCTGGTCGGCGGGTTGGCGAAGAAGCGGAGTTGCGGCCGCAGGATGCTCGCGCTGCCACCCCGCGTTGCGGTCAGGCGTGCTTCGAGTGCCGACCAGTTCTCGCCGATCACCGGCGATATTCCATCGAGCGTCACGGTGTACGGCCCGACCCGTGCTGGTTCGCCCGCGCGCACTGCGACCAGCGTTTCCTTCGTGAAGGCGCTGTCCGACGCCATCCCGGCGAGGCTGACCGCGATGCCGAGATGCGCGATGACCATGCCGTATGTGAACAGCGGCGTACGCTTCAGGTTGCGCTTCCACAGAGGCGCTACGCTGGCGACGGCGAGCCCAGCGGCCAGCGAAAGCCCGGCCCAAGGGAGGACGCCCGGCCAGACGAACAGCAACGCGATTGCCGCCAACAGCGCGGCGCCGATCGGCAGCATCACGCGGCGCAGCACCGCCTTCGCATCGTCACGCCTCCAGCGCAGCAGCGGCCCGACCGCCATCACCGCGACCAGCAGCAACGCGATCGGCCCCGCCGCCTTGTTGAAGAACGGCGGCCCGACCGATAGCTGCACGCCGAAGCTCGCGGCGACGATCGGGTAGAGCGTGCCGATCAGGACGATCCCGAGGATCACCGACAACAGCAGGTTGTTCGCAACCAGCCCGCCTTCGCGGCTGACCGGATCGAAGGTCGTGCCCGCGCGGACGGTGCCGATCCGCGCGGCGAACAGCGCAAGTGCACCACCGATGTAGATCGCGAGAAGCGCCAGGATGAACGCACCGCGCTCTGGATCGACCGCGAAGGCGTGGACGCTCGTCAGGATACCCGAGCGGACCAGGAACGTGCCGATCATCGACATCGAGAACGCGACGACCGCCAGCATGATCGTCCAGGCTCGCAGACCGTCGCGGGTCGCGAGCACGGTCACCGAATGGAGCAATGCGGTGGCGGCGAGCCACGGCATCAGCGAGGCGTTCTCGACCGGATCCCAGAACCACCAGCCGCCCCAGCCGAGCTCGTAATAGGCCCAGTACGAACCGGCAGTGATGCCAAGCGTCAGGAATATCCAGGCGATCAGCACCCACGGTCGCATAGCCTTCGCGAACGCCGGCCCGACGTCTCGCGTGACGAGCGCACCTACGGCAAACGAGAACGCGACCGAGAGGCCAACATACCCCGTGTAGAGCGTCGGCGGATGGAACGCCAAGCCGGGGTCCTGCAACAGCGGGTTGAGCCCGAGGCCGTCGGCCGCTGCGGGGTTGAGCCGCGCGAACGGGTTCGAGGAGAACAGCAGGAACGCGTAGAATCCGAGTGCGATCGTCGCCTGCGCACCGAGCGTCGCGGTCAGCGTGCGTTCGGGCAACGAGCGTTCGAAGATCGCCACAGCACCGCCGGCGAGTCCGAGGATCGTCACCCAGAGCAGCATCGAGCCCTCGTGGTTTCCCCAGGCGCCAGCGAACTTGTAGAGCCACGGCTTGGCCGAATGACTGTTCTCGACGACCAGCTTCACCGACATGTCGGAGTCGAGAAAGAGTTCGATCAGCAGCGCCATCGCGAGGAGGGCCAACAGCCCTTGAACAATCGCCACCGGGCGCACCGCTGCCGCAACGTCCTCACGATCGCGCGCGATACCAATCGTCGCCATCACCAGCTGTAACGCCGCCAGCGCGCCAGCGAACCAGAGCGCGGCAAGGCCCGCTTCGGCGATCACGGCTTTGCGTCCGGTTCGAGCGTCTTGGTCTCGTGCATCTTGCCGGCTATCTCCGGCGGCATGTACTTTTCGTCGTGCTTGGCGAGCAGGTTCGACGCGACGAAGCTGCCATTGGGCTGGAACTGGCCTTCGGCGACGACGCCCGATTTCTCGCGGAACAGGTCGGGGACGATCCCTGCGAAGACGACCGGGGTGGTCGCCTGCCCATCGGTGACGACGAAGTGCACGGTGATGCCGTCTGCCGCGCGCTTGACCGAACCGCCCTCGACCATTCCACCGAGCCGCACTGCGCGCCCAAGCGGGAGACCGTCGCGGCGAACGTCGGATGGCGCATAGAAGAATGATGCCTGATCCTTCAGCGCCGACAGCGCGAGGAGCCCGGCGACGACGACCGCACCGAGTGCCAGCAGCGCCAGTGTCAGGCGTTGATGTTTGGCCTTCACTTTTCGGCCTTCCGCATCGCGAGATAGCTCAGGAGAGCGATGACTGCGCCGCCGCCCAGCGTCACGGCATAAGCAGCAGTCACGAACGGCCAGGGATTCATGATCTCGCCATTCTGCGCATACGCGCTTCGGTCTTCGTGATCGCCAGCATCGTCCGCATCCGCATCAGCACGATTCCGGCGAACGCGAACGTGAACCCGGCCAGCATGATCGGCAGCGGCCACAGGATCGAACCCGCGATCGTCGACTGCGTCAGACCGATGCTCGGCCCCTGGTGCAGCGTATTCCACCACACCACCGAATAGCGGATGATCGGCAGCAGCACCGACCCGGCAATCCCGTACAGCGCCGGCACGCGCCCATCGCCGCCACGATCCGCATCGGCCTTCGCGAGCGCCATATAGCCGAGATAGACGAAGAACAGCAGCAGCATCGAGGTCAGCCGGCCATCCCATTGCCACCACGTTCCCCAGGTCGGCCGCCCCCAGATCGAGCCGGTCATGAGACATAGCGCCGCGAACACCGCACCCGGCAGCGCGATCGCACGCGCCGCGACGCTGGCCAGCGGGTGGCGCCAGACGAGGAACATGATGCTGGAGATCGCGATCCCGCTCCACCCGCCCATGCCGAGCCAGGCGGCGGGGACGTGGATGTAGAGGATGCGGACGGTCTCGCCCTGGAGGTAGTCCGGCGGGGTCTGCGTCAAGCCCGCCCAGCAGCCCAGCACGATCAGCGCGACGCCAAGCCAGAAGAGCGCTGGCGTCAACGGCTTGGCGATCTTCAGGAAGCGCGCGGGGTTTGCGAAGGCGTGTAGGGTAGCCACTGGGGACAGCCATTATGGCAACATCGCGAGGCTGTCACCTCGGACTTCGAACCCTCTCCCCGCCGGGGAGAGGGAGGCGCCTCCCCCGTACGCCGTCATCCTGACGAAAGTCAGGATCCAGGGCCGCAGAGGGCGACGCTTAGTTACTCTGGATCCTGACTTTCGTCAGGATGACGGGAGTAATCGGAGCGCCCGCCCTCAACACGAGCGAAGACCGCTTGGATTCAGCGGCCGATCAGGCGCTTTGCGATCGAATCTGCGACATCCGACGACGGCTCGCCCGAACGGTCGCTTTCGTCCCAGACCTGGATCAGGCGCTCCGGAATACGGGCGATCCGTGCCTTAACCTCAGCCTCGTCGCCCTGCCCAAGATACTCGAGCCCGACGTTGATGATCCCACCCGCATTGATCACATAGTCCGGCGCATACAGGATACCGCGTGCATGAAGCCGCGCGCCATCCTCGCGAACGCTCAGCTGGTTGTTCGCGCCACCCGCGACGACCTTCGCCTTCAAGGAAGCGATCGACATCTCGGTCAGAATAGCACCCAGCGCGTTCGGGCTGAAGATATCCGCCTCGGTCGTCAGGATCGCCTCGGCCGCCACCGCGGTCGCGCCGAGTTCGCCGGCCAGCTTCTGCGCCCGGCCCTCGTCGACGTCCGCCAGCGTCAGCACCGCGCCGTCCTTCGCCAGCAGCCGCGCGAGCCCGCCGCCGACCGAGCCGACGCCCTGGATCGCGACGCGCACGCCCTTCATGTCGGTCGCGCCGAGGCCACGCTGCGCCGCCGCCTTCACGCCGAGATAGATGCCGAGCGCGGTGTACGGCCCGGGATCGCCGCCCGCCGCACCGCTCGCAACCGGCAGGCCGGAGACGTAGCGCGTCTGCGTGGCGATCACCTTCATCCGCTCTTCGGACATGCCGACGTCTTCCGCCGTCACGTAGCGCCCGCCGAGCGAATCGACCGCGCGGCCGAACGCCTCAAGTTGTGCCGTCGTGATGACGTCGCCGGGCTTGGCCGCGAGGACCACGCCCTTGCCGCCGCCAAGCTCCAGCCCCGCCATCGCGTTCTTGAAGCTCATGCCGCGCGACAGGCGCAGCGCATCGGTCACGGCGCGGCCGTTGTCGGCATAATGCCAGAAGCGCGTGCCGCCAGCCGCCGGCCCGAGCTTGGTCGAGTGCAGCGCGATCACCGCGCGCAGGCCCGACTCGGGATCGGTGAAGGCATGTACGCCCTCGTGGTCGTCGAAATCGGGAAGGTCCCAAACCGCTGTCATCGCCGGCTCCTGAAGAGGAATAAAATTACCGGGACGCGAAATATTATTTTCCGACCGGTTTTACCAGCCCAAAGCGCCCGCATTGCGGGGGCTTACGAAAATAAGGGAAAATGGGGCGACCGACGGGACTTGAACCCGCAACATCCGGCATCACAAGCCGACGCTCTAACCAATTGAACTACGACCGCCGCGTAGGCATCGCCCCCTAGCGGGGGTCGCCGGGCGGCGTCAACCGTCGACTTGCCAAAAAGACGTCAAAAACGTCCTTCAATCGCGAGCCGGTAGCCGTTCGGCCCGCGCACGAAGCCGGCCTGTTCGAGCTTTTGCACTGCCAGCGGGTCGGACGGTCGCAGCGACAATTCGGCGCGGTAGGTGCCTGCCCCTTCGATCCTGAGCGCGATGCTCTCGGTCCCGGCCTGGCTAGCCAGCGGCAACAGCAGTGCCGTGCCGTCGCAGCGGGCAGTGCCGCTCACCGACTGCGGCAAGGTGATCCCGCCGACGTCACCTGCCAGCGTCGCGCGGACGCGGCCCTCGGCGGCTTCGCACTGGCCATCGCGGAAGCGGACCGAGACGTCGTCGAGGTCGAGCGCGGCAACGGGCACTGGCGCAAACAGCCGCCCCGTCGCGACGGTCGCGGTCATGTGGTCGACCCCGAAGCTATGGCGGCTGACGCTCGCCGATCCGCGCAATGGTCTGGCGGACACCGAATCGGGCCCAGCGAAGGCGATCGTCGCGCGGCCGACCAGCAGCGGCAGCGGCGACAACCGGGCGCGCAGGTCGCCGAGCGCGAGATCGCCGAACCGCGCCTCGGTCAGCGTCGCCCCCCAGATCGTCCCCGACACGCGCCGCGCGACCAGCCCTTCGTCGCCGACGCCGACCCAGCCGAGTACCGCGCGCATGGGCAGGAAGACGATCAGCGCGATCAGCAGCATCCCACCGAACAGCGCCGCGGGTCCGGTGCGCAAACGGATCCGCCTCATGCCGCGCGCGCCTTCAACGTGAGCGCGACGCCGACGGTCTTGTCGCCCTTGTCGGTCATCGCCACCGAATCGACGAGGATACCGAGCCGTTCGAGCCGCGCGAGCCAAGCGGTCAGCGCCGCCGGTCGCGCCGACTGGATACCCACACGCACCCGGTTCGCGCCGTCCTGATCGAGTGACGCGAGCGCGAAGCCGGCTTGGTCAGCCTCGGCGCGGACCGTGTCCGCCAGCGTGCCCGTCAGCGGCCTTGCTCGGTCACGCTGGATATCGCGCAACGTCGCGACCTGCGCGCGCGTTTCGCCCAGCCGCGTTACGGCGCTGGCGTGGCGTTCGCGCGCGCTCGACAACCCGTCACCGATCGGTCGGATGATCAGCGCCCAAAGCAAGGTCAGCACCGCGAGCGCGGCCATTACGAGCAATAGGCGACGTTCTCGGAGCGAGCGGCCTTCGAACCACGTCTTCAAGCCGGTCATCGTCCGCTCCCCGGGCTGATCGTGAGTTCACCCGTCACACGACCGGCGGCGGCCTGGAATACGCCCGCGCGGACGGTGAAGCCCGCTGCTTCGAGCGCACGCTTGAGGTCGGTCGCAAGCGCCTCACGTTCGACCGCGACCGACAGTCGCAGGTCGCCGTTCGCCTGGAAGTCTAGCCCCGTGACTTCGGTCCCCGGCGTGGCACGGATCGCGGCGAACGCGGCGGCGGTCGTGTTGGTGAAACCGAGCCCCGGCCCGCGCACGCGCGACAGGCGCTCATCGAGCTGGCGGCTGGCATCGACCACCGTCTCGCCGCGTGGCAGGCCGGTCACGGCGACCGTGTCGGCCTCAGCCTCCAACGCATCCGCGCCAAAGCTGTACTTGGCGATGCGGACGAGCGAGATCGCGAGCGTCACTGCCAGGATCGTCAGCGACAACAGCGCAAGCCTTCGGATCAGCCCCCAGTCGATCGCAAACCTGCGTCGCCGCGCGAACGGCCCCTGTCGCAGGTCAAGAGTAGGCGATGCAGCGGCGGCAACGATCGCCGCCTCCAGCGTATCGCGATCGATCGTCGCAGGCGCAGTGCCGCCGGTTATGAGTTCGGTCAGCCGCGCCTCGTCGGCGAACCCGCTCGACGTACCACGCACGACGCCGCTACCGGCCAGCTCCGCCCTCGCATAGCCCTCGTCGGGGCGCGGAAGAAGCATCGGTGCGGGGATCAGCGCGACCGGATCGACACCCGCCTCCGCAAGCATCCGCAGCCAGTCGCGCATCGTCGCGACGCCGACCACGCCGATCGGGCGATCGCTCGCACCTTCGTCACCGACCGCGACATGCAGTTCGGCAAGCGGCGACGCACTGGCCTCGCTGGCGAGAATACGCGCGGCCGCCGTAGCCTGCGCTGCCGAACGCGAAGGCAGTTCCGCCCAGTGCAGCGTCACCGCATCGGCCGGGGCCACCGCAATCGTCTCATCGTCGATCGCGTCGGGGATCCCCTCCCCCTCCCCGACCACGCGCGCATCGGCGACGCGCATCCAGCGAAACCCGGTCTCGCCGGCGGGAAGGAATAGCAAAGTCGTCATGATGGCTCGCCCCATTGCCGCGATACGAGCTGCGCGGGAAGTCGGTTCGCGTCGATCAGCGCGCGTTCCTGCATTTGCGTGCGGCCGAGCGTCACGTCGATATCGAGCGTGAACCATTTCGACAGCACCGTCGCCTCGGCACCGGGCGCGAGGGTGGCCGCACCCTGCAACGCCGCCGCCTTGGTGATCTCGCCGACGTCGGCATAGCCCTGCGGCGGACGACGCAACAGCATCTGCTGCGCGCTGCCGACCGACAGCGTATCGGGATACAGCATCGCGAACAGCGGCGCCTGTTCGGGCGCCAGCGTGTTGACGTTGATCGGCGACGGCTTGGCGATCGGCAGCGTGCAGATCCAGGGCCGCAGCGTGGCGTAGATCTCAGGCGTCATGCCGGCGACTGCGCGGAGTTCGCTCGGGTCGGACATGAGCGTGCCGGCGGTGCGGTACGGCGTCTCGCGGCCGAGATACGCGCCGTCCTCCGCGCCCATCGCCTGCTGGTCCTGGTCGCTGTCGATCCAGTCCGCGGTGCCCGATGCGACCTGTTCGGCGACCTGCGTCGGGACGCTCAACAACCGCATCAGCCGGACGAATTGCGGGCGGATCTCGGGGTTGGTGACATACACGCCGGGCGTGGTCGCTTGCGTGACGAGCGCGTTGAGATTGAAGCAATTGCCGCCGTCGCGCACGCGGGCGGTCGCGAAGCCACCGGGGACCGGCAGGCCGAACGGCGTGTTGCTCCAGTTGCCGGCGAGCGTGACCCGCTTGGGGCTCTGGCCGAGCAGGTTGGAGACGCGGGTCAGCGCCATCGTCTCGGCGGCGAACGCGTAGGCGCGCGCTTGTTCGCCGGTCGCGGCGTTGCCCGCGAGCCGGGTCGACAGGCGCAGTTTCTCCAGCGCCGCGCCTGCCATGACGGCGATGATCGCGACGAGCATCAGCACGGTGAGCAGCGCTGCCCCCCGTTCCGGCCCGCGTTCTGGCCCCCGTTCCGACCCGCGGTCCGAACCGCGATCAGGTCCGCGCACCGGGCGTCTCCTTCGACGGCGTGCCGGGCGGCGGCGTGGTCGACGGGCCCGTTCCTTCAGCCGGTGTGGGGACATATCCCGTCCCTACGAGGAACATCTGGCGGAACTGCGTGCCGTCGTCACGCTGGACGGTGAGTTCCATCGCATCGGGTAACGGCCTGCCACTGGCGCCATCCCAGCGATCGCTCCAGGCGCCGGCGATCCGGTAGCGCAACGCGGCCTGGCGGACGTGGGTCAGCAGTGCGGCGGGGGGCAGTCCCTGCGCACCGTCGATCATCGGGTAGGCGATCCGCTGGAGCGTGCCGGCATCGACGCGGTAGGCGACCTTCTGCGTACTCGGCCGCGCGGCACCGTCGATGTTGCTCCAGCCGTCGCGGACGAGCCGCAGCATCGGCGTGACACCCGACCCGCTCTCGCCGACGAACGCGGGAACGCTGGTGCCGGCTTCGTCGCGCGTCGACCGGTTCGAGGCCTGGGCGAGGTCGGCGGACAGGATCGACATCGTTCGGGTGAGCGCGCTGATGTCGTCGAGCTTGGCGCCGGTGCTGCTTTGCGCCTTCACGCTGAACGACAGGATGGCGACGCCAGCGGCGGCGATCATCCCGAAGATCATGAGCGACACCATGACTTCCACAAGCGTGAAGCCGGCTTCTCCGCTTGATCGCGTCATGTCGCCGACCGTGGCGCAGGGCGGACCATCGTCAGGCGGCCAAGTTGCGCGCCCGCGCGATCCGCGACCGCGACGTCGATGCGCAGGACGCTGGACCCGCCGAGCGCGCTGACCTGCCGGGTCCAGGTCCAGGCTTGTCCGCCGTTCGTCTCGACGCCGGTGACGCGGCCTGCGGTCGGCGGTTGCGCGCTGGTGACCGCGTCGATCGCGACGTTGCGCGCGACCATCTGCGCGACGAGCGTTTCGTCGAGGATCGAGGCGCCGCGGATCGTCGCGCTTTCCAGGCGCACGAGCGCCATCGCCGCGAGGCTGAACACCGCCAGCGCGACCATGATTTCAATGAGGGTAAAGCCGCGCTCAGCCCGCATCGGCTCGCACGCTGCCGTCGGCGTCGATGTGCACGGTTGCCACAACGCCGCCGCGGTCGAGGCGGATCTCCGCGGGGCGATCGACGAGGCCGGTCGGATCGAACGTCACCCGCATGCGACCGCTGGTATCGCCGATGCTGGCCTTGGTCCCGTCGTTCCAGCGTTCGACGCGCATTGGCTTCTCGGCGATCGGCGTCCAGCCACCCGCCATGCGACGGTCGAAGCCATAGCCGCCGCCGGTAACCCAGACGCTGACCGGGCGTGTCTCGACGATCGCAGAATCATGCGCGGCGCGGGCGCGCAACGCGAAGCGCGTCGCTTCGTCGAGCACGCGGCCGCGCGGGTCCGGCATGACAAGCACGGCGACAGCGGATGCGAGTCCGATGATCGTGACGACGACCATCAACTCGACCAGCGTGAAGCCAGCCTCCCGCTTACTGCCAGCTGCCGATATCGGCATCGATCCCCTCGCCGCCTTCCTTGCCGTCCGCCCCGAAGGTCCAGACGTCGACCTCCCCATGTGCGCCGGGCGAGGCATAGAGATACGGGCGACCCCAGGGATCGTTCGGCAACTTCTTCAGATACCCGCCACGCTGATACCGCGAGGGATCGGTCAGCCCCGCGGGTGCAGTGACGAGCGCGTTCAGCCCTTGCGTGGTGTTGGGGAAGGTCATGTTCTGGAGCTTGTAGAGTTCCAGACCGCCCTCGATCTGAGCGATGTCGGCCTTCGCCTTCTGGATCCGCGCGGTGTCGCCCGAGGGGAGCACGTTGAGCGCGACGATCGTCGCAAGCAGGCCGATGATGACGATCACGACCATCAGTTCGACGAGGGTGAAGCCGGCGTCACGACGCTTCTTCTTATCTTGGGGACGCATACGAAACCTCATTGTCCGGCCAGCGTGTTGAGCTGGAGGATCGGGAGCAGGATGGATAGCACGATCGTCGCGACGATGCCGCCCATCACGACGATGATCAGCGGCTCGAGCAGCGAGAGTGCCGTGGCGGTGAAGCGGTCGAACTCGCGCTCGAGATAGTCGGCGGCGCGTTCGAGCATCTCGTCGAGGCGACCGGCGGCTTCGCCCGAGGCTGCGAGATAGGTCAGCAAGGGCGGGAAGACGCCGGCGCGGCGCATCGCGGCGGAGAGCGAGCCACCGCCGCGGATCGCGTCGACGATCTGGTCCGAGGCCTGGCGGAGGCGGCGGTTGTGGATCGTGCTGGCGGTAAGGTTGAGGCCGTCGAGCAACGGCAGGCGGCTCGCGACCATCGTGCCGAGCGTGCGCGCCATCCTTGCCGCGTGGAGGTCTCGGATCAGGCGGCCGAGTAAAGGGATACGCAGCAGCCAGCCGTCGAAGGCGAGCCGCAGCGTCGGGTCCTTCAGCGCCCGCCATCCGGCCAGGCCGCCGCCGACGACGATCAGCAGCATCACCCACCAGTATCCGACGAGGAACGCCGAAAACGCCATGACCATCCGCGTGAGCAGCGGGAGTTGCTGGCCGACTGTGTCGAACTGCTCGACCACCTGCGGCACCACGAACATCATCAGTGCGGTAACGACGCCGAACGCGACGAGCGCGAGAATCGAGGGGTAGGCTAGCGCGGTGATGAGCTTGCCGCGGATCTCTGCCTGGCGTTCGAGCAGCGCGGCGAGGCGGTCGAGAATGGTCGGGAGCGAGCCCGAACTTTCGCCTGCCGAGACCATTGCGCGGTAGAGCGGCGGGAAGCTTTTCGGCTCTCGCGCCATCGCGTCCGCGAGGCGGCGGCCTTCGACGACACCGGCATGGACGTGCTGGACTATTGTTCGGACGCTGTCCTGTTCGGTTTGCCGCGTGATCGTGCGGAGCGATTCCTCCAGCGGGGAGACGCGGTTGAGCGTGGCAAGCTGGCGGGTGAAGAGGGTGAGGTTCTTGCCAGACATCTTCGGCGTGCCGAGCTGGAGGCCAAACAACGGGCGGCCTTTGGTTGCCTGCGGGGGGGCGCCGGGGGTGATCTTCACGACATAGAATTTACGCGCGTCGAGGGTGGCGCGCGCGACGTCGATGTCGGCCGCGGCGACGTGGCCGCGACGTTCCGCACCCTTGGTGTCGATCGCGATATAGTCGAAATCCGCCATCATCCTCCCCTGCAAGGGGAGGGGGACCGCCGCGTAGCGGTGGTGGAGGGGGCGTGCCGCGAACGTTCCAGCTGTGGGGATCGTGCGCGCGAAGCCGTGGCGGATGATGTCAGGTGGCGCGCGCGCGGTGCCCCCCCTCCACCAGCTTCGCTGGTCCCCCTCCCCGTTCCGGGGAGGATTTTCTGGGCGTTACGCATTTTCCACGACTTCGGTTGTGTCGCGGCGGGATACGCGGACGGCTTCTTCGGCCGTGGTCTGGCCGGACAAGACGAGGTCGCGAGCGGACTGGGCGAGGTTCGGAGACTTCGCAAACGCGTGTGCGGTTATCTCGGATTCGTGGCCGTCGGTGTTGATCAGGCGGCGGATGGTGTCGTCGATGCGAACGGCTTCGAACACGCCGATGCGCCCCTTGTAGCCGGTCTGGTTGCAGTCTTCGCAGCCTTGCGCGACGTAGACGATCGCCTCGGGGGCTATGCCGAGCAACGGGGCAACCGTGTCCGAGGCTGGCACGGCCTTGCGGCAGGTCGGGCAGAGGCGGCGGACCAGGCGCTGGGCGATCACCGCCCGCAACGTCGAGGCGAGCAGGAAGCTCTCGACCTTCATGTCGCGCATGCGGGTGATCGCGCCGATCGCGTCGTTGGTGTGGACCGTCGACAACACGAGATGGCCGGTGAGCGACGCCTGCACCGCGATCTCGGCGGTCTCGCGGTCGCGGATTTCGCCGACCATCACCACGTCGGGATCCTGGCGGAGGATCGCGCGAAGGCCCGCGGCGAAGGTCAGGCCGACCTTCGGGTTCACCTGGGTCTGGCCGACGCCATCGACCGCATACTCGACCGGATCCTCGACGGTCAGGATGTTGCGGCTGCCGTCGTTGAGCAAGCGCAGCGCGGCGTAGAGCGAGGTGGTCTTGCCCGAACCGGTCGGGCCGGTGACGAGGATGATGCCGTTGGGTTCGCTCAGCGCTTCGTTGAGCAGCGCGAACAAGGCGGGCGGCAGGCCGAGCGCTTCGAGGTCGATCCCGGCGTTTTCCTTATCGAGGATACGCAGAACGACCCGCTCGCCGGCCCGGCTCGGCAGCGTCGAGACGCGGACGTCGAGCAGCTTGCCGCCAAGCGTCAGCCCCATGCGGCCGTCCTGCGGCACGCGGCGCTCGGCGATGTCGAGGCGGGCCATCACCTTGATGCGGCTGACGACGACCGGCGCGACGTTGGGCGGCATGCGCAGCGTCTCGCGCAGCACGCCGTCGATCCGCATCCGGACGACGAGGCCGGTCTCGTACGGCTCGATATGGATGTCCGACACACCGTTGCGTGCGGCGTCGGCGATGATGCCGTTGATGAGGCGGATCGCCGGCGCGTCGTCGGCGGTGTCGAGCAGATCCTCCGCGGTCGGCATGTCACCCGCGAGCAGGTCGAGTTCGTCGCCCATCCCGACCGCGGCGAGTGCGTTGGCCTGGCCGTCCATTGCGTAGACGTTCGAAAGGAGGCGGTCGAACGCGACCTGTTCGACGAAGGTCACGTCGAACGGACGCGCGAGGTAGCGGCGGAGTTCGAGCAGGACCTTCGGGTCCGCGCCGGCGCGCATGGCGATGGTGAGGTGGGAGTCGGTGTCGGTGTGGTCGACGACGACGCCGAACTTTCGGGCGAAGGCGTAGGGGATGGTGATCTGGGGCAGGTCGGTCGATGATAACGCTTCACTGCTCCCCTCCCGCTCGCGGGAGGGGTCGGGGGACGGAATGACATAGCCCTCGATCGCTTCGTCCGTGAGTAAGGCAGCCCCTCCCCCGCCCCCTCCCGCAAGCGGGAGGGGGGAAGGAAGAGCGTCGATCGCATGGCCTTCGCGGATAATCATTTCTTGGGCCGGACGACGATCGTCGAGGTGCGTACCGGTACCGCGATGCGCGGGTCCTCGATGCTGCCGGGGATCGGGCCGGACGGGATCGGCGGCGCGGCGCCCATATAGTCGCGGATCAGTTGGTCGATCGACGGCTCCTCCTTCGGATCCTGCAGGCCCTGTTGCAGGCGGACATAGCCGTAGCGCTGTTCGGTCAGCTTGCGACTGTCCTCCGCGGTGCGCAGGATCGTCGGGCGGATGAAGATCATCAAATTGGTCTTCGACCGCTGTTTCGCCTTAGAGGTGAACAGGTGCCCCAGTACGGGGATGTCACCCAACAGCGGGATCTTCTCGATCGTCCGGCGCTCGTTGTCGTCGAGCAGGCCGCTGATCACCGCGATCTGGCCGTCGTCGACGGTGCGGACGGTCTCGACCTCGCGCTTGTTGAGGATCAGGTCGCTGTTGTCGCTCGATACCGGGCCGGCGATCGAGCTGACCTCCAGGCGCAGGTTCAATTTCACCGTGCCGCTTGAGTTCACCTGTGGCCGAACGGTCAGTTCGATACCGACATTCTGGCGCTGCGTGGTGCGGAAGGCGTTGTCGAAATTGGTACTCAGCGCCTGCCCCGTGGTGATCGGAATCTCCTGGCCGACGAGGCTGTGCGCCTCCTGATTGTCGAGCGTGACGAGGTGCGGGACCTGGAGCAGGTTCGAGGTGGTATCGCTCTTCACCGCGTTGATGATCGCGCCGAAGAAGGTGCTGCCGATCTTGCCGCCGAACCCGCCGAACCCGCCGGTCGCGGCCAGGATCGAGCTGATCGCCGACTGTTGCAGCGTGTTCGCGGCGTCGCTGGTGGTGTTGGTGGTCGTCGTGCTGCCGTCGGTATTGACCGTCGTAGTGCTCGACGTGTTGAGCTGCGTCGCGCCGATCGCGCCGGCGATCTGCAGGATGTTCGGCGCAGAGTTCGAGAAAGTCGAGGCGCCGAACGCGCCGCCGCTGGGATCACCAACGATGAACTGCGCACCGAGCGTGCGCGCGGTCGTGTCAGAGACTTCGGCGACGATCGCCTCGACCAGCACCTGTTCGCGGCGCGTATCGAGTTGGCGGACGACGTCGTTCAGCTGGCGCTGGATTTCGGCGGGCGCGGCGATGACGATTGCGTTGGCGCCGGCAAAGCGCGTGACGACCGCGGCAGTTTTGCCGCCGGCTGCGGTGATCGCGGGCTGTCCGGAGCCTGCTGAGCCACCGGACGTCGGTACCGACTGGTTGACCTGTGGCTGCGAGATATTCGACTGGCCGCCGGACGCGCCGTTGGTGCTGCTCGATCCGAAGTTGGAGCGGGAAAGCGCGGTTTGGACGGGCTGGGTCGGGGTCTGGCCAACGAGTTCCTGCAACACCGGCAACAGCTGCTCGGCATCCGCGTTTTCGAGGAACACGACTTTGATCTCGGTACCGTTGCGCGCCTTCTGATCAAGGTCGACCGCGACCTGCGCAAGACGGGCGACGGTGGTCGGATCGCCGCGGAGGGCGACTGCATTCGAGCCCTCGACGGCGACGACCGAGGCGCTCGGCCCAGTCGCGGGAGCACCGCCCTGCCCGCCGCCGGTGCCGGTCCCGATCAGGCCCTGCAGTGCGGTCGCGATCTCCTTGGCGCTGGCGTTCTTGAGCGCGACGACGCGGGTGGACGAGGTGTCGGTGTCGATCCGGCGAAGGACTTCGCGGATGCGGCGGATGTTGTCGGCGAAATCGACGACGACGAGGCTGTTGCCCCCGCGGTTCGCGCTGACCGAGCCTTGTGCGCTGACCAAGGGGCGGACGGTTTCGACCGCAGACTGCGCGTCGATCGCGCGGAGGCGAACGATCTCTGTCACGTAGCTGTTGCGCGCGGCGCCCGCGACGCCGATCCGGCTGGGTTGCGACGCGGCGTTGTCGAGCGGTTGGACGCGGAAGGCGCCATTCGAGGTCGGCACCGCGACGAGTCCGTTGGCGCGAAGCGTCGAGAGGAAGACCTCGAAATACTCGGAGCGCGACAGCGGGCGATCGGTCACCACCGTCACCTTGCCGGCGACGCGGTTGTCGATGATGAACGTGCGCCCGGTAACCTTGGCGGCATCGGCGATGAACGCGCGGATATCGGCATCGCGAACGTTCAGCGTAGTCTGCGCATGCGCGCTAGCCACGAGGACCAAGGCCACGACGGGTCCGAGAAGAAGCTTTTTCATTGAGGAGGCGCAATCGTGATGGCGAGCGACAGAGTATCCTGTCCGCGCTCTACAGTGATGGGGACGTTGCCGCCGCCCGCGAAATCCTTGGTGATCCGGTCAAGATCGCCAAGCCCAGCGACAGGTCGTCCACCGATCGACGTGAGCACGTCGCCGTCTTTCAGCCCGGCCGCGCGAAACGCTGCACCGGACCCTTGCGACCGGAGCGTCAGCCCGCTGATCCGACCACCATCGATCCTCGGGATGAAGCCAATCTCGGTCCGCAATTGTGCGATCGGGATGCCGGCAGCATCGGACGACGCGCCGGCCGAAGTGGCGCCCGGCACGACCGGCGCTACCGCACCCGACTGGTCGAGAAAGAGATCCTCGTCGACACCACCCCGATCGATTGTGACGTGATCGAACGCGACCGCCTTCAGGCGAACGCCCGGCTGGATTTCATCGCCGATCGCAACGCTCTGCTGAACGCCATCAGGACCGGCGATGATCGCTGAACTGCGCCCCATCGCCTCGTCCATGCGCGTGCCGAACAGGGTGAGCTGGAGCGACGTTACCGTCGCAGGGGCTCCGGGCACACCGCCGAGCCGGAAGAACGGATCGAAGCCGCGCAAGATGTCGGCGGGCGAACCGACTACCATCGGCGCGGCCGGGCGCCAGTCGCCGAGCGGCGTGATCGGCGTCACGATGGTCCAGGCCAGCCGCGCGCACTGGACCGCAAGCCCCGCCAGCAGCGCAAGCTCGACGACACTATAGACATTCACGACCGGCATACGCCGCAAGATACGGCGCGCCCTCGCGTCCAGCTTCAATCGCATGCGCGACCCACCCCAATTTCCCGCATCTCGCCGCGTAGGCATGCCATGTTACAATTCCGCGTCAATGGCTTGTGCGTCAAACATACGAAATCTGATGCCGGCCATGCGCGTGACAGCTGGGGTAGCGCATTACGTCGCCGATGGGCAGAAGACGCAGATGTCCGATCCTCTTCCGTCCAGTGGCTGCGGCCTGCCCCCCGAACCGGTCATCGCACGACTGTCCGCGCCCGGCGTGCAACGCGTGCCGAGCGCAAAGCTCGATTTGTTCGTACGGCGCGACTTCCTGCCGCCCGAATTGTGCACGGCGTTGATCGAGCGGATCGATGCGGTGCGGCGTCCGTCGACGATCTCCGATTCGAACGGTGATGCAAGTTATCGGACGAGCGAGACGGGCGATCTGTCGGCGGACGATCCGGTCGTGATCGAGGTCGAGGCACGGATCGCGGCGCTGACCGGACTCGACCCGGTGCACGGCGAACCGTTGCAGGGACAGCGCTATGCGGTCGGGCAGGAGTTCAAAGGGCACACCGACTATTTCGAGCCGAACGGCGTCGATTATCATCGCTATTGCGGCGTGGCCGGCAACCGGACGTGGACCGTCATGATCTATCTCAACCAGCCCGAGGCGGGTGGTGCGACGCGGTTCAAGGTGGTCGACAAAATCGTCCAGGCGGAGACGGGCAAGCTGCTCGCATGGAACAACCGACGCGTGGACGGGAGCTTGAATGCGGCGACGCTGCATCACGGGATGAAGGTGCGCGCGGGGGTCAAGTACGTGATCACCAAATGGTTTCGGGAGAAGGCTTGGGGGTGAGCGCTGAGGTCGGCGAGCCTCATGAACTCATACCACCCCGGCGGGGGCCGGGGCCCAATTGGGGGACGGCGATAATGAGGCACATCGCTCCATTACGTCCACCTTGCCAATTGGGCCCCGGCCTTCGCCGGGGTGGCAGCATGCAGAGGTATTTCGGCCCTTAGAACTGCACGCTCGCTCCCAGTGTGAACACCCGACCGAGCTTGTAGCGGTTGATATCGACTTCGGCACCGTTCGAGAAGGTCTGGTACTCTCGGTAGCCCGTCCCCGTCAGGTTGCGCGCTTCGAACTTCACCTCGATCTGCTTGCCCGAGACGGCGATGCCCTGCCGCGCGACGACGTCGAAGCGGATGCCGGGTTTCTCGATCAGATCGGGCAGGCGAACGCCACCACCGCCGCCGACCGGACCGCGGTTCGTCACGCGGTCGCTGGCGTAATTGAACAGCAACGTCAGCTGCGACAGGCTCGCCTTGTCTTCGATCCCGAGCTGCAGGTTGACGAGGTGATCCGATTGCCCGGTCAGCGCCGCGCCGTCCTGGAACAGCACGTTGGCGGGACGCAGGCTGGCGGTGGTGCCGTTGCTCTGGATCGGGCTGGCGATCAGTTCGTCGCCGACCTGCAGCTCGGAGTGCGTGTAGGTGTAGTTGGCGATCGCGACGAGACGACGGGTCGCGAAGAAATCCCCGCCGAGGCCGTCGAGCGGGATGTACTTCTGCAGCTCGACCTCGCCGCCGTACAGGTTTGCGCGCGGTGCGTTGGCGAAGCCGGTCTGGAGCGTGTCGCTGCCCGCCGGGAAGAACGCGACCGCCTCGATCGGGTTGTCGATGCGCTTGTAAAAGCCCGCCAGATTGAACTTCTGGTCGCGCGCGAAATACCATTCGTAGCGCAGCTCGCCGTTATATAGCTGCGAGTCGGTCAGGAACGGGTTGCCGAAGAACAGGCGATCGCTCTCGAAATCCTGATACAGCTGCGGCGCGAGTTCGCGGAACTGCGGCCGGGCCAGCGTCTTCGACATATGCCCGCGCAGCTGCATGTCGGACGCGAAGTTCCACGTCACCGTAACCGCCGGAAGCCAATACGCGCGCGACAGATTGGTCTGCGCGAACGAGACGCCGGCACCGCCACCCGGCAGCACCGTCTCCAGCGCGTCCTCGTAACGAATGCCGACATTGGCGCGCAGACCGTCGAGGATCTCGCCCTCGACCTGCGCATAGGCACCATGGACGCGCAGCGACGCGTCGTAGGTCGGCGCGCAGTTTGGCGCGACGCACGTGTTGGCGAGGCCGATGCCATAGGTCTGGAGGTTGAAGTCCGACAACAGATAGTCGGGGCGTTCCTGCGCGACCGCATCGTTCAGCGCGACGTTGCCCGCGGTCTGATAACGGAAGGTATAGCGGCTCGATGTGCGATCGGTGTCGCTATACGCATAGCCAACCGACAGCGCGAACGGGCGGTCGAACGGCACGTTCCAGGTGAGGTTCGCCTGACCCGACCAGAGCGTCTCGTCGAGTTCGCTGAACGCCACCGCCGCGCTCTGCAAGCCGCTGAGGTTGTTGGTATAGTCACCGACATTCGCATTGTACTGATAGGTGAACTGGCGTTCGTAGGGCGAGTTGCGCTCGGTTTTCGCGTAGCTGCCGCGCGTATCGAGCGCGAAATCGCCAAACTTGAACTCGCCGACCAGCTGCGTATCGATCAACTGGCGTTCGAACCAGCTCGTGTTCTGGACGATGAACGGCTGGATGCCGTCGACATCGCCGATGTTCGAGGTCGAGCCGGTGCTGAGGCGGCCCTGCTTCAGCGTGTCGTGGATGTAGAGGTTGGTCCAGCGGATCTTGTTCTCGCCGAACTCCGCGCCAAAGCCGAGCAGGCCGTTGATGATCGAGCGGTTGTCGGTCAGCACGGTGCGGAAATCGCGCGTCAGGATGCCGCCGACGTCGTCGGTAGACTGCTGCAGCGTATCGCGCGTCCGCCACGTGTTGCTGATCCCCGCCGCAGCGATTACGCCGACGCGCGTGCTGCCGATATCGGCCGAGGTGCCGAAGCTCGTCTCGCCCGAGAGGTTGGCCGGGATCTGGTTGTTCTGCTGGAGCAAGGTCGTCTTGGCGTTCGACAATGCGGTGATCTGCGCGCCAGTCAGCGACGTGCCGTTCGCGCCCGCCGACTTGATGAAACCGGGCACCTTGCGCTCGCCACTGTCGAAACCGGTCCAGTCGTGCTTGCCGCCGTCATAGACATAGCCGAGTTCGCTGGTCGTGACGGTGTCCGCGCCGACCGATCCGCCGAACTGGAAGAAGGTCTTTTCGGGGACCGCCTTGGTCGTCAGATTGATGACGCCGCCGCCGAATTCGCCCGAGTAATTGACCGAATAGCTCTTCTGGACGACCGCCGAGGCGATCACGTTGGTCGGGAAGATATCGAGCGGGACGACGCGGCGCAGTGGCTCCGGCGACGGTAGCGGCGAGCCGTTGAGCAGCGACGACGAATACCGATCGCCGAGACCACGGACATAGACCAGGCCGTTGCCGACGACCGACAGGCCGGTGACGCGCTGGAGCGCACCGGCGATATCGCCTTCGCCGGTCCGCGCGATATCCGCCGAGGACAGCACGTTGACGACGGCAGCGGTGGCGCGAACCGCGTTCGGGACGTTGCGGCCGACGACGACGATGTCCTCACCGGTGCCACTGCCGCCAGGCGTCGAAATCTCGACCTGCTCCTGCTGTTGTTCGGCCTGAGCAGCGGGGTCGGTGCGCTGTTCGACCGGCGTCCCTGCCTGCGGCGAGACGACGCTGCCGGCGGGAGCGCTTTGCGCGAACGACTGCGCCGGGACGAACGTCGTCGTCGCGAGCAGGACGGAGACGAGAACGGATGACTTCATGGCTGCCCCGGCAACAAGAGGAATTCGGTAGGTACAAGGCTGCGCGGCGGGCCCCCGCCCCCCGCGCAGCCTCAGGCTTGGCGTCGGTGTCAGCTGGTCGGCAGCGCGGTGCAGGCGCTGCTCGTCGTCCCGAAGCTCGCGCGGTTCGAGTTGCAGGTCCAACCGCGATACCAGGTGTCGGTGCTGCCGTTGACCGCGCCGACATAGTTGGTGTTGACGAGGAACGACGTCCCGGTCGGGTTGAGCGTCGCGGCGTTGAACGCGGTGGTCGTGCTCGATGCGCCCGCGGGGAGGAAGGTGCCCGTGACGGCCGAGCCGACCGCGGCGCTATCGGTGTTGTTGGTACCGGCGCGGAAGAGCGCCTGCTGCTCTTCTACCGTCACGGTGATGCCGTTGACGGTGGTCGTCGCATACGGCGTCAGGCAGCTGAACACGACCGAGTTGAACACCGGCGGGCCCTTGTCCTGCAACGTCGTGTCGGCAGGACGGATGGTCGTCTTGCCGCCCGCATCGGCGCCAGCGATGACGTTGAGGCACGCGCTGTTCGGGTTGCTGACGATGCCGTTGACGAAGGTCGCATCGGCACCACCGCGCAGACGGATCGCCGCGTTGGTCGCGGTCGACGTCTCGATGAAGGTGAAGTTGGCGAGCGTGTAAGCCTGGCGCGGCAGCGCGTCTTCCGAGCCGTTCGAATCGATCTCGGTCGAATAGTTGTCGGTCTGCGTGTTGGTCGGCTTTTGGATCGCCAGCACGAACTGGACGAAACCCTGCCAGCCGACATCGGTATCCAGGCCGTCATCATCCGAACCCGTCAGCACCAGATAGCGCAGATTGCTGCGGCCGCCGAAGATCTCGATGCCGTCGTCCGAGCTGTTGTGGACCTGGATGTGATCGAGCGTCGTGCCCGAGCCGGTGCCGCCGAGCGTCAGGCCCTGAAGCTCGTTGTTCGGGCTGATGACGGTGCCCGAATAGCGGATCTGGACATAGCGGATGCTGCCGCTGCTGTCGGTCGGCGTCGCGCCGCCGTACAGCGCGGTGCTGGTGCCCTCGACGACGTTCTCGCAGGCCACGTTGCCACCGGGGACAGTATTGTTGCAGTTCGAGATCGGTGCACGACCGGCCAGGATGATGCCGCCCCACAGGCCCTGCGATTCGTCGGTGACTCCGCCGGTGATGTTCGCCTGCGCAGTGAAGATGATCGGCTGCGTCTCGGTGCCCTCGGCGATCAGCTTCGAGCCGCGGTTAACGACCATATAGTCATTATCCGCATTGGTCGTGTTGGCATAAACCAGCGAGCCGGCTGCGATCGTCAGCGTGGTCGCGATCCCGCCCGGTGCGCTGCCTGCGCCGCCGATGTCGACGCCGACGTCGACGCGTCCGTTGATTTCATAGGCGACGCCCGCGGCCTTTGGCAGGCTCAAGGCTGACGTGATCAGCGACGGCAGGCGGCACGAGCGGTAGTTGCCGAGGATGCCGACATCGGTGGTGCCGGTCGGGCACGACGTCGCGGGCGTGCCTGCGGTTGGGGTAGGAGTCGGCGTGGGCGTCGGGCTCGGCGTCGGCGTACCCGGTACGACGATCACGCCTTCGCCCGGCGACGCGACGCTGTCCGCGCCATCGCAGGCCGAGAGGGCCATGCAGGCAGTGCCGGCGAGCAGAACAAGACTCGTGCGCTTGAAGATGGTCATTCGAGAGACTCCCGGTCGAAATCGTTGATCTGATGGATCGACTCAGGCTCCCCCCTGCCGACCTCGATTAGGCGACTATGCGGAGCGCGTGACGTTACGATGCGATTTGGATGACGCTTGCATGACCATGATGTGACGAATCGATGACATCGTTTGCGCAGCGTGGGTTGAAACCTACGCTTTCGAACACATCTCTTCCGATCCGGCGCGCGATGATTTACAGGCGCCGTCAGCGTCACTGCCCGCGCATTCCTGCGTCGGGGCGGTCAGACCGATATTACAGGATTATTCTACGACAATGGCCTCTTTCAAGGACCCCAGCTTCCAGGACCGCACAAGCAGCGCAGCCGCCGCCAAGCAGAAAGCGCTCGAAGCGCTGAAGGCCAAGCCGCCGATCGACGAGGCGGTCGTTGCCGAGCGCCTCGCCGCGCGTGAAGCCAAGGAACTGGCCGAGCGCGAGAAGCGCGCCGCCAAGCGTGCCGCCGAGGACGAAGCCAAGGCTGCCAAGAAGGCCGAGGCCGAAGCGGCTGCTGCAAAGAAGCGCGAGGCCGAAGCCAAGGTCGAGCTAACCGACGCCGAGAAGAAGGCGATTCGCGACGCGAAGTATGCCGCGCGGAAGAATAAGAAGAAGTAAGTCGCGTGCGCGGATCCGTCTCGGCGGATCCGCCCACTACAGCGCGCGCCCTGCTACCGCGCTGAGTTTCGCCACCAGCGACGGATCGCGGGCATCGCGCGCGGTGATGATCGCGGTGTCGAGACACGTGTCGATCGGCGAAGCCTCGCGCTCCATCGGCAAATTGCGCAGCAGCGCGATCACCATCGCGCGGGCCTTTGCCGCATTCGCGCCGAGTTGCGCCACGACCTGTGCGACGTCGACGCCGGCCTCGTCGTCGCGCCAGCAATCGTAATCCGTCACCATCCCGACCAGCGCGTAGGGAAGCTCCGCCTCCCGCGCGAGCTTCGCCTCGGGCATCGCGGTCATGCCGATCACGTCGCAGCCCCATTGCCGGTAGAGCCGGCTTTCCGCGCGGGTCGAGAATTGCGGGCCCTCCATCGCGAGATAGGTGCCGCGGTCGTCGACCTGCACGCCGGCTTCTCGCGCGGCGTCGGCGGCATAACGCGACAGCCGCGGGCAGACCGGGACGGCCATCGAGACGTGCGCGACCAAGCCGGTACCGAAGAAGCTCGACGGTCGCCGCTTGGTGCGGTCGATGAACTGGTCGACGACAGTGAAGCTGCCGGGCGGGCGGGCCTCGACCAGCGAGCCTACCGACGATACTGCAAGAACGTCGGTGACCCCGAGCCGCTTCAGCGCGTCGATGTTTGCGCGCGCGTTGAGCTCCGAGGGGGAAATGCGATGCCCTCGGCCGTGCCGCGGCAGGAACGCGACACCGACATGGCCGACGCGACCGGTATAGATCGCGTCCGACGGTTCGCCCCACGGGGTCTCGACGGTCTGCCAGCGCCCATCCTCGATACCGTCGACCGCGTACAGTCCGGAGCCGCCGATGATGCCAATCGTCCAGCCGCTCACTTAGCGAGCGCCCTCGGCCGTGCGTAGACGAAGTAGATCGCGAGGCCGAGCAGGTTCCACAGCCCGAAATACAGCTGCGTCTTCGAAGGCAAGCTGAAGAACAGGTACAGGCAGCCGAGGATCCCGATCGTACCGACCAGCGTCGCGGCCGGCGCGCGGAAGGTGCGGAGCGCGTCGGGCGCACGGCGGCGCATCACGAGCATGCAGGCGCAGACCGCGACGAACGCCGCGAGTGTGCCCGCGTTGGCCAGCGCGGCGATCTCGGCGAGCGGCAAAAGGCCTGCGATCACCGCGACGATCGCCGCGGTGATCCAGGTGATGCGGACGGGGGCACCTCGCCTGGAGACCTTGGCGAGGCTCAGCGGGAGCAACCCGTCGCGTGCCATCGTGAAGAAGATCCGGCTCTGGCCGAACAGGAACGCGAGCAGCACCGTCGGCAACGCGATCACGGCTGAGGCGCCGAGGAAGGTCGCGAACCCCGGCCGGCCGATCTCGCGCAGGATCAGCGCGAGCGGCTCGGCGCTGCCGGCGAACTTGGTGTGCGACAGCGCGCCGACCGCGGCGACCGCGACGAGGATGTAGATCGCGATGCACGCGACCATCGACCCGACGATCCCGATCGCAAGATCGCGGCCGGGGTTCTTGGTCTCCTCCGCCGCGGTCGAGATCGCGTCGAACCCATAGAACGCAAAGAAGATGATCGCCGCCGCCGCCATGACGCCGCGCTCGGCGCCGTCGGGCTGGACCGCCTTGGGGAAGCCATAGGGCATGAACGGGTGGAGGTTGGCGCTGTTGAAATAATGCAACGCGATGAACACGAACACGGTCAGCGCGATCATCTTCACAGCCACCAGCACCGCGTTGAGCGTCGCACTTTCGCGCGTGCCGAACGACAACACGCCAGCGACGACCGCGATGATGAAGATGGCGGGGACGTTGAGGATGCCGCCAAGTTCGGGGCTGAGCGTCAGCGCCTCGGGAAAGCCGAACGCACCGCGCAACAATGGCGCGGCATAGCCCGACCAGCCTACCGCGACGGTCGACACGACGAGCGAGTATTCGAGGATGAGGCTCCAGCCGATCACCCAGGCGATCAGTTCGCCGAGCACGACATAGCTGTAGGTGTAGGCGCTGCCCGACGCCGGGATCATCGTCGCCATCTCGGCATAGGCGAGCGCCGCGCAGGCGCAGATCCCACCGGCGATGATGAAGGAGAGGATCACCGCCGGCCCCGCGAGCCCTGCCCCCACGCCGATCAGCGTGAGAATGCCGGTGCCGACGATCCCGCCAACCCCCATCGCCACCAGATGCGGCCACGACAGAGTGCGCGCGAGTTGATGCTCGGGCGGCTGCTCGGTGACGATTTTTCGGCGAAACAGACTGGCCACGGATATCCCCTTTTGTTGCGCGGGAAGTGGCACAGGACGGGACCGGGGGGCAAGGCCAGTAGCCAACCACCTACCCGAGCGCCAATATCCTCCCCGGCGGAGGCCGGGGTCCAGTTGGTAAGGCCATCGTGACGATGCGCAGCGCTATGTCAGCAGCGTTTACCAACTGGGCCCCGGCCTTCGCCGGGGTGGTAGAAGGGGTGACAAAATTGAAAGGCAATCCGCTCGTCCTTGTTCTCCCGCGAAGGCGGGAGCCCAGTCTGGGTCCCCGCCTTCGCGGGGAAACACGCTACCTTACGGCAGCTCTCAGACGGTAAAGCTTTCCCCACACCCGCACGCGCCCTTGGCGTTGGGGTTCTGGAACACGAACCCAGCGGTGAAGTCGTCCTCGACCCAATCCATCGTCGACCCGATCAGATACAGGATCGACCCACCATCGACGAACAAGGTCCCCCCTGGCGTATCGATCCGTTCGTCGAAAGGCTTGGTCTCGGTGACGTAATCCACCGAATAGGCCAGCCCCGAACACCCACGCTTGGGCGTCGACAGCTTGACCCCGATCGCATCTTCCGGAGCCCGCGCCATAAGGTCGGCGATCCGCGCATGCGCCGTCTCGGTGAGGTTCAGCGCCGCCGGCCGTGCTCGCAATGTCGTCGCCATGATCGTCCTTCCTTCCCCCCTCCCGTAAGCGGGAGGGGCCGGGGGTGGGCTCCCGGCCAGCCACTCATAACCGTCGGTCGCGAGGTGAGCGCGTGCCCACCCCCTGCCCCCTCCCGCTTGCGGGAGGGGAAAAGTCAAAGCATCCCGAGCTCTAACTTAGCCTCATCCGACATCTTCTGCGGATCCCAGGGCGGATCCCAGACCAGGTTCACTTCCGCAAACCCGACCCCCGGCACCGACCCGACCCGCATCTCCACCTCCGCCGGCATCGACTCCGCGACCGGGCAGTTCGGCGTGGTCAGCGTCATCGCCACCACCGCATGCCCGTCCTCGGTCACCTCGACGCCGTAGATCAGCCCCAGATCGTAGATGTTCACCGGAATCTCAGGGTCGTAGATTTCCTTCAGCGCCTCGATGATCGCATCGTACACAGCGCCGCCGGGCTCGACCGGCGAGTCCACCTGCGGCTTCTGCGCCAGGAAACCGGCCAGGTAATCCCGCTTCCGGTCTGCGTCGGAGTCCGTCTCCATCACGACGCGCGCCTTGGGCGGCGATGCGACAGAGTCCACTTCCTCGATCTCGAACCGATCGCTCATCCAAAAATCCTCGTTACTCGCTCGATACCGCGCACCAGCGCCTCGACGTCCGCCGGCCCGTTATACACGCCAAAGCTCGCGCGTGCCGTCGCCTCGACGCCCAGCGCCTCCATCAGCGGCTGCGCGCAGTGATGGCCGGCACGGATCGCGACGCGCTCCTCGTCCAATATGGTGCCGATGTCGTGCGGATGAACCCCCTCGATCGTGAAGCTCACGATGCCAGCGGAGTCCGCCGGGCCATAGAGGCGCACCGAATTGATTCCCGACAGCGCGTCGCGCGTCGCCGTCACCAGCGCGGTCTCGTGCGCGTGGATCGCGTCGAGGCCGATGCTCTCGACATAGTCGATCGCCGCATGCAACCCGAGCGCGCCGACGATATGCGGCGTCCCCGCCTCGAACCGACCCGGCGGCGGCGCGTAGGTGGTCCGGGCGAACGACACCTTGTCGATCATCGACCCGCCGCCCTGGTAGGGAGGCATCGCGTCGAGCAGCTCGGGCTTGGCCCACAACACGCCGATCCCGGTCGGCCCGTAGAGCTTGTGCCCGGAGAACACATAGAAATCACAGCCGATCGCCTTCACGTCGACCGCGATCCGCGGCACCGACTGGCATCCGTCGAGCAAAATCTTCGCCCCGACCGAATGCGCGATCTCGGTAGCGCGCTTGGCGTCGAGCACCGACCCGAGCACGTTCGAGACATGCCCGAGCGCGACCAGCTTGTGCGCCGGCGTGATCATCCGCTCCATCGCGTCGAGATCGATGCGGTGGTCGGGGGTCAACGGCAACACGTCGATCGCGACGCCGAGGCGCTCGGCGATCATCTGCCACGGCACGATGTTCGAATGATGCTCGAGCATCGAGAGCAGGATGCGGTCACCAGCCTTTAACTGCGTTCCGGCCCAGCAGGTCGCAACCAGATTGATCGCCTCGGTAGCACCGCGCACGAACACGATCTCGTCCGACGAACCTGCGCCGATGAAGCGCGCAACGGCCTTCCGCGCAGCCTCATAGGCGACCGTCATGTCGGCCGAGCGCTGGTACACGCCGCGATGCACAGTCGCGTAGGTCTCACCATACGCGCGCGTAATCGCGTCGACCACGACCTGCGGCTTCTGCGCAGTCGCGGCGGTATCGAGATACGCCCAACCTTCTGGGATCGCGGGGAAGTCCGACAGGCGGTTGAGCGCGTCCTCCCCGGAACGGGGAGGGGGACCGCGACGCGCAGCGGCGGGGTGGAGGGGGGCTTCCACAGACGCTACGCCCAGTGGAGAACCCCCTCCACCAGCTGCGCTGGTCCCCCTCCCCGTGCCGGGGAGGATTTCTGTCACGTCATTCACAACGCCCGCTCCAGCCACGCGTCCGCATCCGCCACGAAAGCCTCGCGCACCATCTCGTCCGCGATCTGCACGAACGCATCGCCGACGAACGCGCGCGTAAGCAGCGCCTGCGCCTTGGCATGCGGGATGCCGCGGCTCTGCATGTAGAACAGCGCACGCTGGTCGAGTTCGCCGACCGTCGCGCCATGCGCGCACTTCACGTCGTCAGCGAAGATCTCCAGCTCGGGCTTCAGGTTCACCGTCGCGGTGCGCTGCAACAGCAACCCGCGGAGCGACTGCACCCCGTCGGTCTTCTGCGCATCGCGCGCGACCTCGACCCGCGCCGCAAGGCTCGCGGTCGACTTGTCCGCCGCGACCGCACGCCAGATCTGCTTGCTCTGCCCGTTCAGCGCCGCATGTCGCACCGACACCGCGCACTCCTGCCGCTGGTCGTTCCGCGTCAGCAACGCCCCGCCATATTCGGCAAACGCGTCGTCGCCCGTCACCGTGATAGACCCATCGATCCGCGTCCCGGCATCGCCCGCGCCCAACACAGTGACGATCAGGCTCGCCTCGGCACCGATCTCGACCTCGTCGCGCAACGACACGAAACCACCGGCCTGAAGCAACCGCACCGCGCGCGTCAGCTTCGCACTTTTGCCAAGCATCATCCGCGTCGACCGGTTCGACCAGCCAGCCCCGACATAGGTCTCGACCACCGACGCGCTCGCTCCAGCGACGAGAACGATCTCCGCGGGAAGCTGGTTATCGCCACCCGTCGCGATGTGGACGATCTGGATCAGTTCGGTCGTCGCATCCGCGTCGACGCGCAAGGACCAGCCCAGGCCGGTCGTCCGACGTCCGAGCGCGTGCGATCCGCCGTCGATCGGTACGATCGTGACGTGCCGCAGATCGCTGCGCCCCTCGTCGAGCACGCCATCGACGAACACCGCCCGCGCACCCGGCAGATCGAGAAACCACTCGCGAGCATCCAGCGCAACACCGCGCGGCAGTTCAGCCGCCGCCGCAATCGCCGCCGGATCACCCCAGCGCCACGCCTCTTCACGCGTCGAGGGAAGTTCGGCCCTCAAATCCTCCCCGGCACGGGGAGGGGGACCGCGACGCGTAGCGGCGGGGTGGAGGGGGGCTTCCACAGACGCTACGTCCAGCGGAGAACCCCCTCCGCCAGCTTCGCTGGTCCCCCTCCCCGTACCGGGGAGGATTTGCGACAAGCTACTCACGCGGCGATCCCCACATAGCCTTCGCTCTCGAGCTGCTTGGCGAGGTCCTTGCCGCCCGAGCGGACGATCTTGCCGTCCGCCAGCACGTGGACGAAGTCCGGCTCCACGTAATCGAGCAGCCGCTGGTAATGCGTGATCAGCAGCACCGCCTTGTCGGGCGCGCGCATGATGCGGTTGATGCCATCGCCAACGACGCGCAGCGCATCGATGTCGAGACCCGAATCGGTTTCGTCGAGGATCGCG
Organism: Sphingomonas sp. PP-F2F-A104-K0414; assembly: GCF_004340945.1. Classification (GTDB taxonomy): domain Bacteria; phylum Pseudomonadota; class Alphaproteobacteria; order Sphingomonadales; family Sphingomonadaceae; genus Sphingomonas. The sequence goes on from NZ_SLYD01000005.1 coordinate 282,766, forward strand.
AATTTCGGGTTGACGATGCCCATCTGGACCATCTCGTTGCGCTTCTTCTCGCCGCCCGAAAAGCCGACGTTCACCGGCCGCTTGAGCATGTCGTAGTCCATGCCGAGCAGATCCGCCTGCCCACGCGCGAGCTTGAGGAACTCGCCCCCCGACAGCGGCTTCTCGTCCCGCGTCGCGCGCTGGGCGTTGAGCGCCTCGCGAAGGAACTGGACGTTCGACACGCCGGGGATCTCGACCGGATACTGGAAGCCGAGGAACACGCCCGCCGCGGCGCGCTCATGCGCCTCCAGCTCGAGCAGATCGACACCGTCGAACGTCACCGAACCCGCCGTGACCTCATAACCGGGCCGCCCGCCGAGCACATAGCCCAGCGTCGACTTGCCCGCGCCGTTCGGCCCCATGATCGCGTGCACCTCGCCCGCGCTCACTTCGAGCGACAGGCCCTTGAGGATTTCCTTGCCGTCGATCTCGGCGTGGAGGTTTTCAATTTTCAGCATCGAATGTAGCCCAATTCCAAATCTCTAAAATGCGAGGCGTCAATTACGCCAACCCTACCCCGTCATTCCCGCGAAGGCGGGAATCCACCCATCCGCATGCGCGAAAGGCGGAGTGGATTCCCGCCTTCGCGGGAATGACGGAACGGGGGGCTCACCCCACGGAGCCTTCCAACGAAATCCCCAGCAGCTTCTGCGCTTCGACCGCGAACTCCATCGGCAGCTGCTGCAACACCTCCCGTGCAAAGCCGTTCACGATCAGCGCGACCGCCGCCTCCTGGTCCAGCCCGCGCGACATCGCGTAGAACAGCTGGTCCTCGGAGATCTTCGACGTCGTCGCCTCATGCTCGATCTGCGCGGACGGGTTGCGGACCTCGATATACGGCACGGTATGCGCGCCGCACTGGTCGCCGAGCAACAGGCTGTCGCACTGCGTAAAGTTCCGCACGCCCTCTGCGGTCGGCGCAACGCGCACCAACCCGCGATAGGTGTTGTCCGAACGCCCCGCCGAAATCCCCTTCGACACGATCGTCGATCGCGTGTTCTTGCCGAGGTGGATCATCTTCGTGCCGGTATCGGCCTGCTGGCGATTGTTCGTCACCGCGACCGAATAGAATTCGCCGACCGAGCCATCGCCGAGTAGTACGCACGACGGGTATTTCCACGTGATCGCACTGCCGGTCTCGACCTGAGTCCAGCTGACCTTTGAGCTCTTCCCCTGGCACAGCGCGCGCTTGGTGACGAAATTATAGATCCCGCCGACGCCGTTCTCGTCGCCCGGATACCAGTTCTGCACGGTCGAATACTTGATCTCGGCATCGTCGAGCACAACCAGTTCGACCACCGCCGCATGCAGTTGGTTCTCGTCGCGCATCGGCGCGGTGCAGCCTTCGAGATACGAGACGTACGATCCCTTGTCCGCCACGATCAGCGTGCGCTCGAACTGCCCGGTATTCTCCGCGTTGATGCGGAAATACGTCGACAGCTCCATCGGGCAGCGGACGCCCTCCGGGATGTAGACGAACGTGCCGTCGGAGAAGACCGCCGAGTTCAACGTCGCGAAATAGTTATCGCGCTGCGGCACGACCTTGCCGAGCCACTTCCGGACGAGCTCGGGATATTCCTTGATCGCCTCGGAGATCGAGCGGAAGATCACGCCCGCAGCCTCGAGCTCCTTGCGGAACGTGGTCGCGACCGACACGCTGTCGAACACTGCATCCACCGCGACGCGACGCTTGGGCGTGCCGTCCTCGTTCAGCGGATCCTCGACCACGCCCGCCAGCATCTTCTGCTCGCCGATCGGGATACCGAGCTTCTCGTAGACGCGCAGGATCTCCGGATCGACCTCGTCGAGCGACCCGAGTTTAGGCTTCGCCTTGGGCTCCGCATAATAATACGCGTCCTGGTAATCGATCGGGGGCACGTTGAGCTTCGACCAGTCGGGCGCCTCCATCGTCTGCCACAACGCGAACGCCTTCAGCCGCCAGTCGAGCATCCACTGCGGCTCGCCCTTCTTGGCGGAAATGAAGCGCACCGTGTCTTCCGACAGACCTTTCGGCGCGAATTCCTGTTCGATGTCCGAGGAGAAACCCCACTCGTACGTCTTGTTCGCGGCGGCGTATGCCTCTGCGTTCCGGGTAGCCATTATCTGTCCTCGACCGCAAAGCGGCTCTCTAAAATCTCCGCGTCTCCGCGTCTCCGCGTGAACAAAACTGATTCACGCGGAGCCGCGGAGGCGCGGAGGAAAAGGTGGAACGCTGCGCGCGATGTGTTCGTCATGCGGGCACCTGTAAAACGGGGGTTTGCGAAAGGCTGGCAAGCGACACGCCGGCGAGCGCACCGCGGACCGCGCCGTTGACGGCGTTCCAGTGCGGCTTCACCTTGCACGTCTGCTCGACGCAGCAATCCTGCGATGCGCCATCGACGCAAGACGTCAGCGCGATCGGTCCCTCGACCGCCTCGATGATGTCGGCAAGCGAGATCATCGCGGGCGGTCGCGACAGGCGAAAGCCGCCGCCGGTGCCGCGCGTGCTCTCGATCAGCCCCGCCGCGGACAGCCGGCTGACCAGCTTCTGCACGGTCGGCAGCGGCACGCCGGTCTCCTCTGCCAGCAGCGTCGCGTTCAGCCGCGCGATACCGCCGCAATGACGCGCCGCGGCGCTCATCATCACGACTGCATAGTCGGCTAGGCTGGAAAGACGCATGGTGGCTTAAGAGTCCAATCGGACCGATATGATCCGATTGGTCAAATGGGCTTTGTGCACTGCATCGTCAACCCGCGGAGCCGTGCTAACGACTCGCAACTGGAGGCCGTTTTTCTTGCCGCTCATGCCCCGATTCGGCCCGCCCCCCTACAACCCGTCACCCCAGCGAAAGCTGGGGTCTCCTGGTTTGGGTCTGGCGCCTCGAACGGGGAGACCCCAGCTTTCGCTGGGGTGACGGAGAATGTGGGGTGACGGAAGAAGGGTTTGGCCACCCCAGCCGATATGCCTAAGAGCGCGCATGGCCTTCTACCACCCGATCCTCTTCCGTCTCGACGCCGAGCGCGCGCATACCCTCACGATCGCTGCGCTTGCCGCATGGGGGAAGGCCGGCACGCCGCTCGCCCCCAGCGTGCCGCGGCTCGCGACGACCGTGGCGGGGATCGCCTTCCCCAACCCCGTCGGCTTGGCGGCAGGCGTCGACAAGGACGGCCGCGCAATCGACGGGTTCTTCGGCTTGGGCTTCGGCAGCGTCGAGATCGGCACGCTCACGCCGCTCGCGCAGCCCGGCAACCCCAAACCCCGCATCTTCCGCCTCCCCGAAGACCGTGCGGTGATCAACCGTTTGGGCTTCAACAACGGCGGCCTCAATGGCGCGCTTCCCCGGGCACAGAGCGCAAAGCGGAACGGGGTTCTCGGCATCAACGTCGGCGCGAACAAGGACGCGACCGATCGCACCGCCGACTATGTCCACGGCGTGACCCGCGCCGCGCGCCACGCCGACTACATCACCATAAACATCAGCTCCCCCAACACCCCCGGCCTGCGCGACCTCCAGCACGGTGCAGCGCTCCGCGACCTCCTCGCCGCCTGCACCGCCGCCAAGGGCACGACGCCGATCTTCCTCAAGGTCGCCCCCGACCTCGAACCCGCCGACATCGACGACATCGCCCGCGCCGCGATCGACATCCGGATCGACGCGCTGATCGTCAACAACACGACGATCTCCCGCCCCAAAATGCGCTCGGCCAACTCAAAGGAAACCGGCGGCCTGTCCGGAGCCCCCCTCGCCCCGCTAGCCCGCCAACGCCTGTCGGATTTCCGCAAGGCCACCGGCGCAGCGATCCCGCTGATCTCGGTCGGCGGCGTAGACAGCGGCGCCGAAGCCTATGCCCGCCTCCGCGCCGGTGCGAGCCTCGTCCAACTCTACACCGCGCTGGTGTACGAAGGCCCCGGCCTCCCCGCCCGCATCCTCCGGGAACTGGACGCGCTACTCACCCGCGACGGCTTCGCCACGGTCGCCGACGCGGTGGGCGTAGACACCTAACGATCCTCCCCCGCCAGGGGGAGGTGGCTGGCCCTTGCCAGACGGAGGGGGAGGAAAAGGGCAACCTCTGTTCCTTGTCCTCCCCCTCCGTCGCCTACGGCGCCACCTCCCCCTGGCGGGGGAGGATCGTGAGGTCGAACCGCTAGACGGGTTGCCTAGTATTCGAACCACGCTAGGCTCGCGCTCGATGAAGATCTCCCTCCTAGCGCTCGCCCTCCTCGTCCCCACAGCCACCGTAGAGGCGCGCCAACCCGCCCCGGCAAAAGACCAGGGCATGGTCAGCGCCGCAGACCCCCGCGCCGCCGCCGCCGGCGTCGAGATCCTCCGCGCTGGCGGCAGCGCCACCGACGCCGCGATCGCCACGATGCTGGCCCTCAACGTCGTCGAGCCGCAAAGCTCGGGCATCGGCGGCGGCAGCTTCTGGATCTCCCACGCGGCCGGCGGCGCGCTCAGCACGATCGACGCGCGCGAAACCGCGCCCGCCGCCGCGGATGCGCGCTGGTTCTACGCCCCCGACGGCACGCCACTCAGCCACAGCGACGCAGTCCCCGGCGGACGCAGCGTTGGCATCCCCGGCGCACTCCGCGGCATGGCGCTCGCGCACCGCGCCTCGGGCAAACTCCCCTGGGCGCAACTGTTCGCCCCCGCGATCCGGCTCGCGACAAACGGTTTCCAGGCCTCACCCCGCCTCGTCAACGGGATGAAGGCGTATGGCGACCACATCACGCCCGAGACAAGGAAACTCTTCTCCGCCCCCGACGGCTCGCCGGTCGCGATCGGTGCCACGATCAAGAATCCGGAGCAGGCCGCGCTCCTCCAGCGCATCGCCACGCGCGGTCCGGACAGCTTCTACGTCGGCCCCGAGGCGCAGAAGATCGTCACCGCAGTCAACACCGCAGCGCGCAATCCGTCGAAGATGACGCTCGGCGACCTCGCCAGCTACGACGCCAAATCGCGCCCGCCGGTCTGCGTCAAATACCGCGTCTACCGCGTCTGCGGGATGGGCCCGCCCTCGTCCGGCGGCATCACCGTGCTGATGATCCTGAAGCAACTCGAACGCTTCGACATGGGCAAGCTCGGCAAGGACAGCGCGCAAGCCTGGCATTTGTTCGCCGAATCCTCGCGGCTCGCCTATGCCGACCGCGACCTCTACGTCGGCGATCCCGATTTCGTCCGCGTGCCGGTGCAGGGCATGCTCGACGCCAAGTATCTCGCGTCACGCTCGGCGCTGATCTCCCCCACCACCACGATGGCGACCGTCGTCGCCGGCTCGCCCCCCGGCGCTCCCGCGCGCGTCCGCGCACCGGTCAGCGAAGTCCCCGGCACCACCGACATCGCGACGGTCGACGCACGTGGCAACGTCGTCGAGGTCACCACCACCGTCGAGGGCTATTTCGGATCGGGTCTCACGGTCGACGGCACCGTGCTCAACAACCAGCTTACCGACTTCGACATCGTCCCCGAGAAGAACGGCGCGCTGGTCGCCAACCGTGTGGAGGGCGGCAAGCGACCGCGCAGTTCGATGTCGCCGACCATCGTCTACGGCCCCGACGGCAAAGTCCGCCTCGCGGTCGGCGCGGCAGGCGGTTCGACGATCATCGCACAGGTGGCCAAGGCGATAATCGGCGTGGTCGACTGGAAGCTGTCCGCGCAGGACTCGATCGCGCTCGGCCTGCTCTACGCTCCCGGCCACGTCGCCGCCGCCGAAGAGGGCACCGAGCGCGAGGCGATGGTCCCCGCGTTGCAGGCACTCGGCGAGACCGTCCAGGTCGCCGCGCTCGGCCTGAAAGCGAACGCGATCGAGCGCGTAGGCGGCAAATGGGTCGGTGCGGCCGACCCGCGCAGCGAGGGCGTCGCGATGAGCCAGGACGGCACCGTTACCCGGATTCAACGCGTCGGTGTCCTTCAGCGCGCGCCAGAATGACGCTGGGCAGGCACTCGCAGGCCCGCCTGAGCATCACATTGGGGTGACGGAGCGCGATACCGCGCGCTAAGAGCAGCCCATGACCATTCTTCTGACCGGCTCCAGTCGCGGTATCGGCGCGGCTATTCACACGGCGCTGACCGATGCGGGGGCCTCCGTTATCGGGCATGGGACCGCTAGCGGCATCCCGGCCGACTTCAGCGATCCCGAAGGGCCGACTGCGTTGTGGAACGCGGCGCTGGAGCAGGCTGGCGGCGCGATCGACGTCTTGATCAACAATGCGGGGGTGTTCGAGGCGGCACCGCTCGGCGATGACGACTGGACCGCGCAGTGGGAGCGGACGATGCGGATCAACCTCACCGCGTCGGCCGAGCTTTGCCGGTTGGCCGTGCTGCATTGGCAGGCTCGGGGTGTCGGCGGGCGGATCGTGAATATCGCGAGCCGGGCGGCGTATCGCGGGGATTCGCCGGCGCATTGGCATTATGCCGCGTCTAAGGCTGGGATGGTGGCGATGACCAAGACCATTGCTCGGGGCTATGCTCGGGAGGGCATTCTGGCGTTTGCGGTGTGCCCTGGGTTCACGATGACCGGGATGGCGGAGGATTATCTGTCGAGCCGGGGCGGCGATGCGTTGCTGGCTGATATTCCGCTCGGGCGGGTCGCGGCGCCTGACGAGATCGCGGCGGCGGCGAAGTTTCTGGCGTTGGAGGCGCCGGCGTCGATGACCGGGTCGGTGATCGACGTGAATGGGGCAAGCTATGTCCGATAGTTGGAAGCTTACCCTCCCCTGCACGCGGGCGGAGGCGGAGGCTATCGATGCGAGCGACGATCTGACGATCGACGGCGTGTTGATGACCACAGAGGAGATCGAGGACGACGTCGAATCTTGGCGGCTCGATGCGTATTTCGAGCATGAGCCGGCGGCGGATACGGTCGCGGCGGTGCGGGCGCTGGTGCCGAGTGCGGCGGGGGCCGAGATCGCGGTCGAGCGGTTGGGCGATGCGGACTGGGTGACGATGAGCCAGGCCGGGCTGGAGCCTTTGTCGGTCGGGCGGTTCTTTGTGCACACCGGCGCGCATTCGGGCGCGGTGCCGGCGGACAAGCGGGCGTTCCTGATCGAGGCTAGCCGGGCGTTCGGGACGGGGCATCATGAGACGACCAGCGGGTGTCTGGCGATGCTCGACGGGTTGGCGGATGCGTCGTTTGCGAACGTGATCGATATCGGGACGGGGACCGGGTTGCTGGCGTTTGCCGCGGCGCATCTTTGGCCTGCGGCGAAGGTGATGGGGACGGATATCGATCCGGTCTCGATCGATGTGACGGCTGAGAATGCGGCGCTGAATGGAGTCGAGGGGATCGATCTGGTTGTGGCGGACGGTACGCTGGACGACGCAATCGTGGTTCGCGCGCCGTATGATCTGGTGATCGCGAATATTCTGGCGGGGCCGCTGGTGTCTATGGCGCCGGAGATTGCTTCGATTTCGGATGCGGGGGCGACGATCGTGCTGGCCGGGTTGCTGGAGACTCAGCGGGCTGGCGTCGTGGCGGCGTATGAGGCTTGCGGGTGTTCGCTCGAGGCGGTCGACCGGCGGGGGGATTGGAGTGTGCTTCGGTTGCGCGCTGGGGCGGATAGGTTCGTGGCGGAGGGGCCGTTCGATCCCAAGGGGCGTGATGGGTGGGCGTTGGATATTTGAGCCCAGGGTAGAAGGTTGTTCCCCCGCGAAGGCGGGGGTCCAGTCTGGGCCCCCGCCTTCGCGGGGGAACAAGTTGGGGAAGGGTTACCCTCACCCCACTTCCGCCGCCACCCCGGCGGAGGCCGGGGCCCAGTTGGGTGAACCCTTGAGATAGAACCGCACCGCTATCCCAACTGGGCCCCGGCCTTCGCCGGGGTGGTGGCTTCTAGATCATGCTTATGCAGTCTCAGCGGACGCCTTCGACGTCGCGTAGTCCTGCGTACCCTCGGTTATCACCACATCGCCCGGCTCGATCCGCGCGACGGGAATATCCGGGAGCGCCTTCAGCTCTTCGTACAGCGGTGCGAAATCCGTCTCTACCGTCAGTCTCAACAACTCCTCGAAGCTCGGAATGACGAAGTAGTTCTGCTGGAAATCGTCGATCCGGTATTCGGTCCGCATCACCCGGGCGAGGTCGAGCGCGATCCGGTTGGGGCTCGGGTCGTCGAGCGCGAACCGCGTTTCTGCGTAGCTGGAGACGATGCCGGAGCCGTAGATGCGCAGGCCTTCGGGTTCCGCGATCAGGCCGAACTCGACCGTGTACCAGTAGAGCCGGCCTAGATACTTCAGCGCGTCGAGCCCCAGCGCACGCTGGCCACCGCGGCCGTAGGCGGCGAGGTAGTCGGCGAAGACCGGATCCGCCAACATCGGGACGTGGCCGAACACGTCGTGGAAGACGTCGGGTTCCTGCAGATAGTCGAGCTGGTCGGGGCGGCGGATGAAGTTGCCGGCGACGAAGCGGCGGTTCGCCATGTGGTCGAAGAACACGTCGTCGGGCACGAGGCCGGGCACCGCGACGACCGACCAGCCAGTGAGCTTCGTCAAGCGTTCGGACAGCTCCTCGAAATCGGGGATGCCCGGCTTCGACAGCTTCAGGACATCAAGCCCGCGCAGCCAGGCGTTCGAGGCGCGGCCGGGGAGCAGCTTCGACTGGCGCGCGAACAGCGTGTCCCAGGTCGCGTGATCCTCCGCGGTGTAATCCGCCCAGTTCTGCGGGATCGTCCAGTCGGGAGCGCCTTCGGGCGGGGTGCTCAGTACGTGTGTGTCATTGGCCATGCGGCTGGTCTAGCATGACGGAATGAAGACGGAAACGCGCTGGGTTAAGTGGATTATTTGGGCGATCGCCGCGGTGTTCGGGGTGGTTGCGAGCTATGCGGTGGCGGGGTTGGTCGGCGGGTCGATCCCGAGCAACCGCGACTGGCGGGCGCCGGCCGAGGGCGTGCATATCTTCGTCGAGAGCAACGGCGTGCATACCGGGATCATCGTGCCGAAGGTCGCGGCCGGGGTGGACTGGCGCGGGGTAGCTCGGGCGGAGGATTTGCGCGACCCGCGCTATGGTGCGTTCGATCATGTGGCGTTCGGGTGGGGGGAGAAGACTTTTTATCTGGAGACGCCGACCTGGGCGGACGTGAAGCTGCGCACCGTGATCGGCGCGGCGTTCGGCAGTACGCGGACGTTGATGCATGTCGACCATCTGCCGAGGCCGCGCGCGGGCGATGGGGCTCGGGAGATCGTGGTGACGCCCGCGCAGTATCGGCGGTTGGCGGCGTATATCCGGGCTAGCTTTCGGGATGGGGGTGCGCGGTATCGGGGGTATGCTGGGTATGATGCGTTTTACGAGGCTAACGGGCGGTATAGCGCGGTGCGGACGTGTAATGCTTGGACGGGGGATGCGCTGCGGTTTGCGGGGGTTCGGGTTGGGTGGTGGACGCCGTTTCCGGTTACTGTGATGGGGTGGTTTTGAGCCAAGCTTGTTCTCCCGCGAAGGCGGGAGTCCAGACTGGGCTCCCGCCTTCGCGGGAGAACAAGGAAGTCAGAAAACATTGGCTTGGGGCACCACCCCGGCGGAGGCCGGGGTCCAGTTGGGGGACGTTGCTGACTGAGCGCAGCGCTACGTTACTCCTGTTTCCCAACTGGGCCCCGGCCTTCGCCGGGGTGGTAGAAGGGAGGTCAGTTCCCGGCGCGGTAGCCTTGGTATTGGCCGCATTCCGAGCGCTGCGGGTCCTTGTTGCAGCGCTTCGCGAGCTCCTTGCGCTGTTTGCCTTCTTCGGCTTCCTGCTTGCGCATCTTCTTGCCGTAGTTGCGGTCCGATTCTTCCTGGCTGGTGGTCGTCCAGTCGACCGCCTTGCCGGCGACCTGGAACGGTGCCTTCACGATCGAGGTTGCGGTGCTGATGCAGCCACTTACGAGGAACGGCAGCACCGCGAGTACGGGAAGAACCTTACGCATTCACTTCACTCCTGCGCGCAACCGGCCGCGCGCTTCTGCCCCGTATAGCGGAAAGTCGGTGAAGAAACCGTCGATACCTTGTGCAAGCCCTGCGTCGATCTCCGCGGCGATGTCGCCGTGGGCTGCGGGGTCGGTGCCGCGGCGGAAGCGGGTCGGTTCGAAATAGTTTTCGGCGCGGTAGGTCCAGGGGTGGACGCGTAGACCCGCGGCGTGCGCATCGGCGACCAGCGTGGTGGGGGTCGCGTCGGTCCAGAGCATGCTCTTGTTCGGGCCGATGCCGTAGGCGTAGGCGGCGACCGCCTTCAGGCCCTCGGGCGTGATCATCGCCTTGTAGCTCGGCTGTGCGCCATCGGCGGGACCGCCCTCCCCGTCCATGAGCTGGATCAGGCGGACTTTCGTCATCTTGTGAAGGCGCTGGAGATTGGCGACCTCGAACGACTGGATGAAGACCGGCGCCTTCGCTGAATCCCAGCCGGCCTCGCGCAGTTCGGCGACCAGTTTCGCGTCGGTCGGGTGGCCGATCTTGGCGAAATAGGTCGGATGCTTGGTCTCGGGATAGATGCCGATCGTCCGGCCCGTCTCGGTCGTGCGGCGCTTGGCGAGCGCGATGATCTCGGCGAGCGTCGGGATCTGGAACTGGCCGTCATACGCCGTGTTCGCGGGGCGGAGCTTTGGCAGGCGCTCCTTCGCGCGGAGTGTCTTCAGTTCGGCGAGCGTGAAGTCCTCGACGAACCAGCCGGTCATCGTCTGGCCGTCGATCGTCTTGGTGGTTTTCCGCGCGGCGAACTCGGGGTGGTCGGCGACGTTGGTCGTCTCGGCGATGTTGTTCTCATGCCGCGCGACGAGGACGTCGTCCTTGGTCGGGACGAGATCGGGCTCGATGAAGTCCGCGCCCTGGTCGATCGCGAGCGAATAGGCCGCCAGCGTGTGCTCGGGGCGGAGACCGCTCGCACCGCGGTGCGCAATCACGATTGGGGGCGACAATCGGGAAGAAGCTGGCGTCATCGCTGCAGCTTGCCCGCTTGCCGCGACGAGCGCCAGCGCGCCGATGTGTGAGAGCTTGTCGCAATAGGAAACGATCGGTCGCATCGGCGTTGAGTCCTCGAAATCCGTACATTCCCGGCACATTCAACCAGGGGCATCCCCATGCATTTCACGATCAATGGTCAATCATATGACGCCGAGCCCGATATTCGCACGTCGGTGCTCGACCTGTGCCGCGAGCATCTCGGGCTGACGGGCTCGAAGAAGGGCTGCGATCATGGCCAGTGCGGTGCGTGCACGGTGCTGATCAACGGGCGCCGGGTCAATTCCTGCCTGACGCTCGCGGTGATGCACCAGGACGACGAGATCACGACGATCGAGGGCATCGGCCAGCCGGGCAACCTGCACGCGTTGCAGGACGCGTTCGTGCGGCATGACGGCTATCAGTGCGGATACTGCACGCCGGGGCAGATCTGTTCGGCGGTCGGCATGCTCGACGAGGTCAAGAAGGGCTGGGCCAGCCATGCGTCGGGCGACCTGACCGATCCGAAGTTCGACGATGCCGAGATTTCCGAGCGGATGAGCGGCAATCTGTGCCGTTGCGCCGCGTATCCGAACATCGTCGATGCGATCCGCGAAGTCGGTGGTGCCGAGCCCGCAGGCCGGACCGCAGACGAGAAGGACGCCGCGATGGAAGCCAACGCGCGCGGGGAGCTGGTGGCATGAAGACCTTCACCTACGAGAAGCCCGCCACGCCCGAGGCTGCGGTCAAGGATATCGATACGAGCGGCGCCAAGTTCATCGCGGGCGGTACGAACCTGCTCGACCTGATGAAGTTGCAGGTCGAGACGCCGGACAAGCTGGTCGACATCTCGCGGCTCGATCTCGCGAAGATCGAGGAGCGCGAGGATGGCGGGCTGACGATCGGTGCGCTGGTGCCGAACAGCGATCTCGCCGCCGACCGTCGCGTCGTCGCCAAGTACGAAGTGCTGAGCCGCGCGTTGCTGGCCGGCGCGTCGGGGCAGTTGCGCAACAAGGCGTCGACCGGGGGCAATCTGCTCCAGCGGACGCGGTGCTATTATTTCTACGACACGGCGGCGGCGTGCAACAAGCGCGCGCCCGGTAGCGGCTGTTCGGCAATCGGCGGCTTTAACCGCATCCTCGCCGTGCTGGGGACGAGCGAGCACTGCATCGCGACCCACCCGAGCGACATGGCGGTGGCGATGCGCGCGCTCGACGCGACGATCGTGACGCTCAAGGCAGACGGCGATCGGCGGCGGATCTCGATCCACGACTTTTATCGCCTGCCGGGCGATACGCCGCAGATCGAGAACGCGCTCGAGGCGGGTGAACTGATCACGCACATCGAGCTGCCGGCGCCGGTCAAGGGCAAGCAGGAATACCGCAAGGTGCGAGACCGTGCGTCCTATGCGTTCGCGCTCGTCTCGGTGGCCGCGATCGTCGACGTGCAGGACGGCGTGATCGCGTCGGCCTCGCTCGCGTTCGGCGGGCTTGGGCCGATGCCGTGGCGCAACCCGGCGGTCGAGGCGGCGCTGGTCGGCAAGGCGCCGTCCGATGCCGTGTTCGAGGCTGCGGCGACGGCGCTGCTGGCCGACGCCAAGGGCTACGGCTCGAACGACTTCAAGATCCCCCTCGCCCGTCGCACGCTGATCGCGACGCTGCGCAACGTCACGGGAGCATAAGCATGTTTGGTCTTGGCACTACGAATAGCCTGACGATGGACAAGCCGCATCCGGACAGTCTTCTGGATACGGGCGTCCAGGGCGTCATCGGCAAGCCGCTCGACCGGATCGACGGCCCGCTGAAGGTCACGGGCACGGCGACCTATGCCGCGGAATACCAGTTCGCGAACATGGCGTATGGCGTACTGGTCGGCACGAAGATCTCGGCGGGCAAGGTCGTCTCGATCGACGTCGACGCCGTGAAGGCGATCCCCGGCGTGATCGACGTCGTCACCGATTCCGACCAGTTCATCCGCGTTTCGGCGCAGGGTGGCGCGACCGACGCGCCGACGCAGGGCGTGAAGGACATCGCGTTCTTCGGCCAGATCGTCGCGATCGTGCTCGCCGAGAGCTTCGAGGTCGCGCGCGATGCGGCGGCGCGCCTGCCGATCGAATATGACGAGGCCGAGGGTCAGTACGACTTCGCCGCGCACCGCGACGAGACACGGACGCCGCCGGACGATGCGACGCCCGCGCACTTCAAGCAGGGCGACGTCGACAAGGCGATGGCCGAGGCGGCGGTGACGATCGATTCGACCTATGTCACGCCGAGCCAGAACTCGGCGGCTATGGAGCCACATGCCTCGACCGCGGTGTGGGAAGAGGACGGATCGCTGTCGCTGTACGGCGCGTACCAGATGCCGACCTCGGATGCGCAGCAGCTGGCGAAGTCGTTGGGCTTGTCCGAGAAGAAGGTGCGGATCATCGCGCGCTATATCGGTGGCGGGTTCGGGTCGAAGCTCGGAATCGCGCCCGAGAGCGTCGCGGCGGCGATCGCGGCGAAGCAGCTTGGCCGTCCGGTCAAGGCGGTGATGTCGCGCCCGCAGGTGTTCGAGGCGACGGTGCGTCGGTCGAATACCGAGCAGCATGTGCGGCTTGCGGCCGACGCTGACGGCAAGTTGCTGGCGATCGGTCACGAGACGCTGACCTCGAACCAGCCGACCGAGGATTATTTCGAACCGGCGGGTATCGGCACGCATCTGCTGTACGGCGGTGAGAACCGGCTGATCACGCATGAGGTGGTCGATGTGAACTTCGTGCTGTCGGGCTCGATGCGCGCGCCGGGCGAGGCGGTCGGGATGCTCGCGCTCGAGGGCGCGATGGACGAGCTGGCCGAGAAGCTCGAGATGGATCCGATCGAGCTGCGCAAGCGCAACGATCCGAAGATCGACCCCGAAAAGGACGTGCCCTATTCGTCGCGCAACCTGACGCGCGCGCTCGACGAGGGTGCGAAGAAGTTCGGCTGGGACAAGCGCCAGAAGGCCGGCACGCGGCGCGAGGGCGAGTGGCTGATCGGCATGGGCGTCGCGTCGGCGGTGCGCGGCAACATGATGATGGAATCGTCCGCCAAGGTCGAGATCCACCCGGACGGCTCGGCGACGGTGTCGTCGGCGATGACCGATATCGGCACGGGCAGCTACACGATCCTGGCGCAGATCGCGTCGGAGATCCTGGGGATTCCGGTCGACAACATCACGATGTCGCTGGGCGATACCAACGATCCTCCGGCAGCGGGTTCGGGTGGTTCGTGGGGTGCGGCGTCTTCAGGTACAGCCGTGTATCTGGCCTGCGAGATGCTGCGCGGGAAGCTCGCCAAGGCGGCGGGCGTCGACGAGGACGGCCTGACGTTGAAGGACGGCAAGGCGATCGGCGACAACCGCTCGACGCCGATCGGCGAGCTGGTCGGCAAGGGCCTCGAGGCTATTGGACACATCAAGCCGGGCAAGCAGGAGAAGGAGACGACGCAGGCCGGGTTCGGCGCGCATTTCGCCGAGGTCGCGGTCAACGTGGTCACCGGCGAAACGCGGGTGCGGCGGATGCTCGGGTCGTTTGCGGCTGGGCGCGTCCTCAACGCGAAGACCGCGCGGTCGCAGTGCCTGGGCGGGATGACGTTCGGGATCGGCACGGCGCTTACCGAGGACCTCGTGCATGACACACGGACCGGCAAGCTGGTGAACCACGATCTCGGCGAATACCACGTGCCGGCCAATGCGGACGTGCCGCAGATGGACGTCCACTTCGTCGACGAGCGCGACATCCATGCGAACCCGATCCACGCGAAGGGCATTGGTGAGCTGGGGATTTCGGGCGCGGGTGCGGCCGTGGCGAACGCGGTGTATAACGCGACGGGTATCCGGGTGCGGGAGTTCCCGATCACGCTGGACAAGCTGCTGGATCAGTTGCCGGCTGTTTGAGGGCTTACACCGACCGCCTCCTCCTAGTTCCCCCGCGAAAGCGGGGGCCCAGGAGCCACGCAGGATAACGCCCGTAACCCTGGATCCCCGCCTTCGCGGGGAAACGGGAAATGTTGCGGGCGTTTTCTTTCAGGCGCGGAAGGGCGGTCCGTCTCGTCAAACACCCCCGCCCTACCCATATCCCTCCCTCCACTCGAGGACCGCAGAATGAACGAACACGTGATGGATGCGGCGTTTCGGCCGAGCGGTCTCGACCGTGCGAAGCAGGGCGTTCTCGGGCTGGGGCTCGACCGGATCGAGGGGCCGGCGAAGGTCACCGGCGTCGCGGACTATGCGTATGAGGGCACTCCCGACGGCATCGCCTACGCGGCGATCGTCGGCACGCCCGTAGGCAGTGGGCGCATCCTCGGCATCGACGTCAGCGCCGCCGAGGCGTTGCCCGGTGTCATCGCCGTCATCCATAACGACGCGCGCATGCCGGCCGGCGAGTCCAATTCGCGCGCAATGCCGCTGTTCGATACCGACGTCATCCTCCACCTCGGCCAGCCGGTCGCGATCGTCGTCGCGGAGGATCAGGCGATCGCGCGCGGTGCCGCGGCGTTGGTCGTGGTTCGTACCGAGGCGGGCGAGGACCGGTTCGACGTCGAGGCGCAGCCGGTCGATACCGCGCCGAAAATCGGTTTCCTGCCGCCGATCGACAAGGGCGATCTCGACGCGGTGATGGCCGATGCGGCGGTGACGTTCGACCGGACCTACACGACGCCCGTACATTTCCCCGCCGCGCTGGAGCCGCATGCGACCACTGCGTGGTGGGAGGGCGATAAGCTCACCGTACGCTCCAGCAACCAGGTGATCGGCGGCGCGCGGAAGACGATCGCAAAGGCGCTGAAGATCGATGCGGACAAGGTGCGCGTGCTCGCGCCGTATGTCGGCGGCGGGTTCGGGGGCAAGACCGGCGTCGGTCCAGAGGCGATCCTCGCGGCGATCGCGGCGGAGGTCGTCGGGCGGCCGGTGAAGGTCGCGCTGCCCCGCCGCCAGACCGCGTACATGGTGCATCACCGTTCGCACACGACGCAGCGGATCCGGATCGCCGCCGACGCGAACGGCGTGATCCTCGGCATGGGGCATGAGAGCGTCGTCGCGCAGAACGACGATGGCGAATTTCTCGAGCCGGTGCCGTTCGGGACTCTGCCGCTGTACCGGGGCGACGCGCGGCGGTTCAAGACCGACCTGGTGCGTGTCGACCTGCCCGCTAGTGGCGCGGTGCGCGCACCGGGCGAGGCGGTCGGGACGTTCGGTGTCGAGTGCGCGATGGATGAACTGGCCGAGCAGCTCGGGATCGACCCGATCGAGCTGCGGCGGCGCAACGAGCCCGACACCGATCCGGTGAGCGGCAAACCGTTCTCCACGCGGCGGATGCTCGATTGCTATACGCAGGGCGCCGAGCGGTTCGGCTGGCCTGCGAGCGTGCCGGCGCCGGGTTCGGTGCGCGACGGCGAGTGGCTGATCGGGATCGGCATGGCGGCGAGCCTGCGCGGCAACTTCACCGTCGAGGCGCAGGCGCGTGTTCGGCTGGAGGCGGATGGCCGCGCGACGGTCGAGTGCGACATGACCGATATCGGCACGGGGACGTACACCATTCTCGCGCAGACCGCGGGCGAGATGCTCGGGCTGCCGGTCGCCGAGGTGAACGTGCGGATCGGCGATACCGACTTCCCGCCGAGCGCGGGGTCGGGCGGATCGTTCGGCGCTGGCAGCGCGTGTTCGGCGGTGGTGCTGGCGTGCGAGGATATCCTTGGCGAACTGGCGCTGCGGATGAATGCGGCGCCCGAGGATCTGAGCCTGCACGATGGGTGCGTGAGCGCTGGCGGGCGATCGGTGAAGCTCGCCGATCTGGTCCGCGGTGAGCCGATCGTGGCGATGGGCAAGACCGGGCCGGGTGCCGAGAGCAAGCGCACCAGCCAGGCTAGCCACGGCGCGCACTTCGTCGAGGTCGCGGTGAACGCGGTGACGGGCGAGACGCGGGTGCGGCGGATGCTGGGCGTGTTCGATGTCGGGCGCGTGCTCAATCGCAAGACCGCGACGAGCCAGATCACTGGCGGGATGGCGTGGGGGATCGCGTATGCGCTGACCGAGGAGGGCATCGTCGACACGCGGACGGGGGCGTTCGTGAACCCCGATTTCGGCGAGTATCATGTTGCGGTGAATGCCGACATTCCGCAGCTGGAAGTGCATTTCATCGAGGAGATCGATGACTCCGCGAACCCGGTGGGGGCGAAGGGCGTTGGCGAGTTGGGGATCTCCGGCGCGGGGGCTGCGGTGGCGAATGCGATCTACAACGCGACGGGGGTTCGGGTTCGGGACTTTCCGGTGACGCTCGACAAGCTGCTCGAGGGTTTGCCCGCCATCTGATCCTCCCCGGCACGGGGAGGGGGATCGCGCCCCTTGGCGTGGTGGAGGGGGCGACCCCAAGCGTAACGTCTGCGGCTGGCCCCCTCCACCAGCTGCGCTGGTCCCCCTCCCCGCGTGCGGGGAGGAATAGAAGAGAGACAACATGGCCGAAAACGATAGCGTGCTCGCTGCTGCGAAGACCTGGAAGGGCGAGAGGATGGCGATCGCCACGGTCGTCTCGACCTGGGGATCCGCGCCGCGGCCCAAGGGGAGCCATATGCTCGTCCATGCCGATGGGCGGTTCGAGGGATCGGTCTCCGGCGGGTGCGTCGAGAGCGACATCCTGGCCACCGCCGCGGAGGTGATCGCCGGCGCGCCATTCCAGCTGCGCAACTACGGCGTGGCGGATGCGGCGGCGTGGGAAGTCGGGCTGCCGTGCGGCGGCGAGATCGCGGTGATGGTACAGCCGGTGTCCGCCGAGGGGTTCGATCCCGAACTGTTCGACCGGATCGCCGATGCGCGCGACCAGGGCGATGCGCTGACCGTGACGACCGACCTCGCCACCGGGCACAGCGATGCGCGGCCACTGGAAACGGGGGAAGTGTTCGTCAATCGCTACGATCCGCCACGCCGGCTGCTGATCGTCGGCGCGGTGCAGATCGCGCAGGCTCTGGCGGGGCTGGCACGCGAACTCGGGATCGAGACGGTGGTGATCGACCCGCGCGCGCGCTTCCTGACCGAGGAGCGGTTTCCGGGCGTGACGCTCGACGACCGCTGGCCCGACGAGGCGATCGCCGCGCTCCGCCCCGGCCCGTCGACCGCGGTCGTGACGCTGAGCCACGACATCAAGATCGACGATCCTGCGCTGATCGCGGCGCTCGCGTCCGATGCTGCGTATGTCGGCGCGCTCGGCAGCCGCAAGAGCCATGCGGCGCGGCGCGAGCGGCTTGCCTCGGAGGGCGTTACGGCGGAGAATATCGACCGGATCGATGCGCCGGTCGGGCTCGACATCGGCGCGATCGGACCATCGGAAATCGCGCTGTCGGTAGCCGCGGCGATGATAGGAGCGTTCAATGATCGCCGCTGAAAACGTCTTCCTCATCCTCCTCGCGGCCGGGCGCTCGGAGCGGTTCGGCATTCCGAACAAGCTCGAGGTGCCGTTCCTCAACAAGCCGCTCGGGATGCACGTCGTCACGGCGTTCGAGAATATTCCGTTCAAGCGCCGGCTGGTCGTCACCGACGGCTGCAAGCTCGACTTCATCAGCCATCATTTCGAGGTGGTGCATAACGACGATCCGTCGTCAGGCATGTCGCAGTCGGTGAAGCTCGGCGTGCAGTGCGCCAAGGACGAGGGCGCGGAGGCGGTGCTGATCGCGCTGGCCGACATGCCGCGCGTGACCGCGGCGCATATCTACCGGATGCTTGATGCCGCCGACAGCGCGGACGCGGTGGTCGCGTCGAGCGATGGCGAAAAGCCGAGCCCCCCTGCCCTGTTCGGGCGCGAGCGGTTCGATTTCCTGCTGACGCTGGACGGCGATGCGGGTGCGCGCGATCTGGTGAAGGCGGGGCGGCATGTCGTGACTGCGCCCGCCGAACTGATCGATATCGATACGCCCGAGGATCTGGACCGGCTGCAGGCGCTGGTCCGCGATCCCAAGGCGGCGATCACTCGTGCCTTAACGCGTCGATAGGGTTCATCGCGGCGGCTCGGCGCGCCGGGAAATAGCCAAAGACGACGCCGATCACCGCGGAGATCGCGAACGCGAAGATGTTGATCTCGGGCACGAACAGCCACTGAACCTTGATCAGCGGCGCGATGATCGCGATCGCGGCCTGCGCGACGATCAGCCCGATGACGCCGCCGAGGCACGAGAGTGCGATCGCCTCGACGAGGAACTGCAACAGCACTTCGCGCGCGACCGCGCCGATGGCCAAACGGATACCGATCTCGCGCGTGCGCTCGGTCACCGACACCAGCATGATGTTCATGATGCCGATCCCGCCGACCACCAGGCTGATCCCGGCGACCGCGGCGACGATGCCGGTAAGCAGGGTCGTGGTGCCGGTCAGCGTGTCCGAAATCTGCTTGGTATCGAAGATGTTGAAGTCGTCGGGCTTGTCGCCGGTGATGGTACGGCGTTCGCGGAGCAGGTCGGTGATCCCGGCCTGCACCGTGCTGGTCGAGAAACGCTCATCGACGCCGACCAGCATCAGGCGGATATCGCGGTTGCCGGTGAAGCGCCGCTGGACCGCCTTGATCGGCATGACCACGGTGTCGTCCTGATCGCCGCCGAACCCGGCCTGGCCGCGGGTAGTCAGCACGCCGATCACGTCGCAGCTGATCGGTCCGATACGGAAACGGTGGCCGACCGGATCGCCGCCGGGGAACAGGTTTTTCGAGACGGTATTGCCGATGATGCAGACCGCGGCACCGGCGCTTTCCTCGACCGGTGTCCAGCGGCGGCCCGAGGCGAGCGGCCATGGCTGGACCTGGAAGATGGCGTCGGTGGTGCCGTTGATCGTGGTCGACCAGTTGGCGCCTTCGTAGATCGCGGTGGCAGTGGCGCTGGCTTGCGGCGCGACCGCGGTGACGCCGGCGATCTGGTTGGCGATCGCGGCGACGTCCTCGGGCTTGAAGTCGGGCGGGCGCGGGCCGCCGCCGCCACGACCGAAGCCCTGGCCGGGGCGGACCTGGAGGATGTTGGTGCCGAGCGCGGAGATCGACTGCTGCACGGCGGCGGTGGTCGCCTTGCCGAGCGTGACCATCGTTACCACCGCGCCGACGCCGATGACGATGCCGAGGATGGTGAGGAACGATCGCAGGAGGTGGCGGCGGATCGAACGGAGCGCGAGGACGAGAGTTGTGCCGAACATTAGCTTTCTTCCCCCCCGCCCGCTTGCGGGAGGGGGTTGCGGGGTGGGCTCGCGTTAACGGCAAGCGCAGCGGTCGAAGTGCGCGCGACTGTCGCTGGCGTTGCGTTCGAGGTGAGCGCGTGCCCACCCCCGGCCCCTCCCGCTTGCGGGAGGGGGGAAGATAAGGCGCCGCTCACGATTCCACGCTTTCGCCCTGGCGGTGCTGGCTTTCGATGCGTTCTACCAGGCCGTCTTTAAAGTGGACCACCGTCCGCGCGAAGGCGGCCATGTCGGGTTCGTGCGTGACCATCAGGACCGTGATGTTCTTCTCCGCGTTCAGCCGCGTGAGCAACTGCATGATCTCGACCGAGCGTTCGCTGTCGAGATTGCCGGTCGGTTCGTCGGCGAGCAGTACGTCGGGGCTCGTCACCAGCGCGCGGGCGATCGCGACGCGCTGTTGCTGGCCACCGGAGAGTTCGGCGGGGGTGTGGTCCCACCAGTCCGCAAGGCCGACGGTGTCGAGACTCGCCATCGCCGCATCTCGGCGCGCGCGCTTTTCGTCGCCGCGGTAGAGCAAGGGTAGCTCGACATTCTCCAGCGCGGACGTGCGGCTGAGCAGGTTGAAGCCCTGGAACACGAAGCCGAGATATTTCCGCCGGAGCAGCGCGCGCTGGTCGCGGTCGAGCGTCTCGACGTGGTGGCCGCGGAACAGGAAGGTGCCGTCGCTCGGCACGTCGAGGCAGCCGAGGATGTTCATCGTCGTCGACTTGCCCGACCCCGACGGCCCCATCACCGCCACGAAATCGCCCGCCGCGATGTCGAGGTCGACGCCCTTGAGCGCCTGGAACATCGTCGCGCCCTGCCCGTACGTCTTGGTGACGCCGCGCAGGGAGATGAGCGGTTCGGCGGTGAGCGGCGCGTTACTGGCCACCGCCCCCACCCTTGCTGGCGCTCCCTGCGCGACGTGCGCCGCCACTGCGCTTGGCATCGTCGCCGCCGCTCGCCAACTGGCCGGTGATGACCTGCGCGCCGGGCTGGAGATTGCCCGACAGGACTTCGGTCATCGTGCCGTTGGTGTCGCCGGTGGTGATCTGCACGGGCTGCGGCGTGCCGTCCGCGCCCTTGACGTAGATCGTCTGCTGCGCGCCGCGAGCGACCGTCGCGGTGCGCTCCGCACCGCCGCCGCGGCGCGGACGGAAGGTCAGCGAGCCGGCGATGCCGCCGCCTGCATCGCCGGACGCCGCGGTCGGCTTGAAGCGCAACGCGGCGTTGGGGACGAGCAGGACGTTGCGCTTGTCCGACGTCACGATGTCCGCGGTCGCGGTCATGCCGGGACGCAGCGTCAGCGACTGGTTACCCACCGTCAGGTCAGCCGCGTACGAGACGACCTGCCCGGTGGTCGAGGTCGCGGTGGTTGAGGTCGACGAGGTGGCCGAGCTGACCGTCAGGTTCGAGCCGAGATCGACCCGGCTGATCGTCGCGGGGAAGGTCTGGCCGGGGAACGCGTCGACGGTGAAGCTGGCCTTCTGGCCGATCTTGACCTCGCCGACGTCGGCCTCGTCGATCGCGACCTCGAGCTTCATCTTGGTGAGGTCTTCGGCGATCACGAACAGCGTCGGGGTGTTGAACGACGACGCGACGGTCTGGCCGGGATCTATCTGGCGCGCGAGCACTACCCCCGTCACCGGCGAGCGGATGATCGCGCGCGCGCGCTGC
The DNA here is from genome assembly GCF_004340945.1 of Sphingomonas sp. PP-F2F-A104-K0414. Classification (GTDB taxonomy): domain Bacteria; phylum Pseudomonadota; class Alphaproteobacteria; order Sphingomonadales; family Sphingomonadaceae; genus Sphingomonas. The sequence goes on from NZ_SLYD01000005.1 coordinate 304,555, forward strand.
GTCTGGTTCTGCGCGAGGAGCGCGCGGCTGGCGACGACGTTGGCTTCGGCGACCTTCTGCGCCGCGACGGCGCGCGCGTAGTCGGCGCGGCCGGTCTGGAGTTCGGTCTTCGACGGCACGCGGCCACCCGAGAGGCGCGAGACTTCTTCGAGGCGGTTCAGCTGTGCGCGCGATTCGGCGACGGTGGCCTGTGCCTGCGCGACCTGCGCCTGGTTCGCCGCGAGCTGCGCGCTGGTCTGGCGGATCTGGTCGTCGAGCTGTTCGGGATCGATCAGCGCGAGCGGCTGGCCCGCCGTGACACGGTCGTTGACGTCGACGACGACCTTGGTGACGAGGCCCGACAGCTGCGAGCCGACCGTGACCTGCGTGGTCGGGGCGAGCTTGCCGGTTGCCGAGACGCTGACAGTCAGGTTGCCGCGCTGGGCGGCCTGCGTCGAATATTGCGTCTGCTCCTTCGCGCCGAAGCACTTCGCGAGCAGCAGGCACAGCAGGACCACGCCGACCGCGATCACGACCCACTTTACGTAGCGTTTCCAGGGGGCCTGCGGCTTCACGCCGAGGAAGTCGTCGATCGATGCGTCGGCCATCAGCGTGCCTCTGGATTGGATATGGGCGCTTCAGGGATCACGGTGGAGTCCCAGCCGCCGCCGAGCGCGGCATAGAGTGCGATCAACGCGGTCGCGGCGTCGGCGCGCGCCTGCGTGGCGCCGTTGCGCGCGGACAGGAGCGCGGTTTCCTGCTGGTTGAGCGTCGTGAAATCGGTGAGGCCGGTGCGGTACTGGCTACGGCTGAGGATCGCAGAATTGTTCGACGCGTCGAGCGCGATCGCGAACTGCCGCTCGCGTTCCTGCGCGGTCTGCAGCGCGACGACGGCGTTCTCGACATCCTCCAGCGCGGTGAGGAAGGTCGATTTGTAGAGCGCGAGTGCACCGTCGGCGGCGGCTTCGCTGGTGCGGACCTGGCTGCGCAGGCGGCCGCCGTTGAAGATCGCCTGGGTCAGCCCGGCGAACAGGCTGCCGGTGATCGCGTCGCCGATGTTGCCGATCGAGGTCGCGTTGGTGTTCAGATTGCCGGTGATCGCGAGCGCGGGATAGAGCTGCGCCTTGGCGACGCCGATCCGCGCAGTGGCGGCGGCGAGCGCGCGTTCGGCGGAGCGGATGTCGGGACGCTGGCGCAGCGTGTCGGCGGGGATGCCGACGCCGACCGCGGCGGGGCCGGTCGGGATTGCCTTCGCGGGCGCCATCATCGTCCGGAGCGCGCCGGGGGCCTGGCCGGTCAGCACGCCGATCCGCGCGACCGCCGCGGCGTATTGCTGGTCGAGGCTCGGGATCGTCGCGGCGGTCTGCGCACGCTGGGCTCGCGCCTGTTCGGCGTCGACGCTGGAGACGAGACCGGCCTGGACGCGGAAGCCGGCGATTTCGAGATTGTCGTCCTGGATCGCGAGCGAGGCGCGGGCGTTGGCGAGTTGCTGTTGGTACGAGCGCGCCAGGACGTAGTTGCGCGCTACCTCGCTTTCGACGGAAATGAGGACGGTGGCGTAGTCGTAGCCGGACGCGGCGTAGTCGGCACGGCTGGCCTCGACGGTGCGGCGGATCTCACCGAAGACGCCGACCTGGTAGCTGGCGCTGGCGCCGAGCGTGAAGCTGTTCGCGCCGCCGCCACCGGTGTCGACGACGGTGCCGTCGGGAAGCGTGAACGAGCGTCCACCCCCGCGTACGTTCTCGTTGCGCTGATAGCCGGCTGAGCCGTTGACTGTCGGAAGCAGCGACGCGCGATTCTGGAGCAGGCTTTCGCGGGCCTGGCGGAGACGGGCGACGGACTGCGCGATGTCGAGGTTGGCGGCGGCGGCCTGCTCGACGAGCTGGCCAAGGACGGGGTCGTCGAACTTCTGCCACCAGCGGGTGAGGTCTTCGGGCTTGGTCTCGGGCGTGACCGAATAGGCGTCGGGTACGCCCAGCTCTGCCGCCGCCTTGGGGTGGTAGTCCGGGCCGACGGTGCAGCCGGCTAGCAGGACGGCCGCGGATACGGGTGCGATGAGGAGGGCGCGGACGCGGGACATGGGCGGCAGGCATGACCAAGCGGCTGGGGCTAGTCCAGCGGTTTTGTGTCGCGAGGTGTCGCAGGTGGGGTGGATTGGAGGGGGTGGGTTCAACTAGCGCCGGCACCGCGGACTTGCTTGGTGGCTATCCCGCTGGGGCGTGTATGCGCCGTTTAACTCGAGCCACCCCCCGCTGCTTTGTTCTCCCGCGAAGGCGGGAGCCCAGTCTGGGTCCCCGCCTTCGCGGGGAAACAATGTTTGCAGGCCTGAAGGGAGTGAGATGTGCACTCTTTGCACCTCCCCGCTCTAGCACCTCCCTGGCGGAGGCTGGGGCCCAGTTGGGCGGACCGGGCTAATGAATGACTGTTGGGCTATTACAACTGCCTTTCCTATTGGGCCCCGGCCTTCGCCGGGGTGGTGGTAGGTGCGGCAATGTGAGTGGTGAAAATGTGCATGCTTCCTTGCCTTCTCGCCCTGCCCCTCCCTTCTTGTTCCCCCGCGGAGGCGGAGGGTCAGGATGACATACGATGCGCTGCTGGGCCCTGGGCTCGCGCGTTCGCGGGAGAACAAGACGGCGCAGTTCCCCAGCCGCAGCCATCCACCCCTCCCCCACCCCCGAAAATCGAACCGCACCCGTTCCAATTTTGCAGTGCAGCGGAACGGAGCGATGGCGCTAGGGGTTCAGGGATGATGCTAGCCGAACGCCAGCCCGCGACTGATGTCCTCGCGCCGCCCCTTGCCGTGCCCGATGCCGTGAGCCTGTTCTTCGATTTCGACGGGACGCTCGTCGACCTAGCCGCCACGCCGGATGCGGTTGTGGTGAGCCAGATGCTGCTCGATACGCTCGATACGCTCGCCGAGCGTTTCCCCGGTCGCGTCGCGATCATCAGCGGGCGCTCGATCGCGCAGCTCGACGCGATGCTCGGGCGCCACGCGCATTTGTTCGCGGTCGCCGGCAGTCACGGGGCCGAGACGCGCACGCCCGAGGACGGTCATGTCGCGGCCGAGCGCCCCGCCTCGCTCGAAGCCGCCGCCGCCTCGTTTCGCAATTTCGCCGACGCCAACGGCCTGGTCTACGAAGCCAAGAGCCTCGGCGCCGGGCTGCACTACCGGATGGCGCCGGACTTCGAACCCGCCGCCGTCCGCCTCGCCGAAGACCTCGCCGCCACCCACGGCCTCACGCTCCAGCGCGGCAAGATGATGGTCGAGCTACGCACCCCCGGCGACAAGGGCGCCGCCCTCCGCGACCTGATCGCGGCGCCCGCGATGACGGGCAGCGTGCCGTATTTCTTCGGCGACGACGTCACCGACGAGGACGGGTTCGAGGCGGCGCGCGACCTTGGCGGGGCGGGCGTGCTGATCGGCGAGCAACGGCCTACCGCCGCCACCTACCGCCTGAACGACGTTGCCGCACTTCGCGACTGGATTGCTGCCATATTGGAAATACGATGACCGCACCTACCCAAAAAGCCGACATGAACCTGTGGCCGATCGGCAATTGCCAGGTCTCCGCGCTGATCGACAAGACCGGCACGTTCGTCTGGGGCTGCGTGCCCCGCGTCGATGGCGACCCGGCGTTCTGCGCGCTGCTCGGCGGCGATGCGCCCGAGACCGGGTTTTGGGCGATCGAGATCGAGAACGCCGCCAAGACCACGCAGGCCTATATCCGCAACACGCCGATCCTGGTGACGCGGCACGAGGACGAGGCGGGCAACGCGGTCGAGGTGATCGATTTCTGTCCGCGCTTCGTGCGCGAGGGGCGGACCTATCGCCCGACCAGCTTCGTCCGGATCGTCAAGCCGGTCGCGGGCTCGCCGCGGATCCGCATCCGCATGCGCGTCGCGACCAACTGGGGGCATGCGACCGAGCATACGCAGGGCTCGAACCACATCCGTTTCCTGATGGACGACCAGACCCTGCGGCTGACCACCGATGCGCCGGTCGGGCATATCGTCGGCGAGAACTGGTTCCGGCTCGAACGCCAGATGCACCTGTTCCTCGGCCCCGACGAAAGCTTCGCGGGCGTGCTGCACGAGGCGGCCGAAGCGATGCTGTCGCGGACCAAGGACGAGTGGCGGCACTGGGTGCGCGGGCTGGCGACGCCGGTCGAGTGGCAGGACGTCGTCATTCGCGCCGCGATCACGCTGAAGCTGTGCCAGCACGAGGAGACCGGCGCGATCGTCGCCGCGCTCACCACCTCGATCCCCGAGCATGAGGGGTCGGAGCGCAACTGGGACTATCGCTACTGCTGGATTCGCGACGCCTATTATACCGTGCAGGCGCTCAACCGGCTGGGTGCGCTCGACGTGCTCGAAGGGTATCTCGAATATCTGCGCAACATCGTCGATGCGTCGAAGGGCGGCCATGTCCAACCGCTTTACGGAGTCGGCGGCGAAGCGACGCTGATCGAGCGGATCGAAAGCGACCTGCCGGGCTATCGCGGGATGGGCCCGGTGCGCGTCGGCAACCAGGCGTACGAGCAGATCCAGCACGACGCGTACGGACAGATCATCCTGTCCGACGTCCAGGCGTTCTTCGACAAGCGATTGTTCCGGATGTCGAGCGAGGAAGATTTCAAGAGCCTCGAACTGGTCGGCGACCGTGCATGGGAGACGTACGACAAGCCCGACGCAGGGTTGTGGGAGCTGCGCACCAAGGCGCACGTCCACACTTATTCGGCGGCGATGTGCTGGGCGGCGTGCGATCGGCTGGCCAATGCGGCGGAGGTGCTCGGGCTCGAGGATCGCCGGACGTTCTGGGAAGAGCGCGCGAACACGATCCGCACCACGATCGAGCAATCGGCGTGGCGCGAGGATACGCAGCGTATCTCGGCGACGTTCGGTGGCGACGACCTCGATGCAAGCCTAATCCAGCTGCTCGACCTGCGCTTCTTCGCGCCCGACGATCCGCGGTTCCAGTCGACGCTGAAGGCGGTCGAGGAGGGTCTGCGGCGCGGCAGCCACATGCTGCGTTATGCGACCGAGGACGATTTCGGCTTGCCGCATACCGCGTTCAACGTCTGCACCTTCTGGTTGATCGAAGCCCTGCACGCGACCGGTCGGACCGCGGATGCGCGCGCGCTGTTCTGCGAGATGGTCGCGCGACGGACGCCGGCCGGGCTGCTGTCGGAGGACATCGATCCGAACACCGGCGAATTGTGGGGCAATTATCCGCAAACCTATTCGCTGGTGGGGCTGATCAACTGCGCGGTCCTGCTCAGCAAGCCGTGGAGTGCCGTCCGATGAGCCGCCTCGTCGTCATCTCGAACCGCGTCCAGTCGGTCGACGCGCCCTCGGGCAACCAGGGCGGCCTTGCGGTCGCGTTGCTTGCTGCACTCCGTGAAAAGGGCGGCGTGTGGTTCGGCTGGTCGGGATCGACCACCGAGACCTTCACGGGACATATCAATTTCCAGCAGGGCAAGGGCGTCACCACCGCGACGATCGACCTCGAAGAGCAAGATTTCGACGAATATTATAACGGCTATGCGAACCGCACGCTGTGGCCGCTGTTCCATTACCGGATCGACCTGACCGAGTTCGAACGCGATTTCTCGAGCGGCTATGCGCGCGTGAACAAGCGGTTCGCGGAGACGGTGCTGCCCTTGATCGAGCCCGAGGATCTGGTGTGGGTCCACGATTACCACCACGTCCCGCTCGGCCAGGAACTGCGCAAGCTCGGCGTCGAGAACAAGATCGGGTTCTTCCTCCACATCCCGTGGCCGCCGATGGCGATGCTGCTGTCGCTGCCGAGCCACCGCGCGCTGGTCGAATCGATGTTCGCGTACGACGTGATCGGGTTCCAGACGCAGGACTGGCTCGACAGCTTCCTGCATTACGTGACGAGCCAGCTCGACGGCGTGGTCGGCGAGGATGGCTGGGTGACGGTCGGCGACCGTACGATCAAGGCGATCACGACGCCGATCGGGATCGAGACCGCGGACTTCGAAAAGTCTGCGAACAGCGACGCGGCGCGGCATGCCAAGGAGCGGATGTACATGTCCGCCACGGGGCGCAGCTTGATCGTCGGGGTGGACCGGCTCGATTATTCGAAGGGGCTCGCCGAGCGGTTTGCTGGGTACGAGCGCTTCCTCGGATCGCATCCGGACCGGCGTGGACTAGTCTACATGCTACAGATCGCACCGCCATCGCGCGAGAAGGTCGATACGTACCAGGAGATCCGCGCGAACCTCGATTCGATGTCGGGGCGGATCAACGGCGAATATTCGGACATCGACTGGACGCCGATCCGCTACGTCAACCAGGGCTTTCCGCGCGATGTACTGGCGGGGATTTATCGCGCCGCCCGGGTCGGGCTGGTGACGCCGTTGCGCGACGGGATGAACCTGGTCGCGAAGGAATATGTCGCGGCGCAGGACCCCGAGGATCCGGGCGTACTGGTGCTGTCGCACTTCGCGGGCGCGGCGACGCAGTTGAAGGACGCGGTGCTGGTCAATCCGTACAGCCCCGAGGAGATGTCCGACGCGATCGACCGGGCGCTGAAGATGCCGCTGGCCGAGCGGAAAGCGCGGTGGGAGAAGCTGATCGACAACGTCCGGAAGGAGGACGTGATGTGGTGGTGCGAGCTGTTTATTACGGCCCTCGAGGCGGTGCCCGAGCACGTCGAGGCGTAATTCAATCCTCCCCCGCCAGGGGGAGGTGGCTGGCACTTGCCAGACGGAGGGGGGAGGACACGGAACGCACGTGGCGCGTGCCTCCCCTCCGTCGCCTTCGGCGCCACCTCCCCCTGGCGGGGGAGGATTCGCTTAGGTCCGCGGCACCGGGTCCGGCGCCATCAGCAGGCGGTTGCGCGGGATGGCTTCGGGCATTTCCTCGCGGATATACTTCAGCAACGCTTCCCGCACATCACACCGCAGATCGAACGCGATCGCAGCGTCCTTGGCGGTCATCAAACCGCGCAGTTCGATGCAGTCCGTCTTCACGTCGGTCACCTGGAGGTTGTAGAACCGCTTGTCCCAACGCGGGTTGGAGGTGACGATCTCCCCCAGTTTCTCGCGCAGCCGCGGCACGTCGGCGGACGGATCGAGATACCAGAACACCGACCCCATCAGCTGGCTGGTCTCGCGCGTCCAGTTCTGGAAGCTCTGTTCGAGGAACTTCGACACCGGCACGACGAGGCGGCGTTCGTCCCAGATCTTGATGACCACGAACGTCAGGTTGATCTGCTCGACCCGCCCCCATTCGCCGTCGACGATCAGCACATCATCGATCCGGATCGGCTCGGTGAACGCCATCTGCACGCCCGCGATCAGGTTCTTGAGCGCGGGCTGTGCGGCCGCACCGACGACGAGGCCGGCGATACCGGCCGACGCCATCAGTGTGACGCCGATCGAGCGGATGCCGGGGACGCTCAGCAGCATAAGGCAGACGCTGACGAAGATGATGAAGAACGTCCCGATCCTTCCGAGGATCGCCGCGCGCGTGCGTTTCCTTCGGGCGCGGAGGTTATCCTCGACCGAGATGTCGGCACGGATCTCGATGACGTCCTGGAACGCGCGGAGCGCCGCGACCGCGAGCCAGCCGAGCAAGGCGGGCACGAGGAAGCCGAGCAACTGCTTCCAAAGATCCTCGATGTCGTTGTCCATCGGCAGGATCCGCGCGACGAACGCGACCGCGACCGAGACGAACACCGCGCGCAACGGGCGGCGGACGCGGGCAAGGACGAGGCCGTCGGTCTTCGCAGTCGAGCGACGCTGGGCGTGGCCGCCGATCCGCATTGTCAGCCAATGCGCGATCAGCGCGACGAGGACGGCCGCCGAGACGACGGCGACGCTCTCCAGCCAGACCCATTCGGAGGGTATGTGGAGCGATCTGAACATGCGCATTTTAGCGCAACGGTCGGGGGAAGCGGGATGTTCCGCTGCAGTGCAGCATTTTGGTTGGCGGTGAACTTGGGACGGCCATCTCATCAAAAAACCACCACCCCGGCGGAGGCCGGGGCCCAGTTGGAAAGGTGGCAGTAACAACGGGCTGTCCGCAGTTAATCCCGTCCCCCAACTGGGCCCCGGCCTTCGCCGGGGTGGTCATGTTTTTGCTGCCGATTACGCTCCGCCGCAAACGATACCCAATGACGTCTCCCCCCGATCATGCCAGAACCACCCAACCATGATCGCCCAGAGAATCAGACACTTCCTGAGCGAAGAGGACTGGCAGTTCGCCGAACACGAACGCCCCGTCCTCCCCGGCTCCCCCGGCTCGCCAGCGCACCCCAGACACCGCCAGATCGCCTACGCGCTGATCGGTATCCTGCTCGGCCTGACGGTAGGCTTCGGCAACGCGCTGATCAGCGCCAACACCTACACCCTTCAGGGCGCGCTCGGGCTCGATCCCGCCGAGATCGCGTGGTTGCCGACGGTCTACGTGATGACCAACGTCAGCATAAACCTGCTGATGATCAAGTTCCGCGCGCAGTTCGGCCTGCGCCCGTTCGCGATGATCTTCCTGATTCTCTACGTGCTGATCACGCTCGCGCATCTGTTCGTCCACGGCTTCGCGACCGCGATCGCGGTGCGGGCGATCAGCGGGATGGCGGGCGCCGCGCTAAGCAGCCTGTGCCTCTATTACGTGATGCAGTCGCTCCCCGCGAAATGGCGGTTGAAGGCGGTCGTGCTCGGCATCGGCATCCCGCAATGCGCGACGCCGCTCGCACGGCTGTTCTCGCCCGACCTGCTGGCGATGTCGCAGTGGCGCACGTTGTACCTGTTCGAACTCGGGCTTGCGCTGCTGTCGCTCGCCGCGGTCGCAGCGCTGCGCCTCCCGCCGACGACGCGGAGCAAGGCGTTCGAGCCGCTCGACTTCCTGACGTTCGTGCTGTTCGCCGGATCGACCGCGCTGTTCGCCGCCGTGCTCGGGCTCGGCCGGATCGTGTGGTGGACCAATGCGCCGTGGATCGGCTGGGCGCTGATCGTCGCGATCCCGATGTTCGCCGCCGCGATCGTCGTCGAGCATCACCGCGCCAACCCGCTGCTCAACACCCGGTGGCTGGGCAGCGCCGACATCGTCCGCTTCACGATCGTGATCGTGATGGCGCGGATCGTGCTGTCGGAGCAGACCTATGCGTCGGTCGGGCTGCTCACCGTGCTCGGCCAGAACAACGACCAGCTCGTGCCGTTCTTCCTGATCATCTTCGTCGCGTCGGTCGCCGGCGTGATCGCGAGCGCGGTGACCTTGGACGTCGAGCGGCTCGGCCACCCGATCATGCTGGCCATTGGCCTCGTAGCAGTAGCGGCATGGTTCGATTCCTACGCGACCAGCCTGACGCGCGCGCCGCAGATGTACGTGACGCAGGCGATCATCGGCTTCTCCGCGACGTTCTTCCTCGGCCCCGCTTTGCTGTTCGGCATGACCCGCGCGCTGAAGGAAGGCGCGGGGCACATCATCAGCTTCATCGCGCTGTTCGGGATCATCAATTCGCTTGGCGGGCTCGGCGGCACCGCGCTGCTCGGCAGCTATCAGGTGATCCGCGAGAAGGCGAACAGCGTCGCGCTTGTCCAGCAGATCTCGCCGACCGACCCGATCGTGACGCAGCGCATCGCCGCCGGTGGCGCCGCGGTCAGCCGGGTGATCGTCGATCCAACGCTGCGCAATGCGGAGGGCGCCGCGATCCTGTCGCAAACCACGACGCGGGAGGCGAACGTGCTTGCGTATGACGACGTCTTCCGGTTGATCGCGGTGCTGGCCGGCGGGACGTTCGGGTATCTGCTGTTCCTGCTGGCGAGACGCGCGCGACGCGAACGACGGGCGCGGCTTGAGGGCCCGGTTGAGGGGACGACATGAGCGACGCACGTAGCCCGGTGGCCGAGGGGCCGGCGACCGAAGAAAAGCAGGCGGAGACGACTGCTGCACCCGCCGCCCCGGTCACGCCGGTCGGCTCCGGCTGGCGACCGCAACCGCCCAGCCGCAACGTCATCATCGTCATCGCCCTGCTCGCGATCGCGGGCGTGTGCGCGGTGCTTGCGGCGTGGCGTCTGCCGCCGTTCGCGACTAGCTATCAGTCGACCGACAACGCCTATGTGCGCGGCCGGACGACGGTGATCAGCCCGCAGGTCAGCGGCTACGTGACGCAGGTTCTGGTGCGCGATTTCGCCGATGTGAAGCAGGGCGATCCGCTGGTGAAGATCGACGACCGCATCTACCGCCAGCGCGTCGATCAGGCTCAGGCGCAGGTCGATGCGCAGGCCGCGACGCTCGCCAACAGCCGGCAAACGGCCGCCAGCCGCGAAGCGACGTTCGCGGCGCAGGATGCCGCGGTCGCCAATGCCGAGGCGCAACTGATGCGCGCGCAGGCCGACATGGCGCGCGTCAACGACCTCGTGACCGACGGCTCGGTGTCACTGCGCGAGCGTGACCAGACGCTGGCGGCGTTGCGCCAGGCACAGGCGCAGGTCCGGCAGGCCAAGGCCGCGCGGGAGATCGCGCGGCAGGATATCCGCACGGTCGAGGTCGGGCGTGGTGGCCAGCAGGCAGGCGTCTCGGGCGCGGAGGCAGCGCGACAGCTTGCCCGGATCGACCTCGCCAACACCGTGATCCGCGCGCCGGAGACGGGGCGGTTGAGCGAGGTCGGCGTTCGCCTGGGGCAGTATGTGACGGCCGGGTCGCAGCTCATGTTCCTGGTGCCGCCCGAGACGTGGGTGATCGCGAACTTCAAGGAAGCGCAGACCGCGAAGATGGTGGTTGGGCAGCCGGCCTCGTTCACCGTCGACGGTCTGGCGAACGCGCGGCTGACCGGGCATGTCGAGCGGATCTCGCCCGCGGCTGGGTCGGAGTTCGCGGTACTCAAGGCGGACAACGCGACGGGCAACTTCACCAAGGTGCCACAACGGATCGCGGTGCGGATTCGGGTGGATGCGGGGCAGCCGCTGAGCGCACGGTTGCGACCGGGGATGTCGGTGCAGGCTCGCGTGGATACGGCCGGCGGGCCGGGGGTTCGGTGATGGGGCCCGAGCTGGCATAGCGCCCGCGTCTTGTTCTCCCGCGAAGGCGGGAGCCCAGTCTGGGTCCCCGCCTTCGCGGGGAAACACGGTTTGTTCCAGCCGCGAGCCTAGCGGCGTGAAGGAGGGGGTAATTCGAATCCAGAACGCCGCCGCCCCGCCCCACGCCACCGCCCCGACGCATGCCACCACCCCGGCGAAGGCCGGGGCCCAGTTGAGGGACGGCTGTAACGAAGCGCGGTCGGCTATTACCTCAACCTTTCCAACTGGGCCCCGGCCTTCGCCGGGGTGGCGTAGCGTTGCGGGGTGGCATCGCGCATCACGATGGCGGCGCAGTAAAAGCTTAGGCGCCATCACCCTGGCCCTCCTCGCCACCGCCTGCATCGGCCCCCGCCCCGAAGCGCCTGCAACCACCGCCGTCGCCCCGCCCCCGACTTGGCGCACGCCACTCGGCACCGGCGCGCCGATCCGGGCGGACTGGTGGAGTGCATTCGGCGACCCCGCCCTCACCAGCCTCGTCGCCCGAGCGCTCGCCAACAGCCCGGACCTTGGCTCGGCCGCCGCGCGCATCGACGAAGCCCGCGCCACCGCCCGCCTCGCCCGCGCGCAACAGACGCCGCTCGTCAGCGGCTCGGCGCCGAGCACCACCGGCCAGACCGTCAGCCCGTTTGGCCTGCCCTCCGACGCGATCGGTGCGCAGCCAGCGGTGTCGATCAGCTATGATCTCGACCTGTTCGGCCGCCTCCGCCAGGCGGCCCGCGCCGCCCGCGCGCAGTTGCTCGCCAGCGAGGCAGCGCGCGACACGGTGCGCCTCGGCATCGCAAGCAGCGTTGCGACCGGCTACATCACGCTGCGTGCACTCGACCAGCGTCTCGCCGTCGCGCGCCAGACGCTGGCAGCGCGTGCGGAAGGCCTGCGCATCGCACGTCGCCGCGCCGAGACCGGCTACACCTCGAACCTCGAGCTGCGCCAATCGGAGGCTGAGTTCCACGCCACCGAACAGCTCGTCCCCGCCGCCCAGCTCGCGATCAGCCGGCAGGAGAATGCGCTGAGCCTGCTGCTCGGCGACAATCCCGGCCCGATCCCGCGCGGCCGCACGCTCGACCAGTTGGCGGCTCCAGCGATCCCGGATGGCCTCCCCGCCGACCTGCTCCGCCGCCGCCCCGATCTCTATCAAGCCGAGCAGACCCTCGTCGCGACCGACCGTTCGCTCGACAGCGCCCGCGCGGCGATGCTGCCGAACCTTGCGCTGACCGGCTCGACCGGCGTCGTTCTGTCGTCCGCGCTTGCCAATCCGATCGTAGTGTTCTCGATCGGCGCTAGCGTGCTCAGCCCGATCTTCGATGGCGGGCGGCTGGGGGCACAGGCCGATGCCGCGACCGCACGCCGCGATCAGGCGGCATTCGCCTATCGCCGGACCGCGTTGCAGGCGTTCCGCGAAGTCGACGACAGCCTCGCCGGCGTCCAGCGGTCGGGCCAGCAGGCGGTGGCGCTCGCCGGGCAGCGCGATGCGCTCGCGGGCGCGCTGCGCAATGCGTCGAACCGCTACCGCGCCGGATATTCGGCGTATATCGACCAGCTTGATGCGCAGCGTGGGCTGCTCACCGCGGAGCTGTCGCTGGTGCAGGCGCGGGCGGATCGGCTGACGGCGTATGTGACCTTGTACCAGGCGATGGGTGGGGGCTGGTCTCGCGAGGATGCGGCGGCGGTTCGACGATAATGTTCCTCCGCAGAAGCGGGAGCACCCGCAGGTAGAAGGCCGCTCGATCGATGCATTTTCCTGCCACACTTCGCCCGTACAGCCTCACGCCATGAAGGCCATCATCCTTGCCGCGGGTCACGGATCGCGGCTCCTGCCACTCACGCTCACCACGCCGAAATGCCTGGTCGAGGTCGGCGGTCGCGCGATCCTCGATCACCAGCTCGACGCGGTCGCCGCGGCCGGGTTCGATGGCGCGGTGGTCATCGGCGGCTACCGGATCGACCAGATCGCCGCGCATCTGGCAGCGCGAGACGGTGGCCTACCGACCGAGCTCGTCTTCAACCCGTTCTGGTCGATCGCGAACAGCATCGGCAGCGTCTGGGCGGCGCGCGCGTATCTCGAAGCGCCGTTCGCGCTGATGAACGGCGACACGGTGTTCGAGCCGACGATCCTGCGCACCGCGCTGAGCGGCGTCGCGGACGGCGTATCGTTGCTGGTCGAGCCGCTGACCGATGCCGGGCTCGACGACATGCTGGTCGAAGCGGACGGCGACCGCGTTATCGCAGTCGGCAAGCACCTCGTCGGCCATGAGGCGACGGATCGTTCGCTCGGGCTGATCGTGTCACATGGCGGCGCGGCCTATGCCGAGGCGTTACGCGAAGTGATCGGCGAGGAGAACGGCATCCACGCCTATCACCACGCCGTCGTCGGCCGCGTCGCGCGGGGGCCGGGCGTCCGCGCCATCCGGATCCCGCCGGACGCGCACTGGCAGGAAATCGACCGGCCCGAGGATATCGCGCTGTGGGAAGGCGATCACCGAGCATGACCCGCCCCGGCGCGCGCGGAAAGGTCGCGTTCCTGTTTCTCGGCGAGACGCTGCTGATCCCGCATCTCTATCCGATCGTCGAGGCGCTCGCCGCGACGTCGGACGTGCCGATCGAGCTCTGGGTGAGCACGTCGGTGCACGAGACGTTGCTGACGCGCTGGACGGCGCCCTTCCCGACCGTTCGCATCCGGCGGGCACCGGGGTTTAGTGTCGTTGCGGATGACGGCAGTGGGCGTAATCCGGTGCTGCCTGCGAAGATACCGATACTGCTTCGGCTACTGCCCTATCTGCGTAGCGCGACGATCGTGGTGTGTGCCGAGCAGACGAGTTTGTGGCTCCCGCGGCTGTTTCCGATGCGCGCGAAGTTCGTGAAGACCTCGCACGGGGTCGGGTCGATGAGCGCGCGCGATGACCCGCGCCGGCGGGCGGCGGCGTTGACGCTGGTGCCGAGCGAACTGGAGCGGCTGACGTACCTCGACCGCGGGTTCGCGCCCGAACGGTTCGTCGCGACCGGCTATGTGAAGGCGGATTTCACGCATCGCACGCACGCCGCGCCGCCGTTCGCGGATACGCGGCCGGTGGTGTTGTATACGCCGCACTGGCAGCAGCATCGCTCGTCGTGGTGGCGCTGGGGCGCGGAGGTGGTGCGGCGGATCGTCGCGGACGGACGCTACAATTTGATCTTCGCGCCGCACCAGCGACTGGTCGAGCGCGCGCCCGAGGTGGCGGATCTTATGCGGGAGATTGGCGATCTCGCCCATGTGCACTGCGATATCGATGGGTTCGCGATGGTCGATGGGAGCTATACCGGCGTCGCGGACGTGTATCTGGGCGATACGTCGAGCCAGGTGATCGAGTTTCTCATGCGGCCGCGGCCTTGCGTGTTCCTCAATGCGGGGGGGGCCGTGTGGGAGGGCGATCCGAATTACGTGATGTGGGGGTGTGGCGAGGTGGTTGAGGAGGTTGCGGACGTCGTGGCGGCGGTGGACCGGGCGGCGTTGATGCATGCGGAGTATGTGAAGATTCAGGTGGAGTTCGCCGGGCAATCGCTCGGCGCGGTCGAAGGGGGCGCGGCTCGGGCTGCGGGGGAGATTCTTCGACTGCTGGAGGCCACGCCAGCCCGTTAAGTCTCCACCACCCCGGCGGAGGCCGGGGCTCAATTGGGGGACGTTGCCAACGAGGGACTGCGCGAGATTACTCCGGACGTTCCAATTGGGCCCCGGCCTTCGCCGGGGTGGTTGCAATCGGTGTGGTGCAGTCGTGGTGGGCGGGAAGGTATGCGCCTCGACCTATCCCACGCCCCTCTCGCTTTCACGACCAGATCGGGTAACGGGTGCGGGATGGTAGATTCGACAGCCCCCACGCCAGCGCTCCGGACGGTCAGGGCGAACGACACGCTGCTTTGGGGCATGACCAATGCCGAGCGGATTCGGCGGATCGGCGTCGCGCAGGGGTTGCCGGAGGACGATGGGAATGGTCCCGTAATCCTCGCCAACCTCGCTTATGCGTTCGATCCGGTGTGGATCGCGCATCTAAAGTCGCGCCCCGGTACCGTCGTCACGCGTACCGGCGTACCTGTGCTCGCGCATGTCCGCGACGCCGATGAGCGTGCGCGGATGACCGCGGCGATGCTCGGCGAAGCGCCGCTGGTGACCGGGCTGACGGTGATCGCCGCCGAGGCCGAGGAAGGCATCCTCAACGAGGCGCTGCGCAAGCGCGAGCGCCCGTTCGCCGAACTGCTCACCCCCGCCGCCGTGCCGGCGATCGAGCGGGCGAGCTATGTCGGCGCGTACAAGGGCGTCACCGACCTGCTGACCAAGTATCTGTGGCCCGAATGGGCGCTGGCGATCACGCGGGTCTGCGCGCGTGCGGGGATCACGCCGAACCAGGTGACTGCGCTCGGATCGGTGCTGTGCATCGTTGCGACGGTGGCGTTCTGGTATGGCTGGTTCTGGACGGGCCTCGCGACCGGGCTGTTCTTCATGGTGCTCGATACCGTCGATGGGAAGCTCGCGCGCTGCACGATCACGTCGTCGAAGCTGGGGAATGCGTGGGATCACGGGGTCGACCTGGTGCATCCGCCATTCTGGTGGTGGGCCTGGGCGGCGGGGTGTGCGCCATACGGGCGACCGCTCGAGGACGGCGTGTTCTGGGCGGTGATCGGGACGATGCTGTTCGGCTATGTCGCGCAGCGGCTGATCGAGGGGGCGTTCATCGTCCGGTTCGGGATGCACATCCATGTGTGGGAGCGGTTCGACAGCTGGTTCCGGCTGATCACCGCGCGGCGCAATCCGAACATGGTGATTTTGTTTGTGGGGTTGCTAGTGACGCGGCCGGACTGGGGAATCATCGGGGTGGCGGCGTGGACGGCGATTTCGCTGGTGGTGCATCTCGTGCGGCTGGTGCAGGCGATGCTGCGCAAAGCTCGGGGTGAGACGTTAGTGAGCTGGTTGGCTTGAGGATTCGCGGGGTCGCTACCTGCTAACGCCGACCTCCCTCCCTTCCGTTCGTCCTGAGTAGCCATCGAGTAGCTGCTCTTGCAGCGTATCGAGAGGGCGTATCGAAGGACAGGTTGGCGCGCGGAACCCATGCTTCGATACGCGCCCTCGATACGCTTCTTCGAAGCTACTCGGTCGCTACTCAGCACGAACGGTTACGGCCTTGGGCCGTCCGATCCACCACAGGCAGTAGATCGCCAGAGCATACAGGAAGCGGCTATAGTCCCGCCGTCCCGCACGGTGATCGGCGAACACCTTGTCGACCGCGCCGGCGCGCCAGATGCCCTGCTCGCGCACGCCGCTGTCGCGCCAGAGCTGTTCGGCATAGGCCCCGAAATCGCCTGCGAACCACGCCGCCAGCGGCATCTGGAACCCCTGTTTCCGGCGGTCGAGAATCCCTTCCGGCAGCCACGGCGCGATGGCTTGGCGGATAACGTATTTGCCGATTTTGCCGTGCAGTTTCATGTCTGCAGGCATTGACAAGGCAAGGTCGACCATCCCCTGCCCTAGCATCGGCACGCGAACCTCGAGCGAATGCGCCATGCTCGCGCGATCGACCTTGGTCAGCATCGCGCCGGGGAGGTTAAGCGCGAGGTCCGCCAAGCCGAACTGCTCCAGCGTGTCGGTCGAGATCGCGTCGGGGTCGGGGAAATATTCCGCGACCAGCGCGGCGATCCCGCCCTCCTCCTCGGCGATGAACTCCGCCGAGAAGATCTCGCGACGAAAGGCTTCGTTCGTGATCTGCGTCTTGGCGAAGAATCGCGCGATGCCGTTCGGGAGCGCGGCGCTACCGGTGGTTTTCCGCCAGCGTTGTAGCACCGCGTTCGCGTGGCGCGACGGCAGGGTCGGCACCGCGTCGAGCGCGCGGGCGAGATGACGCAGCGGTGCCGGCAATGCGCCAATCCGTCGCTCGGTCGCATGCCGCTTATACCCGAAGAATAGCTCGTCGCCGCCATCGCCCGACAGCGCGACCTTCACCTCCTGCGCGGCGATCTGGCTGACGTACCAGGTCGGCACCGCGGAGGGGTCGGCGAACGGCTCGTCATAGCAATGCTGGACCTCGGGCAGCATCGCCTGCGCATCCGCGAGTTCCAAGGTGCGCGTAACGTGGTGGCAGCCGAGATGCCGCGCTATCGCCTCCGCATGCGGCGATTCGTCGAAGCGCGGGTCCGGGAAGCCGATCGTGAAAGTGCGGACCGGGCGGTCGGAGACCTGCGCCATCGCCGCGACCACCGCCGACGAATCCACGCCGCCCGACAGGAACGCGCCGACATCGACGTCGGCGACCATCTGCTTGCCGATCGTGTCGAGCCATTCGTTGCGGAACCGCGTGATCCACTGCGCTTCCGACAAAGGCTCGGCGGGATGGTAGGCCGGCGTCCAATAGGCGCGCATCGTCGGCGGTCCGCTCGCGTCGACAGTCATTACATGACCCGGCGGCAAGGTGCGAACCTGCGCATAGATCGAACGCGGGGTGCGGACATGGCCGAAGCTGAAATAATCGTGGAGCGCGCGGTGGTCGACGTCGAACGCCATCTCCGGCAGCAACGTCAGCGTCTTCAACTCGGAGCCGAACGCGAAGCCGGCAGCCTGGTCGGTATAGTATAGCGGCTTGATGCCGATCGGGTCGCGCGCCAGCGTGAGCCGTCGGGCGTGCGTATCCCACACCGCGACCGCGAACATGCCGTCGAGTCTTGCCCAGACATCGTCGCCCCAGCGTTCATAGCCGGCGAGGATGACCTCTGTATCGCCCGCGCTGTCGAACACCCGCCCCAACGCCTGCAACTCGCTCCGCAATTCGCGGAAATTGTAGATTTCGCCATTGAAGACCAGCACATAGCGGCCGTCGGGCGAATGGAACGGCTGGTGCCCGCCCTCGATGTCGATGATGCTCAGCCGGCGCATCCCGAAGCCGAAGTCGCCATCGGTGATCACGCCCTGGTCGTCGGGTCCGCGGTGCAGGATCGTATCGCACTGCGCGGTAATGAGGCGGGGCGAGACGACACCGCCACCTCGTGCGTAAAGGCCGGCAATTCCGCAGATGACGAACGATCCCTCGCATGACGGCAGCACCGCCGCCCGGACGCGCGCGGTCTAGGAGCCGCCCGGCGCTTTGTCACCTTCGGGCGCGCCGGCCCCTTCTTCACACCTCACGGCCCCCGGGCACCTTGCCGCACTCGCCGTCGCGCTCTAGGGGCCGATCGCAGATGGTTCAGGACCCCGCTCCTTCTCCGGCCCCGGCGGATGCGCCGGCACGTGCCGGCACGACCGGGATTTTCCGGGCGGCGGCGCGCAACCTCGGCTGGCTGCTCGCCAGTCGCAGCGTGCTGGCGATCCTGTCGCTCTTCTATCTCGGGTTCGCGACACGCACGCTGGGCGTGGTCGATTTCGGCCGGTTCGCGCTGATCTCGGGCGCAGCGCAGGCGCTGGCGACCTTCGTCGGCTTCCAGACGTGGCAGATCATCGTCCAATACGGCGTCGAGCCGATCCAGCACGGCGACACGCCCAGGCTCGCGCGGCTGCTCCGGTTGTCGGCGATCCTGGACATCTGCAGCGCGCTAGTCGGCGCCGCGCTGACCGTGGCGATCCTGTTCGCGTGGAGCGACGGGTTCGGCATCCCGCCCGACCTGATGCGCGACACGCTGATGTTCGCGGTGGTGCAGTTGATCACGATCCGCTCGACCCCGCTCGGCATCCTGCGGCTGCGCGACAAATTCTCGTTGTCGGCGGTGGCGGACAGCATGACGCCGATCATGCGCTTCGTCGGCGCGGGCGCGGCGATGATCTTCGAACCGACGATCCGCGGCTTCATGCTCGCCTGGGCGGTCGCCGAGATCGTCACCGCCGCGACCTATTGGATCATGGTCGCGAAAAGCGGCGATCTGCGCCTGCTCGCGAGCGGCCGCGGCACCTGGCGGCAGGTCCGCGACGAGAACCCCGGCATCGTCCGCTTCTCGCTCAGCACCAACGCGAGCGCGACGCTGGGCCTGTCGAGCAAGCAGATCCCGCTGCTCCTGGTCGGCGCATCGATCGGCCCGGCGGCGGCGGGTGCGTTCCGGTTGGCGACTCAACTAGCCCAGGCATTGGCGAAACTGTCGCAGATGTTGTCGCGCGCCGCCTTCCCCGAGATCGTCCGCGCGGTCCGCACCGCCGAGCCGTCACGCCTGCGCCGTATCCTGATCCGGACGATGCTCGCCAGCACCGCTGCCGCGCTCGTCATCCTCGCCATCGTCGCGATGGTCGGCGAGCCGATCCTGAAGCTCGTTGGCGGCAAGTCGTTCGTCGGCGCCTACCCGGTGCTGTTGTGGCTCGCCGCCGCGGGATGCTTCGACCTTGCCACCGTCAGCCTCGACACGGTTATGACCGCGCTGCACCGCGCGGGCACGGTGTTCGCGATCCGAGCGGTCGGCGTCGGCTTGCTGTTCGTGGCGGCGTTTGCGTTGATGCCGACATATGGCTCGGCAGGGATTGCCGCTGCGGTCGCCTCCGGATCGGTTGCGGTGGCAATCCTGCTGGGCTTCGCGGCGGCACGGATGACGCGGACACCGGACCGGGCATAAGCCCACAGAGCGACCGGCGTTTGCGATAACGCCGCGTTCACGTCGCAAATGTCATCTGCGCGCCGCTCTATCGCCACTATTTTCGGGTCTTGGTCTAGCGATGAACTACGCATTCCTTATCGCGCTCGGCGCGGCGACCGCGCTCGCGCCGGTTCAGGCCCGGGCCGTCGAGACCTGCGAAGGCGCGCCGGGCAACGGCAACGCCAAGCTGATTCTCGAGGCGATGACACTGCACAACACCGCCGGCGAAGTCGCATTCGCGATCTATCCCGACGACAAATCCCGGTTTTTGGCAAAGGGTGCGAAGGTGGGACGCGCTCGCGTATCTGCCGCAAACCCGCACGCCTGCTTCTGGATGAAGCCCGGCCATTATGCGATCGCGCAATATCACGACGAGAATGGCGATCATAAATTCAACCGGACGTTGCTCATGCCAAAGGAGGGCTTCGGCTTTTCCAACGATGCACCAACCTCGATCGGACTGCCGTCGTTCGACGCGGTCCGCACCGCCTTGCCCGCATCCGGCGCCGTCGTGCGGATGAAGATGCGGTATCGCGGATAATTTGCGTCCGGACTGCGACCGACGCGGAACGGAAATCCTACTGACACAAATTTGTAGCGGTTCTGTACCGTGACGGGTATCCCTATATCGTGGCTGATGCTGTTTCGAACTTTGATGCCTTTGGCGGGCAATCGCTCTCCCCTCCGGTGGTGCCCGCGTGGCTGCCCGAGGGGATGTTCGATTCCGCTGCCTTGGATCGGCCGGGCGTGAACCCGCGCGAGGCTGCTGCGAAGATCCGTACCGGGATCATCTGCAACCCCAAGAGCCATCGTAACCGCAGCAGCGTCGAGGCGACCAAGCCCTTCCTGTCGGGCACCGTTCTGGCCGTCACGCCGCGCACGCAGGACGAGCTCGCCGAAGTCCTGACCGATTTCGCACGCCACGGCATCGAGCTGCTCGTGATCGACGGCGGTGACGGCACGATCCGCGACGTGATGACCGCCGCCGCGCGCGTCTGGACCGGCGCCGCACCACGCGTCGCGATCGTCCCCTCGGGCAAGACCAACGCGCTCGCGCTCGATCTTGGTATCCCCGATAGCTGGACGCTCGATCAGGCGTTGACCGCGGCACGCCATGGGCGCGTCAAATTGCGCAGTCCCGTCGAAGTGATCCGCAAGGACAGCGGCGCCAAACTATGTGGCTTCCTGTTCGGCGCGGGCGCGTTCGTCGACGCCACCGCGCTGGCCCAGCGGACGCACCGCGCCGGCGCCTTCAACGGCGTCGCGGTCGGGCTCGCATTGTGCTGGGCGATCCTGCAGACATTGTTCGGTGGCGCTAACAGCGCGTGGCGTGCGGGCAACCGGATGCGGATCCGCTTCCAGTCGCGCGGCGACGAGGGCGTACACGCCGCTGGCAAGCACGCCGATACCGATCGCGCGCGCTACATCCTGCTCGCCTCGACGCTGAAGCGCATGCCGATCGGCATCCGTCCGTTCGGCGTCCCTCGCGCCGGGCTGAAGACTCTGTTGGTCGATGCGCCGCCACGCTGGCTCGCCGCTGCGACGCCGTTGATCGTCGCTGGCTCGCCCGCCGCATGGCTCGACCGCGCGGGCTATCACCGGATCGATTCGCCAAGCTTCGACCTGTCGATCGACTCGGGATTCATCCTCGACGGCGAAGTCTATCCCGGCGGCGACCTGACCGTCCGCGAAGCGCGCGCGCTCAGTTTCGTCGTCCCGTGATCACGCTCGGCGACGTCGTCCGCCGCCAGTTGCACGTCCCGACCATCCCCGCGGTACGCGACGTTGCGGCGTTGCTGGCGGAAGGATCGGACGACATCGTGGCGGTGCTGTTCTACGGCTCGAACCTGCGCACCGGCGCGACCGAAGGCGTGCTCGACTTCTACGTGCTGACCGCTGGCCCACCCGAGCGCGGCATGTGGCCGACCGTCAGCTACCGCGAGTTCGACCTGCACGGCGAGACGCTGCGCGCGAAGATCGCCACCATGCGGCTGGCAACCTTCGCGAAGGCGGCGGCGGCGCGGACGCTCGACACGACGATCTGGACCCGGTTCGTGCAGCCCTCCGCACTCGTCTGGGTGCGCGATCCGGACACCGCGAGGCAGGTTGCCGAGGCCATCGCCGACGCGGCCAAGTCCGCCGCGCGCTTTGCCGCCGCGCTCGGCCCCGAGTCGGGCACCGCAGACGAGTATTGGCGCGCGCTGTTCCGCCAGACCTATGCCGCGGAACTCCGCGTCGAACGCAAGGGTCGCGAGGGGCAAATCCTCGGCTTCGATCCAGTGCGCTATGCCGAACTCCTCCCGCTGGCGTGGACCGCCGACGGCATCGCCTTCCGCGACGAGGCCGGCATGCTGAAACCCGACCTGGCGCCGGCACGACATCGCGCCCTGCTTCAGGCCTGGGCACGCCGCCGCCGCGCGGGCAAACCGCTCAACATCGCTCGCCTGGTACGCGCTGCCTTCACCTTCGAGGGCGCCGCGCGCTACGGCATCTGGAAGGTCGAGCGCCACACCGGCGTCGCCGTGCCGCTGACCCCATGGCGTGAGAAGCATCCGATCCTCGCGGCACCCGGTGTACTATGGCGGGTCTGGCGCGCGCGAGCGCAGACGAGTGAAAAGACGGTATGAGCAAAGGATTCAACGCGCTGATCCTCGCGGGATCACGCGGCGGCGTCGATCCGGTCGCGGCCTATGCGGACGTATCGCATAAGGCGTTGATCGTGCTCGATGGCCAGACCCTGCTCGCCCGTGTCGCGCAGGTGCTGCATGAGGCCGGCGCAACGCAGATCGCGGTCTCGGTGTCCGACGACACGGTCCGAGACGCTGCCACCGCGCTTGGCCTCACTGTCCTGACCGCCGCATCCGGCCCCAGCCGCAGCGTGCGTGACGGGATCGAGGCGCTCGGCACCCCGCTCCTCGTCACCACCGCTGACCATGCACTGCTCCAGCCCGAATGGATCACACGCTTCCTCGCCGACGTACCGGCAAACGCCGACGTCGCCGCCCTGCTCGCACGCCAGGACGTGATCGAAGCCGCCGCGCCTGGCACAAAACGCACCTTTCTCCGCTTCGCCGATGGCGCGTGGTCCGGGTGCAATCTGTTCCATTTCACCACGCCACGCTCGGTCGCCGCGCTCGATCTCTGGGTGCAGGTGGAGGCGGATCGCAAGCGGCCATGGCGGATCGTCCGTAGGCTCGGAATCGGCACGCTGTTCCGTTACATGTCGGGTCGCCTGACATTGATCGCTGCCCTCGCGCACCTCGGACGTCTCGCCGGCCTGAACGCCGCAGCGGTGGCCAGCCCGTTCGGCCTCGCCGCGGTCGATGTCGACAAGCCGGCCGACCTCGACCTTGTCCGAGACCTGATCGCCCGCCGCTAAGGTCCGTACACCGCGAACGACGACGTCGTCTTTCGCGGAGAAATTGCCTCAAGCTACCGCTCCCCCCTGTCCCCGAACCGCCGCTTGGTGCAAAGCGCGGCGCATGCAGACGCTAGCGACCCACACCGCCCCGACCGTAACCAGTTCGCCTGCGATCGGCATTTACGGCAGCGCCGGTCGTATGGGCCGGGCTATCGTTGAAGCGATTGAGGCCGCCGGCGCATCGCTTGCCGGTGGCGTCGACGCGCGCGAGGACCCGAACCCACTCGCCCGTACTGCCGACGTGCTGGTCGATTTCTCGACGCCCTCCGCGGTCGAGGCGCACCTCACCGCTGCGCGCGCGGCTGGTACCGCTATCGTGATCGGCACCACCGGCCTGTCGCCGCAGCATCAGTCGATGATCGACGACGCCGCCGCCGATATCGCGATCCTCCAGACCGGCAACACCTCGCTCGGCGTGACCCTGCTGGGTATCCTCGTCCGCGAGGCCGCCGCGCGGCTCGGCCCCGACTGGGACGTCGAGATCGTCGAGATGCACCACAAGCACAAGGTCGACGCGCCGTCGGGCACCGCCCTCCTGCTCGGCGATGCCGCCGCCAAGGGCCGCGGATCGTCACTCGCCGAACTCCGGGTCGACAGCCGCGCCGGCCTTGTCGGCGCGCGCACCGAAGGTACGATCGGCTTCGCGTCACTCCGCGGCGGATCGGTGATCGGCGACCATAGCGTGATCTTCGCGGGTGAAGGCGAACGAATCGAACTCAACCACCGTGGCGACGATCGCTCGATCTTTGCACGAGGGGCAGTACGCGCGGCGATCTGGCTCGCCGGTCAGCCTGCCGGCCGGTACCGGATGGGCGACGTGCTCGGGCTGTGATGCGGTGAAAAAAGCCGACGTCATCGAGTTCTACGCGCGTCTGGCCGAAGCCGATCCGCACCCCGAAACCGAACTCGAATTCGTCAACCCGTATACGCTGGTCGTCGCCGTCGCGCTCTCCGCGCAGGCCACCGATATCGGCGTCAACAAGGCCACGCGTGCGCTGTTCCGCGAGGTCGATACGCCGGAGAAGATGGTTGCGCTCGGCCTCGATGAGCTGAAGCGCCACATCAAGACGATCGGCCTGTTCAACACCAAGGCGAAGAACGTCATCGCACTCTCGCAGATGCTGATCGACGATTATGGCGGCGAAGTCCCGAACGATCGCGCGGCACTGGAGCGACTGCCCGGTGTCGGACGCAAGACCGCGAACGTCGTGCTCAACGTCGCGTTCGGCGCCGAGACGTTCGCGGTCGACACGCACATCTTCCGCGTCGGCAACCGCACCGGCCT
Organism: Sphingomonas sp. PP-F2F-A104-K0414; assembly: GCF_004340945.1. Lineage (GTDB taxonomy): Bacteria > Pseudomonadota > Alphaproteobacteria > Sphingomonadales > Sphingomonadaceae > Sphingomonas. Next base: position 328,853 of record NZ_SLYD01000005.1, read on the forward strand.
CGCCCGCGGCAAGACCCCGCTCGCGGTCGAGCTGAAACTCGACAAGGCGACTCCACAGCCATTCCGTCTCCACGCGCATCACTGGCTGATCCTGCACGGCCGTTATGTCTGCAAGGCGCGGACGCCCGAATGCTGGCGCTGCATCGTGAGCGATCTGTGCGCATACAAACCCAAGACGCCGCTGCCAAAAAGCAGATCTGCCACGAGTTCGTCACCCCAAGCGGTCATTCACACACCGACTGAAGAGCCCTGATCGCGAAAACGTCTGGCGTCCCCCGTTTCGCTTTGCTAGGCGGGCCATCCGGCACCCGTAGCTCAGCTGGATAGAGCGCTGCCCTCCGAAGGCAGAGGCCACTGGTTCGAATCCAGTCGGGTGCACCAAACGTCATTTATTTTCTCCTGATTTCAATGCCTTAGCGGCATCTTTGGCTAACCTTTCAGCAAGGTTAGCCAAAAGCTTGTCGGCGGCGGTGTCTGAAAGGGTGCGTTGATCGGCCGCAGCGGTGTATCGTGCGACCTCGCTGTCGGTCGTGTGACCGGTCCACGCCTTGATCTCTTGGTTCGAACAACCTGCCTCGGCGAACCGCCGCGCCGCGGCCTTGCGGAGCCCGTGGGCTGAGCAATTCGGCAGGCCGGCCTCGTCGCACCACTGGCGAAATTTGTTGCCGAAACCCTTCACCGAGAACTGCTTGCCGAACTCAGTGACCACGAAGATCGCGCCGACCGTCGGCGTCGCAAGAATAGATTCCGCGAGGCCGGGCATGATCGGCAGCGAGACGAAAACCTTCGTCTTTTCCTGGGTAAGTTCGAGCCGAGTATCACGGACGCTTGCTGGGCCCATCTTGCGGGCGTCACCGCCGCGCTGGCCCGTCCAGATCATCAGATCAAACGCCAGCCGCGCGACCGTACCGATCGGGTGGCGCCGCTCGAAAGCCGCGATCTCTTCCTCGGTCCAACTGTGGAACCCTCCGCCGCTAACCTTGAAGGGGCGCGTGACTATGGCCTCGGCATCGGTCGCCAGCGCGACCACGCCGGGGGTCGAAGTCGTGGCCGGTGGATTAAGGAAGCTGGTGTTGCCGAACGTGATCTGATTGGCGGCGACGTCGAGCAGCGTGGCGTCGATCGCGAGCAGCAGCAGCGCGCCCGCCGACTTCTCGATGATCGGTGCGGCCTGCCCATAGGAGGCGAACAGCGTCCCGTCCGTCAGGTACAGAGCGAGGCTGCGCACTGTGTAGGTGTCGGCGCTTTCGTCGCGCACAATCAGGTGGATGACGTCGGCCGCGACGCCTGCACCCGAGATAGTCGCGATGCGCTTCACCTCGCCGGGCAGCGCGGCGGTGTTCGCCGCGGCGACGATCGCGGTCGGTGCAACGCCTACGGATGCGATCCGCACGGCGTTGGTGCCGTCGCGGGCGGCGTTGACGAGCGCGGCGCGGCCGGCGTCGGTGATGCGTAGAACGATCGACATGATCTCTCCGGGTCAGGCCGCTGGTGCGGTCATGGTGAGGCGGGCGAAAACGGCAGGACGCGCGGCTGCGATCGGCACGATGCCGGCGGTGGCGTTGAGCGCCTGGCTAAAGGTAAAGTGCGAGCGAACCGGCTTGGTGCGGTAGACCTCGGCGATCACGGCATCGACGAAGGCAGCATCGACGGGAGCGCCGGTCTGGTCGGTGATGTTAAGCAGCAGGTTGAACGTGTGCGGGTCGCCGGGCGGCGTCATCTGCCACCATTCGCGAAGCGCAACGGATCCGCCGAAGGACTCGACGACGTCGCGGACCGATGACGCGGTGCCCTTGCGGCGTTGAATCGGTAGGGCTTGGCGAACGCGCGCGCGTTTGATCGTCTCCGACCAGTCGCTCGACCAGCTATCGATCGATAGCGCCCATGCGAGATAGGGCAGCAACTCGACCGGGCAGGTATCGGGGTTCCAGAGCGAGCGCAGGGGCACCGGAACCTCCGCCAGTTGCGCCATGCTGGCCTCGACGGCGCGCTCGAGCGCGGTCGCGTTGGGCGGGAGTAGCGTCACTCGCCAAGCCCGGCGTGCACGACGTTGGTGGCGGTGCACCAGCCGGCCTGCGTCCGATCGAGAACGACGTCGGCCGCAGGACTGGTCAGGACGACGTTCTGTACCCCCTCGACGTGGAGCGCGGCGAAGATCCCCGACCGCGTGATGTCGCGGCCGAGGCAGTGCGAGTTGGCGATGTAGGCGGCAAGGCGTGCGCGAGCCTCGGCGATGACAATCGAGCCATCCGGTCCGGCGAACGTCCTTATCGAGGCATCGACCCCATACTGGATGATCTCCGCCGACTGGATCGTGACATAGTCCGTCAGCGGGCGGCGGGTCTCAGCGGAAACATAGGCAAGGACTGCGGCAAGCAGCGCTGCCGAGGCGACGCCGGTACCGGCGCGGGCGAGGATCGTGATCCGCACCTCGCCGGTGGCCGGGCTGGTCGCGCTGGCGTCGAGAACGTCGGAAGACGCCGACAGCGAATGGAAGATGTATGCGCCCTCGGGACCGGCGACCGAATAGCCCTCCGGTGCGAGGACGAGGCGACGGCGAAAATCCTCGTCGCTTTCGAGTACTGCTGCCGCTCCGGTCTGTTCGTTGGCCGGCGTGATGACGAGCCGGGCCACGCCCATGAGCGCGGCGAGGTTATCCAGATCCGCCCCGATGGCATATGCCGGCATGACCGCGCGCGCTGCATCGTTCACGCGAGCGCGCAGCAGCATCTCACGGTAGGCTGCTACCTGCAGGAGTTTGACCGCGGGATCGGACTCAACCGTTGCATCGAAATCGGGAACCAGCGCCACCGATTGCGCCAGCATCTGCCCGTAGATCGTATCGAAATCGAGGGTCTCGACGATCGTCGGCGCGGGTAGGCGCGATAAATCGACAGCGGTGAAAGTGGACGGCTCGGCCATCCGGCCATGTCGTCGGTCAGCTCATGGCAGCGCCATCATGTTCGGGTGTGAGATCGTTTTTCACACTCGCGCTTCACGTCGGATATGGGAGGAAAGCAAACCGTCCGCTTTGGAGGCCACACCCCAGGAAACCCACCACTGAACGGGTATCCCAGATGCATCAATATTTTGCATCGCTGGAGCCCTCGGTTTCCTGCTGTTTTTGCGCTGATGCGAAATCCGTGAGTTTTGCATCACGTATCGCGGCCGTTCGGCGATGCTAGGTGTCACCAAACGACCGCGTCACGCTTAGCTACGCTTCTGGCAGAACCTGATGCGGTTTCCGAAAGGGTCATGCACCTCCATCTGATCGCCCCAGGGCTGTCGTATAATGCCGGGGCGGCCATAGCCGTATTGCTTCGAGATCAATTCGGCGTTGAATGCCCGTACACCCACCATCCAAACGAACGCCGTCGATCCTGGGCTGGCATCCCCATGATGCTCCGATAAATGAAGCTCGAGTCCGCTCCGCTCCACCGCCATATACAGGGGAAGATCGGGTTCGTGGCGCTGTTCCAGCGTCACCGCAAAGCCAAGAAAATCGCAGTAAAATTCCCGCGCCTTGACCACATCGAAGATGCGAAGGATCGGTATCGCCTGATGGAAGGATACGCCATCTGGCGGGATTGGTTGCAACTTCGCCGCAGCCGTATTCCAATCCTGATGGCCCAGTTCGGCCGCAATGAGTTCGAGGCTGATGGAGTGTGTTATATCGACGGCACGCTCAGCGAGCGCCGAACGCAGTCGTTTTGCCATTCCCTTGGCTTGATCAATAGTCGGCATGATAGTTCCTCGCGCCGGCAACGGGTCATCGGTGCTCGCATTGCCGATCCATCGCCGGGCGGATTATCCGGTGAAGATCATACCTCGATGCCTTCACCTTATCCTTGCGGACGCGAGCGGCTGGCGACATCTGCCATCATCAAAATGGCAGAGGCCGGATGTGGCTGTCAACGACTCCCCCAAAGGCGCTGATGCAAAACTTTTGATTTTTTTATCACGAACGACCGGTTTTCTTAGTGCCGACCAACGATCGGCCATGCGGCTCCGCGCTGCACGACGCGTCCAAAAAATCGTGACGGCTACTGCTATTGCTCGAAATGGAATGTTCGCAATGGCCTCAGTCCTACCCCGAAAGGCAGTCTCAACTACGAACGCAGCGCTCACGACGAGAAGCCAAATGACGAGTGGATGGGCAAGGAATCGACGTGACACCTCTTCTGCTAACACGCCGCCCCCGCATGCGCTATTGAGCGGAAGCGGTATGGCCGGAAGGGAATGAAAGCCGCCCGTCCGTTTTCGGGCGCTCAGATGGCCTTAGCTACCCTGTCCGCTCGGGTTCAGATCCGCCCATCTTAGAAGGAGTCGAGGGGAACTGGCCGGGTCACCGGTGGACAACATCCGGTTTGCGGCATCCTCGACGCTTTGGACGAAATACTCGGTTCGCTGTGGCGCAAGCGCGAATGCGCCGCCTGAACGCCACGCGCTTTGGTATTCGATGGCTGCTTCCTGCTCAATCTCTGCCTCCACGCTGCAACCACTGCCGGTCAGAACGAATATGAGCGGGTTGGCCCACGGCTTGGGTAGAGCATCTCGACCGATACGGAGGTTGGCCATGGCGCATGATCGTCGGTTTTTCCTACGTCCGCAATTAGGAAGCGAAGATGCTTGGTAAGTGACCGACTATGGGCGGAAGCGGAATGGCCGGAATGGGCAGGAAAGCGGAACGGCAGCTTACGGGAACGCCGATGTCGATGGCCGACATAGCGCGGCACCGCCTTCAACTACAACGATCGGAGAACGGGGAGCTATAGAGCTGATGCTGTTCTTATCTTTGCCGACTCAGCGAGCCAAGAATCGAGCGGGTCTGCAATTGCAAACGGAAAGTGGCGAGCACGACGCATGCGCACACCATAGTGTTCGTTGGCTTAGCGGCAGATCGAGTTGGCAGCAAAAAGCGATTAGCGAACGTCAACGTCTATTAGTACGCGTCGCACGCGTCCTTCGGACGTCGCGCTTTGCAAAACAATTTTGTCATGTCCATGATATCCTGCATCGGATGTATAAAAAGCCTGAACGCCATCGACTTTATGTGTGTCGCAGATAACTCGAGGGTTCGGCGCAATAAAGTTGGGATAAACTTTTTCGGTTGAGATGTCGGCATGCCCGTGATGGGGTGGGGTTACAATCTGCGCCGTTACCGTACCTGCTGATGAACAATCTGGATTGGTCAGTGTGGCGAACCATATTCTGATCTTCTCACCGGATATAGCAGCACGTGAAGCATAGATATCCGAATAACCCTTGCTACTACCCTCATTCAGGCGGCGTACGAGGTAGGTCTGTCCACTGGCTAAGGGCGGCATTAAACACGAAAATGCAATAAGCAATACGGTAATATTTTTGGTCTTAACTGTCTTTACTAAGCTATCCCAACCTGTGTAGCCGACCATGTCCGTTACCTTCAGTATGAAAACTTATCAAAATCACCCCCTTATTTATGTTGAAGTTTGCTTACAGTTTGCTGACAGCTGGCGCTCCTGACAAAAGATTCTCGGGTCTTGTACCCAAAATCGCTAAGTCCGAACTTTGATGCTGGAACGGATGTCCGCTTTTGAGCGCGCATGATGCCCATCGGAACGTCCATTCTTGGGCGAAATAGTCACCGGACGTCAGCATCGATATGCCGAAAGACGGTGTCCAACATTGCTTGCCGTTCTGCCTCGGTGTCACCCAGAAGAATGCGTTGCGCGTATCGGACCGGCTTACGGCCTTTGGCAGGGGCGTCTTCAAGCCCCTCCTGATGGACGCGTGCGATCTGTGCCGCGCGACCACTGAAACCGACCCATGCCTCCGTATCGGTTGCGCCGGCCTTAAAATTGGAGCCGTTGCGGAGTTTTCGAAACATCGCCTTGCGCTTGATCGTGCCCTGCCGTCGCAGCCGGCCGGCCGGCTGCGCCTTGCGCGCCGCATAGGGTTGGCCGTCAGGATCCTGCTGCCGGGCAATACGGGCCGATTGGCTGCGCTGAAGCCTCCGCGCCATCAAACGCAGGATCTTGCGGCGCTCGCCCGAATCGACGCGGCGCAGCAGCGCACCGGCAAGCTGCTCGATCTGGGCAAGGTCGCCGGTCATGCGTCAGGCACGAACGCGGCGTCCGATGTCTGTGCGACAAGCTGATCGCGCATGAACAGCTGCCACAGGCTCACGCAGCAAACGCCGGGAAACTCGTCGAGCTGGCGCGGCTCCTCGAGGTGGTCCGCGTCGAACCCGCCACCCTCCTTTGGCGTGACGCGAACGGCCTCGGTCAGCTCGACGCTGATCGAGACGTCGGCGCGCTCGGCGTCGAGCAGTTCGGACTCGAACGCGAACGGCTCCGGGTCCGTGCCCTCAAGCAGATCGGGCTGCTGCTCGGCTACGCCACCGGCGACATCGACGAGAACGACACCGACGAGCTGCGCGACGCGCTGAAAAACTCGAAGGGGCCGGGCAACTTCAAAAACCTGTTCGTCCACGCGCCCGGCGGCAAGGAAGGCAGCATCAAGATCCTGCCGATCGCCGAGGTCGGCGCGAAGGACGAGTTCCTCGGGATCAAGAACGCGACGCGCGACGACGTGCTGGCGGCGCACCGCACCCCGCCGTCCGTCCTTGGGATCGTGCCGGCGCAGGGATCGCAGCTCGGCAAGATCAGCGAGGCGGTCGACATGTTCTTCGAGCTGGAGATCCTGCCGCTGCAGATGGCGTTCCTCGAGATCAACGACCGCGTCGGCTTCGAAGCCGTCCGGTTCACGCCGCGCGCCATCGCGCCCGTCAAATAGCTTTCGCGTCCGGCATAGCCGGGCGGGGGATGTCGGGGTGCAACCCGGCAAACCGACGAGGATCACTCTCGCCACGACCATCGGCCACCGGCCGTCCCGCACCCTGCCGATTCGCAGGGTGCGGGCCTTATGCAGCGAGAACGTAAAGTGAACACCCTGAATCTTGTTCGGCCCGTCGCACCCGCGGCAGGCTACGTTGGCGGCAAGCGTAATCTGGCCTCGCGGCTGGTCGCGATGATCGAGCGCGTCGACCATGACGGCTATGCCGAGCCCTTTGTCGGCATGGGCGGGATCTTCCTGCGACGCCGTTCGCGACCGAAGGTCGAGGTCATCAACGACGTGTCGGGCGATGTCGTGACGTTCTTCCGCGTGCTCCAGCGCCACTACCCGTACATGATCGACATGCTGCGATTCCGCGTCGCCGCCCGCGCCGAGTTTGAACGGTTGAAGGCGACGCCACCCGAGACGTTGACCGACCTGGAGCGCGCATGCCGCTTCCTTTACCTGCAGCGCCTGGCATTCGGTGGCAGGGTGAACGGCCGCAACTTCGGCGTCAGCACGACGACGGGCGCGCGGTTCAACGTCGCCAAACTGGAGCCGATGCTTGCGGATATCCACGAGCGTCTCGTTGGCGTGATGATCGAGCAGCTCGGCTACTGCGACTTCATCGGCCGCTATGATCGCCCCGGCATGCTGTTCTACCTCGATCCTCCCTATTGGGGTTGCGAGAAGGACTATGGACAGGACGTGTTCGGGCGGGACGACTTCGACCGGCTCGCCGCCCAGCTCGCCGGCATCAAGGGCAAGTTCTTCTTGTCGATCAACGATACGCCCGGCGTGCGTGCGACCTTCGCCGCGTTCCACATGATCGAGGCGGACACGACGTACAGCGTCAGCGGCGGGCCGGTGAAGGCCGCAGAGCTGATTATCTCAAACTTTGATCCCCGCTGACGATCGGGGCGGCGTCATGCCGCCCCGCATCTGCCGGGTAGGCGCGAGCTTGCGGACGGAATGACCGGAATGGGAAGGAAAGCGGACATTCGCGGGATCCGATGATCGGGGTCCGCTATAAATAGAAGCGGACCCGTGTCGGACAAATCAGGCAGGAAAATGAATTCCGCACAATTTGTTGCCGTCGGGGTCACGAAAATAGGCCAGCTCGATGGTGCCCATGGAGGCAGTTTCGCGCGGTCCGGGCGGAGCTTCGATCGATGTCCCGCCAGCGGCAACGGCGGTATCGTGAAGCTGCTTCACCTTTTCGGGCGAGTCGCAGGAAAAGGCGACGGTGCTGCCGTTGGCGACGCTTGCCGGTTCGTCGTTGATCGGCTGGCTGACGATAAAGTTAGTTCCGTCGCCGTTATTGTAGATCAGACGTGTATGGCCGCTGTCGGCGATATTTCGCGTCCCTTCCCCTGCACCCAAGGTGCCGAGCACCGTGTCGTAGAAGCGCTTGGACCGTTCAATGTCATTGGATCCGACCATGGTGTGAAAAAGCACAGGCACTCTCCTGAAGGCTGATCGACTTCCGATCGCTATTAGCAGTCTCACCTAGCCGGCGGGTAACCTGCAGTCACCCCGGCCCGTGGAATGTCCGCTATATGGGCGGAAACGGAATGGCTGGAATGGGAAGGAAAGCGGACGGTCCGCTTCTAGGTGTCGGTGAATTGAACGGGCACGGGTATACGCAAACGATCTCGCGACCTGATCGGTGGAGCCTAACGGCGGCCCCCAAACTTCTCACTTCCACGACGCATTGCCCTATGGGCTCTCACACGGTCGAACAGTAGCTCGAGATCGTCGCGGCCGATGTCGAATGTCTCGCCAAGGTCAGCGAGCGCTGCGTCGAGATCTTCAGGATGAGGGATGCCCTCAACCTGCGGACCGGCGGGCATCTGCAGGCCTGATACAGGGCGATGCGGGTACGAATGGCCAGACAGATGATGAAAGACCACCCCGGCAGTGGTCAGGATTACTGCGTTAATCCCCACTGGCATTAGCGGGAACATCCAGTCGGCTGTGGTCACCGCATGACCGCCCATCACCGCGGTCAGTGCAGCAGCCCCGCCAGGAGGGTGCAGACAGCGCAGCAGTGACATCGCCAGGATTGCACCTCCGACTGCCAGGCCACTCGCAAGCCCAGGCGATGACACCATTGATGCTATCCCAACGCCGACAATAGCCGAGATGACGTTGCCACCGATCACTGCCCAGGGTTGCGCGAGCGGACTGGCAGGAACGGTAAAGATGAGTACCGCCGAAGCGCCCATGGGGGCCACGAGCAGCACGGCGGGCCACCCGTCTCCGAATACCATCGCTGTCACAAGTGCGGTGAACGCGATGCTCAGCGCCGCGCCAATACACGCCACAAGTCGACCACCGAACGTGGCACCAGCAAGGATCGGAGCAAATAGAGCCCGCAAGCATTTAACCTTTCGTCGACAGGCTTCGCACTGATTTACCCAGCCTCGAACGGCCGCCTATGAGCGCAAGTGGGATGGCCGTATAGGGGAGGAAAGCGGTCGGGCTGCTTGAGAAGACAGGCAGCGAAAGCAGACGTTCCGGTGTTAAGCCACGCGCGCCGACATGGACTTCTCGTCATGCCGAAGCGTCAGAACCTCCGCCCCATCGCGCGTAACTGCGACCGTATGCTCGAATTGGGCCGACAGTTTTCGGTCGTTGGTAACGACCGTCCACACGTCGTCCTGCGTAACGACCTTCCGGGTGCCTTGGTTGACCATGGGTTCGATTGTGAACACCATGCCTTCGCGTAGCCGCACACCCGTTCCCGGATGCCCGAAGTTCATGACTTGCGGCTCCTCGTGCATCTCGCGACCGATGCCATGCCCGCAGAATTCCCGCACGACTGAGTAGCCATGCTTTTTAGCATGACGCTCGATTGCAAAGCCAATGTCGCCAATATGGGCGCCGGGTCGAACCTGGCCGATGCCCTTCCACATTGCCTCTTGGGCAACGCGTACCAGTCGCTTCGCAGCTGGCGGTGCCTCCCCAACCAGATACGTTTTGCTCGAATCCGCGATGAAGCCGTTCTTCTCGAGCGTGATGTCGAGATTGATGATGTCGCCGCCGCGAACGATCTCGTCTTCGTTCGGCACGCCGTGGCAAACCACATGGTTGATCGAGCAGTTCAAGACGAACTTGAAGCCGTACTGCCCTTTGCTGGCCGGGCGTGCCGCGAGGTCCACGGTGATGAAGTGCTCGACCATGTCGTTGATCTGGAGCGTCGACATTCCGTCTAGGTCTTGCTCGTCGAGCATCTCGAAGACCGAGGCAAGCAGCTTGCCGGAGACGCGCATGAGCGCAAGTTCATCCGAGGTCTTGACCATGTCAGGCAGCTTCGGCTTCGACGAGGCGAACAGGACCGTTGGCTAACTGTGATTTGACAATATCGTTGAACGACAAGGCCGGGTTCGTTTCGGCAAGCATACCGATCTTCATCCAGAACTCTGCCTGCGCATTGATGGAGCGGCACATAACAGTGCTGGCCTTGCGAGCCTCCTCGTGCAGCCTGTCGTCAATTTTCACAATGCCCATGTCCGCCCCTTTCTCAAAGCAATACGAAACATATACGGACCGTAAGCCCTGTGGTCAATCTGACGGGATGAACGGATGACTGCTTTCGATAGTGGGAATTGCCCAGCGGGATGTCCGAGTGTGGGCGTTAGCGGAATGGGCGGTTTCGGAAGGTTAGCCGTCATTCCGCGAAGCTGTCGCACTTACCGCTGAGTTATCAGCATCCGGGTTCGTCTCCCCGAGCACGGCAAAACGCGTCAGACCCCGCTATGGCCTTCTCGCGATCTACAATCAGGAAGCGAAACTCGCTCTCAGCAGCATTCAAGGCACGCTCGATCTCAGCTTTGCCAGAGCCTGAGGGCGCCGCCAGTCTCGCTGCATTGCGTGAAGTCGATCTCCGGGCGGAACATCGCGCAAGTATCTCGGTCACGATCTGCTCTCGCTCCGTTCGGCCAGCAGGTAACCCGCCGCCAGTTTTCTCTGCAATCGGATCGAAGATGCAGACAAAATACGAAAAGAGCGGCTTACTTGCTGCTACCGGCAAAGCTTGTTCTGGCGCAGACTGCGCTGCCCATGCCGCGATAAACGTCGCCAGGATCATCTCGTTCTCCCACACGCGAGTACGCCGGCATCTTCATTGTCGATTCTGGTCAACATACTCTCGCCGCAGTGGCAGCCTCTTCTAACGTCCGCAATCGAGCTTATGCGGAATGGGGGGTATGGGAAATATCGCCCTGAACGAATGGCTCGTTTTGGAAGCCCCGATTTGCAACCCGAGTTTCCGAAATTGGGCGCAAGCTGTCGTCCGCGTTCCGCGACGATACAACTCAAATGACGTCTGACGGAGACCGGGCCTACCTTTCTTGACCGATCCGACGTGAAAGCCGCCCCCGGTCTCTGGCCACCCGCCCCTCGGTGCCGCGACCCCAAATACCGCGCAAGAACCCCCGCCTCGCCCGCGAGCTTTTTAGGTGGCTTTGGATGCAGTTCGCAGATCTGATGCAGCCCGGCACAACCTAACCTCTATGGGCGATTTTGGGTCCTTCAGTTGGATGCAGATTGCTGCACCTAGAGGTAAATATGTGCGGTGTGTGCGTGGTGGCTCTTCTCGGAGTAGCACGAATGGCCGGAATGGGGAGGAAAGCGGCCGGTTCGCTGCGGAGCGACGACAGAGGAACACAGACATTTGCTGCCAACTGCCGTGAACGATCCGCTTTCGACCGTTCGGCGCCCGATTGACCTATTCCGGGAACGGGCGCCTGCCGATCACTCGACGGGCGGTTACCTACTGGATTGCTGGTCGCGCTGCGTTGTGCGGAGCGCATCGGCTGGCTAGGCTGTTCTCAGGGTAATAAGGCGGGATATCTAGCGACATGGGCGAAACTTTAGCGGCGAACGACACACAGAAGATGCGGTCTGAGCGCAAAAGCCGTCGGTGGGATCTGGCTACGGCGGCAGTATTCACATTCGCTACGGTGTCGGTAGGTGCAACCGTTACGGCGCTCTTCAGTGAAAAAAACAACATCGACATTCTCGGATCCAACCGTGTGTTAGCATCACGCGCTGAACTCGATGCCCGCCTCATTCGCATTACCGGTAACCTTCAGCAGGAAATCACCGCGGTACGTCGTGAGCAGGATGTGATGGCGAAGCTGTCTGAGGGTGATCGGACCGTGATCCAGTTGGCGCGACTCAGCTCTAAATTGGACGTGATCTCCGCTCGTCAGGCCAAGTTGGAGGAGGCGATCCAGCGTAGCCCCGAGGAGGCGCTAACCATGCCGCTGATGAAGCGGGACATCGAGAATATTAAGGATGGCAATCAGCAGAGCATCGCGATGATTAAGGCCAGCGTTGATCAAATCTACAACCTGACGCAGTGGCTTCTAGGTGCCCTGACCCTAGGGGTGCTCGCGCTCGTCGCGACGACATTCATGCAACGCAGGGGCGGAAACGGTGGGTGAACGCACGGGCCTAGACCGCGTTGATGTTCGCCACTTCACCGTCCGGGATGCCGCATTTGCTGGCGATGCTTTTACAGTGCGCAAGCCCTTTGCCTGCGGACACGAGCCGACACTTCATTGAACGAGCAAGCGCCACCGCTTCGAAGTGGGCGAAGTCGGGGATGCCACCTAGCAAGGAGGTGCCGTGGGTGCCTTGAAGTTGACCTGCGGCATCATAGACCGCCATTGGCGTGTCGCGATACTTCTTGCCCTTGATTGCGACGAAATCAGGCCAAATCTCGGGATAGGCGGCGGCAAGCTCGCTCTGCACGGAACGCATGACAACCATTTCGCCGCTCTCGATGGCGTCGATCACCCTGGCTCTCGCATTTGATCGAGTAGTAAGCGCCTCCTTGATGCCATGCAGGTCTATTACCCACTTAGGCTCCGGCTTACTCTTGGGTTTCGCCGCCATCCGCTAGGCGACCCCAAACAGCTGATTTTGATATTTGGGTTTTAAGCCGCACAGGCGAAAAATGTCGATCTCGTCCAGCTGACCAGTGCGACGAGCGCGTGCGAGCAGGTTGAGAAGGGTCGATCCATACTGTGTCTGCTTGTCGCGAAGCACGTCAGAACTGCCGCCGCCAGCACCGTCGCTCAAATCGCCGGTTGGCACGGACCCGTTGTTCGCGAACTTGGCCTTCCATTTCGCGTAGTCGGAAGGGGTGAGATAGTTCAGTTCTACCATCCGAAGATAGGTCGCTTCCTGGCTGATACCTAGCTTCGCGGCAAATAGGCGAATGAACGTGTCATCGGCTCTCGGCGTGTAGCCAAACCGATCAAGCGCCAATTCGATGATCCGCCTAGGCGCCAGGAGGCAAGCTGCGAAGCGGTTACAAAATCTTTCGACCTTGTTCTTCAACACGGACGGGTTGGATGCACCTTCGGCTCTTAGAAGCAGGTGGCCAAACTCATGCGCGAGCGTGAACAGCTTGCGGGCCTTGCTACTACCCGTTGTATTGATGACGATGGTATGGGGCCCATTATCGGCCTGCAGATACAATCCTGCGGCTTCCCGCGTCTTGAACTGCCTATGCAGAACGAGAACGCCCAAGCCTTCGATGAAGTCACGCAGACTGGTGTAGAGCTTATTGGCGTTTTGCCACTCCAGCTGCTGGTTATCGCTGATACCCCACGTCTTGCGCCACTTCTTCGCGAGATCGATGGCCTCTTTTTGGGAATAGGTCGTGGTGGTGAATTGCTCAACGCTGTCATCTAGTTCCACGTCCATGTCGAGCGCGGTAATAGTGCTGGATAGGCGCTCCACGAAATTGATCGCTTGGAGCGTGCCCTTCTCGAACTCACCCACGCCGGGCGTCACGGAGCGAAAATCAACGGCCGGGAAGAGGTTCAGCTGCTGGCGCGCGAACAGCGCCTGAATCGGAACCGCCAATTCTTCCGAAATGGACCTAATCTGATCCTCGTCCAGCTCACCCTTGTCCTCAAGCGTTCGGTTTAGGACGGATTTAGGCACGCCAGTGCGCTGCGAGAGGGTAGCCACATCGAGGCCTCTCGCGATAAGAGCAGACTTGAGGGCTACAGCGGGAATTTTCACTTGTGTATCGAATGGCCTTGGGAAGCGACGAAGGCGGGGCTTACCTTTGGTCAGATGGCCAACGTGCAAACTGTCGGGTTAGGATTGTATCTCGCGCTCGCAGTTATTCAAGCAGTATCAACGACCGGCGTGGCGGGTCTTACGCGTAGAGTGGCGACCCTTAGGCAGGCCGTGGTCAGTGGCAACATGGGGCCCGTGGAGATCGGCAACGCCAAGCGACTGAGTTACGATGTAAGCGGTCTGGAGATTGGATTTCACGACCTGAACCGGCGTCTGCTGGCCGTTGTGTTCGCACTCTTCTCGACCAGTCTGGCCTACTTCGCGTATACCACTGCCTACCAAAACTTGGATGCTGGACAGGACGGCGTCTGGTTTATCTTTTTCATCTATCTGGTGCTACCGGTGCTGATATTTATGGGGTCGAGCATCCTCATTAGCTGGCGCTGTCAGGCCGTGGCGAAGAAGGTCGGCGAGGCTGAGAAGCGGGTCACGGCGAAAACGCTGGGGCTAAAGGTTAAAGGGGTGCCTAATGATCGCCAACTTTGACGGTGATAGGAATGTGCTGGCGAGATACGCACGCCCCCTCCGCCGACGGTGTGGCACGTCGCTGAACGAACGTCCGCTATAGGCAGCGATCTAATGTGTCCGGAACGACCGATCATGGGCGCAAGCGGAATGGCAAGTTCGCAACAGCGGCCCCATAGGAACCCCGCACAGAGGCGGTCTAACGTTTGGTCAACGTCGGCACCAATGCGCTCGACCGCCCCTGCCCCCCCCCTAGGTCGCAACCGAAGCGCGTCGCCTGCCCCTGAACCTGCGACCCCAAATCACGCGCTATTCCCCCCGCCTCGCCCGCCCGCTTTGTAGGTCGCTTTTGATGCAGTACTGCTATTTGATGCAGGCCCTCTGTAACCGAGCGCTTCTAGGTCCGCGGAGGGCTCTGACGGTGATGCGGATTGATGCACTTGCTCACAGATACCGAGGTGACGTGGATCGGACTTTTTCGAGAGCTAATATTAAGCGGTAATATCACGCGATTTCCAACGATCGACAAACTGGCCCGGCACTACCCCACCTCAGCACCCAACCGTAAATTAACAACAGTAGTCATTCAGCGGTCGTCGACGTTCTAAGTCAATCCTCGATATAATCGCTATTCCTCTAGATCTTTCAACAAACTATCTAGAACCTCATCTGCCCCAGTCGATTTGCGGCGGGCGCTTACTAGAAGTCCTGTCAATGTCAAGAACCACGTGTCATTCGAGACAGAAGCAACTTGGGCATCTACCAAGTCATCATCTACGAATTTATCCGCCAATCCACCGTCAGCGTATATTTCGACCTGAATTGAGTCCAATTCATTATTGCGGACGTTGCTTAGATACACCATTTTACCCCCTACCTCAGTGTAGACGGTGCCCGGAACTGGCTCAAAAGGTTTCCAAGTAAGTTTACCCTGTAGATTACTTTTCACTAGCGCATTGACGATCATCGCCTGCTTCTCTTCCTTCGTCACGCGATAGCTCCCTTCCAGTTTTTTTGCTCGGCTTCCTGAACAATTGTCATTTCGCCTCGAATTGCTTTGTTGATATCTGATTTCTTAGGCACCGGACCGGCTCCTTCCAAAAACTTTTCGATCAGATTGCAGATTTTAGAAATTCTCGATCTAGATTTTTTAATATCTTCCGCAACTTTACCCTCCGTAAACATTGCCTGAAGTGCCACCCGCCCGAGTGCCTCCGATGTAATTTCGTAGCAGGTTACAAACTGAGGCCAAGCATCCAAGTTGGCATAATGACGGGCATTTTGCAGAGAAGACTTCGCCTCTGCTAAATCAACTGCTGCATCATATCGACTAACACGAATTTGCACGGCGCTTACGGCATCGGCGGCCGATTGTGCCACACTTTTTGCCTGACGTATCTGTCGGATGGAGATGATAAAACCAACCAAAGTTAAAACTATTCCAAGGATTCCGAGAATTAATCCCCACGCTCCCACAGCAGCCGCATTTCCTGGATCGAATAAAAACTGCATTTACTGCTTATCCCCTCGCCTCGGGGTACATCGGCGAAGTGTTCGGAGCAATCCATAACCGGTTAAGCTCCCATTTCGTCGCACAGAGAATGAGGTATCTTAGGAAGATCTGACGGATTTTCCGCATCCTCGCTAGGATGCACGGGACGGCGCAAGCCGGCACGCTCACCCGCGGTCGCTGGATGTTGAACCCGTCGGGTTCGGGCCCTTGGGGGCTTGGTGGAGCAGCAAATCTGCGCACGCCAACGGCGTTCCTTTTATATTTAACCTTGTAGGGTTGGGTTCTGACCACCCGGTGAATTCGCGTTACAGAGGTCTACGCGACGGCCTAGCGAAGCGAGAGCTTTCGCGAGAGGGGACTCGTCGCCGGCACGGAAAGCCGCGAGGTCCTCGGCCGAGATCGTCGCCAGCATCGCCGCGGTTTCCTCTTCATTAGCCTTCCTACGGGTCACCTCGTCGTCCGGCATCGGCCCCTTGCCCATCATGCGGCGGACCATGTCGGCCGCTTCCTTTGGCAGGCCGAACCAATACGCGTTCGTCACCTGCTTGACCTGGGGGCCGAAGGTGTCGGGGTCCTTGATCGGTTCGAACCGCCGGATCCAGTTGAGAAAGCCATGATCCTTCAGACGCGCGAGCGCCTTGACGATCGCGCCGCGCGAACGGCTTAGCCGTGTCGCCAACGTCGCGATGGCGGGTTCGAGCCTGCCCGTCTTGAAGTCGATCATTCGCATCAGCTCGCGCAGCACGTCGACGCCGATCGCGCCCAAGGGCCCGTTACGCTTGCCAGCGATCTTGTGCTTCTGGTCGTAGGTTTCGGCAGCACGCATGCGCGCATTGCGTTCAGCCTTGTTAAACGGCCGCCAGTATCGCGGCTCGCGCTCACCGGCTCGGAAGCTGCTGCGGCGAACCGGCTGGCCGGTCCGATGACCCTTCGAGGCTTTTCCGCCAACGATCTTGTAGAGCGAACGGGCGCTCATGACCGGTTAGCCAATTTTGCGAGAACTGACGGGATTCCGTGGGCAAAATTAAAGCGGTTAGCCGATCCAACATGCTGAGATCCTGCGGTTATTGGAGACCAGTCGGGTGCACCAAGGCTTTCCGCCGTTTTCTAGCATTATCGGAAATCCTCATTCCGATGATGTTCCGGGGCCTTCCGCGGATGTTGCGGTTTGAGAGGCGTGAGGATGGGTGAAAGCGCCCGGGCACAGACGCCCGATATCTTCGATAGTCGCTTCAATCAGCCGCCCCGCTCAGACGGTTTGCGCCGTCCCCCGCTTTGTTGGACTCGCCTTCCTATCCAGCCCCCTGCGCTTGCGGACCGCGTGAATACGTATGCGCCATGCTTGGTTTCGCGACCGAGCATCCGCACAGCGAACGGTAACATGGTCGGCACGATCGGGCATGCGGTGATGGAGGGGAAGTGCATGTCGAGGTTGGCCGCGAGATCCACGATACTGCTAGCGTTGGCCTTCGCCGCGCCTCACGCGTTGGCCGCCCCTAAACCTGTGGTAGCCGAGCAGACTCCTTTGGTCGCCGCGCAGATTGGGGCCTCAAGGACCCCGCCGACAATGACCGTGCCCGCGAAGGTCGCTGACTACCGCGCGCGGCTGCCGCAGGACGAGGTCATCTATTTCCTGCTTCCCGATCGGTTCGAGAACGGCGACCCCTCCAATGATCGTGGTGGATTGAGCGGCGGCGCGCAGGTCACCGGCTTCGATCCGACTGCCAAGGGCTTTTTCCACGGCGGCGATCTCAAAGGCCTGACCCGGCGCCTCGACTATATCCAGAACCTCGGCGCAACCGCAATCTGGGTCGGACCGGTGTTCAAGAACAAGCCCGTACAGGGCGCTCCGGGCCAGCAATCTGCCGGCTATCACGGCTATTGGATCACCGATTTCACGCAGGTCGACCCGCATCTCGGCACCAACGCGGACTTTGCGACGCTGGTCTCAGCCGCGCATGGCCGCGGGATGAAGGTCTATATGGACATCATCATCAACCACACCGCGGACGTAATCCAGTACCGCGAGTGCGTCGGCAAACGCGAATGCCCCTATCGCAGCCGGGCAGACTATCCGTACCAGCGTCGGCTTGGCGCCAATGGCGCAGCGATCAATCCAGGCTTCGCCGGCGACGATGTCCACACCGCCGACAACTTCGCCAAGCTCACCCGCAGCGACTATGCCTATACGCCATTCGTCCCCGCCGGCGAACGGGACGTGAAGGTTCCTGGCTGGCTTAACGACGTGCGCTATTATCACAATCGTGGGGACACGACCTATCGCAACGAAAGTTCGACGATGGGCGATTTCGTCGGTCTCGACGATCTGATGACCGAGAATCCTCGGGTCGTGTCCGGGATGATAGACATTTTCGGCGACTGGATCGATCGCTACGGTGTAGATGGCTTCCGCATCGACACCGCGCGTCACGTGAACCCCGAATTCTGGGCTGCGTTCGTCCCTGCGATGCAGGCCCGTGCCGCTGCCAAGGGCATTCCCAATTTCCACATCTTTGGCGAAGTTTCGGACCACGAGGTACGCCCCGCCGTACTCGCGCAACACACGATCGTCGACAAACTACCCGCGGTACTCGACTTCTCATTCCGACAGGCGATCGTCGAGACGGTTGCGGGTACGCGTGGGACCGACGCATTCGAGGCGCTGTTCGACGGTGACGCGCTATATGCCCGAGGCTTCGACACCGCGGTGACGTTGCCGACCTTTACCGGCAATCATGATGACGGCAGGTTCGCGACCTTCGTTCGCAAGGCATTTCCGCGGGCTGGCGACGACGAAGTGCTGGCGCGGGTGATGCTGTCCAACGCAATGCTGCTGACGCTACGCGGGGTGCCCACGATTTATTCGGGCGACGAACAAGGCTTTGTGAGCGACGGCAACGATCAGGACGCCCGCGAGGACATGTTCGCCAGCAAGGTCGCCGTGTACAACGACAATCATCTGATCGGCACCGACAGCACGACCGCCACCGCGCATTTCGGCGGCGACAATCCGCTGTTTCGCCAGACGGCCATATTGGCACGACTCCGCACCGCCACGCCCGCACTGACCCGCGGCCGGCAGACGCTCCGCGCGCGTGAGGACATGCCGGGGCTGCTCGCGATTTCGCGTTTCGATCCGGTCACGAAGGCGGAAGTCCTGCTGGCGTTCAACACCGCGACGACTGCGCTGACCCGGCAGGTGGAGATCGGCGTCGACGCGACATCGGCGCGGACGCTTGCCGGCACGGGCTGCGGCAAGGTTGCCGCCCCAGGGAGCCTTACCGTTACGCTACCTCCGCTCGGCTATGCGGTCTGCGCGCTCGCCACACCGCGCTGACCAACGACATGCGGCATCGTCACGGCCCTGCCAGGTTGAGGGAAATCAACTTCCCACGAGGATGCCGGATATCGGCGACCTACCGGTGTTGTAGCGTTGGAGCGGACCGTTCATGCGGTGCGTGTCCGCCCCCGGCGGTACGGGTATAAC
Organism: Sphingomonas sp. PP-F2F-A104-K0414; assembly: GCF_004340945.1. Classification (GTDB taxonomy): domain Bacteria; phylum Pseudomonadota; class Alphaproteobacteria; order Sphingomonadales; family Sphingomonadaceae; genus Sphingomonas. The sequence goes on from NZ_SLYD01000005.1 coordinate 348,241, forward strand.
GGAGACCGTCATGAGAATCGCGATCATCGGTGCGGGCATTGCCGGTCTGTCCTGCGCGCTCCGCCTGCAGGACGCCGGCCACGGTGTCACGCTGTTCGACAAGGGCCGCGGTGCGGGCGGGCGGATGTCGACACGACGTGTCGAGACGTCTGCGGGCGAGGCAGCGTTCGATCACGGCGCACAATATCTGACGGCACGCGATCCGGCCTTTGTCACAGCGGTCGGCGAATGGGCGGCGGCTGGGGTGATCGCCCGCTGGCCCGCGGCAGGGGACGATGCCTGGGTCGGCACCCCGGGCATGAACGCGATCGTCAAGTATCTCGCCGACCAAGCCGACGTTCACTGGCGGCACCGAGTGACCGCGATCCGCCGCAGCGATGCCGGTTGGCATATCGCGCTGTCTTCGACCGATCTCGCTCCGAGCGACCTATCCCCGACCAATTCTCTTACAGCAGGCCCGTTCGACGCCGTCGTTATCGCCGTTCCCGCCGAACAGGCCGCACCGCTATTGGCCGATCATAATCCGGTAATGGCGGCCGAGGCCGAGGCCTGCCGCTCCTCGCCGAGCTGGACTGTAATGCTGGCCTTTGCCCAACCCGTGGCGATTGCCGACGACATAATCAGACACGCCGGCATCATCGGCTGGGCGGCGCGCAACAGCGCCAAGCCGGGGCGTCACGGCCCGGAGGCGTGGGTGGTCCAGGCCACGCCGGATTGGTCGACGACCCATCTCGAAGACTCGGCGGACAGCGTTGTCGGGCGGCTCCTCACGGCATTGGCGGATCATGCCGAAGAGCCAATGCCCGAGCCGATCGTCCGCGCCGGGCATCGCTGGCGTTACGCCCGCGCCACCGCTGCCAATCACGGCGCGCTGTGGAACGCCGAGGCAAGACTTGGCGCCGCGGGCGATTGGCTGCTCGCGCCGCGGATCGAAAGCGCGTGGCTATCGGGCCGCATGCTCGCGGATCGGATGTTGGGCGGCTAGGTCTGCCGTAACACTGCAGACGGCAGTTCCAGACGCCGTTCGAGCCGCCGTTCGAGCCAGCGCGACAACAGCAGATGTGGCAGGGCGACGGCCGCCAACAACTGAAACGCCTGTGCCGTCATATCGGTCGGCAAGCCCTCGACGTGCGTCGCAAAAACCAACCACCCGCCGATCGCGAACGCGGACATCCCTGCTCCGGTGGCCAGCCACATCGTCCGCGACATTCCGGCCAGCACTGTACGGGCGGCAGCGATATGGCGTGGCGAATGCAGAAACACGAAGAAAAGCGCGAAGCCCGCGACGGGTGGCATCACGATCAAAGCCAGAATCGCGAACGCCGTCGCCGCTGCCCACTCGCGCGCGCCTTCGTGCCACGCCACCCCGATCCCCACGCCGGTCACCAGCAACGCAACCGGCGCCAATGCGATCATCGCTTGCGCGACGACCTCACCGCCGGGGCCGCCCGCCATGCTGACAAAGAGTTGGGCGACCGTCGCTGGGTGGCCGATCGCGGGCGCCGCGATGATCGCAGTGCCCGCTGCCATTCTGAGCAGCGGCTCGTCGATCATCGTCCAGTCCTCACCGAAATGGATCGCTGCAACGATCAGGAACAAAATCAGCGCTGCTACCGGGGCGACCAACCACAGCACTGCCATCGCGGCTGCGACACCGATGTACGCCATAACCGCCAGCCCCAACCCGCCGCTGCGGAGACGGGTCGAGCGGGCGAGCAGCGCGATGTCGTAGGCGCCATGCGGCAATCCGCCCGCAACGAAGACCAGGGTCGCAATTGTCGTCCCGGTAGGTCCATCGAGCGGCAGTTGCGCGGCAGACGCGATGACGAGATACACGCCGGCAAGCCAGAACGCAGCCGGCACGACACCACCGCGCCCAATCTGGACGCGGTGGTGGTTCATGCTGACAGCACCCATCATGCGGCGCCGGGCACCGCGATCACTCGGCGTGAACCAGCGGGCTGTGCGCCTCGACCTGCGACTTGCGCACCGAGATCATGAAGATCAGGACGCCCACGCCGGCCTTCGCAACGATGTCTGCGATGGTGTAGCCAAGCTGGATCACGGTCGTTGCGGTGGCGCCGGTTAGGTTGGCGTAGGGCGCCATGTATACAATTGGATAAAATCCCCAGGACGCGAACGTCAGCAGGCGCGCGCGGCGGACCAGATCGCGGGCCGCGACCGGCTGCTGTTCGATCGACTCACCAAGCCCGCGGAACAGCTCCCAGACGATGTAGACGAACGGGATCGCCGACAGCGTCCCCCACAGCGCACGGGTCGGAATATCGGCCGCGATCTCGCCGGGATAGCCCAGCACGATCATCAGCGCCGCGGCCGATCCGAGCCGGACCGTCTTCGACGACGTCTGTTCCGGCGACAGCCGCATCACGAGCACCAGCTCGACCAGCAGGAGCGGCACGGTCAGCAACCAGTCGACATAGCGATAGGCATCGTTGAAGGCGAAACCGGTCGCCGCGATCACGCCGTCCTTGAGGGTATAGGCCGCATTCCAGCTCTCGAAGATGCGCAGATAATGATACGCCGCGATTGCGGTCACCAACCCGGAGATCGTGACCGCGGTACGATACGCCGGTGCGACCTGCGATCGACTGAGCCAGAGAAAAGCGGTCGCCGCGGCCATCGTCGCGAACGTGAACGAAAACGCATTATAGACCAGCGAGAACTGGAACGGGGTTATGATGTCCATCGGGATCTCCATCACCTTGCTGCGCCGGGCTTGCTACAGTGGCATGCCGGGCTAGTTGCGGGCGATGCGAGCCGATCATCGCCGGTTCGGTCTCACCCGAGGATGGCGCCACAGCGACCTTGAAGGGTATCGGAGGGAGTTCCACCCAGGACCCGCGGCGTTGGCTGATACGCCCCGCGCCCTGGCCGCTGTGACGACCGAGTCCGGAATACGCCCCGCCAGACCCGCCTGCGATACGGAACTTGGTCCATATCGGTCGTTACATCGCACGCCGCTGACTCGCCGCGCGGTGTCCGGATCGCGGCCCCGAACCGCGGTTCAGAGACCGGCTTCGACCGCCAATCGGATAAGGTCGGCGGTGGTCCTGAGGCCGAGACGCTCCATCAGGATGCCGCGGTGCATCTTCACGGTCTTTTCGGCGAGTCCCAGTTCTCCGGCGATCTGCTTGTTGAGCAGACCCTGCGCGACCAGCTTGAGCACCTGCCCCTGGCGCGGCGAGAGCGCCTTGACCATCTCGGCGGCGCGAATCCGTCGCATGCTGGTCGGCGTCGCCGCATTGGTATCGATCTCGACCTGCGAGCCCAGAAAGTACAGCAGCCGGTCCTCCTCGTCGTACAGCGGGGCGACCAGAACGGCATTGCGAAACGGTTGCCCGTTACGCTTGTAATTGAGGATCTCGACCAGCACCGGCTTGTGCTCGCGGACCCCGCGCCGAATCTCCTCGGACAGCCACGGCTCGGTCGCCGGTCCCGACAGGAATCGGCAGTTACGCCCGATGACATCCTCGGCGGGGTAGCCGGTCAGATCGCAAAATGGCTGATTGCAGGCAACGATCGGGTTGTCGGGAAGCCGCGGATCACTGATGACCGAGGGAATCGGACTGTCGGTAACCAACTGGATCAGCCGCCGATTGGACGGCACCGATACCTCCGCCAAAACCATCTTCCCCCCAGCCCCTTTCATCCGTCTGCGTCCTCGTAGAGACGCCTGCCCGACGTTTGCCGGCGCTCGCAAGGGGTAGCATGGATCTGTGCCAAGCGTGCACCGCGATATTCGCCGTGACGATGCTCAATCTTTCTTCTCCGACGCGAACCCCTTGCTTGCGCCAACGCTCTTGGGCAGGGCCTGTCCTTTTCCAGGAGTGCAAAGCCATGCCAAGCCGTATCACCGTCGACCAAGCGAGCCTTACCGATAACGACGTCGCCCACCAGATCGAGTTCACCGCCGAGATCGATGGCGACGAGCGCGATTTCGCAGTGAAATATGCCGTGCTCCGCGAACTCAGCGGCGACGAGCCCGAGAACGACGCGCTCGAACTGTTCGAACGGTTCAGCGATGAAATCCTCGACGTCTGTGCCGATGTCGCCGACCAGCGTCCCAACGCGAACGTGGTCGTCATCGACGACGACGATCTCGAATAAGCGGCCTACGCCCCGACCGTTTCGAGTCCGTTTCCAGTCCGCTTCGCCCCGGGCAGCCGATCGAGATCCTGCGCGTTCACGCCGTTCACCACGGAGAGACCATCATGAAGCTCTATTATTCGCCCGGCGCCTGCAGCCTTGCAGATCATATCGCGCTGCACGAGGCGGGAATCCCGTTCGAGCATGAAAAGGTCGACCTGAAGGCCAAGCGGACAGAGAGCGGTGTCGATTTCACGACGATCAATCCCAAGGGCTATGTGCCGGCCCTGACGCTCGATTCCGGCGAGACGTTGAGCGAGAACATCGCCATCCTCGACTGGATCGCGCATCAGGATACGGCGCTGAAGCCCGCGGGTGCGATGGGGCATACGCATCTTCTCGAAGCGCTGGCGTTCATCTCGACCGAGATACACAAGAGCTTCAAGCCGTTCTTCTCGGGTGCGGGGGATGACGAGAAGGCGAAGGCCGCCGAGACGATCGTCAAGCGGATGACCTATCTGGCGGACACGATGCAGGGTGATTTCCTGTTCGGCGCGGACGTCAGCGTCGCCGATTTCTATCTGTTCGTCATGCTGTTGTGGGCACGAAAGAACGAAATCACCGTCCCCACCAATCTGGCCGCGTTCCGCGACCGGTTGATGACGCGTCCGTCCGTTCAGAAGGCGATGCAGCACGAAGGCCTGATCTGACCACGAGCGATGCGCGCAGCGATCCTGCGCGCATCATCCTGCGCCGCCGTCAAAACCTGGCGTCAGAGATACCGCCACCACCAGCCGGTCCGCGTACGCTTGAAGGCGGCAAAGCTTCGACATGCGAACCAGCACGGCACCGCGACCAGCGCCGCGACCAGCCAGAGCGCCGCCACATTCGGCACGCTCAGCAGCTTGCCATCCGAGCCCAGCACCAGTCCGGCCGCGATGTTCAACGCATGCACGGCATACAAATGCAGGATGTAGAAGAACAACGGCGCCGATCCGAACACAGCCAACAGCGTCGTCACGCGCGCGGGCATCCGCTCGATCGCGGCGAGCAGGATCACCGCGGTCCCCAAGGTCAGGAGCAGGAAGTCGGCCGATGGCGGATATTTCGTCAGGTTGAGATAGCTCATGACCGTGGCAAGCGTCCCGCCGCCGTCCTGCCACGGCAGTGGCTCGCCATAGCCGTTGATCGTCCGCAGGATCGCGAACAGCGCGAGCGCGCCGCCCCCCGCGACCAGCAGGCGACGGCGGCGCTGATCGCAATCGACGGTATGTGCGAACCAGGGGCCGATCGCCCAACCCAGCGCAATCACGCCGATCCACGGCAGCACGGGATAGGATGTTCGAGCCTGTCCACCGAACGGCAGGTCGAGCAGGCCGCGATCGTGCAGCACCGCCCAGATCGCGTGGCCCTGCTCGCCCGGCGCGATCGCGATCGGATCGAGCAGGTTATGCCCCAACACGATCGCCAGTCCGAGCACGACGACCAGGGTGCGCGGCAAATGCACGATCGCCGCGAGCGCGATCATCGACAGCCCGATCGCCCAGATCACCTGGAGATAGACGATCGCCGGAGTCGGATCGAACGTCCACGCGAAATTGACGATGGTCCATTCGAGCGCGACCAGGAACAGCCCGCGCTTGAGCAGGAAGGACGATGCCGCCGCGCGACGTTGCTCCGGCGCCCTGCCCTCTGCGTATAACCATGCCGCCAGCCCGGTCAGCAGAACGAACACCGGTGCGCACACATGCGCCGCAAGCCGCGAGAAGAACAAGCCGGGCGGCGTCGTCGCGATCGTCATCGGATCGCTGACCTGCGCGTGAAGATAGAAGAACTCGCGGGTGTGATCGACCAGCATCACCAGCATGACGAGCCCGCGCAACGCGTCGATCGACACGATCCGCTGACGCTTGGCGGAGGTTGGCTGAACCCGCGCCTGCGCCTCGCCGGACACCACCGCCGCGTTTCTCGTCATTGACATCATCGTCATACCTCCGTCATTGCGATGATACATCATTACCAAAAAGGCAACCAGTCTTGTCGACCTTCATGCGACGTACCGGCCACATTTCCGCACTCCTGTGCTTCGCGCTGCCGCTTCCTTTGGCCGCGCAGGATCTCGACCGCGAGGCGGACGGCGACGAAATCGTCCGCGAGGCGGACGGTAAAGAGATCGTCGTGCTGGGTACCCGAGGCATGCAGCCCGACCGGACATTGTCATCCGATATTTCGACCGAACGCATGTCGCCGTCCAGCCGGTCGCTCGAACGCGACCTGTTAAGCGCGGCGGGAACGTACCGGTTGTCGGATGCTCTCGAACTGGTCAGCGGCGTGAGCAACCAGAACAATCGTGGTGGCTTCCTCGACAATTTTGCCATTCGCGGGTTTCTCGGCACGCCCGATGGCGGCGCGGAATATTATGTCGACGGCTTCCTGGCGAACCGGGGCCTCGGCCCGCCCCGCGATCCCGCGACGACCGAGCGGATCGAGGTGCTGAAGGGCCCGGCGGGCGCGCTGTTCGGCGACATCGATCCCGGTGGCCGGGTCAACATCGTCAGCAAGACGCCGCGCTTCACCCCGAGGGCGACCGCGACGCTGACCTATGGCTCGTTCGATACGCGGCGTGCCGAACTGGATGTGACCGGTCCGCTATCGAGCACGCTCGCGGCGCGGATCGTGGTTGCAGCCGAGAACAGTGACGGCTGGCGCGATTTCGTCACGTTGCGCCGCCGGGTGGTAAGCCCATCGCTGACCTGGGCGCCGCGCGATGGCATCCGGCTTACCTATGTCGGCGAGATCACGCAGTTCGATGCACCGTTCGACCGCGGTATTCCGGCGATCGGCGGCGACGCGAACGCGCTGCCCCGATCGCGTTTCTATGGCGAGCCCTCCGATGGCACGACGCGGTTTCGCAATATCCGGCATCAACTGTCCGGCCAGATTGCCGTCACCGACCGGATCACCCTGAACGGCGGTATCGCGCGACGCACGGGATCGCTGCGGGGATTCTCGTCCGACCAGTCCCGTCTGGTCGCAGGGGACACGCTGTGGCGTCAGCGCCGGGCGCGCGATTACACGGTCGAGGATCTCTCGGCACGGCTCGAACTGACAGGCGAATTCGGCGCGCACCGGGCCAGCGTCGGGATGAAAGGCTATACGCTCGACTATCACGAAGGCCTGCTCCGCAGGAACCCGACCGCCGCTGCGCCGCACGCGATCAATGTCTTCGCGCCGCTCTATGGCGGCCAGGCGCTGCCCCTGCTGCCGTTCACCGACAATGACGAGACGCGTCGCGTGGGCACGCTCTACATCCAGGACATGTGGGACGTGACGCAGCGGCTGACGCTCACCGGTGGCGTGCGGTTCGACGCCTATCGCCAACAGGTCCGCAACAACCGCACGGGGCAGACCGGCCGGAGCATCGACGAGCCCGTCCATGTCCGGTTCGGCGGACGCTATGCGATCGACGAGCGGTTCGCGGTCCATGCCAATTGGGGAGAAAGCTTCCTGCTCAACTCGGGGACAGGGCGCGACGGTCAGGGCTTCGCCCCCGAACGCGGCAAAGGCTATGAGCTCGGCATTACCGTGGCGTTTCCCGGTCTCGATATCGCGGTGACCGGATTCGACATCGCCAAGCGCGATATCCTGACGAACGACCCGGTCGATCCGAACTTCCTGGCGCCGGTTGGGTCGCTGACCAGCCGCGGGATCGAGTTCGACGCATCATTGCGGATAGCCGCCCGCTGGCAACTGGTCGCCAACTATGCCTGGACTCATGCGCGGACCGACGATCGCAGCTTTGCCACCGATCGCGTACTCAACGTACCCGAGCACGCCGCCACGCTGTTCGTCCTCGGCCGGTTTCTCGACCCCGGCGGCCGCGGTGCGTCTATCAGCGCTGGCGCCAGCTATGTCGGCGCCCGCGCGGGCGCGATCGACACCAGCGGCCTCGTCCTGCCGCGCTATCTCAAGGCGAAGGCCGCGGTCGACTATGCCTTCTCGCCGACGCTCGCCGCACGTCTCGAAGCCGATAATCTGTTCGACGCCCGGTATGCGCAAAGCTCGTACAGTCCGGTCTGGGTCTTCCCCGGCGCGCCGCGCACCGTGCGGATGTCGGTTCGCCTGAGCTATTGAGGGTTCGGCTCTCCGCCAAGCCCTGAACTATTCGCGCGGCGGCGGGCCCGATTCCAAAAAAAGGGCGCCCCGCGAACGGAACGCCCCAGGCGCAGGAGATTGCCCCGCCGTTCGGCGAGTCCGATCGCGCCTATTTGAACGAGGCGCGGATCGAGAAGGTGAAGCGGCTGTCGTTGATGAACCAGTTGCGCGGACGCGTCAGCAGGTCGTCGTTGATCACATAGGAGGTGCGCGTGACCGACTTGGTCAGGTTCACGCCCTGGAAACCCATCCGGATCGACGGTGTCACCGCATAGAAGATCGACGCATCGAGCTGGCCATAGGATTCCGCATAGACCGGCGAGAACGGCGTGATGACGTCGCGGATCGTCAACAGGTTGCGCGATCGCCAGTTATACGCCGCACGAAGCTCCAGCCCGTTGCGCTGATAGAATGGCCCAATGTTGAACTGGTATTTCGACAGCCCCTGCAACGGCAATTTGCTGGTATCGACCGACGAGATGATCCCGGCGGCAACGTTCGGATCGTTCGGGTCGAGCTGTTGCTGCGACACGCCGGTCGAGTGGACATAGGTAAAGTTGGCCGACAAGCCGAGCCCGCTCAGGACCGACGGCAGGAAGCCATAGGTCTGCTGATACCCGACTTCGAAGCCGCGCACCTTGCCGGTCTCGGTCGAGTTCAGCGGCGTGGTGACGATCGCGTCGAACGTCGAGCCATTGTTGGTGAAGCTCAATCGCTGCGTACCGACCGACTGGACGCCGTACAGGTTCTTGGCGAACGCGGAGAAGGTCAGCTGACCGACGCTCGAGAAATACCATTCCGCGGTCAGATCGTAATTGTCGGCGCGCACCGGTTTCAGGTTCGGATTGCCGACGTCGAAGATCGCGACCGGACCGCCGTTAAAGAGGATCGTCTGGTCGCTGGTGTTCAGGCCGATATTGTAGAACGAGCGCGTCAGGCCGAATTCGGGCGGCGCGACGCTCTTGTTGAACGCGGCGCGGAACTGGAGACCACCGCCGACCGCGAGCTTGGCGTTGAAGCTGGGCAGGAAATAATCATAGGTCAGCTTGGCGTCGTTGGCGACGAGCGCGCCGTTCTGGAACGCCGCGGCGGCGGCACGCGTGGCGTCCGGCAAGGCGCAGAACCGCGAGATCGCCGAGCCATCGGTTGGCGCCACGCAGTTGAACGACTGGTTGGGGAACGCGAAGAAGCCCGACGAGGTCCGCTCGGTCCTGGTGTAGCGCACACCGACATTGCCGCTGACGTTCCAGCCGTTCGACAGGTCGTTGCCGAACCGGACCGCGACATAGGCGGCGTTGTTGCGCTCGGTGACCGGGTTGACCTCGCCGGGACGGAACGGTGTTCCCGCGATGACGCCGGAGCGCTGCGCGAGCGGCACCCAGCCGTCGGCGCCCGAGTTGGTCGACGTGAAGTTGCGCCACTCGCGGGCGATCTGGCTGATCTGCTGTACCGCGCTGCCGTAATCCTGCAGCTGGTTGCCCGGGAAGAACACCCGCCCGCCGTTCGACGGATCATTGGCCTGACCCCGGAAGAAATTGTCGTATAGGAACGCCTGTTGCGGGCCCGGCGTGCCGACATCGCGGGTGGTCGGATTGCCGTCGATCGGGCGATCGAACCACACCGGTCCGCCAGCCGCACCGGCACCTGCGCCGCTGCCGTCGCCACCGCCCCAGATCTCGCTCAGCACACCCCAGTTATAGGCGGTCGAGCGCGCTTCGTTCTGACGATCCGAGAACCGGTAGCCGGCACGGACCGAGGTCAGCCAACTCTCCTCCGGGAAGGAATAGTCCAGATCGATACGCGCGGCGTCCTCGTTGCCTGCGCTGTCCTCGATGTGATCCATCGCCGAGCGGTAGAAGCTGTTATACGGATCGAGATAGCTCGGATGCGCTGCGTTCTGATAGTTGTTCGGCGTGTTCGCGACCGGCACGAAGTTCACATAGGCGGGATCGTTGCCGTTCAGGCGGATGTCCGCATTCTGGTAGGTCGTGCCCCAGACCGTCAGATCGGTCACCGTCACCTTCGACCAGACATGCTGGTAATCGACCGTCACGCCAAGCCGCGTGGTCGGCTGCCATTTGAAGTTAAAGCTTGCGTCGTTGGTGATGAAGCGCCCGGTATTGCCGCGGGCGATGTTGTTACTCTGCAGGCCGTTGGTCGGCGTGCGCATGTCGGTGCCTTGGTCGGCGCGATACCCGTTCGGGCCGGTGATCAGACCGCTGGTGAACGCATTGTCGTCGTCGAACGTGAAGCTGGTGCCGGGATAGGGCTGAGAATCGCCTGCCGACAGAACATTGTCGGTCGCGACCTCGATCGAGTTCTCGGTCCAGGCCTCACGCGAGTCGGACCGCAGGAACTGCGCGGTCGCGTTCATCGTCCCGTCGTTGCTGCGCCACTGCCCCGCGGCCGAAAAGCCGTAGCGCGTGCGGTTAAATTCCTGGCTGCGCACGGCGGCGCCACGCGGCACATAGAAAAGACCGTCGCCCGCAACCGTCGATCCGTCGGTCCGCGTGATCAGGTTGTTCGCGGCATTATACTGGTTGAGCTGATAATAGGCGCCATCGGTGCCACGCGGCCGCTCGCCCCAGTTCGAAATCTGAACGCTGTCGGCACGGCTGCGCACCTGAGAGCGGACGAAGCTGCCGAGCAGGCCGAACTGGCCGATCCCCGTCTCCCAGCGATCGCTGAGCAGGACCGATACGGTCGGCGCCGACTTCTTGACGAAGTCGCCATAATTGTTCTCGAGCGTGCCGCCGAGCGTGAATCCCGTCGAATCGAACGGCAGCCGGGTGCGCAGGTTGACCGTGCCAGCGATGCCGCCTTCGATCATGTCCGCGGATGGGCTCTTGAACACGTCGACACCGCCGAGCAGTTCGGACGGCACGTCGGCAAACGACAGGCCGCGACCATTGTTCGCGCTGAACGAATCGCGACCATTGATCTCGGAGCGAGTGTAGGTCAGTCCGCGGACGACGACGCCCGAACCTTCGGTCGAGAAGTGATCGGGATCGGCCCCTGCCGCAAAACGGCTGATCGAGACGCCGGGAACGCGCTGCAACGCCTCAGTCACCGAGCGATCCGGCAGCGCACCGATGTCCTCTGCCGAGATCGAGTCGACGACGACTTCGGAATTCTTCTTGATCGCCTGCGCGGTCTGCAGACTGCGACGGATGCCGGTGACGACGACGTCCTGTGTCGCGGCTTCCTGCTGCGGGGTCGCCGTGGACTGCTCCGCCTTAGTCACGTCGGCACCGCCGGACGGTACTTGTGCATTGGCAGACGGCTGCGATCCGGTTGCGGCCGAGGGCTGTGCCGCGGCGGCGCGATCAGAAGGTGCGGTACGCTGTAGCGCGTTAGGAGTCGGCGTGCTCTGCGACGCGGGCGCGTCACCCGCAGCGTCGACCGACTGCGCCATCGCCGCGTACGGCAAAGCGGCCAGACACACCGCAAAAAGCGACACGCCACTCTTCAGCGCCGCACCGCGAACAAACGACTGCGTATTGCCAGACTCTCGCTGCATGATGCCCTGCATCCCCTCTTCCCTGATAGCGCTATCATTTGTGAATTGCGCGCTTTGACAAGGCACTTGGTAGCGCGCACGTGAGCGGACAGCTAGTGCGAAAATGCAACAGATCGCCACAATTGTTACATTGTTTGTAACGGTACCACGTAGCGGGCAATACCTTGGATTAAGCCAATCAAATATACGATAACAGGCGGCGTACGATCTTATTTATACGATATAGGCGAATAGTTCGGGCGGATTTGGTGAGTCCGCCAACCCGCGCTAACATCGATTAAGGGCGACACTATCTCAGGCCGCGGACGCGCCCGGCATTACGGTATCGGGGATAATTGGAGATCGGGTATTGACCAGATCGGCCTTACCACCGGCATAAGGCGTGTTGCGCCGCCCATCATAGATACGCCCTCCCCGAGGATAGCATGAGCTCCAATCCATCACCCGACAGATCCGAAACTGCGCGGGGCATGACCGTCGTCATCGTCGGTGGTGGCACTGCTGGGTGGATGGCCGCCGTCGCATTCGGCCGATTGCTCGTCCCGGCCGGTGGCCGCGTCACGTTGGTCGAGTCGGACACGATCGCAACCGTCGGCGTCGGCGAAGCGACGATCCCGCCGATCCGCACTTTTCACGCCATGCTTGGGATCGATGAAGACGCGTTCCTGGCTGCGACCGGTGGCAGCTACAAGCTCGGCATCCGGTTCGAAGGCTGGTCGCATCCGACTGAGAGCTACGTCCACCCATTCGGCCAGATCGGCACCGAGATCGCCGGCCTGTCGTTCGCCGCGCAATGGCTCCGTGCCCGGCAGGCGGGCGAGGCCGAGGACCTGGGCCAATATTCGCTGGAAGCACGCGCAGCCGAAACCGGACGGTTCTCTAAGCCGATCGCCAACGGCGACTCACCGCTGTCGCGCATCGGTTACGCCTATCACTTCGACGCCGCGCGTTATGCCGACTTCCTCCGCAAGCAAGCTGAAACACACGGCGTCGTCCGCTGCGAAGGCATGGTGGTGCGTGTCGAACAGGGCCCGGCGGGCATCGCCGCGGTTCACCTGGCCGACGGGACGCGGATCGCAGGCGACCTGTTCATCGACTGTAGCGGCTTCCGTGCATTGCTGATCGAGGGTGCGCTGGCCGCGGGCTGGGAAGATTGGTCGTCATGGCTGCCGTGCGACCGTGCGGTCGCGGTGCCCTCGTCCGCCGACGCCGCCCCATTGCCGCTGACCCGGGCGATCGCGCAACCCGCCGGATGGCGCTGGCGCATCCCGCTGCGCCACCGCACCGGCAACGGTCACGTCTTTTCGAGCCGCTACATGAGCGAGGATGAGGCGACCGCATGTCTGCTGGACAGGATCGAGGGCGAGGCGTTGGCTGATCCGCGCGTGATCCGCTTCGCGACCGGGCACCGCCGTCGATTCTGGTCGGGCAATTGCGTTGCGCTGGGGCTCGCCGCGGGATTCATGGAACCGCTCGAATCGACCAGCATCCATCTGGTGCAAAGTGGGCTCCAGCATCTGTTGCGGATGCTGCCGGGTACGGGTGTCGCGTCGTCGGTCGTGATCGAGCGCTATAACCGCGTGATGACCGCGGAGTTCGTCCGCATCCGCGACTTCCTCGTCGCGCATTATCATCTCAACGCGCGACCCGAACACTTCTGGCGCGACCGGGCAGCGGCACCGATTCCCGAGGGCCTTGCCGAAAAACTCGCGATGTTTCGGGATGGCGGGCGCATCTTCCGCGAACCCGACGAACTGTTCAACGAGACGAGCTGGCTTGCGTTGTTGATCGGGCAGAACGCCGTCGTCGATGGTCACGACCCGCTTTGTGCGGCGCTGCCGATCGCGCGTGCGGCGCACCGTATTGCGCAGATCGAGCAAGTCGTCACCGCCTCATTGGCGCATATGCCGCCGCATGCCGACGCGCTGGCGCGGCTCGAACGCGGCTGAGCAAAGCCGCACCGCGCCCGAACCCGTATCGATCGGGCCCGTATCGCCCGAACCCGTATCGCCCGAACCCGTATCGATCAGCGGCGCTGGAGCGACTTGAGCAGATAGTTGCGGAGGCGTTCGGTGCGCTCGTCGCTTGCCGGCCCGAGTACACCGCGCGCCGCCATCGGCAGATGATCGGCCGCCGCCGCCGCGTCGTCGCCGAACACGTAATGGTCGAACCACGCCCGCCAGCCGGCTTTCTCCGCCGCAGGCCGATCGCGTACCGCCATCAGCGCATGCACGACCGCGTTGAAGGCCGAAACGGTCGGATCGAACGACCACCAATAATTACACAGCACGTTGAGCGTACCGAACGCCTGGACATGATGCCACCAGATCGCGGGCATGAAGATCGCGTCGCCCGGCCCCAGATCGGCGACCAGCGCGTGGCCGAGCGCCTCGGCATAGCGCGGATAGCGATCGAAATCGGGCGCCAGAGGATCGACCATGCTCGCCGGTGGCCCCGCCAGCGTGCGGTCGAGCGGTCCGATATACAGATTGCCGACCTGATCGGGTGGAAACAGCGTGAAGCGACGCTGACCGGCGACGACGCAGGCGAGATTGGTCGACCCGTCATAATGCGTTGCGGTCTGCGTCCCGTTGCCGATCCACAGCCTTGGCACGGCGCCGCCCATCGGCAGGTCGAGCGGGTTCGCCGCGGACCATCCGGGCAGGTGCTCGGGCGCGGTCGCGGCGTTGGCATAAAGGATATGCCGCGCGTTTTCGGGGAGCGCCGACAGGCGGAGCAGCTCGTTGAGTAGCGCGCCGAGCGACGCCTTTTCACGGTGGAAGTTGAAGCCTTCGAGCTGGTCGCCGCGGTAGAAGAAGCGGCCGCCGAACTCCGGTCCGCCGATCAGCACTTCCATCGGCTGGCCGCCATTGCCGAGTCCCGCCAGATAGGCCGCAATCGCACGATCGCCGTCGAGCCCCGCGCGCACGCTCGCCCAGTGCGAAACCTGCCCGCGCAAGACGATCGGGGTCGAGCTGGTCGCGACTTCGGCAGCGAACGTCGCGGCATCGACTGCGGCGCGTTCCTCGACGCGCGCATCGGTGGCGGCGGGATGATCGATCTTCATGCCGCTTGATACCGCAACCGCGATCGGCTTGCTACTTTCACCGCGCGTCCAACCACTTGCGATACCGTGACGCGCATCGTTAGTGATGCGGCGAACGACGATGACCATGGAGTGGACGATGATGCGGTGGCGGACGGCGCTGATACTGGCGTCCATGAGTGTCGTCGCGGCCAAGGGGCCTGGCGCCGCCGCGGCGCAGCGGGACGTCGCGCGGACCGGCGGTGCGGGGCGCATGTCGACCGATCGTCAGGACCGGCCGGCGCAGGCCGCCGCGGCACTTCGACCCCACCATCGCGAATCGCGTCCGGCGATCGCCCTGACGTTCGACGATATTCCCGCGCACGGTCCCCTGCCTGCCGGTACGACACGGGTAGACGTCATCCGCGATCTCGTGCGCGCGCTGGGCGCGGCGAACGCGCCGGCTTTCGGCTTTTTCAACGGCGGCTTCGGGACCGACGACCCGGCCGGCTCGGCCAAGGCGGTCGCGGCTTGGCGCTCGGCCGGCCTGCCGCTCGGCAACCATAGCTATTCGCACGCCAATCTCGACGACATCGGCGCGGCCGCCTTTTCCGCCGATATCGCTCGTAACGAAGCGCCGCTCACCGCTGCTGTACGAGGGGCCGTACAAGCGGCTGCACGGGGAGCTATACAGGAGTCGGACTGGCACTGGTTTCGCTACCCCTTCCTGGCGGAAGGCAAGACGCCCGCGACACGCGATGCCGCCCGTGCAAGCCTCAGGGCGAAGGGCTACCGGGTCGCTGCCGTGACGATGAGTTTCGACGATTATAAATGGAATCCGCCCTATGCCGGGTGCAATATCGGTCGGGACGCCGATGCGGTTCGTCGCCTCGAGGACAGCTTTCTGGCCGATGCCCGTGCCGCGGCGATCGCCTCCCGCGCGCGCGCAAAGGCGCAGCTCGGCCGCGACATTCCCTATGTCCTTCTGCTTCATGTCGGTGCGTTCGATGCGCGCATGATGCCGCGCCTCCTGGCCCTGTACCAAGCCATGGGCTTTCGGTTTGTGACGCTCGGAGAGGCCGAGGCCGATCCCTATTATGCCGCCGCGCTCGACCTGTCGCGACCAGGGCCAACGCCCTCGCTGGCCGGGCCACCCACGGTCCCTGCGCTCGCTGGGCCACCCGCCGTGACGTGCGGTTGATCGTATCCACGTCCCAGAGCGCCGCAAGACGGCCGACGGGATCGGACACCGCGGTGCATGCGTTTGATCGCGCTGGACGTGCCGCGTGGTGCGCCCGCCTGCCTCTCCGGTGCGATGCCCAGTCCATGTCGATGTTTCGAGTCCCGCAATTGCTGGCCCTCGCCCTGCTGACCGCGATACCGCTACCCGCGGCAGCGCAGGTTCCGACGATCGTTCCGCCGCCCGTTACGCGCGGGGTCACGCAGCCGGCTGGACCGCGCATCCAGTTGCCGGTCGACGCGTTGATGCAGGATGCCGGCCAATATGCGCGCGCGTTCGGCGTCACGCTCGACGAGGCGATGCACCGGTTGCGCGCCCAGGCGGACAGCGTCGCGGTGACCGATCGCCTGCGCGAGACCTACCTCGACCGCTGGGCGGGTATCGCGATCGATCATAGTCCGACCTATCGGATCGTCATCCTGCTGACCGGCACCGCCCCTGTTCCGGACCAGTCGGTCATGGCCGGCGGGATGGTCGTCCCGATCGTGTTTCGCACCGGCGCGGCGATGAACCGCACGGGCATGCTGGCGATCATCGCCACGTATCAGGCGCGGATCCGCGCGGCCTTGCCACATCCGCCCGGCCTTGGGATCGACCCGCGGACGGGCGCGCTGCTGGTCATGATCAGCGGCCGCGACGCCGAACTCGATCGAGACGGCGCGTTGCAGGCTGAGATCGAGACGATGACCGGCGTGCCCGTCCGGATCGAGGCTATCGACCGTACGACCAACGACCAGACGGACGCGCTGCCGTCTCAGACCCAGGCCGCTCCCGATCTGCCCGCGCCGATCCCGGATATCGTTCCGCCACCCGCGCCGATGCCCCCGGCGCCGTCGGTCGAGGGCGGCGCGCGGGTCGTGGGGACGGTCGTTGGCAAGCGTTATGCCTGCACGACTGGGTTCGTCGTCACCGACGGATCGCGCTCCGGCATCGCCACCGCCGCGCATTGTCCCGACGCGCTGACCTATGTCGACGCGCGCCAAGGCAACGTCCCGCTCGACTTTGTCGGGCAATGGGGCTGGGGCTATCAAGACGTGCAGGTGAACACGATCGCCGCCGGCGCGCCGCTCCCCGCGTTATTTTATGCCGACACCGCGAAGACGCTGACCCGCTCCGTCTCGACCTGGCGCAACCGCGAGAGCACGCGTGCAGGGGATTTCGTCTGCCACCGCGGCGAACGAACCGGGTATAGTTGCGCGCTGGTCGCGATGGTCGATTTCGCACCGGCGGGCGATCTGTGCGGCGGCGCGTGCCTGCCGACCTGGATCGCGGTCGAAGGCCCGACCTGCAAGGCCGGCGACAGCGGCGCGCCGGTGTTCGACGGTAATGTTGCGCTCGGTCTCGTGAAGGGCGGAACGTACCGGCGCGATGGCGCGTGCCTGTTCTATTACTACATGTCGACCGACTATCTGCCGCCGGGCTGGTCGCTGGCCTACGCCGCCACGAACCCCGCCCCGGTCACGCCTTGAGGTTGCACGGACACCGCTTGCGCTACCCGATCGGCAATTGACGCGTTACGCCCCGATATGACCGACACGCCGCCCGCAATTCCCGCCGCCACATTGGTCGTGTTCCGCGACGCCGGCGACGGACCGCCGGAACTCCTGTTCGTCGAACGCGCCAAGGCGATGGCGTTCGCAGGCGGCGCGCTGGTCTTTCCCGGCGGGCGAGTCGATCCCGGCGATCATGCGCTGGCCGCGGTACTCGGGACGGGAGACGCCGAAAGCGCGGCACGGATCGCCGCCGTACGCGAGACGATCGAGGAAGCCGGTCTGCCGATCGGGCTATCGCCGATGCCCTCCCCGACCGCGTTCGCCCGCATGCGCGCGGCGCTCCACGCCGGGACCGCGTTCGGCGAGGCGTTGACGGACGCCGCCGTCGGTCTCGATCTGGATGCGCTGGAATATTTCGCGCGCTGGCGACCGGCGCATGCGCATGCCCGGATCTTCGATACGCGCTTCTACCTGGCGCGGTTGCCGGCGGGCGCCCCCGAAGCGCAGGTCGATGCGACGGAGAATGTCCGGCTGTTCTGGGCAACGGCGGCCGACGTGCTGGCGGAAGCCGATGCGGGGCGCGCGACGATCATTTTTCCGACGCGGCGCAATCTCGAACGGCTGACACAGTTCGCCGACTTTGCTGCCGCCGTGGAGCACGCGCGCGCGCATCCGGTGCGGACCGTGACGCCGTGGACCGAAACGCGCGACGGCGTCGAACATCTCTGTATCCCGCACGATCTCGGCTATCCGATCACCTCGGAGCCGATATCGGACGCGGTGCGCGGCTGACATGCGGACGGTGCGACTGACGCTCGGCTGGCTCGTCGGGCTGGCGATTGTCGCGGCGCTCGGCATGATGCTCTGGTCGGGGCTACGCGGGCGCCCGCAGGATCTGCCCTGGACGCCGCTCGATCTCGGTCAGCCGATCGGGATGCTCACCGGACGAAAGCTCACTGCGCTGACCGAGGATTTCCCGCAATGCCGCGCGTTGCTCGATCGCGCGGGGGTGCGCTACACCGTCCTGCCGCCGCGCAAGGGCGAGGGGCAATGCGGGTATTCGGATGGCGTCAGGCTGACCGATGGCGCTCGGACGATCGCGTTCGTGCCCGCAGGCCTCGGCGTCGCCTGCCCGGTCGCCGCGGCGCTATCGATGTGGGAATGGGACGTCGTCCAGCCCGCAGCCCAACGCCATTTCGGGGCGCGCGTTGCCAGTATCGATCATTTCGGGAGTTACAGTTGCCGGCGGATCTACGGGCGCGATGCCGGCACCTGGAGCGAACACTCAACCGCCGACGCGGTCGACATCGCCGGATTCCGCCTGACCGACGGCACGCGCATCACCGTCGCGCGGGACTGGAAGGGCGACGACGCCAAATCAGCCTTCCTGCGCGACGTGCGTGACGGCGCGTGCAAGGTGTTCGCGACGACCTTGTCCCCCGACTACAACGCCGCGCACGCCGACCATCTGCATCTGGATCAGGCCGATCGTGGCGCGATGGGCTGGCGGGCGTGCCGGTGATCCACCGTGCTCCCCTCTGCCCGCCCCTTTGCCCGCCCCTCTGCCCGTTCGTGCTGAGCGAAGTCGAAGCACCTGCGCGCGAGACAGACCCTTCGACTTCGCTCAGGGCGAACGGGACTAGCCTCAGCTCGCCAGCGTCGTGCCGGAATCCACCTTCTCGACCCAGTACGGGAAAAACGCCGGCTGCCGGTTCGACCAGCCCGACGCCGTCGCTGCCGCCTCGCTGATCGACTGAAGCAGTTTCCGCCGCAGTTCCGGATGTAGATGCGGCAACGCGGCCGCGGCACAGAACGCCGACGGCAACCACGGCCTAACCTCCGCGCCGATCAATCGCTCGTACAGAAACCGCAGCGCCGAAAAGCTCGTCAGCCGCCCTTGCCCCAAGTCGAACGCTACCAGGGTCATCAACGGCGCCAGGAACGGTTCGATCGCATCGAGGCCGCTATCGTCGGGCACCATCGCGCGCAGATCGGGAAGATTATTGTAGAGCCGCGCTTGCGCCCGGATGCTTGCCGCCTCGACGACGTCGCGCGACCAGCGCAGCATCGCGTCCTCGCGGTCGAGCCCTACGTCGAGCGAACGGCGGATGTACCGCTGCGTCGAACTCGGAAAAGCCGCAAATTCCTTCATCTCGGCCAGCGTCATCGAGCCTTGTGCCGGTTTCATTCTGGAAGCCATGTCGTCACCCCGCTCTCGTCAAGGAACCGGCAGACTATGCGCTCGGATGGTTAACAACGTTCCTATCGCGCGTCATCTTTCCGTAACGCCAAGCGACCATGAAAGCTGTTGCGCTGCAACAAGGCTGCGATGAACCGAACGAAATCGTGCGATTCGATTGCGTTGCGAGGCGTTTGGGCAACAAAAAAAGCGCCGGTCGTTGCCGACCGACGCCTGTTCGTTGAGCAGATGCTCGGGTTACGCCTGCTTTTCGCGCAATGCCCGCTCTGCGTCCTCGTCATAGCCCGACGACTTGGCCGGCTCGCTGCCGGACCCCGGCTGCGTCGCGGAAATTGGATCGCTGCCGTCCATCGACTCGTCGAGCCCGTTGTCGAGACGGGCGTCGGCGCTGTCGGGGTTCTTTTGCAGGCGCTTGCCGATCGACTTGTCCTGGCCCGCTTCCTGGCGCGGATCGCGACCCGAGCTCTTGCCTTCTGCATCCTTGTCGTCGGGCGCTACGGACAGGCTGTCCAGCGCGCTCTTGTCTATGTCGGTCATTGCGACGTCCCTTTTTAATCTTGGCGGTGACCAACGGTCGAAGGGGCGGAGCGTTCCTGCGCAAGCGCAACGGTCATCCTGACGATAGTCAGGACCCAGAGCCACAAACGCGCCCCCCGGAACCCTGGGTCCTGACTTTCGTCAGGATGACGGAGAGTCGAGCGGCGTCACCCTCACCGTCTGCTCCCAGAGATACGCCTGCCCGAACACGGTCATGAACGCGATATCCGTTGCATCACGCCCGACGCAGACCCGCGCGATATCGCTGCACGTCGCCATCTTGGTCGCATCGATCAGCCGCCAGTCCCCTGCCAGCCACAATTCCGCGACCGCATGGAAGTCGGGCGGATCGACGCCCGGCGCATAGGCCGACACGCAGCGTGCCGGGATTCCGCCCGCGCGCGCCAGCGACACCAGCAAATGCGAATAATCCCGACACACGCCCGATCGCGACGCGAACGTATCGAGTGCGGTCGTCTCCCCACTGCTCGACCCGCAGCGATAATCGAGCGACTGGTACACCCACTCGGTCAGCGCCGCCGCCAGGGGCCCACCTTCCAGCCCGCCGAACTCGCGTGCGACGAAACCCTCGAACCGATCCGACGGACAATAGCGGCTCGGCATAAGATACGGCGTCAGCTCGCCGTCGAGCATCCGCGGCGGCGTCGCCGGATACAGCTCGAGCTGAACGCGCTCGCGGTTCACTGCGACGATGGCCTTATATTCGGCGGTAAACCGGCCATGCCCGCGCGACCAGCAGCGCTGGCCGATCCCGTCTTCGCCGCGCACCGCGCGGATCGCGCTGTCGGACCACAGAGTGAGGGACTCGGACTCGATTTTCTGGTCGGCCATCGCCGCCGCCTCGATCTGGAGGAGCACGTCGGCATCCCCCGTGATTCCGTAATCCAGACGCACGTCGATCGAGAGCCGCATTGCGCGTCCCATTCCTGTCTCAAGGCCATAAAGAAAAGGGCCCGGCGGTGTCCCGCCGAGCCCTGCGTTCTTACAACCCTTAGCGGGAGTTAGTTGCGGCTGCTACCAAACAGACGCAACACGAACATGAACATGTTGATAAAGTCGAGGTACAGGCTCAGCGCCGACATGATGACGACCTTGCCGACCATGTCCGTGCCCGCGACCTGCGCGTAAAGGCTCTTGGTACGCTGCGTGTCGTAGGCGGTGAGCCCCGCGAACAGCAGCACGCCGACGCCGCTGATGACCAGCTGCATCACGCCCGACTGCAGGAACATGTTGATCAGGCTCGCGACCAGCAGGCCGACGACACCGATGATCAGGAACGTGCCGAACGCCGACAGGTCGCGCTTGGTGGTGTAGCCGTAGAGGCTGAGACCAGCGAAACCGGCTGCGGTCGCAAAGAACGCACCTGCGATCGACGTGCCGCTATAGACCAGGAAGATGGTCGACATCGAGAGGCCCATCAGGACGGCAAAGCCCCAGAAGAGCAACTGCATCGTGCCCGTGGACATCCGGTTCTGGCCGAAGCTCATGCCGAATACGATCGCGAGCGGCGAGAACATGATGACATACTTCAGGATGCCGCCGTTGACGAACACCTGTGCGGCAGGCGACTCTGCGCCACCCCACGCGAACAGCATCGCGACGATGCCCGTCAGAAGGACTGCCGAGCCCATGTAGTTATACACGGACAGCATGTACGACCGGAGACCAGCGTCATAGGCCTCAGTACGCTGGCCCGTGGCCGTCGTTCCGAACGGCGCGGCGCGGGGCCGGGGGTCAGACCAATTAGCCATTGTGAAATCAGCTCCTTTGTCCGGCATGGTGCCGGTTGCGGTGAATATCGTCTTTTACAGGACGCTTTTCAAGCTGAGTGGTTGCATCGGCGCTGTGGTTCGCGGTTAACCTGCCGCAATTTCCATAGTGCCGTCTTGTTGCCGTTTGCGCTTCGTTGGCTATCCATCGGAGCTTGCTGACTTAATGGGAGCCGACCCATTATTGGCAGGACGATGCGGATATGCCTGCGTCGACGATCCCCGGCAGATACGCGGCGTTGGTATAGAACAGCCCCCTCCCGCAGGTGCCGTCTTCGCTAAATGGTCCCTTCTTGTTCCACACATCGCCGCATCGCGGGAGCGTTACCCGCTTGCCCCATTGTCCCCCGTTCCCTACCTGTTCACCGGTGAACCAGATCGCCCAAACGTCCGCGCCGCATGCCGAGCCCCCCTATCTCCGCGGCCTCAATCCGCCGCAGCGCGAG
Source organism: Sphingomonas sp. PP-F2F-A104-K0414 (assembly GCF_004340945.1). GTDB lineage: Bacteria > Pseudomonadota > Alphaproteobacteria > Sphingomonadales > Sphingomonadaceae > Sphingomonas. Next base: position 370,754 of record NZ_SLYD01000005.1, read on the forward strand.
GCGGTGCTGACCACCGACGGCCCGGTCCTGATCATCGCCGGCGCGGGTACCGGTAAGACTGCGGCGCTCACCGCCCGGCTCGCGCATTTGATCTTCACCAAGAAGGCATGGCCGTCGGAAATCCTCAGCGTCACCTTCACCAACAAGGCCGCGCGCGAGATGCGCGAGCGGGTCGGCCGGCTGGTCGGCGACGCGGTCGAGGGCATGCCGTGGCTCGGCACGTTCCACGCGATCGCCGCGAAGATGCTGCGTCGCCACGCCGAACTGGTCGGGCTGCAATCGAATTTTACCATCCTCGACACCGACGACCAGCTGCGGTTGCTCAAGCAGCTGATCCTCGCCGCCGACATCGACGAGAAGCGCTTTCCGACGCGCAGCCTCGCTGCGCTGATCGACCAGTGGAAGAACAAGGGGCTCGTCCCCGCCGATATCGATGCGGGCGAGAGCGAGCGCTACGCCAACGGTCGCGGCGGCGAGTTGTACCAGCAATACCAGGCGCGGCTGATCGCGCTCAATGCGTGCGATTTCGGCGACCTGCTGCTCCACATGCTCGTCATCCTGAAGACACACCGCGACGTGCTGGCGCAGTATCAGCAGCGCTTCAAATACATCATGGTCGACGAGTATCAGGACACCAATTCGTCGCAATATCTCTGGCTGCGGCTGCTCGCGCAGGAGCGCAAGAACATCGCCTGCGTCGGTGACGACGACCAGTCGATCTATTCGTGGCGCGGCGCACAGGTCGAGAACATCCTGAAGTTCGAACGCGATTTTCCGGGCGCGAAGGTGATCCGCCTCGAACAGAATTATCGCAGCACGCCGCACATCCTCGGCGCCGCGTCGGGCGTGATCGCGAACAACGGCGGACGGCTCGGCAAGCAGCTCTGGACCGAGCGCGATGTCGGCGAGAAGGTGAAGGTCATCGGCGTCTGGGACGGCCCCGAGGAAGCGCGCCGCGTCGGCGAGGAGATCGACATCGTCCGGCGCTCGGGCAAATCCTTGGACGAGGTCGCGATCCTGGTCCGCGCGCAGCACCAGACGCGCGAGTTCGAGGACCGCTTCATCGCGATCGGCATGCCGTACAAGATCGTCGGCGGCTTCCGCTTCTACGAACGCGCCGAGATCCGCGACGCGCTCGCCTATCTCCGGGTCGTCAACCAACCGGCGGACGACCTCGCCTTCGAACGCATCGTCAACGTCCCCAAGCGCGGCCTCGGCGACAAGGCGGTCGCGCGCATCCACCAGCTCGCCCGCGCCACCGGCACGCCACTGACCACCGCCGCCGCGCGCATCCTCGACACCGACGAACTGACCGGGGCTGCTAAGAAGTCGCTCGGCCGGCTGGTCGGCGACATCGCCCGCTGGCGCGACATGGCGACCAGCCTGCCACACGCCGAACTCGCGCGGCAATTGCTCGACGAGAGTGGCTACACCGCGATGTACCAGGCCGAGAAATCGGTCGAGGCGACCGGGCGCCTTGAGAACCTCAGCGAGCTCGTCCGCGCGATGGAGGAATACGACTCGCTCGGCGCGTTCCTCGAACACGTGTCGCTCGTGATGGACAACGAGGGCGGGGCGCAGGATCCACAGGTCACGATCATGACGATCCACGCCGCGAAAGGCCTCGAATACGACACGGTATTCCTGGTCGGCTGGGAGGAAGGCCTGTTCCCGTCGCAGCGCTCCCTGGACGAAGGCGGCGTGAAGAGCCTCGAGGAAGAACGCCGCCTGGCCTATGTCGCGATCACGCGCGCCCGCCGGCTCGCCGTCATCATCCACGCCGCCAACCGCCGCATCTACGGCCAGTGGAACTCCTCGATCCCGTCACGCTTCGTTGCTGAACTCCCACCTGAGCATATCGATACGGAAACCACGATGTCCGGCGGCGCGAGCCTGTGGCAGGCCAACTGGTCCGACCGCGCCGATCCGTTCGCGGACGTCGCGCGCGGCACCGGCCGCGGTCCCGGCTGGCAACGCGCGTCGGGGAGTGCGGCGGGCACCGGCAGCAGCTTCTCCACCAAACCCGCCCGCGTCGTCGAAAGCCGCGCCAGCGCGATCAGCCTCGGCAACAAGGGCCGCGACGACCTCTCGCTCGGCATGCGCGTGTTCCACCAGAAGTTCGGCTACGGCGCGATCGCCGAGATCGAAGGCAACAAGCTGGAGATCGACTTCGAACAGTCGGGGCGCAAGCGGGTGATGGATAGTTTCGTGACCATAGGGTGAAGTAAAGCGTCGGCACTCGCTACTTGCCGAATTCAACCGATCATTTTTCGCCCATTCCCGTAAACTTGCAAATATCCGGTAAGTTTGAGATCATTCCCCAAGACTTCGAGTCGAGGACGGATACATGTCGGGTAACAAGCGAACGATTCCTGAGATACGTTCTCGACTTCGTGAGATCGCAGACGAGTTCGGCATCGAAGAACTTCACGATCTAGCCGACGAAACGTATCGAAATTCGCCCGTCACACGTGCCTCGGTGCGAAGCGCGCATTTTACACCAGAACTCGCGGAAGATATCAGGGTATTCGCCGCTAGGTTTCCAAAACTACACCAGCGCGACGTGGCACAGAAATTCAATGTAAATCCTGGACGCGTATCTGAAGCGTTGACCCACCAAATGTAGACCAGTCAGATAGTCGTTTTTTGACGGCGCCTAAGCCGCCACTCGCTCAACCTCGATGTCGCCCTCACGCGCCCGCGCCTGTGCCAGATCATACGCGGCCTGCATTCGCATCAGCGTCTCGGCCTGCAAGCCGAACGCCTTCTCGAACCGGATCGCCATCTCGGCCGACAATCCGGCACGGCTTCCCAGCAGGTTGCTCATCGCCTGTCGCGTCACGCGCAACTTGGCGGCGGCGTCCGTTACGCTCAACCCGTGCGGCGTGACGATTTCGGCGCGCAGCCATGCGCCGGGGTGGACCGCGAAGCTTGCATGCAACTTGATTGCCATCAGTGATAATCCTCCAGATCGAGATCCTCGACGCCACCGGCATCGTTGATCCGAAACGTCATCCGCCAGTTCTTCGTCACCGTCAGCGACCATAGACCGGCGCGATCGCCGGTCAGTCGATGCGCGCCGAAATTGGGCGGTACGGCCAGTTCGTCGACGCTCTCCATCACTGCGATATACGCCAGCATATGACGCAATCGATCGACCAGGTTGCCCGGCAACCCCTTGGCCCGACCGGTTTCGGCAAACGACCGCAAGGCCTTATGCCGGATGGAGTCGATGACCATTCCCGATGCTGCGCCGGACTCGCCTTGACGTCAACCGACAAGTGACGCTTTACATGCGTCGTCACTCGCGTCTCCAAACCTGTACCGCAGCCGACAACCCCGTTCAGGAACGATGTCTCTCGACAGCCGTATCACCGGCACATCCCGATTGTCGGGTTCGAGAGGACATCTCATGAAGTTTACGCATCTCATCGCCGCCGGGTTGGCCTTTGCAACGCTCGGCCTCGGCGCCGCCGCTCCTGCCGAAGCGCAGCGTGATCGCGGGCATAGCGAGCAGTATCGCGACAACGATCATCGTGGGGATCACCGTGGGGATCGGCGTGATTTCCGCCGTGACGATCACCGCGGCGATCGCCATGACGACCGGCGCTATCGCGGCCGCGGCGATGATCGTCGCAACTGGAACAACAATCGCCGTTGCCGCACCGAATGGCGCAACCATCGTCGCGTGCAGATCTGCCGCTGATGTAAGCCGAGCCGGCGCGTAGTATAATGCGTCGGCACCAGGCGGGCGGTGGCATGACGCCGCCGTCCGTCCCTGCATGTGACCCTTTGACGAGGATTTGGATCATGAAGCGTTTCTTCGGTACGGCTGCGGTGATTGCGGCGACGTGCCTTTCCGTTGCCACGCCCGCGCTTGCGCAGTCGCAGGCCGACGACGCGCGGTTCGCGGCGGCGCAGGCGCGGCTCGACAGCGAGTTGCAGATCTTCCGCACGGAATTCGATCGCTACCAGTCGGTGCGTGGCAATCGCGGCGGTTATGCGCCGCAGACCGGCTATCGTACCGCGCCCGATCGCAGCGGCGGCTATCAGGAAGCGTATCCAGACGAGCGCGACGAGGGCAATTACGATCCCTCGCGCTATTACCGTGCGGGTCCGAACTACCAAGAGCGCACGCTGGCGACCAACGACCGCGTCTATGCCGGGCAGGATGGGCGCTATTACTGCAAGCGCAACGACGGCACGACCGGGCTGATCATCGGTGCGGCCGGTGGCGGCATCTTGGGTAACGTAATCGATGGCGGCCGTTCGCGGATCGTCGGCTCGTTGCTGGGCGCCGCGGCGGGTGGTCTCGCCGGGCGTGCGGTGGAGCAGAGCAACAACCAGGTTCGTTGCCGCTGATCGGTCGCGAACCCTGATCCTCCCCCGCAAGGGGGAGGTGGCGCCGAAGGCGACGGAGGGGGAGGACACGGATCAGGCGTTTCGCCCGCCTCCCCCTCCGTCTGGCAAGCGCCAGCCACCTCCCCCTGGCGGGGGAGGATTACCGCAACCCTCTTTTAACAGCCCCTATTTCGCCGGCTCGACCAGCTTCTGCGTGAAGTACGTCATCTGCAGTGCCTGCAACCGGGCCCCCTGCTCGATATCAGCATCGCCCGAATGACCGCCCGCGGTATCCTCGTAGTAAAGATACGGCAGGCCGTACTCCTTCAGACGCGCGGCGAACTTGCGCGCATGCTGTGGCCCGACGCGGTCGTCCTTGGTGGTCGTCCAGATATACGGCTCCGGATACGCGACGCCCTTCTTGATGTTCTGATACGGCGAGATCTTTTCGAGAAACGCCTTCTCTTCCGGCACGCTAACCGAGCCATATTCGTCGACCCACGACGCCCCCGCCGCGATCCCCTCGTACCGGATCATGTCGAGCAGCGGCACCTGGATCGTCACCGCCTTCCACAGGTCCGGATGCTGGTTGAACTCGACCCCCATCAGCAAACCGCCATTCGACCCGCCATAAATGCCGAGCTTGGCCGGGCTCGTCAGTTTCCGCGCAAACAGGTCCTTCGCCACCGCGGCGAAGTCGTCATAGATCACCTGCCGCTTCGTTTTCCGCCCAGCGTCATGCCATTTGGGCCCGAACTCGCCGCCACCACGGATGTTGGCGAGCACGTAAGACCCGCCGCGTTCCAGCCACAACTTGCCCGTGCTCCCCGAATAGCTCGGCGTCATCGACACCTCGAACCCACCATAGGCGGTCATGATCGTCGGCGTGGTCCCGTCGAGCGTGATGCCTTTCTTGTGGACCACGAAATACGGCACTTTCGTCCCGTCGGTCGAGGTCGCCTCGAACTGCTCGACGACGTCGTTCGACGCGTCGAACTTGGGCGGCAGAGTCTTGATCGGCTTTGGTGCAGCGCCCGTCGCAGCATCCAGCGAATAGAGCGAGGTCGGCGTCAGGAACCCCGTCACCGTCAGATAGGCGTCGTCGCTGCGATCGGTCGTGCTCGCCACGTCGATCGAGGCGTTGTCGGGCAGCGCGATCGGCTTGGCGGTCCAACCCCCTGCCCCATGCGTGTATACCGACGCACGGCCGCGGACATTGTCCGACACGACCAGCAACAGCTTCGATTTCGTGAGCCCCATGCCGTCGACCGACTGACGCGGTCCCGGCGCGAAGACGATCGTCGGGTTGATCGTGCCCTTCTCCACCTCGGCGAGCGGCGCCGACGCGATCGCGCCCTCGGGAATCTTGCCCCACGGGTCGCTGGTCGAGAAGATTACCTGCCCGTCGATCATCCCTGCCGGGAACGTCCGGTCGGGCAATGCAAGCGGTCGCGCACCCGCCGGCGTCCACACCAGCTTGTCCGCGCCGAAGAACGTCTTGCGGCGCTGGATAACGATCAGGCGGTTGCCCTTCTCGTCGGTCAGCACGTTCGCCGCGGTGCCGCCCTGATCGGTCGCGGCGCCACGATAGACCTCTGTTGCAGCGTCGAGCGGCTGGCCGCGCTTCAACTGCTTCATCACGAACGCATAGCCCGACTGCGTCGTCGTCCCCGCACCCCAATCGCGCGCGACCAGCAGCGTATCCTTGTCGACCCAGCTCGCATCCTGCTTCGACTTGGGCAGCGTGAAGCCGTTCGCGACGAACGCACCGGTCTGCAGATCGAACTCTCGATACGTCACCGCATCCTCGCCGCCCTCGGACAGCGCGACGAGGCACAGCCGCTGCTCGGGCTCGAGGCAGGTCGAGCCCTTCCAGACCCACTGCTTGCCCTCGGCCTTGCCCAGCGCATCGAGATCGAGCGCGGTGGTCCACTTTGGCGTTGCCGATGCGTAATCTGCCGCACTCGTCCAGCGCCACAGCCCGTGCGGATGGTCGGCATCGCGCCAGAAATTGTAGATCCGCCCGAACATCTGGTTCGGCATCGGGATGCGATCCTTGGCCGACGCGATCGCCAGTGCCTCGGCATAAAAGGTCTTGTAGCGCGGATCGTTCTGGAGCCGCGGGAGCGTCTTCGCATTCTCCGCCTCGACCCAGGCAAGCGGCTTGGCGCCATCCTTGTCCTCGAGCCAGATATAGGGGTCGGCGGCAGTGTCGGTTTTCGTCATCGGTGCGACTTGGGCAAGCGCCGCGCCGCCTGCAAGGCCGCCCGTCCCGCTCAATATCCCCGTCCCGCTCAATATCGTCGCCGCAAGCATCGAAGCCAGAACCCGCATCACCGTATCTCCCTGATTTGCTTGGCGCGATACATGCCGGGGTCTATCGCGGTCCGCAATGCAACCGGACCAGATATCGGCCGCCGACGGCCTGCCCAAGCCCCGCCGCTTCATGGCGATCGCCGCGATTTCGGCGGGAACGGCGCTGACGATCATCGATGGCGGCATCGCCACCGTCGCGCTGCCGACGATCGCGCGCGACCTGAACGTCGGCAGCAGCGCGGTGGTGACCGTCGTCACGGTCTACCAGCTGATCCTGGCGATGGCGCTGCTGCCGTTCTCGGGGCTCGGCGACCGGATCGGGCTGAAGCGGATGTACCAGTACGGCCAGCTGCTGTTCACGGTCGCGACGCTGCTGTGTTTCTTCGCGAAGAGCCTGCCGTTCCTGCTCGTCGTCCGCGCCGCGCAGGCTTTGGGTGCAGCGGCGGCGCTGAGCGTCTCGTCGGCGCTGATCCGCTCGATCTATCCCGCCAAGCAGCTTGGCCGTGGACTTGGGATCAATTCGGTCGTGGTGTCGAGTTCGGCAGCACTCGCACCGACGATCGGCGGGCTGGTGCTGGCGATCGCGCCGTGGCCGTGGGTGTTCGCCAGCGCGGTGCCGTTCGCGATCGCGTCGCTGCTACTCGGCCGGGCGCTGCCCGAGCCACACCGCCGCGACGAGCCGTTCGACGTGCTCGGCGCGGTCATGTGCGCGGCGATGATCGGGCTCGTCATCGGTGGCGCGGAGAGCGCGGTGCACGGCGACAGCCCGATCGTGTCGGCGGCGATCGTGCTGACGGGCGTGGTGATCGGCTGGTTCTTCGTGAAGCGCGAACAAGGCGAGACCAAGCCGATCCTGCCGATCGACCTGCTCGCCCGGCCGGTGCTCGCGCTGTCGGCGATCGGGGCGTACACCGCGTTCATCGCGCAGATGACGTTGCTGCTGTCGACGCCGTTCCGGTTGACGCATGCCTATGGGTTCAGCGCTGCGGAGGTCGGTGCGGCGATCGCGCCGTGGCCGCTGGCGAACATGGTCGTGGCGCCGCTGTCGGGGTGGTTGTCGGATCGGTATCCGGCGGGGCTGCTCGGCGGGATCGGGATGAGCGTCTCGATCTGTGCGCTGCTGCTGCTCGCCTACATGCCGGCGGATCCGGGGTATTTCGACATCGCGTGGCGGATGGCGTTGTGCGGGTCGGGGTTTGGGATGTTCATGGCGCCGAATGCGCGCCTCATCATCGGCTCCGCCCCCCGCGAACGCGCCGCAGCAGCAGGCGGTCTCGTCTCGACGGTCCGCCTGGTAGGCCAGACCACCGGCGCCACCCTGGTAGCCGCCCTCCTGGCGATGGGCGTGGGCGCCGGCATGACCCCGCCGCTGGTCGCAGCAGGTCTAGCGCTAGTGGCAGGCCTATGCAGCCTGAGCCGCCTCCGCCCCTCGATCCGCAACCCGCCGACCGAAGAAACGCAGGACGTCCAGCCGGCCTCCCAAGCGAGGTGACCTACTCCCTCTCCCCTCCGGGAAGAGGGTCGGGGTGAGGGGCAGCCTCAAACGCTGCACTGCTTGGCTCCCCCTCACCCCAGCCCTCTCCCCTGAAGGGGGAGAGGGAGCAGCAGAACAATGTTCACCCCGCTATTCCTCCCCGGCACGGGGAGGGGGACCGCCGCTCGCAGAGCGGGGGTGGAGGGGGATCACCCGGAGCGTACCGCCTTGAAGAGCGAACTCGGCAACCGCTTCAGCAGAACGCAACCCGGAATACTAACGACCGTATCTCGCCGGGAGAGCCCCCTCCACCAGCTTCGCTGGTCCCCCTCCCCGTTCCGGGGAGGATCAGCCCAAACTCAAAACGCTGCGCTGGCCTTGGCCTCCCCCATCATCGCGGCCCGCACCAAGGGAATCGGCGGCCCGCCATAGCTTAGGAACTGGTCATGGAACGCCTTCCAAGCCTTGCGCCCGCCCCTGGTCGCGGTCCAATCCGCCCGCAACTTGCGGATCATCAACTTCCCCATCGTATAGTTCAGATACGCCGGATCATACGTCCCCCGCGCAGCCTGCTGCTTCGCGTTCCCCTCGTCCTGGTAACATTCGTCGACGAACATCCGGAACGACTGCTCCTGCGTCATCCCCTTCGCATGCATCCGGATCGCCGAAAGATACCGGCAATCCCGCAGCAACGCGTTCGAGATCTGCCCAATGTGCGTCTCGGGATCGCCGTTGTTGAGCCCGGCTTCCCACATCATCTCCTCAGCGTAATGCGCCCAGCCCTCGGCGAACGCATAGCCGACGAACAGCCGTCCGAAGAGCGACGGCGACCGGTTCGCATGCAGGAACTGGACGAAATGCCCCGGCATCACCTCGTGCACCGATGTGAACAGCAGGTCGTCCTTGCCCGGCACGAACGCGTCCTGCACCGTCTTGGTCCAGGCGGGGTCTGGCGGCGAGATATAGTAGATCGACGGCACGCCCGTCTCGAACGGTCCCGGCGGATCGATATACGCCGAGTTCTGCCGGTTATACGGCGGCGACTCCTCGACCAGCGCCTGCTCGGTCCCCGGGATTGTCAGTAGGTCGTGATCGACCACGAATTTACGCAGCGTCGGGATTTGTCGCCGCGCCTCCGCGACGGGGCCGCCGACCGGCTTGTTCGCGTTCATCTTGTCCATGCACGCCGTGATCGACAGCCCCTTGGCGAACACGCCGCAGGCCTGCGCCAGCGCCGCCTGGTTGCGCCTCAGATCCGCGACACCCGCCGCCTCGAGCTGGTCGAGCGGCGTATCGACGCCCTCGGTCATCGCCACCATCCGTGCGAACTTGTCCGCCCCCAGTGCAAAATCCTGCGTCGCGGTCGCGCGCTGGCCCTCGGTCCACGTCCCCAGATCGCGCATCGCCGCTGCCGCCGCCTTTGCCGCATCGGCCAGCTGCTTCTGTGCCGCCGCATCCTTCACGCCGGCAAACGCCTTCACCGCGTCGCCCGCGTAATAGTCGGCAAAGCCGTTGAACGCCGCCGTCCCGTAATTGACATAGCTTAGCGGCATCGGGGCTTTCAGGTTCGCCTTGATGTTGCCCGCCGCCGCCGGGATCTTCTGGAAGAACGCGGTCAGTGCCTTCATTCGGGTCGGCGCATCGGCATAATTGCGCGCGATATACGTGTTCGGATCGAGCCCCGCGCTCACATACCAGGCCGGGTTGCGATGCGGCTGGTCGGCATCCTCGAGCCAGAACAGCTTACCCTTGGCGACCTGCACGAGATAGTCGCGCTCGAACGCCTCGGCGGGCTTCAGATCCTTGAACGCCCCCGCCTTGTCGATCGCGCCGTGCAGGAAGTCCGCCTGTCGCTTCAGTCCCGCGGCGCTCCAGTCGCCGAGCCCGCCATCATACTCATGCTTGCCCTGGTAGACCGCGTTGGCCGGATCGATCTTGAACCAGCCGTCGATGAAGCCATCGCGGAACCCCGCCCAGTCGCCCTTCGCGGCGGTCGTCGGCGCAGCAGGAGCCTGCGTGTTCGCGGTCGTCTGCGCAGGGCCGCACGCGCTCAAGGCGAGGACCGCGCCGAGCGCCGTCGTCAAAAGTCCGATCCGCATCCTGTCTCCAATTCCGATTCGTCTGGCGCCATGCTGCCAGTCGAAGTCTTGGTACGCCAGCATGCGGAACGGCCCGCACGATGAGCCGTTGAACGCACACCTCCCTCGAGAGACAGGATTGCTTCATGCCCTACGTAAAAACCCGTGACGGTACCGATATTTACGTCAAGGACTGGGGCACCGGCCGCCCGGTGATCCTCACGCATGGCTGGCCGCTCAACGCCGACAGCTGGGACGCGCAGGCGATGGCGCTCGCACACGCCGGTTTCCGCGCAATCGCCTATGACCGTCGCGGGTTCGGCCGCTCGGGCCAGCCCTGGAGCGGTTACGATTACGACACGCTCACCGACGATCTCGCCGATGTCATGGAAGCGACCGGCGCGAATACCGATGCGACGATCGTCGGCTTCTCGATGGGTGGCGGCGAGATCGCGCGCTACATGAGCCGCTACGACGGCAAGGGCGTGGTCGCCGCCGGGCTGATCGCGTCGGTGGTGCCGTACATGCTCAAGACCGACGACAACCCCGACGGTGTCGATGCGGAAACGTTGGCGAGCATCGGCGCGGGCATCGAGGACGACCGCCCGGCGTTCTTCAAGACCTTCCTCCAGCAGTTCCTCGGCGTCGGGTTTATCACCTCGCCGGTCAGCGATGAGGTTGTCGACTGGGCCTGGGGCCTGGCGATGCAGGCAGGCCTGCATCCGACGCTGCGCTGTGCGGAGGCGTTTGGCCACACCGACTTCCGCAGCGATCTGGCGGCGTTCCGCGTGCCGACGCTGATCGTGCACGGGACGAGCGACAAGACGGTGCCGATCGACGCCACCGGCCGTGCTGCAGCCAAGGGCATCGCCGGCTCGCAGCTCGTCGAATATGACGGTGCACCGCACGGCCTGACGATCACCGAGAGCGATCGCTTCACCAACGATCTGCTGACGTTCCTGGGTAAGTAACGCTTTCCGGGTCTCCACATCGTTCTGATCCAGGGTTCTGGCGCTCGCCAGTAACCCTGGATTAGGTGGAACCGGGAACGGGGGTCGAAAAACCAGCCTCGGTCGCGCTCAATTAACTTGTTTACAGTTTCCCAGCTACGACATCCGCGTGGCCCTCTCATACCAAACTCGCGCGCCTCGTCGCGTCTTGCCGACACGCCAAGCCTATCGGGCCGCCATCGGCGTTTCCGTTGCGGCTTTCCTTGGCTGGGTCGTCACGATCAACGCCACCTCGACGATCGTCGTCTCACCCATCAACATCTGGTTCGTCACCGCGATCAGTTTGCTCGGCGGTATGGCGGGGCTTCGGACCGGCATCGTGATCGGTGTGGTAGAAGGTGCGGTCGGCCACCACAAAGCGAAGGCGCGACCCTGGGTGGTCCGCTGCCTGATGGCTACGATCGGCTTTGTCTTTGGCGTGATCGTCGGCGCGACGGTCGCCTATCGAATGGTCGACGTCGCCCTGTTCTGGCGATCCGACGAGCCCGTCGTCACCACCATTTTCCCCATCCACGCGGTGGACCTTGCAAAGGCGACGCCCTTCCTATCGATCGGATCGGAGGGTGAGCGTGACGATATTCGCATCTCCAAACGCGACTATCACGTACTGACGAACGTGGTCCCACTCCGCCGGCCGTGGCGCTATTGCATCGCCCTCAAGCGCCAAGCGAGTTACGAGGCCGTGCGCGTATGGCGACCCCGTTCACGCCGTTCCGGGCCACAAACGGTGTTCCCGTGCCCTTCCTATGTGCAGTGGTGGTAAGCCGGCATCAATTGCCCAGCGGGACGATAACCTCGTCCGGATGCGCGACGTTCAGCTCCTTGCGGACCATCTCGTCGACCATATCCGGATTTGCATGATCCGGGTTCAATAGAGCAACGCGGTTTTTCAGAACCTCACGCTTGCGATCGAGCGCGGCATAGTCCTGCTCGCGCTTCGCAAGCTGGCGCTTGTAGTCGCCATACGCGAACATCCCGTTCGGCCCGAGCACGGCATACGCGCCGAAGAACGCCATCAGCGTCAGCCCCAGCGCCGGCCACGCGGCCTTGCGCATCGTCTTCCGCAGCTTGCTGGTCTTCGTCGTCACGCGTGCCATGCTCGTTCTCCCGAACTCCAGCTTATCAGCCGCCGATCAGGATGTCGCGACCCGCATAGCGCGCCGCGTCACCCAACTCTTCCTCGATCCGGATCAGCTGGTTGTACTTCGCCAACCGGTCCGACCGCGCGAGGCTGCCCGTCTTGATCTGCCCGCAGTTGGTCGCGACCGCCAGATCGGCGATCGTCGCATCCTCGGTCTCGCCCGACCGATGCGACATCACCGCGGTGTACTTCGCCCGCTGCGCCATCGACACCGCCTCCAAGGTCTCGGTCAACGTGCCGATCTGATTGACCTTCACCAGCAGCGAGTTCGCATAGCCGCCGTCGATCCCGCGCTTCAGACGCTTCGGGTTGGTCACGAACAGATCGTCGCCGACCAGCTGGACCTTGTCGCCAATCAGGTCGGTGAGCGTCTTCCAGCCCTCCCAATCGTCCTCGCCCATGCCGTCCTCGATCGAGAAGATCGGGTAGCGGCGGGTCAGGTCGGCCAGATACTCGGCCATCTCGGCGCTCTCGAGGATCCGGCCCTCGCCCGAAATGTCGTACTTGCCGTTCTTGTAGAACTCGGTTGCCGCGCAATCGAGCGCGAGCATCACGTCCTCGCCGGGCTTGTACCCAGCCTTCTCGATGCTCGACATGATGAAGTCGAGCGCCTCGGTGGTGCTGCCGATGTTCGGCGCGAAGCCACCCTCGTCGCCGACGCTGGTCGACAGGCCCTTCTCGCTCAGGCCCTTCTTCAGCGTGTGGAAGATCTCCGAGCCGCAACGGACCGCCTCGAGGATGTTGGACGCGCCGACCGGCACGACCATGAACTCCTGGAAGTCGATCGGGTTGTCGGCATGCTCGCCGCCGTTGATGATGTTCATCATCGGCACCGGCAGCAGATGCGCCTGCACGCCGCCGACATAACGGTACAGCGGCAGGCCGCGCGCTTCGGCAGCCGCCTTGGCGACGGCCAGGCTGACGCCGAGGATCGCGTTCGCGCCCAGTCGGCCCTTGTTCTCGGTGCCGTCGAGTTCGATCATCGCGCGGTCGAGGTCCGACTGGTCCTCCGCGTCCATGCCGAGCACGGTGTCGGTGATCTCGTCGTTGACCGCGTCGACCGCGCCATCGACGCCCTTGCCGCCCCAACGGGTCTTGTCGCCATCGCGGCGCTCGACCGCCTCGTGCGCGCCGGTCGAGGCGCCCGACGGCACGGCGGCACGGCCGAAGCTGCCGTCTTCGAGCAGCACGTCGACCTCGACGGTCGGATTGCCGCGGCTGTCGAGGATCTGGCGTGCATGAAGGTCGATGATTGCGGTCACGTAACGATGCTCCTACAAATCCCGGTGCCGGGTCGTTCGCGCCGCCTCTACCGTCTCGCGCCATATCGGGCAATCGCGCGGACACCCGAGAATAGTGTCGTGCAATCGCGCGATGGTTCGGGAACCGTGCTCCGGCGGCGGTGTTGAGGGCGTAACAATTCTGAAAGGGACCGTCATGGCCGACTCCAGCGTAAACGATACCGTCAACGACCTGAAAACGACCGCGAACGAGGTCGGCACCGAGGTGAGCAAGACGATCGATAACAAGATGGGCGACAACGGCACCAGCGATCTCTCCGGCAAGACCGCCGACGCCAAGCAGGCGATCAAGGAAAGCGCGAGCAAGTACAGCGCGCAGGCCGCCGACAAGGCACGCACTTTCGCCGAGGACGGCAAGGCCCGTGCAAGCGGCGCGCTCGAGCAGATTGCGCAGTTGCTCAACGATGCCGCCGGTCAGGTCGACGACAAGCTCGGCTCCCGGTACGGCGGCTATACCCGCAGCGCCGCCGACAGCGTCTCGGGTTTCGCCGACCAGGTGAAGGCGAAGGACATCGACGAGCTGGTCGACGACGCGCGCGAACTGGTCCGCAAGTCGCCGGCGATCGCGGTCGGCGCAGCAGCAGCCATCGGCTTCGTCATCGCGCGACTGGTCCAGTCGGGCGTAGACGCCAACCCGAAGGCCTGACGCCTTGTCCGATCCCGTGATGCTGACCGGCGAAGACGAAAGCCTTTCGTCGATCGTCGGCCGGCTGGCAACCGAGACGAAGAGTCTCGCGACCGCGGAAGTCGCTGTCTACAAGGCGAAGTTCGGCGAGACGGCCAGCGCATACAAGTCGGCGGCGATGTTCTTCGCAGTTGCCGGCGTGCTGGCGCTGGCCGCGCTGATCGCACTGCTGGTCGGTGCGATCTTGACGCTGGCAACGCTGGTAGGGCCTGGATGGTCGACCGTGATCGTCGTCGTTGCGGTGCTGGCGCTGGCCGGCAGCCTGGCGATGATCGGCAAGTCGAAGCTTCAGACCAAAAGCGAGCCCGTATCATGACATCCGCCAAAGTCGCCGCCGCAGAGATCGAAGCCGCCCTCGCCCGCCAGCGCGTAATGATGACGGTCGGGCAGTTGCAGGACCGGCTCAACCCGCGGAAGCTCGCGCTTAACGCCAGCCGCGACGTCGCCGATGCCGGCACCGCCGCGCTGACCGCGAGCGTCGAGACGGTGAAGCGCAATCCGGGACCGACCGCGGGGTTTGCCGCGGTCGCCGGGCTGTTCCTCGCGCGACACCGGATCGTCGGACTCTTCCGCCGCGGGCGCTGACTGCAACTGCGGTCACCGCATTGAAACCTTGAAGTCCCGGCTCGCGTTGAACCCCCATTGAATTGAACGGCGAGCAGCTTGCCATCAGAAGGACATTTCCATGACCGACGCAAAGACCACCGCAAACGACGCCGCCCACGAGACCGAAAGCCGTCTGCGCGAAGGCCTCGACACCGTCCGCGAGACCGCATCGAAGGTCTATCACGAGGCCGGCGACAAGGCTTCCGAGGTTCTCGAAGTCTCGCGCGAGAAGACCAAGCGCGTCGTCAACAACCTCGAATCCAACCCGCTCGGCATCCTCGTCGGCGGTCTCGCCGTCGGCGCGCTCGCCGGCGCGCTGATCCCGCGTTCGGCGCGCGAGAAGGAATTGCTCGCGCCGGTCGGCAAGCGTCTCAGCGAGACCGTCGTTGCCGCCACCGCCGCCGCCAAGGCTGCGGGCCAGTCGGAACTGGGCGAGCTCGGCCTTACCAAGGACAATGCCCGCGGTCAGGCCAAGGGTATGCTCGAAGGCGTCGTCAAGGCGCTGACCACCGCGGGTACCGCAGGTGCGAAGGCCGTTTCGCAAAAGCCAGCTGTCTAAATAGAGACCGACTAAGGGTTCAAAGCGCGGGTCGAACACGCTAGGGCACCTGCAACCTCCCTCCCAAGGACAAGCAGCGCATGAGCAAGCTCCACCTCGTATTCGGCGGCCGCGTCAGCGACCCGCGCACCCTGGATTTCAACGATCTGAGCAAGATCGAGTTCGTCGGCGTCTTCCCTGACTACGCCAGCGCCGAGAAGGCCTGGCGTGCTGCAGCGCAGCGGACCGTGGACGATGCGGAGATGAAGTTCGTGGTGGTGCATCTGCACCGCATGCTCGAGCCGAACTTGGGTGCGACGGTAGCCTGAACTACCTCTGGGCCGTCATTGCCGCGGAGGCGGGAACCCATATTGGCTAACGTCGCGAACTGATCGCAACGGCATAGGCTATGGATCCCCGCCCGCGCGGGGATAACGGTGTTGAGCGACGGCACGTCTGCCTTCGCCGAAGTAAGCTTGTGCTCATGACCTAGCGAAACTGGCATAGCGCAAAACAACTTGCCCTCACCCTTCCCACGGCCAAGCAACCGCGGGCCCCTCCCCTCTCCCGACGGGAGAGGGAGAAACGCCGAATGCGGCGATGGGTGAGGGCACGCCGAGCAGTGCTCCCGTCACCCCTCGCGCTGGCTAGTTGACTGACGCATTCCACTCACGCTCTACCTCCGCCTAGATAGGGTAGAGATAACGTCGGCACACCCGACGAAGGCGCACAAGCGCGCATGTCCTTCGCGCCGCCCCTTCCCCCCACCCGTTCGTACTGAGTAGAGACCGAGTAGCTCCGTCAGGAGCGTATCGAGGGCTCGTATCGAAGCACAGGTCCCGAGCGCCAACCCATCCTTCGATACACCGCTTCGGCAAGCTCAGCAGCTACTCAGGACGAACGGTGTGGGTGTGAGGGTGTGAGGGTGTGGGTGTAGACTAGCGTGGGGCGGCGATCGCTTGTCAGGGATAGGGCGCTCAAGCCGCGCGGTAATGCCAGAGCAACAGCGGCCGAGCCAGAACCAGCCCCGCTAAGAACCCACCGATATGCGCGCCGATCGCAATCGGCCCACTAGCGCCAACCGAAGCCCCGAACCCGGCCAGCCCCATCAGCAACTGGATCCCGATCCACGCCGCTGCCAGCCACGCCACGTGCACGACCCCAGCCGGCACCGGCCCGATCGCCTGCGCCCGCCGCTCGCCATACAACAGCGCATAAGCCCCAACGACTGCCGAAATCGCACCGCTGGCGCCAATCATTGGTGCGGTAGACTCAGGCCCGAACGCCCAATGCCCCGCCGCCGCCGCATACGCGCCTAGCACGTACAGCACGACCAACCCGACCGTCCCCAGCGCCTTCTCGACGAACTGCCCGCAATACACCAGCATCACGAGGTTCAGCGCGATGTGCGCCCAGCCGCCATGGATCAACGTCGCGGTCAGCGGCGTCGCCCAAGACGGCACGACGAACATATGCTCGCTCGGAATACCAAGATCGGTCATCCGCAACGGGATGAACCCGGCGTTCACCGCCCAGTAGCCAAGCGATCCGCTCAGCACCAGGAACCCCGAGACGATGACCGTCACGATCGTGATGATCGCCGTCGCCCGCGTCTCGAAGAATTGCATAAGGCTCAGATGAACTCGATCTTGGAGACGACGTAATACCGCTCGCCGGCCGGCACCGTGACCTCGACCTCTTCGTCAAGCTTGCGCCCGATCAGCCCACGCCCGAGCGGCGAGTTGTACGAAATCCGGCCAGTCTTCGCATTCGCCTCGGTCTGGCCGACGATCTGGTACTTCACCGGCTTGTCGTTCTCGTCGAGCAACGTCACCGTCGCGCCGAACACGACCTTGTCGCCCGACAAATCCTTCGGGTCGATGATCTGCGCGCGGGACAATTTGTCCTCGATGTCCGAGATCGATGCCTCGACCTGGCCCTGACGCTCCTTCGCCGCATGATATTCCGCGTTCTCGCTCAGGTCGCCGTGCGCGCGCGCCTCTTCGATCGCGTCGACGATCGTCGGACGTTCGGCTTTCAGGCGCTTCAGATCCGCGCTCAGCGTCTCATAGCCTTCCTGCAGCATCGGCATCTTTTCGACGGTCGCCATCATCTCGTCCCCAAATCCATTTCCCCGCGCGAGGCCCTGTACCAGCCCCGCCCACACATCATTCTCATGTCGGGATCAGTCGTGCGACTGCGAATAATAGGATTGCAGCGGCCGTACTTCAAGGCTGTGCGTCGAAAGCTTGGCGATCGCCTTCGCCGCCTCGAGCGAAGCCGGCGCGGTCGTGAAGTACGGAATGCGTTGTCCCAGCGCGGAAGCGCGGATCGGCTGCGAGTCCTTCAGGCTCTGCCACCCCTCGGTGGTGTTGAAGATCAGCGCGATATCGCCGTCCTTGATCCGGTCGACGATATGCGGCCGGCCTTGGGCGACCTTGTTGACCTTCTCGACCGGCAAGCCGGCAAGAGCAAGATGATCCGCCGTCCCACCGGTAGCGACGATCGAGAAGCCAGTGTCGACCAGCGCCTTCACCGCCTCGACGATCATCGCCTTGTCGCCGTCCTTCACGCTGACGAAGACATTGCCCTTGGTCGGCAGGATCGTCCCCGCGCCAAGCTGCGCTTTCGCAAACGCGATCGTGAAATCGGGATCGATTCCCATGACTTCGCCAGTCGACTTCATTTCCGGTGACAGCACCGGATCGACGCCGGGGAACTTGTTGAAGGGGAACACCGCCTCCTTCACCGCATAATAGTCGATATGCCGGTCGATCTTCGGCAAATTGACCAACTTCTCGCCCGCCATGACGCGCGCGGCGATTTTGGCGATCGGCGCACCGATCGCCTTGGCGACGAACGGCACGGTGCGCGACGCACGCGGGTTGACCTCGATGAGGTAGACCAAGCCGTCCTTCACCGCGAACTGGATGTTCATCAGGCCCACGACCGACAAGGCATGCGCGAGCGCCACCGTCTGCCGCTCGATCTCTGCGATGATCTCCGCCGACAGCGAGTAAGGCGGGATCGAGCACGCAGAGTCCCCCGAATGGACGCCCGCCTCCTCGATATGCTGCAACACGCCCGCGACCACCACGTCGGTGCCGTCGCAGATCGCGTCGACATCGACCTCGATCGCATCGCGCAGATACTGGTCGATCAGCACCGGCGAGTCGCCCGACACCTGCACCGCGGTCGCGATGTAATGCTCGAGCTGCCCGATCGTGTCGACGATCTCCATCGCCCGGCCACCGAGCACGTACGAAGGCCGCATCAGCACCGGATACCCGATCCGCTCCGCCGCCGCGACCGCCTCGTCCCGGCTCCGCGCGAGGCCATTGGCCGGCTGCAACAACCCGAGCTTGGTGATCAGCGCCGCGAACCGCTCACGGTCCTCCGCCAGATCGATCGCGTCCGGCGTCGTCCCGAGGATCGGAATGCCCGCCGCCTCAAGCGCCCGCGCCAAGTTCAGCGGAGTCTGCCCACCGAACTGCACGATCACGCCCACCAAAGTGCCGTTCTGCTGCTCGACATGCAGGATCTCCAGCACGTCCTCCGCGGTCAGCGGCTCGAAATACAGCCGGTCCGACGTGTCATAATCGGTCGACACCGTCTCCGGGTTGCAGTTGACCATGATCGTCTCATAGCCCGCATCCGCGAGTGCAAAGCACGCATGGCAGCAGCAATAATCGAACTCGATCCCCTGCCCGATCCGGTTCGGCCCGCCGCCGAGAATCACGATCTTCTTGCGATCGGTCGGCTCGGACTCGTTCTCTGGCTCACCGAAGCTCGGCGCCTCGTACGTCGAGTACATATACGGCGTCTTTGCATCGAATTCGGCCGCGCACGTATCGATCCGCTTGAACACCGGCCGAACGCCGAGCTTCAGGCGATGCTGGCGCACCTCCTCCTCGGTCACGCCGCCGGTCATCGCCTTGACGACCTCATGGATCAGCCCCGAGCCGCGCGCGATCCCGCGGTTCATGCCCCGCAGATTGGCCGATTGCAGCGCCAGCCACGCAAGCCGCTTGTCACTGAACCCCATGCTCTTCAGGCGGCGCATGCCGGGCGCGTCGATCGGCAGGCCGTCCTTCATCACCTCGGCCTCGGCCGCGATGATCTCGGCGATCCGCTCCAGGAACCACGGATCGTACTTGGCGATCGCATGCACCTCGGCGACCGTGAAGCCCTCGCGCAAAGCCTGCGCCGCGACCAGCAACCGGTCCGGCGTCGCGACGGCCAGCGCCGCCTCGATTTCCGCACGCGGCGCACCGACCAGATGATCGACCTGGTTGAACCCCGACAGGCCCGTCTCGAGCCCGCGCAACGCCTTCTGCATCGATTCGTGGATGTTGCGACCGATCGCCATCACCTCGCCGACCGACTTCATCGCGGTGCCCAGCGTGTTCGACGCGCCCTTGAACTTCTCGAACGCGAACCGCGGAATCTTCGTCACGACGTAATCGATCGTCGGCTCGAACGCGGCGGGCGTAGCGCCCGTAATGTCGTTCTCGATCTCGTCGAGCGTGTAGCCGACCGCGAGCTTCGCCGCGACCTTCGCGATCGGGAAGCCGGTCGCCTTCGACGCCAGCGCGGACGAGCGCGAAACACGCGGGTTCATCTCGATGACGACCAGCCGGCCGTCCTTCGGATTGACTGCGAACTGGACGTTCGAACCGCCTGTTTCGACACCGATTTCACGCAACACCGCGATCGATGCGTTGCGCATGATCTGGTATTCCTTGTCGGTCAGCGTCAGCGCCGGCGCGACCGTGATCGAGTCGCCGGTGTGGACGCCCATCGGATCGACGTTCTCGATCGAGCAGATAATGATCGCGTTGTCGTTCCGATCGCGCACCACCTCCATCTCGTATTCTTTCCAGCCGAGCAGCGATTCCTCGATCAGAACCTCGGTGGTCGGCGACAGGTCGAGCCCGTTGCGGACGATCGCGATGAACTCCTCGCGATTATACGCGATGCCGCCGCCCGAGCCGCCCATCGTGAAGCTCGGCCGGATGATCGACGGAAGTCCCGTCTTCTCAAGGCCTTCCAAGGCTTCTTCGACAGTATGTGCGATCGCCGAGCGCGCGCTTTCCAGCCCGATCCGGTCCATCGCATCGCGGAACTTCAGCCGGTCCTCCGCCATGTCGATCGCATCGGCATCTGCCCCGATCATCGTCACGCCGAACTTCTCCAGCGTCCCGTCATGGAACAGCGCGAGTGCGGTATTCAGCGCGGTCTGCCCGCCCATCGTCGGCAGGATCGCGTCCGGGCGCTCCTTCTCGATGATCTTTGCGACGATCGCGGGCGTGATCGGCTCGACATAGGTCGCGTCGGCCAGCTCGGGATCGGTCATGATCGTGGCGGGGTTCGAATTGACGAGGACGATGCGATAGCCCTCCTCCTTCAACGCCTTGATCGCCTGCGTGCCCGAATAATCGAACTCGCACGCCTGGCCGATGACGATAGGTCCTGCGCCGATGACGAGGATCGAGGAGATGTCGGTGCGTTTTGGCATTGTTAACCTGCAATCATGGGATACGTTGATGGCATTGCCATCACAGGAGACGCGGCATGGCGAGCGTGACGATCCGGAACCTGCCCGACGACGTAGAGCAGGATCTGCGGGAACGGGCCGCGCGCAATGGTCGGTCGCTCGAAGACGAGGCGCGCCGCGCGCTGATCGCGCTGGTCAGGCCCGACGCGTCCGAACCGCGCAAAGGCATGTTCGAGATGCTGTACGAGGCTAGCCGCCCGGGGGTCGACTTGCCGATCCCGCCGCGGAGCCGGGCTCGAGTGCCGACGTTCGACGACGAATGATCCTCGTCGACACCAATGTCTGGAGCGAGGCATTTCGGTCAACACCAGACCCGACCGTGCGCAAATGGGCGCAACACAACGCCGACCGACTGTGGCTATCGACCATCGTAGCCGGCGAGCTGTTGGCAGGCGCCGAATTGATGCCAGTTGGGCGCAAGCGAGCGACGATCGAGCAGGGATATGCGGTGCTCCTGGATACCTACCGTGACCGGATAGCGCCCTTCGACCTTGATGCGGCACGGCATTTTGCGATCGTGCTGGCGCTTCAGGAACGAGCCGGCCGCAATCCGGGTACGGCAGATACGCAGATCGCAGCGACCGCGCTGGCTCGCGGGATGGCGCTCGCAACACGGAACACGAAGCATTTCGACGGCTTGGGACTCGCGCTGATCGATCCGTGGCAGGAAGAATCTCCTGCGGACACGTAAGGCCAGACGAAGTCCCAATCACCGCAGCGACCCGACGAACTTCTCGAACAGATACAGGCTGTCCTGCGGCCCCGGGCTAGCTTCCGGATGATACTGCACGCTGAACGCGTTCCGATCGGTCAGTTCCAGCCCCGCGTTCGACCCATCGAACAGCGACACATGCGTCTCGCGGACGTTCGCCGGCAGGCTGTCGCGCTCGACCGCGAAGCCGTGGTTCATGCTGGTGATCTCAACCGCGCCGTCGGACAGGCGCTTGACCGGGTGGTTGGCGCCGCGGTGGCCCTGGAACATCTTGGTCGTGGTCGCGCCGACCGCGAGGCCGAGCAACTGGTGGCCGAGGCAGATGCCGAACAGCGGCTTGCCCGTCTCCAGCAGCTGGCGGATCACCGGCACGGCGTAGTCGGCGGTCGCGGCGGGATCGCCGGGGCCGTTGGACAGGAAGATGCCGTCGGGGGCGAGCGCCATCACGTCTTCGAAGCTGGCGGTGGCGCTGACGACGGAGACTTTCGCGCCGGCCTCGACGAGGTTGCGGAAGATGTTGCGCTTGCTGCCATAATCGATCGCGACGACATGCGGGCGCGCCTTCTGCTCCCCTCCCGCATCGCGGGAGGGGTTGGGGGAGGGCATGGCCTCAGGCGGGGTCAGCGCTGATTGATCAGCCCCTCCCCCGCCCCCCCCCGCAAGCGGGAGGGGAGCAGAAGCGCCCTCTCCTGCTTGCGCGCTGTCCCCATAGCCGAAGCCCAGCTTCCAGACACCGCCGGGCGCATCCTCACCCCAGCCATAATGCATCTCGGTCGACACGTCCTTGGCGAGGTCCATGCCCTCCAGCCCCGGCCACGCGCGTGCCATCGCCAGCAACGCCGGCACATCGAACTCACCACTCGCCGAATGCGCGATCACGCCATTAGGCGCGCCCGCCACCCGGATCCGCCGCGTCAGCGCACGCGTGTCCACCCCCGACAGGCCGATCCGCGCATGCCGCTTCATCCAGCCGTCGAGACCCTCGACCGCGCGAAAACTCGACGGCTGCGTTACATCCTCGCGGACGATGATGCCGAGCGCGTGCGGGTCGTCCGCCTCGACGTCGTCGGGGTTCGCGCCGACGTTGCCGATGTGTGGAAACGTGAAGCAGATCATCTGCCCGGCGAACGACGGGTCGGTCAGCACCTCCTGATAGCCGGTCATCGCGGTGTGGAAGCACACTTCGCCGACCGCACTGCCCTCTGCGCCGAACCCGCGACCCCAGATCACGTCGCCATTGGCGAGCACGAGGACGCCTGTTGCACCGGCAGGCATGGCTATAGGCTGGGCGTCGGCCATCAGGCTGGGCACTCTCTTTACGTTGACGATGTCGCTAAGTGGTGTCCGCTAAGGCCGGCGTGCCGCAGCGTCAATCTGTTAAACGGACGGCGGACGCGCTATCCCGTCGGGCTATCCCGAACCGCCTGAAAGACCAGTACATGATTCGCGACGACATCAAGGCTGCGCAGCTGACCGCCATGAAGGCCGGCGACAAGCAGAGCCGCAACGCTATCTCGTTGATCCAGGCCGCGATCAAGAACCGCGACATCGAGGCGCGGACCGGCAAGGCGCCCGAGAGCGACGACGCGCTGGTGATCGAAGTTCTGCAAAAGATGGTCAAGCAGCGCCGCGAGTCGATCGAGATGTTCTCGAAGGGCGGCCGCCAGGAGCTCGCCGATGCGGAGACGGCGGAGGTCGCGGTGATCGAACGCTTCCTGCCGCAGCAGATGAGCGAGGCGGAAACATCGGCGGCGATCGAGGCGATCAAGACGGAACTCGGCGCGACCGGCATGAAGGACATGGGCCGCGTGATGGCCGAACTGAAGGCACGCCACGCCAGCGAGCTGGACATGAGCAAGGCGAGCAGCCTGGTAAAGGCGGCACTGTCGTAAATGGATAAGGGCGGCCCCCTTCTTCCTCCCCTCCCGCAAGCGGGAGGGGACCGAGGGGTGGGCCCGCGCCATCGTCTGGACCGACCAACCGAGAGAGCGCGCGACCTCCGCAACGACGCGACGAATGCCGAGCAGATGCTATGGCGGCAACTCAAACGCTCCAGGTTGCAGGACCTGAAGTTCAGCCGCCAGATGCCGATCGCCGGGTATTTCGCCGACTTCGTATGCCGCTCGCACAAGCTGATCGTCGAGCTCGACGGCAGCCAGCATGTCGAAGGCCAACCCCATGACGACGCCCGCACGGTGCAACTCGAAGCCGCGGGCTACCGCGTCGTCCGCTTCTGGAACAACGATCTGACCTCGAACATGCCCGGCGTGCTGGAAACCATTCTGAACGCTGCGATCGGAACCGAGCGCGTGCCCACCCCCCAGCCCCCTCCCGCAAGCGGGCGGGGGGGCTCTGTCGTGCATGGGGCGATCTAGTGGCCCTAACCCCACAATTCCTCGACGAACTCCGCGCCCGCACCTCGCTCTCGGCGCTCATCGGCAAGACCACCAAACTCACAAAGGCCGGGCGCGAGCATAAGGGCTGCTGCCCGTTCCACAACGAGAAGACGCCCTCGTTCTACGTCAACGACGACAAGGGCTTCTACCACTGCTTCGGCTGCTCCGCGCACGGCGACGCGATCAAGTGGATGACCGACCAGCGTGGCCTCCCCTTCATGGACGCGGTGAAGGAACTCGCGCAGGCCGCCGGGATGGACATGCCCGCGATGGACCGCCAGTCCGCCGCCAAGGCCGAACGCGCCAAGGGCCTGCACGAGGTCATGTCCGACGCCGCCGACTGGTTCACCGAGCAACTCAACGGCCTCCCCGGCACCGACGCGCGCGCCCTGCTCGACCGCCGCGGGATCAGGTCCGAGACCGCGCGCGCGTTCGGCATGGGGTTCGCCCCCGACAGCCGCGGCAAGCTCAAGACCGCGCTGAAGGACTACGGCGACCCGATGCTCGTCGAGTCCGGCATGCTCATCTCGGTCGAGGGCAAGGACCCCTACGACCGATTCCGCGGCCGCCTGATGATCCCGATCCGCGACCCCCGCGGTCGGACGATCGCGTTCGGCGGCCGCGTGCTCGACGGTGGCGAGCCGAAATACCTCAACTCCCCGGACACGCCGCTCTTCGACAAGGGCCGCACGCTCTACAATCTCGACAAGGCCGCCCCCGCCTCGCGCAAGTCCGGCCGCGTGCTGGTGGTCGAGGGCTATATGGACGTCATCGCGCTCGCCCAGGCGGGCTTCGGCGAAGCGGTCGCCCCGCTCGGCACGGCGCTGACCGAAGCGCAGCTCGAACGGCTGTGGCGGATGGTCGACGTGCCGTTGCTCTGCTTCGACGGCGACGGTGCCGGCCAGAAGGCGTCGCTCCGGGCCGCCCACCGCGCGCTCCCGCTACTCGCGCCCGGCCGCAGTCTTGCCTTCGTCACGCTCCCGCAAGGTCAGGACCCAGACGACCTCGTCCGCGCCGGCGGCCCCGGGGCGTTCGAGGCGTTGCTCAAAACCCCCGAACAGCTCGTCGACCGGCTCTGGGCGTCCGAAGTCGCCGCGGAGGCGCTCGACACCCCCGAACAGCGCGCCGGCCTCAAGCGCCGCCTCCACGAACTCGCGGAGGGCATCGCCGACCCTTCGGTGAAGCAGCAATATCACGCCGAGTTCAAGAACCGCTTCTACGAGCATTTCAAACCGGTGCGCGCCCCCTTCGTGCCCAGAGGCGAGCGCCCGAAGGGCGGCTGGAAGCCCCCCGCCGCGCCCGTGACCGAAGACGCCAAGGCCTTCCTCGCGACCGGCATCGACCGCGTCTTGGCGAAGGCCGTGCTCGCCGGCCTGATCCGCCACCCGGTCGAGATCGCGCGCCACATGGAGGTGCTCGGCTCCCTCCAAATGATCGACGGCGCGCTCGGGCGATTGTTCGAAGCGGTCGTAGATGTTGCACTTGAGGACCAGAAGCTTGATAGCGGGCGCTTGCTCACCATATTGGCGAGGTCCGGTTTCAATTCAGTCGCGAGTGACCTGTTGAGAGCCGATACGATGCCCTATTCGTTCACGCAGACCACGGCCGATCCAGCCCGCGTCCGTGCCGACCTCGACGAGGCGATCGCGATCATGGTCGCCCGCCCTGAGGTAGACGCGGCACTCAAGCAGGCGACCGCGGCGATGCAGACGCACTTCACCGAAGATGCGTTCGAACGACAAGTGGCTATGGTAAGAGAGAAACAGGCGTTGGAAGTCCGACTTGCAAATCTTGTACAGTCGAACGAAGACGCCCGAGCGTTGGGTACCGAGGGCGATTGATGGCTAAGGCGAACATGGCGGAACCCGCCGAGACGAACGAAACCGGCGATGCGCCGCTGATCGACATGAACGATGCGTCGATCAAGAAGGTCATCGCGCGCGCCAAGAAGCGCGGCTACATCACTTACGAGCAGCTCAACGAAGCGCTGCCGCAGGGCGAGATGTCGTCCGACCAGATCGAGGACATCAGCGCCGCGCTGAGCGAGATGGGCATCAACATCGTCGAGAACGACGAAGCCGGCGAGGACGGCGAGACCGAGCCCGCCAAGGACGACGAGGACGAGCCGGAGGCCGCCGACGCGGATGCCGACACAGGCCCCGCGATCGAAAAGAAGAAAGAGACGATCGATCGCACCGACGATCCGGTCCGCATGTACCTGCGCGAGATGGGCGCGGTCGAGCTGCTCAGCCGCGAGGGCGAGATCGCGATCGCCAAGCGGATCGAGGCGGGTCGCGACACGATGATCCTCGGCCTGTGCGAATCGCCGATCACCTTCAACGCGATCATCGACTGGTCGACCGCGCTGAACGAGGGCACGATGCAGCTGCGCGAGATCATGGATCTCGACGCGATGCTGTCGAAGGACCCCGCCCCCGAAGCGATGGCCGAGGACGGCGAAGCCGACGACGGCGAGATCAGCGAGAAGAACGCCGGCCCTTCGTTCAAGGAAGAGGCCGAGCCCGAAGAGCCGTCCGCCGACGAGGACGAGGACGGCGAACGCCGTGCCCCGCGCGCATCGGACGACGAGGAGGAGGACAACACCCTCAGCCTCGCGCAGATGGAGGAGCAGCTCAAGCCGATCGCGCTCGAGCGGTTCGCCAGCATCACCGCGCTTTACAAGAAGTTCAGCAAGATCCAGCAAGCCCGCGTCGACGCGATGGGCATTGGCGGCGATTTCTCCGCGGCCGACGAGCGGAAATACCAGAAGCTGCGCGAGGAACTCACGGCGGAAGTCGAGAGCGTCCAGTTCCACAACGCCAAGATCGAATATCTGGTCGATCAGCTCTATGCCTATAACCGTCGCCTGACCGCGCTGGGCGGCCAGATGCTGCGCCTCGCTGAGCGCCACAAGGTGCCGCGCAAGGACTTCCTCGATCGCTATATCGGCCACGAGATCGACGAGAACTGGCTGGCGACGGTCAACAAGGTCGACAAGAAGTGGACCGCGTTCGTCGCCAACGAGGGCGAAGCGGTCGAGCGCATCCGTGCAGAGATCGCCGACATCACGCAGCAGACCGGCATGGCGCTCACCGAGTTCCGCCGGATCGTCAACATGGTCCAGAAGGGCGAGCGCGAGGCGCGTATCGCCAAGAAGGAGATGGTCGAGGCGAACCTGCGGCTGGTGATCTCGATCGCCAAGAAATACACGAACCGCGGCCTGCAGTTCCTGGATCTCATCCAGGAGGGCAATATCGGCCTGATGAAGGCGGTCGACAAGTTCGAGTATCGCCGCGGCTACAAGTTCAGCACCTATGCGACGTGGTGGATCCGCCAGGCGATCACCCGCTCGATCGCGGATCAGGCGCGGACCATCCGCATCCCGGTCCACATGATCGAGACGATCAACAAGCTGGTCCGCACCAGCCGCCAGTTCCTCCACGAGCAGGGCCGCGAACCGACCCCGGAGGAGATGGCCGAGCGCCTCTCCATGCCGCTGGAGAAGGTGCGCAAGGTGATGAAGATCGCCAAGGAGCCGATCAGCCTCGAAACGCCGATCGGCGACGAGGAGGATTCGCATCTCGGCGACTTCATCGAGGACAAGAATGCGATCATCCCGGTGGACGCCGCGATCCAGGCGAACTTGAAGGAGACGGTGACGCGGGTGCTCGCGTCTCTTACCCCGCGCGAGGAGCGCGTGTTGCGCATGCGCTTCGGCATCGGCATGAACACCGACCACACGCTCGAGGAAGTCGGCCAGCAGTTCTCGGTCACCCGCGAGCGCATCCGCCAGATCGAGGCGAAGGCGCTGCGGAAGCTGAAGCATCCGTCGCGTAGCCGGAAGATGCGGAGTTTCCTCGACCAGTAAGGTTTGGGATTTTTCCGACTACATGGGAGGGCTGCGGTGATGAACCGCAGCCCTCTTTTGATTCATCGTTTTTTCGCTGCGCGCGCCTTACTAACCTTTGCATCTTTCGTTTTAGCTTTTGAAAGAGCGATCATCTGCGCTTCCTCGATTTTCTGCCGCTCGGCATCGACAATATCTAGAATGTGCTCTGGCAAGAAAATTACCTGAGAACCAAAATTAAGGTCTATCTCCGCTCCATCAAAGCTCGGTTGATTTGATAGCGTACCCCACAAGTACGGACCGTAAACTCCACGAACCTCGACCCACATCCGCTCACTCAAGGTTGTGACGCCCCCGGCGTTTTCCGAATCTTCATTGGCGATCTCAAATCTAAGCTTCACGAAATCGGTTGGAACGACTTTTGATCGCTCTTCTACACTTGGGATCGAGAAGGTATCGGGATGTTGCTCGTTCATCGCAACTCCGCTCACTAAATGCCAACCGTCAAATTCAATCATAGACAGCCGAGCGGACTTCGCTGGCACTGCCGTGTTGGATGTTTTACCAGCATTCTGAGCGAATGCAGGTGGCAATCCAAGCGCTGGAGCAGCAACTGCGGGGACCTTAAAGATAGCCCTTAAGAGCGCTTCTAATTGCCCGTCGATACCCCGGCTGCCGCGCATATCAATTGCAAGAATACCGAGAAAATGCGGAGGGATCGCCAAATCTGGCCCCACCCTCATCTCACCAGCGCGGACTATCGGTATGAACTTTCGACGTTCAACTCCCGTAGCCAAGCTACCCGAGATAATTTGCTGCTCGTACCCAACGCCCCCTGCCCGCGCCGTCGACTTCGATGCATAGTTTGGAGTGCATATCACAAGCGCAAAATCACATGCTTGGATTTGATGCTCCATGAACTCGGTGAGGCTATCACCCGGAACTAGGCTCCACTGGTCGAGGTGGACCTGAACTCCATTAGATACCAGGCGTTCTGCAAGTTCCCTCACCCAGGCTTTGTGCTCGTCGGTATCCCACGAATAAGACATAAAAACGGATGGGGGACCGCTCATTCAAAACACCTATCTTTTTGCCCACGCTTTTTAAGCGTCGTGGTTCAAGTATGCGTGATACGGAATTATTTTCGAATATACCGTGGTATTGCTGTGGCTACGATCAACCAGTTAAGTCGATCACAGTGCGCCCACGTGGGTATCACGGCTAGCTTGACGCATCCAACGGTTCGGTAACATTCCAGAGCCGCTAGGCATCAACCGTCAATTCGTCAGCCAAGAGCAGAGCATTCCTTTTACCTTTTGGCTGACTGAGCAACATCGCGGCACAGCAGATCGTGATCGAATCCCATCAGAAATCACATTAAAGCCCTCAACATGCCCCGCGTGATCCTGTTCAACAAACCGTACGACGTGCTCAGCCAGTTCACCGACGTGAACAGTCCGACCCCGCGCGCGACGCTGTCGCAGTTCGTCGATGTGCCGGGCGTCTATCCGGCGGGGCGACTCGACCGCGATAGCGAAGGGCTGTTGCTGCTGACCGACGACGGTCGCCTCCAGGCGCGGATCGCGGACCCGCGGTTCAAGCTGGCCAAGACCTATCTCGTGCAGGTCGAGGGCGATGCCGGCGAGGACGCGCTCGATCGGTTGCGGGGCGGCGTCCTGCTGAAGGACGGCCCTGCCCGCGCCGACGTCGAGCGGATCGCCCCCCCCGACCTCTGGCCGCGCGTCCCGCCGATCCGGGTCCGCGCGAGCATCCCCGATTGCTGGCTGAAGATAACCATCCGCGAAGGCCGTAACCGGCAAGTCCGCCGCATGACCGCCGCGATCGACCACCCGACGCTGCGGCTGGTCCGGTGGAGCATCGGCGACTGGACGCTGGCGGGCCTGGAGCCCGGCACGTGGCGCGACGCCTGAGACCCGACGCCTGACGGGTGGTCGAGGAGAGCTGGCGGCGGTCTGCGGGCCTCTGAGGCTCGCACGCCCCCCGAAGTACGCCCTCCAGACGGCAGCGTTGGCGATTGCAAGCGGAACGCCTCCCCACCCACGCCGTCATCCTGACGAAAGTCAGGACCCAGAGCCAAGCAGCGCGGTGTTCGTGATCCTGGGTCCTGACTTTCGTCAGGATGACGGAGAAGGGCATGTTCACGCGAAGGCGCTAAGGCGCGAAGAGAAGCAGCCTATTTAGCGCACTTGCCCGGTCTTCTCTTCGCGCCTTAGCGCCTTCGCGTGGATCCATTCCTTGAGCTACGCTCCGTGGCGCAATGTGATCATAAGTCCCGAGGATAGCGTTCCCCGCCCGCGCGGGGAGTGCGTTGCATGACGCGCCGAAATTGCATGGTGGCACTATGAAACTCCCTCCCCTTCAGGGGAGGGTCGGGGTGGGGTATGTCCACGCAAGCGCGCTCAGCATGGCACCGCCCCTCTCACCTCAAACGAGCAGCTATCTCATCCGCCAGCAAGACCTGTTTCCCCGCGAAGGCGGGGACCCAGACTGGGCTCCCGCCTTCGCGGGAGAACAAGGACGCGGAAGTCGGCCTGCGAAGGAACGCGCGCGCCTGTCCGACCCGACAACCACCTCCGACGCCCAGGACGGAGAAATCGCCCAGACACCACGGCCGCCGCTGGCCGACGTGCTAATCCGCTGTCCTACACGCGCCTCGGAGCGCACCCTCAGCGGATGCCCGACCCCGCCCCTATCCCGCCTGCATCACCCTTGGCCCAGAACGCCCCTCTCGGCCCCCATATCGGGCGATGTGCAGAACGCTCTGAGACTGTGAACTTCGTGCACTTCCGCACTGCAGCATCGGCGCAACGCATTGATTTCAGGCGCACAACGAAAAAGGGCGCGGGGACCATCGCCCCCGCGCCCTTCTCCAACTCTAGCGGTCCGATTACTCGGCGGCTGCGGTGCCCTTTGCAGGGCGCATGTCGCGACGCTCGGCGATACGCGCTGCCTTACCGGTGCGGCCACGCAGGTAATACAGCTTGGCGCGACGCACGGCGCCCTTGCGAACGACTTCGATCGAATCGACGTTCGGCGAGTAAAGAGGGAAGACGCGCTCGACGCCCTCGCCGAAGCTCATCTTCCGCACGGTGAAGTTCGAGCCCATGCCCTTGTTCGAGCGCGCGATGCACACGCCCTCGTAGTTCTGAATACGCGTGCGCTCGCCTTCGACGACCTTCACGCCGACCTTCAGCGTGTCGCCGGGGCGGAAATCGGGGATCGTCTTGTTGGCCAGGAACTTCGCGATGTTCTCGGCTTCGATCGTCTGCAACAGGTTCATGTCTCGTCCTCGTGTCGCTGCGCGCCAGAGGGCGACTGGACCCGAACGCCCTCATGGCGCTCCCAAAGGTCCGGTCGCCGTGACCGTGTATCGATCTCCGCGCGGCGTTTGCGCCATGCAGCGATCTTCGCATGATCCCCCGATCGCAGCACCTGCGGGATCGTGCGCCCTTCCCATGATTGAGGTCGGGTATAATGCGGATATTCGAGCAGCCCCGTTTCGAAGCTCTCGTCATCCCCACTAGAAGCCGCGCCCATTACGCCGGGCAGCAGCCGAATGCAAGCATCGAGCAGCACCAGCGCGCCCATCTCGCCCCCCGACAGGATGTAGTCGCCGATCGAGACCTCCTCGATCTCCCGCGCCTCGAACAGCCGTTCGTCGAACCCCTCGAACCGGCCGCAGAGAATCGTGACGCCGGGGCCTTGCGCGAGCGCCCGCACCCGCTCCTGGGTAAGCGGCTTCCCCCGAGGCGTCATCGCCAGCACCGGCCGCCCATCCGCCACGCTGTCGATCGCCGAGGCCACCACGTCGGCGCGCAGTACCATCCCGGCCCCGCCCCCCGCCGGCGTATCGTCCACCGACTTGTGCTTGTCGGTAGCAAAGTCCCGGATCTGCACCGGCGAGCAGGACCACCGCCCCTCCCCCAGTGCCCGCCCCGCAAGCGACGTCCCCAGCGGCCCCGGAAACATCTCGGGATACAGCGTCAATATCGTGGCAGCGAAAGTCACAGCGTCCAATTCTCTATGCGAAGGCCGGGCACGTCGGCGAAGTCGCGCTCGTTGTTGGTGATCACGGTCAGTCCAAGCGACAGTGCGTGCGCAGCGATCAGCCGATCGAAGCTCCCGCGCTTGAAAGGCAATTGTGCATATGTCTTGGCCGACAATTCGTCGAACGGAAGTACCGGCACCCACCGGCTGAACGCATCGACCGTCTGCAAAGGCGGCAGCTTGCCCTGCCAACTGCCGACTGCCAGTTCGGCAAAGACGATGGCCGACATGCCCAGCTCACCCTCGTCGCACCGCTCGACACGTCGCCGTAGCAGAGGGACATTACCACCAAGCAACAGGATGCAGATATTGGTGTCGAGCAGATACTTCACGGCTCGTCGGTCCGCCCCGGCCAGGACGGATCATCCCACGGACGCGGCGAGGGGTCGA
Source organism: Sphingomonas sp. PP-F2F-A104-K0414 (assembly GCF_004340945.1). Taxonomy (GTDB): domain Bacteria; phylum Pseudomonadota; class Alphaproteobacteria; order Sphingomonadales; family Sphingomonadaceae; genus Sphingomonas. Next base: position 403,214 of record NZ_SLYD01000005.1, read on the forward strand.
AGATCCGGTCTTCGTGGTAGATGAGCTTCAACCCGGGGATCGAGCCGTAGATGCCGGTAAGATCGATCTTCTTGGGCACTGGCGAATAAGGCTCGACGATGAACTTGCCGCTGTCCTCACGCACGGTCATTTCCGCACCCTCCACAATCCCCAGGGCTTTGGGCAAGCGCAACGCGACCGAGTTGCCCGACTTGAAGACCTTCGCACGATATTCCTTGGCCATTGCCGCCTCCGTATGCACACGGCGTATATACGAAACCGGTGCAAGGAACAATTACGCCTGCGAAACGCTCGCGCGGGATGGACGATTGCATCATCATCGGCGCCGGCCCGGCGGGGCTCACCGCGGCGATCTATCTCGCTCGGTTTCATCTTTCGATCCGGTTGTTCGACTGCGGGAGCAGTCGCGCGGCGCTGATACCCTGCACGCATAATCATGCGGGGTATCCGGAAGGCATCCGCGGGACTGACTTGCTCGCGCGGATGCTGGCGCAGGCGGAGAATTATGGCGCGGTCCGCGAGGGTGTGCGGGTAGACGCGATCGAGGTCGACGACGACGGCTTCACCGTACGGCTCGGCGATCGCCGCGCGCGAGCTCGGAGCGTGCTGCTCGCCACCGGAGTCGTGAACAACCGTCCGGACATGCCCGATGCGATCCACGACGAAGCGCTTGAGGCAGGGCTACTCCGTTACTGCCCGATCTGCGACGGCTACGAAGTCACCGACAAGCGCGTCGGCATCATAGGCACCGGCGACCACGGCATGCGCGAGGCCCTGTTCCTGCGCGGCTACACGAAAGACGTGACACTGATCGCGCCCAAGGGTGGCCACGATCTTGATCCGACCTGCGACGCGGCGCTAGACGAAGCCGGGATCGTCAGCGTTGGTGGTCCTTGTGGCAACTACGCGATCGAAGGCGACACGTTAGCGCTGGATACAGTCGAGGGACGATTGTCGTTCGACAGCATCTATCCGGCGCTCGGGTCGGTTATCCGTTCGGAACTGGCCGTCGCCGCAGGCGCGCGCGCATCTGAGGACGGCTGCCTGGAAGTCGACTCGCACCAGCGCACGTCGATCCCCGGCTTGTTCGCGGCGGGCGACGTCGTGAAAGGCCTCGACCAGATCAGCCACGCAATGGGTGAAGCCGGCGTCGCCGCGACAACGATCCGCAACATGCTCGCCGAACAGCGACCACTTCGGCGGTAATCGTCCCGTAATTGTTTCCCCGCGAAGGCGGGGACCCAGACTGGACTCCCGCCTTCGCAGGAGAACAACGCTTACTCGGCGGCGAACGAAGCCTCGACGACGAGACGGTCGGCATCCCATTCAGGAACCGCTTCGGGGCGCATCGGGATCATGAACCGCTTGCCAGGCTTGTCGTCCACAGAAGGACGTTCGATCTCAATCACGTCGCCCGCACCAAAATTATCGATAGCGACAACGTGTCCGATCGCCTCACCATCGGTCGAGACGACATCGAGCCCGATCACATCGGTGTGATAATATTCACCGTCTTCCAGCGGCGGCAGCGAAGACCGCGGCACCGTCAGTTCGGTTCCGCGCATCGCCTCGGCGGCGTTGCGATCGGCGACCTCGGCGAAGCGCGCGATCATGCCGTTGTTGCCATTTCGCGCGGACTTCAGCGACAGCGCGCCGTTATTGAAGCTCTTATAGCTGCCGAAATTCTCGGCGAAGACCTTCAGCCGTACCTCGCCACCGATGCCGTGCGCACCGATGACGACGGCGAGCGTGACATCAGCCTTGCGCGGAGCCTTCATCGCGGCCGGGGGTGTCGTCGGAGCCTTCGGCGGGGTCGTCGGCGGAGACGCCTTGGTTGGTGGCATCTTCGATGTCCTCGGGTGCGGGGGCTGTGCGGGGGTCGGTTTCGGGGGCCATCATACGCTCCTGTTCGGGGTTACCGAAAGTAGAACGCATGAAGTCCGGTTCGGGTGCGGAACGCGTCCGTTACCCTCGTCGTCATCCTGGGCTCGACCCAGGACCCAGGGTCACGAACGTTGCCGCGCTTGGCTCTGGGTCCCAGCGTTCGCTGGGATGACGGAACAAGGGCGGCCGGGATGTCCCGACCGCCCCCGGATCTTACGAAGCGCTCGTTGCGTCTTCGATTTCAGCAGCGGCGACCTGCTCGGTCTCTTCGTTGCTACCGCTGGCAGGTGCAGCCTTCGCAGCGGCCTCAGCCTCGGCAGCTTCAGCCGCCTTGGTCGCACGCTCTTCGGCGCGCTCGGTGGCCTTCTCGCCGGGCTTGCCCTTGTTCGGGTTGTTGCGGGCCGAACGCTCGAGCACGCCAGCCTGGTCGAGGAAGCGCGCGACGCGGTCGGTCGGCTGCGCGCCGACGCTCAGCCAATGCTTCGCGCGGTCGGCGTCGAGCTGAACGCGCTGCTCGTTGTCCTTGGCGAGGAGCGGGTTGTAGTTGCCGATCTTCTCGATGAAGCGGCCGTCACGCGGCGAACGCGCATCGGCAACGACGATCTTGTAGTAAGGACGCTTCTTGGAGCCACCGCGCGCGAGGCGAATGTTGATTGCCATGATATTTTCCTTCGTTTTCTAGATAGCTCCCCCGGCGCGAGCCGAGGTGTCGTGGTTGGATAAGGAGGTTATTTCTTCTTCAGAAAATCGTCGAAACCGGCCGGCATCTGCGGCATCTTGGGGCCACCAAGCCCCGGCAGACCACCGCCACCGCCGGGCAGGCCACCCGCGCCAGCCTTGTTGAGCATGTCGCCCATCTGCGGCCCGCCGATCGCATTGCCGATGCCGCCGAGACCGCCGCCAAGGCCACCCTTGCCGAGCATCGCCATCATGCCCTTCATGCCGCCCATCTTCTTGATCTTCTTCATCGCGGTCGACATTTCGAGGTGCATTTTCAGCAGCTTGTTGACCTCCTGGACGGTCGTCCCGGAGCCCTTGGCGATGCGGATCTTGCGCTTGGCGTTGATCAGTTCGGGCTTGTTGCGCTCCTTGATCGTCATCGAACCGATCATCGCGTCCATGTGCACCAGCACCTTTTCGCCACCGACCGACGCGACCGCACCCTGCGCCTTCTTCATGCCGGGGATCATGCCCGCCAGCGCGCCGAGCCCGCCCATCCGCTGCATCTGCGCCAGCTGGGCGCGCAGGTCGTTCATGTCGAACTGACCCTTGGCCATCTTGGCGGCCATGCGCTCGGCGTCTTCGGCCTGGATCGACTCCGCGGCACGCTCGACCAGGCTGACGACGTCGCCCATGCCGAGGATGCGGCCAGCGACGCGCTCGGGATGGAACGCTTCGAGCGCATCGAGCTTCTCGCCGGTCCCTGCGAACTTGATCGGCTTGCCGGTGACCGCGCGCATCGACAGCGCCGCGCCGCCGCGCGCATCGCCGTCCATGCGGGTAAGCACGATACCCGTCAGCGGTACCTGATCGCTGAAGTTCTGCGCGACGTTGACCGCGTCCTGGCCGGTCAGCGAGTCGACGACCAGCAGGATCTCGGCCGGGTTCGCGACGTCGGCGACCGCCTTCATCTCGTCCATCAGCGCCTGGTCGACATGGAGTCGACCCGCGGTGTCGAGCATCAGGACGTCATAGCCCTGGAGCTTGGCCGCCTGCATCGCGCGACGGACGATATCGACCGGCTGCTGGCCCTGCACGATCGGCAGCGTCGCGACGTCGATCTGCGTGCCGAGCGTCGCCAGCTGCTCCTGCGCGTTCGGGCGATTGACGTCGAGCGACGCCATCAGCACCTTCTTGCGCTCGCGACCGGCCTGGCCGAAATTGGCCTGTCCCGCCGCCAACCGCTTGGCGATCTTGGCGGTGGTGGTCGTCTTGCCCGAGCCCTGGAGGCCGACCATCATGATGACGGCCGGCGGCGTGACGCCCAGCTCCAGCTCGACGGCATCGGAGCCGAGCATCTCGACCAGCGCATCGCTGACGATCTTGACGACCTGCTGCCCCGGCGTGACCGAGCGCAGGACGTTCTGGCCGATCGCCTTCTCGGTCGCCTTCTCGACGAACTCGCGCGCGACGGGCAGCGCGACGTCGGCTTCGAGCAGCGCGACGCGCACTTCGCGCATCGCCGCACGCACGTCCGCTTCGGTCAGCGCACCCCGGCCGCGAAGGCGGTCGAAGACGCCGCCAAGTCGATCGCTCAGGCTTTCGAACATCGAAATACTCCCATACACCGCTACCAAACGCAAAAGCGCCGGCGGGCGAAACCTCGCCGGCCAGCGTGCATCCTTGGATGCTCGTCCAATGCGCCCCGTAACGGAACGTGGGTGGCCACCTACTGGAATGCAGCCGCGGATGCAAGATCGAGTCGTGGAGCGCAATTGTCGAGCGGGCGCACCTCCTTATTCTCCCGGAAGGGCAGAAGCTCAGCCTGAGCTCCTGCCCTTCCGGGAGAACCAATTGATGCAATGTAGATCAACCAGTCGCACCCACGCCACGCCCTGCCCCGAGCCGACGCCGCCTTAACATCTCCTACACCTGTCGCATGCCACACCGGCGACCAATCAACGACCGGACACTCCCATGACCGCAAAGTCGGCGGCGACGCGTGCGCCCCGCAACATCAGTCGGGAATTCATGACCGGCGCCGTGACAGGCGCCGCGATCCTGCTGTTCGTCGGCACCGGCGGCACGGTCCTGGTCAAGGCGCTGGCGAATCTGCGCGGCAGCACCGCCGTGATCGACCGGACACTGATCGCGGCGATGCTGCTGAACGTCGCGCTGATCCTGTTCGGCTGGTTCCGCTACCGTGCGCTCGCCGAGGAACTGAGCGACCTGACCGACGCCGGCCACCGCGCGCAAGCGCTGGCGCAACGCGATCCGCTCACCGGCTTCCTCAATCGCCGCAGCCTGTCCGAAGACGGTGCGACGCTGTTTGCCAGCGCCCGCCGCCGCGGCAAGGCAATGGCCATGCTGACGATCGACGTCGACCATTTCAAGAGCGTCAACGACCTGCACGGCTATGCGGTCGGCGACCTGCTGCTCGCCTATGTCGCGGAGACGATCGCCGCGATCGCACCGAGCACCAGCCTGCTCGCGCGGCTCGGCGAGGACGAATTCGCCTGCGCGTTCGTGTTCGACTCCGCACACAAAAACGTCGCTGACCGGATCGCCGAGCGGATGGTCGCCGGCCTCGCGCTGCCGTTCCGCAGCAATGGCGTCGACATCCATACCGGTGTATCGATCGGCATCGCGCGCTCCGACAGCGACTGCGCATCGATCGACGCGCTACTGCGCAACGCCGATATCGCGCTGCATGCCGCCAAGACCGCTGGGCGCGGCCGCCATGCGTGGTTCGACCGATCGATGGAGCGCTCGCTGCAACTGCGCGGCGAACTCGAGACGGGCTTGCGAAACGCGATCCCGGCGCAGGAGATCGTCCCGTATTTCGAGCAGCAGGTCGACCTGACCACTGGCCGCATCACCGGCTTCGAGGTCCTTGCGCGCTGGGAACATCCGACCAAGGGCATCATCGCGCCCGACGTGTTCATCCCGATCGCAGAGGAGATCGGATTGATTGGCGAACTGTCGTTGTCGATCATGCGCCAGGCGTTCGCTGCCGCGCGCGACTGGGACGCGGGGCTCACGCTGTCGGTCAACGTCTCGCCGCTGCAGTTGCGCGATGCGTGGCTCGCGCAGAAGATCATTAAGACGTTGGTCGAGACGGGGTTCCCCGCGAGCCGGCTCGAGATCGAGATTACCGAGAGCGCATTGTTCGACAATCTCCCGCTCGCACAGTCGATCGTGGGGAGCCTGAAGAACCAGGGCATCCGCCTTGCGCTCGATGATTTCGGGACGGGCTATTCGAGTCTGGCGCATCTGCGGGCGCTGCCGTTCGATCGGATCAAGATCGACAAGAGCTTCGTCACCTCGATCCTGGATAATCCCGAGAGCATGGCGATCGTGAACACCATCGCGCGGCTGGGGGACAGCCTCAACCTGCCGACGACCGCAGAGGGAATCGAGGACGCCGTGATCGAGGAACGCCTGCGCGCCATCGGGTGCGCGAAGGGCCAGGGGTATCTGTACGGGCGGCCGCTCGGCGCGGCACAGGTCCGGCGGTTGCTGGCGGAGAAGCGGCTTTTGGCCCAGCGGCCGGACCGTGATGCGCCGCCGCCGCCGGGGATTGCGCCGCGGCTGGCGGGCTGAGGTTTTGCCAGCCACTCACACAGCCCCACCCCGGCGGAGGCCGGGGCCCAGTTGGAAAGGCTGCAGTAACGACGGACCGTCCCTCACCACCATCGTCTCCCAACTGGGCCCCGGCCTCCGCCGGGGTGGTGTGCGGTGTATAAGGCAGCCCCATAAGTTCTCGTTCTCCCGCGAAAGCAGTAGCCCAGAATCCAGCAGTGCTTCGATCGGTACCCTGGGCTCCTGCGTTCGCAGGAGAACAGGACGTCGGATGCGTCACTACCACGATGCAAAGCGTGGACTTCGCCCCCCACCCCTCCTAAATCGCGCTCCATGCCATCTGCCCCGCAGCCAGAGGTCATCAGCCTCGGCTGCCGCCTCAACATCGCCGAAAGCGAGACCATCCGCGCGCTCGTCGCCGGGCGGGACATGGTCGTGGTCAACAGCTGCGCGGTCACCAACGCCGCCGTGAAGGCGACGCGGGTCGCGATCCGCCGCGCGAAACGCGACCGGCCCGAGGCTCAGATCGTCGTCACCGGATGCGCCGCGCAGATCGATCCGGCGAGCTTTGCGGCGATGCCCGAAGTCGACCGCGTCGTCGGTAATGCCGACAAGCTGACGTATTCAGCTTGGAAGGCTGATGTAAAAGTCGTCGTCTCCGACATCATGCAGGTCCGCGAGACCGCGCCGCACCTCGCCGCCAGCTTCTCCGCCCACGCGCGGGCGTTCGTCGAGGTCCAGAACGGCTGCGACCACCGCTGCACCTTCTGTGCGATCCCGTTCGGTCGCGGGCCGAGCCGCTCGGTCCCCGCGGGCGCGGTCGTCGAGCGGATCGCCGGGCTCGTCGACGCCGGCCACCGTGAGATCGTCCTTACCGGCGTCGATCTGACCAGCTACGGCCCCGACCTTCCCGGCGCACCGACGCTCGGCCACCTAGTCGAACGCATCCTACACCACGTGCCGAAGCTCGAACGCCTGCGTCTCTCCTCGCTCGACGGCATCGAGATCGACGACCGTCTCTTCGATCTGCTCACCACCGAGCGTCGGATCATGCCGCACGTCCATCTCTCGCTCCAGGCGGGCGACGACATGATCCTCAAGCGGATGAAGCGCCGCCATTCGCGCGCGGAAAGCGTCGCGCTGGTCGAGCGCCTCAAGACCGCGCGCTCCGACATCGCGATCGGCGCAGACCTGATCGCCGGCTTCCCGACCGAGGACGCGGCGATGTTCGCCAACACGCTCGCGCTGATCGACGACTGCCACATCGTCCATCCGCACATCTTCCCCTATTCGCCGCGCGCCGGCACTCCCGCCGCGCGCATGCCGCAAGTCGAGCCAAAAGTCCGTCGCCACCGCGCCGCCCTCCTGCGCGCGGCTGGCGAGACAACTCGCGCGCGATGGCTGCAAACCTTGGTCGGCACATCGCAGGACGTACTCGTCGAACGCCCGGGCGACCGCGGCCATATCGGCAATTTCGCCGAAGTCGCACTGGACGAACCCGCCATACCCGGCGACATCGTCCGCATCACGATCACCGGCGCCACGTCCGACCGCCTCAGCGCAACACGAGAACCATCATGAGCACCACCCCAACCTGGCACGACAAGCTGATCGGCGGCTTCAAGCGCACCTCCGACCGGCTCGTCGGCAACCTCGCCGGCCTCGGCGGCGCGCGGCTCGACAACGCGACGCTCGACGATATCGAGGAGGCGCTGATCGCGTCGGACCTTGGCCCCGAGACCGCCGGCCGCATCCGCCACCGCCTCGCCGAGGGCAGCTTCGAGCGCAACATGGAGGAACTCGGCATCCGCGTTATCGTCGCGGAAGAGGTCGAAAAGGTGCTCGCCACGGTCGCCAAGCCGATCGAGATCGACGCCTTCCCGCGGCCGCAGGTGATCCTCGTCATCGGCGTCAACGGTTCGGGCAAGACCACCACCATCGCCAAGCTCGCGCATCTGCTGATGGAGCAGGATTACGGCGTGATGCTGGCCGCCGGCGACACCTTCCGCGCCGCCGCGATCGGTCAGCTCCGGACTTGGGCCGAGCGCGTCGGCGTGCCAATCGTGACCGGTCCCGAGGGCGGCGATGCGGCGGGCGTCGTGTGGGACGCGGTCAAGAAGGCGACCGAGACCGGCATCGACGTGCTGATCGTCGACACCGCCGGTCGCCTCCAGAACAAGCGCGAGCTGATGGACGAGCTGGCGAAGATCCGCCGCGTGCTGGGCCGGATCAACCCTGAGAGCCCGCACGACATCGTCCTCGTCCTCGACGCGACCACCGGCCAGAACGCACTCCAGCAGATCGAGGTCTTCAAGGAGGTTGCAGGCGTCACCGGCCTCGTGATGACCAAGCTCGACGGTACCGCGCGCGGCGGCGTGCTGGTGGCGGCGGCGGAGAAATACGGCCTGCCGATCCATGCGATCGGGATCGGCGAGGGGATGACGGATCTGCGCCCCTTCGATGCGAACGAGGTCAGCCGGATTATCGCAGGTGTGGAGAGCGTTCGAAAGTAACACCTGCCCCGCGCCCCCCGTTCGTCCTGAGCGAAGTCGAAGGACTAGTCAGCTTGTGGCAATGTCCTTCGACTACGCTCAGGACGAACGGCATTTTACCGTGATTTCTGGATAATATAGTGACCAAGCCCCCGCTCTCCCCCGGCCTCCGCATGGCCATCGACTACGGCCCGCTCGCGATCTTCTTCGCGGTGAACTTCCTCACCCCAGGCCTGCCGATCGCGCGCGTGATCGCAGCCACCACCGCGTTCATCATCGCCACCATCGCCGCGATGATCGTGTCGAAGGTGAAGGCGGGGCATATCTCGCCAATGCTGTGGCTGTCGGGTGCGTTGATCGTCGTGTTCGGCGGACTGACGATCTATTTCCACGACCAGCGCTTCATCCAGATGAAGCCGACGATCATCTACGCGATGTTCGCCGCGATCCTGCTGTTCGGGCTACTCACCGGGCGCCCGCTGCTCCAATCGTTGCTTGAAAGCGCGTATCCCGGCCTCACCGCCGAGGGCTGGCACAAGCTGACGCGCAACTGGGTCGTGTTCTTCATTTTCATGGCGCTGCTGAACGAATTCGTCTGGCGCTACACGCTGGCCGCGTGGGGCAAGGACGCCGGGTGGAATTTCTGGGTCGGCTTCAAGCTGTGGGGCGCGATCCCGCTCACGTTGCTGTTCGCGTTCGCCAATATTCCGATGCTGTTGAAGCATGGATTGCAAACGGGCGACAAGGCCGTGACCGACCTGCCGCCCGAAGGGTAATCTCACTATCCGTCATCCCGACTCGGACACGTCATCCCAGCGAACGCTGGGATCTCCCGGTTCTAGCCGAGACGACTGCCAACCGGGATACCCCAGCTTTCGCTGGGGTGACGGTGGTTATTGAGGTCGGGGTTGTTCGAATTGGGCTCAGCCCGCGAGCTTCGCGTAGCGCTCGCCAACGACGTCCCAGTTCACGATGTCCCACCAGGCCTTCAGATAGCCCGGGCGATCGTTCTTGTACGTCAGATAATAGGCATGCTCCCAGACGTCGTTGCCCAGCAGCGGCGTGCCCGGCTCCTTAGCGTCGTCCATCAGCGGGTTGTCCTGGTTCGGCGTGCTCGTCACCTTCAGCTTGCCGCTCGCGTCCGCGATCAACCATGCCCAGCCCGAGCCGAACTGCCCCGCACCCTTGGTGTTGAACTCTTCCTTCAGCTTGTCGAGGCTGCCGAAGTCGCGATCGATCGCCTCGGCGAGCTTGCCCGACGGGGCCTGGCCGTTCTTGGCCGCCATCGTCTTCCAGAAGAAGTCGTGGTTCCAGAAGCCACCGCCATTGTTGCGGACCAGCGGCGGCTGCGACGAGATCATGCCGAGGATGTCCTCGATCGATTTGCCCTGCAGCGCGGAGTCCTTCTCGACACCTTCGTTCAACTTCGCGGTGTACGCGGCATGATGCTTGTCGTGATGAAACTTCATCGTCTCCTGGTCGATCACCGGCTCAAGCGCATCATAGGCATAGGGCAGCGGTGGGAGTTCGAAAGCCATCAGGATTCTCCTTCGTGAATAGGGTCGGACGTCAAACGCCCGCACGCCCCAAATGGTCCCCACAAAGTCGTTACGCAAGCGTAGCGCGCGCCATGCGCACCCTGAGTTTGCGCCATCCTATCGCAGTCGAGGATTGGCTCCGATCGCATAATGGATCGGTTTGAACGTGCCGCCGTTCGAATCCGGTGCGGAACACGCCGTTAGGCCAATTACGAGATCCATCGCCGCGCGGAAGACGATCTGGTCGCCCGCCTTGCTGATCGGCGGCAGGACACTGAGCTTGCCCGTATCTGCGTCGATCGGCACGTTCATGAAACAGTTGAACGCCGTCGGAATCCGATCGGGGACCACGCCATAAGGCTCAAGCGCCGCCGCGAGATTGCCGAAACACCCCCGATGCGGAGTCAGCGTCGGATAGAAATGATGAAACGTGTCGTACGAGCACGGCGTCAGCAAAAAGTCGTGCCGGCCGACGTCATCCGCGACGATCTCCAGCATCGGCTGCGACCGGTTCGAATAGAGAATGTGACCCGTCGTAAGGTAGATCGTCTCGGCATAGTCAAGCGTCCGCCCCGAGGAGATGACCTCGTCGAGATCGTCGGCGTTGAACGCGAGCAGATCGGCAACCTGCTCGCCACGGGGGTCGATCACGGTCAGCGTCTCGCCCCGCGCGAGACGAAACGCGGTGCCGCCGCGCTCCGGAATCTCGACCACGGCTAGCGCGTCTGTTACGCCCGTCATGACGATGCACCCTGATAGGAAAACGGGCAGCGCCAGACCTCGTCGACCGAGCGCCCGCTATACTGCCGAGCCTCGCTCATTTCGCCGTGACGCGTCAGCATGGGATTGCGCGACCCTGCGATAGCCTCGTCACGCACCATGATCTTTTCGCGCATCGTTTCGTAACGGCCTTGCGCACGCAGGAGCGTGAACTGGTCATGCAGATTGAAGACCATCGTCGGGCGCGCGAACTGTCGCGCGGGCCGGCTGGCATTGGGATGCAGGCCAACCACGAAGAACGCTTCGCCACCGAAGCTTAGCGAGAAATGCGGGCTGTCCGGATCGGCACTCACGCGCTCGTCGTAATCCTGTCCGCGCCAGACATCCTTATCGGATAGCGACTGGATACGGTTCCAGAGATGCCGCTCGAAGGTCGGCTCGTCGAACGTCACCGGCTCGTCGAACACGACGGCAAAGCTCCGGAACAGCGCCGGATCTGCGCGGTATGCGGCTGCGAAGGTCAAAAGACCGTCATGGATACGAACGTCGTCCCACGCGGAATCGATCCTATTGCAAGACAGCACTTCCAACGTGCCTTTTGCCACCGCGGCTTTTGCGCCGACACACGGGAAGGTCGCTTCCGCTATGTGATCGCGGAGCAGCGCGACGTGCGTGTCCTGATCCTTGTGGCGCCAGGGAAATAATGATGACTGCTGGATTTCCATAGGAGCAAGGACGCTTTCCGACGCTACCCGTTCCTTGCATTGCCGTGGGTTAAGGCGATTACGGGGGCGGTTCGGCAGAACATCTCACGACGCCTAATAGTAAATATCGCGTAACTTTAGAGAGTTGCCGGGTGCTAAACGCACAACGTCACGATGTGTCTGCTATAGAAAACCATTCCGCATAGGACGTCGTCCTTGCCATATGCCGGTTCAAATCGGGGGCGCCATCCGTCCACCATACCGGGCCTCTTTCCCCGAGGCCTCGCTTAGCCGTGTCGACCGCGGCATGTGCGGCATGCTCGCCTTCCACATCGCTGCGCCGTCGGGCTTGTGCCACAGCACGTCGCGCATCCATCAGATCGTGCACCAGACGATCCCGATCTGCATCGGACAGATCGGGGTTCGCCTTGCGCCACAACCGACCGCGGACGACGATGTAACGACCGTCGGGCGTCGACAGCGGCGGGGCCTTGTCCGCGTTTCGAGTCATGCGGCGGTCTTGCCGTACTCCTGCCGCGTGACGGGATGGCTCGACGAGAGACCGCCGTCGACAGCGATCGCTTGCCCGTTGACGTAGCTCGCGTCTTCGGAGGCCAGGAACAGTGCAACCTTTGCCAATTCCTCGGGCTGCGCGCCGCGGTGGAGCGGGTTGAGGCGGCCGACGCGGTCCATCTTGTTCGCCTCGCGCGCGTAATCGAAGACGGGCTTGGTCATGCCGGTCTCGGTCAGGCCGGGGCAGATCGCGTTGACGCGGACGTTCGAGCCGGTGAGTTGCTGCGCGGAGACGGCTGCGAGGTTGATGACACCGGCCTTTGACGCAGAGTATGCGGGCGAGCCGGCGCCCGAGCGGATGCCGGCGACGCTCGCGGTGAGGACGATCGCGCCCTTCCCTCGCTCGGCGATGCGCGGGGCGGCGTGCTTGATCGCGAGGAACGGGCCGATCAGGTTGACGCGCAGCACTTCGGTGATCAGCGCGACGTCGGTGTCGAACAGGTTCGCCATGCCGCCCGAGATCCCCGCATTGGCGAACATCACGTCGAGGCCGCCGAAGCTGTCGCAGGCGAGCGCGATGGTACGGATCACGTCCTCTTCGAGCCCGGCGTCGATGCGGATCGCCTTCGCCGCGCCGCCGGCTTGCGTGATCAGGTGCGCGGTTTCGTCCGCGCCCTCGGTCTTGTCGGCGACGACGACCCTGCCCCCTTCGCTCGCGAACAGGAGCGCGGCGGCGCGGCCTATGCCGGAACCTGCGCCGGTGACGATGATGGATTTGTCGGTAAAGCGCATCGCATGGTCCTTCGGTTAGATCGTGACGCCGCCGTCGATGACCATCGTCTGGCCGGTCATGAAGTTGCTCGCCGACGACGCCATGAAGACGACCGCGCCGGCGATCTCTTCGGGCTCGCCGATCCGACGAAGCGGGACGCGCGTGTTCGCCGCCTCGATACGGCCGGGATCCTCCCACAGCGCCCGCGCGAAGTCGGTCTTGATCAGGCCGGGCGCGATGCAGTTCACGCGGACGTTGGACGGGCCGAACTCGACCGCGAGGTTGCGTGCGAGCTGCATGTCGGCAGCCTTGCTGATGCAATACGCGCCGATGACGGGCGAGCCGCGCAGGCCGCCGATCGACGAGATAATGATTATGCTGCCGCTGCGGCGCTCCAGCATCTCGGGTGCGACCATCTGGATCAGCCAGTGATTCGAGACGATATTGTTGTCTAGAATTTTCCGGAACTGGTCGTCGGCAATGCCGGCCTGCGGACCGTAATAGGGGTTCGAGGCGGCGTTGCAGACGAGGATGTCGATGCGACCGAGCTGGGCGCGGGTCTCGTCGACGAGGTGTTGCAGGGCTGCCTTGTCGGAAATGCTCGCGGCAATGGCGATCGCGGTACCGTCGCCGTGCTGGGCGTTGAGCTCCGCCGCGACAGCGTCGCAGGCGTCCTGCTTGCGACTGGAGATCACGACCTTTGCGCCGTGCTCGGCGAGTTCGCGGGCGGAGGCGAGGCCGATTCCTCGCGACGATCCGGTGACGATCGCGACTTGTCCCGTTAGGTCGAACTGCGACATCTTCTTCTCCCGTAGCGACTTATCTCGAACCAAGCCCGTACCCCAGCGAAAGCTGGGGTATCCCCGTTGGCTGGCGCTACGATCCAAACCGTGAGATCCCAGCTTTCGCTGGGATGACGGGAGAATTCGGGGGCATGAACTAAGCCCCCGCCTTCACTGCGAAGCCCCACGCCGCATCCGCCAGCCCGTGGATCTTCGCGACCGTCTTCTCCGCCTGCGCGCTCGACGCGGTGCCGTCGACGATACGCTTCTTGATCCCCTGGACGATCCCGGTCAGGCGGAAGAGGTTGTAGGCGAAATACCAGTTGAGATCGGGCACCCCGTCGCGGCCGGTGGCGGCGCAATAACGCTCGACGACCTGCTCGATCGTCGGAATGCCCGTCTCTGGCCCGGTCATGCCGAGCACGCCGGACCGCCCTTCGGGTTCAGTCACCCAGCTCATCAACAGATATGAGAAATCTGCGAGCGGATCGCCGAGCGTCGACAACTCCCAGTCGAGCACCGCGATGACCTTGGCCTCAGCCGGCGCGAAGATCATGTTGTCGATGCGGTAGTCGCCGTGGACGATCGAGGTCCGCGTCTGCTCGGGCAGTGTGCGCGGGAGCCAGTCGATGAGGCGTTCGACCGACTCCATGTGCTCGGTTTCGGCGGCGCGGTATTGCTTGGTCCAGCGGCCGACTTGGCGCTCGAAATAATTGCCGGGCTTGCCGTAGTCGCCCAGCTCCGCTGCGGCGTAATCGGTGTTGTGGAGCGCGGCGAGCGTGTCGACCATCGCCTCGTAATGCGCGGTGCGCTCTGCGGGGGTCGCGTCGGGCATCGCGCCGTCCCAGATCGTCCGGCCCTCGACCATCTCCATGACGTAGAAGGCCGAGCCGATCACGGCCGCGTCTTCGCAAAGCCCGTAAGGCCGAGGCACCGGGAAGCCGGTGGGATAGAGGCCGGCGATGACGCGGTATTCGCGATCGACGGCGTGTGCGCTTGGCAGGATCGGCCCGAACGGTTTCCGACGCAGGACGTAGGCGCGCTCCGGCGTGTCGAGGCGGTAGGTCGGGTTCGATTGGCCGCCGGCGAACTTCGCGTAGGTGAGCGGCCCGGAATAGCCCGGCACGTTGGCGGTCATCCATGCGTCGAGCTTGTCAAGGTCGAGGCGGTCCTTGTCCCCGACGGCGATCGTGCCGACCATGCTGGTCGAAGCGTCGCTCGTCACGAGAAGGTGATCACGCTGCGGGTCGTGTCGCCGCGCCGCAGCTCGTCGAACGCGTCGTTGATCCGCTCCAGCGGCATTCGGTCGGCGATGATCGTGTCGAGATCGAGCAACCCGCGCATGTAGAAATCGACCAGCCGCGGGATGTCGACCGGGAAGCGGTTCGAGCCCATGAACCCGCCCTGCAACCGCTTGCCTGACAGCAGGTCCATCGCCGACAGTCCGACCTTCTCGCCGAGCGGCATCATGCCGAGGATCGTCGCGGTGCCGCCGCGACGCAGGACCTTCACCGCGGTGGCCGCCGATTGCGCACGGCCGACCGCCTCGATCGCATGGTGCACGCCGCCCTTGGTGATCGCGACGACCTCGTCCGCGGCGGTGTCGGACAGCGCGTCGATGCTGTGCGTTGCGCCGAGCTTCTCCGCCATCGCGCGCTTCTCGGGAACGGGATCGAGCGCGATGATCTTGCCAGCGCCCGCGATTTTCGCGGCGTTCACCGCTGCCAGCCCGATCCCACCGCAGCCGACCACGCACACCGTCTCGCCCGGCGTCACGTCGGTGGTGTTGAACACCGCCCCCGCCCCCGTCGTGATCGCGCAGCCGAGCAGCGCCGCGCGGTCCATCGGCATGTCGCGGTCGATCGCCACGCAGGCGTGTTCGTGGACCAGCATCATCTCGGCATAGGCGCTGAGGTTGAGCATCTGCGCGATCGGCCGGTCGCCGAGCATCAGGCGCGGTGCGGCGCCCTTAGGACGGCGCACGCTAGCGTCGATGCACAGCGACATCCGTCCGGTGACGCAGAACTCGCATTGGCCGCAGAAGGCCGAGAGACAGGTGACGACATGGTCGCCGACCTTCACGCCGCGCACTTCGTCGCCGATCGCCTCGACCACACCGCAAGCCTCATGCCCCGGAATCGTCGGCATCGCGTGCGGATAGGCGCCGTCGACAAAATGTAGGTCGGACCGGCACACGCCGACCGCGACGGTGCGGATCAGTACCTCATGCGCCGTCGGCTTCGAGACGGTCACGTCCTCGATGCTGAGCGGGGTGTTGGCTTCGAAAAGGACTGCGGCTTTCATGTCTGCCTTTCGTATTTTTGTGGTCGGGGCACTCCACCCAGCCCGTTATTCCGAAGTCCGCCCCTCCACCAAATCCGTCACCCCAGCGAAAGCTGGGGTATCCCGGTTGGCAGGCGCCGCGACCCGAATGGGGAGATCCCAGCTTTCGCTGGGATGACGGGGGATAGCGGACGAACGGACGGAGAAAACCTACCGGCTCACCCCGACATCCCCGCTGGAAACGCCGCCCTTACGGAAGTCCCCATATTTCCCGAACTCGTTGCGCGCGATCGAGCGGTTGTGGACCTCATCCGGACCGTCCGCGAACCGCAGAGTCCGCATCGCCGCCCAGTCATGCGCCAACCGGAAGTCGCCCGAGACGCCGCCACCGCCATGCGCCTGGATCGCATCGTCGAGAATCCGCAACGCCATGTTCGGCGCGGCGACCTTGATCATCGAGATTTCGATCTGCGCCGACTTGTTGCCCGCCTTATCCATCATGTCCGCCGCCTTGAGGCACAGCAAACGAGTCATCTCGATGTCGATCCGTGCGGTCGCGATCCGCTCTTCCCAGACCGAGAAGTCGGCGATCCGCTTGCCGAACGCGACCCGGTCGAGCAGGCGGCGTGCCATGGCCTCGATCGCGGTCTCGGCCACGCCGATGGTGCGCATGCAGTGATGAATACGGCCCGGCCCAAGCCGCCCCTGCGCGATCTCGAACCCGCGTCCCTCGCCGAGCAGCACGTTCTCGACCGGCACGCGGACGTTCTCCAGCACGACCTCACCATGCCCATGCGGCGCGTGATCATAGCCATACACCGACAGCATGCGCTTGATCGTCACCCCCGGCGTATCCATCGGCACGAGGATCTGGCTCTGCTGCTGATGCCGCGAACCCTCGAAGCTCGTCTTGCCCATCACGATCGCGATCTTGCAGCGCGGATCGCCCACGCCCGACGACCACCATTTGGTGCCGTTGATGACATAGTGATCGCCGTCCCGAACCATCGACGTCTCGATGTTGGTCGCATCCGACGACGCCACCGCGGGCTCGGTCATCAGAAACGCCGATCGGATCTCGCCGCGCATCAACGGCCCGAGCCACCGGTCCTTCTGCTCGCGCGTGCCATAGCGGTGAAACACTTCCATGTTGCCGGTATCGGGCGCCGAGCAGTTGAAGCACTCGCTCGCCCAGCTGACCTTGCCCATCTCCTCGGCGCATAACGCATATTCGAGATTGGTGAGCTGCGTGCCTTCGAACTCGAACGAATCGTCGACGTGCGTCTGGCCCGAATGCGGCGGCATGAAGAAATTCCAGAGGCCGGCGGCTTTGGCCTTCTCCTTCATCTCCTCGATCACCGGAATCACCTTCCAGCGCTCGCCCTCATGCGCCTGCTGGTCGTAATCGGCCTGACGGGGGCGGATATTCTGGTCGATGAAATCCCGGACCCGATCCCGGAAATACGTCTCTCGTTCGCTCAGCGTAAAATCCATGCGGGCTCTCCGTTCGTCATCGCTTTGGAGGCGGGTTAGACCATACCGCGTATTCGGTAAAGCGTGTGGAGGGCCCCGGAAAGCATGTTTTCAAGTCCGCCCTGAAAGCGCCTAAAAAGCACTGTATCTTCAAATCGAAGCTGTTAGGGTGTTTCGATGAAGGTTCCGGCAGAGGCCAGCGACGAGAGCGAACAGGGGACCAAGCGCTTCCGTGCGAAGCGTGACGCGATCCTCGCCGCGGCGGCAGAAGCGATCAACGAACAGAGTGCCAAGGGCATGACGTTCGCGGACGTGGCGCGGCGCGTCGGGCTCAACACGACGAGCGTTACCTATTATTTCAAGCGCAAGGAAGACCTTGCCGCCGCAGCGTTCGAGAACACGCTCGAATCGCTGATCGCGATGCTCGACGTCGCGGCGGAAGAAGCGACACCGGAAGAACGCGTTCGGCGCTATCTCGCACTCAACATGGACCGGCTCGGGCGGATCCAGCGCGGCGAGGAGAAGGCCTTCGCGGTCCTGTCCGATCTGCGCGCGACCGAGGAGCCGATGCGCGGCCGGCTGATGGCGGGCTGGCGCGAGGTGTTCCGTCGGACGCGGCTGTTGTGGGGGCCGACTTCGTCGCGCGCGCAGACCGATCTCAACGGCGCACGCGCGCATGTGCTGCTCGAGAATACGTTCTGGCTGCCGATCTGGCTGACGCGGTACGAGCCCGACCAGTACGGCCGGGTCGAGGAACGGCTGATGGACGTGTTCGCGCACGGCATCGCGGGCAAGGCCGCCAAATGGTCGCCTACCCTGCTCGATCTCAGCCATGACGAGGCGGAACCGGGCCGCGAGGCGTTCCTGCTGGCGGCGACGCGCCTGATCAACGAACTCGGCTATCGCGGCGCATCGGTGCAGAAGATCGCCTCCGAGCTGAACGTGACCAAGGGCAGTTTCTACCACCATCTCGATGCGAAGGACGACCTCGTCATCGCGTGCTACCGCCGCAGCTTCGACACGATCGCCGATGCCCAGAGCCGCGGCGAGGCCGAGGGCGGGAGCTACTGGCACAAGCTGTCGAGCACCGTCGCGACGCTACTCGACGTGCAGTTCGCCGAGCGCGGCCCGCTGCTACGAACGACGGCGCTCAGCGGCCTGCCGGTCGGCGTACGCAACGCGATGGTCGACCGCTCGAACGGCATCGCACGACGCTATGCGGGCATGATGATGGACGGCATCGGCGAAGGCTCGATCCGCGCGGTCGATGCGCTGATTGCGGCGCAGGCGTTGATGGCGCTCCAGAACGCCGCGTTCGACATGCGCAAATGGGCCTCGACGATGCCGCGCGAGCGGGCGATCGCGATGTACGCCTCGACATTGATGTTCGGACTGTTCGACGACCGGATGGCAAAGGCCTGAGCGCCCTCCCCGGACTGGTGCGGGTTTGCAGCAGGAACGGTTTGGTTACGCGGCGTTAACCGCTGACGGCTGACTCCGGCGCCTCCACGGAGGCGGTATGCACACCATCACGACCGATCTTGCGACGGGGATCATCGAGGTCGATGCGTCCGGCTTCTGGACGATCGAACATGTCGAGGACTTCCTGCGCGACCTGGAGCGCGAGGGACGGCGCGTGCTGGCCACCGGCAAGCGGCACATGCTGCTGTGCAATTTCTCGAAGTCGGCGATCCAGCCGCAGGAGGTGATCGCGATGCTGCAACGCGTCGCGGTGTCGATGCCGCTGAAATCGCGCAAGGTTGCGCTGTATACCGACGGCAAGCTTGCGAGATTGCAGGTCAAGCGGATCGCGTCGGTGCGCGACGACATGGCGGTCTTCGACGACCGCGAGACGGCGCTGGCGTGGATGCGCGACGATGGGCCAGTCTAGATCAGGAATTTCACCGGAAACCGCGAGCCCCCAACACCTCTTCCAGCATTTCAGCGGAGGCAGGATACATACCGGTTGCCCCCGCGACATTACTGCAGTCCGAGCGTCAGGATTCCCGCCTGCGCAGGATGACGGCTTTGGCGGGACTATCGAACCGCCGCATCCTCCGCGCGCTTCAGCAAGACACCCGCACGCCAATAATGGAACAGTGCCCACGGCGTCATCAGCACAATGATGATCAGCGCATAGCGGAGCGAATCTTCGCCAAAGCCCGGCTTCAGCAGATCGCTCAACCAGCCGACTAGCGTCGGTCCCAGTCCCAGCCCGACCAGGTTGATCACCAGCAGCGTGATCGCCGCCCACATCGCGCGTATCTGCAGCGGCGCCAGATGTTGGATCAGCGCGAAACTCGGGCCAAGATACGAATTGGCGAAGATCAGTGACACGAAATAGCTGCCGATCGCGATCGCCGGCGCGTCGATCAGGTAGAAGGCGAGCGCGAACGGGAGGGAAAGCCCCTTCATCACCAGCACCACCCAGGCCTGGACGTGGAGGCCGTGACGCTTGGCGAGGACATCCGCGATCTTGCCGCCCGCCAGCGCCGAGATCGCGCCGAACAGCGCCCCCGGCAGCGCGATATAGCGCGAGATGTCGAGCATCGAGATGCCGAGCGACCGCTGGATATAGCTCGGGCCCCAGCCGGTCAGCGCGTAGCCGATCATCGATGTCAGCGTGACGCCGACCACCAAGTGTCGCGCCGGTGCGCTCGCCCACATCGAGGCGAAGCCTTGCGCGACGCTCGGCATCGGCGCCGCTACGGCGCGTGCCGCGTCGGACAAGCCGCGGCGAGGCTCGACCATGAACAGACGGACGAGCACGGCCAAGACAATACCCGGCAGGCCCACAGTCATCATCGCGATCCGCCACCCGTAAGAGTGCGCGACGACGCCACCGATCAGCGTGCCGAAGCCAGCGCCGAGCACCACGCCGAGCGAATACACCGCCATCGCACTGGCACGCTTCTCGGGTGAATAGAGATCGGCGATGATCGAATGGCTGGGCGGGCTCGACCCCGCCTCGCCGATGCCGACGCCGATCCGGAACAGCATCAGCTGCGTGAAGTTCTGCGCGAGCCCGCACAGCGCCGTCATCGCGCTCCAGATCGTCAGGCTGGCGGCGATGATATTCCGCCGGCTGGTCCGATCCGCGAGTCGAGCAACCGGAATGCCGAGCGTCGCATAGAAGATCGCGAACACGAGTCCGGACAGCAACCCGAGCTGCGTATCGGTCAGCAGCAGGTCCGCCTTGATCCGCTCGAGCAGGATGGCGAGGATCTGGCGGTCCATATAACTGAAGAAATAGGTGAAGGTGAGCAGCGCGAGCGTCAGGCCCCGTCGCTTCATTGCCAAGGCATCGGCGATCTCGGGATGGGACTGATACGCTGCGGCCATCGGCAATACCTCGAAGTCGAAACAGACCTTACGCTAGGGCAATCGGGGCGTACCAGACAAGCTAAAGCTGCACGCCGGGCACATCTGCGACGAGCCGAGGGCATGCCGTCGCAAGGCGGAATTATCGCGCCGGAGCATAGCGTTGCGCGTTTCGGGGTGTGGCCGGTGGTTCGCGGGAAGGACGGCGGAAGATGCGTCCTCGTTCGGGTCGCTCTTCCGCCTTATCCCCTCTCCAACGTCGTGGCCGGGCTCGTCTCGCATCATCGATGGAGCGGAGCGTCCGGGCAATCTGAATACCGGGTATGCGGCCCCCTCGCATAGATTCGCGGCTTTGCAAAGCGACTTTTGCAGATCCTGGCAGTCTTGGTAAAATCGGACAGCTGGATGTGCCGCTGCCGTTCACGCTTGGGAGCTTGGTCGGGCGGTGGCGCGGGCGTGCCAGGCCTTCAGGTGCACCAGTTCGTCAGGCACTGCGATGCCGACGAACTTGGCGAAGTCGATCGTCGTCAGCAGGACGATGTCGGCGATCGTGTAACGCTCCCCGTCGAGCCAGTCGCGACCCGCGAGCGCATGATCGAACTCTGCCATCGCGGCCAGCACGCGTGGGCGCTGGCTTTCGCCGAACTCGGTATATTGCGGCTGGACGATCCGCGCGGTCCAGGGGTGCGTGTGCAGCCAGACCATCGACAGCGGCGTCATCAGCCGCAATTCGATCCGCCGCGTCCACATGTCGATCTCAGCGACGTTGTGCGCGCCGTGGCCAAACAGCGGCGGATCGGGGTGGAGCATCTCGAAATAGCGGCAGATCGCGACGCTTTCGGTCAGCACGCGGCCATCGTCGAACGCCAGCGCGGGCGTCTGGCCAAGCGCGTTGACCGACAGGAACGCCTTTGCCTTGTGCTCGGCCTTGGGGATCGAAATCTGCGCCATCGGTACGCGGATATGCTTTTCGGCGAGGAATATGCGGACGCGACGCGGGTTGGGCGCGGGCAGCGCGCTATCGTAGAACAGCATCGGCGTCTCCTCGATATCGGTTTTCGAATATACCGTATGGCATTGCCGGGCGCGTTCGCCTAGCGATGCGCGAATGACGACTGCCGCAGACATGCTCGCCACGGGCTTCGCCACGCTGCCCGATTTGATCCGCGCGCATGCGCTCGAACGCGGGGATCGTACGGCCGTTACCGATGCGCAGGGCAGTATCGACTATCGGACACTCGACTCGACAATGGACCGGGTCGCGGTAGCGTTGCGGCGCGACGGGGTAGCGCCGGGGACTGCGGTGGCGATCGTCGCGGCGCCGACGACGGACTATGCCGCGGTATTCCTTGGTGCGGTACGGGCGGGGTGTGTGGCGACGCCGATCGCTCCGTCCGCTACGCCGGCGGCGATCGCGGCGATGATTGCGGATAGCGGAGCGCCGATCGTGTTCCTGGATGCGGAGAATGCGCGGACTTTGGAAGGGCAACTGTTGATGGCCCGCGTGGTCTTGTTCCCCCGCGAAGGCGGGGGCCCAGACTGGGGCCCCGCCTTCGCGGGGGAACAAGCTTTTCAGGCTTTTGAGGATTGGCTCGCTCCCGATGGCGCCAAACCCACCCCCGTTGCAATCTCGCCCGAAGACCCGTTCAACATAATCTACTCCTCCGGCACGACCGGCACGCCGAAGGGCATCGTCCAGAGCCACGCGATGCGCTGGGCTCACATTTCGCGCAACACCGCCGCGGGGTTCGACACCGCGGTGACGATGATCGCCACGCCGCTCTATTCGAACACCACGCTGGTCAGCTTCCTGCCGACGCTCGGCTGGGGCGGCACCGTAGTGCTGATGAAGAAGTTCGAGGCACGCGCGTATCTCGACCTCGCAGAGCGCTACCGCGCGACGCACACGATGCTGGTCCCGGTCCAGTATCAGCGGATCATGGCGCTGCCTGACTTCGATGACTTCGACCTGTCCGCGTTCCGCTTCAAGACCAGCACCAGCGCGCCCTTTTCCGCCGCGCTGAAGGCAGACGTCGTCGCGCGCTGGCCGGGATTGCTGGTCGAATTTTACGGTATGACCGAGGGTGGCGCGAGTTGCGCGCTGAACGCGACCGCCAACCCGACCAAGCTCCACACCGTCGGCCAGCCGATGCCGGGCCACGAGATCCGCCTGATCGACGACGAGGGCAACGAAGTCGCGCCGGGCGAGATGGGCGAGGTCGTCGGCCGCAGCGCGGCGATGATGAACGGCTATCACGGCCGTACCGAGGCGACGCGCGACGCCGAATGGCATGACGCGGACGGCAACCGCTATATCCGCCACGGCGACGTCGGGCGGTTCGACGAAGAAGGTTTTCTCACGCTGATGGACCGGAAGAAGGACCTGATCATCTCGGGCGGGTTCAACATCTATCCGTCTGATCTGGAGGCGGTGTTGGCGCAGCATCCCGCGGTGGCGGACTGCGCGGTGATTGGGGTTCCGTCGGAGGCGTGGGGCGAGACGCCGGTGGGGTTCTATGTGCCGCGAAACGGTACGACCGAGAATCCGTCCGCGATCCTAACTTGGGCAAACGCACAAGTCGGCAAGACGCAGCGACTGTCCGCCCTCCATGTCGCGGACGAACTGCCCCGCAGCGCGATCGGCAAAGTGCTCAAGCGCGAACTGCGGGATCGGCTGAGCGCGTCCCCGACATCCCCGCCCGCTCCGTCATCCTGACGAAAGTCAGGATCCAGGATTACGATTGCTGGCGCATCTGGCTCTGGATCCTGGGTCGAGCCCAGGATGACGGAGGATGAAAGGACCATGATGACCAATCTCAAACAGGCGATCGATACGCTGGTGCGGACCGAAAATGGCTGGCGCGGGACGGTGCCGGAGAATTGGCTGCAGGGCCGAACGGCATATGGTGGCTTCTCCGCCGCGCTCGCGCTCCATGCCGCGCAGCAGTCCGATGTCGACCTGCCGCCGCTGCGGTCTGCGCAGGTATCGTTTATCGGGCCACTGTCGGGCGAGATCGTGATTCGGGCGAGCCGGTTGCGGCGCGGTCGCAATGCCGCGTTCGTCCAGGCGGATGTCGAGAGCGCGGCGGGACTGGGGCTACGGGCGACGTTCGTGTTCATGGGTGCGGTGGAGTCGCGGGTCGATCACCAAACCGGTCGCGCGCCGGACTTTCCGATGCCGGAGCCCGATACGCAGACGTTCCGCGGCCACAGCGCGGTCGCGTTTTCGCGCAACTTCGATCTACTCGATCGCCGCGACGACAGCGTCGGGCCGGCGGAATGGCTCCGCTGGGCCCGGCTGGTCGAGCGCGATGGCCTTGATCCGATGGTCGAGCTGATCGCGATCGCGGACTGCCTGCCGCCTGCCGCACTGAAGTTGCTTGGCGGCCCTGCCCCGCTCAGTTCGATGACGTGGCTGCTCAACATCCTCGGGCCGCAGCCCTTGACGCGCGACGGCTGGTGGCTGCTCCGCGCGACTACCGACTACACGCGGGAGGGGAGTTCGAGCCAGCAGATGGCGATCTGGAACGCCGACGGCACGCCGGTTGCCGAACAGATGCAGAGCGTCGCGATCTTCGCCTGAACTTCGCGTGTTCGACATATCTTGCGACACATTGGCGGCGCGGCGGCAAAAGCCTGAGACAACCAGGGTTTAGACCGGCGTTATTCGATGGGAATTCGTCCCACTCAGCCGGAGTTCGACATGCGCAAGACCGTCCTCACCCTGATGCTCGCCGCCAGCGCGATCACGTCCGCTGCCAGTGCGCAAACCGCCCTTACCCCTACGCCGCGTCCGCCGATGCATCAGGATGCCAACCGCGACGGTGTCGCCACGCGTGCTGAAGCGATCGCACAGGCCGATGGGCGGTTCGCGCAGATGGATACCGACCGTGACGGCCGAGTGACCGCCGGCGAGATGCGCGCATATCGGACCGCGATGCACGACCGAATGATCGCCAGCGGTCGCGACGTGCCGGTGCCGCCGCCGGGTGGTGCCAAGCATGACGGCATGGGTCGCCGGATGGATCCGAACGGCGACGGGAGCGTGACCCGCGAAGAGTTCGAGGCGCGCGCGCTCAAGCGGTTCGACCGGATGGACGCCAATCACGACGGCACGATCGACGCGACCGAGCGCGCCAATGCCGCCGAGATGCGCCACGTCGATCGTCGCGAACGTCGCGAAGGCGTCACCCCGCCCGCGCCAACGACACCAGCGCCCGCTCCTGCTCAATAATTCGGAAAGGTGGGAGGCACCACGTCCCGGTGCTTCCCCTGGACAGCCGCCATGCTAGACACTGCCCCGATGGGAGATATGCCGCATCTGCTGCTCGTCGACGACGAGCGCTCGATCCGTGAGCCGCTGGCCGCGTACCTCACCAAACAGGGGTTTCGCGTTACGCAGGCGGGTGATGCGGAGAGCGCAAGAACGCGGCTGACGGCGTATGCGATCGATCTCGTCATTCTCGATATCATGATGCCGGGCGAGGACGGGCTGTCGCTGTGCCGCCACATCGCCGCGACCAGTGACGTGCCGGTTATCCTGCTGACCGCGCGGACCGAGGAGACCGACCGGATCGTCGGGCTCGAAATGGGCGCGGACGATTACGTCGTGAAGCCGTTCTCGCCGCGCGAGCTGGCGACGCGCGTGAAAGTCATTTTACGCCGCGCGACCGCGGGCGGGGCGCGGCAACATGCGCCCGAGGCGAACGCTTATGCCTTTGCCGGCTGGGTGCTGAAATCGGGCGAGCGCGCGCTGGTCGACCGCGAGGGCGTGTCGGTGCCGCTGTCGACCGGCGAGTATAATCTGCTGCTCGCGCTGGTAACGCGGCCGCGCCAAGTGCTCACGCGCGACCAGTTGCTCGACCTGACGCAGGGACGCGAGGCCGCGGCGTTCGATCGCGCGGTCGACAATCAGGTCAGCCGGTTGCGACGCAAGATCGAGACCGATGCCAAGACGCCCGAGTTGATCAAGACGGTCTGGGGTGGCGGCTATACGCTGGCCGCCGAAGTGACCCGCCTGTGATCTCGCGCCTGTGATTACCCGCCCGTGATCATACGCTCATGACCCGCCCCTGGCCGCGGAATCTGGCCGGGCAGATGGCGTTGCTGATCGCGCTCGCACTGTTCGTCGCGCAGGCGATCAACTTCGGTCTGGTCCTGCGCGATCGGATCGAGTTTCGCCTTTCGCAGGCGACCCGCCCCGTCGCGACCCGGATCGCCGATGCGCTCGACCGCGAGGCGCATGGCGGGCGTCCCCTGACCGCGGACCGCGGCCGCGTCCGCCGTCTTCCCGCCGATCCGATCCGACGGATCGGAAACGCCGGAAACGAAAGCCATCCCGAGGTCGCCGCCGAACTTCGCCGCCAGCTCGCGGATCAGGGCGTGACGGTAGGGCGGATCGATACCGGGCTGCAGCCCTCGACGCTCGACGACGACAGCGACCGCGACAATCGCCGCCGTGCGGGGATCCGCCGTGGCGAGCGCGATGGCGCCACGCTGTTGATCGCGGTCGAACAGCCCGGCCGCGGCTGGCTGACGATCACCGCGCCGTGGCCGCAACCCGGCGCGCGTCTGCTGTTCGCGTTGCTGAGCCAGACCGCGATCCTCTACATCATCGTCCTGTTGCCGGTGCTGTGGATCGTCCGCAGGCTGTCGCGACCGCTGCGCGATCTGCGCGTGGCGGCGGAGCGGTTTCGGCCCGGCGAACCGGGCGCGCCGATGCCGGCGGAAGGGCCCGACGACGTCGCAGCGCTGATCACCGCGTTCAATGCGTTAAGGCTGCGCGTGACGGGGATGCTCGACGAGAAGGATCGCATGCTCGGCGCGATCGGGCATGATCTGCGCACGCCGCTCGCCGCGCTGCGGGTGCGGATCGAGTCGGTCGAGGACGACATCGATCGCGCGAAGATGATCGACACCGTCGCTGAAATGAACCGCACGCTCGACGACATCCTGTCGCTGGCGCGGCTGGGACGACCGAGCGAGCCGCCTACGGATGTCGATCTGGCCGCGTTGGTCGATGCGGTGGTCGAGGATTTTCGCGACATCGGCAGCGAGGTGAGCTTCGTCGAGGCGGATCGGTTGCGAATGCGGTTGCGGCCGTCGCTGATGCGCCGCGCGGTACGCAACCTGATCGAGAATGCGGTGAAGTATGGTGTCTCGGCGGAGGTGCGGGTCGAGGCGGGTGCGAAGACCGTGGCCATCGTGGTGGCCGATCAAGGCCCGGGCATTCCCGAGGACCGGATGGGCGACGTGTTCGACGCCTTCACGCGACTCGAGAGTTCGCGCAACCGCGAAACGGGAGGGATCGGGCTTGGGCTGGCGCTGGCCCGCGCGATCGTGCGCGAGGCTGGGGGAGAAATCCGGCTGGTGAACCGTGCTCCGTCGGATCAGGCTGGCGGCGGCCTCGACGCGATCATCGAACTCCCGCGCTAGGACAGGTTTGGACTTGGGGCTACGCTACCCCATCCGTCATCCTGGGCTCGGGCCAGGATCCAGAGCAACGAAAGCCTCGGCGTGAGGCTCTGGATCCTGACTTTCGTCAGGATGACGGGAGGGTTGGGTCAGTTTGGGGCGCGCTCAATCCTCGATGATCTGGCTGTTGGTCCGCGTGTCCTTCATGCGCAGGTAGACGATCAGCGACACGCCGATCATCGCCGTCACGTACCAGTAGAACCCGCGCTCCATGCCCTCGTTCTTGAGCCACAGCGCAACATACTCGGCCGTCCCGCCGAACATCGTGTTCGCCAGCGCATACGGCAACGCCACGCCCAGCGCGCGGACGTGCGCCGGGAACAGCTCCGCCTTCACCACCGCGTTGATCGCGGTGTAGCCGGTGACGATGAACAACGATCCGACCACCAGGCCGAACGCCAGATAGGGGTTCGTCGCGGTCTCGAGGACGGTGAAGATCGGCACCGTGCACAGCACGCCGGCGATCCCGAACCCGACCATCAGCGGTTTCCGCCCAATGCGGTCCGACAACGCCCCCGCCAAGGGCTGGAACGCCGCATACAGCGCTAGCGCCGCGGTCATGATCAGCGTCGCGGATTCGCGGCTGAACCCGCTCGTGTTGACTAGGAACTTCTGCATGTACGTAGTGTACGCATAGAAGGCGAGCGTACCGCCGGCGGTGAGCAGCAGCACGGTGAACGCCTCGCGCGGGTATTTGCTGAACAAGAGCCATCCGCTCGATTTCGGCGTCCCGTCGGCCTTGGCGTTCTGATAGCTCTCGGTCTCGAGCAGACCGCGACGGATGCGGAACACGACCAGCGCGAGCACACCGCCGATCGCGAACGGAATGCGCCAGCCCCAGGCGTCGAGCTGGGCCGTGTCCAGCGTCGACTGCAACAGCAATAGCACGCCGAGCGCGAGCAACTGCCCGGCGATCAGCGTGACGTACTGGAAGCTGGAGAAGAAACCGCGTCGCGACTTGCCCGCCATCTCCGACAGATACACCGCACTCGCGCCATATTCGCCGCCGACGCTGAGGCCCTGCATCAATCGCGCGAGGATCAACAACGCCGGCGCAATCCAGCCGATCGTCGCGAAGCCCGGCGTGATCGCGATCAGGAACGAGCCCGCACACATCAGCGTCACCGACAGCGTCAGGCCGGATTTGCGCCCGTGGCGATCGGCATAGATGCCCATCACCCACGCGCCGATCGGCCGCATCAGGAAGCCGACCGCGAACACCGCGGCGACGCTCATCAGCTGCGCGGTCGCATTGCCCTTGGGGAAGAACACCGGCGCGAAATACAGTCCGAACGCCGAATAGACATACCAGTCGAACCACTCGACCAGGTTGCCCGCCGACCCGCCGAGGATCGATTTGAGGCGGTGGTTCTTCTCCGGTGGAAGTGTCGTGCTCGCCATCATTTAGCTCCCTGCACAGCTGAAGTTGGGGCGAAGCCGCGCTTCTTGAGCAGCGCGTTCACATCCGGATCGCGGCCTCGGAAGGCGCGATACGCCTCGGCACGATCGGTCTCGTTCCCCGTCGACAGCAGCAGCTTGGCGAACTTGTCCGCCGTGGCCTTATCCCACGGGCTGCCGGCTTCCTCGAACGCCGCGAAGGTGTCCGCGTCCATCGTTTCGGACCAGAGGTAGCTGTAATAGCCCGCGGAATAGCTGTCCGACGCGAACAGATGCTGGAACTGCGGCACGCGGTGGCGCATCACGAGCTGCTTGGGCATGCCGATCTCGGCGAGCGTCGCGGCCTCGAACTCGTCCGGATCGATCACGCCGTCGGGGACGGTGTGGATCTTCATGTCGACGATCGCCGACGACAGATATTCGGTGGTCGCGAAGCCTTGGTTGAAGGTCCGCGATTTCTCGATCTTGTCGAGCAGGTCCTGCGGCATCGCGGCCTTGGTCTGGTAATGCCGCGCGTACTTGTCGAGCACGTCGCGGGTCAGCAGCCAATGCTCGTTCACCTGGCTCGGATATTCGACGAAGTCGCGCGGCGTCCCGGCGAGCCCCGGATAATAGACGTTCTGGAGCATTGCGTGGATCGCATGGCCGAACTCGTGGAACAGCGTCTGCGCATCGTCTAGGCTGATCAGGATCGGCTCGCCAGGCGCACCCTTGGCGAAATTGTTGTTGTTCGACGACAGCACGAGCTGCGCTGGCGCGAGGCCCCGCTGACCACGATACGTGTTCGCCCACGCGCCCGATCGCTTACCGGTCCGCGCGAAATCGTCGCGGTAGAACAGCCCGACGTCCTTGCCGGCCTTGTCCGTTACGCTCCACACGCGCATGTTCGGCTCGAACACGGGAACGGTGCCGGTGATCTCCTTGAAGGTCAGCCCGTACAGCCGGTTGGCGGCGTACAGCGACCCCTGGATGATGTTGCCGAGCTCGAAATACGGCTTCAACTGCGCCTGATCGAGGTCGTACCGGGCTTTCCGCACCTTCTCCTGGTAGAAGCGGTAATCCCACGGCTCGATCGTCAGCGATGTGCCGGCGACCTTCTGCATGTCTGCGACTTCCTCGGCGACGCGTCCCTTCGCAGCAGGCCAAACGCGCATCATCAGGTCCATCGCCGCAGCAGGCGTCTTCGCCATCGTGTCCTGCATCCGCCAATCGGCATGCGTCTTGAACCCGAGCAGGTGTGCGCGGTCGGCGCGCAGCTTGACGATCTGCGCGATCGTCGCGTTCGTATCGTTCGCATCGCCATTGTCGCCACGATTGACGAACGCGCGCCACACCTTCTCGCGCAGCGCACGGTCGGTGGCGTAGGTGAGGACTGGATCGACCGCCGATCGCGTGTTGACGATCGCAAAGCCCGGCAGCTTCCGCTCGGCAGCGGCAGCCTTGGCGACCGCCTTCACGCTGTCGGGAAGCCCCGCCAGTTGCGCTTCGTCGGTGACCGAGATCGCCTTGCTCTCGTCGGCGAGCAGCTTCTCGCCGAACGTCGAGAAGGCGGTCGCGAGCTGCTGGTTATACTGCGAGAGCTGCGCCTTCTGCGCATCGTTCAGCTTGGCGCCCTGGCGCACATAGCTGTCGTAGATCCGAGTCACGAGGCGGATTTGTTGCGCGTTCAACCCGCTCGAATTGCGGCCTGCGTAGATCGCCTGGATCCGTGCGAACAGCGGCTTGTCGAACGTGATCGCGTCCGACGCCGCGGAGAATTTGGGCGACCATTCGCGGTCGAGCTTCTGATACGCAGGCGTGTTCATGTTGCCGGTCATCACGCCGAACAGCGTCATCACCTGCCCATAGCGCTTGCCGGCAAGCTGCATCGGCACGATCGTGTTGGCGAAGGTCGGCTTGGCCGGATTGTCGGCAATCTTGCGGTAGTCCGCGGTGCGCTCGGCCAGCGTCGTCTCGAACGCTTGCGGGAACAGCTCGGGGCGAACCTTGTCCCAGGGCGGCACCCCGCCCATCGGGCCGGTCCAATCGGCGAGCAGAGGATTTGCGGCGGGTGTCGTCGTGGCCGCACCAGCCCGCACGACGACGGAGGTAGACGCCATCAGCGCAACGGCACTGGCGGCGAGGTATAGAAACTGCACATGGATCTCCCGGTCGATGTACCGGGTAGCATAGTGATAAAGTCACACAGAGGAAGCCGCGCGGGGCAATTAGCCCCCGCCGGGCTAGCCTAGCATGCTTGACGCTCAGTCCAACGGCAGTTCGTCGGTCGCCTGAGTCGCCGCGATTTCGGCCGCTGCGATCAGCCGCCGCCCCGTTTCCGCAGCCGCCTCGGGGGTCATCGCGATCGCCAGTCCATCGGGTCCATCTAACGTGACCACGCCATTTTCCGCCGCGGCGACGCCGGGGATGGTTTCAGGCTCCAACATGATCGCGCTCCCGGCAGCGGTCCCCTCGACAAGCTGCTTGGTTACAGTCAGTCGCCTTTGGAGCCGTACAGATATTGTGGTTCGAACTCCGCAACGGCTGCGAGCGCCTTCCGATCCAGAATACGGACCTCATTTGCCTTGAATGTCAGCATATTTTTTTCGCGCAGTGCTCTCAACACGCGGTTGACGTGCACCCCCGTCAGCCCACTGGCCTCGGCGATGTCCGGCTGGGTCATCGGCAACATGAACCGGCCATCGGCCGCAAGGCCGACCATCTCGAGCCGTTCGTTGAGTTCGCAGAACAAATGCGCGACCCGACCCTCGGCACCCAGGCGACCCAATCTAAAAATCCACTCGCGGTGCATCGCTGCGTCGAGCAACGTACTGAACCAAAGCTTTTGGGTGAGGTGCGGGTAGCGTTCGGTGATCGTCTGCAGCGTGCTATGATCGTAGCAGGCGATTTTGACCGGCCCCAGCGTTGCGATGTCGTGATCGAGCCGCTTCATCGGGAAGGCATGGAGGTCGACGAAATCGCCCGGGACATGCACCGCGACCAACTGCCGCTGCCCCTCACGGTCGTCCATATAACGACATACGAACCCTTCGAGCAGCAACGTGCTGGTCTCGATGATCGCGCCTGCGCGTACGATCTGCTTCCGGGCGGCGACCTGCCGCACCGACCCGATGCTGTCCTCCAGCACCCGCTTTTCTTCGTCGCTCAGTTCGTGCCGGCCACGACCCAACAGAAATTTACCCGAGATCATCCAAGTCCCCTCTTCGCGCGACCTCGTACCGTGGTCGAACCTAGAAGAACAGATCGGGACCCGTACTGATCTTCATCAAGACCTCACCGAGGATGAAACCCGACAAGCTCTACATCAGGCAATTTCAAGGCCGACGGGTCGCGCGCCGACCGAACGGCGCAACGACTCCCTGCCAGCCTAGCCGAAATCAGGGCTGGACGGGGACCGCACCGGGAGCACCCGGGGCGCCGCCCGGCATGCCGCGCTGCTGCATCTGGGCCTGCGCCTGCATCTGCTGGACGACGCTCTGCGGGAGGAAGTCGAGCAGTTCGACGTCGAATACGAGCGTCGAGTTCGCCGGGATCGGCCCGGTCGCCTTGTCGCCATAGCCAAGCGAGGGCTTCATCCAGAAGCGATACTTCGCGCCCTTCGGCATCAGCTTGAGCGCTTCCGAAAAGCCGGGGACCACGCCGGTGACGGGCATCGGCGTCGGCTGCTGCGACTTGTCGAAGGTCGTGCCGTTGAGCAGCTTGCCCTCGTAATTGACGAGCGCAACGTCCGCATCGGTCGGCTTCGCAGCGCCAGTCTTACCCGGCGCCAGCACCTTGTACTGAAGACCCGATGCCGTCACCACGACGCCGCGGGCACGGGCGTTGCGCGCCAGCGGATCATCACCCTGCCGCGCAAGCGCGACAGCCGCGATCAACGCGAGCGCGATCCCAACCCAAAGATAGACGAGATAGCTGCGCTTGGTCGGCTGCAGCGGCACGGCGGTGACGGTCGACATCGGATCTGGCCCCGGTCATCTGGTCACGCCGGAGCGCCGCGCGTGCCGTTGTAAAGTCTTGCGACTGAATCATCACGGGGTTGCGACGATCGCAACCCCGAACATCGTGATCCCGCAACCGATCGCACGATGGCGATCGATCCGCGGGACCGGTCAACGCTTACCGTGCGCCGTCACGCTCGGCGCGCTTGCGGTCGAGCTTGCGCGAGCGACGGATCGCTGCTGCACGCTCGCGCGCGCGCTTCTCGGACGGCTTCTCGTAGTGACGGCGCAACTTCATCTCGCGATACACGCCTTCGCGCTGCAGCTTCTTCTTAAGCGCGCGAAGGGCCTGGTCGACGTTGTTGTCGCGTACGATGATCTGCATAAACCCGTTTAGCTCCGGTCGAATAGATTTAGCCGTCGCGAACAGGTCCGCGCCGCATGAACCGTGGCCCCTACCAGCGCCTGCCCGAGGTTTCAAGCCTGTGCACCCGCCCCCCGTTGAATCGCGTCGTTTGCGAGACCCGTACCGTAGCGCTAGGAGCGGCGCATGACCCGAATTCCCCTTACGCTCTATAACAGTCTCTCGCGCGCGATCGAGACGTTCCGGCCGAACGATCCGACCAATGTCGGCATCTATTCATGCGGGCCGACGGTCTACAACTACGCACATATCGGCAATTTGCGCGCTTACGTCTTCACCGACACGCTGAGCCGCGTGCTGACGTGGAAGGGCTATCCGCTCACGCACATCATCAACATCACCGATGTCGGGCATCTGACCTCGGACGCGGACATCGGCGACGACAAGATGGAGGCGGCGGCGCGTGCGAGCGGCCAGGATATCTGGGCGATCGCAAAGCACTATACCGATGCGTTCAAGCAGAACCTCGTCGACCTGAACATCCGCGAGCCGAGCAAATTCCCGCTCGCCACCGATCATATCGCCGAGATGATCGCCTTCGCGGAGTCGATTGCCGAGCGCCATTGCTATGTCCTGCCCGACGGCCTGTACTTCGATACGACGACGGTGCCCGATTATGGCCGCCTCGCGCGGTCGCAGGACGATGCGGGCGAGAGCCGGATCGATCCGGTCGCGGGCAAGCGCAACCCGCAGGACTTCGCGATCTGGCGAACATCGGCCGCTGGCGAGAACCGCCAGATGGAATGGGATTCGCCCTGGGGTCGCGGGGCGCCAGGCTGGCATCTCGAATGCTCGGTGATGAGCAAGAAATATCTCGGCGCGACGTTCGACATCCACACCGGCGGGATCGATCACCGCGAGATCCACCACCCGAACGAGATCGCGCAGAACCAGGCGCATTGCGACTGCGGCGATACCGGCGCGACGCTGTGGATGCACAACAACTTCCTGGTCGAGCGGTCGGGCAAGATGTCCAAATCGGGGGGTGAGTTCACCACGCTGCAGACGCTGATCGATCGCGGTTTCCACCCCCTCGCCTACCGTCTGATGTGCCTTCAGGCGCAGTATCGCAGCGAGCTCGAATTCTCGTGGGAGAACCTCGCCGCAGCGCAGACGCGGCTGAAGCGGCTGGCGATTACCGTCGATGCATTGCGCCAGCGACCGCCGGGTGGACCCTCGGGGAGCGCCCTCGCCTACCGCGACCGGCTCGATGCCGCGGTGTCGGACGATCTCTCGACGCCGCGCGCGTTGCCGATCCTCGACGAGATGCTCGGCGACAAGCGAGTCGCGCCGGCGGATCGGCTGGACGCGCTGATCGATTTCGACGCGGTGCTGGGGCTCGACCTGGCGACGATCCGCCGCGAGGATCTGCGTATCCGCCCGGTCGACGCGAAGCTGGACGAGGCGACGATCGACGCCCGGCTCGAGGAGCGGCGGGACGCGCGCGTGGCGAAGGATTTTCCGCGATCCGATGCGATCCGCGACGAACTGGCGGCGGCGGGCGTCGAGGTGATGGACGGAGATCCGCTCGGCTGGGACTGGAAGCTCGGCTAGAGGCTCAGCGGAAGCCGAGCCAGTATAGCAGGCCGATGTTGACCGCGAGCAGCGGTAAGGCGGTCGGTATCTGCGCGCGGATGACGGCGTTCTTGTCCTTCAACTCGAGCAGCGCGGCAGGGACGAGATTGAAGTTGGCCGCCATCGGCGTCATCAGCGTGCCGCAGAACCCGCTAAGCATACCGATCGCGGCGACCACCGCGGGATCGCCGCCGTAATGGCGCACGAGCAGCGGGATGCCGATCGCCGCGGCCATCACCGGGAACGCGGCGAACGCGTTGCCCATGATCATCGTGAACAGCGCCATGCCGAGCGTGTAGGCGAGCACCGCGCCGATCAGGCTCCCTTCGGGGATCGCGTGGCCGGCGAGACCGCCGACGACGTCGCCGACACCGGCGAGCGCGAAGACCGCTCCCAGGCTGGCGAGCATCTGCGGCAGGACGGCGGCCCAGCCGATCGCATCCATCAGCCTGACGCCTTCTGCGAGCGGTGTCGCGATGCGGGGGCGGAACCAGAGCTGCATTGCGATGAGCGCGATCAGGACGCCGCAGGTCAGTGCGACGAGCGTTGCCTGTTTGGGATCGACGAGGCTCGGGACGGCGCGGAAGAGGACGGTACCGCCGAGTGCCGCGGCGGGGATGATCAGTGCGGGCAGGAATATCCGGTTGCCGAGCCGCGTGGCTTCGGCGCGGCGCTCGTTGAATGTGGTCGTGGCACGCCCACCCCGCCCCATCGCGCCCGATCCAGCGATCGCGACGAGCGCGAGGACGAGAACGCCGTTGCCGATATCGCCCAATCGCCCACCAAACAGGAAGCTGATCGCCAGCACCGCGTAGAACGCCGCGTTGCCGAAACGCTTCGGGTTGGTGCGGTCGGTCGCGCTCAAGATCGCGAATGCTGCGAACATCAGGCCCGCAACGCCGTAGATGAAGCCGGTGCCGATCACTTGGCGGATCTCCGGGCGCGCGCCAGTCGGCGATCGAGCAGCCAGAGGCGGAAGCCGTGGATCAGGAACGCGGCGATCGCGGTCGGGATCGCCCACATCGAGAGGTGGAGCGGCTGGATGACGATGCCATAGCCCTCCAGCACGCCCTTCATCAGCAGGATCGAGCCGATCGCGATGAAGATGTCCTCGCCGAAGAACAGCCCGATATTGTCCGTGGCGGCGGCCATTGCGGGGATGCGGTCGCCGCCGGGTGGCACTCCCTGGGCTTCGGCGGCGGCTTCGGCCATCGGGGCGACCAGCGGGCGGACGCTTTGCGCCGGGCCGGCGATCGAGGTCAGACCGAGGGCTGCGGTGAGCTGGCGGAACAGCAGGTAGCCGATCAGCAGTCGCCCGACCGTCGCGCCGCGGAGTTTGCTGATCGCGAGCCGAGCGCGTTCCTGGAGTCCGTGGCGTTCGAGCATCCCGATCACTGGGAGGACGATGTAGATCACCGTGACGTAGCGGTTCTCGTTGAACGCCTTGCCGAACGCGGCGAGGATCGCGAGCGGGGCGATGCCGGCGGCGAGGCCGGTCACGAGTGCCGAGACCGCGACGACGAGCAGCGGGTTGAACCGGAGCAGGAAGCCGGCGACGATCACCGCGATGCCGCACAGGACCAGCATGCCGTCTAGCGTGCCTGTTTCGCGAGATCGGCGTCGAACGCGACCTTGGCCTTCGCGACGATCTTCGGGAGTAGCGTGGGGTCGACGAACGCGGTGGTGTCACCGGCTCGGTGGCGTTTGCCCCGTGCGATCACGTCGGCGAGTTCGGGGTGCGAGGGGAGGACGATGTCGGCGGGCAGCGTGCCGAGCATGGCGATGCTGCGGCGGTAGTCGGCGACGATGCCGGGATACGCGCGGTTGCCGATCAGGCGGTTGCCCGCGACGCTGACGCTGCATGGGAACACAACGTTGAGGGCGCGCAGCTTGGCGGGGATTTGCATCGTCCAGGTCGTGCAGCCGGGCGTGTGCCCCGGCGTGGCGCGTGCGGTAAGCGTGACATTGCCGAGCGTGACCTTGTCCCCATCGCGTACGCCGCGGTCGACATGGACGGGCGGGAATCGGATGACCCCGTAGTTGGTCTCGCCGGGCGGTACGCCGGTTTCGAGCGCGCGGACATCGCGAGCGCCGGCGACCACGCGAGCGCCGGTTGCGCGCTTGAGCGCAGCGACACCCGCAGCGTGATCGAAGTGCGCGTGCGTGACCAGGATCAGCTTTACGTCGCGCGGGCGTGCTCCAGCGGCGGCGATGTTGCGTTCGATCATGCCGGCATTCTCTGCGAGTGTGCTGTCGATCAGGATCGCGCCTGCGCTGGTCTTGATGAGGTAAGCGGCGATACCTTCGCTGCCGACATAGGTGATCGGGCCGGCGATCGGGAACGGGGCGTGGGCGCGCGTCCAGGCTGGCGGGTCGGCCCCGCCGAGGAGCAGCGGTGCGCTGGCGGCGATCGCTACAGCGCCGACCAACGACCTTGCGCGAAAGCCGAACGATCCTCCCCCGCCAGGGGGAGGTGGCAGGCGTAGCCTGACGGAGGGGGCGGAATGCGATGCCATCTGTTTCATGTCCTCCCCCTCCGTCTGGCAAGAGCCAGACACCTCCCCCTTGCGGGGGAGGATCGCGTAGTGCGCGTCTAGCTTATTCCCACTCGATCGTGCCGGGCGGCTTCGAGGTGTAATCGTAGGTCACGCGGTTGATGCCCTTGACCTCGTTAATGATCCTCGTCGCGACGCGCGGCAGGAAGTCGCCGGGGAACTGGAACGCCTGCGCGGTCATGCCGTCGGTCGAGGTGACCGCACGCAACGCCAGCACGTTGTCGTAGGTGCGGCCGTCGCCCATCACGCCGACGCTGCGGACTGGCAGCAACACCGCGAACGCCTGCCAGATCGTATCGTAGAGCCCCGCCGCGCGGATCTCCTCGAGGTAGATCGCATCCGCTTTCCGCAGGATGTCGCAGCGTTCCTTGGTGACTTCGCCGGGGATCCGGATCGCGAGGCCGGGTCCTGGGAACGGGTGGCGACCGACGAAGATCTCGGGCAGGCCGAGTTCGCGGCCGAGCACGCGGACCTCGTCCTTGAACAGCTCGCGCAACGGCTCGACGAGCTTCATGTTCATGCGCTCGGGGAGGCCACCGACATTGTGGTGGCTCTTGATCGTCACCGAGGGACCGCCGGTGAAGCTGACGCTCTCGATCACGTCCGGGTACAGCGTGCCCTGCGCAAGGAACTCGGCGCCACCGAGCTTCTTCGCCTCGGTGTCGAACACGTCGATGAAGGTCTTGCCGATGAACTTGCGCTTCAGCTCGGGGTCCGTGATCCCGGCGAGGCCGCTGAGGAACAGCTCCTCGACGTTCACGTGGATCAGCGGGATGTTGTAGGCGCCGCGGAACAGGCTGACGACCTGCTCGCTCTCGCCCGCGCGCATCAGGCCGTGGTCGACGTATACGCAGGTGAGCTGCTCGCCGATCGCCTCGTGGATCAGCACAGCCGCGACCGCGGAGTCGACGCCGCCCGACAAGCCGCAGATAACGCGGCCCTTGCCGACCTGCGCGCGGATCTCGGCGATCTTGGTCTCGCGGAACTCGGCCATCGTCCAGTCGCCGCTCAAGCCGCAGACGTGGCGCGCGAAGTTGGCGATCAGCTTGCCGCCATCGGGGGTGTGGACGACCTCGGGGTGGAACTGGACGCCGTAGAAGCGCCGCGCCTCGTCGGCGACGATCGCGTAGGGCGCGCCGGTCGAGGTGGCGACCGGGGTGAAGCCGGGCGGGATCGCGTCGACCTTGTCGCCGTGGCTCATCCAGACCTGGTGGCGTTCGCCCTCGGCCCAGAGGCCGTCGAACAGCGCGCAGTTGGACTTGACCTCGATGAACGCGCTGCCGAACTCGCCGCCATCGCCCGAGACGATAACGTTGCCGCCGAGCTGTGCGGACATGACCTGCTGGCCGTAGCAGATGCCGAGGATCGGGATGCCCGCCTCGAAGAAGCGCTGCGGGACGCGTGGGGAGTTCTCGGTGGTGACCGAGGCGGGGCCGCCGGAGAGGATGATGCCCTTGGGCTGCATCCGGTCGAACGCGGCCTCGGCGGACTGAAAGGGGGCGATCTCGCTATAGACGCCAGCCTCGCGCACGCGGCGGGCGATCAGCTGGGTTACCTGGCTGCCGAAATCGACGATGAGAATGCTGTCTGGGTGCTCCATGTCGGGCGCATAGCCGGATGGAGGCCTTAACGAAAGAGGCCGCGCCTCCCGGATGGGAAACGCGGCCTGCAATTCGACTGGTACGAGGCGGGGATTATGCCGCTTCGTTGTAATCCTCGTCGGACATCACCGGACCCGAATCCTGGCCCTTTGCCGAGACGTCGCGGTCGACGAACTCGATGACGGCCATCGGCGAGGCGTCCGACATGCGGATGCCGGCCTTGATGACGCGGGTGTAGCCGCCGTTGCGATCCGCATAACGGGTCGCGAGCGTGTCGAACAGCTTGATCAGCTGCGCATCGTCGAGCAGCTTGCCGTGCGCGAGACGACGGTTGGACAGGCCACCCTTCTTCGCGAGCGTGATCAGCTTCTCGACGTAGGGACGCAGTTCCTTCGCCTTGGCGACGGTGGTGGTGATCTGCTCGTGCTTGATGAGCGCGGCGCTCATGTTGCGGAACAGGGCAAGACGGTGGGCCGAGGTCCGCTGAAGCTTACGGCCGCCTACGCGATGGCGCATGTTTAATACCTTTTCGTTCGTTCAGGGGCCGTGTGAGGTACCCGGGAGCTGGTGGGGACGAAGAGCCCACCCAAATTACCGTCATCCCAGCGAACGCTGGGATCTCCATGAGGAGCGGACCGGACCCGAACCGCGATACCCCAGCTTCCGCTGGGGTGACGGCATGGGGTCCGGAAGCGCTTACCCCATAATCTCTTGCTCGAGCTTCTTGGCCATCTCTTCGATGTTCTCAGGTGGCCAGCCGGGGATTTCCATACCCAGGCGAAGACCCATCGACGACAGCACTTCCTTGATCTCGTTCAAGGACTTGCGGCCGAAGTTAGGCGTACGCAGCATCTCGGCTTCGGTCTTGCCGACCAGATCGCCAATGTAGATGATGTTGTCGTTCTTGAGGCAGTTCGCCGAACGCACCGACAGTTCCAACTCGTCGACCTTCTTGAGAAGGTAACGGTTGATCTGCTGGGTGTCGCCTGCGGGCTCCGCACCACCGGCAGCGGGTGCTGCCTGGCCGATCGGGGCCGACGAACGCGTGACCGACGAATCGTCGAAGTGGACGAACAGCGCGAGCTGGTCCTGGAGGATGCGCCCTGCGTAACCCACAGCGTCTTCCGGGGTGATCGTGCCGTCAGTTTCGATCGTCAGCGTCAGCTTGTCGTAATCCAGGTCCTGACCGACGCGGGTCGGGTCGACCTTGTACGAAACCTGACGTACCGGCGAGTACAGCGCATCGACCGGGATCAGACCGATCGGCGCATCGGCCGGGCGGTTTGCGGTCGCGGGCACGTAACCCTTACCGATGTCGGCGGTCAGCTCCATGTTGAGCGTCGCACCCTCATCGAGGTGGCAGATCACGAGATCCTTGTTCATGATCTCGATGTCGCCCGAGACGGCGATGTCGCCGGCCTTGACTTCACCTGGACCCGTTGCCGAGAGCTGGAGGCGCTTCGGCCCCTCGCCCTGCATGCGGATCGCGATCTGCTTCACGTTGAGGACGATGTCGGTCACGTCCTCGCGGACGCCGGCCAGAGACGAGAACTCATGCAGCACGTTCTCGATCTTGATCGAGGTGACGGCCGCGCCCTGCAGCGACGAGAGCAACACGCGACGCAGCGCGTTGCCGAGCGTCAGGCCGAAGCCACGCTCGAGCGGCTCGGCGATGAAGGTCGCCTTGCGCTTGGTGTCGCCACCGGCCTTTTTCTCCAGGCCGCTGGGCTTCTTGAGTTCCTGCCAGTTCTTTGCGTTGACAGACACATGCTTCCCCTAATTTGGGGGCCGGCGAACGGGTGTGTCCGCCGACCAATAAAATACACCCGTGCGGCGCGATCAACCGCGCACGGGAGGCGGAGAATCAGACGCGACGACGCTTCGAAGGGCGCACGCCGTTGTGCGGGATCGAGGTCACGTCGCGGATCGACGTGATCTGGAAACCGACTGCCTGAAGCGCGCGCAGTGCCGATTCGCGACCCGAGCCGGGGCCCTTGACCTCGACTTCGATCGTGCGGACGCCGTGCTCGGCGGCCTTCTTGCCGGCGTCTTCCGCTGCGACCTGGGCCGCGTACGGAGTCGACTTGCGCGAGCCCTTGAAGCCCATTGCGCCGGCCGACGACCACGAGATCGCGTTGCCCTGGGCATCGGTGATCGTGATCATGGTGTTGTTGAAGCTGGCATTCACGTGAGCGACGCCAGAGGTGATGTTCTTGCGCTCGCGCCGCTTAATGCGCTGAGGTTCGCGTGCCATGGTGTATTTCCTGACCTGTATCTGCGTGACGCCGGGCGGCCCGTTGGGACCAGCGCCGGCGGAGTAATCCATTGAAAAAGTGGATTACTTCTTCTTGCCGGCGATCGGCTTGGCCTTGCCCTTGCGGGTGCGCGCATTGGTATGCGTGCGCTGGCCGCGGACCGGGAGGCCCTTGCGATGACGCAGGCCGCGATAGCAGGCGAGATCCATCAGGCGCTTGATGTTCATCGAGGTCTGGCGGCGCAGATCGCCCTCGACGGTGTGATCGGCGTCGATCGTCTCGCGGATGTGCAGGACTTCCTGGTCGGTCAGGTCCTGGACGCGTGCGGTATCGGCGATGCCGAGCTTCGCGACGATTTCCTTGGCCTTGGTCGAACCGATGCCGTGAATATAGGTCAGCGCGATCACCACGCGCTTGTTGGTCGGGATATTAACACCCGCGATACGTGCCATGAACTTGGTTCTCCTGCTCCACGAGGTCCGGCATGGCTGCACAGACCCCATCTCTTAGCGATGAACCGAAACGCACGATAGCGACGAACGCAAACAAGCGCCGCCGGAACCGTCGTGTCGGGGAGAATTCAACTAGGGGCGCGCAAACGCGCTGTCAAGCGAGCGGTTCCGCGTGGAGCGGCACGGCCTGGCGCATCTTGAGCCAGCGACGGAACGAGACGACCGTCCAGATTAGCTCGACCACCCCGAACGGCCAGGCTCCCTGGAGGAAACCGTAGATCGAGCCGAGCACGCACCCGAACGCGAAGCCGAGCGTCCACCAGTGGGAACCGGCTTCCTTGGCGTAGCATAGCAGAGTGAAGGAGACCGCGGCTAGGCCGAATAGGGAGAGGGAGTCCATTTGCGACCTTGTGCCCGGGATGGCGAGCAAAGGCTATGTTTGGCCGGTTACGCCCCGTCACCCCGGACTTGTTCCGGGGTCCACCGTGCCGCGAACTCCACGCCCCGAGTTCGCGGAACGGTGGATGCCGGAATAAGCCCGGCATGACGGAGGAGACGGCCCACTACCACGAAGCCAATGTGCAAGATGGAAGGAGGATGACGCGCCCTCCCCACGCGTCATCCCGGACTTGATCCGGGATCCGGAGCCATGAGCGGGGCCGCACTAAACTCTGGATCCTGACTTTCGTCAGGATGACAGAATTGAGCGGTCATTCGCCGTTCGCGCCCGCTTTGTTCCGCGCCAGTACGTGTGCTCGTTCCCAAGCGTCGGTGCGAAGCGCGTCGAACTGTTCGTTGTCTTCCGCTGGCGCGACGCCATCGGATTGCAGGATCACGTCGTTCAGCGATCCCATTCCGGCGTAGAGACGCAAAAGCCGGTCGACGCCATGATAGTCGGACCGTGCGATACTCGATCTGCACCGCTCGATCTGCTCGGCCCATCCGCCGTCACCGTGCAGCCTTAGCAATCTCGTCATTGCTTCGAGCGTTCCAACGAGCTGATCAACATCAGAGTGCAGTGTCATTTTCGCCTGAACAGCTTCTCGATGTCACCGTGGGCGAGTTTTACCCAGGTCGGGCGCCCGTGGTTGCATTGGCCGGAATGGGGGGTGACTTCCATTTCTCGGAGCAGCGCGTTCATTTCCGTCACAGACAGGATGCGGCCGGCGCGGACGGAGCCGTGGCAGGCCATCGTGCCGGCTACTGCGTCTAGGCGCTCCTTTAGAGAGAGGGCTTCGTCGAAGGCGGCGAGTTCGTCGGCGAGGTCGGTGACGAGGCCTTTGGGGTAGCTTTGGCCGAGCAAGGCTGGGGTAGCGCGGACCA
This sequence comes from Sphingomonas sp. PP-F2F-A104-K0414, assembly GCF_004340945.1. GTDB lineage: Bacteria > Pseudomonadota > Alphaproteobacteria > Sphingomonadales > Sphingomonadaceae > Sphingomonas. The sequence continues at coordinate 445,933 of NZ_SLYD01000005.1, forward strand.
GCATGGCGTGGGGGCCGAAGCGTTCGAGGTCCAGGCCGAATTCGGAAAGCTCTTCGGCGCGGGATTCGAGGCGGTCGCAGGCGGATTCGTCGAGTTCTACGACTTCGGGGATCAGAAGGGCTTGGCTCGCGATGGTGCCGCCGATCAGGGCTGCGCGCATGCGTTCGAGGACGAGGCGTTCGTGGGCGGCGTGCTGGTCGACGAGGACGAGGCCGTCTTCGGCTTCGGCGACTATGTAGGTTTTTGCGACTTGGCCGCGCGCTACGCCCATCGGGAAGGCGGTGGTTTGGGGCGGGGGTGCCCAGGCGGGTTCGGCTCTTGCCTGCGGGGGCGATGCGAAGAAGGTCGGGCGGGAGTCGTTGACCGCGCCGTAGTGACGGTTTTCCAGCGGGAGCCTTTGGGGCGTGCCCTCACCTTCCCATCCGCTTTGCGGACGGGCCCCTTCCTCTCCCCCGGGGGGAGAGGAGATGTTTTCTGGTTGCCACATCGAGAGGGCAGATTCGCTGGCGCGTTGGCTGCGGTGGCCGGCGGCGTCTAGGGCTCGGCGGAGGCCGGAGACTATGAGGCCTCTGACCATCGCCGGATCGCGGAAGCGGACTTCGGTCTTGGCGGGGTGGACGTTGACGTCGACCTGGTCGGTCGGGATGTCGAGGAACAGTGCGACGACGGCGTGGCGGTCGCGCGGGAGCATCTCGGCATAGGCGCCGCGGATCGCGCCCATCAGCAGGCGGTCCTTCACCGGGCGGCCGTTGACGAAGAGATATTGGTGGTCGGCGATGCCGCGATTGTAGGTCGGCAGGCTGGCGACGCCGCCGAGTACCAAGCCTTCACGTTCGAGATCGATCGCGACCGAATTGTCGGCGAGCGCGCGGTCGGTGAGTGTCGCCACCCTGCCCGGCCGGTCCTCGACCTGCATCGCCGACAGCGCGCGGCGACCGTCATGCTCCAGCGTGAAGCCGATATCCGGCCGAGCCATCGCGAGCCGGCGGACGACGTCGAGGCAGGCGGCATACTCCGCGCGGGGGGAGCGGAGGAACTTGCGGCGCGCGGGGACGCGCGCGAACAGGTCCTCGACCACGACGCGCGTGCCGGGCGGGAGCGCGGCCGGGCCTTCGCGCTCGACGCGGCCATTGTCGACGGTTCGTGCCCAGCCCTCGGCGCCGCGAATCCGGCTTTCGATCGTCAGCCTCGCGACGCTCGCGATCGAGGGCAGCGCCTCGCCGCGAAAGCCGAGCGTCACGACCGATTCGATAAACTCGTCGGGCAGCTTGGAGGTGGCGTGGCGTTCGAGCGCCAAGGCCATGTCCGCGGGGGTCATCCCGCAGCCGTCGTCGGCGACTTCGATCCGCGAAGTGCCTCCTTCTACAAGGAGAATCGCGATGCGGCCCGCGCCTGCGTCGATCGCGTTTTCGACTAACTCCTTCAACGCGCTGGCGGGTCTTTCCACCACTTCACCGGCGGCGATGCGATTGACCAGATGCTCGGGGAGACGCCGTATTGACATGGGTTTGCGTCTAGACCAAGCGACGGCATCCCGCGACCCGCAAACGCCACTTAAATAGTATAGGCACCCGGTGCTCGAAACCACCGGCGGGCTCCGCGAGATGATGTGTGTGCGCATGTTTTTGCTGGCGGTTCGCCCGTCCGGCGGACTGGATACGGGACCCTGATTGAATGGCCTTCTACTCGCGTTTCTTCAAGTTCATGTCGCACGACATGGCGATCGACCTCGGCACCGCGAACACCGTCGTCTACGTCCGTGGCCGCGGCATCGTCCTGAACGAGCCGTCGGTGGTCGCGGTCGAGACGATCAACGGGATCAAGCGCGTCAAGGCGGTCGGTGACGACGCCAAGATGATGATGGGCAAGACGCCGGGCAACATCGAGGCGATCCGGCCTTTGCGCGACGGCGTGATCGCGGACATCGACGTCGCCGAGCAGATGATCAAGTATTTCATCCAGAAGGTCCACGGCCCACGCAAGTTCGCGCGCTGGCCCGAGATCGTGATCTGCGTGCCATCCGGCTCTACGAAGGTCGAGCGCCGCGCGATCCGCGATGCCGCATCGAACGCGGGCGCGTCGCAGGTCTGGCTGATCGAGGAGCCGATGGCAGCCGCGATCGGTGCGGACATGCCGGTCACCGAGCCGATTGGTTCGATGGTCGTCGATATCGGCGGCGGCACGACCGAAGTCGCTGTGCTGTCGTTGCGCGGTCTCGCCTACACGACCTCGGTGCGCGTCGGCGGCGACAAGATGGACGAGGCGATCGTCTCCTATGTGCGCCGCAACCATAACCTGCTGATCGGCGAAGCGACGGCGGAGCGGATCAAGAAGGAGGTCGGCATCGCCAAGCCGCCGGTCGACGGCATCGGCATGATCATCCAGATCAAGGGCCGCGATCTCGTCAACGGCGTGCCCAAGGAGATCCAGATCAACCAGGGCCAGATCGCCGAAGCGCTCAGCGAGCCGGTCGCGACGATCGTCGAGGGCGTCCGCGTCGCGCTTGAGAACACCGCGCCGGAGCTGGCCGCGGATATCGTCGACCAGGGCATCGTGCTCACCGGTGGCGGCGCACTGCTGCAAGGTCTGGACGAGGTGCTGCGCGACGAGACCGGACTGCCGGTGACGGTCGCCGAGGACCCGCTGACCTGCGTCGCGCTCGGCACCGGTCGCGCGCTCGAGGATCCGTTGTTCCGCGGCGTGCTGATGAGCGGCTAAGAGTTTGTTTTTGCTTTAAGACACGCGGACACGAAATCGCGTCGTCCGAGTCGCGGGGGATCTGGCCCTCGCGGTTCGCCGGCGCCCGAGACAGGGGGACAGGCGCATGGCGCCAGCCCGCGACCGGCGCACGGGGTTTTCCCGGCGTCGGCAATATGGTGTGTTCATGGGCTATGTGCTCGCCGTCGCTGGTGCGGTGGTGGGCCTGGTGCTGCTCGTCGCGTCGACGTTCAATCCGCCCGCGTTTTCCGCGCTGCGGATGGGCGTGGCGGGCGTGACGACGCCGGTGTCGACCGGGCTCGCTACCGTAGGCACGTCGATCTCGGGCATTCCCGATGCTATCGGCAATTACTTCTTCGTGAAGCAGGAGAACGTCGCGTTGCGCGCCGATCGCGAGCGGACGCGGGCGCTGCTGATGCGCGCGCGGACGATCGCGTATGACAACCGCCGATTGCGCAGCCTGCTCGCTATCCGCGAACGCTCGACCGCGCCGGTGGTGACCGCGCGGCTGGTGAGTTCTAGCGCGTCGAGCGGGCGGCGTTATGCGCTGCTAAACGCCGGGCGCTGGAGTGGTGTGCTACCGGGCATGCCGGTGCGCGGCCCCGATGGGCTGATCGGCCGCGTCGTCGAGACAGGCCCTAACGCGGCGCGCGTGCTGTTACTGAGCGACGGCGACAGCATCGTGCCGGTCCGCCGCACGCGCGATGGGATGCCGGCGATCGCGGCGGGGCGGGGCGACGGGATGATCGACATCCGCTCGGTGAATGCCACCAACGTCCGCTTCAACGCGGGCGACCTGTTCGTGACGACCGGCACCGGTGGCATCTACGCGCCGGGCGTTCCCGTCGCGCGCGTGACCAAGGCTGGGTCGGACTCGGTGATGGCGCGCGCGTTCGCCGATCCCGACACGCTCGATTTCGCACTGGTCGAGCGGATGTTCATGCCGGTGCCCCCGCCCCGCCCGGTAGCGCAGCAATGAGTCGCGCTCGCGTCGTCGACAGCGTCGACTACAAGCCGTTCGAGACCAAGATCCCGGCGGGCCGGTCGCGTGCGATCCCTTGGCTGACGGTGATGGCCGGATCGCTGATCACGATCATCCCGGTGGTCGCAACGATCCCCCTTCTCCCCCCGTTCGGGTTCGTCATGCTGCTCGCGTGGCGCCTGCTCGCGCGGTTCGCGTTCAAGCCCTGGGCCGCCGCGCCGCTTGGTTTCTTCGACGACCTCGTCAGCGGCCAGCCGCTCGGCAGCGCGGTGCTGATGTGGTCGCTCGCGTTCGTCGCGATCGACATGATCGAACAGCGGCTTGCGTTTCGCGACTACTGGCAGGACTGGCTGATCGCCGGCGGGCTGATCGCCGCGTGCATCCTGGTCGGGCGCTTCATCGCGGTGCCGGTCGGCGCGCATGTCGACACGATCCTGATCGCGCAGATCGCGGTCACGATCCTCATGTTCCCGCTGGCGGCGCGCATCGTCGCGGCGATCCAGAACAAGCGCGGTGCCGAGTGAGGAATACTCCGCGGATCGTCACCGAGATGTCGCAGGCGTACAGCTTCTCGCGGCGTGCGTGGATGCTGGGCGCGGCGCAAGGCGGCGTCGGGCTGCTGCTCGCCGGCCGCATGGCGTGGCTGTCGATCGCGCAGAACGAACGCTACACGCAAATGTCGGAGAGCAACCGCGTCAACATGACGCTGCTGCCGCCGCGTCGGGGCTGGATCGTCGACCGCCACGGCGTGCCGATCGCCAACAACCGCACCGATTTCCGCGTCGACATCATCCCCGACCGCCTCCGCGACAAGGAGCGCGTGCTGCCGCTGCTCGGCCGCATCCTCCAATTGCCCCCGGAAGAAGTCGAACGGATCGCGATCGACCTCGAACACGCGGCCGGGTTCCAGCCCGTCCAGGTGGCGGAGAATCTCGACTGGGAGCGGTTCGCCGCGGTCAGCGTCCGGCTGCCAGAACTGCCCGGCGTCGCGCCCACCCGCGGGTTCGCGCGCAGCTATCCGGCGGGCGCCGCGGTCGCGCACCTGACCGGCTATGTCGGCGTGCCCAACGCCGAGCAGTACAAGAAGACGCGCGACCCGCTGCTCGTCACGCCCGGCTTCAAGCTCGGCAAGGACGGGCTCGAGAAGATGCTCGAGACCGAGCTCCGCGGGGTCGCCGGTGCAAAGCGCGTGGAGGTCACCGCGCGCGGCAAGCTGGTCGCCGAACTCGCGACCAAGCCCGACGTCCCCGGCAAGACAGCACGGCTGACGATCGACGTGGGGCTTCAAGAGTACGCGGCAAGGCGGCTCGGCACGAACTCCGGATCGGTCGTCGTGCTCGACACCCGTACAGGCGAGATGCTCGCGATGGTGTCGATGCCGGCATACGATCCGAACAGTTTTTCGGACGGGATCAGCCATCTCGAATGGCAGATGCTGAGCGACGACGATCACGTGCCGCTGATGAACAAGGTCACGCAGGGGCTGTATCCGCCGGGCTCGACCGTGAAGCCGATGAACGGCCTCGCGCTGATGAACGCGGGCGTCGATCCGTCGACCCGCGTCAATTGTTCGGGGGCGATGCGGCTCGGGACCAGCGTGTTCCATTGCCACAAGAAGAGCGGCCACGGTCCGCTCGATCTCAAGAACGCGATCATGCAGAGCTGCGACATCTATTTCTACGAGATGGCGCGGCGGGTCGGCTACAACGCGATCGCGCCGATCGCGCGCACGCTGGGGATGGGCCAGAAGTTCGACCTGCCCTTCTCGACGCAGCGTTACGGCACCGTCCCTGATCCGGCGTGGAAGCTGAAGAAGTACAAGCACGACTGGACCGTTGCGGATTCGCTCAACGCGTCGATCGGCCAGGGCTATGTGCTCGCCAACCCGTTGCAGCTCGCGGTGATGGCCGCTCGCCTCGCCTCAGGCCGCGCGTTGCAGCCGAGCATTCTCGCCGGCCAGGTGCACCGCGACTCCCCTGCCCTCGCGATCGATTCCGAACATCTCGCGCGCGTTCGCGATGCGATGTTCGGGGTGATCAACCAGGGCGGCACCGGCGGCGCGGCCAAGCTGCTGATCCCCGGCGTTGCGATCGCTGGCAAGACCGGTACCGCGCAGGTCCGCCGCATCACGATGGCCGAGCGGCGGTCGGGCGTCCTCAAGAATGGCCAGCTGCCGTTCAAGATGCGCGATCATGCGCTGTTCATCGGTTTCGCGCCCAGCGACAATCCACGCTATGCCCTTGCTGTGGTGCTCGAACATAACGGCCATACCGTGCGTAATCTCGACACGCCGATGATTGGCCGCGATATCATGACCTATATGCTCGACCGCGAGCGGGCGCTGAAATCGCTCGCCGAGGTCGAACCGACCTGGGGCGGCGACATCCGCACGCGCATGGCGGCGACCGCGGAGACGTACCGAAAGGCGCAATCCGCGCCGCCTGCGGCGATCGCGACCAAGACCGACGCGATTGTCCCCAGCGACGCGCCTGCGGTCGAGAACGCCACCGACATGGCCAACGCGACGCAGGAAGCCCTCACCACGCCCGGCAATACCGTCGCCGAAGATGATTCAAGGGACCGTCAGCCGTGAACCGCATCGTCCCCGAACCGCTCGCCAAGCTGCCGTGGATGGTCATCCTGCTGGTCGTCGCGATCGGCTGTTTCGGCCAGATCGTGCTCTATTCCGCAGCGGGCGGCTCGCTGCACCCCTGGGCGCTGTCGCAGGGCATCCGCTTCTTCGTGCTGCTGGCCGGCGCGATCGGGCTCTCCTACGTCCCCGAGAGCGTCTGGAAGGCGGGGTCGTTGCCGACCTACGCTATCCTCGTCGTCTCGCTTGTCGCGGTCGAGGTGCTGGGCAAAGTGTCGGGCGGGTCGCAGCGGTGGCTCGACCTCGGCTTCATCCGTTTGCAGCCGTCCGAGTTCATGAAACCCGGGATCGTGCTCGCCTGCGCCAAATTCTACGACATGCTCCCGCCCAACGAGACGCGACGGTTCGGCGCGATCTGGCCTGCGGCGATGCTTATCGGCGTGCCCGCGGCGTTGGTGATGCTCCAGCCAGATCTCGGCACCGCGCTGATGATCTGCGCGGGCGGCGCGACGGTGATGTTCCTCGCCGGCATCCCGCTGCGGCTGTTCGTCGGCGGCGCGATCGCGGCGGCGGTGGCGATCCCGCTCTCGATCAACTTCCTGCTCCACGATTACCAGCGCAACCGCATCCTGATCTTCCTCGATCCCGAAAGCGACCCGCTCGGCACCGGCTATCACATCAGCCAGTCGAAGATCGCGATCGGCTCGGGCGGAATCTGGGGCAAGGGCTTCCTCCAGGGCACGCAGAGCCATCTCGACTATCTCCCCGAGGGCCATACCGACTTCGTCTTCGCGACGATGGCGGAGGAATGGGGGCTGGTCGGCGGCTGCCTGCTGATCCTCGCCTTCCTGCTGGTGATCCGCTGGGGGATCGAGGTCGGCCAGCGCGCGCAGACCCGCTTCGGCCGCCTGACCGCGGCCGGGCTGTCGACGACGATCTTCTTCTACGTCGCGATCAACCTGATGATGGTGATGGGCCTGGCGCCCGTCGTCGGCATCCCGCTGCCGCTGGTGAGCTTCGGCAGCTCGGCGCAGATGACCGTGCTGCTGTGCCTCGGCATCCTGATGTCGATCGACCGCCAGAACCGCAAGACGGTCGGTTGGTAGGTCGAAAAGCGGCCTGATCCGTAAAAAGACCGCGTATTTGACCAAAACGGACTCGGATCGACGAAAAGGGGGTTGCGGGTCCCGATGAGTCTGCTAACAGCGCGCCTCCAGCAGCGGGGCGCCACACCAGGGCGCCACTCAAAACCGCCCCGGAATGGACGCATAGCTCAGTTGGTAGAGCAGCTGACTCTTAATCAGCGGGTCCTTGGTTCGAGCCCAAGTGCGTCCACCACCTTCAAACTCGCGGGAAACTGCCGTTTCTAGGCCGTTCACTCTCGAGCGAAACCCCTCCCTTTTTTCACCGTGTAACCACCCGGTACCCACGGTGTGTGAGTTCGGCCCGTCGCGCTTCGTCACAAGCCCGGCCTAGGCACCGACCAACATTGCTATTAATAACGCGGTATCGCGCCGCGACGTTCGTACCAGCGCGCGACAAACGTCTGCGCCGCCGCTCGGCTGTTCTGGCGTTGCAAACAGTGCCGCCCGTCGTCGCGGTATCGCAACGTACGAACCCTACAAATGCGCGCAGGCGCGGGTGCGTACTGCTCCCTAAGGGCCTTCCGCGCATCGGTGGGCCGGGTTAGTCTAGCTGTCATGAACCTACGCCAGCTTGCCAACGAAGAGTCCAATCGGCTCTCCAACCTTTTTTTAGGGTTCACGGTCGCGGCAATCGCGTTCGGTGCGCATGAGGTTAGCCAGTGGGAGCCGTCTAAGTCTGCCGCCATTGCGCTTGTGGCCGGGATGGCCTGGGCAGGTAGTTTTCTTGCCGGTGTTGCCCGCGGGCACGCCGTCTTTGACGCTATCCGGGCGAACGGAGCGATGAACGAGGGCGGCGAGCGACACCCACGGTTTGGCGAGACCAGAGACGCCTTCAACAACGCAAATCGGCGCGCAGGACAGGCATACACTTGGCAACGCTGGCTCTTGTTCGGCGGCGCCACCCTGTTTGCCGTAGCGGCACTCGGTCACGTGCTCGAGCGAGTAGACGTCGCCAATGAAAGGCGATGCCTTGCCATACAACGCGACATGCTTGCCGCTCAGCCACGCCGTCGCGATGATGCCGAGTTGTTTAGAGCGTTTGGCTGTCGACCGCAGGGCGAAGGCAGCGTGTATGCGCGACCGGTCACGAACAGGCACTCGGAGTGAGTAGCGCTGCCGCCTTAAAGTGAGGATCGCGGCCGGTACAACTGGCGCTTCGCGTGCAGCATCGGGTCCTTGCTCCGAATGTCGTTATCGCACGTCACGCGACTTCCTATGGCGCTAAACCCATCCGCTCCGCATACTGGCGGAATGCCAAGACCCAGCAAGAAGGCGGTTGCCGCCGCTAGAGCCTCCCTCGCTCGATCACACGCCGCGCGTCGGCTGACGCATTCTCCGCGCCGCCTACATGTCGAGGGTCTCGGCATGCTTGATGCGCATAATGACGGTATGATCTGGGCGTGCTGGATTGCAGGGACGTTGACCGGCCTGGTCGCGAAGCAGATCGACACGGTAGTCGCTGTAAACGGGGTGTTCGTTGCGATTGGAGTCTGGCGGTTCGGCGCCGCCTATCGTGATCGGGTCGATAGAGATCTCAAACCGCTATCTAGAACCACAGGTGCCAACATCGACGACTCCGAGGAAGTCGAGTCTGCCATCCAAGGCCTATATCGCGACGCCGAAAAAATGGCGGCGCGCATGATCATCACCGGGACGGTCATTGGAGCGGTCGCACCCGTGCTCTGGCGTTTGGCAGGGTTTAAGTGAACATCGAGGCAATCCGACGTTGCGGGTGACGATCATGCGCGATGATAAGGCTGGTTCCGGAGTTGATCGAACCGGGCAGTTATGGCCTTCCACATCGTCACTGTGTCCCACTCGCCGGCGATCGCAGCGGCTCCAATCGTTTGAGCTATGTGTCGGGGTGCGCTGTCGCCGTGGTCTCGCTCGACCTTCAGCGCGATAGCCCATAGCTCGTGTTCGGACGCCATGGCCTATTATATCCACTTCGCCGTCTCGGCATCAAGGCCGTCGCGCTGGGGGTCAATAAGCGCGATGTGATCGCCACAGAACATCTCGCTTCGATCAGTAGCCTAGTAGGGTCGGGGTACCGAAGCCGCAGAGCTTCGAAAACTTACGACATCCTCAGTCGAACATTCCTTCGGTCACATATCCGCGGTCGACTATCTTATAATGAGCCTTAGGATCGCGCTGATATTTTGGACCCTCGAAAGTGAGAAGGCCTTTTGTAACCAGCTTATCTAGGTCTTTCTTTGAAGTGCTCCACCGGCGCCCGGTCAGGCGTTCCGCTTCGGCAACTTGGATGGTTCCGTTATTAAATGCATACCCTACAATCTGAATCTCGTGTTCTGCCAGCTGCTTCCACAGATCTACGCCGCAATATGTCGCAACGTCTTTATCTGTAGATCGCTTCCGCGTCTGGTGGTCATTCCGGAGAGTTACGCGCACAGATACTCCATGCATAGTCTCTTGCGAAAATGTTGGAGCTGGAAGATTGTACCGTTCCATACTTTCTCGCATCCGGCGCGTTCCCTCTCTCGTCATTTGGACAAACCCTAAATAACGGAGAGCCTCCATCAAGTGTGGATTGCGGGACGCTCTATGGTGATACACGTTTTCAGCATTAACGGGCGGCACAAAACCTCCCGGGCTTTCAATCTCCAGCCTATCCGAGAAAAACTTTACGGTTATTTCCGAACCACTGAAGCTATAAGACCGGTGAACTAGCGCATTGATTATCGCCTCCAGCCAAGCATGGCGCGGGTATTCTGGCGTAGTAACAAACTTGCCGTCACGGCTCAGCCATGTCACGTTGTAGTTTAGGTCAGCGATACTGACGCCAGCCTTCTGCAATATTGCCGGGATATTTCCTTCAACGTAATAATCTCGGAGGGGGCGGAAAGTCTGCCCGCTGCCTTCCTCGGTGCCTTCAAAGCGCTGCACGCGCAATCTACAGCCAGCATGTTGATAACGCGGATCTTTCGCCGCAAACAGTACGAGACAATTGAGGGGTATGACTCCATCAGCATCCCGCAGCAGTAGATGCCGGTCTACTAAGACATCTTCATTCGACCAGTCCTTCCCCTCCCGCTCTCTAAAGTTATCGCAAAACTCCTGAATGATAGCCGCGTCAAAGTCCCTAGGATAATTAAACATACCGCCCGGACGTTGCTCCCACGACCGCTCATGACGAGTAGACCGAAAATCATCTCTTTCCTCAGGAGACATACGGTGCTTCGTATCGCCCCTCCGTATGAAAGCCTCGTTCTTGTTGGTTTCAACGAGAACACCTCTGTAAGGAACGTACATCAAGACGACGAAGTCCGGCTTCCCGTTGATGGGTGTAGCGATCCGACGGGATTCAGGAGCAGCATCAGGGCACTTCTGGAGATGAAATTTTTCAAGGTTATTCAGTTGGTCTTGACTTAGATTTGCACATCCAGAAACCGTGCCATCGTCCTCGACGCCGACTAAAACGATGCCGCCATCCACCGTGTTCGACCACATGCTTAGGTATTCGGCCAGAATGTCAAAATGGATCTTACGAGCCGATTTTCGTTCAAGTCGCCTGTCTTCGAGAAACGCATCTAGGTTCAAGCTGTCCAGCTTGAGCCATAGGTCACGGGGGGACCAGGTGGCCGCGTGGTTTTTGTCAAATCCGAATAACGAAAGCTGCTCGCCTGCCATACCATATCTGGTGTGACGAGCACCTGCTCATCACACTACCCCTTGATTTTCGTTTCCTCGCACACTGTGTGACGAGCTCGATGCTCTACTATGCTGGGATTCGTGGGCGAAGAACAGCGCCAACCGTGCCGCACGGGCATAGCCGGGGCTCAGTGGCGGGAGGCATCGACGGTTAGTATGTGGCTGGACAAGCACCCGGTGGTCGCTCAGGTTTAGAAGCTATGTCGAGGATGTTTCGTGGCTGAAGTCGCTGGTGACACAAAACTGGTAATTACCTGCGAGAAGTCGCACTGCCCGACGTGCGGTCGAGAGCAAAATTGTGATCTGCATGGTCGGGTATACCGACCATGGGAGTATTCGGATCGCAGCGGCAATTCGACATCAGGCGGCGTCACCCATAGTCTGTTTGAATGCCGGGGCTGCAATACCGTTTTTTACGAGACCAGCGCGTGGGACGAAAATGACTATGACCAGTGGTATGATCACTGGGGGAAAGAGCAGCAGCAGGCGAACCTTACCAAAGCTACATTCCCGCGCCCTTCCCTTCGTGAACGGCCAAACTGGATAGAGAAAGAGGGTAAACTAGATGCCGAACTACGTCGCATTCTCGAGGAAACTTATGGGGCGATTGAAGCGGGAAGTCTGACGCTTTCACTAATTGGATTAAGAAGTACGCTGGATCGCTGCTTCGCGCTATTGGACATCGATCCCGCCATGACTTACGTTGAGAAGATAACTGCGCTTCAAGTCGGCCACTATATCGGAAAATCGGAGTACGATAGCCTGACTGTTTTAGTGAACGCAGGCAACGCTGCCGCCCATCAAGGCTGGCGCGCTGAACAAGATCAGGTTGCTCGGCTTCTGGATGTCTTAGAGAATTTCGTGCAGCGCGTGATCGTTAATGGTCGACAAGCTGTTGAGATCGGAGCCGACATCCCGGCGAGGCAGGCTCGGCGACCAAAGGGCTTAGGCCCACAGGAGACGGGTGCGTCGAGCTTGGCCAGTGAGGACCGGGGGGCGCCATATAGCGCGGGAGGGGTTCCCAGTCCGCCGACGGAGGCGGCCAAGTAGCTGACTGGCGCTTTGGCCTGAACCTGACGGACTTGGCGTACGGTCTGGCGCAAGCAAAAAGAAAGGGCCGCCAAGGCGACCCTGAAAGTTTTTAGGAGAGGATGCCTGAAAGGCTCAGTCTTTATGCCGGGCCAACCGCGTCGTGGCGATTGCAAATTCAGCTATCGCGGAATGCATTTTATGCATCCTTTGCGGTACTTATGGGATCACTGAAACGGCCCCCTGCCCTTCGTTGCCGCACCTCACCAAACCGTGGCCCCCATCTCCTCCAACCAGTCAGACGAGCCATGATCTTTCAGCAAGTCGAGCATTCGGAAGCCGTCACCGTCACCAATGTCCTCGTCCAACGATCGCGTGCCGAACTTGCTGGCGTAGTTTCTGATTACCCGGTTTCGGAATTTTCCCGCCTGCGCGCTGATTTGATCAGGTGAAAGCTGCCCCTCAGCGAGGGCAAGCCAAATGTCCGAAACCGCGTCGTCGACTAGATCCGAGGCTATGCCACGTCCGATCGAGGCAACAATGTGCGCGTAGAGCGGGTTCGACATCGGTGAGATGGCCGCACCAAGCAGCTTCGGCTTTGGCTTAACCGCGTGCTTCCGCCAAGCCTTCCCGATTGAGGGTAGAAACAGCGCGTGTCGCCATTCCCAGATCTGCTCCCTATGGACGCCAAGATCTTTGGCTATCTCGTAGTCGTCGAGGCCGTCCGCGTACAACACGAATGCTCGGGCTCTACGATCCGTGCGCATCTTGGAATACGCCCGACCACTTGGGTGGCGCGGGGTACTTCGACGGGTTGTTCCAGATTGTCGAACGTAGGGCGTGCCGAGAAGAGCCTCTGTATACCATCTTTCAACAGACTTTACCGTAGTGGCCATTTCTCTCGCGATCATCGGAGCGCCGACGCCGCGCTTCAATAACGCAACAGCGCGACGCTTTAGATCTGGGGTGATGAAGGCTAGATGCTCAGAAGTTCGCAAGGTTCGCCCCGGCGGTAAATTGGGCGGCAGGCCTCTCCGTTGGCGCCATGTGAACACGCTATTGGGCCGGATACCCACCGCTTCCGCAATGACTGAATCCGTATTGCCGGCGTCATAAAGCTCACGACGGAGCTTCATGCGCTCAGGAGAGATTTTATGATGCTCGGGAGGCAGCTCGATCGACGTTTCAGCGTTCCGGAGCTTGGCCTTTGCTGGCACATTTGGATTGCTGTTGACTGGGAACGCGTTGCGAAGACGCCAATCCTGTATAGTGGTTCGGCTAACACCTTGCTCTCGCGATATTGCCCGGTCGCTAAGGCCGGCTTTGTAAAGCGCGTACCTCTTTGCCATACGGACACCTTGATCTTCGTCTGACCTTCTCGCCATGCGCGGCACTCCCGCCAAGTCCCATAGGACGGAAGGGAACACCAAGGCGCAAAGTCCTCAACAGATTCGGTACGAGCCGACTGAAACGCCCGCCGAGCTGTGTAGTATTAGTTAGCGACCTGAGGCGGGGCCTCGCCCCATTGGCCAGCATTAGCCTGCTGCGCCGTTCGCTTTCTTCCGGATACAAATAAGGCTATGCCGCCTGCATGAGCTTTCTCGCTGCATGTTTCGGAGGCCCCTTGCTTCGTCGCCTTATCGGCGGCTGGTGGGACAGCTTCAAAGCCAAGCGCGCAGGCGAACCCGTGCCGATGAAACTACGTGGCGGCGTGTGGCGCCCGTCCGGGCTGGTCCACAATGTCGACCGCGCCGCTGATTGGGTCGCCTACTTCGGAATGTTCTGCATCCTGCTGGCGATCGTCGGCGCGGTTTACGGGGCGACGAAGTAGCTTCACCGCCCCGCCGCGGCGTAGGGTATGAGCGCCGCAGCAACCGACGACCCCGAATTACTCCCGTAGCGTTGGCCTCGTTCCTCCAGCGCCCTAGCTGCCTCGCGGTTTGCAAGCCGGCGCTGGTCGAGGGACAATAGCTGAGCGATCGTCGCGGCTGGATCCGGGTTGAGCGCGACTGGTGCGATCTGCTCAGCCTTCGCCGTTGCTCGTGCACCAAGACCTAGCGTGATGGCATCCCGCGCGCGCTGCGAGGCACCCGCGCGAATTGCCGTGCCGATCGGGACCTGCCCTAGCAGGACGTTGGCGCCGACCTCCGCAGCCGGTCCAAGCCAGTCGCCGCCCTGGAACGCTTGATCCGCCGTTTGCCGTTCGGCCGTCATCGAGTTGCCGATAAGGCGATTGCTCGATGCTGCCATCTGGCGCTCCATGTCAGCTTGCGACAGTAGGCGCGCAATGTCGTCCCCTCCCTCAGGGTATAGCGTGCCCAGGCGCTGCTCCATTGCCGGGGTCCCGAGTACGCTTTCAAACGGGTTCGAACTGTAGCGTAGGCGCCCGGCGTTCTCGGCAAGCTGCGACTGGAACACCACACGTCGCAACCTCCTGCGCTTCGGCACCACCGCAGCCGCCTACGCAGCCGGCGCGTCGATCGTCACCGGGGGCGTTGCACTGGCGTCGCAGGCAAAGGGCGCAGCGCCTACGAGCATTAGCCCCGGCCTACGCCATGCCCTTGCTAAACTCGCGACCGCGGAACGCATTCTGGATCACTATCAGGAGACCGTTTTCACGCCGACGCGCCGGCGATGGCTGGCGGCGAAAGAGGCCGTGCCTCACGCGGTCATCGCGCCGTCAGCGGTATGGCGCGGGTCACCCACCTTTTGGGCGACTTACAACGATCATGCGATCCAGCTCGCGAAGGAATTGGTCGAGAGCAACCCACGGACGAGCAAGAAAGGCGACGTGATCCGCGCGCGCAAGTTGATCGCCGCCAATCACCGCCGCGCGCGGGCCATAGACCAGGTGCACAAAACTTCCGGCATCGGCCCTCGCTGCGAAGAGAGCGACCGTCTGTTAGAGATCATGGTCGAAGCCGAGGACGCCGTGTGCGCCTATCCGGCGTCGAACCTCGCAGACCTTGAAGCCAAGCTGGCGTTCTTTGAGGAACGCGACCTTGCAAAGAATGACGGCAACATGGCGCTGGTGCTTGCCGACGCCCGCCGTCTACTTGCCCAGAAGGGCCGCTGATATGGCAACCCAACTCAACCCGGGGGCGGCGCGGCCCGTCCCCGCCTTCGACCCCGCCGCATGGCTCGGCGCCCTTGTGTCGATCGGCGGAGGCTATGCCCTCGCGTCCGGCCGCAAGCTCTGGCTGGTGGTCGAGGAATGCGCGACGGTCGACATTGAGGATCTGATGCGCCCGCTGATCGGCCACCCCGATCGCGTCGAAGCCGTGCGGTCCGCCATAGAGCGCCGCCAGAACGGAGGGACACTGTAATGGCAAGCCGAGCCCCCGCCTATGACGCAACCCCGCTGGACGTGCTGCTAGCGTCCGTTCCCAGCCTGCCCCGTGCGATCCTCGCCCGTCTCACCGCTCGCATGATCGAGCGAATGGACGAGAAAAAGAGGTTGTTGACCTGGTATGCGAGTATCAACCCTACAAAGGGGGCAATCCGATGCTCAGAGGACTTCACGATCTGAATAACCATGACAAGCATCGAATGGTACTCCCAACCACCCAATACTCCGTGCTGGGGGTTAGCTTGGACGCGATGTTGTTATCCGCGCTCGAAGAGCGTTTGCGTGAGTTACCGGCCGACGCTGTTAAGGAGCGGGAAAATTTTGCGCGATTCAAGCAACAAGGCTTTCGGACCTATTCACCTATGGGCGCACCGACCGTTGCCTTAAGGGAAGGCGAACCGATCGCCCAAATGTCTTACGTCAACAACCCGAACGATGGCCTATCATTCTCTGATGAGAAGCCCGGCGTCGTATTTCCAGATGGATATTTTCTGACCGGCGCGGTCTGTTCGACAATGTCGAAGCTGACTGACACAATATTTCAAATGGTTGAACGGTTTGAAGGCGTGGCAAGAGGTATGGCGCGAACGAACTAATCACAGCTGCCTAAGTGACGCTGGCGCTATGGGACCCACATGATCGGCTTGATTGTCGATGAAATATTAAGCGGTTGGAGGAAAGCAGGCTATTATTAGGTGAAAAATCTGAAAAATCAGGACATTGTATTACGAGGGCCTGCTATCGATCCTCCCCAGCGCGGCGCCCCATTAGCGTCGGATCCCATGTAGTTCACGCGCATAGTCGTCTCGCTAATAAAGCGCTGGTCGCCAGTGTGCATAGATTTGTAGTCACAGTATTGGTAAAGCCATACAACATGACTCCCGTCTTTAAGTCGGTCAAAGTCGCTGGTCCCGATAGATTGCGGTGAGCATGGACAGAGTAGGCCGGCGCCTACCGCTCCGCGTAAACCCTCACTTATATTGGGGGTAAAAGCTGGAATTGATCCATACTGCATAATCTTATGCGCCGCGAATACCTCAACATCGATTGCCGGGGTCCCCCCGTGTTCGTAAAGTTCATAACAAACTGAACGCCTAAACTCTCGCCGTCCGCGCTGCTGAGAATGGCTTGCTCCATAGGGGCCTGCACCAAGTAAGGACGGAGCTGCCTCGCGGATGCGTCACGAGCAATATTATTTGCCTCCCGCATTGCCTCTGTCGCCTCACCAGTGTCCTTAACCGCGCGACGGGTAAGGATGATCTGCCAGAGCAGCAGCGTCGAGCCGATTACACCGATCCAGAAACCCCACTTTGCCCAAAGCGCGCTATTCTCCGCGGCCTCAGCGGCGCGCCATTGGGCGCAAAGGTCGCTTTCGTCCTTACCCTTTGGTTCCTGGCATGGGGTGCGATGTTCTAAGGGTATGGCGCCCGCTTTGGCAGTGGCCGGTTCAACCTCTACTGGCTTGTCGGCGGCGTATCGGTAGCTCTGATACCGGTCCGGCGCGACGGGATTTGACGGGGTAAGGTATGCCCCCAGCCCGAATGCTATGGGCGATAGTCCGAGAGCTGCAGCGACTGCGTACCGATAGCCTCTAGGCATTAGATCAAAAGCACCGCTGATATTTTCCCCGCGCCAGCTTGTTCCCGATGTTTGGCTACGAGTCCATCGCCCGCGGGCTCACCCGAGTTTTAGGCTTTCCCCAGGAAGCGTGAAACTCGCCCCACTGATCGCTCAAATTAGTGGCACGAACCTCTGACCCGCCCCGTTTTACAGTGCCGCAAAACCTTGTTGCCGACCCCGCCATATACGGCTTCCGATAACTCCCTGCGGCCTGGAGCCAGCACGCAAACCGCCCTTTACGGACGCGTGCCCCGTTATCCGCCGTTATTAAAACCTGCGGGAAGCGGCGCCGCCGCCCCTTATATTACGCGCGCGCATAGTGTCCTGAAACTGTCCTATGCGAGTGCGCCACTCCCATAGCGGTACTCGTGCGCCAGGATCCCCACGACAATCCCGTCTATCCCGCGGCCGAAGTGATTGCGCATCACGGCTTCGGGCTTGCCCCCCAAGCGGCACGCTAGTTCGGCAACATGAACCTGCGCCGTTACGATCGTCATCCGGTTGCAAGACAGAGCGCCGAACACATAAGCGCCAAGCTCATTGAGGAAGGCGCGCGTCCACCCCGTACCCGCCGCAGTTAGATTGACGTTGCCGCCGTTGAAGCAATTGAGCAGCGCCCCCGCGCAGATCCTGCCTCCCTTCTCTATCCCCATCGTTACGAATGGCTGGGAGAACGTGACGCCCAAAGCATCCGCCAAGAACTGCGGCACCCGGTCATCTGCGACTATCTTGATCGGCATAAGACTGCCCCCAGAGGTTCGAGCGCGCCACCAGCGCCGTCAGCGAGTGAAAATCGTTCACTACATTTCACTATTTTAGTGAACCACTGCAGCCGTCGTTGGAGCCAAGAAAGGCGGCGGGCCCGGTGTAATCCCGGTGTAAGATCACCGCCGCCTCTCTGTTATCCCCCTGTTAAAACAGAGCTGCGCCGACCTATTGGCACTATTGGCGCTATTGGCATGGAGCCTATCTCGCTCCCGAGCCGTCGCCTTCGCCCTGTAAATATATAGATAGATAGAACCTATTTTTGGTTACGTAGCGAAGGCTCGCCATTAGTGCCAATAGCTCGCGGATCGACAGAAAGGCCCCGTGCCAATAGCGCCGATAGTGCCAATAGCGTCATCCAACCTTACCGAACGCCGAACCCTGCCCTGCTGTTCTCGCCATCGTCAGTGCGATCGCGGCCGGCCAGGACATTCTCAAGCTCGGACAGCGAATGCGGAACGTCGATGTGCTGAGCCCCGAGGAATAAGCGCGACCCCTCGCCCTCAGGCACCGCATGGGTCAGCTTGTCGATGTCGACGAGTGCATTGCCCGAAGGCAGCGTCTCGATCTGAACAAATCGCATGGTCGTCTCCCATATCGCGCCCGGCATCATGGACACGGGGATGGTAACGAGTCGCTGCACCTGAAAGCTGCGCCGCGCGTTGGACAGGCGAGGAGATAACCATGATCGACGATCCAAAAACCGACGACGCGCCCCAGTCTGAAGAGGCTGAGGAAATGGAAAAGGTGCAGGAGGACGCTGCCAAAGAGCGTGAAGAAAACGGCGGCTATCAGTAGGCAGCAAGGCTCAGAGGCCTCGCGCTACTGTCCGTGTGGCGCGATGCCTTCTACCCCGACCGTGCGACCTCCCCCTGTCTTACAACTTCCATTGCGACCGGTAGACTACCGACACTCACCCATGCGGTACTGCCGCCAGTAGCGGTCCCAACGAACCGCGGCGCCGGACGCTATCGCCGCACAGGACAGCGATCGTCCGTCCGGCAGCGTGCACCGAGCGACAATGCGACTATAGCTCTTGCCCGTCGCCTCGCATCGCAGCGTCCTGCGCAGCACGAGCCGCTCGACGATCTGCTGGCTGCGCTTAGCGGCGGTGTTGTCGCAGCGGTAGTTTACCCGCCGCGGATCCGCTGCCCGACAAGGTGAAGCGCTTTCGAAGTCCGGGGCCTGAACTCCCGCAATTCGGACCTTGATGCCGTTTGAACACCACAAGGGTCCGTCGCCGTCATGAACGCGGGTCACCGTGCAGGAGAATGGCGCCGTTAGTGTCGCTGTCGACAGGGCCAGCATGACGAACAGCACGACTAAACGGCCATCCAGTCGCTCTCGGCATCGTCGATTGCCGCGAACGCATCGCCGTCGGCCTGTTGCTTGCGCAGATGCGCGCGCACCGCTTCGGGGTCGCCGTTCTTCGGGAATGTCCGATCAGCGCGGGCAGCGTCGGCGATACCATCAACCCAATCGCCGCGGTCGCGCTGTGACAGCAGCCACTTCCCGAACGCCGGCTTCGGTTCCTGCTGGTCGTCGTCGTAATCGGTCATGATCATGTCCTTCGAATCGTCGGACCGCTCATCGCACCGGATGGATGTTCCCGCAATGTTCTTGCGAATCAATCACGATCGCGCCTAGCTATGGGGATGCCGCTCGCGGCGACTCGACACTGATGGAGCAACGAAATGCAGCATGATCTGCAGCTTAGAGCGGCTGCCCGCGCGATATACGACAACGTCTATCCGCCGATAGATCCCGTTCCATTCAGCTTCGACGAGGCCGAGCGATTGGGGACCGTGGAGTACCGGCAAGCCGTCGGCGCTGCTCAGGACGCACGGTCCGTCCTGGCTGCGCAGCACGACCAGCTCCTCTTCGCCGCGATCCTCTAGATCATGCCCGCAACCCACTCAGGCCGCCCGGTCGTCGTCCCGCTGAACCGTCGTGACGATGCGCTACGGCTTCACGACGTGCCGTTCGAACTGGTGCCGTGCGAAGTGCCGTTCTTCCTCGTCCACACTCAGGCCGGGTTCCCGTCGCCTGCACAGGACGACATGCAGGAACCCATCGACCTGGGCGCATGGCTCGTTGAGCATCCGGCCGCCAGCTACATCATGCGCGTCGATGGCCGATCCATGTCGGGCGCCGGGATCAACGATGGCGATATGATCGTCGTGAACCGCGCCAAGAAGGCGAAAGCCGGTTCGATCGTCGTGGCGCTGGTGCACGGCGACCGGACGCTGAAGCGTCTGCGCTACGTTGATGGCCGCCACTGGCTTGTCCCAGAGGCCGAAGGGTTCGCTGACATCCTAGTCGACGAACATGTCGAGATATGGGGCACGGTCGTCGGCGTCGCGCGCAAGATGGCATGAGCACGCCGATCGCCCTGATCGACTGCAACAACTATTACGTCTCCTGCGAGCGCGCCTTCGACGCCAGCTTGGTCGGCGTGCCGGTCATTGTCCTCTCGAACAACGACGGATGCGCCATCGCACGATCGGCCGAGGCGAAAGCGTTGGGGATCAAGATGGGCGACCCCATCCACCATCTGCGCGACAAGGTGAAGCAGCATGGCATCCAGGTGCGGTCGTCGAATTATACGCTCTATGGCGACATGCAGCGTCGAGTGATTGCCGCCTGCGAGTCCTTCGCCCGTGACTTCGAGATATACTCAATCGACGAGACGTTCCTCGATCTCTCGGGTTTCGAGGGCCGTGATCTGGTGGCGCACGCGAACGCGATGCGTGCCCAGGTCCAGCTATGGACGACGATACCCACATGCGTCGGCATCGCTGAGACCAAGACGCTGGCGAAGCTGGCAAACGCGGCCGCCAAGAAGAACCCGGAATTCGGCGGGGTGGCCGATCTTCGTGACGACGACGTACGGCGCGATGTGATGCACGCCTTCGCCGTCGGCGACGTCTGGGGCGTCGGCAGTGCGACTGCGCGCA
Organism: Sphingomonas sp. PP-F2F-A104-K0414; assembly: GCF_004340945.1. Classification (GTDB taxonomy): domain Bacteria; phylum Pseudomonadota; class Alphaproteobacteria; order Sphingomonadales; family Sphingomonadaceae; genus Sphingomonas. The sequence goes on from NZ_SLYD01000005.1 coordinate 466,757, forward strand.
AGCTCTCTGATCTCGGCATCGACACCGCCGGCGCCCTGCGAGACATGCCGATGAAGCAGGCCCGCGCTGTAGGCACGGTCGTTCTCGAGCGGCTGGTGGCCGAGCTGCGCGGTGTCCCGTCTAACGCCGTTGAGTCGGTCGAGCCACGGCGGAAGGGCATGGCCGTCACGCGGTCGTTTGGAACGCCGATCTGCGACTTCGAGCGGATGATGGGCGCGCTGTCGCAATACGCATTGCGCGCCGGGGAGAAGCTGCGATTGCACGGGTTGGTTGCGGCCCGACTGACCGCGTTCTTCCACACGAACAAGCATAAGCCCGACCGGCCTCAGTACGGCGCATCGCGCATGGTGACCCTGCATCCGATGACGAACGACAGCCTCGAGCTTATCGCGGCGGCCAGGCGCGGTGCCGAGAAGGCATGGCGCGACGGCTACGCGTACACGAAAGCCGGCATCATGCTCGACGATCTGCTTCCCGAGGAGGATCGACCACGCACGCTGTTCGAGGAGGATACGGCAAAACGCGACCGGCTGATGGGGGCGCTCGATGCGATCAACGGCAAGTTCGGGACGTGGACCGCGGTGACGGCGTCGCAGGGGTTCAAGCGCGAGTGGAAGATGCGTTCGGAGATGCGATCGCCGGCGTGGACTACCAACATCTCCGAGGTGCCGACGGTGCGCGCTTAGTTCACGCCCTGCTTCTGTGCGCCGACGATCCTGCCTTTTGCGATTCTACGCACGGCTCGCCATCTTTCGTGCCATTAGTTGCCGGGGCGGATGACGGCCGTAAATGTTGTGACTGCTGGAATGAACGTGACTGATTGCGCTTATTCCGAGCCACGTTTTTTCTGCTTTACCTCATTGATAAGCGCATTTTTGTCCAGAAAATAAGCATAAACGACGGGAGGCGTTATCTTAGCACGACTTGCAACTTCTTTAAATGTCAGTGATTCCTCACCGGTTTCTTCGATGATCAACCATGCAATATCAATCAATTGAGCTCGTCGCCGTTCGTGAGATAGTCGTGTTCCTGGCGGGGAGCGGCTCGTGAAGGTGACCATGTGGCTTATCCTATGATTACCTGTCGGTGGATCAGTTTAGTGTAATTAAATTGTTGCCAGACGACCACGCCGCTTAGCGCGGCTCACAACGCCTGTTGGTTCAAGCTGCTCAACACGAGCAGTTCCTTATCGCCGCGATCTTCTACTGAGCAGCCCTATTAGCGGGACGGACACCCGGGCGTTCTGGATGCCCGTCCCTGCTAGTGTCAGTCGCCACCAAAGCTAAAGGTGGCGCCGGCTACCGCGCCGACATTGCTGCCACCGTTCGGACTGAAGCTAACCGCACCGTTATAACGTAGGCGCTGATTGCCTGACGTATGCCCGATCCCAAGCGCCACGCCCGCCTCTCCCTTGTAGTACGAGACTGCGCCGCCCATCGAGGTCCGGCCCGGACGGTCGTCAAAGCGCATGCCGTTGGCGGCCAGCGCTACTGCCGTTCCGCGCTGCGCTTCGGTCCGCACGCTGCGGATGTCGTTGCGCAGATCGTAGTCGACGGACGCCAGCTGGTTCAGGTTGACCGCGTCGAGTCCGCTTGTGCCAGGAGCCACGTTGTGCAGCTGGACGGCGCCGGCGGACGGCGTTCCAAAGGTGACCGAAGAGCGGTCCGGAGCCCCCGAGGCCGTCCGGTCGTACTGAACCGCCGATGCCGCGACACCCTGCAGCTGTGCGACGTTGACGGCGTCGGTTAGCGCGCTGCCGGCCGCCACGTTCGTGATCTGCCGCTGTCCCCCAGCCGAGCCGACGGAGACTTCACCGACGGAATTCTGCGCAGTCTGCAGACCCGTCGCCCCATAGTTGGTCTGTGCGCCGCGATCCGCCGTGCTTCCTGCGCCGAGCGCGACCGAGTTCGCCGCGTTGGCCGTCGAGCCCGTGCCGATGGCCACCGAATTGGCCCCGGTCGCATTTGCCACCGGTCCGGTGCCGTTGATCGCCACATACGCGCCGTCGGCCGTCCGGTTGATGGCGTCGAGCTGCGTCCGTGCCGTCGTCAGGCTGGCGTCGAGACCGCCGAGCGCGCTCCCCACGTTTGCGTACGTCCGCCCCTGCACAGCATAGGCCGGGATGGTGATCGATCCGTCGGCGTTGAGCGTGGCGCCCGCGCCAAAGGTGGAGACCACCGCCGCCAGCTGACCGCCGTTGACCGCAGCGTCAGCGCGGCCGCTCGCCGCGACACCCGTCACGGTACGGTCGCCCTGCGTGCCGGCCACGTTCACGACCGTGCCGTCCGTGCTGCCGCCTACCGCAATCGTGCGGGTGGTCTGATCCTGCTGGACGATGCCGACCGTACCGTTGGCAATGTTCTGCTGAAGGGTGGAGAGACCCGACGTGTTCGCCGCCGTCTGACCCGCCACAGCGACCAGTCCGGTCTCCGTGGCGGTCACCCGTCCGTCGAGCCCAGTCACGGCGACGTTGGTGGCCGCCACCTGCGTCCGCACGTCGCCGATCGCACCTTCGTTGGCTGTCACCCGTCCATCGAGACCGGTGACCGTGGCGCTGGTCGCAGCTACCTGGCTGCGCACGTCGCCGATTGCGCCTTCGTTGGCTGTGACGCGGCCGTCGAGGCCAGTGATCGCCGTGGTGTTGCTGGCGGTCTGCTGCTCGTTGACTGTCACACGCCCGTCCAAGCCCGTCACACGCCCGTCCAGACCAGTTACGCGACCGTCGAGCCCGGTGATGGCGGTGGTGTTGACCGCGATCTGCTGCTCGTTGGTGGTGACTCGTCCGTCCAGTCCGGTCACACGGGTGTCGAGACCCGCGATCGCAGTCGAATTCGCGGTCGTCTGCCCCTGCAGCGTGCCGATCGCAGCTGAGTTCTGCGCACCGACCGTTTCGCTAGCCGTCACGCGACCGTCCAGACCGGTGACCGCGGCAGAGTTCGCCGCAAGGCCCGTCTCCGTGGCGGTCACCCGTCCGTCGAGTGCGGTGATGGCGGCGCCGTTGGCGGCGATCGCCGTCGCGTTGGCAGCAAGGCCGGTCTCAGTCGCACCGACGCGACCGTCCAGTCCTGCGATCGCGGTGGTGTTGTTGGCAAGTCCGGCCTCCGTGGCGCCGACCCTGCCGTCCAGTCCGGTGATTGCGGCAGAGTTGGCGGCGAGGCCCGTCTCGGTCGCCCCAACGCGCCCGTCCAGACCCGTGATCGCGGCTCCGTTAGCGGCGATCGCAGTCGCGTTGGACGCGAGGGCGGTCTCCGCCGTGCCGAGACGCGTATCAAGACCACCGATCGCCGCCACGTTGGCGGCGATGCCGTTGTTGGCGGTAACGATGCTGGTCTCGGCAACGCCAAGACGTCCTGTCACGCCGGTCAGGTTGGTCTCCGCGGCGCCGACGCGGGTATCGAGCCCGGCGATGGCTGCGGTGTTCGTGCCTACTGCTGCCTCGGCTGCGCCCATGCGGCCGCCTAGCGTGCCTACGGCGGCCGCGTTGACGCCGACCTGAGTGCTGAGCGCTCCGAGATTGGCGTTGGTAGCATCGACGCGTCCGTTGACCGCGTTGAGGGCAACGTTGGTCTGGTCGGCTACGCTGGCGACCTGACGCACTGTCGCCGCGTCGGTTGCGAACACGCCGTCCGCCACGTTACGCAGCTGACGGGTCGCGCCTACCGCACCGATCGAGACGGAGCCCACGTTGGTCCCGGTGCTGGTGTCGTACTGCACGCCGGCGACCGGACCGATCACGCCGCTGAGGTACGTCCCGGTGCCTTGCGTGGTCGCAAGCGCGACCGAACCCGTCCCGAGAGCGACGCTGTTCGGCGGTGCCGCCACGGCACCGAAGCCGAGAGCTAGCGAACCGTCACCCGTCGCCGCCGCGCCTGCGCCGACCGTTGTCGAGGCGAAGCCGCTGGAGGTGGCGTTGGCGCCGAAGGCAGAAGAGAACCCGCCGGTGGCGTTCGCGCCCGCACCGAGCGCCGTGTTGTTGCCGACAGGATCGAGCGCGTCGCCTGCGATCGAACCGAGGCCGATGGCCACGTCGGCGTCCAGTAGAGACAGCGCGTTCGCGCCGATGGCGATGCCCGCGATACCGTTGGACGCCGATCCATCGCCGATGCTGATGCCACTCCCGCCCAGCACACTAGCGCCGACGCCCAGACCGATCCCGTTGTCACCCAGCACGTTGGCGCCCAGGCCCAGGCCGATGCCGTTGAGGCCGAGGATGTTCACCGCGGCGCCCAGACCAATGCCGTTCTGGCTCAGCACGCTCGATCCTGCGCCGATGCCGATGCCGTTGATTCCCCCGACCTGGGCGCCCGCGCCGATGCCGATACCGCCGATGGCGCCGGTCAGGATGTCAGTGTTCGCGCCGATGGCCACGCCGTCCTGCGCTAAGATCGTTGCGTCCGTGCCGATGCCGATGCCGCGCGTGCCTCCGATCTGCACGCCGTCGCCGAGACCCAATCCGCCAGATACGCCTGGCGAGGTCTGAGCCCCGCCCAAGCAAACGTTTCCAAGAAGATCGACTGAAATGGTTTGGCCAAGCAGGGTGACGCATGCTGCGCTGGCTGGGGTAGAAAATACTACTGCGATCACAGTCGCGGCAAGGATTGGAAGCGCGGTTCTCCCAAGCAAAATGGATTTCTTTGTCATCCGATGTCTCCTTTGCGCCATTCATGCGGCGTTGATCACAAGAGAACATCGAATCCACTAACAGATAGTTGATGCCATTCGGTACGGAATCCTCCTAATTGACAGTAAATACCAAATTGGTTTTATTTGTCGCAAGTAAGGATCTAGGGTTATTACAACCGTTTTGATACTATCGAGCGTGGAGATCATTTTATTCACCAATATGATTTTAGAAGAGGGCTCATTTTGAATTAAGTTACACGTCTCTAGAGATCTTGCTGTTGCCATTAGGCGTCACCCCCACGGGAAGGGGCAGCAACACGGCATAGCAGCCGCCCGTCCCTCAAAAATGAGGTGGCCGCGTGTATGGCTGTTATCATGGATCAGCAGAGTATCGCGCCACTCGAACAACACCGAGATATGATTCCGTACTCGGGGGTCGGAGCGCATTATGCCGCGCTGGAACGAAAGCGCGGTCGCCGTCGAACGAGATAAAGGAAAGCCCATTTGACGCCCGCCACTGAGCGGCGCAGTTTTACCTTGCCCGGTTATCGGGCAGGAGAATGCCAGATGCGTAAACTGCTGTTCGCTGCCGCCTCACTGTCGCTGCTCGTCGGGGCACCCTCAATGGCTGCGCCGTGCAAGGACGCTAAGGGGCGCTTCACCAAATGCCCAAAGGCACCCGCCAAGACGATCCGATGCAAGAGCGCGAATGGCAAGTTCGCGAAGTGTGGCACGGCCGGCGCCAAGCCAGTCTGAAGCTAGACGAGCGCGGGCGATCACACCCGCGCTCGCAGGGTCAGTTCTTGACCGGCGCAGTGACGATCATCGGTGCGCTCGCCGGAACGACCGCAACCGAGACGTCTTCGTCGATAAAAGCAGTCACCGGTGCCCCAAGCGGGACTTCGGCGCTGGTGCCGGTCATGAAGAAGCCTGCTACGGGGAGCAGTGCTACTGCGCCGACAACACCTGCTGTGCCCGTGGTCCCCTTGTCGTCGATCGACCCGCTCATGCGGATCTGCCGGCCATTCGCACGCACGTACAGGACGCGGCCGTTGATGCGGCCGGACTTGCCCCACATGCCCTTGTTACGGACTTCGGTGATCTCGCCGGTCGCAGGGCTACCTGCTGGAATCACGACGTTGCCGTCGACCGTAACAGCCTCCGCGGTCTCCATCTGAAAGCGTTGACCGACCTTGAGCTTCTTGCCTTTCGTAGTCAGCCCTTCGGCCATCTTCAGCGGAACCGAGGTTCCGGCACGAAGCGTTCCGGACGTGGTAGCCGCGGTCGCGATTGGACCGGTCTGCGCCTGAACCGCAGGCACAGCGAAAGTAATCGCGCACGCAAGCGCGCCAATTGTAAATTTCATAAGATAACCCCTCCTGATTCGGCCTCCCCAGGCCGGTGTTCGAAGCCTGTCGCGCAAGTCTTTCAGGGTCAACGATAAATACGCGTTCAAAATGGACGCAAATAGGATCCCGGATCGGCATAAGAACGCTTTGTGCGGCTTACTCGAGCCAAGGGCGTTGTTAACAATAGTGCCGACGGAAACAATCGAGCGCGGTTACCGACCAAACTCCCACAGCATTACCGGCTCGATCGTTGGTTGCGTACCGTGCCGAGGCCCCCCGCGCTCGAACGACGAGCGCGCCGCGCCCGAGGCGTCAGCAGCTATCGCCCGCTTGTCATCGAGCAAGACAATCCGGCGCCCGTCGAGCCAGACCGCCAGCCCCTGAAAGTCCCAATCGTCAAGCGGCCCCACCCCGAACAGGTCGCCAGCCGTCCACCCGAGCGCGAGGGCCTTAGCGGCCCACCGATCCCGCGCGATCGTCATGGCGTCCGCAACCACACCTTGCCAGTTAGCGGCGCGCTCCAGCTTGCGAGGGGGAGACAACCGCTCCAGCCGGCGCAGAGCGTTCGCCAGGTAATCGGGTAGCCCGAAGTTCTCGACAGTCGGGCAAGGAGAGGGCGCGACACCCTCCGCCATCACCGTCGCCGCGACTTCACGCCAACCCATCATGCACCATCGGATTGACGAGGTAATCCTTGCGCGGCTTGCCCGCCGTATCCCCGGCGCGCTCCCCGACGCCGCGAAGCCACCCCGCTTCCACCAGGGCTTCAGTCGCCGCCTCGACATCGGCCGCGATCTTCAACGTTGCGATACCGCTTTCCCGGCGCACGTCGCGCAGGTTGATGCGTTGCGTCTTCGTCTTCAGGATATGACGGGCCAGAGCCGCCGCGTTACGCTCGCTCAGAGGTAAGGCGGCGTCACCGAACACACGGACCGCAGACGGCTTGGCATAGTCGTCAATGAAGCCCAACACCGCCGTAAGCGTTTCAGCACTGATGCAAGCAGGCTCGCGCCGATCGCTTGCCGCCCAGCCGATAAGCTCGACCACCAGCGCCAGCCGCAGGACCATACCGCGCAGCTTGCCGAGGAACCCTTTATACAGTCCCGCCGCCTCACGGATCACCGCATCGTTGTCCCGGATCCACTCTTCGAAGATTGCGCCCGCTGCGTCGTTGAGCATGAGGACTACGGCCGATGCCTTCCCTTCCTCGTCGCGAGCGGGCTGGAGCCCGAGCAACCGCCGATAGACCCGTTCGAGCAATGCTACGTCGGCAACGCCAGTCGGGCGTTGGTAGCGGATCGGATCGGGCCACGCCCACAGGAAGCGAGCGACTAGGCCGTCGTCGGCGGACTTGAGCAGGCATTGGGATAGCTTCTCGGGCTGGATCCCCCCAAGCACCGTGACGCCGTTAAACTCAATGAACAGCGGGGCCTTGAGGCTCTTGCGGTCGACAGTGAAATGGCGACCGCCGAACGCCTCTAGCCAAAACTCCCGGCCTCCAGGCGAATAGCGCTCGAAACTCATAAGCCACCCGGCCAACTCGTCGCGCAAATGCAAGATGCCGTTGGGGTTGCCCGACAGTATCTCCATCACCGCCTCTGGCGTGCCGTCCTGCACGGTGAGGCGCGGCCTCTGGGGCTCGTCCGGCTCGACCGCTGCGTCTGGCATCGACGGGGTTGCCACACCTTCCTTGGTCGCCGTCTTAACGTCGGCAAGCCACGCAGCCTTCTCAGCCTTCGAGCGCTCAGCGGTTGTCTGCCACCCGATCAACCCAGCCTTGAACTGCTCCGCTAGTTCCTTCTCCATGCCCTTGAGCGGCCCCGTAGCGGCATCAATCGCGGGCGACTTGTTCGAGGACGGATCACCAACCGGCGCAATCCATAACACGCACGGTTCACGCCACTGGGGCGCGGTCGCGAACGGCTGCACCGACCGCTTGGCACCGATCAGCGAGGCCGCAACGGCGATAATACTTACGGCCACGTACTCAGCGGGCGCACCCGCACCCGCCGCCAGATCGCGCACAAGCGGCCAGAGGTCGCCGAACATTCCAGTCGGCATACCGGGCGGAGCCGTGCGGCCACCGGCCAGCACCGTCATATCCGGCTTTGACCAGACCGGAGCCGACTGCGACCCGCGCCCCATATAGTCCGAGGCATCCTCGAACACTTCCGCGGCGTCGAACCGCGCAGCTAGACCGGCGTTCATGAGCTCACCCCCATCAACTCGGCGTTGAAGTCCACGAAGGGCGGCGTCGGGCGCATGATGCGTACCGACAGACCCGAGGCTGTGTAAGCTGCGGCCGCTTTCTGCGCCGCCACCTCCCCCGGTGCGTTGCCGTCCGCCCCGATCACGACCGAGCGCACGACCGACGGGAAGATCATGGCGGGCATCATCGACGTACCAGCCGCGACCCAGACCGATCTGCCAAGGCCCTGGGCCAACGTCAGTCCATCTTCCAAACCCTCGCAGATGAGAATGCTCGCCGACGGTGGTCCGAGCTGGACGGAACCGCCGATGACGTTGCCGAGGCTGTATTTCACCTTGGGCTTACGATCGGTGTCGGTTGGCTTCGTCGCTGCCTTGCGCCCGCCCTCGGTCAAATAGGTGCGTTGCAGCGCGACAAGATCCCCGACCGCGTCCGTGACGATCGCGACCAGCGCAGGCAACAGACCCGGGCCATTCGCTTCCAGCAGGCCGTTCCCCTTTATCTGGGGAGGGGCGAGACGAGCGAACCGCAGCGTATGCGGTAAACCCATCGTGATACCACGCCGGCGCAAGTAGGTAGCGGCGGGCGTCCCCTCGATCGGCACCGAGGCGGCAACGATCCGCTGCGCCACCGGGCGCATGTCCTGCTTAGGCTTGGCGGGTGCACGCTGCTGCTCCAGCTCGCGCAGCGCGCCACCGTCTAGCATCCCGATCGCGGCTCGAGTCTTCACGTTGTACGCGCGCATAACGAAGTCGATTACATCGCCCTGCAACCCGCATCCGAAACACTGAAACCGCCGATCGTCCGCGTAGATTGTGAACGAAGGTGACTTGTCCGGGTGGAACGGGCAGCACCCTTTCCACTCCCGGCCAGCGCGCGAGAGCTTCACGCCTGCCTTGCTCGCCACCCCCGACACAGGGAAGCGGTCGCGGACGTGCTGCACGGTCGCGGCAAAAGCCGCGTTGTCCATATGGGTGGTCATGGACGCGGCTCCCTCGTGTCGTTTTGAGGATCGAACTTGCGCGGCGGTTTGCCCGTCTCACCGAAAACAAGGCGCAGACCTTCAGCTTCCGCCGCCGCCAACGCGAGCGCACATGCTGGCTTGAAGGGCCGAGCCGTGGCGATCCGGCTGGCGAACGTCAGCTTTCCGTCAACCAGCTTACGGCGAACGACGCACCAGTTTGACCGGTCGACCTGTTGCAAGACGACGCACAGGTTGCGCCTGTCGGGGGCGCTCATGCCTGCGCCTCCCGTCGGTCATGGTGGCAAGCGCGCCATACGATCGCGTTACGGCCGGACTCGTTCTTGCGGCGCAGGCCGGTGTCGCGGATTGCGCCGCGGTCCTTCAGCGCCGTGAAGCGAGGTTGCAGGCTATACCGCCGATAGTCGGCACGCGCGCAGGTCTCGTCGACCGTGAGGCCAGAGCCGGTCCACTGGGGCCATGTTGCCGCCAATCCCGAAGCGATCAGGTCGCGAGCGAGCGAACCTCCCGCAGTCGAGGATCGCTATGGATGCCGCGGCGGAGCGGACCATGTCCAGCACTCAGGTCACGAAACAGCGACCACGACCAAGGTTGCATTGTCACCTCCATCGCGTTGCAGGGCGTTTGCGAGGAACCGGTCGGCACTGTCGCTTATCGAGTCCGGCATGGTGACGAAATCGCGGGGGTCGACCGACCGGGACACGCCGTCGGAGCACAGCAACAAGCGATCGCCTGGTTCCAGCGCGACCCGCACGCTGTCAACGATGACCGTCGGCGCAACACCGAGCGCGCGCGTCACGACATTCGCCTGCGGATGCCGCTCCGCCGCGGCCGCGCTCAGTACGCCTGCATCGATCATCTCCTGCACGACGCTATGGTCCCGCGTCAGTTGCTCGGCGCGTCCGCCGCGAATGCGATAGGCGCGACTGTCGCCAGCCCAGCAGATCACCGCGGTCGGTCCCATGGTCAGCGCGACCACCACCGTCGCACCGCTGGTCGCGTCGGCGCTGCCGTCTTGATGAATCGCGCGGTTGGCGCGTGCGAGCGCGTCGCGCAAACGGGCATCGTCGATCGGTCGAGGATCGTCCGCCAGCGCATCGAGCACCTGGACGACGGTCGTCGCTGCCGCTGCTCCTCCGCTATGTCCGCCCATACCGTCGGCAACCGCCCAGAGGCCCCGGTCGGCACGGTCGAGGAGCCGATCCTCGTTAACCGCCCGCACGCGCCCAACGTGCGTCCGCCCCTCCGATCGAAAACCGGCGGGACAGACCCTGCCCGGGACCATACGCACCTTGCGGCGCAGCAGACCGCCGAGATTCATACGCTGTCACGCGCCATCGCAGAGTCGGTGGCGTCGTAGGCCACCGCGAAGGCGCGATCGAGCGACCCCGGCGCGGCCTCCGCGATCTGTCGCGTCAAATCGGCGTGACGCTCAGCCACCTCCGCCATCTGCAAGCCCGCACGGCTCTTCAGCATCGTAACGCGGTCTGCCACCGCTGCGTCGAGCACCGCAGGCGCAAAACTTCCGATCGCCGCGCGAAGGCTGCCCTGCAAGCCCGCAAAGGTTGCGACGAGATGCCGCTTCACATCGCGAAACGAGGCCTTGAGCGCTGCGGGTCCCGATAAGAACCCCGTCGACTCCGCGAGCAGCAGGTCTATCGCCAGTCGCTGCGTCGGTGCCCATTTGAACGGATTATTGTCCGCGCCGCTGATGGTCGTACGGGTCAGCTGATAGCGCCCGCGCGCATGGTCGCGCTCGGCCATCAGATCACCAATGCCCAGCACCATCTGTCGATACACCGCCCCCGCCCGTCGCATGATCTCGGTCGGCTCCTCGGCAGACAACAGCGAACAGTCGAGCCCGGCGCCTTCGCAGAACGCCTCGAGCAGCGATCCCTCGCCGGCAACGTGCGGCGTGCTGGCATCGACCCAGTCGCTTGGCACATCGACGGAAGAGCCGAGCGGCGGCGTCAGCACCATGGTCAGCGCGCCATCGACCTCGATGTCGCCGTGCGGTGCATGCGTGGCGACCATCTTGAACCGCCCAAGCCGGAGCGCGCTCGGCACCGGCAGCAGCACGTCGATCGCCTGCGGAAAACGCTCGCCCGTATCGGCGTCGAACACCCCGTTCGCCCCCAGCGCGCGCAGCGTCAGGCCATCGCGATCGACGCTCAGTTCGCAATGCGCGCGCGACAAGGCACAATCGGGATCGGCAATCGGCCAGTCGGCATCGGCATCCCGCCCTATCGTCAACAGGCCCTCCCTGATCAGCCGCACGTCGAGGGGCTGGATCACGTCGTCGGTGTCGAATAGCTGCAACATGTACATAGAGACGATCCTCAGGCAGCCAGACGGGGAGACGGCGCCACACGCGTGGCACGCATGGCGCTGTCGGCCTGCGCGCCCGTGCCAGCCAGATGCGGTTCGACCGCGGCGGCGGCACGGTTGAAGGCATCGAACGCCGCGCCGAATTCGTCGCGGCGGCGATGCGAGATGCGCAGGCCAAAATCGGACTTTGCGGCTTCGTCGAGCGCTTTCCGCAATCGTGCCAATGGCCGCGCGACCATCGCGCCGCTGAGATAGCCGATCACCAGCACAACGCCCATGATGACAAGCGACAGCACCATCAGCAGCATTCTTGCATTGTCGATCGCCGCGTCGAGCGCGGCGCGGCGTAGCACCAGATCGACCGTGCCGAACCGGGCACCGGCATAGCGGATCGGTCGGACGAAACGCAGCCCGGCACCCGTTCCACGATCCGGTGCGGCCGTGACGCCCGCATCCCCGCTGATCGCGGCCTCGCCCGCGGGCGCGCGATAGCGTGTACCGATCAGCTTGACGTTCTCGGCGGCGCGCACGATCCCGCCAGTATCCGCGACCACCAGGTCGCGGATCTCCTGATCGCGCGACGCCGATGCGACGAACGCCTGCAGCGCGGTCCAGTCCTGCTGCTCGGGCGCCAGGCCTGCATTGTCGGCCGCCAACACCGCGGTGTTGCTGGTAACGAAGGCGGCAATCGAGCCGCCCGAAACAATCGCCATATTTTCAAGCGTTCGCTGTTCGCGCGCGAGAATCGACGACACGCTCGCGACCAGTGCGATCGCCGTAACGGTGACGAGCGCCAGCGGCAGCTTGATCTTCAACGGCAGGCCACGCCGCCCCGTCGACGCTTCGCCGGTTGCCGCAATCTCGCGGGTCAGTGCCTGATACACCGCGTCGCCATCGGCAAAACGCTGATCGGGTTTCTTCGCGAGCAACTTGTCGATGACGAACCGCAGGCCAGGTGGGCAATCGGCAACCGAGCGTGCGATCGGCTCGACGCGTTCCTGTGAGATTTGAATGGCAAGCGTCGCCAGCCCCATGCCCGGGAAAGCGACTTTGCCCGTCACCATCTCGTACAGCACCACACCGAGCGAGAAGAGGTCGGAGCGTCGATCGACCGGGATGCCAAGCGCCTGCTCGGGACTCATATACCGCGGCGTACCGATCATCTGCCCGACCTGCGTCCGCGCGAGCCGGCCCTCCGCTCCCGACACGTCGATCTCGCCGATCCGCGCGACACCGAAATCGAGCAGCTTTGCGGTGCGGCCGTCCGCCGACAATAGGATGTTCGATGGCTTGACGTCGCGGTGAACGACCCCTGCCTTATGTGCATAATCGAGTGCCGAGGCGAGTTGCTGCCCCAGTGCCAGCACCCGCTCATAGGGCAGACGACCCTGCTCTTGGAGAAGCGTGTCGAGCGGTTGTCCCTCGATCAACTCCATGGCGATATAGGCGACGCCCTGCGCTTCGCCGACATCGTAGATCGTGGCGATGTTCGGATGGTTCAGGGCGCCTGCCGCGCGCGCTTCGCGCAGAAAGCGTTCGCCGAGTTCAGGATCGCGGCCATAGTCGGGTTTCAGCACCTTGATCGCGACGGTCCGGCCGATCCCCGGATCAAAGGCACGATAGACATCCGCCATCGCGCCCTCGCCCAGCCGTCCGTCAATCCGGTAGCGTCCCAGCATCTCGGTCATCATTTGCGCGCCTTGACGGTAGCAGCGATCCGCTCGGCGCGCGCGAGGTCGCGCGAGATCACCGGGTTCCGCGGATCGAGCGCGGCGGCGCGGTGCAGCAGACCTACCGCACGGGCGACATTGCCTGCGTTGAGCGCCGCGAGCCCCGCCACGCGTGCCTGCCGTGCCGCGCCCGGATTAACCACCACGGGGGACGGTTTGGCGACCGATACAGGCTTCGGTGCGGCGGACCTAGCTTTCGATGCAGCAGGCGTCGCGGACCGTGGTTCGACCCGCTTGGGCATTTGGGCGCGTGGCAGCACGCCCGGAATGCGCAACGTCTGTCCGGCGGTAAGGTCGGCGGGCTTGGCAATCCCATTGTAGCGCGCCAGCTGATACGACTTCAGGCGGTTGCCCAGGAAACGCTGTGCCAGCCCCGACATCGTGTCGCCTGCCTGCGTGACATAGGCGAAGCTCGTCGGCCCAAGCAGCGCCTTAGGGTCCTCATCGATCGAGGCGCGCAGCACTTGGGCCGACGGGTTCATCGGATCGTTCTTCAGTATTGCGGCAATGCGCTTCTTCGCAGAGCCCACCTCGCCCAGATCGAGCAGAGACAGGATCGTTTCGATCTCGTTCGCCGGTGTGGGTGCTGCGATCGGCGCGAGCTGCGGCCCGGCCTTGGGTCCATGCGAACAGGCCGCTATCGCCAGAGTCAGTATCAGCGCTCCAACGCGTGTCGTGGTGCGGAAGGAGGGAGTCATGCGGTAAGCCTTTCGGTGATCCGACTTTGGATACGCGGTTGGATGGCCAGCAACTTGGCGAGACCGGTGGTGTCGCGCGCAAACGCGACGAAATCCGCGCCGGTTAGCGGTGGCGAGAAATAATAGCCCTGGAAATGGCTGCACCCGTGCCGCAACAGCCATTCATACTCGGCACGCCGTTCGACCCCTTCGGCAAGGACGCGGATACCGAGCCCTCGGCCCAGCGCGACGATGCTTTGGCAGATCGCCTGGCTATCGCGTCGCGTGTCGACGTTCGTCACGAACTCGCGGTCGATCTTGATCTTGTCGAACGCAAGCGTCCGCAACGTACTGAAGCTCGAATAGCCTGTACCGAAATCGTCGATGGCAATCCGCACGCCGGTCTTTCGCAGCGCATCGAACAGCCGCGCCGCACGCGTCCCGTCACTCATCGCAACGCTTTCGGTCAGTTCGATTTCCAGCGCCTCTGCGCCCAGCGAATGTCGCGCCAACGTCCGCGCGACGAGCGCGGCCATGTCGTCACGATCGAGTTGGTGGCCCGACACGTTTACCGCGACGCGCAGCGAGCTTAGCGCCTGTGCCTGCCATGCCCGCGCTTCGCGTGCGGCGGCGTTCAGCGTCCACATGCCAATTTCATGGGCTAGACCCATCGCCTCCATCACCGGGACAAAGCGCGATGGCGGTATCTGGCCGCGTGTCGGATGAAACCAGCGGATCAGCGATTCTGCGCCTGCGACCCGGCCCTCGCCCGCGTCGATCAGCGGCTGATAGCGCATTTCGAACTCGCCGCGCGTCACCGCCTGACGCAGATCCTGTTCGAGCGCATAGCGCTCTCGCGCTACCGAGACCGGATCGACGGCAGGCTCGACGACCGCGGCGGTCGTACCCGGTTGCAATGCCAGCGACGCCAGCGTTCGCGATAACAACGCTTGCGATTGACCGTTTGCTGGCATCGTCGCCTGCCGGATACGAACCTCGGGTAGAATCTCGCGATCACCATCGATCACGACGCCGCTTAAGGCATAACCGAGTACGTCGAGTTCGGTCCGTGCGGCCTCCTCGGCCACTTCCGCCCCGAACCAGATTGCGAGGCTAGCGCGATCGACATGCGCAACCAGCCGGTCGGCGGGCAACATGCGGGTCAGGCGATCGACGACCGCGAGCAAGACGCGTTCGCCGAGTGCCGGATCGAACGCACATAGTCGATCGAAATCCATGAGCCCGACGACACCGAGTACGCCGTGTCCGTCCGCGTTCATCCGGCAGATCAAGGGCTCGCGGGTGGGCAATCCGGTCACGCCATGCCGGTGCTCGGTCCGATGCCCAACTGCGTGCAGCTTATCGGCGATCGTCGCGAGACTTCGGGTTACGCGCGCATCTAGCGAGCCCCCATCGCTCGTTTCCGCCAGGTCACCGAGCCGTTGCGCCAGCCGCGCAGACCAGCTCCAATGCGCAAAGAGGCGATCCAGGACAAGGATCGCGGCACCACCGAGAATCACACCCACGGGAGCGAGACCGGCACGAAGCGTCCAGCAAACAAGGCTGACAATCGCCACGCATGCGAACCCGAATCGCCAGAGCGAGGGTCGCTGAAAAGTCACGGACATTGCCATAACGGTTTGAATAACGACCAGAATGATACGGTTCGGTTAATCCAGGATGATTTATGGCAAGGCCATCGCATCGATCCTCGGACCATCGTTAGGGATTTCTACGCCGACGTGATCGTCTCCGGCCGCCCGTCCAATTCGAGACGTCGCGTGGCCCCGACTGTCAGTATAGATCCTGGGGAAAGCCACGAACCAAGTTCGCCCATTGCGATCGGCAGAAGCCATGCATTCAGCCACGCTGCGGAATGAGCATCGACCACCTCGACCGGTCCAATCAAGGTCTGAGCGCAGACTCCGTTCAGGGAAGTGAAGTTTGTTTGCCCACCTGAGAGAGTGCCGTCGCTGAGGGGGCGGCGAACGCCGGAAACGCTAGCTGCGCGGCGATCTGTACGCATACTGAATTTTGCGAACGGTGCGTGTAGCGCAGACACAACAAAGCCCCGCTTTGTGGGCGGGGCTATTGTAGAAGATGGTTGCGGGGACATGCAGCCACCTTAACTTGCTGGTTCTCAGTCGCTGGCGCACAGCCTAGCGGCGCCCATGAGCGTTCGACGTAAAAGACGCTATAAAGTCCACGCCCTCGTGCCGACATGAGGTAACGATGCGAGTTCAGTTTGGCATCGACGACAGGCTGCTCAGCCCATGCTGAGGGTCCATCCGGAAGATAATGCTCGACGCCCGGACGCAGGCCGAGCTAGAAAATTCCCGTACGGGGACGGACCGCTGCCGCTGCGGGACAGGCTGGATTTGGTCGCCGCATCGGCGCGCGAGATGATCCGCCCCTCGGTCTATGGCCAGGCGATCATCATCCTCGTCTACGCCCCGCTGCTGACGTTCACCGGCGTCGAGGGCAAGATGTTCGAACCGATGGCATTGACCGTCATCATCGCACTGGTCTTCGCCTTCGTCCTGTCGATGACGTTCGTGCCGGCCGCGATCGCGATAGCGCTGAGCAGGCCGGTCGACGAGACGGAGAGCCGCAGCGCGTCGGTCGCCTGCCACGTGTCGCTGATGTCGAGCTGGACGGTGTTCGTGACGTATTCGTTGTAGAAATTGGTCTTGAACGGGTTGGTGTAGAATTGCTGGAACTCGCTTGGCGCGACGCCCTTTTGCAGGCCGTAGAGATACGAACCCTGATCGAAGGCATTGCGTTCGTACCAGATCCCACCCTCGATCTTGTGGTCGCCGGCGGCGAACTTGAGCCGCGAGATCACCCCTTTCCGGTTGATCGCGTAGCGGAGCGCGGACACCGAGACGGGCGAGCCGCCGAACGCCGCGGGCGTCGCGTCGTAGGGGCTCGCATAGGTGCCGATCCCCTTGTCGAGATGGATGTAGCCGGTCGTGAAACCGCTCAGCCGGGCCCCGAGCGCATAGTCGAGCTTCTCGTACGCCAGCAGATCGCGCCGTACGCCGCCGCCCTGGTAGATCGTGTCGTCGGCGGCCGCGAACGGTGCCGGCGGGGTGCCGCCGTTCTGGACGATCGTGGCGAGTTGCTCGGCCAGCGCGAAATCGCGGATGTTGTCGAACCTGTACAGGCGCACCCGTCCGCCAATACACCCGGCTATTGGTATTGAGGTCGAGCGCTATGCCGGGCGTCACCGCGACCGCCATCCGCTGACCGACCCGGGTCTCGGCCATATCGCGCGCCGCAGCGCGGTAGGCGATACCCCCGCCAACTGCTGCGACACCGACGATCGAGCCGGCAGCACGCAGGAGCTGGCGCCGGTTCGGCCGCGCCATGGTTTTCGACGCAGGCTGCGCTTCAGGCGAAGCCCTCGCCTCGCCCCGTGTGCCGCGCAGTCCGTCGAGATCGCGCCAAGTCCCGGCGACCTCGGCAAAGGCCACGGCATGGCGGATATCGGAGTCCCGCCACGCCTCGAATGCCGCGACATCCGCCGATCCCGCGTCGAGCGCGGCCAGCCAGCCGGCAGCCTCGTCGGTCAGGTCGGCATGACGCTGCGGAATGTCGGAACGGCCTGGCACGCTTCCTCCGCCTGCGCTTCGCTATCGCGCCGGGCTCTCGTGATGAGCGCCAGCCCCTTAGCGATATGCTTTTCCACGGTCGAGACCGATATGCAAAGCGCTTCGGCGATGGCGCCCGGCGGCATCCCCTCGACCTTCCGCATGCGCAGGACGCGCGAGCATTGCGCAGGCAGCGCGTCGATCAGGTCGAGCAGGCGCTGCAACTCGGATCGCCCCGACGCCACCGCAAACGCATCGGGCGCCGGGTCCGCGACACCCAGGAGATCGAGCGACGCGAACGCGTCGATCCGCACCACGTTCGCGCGACGCAATCGTTCGAGCGCCAGATTGTGCACGATCGTCAAAACGAAGCCGCGTGGCGTGACGATCGCGCGGTAATCTGGCGTCTTCAGGACCCGCGCATAGGCATCCTGGACCAGATCCTCGGCATTGTCGCGGCCGCACAGATACGCCGCCTTCGCACGATAGGCCGGCGCATGCGGCAGCACCTCGGCGAGAAACCAGCGGTCGATGTCACGCAGCCAGCTCAACACATGCTCCAAAAGCCATGCTGAGCCGCCTAGCCCGGTATTCTTACACGACGGGGACAGTGTCATTGAAACGTGGCATTCGAACGCAGCCCTCTGCTAATGCCCTGCGGCTGTATGCTCGCCCCCCGTAAAACGACCCAGTAGCAGACATCGAAACGGTCCGAAGCTCATCCAGACTTCGGACGTGCGTTCAGCTTTGGGCCCACCAACGGAAGCAGCGCGACTTTAGGCTCCCGCCGCTCGATCGGCAGGTTCACCTTGGAAGTACCTTTGAGCAGACGAGCCTAATTTTCCCAGCTTGAGAGCCAAGTCCAGCCAGCTTTCCGGTCAGCGACATTTGTCGATAGCACCGCCTTTCAGGTAGCCGCTCATTCTTCGGGTAGCCCCTCGATTTTAAATCATACCGTCGATTAAAATAGCGTGCTTAACCTTTGTAGTGCAGTACGTTGGAGCTGTTCGCCGATGCAGCGCTTTCCTCGAATATTGGTGTTTGGGGAGCTCACGTGTCCAATCTCGATTTTGCACCTCCTGCGGCAAATGCCGCTGATCTTACCAGCTGCGATCGAGAGCAAATCCAGCACATCAATTCGATCCAGTCATTTGGATTTCTGCTGGGCATATCAGGCGACTGGACGATTTCGCACGTATCCGCGAACGTCGATCATTTTCTCGGTCTGCCCCTAAATTCAGTGCTCGGTGCCCGATTGCAGGACGTCATCCGGCACGAAGCGGTCCACGCTATCCGCAACCGGTTGTCGATCTTGATCTCGCCGGACGGCGTCGAGCGATGCTTTAGCGTTCAGCTTCTAGACGGCGGTCGATGCTATGATCTCGCGGTCCACCTATCTCAGGACCTGATCATCGTCGAGGCCGAGCCCAGCGCTACACCGATCGATCTGAACGCCGGGGCAATGGTCCGCTCGATGCTCGCGCGCATCAAGGCGAAGGCCGATTTTCTTCCCGAAGCGGCGCGGCTCATGCAGGCCCTGACCGGTTTTGATCGCGTGATGATCTATCGGTTCCATCCAGACGGATCGGGCGAAGTGGTGGCAGAGCGCGCACGCAGCGGGCTCGAGCCATTCCTGGGACTGCGCTATCCCGCCAGCGATATTCCGAAACAGGCGCGCGCGTTGCTGGTGCGCAATCCCGTCCGGATCCTGGTCGAGGTCGACGCCGAACCCAGTCCGATCTTTGCCCTGGATGGTGCTGCAACGGGACCGATCGACCTGTCCATGAGCACGCTGCGCACGCATTCCGCGATGCACGTCGAATTTCTACAGAACATGGGCGTGGGCGCGACGATGACCGTGTCGCTAGTGCGCGACGGAGCGCTATGGGGACTGATCTCGTGTCACCATCGCGGCCGGCGCCACGTCGGGTTCGAGCAGCGGACTACTGCCGAACTCTTTGGCGAAGTCCTGTCGCTGCTGATCGAAAAGCGCGAGCGCGCCGAGATCGAATCTTATGAAGTGCACACGCGAGATCTTCGCCGGCAGTTGATCGCAGCAGTGGTCGAGCGCGGAGCAACGAAGCGTACCGTCGCGCATCTCGCAGCCGATGTAGCTAACCTCATCCCGTGTGACGGGTTCGCGATCTATGTCGATGGGGTGGTGACCTTGAAAGGCGACACGCCTACCGTTCCGGAGTGTGAGAACCTGCGTCCTTTCCTGGACGAACACGCTGCCGATCGGATATTTGCCACCGCGGAACTGGGACGCATGTATCCGCCGGCACGAGATTTCGTCGACCGCGGGGCCGGGATCCTCGTCCTTCCCATCTCTCGCATAACAAAGGATTATCTGGTCTTTTTCCGGCACGAGACGGCGCATGCCGTCACATGGGCCGGCCGCCCAGACAAACTGCACGAAGTCGGTCCGGACGGACCGCGCATATCGCCCCGCAAGAGCTTTACCGCATGGCGCGAGATCGTCCGCGGCAAGTCGATGATCTGGACGACGGCCGAACTTGCGGCTGCGGAGATGATGCGCGTTACCCTGCTCGAGATCGTCCTGCAAAATGCGGGCATGTCGGCAACGGAAGGTCGGGCGACGACCCAGAAGCAGGAATTGCTTATAGCAGAACTCAACCACCGCGTTCGCAACATCCTCGGGCTGATCCGTGGTCTGGTGGCGCAAAGCCGGCTCAGTGCGCAGGACGTCGATACCTTCACCTCGGTACTGGGCGACCGCATTCATGCGTTGGCGCGTGCCCATGACCAGATTACCGCCAAGAACTGGGGGCCAGGCTCGCTAGCGGCGCTGATCGCGACCGAGGCAGGC
This sequence comes from Sphingomonas sp. PP-F2F-A104-K0414, assembly GCF_004340945.1. Lineage (GTDB taxonomy): Bacteria > Pseudomonadota > Alphaproteobacteria > Sphingomonadales > Sphingomonadaceae > Sphingomonas. Next base: position 487,078 of record NZ_SLYD01000005.1, read on the forward strand.
GCGTTCCTCGGCGACGACGCCGCACGAATATCATTCGACGGACCTCCGACGCTGCTGCAGCCGCAAGCCTTCTCGACCGTCGCGCTCGTCATTCACGAACTCATGACCAACGCTGCCAAGCACGGCGCACTTGCCTGTGCCAAGGGCAATGTCACGATCGCCTGGAATCTCCTGCCAGAGGGCGATCTCGTCCTCCGTTGGACCGAAAATGGCGGCAACGATGTCGCGGCGCCAACGAGGCGCGGTTTTGGATCGACGATTATCGAGCGGTCGATCCCACACGAACTTGGCGGGGAAGCGAGCCTCGACTACGCGACGCCCGGACTGCGCGCGCGTTTCGTCGTCCCTGCGACTCTCATCCGGGAGGGCGACGATACGCCACCTACCGTACCCATCAGCGTGCGAGAGAAGGTCGCGCAGTCCTGGATCACGGGCGTCGCGCTGCTGGTTGAGGACAACATCATCATCGCCCTTGAGGCGGAACAGCTATTGATCGACTTGGGCGCCCAGAGCGTGCTGGTGGCGAGCACCGTGGAGGAGGCTTTGCGCCTGTTGGAATCGGAAACCCCGGGCTTCGCGCTTCTCGACATCAACCTTGGCACCGAGACGAGTTGGCCGATTGCCGAACGCTTGCGTCAACTCGACGTCCCCTTCATTTTTGCGTCCGGTTATGGCGACGCGATCGATTTCCCCATTGAGCACCGTCAAGTCCCGGTCGCGACCAAGCCGTATTCGAAAACATCGATCGGTGCGCTGATGTCTGCAAGCGATTGATATCGGCAATGCGATAGCCGAACCAATTGTAGAAACGACAGGCAATCGCTCCGACCCATAGTCGGCCATTCACGCCCCTTCCCACGCTTCCCAACTCCAGGCATCAAATCATTCGGCTGATCGCCATTTCTCGGCGGTCCGGATCGCATGTCTTCACAGCTTGAAGCGTGCTGGAAAGCAGATAGCCGGCTTAGATTTCAACAATCAGTCGAACTCAAGGTCCTTGGTCCGAGCAGCGTAGGGCGGACAGTACAGCCCGTGCGCCTCGGTAGATTTTGCAACTACCGATCCTGCATTTATCACGCACCCCTCTCGTACAATGACGCCCGGATAAAGCGTGACGTTGGCGCCTATCCAGCAGCCACGTTCGATGAGAACGGGTCGGAGTCGATCTCCGTCGACGCCTCGCCGCCAGACTGAGCGCGTGATGTGGTGGGTCAGCGAGATGATCGTGCACCGGTAGCTGATTCGCACCGCTTCGCCGATCTCGACGCCACCGCCGGCGTCGATCAGTCCTTCCGGGCCGACGAACACACCCTTGCGCAGCGTCAGACGATGCGGATCGATGACCGTACAGCTCGGATCGATAAACGCGCCTTCTTCCATCGTGATGAGGCGCAGCATGTCTTCGGTCAGCACGGGCGTCTTTTCTCAGTTCTGCAATCCGCCGTCCGTCGTCGAGACGTCCCCCGCGGTCAACTCCCAAGCGTCTCAGTACCGGACCTTCGCCCCCGCGTAGAAATACCGACCGACCGGCGAGATCGGCACGTTGGTCTCGAAACCGATATCGGGCTTCTGGTCGGCGAGGTTGTTGACGCCGCCGTAGAACGAGAACCGCGCGTCGACCGCGACCTCGGCCTGCACGTCGTGCTGCCACAGCTCCTTGTACCGGAAATAGCGCGGATCGACGAGGCTGGGGTTCGCGTCGGTATCGGCCTTGGCGAAACGACGGACGCCGTCCTGCCAGCGCAGATTGTAGCTCAGGGTCAGCGCCCCCGCGGTCCAGCTCGGCGAGAAGGTGAAGGTATATTTCGGGCGGAACGGCTGGTCGACATTGTCCTCGGTAGTGGCGCCGGGCGTGGCGACCTGTTCGAGCTTGTCGAGATAGCCGCCTATCAACCGGATATCGAACGCCCCCATTCGCGCCGTCCGGAAACGATAGGCGATGTTGAGTTCGGCGCCGGCGGTGCGGAACGCCGCGACGTTCTGCGGCTGGACGACATAGCCGTTGATGAACCCAGTGCCGCGCTCACGGCTGATCGCGTTGCAATAGGCGTTGTCGAGCGTCGGCTGGTCGACGCACAGCGACGCGATCGTGTTCGCATCGGGCGTGTTGATCGCGTCGCGCAACCGGATATCGTACCAGTCGAGCCCGATCGACAGCCCCGAGATTGGCCGCACCACGACCCCCGCCGTCCAGGTGCGAGCGACTTCGGCGCGCAGGTCCGGATTGCCCTGCTGCGTGCCGGGAATGAAGATCGTGGCGTTCGGGTTGTTCTGCGCGGTGAAGGTGGCGGGATTGCCCCCTGCCCCGGTGATCAGCGTCTGGCAGTTCGCGGTGCGGAACTGCGTGCCGAGCGTGCGGTTGCCGAGGTAGCAGGGATCGGAGAAGAAGTTGCTGCTGCCGGTCTGCGGGCGGAAGATCTCGCCGATGTTGGGCGCGCGGACCGAGCGGCCGTAGGAGCCGCGGAAGCTGATCTCGCGGATCGGCGCGTAGATGCCGTTGAACTGATAGGCTCGGGTCGAGCCGACCGTCGAATAGTCCGAATAGCGTCCGGCGGCACCGATCGAGAGCAGGCTGGCGAACGGCACGTCCTTCAGAAGCGGCGCGTTCAGCTCGCCGAATGCTTCCCAGACATCGAAATGGCCGCTCGACGGGGTCGGCAGGATGTATTCGTCAAACTGGTAGAAAAGATTGTCGGTGATCGCCTGCGCCGGACGGAAGCTGCTAGACTCGCGGCGATATTCGCCACCGACAGCAAATGCGACCGGGCCGCCGGGCAGTGTAAAAAACTGTCCGAAGTCGCCGTTCAGCGAGGCGTTAGCGACGTGCTGAGTCAGTCGCGCATTGCTGGCCGGGTTGCTAAGGAAATAGCCGAACGAGGCCGGGTTCACGGTGTTGCCGCCGAACGTGTTGACCGGGACGCAGCCGGCCGCGCGGGCCTCGGCCGAACGGCAGACGATCGTTCCCCCCGGCGCGCGCACCGCATCGAGCGCGTTCAGGAAGCGATCGTTCAGGCGGTCGTTGAGCTTGGTCGCGCGGACGTCGGTCTGGCCATAGGTATAGGACACGTCGTAGCTGGCATGCTCCGAGATGCGGCCGGTGACGTCGATGACGCCGCGATATGTGCGTCGGCGGTCTTCCTCGCCACGCCGCGGGATGTCGAAATTGTTGCGGTTGACGTCGACCGAGCCAAGTCCGGCGGCGGTCGCCGCGGCGAGGATGCTGGTCGGGATGTAGGGGTTGTCGAGCGCGATGGTCGCCGGATAATTGCCGCCATAACCGCCGAAGCTTGTCACGGTCGACTGGACGAACTTGCCCTCCAGGCTGATCTTGAACGCGTCCGACGCGTCGTAGTGCGTCAGCGCGTTGACCGCATGGCGGCGGGTGCGCGGGAAGATATCGCCGATATAGCCCGCGACCGGCGTGTCGTCGCCGCCGACCGAGTAGCCGTCGTTCTGCAGGAATCGGCCGGGCGTGTAGAGCGCGCCGTCGCCGCGGAATGTCTGGTCGCCGATATACACGATGCCCTGGTTCGAGCTGTACGGATAGCGCAGGTCGCCGACCGGTCCGATCTTGTAGCTGCCGGCGCGCGTCGGGTCGTAATTGTCGAGGTTGACGAAATACTGGCGGTCGCCCTGGGCGAGATACCGGCGGTCGTCGTTCGCGAGCGGCTGGTCGGCATTATACTCATAGGCAAGCGTCAGGTTGCCGCGACCGTCGGCGAAGTTGCGGCCTGCGATCAGCGAGGCGAAGCGGTTGGCGGCGTCGCCGCGCTCGGAGATGCCGAACTGGCTGCGGGCGGCGACGCCGTCGAAATCGCGCTTCAGGACGAAATTGACGACGCCAGAGACGCCGTCCGCACCATACACCGCGGACGCCGCGCCGGTGAGCACGTCGACGCGCTCGATCAGGTCGGTCGGGATCGCGTTGATGTCCACGGCAGCGGTGTCGGGCTGGCCGGCGACATGGCGGCGGCCATTGACGAGCACCAGCGTCCGGTTGGGCCCCAGACCGCGCAGGTCGAGCAGGTTGAGCCCGACCTGCCCGAAGCTGCCGTCGGCCTGGGAATTGCCGGCTGTCCGCGTGCTGTCGCGCGAGTTGGTGAGCGCCGGCACGCGCTGGAGGAAGGTGGTGACGTTGGTGTTGCCCGACTTCTGGAGGTCGGCGGCGCTGAAGGAGACGATCGGGTTGGGCGCCTCGTAGTCCGGGCGCGCAATGCGTGACCCGGTGACGACGATCTCACTTGCCGGATCCGGGGCCGGATCGACGGCGGCGGGCGCGGGCGTATCGGAGGTCGGCGTACTGGTAGTCTGAGGGATGACCTGCGCTTGAGCAGAAGTCGCGACAAGCAGGGCGACGCCAGACAGCAGATGACGGCGGCGAAGGATACGCATGACTTCTCTCCCTGTTCGCCGGCGTTGGCCCCCGCCGGCGTTCGTTGCACTCGGCTTAGGCGCATCGTCGGCTGCGGAGCAAGGTCATCGACTTTGCAAACGCTGCCAAGGCATTAACCTGGCGCAATATTTCGGCGGTTATCGCCTTATGCAGGGGGTGGCGCGGAACGCTGCGATGCGCCACGATCCGACGATGGGGGAGCAGGCGCAGGACTGGACGCGGAGGGACGTATTGGGACTCCTGCCGACGCTCGGCCTGGTGGCCTGTGCCGGCACGCGCGGCGCCGAACCGTTGAAGTTCTGGGCGATGAGCTACGAGGGCGACTATTCGCCGATGCTGATGCCCGCCTTCACCGCCGCGACGGGGATCGCGGTCGACGTTCAATCCTTGCCGGCGACCGCCAGCCACGAGAAGCTACTGACCGCGCAGGCCGGCGGCGCGATGCCCGACGTGCTGATGCTGTATAACGGCTGGGTGCAGGAGTTCGCGACGATCGGCGCGATCGCCCCAGTCCCGTCGCCCGCTCTGGTCGCCGACATGTTTCCCGGCGTGCTCGATGCAACGCATGTGCAGGGACGCGACTTCGCGGTGCCTTGGTCGGTCGCGCCTCAAGCGCAGTTCTACCGCCGGGATATTCTCACGAGGGCAGGCTATTCCGCGCCTGCTGAAGACTGGGACGGCTGGCTCCGCATGGGCCATGCAATCAAGCGACAGCGACCCGACGACTTCGTATTCATGCTCCTGCTCAACTGGCCAGACACGCTCATCACGATGCTTGGCCAGACCGGCGCGACGATGCTCCGCGACCACGATACGCGCGGCAATTTCCAGATCCCGGAAGCACGGGCCGCGTTCGCCTACTACGTGCGGCTCTTCGCCGAAGGGCTCGCGCCAAAAGCGCTCTCCACCGAGATTCAGGACCCGGTCGCGGCCTTTGCGCAAGGCTATTTCGCGATCTGGCCAACCGGGCCGACGACGTTGCTCGACCTCCATCGGCGTGCCGCGGAGATCCCCGCCGAGCGTTGGGGTACGGCGCGGCTCGCCGGTCCGCATGGGCTCGGCGCGGTATCGGGACTGAGTACCAGCCTATGCGTTTCCGCCTCGACGCCGCGCCCGGCCGAGGCGTGGGCACTGGTCCGCCATCTCAGTTCGCCGGCAAGCGAACTCCGCTACCAGCGCCTGATCGGCAATCTCCCGGCCCGCCTGAGCGCGTGGTCGTCGCCGCAGCTGCGCGCACCGATACTCGCGCCGTTCAAGGAGCAGATGCGCTTCCCCACCGCCGCGCCGAAGGTCATCGAGTGGGAACGGATCAAGCTCGAGATACAGTTCGCCGCCGAGCGCGTCGTGCGGGGCGTCCAGACGATCCCGCAGGCGCTGACCGGGCTCGACACGCGCGTCGACCAGTTGCTCGCCAAGCGCCGCGCGCTGGTAGAGGCGGGGACGCTCGCATGACCCGTCAGGAACGTGCCGCCTGGCTATTCTCCGCCCCCGTCCTCGCGATCATTGCGCTGGTGTTCGTCCTGCCGACCGCGCTGGCGATGGCGTTGTCGGTCACCGATTACTCGATCTACGCGCTCGCCGACTGGGCGAACCTGCGCTTCGTCGGGCTCGGCAATTTCGTCGACCTGTTCTCGACACCGCTGTTCTGGCGCACGATCGGCAATACTGCGCTGTTCGCGGTGCTCGGCGTACCGATGGCGATCGGTACATCGCTCGCCGTCGCGCTGCTGCTCAACGACGCGACGGTCCGATGGAAGCCGCTCTGGCGCGTGCTGTTGTTCGCGCCCTACGTCACCAGCATCGTCGCGACCGCGGTGGTGTGGAGGTTCCTGTTCAACGAACGCTCGGGGCTCATCAACCGCGCGCTGGCGACGATCGGGGCGGCGCCGGTCGACTGGCTGGGCAACCCGCACACCTCGATCCCGGCAATCCTGATCTTCGTGACGTGGAAGATCTTCGGCTACAACATGATCGTCTTCACCGCCGCGCTGTCCGCGGTGCCGCAGGACCTGATGGAGGCCGCACGGCTCGACGGCGCCGGCCGCTGGGGCCGCTTCCGCCACGTCACCCTCCCCGCGATCGGCCCGACACTGTTGCTCGCCGCGGTGATGAGCGTCGCGGGCTTCCTCCAGATCTTCGCCGAACCCTATGTGATGACGCTTGGCGGGCCGGCGCAGAGCACCACAACGATCCTGTATTTCATGTTCGACGAAGGCTTCAAATGGTGGAACCTGGGGCAGGCGAGCGCGGTCGCGTTCGTGCTGTTCCTGATGATCCTCGCGCTGACGATGGTCCAGACGCGGATCGGGAGGCGCTACGAATGGCTGTGAAACCGCGCGCGGTCCTCGCCAATGTGGCGGTTGCGACCCTGACCGCGCTGACGATCGCCCCTCTGCTCTACATGGTGATCGTGTCGTTCATGCCGCGCGGCCAGTCAAGCAACCTGCCGACGCCGCTGTGGCCGTCGCACTGGTCGCTGGAGAATTACCACGAACTGCTCGTCCGGCGGCTGATCGACGGGGCGTGGTTCGATTACCGGATCGTCCCCGCATTGTTCAACAGCATCGCGGTCGCCGCGATCTCGACGCTGCTCGGGCTGCTGCTGACGGTGCCGGCGGGGTATGCGTTCGCCAAGCTGCGGTTCCGCGGGCGAGAGCGGCTGTTGAAGATCCTGATCGCGTCGCTGGTCGTGCCCGGTCAGGTCGCGATGCTGCCGCTGTTCCTGATCTTCAAGCAACTCGGGCTGGTAAACACCTATGCCGGCGTGATCCTGCCGAGCCTTGCGGGGATTTTCGCGATCCTGTTCGTGCGGCAGGCGACGCTGGCGATTCCGGACGAGATGATCGACGCGGCGCGGATCGACGGCGCGAGCGAGGCGCGGATCTTCGTGACCATCGTCCTCCCCCTCCTCACCCCGATCGTGGTCACGCTGGCGCTCTTCATGTTCCTCGGCTCGTGGAACGACTTCCTCTGGCCGCTGATCGTGCTGGCCGACCAGCATCTCTACACGCTGCCGGTCGCGGTCGCGGCGATCGCGCGCGAGCATTCGGCGGACGGCGAGCTGATGATGGCCGCGGCCGTGGTCACAACGATGCCGGTGCTGCTGCTCTTCCTCGCGATGCAGCGTTACTATTTGACCGGACTGCTCGGCGGCAGCGTGAAGGGATAGGCGCGACCATCGGCGCCGAACACATGCGCGTTCTCGGGGGCAACGCCTACGCGGAGGACCTCCCCAAGCGTGACCGCCTGATCGCCCGGCAACTGCGCGACGATCGTATCCGCCGCGCCACGGGCGCCGAGATGCGCGAACGACAGCGGCCCGAGCCGCTCGAACAATTCGACCGCGCCAACGAACGGTCCTGCATCATCGACGTGCAGGTGTTCGGGCCGGACGCCGAGTGTAACCGCCGCGCCGACCGCACCCTTCGGGACGATCGCGCCGGTCCTCACCGTCTCACCGCCTGCCAGTCTTACCGTGGCGCCGTCGGCGTCGACCGACGCGATCGTCGCCGCGAGCAGGTTCATCCCCGGCGAGCCGATCGCCGCCGCAACGGCAAGACTTGCCGGTCGCCGATACACCTCAATCGGCGGCCCGACCTGCTCGACACGCCCCTCGCTCATCACGACGATGCGATTGGCGAGCGTCATCGCCTCCAGCTGATCGTGCGTGACATAGATCATCGTCGCGCCAAGCTGCTGATGCAGCCGCGCGAACTCGTGCCGCATCCGCGCGCGAAGATTGGCGTCGAGGTTTGACAACGGCTCGTCGAGCAGCAGCACCTTCGGCCGCCGCACCACCGCGCGAGCGATCGACACCCGCTGGCGCTGCCCACCCGACAACGCACGCGGCCGCCGGTCGAGCAGCTCCGAAAGATCGAGCATAGCCGCAACCTCCGCAACCCGCTCGGCAATCTCTCGCTTGGCGACCTTTGCGACCTTCAACGGAAACGCGATGTTCTCCGCGACCGTGAGATGCGGATAAAGCGCGTAGGACTGGAACACCATCGCCAGCCCGCGGTCCGATGGCGCCGCATCAGTCACGTCGCGCCCGCCGATCACCACCCGCCCCGCGCTCGGCACCTCGAGCCCGGCGATCATCCGCAGCAGCGTCGACTTGCCACACCCAGATGGCCCGACGAGCACGACGAACTCGCCCTCCTCGATCGCCAGGTCGGTCGACTGGAGCACGGTCGTGTCACCGAAACGCTTGGAAAGTCCCCAGATTTCAACGCTCGCCACCGCATGCCCCTTTACCCATGCCGCCTTGGGTAGCGGCATGAACGGTAGCGTGCAAAGCAGCGACCGCGTGACGCAAACGACGAACGACACGATTCACAACCGGTGTTTTGCCAGGAACGATCCGTTCTAGCGCTGCCCGGAGCGGATGCAGATGCTTCCTGAGTTTACAGATTGGCCTCGATGCGCCGGCGAGTGCGACCGATTCGACACACTTGCAACTTAATCTACCTCAAGTCTCACTTCGGTGATTGGCGCGAACCGGCGCGGGGATTACAGGGTATCCCACTGGCTTCATTAGAAAAGCTGGCCGTTGGGAGAGCTATGATGACTGATCGACGCGCGCTTCGCGTGTTCCTTTTGGCTGGTTGCGCGACCGTGTCGCTGCCGGCTTACGCGCAGACCGCAGAACCGACCGCGTCAGCGGCCGCGACCAGTGCGCAAAACCCGGCCCAGACTGCTACGGCTGCCGACGACTCGACTACCCCGGATATCGTCGTCACCGGTCAGACCACGCGTAACCGTCCGCTGATCACCGCTTCTGCCGACATCACGCTCGCCTCGCGCGCCGATATCGACCGCAAGGCTCCGCGATCGACTGCGGACATGCTTGAACTGATCCCCGGCATCTTCGTCGAGTCGACCGCGGGCGCCGTATCGAACAATTATTCGGTGCGCGGCCTGCAAGGTGGCGGCCAGCGCTTCATCCAGTTGGAAGAGGACGGCATGCCGATCCTGTACAGCGGGGGCGGTGCCGACTTCTTCTTCGACCAGGACCTGACGATTGATCGCCTCGAAGCGGTGAAGGGCGGCTCGTCGGGTGTACTGACCGTCAACGGTGCCGGCGCGACGATCAACTTCATTTCGAAGACGCCGAACTTCACGCGTACCGAAGCGATGGCGCGCGGTAGCTATTACAATTACGGACAGAAGCGCGGCGAAGTGTATCTGTCGTCGCCGATCACCGACAAGCTGGCGTTCAACGTCGGCGGCTATTTCCAGTCGAGCCCCGGCGTGCGCGACAACCCGTTCGACTATCGCGGCTGGCGCATCAAGGGCGCGCTGGAATATCGCCCCGAGGCCGGTGGCTATATCCGTATCTCCGCCAAGGGCGGCGATATCGAGAATGCCTATTACGCGGATCAGCCGTACCGCTTCATCGATGGCGAGCCGAGCGGTATCCCGAGCCTCAGCACCCAGTTCGGCAATGTCGGCGGTGATGCGTTCAAGAGCATCCAGGTCCCCGTCTCGACCTTCGCGCATCCAAGCGGCTTCCGCGAATTCCGGTATCAGGATGGCATCAAGGCGAAGACGGCGCAGTTCCGGATCGACATGGAGACCCCGGTCAGCGACAGCGTCAACCTGTTCCTGCACAGTCGCTACCTGAAATACTCATACGACTTCAACGGCCTGTTCCCTGGCTCGGGTACCGGCAACGCCGGCCTTACGAGTGCGGTCAATTATCTAACGCCCGGCGCCGGTTCGCCGATCAACGACCTGTTGACTGCGGGTCGAACGGCGTTTCCGGCCGCGACGCGGTTCGGCATCCGCAACCTGCGGACCGGCACAGTGCTGGGCAGCAACCAAGTCGCGGACCTGAATGCGCTGAACGGCAATGGCTTCCTCCAGCGCACGACGCTCAACCACGATTACATCGACGGCAAGGATTTCGGTCTAAACGGCGGCGGCACGTGGGAATATGAGAGCGGCGGGTTCAAGAACTCACTGACCGTCGGCGCGATGTATTACGACGTGACACGCGAGCAGGACCAGTCGGCGACGGCGAGCGTCGTCAACGACGTTCGGTCGAACAGCGACATTTACGACATCGTCGCGCTGAACGCGGCAAACGGCGTCGTCGGCACGCTGTCCGATAACGGCCTGGTTTCGTATGGCGACTGGGGCGCTGGCATCCGCACGCGCAAGGACTCCACCGTCTCGCTGTATGCCAATGACGAGCTGTCGATCGGCGACCTCCATCTCGACGGCGGAATCCGCTGGGAGCGCGACTCCGCGACGTTCCTGGACGGTCAGGCCGCGACGGTGAACCAGCCGGTGCAGCCGAACGTGCCCGGCCTCATCCGCACGGTCGGATCGACCTTCGACGGGACCTTCGCACGGACGCAGCGGACGCAGTCGAAGGCCGCGTACACCGCCGGCGCGAACTATCAGTTCACGCCTAACCTCGCGATCTACGCGCGCTATGCGAACGGTTTCCAGACCAACAACACCGATCCTATCACGACGATCGAGCTGTACGAGGCTGGTGTCCGCTATCAATACCAGCGCTTCATCAGCGGCTCGGCGACTGTGTTTCAGACCAACTTCAAGAACCAGAACTACAATTTTGTCAACCCGGCCAACCCGTCGCAACAGCAGAACATCAACGCCGACCTGCGCACCCGCGGCGTCGAGGTGGATCTGAACATCCGTCCGATCACGTGGTTCTCCGTGGATTTCCAGGGCGTGTTCCAGCAACCCAAGCTGCTCAACCTGGAGATCGACGGCGTCAGCCAAGGTGCGCAGTACGAAGGCAACCGACCCGAACGGACGCCCGCCAAGCTCTTCACGATCACGCCGGCGATCAAGCTGCCAGGTGGCCTGGGCGAAGTGTACGGTCGCTATAAATATATCGGGCGCATCTTCGCCGATGCCGGCAACGGGGTCGCGCTGCCCAGCTACGGCGTGACCAGTGCGGGGATCACGATCAACGTCAACGACCGAATCCAGGCGAACTTCAACGCCGACAACATCTTCAATGTCGTTGGCTTGACCGAGGGTAATCCGCGCCAGGGCCAGACACAGGCGGTAACCGATGGCTATTTCTATGCCCGCGGCATTGTCGGCACGACCTATGGCGGATCAGTGACGCTGAAGTTCTGATCGACTGACGATGTGAGGGTTCAAACGGGGCGGCGAGCAGGCGACTGTTCTGCCGCCCCTTTTCGCGGAGTGACAATCATGAAAACGATAGCGCGCATGGCGATGGCAGGTGGCCTCGCACTCCTCACCTGCGCCGCGGCGCCGATCACGGCTCGACCGGAGCTTGCCTATCAGTTGACCGAGGGAAAGAACCTCAACGCCTTCGTCCGCAACAAGGCGGTGGCCGCGCACGTCCTGCTGCGCAACGGCGACGATCCGCGCATCCTGGTAGCGTTTCCGGCGGGCAACAGCGGTGTCGGCCTGTGGTTCGCGAACACCGCACGCCCCGTGACCTGGCGGCTGGACCAGGCGCCGCTACCGCTGAACCGCGGGAGCTTGCACGGCATCGTCGCGGTCGCGACCGTCGATGCGCCGCGGTTGGTCCCAAAGCAGGTGGTGTTGTCCAATATCCGCTTCCTGCGCGATTATCAGGCGGTCGGTACGTTTCCCGCGGAGCTCACCGCGACGCCGGTAATCGCCGGTAACACGATCACGTGGCGCCGCAAGCGCCTCGACAGCGCGGCAGGCTATGAACTGACACTGCGGGTTATGGAGGGACGGATCGACCAGGGCGCGATCGTTGCCGGCGCGAACGGGCAGATCCGGTTGGAGATCACGGCGCTGACCGGCGACGCACCGCTGACCCCGATCCCGGCGGCGGAGTTGCTCAATGCGAGGGCGGCCGCCGATCCCGCCGCGCGCAATGCACTGGCGTTCCTCAGCTACCGGGAGAAATTCCTGGCGGGCTCATGGCGCTTCGATACCTATTTCGGGCGCGACACGCTGATGTCGTTGCGGCTGCTGATGCCGGCGCTCAGACCCGTCGCGATCGAGGCCGGCCTTAACTCCGTCATCGCGCGATTGTCGCCCAGCGGCGAAGTCGCGCATGAAGAAGGGATCGGCGAATTTGCGATCCTCGCCAACCGTAAGACAGGCCGCAGCGGTGACGCCGCCGAGCTCGATTATGGCATGGTCGACGACGATTACATGCTCGGGCCGGTCGCCGCCGACTATCTGCTCGGGGCGGGCAAGGCGCGCGCGTCCGCCTATCTGGCCGCACCACTCGAAAGCGAAAGCCAGCCGGGGCGCCGCGAGCCGGTCGGTGCCGCGCTGGTCCGCAATCTTCGCTTCGTGCTGGCGCAGGCAGATTCGTTCGCCGCAGCCCCGTCGGCCGGCAACCTCGTCGCGATCAAGCCAGGGCGGATGACAGGCGAGTGGCGCGACAGCGAGGAAGGCCTTGGCCGCGGCATCTACGCGTATGACGTGAACGCCGCCCTCGTCCCCGCGGCAATCGAAGCAACAGACCACCTCATGCGCGCGGGCTTGCTCGACAAGTATCTCTCGCCAGACGATCGCGCGATGTTTGCCCGGGCCGGCGGGATGGCCGGAGTCTGGCGGGCAAAAGCGCCCGCGCTGTTCCGCGTCGAAATTCCGGCCGCTACCGCAGCGGGGGACGTGCGGCGCTATGCGGCCGCCCTCCGCGTACCCGCCGCGCCGGCGCTGGCTGCGCTCGACCGGGCCCCGGTCGTGTTTCACGCACTGTCGCTGAGCGCCGATGGCACGCCGGTGAAGATCGTAAATTCGGACGAGGGCTTCACGCTGTTGTTCGGGCGACCGTCCTCGGCCGACCTTGACACGTTTGTAGGCGCGATCATGCGGCCCTTCCCGGCGGGTCTGATGACCGACATCGGGTTGCTGGTAGCCAATCCGGCGTTCGCCGATGGGGCGGCACAGGCGCGCTTTACGCCCGCGGCATATCACGGCGCAGTCGTCTGGTCGTGGCAGCAGGCGTTGCTGGCGGCGGGGCTTGAACGCCAGTTGCAGCGGACCGACCTGCCCGCGGCGACCCGGTCTCGGCTCAAGACGGCACAGGCGGCGTTGTGGCGCGCGATCGCGGCAGGCAGGACGATTCGCGGATCGGAGCTTTGGTCGTGGGCGTACAAGGACGGCGGCTACCGCATCGTCGCCTTCGGCGCGGGCAAGGCCGATGTCGACGAATCGAACGCGGCGCAATTGTGGAGCACGGTCTATCTCGCCGTGCAGCCGCCCGGGACTCGTTAACCGGCGAAGAAGCCGGTGATCGTCAGGCGTCCGGTTTGCGGATCGGACGCCTGCGACGCGCCCTCTGCGATCTCACCCGAATGTAGCAGGCGGCTGCGATACAGCACTGCACGATTGTACAGGCCGTCGATGCGCGCGATCCGTTCGAACAGCGGCGTGTCGCCGGCGATATAGGAACCGGGTACGCCGTGCTTCGCCAGATCCCGGTTGAGCGCGGCGAAGTAAGGATCGCGGCGACTGGCGTCGATCGTCTCGAACCCGGTCGAACGATGCCGGTAGAACGCGGTACCGCCGGTTTCGTCGGGCACGAGATAATGGATCAGCGCCAGCCGTCCAGGCTCCACCGCATCAACGTGCGGAAGGCGTTGCTCGATCGACAGCGCGGACGGCGCCATCGTCACGAGGGAGAAGCGCGCCTCTAGCAGCGACAGCCCGGCTGATATGCCAAAAACCTGCTTCGCGATCGTCGCGATGAGCGCCCCTTGATCGCGCATATAGCTATCGGGAAGCGGCGCCGCGATGCCGGGATAATGTCGTCCTGCCGGGCCAAAATCCTGCGTCGCGGCGAAAACTCGCAACGCGTGGGGATCGAGGGCGAAGTGGTCGATGACAACCACCGGCTCCCCCTCCGTGCCGATACGACGCGCCCGTACGTCGGGCGCCGTCATCGCGCGGCGACCCGCGGGGAAACGAGCGCTGCGATGGCCGCGTCATGCAACGGCAACGTCGGCGCCGCGCGCGCGATGACCGTCTCGATCTGGTCGAGCTGGCGGCGATTTATCCCTGCATCGAGGGTATCGGCCAACGGCGCATGGCTTAGTGCGCCCACCCCCTGCCCCTCCAGCACCGCGAGCCAGCTTGCTTCGCGGAACAATTCGTCGGGACTCAGCATCAGCCGTCCGGCGCGCGTATATTGCGCCATCTTGTCGACCAGCGTGGGAGGCGGCGTCATATGACGCGTGTGTTGCCAGAGCGGCGCGTCATGGCCCTGCGTGGCGTGATAGTGCAGGATCAGAAAGTCGCGGATGCCGTCCATGTCGCGCGCGAACAGCGTGTTGAACTGACGCGCCAGCGCGGGGTCGCAATCGGCATCCGGGAACAGCGTGATGAGCTTGGCGATGCCGCTCTGAATTAGATGGATACTGGTCGATTCGAGCGGCTCGAGGAACCCCGATGCAAGCCCGATCGCGACGACATTGCCGCGCCATGCCTCGCGCCGGAACCCTGCAGTGAAGCGCAACATCCGTGGATCCGCCAGCGGTTCACCGTCAAGGTTGGAGAGCAGAGTCGCCACCGCCTCGTCGTCCGACACGAAGCTACTCGCATAGACATAGCCGTTGCCGGTACGGTGCTGGAGCGGGATCCGCCACTGCCAGCCGGCGGGGAGCAGCGTCGACCGCGTGAACGGCGTCGTCGCGGCGATGCGCGCGCACGGCACCGCGACTGCGCGGTCGCAAGGTAACCAGTGCGACCAGTCCTCGAACTGCACCCCCATCGTCTCGCCGATAAGCAGGGCACGAAATCCCGAGCAGTCGATGAAGAGATCGCCCTTCAATCGCTCACCCCGGTCGCTCGTCAAAGCGGTCACGAAGCCCGTGTCGGGATCACGCTCGATGTCGCGTAACAGGCCCTCGTGTCGGACGACGCCGCGTTTTTCGGCCAGTTGGCGCAGGTGGCGGGCGTATAGGCTGGCGTCGAAATGATAGGCATAGCCGAGCGTCGACAGGATCGACCGCGGATCGTCCACGGGCTTCGCGAAGCGGCCGGCGGCGGCAAGCTGCGCGGCGAGTGAATAGGTTGAAAGCGGCCGATCGAGCCCATCCCCCTTCGCGCGCAACCAGTGCTGGTGGAACGGCACTGGTCCAAGATCGACGCCGTAGCGACCAAACGGGTGGAAATACCGCGCGCCGGGTCGCGCCCAGTCGACGAATTCGATACCCAGCTTGAAACTGGCTTTCGTCGCCGCGACGAACGCCGCCTCGTCCAGTCCGATCAACTGGTTGAACCAGTGGATCGTCGGGATAGTCGCTTCGCCGACACCGACGGTACCGATCGCGTCGGATTCGAGGATGCTGATCGTGACTAGGTCGCCGAACGTGGCGCTCAAGGCTGCGGCGGTCATCCACCCCGCGGTTCCTCCGCCAAGGATTACAAGACGTTGCACGCGCTTCATGCCGCGCAGTCCTGCGCAATTTCTTTTGGATAGCAAGCTGCTTCCTTGACCATGCCCCGCACGACGGTCAGCGTCGATCGGTACCCAGTGCCCTGAAGTCCCGGTTGGCCAGTGGCGTTCCGCGGGCGCGTGATCGATCAAACTAGCTCGCGTAGACTGGGCCATGCGCAAGCTCCGCAGCGGGTCAGCCATTCGGACACGTTACGGGGCCCACAACCGGTCGTTCAGACCGCGCCACCGTGCTTGCGAAGCTGCCCGGGTCGAGTGGCATAGCCACCGTGCCGCGGTCGCGGTTGATAGCAGGACGAGCATCCTGCACGAAAAGTTCGCAAGCCTGTATCGCGCGCACCGAGGCCGACCATGCCGATACCGTGCTGTCGGCCGAGTTTTGATATTATTAGTACTTCTGCACCGGACAAGTTGATGATTATACTAGAAACTTTGGTCCGCCTCGCTGGTTTGGCGCTTGGGATCATCAGATTGTCGGCTGCTCCGGTCTGACTGTGTGACCCCTAACAAAAGGGGCTTTTATGACAGAATATCGTAGTCTTTCACGAGTCGGGCTTGTTGCCGTCGGCATCACGACGATGTCGCTCACCGCGTGCGTCAACCCGTCGGCGAAGATCGCGACCTCGCTCGAAGGCTATGGCTTCCAGCCTGCCCAGTCGCAGTGCGTCGGCGATCGGCTCGAGGCTAACCTATCGCTCGGTCAGCTTCAGCAGCTCGGCCGCGCCGCCAAGGCATCGCGCCAGGGCGACACCACACCGGGGCGCCTGACCGCCAGCGATTTCATTCGCGTATCCGCGCAGGTGAAGGACCCGAAGGTTCCGCTGGAAGTCGGCAAGGCCGCTGCGGCGTGCGGCATTCTGACGGACCCCGCCTCGCCACTTTAATCACGCCAGCCGCGCCGCTGCACGCGCCCGAAACGGCGGGGCGGCGGCGTCATGCAAGACACGTCCCGGATGGGCGTTTTCAGGAACACCACACATGCAAGACGTAACCTATGCGGGCGATACGGTGGTATCGAACACCCGCGACTTCGGGGCGCAAGCCTGGAGCTATGTCGAGATCTGGACACCACGGATCATCGCGGCGCTGATCATCCTCGTCATCGGCTGGGCGATCGCCCGCGCCGTGAAATGGGGCGTCGCCAAGCTCGTCAACAAGACGCCGCTCGCGATCCATGCCAACGAGCCGAATGCCAACCCGCGCAACCCGACGACGATCGGCGCACAAGTCGGTGATGCCGCCTATTGGGTGGTCCTCCTCATCGCGCTGTTCCTTGCGACGCAGCCGCTGGGTCTCGCCGGCGCAACCGGCCCGCTCGGCGACATGCTGCAGGGCTTCGGCACGGCCATTCCGCGGATCATCGGCGCTGCGCTGATCTTCTTCCTCGGCTACGTGCTCGCCAAGGTCGCCAAGAAGGCGGTCGAGGCAGTCATCACGGCCAGCCATGTCGAGCGCTTCTCGACGCATGTCGGCGCGACCACGCCGACCGATCCGACGATGCTGCCGCGTACCATTGGTGGCATCGTGTTCGCGCTGATCATCATCCCGGTCTCGATCGCGGCACTCGACACGCTCAACATCGCGGCGATCTCGCAGCCGGCAACCGCCATGCTGCGCATCATCCTCGACGCCATCCCGCACGTCATCGCCGCCGGCATGATTCTCGCCGTGGCCTATGTCATCGCCAAGTTCGCGTCGCGCCTGTTGACGCAGTTCCTGGCAACGACCGGCTTCGACCGGACGATCGGTTCGATCGGCATCTTCGGCAACACGGAAAACCGCGAGCTCGGCAGCACCAGCCAGTCGACCGGTCCGTCGTTCGTGCCCTCGAAGACGGTCGGCACCGGCGCATTCGTCGCGATCCTGATCTTCGGCCTGATGGAAGCTTTCCGCCAGCTGAACTTCGCCTATGGCTCGCAGATCATGGCCGAGGTGCTGACGCTGTTCGGGCAGGTCGTGTTCGGGGCGATCATCATCTTCGCATCGGTCGTCATTGCCCGCTTCGTGGCGCACGCGATCGAGCGTAACGGCGACCATGGCACGCGCGTTGCCGCCCCCGTCGTGCGGATCGCGATCATCGTGCTCGGCACGGCGATCGGCCTGCGCTTCATGGGTCTCGCCGACGACATCATCAACCTGGCGTTCGGGTTGCTGCTCGGTGCGATCGCAGTGGCCTTTGCCTTGGCGTTCGGCCTGGGTGGTCGCGATGCGGCCGGGAATGCCGTGAAGCGGATGCTCGACGGTGCCAAGTCGACCGACGACCGCGCCAACCCGGCCATCGACAGCGACCGCACGACGCCCCCCTCAGGAATGGCGTCGATGGATCGCCAGTCGGACGGCAATTTCGCCCGTCAGGATGACCGCGGCGACGTCCAGGACCTTACCGACCGCCCCCTGATCTGACTGCCCTTCCCGAGAGAACCAAAGGAAACTCTTATGAACACCGATACCCTCAACGGCACCGCCGCCAACGTCGGCGGCAAGCTCAAGGAGACGCTCGGCGGCGCGATCGGCGACAAGTCGCTGCGGAGCGAAGGTGCCGAGGACCAACTCGGCGGCACCATCCAGAAGACTGTTGGCCAAGCCAAGGATGCCGTCGAGGACAACATCCGCCCGCTGCTCGACTATGTCCGCCAATTCTCGAAGGAACGCCCCTTCACCGCTGCGGCCTTAGCCGGCGTGCTCGGCATCGCGGTCATCAACACCCTGCGCGGCAAGTAAGCCGCCAGAAACGCCGATTCCCAACGGCGGGCCGGGCAGCGATCGCCGCGCCCTGCCCGCCACCCCAAAGACCGACGGGCGCTCATCGATGCACCCCATGTTAGGCACGAAAGACATGGCCGACAGTCCACACCTCCAGCGCGCATCGACCATTGGTACGCCCGTCGGTCAGGTAGCCCGACCCCGCCGTATCGCTACCGCGCGACGGTTGGCCGCCGAAGTCATCGGCACGTTCTGGCTGGTCCTGGGTGGATGCGGCGCTGCGGTACTTGCCGCGGGCACGGGCGTTCCCGGCACGATCGGCATGGCTGGCGTAGCACTGGCGTTCGGCCTCACGGTCTTCACGATGGCGTTTGCCGTCGGCTTCATCTCGGGCGGCCACTTCAACCCGGCCGTCAGCGTCGGCTTGACGGTCGCCGGCCGCTTTCCCGTTCGCGACCTGCCGGGCTATGTCATCGCGCAGGTCATCGGCGGCATCTTGGGCAGCGCGGCACTGGCTGCACTGGCATCGGGCACCGCAGGATTCGACCTGGTCGCGAGCGGGTTCGCCGCGAATGGCTATGGCGTGCATTCGCCGGGTGGATACAGCGCGGCAACCGCATTCCTATCCGAGGCATTGCTGACCGCGGGCTTCCTTACGGTCATCCTCGGCGCGACCGACGAGCGCTCCCCGGCAGCGTTCGCACCACTGTCGATCGGTCTAGCATTGACGCTGATCCACCTCATTTCGATCCCGATCGACAATACGTCGGTGAACCCGGCGCGCAGCACGGGTCCCGCGCTGTTCGTCGGCGGATGGGCGCTGTCGCAGCTCTGGCTGTTCTGGATTGCTCCTTTGGGTGGCGCCGCCGTAGCCGGCCTTCTTGGTCGCTGGCTGTTCGCGCATACCGATGAAGATCAGTCGCCGGGGCCGATCGGCGATACACCGGTCGAACTGATGGTCGGCGATGACCGCAATACTGCACCGCTTGAAAGATAAACCATCGGGCAATCCCGAGGACGGCGAGCGGTAGTGCAACGGGTAGACAGCAACGCACGTCTCGAGGCGACACTAAACGAACCGCTTTGAATGTATATCATAGTTAAGCTTCCCAATATCGGCATAAGTAACCGACCCTTATCTTTCACCTTATCTGTCGTACAGATTGTGAGCTACCATACATCTTTACTTTGTATCAAAATGGGGCACTCTTAGTATGACAGATTTTTCATTACATCTATCGATTAACTGAGGCGTATCTTCGTGACGACGAGGGACGACCATGACGAACGATTGCCTGGATATCTTCACACGCCCCCATCACACGCTCGCGGGCACTATGTGGCATGCGCCCGAACACGCAACGCGGCTAGAATGCTCGATCGAGTCGAACCCCGCCCCTGCGATCGTCTGCGGCTTGCGGGACCTGCGTTACGTGATGGTCAACCGCCGTTTTCTTGCGCTTACCGTTAGCGCGGACGAGGATTGGCTGAGACGCTCGATGTACGAGCGCAGCATCCTTGAGGGCGTCGCGAATTACGAGTTGGTGAAGCGCGCGCTCGTCAACGCGCAGACGATCCCGCAAACCCGGGTCCGTCTGGCTATGCCTGACGGTACGTACCGGCCCGTGATCGTCACAGGCCAGCCCGTGGGCGTCGCCGGCCAGCCGTGCATGCTGTTTACCTTCACGGATATTGGGGCATGGCAAGAGACTGAACGCTGCCACGATCAACTGCGCACAAGCGTCCAAACCGCGTTCACAACCTCGTCGGCGTGCATGATGATCGTCGATCCGGCCGACAACGTCGTGACAGTTGCGAATGAGAGTTTTTGTTCATTGCTCGGCTACTCACTCAACGAACTATCCGGTCGATCAACTGACGACATCGATATCTGGCCATCGGGAATTGCAACCGGCTTCGTCCGTACGAAGTGCGGACAGCATCTCGAATGCGTCATTTCCGAGGCCACGATCCTCGTCGTTGGCAAAGCCTACGCCCTGTGGACGTTTCAGGACGTGACCAGTCGTCGGATCGACGAACGCAGTCTGGCTGCGGCGATCGAAGCGACGATTTCGGAATCCAAATGGCTCAGCCACGCCATCTTGGATAATATGGCGCTTCGGTCCGAACCGTCGCGAGACGATGGCGCATCGGGATTGAGCGAACTCACTGCACGCGAACGCGATGTGCTGGCGTTGATCTGCGAGGGAATGGACGACAAGACGATGGCACGTACACTGCAAGTCAGCGGCAATACGATCCGCAACCACGTCGCTCGCGTCTACAGCAAGATCGGCGTCAATCGCAGAGTGGCAGCTGCCACCTGGGGCCGCGCGCGAGGGTTTGACACCGGAAGCAATCGTGTTGCGCTACTGGCATGCGCCACCGACGCTCTATCGAACTGAAGGCATATCCCCTTCATCATGCAAATGCCCACGCTTTGAAAATCGCGCCTGGGGGACTCGGAACAACGCTGTCATCCGCCGCTCATGTCGAAAATACTATTTCGGCACGACAAATCGATCTGTCGGCTGCGTTCGCCTTTGGTTAGATAACAGTAACTTGGCCAAGCCACCGAACGAGGGAGCGTTCATCATGCAGAAGGATACCAGCAAACTTTCCAACGTGGCCAAAAGTTCGGTCACGGATACGCTGTGTAAACTTACCGGCATTTCGCCATCGCAGACTAATGCCGGCGTGAAGTCGGTAGATACCGAAGAATATTCTTGGGCCAAACCCCTTTCGCGCCGTGTTGGCACGATTCACCTCAAGCACTAAATTGGAAAACATATGAAACAAGCATTTACACTGATCGTCCTTGCCGCAGGCCTGTCCTTGACCGGTTGCCATACCGTCAACGGCGTCGGCAAAGACGTGAAATCCGCAGGAACGGCTGTATCGAACGCCTCAGGCGAGAGCGGCAAGAAGAAGTAGCGCACAATAGATTGGGGACTTCGTCAAATCGTCGCTCCCCAATCATTCATCCGCTCTTGGCGTTTTCGATTGCCTATACTTTCAACGCGCCGGACTTTATAATATGCGGCTACTGGCGGGATTTTTACTACGCCTCTTGCCAGGTATCGTTCGGCGTAAACTCGTGAGGTAGACTAGGTTTTGGTGCCCAGGCGCAGTCGCCGATGCTCAAGTGCGGTCGATGGCGTCCCGGATACGAACGCTCTATTATCGTCAGCTACAGCCATTCCATCCAGATGGTGGACGCCGACTAATTACCATTCTCACGACGGGCGAACAGATCGCCGATGGATGCGACGAAATGCGTATTCATTGCGGCGATCGCAGCTTTCGGATCACGATTGGCTATCGTGCGCGCCAGGTCGTGATGGTGCGCCAACACGGCGGTACGCTGCCGTGCGGTGGTTCGCGTTGCCCAGGCGGCAGGCACAGCATGGACCATCATCGGCGCGAACGAGCGGACGATCTGCAAAAACAGCATGTTGCGCCCCGCCTGCGCGATCGCCTGGTGGAACGCGATATCGTGGCGGGTCAGCGCGTCGACGTCGGTACCGGCCGCTTCCATCGCCTCGGCCAGGCCGACGATCGTCCGTGCCTCGTCGTCGGTGCGCTCGATCGCGGCGAGTTCGGCGGTGCGGAGTTCCAGCGTGCGGCGCACGTCCCAGATCTGCACCATCGAGATCTGCGCCGTCGCCACCGCGTGATCAAGCGACGTCGCCATCACCGAACCATCGATCGCCGCAACGCGCGCGCGCCGGCCGTTGCCGACGTCGATCAACCGCAGCGCAGCAAGCGCACCGAACGCCTCTCGTAATACTGGCCGACTGACGCCCAACTCGGTCGCGAAGTGCCCTTCCGAGGGGAGGGTATCGCCGACCTTGAGGTCGTTCGTGCGGATGTGCGTGCGGACCGCGTGGACCGCCTGATCGACGAGCGAGCCGCCCTCGACTAGTCGCAGGCTCGCCGCGCTCATGCCGCGAGCCGTGGTGCGCGCAGCGACGACGGGGTCGCTCCGAACTGCCGCGAGAAGGCACGCGTGAAACTGGCGTTGTTGAGATAGCCGCACTGGTATCCGATCGACGATACCGGAAGGTCGGTCGCGATCAGCAGCTGACGCGCCGCTCCGAGCCGCCGGTCGAGCAGCGCGTCGGCGACCGTGCAAGCGAACATGTCGCGGAAGCCGCGCGTCAGCTTCGCTCGGTTCAGTCCACAGGCGCGCGCGATCGAATCGAGCGTCATCTTCTCACCCCAGCGTTCGTCGATCATCCGCTTCGCCGCGACGATCCGCTGGCTGTCGCGGGCGGACAATTGCCCGGCGCCCGCGAGAGGGACGAGGTCGTCCTCGACGATCCGCTGAAACGTGCTGGACAGGAGCTCGATGCATTTTGCCGAACGATGCGTGCTGCGCCACGGTTCGGGCAGCGTGCAATCGAGGATCGCCGCGACCATCATCCGCAATTCGCTCGGCAGATGGCACGCGATGTTCGCGTCGGGCGCATAATCGAAGACCCGCAGGCAGGCGCCACGTTCGACCGCAAGGACGAGGATCGCGCGCTCCTCCGAAGGAACCGTGCCTGTGGTGACGGTAACCTGCGCCGGCGCGTCCTCGCCCACCGTGAAGCAAAGGACTACCGCGTCGGCGGAAACGGCCGCCGGATCGACCAGGCCCTCGCCGATGAATGCCGCCATCTCTGGCGACACCGTGACCCGTTCCTTCTGCATGCTACCCTCGCCCAACACCGATCTCCTGTTCCCGATTGCCGGGATTGGGTCGATCATGCAGCTATCGGATAGCTCGCGCAAGAGCTATCTTACAGGTTAGTCGGTTGCCGATACCGGCGCGCGACGCATCGCCATCGTGAAGGCGATGACGGAGATCACGCTGGTCACCACGCCAACGATCGCGAGACCCTGCGCGAGATGCGCCTCGCCGCCCAGCATGCCGCTTGCCGCCGCGACCAGCGTCGGTGCGAGGCCGTAGCCGATCAGCCCGGCGATCGCGATGAACGCGCCGATGCACAACCCGCGCAGTTCGTTCGGGATCAGCACGGTCAACGCCACCGAAGTCACCACGCCCGTCACCGCGCCGCACGTCACGAGCAGGCCGACCGCGACCCCGAACAGCGGGACGGAGGGCATGATCGGGAACAGCGCGGCAGGCACGCCGACCGCCGCGGCAACGATCGCACCGATCAACAGGCCACCACGCCGCCCGCTCTTCTGTCCCCGATCGGCGGACAGGCCACCGACGATCGCACCGACGACGCCCGAGCCAAAGAGCAGCGTGCCCATCCAGCCGGCGAACTGGTCGGGCTGCAGATGGAAATTGCGCGACAGGACCGGTGATACCCAGATCCCGGCGGCGGCATCGGCCATCACGACGCTGATCTGTCCGATGAATAACGGGATCAGGAACACCCGACGCGCCCAGAGCTCGCCAGCGACAACCTTGAACGGCGCGTGCGTGCCCGCCGCAACCTCCTGCCGCGCCGGTTCGCGCAACAGGAACAGCGGCAGGATCGCGATCACGCTGATGACCGTAAGACCCAGATGGACGCTGCGCCACGGCATCATCCCTGCGAACCATGACGGCGCGCCGCCATGCGCGAACAGGCCGAACAGCG
This sequence comes from Sphingomonas sp. PP-F2F-A104-K0414, assembly GCF_004340945.1. Classification (GTDB taxonomy): domain Bacteria; phylum Pseudomonadota; class Alphaproteobacteria; order Sphingomonadales; family Sphingomonadaceae; genus Sphingomonas. The sequence continues at coordinate 511,172 of NZ_SLYD01000005.1, forward strand.
CGCCTGACAAGCCCAAGGCGAGCGCAATACCGAGCGACTTGCCAAGGTTGACGACCAGCATCGCCCTGCCCCGCTGCGTAGGGACGCAGAAGTCGGCGCACAGCGAGAGCGCTGCGGTCAGCGCGCCGGTCGTGCCGATCCCGGTCAGCATGCGCGCGACGAACAGCAGCGGCACGCTCTGCGCGAGGCCGGTGAGCACGGTGCCCAGCGTCCACACGAGCGCGAGCGCGATCATCATCCGCACGCGGTTGTAGCGATCGACCAGGATACCGATCGGGATCGAGAACACCGCGAGCGGTAGTGCCGCCGACAGTCCCTGGATCAGGCTCAGCGTATAGTCGCTGAGATGGAGTTCGGCCTTTGCGCCCTCCTGGACCGTCCCGAACGAACCCATCATCGTGAAGCCGACCGCCATCGCCAGCGCGAGCGCGAGCAACGGCAGTAGCGTTCTTGCAAACGGCGGTGAGGTTGCCTCGATCGGTCGGGCGAAATCGGTCATGGGAGGTCCTTATGCAAGCGCACGGCGCAGTGCCTCGTGGCTGTCGCGGCGCGCCTGTTGCGAGACCGCACCGTCGGCGAAGACATCGAAGGCGTGATAGCCGCCGGGATAGACGTGAAGCTCGACCGGCACGCCCGCGCGGATCAGCCGCGTCGCGTAGTCGATGTCCTCGTCGACGAAGAGATCGAGCGCACCGGTCGCGATATAGGTACGCGGCAGGTTGCGGAGATCGGTGGCACGCGCAGGCGCGGCGTAGGGCGACACGTCGTCGCCACCGGGCGCGTGGCCAAGCAACGAACTCCAGCCGAAGCGATTGCTCTGCGCGGTCCAGATAAACTCGCCGGCGTACGGATGCGGCGGTGCGGTGCACGTACGATCGTCGAGCATCGGGTAGATCAGGTGCTGAAACGCGAGCGCATACTCACCACGGTCGCGCACCATCAGCGCCAGCGCCGCCGCGTAACCCCCGCCTGCGCTCTGCCCCATCACACCGAGCCGGGTCGGATCGATCCCGAGCCTGTCGGCATTCGCGATCGTCCAGGCAAGCCCGGCATAGCAATCCTCGATCGGACCCGGAAAGTTCGTCTCGGGCGCGAGGCGATACTCGACCGACACCATAACGCATTGCAGGTCGGCGATCAGCGGACGGACCAGCGGATCATAGTCGCTGACCTTGCCCATCACATAGCCACCGCCGTGGATGTGGTAGATGCAGGGCAGGACGCCGGTGACGCCCACCGGGCGGAACACGTGCAGGTCGATATCCGGGGCTTCGGCAGGCCCTGGAACCGTATGGATCTCCAGCGTCGCCAGCGACTCGTCGGCCGGGGGAAACATCGAAGGCCGGTCTCGCATCGCCGGCAGGATATCGGCGGTGAGCGATATCGGCGGCAACATCTCCAGCAGCGGGCGCAGCGTCGGATCCACCAGGTGCAGGCTGTCCATCATTCTCTCCACGATCTTTGTTATGACGCGCGTTCGATATCGGAACGGCGTTCAGAACGCGAAGATCTTGCCCGGATTGAACAGGTTGTGCGGGTCCAGCGCATGCTTCAGCGTCCGCATCAGATCGACCGCGTCACCGAGTTCGGCGACCAGCCAGTCCTGCTTGCCGATGCCGATGCCGTGCTCGCCGGTACAGGTGCCATCCATCGCCAGCGCGCGCTCGACCATCCGTGCGTTGATTGCCGACACCTCGGCCAGTTCGGCCTCGGACTCCGGATCGATCGAGAAGACGACATGGAAATTGCCGTCGCCGACGTGGCCGAGAATGGTGGCCGGGACCGACGAGGCCTGGAGATCGGCCTTGGTCTCGCCGATGCACTCCGCCAGGCGGCTGATCGGCACGCACACGTCGGTCGCCCAGCCGACCGCGCCGGGACGCAGATTGACCGCCGCATAATAGGCCTCGTGCCGTGCCTTCCACAGCTTCGAGCGTTCCTCGGGCAGATTCGACCAGCGGAAGTCGCCGCCGCCGTTCGCCGCCGCGAGTTCGCGGACCGTCTCGGCCTGTTCGTCGACATAGCGCGGCGAGCCGTGGAATTCGAAGAACAGCGTCGTCAGTTCCGGGTAATCGAGCTTCGACCAGGCGTTGACCGCCTTCATCTGCATGTCGTCGAGGATCTCGACGCGGGCGAGCGGCACGCCGATCTGGATCGCCTGCACCACCGTATCGACCGCGCCGTTCAGCGTGTCGAAGCTGCACACCGCCGACGAGATCGCCTCGGGAATTCCGTGCAGCCGCAACGTAACCTCGGTGATGATGCCGAGCGTCCCCTCGGAGCCGACGAACAGCCGGGTCAGGTCATACCCCGCCGCCGACTTCCGCGCGCGGCGGCTGGTGCGGATCTCGCGGCCGTCGGGCGTCACCACGCGCAGGCTCAGTACCGCCTCGCGCATCGTGCCATAGCGCACCGCGTTAGTGCCGCTCGCCCGCGTCGCCGCCATCCCGCCGATCGTCGCATTGGCGCCGGGATCGATCGGGAAGAACAGCCCCAGGTCGCGGATATGCTCGTTCAGCTGTTCGCGGCGGACGCCGGCCTGCACCGTGCAGTCGAAATCCTCGGCGTTGATCGCCACGATCTGCGTCATCTCCGACAGGTCGACCGACACGCCACCGTGCACCGCCAGCGTGTTGCCCTCGATCGAGGTACCAGCGCCGAACGCCACGATCGGCACCTTGGCGGCGGTGCACAGCTTGACGAGATCGACCACCTCCTCGGTCGATCGCGCGAAGACGACCGCGTCGGGCAGCATCGGTGCGAAATGCGCCTCGCTGCTGCCGTGGTGAAGCCGCATCGCGTCGCTCATCTGGAGCGCATCGCCGAACCGCTGCTTGAGCGCCGCGACGAACGCCGGGTCGAGCGGCGCGCGCTCTGTGGGGTCGAAGTGCATGGTCATCCTAGAACCGGAAGCTCGCGCGCACGCCGTAGCGGCGGCGGTCGCCCTGAATGGCGAGGTTCGACGCCAGCGGCGCGAGCCCGGCCCGCACCAGCGCCGACTTGTCGATATAGCTTTCGATGAACTTGGTGTTGAACAGGTTCGTGCCGAACGCGGTGACCGTAAGGCCACTCGAGAAACGGAAGCCGAGCGAGGCGTTGGTGATCGCATAGGCCGACAGTTTCGGCGCGACATTGGGGTCGAGCGAGGAGCCGACCCGGCTACCCTTCCCGAAGATCCCGGCGTCGAGCAGTACGGCGTTGGCGCCGACCGGCACGGTGTAGGTCGTGTTGAAGTTGAAGTTGTAATCGGGCGTGAAGATGATCCGATCGCTCGATACGTGGACGCCAGTGGTCGCGAAATACTGGCTGTCGTCGGTGATGCGGGCATGGAGATAGGATGCGCCGGCATCGATCCGCCATTGGTTCGTCACGCGCAGATGCGCCTCCACTTCGGCGCCGTAGCTTTCGACGGTGCCGGTGTTGAGGTTGATCGCGACGAATCCCCCGCTGGTGTTGGGCGCCAGCGAGTTCTGGCCGATGAAGTCCTTGTAGTCGTTGTAGAACACGTCGGCGTTGATCGTCAGGCGACGGTCGAACGCGTCGAACTTGGTGCCGAGTTCGTAGGTCCAGACATTGTCGCCCTTGTAGGTCGCATCCTCCGGCCGCGTACCTGGACCGTTCTGGCCACCGCCGCGGATACCCTTGGCGACCGAGGCATAGCTCATCACCGCCGGCGTCCAGTGCTGCGTCAGCGTGACGCGCGGCTGGAACTGGTCCTTCTTGTACTCGGGCGCCGTGTACGGCGTCGTCCCATTGATCTGGCTCGCGACCAGCTTCTGGTGATCGTAGCGCCCACCGACCGCGAGATCGAGCGTGCCGACTTTGAGGAACGCGGTGGCGAAGATCGCGCGGGTGTCGTTGCGGACATAGGTCGACGACGGCGTGGTCGAGGGCGGCACCGGGAAGGTCGGCCCCAGCAGCGCGCGGAAATCGATCGTCGTCAGCTGGTCGCTCGTCTGCGTGTAGCGGTTGCCGTACAGCCCGATCAACGTCGAGAACGCGTCGCTCCACTGCGTATCGAAGCGCAGTTCGGCGGTCTTTGTCTTGAGCGTCGACGTACCGCTTACGCGCAACAGATCGACAGCACTGTAGTCGCCATCACCCGTCGTGGAGAGATCCTTCTGGTTGTAGGCGCCGATCGCGGTGATCTTGGTTTTCAGCGACGCGACGTCGAACTCGCCCTTCACGTTCGCGCCGTAATAATCGATCACCGCGCGGTTCAGCACGTTGGTCGCGCCGTCGAGGCGGTAATCGGTCGGCCCGGCGACGTGGATGTACGACGTGCTGCCGCCGGCGGCCTGGTCGTAATTGCCGTTGACGGTGAACACCGCCCAGTCGGCCGGCGTGAAGCGCAACGTGCCGCCGACGCTCTGCTGCTTCAGCGGGTTCATGTCGCCGATCGTCAGCGTGTTGCGCATGAAGCCGTCCTGCTCATGGTAGGACGCGCCGATTCGGAACTGCAGCAGGTCGCGTACGATCGGCCCGCTGACAGAGCCCGAGACCGACGCGTAATTGTCCGTGCCGGCGACCGCGGCGTCGAACCGCCCTTCCCATTCGTTGCCCGGCTGGCGTGTGATGACGTTGATCGCGCCACCCAGCGTGTTGTTGCCGAACAGCGTCCCCTGCGGTCCGCGCAGCACTTCGATCCGCGCGACGTCGACGATTGGCGAGTTGAGGTAGGACGTGTTCGGCTGATAGACGCCGTCGATGAAGATGCCGACGCCTGGCTGGACCGTATCGATCAGCGTCGTACCGATCCCGCGGATCGAGACGAACGCGCGACCGACGCTGTCCGAGTTGATGTTGAGCCCCGGCGTGTAGGACGCGATGTCCTTCACCGTGTTGACCTGCAACTCCTTCAGCCGGTCGCCGGTGATCGCGGTGACCGCGATCGGCACGTCCTTCAGCGACTCCTGGCGCTGGCGAGCCGTGACGACGATGTCATCGGAGCTGACGGGCGTTGCGGTCTTGGCCGTATCGGCGGCGTCCTGTGCATAGGCCGGCACGGTCGTGAAGGCGGCGGCGCATCCTGCGGCGAGCAATGTCTTAAAGCGCATTGGATCCTCATCCCTGTAGAGCGCCGATCCATTGCCGGCTACTTCTACAGTCAGAGCTATCCGATAGCTTACCTGTATGAAAGGTCTCGCGCTATGCCGTCCGGCTCGCGGACTTCGCCGATCGGTGCGTTACCAGCAACTGTAACCGCCATCGGCCAGGACGATGCTGCCGGTCATCAGGCTGGCCGCATCCGACGCGAGGAATGCAACGATCGACGCAACTTCTTCGGGTTCGCCAAGCCGACCTTGCGGCGTGCCGTCAATCCAGCGCTTGTACATTTCGCCCTCGCGATCCGCGAAGCTGTTGAGGACGGTGTTGATATAGGTCGGGGCGACCGCGTTGACGCGGACGCCGCGTGGCGCCCATTCGGCAGCGAGGCTCTTGGTGAGCTGGTGCACTGCGGCCTTCGACGCGTTGTAATAGCTCTGCGGTTGCGGCCGGTTGACGATGAAACCGCTCATCGACCCGACATTGACGATCGCGCCCTTCCCCGCCGCCAGCATGTGCCGGCCAAAGGCGCGCGCGCACCAGAAGGTGCCGTTGAGATTGACGTCGAGCACGTTCAGCCAATGCTCGTTGGCGACGTCTTCCGCTGGGGTTTCACTGCGCGCGATGCCGGCATTGTTGACGAGGATGTCGATCGCCCCGAGCTGATCGGCGACCATGGTGACGCGTGCCGAGTCGGTCACGTCCATCGCGATGCCGTCGACCGCATAGCCCTTGTCCGCGAGCGCCGCCTGTCCGGCTACAATCGCCGCCTCGTCGCGGTCGGCGATCGTTACGTGCGCGCCCATCTCCGCCAGCGCTTCGGCACACGCCAGGCCGACCCCCGCCGCGCCACCCGTCACGAGCGCACGGCGGCCGGTCAGCTTCAGTCGTTCGAGATACATCGTCGGTCCTCAAGGCAGGAAGGGTGCGGCCGGCATGACGGGCTCGTGCCGCGCCTCCTGCCGGACAAGCGAATAGACCTGCCGTGTTTCGGCATCGAATTCGACCCAGGGCAGGCGGCCGTCGGTCGCGAACCGGATCCATAGCGCGTGAATCCGTTCGGCAAGATCCTGCGGCGGATTGGGTCCGCAAAGACCCTGCTCGCCGGTGGCACACGCCAGGGTGTCGAACACGAACGGCAGCTCCATGCCGTGCGAGGCCCCAAGCTCGCCGCTGAACATCGGCGAGCGCCAATCGAACTCGTACATGTGCGTGCGCCCCTTGTGCGCCTCGGCAAAGCGCCGCGCGGGCCAGCGGAAGACGAGATCGTTCATCGCATCGGTCAGCGCCTGCCCCGGCTTCTTGCCCTTCGTCCCGATCCCGTACGCCTTCAGCACTTTGCGCGCATGCGGTTGCGACTTGTGGAGGACATAGGTGGCGAGCAACCGTCCGATCTTGTCGCGCACGCCGGTGGGGACGAGATACAGGTTCATCTCCTCCGCATTGGTGCCGATCAGCAGGTCCACCTGCGCGCCCGCGCCGTTCGCCAGCGCATCGAGCGGACGCCGCGGCAGCACGTCGTCGCCGTGGACGGGGACGAAGCGGCTGATCCCGAACACCGGTTCGTGGCCCGCTTCGTCGCGCAGATCGATCCGCGCGGTCGGTGCAGATACCGCCTCGACCGCGTCGATCAATGCGTCGTACGGCACGCTGCTAAAGCCGGTCGCGTCGGGGGTGATCTTCAGGATCTTGGCCAGCTTCTTTACCAGTCGCTGCATCACCGGGACCGAGCGCGTCATCCCGCCATGGCCGCTCTGGACGATCGCGCGCCGGAACAATCCCTTGGCGAGCGGCGAGGCGATCAGGTCCGCGATTGCCATAGCACCTGCGGACTCACCGAACACGGTGACGTTGTCCGGATCGCCGCCGAACGCGGTGATGCCGTCCCGTACCCATGTCAGCGCCGCGATCATGTCGCGCAGCCCAAGGTTGGTCGGCACGCCCGGGATCGGCAGGAAGCCGTCCACGCCCATCCGGTAATTGATTGCGACGCAGATCACGCCGTCTCGCGCGAACGTGCTGCCGTCCTGCACCGGCGCATCCTTGCTGCCGATCACGAACCCGCCGCCGTGGATGAACACCATCACCGGCAGGCTAGTCCGGTCGTCGTCGGGCCGCCAGATATTCGCCGTCAGATACTCGTCGCCCGGCATCCAGCCCTCGCCGATCAGCGGTACGGTATCGAGGCCTGGGAACGCCTTGGTCCGCTGCGGCGCATTGGGGCCGGTCACCGTCGCGTCGCGTACGCCTGACCACGGCACGACCGGTTGTGGAGGCGCGAACCGGTTCGCACCCACCGGCGCCGCGGCGTAGGGCACGCCGAGGAACCGCCGCACGTCGCCCGCGGCACTCCCCTGCACGATACCGGCGGCGGTCGAGACGATGGGTTGGCTCACGATGTTCTCTCCTCCCGATCCGCAACCGCGGTCGGAGGACAAAGGTAGCAGTCCGGCAACGCACGTCGCGAACTCACGTTATGCGCATCGTTGCTTTTATCGTGCAGTCCGGTGGGCCGACAAGCGCCCCCGTTACCAGGCCCCGGTCCCGGTCGCGCACTGCTGGTATTCGGCGATGCGCCGTCGGGTCGCCGGCGATGTTGTCTCCGGCAGGTCGTCCAGCGGGAACCAGCCGGCCTGTTCGATCTCCCGAAGGTCAGCACGGTCTAGTATCCCGCTCGCCGCGGTTCGCACGACGAAGATCACGATGTGGTCGTCCTTGCCCTCCCCGCGGCTGTGATAGACGCCCAGTACTCGCTCGATCACCGGGTCAGCGATCGCCACTTCCTCGGCAAGCTCGCGCGCCAGCGCAGCGACCGTGCTCTCGCCTTTCTTCACGCCGCCGCCCGGCAGATACCAGTGATCGGCATAGGTATGCCGTACCAGCGCGACCCGCCCGTCCCGGTCCAGCAACAGCGCACGAACACCGATCGTCCGCGGCTTGCCGATCCGCCATACGAGCCTCGCTATCCTGCCGATCAATCGATGAGGTACACCCACGCTTCTATCCCTCTGCGTTTGTCGACTCGTCCCAAAGTACCCGGGAACTTGGTTTACGCCCGATGGCGTTGGGAGGCACAACCAAGCAGCGGACGGGCACAGCGAATGGTTTTGTAGCTCGCTCCGAATGCGGTCAGATGGAAATGGCTTCTCCGACATCCTGATCACGGGAGCAATCCGCACCGACTTTAACCAGTGGCAGGGCCCATGACGCGACTTCAACGTGCGAACAACATAGCCGATCTGCGCCTGATGGCACGCAAACGGCTGCCGCGACCGATCTTCGACTATATCGACGGCGGCGCCGACGACGAAGTGTCGCTGCGCCGAAACGTCGGCGCGTTTGCGGACTACGAGCTGGTGCCGGACGTCCTGAACGACGTCTCGGAAATCCGGACCGGCACGACGCTGTTCGGACAGCCATCGCGCTGGCCGCTGATGCTGGCGCCGACAGGGCTTACCCGAATGTTCCACGGCCATGCCGAACTCGCCGTCGCGCGCGCGGCCGCACGCCACGGCATCCTCTACAGCCTGTCGACAATGGGAACGACGCGGCTGGAAGACCTTGCCCAGGCCTTCGCCGGACCGAAGGTTTTCCAGATCTATATTTTCAAGGACCGCGGCCTTACCGCAGAGTTCGTCGCTCGCTGCCGGGACGCAGGCTTCCACGGACTGGCGTTGACGGTCGACACACCTGTAGCCGGCAACCGCGAGCGAGACAGGCGTAGCGGACTGTCCCTGCCGCCCAAGCTGACACTGAAGTCGTTGCTGAGCTTCGCGCGTCATCCCTCATGGTCGCTGCCCGCGCTGACGGGGTCCAAATTCGATCTCGCGAACGTCAGCCACAAGATCGACGCGCTCGCGTCGGGGCCGATGAGCCTGTTCGATTATATCGGCGGCCAGTTCGATAGGTCGGTCGGTTGGCGCGATGTCGAATGGCTCGCCCGCGAGTGGAACGGGCCGCTCGCGATCAAGGGCGTGATGACGCCCGAGGACGCGCGACGTTCGATCGCGTCGGGCGCGACCGGCGTGATGGTATCGAACCACGGCGGACGCCAACTCGATGGAGCGCCTGCGCCAATCGATCAGATCGCCGCAGTACGTGACGCCGTCGGCGATGCGCCGGATGTGATCTGCGACGGCGGCATTCGGCGTGGCTCGGACATCGTGAAGGCGCTCGCACTGGGGGCGACCGCCTGTTCGATCGGGCGCCCTTATCTGTACGGCCTAGCGGCAGGCGGAGAGGCAGGCGTCAACCGCGCGCTGACGCTGCTGACCGAGGAGTTCGAGCGCACGATGACCCTAGCCGGCGTAAACGATCTCGCGACCCTTTCCCGCCGCCATGTTCGAGTTCGGGTAAACTCGCGCAATCCGGCGTAGCATTTTGAGAATACGTCGGAAATATCCGAGCCGACTGAAAATTTGGTCTATGCCGCGTCGGTCTAGAAGCTAGAACCGATTAATTAACAACATTGCACCGACAGTTCACGACTATGAACAGTCGTTCCGCAATCGCCCTGTCTCACCGTATGAGCGAACGTCAGCTTTCGCCACTTGAGCGCTTGAAAGCGGCTGTTCCGTTTTTCTTCCCACTCTGGTCATTCTGTTTTCGCCCACAATTGGGCGTGCCAGTTATCGCTTGGCACTCCCGCGATCTTTCGAGCGCCAATTGAAACTCGAAATTGGGCCTGTCGCTCTTCTCGAAAAGATCGACCAGGGACCGGGTATGTAATCTGCCGTCAACCCGGCGAGAGGCGCACGCGGCGTCGGTGCGGGCGCTTGGTGGAAGATCAAGCGTCCCTGTCCGCCCAAGCGCACAGGCGGCAAGTACACCGCTGTCATGCCCTGCGTCGGTGAATGCATCGCCTCTTGAGACGCGCAGGAAGCAAGCAGTAACATTAACAACGCGGCGATGGTTATTCCGTAATTCTTGCTAAGTTTAGACGTTCCATGGCTTAGCTTAACCATTTAGTCGGCTTCTACGGCTCTCACCCAGCCATAACAGCAGCAGATCGACTGACGTTACTGCATGGGCTCGCGGGCCTATAATCCTTTTACGGCCGGCAGGAACTATAAGCAGTCGCTCAAGTGGCGCTCATCGCCTCCCGAAACCTGCCGCTCGTTCAGTTGCGATTTTCGGATCTCTGTTCAGGTCGCAAACGGCTAGGCAGGCTTCAGGCGAGCCACGAGACTTCGCTGCTTTTGCGTGATAAGCTTAGTCTTGGACTACCGTTGCTCAGTGCCCAGTGCCTGTCCAATACCCTCGACCCAAGAATCTATAATTCCTCAGAACATTGGAAGACCTCGAGACAGTCCTGCGACGAAGCTGTACAGCGATACCACCTGACCGGCAGGGCAAACTAACTTTCAGGGAAACGAACATGAGCATGCCATCGGCTGCTTCGCCCCTGTCGATCGTCATCGATCGCGATCGACCTGTTCCAATCGCCGAACAGATAACGATAAATTTGCGCGAAGCGATCGTCGAGGGGCGGCTGGAGCCTGGCGCCCGGCTGCCATCATGGCTCGACATGGCGACTCAGCTTGGCGTCGCCCGAGGTACCGTCAGGACGGCGTACGAACGGCTGATCGATGAGTCGCTCGTGATATCCTCTGGCGCCGCCGGAACGCGTGTCGCGGAAAATCGATTATCCTGCCTGCCGCGGTTCATGTCGACATTCCGCGCCCGATGCAGGGGATCGAGCGCGGCTTCTATCTGAAGCCGCTCCCCTTCCAGATGGGCGTACCGGCCCAGGACGCTTTCCCGGCGAAACTCTGGTCACGGATGCGGACGAAGGCGGTGCGCGACGATGCGATGGCACCGGTTGGCCCTCCCGATCCGCGCGGCCATCCCGATCTTCGCGCGCAGATCGCAAGCTATCTGGCGATCGCGCGCGGTATTCGGTGCTTGCCCGACCAGATCATCCTGACAAGCGGCTACAAGAATGGCCTGAGCCTCGCGATTTTGACGTTGCAGGCACAAGGCCGCACCGCCTGGATGGAAGATCCGGGATTTCCGATGGCGCGGCGGGCGCTGGAACTCACCGGCATGTCGATCGCCTATGTCCCGGTCGACGCGGAGGGTATCCAGGTCGCCCGCGGGGTCGAGATCGCCCCCGACGCGGCGATCGCGGTGGTGACGGCGGGGCAGCAGGCGCCGACCGGAGTCGCCCTGTCGCCACGGCGCCGGCGGGAGCTCGTGGCGTGGGCAGTGCGCGAAGACGGCTGGATCATCGAGGATGATTACCTGAGCGAACTCCAGTTGTCGGGACGCGCAGTGCCGGCGTTCGCGGGGACCGATCCGAACGGCCGGGTGATCCATGTCGGCAGCTTTGGCAAGATGCTCAGCCCGGCGCTCGGCCTCGGGTTCGTCGTCGCGCCGCTGTCGCTCGCCGAGCGGTTTGGCGAGGTCGCAGCCTTCCTCAATCCCGCGCCGAATGCCACGACCCAACTCGCGCTGGCGGCCTTTCTCGCCGAGGGTCTGCTCATCTGTTACCCGGGGTATAACGGCTCGGGCTCGATCCTGCTCAAGAACGCCCTCGAATGGGGATCTCAGCCGACCTTCGGCACCGGCGGCCTTGCCCCTTTCCCCGACAAGATCGCAGCGATCATGTCCATTACCGAAGACGTCGAGAGCGGCGCGATCGCGCTGCAGCACCTTCGCACGATTCTCCAGCACATGGGTGTGATCGTGATGCCCGATGCACTCGTGTTCGCCGATGACGCGTTTGCCGCGGATCCGCTTCGCGATGCTTCGGTCGTGCCCCGCGTCCAGCGACAAGTGCGATTGCTGATCGATGCGTTGCTTGCGCAGCAGCATGGGACTGTGCGGACCCGGCCCCTTCGATGACCGCGAGAGCCCCGCGCATCGCCGCTTGGAGCATATCGGCCTTGCTCAGGCCAAGGCCGCCGCCTTGATGCACGATCGCCGCGCTGAGCAGGCTGTTCGCGATGTTCCGGGCGCGCTCGATCACGTGACCCCGTGCCGCCTCGGTTCCGATTTCGCCGAGCGTCTCCTCGAACAGCATGCGCCAATGGGCGAACTCGGCACGCCCGAGATCGGGAATGACGACGTGCTTGAGCATCGGATTTCCAGCGAATTCGCCCGAGCTGAACAGTATGGAACGCCAGAAGTGGTTCATTTGTACGAGATGCGGCGTCCAGTCGGCCACATGCGCGGCAAAGATCGGTCCGAGGACGTCGTCTAGCCGCACCTTGGCGTAGAACCGCTCGATCATTCGCGCGACAAAGGCCTCGTCGATACCGAGCGCCTCCGCATTTCGCCGCTTCGCGTCCCGTGCGGCTGTTGCATGCTGGGTTCCCGTCATGACTGGGTTTCCTTAAACGCGCCTGCACCGAACGACACGCTAATCGCGGGATCGTACCGGCGCGGCTTCAACATTGGCGATCTTCCATGAACCACCGGCGAGCGGCCGCAAATTATTGCCGCTCGCCGAACGATACCGGGTACGCCTCGGTGCGGGTCGCGAGCATCGGGTCGGCGGCAGCGATTCCGTCCGGCATCCGCCCCGGAAGGAATGTCAGCGCACGGTCGGCTTCGGCGGTGTTCGCAGCCAGCATTGCGATCGTGATCGTGCCCAGCTTTACCAGTTTCCGGCGCGACGGCCACGCGATCGACGGATCGTCAAGCAGGTCCCCGCGCTCGCTGAGCTGCGCATACCAGTCGAAGCGGACCGGCCCGTCCTTGAAGCGTTTGGCGATCTCAGGCTGCAGATAGTCAGGCGCCGGGCCCGCCCCGGTACCGAAATAATGCTCGCCCGCGGCGGGGACGAAGCGATAGCGCACCGGTCGCGCACGTCCATTGCGGTCGGTGAAAGTCACTGCATTGACCCCGAAATACGCCGTCGTCGCGTAACTCAGCGGCGCCGGGTGCTGCGTCGTCAGGAACGTCTTGGCATCTGGATGTGTGGCAAGAAACCCGTCGAGCGGCGTCGGTGCGGCAACCCCGGGACCACTCGTGCCGATCGCACGCAGCAGCGCGCCGAACTCCGTGGCGGTCCGGGTCGGGAACCCGTCGAAATTGTGCGTGACGATGTCGAGTGAAGGAGCGGCAGGCGACCCGAACTTTATCGCCATGCCACGTGGGTTGGCGCCGGGGTCATTGTCGGCAATGTTTGGAAAACCGGTAAAGTTCGAAAAGCGCACGATGACCGGCGTAGCATGCTCGAACAACGGCGCCCGGCTCAGCGATCGCGCGGCTCTCGTGGGCTCGAACCGACCCTCGAGAATGATACCCTTGGCGTGCACGGCGCGCGCGTGATGCTCGCCAAATGCGGTATGGAGATCCTCGACCAGGTCTCGCCCCGTTTCGACAGGCTTATCCTGTGCGGTCGCGTTCGCGGTCGCGGTGAGCAATAGCACCGTTGAAGCAGCCGAACGGAGGATGTTGCTGAGCGCTCTCGTGCAAAAGGAGCGTGACTGCGACGCCGCCAGGGTTTGGCTATTGACCTTCGACATGAGCAAATTCCCCTTCGCCTTACATCGGCGATGAGTCCTGAGTAGACTGCGTTTCCAAAACCGACAGGCCCAAGAACCTGCAAAACGACCGTACCATCGCCGATCGACGGCATGACCCACAGTCGGATTTACCGCTTCCTTCTCATCAGACCAACTTTAGGCGCTCGTTCATCTCCGCGACATTCTAAATTTGACACCAAGCTACCCGATTATGGATCTACATACCCTGGTTGTATTTCACCGATAGAGAGTCCTTGGCGGGCAAGACCCCATTTAAGACGTTCGCACACCATTTTCTGTTTTCGACTTCGCGCGCTCGTTCACGCCTGCATCAAAACTACTATGTAGCCGGCGCGGAAGCCCGAACCCTTGGCGGATATCAAATCCTACCTTTGTTGTGTATTGGCTGATCTCGCCCCCCCCGCCCGGGCCCCAGGATCAAAAGAGCCATCCCCGTACCACGCTGATACAGGTTCGGTGCAAACTGACCATCTAAGCTGTTCGAAAGGCTGGCTGTATTCGCTAGGGCACGGTCAGTTTCATGGCGGGCAGCCTCAGCCCGGCCGTGAGGCCTGTGGCGAAACGGGGACGAACGATGGCGAACGCAGCACCGATAACGGTCGATGGCAACCTGAACGACTGGACCGCCGGCGACCGCATCGATCGCGGGCTCGGCACCGGATACGCGATCTATGCGCGCAGCGACGGCGCGGACTTCGCGTTCGCGATCACCGCGCCCACCGCGATCGGCGCGAACACCACCGCGTGGCTCAACACCGATCGCAACGCGACCACCGGCTACCAGGTGTTCGGTTTCGCCGGTGGCGCCGAGTACAACGTCAACTTCGCGGCCGACGGCACCGTGTCGCTATACAACGGCGCGGCGGAGCAGACCCTCGTCGCCAGCGGCTTGCAGGCGGCGTGGTCCGCCGATCGCACCACCGTCGAGTTCAAGGTGCCCAAGACGGCGATCGGCAATCCGCAGGCGATCGACACGATCTACGACGTCAACGACACCGCGTTCCTGCCCGGCAATTATTCGAACCCCGCGTTCACCGTCTTCAACGACACCGGCATCGTCGCCGACCCGTCGCACCGGATCGCGATCGTCTGGTCCGATTCGACCGCCAACGCCTATTTCAGCAAGACCGCCTATTCGCACCTGTTCATGGCCGCGCAGTCCCAGGCGATGCAGGCCGGCGTGCCGTTCGACATCCTGACCGAAGGCGACCTCACCAGCCTCGCGACGCTCGCCAAATACGACACGATCGTCTTCCCGTCGTTCCGCAACGTCGAGACGAGCAAAGCGGACCTGATCGCGCAGACGCTGGAGCAGGCGACCAAGCAGTTCGGCATCGGCCTGGTCGCGGCGGGCGAGTTCATGACCAACGGCGCAGACAACACCGCGCTCGCCGGCGACTCGTATTCGCGGATGAAGCTGTTGTTCGACGCGACGCGCGTGACCGGCGGCTTCCCCGCCGACGTCACCGTCAAGGCGAGCGACGCATCGCACCTCGTGCTCGACGGCTACGCCGACGGGCAGGTCATCCGCCAATATACCGGCGTCGGCTGGAACGCGTTCACCAGCGTCAGCGGCACGGGCACGACGATCGCCACCGAGACGGTGAACGGCCAGACCTATTCGGCGGCGATCGCGACGCAGACCGGCGGCCGCAACGTACTGTTCTCGAGCGAAGCGGTGATGGCCGACGACAACCTGCTGCAGAAGGCGATCGATTACTCGGTCCACGGCGATACGCTGTCGGTCGGATTGCAGATGACCCGCCAGGCCGGGCTGTTCGCGTCGCGCGTCGACATGGACCAGAGCAAGCAGATCGAGGAGGTCAATCCGGCCGGCACCACGCCCGGGATCTACGACAAGCTGCTGCCGATCCTGACCGAGTGGAAGACCGCGTATAATTTCGTCGGCAGCTATTACGTCAATATCGGCAACGATCCGGCCAAGGGCGAGGCGACCGACTGGGCTGTGTCGCTGCCGGTGTACAAGGCGTTGCTCGATGCGGGCAACGAGATCGGCACGCACAGCTACACGCATCCGATGGACACCAACCTGCTGACCGATGCGCAGATCGCGTTCGAGTTCGGCCAGTCGCGCGCCGAGCTGGAAAAGCAGCTGAGCGCGTATCTCGGCAAGACCGTGACGGTCGGCGGTGCCGCGGTGCCGGGCGCACCCGAGCAGATCGCGACAAGTCAGGAGATCCTGAAATACGTGACGTATCTCAGCGGCGGCTATTCGGGCGTCGGCGCGGGCTATCCCAACGCGATCGGCTATATGACGCCGCAGAACGCCGCCGACGACAAGGTCTATCTGGCGCCGAACACGTCGTTCGACTTCTCGCTGATCGAGTTCCAGAAGAAGACCGTCGCCGAGGCCAGCGCGACCTGGGCGAAGGAATTCGGCGCGCTGACCGCGAATGCCGATGCTCCCGTCATCGTGTGGCCGTGGCATGACTATGGCCCGACGATGTGGGCCAGCGACGGCGCCACCAGCCTGTACACCAAGCAGATGTTCACGACTTTCATTGCGCAGGCCGCCGCCGCCGGCGTCGAGTTCGTGACGCTCGCCGATCTGGCGGGCCGGGTCAGCGCGTTCCAGAATGCGACGATCACCTCGACCGTGGTCGGCAACACGATCACCGCGACGGTCGGCGCGACCACCGGCACCTTCTCGCTCGGCGTCGACGGCCAGAGCAACGGCCAGGTGATCAAGGGCGTCGCCAACTGGTACGCGTATGACGCGGACACGGTGTTCCTGCCCAAGGCGGGCGGCACCTATGCGATAACGATGGGCGCGGTTGCCGACGACGTGACGCACATCACCGCGCTGCCGATGCGCGCGACGCTGACGACGCTGAGCGGCGACGGCCGTGACTTGGCGTTCACCGTCGAGGGCGAGGGCAAGGTGACCGTCGACCTCAAAGCGCCGGGCACCGACTGGACGACGCTGAGCGGTGGCAAGATCGCGAGCCAGATCGGCGAGATCCTGACGATCGACCTCGGCGCGATCGGCGTCCACGACGTCAAGATCGGCCATCAGGCCAATGTGGACCCCGTGCTGACCTCGTTCGGCGGCGGCACCACGGGCGCGCTGTCGATCGCTGAGAACGGCACCGCGCTGACCACGATCACCGCGACCGACGCGAACATCGTCTGGGGCGATTCGATCAAATATTCGATCGGTGCCGGCGGTGATGGCGCCAATTTCTCGATCGACGCGACCACTGGCGTGCTGAAGTTCGTCACCGCGCCCGATTACGAGGCACCGACCGACCTCAACCGCGACAATATCTACGGCGTGACAGTCGTTGCGACCGACGCGCGCGGCGCGATCGACACTCAGACGCTGACGATCGGGGTTACCGATATCGTCGGCATCACCAAGACGGGCACGATGTTCGCGGACACGATCACCGGCACCGGCGAGCAGGACGTGCTCGACGGCGGCTGGGGTAACGACGTGCTCAACGGGCTGGGCGGCAACGATCGCCTGATCGGTGGTCTCGGCAACGACACGCTTAACGGCGGCGCGGGCAACGACACGCTGATCGGTGGCGATGGCAAGGACGTGCTGAACGGTGGCGACGGCAACGACATCCTGATCGGTGGCGACGACATGGACTTCATGACCGGCGGCGCCGGCGCGGACATCTTCCGCTTCGAGGTGAAGGGCGACAGCCTGCCTTCGTCGTCGCGCGACGTCATCACCGACTTCACCGTCGGGCAGGACAAAATCGACCTGTCGATGATCGACGCCAACAGCTCGCTGTTCGCGCGCGGCGACCAGGCGTTCAGCTTCATCGGCACCACCGCGAAATTCTCCGCGGCGGGCCAGCTACGCTACAGCTACCAGATGATCGGTGGGAAGGAATTCACCGTCGTCGAAGGCAATACCGACAGCGGTTCGGCCGCCGATTTCTCGATCGCGCTGACCGGCCATCATGTCCTGACTGCGAACGATTTCTTCATGTAGTTCGCGACATAGGCCGGCAGTGTTATGGCGGGCATAGGCTTCCAATTAGCGAAAACCGCGCGGGAGGGCGGCGTCGGCGGGATTGTCGGCGCCGCCGCGTTCGGTGCGGTGATCAGCGCCGGGCCGTGGCTGATCACCGCGGTCGCGATGGCGATGCTCAACCACTGGTCGGGCGCGCATCTCGGCACCGATGGCGCGCGGACCGTGCAGACGATCCTGGTCTACGCGTTCAGCCTGTCCGCGCTCGCCGCGGCGCCGGTCGGCATCCTGGCGACGCGGATGGTCGCGGATCGCATTTTCGCACGCGATGCAGGCGGCGTGTCGGGGATCATGCTGGTGGCGCTCGCGATCGGCGGCGCGATCGCGCTGGGCGTCGGCGCGGTCGTGTATGGCATGCTCGCGCGGCTTCCCCTCGGCGAGGCGGCGCTCGCGACGCTGATCCTCGCGTGGCTGACGCAGGTCTGGATCGCCGCACCGCTACTCACCGCGCTTCGCCGTTACCGCGCGATCCCCCTCGCCTATCTGCTCGGCATCGGTTTCGCGACACTACTGCTGGCACTGTTGCCCAAGCTCGACGTCGTCACCGTGCTCGCCATCATCGCCGGCGGCATCGGCCTGACGCTGGCGGCGATCATGGTGGTGATCCGCCGGCATTTCTCCGCCCCGCCCGTCCTGCCGACGCGCGATGCGATGACGCCGCGGCTCGCCTGGATCGTCGCTGCGGCGGGGGTCGCCGGGGTCGCGGCGATCTGGATCGACAAATGGTTGTTATGGCTGGGGCCCGACAGCCTCCGCGCGATCGGCCTGTTGCGGCTCAATCCGATCAACGACCAGGGCAGCTTTCTCGGGCTGCTGACGATGGTGCCCGGCCTCACGCTGCTGCTGATCGTCACCGAGACGCGCTTCGATCGCGCGTTCGGCGACCTGATCGTGCGGTGTACCGGCACCTCTACGCTGCAACGGATCGAGGAGGCGCGCAGCGAGCTCGCGCGGACGATGTTCGACGGGCTGCGGATCATGCTGCTGGTGCAGGCGCTCGTCGCGGCGCTCGCCTGGGTGTTCGCGGTGCCGCTGTTCGACCTGATCGGGGCGGACGCGCGCGCGATCTTCACCTTTCGCCAGACCTCGCTCGGTACGGTCTTCCACCTCGTGGTGATCGCCGCGACCGTCGTGCTGGCCTATTACGACCTGTTCGGCCGGATCCTGCTGACCTGGAGCGCCTTCGCGGTCGGCAGTGCCATCGCGACACTGGCGCAATGGCATGCGGGGTTTGCCGCGTTCGGCTGGGGTTATATGGCGGGTGCGGTGGTCGGAGCGTCGGTCGGCATCGCGCTGGTCGCCGAAGCCACGGTGAGCCTCACCTATCTGCTGTTCGTCGGCAACAATCCCTCGGTTGTGGGGCACGGAGGGCGTCTGTTATGACGGGATCTGATGATATGGCACGCCGGACGATCCTGCGGCGGGTGCTCGCGATGGGAGCGATCGGGCTAACGATCGGCGCGCGATCGCGGTCGCAGGCGACACCGAAACCGTCCCCGGACACGGCGCTACGCTGGGGCATCGATTACGGCGCCACCACCGATCCCGCGCTCGCGCGGGCGTGCGCGCTGCTGGTGCTCGAGCCGCATCATGCCCGGCCGATCGCACCACTGCGAGGCCCCGGCAGCATTCTGCTCGGCTATGTCAGCTTCGGCGAGGTCGAGCGCAGCCGGCCGTATTTCGCCGCGCTCGACAAGGCCGGCGCGCTCAACGCCGCCAATCCCAACTGGCCCGACGCGCGGCTCGCCGACCTGCGCCACCCGGCATGGCGTGCGGCGGTGCTCGACCGCCTCATCCCCGCGATCCTGGCGCTCGGCTATGACGGAATCTTCATCGATACGATGGATAACGCCGAAGCGATGGAACGGCAGGATCCGGTCGCCAACACGGGCATGGTGGCGGCAGGCGCGACGCTGATCGCCGCCGTGCGCGCGCGCTTTCCCAAAATTCGCATCATGCTCAACCGCGGCTACGCGCTGCTGCCCGACGTCGCGCCCAAGATCGATTATCTGCTCGGCGAGGCGATGGCGTCGCGGTGGAATTTCGCTGCCAAACGCTATGAATTGCTCAGCGAGTCGGACTGGGCGTGGCAAGCGGCTCGCCTGCGCGCCGCGCGAGCCCGGAACCCGGCGTTGGCGTTGATGACGCTCGATTACTGGAATCCTGCCGATACGACGCAGATCGCGGCGCTGTATGCGCGTGAGCGCGCGGCGGGGTTCAGCCCCTATGTTGCGACGCTCGCGCTCGACCGCCTGATGCCGGAACCGACCGGATGAGGATCGACCGCCGACGCGGACGGCTCGCGATCGTCCTGCCCGCAATCGCCGGGCTCGGCCTGCTCGCGGGCGGGCTGATGCTGCTGCCGAACGCGCGCGAGATCCGTCACGCCGAGCGTCGTGCGCAACCGGTGCCGGCGCCGGTGAGTTCGATGCCGGCCGCGCTGGTATCGCCGCCGGTACTGCCACCGGCGAACCCGACGATCGCAGCGCAGATCGCGACCGCCGACGCGGCGACGCTGGCCGCGCTCACCACGCGGTTGATCGCGGAAGGTCAGCCGGTATCGACGCTGCAAGTCGCCTATGATCTGGCCGCGGCGAAGCGGCCGGCGGTGGCGCTCGACTATCTCGCGGCGCGGCCCGATGGCGCTGCCGCCGCGACGTGGCGGTTGCGCGTCGACCTCCTGCGCCAGACCGAGCGTAGCGCGGATGCCGTCGCGCTCGTGACGCAGGCGGTGCAGACGCGCGGACGCGTGGCGGCCACGGACATCGTCGCGGCGGCCT
This sequence comes from Sphingomonas sp. PP-F2F-A104-K0414, assembly GCF_004340945.1. Lineage (GTDB taxonomy): Bacteria > Pseudomonadota > Alphaproteobacteria > Sphingomonadales > Sphingomonadaceae > Sphingomonas. The sequence goes on from NZ_SLYD01000005.1 coordinate 531,502, forward strand.
ATGCGATCGATCGGCCCGACCTCGTGATCGCGGCGGCGGCGAACCATGTGATCCCGCCGCCCGATGCCACGCTGTCGCTCGATCTCGCGCGCCGCGCCGACACGGCCGGCCGCGGCGACCTGATCGCGCTGCTTGACAAGGCGACGGCCGCGAACTGGCGGGCGGCGGATCCCTGGCTGGCGATCCGCGTGGCGGCGCGTGCGAACGATACCGCGGCAGGGTTGCGGGCGGCCGGCTATCTCCCGGTCGCGCAGCGTCCGGCCGCGCGCGAGGAAATCATGACCAAGGCGGGCGACCGCGAGGGTCTGCGGACCGAATTGCTGGCCCGTGCTGCGGCGCCGGGCGCACAGCCCGAGCGGGAAGCGGAACGCTTGCTGGCGGCGGGTTATCGCGCCGATGCGATCGCCGTCCTGCGCCGGGCGGCGAGCGGAATGCCACCCACCGCGCCGGTAGCGCAGCGCCTGCTGTACTTGATGGGCCCACGGCCTGGGTCCGAGGATCTCTCCTGGCTGAAGCAACAAGCGCTGCAGGGCACCGCGAGCCAGCAGCGTGGCTGGCTGGTACGCTATGCCGAGCGGGACCGGCCGGGCGAGGCGCTGGCGTTCGTGACGCGGCATCCGCTCGCGAGCCAGACCGACATGCTGCTGATGCGGCTGTCGCTGGCCCGCGCGGCGGGCAATGATGCCGCCGGTCGCACGCTGGTGACGTCGCTGCTCGACGGGCGCGCACTCGATCCGGCGCAGCTCGGCGCGCTGTCGGCCGCCGCCCCCGCACGGATCGATTCGACCCAAGCGGCAGCAATCGCGAAACGCCGCGTCGCAGCCGGAGTCGCGGCACCCCGCGATCAGCTCGACCTCGCCTGGACCGCCTGGAATGCGGGCGATGCCAAGGGCGCGGCGGCAGGGCTTGACGAACATCTGGCGACCGCGCCGACCGACCTTCCGGCGCTGCGGCTGATGGCCGACGTGCAGGCGCGGCTCGGCGGTGAGCGGGCGGCCCGCCCCTGGCTGGACCGCGCGCTCGCCCAGACTCCGGCCGACAGCAAGGCACGCGTGGAGATCCTGGAAAAGCTCGGGCGTCGGTCCGAGGCGGTAGTGTTGGTCGAAACACTGCGGTCGGAGATGCCGCGTGACCGATCGCTCGCCGCGCTGCACGCCCGCCTGCTCATCGCGCAGGGCCAGCCGGGCCGGGCGCGGACGGTGTTGGCGCAATGATCGCGCTGTTGCTCTGCCTGACGGATGCACCCGTGCTGACCGTTCCCCGTACAGTCTTCGCGGACAGCCGGATCGCCGCGCCCGAGACCAGGCTCGCCTGGCCCGACGCGGCCGTGGTCCGCATCGAGGACCGCGACGGCGAGCTGGTCGCGCGGTTCAACCAGCCGATCACGCCCGACCGGATCGCCGCATTTCGTGACGCGGCAGGCGATGCGATCGGCGATCTGCGCTGGAACGACGACAGCCTCGTGCTGCGTCCCGCCGCCGGCTGGACGATGACGTGGCGGCAGGCGGGACCGGTGGTCGCGCTGGCCTTCTCACCGCCCGCCTCGAGCGAACCGCTGGCCGACAGCACCGACGACACCGCCTCCGATGCCGCGCTGGCCGCGATCGAGGCGGACGCCGCAGCGGGCTATCCGGGGCCGGCACGACGCGCCGCGACAGCCTTGGCGACACGCTATCCGACCGATCGACGCGCCGCGCGCATGCTCGCTGCCACGCGGCTCGCAGACGGCGACGTGCGCGGGGCGGCGCGCGAATACCGCGCACTCGCGGCCGATGACCTGACCGCACGGCGCGCGATCGCCGCCGCACCCGGGACCGCAAGCATCGGCGTCACCGCGCGCGACGGCAGCGATCTGTCGCAGGCGGAGTTTGGGGCACGGATCGACGCCGCGGTCGGCAATACGCTGGTCGCCGGTGGCGGCCTTCGCCATGTCGTCAGCCGCGTCGGCACCGTTGCGCAGACCGTCCGCAGCGGCGAAACCATCCTCGACGCCTCGCTGGCCGCTGCATTCGACGGCGCCGTCCGCGTCCAACTGCTCGCCTCCGCGGCGCTCGACGACGGCGTTACCGGCGGTGGTGCCAAGGCGGTCGTGGGATCCGCCGATGCGCAGTTTCGCGCGACGCTGACCCGGCACATGCCCGACTACTCGACCCCGGCGCAGGTGTTGGCGGGCGGATATTTGTCGCGCGCACTGATCGGCGTTACCTACCGCCTGACACCCGGCCTGCTGGGGCAGGCGGATATCGGCGCGAGCCGGTATGGGCTCGCCGGCAGCAACGGCGCGAGCGACACCATCGTCGCGAGTGGCGGGGTGGATTATCTCATCCGTCGCCAGTTCCCCGCGCTTGGCCTGACCTATCGGTTCGAGGCCGAATATGTTCAACGCCAACAGCTGGGCGTGAACGGGCTCCCGCTCATTCCGCTCGCCACCCGCGAGAACCATACTATCCAGGGCCTGGTCAGCGGCGCGGTCGGTGCCGTCCAGATGACCGCGCTGGCGGGGTGGACGATCGACCGGTTCGGCGGCGACGGCCCGACCGCCAGCCTGGGCATAACCGCGCCGATCGCGGTGGCCTGGCGGGTCGAGGGCAGCGGCGGCATCACCTCGATCGCGCGCCCCGGCTTTTCGGGACGCCAACTCTATGCGCGGGCGCTGCTGACACGCAGCCTTGGGGATACGCAGTGACTCACGACGAACAAGGCATCCAATCGCTGACCCGGTGGCGACGTCCCGTGCGCATCGCGGTCGAGATCGCAATCGCCTTTGCCGCGCTGGCCGCGCTCGACTGGTGGCTGACCGGCGGCACCGGTTTTGCGCGCGTCCAGCCGAACCCCTATTGGCTGCCGGTCCTGGTGATGGCGCTCGCCTACGGCACCGGCCCCGGCGTTCTAGCCGCCGCGATCGCATCGGGACTGTGGCTCGCCCATGTCCACGACAATCCGGGCGAGCGCGATTATCTCGACCATCTGTTCCATTTGTCGCTCCAGCCACTGATGTGGTTCGTCGTTGCCGGGGTCATCGGCGAAGTGACGATCATCCGCACCGGGCGTCACGATCGGCTCGAGACGCGCGGCCGTGTCGCGACGCGTAATCTCGCGCGACTGACCGAGGCCTTTGCAACACTGTCGCAGACCAATCGCCAGTTGCAGGTCCAGATCGCAACCGAAGCGCATACCGTCGGTCATGCGATCGAGACCGCCGCGCGGCTGTGTTCGCCGGACCCCGCCGAACGGCGCGGCGCGATCGCCGAACTGATCGCGCTTGCCGCGCGGACCCCCGACTTCACCTGCTACCGCGTCACCGGCGACGAGGCACGCGCCTGGCTTCGCGGGCCAGTCACCGCGGGACGACGCGACGTCCTGCCCGCCGCGCTCATGGAGCGGATCGAACGGCATAAGCGGGTCCTGCATGTCGCCAAGCGCAGCGATCGCCACGTGCTCGACGGTATCGGCGTTGCCGCCATCGCCTTGCCCGATCGGAAGACCGGTGAGGTCGTCGGATGCCTGGTCCTCCATACGCTGCCCTTCGAGGCGCTGAACGCCAGCCGTACCGCCGAACTCGCCGAGATCACCACGTGGCTGACGCCCCTGCTCGCGGCTATGCCGAACACGACACGGCCGTCGGTGCGATCCGCCGGGCTGGTCGCATGATCCTCCGCCTGATCGCGCTGGCGATCGTCGAACTGCTGATCCTGACGGCGTGCCAGATATTCGGCGTCGCGGTCGGCTGGGGCCTCGCTGCGCACGCCGTGGTGAGCGCGTTCGGGTTCGGCGTGTGGCTTCGCGGTGGCACTGCGACCGGCTTTGCGGCGGCGATGCTTGGTGTGCTCGGGCCGTTCGGACTGCTCGTCGCGCTCCTCCTCGCCGGGTCGCTTGGGCGTTTATCGCGGTCCACCACGCAGCGGAGCGACGACGCCATGTTCGGCCCGGTTGCCGGCGGGTCCGCGCAGCGCGGCGCGCGTCTCGCGGTCGCGCGGATGCTCGATGGACGGGTGCATCATGCGACCCCCGACACGCTGAGTTCGCTGGTGACGATCATGCGGCACGGTGCGGTCGCCGAGCGACGGCGGGCGCTGGAGACTGTGGTGCGATCGTTCGAGCCGGCGCTGTCACCGCTCATCGCGCTGGCGCTTACCGACGGCGACCAGACGATCCGCGCGCTGGCCGCCGCCGCGTCGTCGCGGGTCGCGGAGAACCTGGTGCTGGCGCGTGTGCGGCTGTCGGCGCGGGTTGCCGAGGGCGACGATCCGGATGCCGCGCTCAGCCTGGCCACGCTGCTCGGCGATCATGCCCGCTCGGACGTGCTGCTGTCCGATTCGCAACGCCGCCACCTTCGCGAAGACGCGGTCGCGACGATGGTGGCTTCGGTAGCGTCCGGGGCGAATGACCCGCGATCGGAAACGCGCGATGCGTTGATGATCGAGGCATTTTGGGCCGTGAGCGATTACGACGCGATCGACCGGATGGCGACCATGATCGAGGCATCGTCGGAGCGGGACGACGCTCCCGTCGACGGTAGCGACCGCGGCGCGACGACGCTGGCGACATGGTGGCTGACGGGAGCCGCGGCGTGATCGCGCTGTCGGCCCTGGCCCCCGACCGGTCCCGGTCCGCGTCGCGCGACATCCCCGAGGCGGACATCTGCCTGATCGTCGAGGGTGCGTATCCCTATGTGATCGGCGGCGTGTCCGGCTGGCTGCAGGATCTGATCACGCATCTGCCCGACGTCCGGTTCGTGATCGTCGCGATCAAGCCCGGCGCGGATATGCTGCCGTTCCAGCTGACCCCGCCGCCCAACGTCGTCGGGATCGTCGAGATCGGCCTCGCGCCCGCGCCCGCCGTGCCGCGTGCGATCCCCGATCGGATCGCGGTACCGATCGCCGATGCGCTGGTCGCGTTCGTCGCGACCGGCGGCGCGGACCGGCTCGCGACGCTGATCGACCTGATCGGCGGCAACGCCCGGCCGCTGGCGCCCGGCGACATCCTATCGCACCCAGCCGTCTTCGCGCGGCTCAGGCGGCATTACCAAGCGATGTTGCCCAAGGCATCGTTCCACCATTATTTCTGGGCGATGCGCGTTTTGCTGGGCGGGCTGCTCGCGGTGCTGACCACGCCCCTGCCGCAGGCGAAGGCGTATCACACGATCTCGACCGGGTTCGCCGGGCTGCTGGCGGCCCGCGCCGCGCGCGAGACCGGACGTCCGGCGTTCATCACCGAGCATGGCATCTACCTGCTCGAACGCCAGATCGAGGTGATGATGGCGGACTGGATCGGCGACCAGGTCGATACCGGGCTCGAACTCGAACGCAGCGTCCGCGATCTGCGCGATCTGTGGGTGCGCGCGTTCACCAGCTATGCGACAGCCTGTTACGACAGCTGCGATCCGATCGTCGCGCTGTACGGTGAGAACACCGCGGTCCAACGCCGCCTGGGCGCCGCCGCGGACCGGGTCCGCGTAATCCCCAACGGCATCGACTCGAAGCGGTTCGCAAGCCTCCCGGATCAGCGCGATCCGGCGCATCCGCTGGTCGCGCTGCTCGGCCGGGTGGTACCGATCAAGGATGTGAAGACGTACATCCGCGCCGCCGCGATCGCGCATGCCGAACGCCCCGACCTGCGCTTCGTCGTGCTCGGCCCCGAGGACGAGGACCCCGAATATGCTGCCGAATGTACCCGGCTGGTCGAGGATCTCGCGCTGGGTGCGGTGTTCCGCTTTGCCGGCCGCGTGCGGATCGAGGACTGGATGGCGAGGATCGACCTGCTCGTGCTGACCAGCCTGTCCGAAGCGCAGCCGCTGGTGATCCTCGAGGGCGGCGCGTGCGGCATCCCGGTGGTCGCGCCCGACGTCGGCAGCTGCCGCGAGATGATCGAGGGCCGCGGCGGCACGGACTCGGGACATGGCGGGATCGTCACGCCGCTGGTCAACCCGGCCGCGACCGCCGCGGGCATCCTGGCGATCGCCGGCGATCCCGCGCTGCGGACGGCCATGGGCGAGACGATGCGCGAACGGGTGCGGCGCGATTACGATCACGACACGATTATCGGCGCCTATGCCGCGTTATACGGGTCGCTGATGGCGGCATAGATGGCCGGCTCCGAACCCGGTTCACGAGCGCTCAAGCCGCATGATCCTCCCCCGCCAGGGGGAGGTGGCTGACGCCTTTGCCAGACGGAGGGGGAGGAAACGATGACGCGCGGTCCGTGTCCGCCCCCTCCGTCGCCTTCGGCGCCACCTCTCCGTGCCGGGGGAGGATTGCGGGCGTGCGGGGCTGGCGCCCCTCCCGTCATCCTGACGAAAGTCAGGACCCAGGGTTACAGGTGTTGTTCCCTTTAGCTCGGGGTCCTGACTTTCGTCAGGATGACGGAGGATGTCGCGCGGCGGCTCAGGCCCCGCCGGTCACGACCGCGTCGCTCAGGTCGGCGCTTGCCGGGGTCGCCAGTACGGGGATCGTTGCGATCGGGAGGGTGGCGCCGAGCGGGCCGGGCAAGGCCTCGACGATCGCAGGGCGTATCCGCGTATCGGTGGCGGGGGCGACGATCGGCGCGGCACGCGTGCGGCTGCTCGGCACCTGCGCGCGATCGACCGGCGCGAGGATCGGGTCGAACGGGCCGAACGTCTGCGCGCGCACCCGCCGCGTGTTGCGCGCGGGATCATAGGCCGGCACGCCTTGGTCGATCGCTGCCGCCTGGAGCCGGCCGAGCGTCGCCAGCAGACGCGCTTCCGCGGCATAGGCGCCGTAGGTCGCGTTGACGAAGACGAGTTGCGCGGTGAGCAGGCGCTGTTCGGAATCAAGCACCTCGAAATTCGAGCGAAAGCCTTCCGCAAACCCGCGCTGGACACCGGTGAGCGCGGACTCCGCCGCCTCGGTCGCGCGCTGCCCCGCGGTCATTTGCTCGCCGCCCGCGACCGCCTGATTCCAAGCGTTCTGCGCATTGGCGAGCGCCGTGCGCCGTGCGGTCTCGACCTCGAACCCGAGCTGCTGGCGTTCGGCGACGGCAGCGCGGACGCGCGATCCGATCACGCCGCCGCTCAGCAGTGGCATCGTCAGCGTCACTGCGCCACTCGCCTGCGCGCCCAGATCACGCACCTGATAGGTATAGGGGCTGGCATAGCCATAGCTGCCCGACAGCGCGACGATCGGTGCGCGCTCGGCGCGTTGCGCGGCGATCCGCGCGTCGCCCGCCTTGGTCGCGAGAATCGCCTGCCACAGCGTCGGGCTCTCCTTCTCGACGATCGCGAACGCGGCATCGAGCGAGTTGGGCAGCCCCGGCAGCGTCGGCGGCGCCAACAGCGTGCCGGGATTGCGCCCAACCACCGCGGCGAACCGGCCGCGGCTCGCTTGGAGATTGACCGTCGCCTGCGCCAGTTGAGCGCGGATGATCTCGCGTTGCGCCTGTGCCTGCGCGATGTCGGTGCGGGTGAGGTCGCCGCCGCGTTCGCGCGCGATCGCCTGCGTCACCTGCCGGCCGTAGGACTCGAGCGAGCGTTGCTGGATCGCCACCAACGCCTGATCGCGGCGGACCGATACGAACGCGTCGACGACCTCGTACAGGATCGCGTTTTCCGCCTCGCGCAGCCGCTCACGGCCGGCGAGCACGGTCGCCTCGGCGGCCGAGACCTGCGCCGCGGTGCGCCCGCCGTTGAGCAGGATCTGCGACGCGGTGAGCGTAGCCCCCATCGTCCGCCCGCGCGCGACCGCGAAATCGCCGAGCAGCCCGCGCTGATCCTGCGACTGGTATTGCAGCGTCATGTTAACGCCCGCGGTCAGCCGGTAGGCCGCGCCGGCCTGGACGATCTGCTCGTCGAGCGCGCGGAGCTGTGCCCGCTGCCCCTCCAGCGACGGATTGGTGCGATAGGCGTCGGCGATCGCCTGTCCCAGCGTTTCGGGTGCAGCGACCTGCGTTTCCGGCGCCGTCTGCGCGACCGCCGGCGTTGCGACCAGCAGTGCGGCGGCGAAGCGGATCATGTCAGCGTTCATGGAGCGACCTGGAAAAGGCTTCGGTCAACGGATCGAGCAGATAGTCGAGCGCAGTGCGTGAGCGCAGCTTGACCAGCACGGTGACGGGGACGCCTGCGCGGATCCCGGTGTCGCGCCCCCGCACCGCCTCGATCTTGGCGATCTGGTCGCGCGGCACGGTGATCTCCGCGCTGAAATAGCTGTGGCCGGTCTGCTCGTCGCGCAGTGAGTCGGCGGACACGGTGCGGACCGTACCGAGCAGGATCGGCAGGTCGCGTTCGTGCAACGACAGGAACTTCACCTCGGCCTCGCGCCCCGCAAACACGCCGTCGATATCGCTCGGCGAGAAGTTCGCGCGCACCACTAAAGGCGCGGCGTCGGGGACGATGTCGAGGATCGCCTGCCCCGGCTGGATCACGCCGCCGACCGAGAAGACGCGCAGCCCGACCACGCGGCCGGTGACCGGCGCGCGGATGATCGTCCGCGCCAACTGCTCGCGGGCGGCGGCGAGTTTCGGCATGACCTCGTTCAGCTGGAACTGCGTGTCGCGGAGCAGCGTGGCGCTGTCCTCGATATATTTGCGGCGCGTCTGGACGCCCTCCGCGCGGGTTTGGCCGATCTGTTCGCGCGCTGCGGCCGAGCGCGAGACATAGTCGGCGTCGGTGCCTTCGAGCTGCTGGATCGAGCGTTCGATCGCGCGCACGGTATTGCGCGAGACATAGCCCTGGTCGGCGAGCGTGCGCGTGCTCTCGAGCTGCTGGCGGAGCGAGGCGCGCTGGCGGGCGGTCGCCTGCGCCTGTGCGTTGAACCCGGTGGTCTGCTGCGCGACGGTCGCCGCCTGCTGGCGGAGCACCGCGCCGTTCGCCGCCAGCGCTGCCGAGCGCGCGGTGCGTTGTGCGATCTGGAGCGACTTCGCCCGCTTGACGAGGCGGCGGTCGTCGCCTTGCGCGGAGGCGAACTCGGCGGGCCAGACGATCGCGCCGCCGCGAACATCCGCCTCCAGCCGCGCGCGTTGTGCCTGGAGATCGATCACGCTCGCCGCCAGCGCGCGTTCGCTCGCCGTCACTTCCGTGCCTTCGAGCCGGAACAGGATGTCGCCGGCGCGGACGTGCTGGCCGTCGCGCGCGGCCATCGCCGCGACGATCCCGCCCTCGCGGTGCTGGACGGTCTGCCGATTGCCCGCGACGACCACCTGCCCCTCGCCCGCCGCCGCGGCATCGAGCCGCGCGAACGCCGCCCAGCCAAGCCCGACGACGAAGAACAGGATCGCGACGATCCCGCCGACGAGGATCGCGTGACGAGGCGAGTCATCGAGGCGGAGGCGATCGGCGAGGCTCGCGCCGCCCGCAGAAGGAACCGGGCTCGCCAGTTCGGCGGGAATCATCGTACGCCTCCCGCAGCGGCGACATGCGGTCGAACAACCTTGGCACGTTCGTCGAACAGCTGGATCGTGCCGCCGCGCAGCACCATGATCTTGTCGACCGCCTGGAGCAGCCCGGTGCGGTGCGTCGAGACTATCACGGTCGCGCCGCGCGCGCGCAGTGCCGCGAGCGTCGTCACCAGCCGCGCCTCGCCATCGCTGTCGAGATGCGCGTTGGGCTCGTCGAGGAACAGGATCGTCGGCGTCCCGAACAGCGCGCGCGCCAGCGCAACCGACTGGTTCTGCCCCGCCGACAGCCCCGATCCGTCTGCCATGCTCAGCATCGTCGCATAGCCGTTGGGCAGCCCGAGGATCACCTCATGCGCGCCCGCCGCCCGCGCCGCCTCGACCACCGCGGCGTCGAGCTGATCGCTCTCGCCCGCCAGCACCGACTGGAACCGCGAGATGTTGGTGTGGACCGAGGTCGGGAACAGCGACGGCGATTGCGGCATGTACCCGACGTGACGGCCGAGCTGTTCGCGGTTCCAGTCGGCCAGGCTCGCGCCGTCGATCCGGACCTCGCCGGTGTCGGGCGACAGCGCCCCCGACAGCACGCGGAGCAGCGTCGACTTGCCCGCCCCGCTCGGGCCGACCAGCGCGACGATCTCGCCGGGTTCGATCGCGAAACTGATGTCCGACAGCAGCGCTCGGTCGGTCCCCTCGGCACGGACGGTGACGCCGCGCACGTCGATCCGGCCGACCGGCGTCGGCAGCGTGGTCGCATCGAGCGACGGCCCCGGCATCGCGCAGAACGCATCGAGATCGCGGTAGGCGTTGCGCGCGGCGGCGAGCGGCTTCATCGCGCCGAGGATCTGTTCGACCGGCTGGAGCGCGCGCCCGAGCAACAGTGACGCGGCAAAGATCGCCCCACCCGAGATATCCTGCCGGATCGCCAGCAGCGCCCCCAGCGCCAGCGCCAACGATTGGAGCAGCAGGCGGAGGAACTTGGTGATCGCGAGGAACTGCCCTGCGGTGCCGGCTAGCGCGGACTGGCGGCGAACGAGTTCGGCACGCTCGAGCAGGTGGCGGGTGATCAGCGCGTTGCGCATGCCCATCACTCGCACAACCTCCGATCCGTGGATCGACACGTCCTGTTCGCGTGTCGCCAACACCGCGCGCGCATGCGTGTCGCGCGCCGCGGCGGCGGTGACGCGGTCGCTAGCAATCGCGATCCCGCCAAGCAGCAGCGCACTGACCAGCGCCAGCACACCGATCCACGGATGGAGCAGGAACGCGATGCCGATATAGATCGGTGCCCAGGGCGCATCGAACAGCGCGATGATCGTCGGCCCGGTCAGCGTGCCGCGCACCGTATCGAAATCGCGCATCGCCTGGCTACGCTGGCCGATCGTCGCGCCATCGGTGCCAAGAATCCGCAGCAATATGCCCGGCGCGGCCTGACGTTCGAGCCGCGTGCTCGCGCGCAGCAGCAGCCGCATCCGCACCGCGTCGAGGATCGCGAACACGATCAGCGACAGCACCAGGATCAGCGTCAGCAACAGCAAGGTCGCACCGCCGCGCGTCGGCACCACACGGTCGTACACCTGAAGCATGAAGATCGACGGGACGAGGTACAGGACGTTCACCAGCCCTGAGAACACCGCGGCGAAGACGAGATGGCGTCGACACCCCCGAACGGCGTTGGCCAGGGCATTCTGGCGATGCCCGGACGTTGCCGTCGCAGGCGCGGAGAAGGACGTCGGCATGCCGTCCGCTTAGCCGCCAAAGGTTAAACGAACGGTTTCGCAGGCACTTGCGATCGTCGGGGACACCCGACAAGCGGGTTGTCCGATAGCGGCAATTCGAGAAGATCCGAATGAACTGCCGCCACACCGTTCTCGGTATGCCGCAGGCAATTACGGCTTTTCAATCGAGATATCATTACACTGGCGAACATATCTAAGGCCCCGTCTCGCTGATCGCCCCGGTGTTCGACTACCTCGCGTACAGCGACCACTGCATGTCGGAATAGCGAAGACAGCTTAAGACAAGAATCACTTCAAATACAACGGTCTAACACTTGGCCAAACGTTGGCGAACGAAGCCCTCTAGTTCGCACTCCTTGCTAGTCCAGACATCTCGACGACGATCTTCCACAACACCGCGGATACCGATATCTCCATCAAGCTTAATCATTCGAGCGCTAAGCGCCATGCGAGCGCCGATCTGGTTGAGGTCCCCCCCTACCCGACCGCATGAACGAAGCGCCGGTTACGGTGAGCGCCGCTCGAAAGAAGCCAGTTTGGTTTCCACCAAAAGTTGGATTCGCCCCCTGCCCGTAGTCTGAACGAACGTCCGGTTACGGTGATCGCTGCTCGAAAACGGCCGGTCCGCTTTCCTGAAGAGTTTCGGATGCCGGCAGGCGTACGAAAGTCTTGGAAGCCCGAACCCGCGGGCCGCAGGCGATGCGCTATGGGGTTTTCGGTTTCCGGCCGGTCTTGGTGACCAGCGCCACGGCAGATGTAGGCGCGGGCTTGAAAGCAGACCGCCCGAATCCGGGTGAGCATGATGGGTTCGCCAGCGCGGACAGCGCGGCTTTGCTCGGTGTGGCCGCCCCTCTGATGGCTATCGGCGCAGGTAACATCGTCTCCGCAAGCACGAGCCCTGCGAGATAGATAACTCCTTGGCCGTGCCGGGTCACGACGCCTGTATCCCGGATAACGGCGCAGGAGCCGGTGGAGCGCGGGCCTGGCGCTGGCGAAGGAAGGTCTCGATGACCACCATACGCCCGCCGCAACACGGGCATGGCGGCCGGATGTCGTCCGGTTCGGCTCGTGCGTCGGACGCCGCGGGCGGTGCGACCCCGAGCAGTTCGCGGGCTCTTTCGAGATGCGCCTTGCGGGTGGCGCCTGCCAGCAGGCCATAGTGGCGGATGCGGTGGAAGCCCTTCGGCAGGACGTGGAGTAGGAAGCGGCGGATGAACTCGTCGGCGGTCAGTGTCATGACCTGCTGGCGGTCGGCGCCACCCCGGCGATAATCTTTATAGCGGAAGGTAACGCCGGTCTGGTCGAAGCGCAGGATCCGGCTGTTCGAGATCGCAACGCGGTGCGTGTAGCGCGACAGATAGGCGAGCACCGTCTCGGGGCCGGCAAACGGCGGCTTGGCGTAGACAACCCAGCGCTTCTTCCTGACCAGGGACAGGTGCCGCAGGAATGCACGCCGGTCGGCGAGGTGCGCGAGCCTGCCGTAGAACGCGAGGCGCCCAGTTTCGTGCAGCAACATCAGCCGG
>NZ_SLYD01000006.1 GCF_004340945.1 Sphingomonas sp. PP-F2F-A104-K0414
GCAGACGGCCTGATCTGCGACCGATCATAGGCGGCGCGTGCTTCCTTCTTCCCCAAAACGGAATACGCCTCGTTGATCTCTTTCGCACGAGCAGAAACATCCACACCATGATTGGTATCGGGGTGATATTGACGGAGCAGCGCTTTCCATGCGGCGTGGATAGTGTCGCGACTTGCCGTCGAGGACACCCCTAGAACAGAATAATAGTCCGGTGAGAGAGCCATCTAGCCGTAACTTGCGGCTAAATCGCGCCAAAGGAAAGTCCACACGGCGCGTGATCTTAACCTGGCCTTCCTGGTAATCCAAAGATTGGCTTTAGGCGCCAACAGTCAGATAGCTACCGTTCCCACCCGCAACTTCGTGGTTTTGACGGCACCACGCCGCCCCCCGGCGCAGACCCGGAAGCAGTCGTTGAAGCTCGAAAAGGCGCTTCCCGAAATTGGCCTTTCGTTCATGCCCGAAGTCAGATGCCCGAAAGTCGAGTGCCCGATCACGAAGCCATCCAGCTCGAACGCATGAAAGGCACGCGTATGGCGGTTCGGAATGCCCGCTTGCACCGTAGGCAATCAGGCGCGACGATGCGCCATGCTGTATCTCCTGCCACTTCTGCTCCTCCAAGCCGCGACCACCCAGACCCCGCCGCTCACTCCGGCGAGCAAGTCTGCGCCATCGGTCTCCAAGTGGCCGGCGCGCGACGCGCAGTTCACGGTCCGTGCTTTCCGCCTTCGTTCCGGTGAAACTATGCCCGAGTTGCGCATCAATTACACGACGCTCGGATCGCCTCACCGGAACGCCAAGGGTGAGATTGATAACGCTGTGATGGTCCTACACGGCACCGGCGGCACCGGCCGCCAGTTCCTCGCCCCACAGTTCGCCGACGAGCTCTACGGCCCTGGCCAGCCTCTTGACATCAAGCGCTACTGGATCATTCTCCCCGACGGGATCGGCCACGGCAAGTCTTCCAAACCTTCCGACGGCCTGCACATGCGCTTTCCGCACTATGACTACGATGACATGGTCGAGGCGCAATACCGCCTGCTGCACGATGGGCTTGGCATCAGGCGCATGCGCCTTATTATGGGAACCTCGATGGGCTGCATGCACAGCCTTATCTGGGGCGAGACGCACCCCAACTTCTCCCGTGCGCTGATGCCTCTCGCCTGCGAGCCGGTCGAGATTGCCGGCCTCAACCGGATGTGGCGCAAGCTTGCGATTGATGGGATCGAAGCGGACCCGGCATGGGCGGGTGGAGAGTACCGCACGCCACCCACGCAAGGACTGCGCACCGCCGCCAGCCTTCTCTTCGTGGCCGGTGCCGCACCCCTTTACTTCCAAGCGCAATACCCCGGGCGCGAAGCGGCTGAGGCGTTTGCCCGGGAGCGGGTTGCAGCGTCTATCAAGGGCACGGACGCGAACGACCTGATCTACCAAGTGGACGCATCGCGCACCTACAACCCCTGGTCGGAGCTAGAGGCGATCACGGCGCCCACGACTTGGGTGAACTCGGCCGACGACTTCATCAACCCGCGCAACCTCGACTACCCTCAGCGTGCGGTGGCGCGCATGAGAGATGCCAGATTTCGCCTTGTCCCCGAGACGACTGACACTCGCGGTCACGGGACGCACACCTCTGCCCGGTTTTGGAAGCGGGACTTGGTCGACCTGCTCCGTCGCACAGAATAGACTTCAATCCGCCTACTGGTGGGAGAGATCATATGAGGCTCAATGGTTCAGTCAAAGCACGGATCGTCATAGCATCGACTATGCTGCTGGCAGCGAATGGAGGGCATGCACAGTTCGTACCCCCGTCGGGCTTTAGCGGGCAAGGTGACAGGCCTGGAGTTGCCGCTCCGACCGACCCTACGGCGCCAGCGCTGACGCGCCTTCCGAACAATGGCTTGGCTGATCGCTTCGCCATCGTGCCAGGTTACAAGCGCGGAGCAAGCACGGGACACGTCGAGGTCGTAGGAGCCTTTGAGATCAAGGAGACGGATAAGCGACATCTTATCGCGGCATGGTCTACTGGCTTTCTCCCAATCACACTCTCGTTCGATGATGGCGAGTGCTATTCTCTACAGGCGGACTATTTCGGGGGCACACTTTCGAACGGCCGTATGTCCCCGATCGACTGCAACGAGCAGCAGGTAGCAAGTGAGGCAATTCCTCCTTCGCCTACGGGTGGTAGCGGCCTAGCATTCATTAACAGCGCTTGGAGCTATGCGGCATGGTCGGACAAGCAAGCAGGGACGACGATTGTCACGGCTCCGTACACGGACTCCTTCAAACCTCTATTCACCGCGAAGATGGCAACTATCGCAATCATGGCGATGAACGGACCGGACTATCCGGGCGGGAATGTTACTTTGGTCGGTAGGGTTGACGGCCGCCTTACGGTCGTAACGCTGGAGGTGGGTTACTAAGGCAAATACCCGCCTAGACGAACGCAGGTTAAAGACCCAATCTCGGTCATCCAGAGCCTTGCGCGCGGCGCTCAACTCCGGACGCTCATTCACGCTGATGACTAGCCTGTTACAAACAGGGTGCTCTCGCCAATCATCGCAATCGAGTAGACGTGGCGTCGACCCGCGCTAGTCCGACCGGCCGCTCGGACGCAGGCGGGAACGCCGCTCGCGAGGCGACGCGGCCGCCTAAGCGCTAGGCGAGCACAGCCGCCGCCGCTACCGTCCCGGCATGGACCTAATGCAGGGCGTCAGCCGCATCCTCGAGCATCTCGAGAACGACAGCGTCGAGGGCGCGACCATGGCCTGCATGCGCCTCGCAAGGCTCGCGCAGGACCACCTGAACGCCGCGATCTTCTTGCGCGAGCTCTATCCCAAGAAAGAGGAGGTCGCCCGCACGCTCTACGACGACACCTGCCATCTTGGTGCCGAGGCCGGAAAGTTCGTCTTCGAGACCTCCTTCAAGCGCTGGATTGAGATCCACACGCTCGACTATCCGCTATCGTCCTCCGCAGGCGAGGACATGACGGTCCTGCGCGTCGCCGCGGGCGAGATCGAGCCGGAGTTGGAGCAGTGGAAGGCGACGTTGGTCGACCTGCAGCCACCTCCGGGGCTGGCGGCGTTCGACGCTGCGGCGTTCCACGATTCAGCGACCTCGGAACGCGCGGGCATCAGGCTGCGCATCACCGCGCTCAACACGATCAAGGCCCGACTGAAGACGCGCTGCCTCAACTACGCGGTGCGCATGGAGCGGCAGCTCGCGTCGCAGGACCGCAACCAGCAACTGCTTTGGTCAGTGCAAAACGACGTCAACAACCATTTCAAGGAGCACGCGCCCGACGTCTACGCGAAGATGCAGAAGGCGTCCGTGCTCGCGGCGTCGCCTGACGCGGAGGACGCCGCCCTGACGCTCACCGAGGTCCGGCGGGCGCTGCAGTCGGCCGCCGACCACTTCTATCCGCCCAGCACGGAGCCCGTCATGTGCTCGGACGGCAAGGAGCGCGTGCTGGGTGCGGACAGATACTTGAACCGCCTCAACGAACACCTCGCCATGAGCCTGCGCAGCAAAGCGCAGCGAGACCTCGCCGCAGCAGAACTTACCCTACTCGACACCTTCATGCGCCGGTTAAACGACCTCGCGTCGAAGGGCGTGCACGCTGAGGTGACCCAGGCCGAAGCTCGGCAGGGACTGGTGGGACTTTTTCTGTTTCTGTCGACGATCACGCGCAGCGCGGCAGGCAACGGGTGACTTAATCTTGTTCGACGTCGAGACGTTGCCCGCTGCCGTTCAGAGGTGAGACCCCGGCTGGCCATCCTGGTCCATGAAGAGCAGATGGCCGGGAAGAGGCTCCCTCATCGGTTTTCGCCCAACCGGATGCCACGCCAGCGTCTCCGTGACGGCGGCGCTCTCGTTGCGGGCGGTCACCAACTCGGGCATGAAGTAGTTACCGTACACCATGCGCAAGCCAGTCATACCGGGCTCGAATGTCGCCATCTCGCGTCGGTTGAGCGCATGCCGGCGGCCATCCTCGTTGTTTCCGCCGGCGCCCTCGTAGCCGACGTGGATAGCGCCAGGCCGGTCGCCAGGAAGCTGCAGGGACGCCTGGCCGATCAGGCCGCGAAAGTGCGTCGACTTTCGCCGCGCGGCCTCGTCCGAGCCACTCCGCCAGCCGACCAGGCTCAGGTGGTCGACCCAAGCGGCATGAAGCGGGCGCCCCTCCGCGGGCGTCCAGTCGCCGGCCATCGTGAAATCGACCGCCGGCTCGTAGCTGCCTAGCAGCAGTTCGACCATTCGGCTGGAGCCGAAGTAGATGTCATCCTCGACCATGACTGCGTGTAGACGGGCCCAGCCGACGTCGGCCACCATACCTTCGCCACCCTCGTCGTCCCACTCGTAGATGCCGTCCGACCCCAGGAAGCGCTCGACCTTGGCGGATAGATAGTCGTCACCCAGAGTGTGCAGCTCCCCACGGAACCTGGTCAGGAGGAGGAGCGATCGACCAGCGTCGCGTGAGAGCGCGTGCACGCCATCCGCCATGCGTTCACCGGCGAGCCGCTCGTCGCGAGCGTAGCCGGACCGACCGGCACGCTTGATCTCGACTGCCCAGCTGTTGCCGGGGCGCTCCACCATCAAGTCGTTGCGCTTGGCGACTCCCGGCGCTTCGGGCACGAACCGCACGTCGTCCCACCCCCGTCTGGCATAGGCGCCGGCGACCAGAAGCTCGTAGATGCCGTCGTCCGGCTGCGCCGTGTTCTCCGTCATCACTCTGGCGGCGCGGGCCTCACCGCCATCGACGCCAACGAGGGTGTCGCGCAACTGCCCGATGCGCTGGAAGAGCGGCGCGATCCGGTAGCCTGCGGGCAGGAAGAAGTCAGGTCTCAGCGCCGGGTCCGCGTAGCGGGTCGCCTGATACACATACCACGCGATCGCGTCGGCGGGATCGAACAGCGCGGCCCGCCGGCCTTCGGCCCATTCTAGCTTGGCCGCCTGGAACCGCTCCTCAACGGCAGCCAGGCGAGGCGCCCATTCGGCCGACGGCACGAGCGACTGCAGCCAGGCGACGGCGGTCAGCACATCGTCGTCGCGCCAGTCCTGGCCATGGCGCTGCGCGAGCCAGAGCGTGTTGTGCTTCGGCTTCCTAGCCATCAAACATCTCCTTAATCAGCATGTTCTGCGCATCGCAAGCACCTGGGCGCGGCGCAAACTGCGCGCTACATGCGCAACCAGAGTAAGATAAGGCAGCGGTATGACACGTAAGGCGCTAGTCATTGGCAACGGCAAATATCCGATCGGCTACGATCTCTTGAATCCCGTTAATGACGCAGTCGCTATCGCAGAGGCGCTCCGCCGCAACGGCTTCGAGGTGACCGAGCTAACCGACGTCGACCACAACGAGATGGAGATCGCGACGGTCGCGTTCGGCAAGTCCCTCGAGCGCGACGGCGCGGCCGCCTTCTACTTCGCCGGTCACGGCGTAGAGATAGATGGCGTCAACCACTTGGTGGGCATCGACGCGGATCCGACCAACGAGACCTCGACGAAATACAATTCGCTCAGGCTTGATTTTATCGTCGACGCCATGGATCGTGCCGGGTCCGAGACTAACATTGTCATCCTCGACGCCTGCAGAGAGAACCCGTTCGGCAAGAAATGGGCACGCTCGTTCGGCGCCGGCGGCCTCGCGCCCGTCACCGCGCCGCGCGGGACGCTTATTGCCTTCTCAACGTCGCCCGGCGAGAAGGCAATGGACGGCGAGGGTTCGCACGGTCGGTACACGGAAGCGCTGCTCCAGCACATCGACGCAGTCTGCCCGGTTGAGACGATGTTTAAGCGCGTGCGCGCGACGATGGCCACCACCACCGGCAAGAAGCAAACCCCGTGGGAGCATACGTCGCTCATCGCCGAGTTTTTCTTAAACCGCAGCCGCCACGTGCCGATCACCCAGTACAGCGACCAAGCGGTCAAAGACGGCGGCTTCATCGCCGACCCCAAAAAGCCATCGCATTTGGTAATCGCGGAACTCAAATACCGCCATTACGACCGACAGAACACGGCTGCGCGGGGCCTGTCGGTGTCGGCGCTCAACAAGTTTTCCGACAGCTCTTGCTTTATGATCGGCCGCGCGCTGTACGCAGCCGCCGACGGCGACGCCCACGCCGCTAAGGGGTGGATCGCGAGCTTTGTCGGCAACGCGGCGAAGGTGAACCCGGGTAAGCGGAAGGCGCTTCTCGACGGAATGCTATTCGAGGTATTCTTTGATAGTCAGGGAACGCTTCGCGCCAAGCCGAAAGGTAAGCACTTCGACTCCCTGTACGCGATGGTGGACGTGCCGGCGCTTCGCCCCAGCCTAGAGTTTATCGCGGAGGTGCTCGTAAGTACCGGCCGAATGTTCCTGGCATTCCCGAACCTTGACGACGACGTCTCCATCGATGTCACGACGTCAATCATGCCGGGCAAGCCAAATCCCGCGGTCACCGGCATCATGGTCGGTGGCCGCGACATTCTGAAGCTTGACAGCCCCGACCGGCTGGATGACAAGGGTGTCCCGCTATACTTCATTATTTCGCTAGGCGAACTGAAGAGGCGGCTTGCGGCGGATGCGGCGTTGCCGACGTCGCGACAGGTGCTCAATTTTCCCGACCTTTCCAAGCCGCCAGAGGAGCTGCGCTACCCGGCGGGCTATTCGTTGGCTTGGTCGGGCTGAGGTCGCCGCAGAGGCGACCCACAAGACGACATTCAGCCAAGTTTGCGCGCTCACCGACTTTGGACATCCGTTCATGTCCACTCTACGTCTCGAAGAGCGATCGCGGAATGGCAAAAAGTGAGACAAACCCGTCGTTCCGATGCCGCAGGTTGAGCAGTAGCTCTTGTCGGAAGCCGACGTCCAGCGCCTGTTCGTGCGGCGTGGCGTTACGACTGAAACTGGGCCGGTCTGGGACTGTCCGGTCTTGGTCGCTTGATCCAGCGAAGCCGCCATTCGACTGTGGCAATGTCCGTGGCCGTTTCCGACCCATTCTCGGTCACTCAGCCACCAATCTTTCATCCCTAGCTGCGCCAGTCCGCTTTTTCTATCTCGGATGCCCAAGACTATCGGTGGATTGCAGTCGCGAGACCGCTATGTCTTAGCGGGGGGAATGTGTTTTAGCGAACTCTCCGGGGAGGGCATGTGCGACTGGCTGAAATACAGATCGAGAACTTCAGGACTTTCGGCGAAGGGGATGCCGCGTTTCGGCTGACTTTGCCGGCCGGCATCGCGGCATTGGTGGGAGAGAATGATTCCGGCAAAACCGCTATCGTTGACGCCATCCGACTCGTTTTGGGTACGCGGGGCCAGGATTACTTCAGGGTGGGTGAGGCAGATTTCCATCAGCCACCGGACGGTGGTGTAGCCAGAAACGACATCCGAATTGTCTTGAGGTTCGATGCGCTCAGCGCTGGCGATCGTGGGGCTTTCCTCGAGCATCTCACTTATCTCGATGGCAAGGCCCATCTGTTCTTGCATTGGCAGGCGGTGGCGGGCTCCCGCGGTCCGTCCAGACGTTTCACAACCGTAGAGTGCCGTTCGGGTGCCACGGGCGGTGGTCCGGCTCTGGAGGCCTCGGCACGGGCTCTACTCTGCGCGACTTATCTGCGGCCACTCCGCGATGCCGATCAGGCTCTTTCGGCCGGCCGCGGCTCTCGGCTCGCCCAGATCCTCCAGCAGACTGAAGAGATCGAGAGCGTTGGCGAGGACTTTGATCCTGCGGCTTTCCCGGAAGATCCGACGACACTGAGCGTCCTCGGCATAGGCGACTTCGCCAACGAATTGTTGGAGCGTCAGGCCGGGATAGGTAACGCACGCGCACGCCTAAACGACGACTATCTCGCCAAGCTCTCGTTCGAAGGCGATACGCTAAAAGGTGCGATCTCCGTTAGTGGCGCTCGCGGCGACAAATCCGCACGGCTACGACAACTTTTGGAGAAGCTTGAACTCGATTTGCGCGACGACGGCGTCGCGGACCCACCCCCAGGGCGCGGCCTTGGTTCCAACAATCTATTGTTCATGGCATCCGAGCTGCTTCTCCTCAGCCAAGAAAATGAGGGTTATCCTGCGCTGCTAATCGAAGAGCCCGAGGCGCATCTCCATCCCCAGCGCCAACATCTCCTGATCAACTTTCTGAAGCAGAAGGCGATTGTGGATCGGGGTGCCGAGCATGGGCTTCAGGTCTTGATGACGACCCACAGCCCATCGCTTGCCTCGTCGCTCAAACTCGAAAATCTTGTGCTGGTTCGCAATGGGCGAGCGTTCCCGATGGGCCGCGAACATACCTTGCTCGCGCCGGACGACTATGCGTTTCTCGAGCGATTTTTGGACGCCACGAAAGCAAACCTCTTCTTTGCTCGCGGCGTCATGATCGTGGAAGGCGATGCCGAGAATATCCTCCTGCCCACGCTCGCCAGGCTGATCGGAAGGGATTTGGCACGCCATGGTGTGTCAGTTGTCAATGTTGGAGGTACGGGCCTTGGCCGATATGGGCGGATTTTCCAGCGCCGCGCGGCGGACGAGCAGGGGCTACTCAACGTCCCGGTGGCCTGCATGACCGACATGGATGTGATGCCCGATTGTGCGCCGGCCATACTCGGTCTTACCGCTCCAGATGGTTCGGTGCCCACGAAGGGCAGCAGGCGGTGGCGCAAGAAGGGCGACTTCGAGGACGATGGCCTTGAGAGCCAACGCGCTTTAATTGCTGCCCGCGCCAACGGCCAATCGGTCCGCACCTTTGTCGCCGACGAATGGACCTTCGAATATGATCTTGCACATTTCGGCCTCGCGAGGGAGGTGTGGATTGCTGCGGATCTCGCGATCGCCGACGAACGCATCCATGCGGGCCGAGTGACGGTAGCCGACGTCCTGCGAACCTCGATCCGCAACTTCCGCGAGCTGTCTCACCTGGCCCCTGAAAGCCTCAGTACCTCGGTATATGCGAAGTATCGAGGCGGTGCCTCAAAGGCGATTGCGGCCCAATATCTGGCGGCGTTGCTCGATCGCGCAGCGGACCGGGGCCGTCTGCCTCCGGCCACACTTCGCGAGCTCCTACCACCCTATGTTCGTGCGACGATCGACTATGCCACGGGAAATGCCGGCGAGGCGCCGGTGTGATCGGTGTAGCGGAGCTTCTGGCACGGGCCGTCAGCGACGAGGACATCGCCGCTGCCTGTGCCAGTCTGGGTCTGCCAGCCTTGGCGTTTCACGGAGCCGACGGTGAGGATGCGCGCCTTGCCGTTTTGCGCTCGAACGGATCGATCGACGTCGCAGCTTGCCCCGGCAGTGGAAAGACGACGCTGCTCGTCGCGAAACTCGCGATATTGGCGAAGCGCTGGACCTCGCCCGCCGCAGGCGTCTGTGTGCTCTCTCACACCAATGTGGCACGGCTGGAGATCGAGAAAAGACTTGGTGCTGACCCAGCCGGCCGGGCGATCCTTTCCTATCCACACTTTATCGGCACGATCCACGGGTTCGTGAATCAGTTTATCGCGCTTCCCTGGCTTAGATCGCAGGCGATCGACGTGGTCGCGATCGACGACGACATCTGCCTCCGAAGGCGGCTGCACAAACTGACCCCGCCCCAACGTTCTCGGGTTTTGCAAACCAAACGCCGGGAGGATCTCCTTCGGATCATCGACGCCAACCACGATATTGGCGACGTCGCTTGGGGCGGTGGGCCGCTTGGGAAGCACACCGCGACCTATCAGGCGTTCGTTGCTGCTTGTCAGGCCACGACAGCGGAGGGATATTTCTGCCACGATGACATGATGATCTGGGCGGCGCAGGCCCTCGATCGCAATCCTGATCTACGGAACGCAGTCCGTCAGCGCTTCCCGGCGCTGTTTCTGGACGAGGTTCAGGACAATGATGACGTCCAGTCCGCGATCCTTCATCGTCTTTTTATGGAGGATGATCGGCCGGTCATGCGTCAGCGCTTCGGCGACATGAACCAAGCGATTTATGGGAGCGCGTCCGCAACCGATGTGAATGGCACGAACGGCGATGTCTTTCCCAACGCGGCAATTTCTATCCCAGTGGCTAACAGCCATCGCTTCGGTCCCCAGATCGCAACGCTGGCCGATGGGCTCGCCCCGTCCCCTCCAGGCCTCATCGGTCTGCGTGAGCATCCTGAAGCCGAACAGGGCACACAGGCTGCGATCCTGCTCTTCGGCACCCAGCAGGCCACGGCTGTGCTGCCGGCGTTCGCGCATCTCTTGACTACGCGGTTCAGTCCCGCAGAGCGTGCGGCCGGCGTTTTCGCTGCGGTCGGAGCGATCCATCGCGACACCCATCGACCGGATACGCCAAATTGCGTGGCCCACTATTGGGATGGTTACGATCATGAGTTGGCCCGCATCGAAGGGCGGCCCGCCACCCTGATCGGCTATCTCAGGCGCGGTGTCCGGGACGCGGCCGGAACGGGGGATGTTCGTCCCATAACCGAAAAGGCCGCCGATGCTGTGCTGCGGCTGGCGACAATGCTCAACCCGTCCGTTCGACATCCGAATCTGGCCAACCGCTTCCGCCAGCTAGGCCGGCTTCTCGAGCACGATACAGCGACACTCCGACGGTTTCATCTTTTGTGCTGGAAGGTTGCGACCGGCGAACTGCCTACAAACGCTGGGGTGTGGCAGACTTGGAAGAAGCCGATCACGGATATTGCCACCGCTTTGCTGGCGGGCGCCGTAGCGGAAAGCGCGGATGATTTTATGGCGTGGGAAGACGAGCGTGGAGCGGTCGGTGCTCTGGCAACGCCGGGCAACATCTTCTCTTACCCGAGCATGGAGCCTGCGGTTCGGATCAAGGTCGGCTCGATCCATTCCGTCAAAGGTGAGACTCATCTCGCAACGCTAGTCTTCGACACTCACTACAAGGGGTCGCACCTCACTCGGATCAAGGACTGGCTTACGGGCGCGAGATCCGGATTGACCGCCAACAAGCTCGAGCTGCGCAAGAGCCTGAAGCAGCATTATGTTGCGGTGACTCGTCCTTCCCATTTGCTTTGTCTGGCTATGCGGAGCGATGCCTTCACAGACGCCGAACTCGTGCTGCTGCGCTCGCGCAACTGGAACATCGGCGACATCGCTGACCAACAGATCGTTTGGCGGCCCTGAGATTGACTCGCGGACCGTTGCCTATCCGCCCCTCACTCCGGCGGTGCGGAATGACCGAGCGCGATCGCCTTTTTGCGCTGGGCTGAGGTCAGCGCTTTCCAGATACGATGGACGTTGCGCTGGGGCATTGCCCCAAGATCGGTGACATAGCTCGCCTTATCGAGCCGTACCTTGAAGAACGTGGGGTCGTGATCGATCGCGTTGGCCTGCAATCGCCAGAACACGACATTAGCGAATTTTGGCGTCAGCGATTTGTGGAGCCGGTAGTAAGCGAGCGCATTCGAAAGAATATCATTCGCTTCGGCTCCTGCAAGCCGTTCCAGCGCGCGCAGGCAGCTTTCGAGCCGCATCTGTCGCATCCGTTCGGCAAGGGTTTTACGCGCCTCGTCCGGTCCGAGCTCGCGCCCCTCGTCGAAGACAGCGACCTGGAATTTGAGGATGCACTCGGAACCGACGTCGAGGCGATGACCCGTTTGGTCGTTCCGGATCTCGAAATGGTATCGAAGACCCTCCTTGTCGCAAAGGCGGCAGGTCTCCTCCGGTATCTCGTGATCAACTGTTTGGCCGGTGAAGTGCCATTCCCGGAAGGCAGCAGGCAAAGCCCCTGCGATCGACAACGGCAGGATATTTTCGGCTACGCGTCTTGGGAAAATATCCATGCTTGGCATCATCTCCAGCCTGTGTGGGAAGATAGCTGCAAATCGACGGATGGAAAGCGCAGTTCATATCGGCTTCCCTGCTTGGGCAACCGCCCAATCCTCCGGAGGTTGGGGCCACCAATTTAATTGTCAGCACGGCAAGATTTCTGAGGTCCATGGAGGCCAACGTCCACAGTGTAAGCCGATGAGTCGTTGACCGGCTGATCGGGCGTCCATCATCCATGTCTCGGGGTCAGCTAACCGGACCCCGCCCTCGGCGCCTATGTGCTTCCATAACGGAATCAACTCGCTCGGTCACGCGCGTCCCAGCGCATCAGCCGAGGCTCGATCACCGGTCCAGTCGACGGAATTCGCCTTTGCGTAAAGCGTAGCGGCATAGTCTTCGTCGACCTGGTGAGCGTATGCGATCAGCCCCAAAATGTGCCGACGCATTCCGATCACCGATGAGAAGCCGCGCTTGGTACGATGCTTCTCTGCACCGATCTTTTTGTGAGTGAGCGCGTAGAGATGAGTCTCGATGTTGTTACGGAAAGCCTTGGTGAGCTTGGGCTTGCCTGTGTCGACGAGCATGCCGAGTAGGATCTTCCTGCTGCCCGGAGAAAGGATGCTGGTCTTCTGGCGATGAACCACGAGGCCATGCATTTGGAGCGACAGTTCGGCTAACTTCACTAGCTTCATCGCGTCGCCCCGGGTTGCATCGGTTGTACGTGAGAAAGCAAGATCGTCCGCATAGCGAGTGTAGGTCCAGCCAGCTCTGATAGCCAGCCTTTCAAGCCTGCAATCAAGTGCTTCGACGGCGCGATTTGCGAGCATTGGGCTTGATGGCGCGCCTTGCGGCAAATGCCCCATTGGATGCGAGCGGTAGGGACGTTGACCACCTCGACCGAGCAACGCCCGCGCGTCACGTCGGTGATGATCCGGGCGCCGGGTACAGACCCTCGCCATTTGGAAAGAAAGGAGGGCGCCATATCCAAAGGTGCGGAAGACGCGATAGACTGCCGCTTCCGAGATCGACTCGAAGAACTGCCGAACATCCATCTTCACGACCCATTTGGCGTTGACGTGCATTTCTGCCGCCCCCTTGAGATCGCGGTTCTTGGTGAAGGCGAAGCTTGCCATGTGCGACGGCGTAACCTGGAGAATATTCTGCGCAATCCAGCGCTGTACGCGCATCAGCCTCGGTTCGGGAACGCAGATCGTGCGGTAGCGCCGTGGCTGCGCCGGCACTAAATTGGCAACGCCGCGCTTCTTGACCCGAAAAACGCGATAAGGGTCTATTTTGCGGTGCGCGACTTCCTGAAGGAAGTCGGCATTAACGTCAGCGAGATGGGCAAGGTGGTTGAGCGTCAAGATGACCGGCAAGTCGGGATGGGTTCGCTTGATCGCGATCGCTGCCGCCTGACCCGCCTGAATGGTGACTTCACTGCGACCGGCCAGCCTAGCTCCGGCAATGAACGTCTGAGGATCCCACGGATGAGCCATCTACTTTAGCGCGGCCCTGGCGGCGCCGGATCGTCCATCAAACCGAGCCGTTCCGAGGAGGTTGCCCGAAGGGCAATGATGGATGATCCGGCGTGGACCTGCATTCACGTGCTCTTTCAACGGCAATGGAAAACTCCATTCCCCACGACAATGGATTCGTATCCACCATCACGGTCACCCTTTCGGATGACAATAGCTAGATGCTACCGTGGAATCCTCAGAGCTTCTGGATAGTAAGGTTGCGTGGTCGTGGCAATAACCGGCGTTTTTCTTTCGCGAACGCCCCCCGCTTCCAGAAACGCATAGCCCTTATCTGTCAGCCTGCCAGTGTTAGTGATCAGCGCTTTTGCGAGTGCCTCGCGTAGCATATCCATCAGTGGCGGTACCGCCATTCCGCTTCGAGCCGCCAAAGCCGTCTCCGATCCTCTGTGCCAGCGTCCCCGCAACAGGCTGAGGACGACAACCATCTTGCGCTCTTCCTCGGTCAGCGACGGCGGCAAGACAATTCCGTTGCCAGAGGCCGCCTCCCCAATGATCTGGGCGATCGTGCGGACGCCGAACAAGGCGCTGAGGGTTGGCGGAATTGGGCCGTCGTAAAGCGCCCGCCAAGCGCCCTCGCTCTGATGGATTATGGCTGGCGTGTTGTTCGGGATGCGGTAGCTGAAGGCTATGAGAGCAGCTTCGCCGCCAAAGCCATATCGGCCGGACCCGCGCCCGTCTGGAGGACCATATGTGTCCATCAGTTTTCGCCACGCGAAGTACCACGAGGGCGATGTAGCCCAGTCGATGATGGGTGATATCCATTCGCTGACAACCTCGGGGCGCAGCCGATGGGACCGAACTTTGATCAATCCTGAATTGGTCGCCGCCGCTGCGACCACGCGAAATTTGAGCAATCTTCTCGATACCCAGGAGCGGACAGTTGGCACCGCCCAAAACTTATCGAGCATCGAGCGGACGCGACTTCCAGAACCGATGAAGTCAGTCAATATGATGACCTCTCCTGCCGGTGCTGTCTTGCCACGCAGCAGATCGGGGCCCGGATGGTTCATGAAGATTTTAGGCCACGCATCTTTTTGCTGCGACGCGAGGAAAGCAATTAAGCCCTCACTACCTACACGGCTGCGCCCGCGGATCGGCTTCACGGCCGGAGGACCTGATCTCCCTACGGCGCGACGACGCAGTTTGCCATGGCGGTCGGGCAAGAGTTCGAAGGAAAAAATTGCAGATTGCTGAAACTCGCGCTCCGCATAAAGCGCGATCCGCTTCCCTCGGTGGCGAGCATTTTCGGCGATTTTATCGAGGGTTCCTCTGATTGCCGTAGAGACCTGCTCCTCGTTCAGGAGAAGCATCGCATCGAGCATAGCCGCAGCGGCTGCCTGTTCAGCCGTGGCGAATTGCGCGAGCCATTTTCGGCCAACGCTAGTCTCGCTCAATGTCGGAGGAATTGCGATGATCTTATACCGGAGAGTATGGCCTATCAAAATTGAAGGAAGCCAGAGTAAGTGTCAGTTCGCAAGCCAATTATTGGTGACAACATATCTTCAGTGGAGGAGCGACAGCAATACCGCCATTGCTGTTTGCGCCTCCCGCGGAGCGCTCCATGTTTCAGCCAAGGTCCGTCAATCTGATCGATATTACAACTAATGAACGCATGGGGGGTTTCGGGATGTCTTTTCAAGGTTGGAGATGACCGCTTTGAAGGTGCGCCAACGGACAGCACATTCGCTCCGTTCGACAACCGGAATCGGTGCTGATGTTCCCGAAGCTGACCGTCGCGAAAGTCCCAGACCCGGTCCTTGAGACCGATCAGCAAGCATGTCCGCTTTCAGGCGGATCGTGAGGCGATCCGCAATGACCGACATTAGGACGCAAAGCCGACCGGCTGGTTTGCGCGGCACGAATGACGGGTTTCAGCAAGAGCCGCCGCTCACATCAACGCCGCTGAATGTCTTAAGATGGTCGACACCCGCCAAAGCCACAACCCGATCCTGGCGGTTCACGTGTCCCTCGCCGCCGCCCCAAAACTTACCGGTCGTTCGGAGTCCTTGGCGTTCGGCTTGATACGCACCGCATCGAAAGCGCCGCCCAAAGCTTAATCTTCATGACGGAAACACCTGAAGCCCCGCCGGTGACAGCTTGCCGGTCACGGGGCGGACCAGGCAGTGCCGGCCCCCAACGCTTTCATCGCTTAGCAATATGCGGCAATCATCTGCTTGAGCGGAGCGGACGTGCTCCATCATATCACGGCTAACTTGACGCGCGCGCCCTCAGCGTGTGTGTTATCCGCTATGATCTGATCGGAGAGCTGGGGTGGTGATTGGAAGACAGCCGGACAGAGTTCCGGTATATGCTCCAGCTCGCCCATCTCTTGTGCTGGCATCGTTCCTTGGCGCGATCCTCGGAGCCGCCTTCATCGCCTTTCTTTCCACCGGCGGTATCAAGGCGGACGGCATGACCTACGCCGACCTCGCTGCCATTTTGCTTTCGGCGGTCGGGGTGATAGTCGCCATTTTCGGCGGTGTTTTGGCAATCGCCGCGTTCTGGGGGTTCGAGCAGATGAAGCTCGAGGCAGTGCGTAGTGCCACAAACGCCTCACTCGCTGAGACTCGTGAACAGATTGAGAACGGATCAATCCGACGCTATATACTCGAGGAAGTAGAAACGCGCATTTCTGAGATCGTGGCTTCCCCCGACTTCGACCGGCGCGTTAGAGCGCGGGTAGACCAGATCGTTCTCGGCAAACCGGACGATCGGCTGCTCGATGACGATGATGACGGAGACGACCGATGAGCCCCGAGTGGCGTACCCTAGGCGAAGGCGTTCGCGATACTATTGAAGAGTATCAGGATACGGCACCCGTCCGGCTATCCCAACTGGCCCGAGCCCTTGGGGTTCCGATCAAGGCCGCTACGCTCGCCCCTGGCATTTCCGGTGAGATAAGGCCGCAAGACAACGGCTTTGTCATCCGGATAAACCGTCATGATCCCTCAAAAAGGCAGCGGTTCACAGTAGCCCACGAACTTGCACATTTTTTACTTCATTCAGACCAAATCGGCGCTGGCGGCATCTCAGACGACGTGCTCTATCGATCTTCCTTATCCGACAAGCGAGAAGCGCAAGCCAATCGGTTGGCGGCTGACATTTTGATGCCCGATGACCTTGTTCTTGCCAGTGTAAACGAAGCGCGCGAGAAAGGGGTCGGCGATCTAATTCTATTCCTAGCCGAGCAATTTTCTGCATCGGAAGGTGCAATGCGGATCAAGCTAGAACAGTTAGGGGTCGTCGATGCCGCTCAGGCCATGGGATAGCGTTTCTTACCTACCTCTTCTGGCGCTCAAGCCCGCGGAGATGCGGGCCCTAGAAGAGCTGCCGGAACAGACGAAAGACCGCTTACTGCCACTGGTGCCGTTAAGGCCTTGGGTCGGATCTCATCGCCTGGAAAGCTCCATCGATCGAATAGCTGTATCCTATGGTGATCGCCCGGTCCTCGTCGAGGTAGGAGAGCGTGAGGTCCCCAAATCTCGGCCGGTATTCGAAGAATTGGAGGCTCTTCGAAGTCCAGACGAGGGTTTCGACAACTGGTGCGAGTTCATTGAACAGAATGAAAACTATATTCCTGTTGCCCAGGTTGGCATTGATCCAATAGCAGAGCGCCAGCAAATCGCCCGGCTCCACGCATTGGAACGCGGTCTGGCGGTCCGGATAGAACGAAGCGCGTTCGGTGGTTTAGGCAGGTTGGCAGTTGAAATTGGTCGACTCACAAGAGGCGGGCTCGATGTCTGCTTTATGATCGACTATGGCGCTGTCCGTAGTGACCATTTACTCATTGCCGCTCAAACCGTCGGGCTGATCAGGACGGTTTGGGCAGCTGCGCCACTGGCCACCGTGTCGGTGTCCGCTTCGTCGTTCCCGTCGAGCTTCACAAATCTCCCGCGCCAGCTCATCTTTGAACGACGCCTGTTCGACGAAGTGGCCGGCCAGTTAGGTCACGAGCGGCTGATCTATGGTGACCGTGGCAGTGCGCGTGCGGACCAGCTCGGGGGAGGAAGCGGAGTGATCCCGGCCCGGATCGATTATCCCGATTTTGAGCAATGGACCTTCTTTCGCTCCGACGAGGCCGGGCTCGACGGATATATCG
Organism: Sphingomonas sp. PP-F2F-A104-K0414; assembly: GCF_004340945.1. GTDB lineage: Bacteria > Pseudomonadota > Alphaproteobacteria > Sphingomonadales > Sphingomonadaceae > Sphingomonas. The sequence goes on from NZ_SLYD01000006.1 coordinate 17,383, forward strand.
AACAAGCTCAAGCCCTAATGGCAAGCCCCCTCTGGAATGGTGAACTACGGGTTTGGGGCACGCAGATGATAGAACGAACGGCGAGGGGCGACGCCTCTGCTATAGATACGCCAAGCAAATCAACCGCCGCGCGCATCAATCTACATCTACAGTTGCAGACGTTTCACGATGACCCCGGGGCGGTCGAAGACACTGAGGATGACTGGGAGGACTAAGCGGCGTGCAACGGTGTTTGCATTGCGGCGACCCAAGTCGCCCAACGCTCCGCTTGTTCTTGCGCGATTTCTTGCCGTTGCTGGCGTCCCGCATGGTAACGGCTGAGCAGCTTCAAATCGTCGACACGGATCGGCCGACCTCGAACGGCTTCCCAGAAGCGAGCGCTCGTCTCGCCATAGCGCTTATGAAATGAGCGTCCAAACTCAGCGCGGCGCGCATGGTCGACGTCAATGGGTGAGAGTTCAGCGGTCTGCCGTTCAATGGCGCGGGTCGCACGACGCTCGTCCTCAGCAGTAAGTAGGTGGAGCAACCACTGGCCGCTGATCGTACGCAACTCTCCCGGCGCGTGAAGCTCCCAGTCGCCCAAAACTTCGGCCCGCCAGACTTTCGCTCCATGCAGGTCTACATCCCGTAAGCCATGGATATGCTTGGGGGCGACGATCAGCTCGGTTTGATCGAAATAACGGGCGTAACCCTCCATTTGAGATGGCAAGCGCTTCAGGGTGTCTGACGCACTCTTGATCTCTACCCCATAAAAGGTGTTACGATCCAGCAACGCGAGATCGGCACGAATTCCAGTCCCGTTCAGCGAAAACTCACTAGTCACGATTGGCAAGACGCGCCCCCGTGCTTCCCGCCGAATGCGCGCTAGCGCGACTGCCTTGATGCCATTTTCGTCCATGTCACGCTCGCTGGGTGGGTGGGCCGATGGCTGTGCATCGGCGTACTGTCAATGCATAACCGGCTGGCTCAAGGATCCAAGGCTCGTGGCTCGGCTTGGGGCAACTGTCCGCCATTCGATGCAGCCCCTCCCTCGCGAAGCCCCCCCTGCTTTCCATAAGTGTTCCGACGCTCTCTCGCCTAGCCACCCATATACCGTAGGTGAGGTGCACGGAGGGGATCATTTCCAACCTCAAATCAGAAGGTCCGTTATTTATCATGGAAGTGGCTGTTCGCCCCCCTGCAACACTTCCTCAACGAAAGTCCGTTTACGATGATTGCTGTTCCGAAGCGGACCGGCAGCCATCCACCATCACCTCTACTCTTCGTTCTCACTGAGCTCCAATCAGGTTGATCCGATTGCCAAGATGACGGAACGCGCGGTCACGGCAGGTCAGCAGAATCACCTGCATTCGCGACGCCGCGTCGGTCAGGATCTCGGTCATCAGATCGAGGCGGGCATCGTCCGAATAGACGAGCGGGTCGTCGAGGATCAGCGACACCGGCACGCCCTGCTCCAGCAGCATGTCGGCGAAAGCCAGCCGAGTGAGCACCGCCAATTGCTCCTGCGTTCCTCGCGAAAGATCGCCGCAAATCTCGCCCAGACCACCACGCGTGATCGACGTCAGTCCCAGATCATCCCCAAAGCTCGGATCGCAGCCAGGCAGGAGACGTTCGATATGCCGACGCGCGCGCCGTGCAACCGGCCCGACGAACGTCCGTGAGGTCTCTGCTCGCGCCCCTTCCAGCGTGTCGCGAAGAAGCTTCAGCGTCTCCGCCTCCTGCGTCACGCGCGCCAGGTTGGCGGCCGCAGCATCCGCTTCTTCTCGCGCAGCAGCAGCGCGGTCCGCCAGTCCCTTGCCGCCTTCCGCCTCGATCCGCGCCTCGAGCCCGGCGACCACCTTTTCAAGATCGACCCGCTGCGTCCGGGCGACCTCAACACGTTTGTCCAACACCCCGATCTGGCGTTCGATCGCCGCTACATCATGCGCTGTCGCAGCACGTTCGGCGTCCTGCAGACTAACCAGCGCTGCAGCTTCCCGCTGACGTGCATCCAGCAGAGCCTTATCCAGACGATCTACCTCAGGCTTGCCTTCCAGAGCAGCCAGCTGCGCTACGGCGTTGGCAGCATCACGCTCGGCGCTAGCCGCCTGAACCATCAGCGGCGCATTGCGCGCTTCCAGCTCGCGCAGTTGCGCAGAAGCCGCCTCATCGACACCCTCCGCCTTCGCAAGCGCTGAATCCGCCTCCGCCGCGATCACGCTCAACGCGTCGACGTCCGGTCCTTCCTCACTGCCCTCCCCTTCAGTGCTTTCCGGCAATCCTGCGATGAAGGTCTTCAGGGCCGAAGCACCGGCGTCGAGACCGAGCAACGCCACGGCCGGCGTGATGCCAGATATCCTCGCTTCAAGCGTCCGCCCGTTGGCAACAGCATCACGTGCGACCTCATTACGGGACCGAGCGTCTGTGACACTCGTCACCCCGTGGTCAGCCAATGCGGCGCCCAGATCATCGCGGGCGTTGGCAAGCGCCGTTTCTGCGCTTTGCAGCCCCGCTGGCGGTCGGATGACCAACTCAGCATCGCCAAGCTGGATGCGCGTCTCGCGCGATAGCGTCCGGTCACCGGTCTCAGCCGGCATGCCGTCGATCCGAACGCCGCTGACATCGCCCGTGAACTCCACCCGGGTCGCCCCGGCCTCGACGGCCGCGCGCGCCTTGTCGACGACACGCTCGCGTTCCTCCAGCGCCTTGATGACGCTGGCGGGGATTATGGTCGTACCAAGCTCGCGCTCTGCCTCCAGTTCGGCTTCGAGAGGCAGCAATTCGGCGTGCCGCTGGCGTACCAAGGCGATCTCGATGTGGCGTGCCCGCGCCGCAACCAATTTGGTGCCAGCATCGAGTGCGGCATGCGCCTTGCGCCGGCCGTCGCGAGCCTTAGCCAGCCGATCACGCGCCGTACTCGCTCGCTCTCGCGTGCTAGCAAGCTCCTTTTCAAGGCCGGATCGTTTCTCGCGGGCGTTGATGAGGGCTGTGGCCGTGTCGCTGACAGCCTTCCGAGCATCGGCGAGGCGGGCGGTTAGATCCTCCAGTGCCTTGACCTGGTCGCCAAGACGGCCTTGTTCGGCCCGCCTGGTATCGCGCAACTGCGCCGCAGACCGCGCCACGTCGATCTGACCGACCAGCACCTTTCGCCGCTCTGTGTCCGTCGTATCAGCAAGATCGCGATCGAGCACCTTCAGCCTGGCCCGAGCCGCCTCGAGATCGGAGAAGCCCTGCTCTAGAGCGGCAAGCCGAGTTGACGCCTCGGTCGCAGCGCTCTCGGCAGCGTCATGCTCGGTACGTGCTATCGTCTGGCGACCGCTAGGCCGGCCGGTGGTGGTCCAATAGTCTCCGAACTGGCTGTCGATCCGGGGCCGGACACGCTGGTAGGCTGCGCCGCCCATGATCGTGCCAACCTCCGCCTCCAGCGTCGCGCGCACGCTGTCGCGGACTATGTCACCCGGAGCCGTGACTTCGAGCGCCTGCGCCTGCCCTACCCAAAGCAGCCCCAGCGCGCCGTGTGCGGCCGCGTCGCCGGCTTGGCTCGTGTCACGCCGCGCGCCGAGCAATGCCTGCAGCTGAGCTTCAGCATCTTCGCCTTGTGCACGGCCGTTTGGTCCACGCACCTCGACCGACGCACCTTTCAGGAAGCGCTTGCTGACCTGCCAGTCCTCGCCTCGCGCCTCGAAGCCGATCTCGATCTGCGGGGCGACGGCTTCGCCGTGCGGTGCATAGCTGCGCGCCAGGCGGTTGGCTGTGTTGTGCCGAATGAAGAAGGCCGCGCGCATGGCTTCGAGCAGCGTCGACTTGCCGGTCTCGTTGGGCTCGATAATGACGTTCAGGCCGTCGGTCAGCCCGTCGAGGACGAACGGATCACGGAACTTGCGGAAGTTGGACAGCACGATGCGCCGGATCTTGAGACTCATGCTGCGTCCTGTCCGCGCTGATATTCCACGAAGAGGCGCTCGAGCGCCCGCTTGGCCGTGACCCCGTCGGTACCGCCGGCCTCGATCATGCTCATCAGCTTCGCGGCTGCCGTTCCGATCATGCCCTCGACTTGAAGATCCGCCAGATCCTGCTCGCTCGGCCGACCCACCAGGTCATCTGCCGCAACCGCCAGATGCCGAAGGCGATGACGCAGGTCATTGTCCAGTTTGCCAAGGACCGCGATCCGGTCGGAGAGGCTGACGATCCCGGCCAGCGACAGCTGCAGGAGCGTCGCCGACGGTTCGATCGGGCTGAGCAGCCGATCGCACTCGGCTACGAAGCCGTCCGCGTCCGGGATCGTCCAATCCCGCATCAGCCATTGGAACCTGCCCGTGCGGATAGGTGACACGACCGGCTCCACGCCCGGCTCAAGCGTCACGAGCAACGCATATCCCGGTTCGTCTCGTTGGAAGCGATCTGTTTCCGGTGTGCCGGAGTACCAGGTTCGCGCGTCGACCCGCAGCGCTCCGTGCCAGTCACCGAGTGCCAGATAGTCCAGGCTGGAGCGCTGTGCGCGGTCCGGAGCGATTTGGTTTTGCGCCTCGCCACGCGACGAAAAGTCACGGATCGAACCATGGGCCAAGCCAACGCGTAGTGTCGCGCCCGGCGTCTCCATCGTGTCGAACAAGGCGGTTGGATCATCCAGGTTGTGCCGGTGAGTCAGCGGTGCTGGCAGGAGCCAGTGTCCAGGTTCCAGCTCGCACGGCACGGGCTCCGTGACGATGCGGATGTTCGCCGCCCCCTTGGCGCGAACACGGTCCCACAGACCACTGTTACGGGCGAAGTCGTGATTGCCGGGGAGCAGCCACCACGTGCAGGCATATCGCTGCATCCGCGACACTGCCTGCACAATGACGCGATCTTCGGGACCCTCGGTATCGAACACGTCTCCAGCGACCAGAACATGCGCGGCACCATGCTCGACCGCTGCCTTGCCGATCGCATCGATCGCGTCAAAGCGCGCTTCGCTGAGCGCTGCGCGGACTTCGCTGTCGAAGCGACCGTACGGCTTGCCCAGCTGCCAGTCTGCGGTGTGGATTAAGCGTAGCATAGGGCTCTCTCGGTAACTTCTGACCCACGTGTCGAACGCTGCCGCCACTTTGCCGTACTGCTGGCAACCATTATCTCGAGCGCGTTCTTGTTCAGGACGCTAAGCCCGCTGCACGAGTTGCTCGATGGTGTCTGGCTCGGCTTTGATCAGCGACAATAGAACACGCGCCGGCGCATCTGGCTGGCTGCGGCTCTGCTCCCAGTCGCGCACCGTCCCCAGTGGGAGATGGTACGCCCGCGCGAACTGATCCTGTGTCTTACCCGTACGCTTGCGGATCGCCGCCACATCGATGGGTGCCGCTACCCTCCCGTGGCCCGTTTCCCCGTTGGCATGAGCAATAGCGTCACCGAGGCCAGCTGCGATCTTGTCGAAGGCACTCTTCATTTTTTCCTCCTAATGCTGTCAGTCAGCGTCTTGGTGAAAGCGGCAAGGGCATTTCGCTCACCCTTGGTGAGGTTGGCCTTTTCGTTTTTTCCGAACACGGTCAGCAGGAACGTCGGCACATCTATACCCGCATAATAGGTAATGACCCGATACCCGCCAGATTTACCGCCGCCCGGCCGCGCTACCCGTAACTTACGGGCCCCGCCACACCCCGGCATGACCTCACCGGCTTCCGGATTGGCAGCGATCAGGTCGACCACCATCTGCTGCTCCTCGGCACTCATGCCAGCGTCCTTCGCCGCCGCAAGGTAGGCATTGGTTTCGATGACGGACTGCATACCAGAACATGTACGGGTTACCCGTAGTTAGTCAAGCGGATAGCATTTGGTTGGGAGGCACCAGAACGCGGGCGGTAGCCCCCTGCCCCATAGCCTGAACGAACGTCTGCTTACGCGGATCACTGCCCGAAAACGGCCGGGCCGTTTTCCACCAGTTTTGCCTAAATGTAGACGGTCCGCATCCAAAGATCGGCTCTTTGCGCCGACGTCAAAAAGTAGACATTCCCAGCTGTCTCGACGGTCCTACAAGCGATAACGGCACGGAAGCACGACCCTACGTATTCTCAACCAAAGGTCGTCGGTGATAGGGCTGTTTCTCGCGAGTTTCCGCATTCACCTGCGCCAGACGCTCAAGAAGCTCCCCTTGCGCTGCCATCGCGTCCCATGCCTCCGCGGATCGAAGATGACGCGCTCGAACAAGCGGTAGCAAGGACCGCTCCGCCTCGGACCGTTCTTTGGCAGCGGCGTTACGAAATGACTCAGTTTGCGATAGGCTCATCCGGCAACCTTTACCTGACATACATGGATCCGGAAGCCTGGACGGTAAGGGTGCTCATGGTAGGAAAGCGTATGCTCAAGACAAGAAGGAAGCGGCTGACCGATCGCAGTGTTCGCGCGGTCGAACGCCTCGCAAAAATCGAGACATCCATCATCGACCTTGCCGACGAGGATCTGCTCGATCTAGCCGACATATTCAAACCGGAGCCCCGCGCCCCGATCGGCGATATGGCATTCCTCGAGATGGCACGACGCAACATTAGCCTTTGAAGGCAGCAAACTATGCGGAGGTAGCTCTTGTGCCCACGCTGGGCATTATCGATCGAAGTCTACCAATGCGTTTCTCCCGATCTCGCGAACGGAACGACACGAGGTTAGAGCCATCGCAACCCGCATCTCAGCTTCGACAAGCCTCAACATGTGTGACACGCCCTGTTCCCCCGCCGCGGCCAGCGCGTAAGCCCAAGCACGGCCGAGCAAGACCCCATTGGCCCCCAGCGCCAGCATGCGCACAACGTCGAGACCCGATCGAACCCCCCCGTCCGCCAACACAGTCAGCCGGTCGCCCACTGCGTCTGCGATTGGCGGCAGCGCCCGCGCGGTCGACGGCACGCCGTCGAGTTGGCGACCGCCGTGGTTCGACACGACGATTCCCTCGGCGCCGATATCAGCCGCGGCGATCGCGTCGTCCTTGTCCAGAATACCCTTGATCACGAGCGGCCCGCTCCACTCGGACCGAATGAAATCAAGGTCGCGCCAGCTTACCGTGGGATCAAAATTGTTTCGCATCCAGGCGAAGAAGTCCTCCAGCCCGGTATTCTTGCCAAGCACAGGCGCAACGTTGCCGAGTTGATGCGGGCGTCCGTGGATTCCAACATCCCAGGCCCATCGAGGATGGGTCATTCCCTGCCAGACGCGTCGCATCGTTCCGGCAAACCCAGAAGCCCCGGCGAGGCCTGAATGGTAGTCGCGATAGCGCGATCCCGGCACGGGCATATCGACAGTAAATACGAGCGTTGAACACCCCGCCCCACGCGCTTGAGCAAGGAGCTCTCGCATGAAACCCCGGTCGCGGATCATGTAAAGTTGGAACCAGATCGGCGCCTGCACTGCAGATGTTACCTCTGACAGCGGGCAGGCGGAGACGGTGGACAAGCAGAAGGGGATACCAGCGGCTTCGGCCGCACGAGCTGCTTGGACCTCACCTCTCCTGGCGTTCATCCCGGCCAAGCCAACTGGAGCCAAGGCAACGGGTAGCTTCAGCTTTTGACCGAACAACTCGGTCGTGAGATCAAGCGTAGACACGTCGGTCAAGACACGCTGGCGAAGCGCAATGTCCTCTAGATCGGCGATGTTCCGTCTCAGCGTGACTTCAGCATAGCTACCGCCGTCGATGTACTCGAACAGGAACGGCGGAAGTCGACGGCGCGCAAGCTCGCGGTAGTCGAGCGCAGAAGCCGCGCCTCTCACTGCAGGTTCACGAAGGCGCCGCCATCGACCAGCAGTGCGGCGCCGGTGACGTAGCGTGCCATATCAGAGGCGAGGAAAACAGCTGGCCCTACCATGTCCTCTGGTTGACCAAGGCGACCGAGCGGGATGCGGCTCTCCATATACGAACGCTTCGCCTCGTCAGCGAGATCGTCCTTATTGATGTCGGTAAGTATCGTACCGGGCAGTAGCGAGTTGCACCGGATACCGTGCCGTCCAAGCGCGATCGCGGCCGATTGCATCAGCGAGTGTAGCCCGGCTTTCGTAGGCGTATAATGCGTCTGGAACTCGCCCCCAACCAATGCGGAGATCGAGGACACTGCGATCAACGTCCCACCCCGCCCCTGATCGACCATGGCCCGAGCGGCTGCTTGGCACATATAATACCCTCCAAACATGTTGACGCGCTGCGTCCGCTCGAAGGTCTCAACTGGCATATCCAAGAAGCTGTGGAACGGACAAATGCCTGCATTGGACACCATGACGTCGATGCCACCGAGTTCGGCCACCGATCGAGCAACGAAATCCGCTGCAGTCTCGGGCAACGCGACGTCGCCCTGGACGGCGATACCACGCTGACCCGTCGCTTCAATCGCTGCAAGGCATGACGCGGCACCAATCGTATCGCGGACGTAGTTGATCGCGACGTTCGCTCCGTGCTTCGCCGCACCGATCGCGATCGCCCGACCAATACCGGCCGAGGCGCCGGTTACGAGAACAGTCTTTCCCTCTAGCAGCTTCACGCCAAGTTCCCCTTCTCTTGCTTATCAGTCCAGCCGAGATCGATGCTGATCACGCGCGCGGTGGCGCGGACGTCGTCTCCCAGTCTCTGCATGCGGTCGTCATCCATATACTGCGCCGCGCTGGACACGCTGATCGCCGCGACGATCGTTCCGGTAGCATCGCGGATTGGCGCGGCGACGCAGCGAATCTGGTCCTCGTTCTCTTCCAGGTCGAACGCGCGACCGGCATCGACATAGCCCATCATGCGGTCATGCCATCGCGCGCCGTCGGCCTTGGCTTGCTCAGCCGCCAGCCGTGCATCCCAATAGGCGGGCGGATGGTCGAGCATCAGCGCTTTACCAAGCCCGGTCGAACTGAGTGGATGCCGATCTCCGACGCGGCTGGAAATTGTAATGCGCCGGCGCCCGGGCACCTTATCGAGATAAAGCGCCAAATCCGTGTCGATTACGCCCAAATGGACGGTGTCCTCACTCATCGCCGCCAGCGTCTCAATGTGAGGGCGGGCGACCTGGACAATATCGGCCTGTTCCTGGGCCTGATGTCCAAGCGCGAGAAGTTGCGCGCCAAGTCGATATCCCTCACGCGGCGTGAACGCGAGATAGCCCCGCTCAACAAGCGCCGACGCAATACGGTGCGCCGTGGAGCGGCTGAGTCCGAGCGTATCGGCGAGACGAGGCAGCGTATCTTGCCCCCGTGCGACAGCCTCCATGACATCGAGGCCGCGCATCAACGTCTGACTACCCGCAATACCGCGGTCTTTTGATCCATCCTGATCCATAATCCCATTAGCTGACACAGAATCCCAGCAATTGAAATTAGATATTGATCGCGGAAGCGGCTCTGGCCATAATCACTATCCAAGGGAGAGGTGAATTGCTGCCCAAGATCAAACACGTTCGTGCCTTCGTCGCGCGAGGCAAAGGTGCTGATTATCATGATCAGGGCGAAGGCCACTGGATCGACGATCACATCGCGACGCCCATGGCGAAATACCCTGAATATCGTCAGTCGCGGCAAAGCTTTGGCATCAACGTACTCGGTACGCTCGTCGTCGAGATCGAAGCCGAGGACGGCACAATCGGCTTTGCCGTGACGACGGGCGGGGAGCCCGCCTGCTTCATCGTCGAGAAGCACCTCGCGCGCTTCCTCGAGGGGCGCTCACCGGTGGAGGTCGAGAAGATCTGGGACCAAATGTACTTTTCGACCCAATATTATGGCCGCAAGGGGCTGGTCATCAATGCCATCTCCGGCGTCGACCTGGCGCTTTGGGACCTGCTCGGCAAACTCAGGCAAGAGCCGGTTTACCACATGCTGGGCGGCGCGGTGCGCGACGAGCTGCAGTTTTACGCCACAGGTGCGCGGCCAGACGTCGCCAAGGAGCTTGGGTTTATCGGTGGCAAGATGCCGCTCCACCACGGCCCCGCCGAGGGGCTCGAGGGGATGCAGAAGAACATCGACGAGTTGGCCGACATGCGCGCGAAGGTCGGCGACGACTTCTGGCTGATGTGGGACTGCTGGATGGCGCTCGACCTCGATTACGCCACGCGCCTCGCGCATCGGGCGTACCACGAGTGTGGGCTCAAGTGGATCGAAGAGGCGCTAAGTCCTGATGATTACTGGGGCTATGCCGAACTGAAGAAGAGCGTGCCCAAGGGCTTACTGGTCACAACCGGTGAGCATGAGGCGACCCGGTGGGGCTTTCGCATGCTGATGGAGATGAACACCTGCGACATCATCCAGCCCGACGTCGGCTGGTGTGGCGGCGTAACCGAGCTCATCAAGATCGCCAACTATGCCGATGCCCGCGGCACGATGATGGTCCCGCACGGCTCGAGCGTGTATTCCTACCATTTCGTTGTAACGCGTCACAACAGCCCGTTCGCCGAGTTCTTGATGATGCACCCCGGACCGACCGAGGTGGTCCCGATGTTCGCGCCCCAGTTGCTCGGCGAGCCCGTACCAGTGAACGGCCGCATCCGCGCGAGCGAACTCGACAAGCCCGGCTTTGGTGTCGAGCTCAATCCCGACGTGCAGCTCCACCGTCCATACAAACGCTAAGGAAGCTCCTGCAATGAAGTTCTGCCGCTATGGCGCCAAGGGCGCTGAGAAGCCGGGTATCATCGACTCAGACGGACGCCTGCGCGCGCTCTCTAATGTCGACGACATTACTCCATCGGCGTTCGAGAACGGGTCGCTCTCGCGCTTCGCCTCGATCGATCCCACGACGCTGCCGCTCGTCGAGGGCATGCCCCGTTTTGGCGTGCCAATCGCCGGCGTCGGTAAGATCGTGGCGATCGGGCTCAACTACCGCGATCACGCTATTGAATCGAACCTGCCCATCCCGACTGAGCCAATGATGTTCATGAAGGCGGTGACTAGCCTGTCGGGCCCGAACGACGACGTGATCCTGCCCGAAGGCGCGACGCACGGCGACTGGGAGGTCGAACTGGGCGTCGTGATCGGCAAGACCTGCCGCTACGTATCGGAAGCGAATGCGCTGGATCATGTCGCTGGTTACGTCCTCGCCAACGATGTCTCCGAGCGCTTCAACCAGAAAGAGCGCGGTAGCCAATGGTCCAAAGGCAAGGGCCACGACACCTTCTGCCCAGTCGGTCCGTGGCTGGTGACCCCCGACGAGATTGGTGATCCCCAGAACCTCGACATGCGGCTCGACCTCAATGGCGAGCGCATGCAGACTGGCAATACGCGCACGATGATCTTCAACGTGGCCGAGCTGATCGCCTATGTCAGCCGCTACGTCACATTGCTGCCGGGCGACCTGATGATTACTGGAACCCCGCCCGGTGTGGGCGAGGGCAAGAAGCCCGACAAGATCTTCCTCAAGCCGGGAGATGTGATGGAGGTGTCGATCGATCGACTGGGCACCCAGCAGCAGCATGTTCTCGCCTTCGACCTGGAGAAGCTGTCGTGACCGCATTTGCCGGCCGCTTCTCCGGCCGCACTGCGATCGTTACCGGCGGTGCGTCTGGCTTGGGTCGCGCAGTCGCTGCCCGGATCGTCGCCGAGGGCGGTATCGTGGCGCTATGGGACCGCAATGCGGAGGCTCTCGCAGTCACAAAGGCGAACATTGGTGCAGCCGACGTCCGGGCGCTAGACGTATCCGATCCAGCGGCTGTCGCCGAAGCTGCGCAGGCCAGCATCGCGGTGCTCGGTCGGGTCGATGTGCTGGTGTGTTCGGCCGGTGTTACCGGCCCCACTTCTGCAGTCGAGACCTACCCTATCGAAGGTTGGCAGCAGGTCATAGATATCAATCTCAACGGCCTGTTTTACTGCAATCGGGCGGTGATCCCTGCCATGTTGGCCAACAGCTACGGGCGTATCGTCAACGTGGCATCGGTTGCCGGCAAGGAGGGCAACCCCAACGCCTCGGCCTATTCCGCTTCCAAGGCTGGTGTGATTGGCTTCACCAAGAGCCTGGGTAAGGAATTGGCGGGCAAAGGCATCATTGCCAATGCACTCACGCCAGCGACCTTCGAGAGCCCGATCCTGCAGCAACTACCGCAAACTCAGGTCGATTATATGCGGTCGAAGATACCGATGGGTCGGCTTGGCGAGGTCGATGAGTCCGCAGCGATGATATGCTTCATGGCCTCTGAGGAATGCAGCTTCACAACGGCCTCGACTTTCGACACCTCAGGCGGCCGAACGACTTTCTGACGTCGCGGTTACTTAGTAAAATCAGCGCCGAGGGAAGAGACAGCGATGACGGCCGTTCCGTTTGTTGACGCGCATTTCCACCTTTGGAAGCTCGACCGGCTTCGCTATCCGTGGCTGTCGCCGCCCTTCGACGACAGCGGCCCAAATGGCAGCGCCGCGGCTATCGCGCGGAACTATCTCGTCGACGACTACCGCGCTGACATGGCAGATTGGAACGTCGTCGCGGCTGTTCATGTCGAAGCGGGTGCCGATGCCCGCGACGCGCTCAACGAAACTATATGGCTTGAGCAGGTCGGCGCGATGACAAACCTGCCCATAGCGATCGTGGCGTATGCCGCGCTCGAAGATCCGCAAGTAGAGCGCAACCTAGCGGCCCAGGCAGCGCATTCTCGGGTTCGCGGCATCCGGCAGATCGTAAATTGGCACGCCGATCCCGCGCGCAGTTACACGACAATGGACCTTACGGTAGATGATCGATGGCAAAGGGGTTTCGCGGCGCTAGCCGCTTACGGCCTTTCCTTCGATTTGCAGTGCTACCCGGATCAAATGTCCGGACTTGTGAATCTGTTCGACCGCAATCCCGATGTTCCTGTCGTTATCAACCATCTCGGTATGCCGGTCACGACCGACGCTGAGGGCTTCGCCCGATGGCGATCGGGGATGCAGGCACTCTCAGCCCTGGAGTCGGTCTCGGTCAAAATATCGGGTCTTGGGTTCATTCACCGCGCGTGGACGAATGAGAGCGTTCGGCCGTTCCTCACAGAAGCCCTCGAGCTGTTCGGCCCGGAGCGCTGCATGTTCGCGAGCGATACGCCGACCGATAAGCTCTTTGCGCCACTCGACCGCTACCTCGCAACGTATCAAGCTTTTTCCGGCGCGCTCTCACCAGACGATCAACTAAGCATGTGGTGTCGGAACGCGGCCCGGACATATCATCTCGATCTCAGCGTCGAAACGTCGATCGATCGATAGCACGTGAAGAAAAGCCGGTAAATTATTGCCCAGCGGGCCGGAGCTAACTTACTGCGTCGCGCCATTAGAAACTAAACTTGATTGGCGGTGGACGGAGAATGGGCTCTCCGTCCACCAATCATTCCGTCAGAAGTTCAACGTCACCGCTGCACCGATCGTCCTAACCGAGTTATATCCCCAGATCTGCTGCGTCGAGTTGATCTTCAGCAGTGCGCCGTCAACGGCATCACCACCGATAGACAGGGGATACTTCTTGTCGGTGCAGTTCTTACAGAAAACCTCGAACTTGAGATTCTCATTAAAGCGCGCGCCGAGATTTAATCCGAAAATATCGATGCCGCCCAAGCGGGTGTTCGGGTTGTTGGTGCTATCAAAATAAACTGATGACCGATGGAAGTAACTGCCTGACGCGATCAAAGAGACGGAGTCGGATACCGGTCGCTCGTACGTTGCCGAGATCGTCGAAGTGAACTTGGATGAGAAAGGCGTACGATTTCCCGATGAGTCACTGCCGAAGATTGGTACACCGTTATTCGTTGCGACGGCGAGGCAGGTCGTTGCCGGCTGACCCGGATAGCACACGTCATTGGTATACCGCCGGAACTTGGAATCCAGAACGGTCATCGAGGCGTTTACCGTCAGACCACGCACCGGCCTTGCGTCTGCCTGCACCTCAAAGCCTTGCGACTTTACCTTCGCGGCGTTGCCCAGGAAAAACTGCTGGCTCGAGGCATCAAAGCCCTGGACCTGGAAATCATCGAACAGCTGGCGGAATGCCGAGAAGTTGAGGCGCAGTTTGCGATCGAGCAATGTTGTCTTCAGACCCAGCTCCAGAGCCTTAACGGTCTCGGGACCGACGCCGACTTGGCCAGTCGTTACGTTACCTGGAAAGTTAAGGGTCGGCCCCTTGTAACCCTTGCTGTAGGTCGCATACCCCATAGCCCAGGGCGTTACCTGATATTGTGCGCCGAACTTCCAGCTGAAGTCAGTGTTGTTGATCTCGTCCTGGCGACCCGGCGCGGCAAAGGTTGGCCCAATTGGCACCGGATAGGCAAACAGCACGCCCGACTGGATGGCATCCTGCCGCACCTCGTCACGGGTCACGCGCCCGCCTGCGATCAACGTTAGATCCTCGATCGGATGTACGTTGACCTGACCGAAGGCCGCCTTGCTTTCGACCCGGAAGACACTGCGCTGATCCGTCCCAAAAACAGGGTTGCTCACCGAATTGAAGAACCCGGGAACGGGATCGAGCGCGCCAAACGCGCCGGCACCAATCCGATTCTGATTTCGCAAGCGCGAGTCAAAATAGTAGAGACCCGCCTGCCCGTCGATGAACGCATTTCCGCTCCATGCCAGTCGCGTTTCGTTCGAGAACTGGCGATAGCTGCTGCGCGTTGCATTGACGTCGACCCCGTCAAAGCTTGTAAGATCCTGGTCGAGGTTGAAGTTTGTCTTATAGGCGCGCCAGGCAAAGATGTTGCTGAGCGTCAGGCTGTCGGTCAGCTTGTAGCTGACGTTCGCCGAAGCGCCACCGCTCTCTACGTTGCGGAAATAGTCGCCACTGACGCCAACATCGAAGTTGTCCGGTGCGGCGGTGATGCCGTTTGCAGCAGCAAACGCACCTGTCAGGGACCCTGGAGCAAAATATCGAGCGGAGCGATCGAAGATACCGCCGATGCCCGTCTCCTTGGAGTAGTCGCCGATGATATAGAGGCTGAGACGATCATTCGGCTCAAACAGGAGTTTGGCGCGTGCTCCGCCCCGGCGCCGGTAATTGTCGATCCGATTGTTCGCGCCTTGCGCGACGACGTTCGTGATCGGATCCTGATCCTCGTAGAAACCATTGATCCGAAATGCCGCATTCTCGCCAAGCGGCAGGTTGACCGTACCCTTAAAGAGTCCGCCCCACTTTTTCCCAGGAAGGCTGTCACGGTAGTCCGCCTCGGCGTAGAGACGACCACTGGCGACACCGAGCTCTGGCTTGTTGGTCACCACGTTGAGCAGGCCCGCCGAGGCGTTGCGGCCGAACAATAGACCCTGTGGCCCCATCAGCACTTCGACCTGTGCGACGTCATCCAGGATGCCATTGCTCATGAAGAGCGGCACACCCAGGGAAACATCGTCGACAGCGACGCCGACGCTTGAGTCTACATTGGCGTTGAAGCTTTGGCTGCCGACACCGCGGATCGCAAATTGGTTCTCGCCGGTAACCTGAAGGCTGGGGGCAGCGATCTGCAGCTGGGCCAGATCGTTCAACTTCCGGTTCTCGAGTTCTGCACCAGTCACCGGCTGCACCGCGATCGGCACCCGCTGCAACGGCTGGCTTATCCGCTGCGCGGTGACGACAATATCACCGAGCTGCGTTTGGGACGCTGCAGGGTCACTCGCCGTTGTCGTAGCCGTTACTGTTGGGGCATCGGTTGGCACTGTAGGCGCCTGCTGCGCCATCGACGGCGTCGCCATAATTGTGATCGCAGCCGCGCTGACACCAGCCAAGTACGAGATCTTCATCAGACACTCCTCCCAAAATGCGCCTTGCTGCCCGTTCGTATGTGCGGGCTTTGAGCGACGTTGCGAATCAGGTATCCGAATGTAATTCGAATAACAAGTGGGTATCCGACTGGGTAGCGATATTGGCGTCGATAGGCGTGCTCCGCCTCTCGATCAGAAGTTCAAGCGCGGATCAGCATCGCACAGAGTGCCTCTGCATGGCCCTCGACGATGTCGGGCGCGCCCATGTCTAGGTCGTATAGGTGCTTTCCCTCCGCTCCCAAGGCGAAGATCATCTGCGAGGCCGACGTGAGGATATACATCAAGGAATGCATCGGGACATCAATGACGATCTTCTCCTCGATCGCGCGGGCAAGCAGACGGGTGAGTGGGTGCACGGTTCGTTTGATATGAGCACCGACAACCCATTCGAGCCGATCGCTATCGCGCATCGATTCGTGAATCATGATGCGGACATGTTCGGGATGCCGTGCGCAATAACGGACGTACCGATGAATCAGATCGCGGAGCGATTGCTCCGTCAGCTTTTCGAGCGATAGAACCTCTGCATAATCCAATTCCACATTCTGGCGCTCGAACATGAGATCAATGGCCGCACGCCATAACTCCTCTTTTCCGCCAAAATGGAGGCGAATAACGGCGTGGGTCACGCCCGCCTCAGCTGCGATATCACGCAACGATCCGGCTTCGAAACCACGCTCACTGAAATGCACGATGGCGCAATCGAGGATCCGCGCACGGGTCTCGCGTTTCTGTTCGTCGCGCCCCGCAGAACGATACTGGCGACGGCGCGGCTCTGGAGTAGCTACGATCGATTGCGCTTCTTTTGTCAGTGCATGGCTCATCAGTTGTTCACCCCGATCGCACCGAGCCTCCCAGCGAGAACTGGACATGCGCGATACCATTGGACGCACCTCTGTCGCGTTTGTTCGCCCGGCGAAGTGCTCTGCATCGGAGTTCCTATCTCGTGTTAAGATTTCAATACGCGGATGGATGCCGAATATGCAACGTCATGCGGTCTCGGAGTCAAATGGACGTCCGAAAACCTGCTGCTGGACATCCGAAAACCTGCTGCGCGTTATTCCACTTTCCAACTGGATATCGATAAGGCATGATTGTCGAAGGGCCTATCCAAAGTGCCCGGCGCCCAGCCGAATTGCGGCGGACGCTGATCTGAGAGGAGCACTCATGTCCGTGACGGTTGGCGAAGGATCGAGCAATTTCGATCTCGGCATTGGCGCGCCCTCGGGAGCTATGCCTCGATCAATTGATCTTCGTTCGACGCGCCTACCGCTCGGGCAGCGGCTTGGTTACGCTACTGGTGGCCTTGTCGACGGCACGATCCTGGGAACACTCAACTTGTTCCTTCTCTATTATGTCACTGCGGTATGTGGCCTGTCGGGCAGCTTGGCTGGGGCTGCAATTGCTGCAGGGCTCGTGGTCGATGCCATCGCCGATTTTATGATAGGAGTTTGGTCAGACGGAGCACGAACGCGGTTTGGACGACGTCTCCCTTTCATGCTGCCTGCGCTTCCGATCATCATTTTATCGCTTGTCGCTCTATTTTCGGCGCCTGTCGGGCTCAGCAGCCTTGGGCTTTTCGTTTGGATCGCAACGCTTTCCACCTGCTTGCGCGTCAGCACATCACTTTTCTTCCTCCCGCACACGGCATTGGGCGCGGAGCTATCGGATGACTATTCCGAACGATCGACGATCATGGCGCTACGCTGGTTGTTCAACATGTTGGCTGGCGTGATCGCGATGGTGATCGGTTTTGGCCTGTATTTTAGTGGGGCTCAAGGTCTTCTGAACCGTGCCAGTTACACGCCTTTTGCAGCGACTATTGCAGTTGTGATCGTCATAGGTGGGCTGATCTCTTCGAGGACGGCGTGGATGACACGCAATCGCGAGCATAGCGCATCAAGCCACGGTGTTGGCGGCAACCTGCTGGCGCAAATCAAGGAGATGGTTGCGAGCCTCTCCTTTCGAACCTTGTTCTTTGGTTCGCTTCTGTTTTTCATCGGTTGGGGAGCATCGAGCTCGCTAATGCTTCACGCATATACTTATTTCTGGGGCCTTACAGGCGCGCAAGTACAGGCCGTCACTACCGGTTTAATGGTAGGATTGCTGGCTGGAGGACCTGTGGGCGGACGATTGCTCGCATCGTTCGAAAAGCGCTCGGTTGTTGTCGCCGGTATCGCGCTGATGCTGATCCTTCTAGCGGCGCCGCCCCTTCTGCGGCTAACCGGCGCGCTGCCGCTCGAAGGCGTTCAACTTACGGTTCTCCTGACCGTCATTACGGTGGTCAGCGGCGTCGCCACAGCCTGTGCGGCTATCGGTCTCGCATCGGCACTGGCGGATGCGGCCGACGAGCATGAGCTGTCGTTTGGCAGTCGGCGCGAAGGCTTATATTACGCTGGTTGGGCATTCGCGAGCAAAGCCGCTGCGGGTCTCGGCACGCTCATCGCCGGTATTGCTCTTCAGGCGATCGGCTTCCCCAGCCATTTGGCGAAAGACGCCGTCAGCAAACTACAGCTCAGCGAGCACACGATATCACTGCTAGGCGTCGCAGCTGGGCCCGGTGCCGCATTGGTTTCGGCAACGGGACTGATCGTTTTGCTGCGTTACCGCATCGATCGTAAGCGCCACGCCGCAATCATCGCAGCTCTCGCAGATCGAAAGGCCGCGACACCCACATAATGGGGTCGCGGCGCTCTAGCACTGCCACTGCCCGTCGAGGGCCACTTTCGCCTTACGACACCCTGGTCTTAAAATGGTAGGTGCCGCTGCCGAGCAAGCCGGTACTGACGCCTGTAGCGCGATCGTACGCTAGCGTGGTCGTATCGATAACCCGACCCGGCAGCCGCACCTCCGCCTCGCTGCCGACCGGTATCCGCAGAGTGTGCACCGTTTGATCGCTGTCGCGCTCCCAACTGCTCTCGATCCTGCCCCGGACGCTGTCGTAGCCCCCTGATGCAGACGTCAGCCGCGCATCCGTGAGCGGTGCGATGCTAAATCGAGCGAAGCCAGGCTCCAGCGGCTCGATCCCGGCGACCCGGCGATAGAGAAACGCGCAGACCGCTCCCAGTGCATAATGATTGAAGCTGTTCATCGCGATATCTGCGGTATCACCGTTCCATCGTTCCCAGATCGTGGTCGCGCCGCGTTCGATCATATAGCCCCATGACGGGTATTCGCGCCGCAGCAGCAGTGAATAGGCAAGCTCGACCTCACCAACATCGGCGAGTGCATCGAGCGCAAGCGGAGTCCCTAGGAACCCCGTCGTCAGCATCGTTCCGCGAGACCGGACATTGGCGGCCAATAGGGCGCCGGCTTTTTCGCGCAGCAGCTCGGGAACGAGCCCGAGCCGCAAGGCCAGGATGTAGCTTGTATGACTGCCGTTCCCCACTGTGCCATCGTCCTGCACGAAAGTACGGCCAAAGGCGGCTGCGACGGTATCAGCCTCATTCCGCCATCGCGCCGCTTCAGCGTGTCGATCCGTCCAATTGGCCATCACGGCCATTCGATCGAGTGAGCGAGCGAGCATCGCGGTGCCAATCAGATCGCGCGGGGTCGTCTCATCCATTGGCTCGACGGCATCGAACGACAGCCAGTCGCCCAAATCAAGCCCCCGACCATTCCTCCAGACGCCATCAGGGTTCGACGCTAGGATGCCGTCGAGATAGGCCGTCATCGCATCCCAATTCTCATCGACAATCGTGCGATCGGCTGTGTGGAGGTAGGCGACATACGGTAGCTCGACACCGGCATCGGCCCAGCCGGGCAGCGGCGATCCCGCCAACGGATGCCACAACGCGGCTTGCGGTGCCCACATGGGGAAGGCACCGTTTACCTCCTGCGCGCCGCGCATTTCGCGTGCGAACGAGCGGGTGAAGGCTGCCACATCCATGTTGTACGACGCAGTGTCCCAGAACACCTGTGCGTCGCCAGTCCAGCCAAGTCGCTCATCACGCTGCGGACAGTCCGTAGGAATACCAACGAAGTTCGAACGTTGGCTCCACAGCGTATTTTCCCATAGCCGCTGAATGATTGGATCCGAGGTCTCGAACCTTCCGGTTTGAGGCAGATCGGACGAAAGCACTACGCCCACGACATCCGTCATATTCAGTTGCGCAGGACCGGTCACCTCTGCGTATCGGAAGCCGTGATACGTGAAACTAGGTTCGACGACCGTCGTTTGATCGTCGCGCAGGACATACGTGTCGGTAGCATTCGCGATACGCAGGTTCGAAACATCGAGCTCACCCTCATCGTCGAGGATTTCAGAATGCCGGACAGTAATAGTCTGACCGGCTTCACCGCTGATCCGGACCCTGACGCGGCCAGCAAAGTTCTGGCCAAAATCAATGAGGTAGCGAGATGTTCCAACCAATCGCAGGCTAACCGGAGCCACCGAGACGATCGCGCGCACGGGCGGCGCCAAAGCGGCGACCAGTGGGCCTGCCGGCGCCTCAGCGGCCCCTACAGGGTCCCAGTCCGCGTCGTCGAAATCTGGGCTGTCCCACCCGATTGGCTCCTGCCGAAGGTCCCAGTGCTCACCGGCATAAATCTCCGAGCGAAGCAGATGAGCGCTCCGACCTGTCCAATCGTGATCACCAGTCACCTGTCGGGTACTGCCATCGGCGAACTGCATGACAAGCGCGATACGAAGCCGGCGCGGGGCGGCGCCGAAGGAGTAGCGTCCGGTCGGGGCAAGATAGCTTGCGTAGAAACCATCGCCGATCAGGGCGCCGATCGCATTTTTCCCTTCGGTCAGTTGCGCTGTTACATCGTAGGTGCGGTACGGCACATGCACGCGGTAATCGGCCGGCTCGCCCTGCAATTCGGCATCCCCGACACGCGTCCCGTTCAACCGCAAGACGCAACCACCAAGGGCCGCTACATGAACGCAAGCTCGTACTAGGCCGGCCGGGACATCAAACGTCCGGCGCAACAACCTTGCCGGTCCAGGTGGCCAGGGAAAATCGGTTTGTTCTGCCGCGCTCGCTGCGGGTCGCCATGCGGCATCCTGTCCTGCGCGCGTTTGCCAGCGATCGGCAGACAGGTCGATCGATGGCACCACGGAATCCGTCAGATGAGCCGCAATCGCGACTTCCGATAACGATAGTGGGTGTGGTCGCTGAGCTACCACCGCGGTTATCTCGTGGGGGCCCGCTTCCAGCTTCAAATCGAAGGTGTAGGCAGGCGGACCACCGAATGCGATCACGCTCCACGGCTCGACCGGCAGAACCTTTCCATCAACGGCGATCCGTTGCAAAACGCCTTTGGTCGCCACGATCAGGCGCACAGGTCCAGCCTGTGTGATCACCCATGTGACATTGAACTCGCGCGACGCATCAGGGCCGATTTCCCCCGCTAGCCAGATCGGCGGAACTTGACGGGCAAGTTGGTCGGCGTCCGATTCAGCCGCCAGCCACGTGCCGTCCCAATCTTGTTCGGATAACGGGCCCATCTCCCAGAAAGACGGCTCGCTCGCCTGCCCCTCGCCCTTTGATGTCCAGACTGACACCGCCCAATAGCAGCGCAAGCCTGCTACCAAGGGTTGCCCAGCATACAAGACGGACGCTGCGGTGCTCTCCACCACACCACTGTCCCATAAGTCGCCGCCTTGCGGCAGCAGTTCCGGACTGCTTGCGACGACGATCCTGTAGGCATGCTGCATCTGGCCTGGTTCCCCATCCAGTCGCCAGGAAAGCGAAGGCCGCAGATCATCGATGCCCAAGGGGTTCGGCAGTGCCGCGGTTTTTAGATGCACTGCTCGGAAAGGACGCGCCGCCATTGACCTGCTCCATGCCGGAATTGCCGGCGAAATTAGATATCCACGTGTAATCTAGAATATCAAACTGTCTACGTCGCCGCATGGTTTCACTGACTGCATTTCGGCATCCAGCTGTAATTCGACTTGCGTTCCGATATCCAACCGGATAGCTAATTCCAAGGAATAGAGACGGCCAAGCACAGGCCGCAGGGGATCGGGGCTCGACACCACGAAGCGTCGCAAGAGCCCCTCGTGGAGAGGCCGAAGCGATGACACAGGACATATTTGATATCGTGGTGGTTGGCGCCGGGCCCGCAGGGTGCGCGGTTGCGTCCCGCCTCGCCGACGCCAGGCCGAATTGGCGTGTAGCACTCATTGAAACTGGCCCAGCCAAGGCTGGCGCACTCGTCAATATTCCCTTGGGCATTGTTGCCATCCTGCCCAAGGCGGGAAAGCACAACTACGCCTATGAAACGGTGCCGCAGCGCGGTTTGGATGGACGTCGCGGGTATCAACCACGTGGTCGCGGCGTGGGCGGGAGCTCTCTTATCAATGCGATGATCTGCATTCGCGGGCAGCGCGAGGATTACGACGAGTGGGCACGGGAAGGATGCGTTGGCTGGGGATATGACGATGTCCTCCCCTATTTCCGACGCTCGGAGGACAATGCTCGAGGATCCGACCGGTATCATGGGAAGGGCGGGCCACTACATGTCGACGATGGCCGCTATGATGGCGCAGCGACAGCTGCCTTCCTCGCAGCTGCACAGCAAGCCGGTCACCGGCTCAACCCCGATTTCAATGGCGTCGACCAGGAAGGTGTCGGCCGTTATCAACTCTTTCAAAAGAATGGTCGCCGCTACAATGCCGGCCAAGCCTACATCCATACGGTCGCTCGTTCGAACCTGACTGTCATTGCAGATACGTTGGTGAAGCGTGTCGTGTTCGACGGCACCCGTGCGACCGGCGTGTTGGTCCAGGGACCGGGTGGTGAACGCGTTATCCAGGCCAGCAACGAAGTCGTGGTGTCAGGCGGTGCGTTTGGTAGCCCCCAGTTACTGATGCTCTCGGGCATAGGCCCTGCCGCTCACCTGCGCGACCACGGCATCAATGTCATTGCCGATCGCGGGCAAGTTGGCGAGAATCTGCAGGATCATATTGATTATATCGCTACCCGCGTTGCGCGTACGCCAGGCACCGTCGGCTTCAGTCCGTCCGGTACGCTGCCGATACTGGCTGGCATCCTGCCATTCTTCCGCTCTGGGCGCGGTGCACTTACGACCAACGCAGCGGAGGCCGGGGGCTTTGTGCGTTCGACGCCCGACGCGGATCGGCCCGACATCCAGTTTCATTTCGTCGTTGGTCTGATCGATAATCATGGTCGCAAGATGCATCTGAAACCGGGCTTGTCGCTTCATGTTTGCCTACTTCGGCCCAAGAGCCGCGGGAACGTGCGCCTTGCAGACGGGGCGGCCGACAGTCACCTTTTGATCGATCCCAACTTCCTTGATCACCCCGACGATCTTGCTGGATTGGTCCGTGGCGTCAGAAAGGCGGACGAAATTCTCAACCAGCCTGCGATCGCTCGCTTTGGTGGGCGACCACTCTATCCGTCGGGCAGTACCAACGACGAAATCGTTGCCAGCATCCGACGTCACGCCGACACGGTTTATCATCCGGTCGGCACATGCCGGATGGGATCGGATGCTAATTCTGTTGTCGATCCGGCTCTGCGCGTACGCGGTGTGCAAGGGCTCCGTGTCGTCGACGCGTCGATCATGCCCACGCTGATCAGCGGCAATACACAGGCCCCAGCAGCGATGATCGGCGAAAAGGCCGCTGACATGATCCTCGCTGACGCGCTGGCCCCCTCTACCCCCATCATCGGTGATATTCATGCAGCAGTTTGAAGAGAACGTCCGGGTCCCCTCGCCGGTTACCATTGAGGCTACGCGGTTCCGCGATGCCGAAGGACGCCACGTCATCTTGCGCGGTGTCAATTTCGGGGGCGACTGCAAGCTCCCCGCTGGTCGTGAGAACGCGACCTACATGCCGACCGACTTCGCGGATCATCGCGAAGTCAGTTTCGTCGGCCGCCCTGCCCCGTTGGACGAAATCGATGCGCATCTCGCCCGTCTTGTGCATTGGGGCTTCAACAGCCTGCGTCTGCTGACCTCTTGGGAAGCGGTCGAGCATGCAGGGCCGGGGCTCTACGACGGAGCCTATCTCGACTATCTGACCGAAGTCTGCACGCGCGCCGGCAGACACGGACTGCGTGTTTTCATCGACTTCCACCAGGACGTCTGGTCACGCATGTCCGGTGGCGACGGCGCACCTGGGTGGACATGGGAGGCAGCGGGACTGGACTTTACCCGCTTCCATGCCGCGGATGCAGCTCTGGTCATGCAGTATAACTACGATCCCGCAATTGGTGGGAGGCAGCCCAGCTATCCAACAATGAGTTGGCCGTCGAACTACGCGGCACCAGCGAACGGCATCATCTGGACACTGTTTTTTGCCGGCGAGACGTTCGCGCCTGCGGCCCGGGTCGGCGACGAGAACATCCAGAGTTATTTGCAGCGGCACTATTTCGGCGCCGTTCGTGCGGTAGCCGAACGGATCGCTGACATGGATCACGTGATGGGCTTCGATACCCTTAATGAACCAGGCGTCGGGTTTATCGGCAAGGCATTCGATCGGCGTGATGCGGGTCTGGGCGGTATCGCTTGGTCGCCGCTTGATGCACTGGCTGCCGCATCAGGTATCTCGCGAGAACTCCCGTTGGTCGAGCTTGGCAAGGGTGAGGTCGGCACCCGCCACGTCAATGTGGGCGGCGTTTCGATTTGGCTACCTGGCCGATCGGATCCTTTCCGTGACGCCGGGGCGTGGGGCTGTGACGACACAGGCGAGCCGATTGCGTTGAACCCCGACTATTTCACGCGCACGGATGGTCGGGATATCGATCCCGAGCAGGATTTTTTTGCTCCATTCTTTGCTCGTGTCGCCGATACGATCCGCAGTGTCCGTCCGGACTGGCTGGTGTTTGCCGAAATCAATCCGTTCGACGCTGCCCTTGGGCATGGTTTCCCCGAAGGAAGCCCCGAGCGTGCGGTAAACGCCTCGCACTGGTACGATTTCGCTATTCTTGCGACCAAGACCTTTGACGTTGCCGCCTCGACCAATTTGCTGAGTGGCAAGCAGCGGCTTGGGCGTGAAGCGCTCGAAGATGATTATGTCGCCGAACTCACGATGATTAAGGCCGCTGGTGACAAGTTGAATGGCGGCGCGCCGACCCTCATCGGCGAATGTGGTATCCCCTTCGATATGAATGATGGCGAGGCTTACGCCCGCTGGGCACGCGGTGAGCGTACCGCTGACATTTGGACGAGGCACGTTACCGCACTCGACCTCATGTACAATGCGTTCGACCGGCTACTGCTATCTTCAGCATTGTGGAATTATACCGCCTCAAACGCCAACGATCCGATGATCGGCGATGGCTGGAATCAAGAGGACCTATCGATCTGGTCGGTTGATCAGGCGACGTCCCCACAGGACCCGGATTCAGGCGGCCGAGCAGTGGCCGGCTTTTCCCGACCCTATGTTCGGGCCGCGCAGGGCGAGTTGCTGAGCCACCGCTTCGATAGTCGTGACCGTTCGTTCACCGCGACAGTGCTCGTCGATCCCGATGCGGGCCCCACCGAGATATTCCTTCCCAGCCACCTCTATGGAACCGACCCTAAAGTCACGGCAGGCTCCGCAACCGTCACTTACAGCGGGCAAATCGCTACCGTGACGGCCCGCGAGACTGGCCCGCTGGACATTTTCGTTGGCGATCAAGCCAACGCGGTGACGAGGGATCAAACCGATGGCAATTAATTCCACGGCGTCACCCAATGACCGCTTCTACATACCCGCTTCCATCGGGACCGCCTCACGCGAAGCGCTGGCCGGTTATTATGCAATCCTGCGCGGCATGGAGAAACAGGCCGAGCCTTCTGAACTCGCGGATTTCGACGCGGCCAATGCAGCCGTTGAGGCGGCAGTCGAACCGCTCATGCTGCAGGTGACCGAGCAACTGAATCCTGGGGTCGCACACGATGTCATAGGCGGTGTTCCGGTGCTTCGGGTCACGCCGGCAATCCCTAATTCAGCCCGAGGACCCCTCCTCTATATTCATGGCGGCGGATGGAGCGTCTTTTCAGCTTGGTCGACGCGCGGTGTCGCTGCCATCGCAGCGGCAGCGAGCGGTCGAGAAGTCATCTCGATCGACTATACGCTGGCGCCACGCGGGAATTACCTCTCGATCACAAGCCAAATCCTTGACGTATGGGCAGGATTACTCGCGCTGGGACATCGTCCCGAGGCCATGGGCATCTTTGGCGACTCCGCTGGCGGCAACATCACGGCCGCCTCTGTTTTGCGGATGAGGGACCGCGGAATGCCGTTGCCAGGCGCGCTGGTTTTGATGTCTCCCGCCACTGATCTCACCTGGAGTGGCGATACGCTTTACACGCTTGCTGAAATGGATCCGGGCCTTGAACGGCAGGCGATGCCAGGAATGGCGAAAGCCTATGTAGGCGGTGATGATCCGCGCCATGCTTATGCCTCACCGGTTTTTGGCGACTACACCAAGCCCTACCCACCGACGCTTATCCAGGCCGGGACACGCGAGTTCCTCCTGAGCGACTCTGTTCGCCTGTATCAGGCCATCCGTTCCGGCGGTCACGATACCGTCCTGGATGTCTACGAGGGCATGCCGCACGTATTTCAGGCATTCCTCGCGGCTACCACCGAAGGCGCCACGGCGTGGGCGCGCGCAGCCGAGTTCTTCAACGCTCGATTAGCGGCTTAATTCGAACGGAAAATTGTCATGGCAAGTTTAGGTACACGCGCGTTCGGCGCTTTCTTTCGCCTCCTGGGGGCTGATCGACCGTTGCGCTCCACAGAGGCGGCGGAGACCTTTCTGAATGATCTGACGCTGCGTCCGGCGTCATATGCTCCACCCAAAAAGCTTGGAGCGCCTGTCGATATTCGGATCATGCACTCGCATCCGTGGCCCGTGTACGAAGTCACTCCTGAGAATGGCCCCTGTAACGGCGTCGTGTTTTACGTGCATGGCGGTGCCTGGGCGCTCGAGATCCAGGCCGCACAGTGGAAGCTGGTAGCGGAGGTGGCAGCTAAAGCGCAGACACGCGTCATCGTCCCCATCTATCCGCTGTTGCCGCGCGGTTCTGCCACCGATGTTGTCGAACGCATCGCGAGCCTCACGCGCGATGCCGTGGCCGCTTACGGCGCCGACAACGTCAGCCTCTGGGGGGACTCAGCTGGCGGCCAGATATCGTTGTCTGCAGCGCTGCTGCTCCGCGACGACGGCATCGCGGTTCGAAGCACGGTACTCGTCGCGCCGGCGGTTGACCTTACGTTCACCAATCCTGCGATTGCAGACGTGGAGCGCGTTGATCCGTTGCTTAAAGCGCCCGGAATACGGGTTGCCGCCAATTTGTGGAGAGGTGATCTCGACATCCGCGATCCGAGGGTCAGCCCGCTGCACGGTGACCTGACGGGCCTTGGCCGTTTGGAAATCTTCAGCGGCACACGTGACATCACTAACCCAGATACCCGCCTGTTGGTCGAAAAGGCGCGGGCGAGCGGCGTGTCTGTGAACTACCATGAAGGCCGCGATCTTATCCACGTCACCGTGGTCCTTCCCACCAAGGATGGCAGATCAATCCGCAAGAGTATCGTTGACGCGTTACGAGTTGCCAGTTCGCCGCAGCGATGATCGGGGCTCGGACGGGTTTCATGCGTGTCTTGAACCGTCCGTTCCCTCTCCGCTGGCGGCTGGGCCTGGCTATGCCGTGCCTAACTAAAGCGTGATCCTACAACCAAAGCTCGTAGTGGAGGAGCCGTCGACATGATGTCCTATTCTATGGGTCCCCTCGAACCCTCTGTGCCAGAAGGCACGATTGGTGAGCAGCTGGATCGGATCGCTGCGGAGAACGGCGCGGGTGAGGCCCTCGTTATCGCTTCGCAAGATGTACGTTGGACATGGGTGGAGTTGAGGGACCGCACCGATGCGCTGGTGCGTGGTTTCGCCAAGCTAGGTCTTACCGTAGGCGATCGGGTTGGAATTTGCGCTCCCAACTGCGCCGAGTGGGTGCTGACGCAGCTCGCCACAGCACGCCTTGGCTTGGTCCTGGTGTCAATCAACCCTGCATACCGCACGCACGAACTTGGCCATGCTTTGAGATTGGCTGGCGTAAGGGCGTTGGTTACCGCAAAGCAATTCAAGACCTCCGACTATGTTAGCATGATTGCAGAGCTAATACCTGCATCGAATAGCGACGAAGTCGCTCCCCTGTTCGATCCTACTCTTCCTGATCTGCGCTACGTCATAGAAATTGGAGGTGCCACGGCAAGAGCACGGATTGGTTTCGACAGCCTTCTCTTAGCTGACGATAATCCGATACCGACGGTCAAGCTGGATGCCGATCAGG
The DNA here is from genome assembly GCF_004340945.1 of Sphingomonas sp. PP-F2F-A104-K0414. Taxonomy (GTDB): domain Bacteria; phylum Pseudomonadota; class Alphaproteobacteria; order Sphingomonadales; family Sphingomonadaceae; genus Sphingomonas. The sequence goes on from NZ_SLYD01000006.1 coordinate 45,292, forward strand.
CCATCAACATCCAGTTTACGAGCGGCACTACCGGGGCGCCGAAGGGAGCGACACTCAGCCACCGGAACCTGCTGCACAACGCCGTGTGTTCGGCTGCCGGCATGCGGCTCGGCGCCGATGACCGCTTGTGCATCCCAGTGCCGCTATACCATTGCTTCGGCATGGTCTTGGGTGTGCTCGTCTGCCTCGTGAGCGGGGCTACAATGGTGTTTCCCGGCCAGACGTTCGATGCAGGCGACGTCCTTAAAACGATATCCGCGGAGCGTTGTACTGGCCTTCACGGGGTACCAACGATGTTCCTAGCGGTGCTGGATCATCCAGAGTTCGGAAAGGCCGACCTGACTTCCTTGCGTACGGGCATCGCTGCTGGCGCGCTTTGTCCGGCACCGATGATGCGGCGCATGATCGACGATATGAACCTCAGCGACATTACCATCGGCTATGGCATGACCGAGACGAGCCCGCTCAGTACGCAAACGTTGCCGGATGCGGACCTGGTAACGCGAACTGAGACGGTCGGTACGATGATGCCCTACTTCGAGGGTCGTGTAATCGATCCGGCCGGCAATCTCGTACCACTAGGAGCAACTGGCGAATATTGCTCACGAGGCCCAGGCGTAATGCTCGGATATTGGAGCCAGCCCGAGGCTACCGCGGCCGCAATTCGTGATGGGTGGATGCATAGCGGCGATCTCGCAACAATGGATGAGCAAGGTCGTGTTCGCATTGTCGGTCGGATCAAGGATATGATCATTAGAGGCGGAGAGAACATTTATCCCGCCGAAGTCGAGGCTTTCCTGGCGACCCATCCGGCAATTGCCGAAGTGGCGGTGTTTGGCGTTCCGTGTGAACGCTTGGGTGAGCAAGTCTGTGCCTGGATACGACCGCGATGGCCAATAGACGCCAACGAAGTTCTGGCGTGGAGCAGGGGCAAGATCTCCCATCAGAAGATCCCGTCTCGCATCCGGGTAGTCGATGCGTTTCCAATGACTGTCACTGGCAAAATCCAGAAATTTGCCATGAGGGATATCGAACAGGGAAATATAAGTATGTAAGAAATCAGGCGATAGTCGTAGCCGCCAGCGATGCTGCGGGTGGCTACTCCTTGGCCTTCAGGTCGCATTCATTCCGAGCAGTCAACCCTTAACGAGACGTTCCCTTCCTTACCTGCGCTGGAAGTCCATGTTCGGCTGATAACGACCCTCCCGCCCTTATCAAAAGTTATTGTCGTTGTTTGAGTTCCGCCGGACGGAGTTGAGCCGCCTGTCACGGTGCCCGACGTCACAGCTTGGCCAACTGGGCAGGTTCTACCGTTTGCTAAGAGCAACTGACGAACACCTTTGTAGCTTACCAAGGCCTGCCGTTGGTTTAGCCTAACGGGCAGATCCCCTACTGCCATTGCAGGTGCCGAGACGAGAAACATCAAGGCCACAGTTACCATGGCGGAAAATGACTTCGGGATCACATTAGCTTCCATAGCTGAGACAATGGTACAGAACGGGATTGAGTGCTTCAAAATATCGCCCTGTCATCCATGAATTTTTCGGCAGTTTATTTATCTTGCGCATTATATTTTGTAGAGTTCTAAAATAGACAAATCAGGTATTTGCATCACCTTCTTGCTGCGATCCACTGATATCCCTCTATTTTCTCGCCTCGTGGTAGATAATGTAGATTGAGCATTCTTCCTGCCCGTTTGATTATCAATTCGTTGTCGGCATCCTGATCCAGTTGCAAAGCATCGCCGTCCCGGGAGGAGAGGATTTCGTCCCCTACCTTCAGTCCAGCTTTTGCAGCATTGGACATGGCGACCACGCTTCGAACTATGTTTGAGTGATCACCTGACCGCATCTTTTCGTAGCCAATCTCATAGCGACGCAAAGGTACCACCACACGCCGGAACTCAGGACCGTATGCATCAGAAGGCGGTACGACCGTCTCTCCAGCAAGCATCGCGTCGAGGTCCTTGATGCCCTGTGGACCAAGTTCAGCGTCGATAAGCGATCGGTACAGTGCCTCATCCATCGGACGTTCCGAATGCCGAGCCGTCAGCATAGTACGAACGATATCGTCCAGAGACCTTTTGCCCCGAGAGGTCGCACGTATCTGCGCATCGACCTTGTCGAAATAGAGCGAGCCACGGTCATACGCGAGCACACGAATGTTGCCGTCAGTCCAGAAGCCTAGGGGGATTTGACTATTAGAGACATTAATACGAATATTTGTATAATATCGACTGGCCGTCTGATTAATGTCTTTCAAATATTCAGCGATTGAAATCATACCTGCTTTGTATGGCAGCCTCCGCTGATAATGGACAGCAAGGCCTTCAGAAAACCACGAACTGCCTTGATCGGTGGTCGCGTTCTTTGCAGGGTCTAGCCCATGGATGAAGGTATGAACCATTTCATGGGCCAGTATTGACCGCAGTTCATTCGCTTTTGTTGATTCATTGTATGTGAAGGCAAAACTATCGGTTAAACCAACACCACTTCCCGGGTTTATAGTATTGGTCCGCGCGAATATGCCAAAGCTTGCCGGAGCGAAACCGAAGACTGAACCATAGAAACGGTGCAAAATTCCAGCCCATGTCAGTAGCGGTGTCATCGGGAAAGGGGGTTTACCTTGCCAAGCCGCAAAGAAGCCATCAGCCGTGCGCGCGACCGTGCCGGGATGACCTCCCATAAAGTAAATTGCGCTCATTTCTTCACCCGAGCGGGGCACGTTGCTCGTCGTTGATCCGGTCCCGAGGCTGGATATGCCGATGCCCCCGTTGCCGTACGATGTGAAGTCCCACTCAACCTTAGCAGTGCGCTTGATCGCGTCGGCCGGAACCAGAAGGAAGCTATTTGAAGCAGCGGAAAAAGTACCGAACTCGGTTCGCAGTTCATATTGAGGCAACGCAACAGGCGGCGCACTGGCATTTATGGGTACGCGGTAATGGGCTCTTACGGGACCCTTTACGTCGCGAGCTGCTCTCCACAGTCTTGTTACGCCGCTGCCGTCATCCGGGACATCTCCGGTCGCCGTTGCCAGTGGCCCCAAGGCGTCGGAAAACGTAAGGTCACGGAAGTCTTTTGCGCTGGTGACGCCGAACCCTGTATTGGCGGTTACCTCATATACCGGCTCCCCCTTTTTGACGGAAAGACCCGTCGTTTCGACGGTGACGTCGATGTATGGGATATGCTGCTGCGCGTCAGGAGCCGCTGGCGTAATCCGAATATTGAATTGAGGCGGCATCGACTGTGCCCCGCCATTCGAGCCGAGAAGGAGGGCGGCGACGGAACCAACGATTGGTAAGGCGATCTGCATAACTCGGCATACCTTCGTGTCCGCTCAATGCAACGGCATGAAAAATGGGAGGACCATTCGTCAAGCTGTCGGACGGGCGGCATACCCTGTCTAAATCCACCTTGATTTCGGGTATCCATCCGGATAGCGATTATGCCAAGAGGTCCGTACGGGGCCCACGTCGTTCCGCTTTGGGGAGGTATCATGACACCAGATCACCATTGGGGCCAAACCGCCGCGGCGCGATGCCACCGCTCGCCGTTCAGCCCTTCTTCGGGTTTGATCGAGAGCCAGCTGAAGTCATGACTACCGACCTGTACCACCGCTTCGATCGGGTACGCGCCGCATCGCGTACCCTCCCCACGCCCGGCCTGGCAGAACGTCGAAAACTACTGTCGTCCCTGCGCGATATGGTCCTCGATAATGCGAAGCCGTTGGCTGCCGCAATTGCGCAGGACTTTGGAGGCCGCTCTGAGGCGGAAACGGAACTCGTCGAAGTCGTACCGATCATGAACGGCATTCGACATGCGATGAGTTCATTGCCCCGCTGGATGCGCGACGAACGGCGCCATGTCTCGGCTGCCTTTCAGCCGGCCAAAGCGTGGGTGCGGTACGAGCCTTTGGGCGTGATTGGGATCATCGCCCCCTGGAATTACCCGCTTTATCTCGCACTGGGACCACTGATCGACGCGTTCGCTGCCGGAAACCGCGCCCTGATCAAACCATCGGAGCTGACCCCCGCTTTCTCGGATCTTTTGGCGCGCATCGTCGCCGATCGCTTCGATAGTGACCGGGTGTCAGTGATAACGGGCGGCCCCGACGTCGCGCAGGCGTTCTCCGCACTGCCGTTCGATCATCTTGTCTTTACAGGTTCAACAGCCGTCGGCCGGCATGTCATGCGCGCTGCGGCCGAGAACCTAACGCCGGTAACGCTGGAGCTTGGCGGCAAGTCGCCGGTGATCGTGGCGCGTGACTATTCGATTGAAAAAGCCGCCCGTTCGATATCGTTCGGCAAGTTCATCAATGCGGGCCAGACATGTGTCGCGCCCGACTATGTGCTGGCTCCAACGGAGAGCGCCGAGCGGCTGGCTGAGGCCGTCCTTGCGGCCGCTCAGCAGGCGTATCCGACGATCCAGACGAACGATCAGTATAGCAATATCATCACCGACCGGCATCGCGCGCGCCTTCAAGCTGGGGTCGATGAAGCGATCGCGGCCGGTGCCAGGGTCCTTACCCATCCCGATGCGACCGGCCCGAATGGCAAGATGGCGCCGACGATCGTGCTGGATCCGCCAATGGATGGGCTGCTGATGACCGAGGAGATATTCGGTCCGGTACTGCCGGTGGTGCGTTATTCCTCGTTGGCTGATGCGCTGGCGCAGGTGAATTCTCGTGAACGCCCGCTTGCCTTGTATTGCTATACCGATGACCGGAAGACGCGCGATACCGTGCTCGATGGCGCCATCTCAGGTGGTGCAACGCTTAACGGCGCTCTGATGCATGTTGTTCAGGATGATCTCCCCTTCGGCGGTGTCGGCGCGAGCGGTTCGGGAGCGTATCACGGTCGCGACGGGTTCCGGCGTTTCAGTCACGCCCGAGCCGTCCACCAGATCGGCTTCGTCAATGTTTTCGAGAAGCTCGGGCCCCCTTGGGGGGGACTCGCTCGTACCACCGCTCGCCTGCTTACGCGGCGCTGAGCCTTTCCTGGATTCCCAAACTATGAACACGACTTCCCAGGTTGCCGAACAGCGCTTCGTTCTTGAAAACGTCGTTGGCACCACGGCCGATGGACCGGACAGCGAGATTATCGAAGCGGTACTGGAGGGCGTCGGCCAATTTGCCGCAGGCGAATGGCTCCCCCTGCGCAAGGTCGGCGACGAGGTCGGAGCGACATTGTCGGACAGCGGCGTGCGTCTGCCGACGGGGTATCGCGACGCCTACAAAGCCTATGTCGACGGTGGATGGGGAACAATCGGCGTAGCCGAAGCCTGGGGCGGCCAAGGCCTGCCCTTCAGCATCCAGACCGCGGTGCTAGAGACATTGGGGACCGCGAACCTTGCTTTTGCGCTGTGCCCTACTCTCACGGTCGGTGCCGTAGAAGCACTCGAGCATCATGGCAGCCCTGAGCAGCAGCGCCTGTACCTACCCAAGCTCGCCACCGGCGAATGGACCGGAACGATGAACCTGACCGAGCCGCAGGCCGGCTCCGATGTTGGTGCGCTTCGTTCCCGCGCTGAACCCCGCACCGATGGGACTTGGTCGATCACTGGCACCAAGATTTTCATCTCCTTTGGCGATCACGACCTGACGGACAACATCGTGCATCTGGTGCTGGCACGTACGCCGGATGCGCCCGCCGGGACCAAAGGTATCTCGCTCTTTCTGGTGCCCAAATACCGTCTCGATGCCAGCGGGGCGCCAGGTGAAACGAACGACGTGCGTGTAGTGTCGATCGAACACAAGATGGGGTTGCACGCTTCTCCAACCTGCGTGCTCAGCTTCGGCGATAACGGCGACTGTGTCGGCGAACTCATCGGTCCCATTGGCGGGGGCATGCGGGCCATGTTCACGATGATGAACAACGCCCGATTGAACGTAGGCCTTCAGGGGGTGCAGGTCGCTGAGGCCGCGACGCAGAAGGCCGTGCTGTACGCCCTGGACCGGGTACAGGGTGTCCGCGCAACTGGTGCGGCGCGCATCGTTGAGTTTCCGGACGTGCGGCGCATGCTGCTGCGAATGAAGGCTCAGACGCAGGCGGCTCGCGCGCTCGTCTATTATGCGGCTGGTTTGGTCGATCGAAAGCAGCGCGGTGACCAAGACGCTGCATCGCGCCTGGAGATCCTCACACCTCTAGCCAAGGCGCACGCCACGGACATCGGATGCGAGGTCTCCAGCCTCGGCGTTCAGGTTCATGGCGGCATGGGGTATATAGAGGAAACCGGAGCATCGCAGTTCTTCCGGGATGCACGGATCACGCCGATCTACGAGGGAACGAACGGCATTCAGGCCGCAGACCTCGTTGGCCGAAAGCTGTCGCTCGAAAATGGGGCGGTCATGTCGAGCCTGATCGACGACATTCGCCGGGACGGTCGCTCAGAACACTTGATCACGCTTGCCGAGCAATGTGATGAGCTGAGCCGACGGTTGAGAGGACTTGATGCAGACGATCGTCTTGCAGCGTCTTACCCTTTCCTGACGATGCTCTCTACGGCGGTTGCCGGCTGGCTTATGGAACGACAGATCGACGCAGCTGCAGATGATGCGTTTGGACGCTCCAAGCGGACCATCGCCCGGTTTTATCTGGATCAGATCGTTCCAGAGGCGCTCGGCTTGCGGGCAGCCGCACTGCAGCCTGCCAAAGCGCTTTATGAGCTCGACGCCGACGCACTGGCGGCTTGGTGATGTCTGATACAACTGAAGACCCGTTCGCGGCACCGTCCTGCGATGCTGCGACGGACGTCGCGCAAGATGCGTATGCATATCCGCTTCTTTTGAAGCATCTGCTGGCCTCCGGTCGTGCCCGCCGGTCGGGCGCCGAGATCGTTTATCGCGATCTGCTGCGCTATGATTATCCAGCACTGGTAAAGCGGGTGGCGCGTCTGGCCCATGCCCTGACCAATCTGGGATTGCGCCCCGGCGACACGATTGGAATGCTCGACTGGGATAGCCACCGGTACCTGGAAAGCTATTTTGCTATACCAGGAATGGGAGCCGTCCTTCACATGGTGAACGTCCGGCTCTCACCTGATCAAATTCTCTACACGATCAATCACGCCCGTGATCAGGCGTTGCTGGTGCACGTCGACTTCCTGCCGATGCTGGAAGGCATCTGGGATCAGATTGACGGCGTAAAGTCTGTCATCGTTTTGACCGACGGATACCCAGTGCCGGCAACTCGCATCCCAATTTCAGGTCATTACGAGGAGCTGCTCGAAGCAGCTCAGTCGGAGTACGACTTTCCAGATTTTGACGAGACCACCCGCGCAACGACCTTCTACACGACTGGAACAACCGGTCGACCAAAGGGCGTCTACTTCAGTCACCGGCAGCTCGTTCTTCATACGCTCGCGGCTGCAACGGCTCTCGCAGCCTCACCTGTCCAAGGTCGGGTACACCGTGCAGACGTATACATGCCGATAACGCCTATGTTTCATGTCCATGCCTGGGGCATGCCCTTCGTCGCGACGATGCTGGGACTCAAGCAGGTGTACCCTGGCCGCTATGCGCCTGATGTTCTGCTGCGCCTTCACCAGGAGGAAGGTGTCACGATATCGCACTGTGTGCCCACCATTCTGCAGATGCTTCTCGCCTCCCCGGAAGCGGCCGCCTGCGACCTGTCAGGGTGGAAGATGATCATCGGTGGATCTGCGCTTACCAAAGGTCTTGCCCTTGCCGCGCAGGATCGTGGAATTGATGTGTTCGCGGGCTATGGGATGTCCGAAACCTGCCCGATCCTCACAATTGCGCAACTCACCGCGGAACAATTGCAGGGCTCGTCAACCGTCGAGATTGATGCTCGAACCCGTGCCGGGTCTCCCATTCCGCTGGTCGACCTTAAGGTCGTTAAGGCCGCCACAGAATCCGGATCAATTGACTCTGCTAAAGCAGGAGAAATCGTTGTTCGAGCCCCTTGGCTAACACAGGGATATGTTGGTGACCGAGACAACTCCCAAGCGCTATGGGCGGGTGGTTATCTTCATACCGGCGACGTGGGCGTCCTGCACGATGACGGAGCACTCCAAATCACCGATCGCATCAAAGATGTTATTAAAACAGGTGGTGAATGGATTTCCTCGTTAGAAATTGAGGAGCTAATTCTAACACATCCAGACGTTATATCGGTAGCTGTGATCGGCGTTGCAGATGGCAAGTGGGGAGAACGACCTCTTGCCGTTGCCATAAGCTCATCAGAGGCGGTAAACCACGATTTAGCCGCCTCAATTCGGTCAATTCTTATGACTTGCTGCGACCGTGGGATAATATCACGGTGGGCTATTCCCTCCACAATTATATTCACTAAGGATTTGCCCAAAACTAGCGTAGGTAAGATAGATAAGAAACTACTCCGTCAGCAGTACGGTAATTAGGATTTAGTCTTGATTTTAATATTATAAACATATCGGCAGTCACTTATGCGTAAATTAAAGATTCTGAATGCATGTATAGCGCTCACAAGATGAGCGCTTGCGCAGACCCTAACCTGAGCCCTATGCAGAATGCCTATAACGCTCACGTTGCGGTAGAAAAAGCAACGCAAGATTACGAGAATGCTCGACCTCATGCGATCGCGCTTCTTCCCTACCTCTCACCAAAAGACGCATCTAATTTGCGTAATGCGATGGTAGCGATCGAGCACTACCTTGAGCTCGCACGAGCGGCCACTGACTTTGCACAGCAGGTAGCTGCAATCGAAGAGGCCCGGCAATCACTAACCTTCGTAGAGAATACAAACGACAGGAATCGAACCCCTCGCCCAGGATACTAACGACCCGGATTGCTTCCACTCAAGAACCACCGCTTCGTGGCCCCGGGTTCTTGAGTTCACCCCGATTAAGCTCCCTCGCCTTCTGATTATATGAGTCGAATAATATTAGAACGCTTGGACCAATGGAGATTTCTTATTTACCGCAGTATCAGGACGCCACGAAAGATCGTTATGTTTCGGTTTATCTGTATTTGTTACACTAACTGAATAGGTAGGATGAACCAAAGGCGACTAAACCATCCGTGCGAGATATGGGCGGCCATCGACCGCGGGCCTGCGGCCACGTCCTTGGTTTGACGACAACACTGGACCGATCAGCAATCGCTCGTGATCGGAAGCCTAGTCGGCACGCCCAACGCCGCGTCCGATGGACGGCTCAAAATCAATCGACCAGACGCGCGTCGACTTTCCCACGAAACCTACCCACCGCCCGTTTTGTCCGCGCGGGCATCTCTTGATTTGGGGAATCTGCGTGGCCCAGAGCTTGGCGAACGCGAGACGTTGCCGTTTTGCCTAGGCTACCCTCCTCATGGAACCGTGCTCCTTGAAAAGCGTATAGATATTCGCCATCCGGTTGGATATTGAAATCGTAGGAGCCGTCGAGATAGGTCGGACACGGCTCAATATGCTCTGATTTTTCGATATCGACATGTACAACGGGTTGTTAGGATAGCTAGAGGCCAATGGGTGGCGCGACGATCTATAGTCACGCAGAAAGGCGCTACTCGCCGCGCAAGCTTGTTATCATATATCTTAGATGGCGTAGAACATGGCCGGCCCGCGCCGACAGCGGCCATTCGGATCGGTGGATCAACCACAGCGTGTCCACGACCGCGACACCTTCAACGACACGGATGTGCGTCGCCTTGTCGAACGCCTGACGGGCGTAACGCGGGAGTACGGTGAAGCCCAATCCGCGCGCGACCGGCTCGAGGATCAGACTTATCTGGTTGCTGAAGCCGCGCACGGGCAAGCGGCGCACGCCCGGATTGCCGTCGAACCGCCGCGACAGCAGACGGGTCGCCATCGCCTGGCCGTCCGGGTGATCAATGAACCCGATCCGCTCCAGATCGTGCCAGTCGCGAACCGTCTCGCCTGCGGGAACGATGAGTTCGAGCGGTTCTTCGAGGAACGGCATCGCCGTCAGGCGCGGGTCTTCGCTACGCGTGGTGGCAATACCCAGCTCGGAACGGTTTGACGCGACGGCATCGATGACCTCGCTGTCCGGCGCGAAACGATGGCAGATTACCAGACCGGGCTCGGCGCGTTGCAGATCGAGTAGCAGCGGATAGAGCAGCAATCCTACGCTACCCGGCGTGACGAGGTCTAGCGCGCCGCGCAACGCATCGGTATCCGCCAACCGCGCCGCCAGCCGCTTGTCCGCGGCTTCCAGTTCGCGCGCATACTCGAGCAGCGCGAGGCCGGCAGGCGTCCACTCGAGCCGACGCGAGCGACGGATCACGATGGCACCGAGCCGGGTTTCGAGCTGCCCGACATGCTGGCTGACCGCAGCCTGCGTCAGATCGAGGACCGCAGCGGCGCGCGTGAAGCTGCCGGCCTCGGCCAGCGCCACGGCACTACGGATCCAGAGCGGGTTCAGCATAACCATCATTTATCGATGCCATAAGGACACGCTGGTTTCGCTAATAATCGGCCGCCTCCATCTGGTTCGGACAGCAAGAGGACACGTGATGGTCGCCCCCTACCCCCGCAGTTTTTCGCATATCGGCCTGTCGGTCACCGATCTCGACCAGGCCGTGACGTTCTACACCGACGTGCTCGGCTGGTATCTGATCATGCCGCCGACGACGGTTGCCGAGGACGACAGCGCGATCGGCGTGATGTGCACCGATGTGTTCGGCGCAGGCTGGGGATCGTTCAGGATCGCGCATCTCTCGACGGGCGACCGCGTCGGCGTGGAGATGTTCGAGTTCCGGAATGCGGAAAAGCGCGAGAATAATTTCGAATATTGGAAATCGGGCATCTTTCACTTCTGCGTGCAGGACCCCGACGTCGAAGGTCTCGCCGCCAAAATCGTCGCGGCGGGCGGCAAGCAGCGGATGCCGGTGCGCGAATACTTCCCCGGCGAGAAGCCGTTCCGGATGGTCTATATGGAGGATCCGTTCGGCAACATCCTCGAACTGTACAGCCATAGCTACGAGCTGACCTACTCGGCCGGTGCCTATTCCTGACCGGCGGCCCGCCCGCTTCCCGTACAAGAGAGACGTTCCATGGCAGCGCTTTTCACGCCCTTCACGCTGAAGGACGTCACCCTTCGCAACCGCATCGGCATTCCGCCCATGTGCCAGTATAGCGCCGTCGACGGCGTCACCACCGACTGGCACCTCGCGCACTACACCGGCATGGCGCGGGGCGGCGCGGGGCTGGTGATCGTCGAGGCTACCGCGGTGTCGCCGGAGGGGCGGATCACGCCTGGTTGCACAGGGTTGTGGAACGACGACCAGGTGCCGGGCATGGCGGCGATTGCCAGGGCGATGAAGACGGCGGGCGCGGTCGCGGGCATCCAGATCGGTCATGCCGGCCGCAAGGCGAGCGCCAACAAGCCCTGGGAAGGCGACGACCATATCGCGAACGACGCTCCTGGCGGCTGGCAGACGATTTCGCCATCCGCGATCGCGTTCGGGGGTGGCTTGCCGAAGGTCCCGACCGAGATGTCGCTCGACGATATCGCGCGCGTAAAGGCGGACTTCGTGTCCGCGGCCGAGCGCGCGCGCGACGCCGGGTTCGAATGGCTCGAACTGCATTTCGCGCATGGCTATCTCGCGCAGAGCTTTTTCTCCGTCCACGCCAATACGCGCACCGACCAATATGGCGGCAGCGCGGAGAACCGCGGCCGCTTCCTCCTCGAGACATTGCAGGCGGTGCGCGCGGTGTGGCCGGAAAACCTGCCGCTCACCGCGCGGTTCGGCGTGCTCGAGTTCGACGGCCGCGACGAGGAGACGATCGCCGAAGCGATCGCCCTGGTCCGTCGGTTCAAGGATAACGGCCTCGATTTCCTGAGCGTCAGCATGGGATTCTCGACACCCGATGCGAACATTCCGTGGGGCCCTGCTTTCATGGCGCCGATCGCCGCGCGCGTCCGTGCCGAAACCGGGCTGCCGGTCGGCACGGCATGGGGCATGGACATCCCCGCCGACGCAGAGCGGTCGATCGTCGATGGTCAGCTCGACGTACCGATGATGGCGCGCGCTCATCTCGCCGATCCGCATTATCCGTTCCGCGCCGCGCGCGAACTGGGGGTGCCGAAGGCGTCGTCGGTGTTGCCCGATCAATACGCCTATTGGCTGGCACGCTATCCGGGACCGCAAAACGGCGACCCGATCGATTAATCCCATTCAACGAGACCAAGGACAAAACGCATGAGCGATATCATCTGGCCGGCGGGCTACGTGCCCGGCTTCACCGACAACTTTTGCTCCAACGAGATGATCGTTACCGGCCTTACCGCGGCCGAGATCTGGCCGTTCCTCAACATCCCGACGCGCTGGCCGACCTATTATCCGAACTCGGCCGATGTGCGGTTCCACGACGGCAAGGGCCCCGAGCTCGAGGCGGACGTACGCTTCTTCTTCTCGACCTTCGGCTTTCCAGTCGAAGCGCAGGTCGTCGAGCATGTCGCGCCGGTCGTCGGCCAGCCCGCACGCGTGGCCTGGCACGGCTGGTCCGGCGAAGGCGCGGATCGCCTCGACGTCCACCATGCCTGGCTGATCGAGGACCTGTCGGGTGGCCGCGTGCGTATCCTGACGCAGGAGACCCAGAACGGTGCGCCGGCAAAGGAACTCGCAAAGGCGAACCCCAACCCGATGATCAACGGCCACCAGGACTGGCTTGTCGGACTGGTCGCCGCGGTTCGCGGCGTCACCGGCTGAGCCTGTCAGAAAAGTATCGGCATCGGAATGCTTCCTGGCACAGATGCGAGCTTGATGGGCACGTCGCGTCGGATACCAGCGCTGCATAACGAAGTATCGAGGAACGAGAGATGGTCAGGCGCATGCATGTGACGCTACGGGCGTTGGGCGCAGCAGCGGCGACGTTCGCGCTTGTCGCAGGGGCGCAGCCTGTCGTGGCACGAACTACCACGTCGCTCGCCGCGGTGCCCGCCCAACGCAGCTGCGCATCGCTGGCCAATTTGAATGTGTCGACCATGGATACGGGCAAGGTAACGATTGCCGCCGCAACCGTTACCACCACCACCGCCGGACAATTCTGCGAAGTCCGCGGCACGATCGCCCCAGCGCCCAGCTCGACGATCAATTTTCAGGTTCATTTGCCGCTGACCAAATGGACGCAGCGCTATGTACAGGTCGGCTGCGGCGGCCTTTGCGGGAACGTCAACGTCGCGATCGACAACGCCAGCGGCTGCGCGCCTGCGCTGAACGGCGAATTCGTCGTCGCCGCCAACGACATGGGCGCAAAAGTACCGGAGGGCGGCCCAATGGGCAGCTTCGCGACCGATCCTGAGAAGCGCATCGATTTCGCCTACCGCGGCAACCACGTCACGGCGCTCGTCGCGAAGTCGCTCATCCGCGCCTTCTACGGCCGACAGCAACGCTACGCCTACTTCACCGGTTGCTCGGACGGCGGGCGCGAAGGATTGATGGAAGCGCAGCGTTACCCCGACGATTTCGACGGCGTGTCCGCAGGCGCGCCTGCAATGAACTTCCAGGTACAAAACAGCTTCTACCATGCATGGATGGCGTCGGCGAACCTCGACGCGGCGGGCAAGCCAATCCTGCTCGCCGCCAAGATACCGGTGCTTCATACTGCGGTGCTGGCGCATTGCGACGCGATGGATGGGCTGAAGGACGGGCTGCTGTCGGATCCCCGCGCCTGCCGGGTGGATACCGATTGGGTTGCCTGCAAGCCCGGCGCCACTGCTACCGATGCCTGCCTGACCGCGCGCGAAGCGGCGATCGTCCGTCGCATCTATGACGGCCCACGCGCGCCGGATGGTCGCAGCTTTCTCGTTGGCGGTCCGCAGCCCGGGTCCGAGCTGCAATGGGACTTTATTCCTGCCAATGCCACCGATCGGTCGATGAGCGCGATGCTGGGCGCAGCGATGCGGCGCTACATGATCTTCCCGCAATCGCCTGCCCCCAATGCAATGGTCGACGACTTCTCGTTCGATGCCAGGACCTTTGCTGAGGTGACGAAGCTGCACGGACTGAACGATGCCACCAATCCGGATCTGCGTCCCTTCGCGCAGCACGGTGGGCGGGTGATCTTGTGGCATGGCTGGTCGGACACCTCGATTTCCCCGATGACATCGATAGCGTATTACAAAGCGGTGCAGCAATTGATGGGCGCGCAGTCCGCAGATGCCACGCTGCGATTGTTCATGCTTCCCGGCACGGGCCATTGCGGCGGTGGTGACGGCTTTGCGCAGGTCGATACGCTGACTCCGCTGATGGCATGGGTCGAAGCTGGTCATGCGCCGGCGCAGCTGACCGCCGACAAAGTGGCCGACCTTGCCAAAGGTCCCCGGGGCGGGTTGCCGGGGGCCGACCAGTCGGGAAAGCAGTTACCGCTCCCCAGCCCTGCGACCACCGTCCTGGCCAGACGCTCGATCTACCCCTTCCCCGCCATTCCACGCCCGGGAAGCAGCGATAGCGTTGCGGGGAAAAGCGTCGTCATCGAACAGCCCGTGATCGACTGGTACGGTGCCGACCTGTTTCGACCGGGGTTTCAGCGCGCTTACAGCGTTCGCGATAATGCGCTCGTCGCCGACCGCTGATAAAAGGGATCATATACCACGGACGCTCGAAAGAGACTTAGACGACGATGCGACTAGCTCTGCTTCTTCCAGTAGAACCCGGAGGTCGTCATTGCGCAACCCGTACCCGCCTCCCGATATCAGACATTCATGCGGTGTCGACTGTTGCGCGTGAAAGCATAAATGCCCCGCTAGGTCAGCGCCTTCGATCGGTCACGGTCGACCACCCAAGGCCCAGCGCCTTATTCACGGCGATATAGCTAAGCGTAAGTTGCGCGCGGGCCTGTTCGGCGGCGATCGAAGCCGACAGACGTTGGCGTTCGATGTCGAGTTGGTCGCTCGTCGAGCTCGTACCTGCCTCCACTCGCTGGGCATTGAGCGCCACCGAACGCATGGCCGTTGCCTCGACACGACCTAATTGCCCTAGTTGCGCGCGCGTATTGCCAAAGCGGGAAAGCGCGTTCTCGGCATCCTGCAGCGCTGCCAGCACGGTCCGGCGATAAGTCGCCTCGGCGCCATCGCGGTCCGCCTTCGACGCGTTGGTCGCGGCCCGGTTCTTGCCGAAATCAAGGAACGACCAGCTCAGCGATGGTGCAAGCAGCGTGGTCAGGTTGCCGGTGTCCAACACGTCCCCCGGGCTGGTACCCCCAAGCCCGAGAATACCAAGGAAGCGAATACCTGGGAGTTCTTTCGCCTTGTTCACACCGACCGCAGCGGTGCTCGCCGCAAGCTGGCGCTCGACTGAGCGAACGTCAGGCCTGTTGGCAATCAATGCGGCCGGATCGCCGATCGTAACCCGCGCCGGCGGCAGTGGAACGGCCACTACCGTGGAGAGCGTCGCGTCGAGCGCGCCTGGTGTGCGGCCGGTAAGCACCGCCATCTGGTTCAGATACTCGTCGCGCTGGCTGCCGAGCGGGATCGCGTCGGCCTGCGTGCTTTCCAGCTGACTCCGCAACCGGTCGACGTCGAGCAGTGATGCCGTGCCGCCGTTGTAGCGCTGCTGCGCCAAGGCCACCTGACGTTTCTGCAAGGCGGTCGCTGCGACGTTGAGGCGGATCCGCGCTTGGACGTCGCGCAGATTGACATAGGCCTGGGCGACCTGCGCCGACAGCGAGACCTGAGCGTCAGCCAGATCGGCGATACGGGCATCGATCGTCGCGCGCGACTGCTCAACGCGGCGCCGGGTGCCGCCGAACATATCTAGTTCCCAGGACGCGTTGAGGCCGAGATTGTAGAAATCGACGCTACTTGATCCGCCGAACGCGGTAGCGTCCGAACTGCCGGTATCGGTCGTGGTGGTCTGGCCAATACCGACGCCAGGAAGTTTTGCGTGGATATAAGTCGCGTTCGCGCTGACGCTGGGCAATTGCGACGTGCGTTGCTGAGTCAGTTGCGCCTGTGCGGACCGGATGCGAGCAGCGGCTTCGTCGATTGAGGGACTGTGCGCCAGAGCGTCGTCGACCAGCGCGGTCAGCGTCGGATCAGCAAGCATCTCCCACCAGCGCGCAAGACCCGGTGCCGGGACTAGGGCCGTATCGCGGGCGCGGACAAAGGTTCCGCGTGTCGCCGCATCCGCCGCAACGGCGGGGGGGGCCTTATAGTCTGGGCCGACCATACAGCCCGCCAGCGCTGCAGACACGAGGAGAGCAACGTAAAATCGCATCAGTGCACCATCGCCGGTTCGGCGTCCTTTGGCAGCGGCTTAAGGAACAGCACGAGCGGCAACACGGCCAACGTGCCGACGCCCATGATCCAGAAGATATCGTTATAGGTCATCACCAGCGCCTGCCCCTGAATCTGCTGGCTGATGACCCGGAGCGCTGTCGGCACGCCGCCGAATTCGCGTGACAACCCCTCGACGGAAGTCTGCACCGCCACGCTGTTAGCGTTCAGTGATTCCTCGATCCGGCGCGAATGCAACCACATCCGCTGATCCTGCAAGATCGAAATGCCTGCAAGCGCGAAGCTGCCGCCCAGGTTGCGCATCGCATTAAACAGCCCGGATGCGTCGCCGGCATCGTCGGGCGGCACCGATCGCACCACCGCCTGGCTGAGGAACAGCATGCCGAGTATCTGCCCGACGCCGCGCATCAACTGGCTGACCGTGAAGTCACCGCCGGCCGAGGCCTGGCTGAGGTTCGCATCCATCAGCGCGGAGATGCCCATGATCGCGAGCCCAGCGGCAACCGCCAGGCGAATGTCGACTCGCCGTAGCATCAACGGGACGATCGCCATCATGAAGAGGCTGGGCACGCCCGACAGCAACACGACCTTACCCGATTGGAGCGCGTTATAGTCGGCGATCGATGAGAGGAATTGAGGGATGGCGTAGGCAGTGCCGTACAGGACAACGCCGAGCACGACGCCCATCAATGCGACGGATCCGAATTGCCGGTCGAGCAGCAGCTTCAGCTTGATGATCGGGCGCCTCGCGGTCGCCTGTCCCCAGAACAGCAGTGCAAAACCGACCAGCATCGTCGCGAACATAACCCGGATAAGGTTGGAATCGAACCATTGCTCACGCTGACCGTCTTCGAGGAACACGGTGAGGCCGCCCAGCCCGAGCGCGAGGCCAGCAATACCCTTCCAGTCCGCCTGCCCGAACAGATGCAGCTTGGGCTTCTCGTGCGGCAAGCCGAGCAAGAGAAGAGTGACGAGTACGGCACAGATCGGCACGTTGATGAAAAAGGCATAATGCCAGCTGACGTTCTCGGTCAGCCAGCCGCCAATCAGCGGCCCCAGCACCGGCCCCAGAATCGCGGTCGCACCGAACGCCGCGATGCCTACCGGCTGTTGCGCGCGCGGCAGGCGCTGGGCGATTATGACCTGCGCAGTCGGGATCATAGCACCGCCGGTGAACCCTTGCCCGACCCGCCCGAACACCATCATGCCAAGCGTCGTGGATACCCCACAGACGACCGAAAAGGCTGTGAACAGACCGGCGGCGATCAAGAGGAACGTGCGCAGGCCGAGCATCCGCTCCAGCCACGCAGCCATCGGAATGATGATGATCTCCGACACCAGATAGGCGGTGGCGATCCACGTTCCCTCGGTACCGCTCGCGCCGATCTCGCCTTGAATCGTCGGCAGCGACGAATTGACGATCGAAATGTCGAGCGTCGCCATGAACGCGCCGAGCGTACCCGCCGCGACAGCAAGCCATGCCGATGCATCTGCACGCTCGTCCGACCGCGACGCCGCACCTGTTGCGTAAGACGCGCCGCCGGCCACGTCAGCGACCCTCGCGGTTGACGTGCTTCTGCTGATCGCGAATACGGTCGAGTTCGCCCTTGGCACCGATCGTATCGACCGTCACGACGACCGACAGGCCAGGTACGAGCAGTTGTCGTGCCGCGGGCGTCGTCTCGATTGAGATGCGCACCGGCACGCGCTGCGTGATCTTGGTGAAATTACCGGTCGCGTTCTGCGGCGGCAACAGTGAGAATTGGGCGCCAGTGCCCGGGGAAACGCTTTCCACGTGGCCCTTCAGCGCGATCCCGTCGAGCGCGTCGACGTCGATCGACGCCGGCTGGCCCGGCCGCATCAGAGCAAGCTGGGTCTCCTTAAAATTGGCCGTGATATATATCCGGTCGAGCGGCACTATCGACATCAGCCGCGTTCCCGCCTGGACATATTGCCCAACCGTAACGGTCTTGTCGCCGATCCGGCCTGCCGTGGCTGCGCGGATCAGCGTCGCGCGGACATCGACGTTAGCGGAGGCAAGTTGCGCGCGTGCCGCCTGTCCCTGTGCCACCCCCTGACGGACTTGCGACTGGAACGACGCAATGCGGCGTTGTTGCATTGTCAGCGCCGCGGCCTGTGACCGCACGTCCTCCGCAGATTGCCGCGCAGCCGCCTCCAGTTGCGCAAGTTGCTGCTTGGTCTCGGCACCGGATGCCGCCAGCGGGCGATAGCGCGCAACTTCTCCCGCGTCATACGCAGCCTTTGCGCGGGCGGAGGCGAGTTGCGCTCGCGCCTGCTCGATCGTCGCATATTGTTCCTGGATCTGGGCTTGTGCGTTGTCCGCCTGTGCCGCGGCGACGGCGATCTGCGCGTTGGCCTGTGCCGCCTGCGCTTGGGAATTGCGGGGGTCGATCCGGGCGAGCGGCTGTCCTGCGCGAACGTCCTGATGGTCGCGGACAAGCACCTCGGCAACGTACCCCGCGACCCGCGGCGAAACCGTCACCATATCTACGGCGACCTGCGCATCGTTGGTTTCCTGCAGGTATTTCCCTCGCGTTTCGTGCCGAACATACCAGACGGCGACAGCGGCGACGGCTGCCAAGCTTAGCACGACCAAGATGATTTTCGCGCGCAAGCTCAAGCGTTTCTTGGCGGGCTTTCCATCCCGCGTTTGGGCGTCGTCGGCATTGTCCATCGCGTCCTGTTCGCGATGCGCTTCTTCATCCTGGGTCACGGTCCGCCTCGTCGCTTGTCCGGCTCAGCCGAACGTGTCGGCGGCCCCATAGAACGACTCCGCTATCCGGACAAGATGTCCGGTTTGTAGTTATCGCGGGCGCAGACCGTCGAACACGAGGTCCAGCGCATCCTCAAGCTTGCGCTGCCCCGCCGGACCCTCGTGGAGGTCATGAAACAAGCCACTCACCATGCGCAGTGCAAGCCCGAGCTTCTCACCGTCGATATCGGCTCGCACATCACCATTTGCCCGCGCCCGCGTCGCCACGGGATCCAGCACGCGCGCTAGCCGCTCACCCAGCGCCTCGAACGCTGCCATGTTCTCGGTATCGGCGACGATATCTGCAGCGATCCGGGCGAACAACGCCGTGCCGCGAGTGCCGGCCAGCACGAGATCGATCAAAGACTGTCGCAAATCCTGTTCGTGTGCCACGGCCTTCTCGACGCGGTCGACCTCGCCTTCGAAAATCGCAAGCGCGAGCGTCTCACGATCCCGAAAATTGCGATACAGCGTACCACGCCCGACGCCAGCACGGGCGGCGATCT
Source organism: Sphingomonas sp. PP-F2F-A104-K0414 (assembly GCF_004340945.1). GTDB lineage: Bacteria > Pseudomonadota > Alphaproteobacteria > Sphingomonadales > Sphingomonadaceae > Sphingomonas. The sequence continues at coordinate 64,764 of NZ_SLYD01000006.1, forward strand.
CCTCAAGTGGAACGCCGTAGCCGCGTTCGGCAAAGCTTTCCGCTGCCGCCGCGATCAGCGCATCGCGCCGCAGCTTGGCGTCACGGCGCATCAAATACCGCCTGATGGTTCAGAACGGTCGTCTCCGCCACGAATGTCATCAAGCTCACGTACCTCATGTAGCGCTCCAGGATCCGCCCCCGGTGGAACTATTTCCCACCGCATGGTTTGTGCCGACCACATACCGGACACATTGTCCGGTTAGGAGTTCGTCACCATAGATCGTCCGTAGCGGACCGAGGGACCGATATGCAAAGCTCTTTGACGCAAACTTCTCCGCGGTTTGATTCGAGATCTAGAACTGGAAACGAACAGTCATCACCTGATGGAGCGGCCTTCGCAGTGTCTCTACTAGCGCTTCGCCCTCGTTTGCAGCGCTACGCCCGTTCGCTCGTACACAATCCGGACTTTGCCGAAGATCTGGTTCAGGATACGCTGTTGCGCGCCTGGAAAGCACAAGCGCAGTTCGTCGCAGATACCAGCATGAAGGCGTGGACCTTCACGATCCTACGCAACCTGTTCCTGAGCGCGCGTCGACGCGACCGGTTCCACGGTGACTACGATGAGGTCGCAGCGGAACGGATCATTGCCATCACTGGTAATCAGGAGAGCGCCATCGATCTGACGAAGGTGGAAACCGCGATGGCGATGCTACCGGAGGATCAGCGGCAGGCTCTCCACATGATGACGTTCGGCGGCCTTACTACCGAGGAAATTGCGAAACGCATTGGTGCGCCGGCAGGAACGATAAAGAGCAGAGTTTCACGGGCACGGACTGCCCTGAAATTGCTTATGACTACACAATATTCTGGATCCGCAATTTCGGCAAAAGCGCCCACCTCATCAGCAAATAAACAACAAAGATCGGCGAGGAAGCCTCAGATAAAGGGCACATCTGGTAGCCTTCTCATCGGATAAGATTGTAGAACTATGCCCACATTTTATGCTTTCAACCAATTTACACAATAAGCTATTGGCTCTGATTTTCACAGCCTAATCCCTAGACTCTAATACACCTACTTCTATAACTACAAGATTTTGGTTTCGATGTATTTGAGAAAGTATTTGTGCTGAGCATATCAACCCCAAATGCTCACCCCGCACACCTAGTTGCAAATAGCGAAGACGTATTGATGTATAACCCCGCACCTAAAGACATGTACTGCCACCATCACGAATCGGAAGCTCAATGCCGTGTCGAACAGTCCGAGCTACGTCGCCTATCTTCAGCCCCGAACCGTGACTGCGACGCTGACCTACCGGTTCTTCAGATGATTATCGTCGGGTCGGGTACAGAAGGTCGGTCGAGATGACAGGGAACACCTTGTGGCGGCCAAGCGCCGAGGGAGAGATAGTCGCAGCTGGCGAGCGCTCCCGGCGCTGGCGACACTTCTGGAGATTGGTAAGCGCTTTCTGGGTTTCAAACCAAGCAAAGATTGCCTGGCCGATGTTCGCGGTGCTGATCGGCATCCAGTACGCATCCGTCAGCAGCTTCGTATGGATGGCCAACTGGGAAAAAGCGTTATTTGACTCGCTCGAAGCGCGTCGCGTGGCAGCCCTGGGGCCACTTGTGATCCAGTTCATCGGTATCTCGCTAGCAACCGTCGGCTTCGGCATCGTGCAAGCCTATTTAGGCGGCATGCTGAAGATGCGGTGGCGCTCATGGCTGACCGCCGACTATATGGAGCGGTGGCTCCGTCATGACAGTTACCTGGACATCGAGAGGACAGGTGTAGTCGACAACCCTGACCAGCGCGTCGCTGAAGATATCGACATTTTCACCAGCGAAGCGCTAGAAATGGTGTTGAGCGTCATTTCGGTGGTGATGAGTGTCATAACGTTCGGCGCGATCTTGCTTCAAGCGTCGCAGCCGATCGTTTTCGCACTGGCGGGCTATCAGTTTTCGATTCCTGGCGACCTGGTAATATACGGCATCTTGTACGCCGTCGCTGGCAGCTGGTTCATCACGTTCGTCGGCAAGCATCTGGTGCGCTGGACGATCGAACAGCAGCACCTCGCTGCCAATTTTCGATTTCGCCTCATCAACATCCGTAGAAATGCCGAACAGATCGCATTTGCCCGGACTATAGCTAGCGAGTGGCGGAAACTACGGCTCGATTTTGCCCGGATCTTCACCAATTACCGCGGATTACTTATTCGTCAGCAATATGTGACTTCGGTCGGTGGCCTGTACGGCAGCGTCGGTGGGATACTGCCAGTCTTTCTGCTCATGCCAAAATATTTCTCCGGTCAGATGACGCTGGGTACGGTGATGCAAAATCGCACCGCGTTCGGGCAATTCAACAGCGCCCTTTCCTACTTCGTCCAGGCATACACAACTATCGCCACGCTCGTCGCGGTCATTGCGCGCATACACGATCTTGATTGGGCAATTGCCTCGCCGACCTTGAGCGGGATCTCCGTTCGGGCAGATCCAGCAGGTGGCCTCAAGGCAACAGGCCTTCGGCTCAAAACGCCCGCTGGGGTCCAACTCGCCACGATTGGCGACTGGACCGTAAGGGTCGGCGAGCGCTGGAGCATCCGGGGTCCGTCTGGCGTAGGAAAGAGTACGTTGCTGCGAGCCGTCGCAGGAATTTGGCCATATGGTGCCGGCGACGTGTCCGTCCCGGCCACGGGCCACACGATGTTCGTGTCGCAGCGCCCCTTCCTGCCGATTGGAACGCTAAAAGAAGCGTTATGTTTTCCGGGCGAGCAAAGTGTCTTCACAGATGACGAATGCCGCAATGCGCTATCCATGTTCCGCCTGGGCGCGTTGATCGAAGACCTCGATGTGGAAATGGTCTGGCAAGATCGGCTCTCCCCTGGTGAACAGCAGCGCCTCGCGTTCGCACGGGTCGTGCTTCAGCAGCCCAACACCCTGTTTCTCGACGAAGCGACCAGTGCGCTCGACGGCGACAACGCACATCACGCCTATCAAACACTGCTGGGTGTCTTCCCGGAACTGACGCTGGTGAGTGTCGTCCACGACCGGAACCTAGACACCTATCACAGTCGTCAGCTCGAGATCGTCGACGGGGCGGGGCTTACGCGCGTGCTGCCCGACGTGATCAAACTTTCTTCCAATGAGGATAATACACGATGAGTAACCTGACTACGCAGGCGACCGATGAAACGTTCGACGACTTGATCAAGAGCGACAGCAAGCTCGTGCTCGTAGATTTCTGGGCTGATTGGTGCGGACCATGCAAGGCGCTGGCCCCAGTACTAGACGACATCGCCGAGGACTTTGGAGATGACGTGTCTATCGTCAAGCTCGACATCGTCGCGAACGAAACAACAGCCGACCGTTTAGGAGTACGAGGTATTCCGCTGCTGATTTTCTACAAGGATGGTATTGAGGTCAATCGATCCACCGGAGTTCTCTCGAAGAGCCGCCTCGCCAATATGATCGAAAAGTATCTGTGATGCGCGCTTTTCCAGAGGGTGCCGCGCAGAAGGCCGCAGTTATAGCTTCGGTGACGGCAGCCATTAAAGCCGGAGGGCTTCATGGCGGCACGGAAGTAACGAGCGCAACGCTGCTTGCGTGTGTTGTGGAGGAGGACGATCCTAGAGCTTTCGAAACCAGAACGGGCATTCCGGGCAGCTTGGCTTTTCTTGGCAATCTGGGCATCGAGGCACACGACGATCCCGCCGAAGCAAGTGCGTTTGCGCAGGCGTGGATCGCGGCACCCGAACTCGGCGCTGATTTGACCAAAGTCCCGAGCGAGATGGTTCTTTGGGTAATCGACCATGCCGAAAAAATCTGGAGGTCGGCGTTTGACGGCGCCACGCCGAGTAGCCTTGGCATGGTGCGCGAAATGCATGCACGCCAGTTTGCCGGGGAAAATCCCGGTCGATCGGAATGGTCAAGCGTCCGGAACGAGGCTCTGACGAAGACTGATGCGGTGGGAGACCACCGGCAGCGTGACCTTAATAAGCTGGCCGAAACCTTGGCGTGGTCTCCGTTGTCGTCCCGGACGATCCTCGCAGAAGGTGTCAGAATTCTCGCCGGCATCGCCGGAGCGGCCGCCGCGGCCAGAGCACCGATGAGCGATGAAGAACGTGCCGAGATCTACCGCGCCATGGAGACCCTGTACGCCAAAACAGAAGCCGAACGTGATGCAGACCCCGAAAACTATTACTTTCCAGACGTTTTCGAGAAGGAGATGCCGGAAATGTCTGCGCGATTCAAAGTCGATCTACTCGCCCAGAACGCGGCGTTCGCGGACGCTATCCGCTCGGCTGGAAAGCACGCGCTGGCCTTGATGCGCGCAGTTCCAAGCTCCTGAAGACCACTTTTCCAAAAGGAAAACCATGACCCTGCCCCCTCTCATCCCGCGCCGAGACATTTTCGGCAATCCCGAACGGTCCGGTGCCGGCATCAGCCCTGATGGCGAATGGCTATGCTGGATAGCGCCGGTCTCGGGCGTAATGAATCTATGGATCGCGCCTCGAGATCGCCCTGACAACGCCATGCCAATAACAGACGACACGAACCGTGGCATCGACAATTACGGCTGGAGCTACGACAGCCGTTACCTGCTTTTTTCAAAGGATAGGGACGGCGACGAGAACTGGCATGTCTATGCCGTGCCCGTCACCGGCGGACCGTCCCGCGACCTTACTCCGCTCGAGGACGCGCAATGTGGGATCGCGGCGATCAGCCGTCACCTACCCACCGAAATTTTGGTGACGTCTAACGCCCGCGATCCCAGTTTCGCAGATCTTGTTCGGATCGACCTCGACACTGGCGTGACAACCGTCGTGGTCGAGAACCCGGGCTTCGCCTTCTTCATCTGTGACGATTGGTTCGTGCCACGTATCGCAGTTCAAAATACGATGACGGGGACGCTGGAAATACTCCGACCAAATGGTGACGAATGGTCACCTTGGATGACATTCTCACCTGAGGACGCTCGCAGTTCCGGCCCATCGCACCTCGATGCTGCCGGAAAAACGCTTTATTTTCTGGACAGCCGGGGTCGCGACAAGACGGCTCTGATGCAGGTTGCACTAGATGACGCCGAGCCGGTTGTGATGGCGCAGGACGACCGTGCGGATATTGGTGGGCTTATTGCTGATATCGACACCTACCGGCCCCTCGCCTACTCCGTGACCTATGAGCACCATGAGTATGTCGTGCTAGACGAGGCTATCCGGAGCGATATCGAATTTCTCGACGCAGCCGACGTTGGCGACTGGTCGATTATGAGCCAATCGAACGACAACCGCTGGTGGACGATTGGTGCAAATTCCGATTTACGCCCCGGCCGGGCCTATTTGTACGACCGGCAGGGAAGGACGCTGACGCAACTCTATGAGTCCCGCCCGGCCCTTGCCCGCGCAACGCTCGCCCAGATGCATGCGGTCACCATACCGTCCCGCGACGGGTTGCCGCTGGTCTGCTACCTGACCTTGCCTCCAACCGGCGACGCGGGCGGCGCGACCCCTCGGACCCTTGGTCCGCAACCGTTAGTGCTAAGCGTTCACGGCGGTCCGTGGACGCGCGATACATTTGGGTTCAACGGCGAGCATCAGTGGCTCGCTAATCGGGGCTACGCAGTACTTAACGTCAACTTCCGCGGATCAAGCGGACTCGGAAAAACATTCCTTTCTGCTGGCGACCTGGAATGGGGTGCGCGTATGGACGATGATCTGAGTGATGCGGTCGCTTGGGCCGTCGACGCAGGGATTGCCGATCCAGACCGTATCGCGATCATGGGCGGCAGCTATGGTGGTTATGCTACGTTGGCGGCCTTGACACGTAACCCGGACAAATACTGCTGTGGTATCGACATTGTAGGCCCGTCCAACCTTGAAACGCTTCTGGGGGCGATCCCGCCCTACTGGGAGACAGAACGCGCTAAGCTGTACCGCGCGATCGGCGATCCACGCACGGACAAAGGCAAAGCACTGCTTTACGACCGGTCGCCAATGCACCGCGCCGGTGACATCCGCCGCCCGCTCCTAATCGGGCAAGGGGCGAACGACCCTCGCGTCAAGCAAGCAGAATCGGATCAGATGGTGGCGGCAATGGAACAACGCGGCGTGCCGGTGACCTATGTGGTCTACCCTGATGAGGGGCATGGTTTCCACCGCCCGCCGAATCAGGTCTCGTTCAACGCCATCGTCGAGGCATTTCTGGCCCGTCATCTCGGTGGAAGATTAGAACCGGTTGCGGCGGATGAGGTTGCCGGGGCGACATACGAGTTGCGCGGCGACGCTGCGTGGCTCGAAACCCTGTTGCCCGAGCGCGACTAAGTCGGGCGTCGGGGGTCCACCTTACCTCTCTAGCGACGGCGGCGTCTACACGATGCCGCCGTCGCTGCTTACCAGCCAAAGCTGCCGGACAAATCATGGCAGAGAACCCGTTAAACGACGTGATGGGGCGTCGGCGTTCTCGACATCAGCGCGGCCGTAACACTCCAGCGATGGCGTTGATTGACCGCGGGGCCTTCCGCAAGTCGTTCACGATTCTAAGGTCCCGGACGACCACCAGGTTGGACTCACGCTGCCAATCGGCTTTGGCGCGTTGTTTTCTGTCTCCACCTTCCGCCCCTTTTTGAATTTCCATCGACTAATACTGTACCATCCTTAGCTCGAAAGAGGCATATGAACTTCGATCTACACCGTCGCGACTTCCTACTGAGCGCGACGGGAGCGTCAACGCTGCTGATGATGGGGAACGCAGGGCCTGCGCCAGCATTTGCGATCCCGGAGCCCAAGCAGGTGCGCATGCTTGGCCGCGACAATTGGCGGCCGACCACCGCCACACGGATCGTCACGGCAGCGGTGTGGTTGCCCGAAGCGCAGCGTTTGGCAGACGATCTTGTCACCTGCGGTCTGTCGCGCGTCCGACCGCAGGTGGTGGCGCGCGGCCCCCGCCGCGGCGACATCCTGATCGGACATACCTTGGGCGGGGGAGCGGAAGCATATCGCCTCACGATAGAGCACGATCAGGTACGTATCGAAGCCGGCGACGCGGCGGGCGTCTATTACGCGACGCGATCGCTACTCCAGCGGTTAATGCTGGCGGGTTCGGTACCGGTGGCGGTGGTCGAAGATGCGCCAGACTGCCCGCAGCGTGGTGTCATGGTCGACGTCGGCCGCAAATATTATTCGCGCGAGTGGCTAGAACGGCTGATTGTTCGCATGGGGTGGTTGAAGCTCAACATGCTTCACCTTCATCTGACAGACAACGAAGGGTTCGGTTACTCCAGCGCGATAGATCATCGACTGGCCTCCCCGCTGCATTTAAGCCGCGACGACCTGCGATCGCTGGTTGCGCACGGAAAGCGCCACCATGTCACGCTCGTGCCCGAACTAGACGCACCGGGACACCTAGCCAGCGTCATTCGGCTGTATCCGGAACTGGCGCTTATCGCGGCCGACGGGTCCAGCACCGGACGCGCGATCGACGTGTCGATGCCCGCCGCGCGCACTCTACTGGACCGATTTATCGATGAACTGTTGCCGATCTTCCCCGGCCCAGTATGGCATCTGGGCGGGGACGAGGTGCTGCTCACGGAGAAACCCGATCACAGCACGAACGAGCTCGACGTTCTCTTCCCGCAACTCGTTCGGCACGCGGCCCTTGCCTCCGGGCCGGGCGCGACAGCGCACGACGCGCTGAGCCTGCACCTGAATGCAATGCAAATCCGCTTGGCGGCGCACGGCAAGCGGTGCCGTGCGTGGAATGACGGCATGCAAGGCGATGGCATCGTAGCGCTCGATCGCAGGATCGAGATCGACTATTGGGAAAATCTCGGCGGGAAGCTGAAGACGCCGCAGCAGCACATTACGGAAGGCTTTCGACTGCTCAACGCGCATTCGCGCTACCTGTACCATGTTCTCGCCAACCCACCCTTCCCTTGGTACCCGCACCCGACCAGAGATAAGATGCTCGACGAATGGAGTGTCACGCTGTTCGAAGGGGAGAAGCTGCCGATTGCATCCTCGCCGTCTATCCTAGGCGCGCATCTGGCGGTGTGGGCCGACCGACCGGAGGCAAGCAGCGAGCAGGAAATCGAACGCTCGCTACTCGGGCCGACCTTCGCGCTGGCGGAAAAGACGTGGAACGCGACACCGCCGCCGGGGTACGATCGGGTAGGGTTCGTCCGTGCGCAGCAGCAACTGTCGCGCCGGATTGACAGCCGTTCGATCCTGGCCTCCGGGAAACCGGACTGGCGATCGATGTGCAATTCTGAGCACGCGACCGACAGAAGCCGCAGTTAACGGTTTGTAAAGCCAGACCGGTGCATCCGTCATCGTCGAGGAAGGCATCGACACCTTCAACGACCATCGCGCTTTGGCCCCCCCTGTGCATTTTCCAGACACAGATCCACGGAAGTGGCTTGATGAGCAGCAGCATAAGGCCGTTGCCATCGAGATCGAGGCGGTCGGACCAAAGATGATCGCCGGTGAGGTTGATGCCGTCCCAGCCCAGCGGCGAGAGCCGGGACAGCATAGCCGGATTAATGGGACTTCCTCGGCGCCGCCTTTCCCCGACGGTACAACCGAGATAGCGGCAGTTAAACAGAATGATAACGGCGGTGGTGACAAGGTTAGTTGCGGCCGCGCGGGTCTGCTGGGTCTGCTGGGTCTACAGACCCCGGCCACGGAAACGACCGAGCCGTTGAAGGGCAACTGCTCGGGCGCAATGCCCGCTGCGGTACGAGGTTCCAGTTATAACCCAATCTAAAGTGTAACCTTTATTTCATACCAGACGCAGTCTCAGCTCAGGACAATAAAGTGGCGTAAATACAAATAAAGTACGGTGTATATGATATTTTACATTATCTTGTCTTAGTAGAATCCAGTCGAGATATTGCAGTGGAACTAAACGTATTCTTGCGCCCCTGCGGTGTATGGCTATCCACCGGAATGGCGGCCGGACGCTGTTTTGCTGGAAATCGTGGAATTGGGGGGAGCCAAACCGAAGAAGCGAACGTAAAGTGTGCTTCGTGAGGTTAGTGCCTCAAAGCGCTACGCCCATAAACCCATGGAATAGCTATGAATTTAAAATCTTGCTCTCTGGCTTGCGCTGCGTCGTTGACTTTCATGATGGCAGCCCCGGCCGCAGCGGTTGGCGACATGCCCGTCAAGCTAACTCAGTGGCAGGGGTCGATCGCTTACCGCAATGTTCGTCCCCTGCTGTCAGCGGAAAATCTGACTTGCCCGGTAGGTCAGGTCGTTTCGTCGGGCATGGTGACGGGTGGCTCAAACCCGGGCGGCGGATCGCAGATCACGACTATCATGTTCAACAAAGGCGCCAAGGTCGTCATCTCTCGATCATGGGAAACAAACAACGGTCGGAGCCCCACGGTGTCGACAAAGATCGACTGTTCGGTTTAGTGGAGATATTGAAAAGGTGGCCGGCTACTGGGCACGCTCCGTCCGGCAGGTTGCTGACCCAGCTCGACATGAGGTCGAGCACCCGCCCGCCAGGGGGGATCGAATCGCGGTACACGCTGGTCAGTGCGCCGACAGCTGCCTCGTCAATGTGCTTGAGCAAACGCGGGGGCGCGTAAAAGCCAAGGTCGTCGCCATCATCCTGGCGTTCGAAGGCATGCGCCGGCAGTCCCAACTCGAACGCTTCGATCACGCGGTGAACCCTGGCCAAGTAAACCGGCCGGTATTTGCGACCACAGCGTTCGTTCGTAGCCGTCTGCCCGAACGCAGCGCGAGATAGCGGTCGCCCTCAATCACTGACGACGGCCGAGCCATACACCGACCCCCGCAAGGCTAGAACCGCCATACCCCCAGCACGATATTCCTCGGGATCGCTGCAGGAATGATCAGTTCGGATTGGTATGCGGTTCCTTGGGGCCATCGTTCAACGATCTGAGCTGCGCTTCGCGAGTTGGGTTACCACCACCATGTGGAACTGGCACATCGATAGGGCTGTGCGGCGTTGCACCACCGCTAAGCTTTCCCGATCCACTCAGGACATCCGCGGCATCGGCACCGCCTAGCCCCCCGCCGCCCGGCGTTTCGATCATCTGCGCATCGTCTAAAACAGTCGCCGCGTTATCCGCGTCGTTCGGCTCCGGCTTTACTTCGCCAGGTGCAATGTTCGGCTGTTCGGTTGCCATGTCGATGTCCTTTGCTCGCTCTAGAACCTTCCAAGCGAGGCTAGTTTCCGATTAACTCAACGATTTAACTCCTTGTTGTCAGGACACAGGAACCCCTGAGAACACCGTCTCGGCCCACCCCACCTTATGGCCCACTCATCCAGCATTACCTGGGAGGATCAGAGGCAAATTCCGCCGCTACGCCATCATGGATATGTTCGAAAAGCTAGGCGTTTTGAACATCATCTCAGGGAGAGCATGATGCCCGATACGTTCAAACCAACTGCGAAAATCGCCGCCAATGCGAAGAAGGGGCTAAAGTTGCGCGACGATTTCGGGCGAGGCGGTACGGACGTCGGGGTTCGTCGTGCCGAGCAACTGGCAGCGCAGGATGATGTGACCACCGAAGATGTGAAGTCGATGCATAGCTACTTCGCGCGTCACGAGGTCGATAAAGACGGCAAAACACATGAGTGGGGACCGGACACTGATCCTTCTGCCGGCTATATCGCCTGGCTTCTCTGGGGAGGCGATGAGGGCAAGGAATGGGCTGATCGACACGCCGAGAAGCTCGACTAGAGGGCTGTCGGAACGGCAGGTCGCGATCACGATCGGCATTCGATCACGGTTCATCACCACTTTTAACGCGGATGGCCAGCGCGATGCCGTTGGCGCTCCTCACTCCTGTAATTGATCGGCGCCTGTCAGATGTACGTTCTCCTGTTCGCTGCGACCGCAGCCCTAGTGCAATCTCCGGTTGCCGGATCCGTTGTGAAGCCAGGCACGATAGCGATCGTTGCTGCTGACAGTCCGACCACGTCTCCCGCTATCACCAAACCGTTCAAAGACGCCGTTCGGCGAACGCTCCTTTGGACACCTTTCCTGCCCCTGCCCGACGCAAACCACAGCCTTTACATCGCCAAGGTTGAGGTATCGCAGACCCAGCGCGGCGTTGTCCGGTCCGGCGACGACCGATCGGATAAGCCGGGCATGGCGGCTGGTTTTGGAGGCCCGTCGCTGACTTTGCCCTCGGGGAGGATCAACTGCACGGTCTGATCGTGACCCGGCTCGAAGTGACCGTGTCGTTGCGCCGCGACGATCACGTGGTTTGGACAGGGCAGGCGACCACGGTGCGCGCTAGCGGCACACGAACAGGCGACCCCTCGGTTGTTGCAGCAGCCCTGTCCGATGCCCTCCTGACGTGGTTTCCCCGGCAGCTGCCGGGACCGTTGTCTGTCCCGTAAGACTTACCGGGTAAGGCGATTATCAGCCTCTGATCTTCGACAACACGCGCGCCGCGACATTGCTCCTGGCTGCAAGCTTCCGCCCATAGCGTAGCGCTGTCGACGGTGAAGACCATCGCAGCGCCTGTGCAATGCCAACGCCGTCCTCCCCGGCCGCAAACAGATCCTGCGTCAGCCCTACGCGCAGCGAGTGGCTCGACAGGGCACGCGCCGCCTCCTCAACCTTCGCGATCGGCATCTCTACCAGCCCCTGATCGAATGCACTCAGCGCCACACGCCGATAGATGCCGTTGACTCCCTGCCGACTCAGTGAGGCCGTCCCGACGGTGTAGACCGTCCTCGCCGGTTCGGCCTTCTTGCCCTTGAGCTTCTCCTGCCAGTGCCGCGTGTGCCCCGGGATTGCCTCGTACGCCATCGGCGGAACCGCAGCGCGGAGACGGCGCCGATCGACCCCGACGCGGCGGAAGACGGGCCCCTCGGTAATCGCACTCGCGACCAGCCAGGCGCCGACCCGGCGCATCGTGTCCGCGGACAGCCAGCCCCAGGCTCCCTGCCCTTCCTGATCGGTCTTGGACGATGGGATGAACAGGAGCGCCGATCCATCGCTGTGTGGATCGATATGCGCGACGGTGACGGCGACGAGCTCGCTGACCCGCAGTCCAGCGTCATAGCCGAGCGACAGCAGCGCGCCATCACGCAGGCCCTGCAGATCGCCGCCACAGGCGCCTAACAGCGCGGTCAGCGTGAACCCCTTGGTATGGGGATCTAGCGAGGCCCCGAAGCGCAACGGGGCCGCCTGGCGTTGGGCCGCGCCACGACGCCGGCGCAGGCCCTTGAGCGCAGCGCGGACCATCACGTGGCTCGTCGGCGCGTGCCCCCTCTCCTGCAGGCCTGACAGGCCGTGTGCGGTGGCAAGACTGGCAACCCGCCGCGCGACCGTGGCCGGCTTGGCACCCCGCGCCTCGAGCATGGCAATGTAGCGGACCAGGTTTTCGGGCTCGGCGGGCAGCGGGGCGACACGGATGTCCTCACACCAAAGCAGATAGCAGGCCAGGTCCGACGCCAGCGCCGCCTTGCTCGCCGCGGCCATAGCGCCGAGCTGCGCCGCGAAACCGATCTCGCTGACAGGGCCGGCATCAGCCGGCAGCGCAATGCCAAGCAACCGGGTAACGCGGGCATCGATTGGCTCAACTATCCCACGCCGCGCTCGGATCGGCAGCCCCTCGCCGTCGGTGCGGTGGACGACGATCTCGCTCATGCGGGCCGCGCCCGCCGGTCTGATTTACCCTGCATTCCAGCTTCGTAGCACATCCCTTTAGTTACCATAATGTCCGATTATGGTAAGTCACCTTTATTGCTAAAAGATGCTGCCTAGTGATTTACAGTTTACTAGCGTACTGCCATCTCTATGTCGCTCCTTGATTTCACGTCCCTTACCTACGCGTTCGGTCGACTGGCTGGCGCAGCGCGCTTTGCGTCCCCCGAAATCCGCAGGGTTGCGAGCCTGGCAAACGTTGCCAGCGCATGGCGTGCGTATCGGCGCGACGCCGGCGCCGGCGATGTCGGCCCTGCGCATCAGCCAAGCAGCGATCCTGGCTCGATCCTAATGACCGACGACCCACGCCGCGACGCCGTCGTGCTCTGGCTTGCCGCACACGGGGTGCCACCGATTGCCGACGCTGCAACGATGGTCGTTCGCATGGTCAACGCGACGCGCGGGTTCGAGGTCGATGCGCTGGCATTGCTCAACGCCGCCGAGGATGCCTTGGCGCAGGCGGCTGCCGGTGGCCCCCTCACCGGTGCCTGCGGACTGGCGGACGCCGGTCCGGATCATCCGCTCCATGGGCTGGCGCGCGCTGCGGTCGCGGTCGACGTTTTGATCCGCGCGCCGGACTTCGCCGAAAGCTCTGGGCACGAGGCGCTACTCCCCCTGCCCTCCCGATCGATGCGGCATTACGTTGCGTCCGAGCCGGCCGGATGCTGGGCCCTGAACCTTGTGCTTGTTGCACGCGGCATCGTCCCACCGGTTACCGGGATAGTCCCGCGCACGGTCTTTCGCCTCGATGTCACGGACGCCCAGCGGGCTGCCGCGCTCGTCGACCATAGCACGCATGAAGCGTTGGCCGCGTTCACGAACTTGGAGCGCATAGAGTCGGTGTTGGCTCGCGGTCGGGATGCCCTCGTCGGCTTATCCCGCAACGCCCGGGCGTTTGAGGCTTGGACGCTTTTGGCGGCGCTCGGTCCGACCACGCGCAAGCAGCTCATGCGCGCGCTTGGCTTGTCGCGCGCCGGTGCCGATATCCAGGCGCGCGCGCTTGCTGCTGCGAGACTCGTCGGGCTCGAAACGGGAGGTTTGGTATCCCCCGCCCTCCCCGGTTCGTCTCCGTCGCCGTCTGCGTCCCTCGATCACGGTCCGCTTTGTGCAGCGGCTGCGGATCTTGATATCGCAATGGCAGAGATTGACCGCCTCCTCACACGGGGTCTCGATAAACGAAACTAGCCAGTGCGATTTTTGGATACCCACGAAGATTATTAGCCCGTTCGCTTGCCTTACTTGCAGGAGGCTCGGTGCCTAGAAGAACCCTAACACTTCGCGGTAAGTGCCCGCAGTTCCTCAAGTGCCTGCCAATAGGAACGGTGACCACGCTGGTTGGTAAATTCAACGAACCAGTCGAGTGTTTCCTGTGGACCCTTAATAAACAGATTTCCCTGAGCGACTGTCTCTCGCCGACGTCGGCTAGGTCGAGCTGAGACACTCTCGCCCTCCCCCTGGGCACGATCGACGAACCCCATTGCAGCGCCACGCGCGACTGCCTCCTCTTCTCTCATAGGATCGATACGAAGAGGCGCTTTCGAGAGGCCGGAAAGATTGAGTTTGTCGGCGACTTCGTCAGCCGATGCCGCATTAGGCTTCTTGAACCCATAACCGCTCATCGGTCAGTCTCCTCACGCACAGCCTCTACGACTGCGTACGCAACTTCGAATGCGTTTCGCTTGGCTGCTGCAAGCCCTGAAGTCTTTTCATCGGTCAGCTCTTCCAACGTTGATGCAAAATCGAATACGTCACGGTAAGCCGCTCGTTCTACCAGTCCCTTGTTGAGCAACGGTAGATCAGCATCCTTTATTGCGGAGGTAATTCGTTTCGCAGATTTCGTTTCGATCGCCGCGTTGTCACGACTTCGGACGAGGCGGTACGGAATAACGCGGCCTAAGGCTTCCGCCTCCTCGTGTATCAAACCAACGGCATTAGCTGCTAATTCTGCGTCAATCGGCGACAGATTGAACGGAATCAGTACCAAGTGAGAGCGGGCAAGTGCTCTTGATGTCATCCGCGAAGCCGTCCCCTCAAGATCGATTAAAACAAAGTCGTTCTTCTCGGTGAGGGCGTCGAGCACCTTTACTAGCTCTGACTCTTTAGGGCTTGCTACGATCTCAAACGGAAGTGCCCTCCCCTCAGCGGTACGCCTGGCGCCCCACTTCGCTATGATTGCGTTTGGATCAGCATCGACGACGACAACCGACGCGCCGCTGCGAGCCAGCTCCCCAGCGAGAATGAACGTAAGAGTCGTTTTGCCGGCACCCCCTTTCGGGTTTGCTACTGATATCGCTGGCATGCCTGCGTTTCCTCATTAACATTTTACTAGGCTACTAATTGCCTATTCCAATCGATTGGCCATGCATAGGCTGTTGGCTGCCTATCAAAATCCTATTAATAGTGCAAGACATATACAATGGATATCCTTTTGGTAGCCTTTGGATCGCCTATCGATATAGCTGCCTATGCATATGATGGCCTATGCATATGCTGGCCTATGGATATCCCTGCCTATGGATATCCTTTCCTATGGATATGGCGGCCTATCGATATGGTGGTCGATGGTTGATAGCCAACCGAAGAATATCGACTGGATATCCTTTTGGTAGCCAAACGAAATGGATATCCTGCGGATATTCACCCTCCTCACTGGCCTACGTCGTAGGCTGCTGGAGTTAGACGACCGCCGCGGCTGCCAGGATCGTTGGCAAAATAGAGCAGCTTTACATGCAATAGATAATCTGTAGCCTTCAGCGCAGCCTGATTGTTTGCGCCAACGACCGACCCACCCACAGCAAGCTGCCGCTCGCGCTGGAGGGCATATAAACCTTCTCCGCGGGCGACGAGCAGGGGATCGCCCAAATATGACACCAGGAGCTTCAGCAAAGGGCAGGGGAGGGGGTCAACACACAGGCATCCATCGTTTTGTGCGTCAGCCACCCAAATTAGAGCCACCATGGCGGCAAAGAGCCCGTCGGCAGGGTTCACCGCGTACGCTTCTAGCCCAGCGCGATTGTCCCTAGGAGCGGTCGCCGCACGGCATCTCCATGTCACCATCAGTGTCGATACCGCCCTTAAGGAGCTTTTGCGCCGTCGCAGGGGGAGGGAGGGCGATCGCAAGCATGCCAAGGATTGCGAGTGTCCGATTTATGTGTGTTCCCCTTGCTCAGTTGAGCGGTTTTGGGTTGGTAAAGTTGATGCTGGTGTGGAGGTTGCCGGCCGGCGACCGATGCAAGTCGATCGTCCGACTGGTTCGCTGTGTGAAGACCATCGGCCGCACCACAGTCTCATAGGTGGTCGATGTACCGAACCACTTCGTCAGACCGTGCCATTTGTCCCCCTCGATGATTCTCATCCGGTAAGTGCCGGGTGGCACCGGTACGGATACATCCTCGTTATGGTTCACATAGACGGAGATGACGTGAACGTCGGTTTTTCGATCAAACAGCTGTACGACAACATTTGCATCTGCCGCTCTCACCCCAATTTTCGACGTCGCCGTCTTTGGATCGACACTATTATTGACCGTGACGGTTCCGGACGCTGGGAAGGGCAGTTCCGCCACGCGATCGGGAAACCAGCCGGAGCGTTTTGCCTCACGGTAGGCGGGGATCAAGATAGGCATCGCGCATAGCAGGAATATCCATTTCTGCGCTGGGTGCGTCTGAGCATGTCGTTTCGGACGATGTCGGTTCTTCTGATAGTCGAACCCACGACTGGCTGTATCGAACCAGCCAGGGCCAACTCCGCTGCCGTTGCCACCGCCTCCGATCCAACGCGCGCTGCCAAGCGGTACCGCTTTTCTGTGTTTGTCGTGCGGCTGCTCTACCCTCGCTTTGCGATCGTCCCAGATTGTTGTGCCGGAGGCCTTTCTCTGACGGTCCCGATAGCGCTCGCGCATATAGTCTCGGTCATCAATGCCCATGACCAGCCCCCGCAATTTCCTTCGCCCGCCGGTTGACGGCGCGGCGGTGGAGAACACCGAGTTGCTGAGCGAAATCGACGATGACGAACGAAAACTCGTCAGCGACGTCTTGCTCGGCCGCGCAGGTGGGCGCGATCGAAGCTGCAGCCAGTACCAGATGCGCAGCGGCGATGGGATGCGCTTGCATTAGGTGGAATGACTGAGTCCGGAAGCCGTCCGCCAAGTCCGTGTCGGACAGTGCATCGGGTGTCAGCAGCTCGGCCGAGGACGGTTCACTTTCAGCGTGTTGCATGATTACTCCCCCCGGTACGTGGATCGCTTTGCGTAGTGTGCGGCGTGAAGGTGGCGCCCTGGCCGTGCCATTGGGCTCCGATCATCGCGCAGGCGATCGCCCACAGGGCCGTGAAGACGGCAGTCCCGCCGACGATCCAGAATGTCAGCGCCATCAGCCGGCGATGGCGGTGTCGCGGTGTGGCTTCAGGCGAGGGATCGACCGTCGCCCCCCAGATTACACCGTCGGTGGGCGCGGCATCGAGGCGGGTTGTACGGCCACGTTGCCTGGGTGGGGCTCGCATATAGTCGCGTTCAGCCAACCCCATGACTCACCTCCCGCTGTTCCCGATGTGTCGTGATAAGGGCGTCTCGGATGATTGGAGCTTTGCTCGCATCGCTCAGCCAGTTGCGATAGCGCGGGTTCCACCGGGCCAGGCCCTCGCAAGCCAGCTTCAGACAAACACCCGCTGCTTCATCCCTACCGGCGAGGAAGGCGACGCTGCCGTCAGGCAGTACGCGCTCGTATATACCAGGCACGATCTCAATCTTGTCCGATGCCTTGCCCTCAGCGGCTATGGTGCTCAGCGCGGTATCGCTCGTGACCACGGTTGCCTTAGGCTCGCTTGAGGCGACGACAGGGGAGGCCTCTTCTGCGCTAGCCACGGCCTGGATGCCGCCCTGCTGCGTGGCGGGAGGCTTTGTCTCGTCGTCGGCTCCGCCTTCCTCGTTGTCGACAACCATAGCCGGCTTGATCTTTGACGATCGCAAGCCGATCATTTCTTCGAAACCGCGGGGATCAGGCTGGTGGTCTCCTGCGAGCTGACTGCCAATCGCCAACAGCGTCTTCGCTGATACGCCAGTCGAGAACAGCCGGCCAATCGCAGTTATCCCGCCAAATTCCGTCCATTCTGCAATGAAGTTGTCTGCTTTGTAGATCGGCACGTCGGCGCCGACCTTCGAGCGGTCGATCGAACAGTCCGGAGGAATGATGACGAAGGCACCAATCGTCTCGAACGCGACGTCATGCCGACGCCCTTTCATCCAGGCCCTTAAAACCTCCCTTTGGCGTCGCGCCTGTTCAAGTGGATTAGGGATGTCGATCGGCCGTCGCCATCCCTCATACCAGACGTGCCATTCATTATGCTCGTTCTTGGAGATCCGACCACGATAGTTCTTCACCTCAACAACCGCAGCGGTGCGTGACAGTCGTGACAGGATGACATGATCGAACTGGGCGAACCCGCCGATACCGTCCGGAAGCCGCAGATCGTGCAAGAGCGCGTGGTTGGGCGCGTTATGGAAGTGACGATCTAGGATATGCGCGGTCGATCGCTCACCGTTTAGCCCGCGCTGTCGGTTCATAGTTTCCTTGCGCGCGCGCTCTGGCAGCCGGTCAAAATCCGAATTTGCCATGAACGCGGCGATCGCCACGCATTCTTCTGCTTTAGTCGACGGCTTAACGATCACGTATTTGTCCCCCTTTGGTTTGTTGAGTTTCAGCAGCAACCTTCTGTCCGGGCCTGCCAATGCACTGCCGGCAGTGACACGTCCCGCAACCGGCTGCCGGAGCCGCTCGCTGAATGAATTTGGACGATTTGGACCTCTCGCCCGGCGTCCACCTCAATTCGTGAGACGCAGTCGATGGCGGCCTGGACAGAGCGGCATGCACCGTCGTTGACCCCGGCACCGGCGTTCAGGAACAGAACTGATCTAGGGCTTGTGGTCAGCCAGCGGCGAATGGACGTTGTGGTGGACGACGTACCGGCCGCAAACCGTCCGGCATCCTCTTGAAGACGCGCTAACGCCATCCAGCCTGCTCGGTTGTCGGTGGAGACGTCGAGGTCCAGGCGCATCGCGTCGGCCATTGATTGATACCCGAAAGCACGAACTTTTTCCGAGACGTCATGCAGTCGGGCACCGGGTCTCCCCGCCACGTCCCAAATCATCTCGCCCAGCACACAGGTGAGACGGTTGTAAATGATGGGTTCCAGGCCGTCAGACCTTAAAATTGCTTCGCCGGCGCAGGCGAGCTCAAGCTGAGTGACGTGGTCCGCAAAAAAGTCCCAATTTCCCTTGACCGGGTCCAGCAGGAGGTCGGTATCCTGGATGGCCTGAAGGCGGGTGAGTTGGCTGCCTTCGTCGACAATCATCAGGCGTCCGCGACCTTGCCGCGCTTGATTCAGCAGCAGTTCTAGGATGTCCGCTGGAATGGTATCGGCCGTGCCGCAGAGGATCACGGTGGTTTGTGTGTCGGTCATCGTCACATATCCAAACTGAGGTTTTTCTGGGGAAGGCCGCGGATCTGTTCGCCAGACTCGATCATCGCGGGCAGGGCGCTTAGGTCGTCCATGTCGAGTGGACGCATGCCGAGCTCGTCGTCCTTGCGATCGGGCTGAACATCGCGCCGATCGGCGTCCTGGCCGTCCTTGATCGACGGCATCTCCCCATCGAGGTTTTTGATGTCGGAATAGTCGGTGGTCGACGCGCCCATTGGCGGCAGGTCCGTCATGTCGAGGCTGGCGGGATCGATCAGGATCTTTTCGCTGCTCGCCTCGTCGAGGCTCTCCATCGCTTTGGTGAGCGCATCGTCGGCCGCTTTGGTCTGTATGGCAGCACCATCGATATCGAGGCGGCCAAGGCTTTCCAGTGAAGAGGTTTTGTCGCCAGGGTTTTTATCCAGCTGCATCTCGAGCTTCTGCTGGCTGTCGACGACCATGGTCAGGTCGAGGCGAATACGGGTGACACCGACGTTGAAGAGCCGCTGGTTCGACAGATTACGCTCGAAGCTCTGCATCACCGTGATGCCTTTGTTCACGGTGATGCCCTGCGCCATGTGCATGTTTAGCGCGTAGGCGAGGTCCATCCGCTGCATCATCGGGTCGTTCTTCTCGAGCGTGACCTGTCCCTTGTTCGCCAGTTCGACCGTGACCTTGCCGTTCTCAATGCCGGCGATCGTGGCCAGCGAGGCATTGTAGATGCCGCGCTCCTTGTCGTTATCAGTCCACCGAATCCGGTCACCTTCGTGAACCTGGATCGTCTCGATCGTCGCGAGCGACATACGATCCTTGTCGATCATCGGATCGATCTTCTGAGGACTGAACTTGATCGACTTACCGTTTTTGACGATCTCGACCTTGCCGTTTGCAAAGCTGCGCCGGACCTCAGCTACTCCGCGTTCGAGGTTAAGCTCCGGCACCGAGCCCTTGATCTCCAGCCGCTGCCCTTTCTCGTAGGTTTTGGCGTAGCGCAGGTCCTCACGCTCGATGTTCACGTTCTGGATGACCGCAATGGATAGCCCGTCACCTTTGAGCGTGCCCTCGTCCTTCAGGCCTTTTTGCACCGCCTGATTGATCGCCGCGCGGGTCTGGCGGCCGGACGCGAAAATGGCCGTGTTGGCACGTTCATCGGGCGACAGGGCCAGCCACAGGTCGGAGGCGTGCGCCGATGGATCCTCATGCTCGACGACCTTGTCGCCAAGGACCTTCATGGCCTGACCCGCCTTGCCGATGTTGGCCAGCGCCGCGACCGTACGCAGCTGGTCAGTCTGCTGGCGAAGGTTGTCATCCATGCGCGCCATGCCGATCTTGTCGGCCTGCATCATGGCAAAAGCCTTGCCGGCATCGATCGGGAGGAGCTGCTGGCGATCGCCGATCAGTGCAATCTTCTCGATGCCGAGCGCTTCAGCGATCGTCAGCATTTTGAGCATGTCGCGGTTCGACACCATCGACGTCTCGTCGACGACGATAACCGTGTCCTTTAATTCGTCACGGCGTGCCTGCGCATCGAGCGTGTTCGGGTTGGTGACGTGCTTTTCGTTGTGCCAGATGAAGTGGGCCATCGTCTCGGCTTTAACGCCGGAATCCTGCATCTGGTCGACCGACATTTCGCGGCCGGGACTGGCGTCAGGGCGTGCCATCCCTTCGCTCATGTCGGCGACCATCTTATTCTGAAAGGCGAGGCCCAGGATCGATTTGCCTTCTCCCTCAACGACGCGGGCAACGGCCTGCAGCATCGTCGACTTACCGGCACCGGCGATGCCCTGGACCGCTACGATGCGGTCGGAGGTCGATACGATCAAGGTCGCGGCTGCGAGCTGGCCTTCGTTCAGAGGGTGAGGGGAGGCGGCCTGCAGTCGGTCTGGCGCTTCCGAGGGAGCCACGATCGGGGCACCTGCGTCTTTACCCGCCTGGACCCGCGCAAGGATGCTCTCCTCGGTGTGAAGCGCTTCCGGTGTCGTGACAGCCTCGACCTTCTGACCCTGGTGGGTAATCTCCCCGGATAGCAGTTTGCCCTTCTCGAGGAGCTGCTCGACCCTCGCCTCGACATGATCGATGGTGACGCCCTTCAGGCCGAAATCGAGCGCCTTTTTGGCGACCTTGTCTTTGTCGAACGCCGCTTCGCGCTGATTGAGACTACGGACCGCGGATGCGACAGCAAGCTGCGCGTTGGCCTGCCCCGTTGACTGCGCCAGGCGTACAAAGCCGCGGTCAACCAGCGGGTCCGGTGACCGGAGCAAGCCCGACACCGTATCTATCGCGACTTTCACGGCGTCCGCAATTACGGTGTAGCCGCGCCCGATCGGGCCAGCATTCTCGCGTTGCTCCAGCTTTGCGGCGTTCTGTAACGCTCCTTCGAGCAGCTTCTTGCCGTCAAACCCTTGCTCTGCGGCCTTCTTCATCCAGTCGAGCACGAGGCCATCGCGGTCTTCGACATTCAGCTTGGGATCTCGCGTATTTACGGTGATTTTGTTACGGCCTTCCGGCGAGACAATGCCCAGCTCAGCCGCTTTCTCCATGATCTGTTCACGGCGCTGGCTGAACGTCTCCAATACCGCTTTCGGAACGCCGGCAATTTCGAACGTCCCGTGCTTGCCGGTCATCTGCACCTGGTAGCCAAGCTTCTCCAGCTCATCGCGCAGGAAGCTATGATAGATCGAGCCGATCACGCTGTTGCTTGACCATATCCGGTCTGCATGAAGGGCATGGAGTTTGCCGTCCGGCCCCCTTGTCATGTTGGCGACGATGGCGTGGATATGTGCCTGCGGATCTAGTGCTCGGCTCGTGTCGTGCTGGAACAGGGCGTAGACCAGATTGCCGGTTTTAACCGCCTCGGTTTTCCCGTCTTTCGTCGAGCGCGTTTCGGCTAGGTTCTTTTCGACCCATGCCATGGTCTGTTGGACTGCCTTGGTCTGTGCGCCGTCGGGTCCAAGAATGCGTCTGTCGCCGGCAATATACGCCATAACCGACACGGATTTCGGTGCCGAGAACGTCAGGTCGTAGCCTGGCCGTCGCGAACCCTTATCATCTACGACGCGCTCGCCAGAGGGAAGCTCGCCATTGAGCGCCTTGGCAAATGCCTCCTGCGAAACGGTGCCGGTAAGGCCAGCTGCGGTAGCGCCTTCACCGCCCCACATGCTGACGTCACCGGCCTTCTCATCGGTGTAATATTCGCCGCTGACGAAGTCGTCCTTGGTGAAATATTTTGCGGCGCCGGATGCCGATTTAACGGATGCGATCGAGTGCATCGTTACATCCCGTATCCGTCATCAGGGAAGGCATCGCGCGCCTCCCGGATCGACAGGTCCTCCGGCCGTTCTCCGGTCGGCGTAGGATCGTCTTTCTGGCGCTGCTGGTCCTCACTGCGCGCCTGGACGGACTTACCCTCCAGAGACCGTTCGCGGTCCTTGCGATCGTCATCGCCGGAACGCTCACGCATGTCTTGGACGAGCACCGGCGGTTCGGTTCTGGCGGTGGCTTCAACCGGTGTAGCGTCGCGCGAATTGTCGACCTCGTTCTCAGTCGGCTGCGACAGGATATTAGTGGCGAAGGTGTTGGCCACGTTTGCCGGCTCAACCTCTTCTTCTGTCAAACCGGGCACATCGCCACGTCCAACATCGTCGTCGCCACTCTGCGGCTTGCCACCATCTCTGCGAACCACCCTTCCAGGCTCGTCCGGCTTAGCCGGTTTCCGCTCGATGAAGCCCTCGGCGACGGTCGGGTAATGTTCCCATTCCAGGCGGATGCGGGCAGCAGGGAAGCCATCGGGAAACTTCACGAAGCCGTGCAGGCTGGGCAAATTCATGATGTCATCGGGGATGACCAGCGGCTCGATCTGTTTACGGGGGGTCAGGGTCGAGGCGTCGCGAGTGTTGTTGTAACCATAACTGTACCCCTCATCCATCTGCCGGATCTCGCGGTTGCCAATGTAGCGGGCACCCTGTTCGGCGGTGTCGAGGTCGGCTGCGGCGAGGATCAGTTTGGTGCGTGCGAGCGACGACAGGTTGCGGGCATTTTCCTCGCCGTAGACCTGCGTGAGCTTGTCGAACGAGTGCAACCCAAGGACCATTGCACCGCCGAAGTTACGGGCGGTCTGGAGGCCGTCTTCGATCGCCGGCAGGCGGTGGAGTGCGCCCAATTCGTCGAATACGAACCAGGTGCGCAGATTGCGGGTCTTCTTCATCGTCATCAGCGCGTGAATGGCGAGGTTCGACCAGAGCGTGAGCAGCGCCCGGTTCATCTCAAGGTCGGTGTAGTTGGAGGTGATGAAGAGGATCGAGCCGGGCTTTTTCTCGGCCGTCATCCAGTCCTTGATTGAGTATTGCGGCCCGTCATCGGGCAGGAAGCGAAGGACCTGCGCGTTGGTATTAAAGACGGCTCGGATCGACTCCGCCATCTTGGCTGCCTCGGGTGCCGTGATGGGGTCGGCGATGGTATTGGCGAGATGCTTGTGAACCAGCTTGAGGTCGGCGGTCATCAGGTTGTCGGCGAGCGCCTGATTGGACGTCAGCCCCTTTTCGATGAGCTTCATGCACATCTCGATGAAAAGGGTGCGCGCAGCGAGTGCCCAGAACGGATCGGCCGCTCCGCCATCGGAGGGGATCAGGGCTCCAGCGGCAGCGGTAAATTCGCTATAGGTCCGGCAGTCGTTGAAGATCGTCCAGGCCGGGCAGCGTGCGTCGGCCGGGTTGAGAATGGTGTCACGTGTCGGGTCGTAGAACGCCTCAACATAGGCCCCGGTCAGGTCGAACACGACGGCGGTATCCTCGCGTTCGCGCATCTCCCGAAGGAGTTTACGGAACACGGTCGTTTTACCGGAACCGGTGGTGCCGAGCGTCATGAAATGTGACTGTTCGAGACGGTGTGGAAACGGGATGCCGGCAACTGTGTAGGGGTGGTGGATCCCGCCCATCTTGCGGGCCTTGAACTTCAGCTTCAGGACCTGTTCCGGCGTCTTGTCCGGAAAGAGTTTTGCGGCCTCCTTCACGAACTCGATTCTGTTATGCTGGGCGATCTCGGAATAGAGCAGATCGCGCTCGACCAGCATGGCGCCGCGCTCATGGCGCTCCTGGATCATCGCCTTGCCGCGACGGGCCGAGAAATCGACGTACCAGATCGACAGCGGGATGGTGATGCACGAGGCAATCGCGACCGAGCCCATGAACCCCTTCACGGCCTTGTGCCATGCGAGGATGACCTCTGGCACGTAAGGCACGTAGCCCATGTAGGTGTGGCGCACGCTGTTGTCGGGCAGACGCAGGTTGATGCGCTTCATTTCGTCGAACGATATCCAGTCCCACAGCCCGGACAGGATACGCATGGAGATGAGCTGGATGTTGTTCTCGTCGAGGGTGAGCGACAGGATCGTGGAGTAGGCGATGACGAAGATGCCAAGCCACATGTAGAGCGGCATTTTGGCACCCTGTAGCCACATCAGGACCTGGGTATTGAGAAGCTGGCTGCCACGGGTGAAGTTGCCCGAATTGCGCGGTGCTTCACCGCGCGCGCTATGGTGCTTCTGGGGGATCGGACGCCGGTCGTTACGGATGTCCTGGCGGGGCGCTTTGGGGTCATCACGCGCCATGATGAAGCTTCATGCGACGGTCGGCTTCGAGAACGAGTGTCTCGCGCAATTCCGGGTGGTTTTCCCGGATGATCGCATCGAGCGCGACCTGCATATATTCGGTCACGCGCAAGTGGCGTCGCTCGCTGCCTTCAAGCAGCTTTCGGCCATCAAGATGTTGTTCGATCGCCCGACGAATTAGGTCCGACGGCGAGCACTCCAGTTTGGCTGCTTCTGCCTCTATACGGGCACGCAGATCACCGGCTACCCGAAGGGTATAAGGGCGTGAGGTACTCAAGTAACCAGCCTCCTAGCAGAGAGGCTGATGGGTCCTTAGGAGGACGTTCCTTATAGCTGTGGAACGCGGCTACAACAAGCTCGATATCGTGGTTTGCGCATAAGCCGTATTACGGTGTCTTACGCAGGAAACGGCGGAAATCTGGGCTTTTTGGGGCGTATTACGTTGTAAGACAAACTGTAAGACGTTGTATACACTGTCTCTGACTCTCTAACTCGCTGTTAAGCCACGGAAAAAGGCAAGCGCAGCTTGCGTAAGGTGTGCTCTACTGTAGTCCCGATTCCCATGTGTCGATTTGATCTCCATGGTCCTTCGTATCGATATGATAGCATATCGGTTTTCCGAGGGGCAAAAGCCCGCCTTTGCGGCGGAATGATAGTCGAGCTGGTTGCGCTGGCGTGATGTCTTGGGATCGTTCTGCGATGATCGTCACCGGGTTTTCCTTGGTGTTAGAAGCTGGTCGTTGGTTGGCGCTTTTCCCTCGCCTAATCGATGGCTATACCGGTCCCGTTCAGAGCCCGATCAGCCTGACCAAAAGGCAAGTATTATGGCGAAGTCACTGGACGCTGAAATGGCCGCGATCGAGGCCGAGGAACGCAAGCTGGCAGATCGCCGAAAGGCGCATCTAAGGAAGCTGCGGGATACGGCTATTGGGACAGTCGAGAAGGTAGGGTTGCTCAAGCTCCCGCTAGATCGACTGGAGCGGTTGATGGAGGCGGTGAAGACGCTGGGCGTGGACGAGGTCGAGAAGCGGCTCACGGCGAAAGCCTGAGACGGTTCGAGACCGAGGCCCACGCTAATGGCCGCACGGGTTTGCTACCTTGTGCGGCCATTCTCTTTTTGGACAGGGAGAGGCGCAGCCGGCTTAGTAGCATCAGGAAAAAAAAGGGACGCGCCAGCCGGTAGGCTGGGCGTCCCATGCGGTCGTTTTAGATAGACGGGGACGGATCAGATCCACGCCAGCAGGTACTCCCCTTCGATCGGTTTCAGTGCCGCCATCGTCGCCAGCGTTTCACTGCTCTCGGCCATGTCCGGATCGGAATCGAGGCGCCGCCTGATGCGGGGATCCGTCAGCCTCCGGCGGAGCTCCGTCATCGGCACCATGCCGGCGACCATGCGGTCGATCCCAAGGCCGTCTAACAGCGCCAGCGCTTGGGGGTTTGCGAGAGCTATTTCCGGGGCAGCATCGGGGTTCAAAGACAGGCGTATCGTAATATCGCCAGTGGGTTCAGTCTGCGCCACCCGGACGCGTCGACCGAGGAACTGAGCCTCGTCCAAAATCGCGATGAGGGAAGGGTCGTGATCGAAGCATTTGGAGACGGTCGCGAGCGACAGATGGCAGACGCGGGCGTCGAACTCGAACCATGGATCGCCGATGACGCCGTAGGCCGGGAGCAACATGGCAAAACCCAACCGGAGCGATTGTTCGGCAAGCAGATCGCGTAGCGATGCGAGCTGGTCGGGAGTGATGATTGCCGCCATTGGCGCAAGGATGGCGCGGCCGTCTTCGACGCGGAACGTAATGGTCATGATGACCTCCTTCGTTGGAACCGCAAATCTCTCCCTCCCTCCTCTCCGGAGAGGTTTCGCGACGCCTGTGATCGAGCATCACCGTCGATGCCGCGACGCGTAGTCAGCGCACGGGGGAAAGGCCGCTGCGCGCAGGCGAGCGAGGCGTGCAGGTATATAACTGTCAGACGTTGGAAAACCGCGGCAGCAGCGCTGGGGCGGGCTCGATGCCCGCACCGGCGCTTCCCCGGCCGATGCGTAGCCAGGGGAGGCCCGACGGGGCCGTACCGAAGCGAGCGAGCCGGCGCCGCACGCCCGTCGAAATCAGCAACGGAAAAGGGCCACCCGATCGCCCGGATGGCCCTTTAAGTATTAGACGATGAAGGGAGGAGCCAAGCCCCTCCCGCGGTCATTTGATGAACTGGGCGTAGGCGGTGAGCGCAGCCCCGACCGCGATTGCTCCCGTCATCAGTGAGCCGAGCCCGATGATATACCATTTAAGTCCGTCGATTGAGGTCTGCATACCCTTAAGGCCGCTTTCCAGCTTTACCTCCAGACCGGCGATTTGCTGCTTCAACGGCTCTATTGCGCGACCCACGGCCATGTCGATCTGCTCCTCGACGACGACGACTGCCTTTGCCGCTGCCTCATCGTCTATATTAGCCGATCTTAGTGCTCTGAACAACGCGACTTGCATTTCGTCCTCCTTCTTCTTCAAGACGCATTCCGGATTAGGGCGGCGCGGCGAGGGTCAAGGGATCGCTCTTGCGACCGCTTTAGCGGCGGTAGGGGCAACGATTTTTCGCAGAAAAATGGTGGGACCCTGCCGTCCCTTGAGGCTTGTCGCGCCGCCCGGGATAATGGGACGACTTGAGATAGATTTTCCCCGCGGCAGCAGCGCCAGGGCGGGCTCGAAGCCTGCACTGGCGCTTCCCCGGCCGATGCGTAGCGAAGGGCAGGCCGAAGGGCCTGACCGATGCGAGCGAGCCGGGTCCCGCGCCAGCCCCAAACCGGACGGTCGGGCAGCTCGTTCGCAATGCTTCTCAAGCTGCGGCAGCGCATTACCGGAGGGGGGAAGGCGACCGGCTGCGCGGCGTCCAGGTGCGGCCCGACGGGGCCGTGCCAAGGACGGCGCGCGGCCGGTCGCCTGGCGTGGGGGGAACCGTAGGGTTCCCCCCACAGCAACGCTGACAAAAAGGGGCCAGCGCGGGGATTTCGCCCGCCGCTGGCCTAGTGTTTCCTGCCAAGGAAAGGGGAGGGGCGGCGCGCTCTTGGCTGCGCCGCCCGGATAGGGTCAGCCGATTGCCTGCCGCTTGGTTGCGGTCGGTGCCGGTGCCTGTCCGTCGATGCGGAAGGCGTGGGTCGGGACGCGGGCGTCCTTCAAGGTCTGTAACAGGTTCGATTGCAGGCCGGAACCTTGGCAAACGATGGCTTCAACGGGGGCGAGTTTTACAAGCTGCTCGTTGCGAACGAACCCGGCGCGGTTGCCATAGCGGCCCGTCTGCGGTGTGAAGGCAACCACGGTAACGCCACGGCTTGCGGCCCATGCTGCGGCGATCATGTCGCACCCTTTACGCTGCGCGGTGGTGCAAAGCGTCATGTGCGGGATACGGGCTTTGATCTGGTCGAGGCGGTCCCAGAGCTGTTTAAAGTCGTGCCACTCCTGACCGCCCGAAAAGACGACAAGCGGGCCGGTGGGGTTGCGCTTTTCGCGGTGGTCCTGCGCGCGGGCCTTCAAGAAATCGAGGGCGGCAATCTGGCTTGCAGTCCCTCCGCTGGAAACCTTCGATCCGCGCGCGGGGGACCAAGGGTGGCCGGACTGTGCCCGGTAGCAGTCGGCGGCATAGTCGCGCATGCATTCGATGGCGGCGCGCTGTTCGGTCTTGGTCTGCGCGCGGAGTTGCAATTCCTCCATCTCGACGGCGTAAATCTCGGACGGATCATAGCGGCGCGTCATCTCGCCAAGGTCGCGACAAAGCGTGTCTTCCTCGCGTTCCAGTTTCTGCGCTTCGTAGTGAAACGAATTGACGAAACCCCATGCAATCGCCTGTGCACTCGCTTCTAGGCGGGTATCGCGGAACAGGTCGAAAAGCGTTGCCATGATCGCCGCGCAATCGTGCTGCGCCTCGATCGGCTCGGGCATGTCGAGTTCGGCACGGTCTGCGCCCATTTCGACGATCGAAAGCGCGCCAACGTCGCCGAACGCTTCCTGAAAATTGGTCGTTGCCGCTGCGTCGGCGATGCTCTCGGCAATCTCCGCCGTGCGGGGGTCGGTCGCGTCGTCGGACGCGCTGCCGGTTGCGGGCGTGGCGTTGGTGCCGTTCATGGCTTCGCCCAAGTCGGCAAAGCTGGTAAGGCGCGGGGAGGTCGTTTTCTTGGTCATGGTGCTAACCTTTGGCAGGGATTGCGGTTTAGGGTCGGGGGAGGGTTGCACCCCTCTCCCCGCCCGTTTGAGTGGTCTTAGAACGCGGGGATTTCGTCGTTCAGCGGCTCGGAAAGCTGGCCGTTGTCGGTGGCGTTGCCGGTGCCGAAACCGTCATCCGATGCCTTGCGGCGGTTCTGGCGGGTGCCGTCCAAATTTTCGCGGCGCGTGGTCGGGCGGTTCCAGACGACGCGGAAACCCTCTTCGTTATTGCCGAAAAGCATGATCTGGAGGGGTTCGCTGATGCTGGGGTCGTCCAGCTTGCCCTGATAGAAAACTTCGCCGCTGCTGTTGCTGGTCATTTCCCAAAGCGCGCCGATCTGCACCCAACGTTTCGCGACGTTCAAAACCATGATTTCGAACGCGGGGGCCTTGTCGTTCGTCCTCTCGACGGGGCGGAGGCCAAGGCGCGCGAGGTCGATGGTTGCCGTTGCGACCGAACCGAGAAGCTGACCGCCGACTGACTTGAAAGAACCGATTTTCATAGTATTCACTCCACGTTGCAGGGGCCTATCCCCCTGTTTGCCGGTGATTGGGGCCTTTCCCCTCCGGCATCTTCTTTTTACCCCCTCCACTCTATTTTACCAACCTGATTGATTACTTGACGCCCAATCATCGTACACGGTGAGTCCGAGCATAAAAAAGCCCCCGACTAGGGGGCGTAAATAACAAATCAAAGAGGCATTGATCGCGGTAGCGAGCAATTCTGTTTCTACCGTGCTGATGGGCAAGGCCCGGCCTTTGTTCTCATCGCACCCGGAGCCGTCCTCGCAGGGGCTCAAGAGGCAGGCACGGCTGGCGGGGTCAACACGAATGACGGAGGCTCCGCCGCTTTAGCGGTGGAAACCGTAGGGCCTTTAGGCCCGGTATTCTTGTTGAGGCGTCTTCAAATCAAACAAAAGCATTGTCCGCTTGCGGACAATTCTCCTTTGACGCCGACCCCGTCGGACGGGTCTGCCACGCCGAGACACTGAGAGACGGCGAAGGGTGTGATGAGAACACAGGCCCACAAAGCACACATCATGCGCCTAGCGCATGATTCCACAGCCGAAGGCTGCCTGCGGTGGTCGTTGTCCTGGGCGTGACATCAGGGTGGATCCGTACCCCGCCCCACGCCATCCGCGGACCCTGGCGCACGAGCCCTCTCAGCGCGTGCCGGGAGCCCGACAAGTGATTGTACCCGAAGGGCGGAGACCCGCTCTTCGCGGGGCTCCGGGAGGCTCTTGCCGACTATTGAACGGTCCCGCCCTCTTGGGCGGGATGTCCCAAACCTTCCTATTTTTCCTTCAACTCTTCGAAGATTTCAGTCGGCTGTACCCCGCCCATAAGCCATATCCGAGACGACCCCATCGACAAGAAAGCATCACATTTCCGTAGGGGAAAAGCTTGGCTTGAGCCCATCAATCAAGTCTTTAGAGTGGCCTATCGAAAAGGGCGAACGTCACAGCGACGGTGGCCGAAAACACGAAAGCAGATGCCTCGCGATGTATGATCGTCCGGCAGGGGAGGGGTACAAAAATGAATCCGGAAGCGATGCTCGGCACATTGGAAGGGCATCATCGAGACATCATGGCTGGCCTTCGCGAAATCAGACGGCATTGCGGCGAGGAAAACCCGAATAGTCGAGAGCTGGCGGACGCCCGGGAACAGTTGACTGCGTCCAGCCTGTCGCGGTCCAGGTACGTCAGTGAGGTGATCGTTCCAACGTTACTAAAAGATGCCGACGATGGCTTGAGGACGGAGCTGTCCGAGTTACTCTTTGCGACCGCAACCAAGCGGATGATTTCGCGCGCGCATATTGCCGAGTGGACGTCGACGTCGATCGAGGCGGACTGGTCAGGTTATTGCGCCGCGGCGCGGGATATTTGGCCAATGATGGAAGAGCAGATCGCGCGTGAGACGAGGGTGTTGGCCGCCCGGCTAAAGCATCGGTAGCGACATCAGCCGAGTTGGGTTCCTTCAGATCATGGCGGCGGCACGTTGCCCTGGTCTACCCGGCTACCGTCAGGCGCAGCGGGTGGCGTTCGGCAGACAAAAAAAGGGCCAGCGTGAGCCAGCCCGGATAGTTTTTAGGAGAGGATGCCTGAAAGGCGTCGCCATGCTGCATCTGCGAACATCGTTTTGCAACCGCGAACAGGCTTGAACCGCATAATTTCTGGTTGTTAACCGGCGAAAGCCGGCAGCCGCATTTCGCGCGATCGATCGGCTATCCGGAGGGACATTGAGCGACCCGCCCATCGGCACTGTTGAACGAGCATTTCAGCTGGCGAGGGAGGGCGCCTGTCGCTCGGTTTCGGACATTCGAGAACGCCTTACTGCCGAGGGTTATGAGGGCGTGTTCAGCCACCTGAACGGCATGAGCATCAGGCGTCAGCTGACTGCTGCGCTCGTTGCGCGTGGCGTGACGACGCCGGTCGAGAGCGATGACGTCTGAACCACGCCCTCCTACGCGGCTCAGGCCGCGTTCTTGAGCGGTTCTGGCAACTTGCCATCGGG
Organism: Sphingomonas sp. PP-F2F-A104-K0414; assembly: GCF_004340945.1. Classification (GTDB taxonomy): domain Bacteria; phylum Pseudomonadota; class Alphaproteobacteria; order Sphingomonadales; family Sphingomonadaceae; genus Sphingomonas. Next base: position 96,197 of record NZ_SLYD01000006.1, read on the forward strand.
CAGGGTTTCGCGAAGATGGCCATGGATCATCTGCGCGTTGAACGGCTTCGAAAGAAACGTCGCCTTCTCCGGAAGGTCGCCGGTTTCTGGGCTTACGCGCCCGCTACCGATGACGATCTCGATCCAGGGGTAGTTTTCGGCGACGTGGCGCGCGAGCGCGAACCCGTTGGTGTCACCCGGCATGTCGACGTCCGAAAAGAGGAGGGTGATGGTGTGGGCGTACTCGGGAAGCATCGCGATCGCGGCATCGCCGCTACTGGCTTCGTAAGTGCGGAAACCCGCGTCTTCGAGGATCCCAGTTATATCCATAAGGATGAATGGTTCATCGTCGACGGCAAGAGCGTAGGGGATTGTTGATAAGGTCATACGCATCAACCCGCCATTTGCGAAAATGGCTCCGATGCAAAGCGCATGCAGTGCACGTGTTTACCTTTTGGAACGGGTGTCGATCGCTTCCTGAAGAAGGCATGCCGAAACACTTCCGCTATCTTCTTCGCGATCTAACAGAGTGAGCGCCATTTTCATGAGGTTCAGCGGGACGTCGACCAGCGGTTGATCGGCAGAGGTGGATTCCGGGATCGCATCAGTCATTCGACCTCTGATACCTTGATTCAGATCAGTCGGCTATGATCGACGGTTCGGTATCATCAACGAAGCAGCGCTCGATGTCATTCTTCGATCGGCCTACGCGCCATCGGCTTATTACCACGATTGGATAGGTGGACCAAAGCCACCCCGATCGCGGCAAAGACTACGAAAATAGCCCATGCGACTGGACTGGCATTCAGTTCGGGTTTTCCGGCCATGATAAGTAGTTCGCCGAAGGCAGCGCCAAGACACATGGCTGCCCCTACTGTGCCAATCGCCAACGACATGACGAAGCCTCCGGCCATCCCGAACACTGTCATCGCCATGAACCATCCCCAATGGTCAGGGATATACGGCGCCGCCCTCGTTACCGAGGCCCCAATAAGTACCACACCAAAAGCGAGGGCCGTTCGTGAGTGCATGGATCTCATGATCGTCTCCTGGCTGTCACTGATGGTAGGTCCACGGATCAAAAAGCGTAACATCTGTGCCTGCGAAGTCGACGACATTTCGGGTGACGATCGTCAGGTCGTGTACGAGGCCCGTCGCTGCGATCCAGGCGTCGCGTTCGCTCTTGGTGTCCGGAACGTGCAGCCTCGCGCAGCGCAGCGCGATCGTTGTGTCGACGGGGAGTATGCGCCCGGCAAAGGCGGGCATGACCTTGTCGTGTAGCCAGAGCTGCAACACGCCGGCTTGCCGCGTATCGCGCCGTTCGAGCAGTGCGATGCCGAGCTCGATCTCCATGATCGTGATGACCGAAAGGAACATGTCCGCCTGATCGACGCTACCGGCCCACGCTTCGACGGCTGGGCTAATCTTTCCGCTACGCCGCTTGCGAAGCTCGGACAGGGCGTTGGTGTCGAGCAAAAACATCAGTCGAACACCGCCGGACGCGGGAACGATGCCGCCCTGCTAAAGTCGACCTCGATGTCTCCGACCTCGTCCATGTCGAGGGCGTCGAGGATGTTGCCGGGGGGCGCTTTCAGCCGCTCGTATTCGGCAAAGGGCATGACCGCCATGATGGGTCGGCCGCGTTCGGTGATGATGACTGCGCCATCAACCGCGGCCCGCTTGATGCGACCTGGTTCGCGATTGAAGTCGCGACTGGAAAAAGTTTGCATGGCGGCTTGACCTTCTTTGTCGTGACGTACAGACATTGCCGCGGGCAGCGGAATTGTCAATGTTCGTCACGCGACCGGGTATTGCTCGATCGCTTGACGATCCCGCCAAATCCCAAGCCTCACCCGAAGGAGGATATGATGAAAGTACAGGATATGATGCGGGGGTACGACTATGACCTCCCGCTATATGACGTGCTGAACAACAGCGGCACCAACGAGAACGGCGACCCCGAAATATCGACTGATCGGCGGGTGCTGGCAGGCGCCACGATCGGGATCGGCCTCGACGTCGCCTATTTCGCCATCACGGAGATGCAGGAAGCGTTCACCGCACTGGCGAGCGAAACGAGCAACGGCATGGGCCGTGGCGAGGGGCACAAGGATCTCGAAGAGATCCTGCGCGACAAGAGCCCGTTCCAGATGCGGCTTTGGTACCTGCTATACGACACGCCTATCGAGCAGGCGATTACAGAACTCGCCTGGTTGCAGAGCCTGACGTACCGTCGTGGTCGGATGTGCGTGGTGATGCGCGAGCAGAAGCTCGCGGTGATCTACGCCACGAACGCCCAGTTGTGCGAGAGCCTGACGGCTGCGCAGATCATGGCCAACGTGACGACCGAGGGCTGACGATAGTCGCCCGGTCAGGCGACCAGGGCGAGAAGACTCTCCGGGTGATGTGGCCGGCACCGGGAGACACGGAAAGGCTGAATGGGATTTTCGGTGCGGACCACAAACTGGTCGACGCCGGTGCTCTCACGAAGCTGGATAGCCACGGCGTAGGCGTTCTCGAGTGAACTCAGTGAACCTCGTCGGGCTGAAAGTGCAATGACGGTCATGGTGATGTCCCTTCGGGGTGAAGTCCTTCGGGTGAAGTCCTTCGGGTGAAGTGCCGTATGGCGGGTGGAACGGCCGACAGGCTCGTTCATAGAAAATTGACGACGATCCGTATATCGAGGGTGGTGGACCGGATTCGACGCAGATGCGTTAAGCCAGTCTATCCACCGTTTCGACGGAGGATCCTTCGATCGACGGGGCCGGGACCGCTGCTATCGGTTCCGGCCCTGTTTTCGTAAGCGGAAACCGTCGGCGTCAGCTGAGCCAATTCTCCACGCGAAGACCCCGAATGCGTGTGAACTCGCCGACATTAGCGGTGACCAGCGTGGCACCCAGCGCATAGGCGTGAGCTGCGATCAGGAGGTCGTTGGGGCCGATCGGTTTGCCAGCGGCTTCAAGCTCGGCGCGGATCCCGCCATATTCGGCGTCGGCCGGGACATCGAGCGGAAGGATCTCGAGCCCGCCCAGAATGGCTTCGACTTGCTGGAGCAGGCGAGGGGACCCCTTACGGGCGCTACCATAGCGCAGTTCGGCCGCGGTGATGATGCTGACACACAGATTGTCGCTCCCGATCTCGACGATCTTATCGAACACCGCGCCTTGAGGATTTCGAACGAGGTCGGAGACGATGTTGGTATCGAGCATGTAGCGTGAGCCTGTCACAGGTCGACGGCCCTGAGCGGGAGCAGCGTAGCATCGAGATCCTCTGGAAACAGATCTTCAGAGGCGAGGGGGGTTAGCCCTTTCAGGATGTCGAGAAGACGGGCCTTGGGTTCGGGTTCGATGATAAGCTTGTCGCCTTCCTTGTGGATAAGCACACGGCTTCCCGAAAATTCGAACTCGGCGGGAATTCGCACTGCCTGACTGCGATTGTTGCGAAACAGCCTGGCTTCGCGCACGTCGACATTAGCAGATGTCTGGGTCACGACGCCTCCTTTGTATATGCCATGTATATACCTTGTGGGGCTGACGATATCAATCGCGATGAGCGATGGCGTCGTAGTTACGTCCGTGTCGTCCATCTCAGGTGGCGTCGCCGTGGAAAGCGCGGCGCTTTATGCGGTCCTGGCCTGGGTTGCTGCTTGAGACGGCTCCCGGCGAAAGCCGGAACCAAGCCATGCAAAATCGATGCCGAATATCCGCCAACTTATTGATTTAACATAAGACGTGTTATCGATCCGAATGATCTTCATGGCTCTAACCCATGCTGAAGCAGTTCGTAAAGTTACCGCCGTCGTATGCGACGCGCCTTCGATCTCGACCCGGTGAAGCCCAACTCGATCAGATTGGCAACACGCGCATCACGCGCCGAAACGCTGGTCTCGCCCAGCACGACGACCACGATACGCCGACCTCGACGCATCGCCGACGCTGCGAGATTGTAGCCGGCGTCGGACGTGTACCCGGTCTTGATGCCGTCGACACCCGCAACCCGACCGAGCAGATGGTTGTGATTGCCAATGCGGCGCGATCGCCACTGAATCGTACGTCTGCTGAACCGGGCATATTGCCGCGGAAATCGCCTGACGATGGCGCGCGAAAGCTTCGCCATGTCGCTCGCCGTCGTCACGTTCCCAGCGCTGGTCAGCCCGGATGCGTTTGTAAACCGGGTGTTCCGCATCCCAAGCTGGCGTGCCTTTGCCGTCATCAGTCTGGCAAATTTTGGTTCATTGCCAGCAATGCGTTCGGCCACGGCAACGGCCAGGTCGTTCGAAGAGATCGCTGCGATAGCATCCAGCGCTTTGCCGACTGTGATCCTCCCACCTGCGGCTATGCCTAAATGCGTCGCCGGCTGGCGGGCCGCCCGGCGGGATATCGGCAAAGGGTCACTTAGCCGTAAGCGGCCGTCGGCCAGCGCTTCGAAAGCAAGATAGAGCGTCATCAGCTTGGTCAGCGACGCTGGCCGTCTCGCCGCATCCGGCGCCTGCGAAAACAGAACGGTACCGGTTGAGGCATCGACAACGATCTCAGAGACGCGTGATCGGGCATATGCAGCCTGCACAGGCAGGCCGAATGCCAAGCTAGCAACGATAAAACAGATCTGTAAACGCCGTAGGGAACTGAAAAACATGCCGAAGTTGGTATCCTCAATGAGTATTGAAGATGCCAACTCTGACCTGACTGCTGCCTTAAGCGGCGCGCTCCGAAGGGCGCCTCGGAGCGACTGCTACTCGAGGTCGCTTTCTGTCACTGTTATCAGATTGGCCGTTGGCCGAAGCTCGGCAAGATCGGCGCAGATATCGAGTATCTCGTCGCTAAACCGCTCGAACAGTTCCAGGGCGTCATTGTCTGGTTCGTCGCCGCTCACTTCACGCAAAACGGCGTATTTCACGGCAAAATCGCGGTCGTCGCTGTCGATTTCGGCGGTAAACTCGACCTGCTTTTCGCGGTCGTTGTCGATCAGGCTGTCTTGATCAATCGTGAGACGGTTCGCCATGTATCACTGCTTCCTTGTTTGGCAGGCTCCCCTGCCCGAAGGCTACACAGCGCGCAAACTCAGCAAAGGCTGATCCCGCGGTACGTCGCATCGTCCACGATGATCTTGGCAGTTCCCGGCCCGACGATGGTGTTCACCTTCCCCAGCGTCGTATCGATCGTGTCCCCTGGGAATACGATCTCGACCACATGAGAATTGGCGACTGGGAGCCCATCAGCGTCGATCACCATCGGCGCCGGTAGCAGTTGAACACGAAAGGTAGGTATGTCGGAATTGGTCATCGTGCCTTCTCCGGCCTAGTGGATCAGTGTCAATGCCCAGGGGCTGCAGCGTAGAAACCGTTCCAGCATGGGCCAGGAGTAAACACAGTCGCGTTAGAAAACTGCGTTTGGAGCCGACAAGTTAATCATGGACTTGGCACATGCCTGCGGGGCTTATAGGCATGGCTGTCTTAATCAGCGACGCAATTTCGAAAGCCAGGTTTCATGCAGGTCATCGTCCGCGACAACAACGTCGACCAGGCTCTTCGCGTTCTGAAAAAGAAGCTGCAACGTGAAGGCGTGTACCGCGAGATGAAGCTGCGCCGTCATTTCGAGAAACCGTCGGAGAAGCGAGCTCGCGAACACGCAGCGGCCGTTAGCCGAGCGCGCAAGGCGGATCGCAAGCGCGCCGAAAAGGATCAGTAAGCCTAGGGTTTGTTAGACCGTCACCGTGTGGGTGCGTGCTGTTTGCTCAGGCGGCGGACAACGGAGACGAGCTTCGCCATTGCGGGGTCACGGATCGGCTCGGCGAGCCGCATCTCCCGGCTTCGTCCATCGATCGTAAGGCCAACCGTATAGGTGCGCGCATCCGGTCTGGCGATATCAGTCGATGGCTCGCAACCGAAGAAGTCAGCCTGGTCGGCAAGGCTGGTGAGTTCCTGGCGCTCGGGCGTTGCGAGGTCGCCGAACGAAATGGTCTGCTCCTTCGCACGACCGGGAAAATGGGCAAGGCCCCCCTCGATCCGTACCCGGGCTTCGCCCGTCACGGTCTCGTCGCAAGCCTTGCCCATCTGCATCAGATCACTCCAACCGCTGTCCATGCTTCGGCGACGGCTGTCGTCTCGGCACTGTCCGTACCGTGCAAACGCCCCGCAACGTCGATGGTGACGCGGGCAAAGCCGGCGAAGTCTGTGTTGGCCCGCGTATTGGGGTCCAGCAGCGCATTGTACCATATCCGACCGGCGCGGTCCCATGCGTTTCCACCGATCGTCGTCGCGGCCAGGTAGAAGGCCCGGTTCGGGATACCGGAGTTGATGTGAACCCCGCCATTGTCCTGATTGGTGCGGACAAAATCGTCCATGTGGCCCGGCTGCGGGTCCTTGCCGAGGACTGGATCGTCATAGGCCGTTCCGGGCTCCTTCATCGACCGCAGCGCGACGCCTTTGACCGCAGAAGTCAGCAGTCCGGCACCAATGAGCCAGTCCGCTTGATCAGCCGCCTGGCCCAGCAGCTTCTGCTTCACCAGGCTACCGAACACGTCCGAGATGCTCTCGTTGAGCGCGCCCGACTGGTTGAAGTAAGCGAGTCCTGCCTCCTTCTCGGTGACGCCGTGGGTGAGTTCGTGACCAATGACATCGAGCGCGATCGTGAAGCGGTTGAACAGCTCGCCATCGCCATCGCCGAATACCATCTGGGTGCCGTCCCAGAAGGCGTTGTCGTAGTCCTGATCGTAATGGACCGTGGCGTCGAGCGGCAGCCCGGCATCGTCGATCGAGTTGCGCTGATAGGCCTCCCAGAACAGCGCAAACGTTGCACCCAAGCCGTCATAGGCCTCATCGACCGCGATATCGCCGGTTGGTCCCTCCCCTTCACGTCGCACGACCACAGAACCCGGCGCCTCGGGCTCACCCCCGGCGTCACGGATTGTGCGCAATGGACTTGGGACAAGGATGTTGCCCGCAGCCGACCGCCGTCGGGCGAGATCTCCGGTGACGGGGCCAGCCGTACTGGCCCGGACGATCCGGATGGTCGGATCAATCATCAAGCTGTGCATTGCCATAGCGCGCAACGCGGGCGAACCGTTCTCGGCGATCTTGGATAGGATGTAGGGCGGCAGGATGCAGTGAAGCGAATGCCGATGCGTGGACATGCACATGACCGTGTCTCCTTTAAAATCAGCGGCGGGAGTGGCGGAGCGCGAACGGTACGAGCGCAACCCACATGATGGTGATGAAAGCGAGGAACTGGCTGGTCTGCGCCGGGCCGCCCGGGAGGTAGCCGAACCCGCCTAGCGAGGCGGCGTAGAGCTCGAACGAGATGACTGACACGCCGATCGCCAGCACATCTGCATCTCCCCCACTCTCCTCCTGCGTGCCGAACCAGCGCAGTGCGATGACGAACAGCGTGATGATGACGATCAGGATCAAGCGGATGACGATGTCGGTGCCCGCGATGCCTATGGCGAGGGGGTAAAGCGTTACCGCCTCAACCGGGAATAGCTTCACTAGGCTGGTGTAATATGGCTCGGGTGTTGGATCAGGCCGGCGCCTGGGTCTTACCAACGGCGTTGCTGATCGTCGAAGCCGCAGCGCGCCGCGCAGGGCTGGCCGAGCGGACACCACCTCCCCATTAGCGAGTGCCGCAATCGCGCGCTGTACGGCTGCCGCGTACCGCGACACCTCGGCATCGCCGGGAGTAAGCGCGGCGCCGATCATCGCCGCCTGTTCGCTGCGATCCAGGATCGTGGCGAACGCCGGTCGGTCCACGGTCTCGGAGCTGTGCAACGAAGCGAACCGATCGCGTTCGTTACCGAGCGCCGTGCGTAAGCCGAACATCGTATCGAAGAAGCGCGGGAGATAGCGGGGGTCCTCGGTCAGTTTCTGAACCTGATCGATGAGCGCGTCTGCAGCCTCCACGGCTTGGGTAAAGGTGGTCATCGGATCCTCCTCAGGCGGGGGTGGCAATCGACGCGATCAGTCCGAGCGCGCGGGTGATGCGATCGATGTTCATTCGAGCCGCGGCGTGGCGCTGCTGCGGCGATAAGCGACCTGCCAAGGCATCCCTCAGCCCGGCCTGGGCTTTCGTGGTGAGATCAATGGCGTCTGCGACTTTAGCCGCCCGTACGGGTCCCTGCTTCGCGGCCTCCCGGGCGGCAAAAACACGGGCCGCCAGCTGCTCGCGCTGTTCGGCCGAAAGACTGGTGCGATTGCGAAGGTAGGTTCGAAACAGCGCGTTGCCGTAGAGATCGTCGGCGTTACGCGCCGCCCCCCTGCCCCAAATTGTGACCTGTACGGACAGCGATGCCAGTGCGCGATCGACGACAGCGCCGCGTTCGACAACCAATGCACGCACATCGCGGGTTTGCCGCGCTTCGCGCGCAAGGTCGTTGGCAAACGCGATCAGCGCGACGACGCTCTGCCCTTGTTCGCTGGCGACAGCAGCGGTGACGTTTGGCAGGTCGGTGCCTGCCACAAAGTTCGTGAACCGGGCCAGCCGGTCGGCCTGATCGGCGAACGCGGTGATCTCGGCCGATACGTCGGTCTTGGGGGCGTCGAGAATGGCCGCTGGCGCATCAGCGTATCCACCGATTGCGGCGAGCAGTGCGACACGTGGCTCCAGTACCGCTCGCGGACTGCTCCCGATGTCGATTTCGAACGCCGTATAGCCAGGGGCGGGTGCCTCGTTCGCAAGGCATAGAGGTGCGGGCGGGACGGTCGGCGCCGTAGGCACCTGGATGCGCAGCGGAGTCGCCGGCAGGCAGCTTGGATCGCTCGCGACCAACGCTGCAGCAGCCTCCCGACGGCGCAGCTCTATCGTGTCGAAATAGGCCGTCGTGGCTAGGACTGCCTCTTGGCCTCGGGCCTGAACGGTCCCCGCGGTTTCGAGCTGGATTGCGTTTGTCGCACAGCCTGCCAGCAGAGGCAGGCTCGTCAGTACGGGCAGAAGGGAAATGACGCGGCAGCGCATAACGGTCTCCTTCGGGCTTTCGGACATCATGCGCCTAAACTGCGATTCTCTCTTCTCTTTCTACGCCGCTGGATCGTCCGCACACGCGAACCGTCCGCTGGCCGATCACGCGTGCGAACAGCCGTGATGATATTGACGACGCTGGTGATGAGCGCTGCGATACCTACGAGCATGGGGCCGTCGATCATGTCGGTCATTGTCCGACTCTCCTTGTTGATCCGACCGCCGATGTTCCATATATGTTCTCTGTAGGACAGCGCTATTTGCGGTCGTTACAGCCGAATATCTTCGGCCTCGGTAACCAGCACCCGGACAACGTCGCCGGTCGCCTTCTCCTCGTTCGAGAACCCATCGAATTGGCGCAGCGACCCAAAGTCGAGGTTCGTCAGGCCTTCTATCGCGAGGATTGATCGCTGATAGGTCTTGAACGCTCCGAACAGGAGCGACTGCGCGCCCAGGTCGACATCGTGATCGATCAGATACGCGGAGGCCGATGGACGGCCATCATCATGAATGAAGGCGACCACCTTCCAATAGGCCAGCGGGATAGCGACGCCGCGGTAAACCGGATCATTGGGCCGGAAGACAGGCCCCGTAAAAACGGTCGCACGTTCGCCGACCCGGCGCGTGTTGCCGAGGATGTAGTCCTCAAGGCTCAGCCAGGATCGCTGATTAAAGACCGAGAGCTGTGGCGCACAGTTGGTGAAATGGAAGGTATCGCGGTTGGCTACGCCGGCGGTCGGGCCCCAGTTCGGATCCTCGCGCCGCACAAGATGGCCGCGATCGAAATCGTTATCGGCATATAGCTCATCCCCCGCCTGGGCCTCTTCGGGAATGCGGCCGTCGAACGCCCACGGATCTCCGCCACGTGGTACCGACACGCTGGCGCTTCCATCGATATTGACGGCGGTGAAGAGGGCAAGACGCCGGCTTTTCGACATGAGAATCGAGAAGTGTTCGTAGTCGAGGCGGTCACCATCGCTGCCCGTAACCGGCAGCACATCCACAGCAATGGCACCGGTATCAGGGAGCGGCACGGCAAAGCCGGGGAGAAAATCTGCGTCGTAACCTGCCCGACCCTGGAACGCGACAGCGTCGGACGTCCTTACTCCTTCGCGTTCGAAGGGCAGTAAGCCGAGACTTTGAGGTGAGAGCGTCCTAAGGTCGGCCAACCGGGGTCTATATGACAGGTCGATCATAATGATCAGCTCCTCAGAGTTTCACGGCAGGTGCGCTCGATCCGTCGTGTTGTGATGACATCCGCGTCGGGGACAAACGCATAGAGACGCAAGGTGGCAGTCTCGTTGCATTGATGCGCCGCTACCTGACACTGCACAATCAAGGGCAGGCGAAGCTGTCAGTTACGACCCTTCCCGTGATTTTTTCTCGAACGAATACGAAAAGGCCGGGCGATCGCTCGCCCGGCCTTTCATTTAAACAAATGGGTAAGATCAGCGCGGCGGAGTAGTGCCGGGCGTTCCCCCTGTCGTGGAGCCCATCGTACCGCCGGCCGTGCCACCCATTGTGCCGCCAGGGTTCGTGCCACTCATCGAACCAGCGGTGCCGTCAGCCGTACCGCCCATCGTGTCCGCGCCAGTCGTGCTGCCGGTTGTACCGGACATCGTGCCACTCGTCGTACCTGACGTTGTGCCACGCGTCTTGCCGCGGGCCTTCGTGCCATGCTGCGTGCGTGTCGTTGCGGTCGACCCTGATGTACTCGGCGTCGGGTTCGTCTGATCCATAGAACCGGTCGACGCTCCCCCGCTCATGGTATCAGTCGCTGATCCGCTCATACCGCCGCTTGTCGTGCCACCGGTGGTGCTCCCGGTCGTCTGTGCCATCGCTACACCCGGAATAATCAGGGCTGCAGCTGCTATCGATGTCAAAATCCGCATTTTCACTCTCCTATATTATTAAATAAGAAAGCGATCGCGGTTAAGTATGTTCCCTACGACCTGAATATAAAGGGTCTTCGTCCAACTCTACCCTGGGCTCCTAGTATCTGTAGACCACTTACGCGACCTGATCGACGGAGGTATTATTCTAAACCGTAACGTATGGTACGCCGGTCCTGATCGTAATATTCTTCGCCCTCATCGCATCGGGATTTCGCGAACCAGGTCCATTACGAGCGACCCCGTCCAGCAAGGATTGGGGCGGGGGGCGTCACCGTGGCAAGAGTCCGCGGTGAGTGGACGGTCTGCAATTCTTTACATCCCGGCCAATCCGTTTCGTCGTTTCAAAGCATCAACCCTACTGGATCCCGACTTTGGGAGGCAGCGTCGTAACCGCGTTGCCACGCAGCGCGCAGACTACTGCCGCGCCGGCCGCTGGGGTTATCATGGCCCATGACGAAGCAGCGCCAGCCTGCTTTCTCGGCTTCCCAGTTCTCGTCGACTGGTCCAGGCGTCAGCAATGACATTAGGTCCAGGCGGCGATGCTTCAGTGTTGCCGTGACCATGTCAGAGGTCCTCTCGGACCATGATCGTCAGCACACGCCGGGTGATGCTGGCATCGGCGGGATCCTCCGATCCGTACTGAAACGCAGCGTCGTAATAGTCGATCTTGAAGTAGACCGTCGTCCCCTCGAACTCGAAGTTGCCGCGGTCCCGTTCGGCCGCATCCGCATCGGCGAAGACATGGTGGCGGATGGCGGCGTAGAGGCTCGCTTGAACGACGATCTCCATGGTGCCGTCACCGGAAGCGAAGGTGCCAAGGCAGGTCCTCGTCACCATGATCCGAGCGGTACGGTCGAGGCCTTGGCGACAACGGTCATTGAGACGGGCGATGGACGCCAGACGCGCTCCGGTGCTCGCCAGCGATCCGTTGAGCAGCCGGCAATCCTTGCCAGTGGCTTCGGGCGCGGCGCTGGTGGCGATCGTGGCAGGGAGCATGGCGGTGTCCTCAGGCTCGGCGGGGCCATTCCCCGAATCTGCCTGTCACCCCCCCTCCCTCCCTCCTTGAGCCTTGGGCCCACCCGTCGGCCACGGAGAAAGGTCGATGTCGCTCAGGCGTGGCGACTTTCGTCTGACGCGAAGACGGACCAGAGGTGAGCCTCTGCATCGATGAGGTGGTCGAAGCTCTGGCTGGTGTTGCCAACATCGACAATCCAACAAGTACCATGTGTCTGGACAAAGCCGACCGAGTAGACCCGGCCGGCGCTGTCCGAAGGTGGGATCGTCGCCAGATCGTGCCCCGCAGCGGCCAAGCTCTGCACATCGCGGCCCGTAACACGCCAATCGTCGAACCTACTCCCCTCGCTGGAGGCTGTCAGATAATAGCGGGTGGCGACCTCCCAGGCCGCGTTGACGTGGTGGAGTTCAGTGCCAAGGCCATCAGCATCACCATTGGCGACGATCGCCGGCGAGCGCGTAGCTTGCCACGCCGCTAGCATGACCATGTTAGCGTCGAGGAAATCATGCGAAGCGCAGACGCCGGCCTCGATCGTCCGGTTTTCCACTCGCATCTCGCGCCATTCGGCGGGACCTAGCTGCTCTGCGAGGAGGTGAGCAAACGCGCAGGCAAGCGTCTCAATCGCGATATGGCCAAGGGCTTCGGCATAGTCATCGCCTTCGTAGATGACCGTCAGTTCACCGATCGCGTCACGCCGGCTGAAGGTGAACCTCGCGGCCTCGGCAAATTCGCGCATCGCCGGTAGTTCGTAGTCAACCCAAATCTGTGCGGCCTCGCCCATCGGACCAACGCACGGTCCAAAGCTCGGCGCCGTTTCATGACGCCAGCTCATCTCCGACCATTCAGACGGGATCGGCACCATCGTATCGACTGGATAGTCAGGAAAGAACTCTGGCCATGTCGGCATTGCTTCTTGGGTGGCGAAACCGTTGGACAGACATACCAGGCCATCGGCGGTGCCAATCCGTCGATATGCCTTGATCGTGTCGGCATCCCCATCGGCGCCGGCTATCAGCTCGGTCAGCACGTAAGGCCATGCCGAGACCGGTACACGGACGTTGAGGAAGCCGTTCCAGGTCGTGTCATCGGTGAAGCCGGGGAACGTCGGCCCTTCCCCAAACGACCATGTGATCGAGCGCATACCGTTGTGCTGCCGCGTAATGTCCAAGGCCTCGGGGCCGACGTCGAGGTGCGCCAACGCCCGTGCGAACGCGGACTTGTGCTGAAACCGACCCAGCGCCGACAGGACGTCGACATAGGCCGACCGTGCCTCGTCAGTCTGAAACTCGTGATCGGTTGCGTCACGTGCCGAGAGATACTCGCGAGCGAGCGTTATCGGGTCGGTCCGGATCGTCTCGGCAAATGTAGCGATGTAGCGGATGCGCATGGGGAAGGATCCTGTCCGGTCTATTCCGGTCTCCCTCCCCCAATCCTTCTCCTCTCCTGTGCCGTTTTAGCTGTTTAGAAGGGTACGCCGCCCCTCCATGACCGGCTGATGACTGGTCAAGATTTCAACTCAGGCGTTCTGACATTCTCGAATGAGACCGGCACCGGACAGGCCATCCGGGGAGGTTTTCGTCGCATATGTCACTGAATAGACAGGGGGGACTGCATGATCGATAGACGTATGTTGATGGCGAGCGGCCTAGCGTTTGGTGCAACGAACGCGTTGGCGATGAAGCCATCATCCGCTGCAAAGCGCGCCGCAATCGAAGCGATCCAGTTACCGCCAAGCTTCAATGGCTCGTTCGCCTACGCCCGGGGCGGGAAGATCGAACATGCTCGGTACGTCGGCATGGCCGATGTAGAAGCAGGTAAGGCTATCTCACCCGACACCCAATTCAAATGGGGCTCTGCATCGAAGTGGCTGACGAGCGTTACCGTGCTTCGCTTCGTTGAACAGAAGCGGTTGTCGCTCGATGCCCCAGTCACTGCGTATCTCCCAGAGTTCCGGCACGATACGGGCGAGCAGGTGCTGTTGAAGCATGTGCTATCGAACACCAGTGGCATCCCGGATCTATTGAGCCGCCAGCTTGGGAAAGAGCCGGCGCTACGAACTTCGACCGCGAGCGCGGCAGCTATACTGTCGCGCTTCGGTGGTGGTGATTTGTCGTTCGTGCCCGGCAAGGGATGGGACTACGCGGCAATAAATTGGGTGATCGTTGCGGCGATTCTTGAACGGCTGACCGGAAAGTCATTTCCTGAGGTAGTCGCGAGGCAGACGCTTCGCCCACTCGGCATGTCGGCTACCGGGTTCGCGCAATCGGGCCAACCCCCGATGCCGAAACTGGCTGCTGCCTACGGCAGTGCATCGCCGCCAGTGCGTAAGATGGATCCGATCCCGCCGTTCGTTGCGGCAAGCGGCAATGCGGCCGGAACCGTGCGTGACGCAGTGCGTGCGGCACATGGCATCTTTCATGGCTCGCTATTGAGCGCAGCTTCACGGCGTGAACTTACGACAATCCGATGGCCGGAACAGGAATATGCCCTTGGCGGTCGTGTGCATCCCATAGACGGCACACTCTGGGCTTGGGAGACAGGCAAGGTTCAAGGGTATCGCGCTCACATCGCGCATCGGCTCGACCAGAGCGAAACGATCGTGATCTTCAACACAACGGACTTAGCGCAATCACAGCTTGGCACCTGGGTTGAAGCCATAGCCCGCGCTTAAACGGCGTTATCGAGGGGGACGCTGCTATCGCATGTCGACGATATGCCGGCCGGCCTTGGTCATCACGGCCAGGTCACGGATACCGGGCGTGGTAGTCCTCATGCGTACACTCGTAAGAAGGGGGCAGCGCTCTCAGCCACATGCGTCCATCAGGCGGGTTGCGCCGCCAAAGGCACGCAGGGCCGTGGCCATCTCGCGTCGGATGTTCATCTTGTTGGAGACGATAATCTCGGGCGCCAGACGATCACCGGTGGAGGTCGCGTAGCCCTTGGCGAGCGTGCCGCCTTCGGCCTCGATGCGGATCAGGTGGCCACGCCTGGGCGCGGGCCCGACATGGCGAGCAGTAAACTCGCCGAGCTTACCAGTCAGGCCCTTGACGGCCTTGCCCCAGCGGATGTGGCCGGCGCCGAGATTGTCGGTGCCGTCGTAGCCCCGGTCGAGCCAGCAGCGCAGATGGGCGCGCTGCTGCAAGAGCGAATTGCGCGATCGCTCCATGTTCGCGCACAACGGCAGAGCGCTGGCAAAGGCGTCGACGATGCGAAGGTAGTCACCCTGTACCGCGATCAAGATATCATCGATCTCGCGTCCGCGGAGGATGGCACGCAGCGCATCACCATTGCGAGGATCCGCAATGATCTCGTCTGCGCACATTGCGGAAATAGGAGCCTTCATCTCGGTCGGGCAGTCGTTCACGACGAAGCCAGCATGGCGATCGATCGTGACGATCGTCATGGCCTCGGTCCCGTGTCTGGCACGGACCTCGTCGATCAGTCGCAGACCCGACACCCGCATCAATCCCGGCGTCACCTCCTCGATCGCGGCATCCGCGACGATGAGTAAACGGCGCGACCACCGCGTTGGGCGGGCATGGTCGTTCGGCTTCGGCCAGCTGCTCGGAACCGGTCGAGCGACCAGAGGCGGTGTCTCAATCGGACGTTGATTGTCCTTGCGCATGGCGGCGAGATTGCTGCGGCGCGCGGCGTCGAATAGGTCGCCCTGGTCGCCTCCAGCATCGGCGAAGCCCCGGTCGTAGGCCTCCCGCTTGGCCTCTTGCCGGCGCATGCCATCGGCGCAAAAGCAATGCTCCCAACCGGCCTCGGCTGCGGTCCAGCCGCTCGCATAGGCAACCGCGAGATCCCAATCGTAGCCGTGGAGATCCCGACCACGCAGGATAGCAATCTCGCTATCGGTGATCGTCCCGTCCTGAGCGCGCGATGCCATGAAGGCGAAGTTGCGGTTCTGCCGCTCTGCTTCCGTCTTCGCGGCGATCGCGTCATTCAAGGGCTTCATAGCGGCGATCCGTTCGCGCCCCCGCGCCATTCGGTCAACCAGCGGCGCCGTCGGCGGAAGGTCCGGATAGGATCGCCAGATCCGGGCGAGCTCGGTCGCCTGCTCGACCGAGCGTCCACGCGTCAGCCAGCAGCGCATGTCGGTGGAATCGAAGTGGTCCAGTTCCACGGCCCCACGAGCACGCGGAGACCGGACGGCGGGAAACGCGCCCGCCGAGACGATCTCGGCAGTCTGCGACTGCAGCATCAGCATTGGCTCAATCCTCCAGAGGATAGGCGGGATTACGCGGCGGTGAGACGCTGGCGCGCCGTTTCGGCCTGTTGTGGGAAGGCCGCTGCTAAATGGCCGTAAAGGATCGCGAAGTCGGCGATCGGGAACGTCCCGTCAGCGTTCGGCCGTGTCGTCAGGAGGGCACCGATTACCATCTCGGTATGGTCAGAGCGCTCGATCTTCGCGACTTTGCCGGTGTAGTTGATGGGTGCTGTGAAGCCCGCCTCAATCCAGGAGCCGAGCCCCTCCTCTACGGCCTCCGCATATGCCGCGACCGCCTCGCTGTCTTCGTCCTCAACCTTCAGGGCGAGCGTCCGATAGATACCGAAGTCATGCAGGTTGGTGTGGACGATCAGCTTGCATCCTTCCGGTGGCATGCCGTGGCGCGCGATCATCGCCAGTTTGTAGGCCATTACCTCGTGCGTATTGGCCGTCTCGAAGTCGATGGTTTGCCCGAGTTGGGCGCATTCCTCATTAGCTGGCGCGCCGCCAATATCGATGATGTGGGACATGGGAGGTTCTCCTTTGATCCACCTGGATCAAAAGAAAACCCATCCCCCTTCCCTCTCACCGCCGCGAAGCGGGGTCAGGACATAGAACAGATCAGATATACGCTAAAAGCTGTCGGCCTGCTCACACGGCGCAAAACACCCCCGTTTGTCGTAGATCCGCGATGCCAACAATATTTCCCGCCGTCTTCGATGCTTTCTGGGACAAAGCGGTCACTAAAGTCTTCGGGCGCGCACGGGGGGATCGAATAGAAGCGACGCTCGCAGCGTGAGTTTTCAGACGGCAAACGCCCGGATGTAGCCGCCTCGGGGCCGCGTTTAGGGTAGGTACGCTCGAACCTATTTTCCGCTTTGCCCCGATCGCTTGCAACCACTCGCGTTGAACCGTTCACAGACACCCGTTTGTTGAACGGTCGCTTTGCCTAACTATCTGTGAACGCGTGGCTTTACAGCATCTAAGGAGATGGGAAGCATCTGTTCAGAAAACGTCAGTTTGTTGAACATACGCGGACGATGCTGCTGAGGGTGTTGTGTACATCAGCACCCGGCTTCAGGTTTGGGTATAGACGTCACCCCATATCCGCCCAAGAGCGATCGGCAGCTTTCCCAGTTTGCCGTGAAAATTCGCAATTTCGAGAATTTCAAATTGGGAACAGATTTTGAGAAAACGCACCCGTCTGCGGCTGTCAGCCGGCTCGGCTAGTCAGGTTTCCCGGTCAACGTTCGTTTATGGGAAAGTCCTCCCTGGTCTTAACGGCTGGTGCGAACCAGGTGAATGGCGTCGCTAAACGGCCTTTTTCAGAGGTTCTGGTAATTTGCTGTCAGGCAGCATGTTGCGCAAATGCCCGTGCACCATTTGCTTGTTAAACGGCTTAGAAATGAAGGTAGCTTTCTCAGGCATCTCGCCCGACTTGGGCAGGACATGGCCAGAGGCGATGACGATTTCGATCGCTGGCCAATTCTCCGCAACGTGCCGTGCTAACGCAAAGCCGTTTGTCTCACCGGGCATATCAACGTCTGAAAACAGCAGCACGATGTTTTCCGAATTTGCCGCTAGAATACGTTTCGCTTCGTCTCCATCCATAGCCTCATAGAACCGAAATCCGGCGTCTTCGAGAATGCTGGTTGTATCCATCATGATGAGCGGATCATCGTCAACGACGAGGGCATAAGGGACGGTGGAAAGGGTCATCACGCCCCAACCATCCGCCGCGCACGGAGTTGCCCTACTACATGCTATTTCAACTTTCGGGATCGCTGTAGGCCAAGGTCACGGTCCGTGCGGCGTATGCCATTTGAATTTCGCCTTTTTGGCGGCTAGCTGCAAATCAATGCGCCCATGCGCGAATTGAGAGGGCGCGATGACCAACGCGGAGGCAATCAGCCATTACGAAGTGCTGGATACGGGACCCGAGATCAGCTTCGACGACATCGTAGCTCTGGCTGCGCAGGTATGTGAGACGCCGACAGCGCTGGTCTCGCTTTTGGACGGTGACCGCCAATGGTTCAAGGCGCGCATCGGGTTTGAACCCTGCGAGACGGACATCGACAGTTCCGTATGCCGGCACGTCGTGGCAGCCAGAAGCCTCATCGTTATCCCTGACCTGACCAACGACGAACGTACGGTGTCTAACCCACTGGTCGTCGCCGACGACGGCATCCGCTTCTATGCGGGCGCGCCCCTTGCGACCCGCTTCGGGGTCGTAGGCTCGCTATGCGTCATCGATACTTCGCCTCGCCCGGCCGGTCTGACGGCAGATCAGGAGGCAGCGCTGCTACGGCTGTCGAGGCAGGTCGTGACGCTTTTGGAGATGAGACGTGACACGCTGGACCTCCAGGCAGCTCTGGCGGCGCGTGACGCGTCCCGAAAGGCGCAGGCGATCAGCGAACGCCGCTGGCAGGACCTGTATCAGAAGATGGACACCGGCTTCATTTACGCACGGGTGATCCGCAATGCCGACGGAAAGGTCTGCGACTGGCGATACGAGGAGGTGAATGACGCCTGGGGCAATCTCGTTGGCATCAATCCTGCCGATGCGCGCGGGCGCACGATCCGTGAACTGATTCCCAACATCGAAGACGAATGGGTTCTGGCGCTGGCGCGGGTCGTCGAGACTCAGGAACCGTATCACTTCACTAGCCAGGTGGGCGTATTTGAACGTTGGTACGACGGTACGGCGCAATCCCTCGGTGGTGACGATTTCACCGTCATATTCCACGAGGTCACCGCGCGCATCAAAGGCGTCCGACGCAGCGAGGCCCTGCTGGCGTTGGGCGACGTATTGCGGGATCGGATCGACAGCGATGGGATGATCGTCGAAGCCTCACGCATCATCGGCGAGGCGGTGGGAGCGTCGCGGGCCACCTTTGGCGAAATGGATCACACCCGGGAGATCGTAAGCGTCGAAGCCGGGTGGTCGGTGGCGGGCATGCCTTCGATCGAGGGCGAGCACCGATTCTCGGACTATGGTGAACTGCGCGCCGCGCTGCTTGCCGGTGATGTCGTTGTCATCGACGATACCTCGACGGATCGAAGGACCGCAGCTGACTTTGCCGCCTGGACTTCACTTCGTACGCACGCCGTGGTCATCGTACCAGTGCGAGAGCGTGATCGGACGGTTGCGGTTCTCCTGATTCACAAGGACAGCCCGTATCACTGGACGGACGACGAAGTTGGATTCCTCCGCAGCGCTGCCGACCGGCTTGAGACTGCGAACGCGAGACGGCGAGACGATGAGCAGCAAGGACTGGTCAACGGAGAGATCGCTCACCGGCTTAAAAACGCATTGTCGATGGTACAGGCCGTCGCGACGCAGACCTTACGCGGCGATGCTTCTCCCGAAGGTCTCGAAGCCTTTACGCGCAGATTGCAGGCGCTTGGTCATGGTCATGACGCGCTTACCAGCGGTCGCTGGAAGGCAGCTACCCTCAATGATATTCTAGGAGGAGTACTGGATGGAGCCGCCATACGCGACCGCTGCACCATCCAGGGCCCATCGGTCGAGATGGGCGCCCGTGCTGCGCTGTCGACGTCGTTGCTGATCCACGAACTAGCCACCAATGCCGTCAAGTACGGAGCTCTTTGCGCAGCCAGCGGGCATGTGGACATCACATGGCAGATTGAAGGTGACGGCGACGAATGCCAACTGGCGCTGGACTGGGCCGAACGAGGCGGGCCTGCGGTCACGGCACCAACGCGTAAAGGCTTCGGTTCAAAGCTAATTCGGCTGGGCCTCGTCGGAACCGGCGGTTCCGACATACGCTATGAGAAGGAAGGTCTGCGAGCTGCCTTCACGGCACGGCTCGCAGAAGTGGAACAAGCGTGAGCACAACCGATCCCCAGATCGATGGACATACCGCCATTGTGCTGATCGTCGAGGACGAGCCGTTGCAACGGCTGGACATGATCGACATGGCCGAACGCGCCGGCTTTGAGGTCTTGGAAGCGCATGATGCCAGCCATGCAGTAGCGCTGCTAGAAACCAGGACTGACGTCCGCCTTGTCCTGACCGACATCGATATGCCGGGCGCAATGGACGGGATGAACCTTGCTGCCGCGGTCCGCAAGCGTTGGCCACCTATCGAAATTATCATCATCACTGCGGGGCCGGCTCCCGCACGGGCGGACATGCCTGAGCGTGCCGTCTTCATGACCAAGCCACTAAACTACGAACGCGTGATCGAGACTATGCGACGAATGACAGCGATCCAAGACGCCGAAAACCGGCCGGATTGAGGGAATTGCGACGGCGGTATGCGTCTTAGTGTCAGGATGCGACGCTGACGTTCGTACTGGTTCACGGCCCAGGACGACCGGTTCCGACACCCAGATCCTTCTCGTTTCAGCGATATGGATCAGTTTTAGGAATGGACACGCTTTCCCGTTTCTCGATCGATTTCGGGACGGCATCAGGCGTCTCGATCACCGGGACTACCGACAGCGGTCGCTAGGATGGTTCCCAGAAGCGCACGGTTGCGCCCTCAAGCTCCCCGGCAACGCGATCGCTAAGAGATCGACCGCGATCGTTGAAGTCACGTGCAGCGGCATCATCGTTAAAGCCGGATCTGGCCGGATCGTCGATGTTCAGCGTCGCGTCGTATTCGCCGGCCCAAGCCCACAGTGCCTCTACAAGCCCTTCGCTTAGCGGCAGAGTCTGGGGGTTGATGTTGCCAACCCGTTCGCCTCCGTCCCACCACAATGGCGCGCAGCCGTAATCGACCATGACCTTAATCTGCATAATGATAGCCTCGCCAATCGCGATCGGTACCGCAATGGCTTGCGTCTCTAACATCGCCAAATGTTACGGACGAACGGGATTCCCATTTCTCGATCCCTCGCGAGAATGCCGGCTCGGGCAAGAACGCCCACACCCGGACGCTCATCTGGCTAAATGGGGTTCTTGAAAGCGGACATCCGTTCAGGACGATGATCTCGGCCCGCCACTCCCGATGCAAAATCAGCACTTTCGCGACCTCGGCCTTTTTGGCGTCGACATGGCCCGCCTGCTGATGCTCTAACCAGCCATTCCGATGACGCTCAGCCGCGTACTATTGCGTCTCCGCGATTTAGGACGTCGTCCAAGAAGGTTCGCAGGTGAGCTATGGCGTCTGTGGTAAGAACCACATCGTCATGGTCGCGTCGCTCCGCCACCTGACCGTCTTTCACAAGATGCTCAATCCACCTCCGACCGGAATGCTCGCTGGCTCCGGCTTTCTCGATGAGAGCAACTTCCGTCATAACTTGGTTATTGGCTAGCCCGACAAACAGATGCAGCATCATATTCCAGGCGAACTCGTCGAAGAGCTCACTCGGGAACATGACCTTCCGCAATGAGCGAACGTCTAGAATGCACTGAGCGGCCTCGCCGCGAGCTTGGTCACCAATCATAAAACGATCTTGCCGGAAATAATTGCTGAAGCCTTGATCTGCGTGAAGCTCGCGAAATTAACCTTATGCGATGACCCCCGCTGAACTGGAAGAAGCGGACAGGTGATATGCCGGCGATGAGCGCACAAAATGTCGAGTCCTTACGTGCAGCCATAGCTTGGGCGCTCCTGCTCGCGGACTCCCAGGAGCAAAGTTTGATTGCGGCTTATCTAGCCGATGCCCTTCATCTCGCTGAAAATTTGTCTGATCATGATCCTAAATAAAGCCGTTATTCTTGGCATGTCCACGGTACTCTGAACTTGGTAGAGGCGAACCGCTTTGCGGTTGCCGCGCGTCATACTGACTGCGTTCGGCTCGCTCACTTGTGCTTGTCGATCGACTGTGCGTGGAGGTAGCTAGGGTCAAACTCAGCAATCTCGGTGAGGGCAGGCAGATCGAGCACTGTGACCTGACCCTTGCGTATTTCAAGCACGCCTTCCTTCATAAGCTGACGAACGACACGGTTGATGTGCACCGCTGTAAGCCCAAGAGCCTCAGCTAAATCCGGCTGGGTTAACGGCATAGCGAACTGACCACCGTCTTCGCGATCGATATTGCGCATCCGTTCACGAAGTTCGCAAATGAGGTGCGCTACCCGTTCGCGCGCTGTTCGAACGCCGAGGCTAACAAGCCAGCTTCGCAATACGCCTTCATCGACCAACGTTGCCCACCACAGCGCTCGCATGATTGCCGGTCGTGAGCGTGTTAGTTCCTCAAATTGCAGGCGATCAACGTAGGCGAAGGTGGTCGAAGTTATGGCGCCGATGGCATGATCCATTCGATCGAGCACGCCTACGTGCAGGTCACAAAAATCTCCGGGGAGCAGCAGAGCGGTAATTTGCCGCTTGCCGTTCTTCAAAATTTTGTACCGACACGCCCAACCGTTCAGAATAAGGTGGACACGCTCCGGTCTGTCGCCATCACGAATGATGTCACGCCGGGCGCCAGTTTGACGCACATCCTGGCACATCGCCTGAAGGCCAGCGCAGTCGTCCTGTGAGAGCGTCATTACCCGCGACAGTTTGGTGATAAGTGGGTTCTTAGCTTTGAAAGTAGCCGGCTCCATCGCCGGTGCTAATGACCTACGATCTTCGTAGGTATCACCATGCCCTAATTTTTTATCTGGTTTAGCATCAAGAAGTTCTAAAACTATTTTCAACTGCGCTGATGCCAATGTCTTGCCGTGCAGGTCAAAAACATCAAGCAGAGTTTTGAGTTCTGATCGAGTGTCGGCGAGCCAGGCATCAGACATCAGCATCGCTTCATCGCTTTGGGTGCAGGCGGCATTTTGCCGATGCAAATTAAGGTCAACTGGTGTTTCGCATTGAGTTATTTATAGAACAGAGATGCAAATCGGTTATTGTTCACAAATTTGCGGCAAACGGGCCGGTTTGTGAAAAACGAACCTCATCGTCCGAGTGCTACTGAAATTCTGAGTGATTAATACCCTAAAATTACTTACACATATCAGTATCACGTATTCATGAAGGGACACCAGTAAGGTAGGGCATAGCCGGCGCTCAATCGATAGAGCACGGAAAGTGGACGGTCCCGCCAAATGGGACGCGCATGCGCTTCCGACGGCCAATCAGCGGTCGGCTTCCTCGACTGCTGCCCCGAAAGCGGTCGGTCCGCTTTCCTTCCCATGTTGGACATTCCCGAATCTCGATCCCAATGGAAATGCCCCGGCCGCCTCGCAAGCCGTTCCTTTTGGGGAAATGAGCCAACAGCTGCGAAGGCCTAAACGGTAAGCAAATTCGGCTTCTACAAACCGCGGCTAGATAGCCGTCCGTCTTGGTAAAGCTTAATCCTCGGCGGTTGATCATCGCCTTGGTTTGCGGGATGGCGGGTGACCCTGCAAAATCTGCGGAGGCTAGGATCGAAGCAATGCGAACCCAGACTGTCATGATGATGGCCGTGCTTATATCGATTGGCGGGGCGGGAGCCGCCCCTCAAGCGACTGCGCAAACCAATGACAAAGCTTCCGAACACAAAGCCAATCGGTCAGCCTCAACGCTCTATGAGGTGCTAAACGAGCAAGCGTCTTCGCGCAGCAAGCAATCTACGGAAGACGTTGGAACGCCAGTGCTCAAGCATGATTCAAATGGTAGCGCATGCACTACTGATCAACTTGTCCATGCTTCGGTGGGTTCGAATATCACGAGCCGTATCAAGAACTCTATCGTACCGCTGCAAAAAGGTATTCAGGTTCGTGACATCGCAATGCTGACATTGCCATGTGGCTTCAAAATAGATGACCGATCCGGTTGGAGTCTCTTTTTAACCAACGGTAGCGAGGTAAGGCGCTACATTGAAAATAACCCGTTCGGGTTCGCACCCGCATTTGGCTTTAGTGATCCGATCGAAAAGTCCTATACGATGAAATATGAAGACATTCCCCGTGAAAAGGTTCAGACAGATAGCTGCATCAATACAATAGCATCTATCAGTTCGAGCCTGAAGCTGTGTAGCAGCTTTGGAAATGAAAAATCCTTCTTTGGAATAGAACGGAGCGATCATACTAGCCATCTAGGTCATTATGTCGTTCGAGACGGGGCTATTTTTGAAGATTTTCCGTTGGCCAATATTAATAAGGATGTGGATAGTATTTACTTTATTCCACCCCCTGATGCATCCGGCGGTACTATCACGCTCATAGTGACCGATGGTCAGAACCCGTACAGGGCCTACGTGGACACTCCACGAGGGTAAGCTGCTTGCCGCCTCCGCTAACCGGCGCTCGGAAAGCGCGCGCATTCCCAAAATGCGATCGTTTGCGAGACAGTCGGTGTGCTCATAATGCAGCAATCAAGACATTGCACATCTCAAAGGATTAGTAGTGTGCGCGTGATATTCAACGACTCAATCGACCTCGGCTTCGCAGTCGCCGCTTTGATAACTGGCACTGTCGATCGGAGTGAAATTGCCGATTGGGCCGCACGCGTAATTGACGAAGTGGAAGATCCACCAACCTATATTTACGCCATGCTGGACATTGAGCGCTACCACGGACGTGGTCTTCATGACGAGATTGGATTTACGCCAACCACCGGTGTAAATTCTGACGACGAATTTCAGTACCTCCGTGAAATCGCAGTGCGTCGCGGCAAAGAAGACCCTGACTATCTCGGGGGTAAGAGTCCTGTCAGCCTGGGTGCGGTCCGCAAGGCTTATATAGATAATCTACTCAAAATAAATTTCGGATTCGATGTTCAATCATTGCCGCCATTGTACCTAGGGGATGCTTCGCGCGCGCCATAGCTTTCGAGAAGCAGGCTAGCCTAACCTGGTGTCCATGGGACCGGCAGCAGCTTACCAGCTCGTTAGCATACGAGGTCCGTCGCCAGCGGTTCCCGAAAGTCGATCCCTCGCGAGAAAGCTGGATCGGGAAAGAACGGCCATTAGCGGACGCTGAGGGGAATTTCGCGCAAATCTTGGAGATAGGCAATGATCCCTTGGACCGTTTCGACACACGCTTTACGGGCGAGAGTATTTGACGGGCCCAAGCCCATGTACTCTGACCCGACCCACTCGAGATATTCTGCTGCCTCTTCTGGGGAGTTTCCCTGATTTAACATGCCGACGACGTGAAGCAGGTATCTGTCATATTCGTCGGCGCAATGCTCTGGCCAGCCCTCTCCCGGCAGTCCCAAGCCTATCGGGTCCCACAGCTTCCAACCTATGTCCCGGAGAGCCGAAAGTTTGATTTTCGGATAGAGGTTCATCGGCCGTCTTATAACCTTATGGCCGCTTGCTACCAAATTTTGCCGTTCGTATCGGCGTGATCGCTTCCCATTTCCTTGCGCTTGGCGAATTTCGGAAAGTTGGCCGCGTTCCCATTCTCCGATCCTTTTGGGAGCGCTCTGGGCTTCCCGGCCCGCCCTCGTTTTGGGGAACGCTGAGAAGCTCCTACATTCCCTTCGTGAACCAGCAGTTGACCACGCGACCGTCCTCGGCATCCACGTGGCAACGCCCGGTCCATGTCGTCACTTCGAGCACCGCCTGATCTAACGCTATGATCTGGGAGTAACCTTTCGCGTCCGACCACTCTTCAACCGCCATCGGTGCGCGCCAGGCGAGCCTGCCGTTATGTTCGTACGCTCCGACATTTGAAGCGTTGTCCTCCGCAACAAATCCGTACGGCTCATTGACGACATAGACCCGGCGGCGATCAAAATCAGGTACGATCTCCAATACTTCCGTATTGCCAGTTCGGATGCGCTTCAGAATGTTGGCCGTTGCGGCATCTATCAGTAGCAGACCGTCATCGACGCCTACGAACAGGGTTTCATCCATCAGCACCATAATCCGTGCGTTGAACCACGGCGCACCGGGTACGGACACGTCACCAAGTTCGATGATCTTGGCAAAATCAGCGCGTCTCTGTCGCAAGCCGAGGCGCACCCTGCTGGGAGGACGCGACAGCTTCTTGTCGTGGATCTCCTCATAGCTAAGAGCGTCAAATGTCAGATCGGCGACATAATCGACATTTTCCTCTCTATAGGCGTAGCGCATTGCCGTCCTTTCTCTTGTCATGCGCACTGCAGCGATGGTTCGCTACTAGCACCTATGCCAGCGAAACCAGAGATTCTCGAAACACCATCCCTTTTGAGAACGTCGATTTGCCCTCAAATCGCCGTTCGTAGGGAAACTGCCTCAGATCCGTGTGTTGTGCCCCGACCAGACAGGAGGAAGCGGTTGAGTGTCCCGATCCATAATACGCCCTCCGACGTTGCAGCGCTGGACGGATGCGTGGTTGTATCTGGTCCTGGAGGGATCGCTCTAACCCTGTCGGCAGACGCCGCGGAAGAAACGGCAAAGCGCCTTCGTAGGTCTGCAACCGAGGCTCGGGATCAACCTTGCGTTGACCCAGCGCCGCGCGAAACGCCGGAATCGTGAGTTGGCGATGCACCGAATAATTTACGTCAGCAGATCGCTTATTGTCGGAAATCCCTGCGAGATAGAAGCCATCGTCGCGACCTCAATCGCTTGGAATAATACAGCCGGCGTCACGGGGATGCTATGGTTCGATGGTGCAAGCTTCGCACAGGTAATCGAAGGCGATCCTGATCAGGTTGAATCGACGATGGATCGTATCCGCAGTGACCCGAGGCACACCGACATCGAAGTATTGTTGGATCGATCCGTCCTATCCCGCCAGTTCGGTAGTTGGTCGATGCGGTGCGCTGGTAGCGATGAGGCGAGCGCGCATGGCACTAGCTTTATGATCGGCTTTGCAATGGGCGAGCGCACGGCGTCATCGAAGCGACTATATGAAATCGTCCTGTCTAGCGATGCTGGTAAAGCGGACTAGGGAACAGAACCACACGACCGCTGTTCTGATTTCGACCGGTGCGGTTCCCCCCCTGCCCCGCCGGCCACGACGCCCCGCTGCTCCCTCCCGCAGCGGGGCGTTTCTCTTTCGGGATCCCTTTTTAAAATCGGCTGATGGCATCGATGTCCAGAAAACGGCCGTTTTCCGAACATCGCATACGAGCCGGCCAGAGCCGGCGCTTGCCGCAGACCAATGTTCATCAACCTGTTCGGAAAACAATGTGCAGAAAAGGCCACGTACGTCAGCTATCCGCACGGCGGTGCCGGATACTGGAATGGTCGCACCGCCCGTTGCGCTGGTCCGTCAGCCGTGCCCAGCGTCTTCAGGCGGTCGGTCTCAAGTTTGGCACCGAGGTCTTCCGGCAGGTCGGCGTAGCGCGCTGCGATCTCGATCGCCGCTGCTGCGGTCGGTAGCTCGTCGGGCTCCGTACCCTGCCATTCGACCATGTCATCTTCGCCTTTCAGGGTCAGGTGAGGACGCAGGACCTGAACGAAAAATGTCGCCAAGGGACGATCCCAACCGATCGCTACGGTGGTGCCGGCGTTGCCGGTGTAAGTATGACGGCTCATCAATTGATCCCCCAGTCGGTCAGGAAGCGAGCGTGATCCACGCAAGCTGCCACGGGCGTGGATGCGGCGCAAAGCGGAGCACGCCAGGGACCTGTTCGGCATCACCAGCCAGCCGCTCGACCAGCCAGTCGATATAAAGGATGGCATCGGCCATATCCCCCTCGAGCAGATCGTCGAGCATCGCCGACTGGCGTGCGTGATCCTCGGTGAGCATCGACCAGTCGAGGGCATCTAGGAAACGCTCCCGTCGCTCGATGAAGTGCGCAATGCGCGTGGCGTCGGCTCGTGCAACCGCGAGCGCGTCTTGGATGTGCATGGGCATCGCTCCTTCAGGCGGCGATCAGGACTGCGGCGACAGGCGCGACCGGTCGGACGGCGATCGACAGATCGCGGCGCAAGCGATCAGCGAAGCGGTCCGGCTTCAGCAGATCGGCCATCGGCGCGTAATGGTTGAGCGGGCTCGTGCTATCGCCGACAGCCCGGTACGCTACCTCGCGACCCTCGTGACGTGCGCCGATCCTGACAGTGACGGCAAACTCGCCGGCCGCCAGCAGGACATGGCCTGATTGATCGCGTTCCCCCTGAAGCGACACTATCTCGAATGTCCCCGGTGCCAGGCCGATGCAGACGGCGAGGGCGTTCATCGCCTCGGTCGCTTCGATATGAAAACGCTCCTTGGCGCCAGCATCATATTCCACGCCGCGGATTGCGAGCGCCAGCAGCGTCGGGAACCGCTTCAGGTCTTCGAGGCGGCGCCTGCAGGCGTGGCGAAGTACGTCGCGGGGCGCACGATTGGTCGACACGGTTGCCATGTGACGCGCCAGCAGGACGACAGCGGGGTCGCTGTTGGGATCGACGCCGGCATTGCGGCAGTCGTCGACCGCTTTTCCGATCGCGTGCAATGTCGCGACGACGGTGGTGAGGGCGCTCGGGTCCAGCGCTTGTTGGTGGCGGAAAGGCACATCGTAAATCATCGACGCATGCTCCGAATGAGGACCGTGCGCTCTTTCGGCGCACACTCTTCACCCCCCTCTCTTCTCCCGCGACACCCGGTTTGCGCTCGTATCGTCAGCCCCTCAGGGCTGGGCGCTTGGGCACGTCTCGGGAAAGATGTTGCCGGATTTTGGCAACATCTTTCCGGCCTTTAGTCGGCCCCCTCCCCCTCCGTTGGCCAGAGGGGGTAGGGCAACGACGCTCCCGATCGTCACGGCACCAGTTCGACATCAAGAGCCGCAAAGGTGTTCATCGGGCGGGAGCTGTCGTAGCGTGCTGCATCACACAGGCCTTTGAAGTCCGGGCCTTCATACTGTGCGAAGCCCAGGTGATCGCAGCCGGTGATGCGCTGCCCGGTGACGCCGACCTTGCCCTTGGGCACCCAGTCGGCCCAATCTCCGGATGCTGAGCGTACCCCGATCTCTCCGATCGCGGCCTCGTAGAGCGCTGCCTTCTTCAGGACGTAGCTATCGCTTGGGCTGATAACCTCGCCGGTGAAGGCACCGTATTGTATCGGACGCCAGTGACGTGCCGTTTGATGGGCAAGGTTGCGTTCGATGTCGAACAGCGGGTCTTTCAGCGCTGCGAACTCAGTCTCGAACCCGATTTACCAGCGACCAGTTGACGTCTTCCTCGTAGTAGATGCCGTCGAGGCGCAGGGCTTCCGGCATCGCAGCCTGACGCTCATCCGACAGGACGAACCCACCATGCGAGGGGGTGGTAACGAACCAGATGCCTGGCAGGCGCTGGATCGCCGTATCGGGAGTGTCCCAGAGCGTATGCACGGGCGCGGAGGTCGAAGTGAAAGCGGGCATGATCGTCTCCTTGATCGATGCCCTTTCCCTCCCCCTTCTCTCCCACGCGATTCAGCGCTCTCGGCTGCTTTTGCCCCGGGCCTCGCATGAGAGGCGTTCGCCGCGACGCCATTTTGCCGGATCGATGAAGTAGCCGGCATGCACGCCGGCATGTCTGGCCTCCGCGTTTTCATAAGCGGCGAGATAACGCTGCGCGCGCTCGGGGTCGTTCTTCAGGTAGCTGGTCGCCGGCACGGCAAGCCCCGCTGCGATCATGCTCTCACCAAGGTCCTGGCCCCCAATCTCGACCGTTCCGATCGGACGACCGTAGCTTTGCTTGCCCGTCAGGCGGATCGTACTGCTTCCCGATTTCAGGAGCTTCGACGCATAGTCCTGTGCCGCCTTGCCGCACGGCCAGCAGCCGTTCGTATTTCGGCACAATTGCCTCTTCTCGAAGGCATCGGCCCCAAAAATCCGGACGTCGAACGATACGGTGTCACCGTCGATCGCGCGGCCGTCGGCGCGGATCAGCGCTGGGTCTTCGGCCTGGGAGGCGGCTCCTCCGCAGGCGGCAAGGGCAAGAGCGATGACAAGGGTCAGGCGCATGCGCGGGTGTCCTCGATCAATCCGGCGGTCGTCTCGACGATCAGCCACGGCTGCAATGGCTCGCCGTAGCGACGATGTCGGTATGAATTCCGTCAAGGCGCATCCATGCTGCGACCCTGACGGCGTTGGACCTGCTGCACAGCACACGGCGCAGCGGCGAGAGGGGCGTGTCGGCAGACATGGGGCTATCCATCATGCTGGTGTCGCACACGCGGTAGGGGCCGCGAAGACGGCGCGGTGAACTTTGGTTTCTGGAACGACAGACCAGGCCAGGTCGCGGAAATGCGAGATGCGGTAGTGGCCGTGCCCCTTGTGGCTCCGGAACGTGATCTTTTCGCCGCATTTCACGACGATGAACTCGGTGCCGGTATGGCCGTCACTGAACGAAACCGGGCGGGGAAGTTTGATCCGCATCCCGTTATCGATTTTGCGGGCGTGCAGCCTTAGCCGAACGAGGCAACGGCGGTGCCAATCCAGCGCGCTTTCTTTGCTGGTTGGCGACAGGAGACGCAGGATCCGGGCCGGGCATCCGGCCTCGCAAGGTCCCATCGATTCCTCCTGGTCCTTGTACGCAAATACGTATCCGTCTCTGGCCTTGGGATTCCAGCGGACCAGACACACGAGTGCGATGACGTAGAGCGGCTCGCCGTCTGAAATGATCTCAGCTGCTGCGTACCAGACGCGGTTTCCGACGAACGCGCTGTCGATAACGCGCAGCCCTCGCGTGCCGCCACCATCCAGCGCACGGCTGTAGGTGAACTGGTCGTCGAGATAGGCCTTGGGGTTCGGGTGGCCGGCCATGCCGGCGCTGGTCATCGAGAGCCAACCCATGTCGTGTTCTCCGGTTCATGCGGCGAGCCGCGTTTCTGCTGCAGCCTCGGTCGAGAAGGCGCGAAGGTAGATGAAGGCCTGTTCGGCCTTGGTCGCGGCCAGGAAGATCGCGGTCTTGTCGGCGCGCAACACCCCCAACCAGTTGGCGAGGTAGGAGGCATGGCTGTCGTGCAGCTCTGTCGGGAGGCCAAGATCGCCGCAGATCATGGCCGAGCCAAGCTCAGCGACCAATTCTTCGACGCAATATGCGTTGTCGCCGAAGCGCTTCCCGAAGGTGCGATCGAGCCGGGAGGCATGGCCCGCCCAATGGACGGTCTCGTGCGCGCGAACCGATGCGTATGCGTCGCCTGACTTGAAGCTGCCGGTGTGCGGCATCTGGATATAGTCAAAGGTTGGGTGGAAGAAGGCGCGGTCACCACCGTGACGGACCTTGGCCGGAATGCCGCCAAAGAAGGCGTCGATTCGATCCTGCCGTTCTGAGATCAGCAAAGGGGTCGGTGCGACCTCGCCCGGGTAATAATAGTCCGGCAGGCCAACGATTTCGTCGGCGTTGTAGACGACATAGGAACGCAGAAAGCGGATCATCTGGTCAGCGGTCGCACCAAGCAGATTGGGCATTCCGGCCTTGCGGAAGGTCGAGGCGTAGACGGAGAAAGACGGTCTCGCATCGCGGTTGATCTCGCCGCCCAGTTCGCGGGCCTGACGGGCGGTCATCCAGTAGCGGCTGCGATAGCCATAGGTGTCGGCGGTCGCCCAGAGCCATAGGGCGTTTATTCCGGTGTACGGAACGCCCTCATGGCGCAGTGGCCTGCCGCCCTCGCCGGTAACCGACCAGAAGCGTTGCCATGGCAGGGTCCCGGCTTCGAGCCGTGCGATGATGGTGGCGGTGATGTCGGCCGCAATGTCGCGGGTTGTAGCGGTCATGACGCTGTCCTCGTTAGCGGTGAGGAAAAGGCACTGCCGGCGCCGCGAGGTCGCGGGCCGGCAGTGAGGCTGCTCGGAATTGAAGCGTCGTGCTGCTATTCGGCCGCGACGATCTCGTTCACATCGTCATCGTTCTGGTGATCGCGTTCGATCTGGGCGTTGCCGTTCGTCTCGACCTCGCCCGTCTCCGCATCATCCGGACCGTCACCGACCAGAGCGGCGAGATCGTCCTCGCCGGTGTCGTCGCTGGTCCCCTCGATCAGGTCCGCAATATCGCCCTGCGCGCCATCGTCCTGGCTTTCACCCCCGACGACAGTGTCGCTGAAGCGCATCGCGGTCGGCACCCATTTCAGGGCAGCTTCCTTGACGTCGGTCTCGACGATCGCTTCGCCAGCGAACAGCTTCTGGCAGGATGCCGAGATCTCGGTCTTCTTCTCGCTGGCGTGGCGGCTCGACAGCGCGGGGCCTCCGACCTCGTGAAGGAGCGAGATCAACGACCCCTTGGAAACCCGGTCGAAGAAGTTCTCCGACGTCGGGCGCCACCAGCTGGCGACATCGACCTCGAGGATGCTGGCCATGCGGCCGTGGAGCGGGTTCTGGCGATTGGAGCCGTAGGACTCCTTGGCCTCCAGCGACGTCGCGACGATGTAGGCCAGCCATGCGCTCTTCACCTCGTCACCGAGCGCGCGGAATGCCTCGAACCGCATAACCTTGTCGTCGGATGCGCCCCACGATTCATCGAGGCCGTCCCGCACCTCGGCGAGGTAGTCGCGCGCGCGCGATCCCGGCATGTTGGTCGACAAGATCGGATCCTGCGGGGCATGGGCGCTGATCGTCGTGCCGTCATTCGACGAAGTGCCACGCCGCGCATCCGCCATGGCGAACAGCATGTAATCCAGCGCCAAGCCGGGACTGGCGATCAACGAGGCCGCCAGGACATCGCGACGCTGCATCGCCAGTTGGTCGCTCAGGACCTGGCTGAGTGCCTTGCCGCCCGGCGCTGCGTTATCAGGGTCGACCTCCTTGGGATTGCCCGCCGTCACCGGCGTCGCTGCGCCCTCCTCGATGCGGAAGGTCGGCTCCGCCCGGACCCGTTCCGAGCCCTCGCCCTCGCCGTCGGCAACCCCCTCGTCCGTCTCGTCGGTCTCCCCGTTATCACCTTCGACCGGTTCCGGCTCGACCACCGTCACGCGGATCGGCGTTTCGCTGTAATAGGTCTCATCCAGGACCATCGTACCGGTCTGCGACAGCGTCAGAAACGCGCCGACCCGCGACACGAGTTCAGCGGGGAGTACCGAGGGGCGACGTTGCAGCGCTTCGAGTTCCTCGCCAAGCGCATCATATTCGGCGTCGCAAGCGGTGAACGCCTCTTCGGTGAGCTCGTCGTTCTCCATCTCCTGCTGCAGTTCGCCCATGCGCTGCTCGATCTCGTCTACGCGTTGTGCCTCGGCCGGCGACATCGGCTGGACCGGCAAGGCGATGCGATGGAGGCTGCGGGCCGCATCCCAAGTGCTGTGGCTGGCGACAGGCCGGATCCAGGCAAGACCGCGTTCCTCGCCGATACGCTTGGCTTCCGCTTCCATCATCGCGGCCGCGAGGGTCTGTGCGATCTCGGGGTTGGTCCAGCGCTCGCCGGCGTTGCTGAACAGGTCTCGGTCGACGACGCCGCCTGCGGCCTCGTAGGATTCGACGCCGACCAGGAGCGCGATCGGATCGTTGGCCCGCATCGTGTCGTTGGCGATAACGCGCCGGATAGCATCCGCGTTGTAGTGAACCATCGCGCTATAGGTCTGCCAGACGCGCAACTGACGTTCGTGACTGCCGGTCGAGGCGTAGGCCTTTGCCATGTCGAGGGTCAGTTCGCCGTTCGCGAGAGCAGAGAAGATCGGCTCGGCAAGATCGGCTAGGCGGAGGCGACCGTCGATGAAGCGGCGGGTAACGCCAAAGCGCTTGGCCACAGCGTCGATATCGGTGCTGCCGTTCAGGAAATGCTGGAAGGCGCGGCATTCCTCGGCCGGGCTGAGCTTCATATGATGGAAGCTGACCGCGAGCGAGGTTTCGGTCAGTTCGGCATCGTCACCCTTCAGGACACGCACCGGCACGTCATACTCGTCGGGATTGATGACGCCGCGAGCGACCAGCATGTTGAGCGCACGCCAGCGCCGACCTCCATCGAACACCTCGAACGTGCCGCGTGGCCGAGAGACCGGCGTAACGAGCAGGTTCTGGAGGACGCCGCGGGCTTCGAGGTCGGCTGCGAACGGCTCGATCTGCAGCGATTCATCAGGGGCGGTGCGGACGTTGCTGGCGGAGAGGCGGAGCTTCGAGAGTTTCACGGACTGGATCATGGGAAATCACCCTTCGTTTTTGAGCATCCGACTATTTTCGGACACCATCTCCCTTCCCCCTTTCCTCTCCTTGCCGTTTTGGATCCCTCGGTTCAGCTCAATGGTATTGTTCGATTAAGTATTGTCTGTGATGCCTCAGCTACTATCTAGCGGCGATCCTCAAAGCGTTCTCACATAATTACGGAAAATTGATGACGGATGATATCAATGCGGTCGAACTTGCAACCGAACTGACCATTGCATGGCTGGGTAACCCGAATACGCGGACCACAGCAGACGATGTTCCTGCATTTCTACAGTCGATGCATGCGGCGGTGTCGAAGCTGAGCGGTGAACAGAGCGTAGATGCTCCGGAAGCGCCTGTGCCAGAGTACACGCCTGCGGTAACCGCACGAAGGTCGCTTGCCAGCAAGGAGCACATCATCAGCATGATCGATGGCAAGCCTTACAAGACCTTGCGTCGTCATCTGGCCACCAACGGTATGACCCCGGCTGAGTATCGTGAACGGTATAATCTCAAGGCGGATTATCCGATGGTTGCGGAAGCCTACAGCGAGAGCCGTCGCGCCATGGCCAAGAAGATCGGCCTCGGCCGTAAGCCTGGCCAGACCGTTCAGAAGGCTGAAGAGCCTGCGCCCGCACCTGCACCTGCCAAGCCGCGTCGCAGCGCGAAGCCCGCAGCAACCGCAGACGCCGAATAATCAGTCGTGAGGTTTGGCGCTTGGTCGAAAGCCAGCGTCAACGCCTGGCTCTATGAGCCGTGCTCATGAGGTAAAAAACAAAAGGCCGCCCCGGGAGGGGCGGCCTTTCCATTGTCAGCCACTACTGGCTTAATCCTTAGAGCTGGACAGCCCCGCCAGCGGGGGTCGCACTCATCAGGTTTGCCACGAGCGGCGTGTAACAATGAGACATTCGACCACCTCCTTCCAGTTGTTCAACAGTGAAACGGATATGGGCGAGCCTATCGAAGGTTCAAGGATTACAGTCAGATATCCATAAGCCGATCGTTCCAGGGTGCATCCCGATCCACGATACAGCGTCGAAGCGAGTTATCTTCGGTGATGGCACGCCCGGCCCCGTATGTTCGTCGCTACCCATTAAGAGCCGGTACATTGAACGGACCTAGATGTACGATCAGCGTCGGCAGGCCGGCTCGGGTGACGCAAAACACCTGTTTGTCACACAATGGTGATTACGACTGGGTTTTTCGCACATCGAGCAGCGTCGAACCTGCATAACTGCGCTCAGCGCCAGATGATTAGCTGCCCATCGCTACATAGTGCGTTACCCATCGCTCAAGAGCCCCGTCGTCACGAATATCGCCGGTGAAGCGACGGGAGGGAACCTGCGGCACGTTGTCGTCCCGTTCGCGTCCGTCACGGGTCATCGCGGCGAAGTGGGCGACCGCATTGCCACTAGGCAATGGGATCGCGACGGACGACCCCGAGCGCCTGTCCACAAACGTTGGCAAACCTATCTGGAAAACGCCGGGAAACTTCTTCATTTCGTCGACGAAGGCAATACAGGCACTCGCACAGCCATAATCGGTAAGCACATAGACCTGAGCGCGGACCGGACTGGTCGGCGCCTTACCGCGCACGATCGGGATCGAAGCCGCCCTGAACAGTGGCTCCCCTGCAGCCTTCGCGCGTGCCTGCTCCCGGTCGTCTTTCGCCCTATTAACGTCGAACGTTGTATCGACAGGGGTCTTGAAGGCGTCGGCTGTCTGTTCGACCTCACCGTCCAGCGCGACGTAGGCCGGCGACAGGCGATACACTCCGCGTATGTGCAGCCGAGCCGTTGCGTAATAGTCCGCGTAAGCCTGTCCATACAGCCCGCGCAGGTATCCCATGAACCAGTCATAGGGTCCGCCACTGTTGCCGCGAACATCGAGTACGATGAAGCGCTTGTTCCGTAGTGAGGGCGCTGCTGCGATCGCTGCATGGAAGTCCGACGCTTGCCGTGCGGTTTCCGGAGCAAAGTATCCGAGCGTCACCCACACGCCATCGGCCCCGATCAGTCGCGTGGTCACGCCACGCTTTCGTTTGCCCTGCCATGACAGTATAATCGGCTGCAGTTCATCTAACGGTGCGGGCTTCCAGTCGAGTACGACGGTACGGCCGTCGACCACGCACTGGGAGGGCCGTGGACGCAGCGGGCTGTCCTGATCCATCAAAAGCCGGAGAGCCGCTGTCATTCGCGAGTTCTCAAGCGCGATCGGGGTGCTGATCTCGTATTGCCCGATGGTATCGATCCACCATGACACGGGTTTCCCATCGCACGCAGTCAGTTCGGCATCGTCCCTGACGCCAGCCAGGCGCGATGACGTGACGCGATATCGTCCATTATCGAAGCGGACGAGGAAGCCCGGCCATTTAGCGTCAATGGGCGCCATCTGGAATTGCACGCCCGTATGCGCATCGCGGAAAGTCGTGGCGAGGTGGCGTAAGACTGCTTGATACCCAGCAGCGTCGCGAACGAGGGGTATTTCCGCCTCAGCCTTCGCCACCGCAAGGTCGAACTGAGCAAGCCATACTGCCGGGTCGGGGTAGGCTGCGTAGATGTAGTTCTGTCGCGTGGCACTTGTAAACGCGTGAATGTCACGTCGCGTCATGTCCTGCCATCCGGATATGGTCGCAGGCGTTTCCGCTGCCCCGGGGGTCTTCGCGGGCACCGACGGCATACCATCCGGCGTAGAGGCCCGTGCTAGCCGATCTGGCGTAGACGCAGTGCCAAGGATCATCAGCACTGACAAACCTGGGCGGATGGCTCGTGGGAAACGCATAGCAGACCTTAACGCGCCGGATGGGGCGGTGATTGCACCACCCCTACATTACGGAGACGGTAGGGCCGTCATGATCCGCGGGGGTAGCAATACCTCCCGAGGAAGCAACTATGGTCTACCCTGATACTGATCGTCCGTTACCTTCTCCAGCCACACGACGTTCTTGCCGTCTAAAGCTTCGGTTATCGCGAGGTGAGTCATTGCCGTGGTTGGCGTCGCCCCGTGCCAATGCTTGTGGCCAGGCGGGCACCAGACGACGTCACCTGTCCTGATCTCAACAATCGGTTCGCCCTCGCACTGTGTCCATCCACACCCTGCGGTCACGATCAGCGTCTGACCGAGCGGGTGCGTATGCCACGCCGAGCGAGCACCTGGTTCGAACGTGACGTAGGCGCTTGTAGCACGAGCGGGCTCCGGCGGACTGTTCAGCGGATCAATCCGGACGGTACCGGTGAAAAACTCCTCCGGACCTTTCTGTGAGGGCTGCGATCCTGCGCGCATGAGTTTCATAGTATTTCTCCTCTCCTCAATGACATCAGATGCCGGCTTCCTCGAACACCTTCTTCACGATCGGCAGAGCGGTCATGGCGGGCGGCCACCCAGCGTAGAAGGCAATCTGAGTGATCGCCTCGACGATCTCGCTGCGCTTCAGACCGTTCTCCAGTCCCTTCTTCACGTGGAAGGCCAGCTCGTTGTGTCGGTAGCCCGCGACGAGGCAGGTGATTGTTGTCAGACTGCGATCGCGCGGAGAAAGCGCCGGGTTTGCCCACACGTCCCCGAACAATACCTTGTCAGTGATCTCGGCGAGATGGGGCGCGATGTCGCCGAATGATTTGCGAGCGTCGGTCGGTTCCGTAGGCATGATTGTTTCTCCTGATAAGGCCGGCCACGGGGCAGAGGCGACAAGCGCCCCAGCGACTGCAGCCCGACGGGTGATTTGAAAGTCCATCAGCTTCAGTGAGCCGTAAAACCGCCATCTACTGGCAGGGCCACGCCGACGACAAAACTGGCGCCTGGGCTGCACAGCCATAAGACCGTCTGCGCGATCTCTTCAGCGGTACCGAGACGGCCAATTGGCTGCTGCTTCAGGAAGTCGTCCATCGCCGCCTTCTGTGTCTTCAGCATATCGGCAACCATCGGGGTTTCGATGACACCCGGGCAGATTGCGTTGATGCGGACTCCACGGGGCGCGTATTCAAGTGCAGCACTCTTGGTGAGGCCGATCACCCCATGCTTTGAGGCATGATAGGCGACACGCTCCGGCAGTCCGACAAGACCTCCCAGCGAAGAGCAATTGACGATCGCACCAGAACCTTGTGCACGCATCTGCTTCAGCTCGTGCTTCATGCAAGCCCAGATACCGCGCAGGTTCACTGCATGTACCTTGTCGAACTCTTCGGCGGTTTCGTCGGCCGCGTCTGACGGTGGAGCCTGGATACCTGCATTATTGTAGGCGAAGTCGAGCCGACCGAACTCGGAAACGGCTCGTTCGACGAGCGCCGCGGCCTGTGCTTCGTCCGAAACATCGCAGGCCATGCCGATCGCAGTGTAACCGGCAGAGGTGAGCTTGTCCGCAGCCTCCTGGATTGCGGCTTCGTCGACGTCACCAATGACGACTGCGGCACCGTTTTTCGCAAAAGCCTCTGCAGTTGCGTAGCCCATACCGCCTTTGGCGCCTGTGACGACGGCGACCTTGCCGGAGAAGTCGTAGGTGGGGTTCATATGAGATCTCGCTGTTTGACGGTCGCTCCCGTCTTCAGCCAACAAGATATTCATCAGCACGTGCTTGGATTACCCCGATCCAAGTTCATGCGACCTTGAGGACGGCTCAACGTAGAGCCGTAGCGCCGGTAACGGCTAAGAGCCGACCCGATGATCCGTGCGGTCACAGTCCAAGCGGCTTCAACTCCCTTACGAGATCGATCAGGAGACGAAGCCCGGTCGGTAATTGACGCCGGCTCGAATAATAGGCGTAGAAGCCCGGGCCCGACGCTGTCCACTCATCCAGCACCTGCCGTATGGCGCCGCTGGCGAGCAGCGGTGCGACCAACGGCTCGGGGGCATACATCAGGCCAGCACCGCCGATGAGCGCCTCCAGGATCGCGCGACTGTCGTCGAACGTCAGGGAACCCGGAACAGCGACGGCAATCTCTTCATTTCCACGCTCGAACTCCCAGCGGTAGACGCTGTCGTCCCCGATCCGGAAGCGCAGGCAATGATGGGCAGCAAGATCATCGGGGTGAGCCGGCGCACTATACCGTTCGAGGTAGTCGACAGAACCGACGACGATCCAGCGGATCTCCGCCGACAGTCGCTGCGCGATCATGTCCTCGGGAACCGTACCGCCGTAGCGTATGCCAGCGTCAAACCCACCGTCGGTCACGTCGACCAGTTGATTGCTGACCGCCACGTCGAGTTCGACGTCCGGGTAACGCGCCACGAACGCGGGCAGCACGGGGCCAATCAACAGGCTTGCCGCATCGCTTGGCACGTTGATGCGGATACGTCCCGTCGGAGCATCCCGAAAGCGGTTGAGCCGATCGACGGCTTGCTCGATCTGATCGAATGGGGCGCTGATCGCAGCCTGCAGCTCTTCCCCCGCCGCAGTGAGCGTAACGCTCCGGTTCGTTCGGTTCAGCAGTCTGATGCCGAGGCGGGTTTCAAGCCCCTTCAATGCATGGCTTAATGCCGAAGCGCTGACGCCGAGATCGAGGCCGGCGCGACGGAAGTTGCGGTGTCGAGCGATCGCAAGGAAGTAGTTGTAATCGGCGAGATCGGTACGGCTGATGGGCATGAGCGAACATGACCCATCAACGGCAAACATTGCAAACTGAACCGCTTACTATCTCGACGGCCCGTGGAACTGTACGTCCGATACTGGCTCGGCCCAATCGACGTTGCGCCCGCCGACAGTCTCGGTGATCGACAGATGAGTCATGGTCGTCCGGTCGGTAGCACCATGCCAATGCCGCTGACCTGCCGGCACATAGACTGTGTCACCCTTGCAGATACGCTGCACCGGCCCCCCTGCGCGTTCCGTCCAGCCACAGCCCTCCGTTACATAAAGGGTCTGGCCTGCGGGATGGGTATGCCAGTTGCTGCGCGCACCGGACTGGAACGTTACCAGTCCGGTGCCAGCACGGCCGGGCGCCAAAGGCTTCACCAGCTCGGCGACCGTCACCTTGCCCGTGAAATACTTCGCAGGGCCAGGCTTTGGGGACACCGTCTTGGCCCTGACCACGCCGGGCGGGGGCGCAGGTGCTGCCTGGCCGAGGGCGGCACCAGAGCCGTTAAACAGCAATGCCGCAAGGAGGGGTGCTTTGAGCGACGTCATATAGGTTCTCCTGCCTATCGGGCAACGTTGGCGGTCGGCATAGCGAAGGCGACGAGCCTCGTACCATGGGCCGTCTTGAGCGACGGCTTGCCCCCTGTAGCGATAACGACAAACTGGCGGCCGCTCGGCGCGCGATAGGTCATCGGCGTCGCCTGTCCGCCGGCGGGCAACCTCGCCTTCCACAGCTCCCTGCCGCTCGACACGTCATAGGCACGGATCGCCTGCTCGACCGAGGCGGCAATGAACGTCAGTCCGCCACGGGTCGTGATGCCGCCTCCCGAGAAGGGCACACCCATGGTGAAGGGGACGTGACTGTGGATGCCGAGCGGCCCTGTGTCAGCACCGGTGCCGAACGGCTTGGACCAGATCACACGACCGGTGGACAAGTCGACTGCCGACATGTTGCCCCAGGAGGGTGACGTACAGGGGACGCCAAGGAACGACTGGAACGGACCATTGGCGGCACCGTACGGCGTGTTTGCCATCGGGTTCTTGGTATTCGTCGCCCCATGTGTTGGTTCAAGTACGTTTCCGCGGCGGTTCGCCTCAGCGCGAGTGATGAGCTGCGACTTGGTCGGCAGGTTCATCCACGGCACGATCATGATGCCGCGCTCGGGGTCGACCGAAACGCTGCCCCAGTTAACACCGCCACCATAGCCGGGCTGGACGATGGTTGGACGATCAAGTCCGATGGGCGTCAGCGGTCCCTCGTACCGAGCTTGTTTGAACTGGATGCGGCACAGCATCTGGTCGATCGGCGTCAGCCCCCACATGTCGACCTCGCGAAGGTTGGCACCGCGGAACGACGGCATTCCGACCGAGAAGGGCTGGGTTGGAGACAGCCGATCGCCCGGCCCATTACCGCCTTGCGGAACCGGCAGTTCGCGCACTATCTTGATCGGCCGGCCCGTGGCGCGGTCGAGCACAAAGATCTCGCCGCGCTTCGTCGGCGCGATCAGCGCAGGACGCATTCCGCTCGCGGTCCGCACATCGACCAACGTGGGCTGCGACGGCATGTCATAGTCCCAGAGATCGTGGTGAGTGGCCTGGAAGCGCCAGCGGACGTTTCCGCTGTCGGCTTCGAGCGCGATGATCGAGCTGCTATTGGCATCGTCGAACGGCCTACGCTGCTTGCCGTAGAGATCCGGCGTCGAATTACCCATTGGGAGGTATACGAGGCCCAGCCGAACGTCTGCGCTGAGCGGTGCCCAGCTGTTGGGCGTGGATCGCGTGTAGGTATCGCCGACGGGTGGCTCTCCCTTGCGGTTTGGTTGCCCGACGTCGAACGCCCACGAGAGCTTGCCAGTGACGGCATCAAAAGCACGGATCACGCCCGATGGCGCGCCCCAGAACTGATTGTCGAGAATGCCGCCTCCGACCACGAGCTTGCCGCGGACCAGCTGCGGCGCCGAGCTGACATAGTAGATGCCAAATGGCGCCGGGCTCATACCACGCCGCAGATTGTAACGCCCCGCAGTGGCGAAGCTTGAGCAAAGCCGGCCGGTGCGGGCATCAAGCGCGACGAGATCAGGCACCTGACTGACAGCGTAGATGCGCTCGGCGCACGCGCCGGTTGCGCCGGGGACGCGGTAGTAGGTGACCCCGCGACACGGCTTGCCTGACGCGGAATCGGTCATCTGGAAGGACCAGCGCCGTTTCCCGGTCTCGGCATCGTAGGCGATCACGCCGTCATAGTTATTACAGATGTAGAGGCTGTCGCCGATCATGATCGGCGTCACTTCGAGCCCACCGGTATATGCCCCCTTCGGCTTGGGGCCGGTATCAGCCTCCCACGCGACCTTCAGGTTCTGGACGTTGCCGGCATTGATCTGATCGAGCTGGCTGAAACGCGAGCCGCCTTGATCGTTGCCATAGGCTTGCCACTCGCCCGTCGCGGCCGACGCGGCCGTCGCGGACGTCGTCGCCTGAGCGAGCCGGCCGGGTGCTGCGACGGGACCGCCCGTCTGCCAGATCGGATCAGCCGGCGTTCCTGGACCTGCTGCATTGAGCGCAATCCCGACCACGAGCGCCGCTACCAGCGCTGCACCGAACGCCGGCAAACCGCCGATGCGGGCCGACACTGGCGCATGTCGAGGTGCACGACGCACACCGGGCAGAAGCAGTCCCAGCCCGAGTACAAATGGCGCTGTCAGACGGGGCACGAGTTGCCAGACGTTGCCGCCCACCTCCCATATCGACCAGGCGAGAGTGACAGCCAGCAAAGCACCATAGACCCAGGCACCACGTCGATCACCGCGCCAGATCAACACGCCGCTTGCAAGTGCCATTGCCCCGGCAATGAGGTAATAAAACGATCCGCCCGCCGTCGTGAGAATGATGCCACCCACGAACAGAACTGCGCCGACGATCGCAAGCACAACGGCATAAATACCGGCGAGCCATCCGCCATTTGGTTTTATAGTGTCGTAAACTGACATGGGTCGCCTCTCGCAGCTACTGGGCAGCCGTTCGGTGATAGTTGTGCAATGTAGATAACGATGGACGCCGGACTTTCCGTCTTGAGCTTTGCTCAACGTCCGCTCAATCTCACGTCATCACGATCATTGACCGAGGACTGGCTTCAAGGCCGCGAACACCTGTTTTCCGGGCGTTCCGACAAAATCGGGTACGAGCCTGGTTGCGAAGCTTAGCACCGACGTTGGCTTTGCCCCTGCCATCTCCATCTCACGAAACGCCGCGTTCTCCGTCCGCTCGAACTGGCTGCCGATCGTGTCCGTTACGAAGTAGACCTCATGACCGGCAGCTACGGCGTCGAGCGCTGTCTGCAGGACGACGACCTCGGCCGCGAACCCGGCAATGACGAGAATTGGACGACGCTGTCTGGCGATGGCCGCGGCGGTTGCCCGATCATGAAACGGTGCGACGGGTATGCGCAAAAGTGTGCTCGCTGGTCGGGCATAGGGCTTGAGCGCCGGGAGCAAATGCGGAGGCGACGTTCCCTCCATAACTACGCTGAACAGCATGGGCAGAAAGAGTATCGTGCCGACCTCTGCCAGCACGGCCACAGCGCGTTCCAGACGGTCGGGCGGCTGTGTCTTCGACCCCGCGACGAGCGGCACCTGAAGATCTGCGAACAGTATCTGGACGAGGGCGGAATCAATCCGTGATCCCGCCGTTGCGTGATGGTCCGCCTCACGACCATTCGCAGCCGACGGCATTCCTGTCGCGACCCCGGCCGCAACTCCCAGTCCCATCAGTCCGCGACGGCTCAACGACGCGAACGGGGACTGTTCGCCTCGGTGGTCGCGGCTCATGTTCGGTTGCATCCCCGACGGCACACCTGATGAGACCGTAGTCACGTCAGTGCTGGCAGTGCGTCGAGATGCTTCTCGAGCGTGATAGGATACT
Organism: Sphingomonas sp. PP-F2F-A104-K0414; assembly: GCF_004340945.1. Taxonomy (GTDB): domain Bacteria; phylum Pseudomonadota; class Alphaproteobacteria; order Sphingomonadales; family Sphingomonadaceae; genus Sphingomonas. Next base: position 139,592 of record NZ_SLYD01000006.1, read on the forward strand.
CGCGCACGCGGACGCCGGTGGCGTTGTAAATCGCGTTGGCGACCGCTGGCGCGACCCCTGTCAGGCCGAGCTCGCCGACGCCCTTGGCCTTTACCGGCGATATCGTCGGATCGACCTCATCGATGAAGAAGGCGTCGAGATGCGGGATATCGGCGTGCACCGGCACCTCGTAGCCAGCGAGATCGTGGTTCACGAAGAAGCCGAAGCGCTTGTCGATCGCCATGTCTTCCATCAGCGCGGCGCCAACGCCCATGACCATCCCGCCGATCACCTGGCTACGCGCAGTCTTGGCATTGAGGATGCGTCCTGCGGCGCAGACCGCGAGCATGCGCCGCACCCGGACCTCGCCGGTATAGGCGTCGACCGCGACCTCGACGAAATGCGCCCCGAAGGTCTGCTGCTGGAACTGATCGGCGAGCTTGGCGAACTCCATCAGGTCCTCGACCACAATATCGCCGTCCTTGGCCGCGTCAGCGAGCTTTACCGACCGGTTACCGCTGCGGACTTGCCCATCGGCAAAGTCGACGTTGGCGGTGTTGAAGCCGAGCCGCTGCGCGACCGTCTCGCGCAGCTTCATGCACGCCGCATAGACACCTGCCGTCACAGAAGGCGCGCCCTGCTGCCCACCCGACCCTGGCGTTTCAGGGAAGGTGGAGTCTCCGAGTTTGACGACAATCCGATCGGGCGCGACGCCCATCATCTCGGCCGCGGTCTGCTGGACGACCGTATAGCTTCCGGTGCCGATGTCCGTCATGTCGGTCTCAATCGTGACCACGCCGTGCCGATCGAGCCGGGCCCGTGCGCCTGCCTTGGCGATCTTGCCGCCACGGATCGCACCCGCCATGCCCATGCCGATCAGCCATCGTCCCTCGCGGACCGTGCCGGGCTTGCTCTGGCGCCTGTCCCAGCCGAAGCGCTCCGCGCCCTCGCGCAGGCAGCGGACAAAAGCTCGGGTCGAGAAAGGCTTGTTCGGATTCTCCGGATCGACCTGCGTATCGTTCACGACGCGAAGCTCGATCGGATCCATCTTCAGCTCTTCCGCCAACTCGTCCATCGCGACCTCGAGCGCCATCAGCCCAGGCGCTTCGCCCGGCGCACGCATCGCATTGCCTTCGGCGAGATCAAGCGTCGCCAGCCGCATCCGCGTCAGCCGGTTCGCGCCCGCATACAGCGTCCGCGTCGAAGTGACGGTCGGCTCGGTCCGCCCACCGACGAGGTTGCCCGACAGGCTGTCGTGACCGATCGCCGTCAGCCGCCCGTCACGGCCCGCCCCCAGCTGCACTCGCTGGATCGTCTTGGGCCGGTGGATCGTCGTGTTGAACATGATCGGACGTTGCAGCGCGATCTTTACCGGGCGCTTGACCACCCGCGCGGCGATCGCTGCCAGCGCGAGATCGATCTGCACGGTCCCCTTACCGCCAAAGCCCCCGCCGATGTAGGGCGAGATCAGGTGGACGTTCTGCTTGGGGATACCGAGAATCAGCCCCAAATCGCGCGTTCCCCAGTTCATCTGCTGGATCGACGTCCAGCACGTCACGCGATCACCGTCCCATTTGGCGATCGAGGCGTGTGGCTCCATCATCGCGTGCGCTTGGTCGGGCACGGTGTAGGTCTCGTCGACCTTGACCGGGGCCGCGGCGAACGCCTTGGCGAAATCGCCGACCTGTTTCTCGTTGGGGCCGCCAAACTCGCCCTCCGGTGGGACCGGCGCGCTGGCGTTCTGCGCGGCCAGATCGAACCGGCCTGCCGTCCGATGATAGTCGACCCGCACCAGCGCCGCAGCCGCACGAGCCTGCTCAAACGTCTCTGCAACGACGACGGCGACCGGCTGATGGTAATGGTCCACCTCAGGTGCGGCGAGCATCTTCTGGACGTAGAACTTGCCGACCCCGGGCTTGCCGGCGTTGAGGTACGTAACCACCCCGACCACGCCGGGCGCACGTTCGGCGTCACGCGTGTCGATCGTCATGATCCGGCCCTTGGCGATAGCAGCTCCGAGGATGTAGCCGTACGCAAATCCGGGCGCGACACCCTGCCATTCATAAGCATAGGTCGCGGTACCGGTCGTCTTCAGATGCCCTTCGTAGCGATCGAGTGGCTTGCCGAGCACCTTCATCCGGTCGGTCGGGTTGGCGCCTGCGGGTGTGTCGAAGATCATGGCTTCACCTCTGCAATAACTGCCGCGAGGGTGCGCGTCGCGAGTGGGATTTTGAATGCGTTGTCGTCGGTCGGCCGTGCGCCGGCAAAGACCGCTTTCGCCATATTGGCCGCGCCGCGAGGCATCGCTGCCTCCGCAGCCTCCACGCGCCAAGGCCGATGGGCGACACCACCGAACGCAGCGCGTCCGCTGCCGTCGCGCTGAACGATGGCAGCGACCGACACGAGCGCGAACGCATAGGACGCCCGGTCACGCACCTTGCGGTAGACATGCGTACCACCAACCGGACGCGGCAACGTCACCGCGGTGATGAGTTCGCCGTGATCAAGCACGTTATCCCGCTCAGGCGTGCTACCTGGCAGCGTATGGAAGGTGCCGATCGGTATGGATCGTGTCTTCCCGTCCGCCTTCACCGTCTCGACTGTCGCATCGAGCACGCGCATCGCGACCGCCATGTCGCCCGGATAGGTCGCAATGCACGACCCGCTCGATCCGATTACGGCAAGCTGGCGCGAATAGCCACCAATCGCCGCACAGCCAGAGCCGGGATTGCGCTTGTTACAGGGCTGGTTGGTGTCGTAGAAATACGGGCACCGCGTCCGCTGGAGCAGATTGCCCGCGGTCGTCGCCTTGTTCCGCAACTGGCCCGAGGCGCCGGCAACAATGGCGCGGCTGAGGACGCCATAATCCCGCCGCACCCGCTCGTCGCTAGCAAGTGCCGTATTGCTGACGAACGCACCGATCCGCAGCCCGCCCGCGTCGGTAGGTTCGATCCGGTCGAGCTTAAGATCCTGCACGTCGACCAGATGGGTCGGCGTCTCGACCTCGAGCTTCATCAGATCGAGCAGGTTGGTACCGCCGGCGAGGAACCGCGCGCCCGGATCACTCGCGACCATCCGTGCCGCGTCCGCAGGCGTTCCTGCCCGCTCGTAGGTGAAGCTTCTCATGCGCTTGCTCCGGCAACGTCGGCCATCGCCTCGGCGATGTTGGAATAGGCACCGCAGCGGCAGATGTTGCCGCTCATTCGCTCTCGCATCTCGGCACCGGTCGGCTGCGGCGCTGCCAGCAGATTGGCCTGCGCATGGCTGGGTATGCCACGCTTGATTTCCTCCAGTACCGAAACCGCGGAACAGATCTGCCCCGGGGTGCAGTAACCGCACTGGTATCCGTCGTGCTTTACGAAAGCGGCCTGCATCGGATGCAGGCGCTCGGGCGTGCCGAGCCCTTCGATCGTGGTCACGGCGTCGCCGTCATGCTGGACGGCGAGGCTTAGACAGGCGTTGATCCGCTCGCCGTTCACGATGACCGTGCAGGCCCCGCACTGACCATGGTCACAGCCCTTCTTGGTACCGGTCAGGTGCAGATGTTCGCGCAGCGCATCAAGCAAGGTCGTGCGCGGATCTAACGTCAGCGCGCGGGGCTTGCCGTTCACCGTTATCGCCAACTTGTACGTCGGCACGGCTTTGACGGCCGGCGCGGCGTCTGCCGGTTCGCTTGGTATGGCAGATACTGCAGCAGTCGTTGCACTGGTCACAAGCATCTCCCTTCGCGACAATTGAAAAGTCTCACTGGCCATCGCCGATCCTCCGCGGGTGCACCAAAGGGCGCCGGTCAGGACTATTAAACGCATTCGTGCGAAGGAGGTTACCTCTGTACCGCTTGATGCGATACTGAACCTGGTTCATCATACGAAATGCTTGTCACCCGCACCAACCTAAACGACCTTGCCTATTTCCTGGCGATCGCGCGGCATCGCAATCTCCGTCGCGCCGGCCTCGAGCTTGGCGTATCTGCCTCCGCAGTCAGTCACGCGCTGAAGAGCTTTGAGGAACGCGCAGGCGTTCGACTGATCAACCGGACGAACCGATCCGTGACTTTGACGTCGGCTGGAAAGGCGCTTGAGAAATCCGTCTCTGGGTCGTTTGCCGACCTGGGAGCCGCGCTCGACAACCTCGATCAGCTTCGCGCAACTCCTGGCGGCAAGATTCGCATCAACGCCGTGATCGATGCGGTAACGCTGGTGCTTGGTCCCGTGCTTGCCGAACTATCATGTCGCCACCCCGATATTGAGGTCGATCTCGTCTCCAGCAACCGTATTGTCGATGTTGTTGGCGAGGGATTCGACGCAGGCGTGCGCTATGGCGGCACCGTGCCCGAAGACATGATCGCGCAGCGCCTTTCCGCAGACCTGCGGTGGGTTGTCGCGGCATCCCCTGGATATCTGGAAAAGCATGGCACGCCGACCCATCCAAATGAATTAAAGCAGCACCGGTGTTTAGGCGTCCGGCTTGGTGACGACAGTATTTACCGATGGGAGTTCGAGGGGCCAGACGGTGACTTCGACGTATCTATCAAAAGTGCAATGACCGCCGACGATAGTCGCTCAACCCTGGCGATGGCACTGAACGGCGGGGGTCTGACGTTTGGTCTTGAAGCACTGTTTGCCAAGCATGTTGCAGACGGCAGCTTGCGCCTCGTGCTGACCGAATGGGCGACGACCGGTCCCGGCTTCTATCTCTACTATTCAGGACGACGACAAGTACCGGCGGGTCTGCGCGCGCTGCTCGCCGTTGCAGGCGAGATAAAACCGTTAGGGTAGGTCGAAAAGCAGACGGATCCGCACGCTCCTTGCTGCACGGGGGCTGCTGCCGTTTGCAGCATGTCTCGCCGCTGAAAGCGCTCGCGACATTGAAATGACGATTGTAGCTCTCAGCCGGTCTGGGTAGTGTGTTCGCGTCGAAAGAGTGCTGACCGGATGGTAGCCCGGTCGTCGTCCTGCCCGGACGGCAACTCTTCCTCTCTGAGGTATCCGCGACACCTGGATCGGCATGCCGATCGGAAAGGTGTGTCCGCGAGCCCTTCGTCACCGTCGGCGCGCCTTGCATAGTAGGGAAGACGTTCGACATGAAACTCAACGGTAATACGATCCTGATCACGGGCGGTGCATCCGGCATCGGTCTGGCTCTGGCAGCCAGACTGTTATCGGCGGGAAACCGGGTCATTATCTGCGGACGAAACGAGGCGACTCTCGAGGAAGCAAATGCGGAATATCCTGCGCTTATCACCCGCGTCTGCGATGTGGCCGATGCACCGAGCCGCCATGCCATGGTCACATGGCTGGCGACCGATCATCCCGACCTCAACGTCCTCATCAACAATGCCGGTGTTCAGCACCGGCGGGACTTCAACGGCGATGCCGCAACTGCTGCGCTGGAGCAGGAGATCGCGATCAACCTGACTGCGCCCATTAACCTGATCGCTGAACTCCTCCCCACCTTCAAACGGCAGGAACTGGCGTGGATCGTCAACGTCAGCTCGGGCCTAGCCTTCTCACCAATGGCCGACGTCCCGGTCTATTGCGCGACTAAGGCGGCGATCCACTCCTTCACGCTCAGCCTGCGACATCAACTACGTGCAACGAACGTCAAGGTGGTCGAATTGGCCCCACCGATCGTGGACACAGGTCTAGGCGGCAGGACGAGAAGTGGCGGAACCGCAAACCAGCGGATGATGTCGACGGAGGCATTTGCGGCGGAAGCCCTAACCCAGCTCGAGGCAGGTGAGGATGAGGTTCTGATCGGTATATCGGCGGAGACCCGTCGTCAGGGTGAGGAGCTGTTTGATCGGATGAATAGTCGCGGATAATCCACTTCAGCTCGCCCCATGGTGACAGAAACTGTCACCATGGGGATGTAAGCCGACGTCTCAACCGAACAGGCAGTCGACCATGCAACGCATCCAATACCACAAATACGGTGGCCCCGAAGTCATGAGGCTGGAGGACTTCGTACTAGATGCGCCGGGCAAGGGTGAGGTGGCGGTTGGCGTCCGCTATGCCGCGATCAACCCGATCGACTGGAAGATGCGCGACGGCATGATGAAGATCATGACGGGACGATCCTTCCCTCGCGGCATGGGCATGGACCTGTCGGGGGTCGTCACCGCGGTCGGCGAAGGCGTGACCCGTTTCGCTGTGGGTGACGCGGTCTTCGGCCTGGCCCGGTTCAAACAGACAGGTGCCCTAGGTGAAGCGGCGCTCGCCAAGGAGGTCGCGCTTGCAAAAAAACCAGAAGAGGTATCGTTCGAGGACGCGGCCTGTCTCGGAACGCCCGGCGTCACCGCCTGGAACGGCCTTCTCGACAAGGCAAAGCTGAAAGCCGGACAGAGTGTCTTCATCAACGGTTGCGCAGGCGCCGTCGGCGAAGCCGCTGTGCAGATCGCGCGCCTGGCAGGGGCGCACGTGTCGGGCAATTGCAGCGCCGAGGGAATGGACCGTGCCCGCTCGCTAGGAATGGCGGAAGTGTACGATTACCGTGTAACTGATGCGACAAAGATCGTGGAGAAGTTCGACGTTGTCTTCGATGCCGCGGGAACGCTGTCTACGGCGAGCGGTCTCAGCATGTTGCGGAAGGTCGGGACCTTCACGACCGTCGACCCCACGCCGGCCCGTTTCCTGCGCGCGATGTTCGACAATCGGGTAAAACCGATCGTCGCCACTCCGCGGGCCGATCTGCTCGACACCTTGGCGCATGCTGCACGCGATAAGGGCTTCCGACTGCCGATAGCGCAGATCGTCCCGCTGTGCGACGCGATCGCGCTGATCGGGGACATTGAAGGTGGAAATAAACTGCGCGGCAAGGCCGTGGTGGCGATAGGGTAGCGATGTCGCGCAGCCATCGCCTGTTCGATCTCCTGCAGATTCTGCGCCGACACCGCGGGACGGTGTCGGGGGCTGTGCTCGCTCAAGAATCCGGCGTGTCGCTCCGCACCATTCGCCGCGACGTTCTCACGCTGCAGGCAATGGGCGCCGACATCGATGCCGAGGCGGGAGTTGGGTATGTCCTGCGTCCTGGCTTCGTACTGCCGCCCCTGTCCTTCACTGAGGAAGAACTCCACGCGCTTGTGGTCGGCGCGGAGTGGGTGGCGCGGCAGACAGACCCTCAGCTTGCTCATGCAGTCAGCAACGCGCTTGCAAAAATCAACGGCGTTCTGGCCCCGAACATGCGCGAGGCACTCGACAACACCAGTTTCTACGTTGGACCCACAAAATGTTCCGCCGCTACCGGACTGGACCTGGCACAATGTCGACAGGCACTACGCGAGCAGCGCAAGATGCGCATTACGTCTATGAATCAAAGTGGCGGTACCTTTGAACTAATCATATGGCCGATCATGCTGGGGTTCGAAGGAACGCGGCGGAGCGTTGCCGGTTGGTGCGAGACCGAGGCCGCTTTCCGTATCTTCTACTGCGAACACATCGTTGGAGCCGAACTTATGGTCGATCGCTACACTCGCAACCGCCGAACATTGGTCAAAGAGTGGCGAGCAAGCGATGAATATCCATGCGCGAGTAGCAAAGTAGTATTGACCGCAGGCGCTTCACGAAATTGAACGACATGCTATCTGCAGGTACGTTCCTCGTCTTATAATTCACATCTCCGCGAAAAATGTTGATGCTCCTTGACCGCCTTAAAGCAGCGTGTCCGGTATGCCGCAATTTACGGACCTCGCGCTCCGGCGCCGTCACTTGCCGGTCCCTTCGGTTGCATGTCGGACGGCATGCCTGACGAGACCGTAATCACGTCAGTGCCGGCAGCGCGTCGAGATGCTTGTCGAGCGTGATCGGATAATCGCGTACACGGACGCCGGTGGCGTTGTAGATCGCGTTCGCAACTGCTGCGCCGACCCCGCAGATACCCAGTTCTCCAACGCCCTTCGCTTTCATTGGCGATGAGATCGGATCGACTTCGTCCAGGAATACAACTTCCTGGTGCGGGATGTCGGCGTGGACCGGCACTTCGTACGTCGCCAGATCGTGATTGACGAAGAAGCCGAAGCGCTTGTCGACCGCCAGTTCCTCCATCAGTGCGGCACCTGCGCCCATTGTCATGCCTCCGATGACCTGGCTGCGTGCGGACTTCGGGTTGAGGATGCGCCCGGCCGCGCAGACTGCGAGCATCCGGCGGATACGCGTCTGGCCGGTGAACGAGTCCACCGCGACCTCGACAAAATGACCCGCAAAGGTCGATTGCTGGTACTTCTTGGCGAGGTCCCCATACTCGATGAAGTCCTCGGCGGTCAGCGGACCGTTGCGGGCTGCGTCGGCGATCTTGGCACTGCGGCCTCCTGCACGGACTTCTCCGTCCGTGAACTGAAGGTCGCCGGTCATGCCTAGCCGCTGCCCCACCTGCTCGCGCAACTTGATGCAGGCTGCATAAACGCCCGCAGTCGAGTTGTTCGCACCCCACTGGCCACCTGAGCCTGCTGCGGCAGGAAAATCGGAGTCGCCGAGCTTCACCACGACCTTGTCCAGCTCGACGCCCATCATCTCGGCCGCGGTCTGGGCGATGATCGTATAGCTGCCAGTACCGATGTCGGTCATGTCGGTTTCGACCGTCACGATGCCCTTGCCATCGAGGCGAACCCGCGCGGCAGACTTAGTCAGCTGGTTGTTACGGAATGCCGCGGCCATTCCCATGCCGATCAGGTAGCGCCCCTCGCGCACTGATGCGGGCTTCGCGTTGCGTCGGCTCCATCCGAACCGGTCAGCGCCTTCGCGCAAGCACTTGATCAGCTGCCGCTGAGAGAACGGCCGCTGCGGCTTCTCGGGATCGACCTGCGTGTCGTTGACGATGCGGAACTCAATCGGGTCCATGCCCAGCTTCTCAGCCATCTCGTCCATCGCCATCTCAAGCGCCATCAACCCCGGTGCCTCGCCCGGCGCACGCATGGCGTTGCCTTCGGGCAGATCCATGACCGCGAGCTTCATCAGCGTCATGCGGTTGGCACCGGCGTAGAGCAGCTTGGTCTGCGCGACGGCGGTCTCGGGCTTCCCCTCGGGCAGGTTGCCGGATGTGCTCTCGTGCGCGATCGCGGTGATCTTGCCGTCGCGGGTGGCACCCAGCCGGATGCGCTGGATGGTGGCAGGACGGTGCGTCGTATTATTGGCGATCAACGGCCGCTGCATCGCCACCTTTACCGGGCGACCTGCCGCTCGCGCGCCCAGTGCGGCAAGCGGCACGTCGGCGCGAATGGCCAGCTTTCCGCCAAACCCGCCACCGATATAGGGCGAGTCCACACGGACGTTCTCAGGGCTGAGGCTCAGTGTCTTGGCGACGTCGCGCTTCGCCCAAGCGATCATCTGGTTAGACGTCCACACCGTCAGCTTCGGGCCATCCCACGCCGCGATCGTCGCGAACGGTTCCATCATGGAATGGCTATGCCCTGGCGTCGTGTACTGCTGGTCGAGCTTCACCGGCGCCGAGGCGAAGGCACCATCGAAGTCTCCAACGCGATCGATCGGTGGCGCGCCGCTGCCTTCACCGCTGCCGCCACCCTCCAGCGGGGCGGTCGGTGCAAGCGCCTCGAGATCGTATTTGCCATTTCCTCGTGCATAATCGACGCGGATCAGGTTCGCGGCAGCGCGTGCCTGCTCGAACGTCTCCGCGACGACCATGGCGATCGCCTGATGGTAGTGCTGGATCTCGGCTCCACCAAACAGACTGGCAGTGTTTTGCTGCCCGAGCGGCAAGGGTTTGTGGTCCAGGGTCGAGACGATCGCCAGTACGCCAGGCGCGGCTTTGGCATCGGCGACATTCATCGAGCTGATGCGGCCTTTGGCGATCGCCGATCCAACGATGTAACCATAGGCCTGGTTCGGGGCGACGTCGTGCCGCTCATAGGCGTAAGGTGCGGTGCCGGTGGTCTTGAACTTGCCGTCGATACGATCGGTCGGCTTGCCGACGACTTTCAACTGATCGATCGGATTGGTGCCCGCAGGCGTCTCGAACTTCATGCTGCCACCTTCTTCATACCTGCGTCATGCATCACCGCCGCGAGCGTCCGCTCGACCAGTGGCACCTTGAACGCGTTGTCCTCCGTCGGCTTGGCACCTGCCATCAGGCGCGACGCCACGGCGCGGGCACCCTGCGGCATCGCCGTTTCCGCCGCCTCGACCCGCCACGGCTTGTGGGCGACACCGCCTACCGCGACCCGGCCGGTGCCGTCGGGCTGGATCACCGCGGCGACAGATACGAGCGCGTACGCGTAGGACGCACGATCCCGGACCTTGTTGTAGAAATGCTGACCGCCGAGCGGCTTGGGCAGGGTGACAGCCGTAATCAGCTCGCCGCGTTGCAGAGTATTGTCGAACTGGGGCGTGCTCCCGGGCAGCCGGTGGAAGTCGGCCATCGGAATCGCGCGGGTTGTCCCTTGCGGGTTCACCGTCTCTACCGTTGCATCGAGGACCCGGAGCGCAACCGCCATGTCGCCGGGGAAGGTGGCGATGCAGGCATCAGACGAACCGATAACGGCCAGCTGGCGGGAATATCCGCCGATCGCAGCACATCCTGACCCCGGCTTGCGCTTGTTGCATGGCTGGTTGGGGTCGTAAAAATACGGGCACCGGGTACGCTGCAGGATGTTGCCCGCGGTCGACGCCTTGTTTCGCAACTGCCCGCTGGCACCTGCGACGATTGCCTTGGTCAGTACCGCATAATCACGACGGACCCGGTCATCGGACGCCAGTGCAGTGTTGGTGACGTTCGCACCGATCCGCAGTCCGCCATCGCGCGTCGCCTCGATCCGATCGAGCTTCAAATCCTGGACATCGACGAGATGCGTCGGCGTTTCGATCTCCAGCTTCATCAGATCGAGCAGGTTGGTCCCGCCCGCGATGAACTTTGCGCCTGGACGGTTGGCGACAAGCGCGGCTGCCTCGGCGGGAGTTTTGGCGCGCTCATAGGTGAAGGGCTTCATGCGTTCGCTCCCGCGACTTCAGTCATCGCTTCGAGGATGTTAGAGTAGGCGCCACAGCGGCAGATATTGCCGCTCATCCGCTCGCGCATCTCGTCGTTGGTGGCCTGCGGTTTCGCAGTGACGTCCGCCATCGCGTGGCTTGGGATACCCGCCTTGATCTCACCCAGTACCGCTACGGCCGAGCAAATTTGCCCGGGGGTGCAGTAGCCGCACTGATAGCCGTCGTGCTTGACGAACGCCGCCTGCATCGGATGCAGCTTGTCCGGCGTGCCGAGCCCCTCGATCGTGGTGATCTCGTCGCCTTCGTGCATCACGGCCAAGCTCAGGCACGAATTGATGCGGGTGCCCCCGACCATGACGGTGCAAGCACCGCACTGACCATGATCACAGCCTTTCTTGGAGCCCGTCAGCTGCAGATGCTCGCGGAGCGCATCGAGCAGTGTCGTCCGAGTGTCGATCTCCAGCGAACGGCGCTGGCCATTCACTTTCATGGTGACCTTCATCATTGCCGGCTTCGGCTGAACCGGAGCGGTCTGCGCGTCCGCTGCGGACACAGTCGTCAACGCCACAGCCGCGGCGCTTCCCACCAGAACTCCCCGCCGGGAGATCTCCATGTCGTTTGAGCTGCTCATTTCCCTGTCCTTCCCGGTCCGCGCATCGTGGCCGTCACTAACATTGCTGAATTATCGCCGCGGTCGAACGCGTTTTGCGGCTGACGAATTGGGCAGCGACGACGCTGCAAACCCCCGTGACGGCGATAACCGCGCCCATCGATCGGGGTGTCCCGTCGGCAAACCAGCCGACGAGTGCCGACCCAAAGATGCCGCTGCCGAACTGGATCGAGCCGACCAGCGCCGATGTCGCACCAGCACGGTCCGGCTGTGCCTCCATCGCTCCGGCAACGGCATTGGCAATAAACAGCCCGTTTGCCGACAGGAACACGAACAACGGCACGACCAGACCCGGCAGTCCGCCGACGCCAGTCCACGCCGCAGCACCCGACCACAGCCCCGATACAGCGACGAGCGTAGCGCCCCACCGGAACATCCGCTCGCTTCCGAGCTGCACGACATAACGCCGGTTGATCAGGTTGAGCGCCATTTGCCCTATGATGCCCAGCCCGAGCAGCAGGCCGTAAGCGTCGGCAGGAACCTTGTAGTAGGTAATGTAGGCAAAGGGCGTACCGGCGAGATACGCATAGAGGCCGGCATAGTAGAAGCCACTGGCCAGGGCATAAGCCATGATGGTGCGGTTCCGGAGAAGTACGCCATAGCCGGCCAGCGCTGCCTGTATCGGCGTAGTCGACCGCCGGTCGGCAGGTAGCGACTCCGGAAGTCGCCACACCGCTGCAATCATGACGGCACCGATGACAGCGAGCATCCAGAACAGCGTGCGCCAGCTGCCGACGTGAAGAACCTGGGCACCAACCAGTGGACCAAGCAGCGGTGCAATCCCCATCACCAGCATCAGGGTGGAGAGGAGCTGCGCCGCGCGGTCGCGACCGTAGAGATCCCGCGCCATCGCGCGTGCGATCACTGGCCCGGCGCAGGCACCTGCGGCCTGGATTACCCTCCAGCCAATCAGATGCCAGAGCGTCGTCGCTGCGGCACAGCCCATCGACCCGATGATGAAAAGGACAATGCCTGCCAGCATGGGCAAGCGGCGACCGTACCGGTCGCTGATCGGCCCCCAGAGGAGCTGCCCAATGCTGAACCCGACGAGAAACCCTGACAGGGTCCATTCCACGTTTGCGGAGCTTTCCGCGAACGCTTGCTTCAATGTCGGGAGAGCCGGCAGATAAATGTCGGTGGAGATAGACGCAAAGGCCATCATGGCGCTGAGCACCACCACGACTTTCAGCGGTGCGGCGTCGCGGGTTATAATGGATGCCTGCGGCATAGCCTCTCTATTCAACGATCCGAGGATAATGCTCTCGCCGGTTTCAACGCCAAAGAGGTTGCAGCGGCGCAGCCTCTCCACGCGACCGGCGAAGGCTTGGCAGGCGACAGCTGGAAGCGATCGCCAACCAGCTGTTCGCCCCTCGCCCAGGCTTGCGACCTCTCATGAATGCTACCCTTGTTTTTGGCCCGGCGGTTTCCCGCCGCTGCTCGACATGTGGCCTTTGCGCTTGCCTGCGATTAGAGGCGGCAATCGGGATACCCTTATAAGGATTGCTTCTTAATGGCTCAGGCCAAGCTCGACGACGTGGAGGTGCTGCTGACGGTCGCGCGCGAGGGCAGCTTCACGCGTGCCGCAGCCCTGCTCGGGGTATCGCAATCGGCGCTGAGCCAGACGGTGCGGGCGCTTGAAGCGCGGATCGGCATTCGCTTGCTCGACCGCACGACACGCAGCGTGGCGCCGACAAATGCAGGCGCCCGACTGCTTGAACGGGTTTCACCCAAACTGGAGGAGATCCGCGCAGAGATCGCAGCGCTCAGTGCGCTGAAGGAAACTCCTGCCGGTACGATCCGCATCACTTCCACCGAGCATGCTGCCAGAACAGCCGTCTGGCCGCGGCTTGCCCCCTTGCTGAAAGCCTATCCGGACGTGAACGTGGAGATCATCACGGACTATGGCCTGACCGACATCGTCGCCGAGCGCTACGACGCCGGCGTTCGCTTGGGTGAGATGGTCGCCAAAGACATGATCGCCGTGCCGATCGGGCCCGAACAGCGTATGATCGTCGTCGCGGCGCCGGCCTATCTGCAGGACAGGGTAGCACCGACCACCCCGCAGGGTCTTCTGACACATGCCTGCATCAACTTACGCCTGCCCACGCACGGCGGGCTGTATGCGTGGGAGTTCGAGAAAGACGGCCACGAGATCAACGTTCGCGTCGAAGGCCAGTGCGTGTTCAACACGATGGCCTTGATCCTGGAGGCGACACTGGATGGTCTCGGATTCTCGTTCATGCCGCAGGAAGCTGCGCAACCGCACCTGGCAGCGGGAACGCTCTGCACGGTGCTGGAAGACTGGTGCCCGTCGTACCCTGGCTTCCACCTCTTCTATTCTAGCAGACGTCAGCCTTCTGCTGCGTTCGCGCTTGTGGTCGATGCGCTGCGCTACCGGGCCTAACCGTTTACTGATAAGCACATCTGATAAGAGCATGCGGAACTTAGCGTCTAATCCGTAGAACGTTTCGGGCTTACGTTTGCGTTGCAGTCAGGCGCCCCCGTCAGGGCTCTGCCGGCGGCAAAAGGGGCTCCGATGTACGAAACGAATTCCGAGCAATTCAATGGCTTGGCCAGGCGCGAGCTGACGCGAACCGGTGCGGTGGGGTCGTCGCCGTTGTCTTGCTCACGGCCAATGGCGATGCGGAGCAACTCGGCTTCCAATTCCAACGTGTGCTGAAGAACGATTTGACCGACGCGCCGCTCGGCAAGGCAATGGCTCAACTGGCTTTTATGCCGGCTGGAAGAAGCCCTCTCCGGCACCTCCATTTCGAAGCTCAAGCTGCCAATGCCGGCGCGGTGACGCGTGCCGCCCGTGCCCGCTCATCAAAGTTGAAGGACATCGATCATGGCCAGCATCACGGCCAGCGCTGACGTCGACATCGGCGCCACTTCCTCGTCTCCGGCCGCCTGGGGCGCGCTCTTTGCGATGACGCTTTGCACCTTCGTGCTGGTCGCGTCGGAGTTCATGCCGATCAGCCTGCTCAGCCCGATCGCACACGACCTGCAGCTGACAGAGGGCCAGGCCGGACAGGCTATCTCCATCTCCGGGCTCTTCGCGATGGTCGCCAGCTTGTCACTCAGCCGGGTGATCGGCCGACGCGATCGACGTCACGTGCTGCTCGCGCTGACGGCACTCCTCGTCGTCTCCGGTTCGCTGGTGGCCCTTGCACCGAACTACGCGTTGCTGATGGCCGGGCGTGCGTTGCTCGGCATTGCGATTGGAGGCTTCTGGTCGATGTCCGCAGCGATCGCGATGCGTCTCGTGCCGCCTGCATCGGTTCCGAAGGCGCTGGCCGTGCTTAATGGCGGCAGTGCCATTGCAGCAGTGGTTGGCGCGCCAGCTGGCAGCTTCCTTGGCGGCCTGATCGGCTGGCGCGGCGCGTTCTTCTGCGTCGTGCCGTTGGCCGTCGCGGCAGTCATCTGGCAGGCAGTGTCGCTTCCCCGCCTTCCGTATCGGGAGCGGACAAGCGGCACAGGCTTCATGACCCTGCTCCGTCGCCGGTCGGTGCTGATCGGTCTCCTGGGTTCGGCGCTTTTCTTCATGGGGCAATATTCGCTCTACACCTATCTGCGCCCCTTCCTTGAGCAGGTCACAGGGGTTGGCGTCGGTACTCTTTCCTCGCTGCTTCTGCTGATCGGGGTGTCCGGCTTTATCGGAACGATGCTGGTCGGTCGGGTGATCGGCAGGAAGCTACACCTCGCGCTTGCGGTATTCCCTGCTGTTCTGGCGCTGGTTGCCGTCGGGCTGACGATGTTTGGCAGTTCGGTTGCGATTGTCGCAGCATTGCTCGCTCTTTGGGGCCTGTTCGCCACGTCGGCACCGGTTGGCTGGTGGACCTGGGTTACGCGTGCGGCACCCGATGATCCGGAGGCTGGTGGCGGGCTGGTCGTCGCGATCGTACAGTTCTCGATCATGGCCGGAGCTGCCGGCGGTGGCATTATCTACGATGCCTTCGGCCCGCAGACCGAGTTCCTCGCCAGTGCCGCAATCCTTTTGGCCGCGGTGCCGATCGCCTTGTTGAGCCGAACCGCCCCTTCAGCTGTATCCTGATCAGTGATTTATCAGGACCGCTTATAGGTCCTTCCCGAAATCCGGTGGTAATCTTCTGGCCGAGCCGGTCCCACATCAGATCTCTACCGCATGCCCCGACAATGACCGCGAAAGAAAGACAGATGGACACACGCTTACTCGGCACGAACGGACTTCAGGTATCCGCCCTCGGCTTCGGCTGCATGGGGCTGTCGTTCGGCTATGGAGCTGCCACTGAGCGCAGCGACGCAGTCGCCTTGATCCGCGGCGCCCATGACCTGGGCGTGACCTTCTTCGATACCGCCGAGGCTTACGGCGTTGAGAACGAGGAAATGCTGGGCGAGGCGGTTGCTCCCTTCCGTGATCAGGTCGTGATCGCGACCAAATTCGGTTGGAAGGACGGTAGTCCGCGTACGGGCCAGCTTGACAGCCGCCCCGAGCGCATCCGGATCGTCGCAGATCAGTCATTGCAGCGATTGAAGACCGATCGCATCGATCTCTTCTACCAGCACCGCGTCGATCCGGATGTGCCGATCGAGGAGGTGGCAGGTGCGGTTCGGGACCTCATCGCAGAAGGCAAGGTCAAGCATTTCGGTCTGTCGGAGGCGGGCGCCCAGACGATCCGGCGCGCTCACGCTGTGCAGCCAGTGGCGGCGCTCCAGAGCGAATATTCGATGTTCACGCGAGATCCAGAGGCCGAGATCCTGCCGCTCCTCGAGGAGCTCGGCATTGGCTTTGTGCCGTTCAGCCCGCTGGGCAAGGGCTTCCTGACGGGCAAGATCGATGCCGGCACCAGCTTCCCCGAGGGCGATATCCGCAATTCGTTGCCTCGCTTCCAGGCTGAGGCACGAGCCGCGAACCATAAGCTGGCCGAGGAGATCGGATCGCTGGCAGAGGCCAAAGGTGTGACGCCGGCGCAGGTCGCGCTCGCATGGCTGCTGGCGCAGAAGCCCTGGATCGTGCCGATCCCCGGTACGACCAAGCTTCACCGTCTTCAGGAGAATGTCGGAGGCGCCTCTGTCGAGTTGAACTCTGACGATCTGCAGAAGCTTGCCGCCATCCTTGCCGCTATCCCTGTCCAGGGTGAGCGTTATTCCGCGCAGGGCATGAAGATGGTCAATCGTTAGTAAAAATACGCGAAATCTGTATTCGCGCCGGGACAAGGGACGGGCTGCTATTATCGGCACGTCCCTTTCCGGTGTGACGGCAAGTTTGTCGATTTCGAATATTGCCCTTTCCGTAACGCTCCCGACACGCTGCGAATGTTAAGCGGACAGTCCCGTCGAGGCGGGACATGCCACTTTCGTGCCAGGGGTGACGGGGCGGCGTGCCGACGGCACCCGCTCGAGGCGACAGATGCTGAATAATATTTATCGGCTTCTGCCGACCCACGGAGAAAAACGAATGCCGTTGACGATGACCCTGCGACACACTGTAGCCGCTACCCTTGCCTCGTTGAGCATGTTCGGCGCGCCACCCGTCGCTGCCCAGTCGGGTCTCGATGTCGTAACCGCTCAAGGTCCGCTGTCCGGTGTCGCCGGAAGTGACCTGCAAAGCTGGCTAGGCGTCCCGTTCGCGGCCCCGCCAGTTGGCGCTTTGCGCTGGCAGCCGCCCCAGCCGTTGAAGCCATGGACCGCCGTACGAAAGGCAAACACCGTTGCGTCAAGCTGCGCGCAGAACGCCGATCTCGGTGTGTTCGCGCGCGCCGGCGGGAGCGAGGATTGCCTCTATCTCAACGTCTATCGCAGTGCGTCCGCAGCGCAGGCGGGGCAGAAGCTGCCCGTGTTCGTCTGGATCCACGGCGGGTCGCTCCAGGTCGGACAAGGGGCGGATTATGACGCGACCAAGATGGCGCTGCGCGGCAAGGCGGTTGTCGTCACACTGAACTATCGTCTCGGCGTGTTCGGCTTCTTTGCGCAGAAGGCGCTGGACAATGAGGGTCATCCATCCGCCAATTACGGGCTGCTCGATCAGCAGGCGGCGCTTCGTTGGATCAAGCAGAATATCGGCGCATTTGGCGGTGATCCGACCAACGTGACAATCGCCGGCGAGTCCTCGGGCGGCAACAGCGTGATGCTCCAGATCGCGTCTCCTTTGGCTGCGGGCACCTTCCAGCACGCGATCGCAATGAGCGGTGCCGGTGAGATAAAACGCTACCCGGCGTTCGGTGCGCCGCGGCCGCTGGCACTCGCTGAGGTGCTTGGTGACCAGCTGGCAAAGGAAGTGGGGTGCACGGCCGACACAGCCGCCTGTCTGCGCGCGCTGCCGACCAAGCGCGTTCTTGATACCCAGACCAACTATCTCCTCAACGAGGCGATCATCGATGGCACCGTGTTGCCGATACATCCTGCGGATGCCTATCGGACGGGCCGGATCAATCATGTGACGTTGGTCAACGGCAATACCCACGATGAAGGGCGGTTCTTCGTCGCGCTCCCCGAACTGGCGTCCGGCAAGGCGATGACGGTGGCGGACTATCCGGTCTGGCTGAAACGCCAGTTTGGCGCGGCGCTAGCTCCCAAGGTCGCGCTCGAATATCCGCTCGACCGCTACGACAGCCCGAGCGAAGCGTTTGCCGCAGCTGCGACGGACAGCCTGTTCGCCTGCACGGGACGCACCCTGAACCGGTGGCTGGCCGACAAAATCCCGGTGTACGCTTATGAGTTTAGCGACGGCACCGCGCCAACCTACGTCGCCCCGACCACCTTTCCGCTTTTGGCGTCGCACACCTATGAGTTGGCTTACATATTCCCCGGTTTCCGGGGTGGGGCCGATGTGACGGTGAAGCTCAACCCGTTGCAGGAAAAACTGTCGGACCAGATGGTCGACTATTTTGCGCACGTCAGCGATCTTCCTTCCCGGACGGAATGGAACCGGTTCGACGCCAAGCGCGATGAAGTGATGAGCTTCAAGCTCACTGGCGCCAAGATGGAGTCAGGCAAGTTTGCCGCCTTCCACCGCTGCGATTTTTGGGATCGCTCGGGCACCTACTAAAGTGCTGAGGGATAGGGTGCTCCTTAGCTGCACGGGTAGCCGAGAAGTCCGGTAGCGGGGGCAACCTGACACTAGCGCGTTCGGCTGCTAGCTGTAGCTCGTGCAGTCGTTTAATCTCTGCAAAATCTGCGGAGGCTATTCGGGGTTGTTAAAGCGCGAGCAGGAAGGATTGAGCCTATGAACTTAGAGATCACTTACCACGCATATCTCGATTATCTGAACTCCAAGGACCTCGCGCAGCTCGAACGCTTCGTCGCCGAGAATGTCATCCATAACGGGCAATCCGTCGGTTTAGAGGGCTATCGTAAAATGATCGCTGACGATCAGAGCGACATCCCCGATCTCCGTTTCACCGCCGAGCTATTGATCGCCGACGTATCGAACATCGCTGCCCGACTCCGGTTCGACTGCCATCCGAAACGCAGGTTCCGAGATATCGACGTGAACGGCCGACGCGTGATTTTCCACGAGAACGTCTTCTATCGCTTCGCTAACGGAAAGATTCAGGAGGTCTGGTCGGTAATGGATAAGGCCGAGATCGAGAAAAACGTAGCTGCCGTGTAGCCGTTTTAATGCTTGATTGGTTACACAATCGGTCAGTTCTGGCATCGGCTCAAACGTCGCGCTTTTCCGCGGATTGGTCAGTGTCAGAACCCCGCATCAGAATGTTCGCTCTCGGGTCGGAGTGACCATCGTTAATGGGTGAAAGCGGTTGAGCCGGCTTTCCCGAAAACGAACCCCTTTTGCGATGCGGCCCGTGCCAGCTTCAATTCTCGAAATAGGATGGTATTCTGGGAATCTCTGGAGCGGTTCACGTTCGTCACCGCGATGGAAATACGATCCATGTTGCAGCCAAACGTCGACGCCGCTAACTGTTGCACATGAGCAATACAGTCAATCTCCTGAAGCGGACGGTTCACGGCAGTTTGATGGGACTGCTGGCTTGCGCCTCGATGGCGGACGCCAGAGCCAAAGCCTCTCTTCCGGATATGACCACAACCCTACGCGAACAGCGCGTGGAGAGTGCTTCAGTCGCCGTGATACGCAACGGACGGATCGTCTCGACTGGAGCTTGGGGCATGGCTGGCCCCAACCGTGCGACCACCGTCGCCACGCCCTACAATCTAGCCTCGCTGACGAAGCCGCTGACGGCAGAGGTCATTCTGCGACTGGTGTCGGCCGGCAAGCTGTCGCTTGATGAGCCGATGGACCGTTACTGGAGCGACCCCGACCTGTCGCGCGATCCCCGGCGGATGAAGCTGACGGTCCGCATGGCGCTGAGCCATCGCACCGGATTACCGAACTGGCGCGATGCAAAGGGGCTGGTCTTCGATCATGATCCTGGCACGACCACCGGCTATTCGGGCGAGGGGTATCAATATGCCGCGCGCTACGCCGAGCGTGTTACCGGAAAGTCGTTCGAGAGGCTTGCCGAGCGCTGGCTGTTCGCCCCGGCCCATATGCGTGCGTCAGGCTATGTGTCGGCGCAAGGTGAGACGGTGCCGATCGCCGTGCCGTATGACGACACAGGCAAGCCGCTGCCGGTCGAGCGGGTGACGCGATACAATGCTGCCGATCTGGCGCACGCGACCGCGCGTGATTATGCGCGCTTCCTCATCGATGCCCGCAACGACCGGGGCCTCGTCGCGTCTTTGGCGGCGGAGCGCAGCACATCGCAGGCCGACCTGACGCCTGAAATATGTGCCGGAACGAAGGCGGCCAGCTGTCCGCGCTGGACCGGCTTCGGACTCGGCTGGCAGCTCCTCGGCTTTCCCGGTGGCACGACGATGCTCCACACCGGCAAGGATGCCGGGGCCTTCACCTTCGCCGCGATCGATCGCGCGAACGGCGACGGGATCGTCATCCTGACCAATAGCGACAACGGGTGGCGGATCATCCTGCCTATCCTTGAGCGCACCAGCAGCGATCCAAAGCTGATCGCCTTCCTTCGCGGCCAGATGAACTGACAGGACCACGAGTATGTTGACCACCATCGCCATTGCCGCGGCATTGCTTGCGACACCCGTGCCGCCTCCGACCGATCCGCTGACGACGGAGATCGGCACGCTCGATACCAAGGTGTTCGATGCCTACAATCGTTGCGATCTGCCGGCCTTCTCCGGCTATTTCGATCCGAAAGTGGCCTTCTACCACGATACTGGCGGCGCGACGTTCGAGCGCGACGCGATGGTGGACGGCGTTCGCAAATACATCTGCGGGAAGGTGAAGCGCGAGTTGATCCCGGCGACCTTCCACATCTATCCGATCAAGGACTATGGTGCGATCGAGGAAGGCGAACACCGCTTCTGCGAACTGGCGACAGGCCGATGCGAAGGGATCGCCAAGTTCGTGATGGTCTGGGCGAAGCAGGATGGCGCATGGCGGATCACCAGCGTCCTCAGTTACGGACACCGCGCCGCGACGCCTGCCGAACAGCGGAGCGCTGCCGGCAGATAGCTCGCCGGCCGTTTCCCGATTGGGAACGTGGGGCGGGGAAACGGCACTGCAGATCGGCTCACGGCCACAGGCGGGTTTCGCTTTCCCAAAATCTGTTCCCGAAATGAAATTCTCGAAATTGCGAATTTCGATGGGAAAACGGGAAAGCTTAGAGTGACGGAAAACACATAATTTCCGATGGCACCCTCGAAGCCACTGACGCGACTGTTAATTGAGGCTCAGCCTGTTCGACAAACCCTGTCGCTTTGCCCGAGTAGGCCCAAACCCGGTTTTGGAGGTTTTCCGTCACAGCCAATCGTTAGCGTTCAACTGGGTCCGTTCTATGTGCTGACCCCCATCAGGAGGCTTTCAGTATCCGGCTTAACACAGCCTCTGCGTCGGTCGCCGGCACGAAGACGCGGGTCCGGTAAGCGATGATCTCGGCGAAGCAGCCGAGCGATTTCAGCCAGGGCAGCTGCGAGGCGGGTGCGTCCACGATCTCCACCCTCGGGTTGCCGTTCACGATCGAGCGCCGCAGCATCATCGGGAACGGCCGCACGACGTCGACACTTCGGCCTGAGAGGACCGATCGCGCGATCGCGTCGACCGGCAGATCGTCGGTCTTGGCGATTCCGAGCTTGGTGTAGAGCTGGACGACGTGCTGGTCGAATACGAGACGGCCTAGCCACGAATTGCCATGGGCGTCCGCAATCCGGTTTACCGCGAGATGGTCCGACGGCAGCGCCGACCAGATCGGCAGCAGCAGGCCGGTCGCCAGTCGGATCGTCTCGGTATCGACCTGACCCGCCGCCTCGGTGACCTCCGCGCTCCATTTGGCCTCGAAGGTCTCCCGGTCGACAACGTCCCATGCCGTTTCCAGCAGATCGGCCTCGCGCAGATACTCACGTCGGCAGGGACGCTGCAGTTCGATGCGCGCGATCGGCTGGCCATCGTCGTCCATCCACGACCGTGCCCGGGTCCGGAGCGCGATGCGCCCCGACCGGGCGTTGACCACGAACGCGACGTCGTCCTGCCATTTGGCGAGGTCGAGAATACGTTCGAGCGAGATGGGATTCTTGCGGCGGGCGATCTCGATCGTGAGAAGGTGCGAGGTCGCGCCCGACAGGGGATCGGTGCGCAGCAGCGTGTCGTCGAGGACCGTCGCGGTATCCGCCGTGATCGTCTCGACACCGACATCGAGCGTGCCGGCTTCGCGGGCTGCGGCGACGCGGGTTTCGACGAGTGCCAGGAATTCGTCGAAGATCAGGTTCTGGAGGCCGATTGGCAGCGCAAGCAGACGGTTCAGCCAGCGCTGGATGGGCGGCAGCTCTTCCTTCAGGACGCCGTCATTGTCGTGGAGCTCGAGGCCGGTTCGCGAGCAGAAGTCATCCATCGTCGTGCTGGTCAGCTTGCCGCCATCGAGGAGCGCGAACCATGTCAGGAGTGCATCCTTGGCATACTCACTTTCGAGATTGTCGGCCGGATCGAACAGGTTTTGCCCGCCGGTCTGCCGCTGGCCGCGCGTGAGGGCGCCAAGGCTGTCGAGGCGCCGCGCGATCGTTGAGGTGAAGCGCAGCTCGCCCTTGCAGTCGGTGGTTACCGGCCTGAACAGCGGTGTCGTCGCCTGATGGGTACGGTGCGTGCGACCAAGCCCCTGGATCGCGCGATCGGCACGCCAGCCGGGTTCGAGCAGGAAGTGGGCGCGCTGCTGCTGGTTCTTGGCGTCGAGGCTGGCATGGTACGAGCGCCCAGTGCCGCCAGCGTCTGAGAAGACCAGCACTCGCTTGGTACCGGCCATGAACGCCGCGGCCTCAACCTGGGAGGACCGACCTGAGCGGGTCTCGATCTTCTGGCGACCGTCCGACGTCGGTACGAGACGCCGCGACCGCCCCGTCACTTCGGCCACCATGTCGGTGCCGAAATGCTCGATCAGCGCGTCGAGGGCCGATTTGATCGGAGGCAGTGCACAGATGTGCTCGAGCATCTGGTCGCGGGCCGCGAGCGCGTCGGGGTTATGGACCGGGTTGCCGAACTCATCGCTCATCGGCGCCGAGCGCGCGGTACCGGTGTCGTCGGTATAGGTCTGCATCTGTCGCGTCGGGAACGCCCGCATCAGATAATCGGCAATATACTCGGTCGGTGACAAATCTATCGTAGGATCCGCACGCTCGTCGGCCGACATCTGGGCCAGGCGTCGATCGAGGATCGCCTCGGCGGTCGTGACCAGCTGTAGCACCACCGACTGGTCAGCCTTCAGATGCTGTTCGACCGCGGCGATAACCGTCGGCAGCTTCATCGAGAGCAGGACCTGCCCGAAGAAGCGCTGCTTGGTCGATTCCAGCCGCGAGCGTGCCGAGGCCTTGGCACCGCTGTTGAGCGTCGTCTTTTCGAACCCGTCGACGACGCCGGTCAGTTCCAGCGCCTCTTCCATGTTCTGATGAATGACGCTCCAGGCCTTGGCATAGGTGTCGTAGATCTCGATCTGCGCCGGCGTCAGTGCGTGCCGCAGCACGTCGTACTCGACGCCGGCGAAGCTCAGCGCGCGCGAGGTATAGAGACCGAGCGCCTTCAGGTCGCGCGCCACCAGTTCCATCGCTGCGATCCCGCCCTTGCGAATTTCGGCAATGAACGCCTCGCGGTCTGCGAACGCGGTGTCGGGTCCCCACAGGCCAAGCCGCACCGCGTAGGCGAGGTTGTTCACATCGGATGCGCCGGTTGCCGAGGCGTAGAGGACCCGGGCGCCGGGCAGGTCGTTCTGCAGCAGCACGCCGCAGATGCCCTGCTGTGAGCCTTCCTTCTTGCCCATGGCACCCTCGCCACCGGCGACGCCGCCCATCTCGTGGGCCTCGTCGAAGGCGATCACCCCGTCGAAATCGGAACCTGCCCAATCTAGGATCTGCTGCAGGCGGCTATGGTCGGAGCGCATCGAGCGCAGCGTCGGGTAGGTGACGAAGAGCACACCCTCGTCCAGTTTAATCGGCTGGTCGATCTTCCAGTTGGAGACCGGCTGTACGTCGCCCGACATGCCACCGAGCGCAGTCCAGTCGCGACGCGCGTCTTCGAGCAGCGGTTCGTTCTTCGACACCCAGATATGCCGGCGACGACCCTGTAGCCAGTTATCGAGAATGCACGCCGCGACCTGTCGGCCCTTACCCGCCCCAGTGCCGTCCCCCAGAAAGAAGCCCTTCCGGTAACGGCTGCCCTCGGGATCGATGGTGAGCCCGACGCCCTCCTTGGCAGGCTTGAACGCCCCGGGGAGCAGCTGACCCCAAGCATGGCCCGCATAGACCACAGTCTCGAGCTGCGATGAGGACAGCATCCGCTCCGTCACCGTGCGCTCCGGAAGGTGGGCAATGTGCGTCGGAATGGGTGCGGGTATCGAACCCATCGCCACGGATTCCACCAGCGCGGTCGGGTGGTCGCCGGCGACGTCGAACACGATCCGGCTTGGCCGGTAGGGCAGATAGCAACCAACCTGGTCGGCCAGAGGTGCGGCCGTAGCTAGCGTTCTGTAGCTGACCGGCAGTACGGTGTTGCGCACCGGTGCATGATAGGTACGAGCAACCGTCGCCTTGGCTTGCCGCGCCGCGCCGAACAGGCTGGGTTTGGGCTCCGGCAGTGCCGCTATCGGGGTATCAGCCACCAGCGAGGCCCGCGGCGGGATGGTTACGGCGTCGAGGAAACCCGCGACCGAACTGCGCTGAATGACGGTATGCGGCGTGCCGCCTGCTACCTTGTCGATGACGTAGAGCCGTACAGCGATGTCGGTCCCGTGCTTGCGGTAGCAGTGCTCCAGCCGAAGCGAGGTCCGAACCGTGCAGCCGGTCAGCACCGCCTCATAGGCCGCCTTAAGCCGTGCGCTCGGCGCGAACCAGTCGGGCATGATTGCCACCACCCGTCCGCCCTTTGCGACCCGCCGGATCGCTGCCTGGAGATGGCGAAGTGCAGCTAGATCGTCGGCGCCGCGACCGACGCTGCGCGAGAAGGGCGGATTCATCACCACCACGGTCGGCTTCGGCAGTCGCGCGTGCAGACTGACCAGCGCAGCGCCGTCGTGGCCGGTGACGATCGCGTCCGGGAAAATGCCGGCGAGGCGTTCGCGGCGTTTCGTGTCGATTTCGTTCAGCTGCAGGCTGGCGCACGCCGGTGCCTGAACGATCAGCAAGCCGTTGCCGGCGCTGGGTTCGAGGACGATGTCGTGCGGACCGATCGCGGCCATCAGCACGGCGATCGCCGCAATATCGACCGGCGTTGAGAATTGCTGGAGGTCGATCTGTTCCTCGCTGCGCACCGTCTGGGTCGGCAGCATCGTCATGATCGCCGACGCCTGTGCCACGTCCGACATACCAGTGAGCTGGTACGGCCGCGACGCGAGATGGAGCGCAATGCCGTGTTCGAGCATCTCGAAGCTGTCACGCTGCGTCCAATGTCCGTCTGCGTCCGAGCCGCCAAAGGCCGCTGTCATCGCCTCGTTCAGATCGCGGCGGGCGATCGGCGTACCCGATGCCAGCAACCCGGCAATTCTTGCCGCTGCGCTGTGATCGGTGACGGGCGGAAGATCGAACAAATCGAACATGGCAGGTTCCCTTGTTGCGCGCTGCCAATTCGACAGCTCACCGCCTCCCTCCCTCTCCCCTCTCTGCCGCCTCGAGCGCTTCGGCCCAGTCCTTGTAGCCCACTGGGTAATCGACCTGGATGACACGACTGTCGGATGCGAAGCGAGCAATGCTTCGCGCGACCGCACGGCGTCCGGCGAGATCATTATCGCCCGCGAGGATCAGCTTTGTAACGCTGTCAGGGATCGTCACGAGATCGAACCGGCGCGAGCCGAGCGTTGCCCAGCAAGGTAGTCCGCGGATCCGAGACCAAGCCCGCGCCGTCTCGAATCCTTCGGCCAGGCCAATGGTCGCACTAAGGCCACCGCCCCGCCATGCCCCGGTACCAAGCGTGCCGAGCGTCGCCTTCTGAGAATAGCCTCCATTGGGCTTCAGGAAAATGCGTTGAAAGGCGACCAGGCGCTGCGCTTCACGGACCCCGATCAGCAGTGCCGGCTTGAAGACAGTCATGGGTTTGGGACCTAGCGGACAGCGCGGATGGAAGCGGACGTCGGTTGGCACCGGCAACAGCCCCCTCGAGGCGAGGTAGCGCTCGGCCAGGTTACCGGAGACACTGACGGCCTCGTTCCACAGCCGGTCGATGTTGGCCGTACCCTTTGCCTGGGCCGGAACCGGCGGTTCATATCGGCGCCCGACTGGTATCCGGTCCAGCTCACGCAGGATGTCGCCAGCGTCGCACCCAGCAAAGCAGGTCACCAGCAGGCCGCGGTCACCCTGCCTGATCGAGAGGCTTGGCGTACCGTCGGCATGCGCGGGGCACCGACACATCGCGCTGTTCCCGTGCCAGGTGCCGGCAAGCGCGCCGACCAGATCGACGAGGTGCTGGGATGGTCGATTGGCGATGATAGCCATGTCCCATACCCCTTAGTGCGCACCGGCGGGGACGCCGGCGATCGCGTAGAAGGTCTTGTCACGATCGAAGTAGTTGGCGATCTCCTCGACAGCCGCTTCCGGGTCGGATGGCAGATCACGTCCTGTCTTCTTCGTCACATAGGCGGCCAGAGCCTTTTTGGCGGACATCTCGCTCGGATGGAAATCCAGGACGTCCTTGGCGCCGTGGTCCCTTATGAAAAGGACGTACTTGGTCATGGCTACAGGCCTCGTGCTGAAGGCTGCCTTTTCCGGCTGCCCTGGGGTGGAAGGTTAAGGCCGCTTTCCGCGACCCTTTTCTTACCCTCCCTCTCCACTCCATTTTTTTGACGGACCAAGTGGCGCACCGTCTCATTTACCAGCTGCTAAAATCTCGCCGCTAAGCTGCTCTTGGAACTAGAATCATTCTGCGCAGGTTTGTCGACCGCGCTCTTTTTCATTCGAGGTGTCGATGAACCAGTTTTCGCAGGTCGAGATTGCCAACTGGATCGCCATTTATCTGGCAGCGGCTATGTGCTGCGCAATCGCCATGGCTATGTCAGTCTCCGTGACGGTCCACGGTTTGTACCGTGACAAGGCATGGGAAGATGTTCGTAGTGTTTGTGGCGCCGTGCTTTTCCTGCCAAAGGCGTGGTGGCGCTGGCAAAAGCTGTATCTACTGTCGACACCGGTAACGCTTGGAATCGTTAGTTATTTTGCTGCGACGATGACTTGGAGCTGATCGCTCAAATATCCAGAACCCGAAGCAGTTTGGTCGACGCAGAATCCTGATCCATTTCGGACCTATCTAGCGTTACGAGATCACCCAGGACCTCCATGCGAGGGTGCGTCACCGCCTTAGCAGCTTCGTACTCGTCGCTTTCAAATCCCATCGCCTCCACCACGACCGTCCGCAATTCCCCCGTCATTCGCGACCTCGCCTCCAGGATGAAGTCGGGCCGGCAGGGGCCGTTTGGTGTCATTGAATCGAAGAGCGGCTTGCTGATGGCCATGTCGACACCCCGGGCATGTAACACGCGCTGGGTATCGAGGATTGCGCGTAGCGCCTTGCGCTCGAAGTCGGATTCCACAGGCACGAACATGCGTCCATTGTAGATCGGCTGCGCATAGGCGCGCAGGGGCGCATAACCGCGCGCCTCGGGATATTCGCCAGCAACGACAAGGACGATGTACGGTCCGCTGATGTGGTTACCCCTGATCGAAGGCGATTGGACGCGCGTCGCGATGGTGACCGGTTCACCGTCAGGCACATGGATTTCATTGCCTTTGATCGCCTTTGCATAGAGCGTCACGAAGCCTTGCGGAGCATGCGTCTTGGGCCACTTCGGCGCCAGTGCGCGTAGCGTGCCATAGACCGTGTTCGTCTCGAGGGGACGCGCGTGTGTCCAGAATGCCCTGGCCAGCTCGACACCCGGCGCGATCTCGATCTTGGCGGCCGCACGGCCGAGCGATGCGAACTCTTCCCTGATCGACCATTCGTAGCCCATACCCAACGGGGCAATCGTATTGCAGCCCGCGCTGTCGAGCAGGCGCCATAGGAGGCGCGCGAGCCGCGGGGTCGAGGCGTTGCGGGTCCGATCGTCGAGACTGTCGTCCTCAGGCCGCTGTGCGAGCTTCTCCGGCGCTGGTCGCAAGACTTCGAAAAAGCCTGAAGGTGGATCGGTCGGGGTGTTGTGGGACCTGACTTCCGTGATGCGATTGGTGGCCTGGTCGCGGAAGAAGGGGCAATCGGTGCGGTGCTCCGGCCGCTTGGTGCTGGTCAACCGGCGCAAATAGTAGGTTTCGGCCTCGGAGAGGTAAGCCGGCGTCAGGATGGGCGGGGCCTTACCCGGTCCCAGACAGTCGCAGGCGATCCAGCGGTGTCCGATCCGGGCATTCTGGACGAGCGTCACGCCAGCTTGTTCGTCGTGGAACGAGCCGTCGCCGACATACCAGCGCACCAGCGCGTCATGCAGGGGTGCCGGCAGCGGGATCCGATCCCCGCTGTTTCCGTCGGTATCGCGGTGGATCAACCACATGTTCGAGTGACCTTCAGGCGCTGATTTGGCTCAGTTTCGGCAGGTCTGGTGGTCTTGACAAGCACAAACCGCTTGATCTCAACTCTTCGATATCAAGGCCATTGGGGGTTTTCCGTGCGTTATCCACTCGCTGCTGCTGGCCTTTGCGCCGCTCTGATCGTCGGTTCGCAAGCTGGGGCCGCTCCAAAGGGCTCAGCGTTCCGGAAGGTTCAGCTGATCTCGATGACGGGGAGTCTGCCCACCGATGCCACGAACTCTTTGCCCGGGATCCCTCCATTAGCTGCAATAGCCAAGCCGTCGCCGCTGCCGGACGCCTTTCAAGTCCATGATCTTAGTCGCCGCTACGTTCAGTTCCGCATGCAGCAGGAGATCGCTGCAGCGGCGGTAACCTCGGTGGGTGCTCCTATTATGAGTGGCGAGCCCACGGGTATTGCGGCGTTTTCATCTATCCAGGTTCCGGGCTGGCTACGCGGGGGGATCACCATCCAGCCCGTCTCTTTCAAACCCGGTTGTGCTCCGCTGTCCTATCGTCCGTCAGGGTTTCTTGCCCGGAGTGCGGAGGCGCGTCGTGCCGCCTACTATGGGATGATGAGCGCGGTGGCCTGCGAGCATGGTATCCCGACCGGTTTGTTCGATGCGATGATTATCCGCGAGAGCGGGTACAATCCGATCGCCACATCGACGGCGAACGCCTACGGCCTCGCGCAGCTAATGCCGGGGACGGCGGTTGGCCTCGGCGTCGATCGGTATGATCCGCTGCAGAACATGCGTGGTGGTGCCCGTTATCTTCGGCAGCAGCTTGATCGTTTCGGCCAAGTTCACTTGGCGCTGGCCGCCTATAACGCAGGTCCAGGTCACGTGCACGGCGGCATGGTCCCGCGCATCACCGAAACACAGGCTTACGTCTCAGCCATTATCGCGAACTGGTCGCGGCTGACGTCGCCAGCTCGCTCGCCTTCCCCGATCTATAATCTGTCAGCGGGCTATACCAAGGTCGCCGCGATGCAGCGCTTCTAAGCAGAAATTGACCTCTGCTTAGGCTTCATGCGAACCGATGTAGTGACGGATTTACGGCGACGACCAAGCGAGTCTGTTCGTTCGCCGGATACGACCTCGATCAAGCTGACGTCATACTCTGGTAGCCGGTTTTCTGCTTCAATGCTCTTGAGAAGCTGCTTTAGCCGTTTCATTGGACCCATAGAACCAATTTTGTGATGAAGCTCCTCAAGATTGATGTCGATTGGACCAGCTTCGCAGTAACAATGGGCAATTTCGTAAAGACGACGTTCGATTGCACCCAAACGAAAATAGTCATGGTGATAATGGTAGATCCGCTGATCACGTTTGATTGCGCGGTATAGCCAATTGCATGGGCGGACGCGCACATAGCGAAGGACTTCGTCCCCGTTCGCCATTTTCTCGTACTCGACCTGCGCCTCGGACAGCCACGAGAACCAGCCCCGGTCGATTTTTGATCCGGTCTCGATATTCGTCTTTATCTGAGTGCCTTGAAGGCGTTCCAGCGCTTCACCAAACCGCCGGTAATCGCGTACCGACGGTCGCTCGACTCCGGTGATGCGAAAGAAGTCATGAGCTGAAAAAGTCACGTCCTCATCTGAGATCTGGCCATCAGCTATCGCCTGCGCAACGAGGGAGGCAACATACAGAAGGATTTCCTTGTCCCACATTGTCGCAACACCGGTTGCGCTTGGCCGGATTTGAATGGTCACCTGGTCATGCTTGTACTCGATAGGCTCAAGGTGCGCATTCTTCGAAAGCACGAAGAACGGGTAGTCCATGATGCTCCGCTCGCCGCGGACTTTTCCGTGAAGCGGGCTGTCCATGTCGAACAGTGAAATCTGCCGCGCTATCGCTGGTGATTTCGCCATCATCGATCCCCTTTGCAATACACCCCCTTCTTATCATTCTATCCTCTAGAATCACCCCTAGTCGAACATAGGGTAACTGAAAGCACGAGCTTTGGCGGTTCAATCGGTCGCGATCGCCGGATCTCGTCAGGGTACAACGAAAGGAGACGCTAGGCCTCGTGCTTTCGGTTACCCTATCCACACTCACAGCAATGCCGGCCCGACCCGACTTTCAGACCTCAGCGCTGTCGCCAAAAGCTG
The DNA here is from genome assembly GCF_004340945.1 of Sphingomonas sp. PP-F2F-A104-K0414. Taxonomy (GTDB): domain Bacteria; phylum Pseudomonadota; class Alphaproteobacteria; order Sphingomonadales; family Sphingomonadaceae; genus Sphingomonas. The sequence continues at coordinate 170,274 of NZ_SLYD01000006.1, forward strand.
GCCTATGGATCGAAGGTCTGAGCTGCTCGATAGTGATCGGACTGGTTGCCTTTTGGCGTGGTCCTTCAGGCCATGAAAAGTCCGCCCCAAGTTCAGTTTTCCCGAGGCGGCGTTCTTATTCATGCCGCGAAGATACGCTCCGGGGCGATCGACATCGCCTCGAACGTGTTTATGGGCCGTCGCGATAACCGAGGCTGCCGCGCCTTTCTGACCCATTAGTCGACAAGCCTCATACCAAACATTGGCTGGGATTGCAGCTTGGGCAATGAGCCTCTCGGCGTCACCGATGATAATACCCCATGTCATTTGCTCGGGAGGACACGAAATGAACTCGGGAGCCACGGCGGCAATAAAGCTCGGATCAACGCCGTGATGGGCTAGGTCCGCCTCAACTTCACTTTGCGGCTCGTTGTTACGGACGTCGTAGCCTCGCTGACTACTGCTTCTCGCCAAGCCTCTACAGTATGTTGCTTTAGCAATGGGTGGTTGTTTTGTAGTTGTATAGTGGGTGTCGTTTAAGACGCCCGAGGGTGAATCTTTTACCGGTTCCCGTTCCTCGTTATCCCTCGCCGAAACCGTCCTAATGCGCTCATCGAGCGCTGCCGCATGACCTTCCAGCTTTGAAACACACGCCTGGAGCAAACGTTCATCCCGAACCTTCCGCATCTGATGAGTAGCCAACTGAGTGCTTTCGATGATGCCGGTTGCATCGACACCTCCGATCTCCTCGTCGATGATAAGCTGCACCAGGCTGCTGATGCGGCGGCGCGCTGCGGTAAGACGCTTTCGAAGAACATTTATGCGCAAGTCCGCCTCTGTCCCCTCGTCAGCTATGCGGACGAATTCATCGTAGCGCACGCCAAGCGGGCTAAGATCTATCCCGTAAGCATAGATCAGCCGGCCGTCTTTTCCCCTTGCTCCGATACGCTTGCCATTGGCGCTGTCGCGGTGTGCAACCAGCCCCCACCGCGTTGCACTGTTTAGCAGCTTTTGAAGCTGCCGAATACCAATTCCAAGCTTTTGACTGAGCGTTTCGTTAGAAGGAAAGACAATCGGGCGCTGTCCCTCACTCCAGTCTACCTCCCGCGACCAACTCATCAGTGTGTCAACCGCATGCACAAGGCGAGATGGTACACCAATATAGGGAGCCGCACGTTTAAAAGCTGTTAGAACATGCCGATGACTTACGCGTTCGGGAAGCCCGGAAAAGCCTTCAGCGATCCGTCCAGTCGATGCTGTGCGTTCGTCTACTCGCCGATGGCCAGCCCCTGGAGCGAAGGTAATAGAATTCATTCGGAGAACCCCCTTTGGATTTCCGTGCGGACGCAGAAGTCCGTGGCGCGCTAGGCACGCATTCCCGCTGCATCATCGTAATTTGGCTATGCCGCTGTTGTTACGCAGCACTTCCGAAATTCCGAAAGCTCCGACCTATTGCCGGGCTTTTCTTCTTTGCACGGCATTCCCTCAATTAGGTTTCGCGAGGCCAAGCGACCTCGAGATCGCCTCCCGTGATTCCGGTCTCGGCGATAGCGACAGCCTAAACGGCAGCGGCATGGGAAGTCGCTCGCGTTGGCTCGTGCTTTCGGTTTCTTTGACGAGGAAATTCTCGTGCTTTCAGTTTCCGTATCTCGGACGCACCAAAAAAAGGGCTTCATTAGATAGAGTAACTGAAAGCACGAGAGGCACGTCGTCACGCGACGCGTCCCTCCCTCGGCGAGAGTAGCAGCTTAGAGTATCGCTCGTGCTTTCAGTTACCCTATCTCACTGAGTCCGCGAGAGGGGGGAAACGGTACCATCCCGGTATAACCAAACGAGCCGTTCGGGACCCGTTATTCCGCCCCAAACTCGTCGAGCCGTTTGGACCGGCGCATACCGATTTTTTGGTATTCCACCTCTATAGCTCGTACTATCAGCTCTTGAGCAGCTTCGCCGTGCTCAGGTCGAACATCGTCAAAACCGAGACCGTCAACATGCCTTACAACGGTAATGATCTGCTCAGGAAGGCCGGTCACGACGCCGAGTACCATTGATATGACCTTCAGGAGGTCTCTTAGTTCGACTCCCGCCTCGTTTTTTTGGAGCAGATCCTGAGCATACATTGCTTCGATTTTGCTGATGCCCAATGCCTCGAGGATAGCTGCTATCTCAGGCATCTTGAGAGCGACACGCTTCTCGACCTTACGGTGAAGCCCGTCATGGAGACGGCTCCGACCGATTTTTGTCAATGTCGCCAGTTCCCTGACGCTTACCCGTGCAAGGTCCATCCTGGCTAGGATGTAATCCTCTAATTCGAAACTCGGAATTGCCCCCGCTGGGTTTTCCGCCCAACTTCGCGTCGCTTCGCCCATCGCCATTCTCCCGGCTGATGGCTTATGGGTAGACTCACCAAATCGTAAAAGGCAACCCTAAAGCTGGTTCGAAACAAGTGGTTATGGTCGTTTTGGTCGCAACGGGATGACGTTCGCATCTTTCTTCTTCAGGGAAACGCGATAATTTTCGGCCTCAGAAGCGGAAAGCCCAAGCTTTGTGAGAACCTCCGTAGCATTCCGTTCAACAATGAGGTCAAAAAGTACCAGCGACACAGCGTCAGCTAAGAGAACCTCTTGCCCGAGTGCCTCACCAAGCGAGAGTGCAGCTGCCTCGATCGTGCTGGCGCTGGTCTCTAGGATAGAGAAGTCGATCTCGACCTCCCCCTCGCTCGAGATTATGCGAAGATGGTTTCGCATGTCCTCAGCGTCATAGCTATTTACCAAGTCGGAAGCACGCTCGGCGCGTTCGTCTATGACCATAGGCAAAGAATAATACGAGCGATGCTTGTTCGACAGAAGTCTGACACCTTCGGTGGTCAGCCGGAAATAGTGATCCGAGACGGAAATATAAAACGCCTTTTCAGCCGTCACTTTGGTCAACCTTCAATCCCGGGTCCACTCCGGACCCTTGCATACTCATAAAGGGCGAAAACCGCATTCTGCAGCGTAACAGCTAAACCAGTTACGATCTGGATGCCAAACTAGATGACCGGGTATCCCAAAACAGGCCGCCCGCGTTTCTCGGGCAGGTGCCCTGAAATTCCGGGCGGGCGCCCGGCCCAGTCGGGCAAGGTGATTCGCAAAAGGCAAGATCGGCTCGGAATGTTAAGAAATGCATAAGCGTTAGCAATGTTCCGACGATTTCCGTTTGCGACTGAAGATTGCTGCCGGCCAATCTCCTCTTGGGCGCGCTGAACAGCGCTCGATCGAAGGAGACTCCTTATCATGAAGACCACGTTCAAGATCGGCCGTCGCGCCGAGACGACCGCCCTGGCGGTCATTGGTGCGGCAGCAGCAGCCGCTGTTCTCGCTTCGCCGGCATTCGCCGGTGCAGACGCTACGTTCAACACGGCACTCAATGCCTTCACCGGCTTCCTCGAAGGTTCGGGCGGCAAGATCATCACCGTCCTGTCGCTCGCTGGCGGCGTCGTCGGCCTGGCCTCGGGCCGCTTCTCGCTCGGCCAGGTCGCGATCCCGGTCGGTGTGGGCGTCGGCGCCGGTACCGGCATTCCGATCGTCACCTCGACCGTCACCGCCACCATCTGAACCGACCCGGTGCCGGCGTTGATAGCAGCTTCGCCGGCACCGTTTTTGAAGGTGGCGTGATGTCAGCCGATAAGTACGTGATCCCATCGCACCTCGACGATCCTGAGCTGATCGGGTTCTGGACGCTCGACGAGTTCCTCGCGATGGTTATCCCCTTTACTTGGGGGATCCTGTCCCAACACATCGTCATCGGGATCGGCTTAGCCGTCCTAGGCTGGTGGGCCCTTAGGAGGGCAAAGGCGGGACGGGCAACGTCGTGGCTGATTCATCTGGCGTATTGGCATTTGCCAGGCGGCTTCCCGTCGCTGCGCGCCACGCCACCTTCCTACCTCCGACTAATGGTGGGCTGACATGGATTTTTCCTACCAGCACGCGCAAAGCCAGCGCGTCCTTCGCCAGCGTAATGTCCTGGGTATAGCTGCACTGGTTCTTGCCGGTTTTGTTGCGCTCCTGCTCCTGATGTCGGCGACACGTAGCCGCGAGATCGTGCTGCAGCCTGTTCTTGGCTCGCCGGTCACGCTGTCCACGTCGGGTGTCTCGCGCGAGTATCTGGAGCTTGTGACCCGCGACACGGCCGTGCTGACGCTTAACCGCACGCCGAGCAGCCTCGACTATTGGATGAAGTCGGTTCTCGCGATCGTCTCGCCCAAGTCGCAGGGCAAGATCAAAGCCGACCTCCTCAAGATCGTCGATGAGCAGCGCGGCTCCAGCATGTCGCAGTATTTTACGCTCGAGGGCATGGAGATCGACCCCAAGGCGCTCCAGTCCACCGTGTCGGGCAAGCTCAACACGGTCATCGGCCAGAAAATCGTGTCATCCGAGCAGCGGACCTTTGTCTACGACTGGGAATATGCCGGCATGACCCTGAAGCTCGTCGGCTTCAGCATGGTCCAACCCAAGACCCGTCCAGGAGCTGCGATGTGACCGCAATCTACGCTTTTGGCAGTGCTGCGCTCGGCACTGCCCTCTCCAGCCGCAACTTTTGCTGGCTGAGCCGCATCGCCGGTGCCGCTCTAATTGCCGTGGCGATCTTCGTCTTTGCGGCCCCCGCCTTTGCGGCTCGCGACCAGACGCTAATGGCCGACGACGGTGCGCAGGTATCCTGCAACGCGTCCGCCAAGGATCTCACCCGGATCAGCCTTGTCGGCGACGAGTTCGCTGGTGTGTCCAAGATCAATACCGGCAACCCCTCGGACGACTTCTCCGTCGTCAACGAGCCGGTCCGGGGCGACATCTACCTGTCGGTCCCGGAGGGCTTCGGTCGCCAACTCCTGTCGTTCTTCGGCACCAGCAAGCGCGGCTACGTCTACAAGTTCCAGTGCCGGATCAGTGGCGACCAGGCTGTACAGGTGTTCGTCTCGAACCCGGCGATCGCTAAGGCCGATGCCGCGGAAGCCGGTACGACCACCAAGGTTGCACAAACCTCCTCGCCGGAAGAGGCCGCTGTAACGCTGGTGCAGGCGATGTACGCCAACAAGACGGTCGACGGCTTCGAGATGCGTCAGCGCTCGCTCAAGCCCGTCTATGTCGGCGACCTCAAGGTTCAGATGATCGCTGAATATCGCGGCGACGCTCTCACCGGCCGCGTCCTGCGCATCGAAAACAAGGGCACCGAGGAAACAGTGCTGACCGAGGCCAGCGTGGCGCCATCGAGCGCACTCGCGGTGTCGATCGCCGAACCCAAGCTGGCGCCGGGTCGGGTCACGACCGCCTACCTCGTCTCGCGGAACGGAAACTAAGCCATGGGCATCAAAGATATCTTCTCTCGCGAGCGCAAGCCGCTCGACGCTCCTGAAACCATCGACGGTGACGGTGTATCGCCGATCGCGTCGGAACTGGATGGCAACGTCGAGACCCGCAAGAAGCAGCAAATGAAGCTCGCTGTCGGGTGCGGCGTGGTCCTGGTGGCCTCCTCCTTCTGGATTTTCGGCGGTGACGACGCGGTCAAGAAGATCGATCCCGATAGCGCGGACAGGAAGACGGTCTCGGTCAGCGACATGACCAACAAAACCAAATCCGAGCAGGAGTGGATGGCGCAGTCCGAAAACCGCTTCCAGTCCAACGAGAACCAGCTGAAGGGTGTCGAGGGCACCAACGCCCGCGTCGCGCAGCTTGCCGAGCAACTCGATGCGATGCGCGCGCAAAACCAGTCGATGTCGGCGGACGGCCAACGTGTGGTCTCCGCCTATCAGGCTGAGAACGACCAGCTCCGTCGTCAGGTCAATGAGCGCGCCGCTGCGCCCGCTCCGGTGCCCGGGCCGCAGGCAATGTACGGCCCCGGCAGTGCCGCGCTGTACGGTAACCTTGGTGCTACCGGCCCTGGTCCAGCGTCCGCGCCGGCCCGCCTTAGCGAAGTAAAGATGGTCTCGTTCGGCTCGGCTGAGACTGGCAATGCCTCCAAGGTGTCGAAGGGCAACACAGTCTATACCGACAGCCCAAACTACCTCCCTGCGAACAGCTTCGCTTCAGCAAAGGTTGTTGTAGGTGTCGATGCGTCGGCGGGCGTCAACAGTCAGAGCGATCCATTGCCCGTGGTGTTACGCATCACTGGGCCAGCGCGCTCGGTGCTGCAGAACGGCAAGCTTCTCACCACCAAAATCCAGGGCTGCCTCATTAATGGCGCGGCGCGTGGCGATCTGTCGAGCGAGAAGGTCTACATCAAGCTCCAGAAGATGACCTGCCCGCAGCCGGGCGGGCGGTACGCGGAGTCCGAGGTTAAGGGCTTTATCGCGTTTGGCGGCAAGACCGGCGTGCGGGGGCGGGTGGTCAGCCGTGAAGGCTCCCTTGCGATGCAGGCATTCTTCGCAGGTCTCGTCGGCGGGGCCGGCTCAGCTTTGAATCAAGCGTTTAATGCACCGGTCGCGACAATCAGTGCGAACGGTTCCGGCAGCCTCAACCACACGCCTAACCTCGGCAATGTTGGTCTGCGCGCGCTTGGCGGCGGGGCGCAGGAGTCGGGCAAGGATCTCGGTAAATACCTGATCGAGCGCGCCGAGCAGTACCAGCCGGTCATAGAAATGCCGACCGGCGTCGACGTCGAGATCGTCTTCCTGGAGGGTGTTTATGTTCGGAACTGATAGCAGCGCCGACCGGCGCGTCACCGTGGGACGGGCATTTATCCTCCTCGCGATCGTCGCGGCGTTCATCGCTGCAGCGATTGGCGCGAAAGCGGCCTATGCGGCGCTGCGTCCCGTCGACGCATCGGTGATCTCACTCCTCAAGGCCCGCTTGCCCAAGACCAAGGTCAGCAAGGTCGATTGCGCTGTCGTCGACGGCCTGTGCGAAGTGACGGCAGGCAACAACCTGTTCTACGTCGATCGCTCGGGACGCTACCTCGTCATCGGCCGGGTCTACGACATGGAGACGCGGCAGGATCTGACAGCGACCCGCCTTCTGGAGATCAATCCGGACACACTGATTGGCGGTTCCGCCAAGGCCAACAATGCGGCTGACAGCGGCGAGCCCCCAATTGCCAAGGCGGTCGGGGCCGGTACGCATCCGGCGACGCCGTCGCGCATCTCGCTCGATGGTCTCCCCAAGGATGGCGCAATCGTCTGGGGCAACCAGTCGGGCAAGACTGTAACGGTCTTTAGTGACTTTCGATGTGGCTACTGCCGCGCTCTGTCGAACACGCTGCGCTCGATGAACGTACGCGTGGTTGAACGGCCGATATCGGTACTGGGCAGCCGCGACCTCGCCAACCAGGTGTATTGCGCCAAGAACCGCGAGACCGCGCTTCATCAGGCCTATGCCGGCGAGCCTCTTCGCAACGCCACCACCTGCGACACCTCGGGCCTCGATGCCAATGAGCGCTTCGCACGCTCGCATGGCCTGAACGGAACACCCGTCATCGTCCGCGCCGATGGCGCCATGATCGAGGGCTATCGTCCCAAGGAAGCGCTCGCTTCCTTCATCGCTGGAGGCCGGTCGTGAATAAGGTCCACGTTTGTCTCGCTGTCACTCTCGCAGCTGGTACCATGATGACTGGCTGCACGACGCTCGGCGGAAATGTGAAGGGCAGCTTCACCTGTGTCGCGCCGGACGGTATCTGCGCGCCCAGTTCGGTCATAGATGATCGCGCTCTGGCGTTGATTTCTGGCCAAGATGGCGATCGCATGATTACTCCCGCGGGGCCGTACACGGCGCCGCGTAGCGAGGGCCGTCGGTTCGATACCGCGGCTGTTGTGCCTGCACGCAGTCAGGAGCGCGTACTGCGCATCATCTTCCCGGCGCAGATAGATGCGGCGGGGCGGCTGCATGAGCAGACAGCCGTACATGCGGTCGTTGAGCGCGGTGAATGGCAGCAGGCCCTAGCCAGCAATACGGTCGCCACAACGCCGGCTCAGGTCCGCGCAGCCACCGGTGGTGACACCCTGCTCGCTGCAATTGAGCACGCCGATCAGCCTCTAATCGCAAGTGAGGACGCGGTTGTTGATCCGGACATGCCAAGCGCCGCTGCGGTCGCGGCTGCTCGCGTTCAGGCCGATCCGGTCGGTGACATCAAGGATCAGGTCGCGCGTCGGCTCTTGAAAGCGCCGCGCCGCCTTTCGGTGTCGCCATCGGCACTCCGCACCCCGCCCGCGGTGACCTATGGCTCGAAGCCTGCGTCCCCCACGCCAAACTTGCCGGTCGCAGTTGGCATGACCACAGCCTCCAAGCCCCTTTCCTCACCCGCGCCTGTCCGTCCGGCCGTCACCACCACCTCGGCACTCACGGCGCCAAAGTATGTAACCCCGGCTGGTCGCACCGCGATCGCCGCGGTCGACGCCAACCCGGCCGTCCGCGCGGGCCTTGCCCGCGCCGAACCTGAAGCGCGGGAGGCGGTAAAGACGGCGAACCCGCTGCCGGTGCTACGCGCGTCCTCGTTCCCCGGAGTTGTCCAGTGAGCATCTTCAAAGGCCTGCTTGCCACGCTCCTCGGCGACTCCGCCAAGCCTGAGAACGGCCGTCCGGACTCGGTTGTCCCGCGGTTTGTCCATTGGCTGCCCTACCGCAGCTACGATCCGAAGACGCAAATCTACTACAATAGCGCCTCACGCGGTTTCTTCCTCGAAGCGACCCCGATGATCGGCGCAACTGAGCAGAGCCACGAAATGCTGGCCCAGCTGCTGTCCGAAGGCATTCCGACGCCGGGTGCCCTGCAAGTCCATGGCTGGATGAGCCCGCGCATCAGCGAGAAGCTCTCGCAGTGGTACATGCCGCGCTATTCGGCATCGGGCATTTACGAGCGGATGGCGCGGCACCGCACTGAGTATTTGATGGGCGGCGTCTGGAACTCGTTGTCGGCATCAGCTCCCTTTTGCCTGCGCAATCACCGCCTCGGCCTGTCCTACTCGACCCCGGAATCGAGCCGCGTCTCGAACGAGGAAATTACCTCGGTCATGGAAGGTCTGATCTCGGCGCTAGAATCGCTTGGCGTCCATGCACGTGCAGTCGACCCTAAGGGCCTCATCTCGTGGATCGATGACATCACCTCGCCCACGACGGCACCCGGTGACGACGCGATCACGTACAATCCGTTCGATCCGATCGCAGACCAGGCCGTGCGTCACGACCTCGAAATGAGGATCGAGCCGGACCGCATTCTGCTGCGCACCGAGCGGTTCCGTCCAACTGGCAAGACCGTCGACCATGCCCCGGAGATCGGCGAGATCTACCCGGACACGTTTGACGTGCGCTCCTTCTCAGTACGCAATCTGCCGCAGCGCTGGGCACCCTGGGACATGGCCAAGCTCATCGGCGACATGTTCGCCGATAAGCTGCGCATGCCATGCCCGGTCTCGACCAACCTGTGCCTCGACTTCCCCGACGCGGAGGCCTCCGGGCAACGCGCCGGCCGCAAGTTCATGCGCACCACTAGCCTCGCCGACAGCAAGTCCGCGCGCATGTTGCCACAGCTGAAGGACCAGTCTGAGGAGTGGCGTTTCGTGAAGGACGAGCTGCGCCAGGGCCGCAAGCTGGTGCAGGCTTTCTACTCGGTCACCTCGTTCAGCCCGAAGGGCAAGGGCGACGCCAATGAGCGCATCCTGAAGTCGGTGTACCGCGCGGCAGGCTGGGACCTGCTCGACGATCGCTATCTGCAGATCCAGGGCCTGCTCGCGGCGATGCCGATGACGATGGCCAATGGTCTGTCGTTCGACCTCAAGAACATGAAGCGGCTGCGCACTGTCCTCACCACGACGGCCGCGAGCCTGATGCCATTGCAAGGCGAATATCTGGGCGGCAACAACCCGCACCTGATGCTGATCGGCAGGCGCGGTCAGCCTTTCTTTTGGTCGCCCTTCGAGAACACCGCCGGCAACCACAACGTCGCGGTTTTTGGCAAGTCGGGCTCGGGCAAGTCGGTGGCCCTGCAGGAGCTGTGCGCCTCGATGGTCGGCGCCGGTGCCAAGGTCGTCGTGATCGACGACGGCCGGTCGTTCGAGCACTCCTGCAAACTGCAGGGCGGCGCGTTCGTCGAGTTCACGATGTCGTCGGGCTTCTGCATCAACCCGTTCTCGATGATCGATCCGGTGCTGGCGGAGACCGATGAGGATTACCTCATGGACTGCTTCGCCATGCTCAAGTCCATCGTGAACCAGATGGCGCGGCACATCGACAAGCTCGACGATACCGAGCGAGGCCTGATCGATGGCGCGATCAACAAGGTTTGGGCAGAGAAAGGCCGGCAGGGCTCGGTCAACGACGTCATCGCCGCGCTCGACGAAACCACAAACCCGCTCGCCATCAATCTCGCGATCGCGATGCGCCCCTTCTCGACCGACGGCACCTATGGCCGCTTCTTCGAGGGCGAGGTGTCCTTCCAGCTCAAGAACAACCTGACGGTGTTCGAGCTGTCGGATCTGTCGTCGCGCGAGGAGCTTCGTAGCGTCGCGCTGACGGCGATCATGTTCATGGCGAGCCAGGCCATGCGCCGCGAGGACCGCTCGGTCCCCAAGGCGCTGCTGCTCGATGAGGCGTGGCAGATGCTGAAGGGCGGTTCGATGGCCGATTTCATCGAAGCCTATGCACGTACTTGCCGCAAATACGGCGCATCGCTGGTGACCGCCACGCAGAGCCTCAACGACTATTACAAGTCGGACGGTTCCAAAGCCGCGCTCGAGAACAGCGACTGGTTTGTTATCCTGCAGCAGAAGGCGGAAACGATCGCCGACTTCAAGAAGCACGATCGCTTCGAGATGGACGATTACACCGACGCGCTGCTCCGCTCGTTGAAGCGCAACGGCTCCGAATATTCCGACGTAATGATCAAGGGTCCGGAGACGCTGGCGGTCGGCCGGCTTGTCCTCGATCCCTATTCGGCGACGGTCTACTCGTCTTCGCCGCGCACGTTCGCGGCCATCCATGACCTGCTCGCGCAGGGTCTGACGATGGAAGAGGCGATCGAACGGGTCGCCTACCCCGACAACCCCGAGAAATGGACCGATCCGAGCGCCGATGAAGCGCTGGCGATCGCAGCGGAGTGACCACCATGGCAACCGTTCTTCAGCCCCTCCATACGACACGCAAGATCGACTACGGCTATTTCCTTTATTTCGGCCTGCACTTCGCGGGCTTTATGGCCACGACGCTGCTGATGACGTGGGGCGTCTTCGTCCTATTTTTCTTGGCTATCGGCAGCTTCTCGCTCGATGGCATGATGAACCATCTGCAGAACATGACCAGCCGCTACCTCGCAGCGGACGCGGGCCGGCTCGACCAGTTCAAGATGATCGTCGGTATCGTTCATATGGTCATCTCCGGCGCGATCATGTTTTTCCGACGTCACGCTATTTTGCCACGTGATGCCGCCCGCCTGGAGCACGGCGCATGACCGAGGCCGCCGACACCCCCACGGCCGAGTCCGCTATGACCGCTCCTGCCGCGATCACTGGCCGGCGCAAGACGGTGTTCGCCGGCTACACTGCCGCGCAGCTGCTGATCGCTGCCGCGCTCGTTCTTGCGCTGGTCTGGGCCATGTGGGTCACCAAGTTGGTGATGGCGGAAAAGCCGCAGCACATCGTCAAGGCAGACCTGTCCCGGATCGTTGGCGAGTATGTGCAGGCGCAGGCCCGTAGCGCGACCCCGCCCGATCAGGTCCAGGCGCAGATGCGCACGTTCATGGCATCGCTCGATACGGAGCTGCAGCGTCGCGGTGCGGCGGGTCAGGTTGTTCTCGTGGGTGAGGCAGTTCTGTCCAAGAGCGTGCCCGACATCACGGCCGACGTTGCCAGAGCCGTCTATGCGTCTGGCGTAAGAGCACCGATGCCGGCGACGCCCGCGCAGATGGGGTCGATGATGCAGGGTCAGGTGCCTGCCGCGCCGGCGATCGCGCCTGTCGAAATGGCGCAGGTCGCACCCGTTCCCGCCGCGCCGAACCCCTTTGCCGCAGTGCCTGCCCCCGCCACTGCGCAGGACGTTGCACCGGTTGATCCGTCGGTTGCCGGCGCCATGGTCTCAAGCTTTGGTGGTTCCGGTGGCCAGTAAGGCAATTGCGGCGCCAGCAGCGGCCGAGGGCTTCCGTCCCCGCAAACGCCTCTGGGCAGCGCTTGGCTTGTTCGTCGCCGGTGGGATCTCGCTGAACGCGATCGCCGAGTGGCGCGACACGCACGGACTGCTCATCAACGCGTCGGAATCGCTGCCGAACTGGGCGTTCGTCATTCACAAGACATCTGTGCCCAAGCGTGGCGAGTACGTGTTCTTCGTGCCGCCTGCCGTGCCGCTCGTCATCAAGCATTTCGGTGCGAAGAAGCAGATGTTCGGCAAGATCGTCTACGGCATGCCGGGTGACACTGTCGTTCACCGAGGCGCGGATGTGTTCGTCGCCGGCAAGCTCGTCAGCCACATGAAGCCTGTCACCAAACTGGGCGAGCCGCTGGTGGCCGGCCCGACAGGCGTGATCCCGCACGGCTGCTATTACGTCGGCAGCCCGCACAAGGACGGTTTCGACAGCCGCTATGCCGCGATCGGCTACGCTTGCTCGAACAAGATTGTTGGTGTCGGGCAGCCCATCCTGTGAAGCGAGCGATCGAGTCCTTCGCGATCGTCGCCCTCCTATCGATTTCGCTGACCTCGGCAACGCGCGCGAACGATCACGGCGTCGTCGGCCAGGTCTTTCCGATCATCGAGCCGGATCTGCTGGCGACGATCGAGGCCCGCCTGCAGCGTCTCCAGGCCACGGGCGGGATCGACCGCATGAACGCGGAGTTCGCCAAGCGGTCCGAGGCGCGCGTGCGTCGGCCGAAGCCCGTCGCTGGTATCACCGCGGCGACGGAGCCACGCAGCTGGGCCTATGATCCAACGATCGTCATCGAGCGCGACGTTCAGGACCAGAAGGGCAACTACATCGCCCGTGCCGGCCAGACCGTGAACCCGCTCGACTTCGTGGCAGTCCATCAGGCGCTGGTTTTCGTCGACGGCGATGACGCCGTACAGATGGAATGGGCGACGTCACAGTACAGCGACCTGAAAGCCAAGATCATCCTCGTGAACGGCTCGCCGATCAAGGAAATGACCAACCGCAAGCGGCGCTTCTATTTCGACCAGGAGGGTCGCCTCACCGGCAAACTCGGGATCCGGCACACCCCGGCCGTCGCCGTGCAGAATGGCCGTGTCCTGAAGCTCTCCGAAATCAAGCTGAAGGGAATACGCTGATGCCTTTGTGGCTCGACCTCCTGCGCACGCCGATGGCTGCACCTGAAACTGACGACCTGCGCACCATGCGCCGGACCTTCCAGGTGCTCTGCGTCCTGTCTGGTATCGGTGTGATCGCAATCTCGCCGCTTGTTGCCCTGTTCGGCCGTCCCGCCCCGTTCATCGTGGCGGCGATTCTGGCCACGACGGCGTTGCACACCGCGCTGTACGTCTTCCGGAAAAACCGCGCCGACAATGCGTTCCTCGACGCCGCACAATCGTCGGAGGAGCACGCGTGAAGCTCTTGCGCTTTCTGACGCTGTTGATGGGTGCGTTCGTGCTTTCGACGACACTTAGCCCGCGCGCGGAGGCGCAATCGAAGTGCTCGGGCAAATTCGTGAACCCGATTACCGACGTCTGCTGGTCGTGCCTGTTCCCGCTTTCGGTGGGCGGCCTCAAGATCTGGCCGAGCAATCGCGCCGACACGGAAAATCCGTCCCTCCCCGTCTGCGCGTGTGGCAGTCCGGTGCCGCGCATCGGTATTTCGGCCGGCTTCTGGGAGCCCGTTCGTCTTGCCGACGTCACCACCAAGCCCTGGTGCTTCGTCAATCTGGGTGGCACGAAGATCGCGCCCGGCTTCGACATCGGCCAGGGCCAGTTGTCTGGACCATCGCAGACCGGCGGAAACGGGGAGAACACGTCCAAGTGGCACGTCCACTGGTACGTCTACCCGCTTTTGTACTGGATGGAGATCCTGACCGATTTCCTGTGCTTCGAGCAGGCGTCGTTCGATATTGCCTACATGACCGAGGTCGACCCGCTCTGGCAGGATGACTCGTTGACGGCGCTTATCAATCCCGAAGCCGTGCTCTTCTCGTCGCCGATCGCGCAGGCTGCGTGCGCAGGCGACTGCATCGCGGCAACGGCCAAGCTGCCGCTCGATGCGACTTTCTGGTGCGCTGGCTGTCAGGGGCCGATGTACCCGGTCAACGGCAACATCGCAGCCTCGATCGGCCATGTGCAGGCGTCGCGTCTCGCGCTTGCCCGCTTCGCCTTCAAGATCCACCGCGAAGGTCTCGCCTGGGGAACAATGGGCTCCAACGGCCTGTGCAACAAGTACCCGATGCCGGTGCTGCGCAAGCAGCAATACCGCGTCCAGATGGTCAATCCGATTCCGATGGTCAGCGGCAAGATGGCCTGCTCGCCGCTTGGGGCCTCGACCATGCCACCGCAGGCAGGCCGCGCCTTTCCCGTGAAGGGCGAGGACATGGGCTACCTCGTTTGGCGCAAGCGCAACTGCTGCGTGCTTTGAGGAGAGACAGTCATGCGCCGCATCACCATCGTCATTGCTGCACTTGCCGGTCTCGCCGGCATTCAGGCGATCGCACAGACCGTCGACGGGCTCGACCTCGAGGCCATCAGGCGCCGCGCGGCCGCCATGCAGGGTGACGCCGACGTCTTTGCCGAACACGTCCGTAACCGCGGCGATGCCTTTCGCGAAGAAGCCGTGGCCATCCAGGCGAAAAGCGGCGCAAATCTCGCATCGCTCGCAAAAGCGGATCTACCGGTGAACGGTGACGGCGCGTTCGACTTCGACGAAATTATTAAGGGCGCGAGCCAGAATGTCGCCGGCACCAAGGGTGACGCGCCGCAGTTCATCTCCTTCGCGAGCCTGTCGATGCCGCCAGCAGCCTTACGTCAGCTCATTGCCGACACGGCAAAGGCGGGCGGCGTCGTCGTCTTCCGGGGCTTCCCGAACAATTCGATGAAGGCCTTCAGTGCCATGCTCGGCAAGGTCGTCACCGACAAGGACCAGCTGTCCAATGTCGGGATCGATCCCCGGCTCTTTCGCGCGTTCAACGTCGAGGCGGTCCCGACCTATGTCGCCGTATCGACCGACTTCGATCTCTGCTCGGGCCTGAATTGCACCACTTCGGTGCCGACCCACGACAAGATCACGGGCAACGTCTCGGTTCGGTACGTGCTCGACACCTTCGTCGCGGCGCATGGCCCCGGTGCGGGCGTGGCGTCGGTCGCACTGCGCAATCTCGGCAAGGGTCTTTAGTGAAGCGCGTCGCTCTCTCGTTACTGCTCGCCGTCCTCGCGGGCGCTACCAGTGGCGTGGTCGCGCAGACGACGATCGAGGAAGCACGCAAGCAGGGCGCCGATCTCGGCAAAACGATGCGCGCTGACGAAAGCCTCGGGCCGAACGACGCCAAGCTCTCACAACTGCCGGGCTATGGCGGCACCGATCTGGCCGAGAAGGTCTATTTCGACGACCCCGACCGGCTAGTGGTCGATGGTGGTTCGAAGGCCGGCACCGACGAGGCGTTCGGCACGGTGACCGATCGCGCACGCACGCGGGCGACCTTCAGCAATGCCGAGATCTTGGCGGCGACGTCGCGCGGCACCGCGATCGAGAAGGACCCTGACACCTATCTGGGCGGTCAGAGCCTTGGCGGTGCCGAAGGAACCTGCACGGCCCTTCCGCCGTCGGTAGGCTCCAAGGGGTATTATGAGGCTACCTGCAACAAGGGTTCTAAGGTCACCGACACGGTCGAGGCCTGCCGCGCGAACCTCGTACCGACCGTCATCAACACCGCTCGCTGGTTCTATTATGGTGCGCCTGACAAAAACGAAGGGAACGGCTTTGCCCGGACTACGGTCATGCAGGCCAAGGCCGCATCCGGTATCTGTCGGGCTGAACCCGTCTCAAAGCATATTTGCGACGCACAGATCGAACTTGGTGCGGGCGGGGGCAACGTCGAGGACTACCGCAAATACTGCAAGCGGAACCTCAACGCGACCGCACAGCTCTACTCATGCTCGTCCGAAATCGCGGCCTCCGAAATCCCGTACCATCAGAATTTTGCGACCGGCACGGTTTATCTAAAAAAGGAAGGGACGCTCAGCGTTACCGTCGCCCGCAACGAAGGCACCTGCCCGGCGCTCGCGGCCGACACGACCTGCGTTCCGCAAGCGGCCGAAGTCTGCACCGAAGGCCCTGAGACCCGGATTATCGACGGTGTGTCGGTGACGCAGGCATGCTGGGCATGGTCGCGCTCCTTCACCTGTCAGCGCCTGACGCCAGCTAGCGACTGCAGCGCGCTCGATGACAACAAGCTCTGCAAATTTCTCCGCGATGAATGCCTCGACGATCCGCAGAGCGGCGCCTGTAAGGTGTCGCAGCGTATCTATAGCTGCCCGCTGCCCGACGATAAGGCGGCTGCCGACAAGCAGTATGTCTGTGGCGGCGACGTCTATTGCCTGAATGGCAGCTGTGAGACGATCGAGCGCGAGGCGTCTACCGAGTTCAAGGACGCGCTGGTCGCGCTCCATTCGATCGGCGATGCCGGCAAGCAGTTCGACCCAGCCAATCTGACCGTGTTTTCGGGCGAGCGGGGCACCTGCAACAAGAAGATTTTCGGTGCGTCGAATTGCTGTTCAGGGAGCGGCGTCCCGCTTCTGACGCCGTGGCTGTGTAGCTCGGCCGAAAAGCAGCTCGACGAGAAGGACGACAAGGGACTCTGCTACAAGGTTGGATCCTACTGTTCGGACAAGGTGCTTGGCATCTGTGTCACGTCGAAGGACGCCTATTGCTGCTTCGGTAGCAAGCTCTCGCGCATCCTCCAGGAACAGGGTCGCCAGCAGATCGGCAAGGCGTGGGGCAAGCCCAAGGATGAGACCTGCAAGGGCTTCTCGATCGAGGAGTTTCAACGCCTCGACTTGTCCCAGATGAATTTTTCCGAGGTCTATTCGGAGTTCATGGATGCAGCAAAGCTACCCAGTGAGGTCTCCTTGATGGCCGACATTCAAACCAAGATTCAGGGGTACTATGACCTTCACGGGAGCAAATGATGCAAGCGGTCCGGGGGGGCCATGTTCGATCGACATGTCGGTGCTCGATCTTGCCATTTTCCTCCGCATCCACCGGTCCGGCCGGGGCACCTCGGCTGGCGAGGTCGCGCAAACCATCTCGCATTGGTTTCAGTGCGAGATCGATCCGCATGAGGTCGCGCAGGCTTTTCCCCGCATGGCCGACAAGGGCTGGCTTGTCCGCCGGGAGACCGGAATGCGCGCGACCATCAAGGGGCGAAAGCACGGCCGCAGCCACCTTCGCGGCATCGTCCGGATGCTCGATCAGGGCACCAGGATGCTCGACGTCGCCGCGATGATGTCAGTTCTCAAACTCGCAATGATTGAGCTCGATGGGGAGCATGATGATGACGACGATCAAGACTAAGCGTACTGGACGGCTGACTGCTGGCATCCTGATGCTGCTTGCAGCCACGTCGCCTGTTGCGACCCCCGCGCTCGCGCAGACCGTCGACCTGCAAAGCGCCTCAATGGCCGAGGCGATCGATGACGAAGATGCGCAGGCCAGCAACGCGGTGGTCGAGACTCAATTTGAACGTTCGTCTGACGCCGCGGAACAGCAGCAGGCTGGCGACTTCTATTGTGGCGAGCGGAAACTCGGCCAATGGTTCTACTGCGAGCGGCCCAAGGCCAAGCCATCCGCCCCACAGCCGTCCGCACAGCCGCAGCAGTCGTCCACGGCGCAGCTGAAGGCGATCACCAAGCAGCTCGACGAACTGAAGGCACGCGCCATCCTCGAGCCGACGGAAGCGAACGTCATCGCCTACGTCCGGTATCAACGCGAGCAGCTCGACCGCGCGTCGACCTTCTCCGACACGTGGCAGCGTGCGCTCTGGCAAAACCCGGACATCGACTACACGCTGCAGCGGCCGGTCTCGACCGTCGGCAAGCGCGCATGGACTGACAACCGCGCCGCGACGCGTGACCAGGTCCTGTCGCGCCTCGGCCAGCGCTATGGCATGTTCTATTTCTTCGCGCAGTCCTGTGCTGCCTGTGAGGTCTTCTCGCCGATCCTGCGCTCGGTTGCTGAGAGTCATCGGATCACCGTGATGGCGGTATCGACGGACGGTGGTCCAAGCCGCCATTTCCCCAACTATGTCGTCGACAGCGGACAGCGTCAGCGCATGGGCGTGCCCTTGGCCACGCCGGCGCTCGTCCTATTCGACACTGTGACGCGCAAGACGGTTCCCGTCGGGTTCGGTGTCATGTCGGCCGACGAAGTCATGGAGCGCATTTTCATGCTGACCAACTCCAAGCCGGGAGGTGACTTCTGATGGCGCACACCCCCTCCCCTCGCCCCTCACCCCTCCGCGCCTTCCTTCGCCGGACCGCGGCGGTCGCTATGAGCCTCGGAGCTGCCAGCATGATCCCGGCTGGTATGGCCCGGGCCGACGTTGCCGGGCAGATGAATGACTTCTTCCAGGACGCAGGTGGGGCCGCCAACGTCACCGGTCCGAGCGCCTATCAGGGTCAGACGGCCGGCTATTACTCGATGGGCAACGTCTGGAGCCGCTTCCCACAGAAGAGCGTGCAGCCCTTCAATCTGCAGATGCCAAAGGTGTCGGCCGGGTGTGGCGGTATCGACCTGTTCACCGGCTCCTTCAGCTTCATCAATGGCGCCGAGATGGTCGCCATGCTTAAGGCGACTGCCAACAACGCGTTGGGCTTCGCCTTCCAGCTCGCGATCGACAGCGTCTCGCCCGAGATCGGCAAGGTCATGGATAGCATGGCCAACAAAGCGCAGCAGATGAACCAAATGAACATCTCGTCGTGTGAAGCGGCGCAAGGTCTGGTCGGATCGGTCTGGCCGAAAATGGCGGGCGCACGCTCGACGGTTTGCGCGGCGGTCGGCAATTCGCAGGGCAAGTTTTCCGATTGGGCGCGTTCCCGACAGGGCTGCGGTGCTGGCGGGGAGCAGGATGCCACTCTCGAGGGAAACACCGATCCGACGATGGCCGACAAGATCCCGGGCGCGCCGCGTAATTACACCTGGGATGCGATTAAGAAGTCGAACAAATTCGGCAGCGACAAGGAGTTCTCCGAGTTTTTGATGACGTTGGTCGGCACGATCGTCATCAACCCGAAGGCTGCGGAAGGAAAGATCGTCGGCTTTGTCGGTCCGGCCGAGGACGCCGTCGTGACCGCTCTTCTCGACGGTCCCGGCACCGGAACGCCGGTCAAGATCTTGCACTGCGACGACGACGAAAAGTGCCTGAATATGACCGAACAGACACTCCGCCCGGGGCCTGGTCTTCGCACCAAGATCAAGACGATGATCGACTCAATCAACTCCAAGATCCGTACCGATGCGGCATTGGATGCGCAGGAGCAGCAGCTTCTCAACATGACGACGCTGCCGCTTTACAAGATGCTCGCGGTGCAGGCGATGGCGCACCAGAGCTTCTCGCCCGGTGAGACCAGCGCGCTTGCCGAGATCGTCTCGGTCAACCTCCTGTCCGCAATGATCGAGAACATGCTCGACCGGATCAGACAGTCGACGGTGCAGGTGCAGCCGGCTGATGCCGAAATGGGCAAGATGTGGCGCGACCAGCTGAGCGAGGCGCGTAACCGCTATGCGCAGCGCAACGTCGAGTTGAAGGCGGTGCTCAACCAGACGCTGGCGCTCATCAACCAGTCGGTGATGGTGGAGTCGACCCTGCAAAACAGCATGTCACCGTCGATGGCGGCTTCGCTCAATTTCTCGCGCGGTCTGAGCGCGCAGGGCCTCAATTAAGGACGATTGGCGATGCTCGAGGTCTTCACGATTGGCGGTGGCGAATACATCGTCAACACGTTCAACGCTGTCGCGGCATGGACGGGCGGCGGTGGCTACCGCTCGCTTCTCCGTGTGGTGATGGTCCTCGGCCTGATTTACGCTTTGCTCGCTGTCGCCTTCACGATGAACGTGCGTGCATGGCTGAACTGGTTTCTCGGCTCGTCGCTTATCTACACCTGCCTAATGGTGCCAACCGTCACCGTGAAGGTGACCGATCGCGTAAATCCGTCGCTTGCGCCTGCCGTTGTGGCAAATGTGCCCCTTGGGCTCGGCGTCATCGCCAGCTTTACCAGCCAGGTCGGTGACTGGCTGACGCGCACCGCGGAAACGGTGTTCACGATGCCAAGCCAGCTTAGCTACTCTACCAATGGCATGGTCTATGGTGCGCGGCTGCTTGATGCGACACGCAACTTCCAGGTCCGTGACGCCGAGTTTGCGACGAACCTGTCGGCGCACTTCAAAAACTGCGTATTCGGCGACATCATGCTTGGCCAGAAGTCGATGACGGACCTTGCCTCTGCCAAGGATCTCTGGGCGGCTATGGGACCTGGGTCGGCTGCGCGCTCGCAACCTTGGGTCGAGCGTTCGGGTGCCGCAACCATCAGTAGCATCATTCCGTGCCGGCAGGCCTACGGCATGCTCGATAGCCTTTGGCATACCATGATCGAGGCGCACACGTCGCTTTGGGCGAAGGAAACCTATCCCAAGCTGTCCACCTCGGTCGCCTCGGCCAAGCTTCGCAGCGATGTGCCGATCGTCAATCAGGCCTTCACGGCTTCCAGCGCGAACTATGAGACGATCTTACGCCAAAACACGGCGATCAATGCGTTCATGCAGGCCCGTGACGGCATGGCTGGTGGTCCGGGCGCGGCCTCGATCGATACATTCGCGACGACGCGTGCAGACATCCAGGCTCGCAATACGTACAATTCGATCGCGCAGCAGGCGATGAGCTGGGTCCCAATCCTCAACGTTGTCCTGACCGTCGTTTTTTATGCGATGTTCCCCGTCATCTTCCCGCTGTTCCTGATGCCGCAGACCGGCGTCGGTGCCCTCAAGGGCTACCTGACCGGGTTCTTCTACCTGGCTGCGTGGGGACCGCTGTACGTGATCCTCCACATGATTTGCATGACGCGGGCGACCAGCGCCGCGCAGGGCGTCGCAGAAGGCGGGATATCATTGGGGACCTATGCTGGCATCGGCGCAGTCAACGCCGAGACCGCGACGATCGCAGGGTTCATGCTGATGTCCGTGCCGTTCCTCGCAGCCGGGCTCGCTAAGGGTGCCATGAGCATTTCTGGTCAGGCAACGTCGGTCCTCAGTCCGGCGCAGAACGCAGCCGAGGCTGCGGCAGCAGAGCAGACGACCGGCAACTACAGCTACGGCAATACCAGCTTCGCGAACTCGACCTCGAACATGCGACAGAGCAATCAATGGTCGGACGCACCAGCGTTCTCAACGGGCGGCATGGCGTCCAGCTTCCGGCACGGCAATGGAGCGACCACCACGAATAATGGTGATGGCTTTAACGTCTATGACACTAGCAAGGCGATCTCGAATTTGCCTTTCAGTACGTCAGTCGTGCAGTCCGCTATGGCGACGGAGAGCCGGCAAGCCACGACTGCGGCACGTATCGCTGATGGGTTCGAGCAAGCGAGCAGAAAGGAGACTCAGCATCTCGAAGCGCTTCGCAATGGCCATACCTGGGGAAGCACTAATTCAACGGGCTTTGATTCAAGCTCGGGCGTTCGGGGTGGGAGCTCATTTGATCAGTCTGACCGTAGCAATGTCCAACAACGTGGTGGCATTGAGTTGCGCGAGGCATCCGGTGCTGGGACTTCGCTACAGAACACTGATGGCAAGACGAGGACCAATGCTGGTGTGTGGTCCGGCGGTATCGGAGTCGGCGTGGGCGCTAATGCCAAGGCGGGTGTCGGCGCCGGGGGTAACGGCGCTGGTGTATCGGCGAAGATCGACGCTACCGGTGGCTACAATCGGTCACTAACAAACGCGGATACGACAAGCGTTACCAATGGCACAAACCAGAGCCACGATAAGACAACGGCTGTGACTGGCGGGCTCTCCTCAGATCGAACGGTCGGCGCAGGCACTTCTGTCCAAGATGGTACTTTCTACCAGGAGGGCCGCACCGCACGCTCCGAGCAGAGTGAGTCGAGAACTCGCGCCATCGAAGAGTCCCAGACAAAGATTAACTCGTATAACGAGCAGGCTCGACATTACCGCGAACTTTCGCAATCACTAGAGCAACACGCCAGCTTCGCAGAAAGCAACGGATTCAACCTCACCACTGACCTTCGCAATGATCTTACTCGGTGGTATGATAAGCAGAATGAAGCCAGCCCGGGCGGTAATATGCTACCTGCGCTATGGCAGACCAATTTGTCCCCCACTCAAGAGATTGCTCGTAACACCGCTATCGGAAAGTGGGCGGGTCAACGATCCGATGTCATCGAGCGGGATATTCAGTCGGCACTTTCAAACCCCGCGCTATCTGACATGACCGTACCTGCGGTGGCCCCTGAATCATCCGTGCTGGCGCTTTACTCAGGTGGAGGCCAGATAGACGGTGCTCATGCAGTGTCTGTCGGTCGGCCAGACACTTCACCAGAACGTGCCGCTATTATTGCCGGTGCCGGAGAGCTGAAAGACGATCAAACGCGGCTCAGTGGTGTCGCGAAATCTGACTTCGCTCAAGCACCGCCCGGAACACCAAAAAAATGATCTATGAAAAAGATGCCAAGATCCCGCCTACGGCGAAGAGTCCTATCGCAGCCGAGAAAACCGCAATTTGCATGGCTCTAACCGTGCGTGGAGAGGACTTGTCGCTTTCAACAGAGCCAAATTGTGCGGTTGCGTCGTCGTCGTTGATCCGGGCAAACTGATTAGCCTGCCAGTACCCCCGCCCGATGCCGGGCATGGCCTCGTTATCGAACATAATGGGCTGGTTTGGATCAATTTGCATGGCGCACCTCAACATATAAGATAGAGGGAAACAAACATGTTGGCAACGCATCAGCATAGGCGTTTCATGGTCACCCAGCACCGCCCGCCGGCGCTCGACGACTTATCGGGAACTCTCATCTTCGGCTTTTCGTGGATGCTGATTATGGCGATCGGCCTCATGCCCATTGCCGAAGCTTCGCTATCTCGTTCGCCATCTATTACTATACCAACGACGATCGCGTTCTTCGTTGCGGTTGGAAGCACTGTCCTGCTTCGCCGACGCTATTCCTGGATGGGCCTTGTCCTCCACATCTTCGGTCAGTTCGCGATCTGGCTTTCGCTATTTGTCATGTCTCTCGCTGCCGTCCTCGTCTTGATCCCGAAAGGCTGACCGCTCCCTTCAACAGGTCGTTTGTTCGTGGCGACGGGACATAGGGATGAGCTTCGCGGACCACTGCCGCAGCTTTCTCGATCGCCTCGACCTCCGCTGGTTTACCCCTTGGCTCGATCCTCCAGTTTGACCTGGGATGAATCACGATCGGCAGGGCAATGACGGGGCCAATCAGGTTTTTCCAGTACGTGTCGGTCTTGCCAATCGCGCCTGCGAGCAGGTGGGCAAGTAGGTCCTGCATTTCGTCGACTGTCGTTGGTTTGTCCTGAGCCATCGCCCGGCAACTTAGACTAAAGCCTAAGGACCGGAACAGGCGTGACCGTTGCGTACCCTCGGCGCCGGCACGTCGTGCAACGCAAACGGGTAATTGCTTGAGAAATAGGACCATCTAACCGAAAGCGCTCGATGATTTTCACAGCCGGGAGGTTGATCGTTCGGCCGCATGGGCACGTGATCCGCATATCCTCGCGCGCTGACGCCCATTCACCAAGGCTAGTGAACTTGGATTGGTTCAGCGCTGGCACTGGCAACCGACAAAGTGGGTGAGACTCTGACAAAGAGTATAAGACAGTCTCATCCTTTTTGTCCCGCCTGCTTCATATCGCTGGTCATGGCGGCGTGACTTCTTCGTAGCAGCCGGCCCGACGAAGCTGGCGAATGATCCCGTTAAACGCAGCAGAGACGCCCTGGGCACGACCAATCTCATTGTCCTGCGCTGCCGCATCCCAAAACAACGTAAGCGGCCATTTTTCGGGGCAATGCGGCAACAGGCACCGAAGAGCGAGGCGGATCTCAGGCACATCAACGCGAACCTCGGAACAGCGGGTGACGCCGGTGCGCAAAATATGCACGGACAGCGCGATCACGACACGCTGATGCCTCGGCAAATTCGACACCGATCAATGGAAGTCATGCGACTTGAACCGCACGACCTCCTCCGGGTCCATGCCGTCTGCGTGGGGCGGCCAGTATTGGTTGCGTGGTTCTGGATTCCATCCCTTGTCGCCGCGGTCTGGCGAGCCCGGATGTTGGCCTGCATCACCCCGGCCGGTCCGGTGCGGGAACGACATGTCCCCTACCCTGTGCAGCAGATCTCCGTGGTCGACGATCCGGCTGCAGATCACGTGGATGATCTCGCCTTCCTTCTGAGCCTGCCCCTTCATGCCGACCATCGACGCCGACATAATCGTTCGGCGTTGTGCCTCGAAACGGTCGGGCCAGAGGATTCCATTGGCGACCCCAGTTTCGTCCTCGATTGTTATGAACAGCACGCCCTTGGCAGAGCCAGGCTTCTGACGGACCAGGACAATGCCGGCGACCTCGACGTATCGGCCGTCCCGGATGTTGGCGAGGTCAGCACATTTGGTGACGCCGCGGCGCGTCAACTCGTCGCGCACGAACGTCAGCGGATGCGCACGAAGTGAGAGCTGCAGCGCCCGGTAATCCTCGATCACCTCTCGACCGTCGGTCAGCGGCCGCAGTTCGACGTCCGGCTCGAGCCCTTCCGCGCTGAAGGTCTCGGCCGAGCGGTCTGCCGCGGCGAAAAGCGGTAGCGGAGCCTCGCCGAGCCCCCTCACCTTCCAAAGGCCTTGCCGACGATCAACGCTGAAGCCGTGGAAGGCATCGCCGTCAGCCAGCTTCTCGATCGCCGCGCGCTGCACGCCAGACCGTCGCCAGACGTCCTCGACGCTCTCGAAGGGTGTGATCGTACGCGCGCCAACGATCTTCGCGCCATCAGCGTTCGACAGGCCGCGGATTTGGCGAAGGCCAAGCCGCACGGCAAGGTAGCGCCCGCCTGTCTTCTCCAGCGTGCAGTCCCAGCGGCTGGCATTAACGCATGGCGGCCGGACCTCAACGCCGTGGTCGCGCGCATCGCGAACGATCTGCGCCGGCGCGTAGAAGCCCATCGGCTGCGCGTTCATCAGGGCCGCGCAGAACACGTCGGGATGATGATGCTTCATCCACGACGACGCATAAGAGATCTTGGCGAACGAGGCCGCGTGGCTCTCCGGAAAGCCGTAAGAGCCGAAGCCCTCGAGCTGGCGGAAAGTGCGCTCGGCAAACTCACGCGGATAGCCGCGCTCGACCATGCCCCCGATCAGCTTTTCGCTAAAGTGCGACACGCCGCCCGTGAATTTGAACGTCGCCATGGCCCGGCGCAGTTGGTCCGCCTCGGCCGGGGTGAAACCGGCGCCGACGATCGCGACCTTCATTGCCTGCTCTTGGAACAGCGGAACGCCGAGCGTCTTCTCAAGCACCGCGCGCAGCTCCGGCCGGGGATACTCGGGCTTTTCCAGTCCCTCGCGCCGGCGAAGGTACGGATGAACCATGTCGCCCTGGATCGGTCCTGGCCGCACGATCGCGACCTGAATCACGAGATCGTAAAAGCGCCGCGGTTTCATCCGTGGCAGCATCGACATCTGCGCGCGGCTCTCAATCTGGAAGGTGCCGAGCGTGTCCGCCTTGGAGATCATGGCGTAGACGTCCGGATCGTCGTCCTGCAGGTCCGCCAGACCGACGCGTAGCCCCTTGTCCGCCTCGAGCATGTTGAAAGCGCGGTTCATACAACCAAGCATGCCCAGGCCGAGGACGTCGACCTTCATGAACTTGAGTGCGTCGATGTCGTCCTTATCCCATTCAATAATCTGCCGGTCTTCCATGGCCGCTGGCTCGATCGGGACGAGATTATCGAGGCGGTCATGGGTGAGGACGAACCCGCCCGGGTGTTGGCTCATGTGCCGCGGCACGCCGATCAGCTTGCGCGCCAGTTCCAATGTCAGGCGTAACCGGCGATCGCTAATATCTAGGTTGAGCTCCTCGACTTGCTTCTCGCCGACGCCGTCGGCCGACCAGCCCCAGACAAGCCCCGCCAGTGACGAGGTAAGATCCTCCGGCAGGCCAAGCACCTTGCCGACGTCACGCACCGCACCGCGCGCGCGGTAGCGCGTCACGACGGCCGTCAGCGCGGAGTGGTTGCGACCGTAGGTCTCGTAGATCCACTGGATGATCTCTTCGCGACGCTCATGCTCGAAATCGACGTCGATGTCGGGCGGCTCACGCCGCTCCCCCGACACGAACCGCTCAAATAGCAGTTCATGCTTGATCGGATCGATCGAGGTCACGCCAAGCACGAAACAGACGCACGAGTTGGCAGCCGATCCCCGCCCCTGACACAAGATCCCGCGCCGACGGGCTTCCCGCACGATCGCGTAAACGGTGAGGAAGTACGGCGCATAGCCAAGCTCGCCGATCAGGCGCATCTCATGGACGATCTGATCGGTATAGGCCTGCGGCACGTCGCCATCGAACATCCGCTCGACCGCTTCTGTGGCGAGCTCCTGGAGCGCTTCTTGTGCCGTCAGACCGTCGATCAGCTTCTCGTGCGGGTACTGGTACTGAAGCTCGCCAAGGTTGAAGGTGCAGATTCGCGCGATATCGACGCTCGCCTGCAGTGCGTCGGGATAGGCGCGAAAGCGCCGGACCATCTCGTCCGGCGATTTCAGCGCGCGATCGGCGTTCACCTCACGGCGATACCCAAGCTCGTCGACGGTGCATTTCTCGCGCACCGCTGTCACTACGTCCTGCAGCAGCCGCGCGTCTGGCGCGTGATATAGCACGTCGCCTGTCACAACGGCGCGCACGCCAGCACCGTCGGCCTGCCGCGCGAGCGCATCGATCCGAACTGCGTCTCCTGGTCGGCGCCGCTGGAACAGCGCCATATAGCCGCGACGACCGTAGATCGCCTTCAGGTCGACTAACGCGGCAAGGTTCTCTTCGTCCGCCTCATGCGGCAGCAGGATGGCAATGACGCCGTCCGACCATGGCTCCAGATCATGCCAGTGCAGTAGGCAACCGCCCTTCCCTGCCCGCTTCTTGCCGACGGTCAGCAGTCGCGTAATTCGCGACCAGGCCGAGCGATCGATTGGGTAGAGCAGCAGGCGTCGGCCGCAGGACAGATCGACGCGCGTGCCGGCGATCGAGCGGACGCCTGTCGCCTTCTGCGCTTCCCACGCACGCACGACGCCGGCCACGGTGCCGATGTCGCTGATCCCGATCGAGGGATACCCAAGCACCGCTGCGGCCGCGAACAGCTCGTCCGGACTGGACGCACCGCGCAGCAGCGAGAAGTGTGTCAGCACCTGAAGCTCGACATAGTGGGTCATCCGAAGACCCCGTGCATCCACCAGGACAGATCGCCAGTGTCGTCCTCGAAGCCATCGCCTCGGCGAAAAACCCAGTAGCGGCCACCAGTCTCGTCCTCGACGCGGTAATAGTCGCGGACCGCCCACACTTCCGCGTCGCGCCGCCACCATTCACCGTGGACGCGCTCGGGACCGTCGCCCCCAACCACCTTGTACGTGGTACCGCGCCACTCGAAGCGGCGCGGAGGTTGGTCGGGCATCAGGGCGATCACGCGATGCAGTGGCTCTGGATGCGCGAAGAGACGGATCGGCCGCTTCCAATCCGGCCATGTTCCCGGCAGCTCGTTAGGATCGGATTTGACCACAGCCCGCTCCGGGACATGGCTTTCTACGGGAGCGATACGGAAGACCGAGTGCATTCCGATCCTGCCTGCGATCAGGTCGACCAGGCGCGCCGGGTCGCGCACCAGCGTCTCGCCTGCGAGGACGGCGCCGAGATCAACCGCGTCGAGTTGCTCCGTGTGCGGTGCCACCATTTGAAACTGCTCGATCCCCATGCCGGGATCGATGCGCTCGATCCGCAGCTTCAGCAGCCGCAGGAGGTGAGAGACGTCCCGTGTCGGCCGGGATGTGCCGATCGCCACGATTTGCTCGGTGCCATCGACGCGCATTCCCGTCAGGCGGATCGAGCGTGCGCCAACGCCTTTCCCCTGCAGCAGCACGACAAGATCGCCTAAGAGGTCACCCATGACCTGTTCGATCGCCTCGGCCGTGCTGATCGGTTCTAGAAGTCGGCGTTCGACCGCAGGGACCTCGATGTCCTCTCGCGGGGTAATTGGCTCTGCAACACCACCCAAGGCCTGATCGAGGCGTGTGATGGTCGGCAGTCCGAGACGGCGCGCGAGGGGTCCGCGCGCGACCGGCAGGAGATCCGCGATCCGCTCGAAACCGAATTTGCGCGCGGCACTCAACGCCGTGGGCGTCAGGCGCAATGCGGTTATGGGCAATGAACTGAGTGCCTCGACTGTGCCGTGCGGCTCAACGCGAGTAAGATCGGTTTTGCCAAAACGGGCCAGCGCGTGGGCGGCCCCCGGCGTGTCGGCGACCGCCACGCGCGCGGTAAAGCCTGCACGACGGCAAAAGGCGAGCAGACGACGGCAGAACCGCTCTTCCCCGCCGTGGAGGTGGTCGCAGCCAGCGAGATCGATCCAGAGACCATCAGCCGGTGTGACAGCCGCGATCGGCGACCAGCGCCTTACCGCCAGCAGCGCAAGGCGATCAAGGAGCGCAGCATCGGCTTCCGGCTCGACCGGACGGAAGTCGAGATCGGACACCAGCGCGCGGGCGTGGGTGGCGGCCATCCCGGAATGGATGCCGAGCGCCTGCGCGCCGGTGCAGGCAGCGACCACTTCCTCCCGTAGGCCGACCTTGCCAACGAGAGCGAGCGGCGCGTGCTGGACCGGTATCATTACGGGCGTGACGACCCGCCACGCAGGCGCGTGCGCCTTGTACGGGTGGCTCGCCGCTTCCGATCGCCTCCCGAGTTCTCGCATTGACGGCTGCGCATGGACAGGAAGCGACGCGATCTGCGCCTCGACCTCTTCGCGCGACTGCGCACTGGTCCGCGCCCACCTGGCACCAGGCCGCCAACCGCCGCCCCGTGGCACCGAACAGGCACCCGGAACGTCGTCGACTGGCAGTTGCAGGGCGGGCCGCTCAGGCGGCCGCGTAGCGGGCCGTTCCAACCGTCTCAGCCGCTCGATGGCTAAGTTCGGCAGAAACAGCGAGACGACCCGTCTCATCGCTGCCCTCCACTATCAGGGAAAAACCCTCACCTCCGCGTTGCCGCGCCAGTTCGACCGTCCATCTCGCTCGTCCTACACCCGCGACCTCCAACCGCGCCGAAGGCGCAGAGCCAATCCGCCAGCGCGTCCATGCCGCAGAAGGTTCGGAGAAAGGATCCTGGTCACGGCCGCGTCGACGACGCAGCAACAGCACCGGCATATCGGCCTCCGCAGCGACCAGCTGCAGACGACGGGTTGCAACCATCGACACTTTGCTCGCTTCCGCGATGATCGCCGATGGCGTCCCGTCGCGAACCGCGTCCTCGATTACGGCGAGCAATGCCGCGTCATCATAGGGTTGAGCATAGATGACATCCGACGAGGAGAGACCTGCCTGAGCCAAAGCCGGTGCGTAGAGGTCGGTGCGGCACGTGGCCCACAAAACAGGGCCGCTGGCATTGGCGGCCTCGCGCGCCGCAATACCGGCAAGGAACAACGTGGTTGCGGCGTCATCCGCCAGTGATCCGCTACGCGCCGTCGCCTCGTGAAGCGCGCCGGCACGCAAGCCTCCGGCCCCAAGTCTGCTGTCGATCGCAGCCACGCCGAACGGCAACACGCGGTAGTCGGTGACCGGCGTGGCGATCGTCCGCAGGTGGGCAAGGCTGGTAGCAAGGGACTCGGGGGCGGGGGACATCATGGTATAAGACTCTACTCGTTCCCTTTATGTTCCGTTACCAAGTCCTACATTGCAAGCGCTTTGATCGTCCCAATCCGGGCAGGTGCCCTGCCTTTCCCCTCGGCGCACGAAGGGGAACGAAAATAATACGAAGCGGCAACGAATGGCGAATAATTCGCTTTCGTTTGGCTGGTGGGTGACTCATAGAATCGACATGCCAATCCGCCCCGAGAACCGCTGGCTCTACCCGATCGACTGGCGGCAGCTGTCGCAGACCGTCCGGTTCGATCGTGCCGGGGCCAAGTGCGAGGGATGTGGTCGGCCGCATCTGCGCCGTGTGGTCCATCTCGGCGACGGACGCTGGTGGGATGCCGATGTCCGCTGCTGGCGGTCGGACCGGGGCAAACGTATCTCGATGAGAGGCGGGTTCGTGCTGGTATCGGTCCGGGTGACCTATGTCGTCCTGGCCTGCGCGCACCTCGATCATGATCCGGGCAACAGCGCGTCTTCGAACCTCAAGGCACTCTGTCAGCGCTGCCACATGATCCACGATGCAGCCGAGCATCGCTGGCAGCGCTGGTGGAATGTCTTTCGGCTCCGTGCGATCCGCGATCTTTACGAGGATCCTCGCGTAACGCGCGAACGCATCGCCAGCCGCTAGAGATCGATGTTCCGGGCGCGCATCGCTTCGGCTGTTAGGTCGGCGATCGGTCCCCGCCCTGCGGTCGCCTCATTGACTTCGGCAACATCGTGATCAGCGAGCTTATCCAGCATCAGCCGCACAGCCGAGACGCTCGTGTCGTCCAGTACGGTCTTTGTCTCGTCGTTCGCCATGGCTAAGGTCCCGCCGGTGTTTCCAATGGAGAACGAATAGCATGAACGTAAGTGACCTGGCCAAGGGCGTCGCGGAGGCGACCGGTTCGAACGAAGCCGATGCAAAGAAGGCGATCACCGCCGTGTTCGACCAGATCGCGGCAGCAGCTGTGAAGGGCGATGAGGTGTCGATTCCAGGGTTTGGCAAGTTCACCGTCAAGGACCGCCCGGAGCGCGAAGGCCGTAACCCCGGCACCGGTGAGGCGATCACGATCGCGGCTTCCAAGAAGGTTGCGTTCACGGCCGCCAAGGGGCTGAAGGACAAGATGTAAGACGTGTGCGCCGGCGAGCGGTCTCGTCGGCGCCAACCCGAGGAACAGGCTCGTGTGCAACCGGTATCGTATGACGGCAAAAGAGGTCGACCTTGCGGTCACCTTCGGTATCCGGCCTCCCTATGAGAAGGACGAGGAGTACCCCGTCGGTGACATCTTTCCGACTGGCAAAAAGACCCCGTTCTACGGCAAGGTGATCGTGCAGGACGGCGCCGAGCGCAAGCTCGAGCGGATGGAATGGGGTGTCCCGACGCAGGTGCCTAGCGCTCGCGACCCCTCGGTTAAGCTTACCAAGTACGTGACAAACGTGCGCAACCTGAACTCCAGCTTCTGGCGATCGATGCTAACGACACCGGCGCGGCGTTGCCTCGTCCTGGTCACAGCCTTCTCGGAATACGGGTTGGCTCCTGGCGAAGACGGCAAGAAGCCGTTGCACTGGTTTGACGTGCCCAGCCGTCCGGTTTTCGCTTTCGCCGGGATCTGGCGTCCGACCGAGCGCGCCAACGCCTACGGCTTCCTAACGACGGAGCCGAACACGATCGTGGCCTCTTTCCACCCCAAGGCCATGCCGGTCATCCTACACGACGAGGATTACGACCGTTGGCTGACCGCCCCCTGGGACGATCTGAAGGACTTGGTTGCGCCCTACCCCTCGCAGCTGATGCGGGTTGAAGGCTTGGTCACAGCGGACGCGGACCATGCCCGATAGCCTGTGCTATTCTAGCCGTTGAACCCTGTAAGGTGACTGACAATGACAGAAGCGACATGGGGCAAAAGCGCCAAGACTCCGGACATCAACTGGCGGATGAGTGCGTCATTGGAAAACGTGGCCCGTGGTGAAACTGAAATTGCCGAGGTGACGAACCTTGAGCGCGCGGTGCGGGATTGGGGCAGGCTGGATCCTGGACACAGAGACGCAGCAACCTCGACCACGGATCATCCCGTTCAGATAAGGGGTTTCCAGCACGACGTTCACTGGCGAAGCTATCGCAGCAATTGCCGAGCACCTGCCACCCATCCCAAGCGAAAAGGAGTAATAAGCTATGGCGAAATCCAGCGTCCGCTTCGAGCGCGGTGACGGATATTGGGTGGCCGAGCATGACAGCATCGGCTTTATCGGCACGACCGACTTTGGCACCGTTGAGTTTCTGATCACCAGCGAAGCGTTGGCCGAGATGCTGAACCCAGAGCTGGAAGGAATTGATCCGGAAACTGCGGTCGAGGTCTTCATCGAGTTCGAAAGCGACATTCACAGCATCGCCCAGCGTGAATTTGTGAAACGCCTAGGGGGTGAGCCACCGATCCTGCTGACGACTGCAGATATAGCGCTTTAGCGCAGAGGCACGTTTGCAATCCGAGCGGGTTATTGGCCCGGGGCGGGTTACGCTCCGGGGCCACGTCGGCCACATCAGTATTCAGTATAAGCCGCCTTTTTCTCGCTCCTCCACTCCTTCCTTCTGTGCCTCCTCAAGATCGTTTGGCTTTTGTTCGTCAGAGGTTGGTTTATCCTCAAGGGTATCTTCCAGCCCTTTGTCGTCGTCTGGAAGTTCGTTGACGTCAGTTTCAAAACCAGGTTCTTCGGCTTGTGAGGCGGTCATCATGGTTGCTCTCCTTCAACAAGCTGAACGATCCAAGAAACTGCTCGGTTGCGAACCGGCGGACGATACCCGACATCTGACACCCGACCGCGAGGGCTCGCGTTACCGTTCCTGACGGATTCGATGATCGTGCAGCTTCAGAGGACGGATAGCCTAATGGACCCACGTCCGGACATTCGCGACCAGTTTCCGGCTCCCCAACTTCAGCCGTTCATTCATCTCGAGGATAACACGGTAGTTTCGGGATAAGCGGTTCACGCCATACAAATGGATCACCTGAAATCACGCCGCGTGAGATCGATGACCATCACGGCCAGCAACATGACGCCCGCGATCCCACCGACGAGCGCGAATGGCACCGGGTCTTTACTCGTCACGATTTTCATCGGCAAAACCCACGGAAACCAAGCCGCCTGTTGTGTGCGTGTCATAGCTACTGCGAGGGCTACAAGCGTACCCCCGATGCCGACGCTCAGCGGCACGACGAAACTTGCGAAACGTAATGCGGACCATAGCTGGAGAACTATCATCAGCGTAGTACCCGACCACAGGAGAAACATGGTTCGGGCCAGGCTCTGCCAAGGGATTGCCCCCACTGGAACGTGCCCACCAAGCGTACCTCCAAGCCAAGCACCGATCCCGGTATCCAGAAGAGCCAGCAGCGTGATGCACCCGGAGGTCACAAACACGACGATCGCTTTCGCCAGGAACACCTGCCAACGTCTGATCGGCAGGGCGAGGAGATGATCCCAACTACGTCCGCGATGTTCGATCTGGCCGACCAAGGTGGTGAAAGCGGCGACGATCATCGGCAGCAGGAACAGCGCCCAGATCGGGAGCAGGAACTCGTTGAAGATCGACGTCCAGCTCGACGTGCGGTCGCTGGTCATGAGCGACAGGCACGCCAGACCGCCGGGCAACGCCGGCGTAGCCAATGCGAGGAGTGCGGCCAGTGAACCGTTCAGCTTGCGGATTTCGACATCGAGGATCGTGATCATGCTGCCATCCCGTCATGCGCTTCGGCACGATCGACCGCATCCCGGTAGACGTCCTCCAGCGTGCGAACCTGCGGCCTGATCGACGAGACGGCGAAATCGCCTTCGACCAGCAGGCGGTTAGCCATCGACGCCTGATCGGATTGCACGATGCCTTCACAACGAACGACGATAGACCGGTCGTCACCTGCCGTCGCGTCCATCCCGCGCATCCGCAGCAACGCAGATCCCGCTTCCGCCTCGCCGGAAACCGTGAAGATTATGCTGCTGCCACCCCGCAGCAGTGTGCCGATATCGTCCTGTACCAGCAGGCGCCCCTTGCGCATCACACCGACGTGATCGGCCACGTGCTCGACTTCAGTCAGGAGATGACTGGAGACGAACACGGTCCCACCGATATGTCCGGGTAGCGCACGGATCAGGGCGCGCATGGCCAAGATGCCATCCGGATCGAGGCCGTTGGTGGGTTCGTCGAGCAGCAGTAGTTTTGGCGAACCGAGCATGGCTCGAGCCAAGGCAAGGCGTTGTTTCATCCCGAGCGAATAGTCTCGCACCCGCCGACTTGCCGCGGTGCAAAGATCGACGAGTTCCAGTACACGATCGACCTCTCCGTCTGGCAAACGAAGCAAGCGGCAGGTGAGGCCAAGGTTGGCCCGTCCGGTCAGATGATCGTATAGCGAGGGGCTTTCAACGAATGCGCCGACCCGCGCCAGCGCCACGCGGCGTGCCATGGCCAGATCGTGGCCAAGCAGCCGTATCGATCCGGCGTCAGGGCGTAACAGCCCGAGCAGCAGGCGCATCGTGGTGGTCTTGCCCGCGCCGTTGGGCCCGAGGAAGCCATACACGCATCCCATCGGCACTTGCAGCGCCACTGCATCGACCACCGGACGTCCGGCAAAACGCTTGGTCAGTCGGTCCGTTTCGATCGCCAGCAATAGCTTGCCCCTATCATTCGATTTAATTCTCGCTTAAATCCTCATCATGGAGAGATTTAAGTCAAGGTTAAATATGGCACGGCTGATGAACGACGATCTGCAGCACAGTCGATGGCTGGCACGGCTGGCGACGATGACTTTTTGTGTGATCACGCTGGTGATCTTCACAGAAGCGGCGATGGTCGCCGTTGCGCCTCGTTCTGCTGCCGCACTAGCGTTCCTGCTCGCATTTCGTGCTCCGGTGCCGTTCTACCTATATGCGCTCTGGACAATGCGGCTGGCTTTTGGCCGGATCGCCGGTGGCGAGGTGTTCTCGACTGTGCTGCCGAGTTCTCTCACTCGACTGGGCCTGGCTCTCGCCCTCGGTGCGACCGCGACGGTCTTAGTCAGCCCGTTGGCACTGAGGCTCATGGGTGGCTATCGTCACGGTGCCTATGCCGCCTTCGATCCATCGGCGATCACAATCGGGCTCGCGGGTCTTTTCCTCGTGATCCTGTCGCGCCTGTTCTCCCGCGCGGTCATGATGCAGAACGAATTGGACGAGATTCTCTAATGCCGATCCGGGTGACGCTCGATACCGTTCTGACCAATCGAAAGATGACGGGGAAGCAGCTGGCTCAAGCGGTGGGCCTCAGCGAGACGCAGCTTTCGCTGTTCCGGTCCGGCAAGGTGCGCGGCATCCGGTTCGCAACACTGGCCCGGCTATGCGCCGCTCTTGATTGCCGGCCAGGCGACCTCGTCGACTATGATTACAATCCGAAAGACCTGCACAACGACGATGCCGCAGATACCTGACATCCTACGTGATTTGTCCCGGCTACCGCCTCGACCAACAAACGGACGCTGCGACGGTCGGAGGCCCTTTCCAGCTTCGGACGTTCGTTCAGCATCATGCGAAATCGACTCAGACAGCGCTACTCCGTCAACCGCCAGGTTCATCTTACGTGTATCTTCAGATGACCCACGTTGGCTGCATTGCCGGCATTACGACACCACCCGGCTACGTGGAATCCGGCGGATCGAACGCCCAGAGTGCGACCTCATTCAGCGGTCACCCCAATGTGCCACGCCGATCCGCCAGCCGGCGACGACCTATTGAGCGATAATGCGATTGACTCGCGTTAGCCCCTCCTTCAGGTGCGTCGATCGTGGGGGACACAATGCGTATTATTCATATCTCGGCGCTGGCGTGCGCAATATTTTGGGCGAGTTCCGCGAGCGCTCAGCAGGCAACGGACGAGCCGCAAGGCGACGACATCATTGTCACCGGCGAAAAGTCGAACCGCACGTTGCAGGATACGTCGACCAGCGTCGCGGTCACGACGCAGGAGCGGATCCGGCAGGAAAATATACTGACGATCCAGGATATCTACGGCCGCACCGCCAACGTCGCCGAGACATATGGCGCGGCGGGCTTCACCATCCGCGGGATCAGCAACCAGGGCGTCGGCGCCGGAGGCAGTGCTGATACCGCGACCGTGTATGTCGATGGCGCACCGATCCCGCGCGAGGCGCTGTTCGGTGGTCCTACAGATTTATGGGACGTGGCGCAGGTCGAGATCCTGCGTGGCCCGCAATCGACGATCCAGGGGCTTAACGCGCTGGCCGGCGCGATCGTGCTGAAGACGCGCGACGCCTCGACAACCGACTACAGCGCCGATGCCCGCGTGCTGTGGAGCGAGTTCAACAACCGTACATTCTCAGCCGCAGTCGGCGGCCCGCTGGTGAAGGACGAACTCGGCGTCCGCATCTCGGCGGAGCGACGCAATGATCGCGGGCTGATCCGCAACGTCACCCGCGGCGGCTATGACGATGCGCTAGAATCGCTGAACCTGCGCGGCAAACTCAAATGGACACCGCGCGCGCTGCCTGGGTTGGACGTTCAGGCGAGCTACAATCGCGTCCGGCGCGATGGCGGCTACCTTTACGAATACAGCCGCACCGACGTGCCCGATTTCTACGACAATCGCGTCTCGACCGGCGACGCGCCGAGCCGCGGGCATATCAAGACCGACATCGCCGTGCTCAATGCCGGCTACGAGATCACGCCTCGGCTTCGGCTCTCCAGCATCACGTCTTTCAACAAGACCCATACGCGCGCGGTGATCGATACCGACGGGACGGCGGCAAACCTGCAGGTGGTCGATAACACCAACGACTTCCGCACGTGGACGCAAGAGCTGCGGCTCAATTACGAAGGCGACCGGTTGAGCGGCGTGCTTGGCGCCTGGGCCTACAGCCGCTCCGGCGGACTTGTCGCGGCGAACCGGCTCAACATCAACACGCCGACGGGCACGATCGCTGCACTGTTGCAGAGCGGCGGTTTCCCTACTGCCGCGGCGACGCAGATCGCCAACCTCTACACCGCGGCGCTGCCGGTCATCCCGGTGGCGTATGCTGCGGATTTCCCACAGCAAGTGCGCACGACCGCCCTGTTCGGGGATGCGCGCTACAAGCTGACCGACCGGCTCTCGCTGATTGGCGGCTTCCGCTACGATCACGAGGCGAACCGCTATACTGCGGAGACGGTAGCGACCTTCACCGGCACGCTGCCGAGCCCCATTGCGTTCGGCGCACCGGGAACTCCGCTGTTCCTCGCCGTCTCTGCGGTCAATCAAGGCGTGCTTGGTCTGGTTGGCAACGCCAATTCGGCGCGGGCGAGCAATGCACGCAGCTTCGATGCCTTCCTGCCCAAGGCAGGGCTCAACATGGCATGGACTTCCGATGTCAGCACCGCCTTCACCGTGCAGCGCGCCTATCGCTCGGGCGGATCGAGCCAAAATCCGGCGCGCGCGCTGCTGGTGGCGTATGACCCCGAATATAGTTGGAACTACGAGGGCTCGCTGCGATCGCGCTGGCTCGACGGCAAGCTGACGCTGAATGCCAACGTCTTCTACATCGACTGGAAGAGTCAGCAGACGAACGCATTCTTCGGCCTGAACGAATTCGACTACAACACCGTCAACGCGGGCAAGTCGCACCTTTACGGGTTCGAGGTAGAGGCGCAGGGACGGATCAACCGAGCGGTCGACGCATATGTGTCAGTCGGCCATGTCCGTACCAAATTCGATGATTTCACGCTGCCGAACGGTTCGACCAGCGCGGTCGACCTTGCCGGGTCGGAATTCCCCTATGCAGCGCACTGGACGATAGCCGGCGGCGTGAACACGCGCGTGGGGCCTGTAGTCGGCAACCTGAACGCCAACTACCGCGGGCCGGTATTCAGCGATGTCGGCGTGACGCAGGTGCAGGGGCGATTGCCCGGGCGTACAGTCGTCAATGCGCGACTGGGCTGGGAATTGGATCACGTCACGATCTTCGCCTTCGCGCGCAACCTGCTGGACGAAGACTACAAGCAGTATGATTTCGCGAGCAGCAGCCGTGCGATCCTCGGTGATCCGCAGACGTTCGGCGGCGGTGTTGAGGTGCATTTCTGATGTTGGCAGTGACGCTCGCCAGCATGGCGGGCGGCGCCGGTGGCGCTGTGGTGCTGCGCCATGCCTGGGCAGATCGCGCGCGGGAGCGCCCTGTGCTGGTTGCGGCCGGATGGGTGATGCTGTTCGCGACCGTCTTGCTCGGCGCGTGGAGCATCGGGCCGGTCAAGGGTATGGCGGTGGGGGGTGCAGCGATCGGCATCGGTGCGCTTGGCGTCGTCGTACAGGGCCGCGTGCGACGTGCGGCGCGGGCATCGCGCGACAGCCTGGCGCCGGAGCCGCTGGAGGGGCCGTCGCGCGCGTGGCGTGGGTGGATGAAGTTCCTGCTCGCCGGTCCGCTTGGCATGACCGCGGCAATGGGCGTCGCCTTTTGCTACGCCGCCTGGGCGCCGGGTGATCCACGGACACGGATCATCATCGGCGGCCTGCTGATGCCCGTCGCCTGGGCGCTGGCGATGACGTGGACGCTGGCCGACCAGCGTCTGCTGCGTGCGCTGGGGGTGCTGGTGGGCACGACCGTCGCCGGCTTCGCCCTGGCGGCAATGCGGGGCCTCGCATGACCATGTCGAAGGTGAAGAGCCGCTGGCCGCTGTCTCCTGCGACGGTGCGCGCGGTGCTCAGCGGGCACGGTATTCTTGGGCTGGCCTTTGCGGCGGTTATCTATCTGGTGTGCCTGTCGGGTACGCTGACGGTGTTCGTCCACGATCTGGAACGCTGGGAGCAGCCGGCCAGGCCAGTCGTGTCCCGGATCGACGATACGGCGATGATGCGTGCGCTCGATACAGCACGCGCGCAGGTACCGACGGGCACGACGCTCTACGCCTCGCTGCCGTCGGCTGGCGAACCCGGCGCTGAGATCACGGCGTATTCGCCCACATTCGAGCGTGAATGGTCGATCGATGCGCAGGGCGCACTGCTCGAAAAGGCTACGGCGTTTTCCGAATTTGTCGTGAACCTCCACATCGCGCTGCACCTGCCGCGTAGTTGGGGCGAGTTCATCGTCGGGTTGGCCGGCGTGGCACTGTTGTCTTCCTTGGTGTCCGGGATTCTTGCGCATCCGCGTGTACTCAAGGACGCCTTCCACCTGCGCCGCGGCGGCTCGCGCCGGTTGCAGGAGGCCGACCTGCACAACCGGCTGGGCATATGGGCACTTCCGTTCCATGTCGTCATCGCGCTGACCGGAGCACTGCTGGGGCTCAGCACCCTGATCGTCGGGGTGCTGGCCATGCTGCTGTACCGTGGCGATACGGCGAAAGTGTACGGCCTCTTCATCGACGCGCCGCCCGCCGTGAACGCCTCGCCCGCGCCACTGCCACCGCTCGCTGCCCTGCTCGCCGAGGCGCGACGCCGTGCACCCGGGGCGGCGGCGCATCAATTGATCATCGAGAACGCCGGTCGCGCCGATGCACGGATCACGGTCACCTCCGAACGCCTACGGCTACTCGTCCCGCAAGACACCACGAGCTTCGACGCGGCGGGCCGCGTGCTGAAGGATCGGCACCCCCGCGATCTGGCCGCGGGGACAAAGATCCTGGGCGGTATCGGTCAGCTGCATTTCGGCTGGTATGGGGGGCTACCGGTGCGGATCATCTATGGGTTACTCGGCCTTGCACTGTGCGTGCTCACGTCGAGCGGCGTGACCATCTGGCTCGCCCGCCGCCGCGACCGGGGCCGCGCGGTGCCGCAATGGGAACGGTTGTGGGCGTCGGTCGCCTGGGGGCAACCGCTCGCGTTCACGCTGGCCGCGCTCGTGACGATCGCCGTGCCCACTGGCGGGGCGGCGTTATCGACCTGGCTCGTCGCAACCATGGCTCTGCTTTTGGGTTGCGGAGCGCTGCGTTTTTCAGCGACTGCGATCGCGCACGGCTTACGCCTCGCGCTGGCAGTAGCTATGATCACGCTGGGCGCATCCCACCTTGCCGTTTATTTCTTCACGCCGGCAAGCTTGGGAGTGGACATCGTTCTGCTGATCGGCGGTGGTGTAAACCTGCTGTCAAACAGATACAGCCACTCTTCTACAACTGTTACTGGGGGCGTCGGCGACGGGTCAATCGTAAGTGAATGACCCATAATCGGACGCTCACGTGCCCCTCCCCGCCTCCCAACTTCGGACGTTCGTTCATGGTGTCGGCCACTGGCAACGACCGAACAAACTGTTTGAAACGATGGTGAGAGGCAGGCGTGTTTCGATCGGCGGGCAGGTGCACGTCACGCGTGACGCCCTATCCTGCCTTCGGCTCGGCGAGTTGATACCGTTCGATCCGCCCTACGAGTAGCCAGTATGCGGCAACAGCCGCCAGGACGTGGCACCCGACATAGATCAGCGCGCCATCATACGAGCCTGTCCGGCTGACGATCGCTCCAATTGCTATCGGGGTGATGATGCCCCCGACGCTGCCTGCCGCATTGAAAAGCGCGCCCGTGACGCCGATCGCCTCCTTGGGCGCGGTATCGGCAATTACGGTCCAACCGAGTGCGCCGAAGCCCTTGCCGAAGAACGCCGCGCACATGATCGCGACCACGACGGCATTTGCAGCGGTATAGTTGCACAGGATGATGGTGGCGCTCAGCCCAAGACCAAGAGTGATTGGCAATTTACGCGCGATCGTCAGCGAGCCCGTGCGGCGGAGCAGCCAGTCCGAGAAGAA
Source organism: Sphingomonas sp. PP-F2F-A104-K0414 (assembly GCF_004340945.1). GTDB lineage: Bacteria > Pseudomonadota > Alphaproteobacteria > Sphingomonadales > Sphingomonadaceae > Sphingomonas. Next base: position 210,824 of record NZ_SLYD01000006.1, read on the forward strand.
GCCGGCGGACACGCCGCCAAGGCATCCGCAGATCGCCGGGAGCGCCGCCACGAACCCGGCCTGGAGCATCGAGAAATGCCGGGCCTCGACGAGGTAGCTCGGGAACCACGAGATGAAGAAGGTCGACAGTGAAGCGACGCAATACTGGGCGAAGAAAATCCCTAGCAGCATCCGGTTCGACAGAAGGCTGCGGATTACTTTCCCCGCCGGAACCATGTGAGTCACATCAACCTTCGACGACGCGCTTCCGAGCTGTGTCAGCGCGCCCCGCGCAGTGATGTCGTCATACTCTTCGCGCGAAAGCCGTGTGTCGCTGTCAGGAGCCTGATACTCCCACCACCAGATCATGGCGAGGACCAGCCCCAGACCGCCCATGACGGTGAAGATGTGTTGCCATCCGGCGTAGTGGAAGAGAAAGCCCATCAAGGGTGTGAACACCGCCAGCGAGAGATACTGCGCCGAATTGAAGATCGCACCTGCCACGCCGCGTTCGTCTGAAGGGAACCAGGCGGCGATGATCCGCGAACATGCAGGGGTCACCGGTGCCTCCAGGATTCCGAGCAGAAGGCGTAGCGCATAAAGCACGACGATTGGCGCTGCCACATACCCTACGCCGCTGGTCAGGATCGTCGCGATCGACCAGCCGACGAGGGCCACCAGGATGGCGATGCGCGAGCCTACGCGATCGACCAGATAGCCCGCGGGTATCTGCGCAAGGAAGTAGCTCCACGAGAATGCTGAGAAGAGCCAACCCATCGACAGCGGATCGATCGCGAGATCCTTTGCGAGGCCGGGCGCCGCCACCGAAAGCGTCGCTCGGTCACCCGTGCTCAACGCGAGTACGGTCGTGATCAAGGCCAGCACTAGGAAGCGCCGATGCCGCCCGCGCGGCTTCCCATCGGAGTCCAGCCGCTTTGACGTCTCCGGATCTGTTCTATCCATGGCTCAGGCGAACGCTAACGAACCGTCGGGCCGTCTGGGAACGCGGCGTTCCCAGTGGACGTACCGGTCGGTCGCGAGATGGGCTTCGTCGATCTCGACGCCCCACCCCGCCCGATCCGCGCGCAGTTCCAGATGACCCTCGCGTGGCAGATAGGGGTCGGTCACATAGTGCGCGTCTCCGACCGCCTCCCCTACCATCCCGGCGCGGCCTGCAGGTAGGACGTCGGCGTTCGGCAACCGATATTCGAGTATCTTGAAGTTGGGTTGGGCGGCGCAAAAGTGCAGGTTCACCGCGGTCGCGAGCGGTCCCATCGGGTTATGCGGTGCGACGGTCACGTAGTGCGCTTCCGCGATGGCAGCGATCTTCCGCATCTCCAACAAGCCCCCGACGACGCAGATATCGGGTTGGATGATGTCGCATCCGCCGACCTGGAGCAGACGCAGAAACTCGAAACGGCTGTAAAGGGATTCACCGGTCGCCAGCGTGCAATTCAGACTGCGATGAAGTTCCCCCCATCGTTCGAAGTTTTCAGGCCTGATCGGCTCTTCGAAAAACAGCGGGTCGTACGGCGCCAGCGCATTGCCGAGTTGCGAAGCTAGGCGTGGCTCGAAAATTTTCGCATGCGCATCGAATGCGATATCGAAGGTCGGATCGGTCGTCTCGCGGAGTGTCCGAAAATACTCCGCGCTGGTACGGACAACCTCGCCCCAGCGGTTTGCGTGTATATCGATCCTGTACGGGCTGAGCTTGAAGGCATTGAAGCCCCAATCCTCGTTGAGCATAGCCATCGTCTCAGCGGCCGCGGGAACGTCGGGCGCTGTGTAGACACCCGAATAGACTCTGATCCGATCGCGTGCGTGGCCACCGAGCAGCATGTAAACCGGTACGTTCAACGCTTTGGCTGAGATGTCCCATAGGCAGTGGTCGATCGCGGAGATCGCCGCCAACCCCAGAGCGCCGGGCGGAAAGCGCGCTTGCTGAACCAGCAACTGGATGAGGTACTCGATCCGGCGTGGATCATGTCCCGCGATAAAGTCGGCCAGATAATCGAGAATCGGCAGCAGGGCGCGATCGGGTCCGTGATTGTAACACTCGCCCCAACCGGTGACCCCCTCGTCGGTGTCGATGGCTACGAGGACCCTAGGCCGCCCGCCGTCCCTGGTCATGAATGCGCGGAGCCGATCGATCTTCATAACGCCGTCCCTATCCTTAGCCTGGCGGTGGTTGCGCCGTTTCGTTTCACGCGAGATCTGGCCCGGGAAGTCAGCGCACCGTCGGCAAACCAGCAGAGGCCGAGGCAGGAATCTCCTCGAGCAGCTGACGCAGAGCTCGCCACGTGTCGTCGGGCAGCGGCCAGGCCGCGGGGACGCGGGGCGATCCACAATCGTCGCCGAGGATCTGCAGCGCTGCCTTCACGACCGACACATTCGCGCCGTTCCGCTCTTCGGACCGCAGGACCTCGAAGCCGACAATCCCCTCGATCAACGATCGAGCCTGTACGTAGTCGCCCGATTCCAACGCGGCGCTAATAGAGACCGAGCGCTCGGGCCAGACGTTGATCAGACCCGACGTGAAGCCACGTGCGCCCACGGCGTAGAACGCAGGTGCCCAAGTTTCGGCGAGTCCGCCGCTCCATACCAATCGCGGATCCGTCGCCCTTATGGCATCAGCCAGCTTCAACGGCGTCGGACACGCCCATTTCACTCCGACTACCCCAGGAATGCCACAGAGATCGACAATCGCGTCCAAGCCGATGCCGTCGTCGCGCAGATAGAGCAGGGCCGGAAGCCCCTGCGCCTCCTCGACGATCCGGGACACATACGCGACAACACCACGCGGTGCGACGAACGGGTCTGGCGGCTGATGGATCATCAACGCACTCGCGCCCGCCTTCCGCGATGCGCGCGTCAGCGCGAGTGCGTCGCCGATGCCGCGACCAACGCCAGCAACTAACGGTACCCGACCGTCGATCAGCTCGGAGGTCGCGTGAACCATGGCCTCGGCCTCGCCCGTCGTCAGCGCGTAGAATTCGCCAGTATTGCCGTTCGCGACGAGAACCGACACCCCTGCCTTCACCGCGCGATCCACCACCGGCGCGAGCCGCAAAGGAGCGATCGCGTCGTCAGGGTCGAAAGGGGTGACCAGAATGCCCGACACGCCCCGCAGCGCCTGCCGCAGGCGACCTTCCGCTTCCGTGGCCATCAAGCTACCCCTCCCGTTGATCTATCTTGTAACCCTTATTTACAGGTGAGCGTCCGCTGTCAACTCGATGCAATCGTGCTAGCTAACGTCGGGATGTTCCTTGAAGGTGTACTGAAATGAGCAATCTGATCCTGGTGCCCGAAAAGAAGGAACGTCTCGGAGACAGGCTCTACGGCCAGATCCTGGAGCAGATCGCGTCCGGTACCCTTCGCCCCGGAGACAAGCTGCCCTCCGAGAACAAGCTGTGCGAGTTATTTAACGTGTCCAGGCCCGTTGTCAGGCAGGCACTCGTCCGCCTCCAGGCCGACGGTATGGTGCTGACGCGCAAGGGTCTCGGCACCGTCGTTCAGAACGCGCCTCCCGAAGGTCTCACGCGATTCTCACAGCCCAGCGACGTCGCTCACATGCTGCGTTGCTTGGAACTGCGCCTCGCCATCGAGGGGGAGGCTGCCGCGTGGGCTGCGACCCGTCACTCCCTGCCCGAACTGAAACGAATCGGACGCGCGCTAGAACTCTTGGAGCAGCAGATGCAAGATGGCGCGATCACCGCGTCGGCCGATTTCGCCTTTCATCAGGCCGTTGCCGCGGCGAGCGGCAACATCCTATTCGAGCAAGTCCTTCAGTCGCTCGACGACGCGATCCGCCGTGGCATGGTCATCGCGCTAGGACTGACGAAGGAGCGCAGCCCGGAGCGCGCAAGACGCGTCTTGGACGAGCACAGGGCGATTTACGACGCGATCGCACGCCACGACTCACAGGGCGCGAGCCTAGCGATGCGCTATCATCTCGACCGGGTCCGACAGCGCGTGACGGACGGATCACGAGACCAGTAAACGACTATTGACGCCAGCCACTTGTTAGCTCAGTTTACATGTGGCTTTGGGTCAACGGTCACATTTCGTCGGCGAGCGCGCCGACGAAATGAGCTCTACCCCTGCTGAACACCGCCTTGAAGAGGGCTCAGCCCTCTTCAAGGCGGTGTTCGCCGCACGTTTCCGAAAGGCCGTGCGCAACGAACGGATCGGCCAACGAAGCCGCACGATAGGGGAGAGATGCATGAACAAGAGTCTCGTAATCGCACTGCTCGCAAGCAGCGCCCTAGTTCCGCCTCTTGCGGAGGCGCAGACGTACCAAGCGCCAATCTCGCCGGCCGTTCAGCGCGATGACGCAACGGTGGCCGCCGGACCGTCGGCCGATGCGCCCCCCACAGCTGATGCATCGGCAGGGCAGCAGTCCGGACAGGACGATCCGGCCGCCACTGCGGTCGAGGACATCGTCGTCACCGGATCGCGTGTCGCGCGCGCCGGCTATTCGGCTCCGACCCCCGTGACGATGCTGTCCACCGACAGCTTGAATGCGAAGGCCCCTGGCACGTTGGCGGACGGGCTGAACCAGTTGCCCGTCTTCACCGGGTCAATCAGCAACGCACAGGATCGTGGCTCGAACGCCGGGCGGGTACGGACGGGAAACTACCTAAACCTGCGCTCCCTTGGCCCACAACGCGTTCTGATCCTTCAGGACGGGCTCCGCCTGCCGCCGACGGGCAACGCGGGCGGCACCGACGCCAACATGATACCGCAACTGCTAATCGAGCGGGTCGACGTCGTGACCGGTGGCGCGTCCGCCGCCTATGGCTCGGACGCGGTATCCGGCGTGGTCAACTTCGTGCTGGATAAGAAGTTCACTGGCCTGAAGCTGCTCGGCCAGGCCGGCATCTCGACGCGCGGCGACAGCGGATCGACGCGGATTGGCGCAGCCTTTGGTAAAAGCTTCCTGGACGACAAGCTTCATGTCATCGGCAGTGCCGAGCGATATCATTCGGATGGCATCGCACTGAAGTCGTCGCGCGCCGGTATCAACGAGAACTATGCGGTGATCGGTTCCGGCACTACGGCCGATCCCTTCAGGAACGTCGCCAACGTGCGGTTCTCCACGGTCGCCGATGGCGGCTACATCGTGGATGGACCGCTCCGGGGGCAGCAATTCCTCCCGAACGGTCGGGTAGGCCCCTTCAACGCCGGCACGCCCACGGGTCGCGCGGGTCTGGCGTTCGGTGGCGATGGGACGGTCTTCCCAGCGGATCGGAGTACGTTGAGCGCGGCAGCGACGACCGAGCAGTATCTGGGGCGGGTATCGTACGACCTGGGCAGCGACATCACCGCCTACGTCCAAGGAACGTACAACCGAGCGGTGAATTCGGACTCGCCGCAGCCGGTCACGCGCAACGGTGCGACCGCCAGCACGCGGATCTTTGCGGAGAACGCGTTCCTGAACCCGGCAGATCGCTCTCTGCTTGGAGCCACGCCCAGCTTCACGACGGGCCGTTTCCTCGCCGACTTCCCCTTCTATTCGGCGCGGCAGAAGACCCAGTCGGCGATCGGCACCGCGGGTTTGGACGGACGGTTCGGCAGCAGCAGCTTCAAATGGGACCTGAACTACACCTATGGCTGGACTCGCCTGGACTCGTCGGCACGCGATCTGAACCTGCCGCGGTACTACGCCGCGGTCGACGCCGTGCGAAATTCAGCAGGGCAGATCGCGTGCCGGATCACCGTCACCAATCCCGGCCTGCAGGACGGCTGCGTTCCGCTCAATATCCTCGGCGTCGGAAACGCGTCGCAAGCGGCGATGTCGTATGTGATGCAGCAGACGTTCTGGCGCGCGACCAACACCATGCACGACGCGCAGGGAAGCATTTCGGGAGAACCGTTTTCGACTTGGGCTGGTCCGGTATCGATAGTCGTCGGCGGAGAATACCGCCGTCAGACGCTGGATCAGGTCAGCAATAGCAACCCGGCGACGCCACCCGACTTCACCGGCATCCGGGGCGTGCCGACCAATGCCGGCGCATTCTCGTTCACCAACGTCCCGTTCGCCAAGGGCAGGTACACCATCAAGGAGGGTTTCGGCGAGATCGTCCTGCCGCTTGCGAAGGACTCCGTCATCGGCAAGTCACTCGATTTGAACGGCGCGTTCCGGTACACGGACTATTCCACATCCGGCTCGGTCCAGACATGGAAATTGGGCGGCACTTATGAACCGGGCGCAGGCCTCAAGGCGCGAGTGACCCTGTCGCGCGATATCAGGGCACCCACCCTCTACGAGCTGTTCGCCGGCCCTTCTTTGCGGGTCCAGAGCTACTCGGACAAGCTCACCAACCAGCTCGCCCAGTACAACGAGGTGAATCAAGGCAACCCCAACCTGACGCCGGAAATCGGGTCGACGCTGACTGCCGGCTTGGTCTTCCAGCCGACGTTCCTGCCTGGGTTCGCGATCTCGGCGGACTACTACCGCATCAGGATCAGGGACGCGATCGCCAGCCAGTATACGAGCGTCCAGGTGCTCGACCTTTGCGCCAACAGCAACTACGCCAGCCCGGTCTGCAGCCAAGTCGTCAGGCCACTCGGCCCGACCAACACCTCGGCCGCGAATTTCCCAAGTCGAGTCAACATATTCCAGACGAACGTTGCCAGTGTCCGCACCAAGGGGCTGGACGTGGAAGCGTCGTACCGGACGTCATTGTTCGGCGGCAGCCTTTCGAGCCGGCTGCTGACGACGAGGCTGTTTAGCTACACCTCGCAGAGCGTTGCCGGATCCGCCCCGCTCGAATACGCTGGCAACGCCGACTTCTCCGATACCGGGAACCAGCCCTTTCCAATGCCGAAATGGAGGGGCACGCTCGATCTGACCTATACAAACGGCGGCTTCACGATCAGTGGGCAAGAACGCTACATCGGCAGCTATAATCGTTCGAAGATCTTCGTGTACGACAAGAACAAGGTCGGTGCCGTCGCATATACCGATTTAAACCTAAGCTACGATATCAAGACAGCGTCCGGAACATTCCAGGTTTTCACAACGGTGAACAATCTATTCGACCGGGGATATCCGATCACCGGGATCGGATCGAATCCCGGTCTCGCCATCTCGACGTTCCGTTCGATCTACGACGTTACTGGCCGATACATAACAACTGGCGTCCGTATCCGCCTTTAGGCGTGATCTCCGGCGACGGCTATCGCCTTCGCCGGAGCATTTTCGAACGGACTGCGGAACCGATACTACTCGGAATCCGATCTAAATTGACCTGCGGCGCCAAGATGACCAGGCGTCACCGCTGGAGACCAACAGCATGTCATCTCTTTTAAGTTTCGCCACTGTCCGTGCGATCTATCCTAGCCTTTCGGGCAAGCGAGTTCTCGTCACGGGGGGCGGTTCCGGTATCGGCGAAGGTCTCGTGGAAGCCTTCGTCGCTCAGGGATGTCGCGTCGCTTTCGTCGACATCGCGGACGATGCCAGCAAGGCCCTGGTCTCCCGCCTGAGTTCCGACGCGGCGTATGTCCCTCTCTACCTTCACTGCGACCTCAGCGATCTGGCCAATTTGAAGACGGCGATCACGGACCTTGCCGAATCCCTTGGGGGGATCGACATCCTCATCAACAACGCCGGCAACGACGATCGACACGCGCTTGAGGACGTGACGCCCGAGTATTGGGACCAGCGCCTGAACGTCAATCTTCGCCATCAGTTCTTTGCAGCCCAAGCTGCTGCTCCGTCGATGAAGCGTGCCGGCGGTGGCGTCATCCTAAATTTTGGATCGATAAGTTGGCACTTGGGCTTGCCCGAGCTCGTCCTTTACCAAACATGTAAGGCCGCCATCGAAGGCCTTACTCGTGGCTTGGCGCGTGATCTCGGAAGCGATAACATTCGAGTGAACACGATCGTACCGGGCAACGTTCAGACTCCCCGTCAAGAGCTATGGTATACGCCCGAGGGTGAGGCAGCGATCGTTTCTGCACAGTGCTTAAAAAACAGGGTGCAACCAGCCGATGTTGCGGCGTTAGTTCTATTTCTCGCGTCGGACGATGCGAAAATGTGCACTGGTCATGACTACTTTGTCGATGCGGGGTGGCGATAAAGCACCAGAAAAGGTTGGGGTTTCATCACAACCTGATAATCAATCCGTATCAGACCTTACCCGATTACGTTCGAGTTCAGTAATTCAGAACGCAGGCGGCAGCTAAACAGCAGTTTATCCTATTTCCTTGATGTAGCGGTGACCCAGTTGCGGTCATTCGCGTGCGCTTTCTTGCTCCCCAAATTGGGACTTTCGTTCAGGTTGCCAAAGTACAGATTTTGCTTGCGAGTTTGCTAGTGTGCCTCGCTGAGTAGGGACTCCGCTATGCTAACCCGCCTGTAACGCCCTCAACGTTTCCTCCGCGCTCCTCGAAAGCGCATTGATCCCGGCGCCGACGATGTACCACGTCTTAGGATCGAGATAGATCACCCGCCCGGCCTTCCACGCGCTAGTGGCAGCAACAGCAGCATTCGCCGCGAGTTTTTCGGTAATCGTGCTGGGTTCGCCACCGGTAGCAGCGTTGCGGTCGATAACGAAAATCCAAGTGGGATTGGTGGCAAGTGCTGTTGCTAACGCCTTCTGCTGAGTATCTCGTAGGGCACTCGCCTCAGGCGAGCCCATTGCGGGGCGTACATCGCGTGCCGAGGCCGATGGTGACCGCTTTACCGCTGGGATGGCGGAACGGATACCGATGAAATCATAAGCATGGCCAAACCGATCGCCCGGTGCCTGAACCGTTACACTCTCTCCCGCCCCGAACAGAAGCAGACCAGTTCCGGCCTTGCCTGCCTGTGCGTGCAATCTCCCGACCAGCGCCGCGAACGCGGCGGTCCGGCGATCAGCGCGCCGCTCGACGTGGAAGATCCGACCGAGCGTTCGCGTGTTGGCGATAGTCAGCGCGGCAAGATCCGTAGACGACGACGACATATCGATCGTCGGCGCGATGCCGGTGAGCGCGTCATAGGCCTTGGACGAGCGGCCCCCAATCACAATCAGATCGGGCCGCAGCTCCGTCAAAGCCGGAATGTCCGGGTCGAACACCGTGCCGACATTACGATATTTTGCATCGGCATACTGAGCCAGATGCGCCGGAAATTTGCTCTTGCCCTCTGCGCCTTGGGGAACCCCGGCAACCGCTTCCACGCCGAGCGCGCGCAGAATGTCGAGGGACGCGAGATCGAAGACCGCGGCCTTGGTAGGCGCGGCGTGAAGCACGATCTCGCCTTTGGCGTGCGGCACGACCACGTCCTTCGCGGACGCTGATCCAGTTGCCAACGTCGCACCCAGCAGGCCGACAACAAGCGTTTTCGTCAGCAACGTATAGCTACTCAACATGCGTCGATCTCTTCCTTAATGCTGTTGCCGTCGGCCTACCAATGTCCCTTCAGTAAGCTCTGCTACCGGGACGAAATCTGGGTAACCGTCAGAGCCAAAGTGTAGCCCAAAGCTAGAACCGCGTGCCGATCCCCAGCCAAATCCGTGCTGGATCGATGACGTACCCGAACCGGTCATAGCTCAAGCGCTTGTCCAGTACGTTCTGCATGCCGCCATGCAGCGTGAACCGAGGCGAGACCTTGTACGATGCGCCGATATCGACGGTCGTGTAGGACGGTGCGACGGTCGCGTTGCCGCTAATCTGCGCCTCGGTGATTGCCTCTTCGCCACGGAATATGCCGCGGATATAGCCGCTCAATCGAGTTGTCGGCTTCCAGTTTAGCGAGGCGCTCGCCTGCTGCTTGGGCGTATCGTTCAACGCCGCACCGATATTGGCACCACTCAGCTGCTCGGAGTCCGTGAGCGTACCGGTCGCATTGACCCTTAGCGTAGAGGTCAGCGGCACGTCGATCGTCGCCTCGATTCCGCGGACCTTTGCCTTGTCGACGTTGACATAGGTGGTCGGTGGCCGCCCGATCGAGCTTAGCGGCTCGCCGCTGCACCACGCCGCAGCTACGACACAGGTCACCCGCGTGATCTTGTCGTCGAACCGCGTGTCGTAGGCGGTCAGGCTGGCCTGGAACGTGCCGCCGTCGAACAACAATCCGGCCTCGATCGTCCGCGAAGTCTCCGCCTCCAGATCGGGGTTGCCGTAGATCGTACCGCCGCGGCTCGACTGGCCCCAGTCCGGCAGCGTCTGGCGCAGGTTCGGCGCGCGAAAGCCTTGTGAATAACCGCCCTTCAGCGTGAAGGCCCGGTCGATGTTCCACACGGCATAGACCCGCGGCGTCCAGTTCGTGCCATATTGCTGGTCGTCGTCCATCCGCAGGCCGCCGGTCAGCCGGAGTCCGGTCAGCACCGTCAGCTCGTTTTCGGCGAACACGGCCACCTGCCGTCGGCTTGCGCCGTCGCGCGTTGATCCCGCAAGGAGGTTGCCGACCGTGTCCGTCAGATCCTCGTTGCGGTAATAGGCACCGACGCTCAAGGCGTTGGCGGGCAGCGGCACCATCCAGATTGACTGCGCGATCGTGTTCTTGATCCGTTTGCCGTCCTGCAGGCTCTTCGCATCCTCAAGCTGCAGATAGCTTTCCGACGTTGCGAAGCCCCAGCGCCCGGAATGACTGATCGAGCCGACATAGCGCCGTTGTGCCTGAACGTTTTCCATACCGGTCGGCACCGTCGCGCTGGTCGCGACCGTCTTGCCCGCTGTTGCGGTCACGGTCTGTCGGTAATACCCCAGTTCGGCGAGAAAGCTGTGGTCGGGCCCTGCGTTCCATCCGAGCTTCCCCGCCAGACTCTCGTCCCGGCGCTCTGGCGTGCCGCCAATGACGCTGTCCTCGCCGCGTCGGGTCGCAGCCCCCTGAACCTGGATACCGACCGAGCCGGCGATCGGACCGGACAGGTAGAAGTTGCCGTCGGCTACGTTGCCGTAATCGGAGCCCAGTTGCATCGTGCCGTTGACCCGAGCGCTGCCGCGCCATGTCTTGGCGATGCGCCGCGTGATGATGTTGACGACACCGCCCATCGCGTCCGACCCGTACAGGGAGGACATCGGTCCGCGTACCACCTCGATCCGCTCGATCGCCTCGAGCGGCGGCAATTGCCCGCCCTCCGATATGTTGCCGCCGTTGGTTCGCGTTTCGCGGCTCGACAAGCGCTTACCGTCTACGAGGATCAGCGTATATTGGGGCGCCATGCCGCGGATCGATATGTCGCGACTATTGCCCTCGCCCGGCGTAACGGTAACGCCCGGGATCTCCAGCAAGGCATCGGTCACTTCGCGATAGGGCAGGCGGTCCAGATCCTCGCGAGTCAGCACGCTGATCGATGCCGGTGCGTCCTTGACCTGTTGCTCGCGACCGCCCGAAGCGGTCACGACGATCTCATCGGCACGGGTCGTCTGGCCTTGCGAATCCGGCGCTGGGTCCGACGCAAGCGCGGATGTGGAGCAAGCGAGCGCGATGAGCGCCGCCGAGGAGCGGTTTAAGATGATCGGCATGAAGGTTCCCGTTTGCTGCTTGCTATTGCAAGTCGTTCGCAACTCTATGCGTTGGGATACAATAAGGGGCCAGACCCCAAATCCGAATAAGCCATATTCAGCTTGCGGATGCACAATACCGGGTCAGCATGTCCGCCAGCCAGATCACCGCACGGTCACGCACACTGCGGTCATGCCACAGCAACCGATAATCGAGATTGTCGATGGCAACGGGTGCGGGCCTGGTTGCCAGGCCATAGCTGGCGGCGAACCGCATGGCCGCGCGTGTCGGCAGCGTCATCAGCACGTCGCTGCCCGCGATAAGTGACGGTGCAGCATGAAAATACGGAAGCCGCACGGTGACGCGGCGCTCGCCGCTGCGCGCGCCCAGCCGGACCTCGACCCCGTCTACCGCGAGGTCGCTGACTACGATGCCGACATGCGGCCATGCGAAGAACGCATCCAGCGTCAGCGCATCGTCCGACGTGGCAAGATCATGCCCTGCCCGCATGATGCAGGTATAGGTATCGGTAAACAGCGATCGACCGCGCACCGCGGGATGGTCGGACCCCAGTCCGGAAATGATGAGGTCGATCTCTCCCGACGCCATCTTCTGCATCATGTCCGCGCTGAACGGGACGATATCGACCGTCAGCAACGGAGCACCGATCGTGATGGCCTCCAGTGCTGGCGCGATGACTGTGAGCACGCCGTAATCCGTCGATGCGATCCGAAAGCAACGATCGAGTGCAGCAGGATCGAATGTAGGCGAATGAAGCAGTGCGGAGGTCGATGCTAGCCATTGTTCGACAGGAGCGACCAGCTCGTCAGCCCGGTGCGTCCGCTGCATCCCGCCGTTGGTTCGCACCAGGAGTGGATCCCCGAGGATCTGTCGTAGCTCGGCGAGCGAGCGGCTGATCGTGGGCTGGCTCAGTCCAAGCCTGCGTGCCGTCCCGGTTACGCTCTTCGTCTGCAGCAGCACGGCCAGCGTGGCGAGCAGATTAAGATCGATATGCCCAGGAAGGATACGGTGCTCGCTTTATACCAATAACTAATGCGAGGCGCTATCAACAGCTGACGGCTTTTGCAACTCGAGCAGTGTCACGCGAACGCACAGTTTCAGAGTAGCACCGTCGCGCCAATCCGTACCATCCTGGGTTCGACGGCGCGGCTGTGGATATCTTCGATACCTTCGACCGGCTCGCCTGGCAGACGGGACCCATAGAAATAATCCGCGTCGGCGCGCGCGGTGTCGAAGACGTTGAGCAGCTCCGCGGACATTTCTATGCGACCGAACCGGCGTGTCGCGCGCAGGTTGACGACAGTGGTGGCGGGGGATCGAACACTGTTGTCTTCCACCAACGAGCGGCGCCCCAGATAACGCACGCGCAATGCCGCGTCGAAGCGGTTGAACATCGTCGCCAAGCCGAATTCACCCGCTTGCTCCAGGGCGTTGGGAATGCGGTCTGCTCCCGGCGCATCTACGAACCGCGCGTGATTGGTGGCGTAGACTGCGTCGATCGCCAGCCAGCGCACGGGCTTGAGGTAGGCGGTAATTTCGTAGCCACGGCGTCGGCTCGGGCCGGTCGGACTGACCGTGCCGTCGTCGCCCGAATAAACCAGTTCGCTCGATGCCCGACTCCACCACCGATCGATCGACAGGACGAGGGGACCACGCTCGAACTTTGTGCCCATCTCGTATCCGGTCGCACGCGCAAGCGCTGGTGTCGCATCAGTCGGGGCGGTCACACCGCGAACCGCATTGGAATGGAAGCCCTGCCCAAAATTCGCATAGACCGCCCATCCACGCGCGACTTGGGCGCTGGCGCCGGCTTTCGGTGTGGCGATGGTATCGCTTACCGCACCGCTAAACCCGTTGCCGGCGCGGGCCGTGGTTCGGAACCGAAAATGGTCGATCCGCGCGCCAGCGAGCAGGCTAATCCGATCTCCAGGCTTCCAATTGGCTTCGATATGCCCGCCGAGCGATGTCTCGGCTGCGTCGACTAGACTGGTTGTCCCGATCCGCTCACCGAATCGCGTATGATACAGACCGAGGCCATCGATCCGGTCGGTCTGGCCGTCGGCGCCGATCGTCAGCTTCAGTTGATCGCCGAGATCGAATCGTCGGGTAATCCGACCGCCAAAAGTCCAGCGGTTTTCGGCCTGTTCCAGTTCGTCACCGCGGACCGGATCGTTCAAGAAGAATGTGAAGTTGGATAACAGGTCGAACCGGTAATGCTGCACATAGGCCGTCACCGTCAGCCGGTCACCGGCCAAACCCAGAGTAAAGATCTCCCGGTTCGTGCTGCCGCGCAGGAACGGATCCAGCGTGCCGAATCTGTCGGGGATGTGGTTACCGATGGCGCGGACAGGTATCTGCTCGGTTGGTTGCCAGCGCGCATCGTACAGCGACAAGCTCGCACGCAGCGTGCCCATTCCGGTTTCGATCGTATATTTGCCGAACGCACCGACGTGGCGCAGCCGTTCAGGCAACTCCCAACGGCCATCGCTTGCCTTCACTTCGGTCGCGAGCAACAGCGTCCCCGGACCTGCGTCAAGCGAACCGCCAACCGCAAGCCGACGGTATCCGTAACTGCCGGCCGTCACTGACGCGAACGCATGCTCGAACCGATCGAGCGTGTCGAGCGATGCGGCTGCGACGAACGAGAAGTCGCCATCGGCGGCCCTATAGGGTCCTTTGCGATAGGCGATGCGATCGACCGTCTCCGGGATCAGACCGTTCAGATCCAGATAGCCGTGACCGTGCGCGTGGCTGCGCAGATTGTACGGCATTCCATCTACCGCGATGCTTAAATCGGTACCGTGATCTAGGTTGTAGCCACGGATGAGATACTGCGCGGCCTTGCCGCCCCCCGAATGCTGGACGGCGATCATCCCGGGCACGGCTTCGGCCAGCTCGCTAGTGCGCAATAGCGGGCGGCTGCGCAGTTCTCCACCCGAAACGACGCCCTCGCTTGCGGACTGGGCCGTACCGATGCGGTGCTCGCTGCGGCCGGTCACGACGATATCGGGATAACTTCGGTCGGGGATCGGCGTCCCGGATGTCGTTTGCGCAACTTGCCCCGGTTCCGGTTCCGCCCCCTGTCTCTGCTCCGCTGCAACAGGCGCAGTGGCCATCATCAAGGCGGTCACGATCATCATCCATCCAGTTTACCAAGGCTTTGATGTTTAGCCTTGGCTAAGTTGCGGATGATTGGCAAGGCATCTACCGTTCCGCGGACAAGGTCCTGGTGTATCGGATGAACGCGGCAAGCGTCTCCTGACTTACATGATGCTCAATGCCTTCCGCATCAGCGTCCGCGGCAGACTCGCTTACGCCCAGCGCGCGGAGGAAATCATGGACTATGCGGTGACGATCCCGCGACATTGCCGCTACCTGCGCGCCGTGCTCCGTCAAAAAGATCGAGCGATAGGGCAGGCTTTCGACAAGCCCCTCTCGTTGTAGCCGCTGAACCACCTTTGCGGCAGTCCCCTGGCTAACGCCAAGATGCTCAGCGAGATCGGTCAGCCGCGCCTCCCCTATCATGGCAATCAGGTCGCCGATCAGTTCAACGTAATCCTCTGCGACCTCGGTCCTTTGAGCCTCCCGCATTCTCTTGAAAGCGGCCGCGCGACGCGACGAATCCGGTAAGGTCTTTGGCGTGGCGTTCGGTAGAATTGTCATGCGCTTATGGTCCTCGCCGTGAACCTTACCGCATGGGCCGAGCGTTCGCACCGTTGAACAAAAGGGAAATTTGTTGATGGTTGAAACTCTGAGCCAAGCCGTTCTGGCATCTGCGGCGCTTTCAGCGGCCTTCACGGCTTGCTTAGCAGTTTGGGTGCGTCGCACCGCAAGCTAGATTTCGATCCCGTCGGTCCAGACCCAATCATGGACGCTCAGCGCCCATTTTGTGCTTCCCAACTGCAGACATTCGTTCATCGGGTTGGGTTCACCCTGGAGGACCGATGCAGAGGCGAAAACTGGGACATTGCCGACGTTCGCTTCCTATATGTCAAATGGCAGCTCTTGCTAAGAGGCCGACATTCGGCGTGCGTTCGACCGTTGTTACAGGAGTAAAGAAATTGGGTCGCTGCCCGGACTGCCGTTGTTGTTCGTGAGGGTATAAAGGTGGCCACGCACCTGCAGCCTCGGGGAGCGTGTCCTAATCGCCGCTACCGAATGGAACGAAAATCGGGCCTGACGGCTGGACCCGCCAGTCGTGATAGCGCAGGCTGACGGAACTGGAGCGGGTCGGCGATCAGCAACCTAACGCCGCCATCTTCCGAGGACCTTACATGTTCCGTGGTTTCGAACTCTCCGTGCCCGATAACTCCTTCCACGAATACAAGGATGTAGGCGGTTCGCTTCACCAGGAGAATAAACGCCTGGTGGACGGTCGCCTGAGTCAGTTTCGCGGTCACTCGGGCGATCTGCTCTCCAAGAAAATGACTGCCGCCTGGTTTCCCGAGATCGACGCGCAGGTCTTCATCTCGCATGCACACAAGGACAGCGAGCTCGCGCTCGGTCTATCCGGACATCTCCACAGGCGTTTCGGCCTCACGTCGTTCGTTGACTCGGCCGTCTGGGGCTATGCGAACGATCTGCTCAAAGTCCTGGACGATGAGTTCTGCTACAACGATGAGGCGCGAACCTACAACTACCAGAAGCGGAACCGTTCGACGTCGCATGTCCACATGATGCTCTCGGTCGCGCTGTCTCGGATGATCGACCGTTGCGAGTGCATCATCTTCATCAACACCCCGCATTCTATATCCTCGCGCGACTACATCCAGGGAAGCACGACGGACTCGCCGTGGATCTATTCCGAGATCGCCATGACCCGCCTGATCGAGAAGCGTTCGCCCGAAGCACACAGACGCACCAGGACGACCGCCGCCACCGAGAGCTACGATGCGGAACTCAAGGTGCGCTACGACGTGGACCTCGATCACTTGAGCGAAATAGATGGCCAGACCTACAACAACTGGCTGGGTCAAACGAAGGGCATCACCGGTCTGGCTGCACTTACTCGACTCTACGACTTGGTGCCGCCAACGAAACCTAGGAACTGATCGGAAACTGAAGCCAAACTTGCGATCAGAATCGAAACGTCAGACGCCGTGGCAAAAAGATCGGGTCTTCGAACACATCAGTCTTCGAGCAATCACTAGGGGAATAACGTGGCACGTCGGGTATTCTTCAGCTTCCACTTCGACCAGGATTACTGGCGGACGCAGCAGATCAGGAACATGGGCGCACTCGAGGGCCAACCCCTCTGCACGCCTAATGCCTGGGAGGAGGTCAAGCGCAAGGGTAAGGCATCCATCGAGAAATGGATCGCCGACAACATGTACGGGAAGAGCTGCGTGGTCGTCCTGGTTGGGGCGCAGACCGCAAGCCGCCCCTGGGTGATACACGAGATCATCAAGGCCTGGGACGATAGGAGGGGAGTTCTGGGGATCCGGATCGACAGGCTGCTCGATCGCCACAGTCAGACGTCGGTAGCCGGCGCCAACCCCTTCGACGCGATCACCATCGGCGGCACCAACCGCAAGCTGTCGTCCGTCGCGCCGCTGATCACCCCAAGCGGCAGCGACAGCAGGGCAGTCTACGCCTCGATCTCGAACGGGATAGAGCAGTGGATCGAGAACGCGATCACCATCCGGGGTCGTAACTGAACGTCTGAGAGAGGCAACGAGATGGCCGGTGCAGCGACGACTAAGCGATTCCTGAAGGACTATCCCGAAGCCCTCATCTCTGGAGGTGGCGCCGTGTTCGTCGGCGCCGGCGTGTCCATGGGCGCCGGGTATCCCTCGTGGGCCTCCCTCCTTACCGAGGTCGGCGAGGAACTGGGCGTGAAGTCCGGCGAGCTCCACGACCTGGCCGCGCTTGCACAGTGGAGCATCCAGGAGAACGGATCCGCGACCCGCGTCAGGAACGTCATCAAGGAGCAGATCGGGGTGGAGCGCCCCGTGCCGGCGACCCTAGAGGTCATCGCCCGCCTGCCGGTCAAGTTCATCTGGACCACGAACTACGACACGCTGGTCGAACGCGCGTTCGGCGGCGTCAACCGGCCGCTGGACACCGTGTCCGGCGCCGCCGATCTCGCCCTACGCGCGAAGCCGGGGGCGACCCGCCTCTTTAAGATGCATGGCTCGGTCGAGCGGCTGGACGACGTCGTCATCTCGACCGACGACTACGAACTCTATCGATCTAAGCGTGGCGCCTTCCTGCCCTTGCTGCAAGCGCACCTCTCCAGCATGTCGATGCTCTTCCTTGGCATCAGCTTCACCGATCTGAACATCCGGCACGTCCTGTCGCTGATCCGGGAGAGCTTCACGTCGGCGCCGCCCGAACACTTCGCCATCGTACGCCCGCCGCAGCGCGACGACTACGACACGGACGCCGAATTCGAGGCGCGGAGCACCCAGCACAAGCACTGGAGCCGCGACCTGAAGCGCTACGGACTGCTGGTGGTCGAGATCGACGACTATTCCGAGGTGCCCGACCTCCTGCGGCAGGTCGAACGGCGGGTGGCCGCGCGGCGGGTTTGGGTGAGCGGCAGCTGGCCGCCCGAGGTCGGGGACGGGCTGGCGAAGGCCTATGGCATCGCCCATGCCATCGGCCGGCTGGTGGGTGATCGCGACCGCGACCTGGTCAGCGGAGCGGGGCTCGTCGTCGGGTCGGCCTCCGTCGCGGGGTTCCTCGACGCGCTCCGATGCGGCGGCGGTTGGGACCTCGAGCGGCGCCTGGTCGCCCGCCCATTTCCCCAGCCGATCGCCGGAGGCATGCCCGACGAGGACCAGTGGGTGGCCCTGCGGGCCGAACTGGCCAGGATCGCCGGCATCGTCGTCTTCGTCGGAGGTGTGAAGATCGATCCGGCCACCGGCTCCCCCATGGTCGCGGGTGGCGTGCTCGACGAGTTCGAAGCCGCCAAGGCCGCCGACTGCTTCATGATCCCCATCGCTTCCACAGGCGGCGCGGCCGCCCGGATCTCCGAACTCCTCACCGGGTCCGCAGTGGAGACGTCCGGGCGGGACGCGATGCGCCCGACGGACGATGAGCTCGGGGAGCTCGCACGGGCCGACATAACGGTAGAGGAGGTCGTCAAGCTGGTGGTCGCCATCCTGGCCCGCATCGACAAGCGGATCTGATCCAGCATGGCGCTGTATGCCTCGCGGGACGATCTGCGGCGCTTCGCGCGGGAGGTCGGTGCGGAGCGGGCCGCCAACCTTCGACACACGGCGGGATCCCGGTCGCCATCCGGCTCCACCTTCCTCTCACACTCGAGCAAGGACGACGATCTGGTGGCCGGAGCGATCCTCGTCCTCGAAAATCACGGGACCAAGGTGTACGTCGACGAGATCGACCCGGAGATGCCGCCCTACACAAATGCGAATACGGCCGCCCTACTGAAAACGCGCATCCGCGACACGAGCCGCTTCGTCCTTCTCGCGAGCAAGAACAGCAAGGAGAGCAAGTGGGTCCCCTGGGAGCTCGGCATCGCGGATGGCATGAAACCTCGGACCAGCATCGCGCTCTTTCCCGCTTCGGACTCAAACTACGATCAGTCCTGGGCGTCCTCGGAATATCTCGGCCTCTACGACCGGATCGCGTATGGCGAACTGGCGGGACATCAGGGAAATGTCTGGATGGTGCTCGACGAGAAGACGAACACCGCCACCGAATTGAGCAAGTGGCTCAGAGGCCATTAGTTGTCGAATTCGGACGGAAAATAGCCGCTCGAGGCTTGGAACGGCGCGTTGTCGCGCGACAAGAGGCACGCTTCTCGCGGATGCGGAGAGCTTGACGAACTAGCCGACCATCGCGTCCAGGCGGCGCCGCCCAGCGCCGTTCCTCGACCGTTGAGCGTTTACCCAATCAATAAGAAGTCGCCGGTTTGCGGTTGACGCAGCGACATGGGTGCGGGGGCAGACGGGCTCGCTGCTACTTACGGACGCCAAATGCCGATTGGAGCATCTTCAGCTCAAACTCCCGTTCCTCGCGTACTCTGCGCGGCTCGTGCTTGTAGGTCGCGAGGTCCAGGATACGGTAGAGCGAAAGATATTCCTGTCCCGGGTAGCCCTCGTCGCCGTCCACGACCGGTAGAACGAAGACTTGTTGGTCGGGGTGCTGCAAGGCGTCGAAGTAGCCGAGCTCCCACGGGCACCAGCGCGAAAGCGTCGCGGATGGCGAGTGGGCGTAGAAAAGCGTGTCGCATCTGCGCATCTGGTCCCGCAGCCGCGCTGCGGTTTTGCCGTCCACCGCCTCACGGTCGAGGTCGCCGTCGTCGATCCAGTCGACGTAGACTGACAGTTTCCTCTGCATGATGAGCTTGCGGGTACCAACGATCAGGTCGCGGTCGCGGAAGGAGTGAGAAAGGAAGATGTCGTAGCGATCGGACCTTTCGCTGGCCACCGCCTCCAGGAGTTCTTTGTCCGATTTGGAGGTGCGGACCCTTTCCGCACTGGCCGCCGCGCGCACCTGATTTATGGTCAGCATTGACGCGCCTATCCTGCATAGAAGGCCGCTTCTGGATCAAGCCGGAACGGCCGCAAGGCAGTATAGCTTGTGGCGAGTTGCGACGAAATCAAAGGTCACTAACGAAGCGCAGGAGCTCGTCCCCGAGGATGAACGCCGGCGGCCAATAGTCGTCCTCCGCGCTGTACTCCATTGCCCTGATGATGTCGGCAGAGACGAGGTATGCTGCAGCCGGATTGAACCTGCGAGGCGGCCACCCGAGCGCGGTTGCCACTTCGGTCGCGTCCGCCTGGTCGGCCTCGAGGTTCAGCAGCGCGACCGCTAGGTTCTGGGCGTCCTTGCTCGGATCCCAGTCCTTGAATTGAGCATCGAACGTCACGAAGAGATCGGGCTTCGGATGAAGGTCGACGTGGCCGCCGTAATAGTCCTGACGTTCTAGCAGTCCGGACCCGGCGAGGTCGAGCACCCCCACCCTCACCGAATTAAGCGGCATGCCCGTGTTGGTGACTAAGTCCGCGAGCGTCGTCTGGGGATCGAATAGCCCCCCGTGCTGGCTGTTTTCTACGAACCATTTGGCTACGGCCTGCGCGGGGACGGACCATCCGTTTGTGGTGTCGAAGCTCTGGACGTGCTTTGGTTCGTCCCCGAGTGGTGGCTTGGATCGGACGCCGAGGATGTCGTCGGCCAGTTCATCGATGCCTGCCTCCCCCTCGCCGAGCGAAGGAGTCTTGCGGGTCCGCATAAAGGGCGAAAGGGAGGCCAACTCGAGCTCGTGGCGGACGCCAAGGAAACGTGCGGACCCTTCGACGGCGCGCATCAGCCCCGCGTCGATCTCCTCCGCTACCCAAGGCCTTGTGATCGACTTAGGCGTCAGCAGCACGAGGAAGTGCGTGCAGTCGCCCAACCCCTCTTCCATGCGTTGTCGTAGGCTGTCACCTATTCCGATCTCCCAGTCATCGAACCAAACCTCAATGCCGCGGGCGCGCAGACCCTCCGCGATGGGCTTGGCGATCGACTTATCCTCGGTCGCGTGAGCGAGGTAGACCAGCCGCGTCCCCGCCGCAGGCTCGGTAATTTTCCTCACTTCTCCATTCCTCAGTCCCAAGCGGCCCTCTAGCATTCGGGCGAACGCCGGCGACGCGTCCGCATGGATCGAAAGGCGATCGGACCCGACCCGTCGCACCATGACTGCGGCGTGCTTCCCGGTCTCCGGATCGACGATGGCGGCCGCCTTGCCATGCATGTCTTCGATAATTGCGGACATCGCCAACTCTATTGCATCGTCTTTCAGCCCATCAAAGAACTGCCGCGACGGGACCGTTCGCCCGTTGCGCTGAAAGGTCATCGTCATCCCGCCACTACAAAGGCAATTGCAGTATGCGTCAACTGCACATCAGGCTTACGCGATCTAAACGGCGGTTTCCGGCAAAAGCTGATGTTTAAATGAATGATGCGGAACGTCATCAACTGGTCGATGCCGGCCTCGGCCAGCGCCCGAGCAGCCTGACCCAGTTGCGGGGGCTCGAACCGGCCTAGCTCCGTCTCACAAGCGGACGCCGGTTCATCAGAACACAGCCCGTATTTCGTTTGGTTGTTCGTACGCGAATGACAGTCGCCTGACCTTCGCGACGGGTTTACTAAAAATGAATACCCCACCTGCAACACGCCTCGACTACGAGGACCCAAAGCGAAAGCGTGACATGGCCAATTACAAGCTGATCTACACGCTTCTGAAGACGACGGAGTGGGGCGGCGGCGCGGTGCTGGACGCGAAGATCGGGGCCTGCGCGGTACACACCCTTCCGGACCGCCTCGCATACGCCAACGACCGGTTATACGGGCACTTTCCAATCAAAGCCGCCTCGCGATGCCTTCCGGCGGACTTTCACGCCAGGAGACAGCCCTTCAAGCAGCCGAATTGCTGGGACCCTCTCGCCCCAACCGATGTTGAATCTCGGGACCCTGCTACATTCAAGGCATGGGTTCCTTCCCACATGAGCTATCATTACATCCTGCTCAAGCCGATCTCGGAAGACACGCTGTTTGACGTGGAGCTCGCGGTCCACAGCCGGCTCGAGGAGGCCGGCCGCTCCGTATCTGATCGCGCCAGCTCGGATGGGACCGCGTTTGGCCGCTGCCGCGAGCTATTCCGGGCAAACTATCTAGATCTGAAGCAGGTATTTGAGACGGTGCGTGCCGAGTACAGCGAAATTTGCCTCGCAGGCGAAGCTTGACAAAAGGAACGTGGCAGTCATCCTGCGCCTCACAACCAGCCTCCATGACCAGCTACCATCTGGTTCGGCAACCCCGACCCAGTTGCGGCCATTCGCAGCCCGTTTCTGGCTCTACGATAGCGGACGTTGGTTCATCGGGCACCGCCTATGGCCAAAAGGCGCGAAATACCGCAACGACACGGCATGAACCGTCTCGCCTTTCTTGCTCTCACTCTGGCGGGACTGGCCTGGGGGCTTGGCTTTCCGCTCGGCAAATTAGCACTGCGCGAACTCGACCCGGCGCATATGGTGCTGCTCCGCTTCATCGTTGCCAGCATCGTCGCTGGTCCATTCGCCTTTGCCACGACGGAGGCTCGAGCGCTGTTCCGTTCGCTGCCGGTGCTGCTGGCGGGCGCGCTTTACGGATTGGCCTTTGTGATCCAGTTCGAGGGGCTGGCCGGGGTCACCGTCACTCTTGCTGCCCTGCTGGTCGGAGCGATGCCTGCGCTGATAGCAATCTCGGCGTATCTGATCGGCGAACGTGTCACACGCGCCTCATGGATCGGCGTCGTCGCAGCGACTGGTGGCGCGGCTTTGATTGCCGGCAAGCCGGGCGGTGCCGGCACTGCGATCGGCATCGCACTCTCGTTGGCATCGCTACTGATCTTCCTGGCTTGGCTGCTGGCGCTGAAGCGCGTGCCAGTGACGCGATCAGCGATGGCTGTCCCTGCCGTCACATTGATTGTCGCGACGCTCACCGTGCTGCCGATCGCTCTGCTGCTCCATGGTGCGCCCCCGCTCGCGCTGAGTGCGGTCGCTTGGAGCGGGATCATCGGGCAGGGTCTCCTCTCCACCTTCCTTGCCACGGCCGCCTGGCAGTATGGCGCAGCCCGCGTCGATAGCGCCAGTGCAGGCGTGTTCATAAACATCGAGCCGTTGATCGGTGCCACTCTCGGCATCGGCCTTTTTGGTGATCCGGTGGGATGGCCAGTCCTTCTCGGCGGAATGCTGATTGTGCTCGGCAGCATTGTCGTCGTTCGCGGCGAGCGCCCCAGTGCCAGTCACGCAGCAGACGCTACGCATGGTCTGTCAATGGACTAGGTCCTGTGTCCCAGATGCGGACGTCGCCAACCCCTTCCCAGCTTCCCAACTTTGGCCGCTCGTTCATCTTCGCGTTACGACCGCTTTTGGCGCCTGACCCTGCGAATTCGAATGTCCCGACTGGGCGATAGTTTAAGAAGCAGACTGTCCAAGTCCGAGTTTTGTGCCCGGTGAGCTACGGACGGCTTTTGCAGGAGGCTCGGGCACGGGATGAGCGGTGACGCTGCGTCGAACCGTAGGTGCCAATCCGGATTCCTCATTCCAAAGAACCAGGATTGTAGCGATCGGTGCGGCGGTGAGGATCAGCAGGAAAAGGCCCATCAGCCATTCGTTGGGCTGTAGCGGCTGCGAGAAGCTACCGCTGGGCTGCATCGACGGGCTAGGTCGCATCGGTCGCCTGCCGGCTTTCCTGGGGTGAAACGGGCGGTCCGCGGTCGCTCGGTGGGCAGACGGCCTGATCTGCGACCGATCATAGGCGGCGCGTGCTTCCTTCTTCCCCAAAACGGAATACGCCTCGTTGATCTCTTTCGCACGAGCAGA
>NZ_SLYD01000007.1 GCF_004340945.1 Sphingomonas sp. PP-F2F-A104-K0414
GTGTCGCCGACGCCATTCAGTTCGCTGATCTTGGTCGTGTAGGCGTCAAACTTGAGACGGGTTTCGTTGCGCATGGGGGCGGCTCCTGGGCGAATGTCGGTCGGGTCGAAGGGGGTGGCTGCTTGTCAGCAGTCCGTGGCGGGCTCGCCGGTGCCGCCATTGGCGGCCGTGCGGCTGAAGTCCTTTTCGGGCGTGGCCTCGAGTTTGGCCTGCAGCGTCGCGAACTGGCCATGCAGCTCGGCATGGGCGTCGGTGATCGGCTTGATTGCAGCCGCGATCGACTTGCCGACAACGTCGCCCATCTGCGTGGTGAACGCCGCGGCATCGAAATTGTCGTTGGCGGGTGCCGGGGGCGTTGCAACCTCGACCTTCTCGGGCTTGCCGCCCTTCAACGTTGCCGCGAGTGCGGAAAAGAAACCGGCGACGGCACCTTCAACCTTGGCCGGATCGGACGCAGGCGTGTCGAATTCCAGCGTGACGGCATCGGACGAGGCAGCGAAGACGGTGCCCGGCGCAGAGCGCGAGAATTGCAGACGCTGCGTGCCGATCGAGGCGGGCTTGTCGGTGAAGGCGAGACCGATCAGGCCCACCTTGTCGGTGCCGGCATAGCTCGGCGTCAGCTCAACCGAGGGATACGGCTTCTGGTCTGCCTTCACGAGCGCGACGAGCTGGTCGTTGCCCTGAACCTGACAATAGAGCGCCTTGCGCTTCTCGACCTTGCCGTCGATCGTGAAATCGTCGCTCTGCACCTTCACCGCGACGACATCGCCGTACCCGTTGAACGGGGGCTCGGGGCTGTAACCAGCCAGATGCTCGACATTGATGCGCGGGCTGTAGGTCTCGGCGTTGAACGTCGAGAAGACCTCGTCGATCATCTCGTCGGTGATGACGCGCCCGTCGCTGATCGTCGCGCCGGATACGAATGCGCGGAAGAACTTGCTCTTGGTGCCCATGGCGGTCGGTCCCTCGGGGTTCAAAATCGGTGGGCCGCGTCAGGCGGCATCTGGAAGCCGCAAAGGGACCGAAAGTGCCGCCTCTCTCAAGCGTGCGCAGGTGTGGGATCGCATTCCACACCCTAGACACGGTGCGGACGCCCCCGATCGCGCGGCAAGGTCCGCCGCGACATGGACAAGCTCCCCGCAGATACCGGCATGCCGTTGCCATCCTCGACGTTCCCGATTCCCGTGGACGTGCGTCGACAGGCGCGCAGCCTGTACTGGCAGCGCTGGGGCGTCCCGCAGATCGCGGAGGAACTGCACCTCAATCCGAAGACGGTCCAAAGCTGGAAGGATCGCGACAAATGGGACGATGCGCCGTGCATCGCCAAGATCGAGGACCATCTCGAGGCGCGGCTTTGCGGGCTGATCGCGAAGGACAAGAAGACCGGCGGGGATCTGAAGGAGATCGACCTCCTGATGCGCGCGGTCACGTCGGCCGCGCGCGTGCGCCGCTTCGAAGCGCCCGGCGGGCACGAGGGCGACCTCAACGATAAGGTCGGCAACCGCAACGCCGGTGATCGCAAGGCTGGCAAGCCGAAGAACCACTTCACGACCGAACAGGTCGAGCAACTCGAGCAGATCTTTCACGACGAGCTGTTCGGCTATCAGGAGGATTGGTGGGGCGCGAAGGATCAGCGCACACGCATGATCCTCAAATCGCGCCAGATCGGCGCGACATGGTATTTCGCCCGCGAGGCGCTGCTCGACGCGCTACGTGGGGGCGGCAACCAGATCTTCCTGTCGGCGTCGAAAAATCAGGCGCACATTTTTCGCAACTACATCGTCCAGTTCGCGGCGCGCGTCGGCGTGAAGCTGCAGGGCGATCCGATCGTGCTGACGGCCGACACGATCCCCGCGGGCGAGCCCGCGGCCGAGCTGATCTTCCTCGGCACGAACGCCCGCACCGCCCAGGGCTATCACGGCAATTTCTACTTCGACGAGTTCTTCTGGACCTACGGCTTCGAGGAGCTGAACAAGGTCGCCAGCGCGATGGCGATGCACAAGCGCTGGCGCCGAACCTATTTCTCGACCCCGTCAACCATTGCGCATCAGGGCCATCCGTACTGGACGGGCGAGCGGCGCAACCGGCGGGTCAAGAAAGCCGACCGGATCGAGATCGATGTTTCGCACGCCCGGTTGCAGGCAGGCGTGCTGTGCGAAGATCAGGTCTGGCGGCAGATCGTCACGATCGAAGACGCCGCGGCGCGCGGCTGCGACCTGTTCAACCTCGACGAGCTGCGCATCGAATATGCGCCAGACGAATTCGCCAACCTGCTCATGTGCCAGTTCGTCGACGACAGCCTGTCGGCGTTCAAGTTCAACGAGCTGCAGCGGTGCGCGGTCGACGCCATGGTCGACTGGACCGACGTCGACATGCTGGCGAAGCGACCGGTCGGCAATCGCGAGGTCTGGGCGGGCTATGACCCGCAGGAGAGCGAGGACGGTGACAACGCTGCGCTGGTAATCGCGCTGCCGCCCGACGGCCCCGGCGGGAAGTTCAAACTGCTCGAACGCCACCAGATCAAAGGCGACTTTCAGGCGCAGGCCGAGTTCGTCCGCGCGCGCCTTGCACGCTACAATTGCACGTATCTCGGGATCGACAAGAAGGGCATCGGCGCGGCGGTCTATCAGATCCTGCGCGACGCCAAGGTGCGCGGCGTGGTCGCGATCGAATACTCGCTCGAGGTGAAAACCGGTCTGGTCATGAAGGCGCAGCACACCTTCGCCCGCCAGCGTGTCGAATACGACGCCGGCTGGATCGACCTGCAGTCGGCGTTCCTGTCGATCAAGAAAGCGCTGACCCAGAGCGGCAAGAGCGTCACCTTCAGGACGAGCCGCACCGAAGCAGTCGGCCACGGCGACCTCGCCTGGGCGGCGATGCACATTTTTATCAACGAACCACTCGACGGTCAGGTGCGGCCGAAGACCCGTATGGAGCTATTTTGATGAACCAGTTGCCCGCCTTTGGCGCGAACACGCCCGCGCAAACGAGCCGGGCAACCGCGTTTTCGTTCGGCGATCCCGAGCCCGTGCTGAACCGCCGCGAGATCATGGACATGGTCGAGTGCTACAAGACCGACCGCTGGTATGAGCCGCCTTTATCGCTGGACGGCCTCGCGCGAGCGTTCCGCGTATCGCCGCATCATAGTTCGGCGATCATGCTCAAGCGCAACCTGCTGGTCGCGTCGTTCGACCCCGTCACGCGCGGCGCGTCGACGGTGCCGGTGCTGTCGCGGTCGGCGTTTGGTCGCGCGGTGCAGGACTATCTCGTGTTCGGCAACGCCTATGTCGAGCGGCGCGACAACGTGATCGGCGGGTTGCTTCGGCTCGATCACTGCCTCGCGAAATATACCCGCCGCGGCATCGTGGCCGGTGAGTTCTTCTGGTCGCCGGGGCTGGCAGCAGCGACCGCGTTCAAGCCGGGTAGCGTCATCCAGATCATGCAGCCCGACATCAATCAGGAAATCTACGGCGTGCCTGAATATCTCAGCGCGTTGCAGTCGGCGCTGCTGAACGAGGCGGCGACGCTGTTCCGGCGTCGCTACTATCTGAACGGCAGTCACGCCGGGTATATCCTCTACGCCACCGGCGACATCGATGAGAACGACACCGACGAGCTGCGCGACGCGCTGAAGAACTCGAAGGGGCCGGGTAACTTCAAAAACCTGTTCGTCCACGCGCCCGGCGGCAAGGAGGGCAGCATCAAGATCCTGCCGATCGCTGAGGTGGGCGCGAAAGACGAGTTCCTCGGGATCAAGAACGCGACGCGCGACGACGTGCTGGCGGCGCACCGCACCCCGCCTTCGGTGCTGGGAATCGTACCGGCGCAGGGTTCACAGCTCGGCAAGATCAGCGAAGCCGTCGATATGTTCTTCGAGCTGGAGATCCTGCCCCTGCAGATGGCGTTCCTCGAGATCAATGACCGCGTCGGCTTCGAAGCCGTCCGGTTCAATCCGCGGGCCATCGCGCCCGCCAAATAGCTTTCGCGTCCGGCATAGCCGGGCGGGGGATGTCGGGGTGCAACCCGGCAAACCGACGAGGTTCACTCTCGCCATGACCAACGGCCATCGGCCATCCCGCACCCTGCCGATTCGCAGGGTACGGGTCTTATGAAGCGAGAACGAAAAGTGAACACCCTGAATCTTGTTCAGCCCGTCGCACCCGCCGCAGGCTATATTGGCGGCAAGCGCAATCTGGCCTCGCGGCTGGTCACGATGATCGAGCGTGTCGATCACGACGGCTATGCCGAGCCCTTTGTCGGCATGGGCGGGATCTTCCTGCGACGCCGATCGCGACCGAAGGTCGAGGTGATCAACGACGTGTCCGGCGATGTCGTGACGTTCTTCCGCGTCCTTCAGCGCCACTACCCGTACATGATCGACATGCTGCGCTTTCGCGTGGCTGCTCGCGCAGAGTTCGAACGGCTGAAGGGGACACCGCCTGAGGCACTGACCGACCTCGAGCGCGCATGCCGGTTCCTGTACCTTCAGCGCCTGGCATTCGGTGGCAAGGTCAACGGCCGATACTTCGGCGTCGATAAGTCTCAGGGCGCCCGGTTCAACGTCACCAAACTGGAACCGCTGCTGGCGGACATTCACGAACGGCTTGCCGGGGTGACGATCGAGCAGCTCGGCTATGCCGATTTCATCCGTCGCTACGATCGCGCAGGGATGCTGTTTTATCTCGATCCGCCCTATTGGGGTTGCGAGAAGGACTATGGTCAGGACGTGTTCGGCCGGGCCGACTTCGACCAACTCGCCGCGCAGCTTGCCGGCATCAAGGGCAAGTTCCTCCTGTCGATCAACGACACGCCCGGCGTGCGCGAGACGTTCGCCGGCTTCCACATGATCGAGGCCGACACGACGTATACGGTCGGCGCGGGGCCCACGATCAAAGCCAGCGAGTTGATCGTCTCAAACTTCACAATCTAAGGGGGAGAGCCGCGTGCTTAGGCCCGCGGCTCTCAGTCTTCAGTTGCCGGCCAAATCGATTGCTTCAACGAACGCATTCAGATCGGCTGCGTCCTTATCGTGTGTGGGGCTTGCAGTACTTGAGAAGCGCGGATCGGTGCGGCCAACCCCACCGCCGACCGGGGCAGTGCAACCCACATCGGGCTCAACGTCGTCGTTCAATTCGCGCTGGCAGTAGCGTTGCGCCTGAGCCGGCATAGCCTGGACACTTACAGTTGCCAAAGTCACGAGAGCGAAAGCCAAACGTTTCTTGATAGCCATCTCTGTTCTCCGATTCGCTGAGTGAAGCCAGCGATTGAGAGGATGACATAATGTTCACGTTTGCCAACCCGTTACGATCCTTGGCCTTCTGGCCCGCCCTGCATTAAACAGACTGCTCGTTACGGGCTCGGCAAAAGCGTAAGGCGGAGCCGGGGTTGATGTGTTGTCATCGTCCACACCACGACGACCGCCGCGCGCGCCCGGCCGGCGGATCTCGGTGTCGCGACCCCGAATACCGCGCAAGAACCCCCGCCTCGCCCGCGAGCTTTTTAGGTGGCTTTGGATGCAGTTCGCGGATCTGCTGCAGCCCCATAGGAAATGCGCCGCTAGGGGCGGTTTTAGACGCATCGATTGGATGCAGATTGCTGCACCTAGATAGCGCCATACCGGTTGAATTGATTTACGTCCGGATGGTGGCAGGATAATCAATCTGCGGCACCCCCAGCAACCTTGCGACGGCGACCATCTTTCGATGTCTTGCGGCCCTACTTAGTCGTGAAACAAAATTTTTTGGGAGCATGACACGTCGCGCATCGGGTTTTTCCGGCGCTAATTTCACGTGGCAAACCCACCAAATCTCTCTTCGATGAGAATATCCGTACCGTCTATAACGAATTCCCTTATATTAAATCCGTTGCCGCTTGTCCTTCGAAACCCGTAAACAGCCGATGTCTGGTGGAAGTTGCCATTTCCAGACTTATAACAAACTACTATGGTCAATGTCGGATAATAATTCTCGGTATATGTATTGTCAGAAATCTCAAATCTCATGCCGGAAACACCGTTATCTATTTGGCCGGGAAACATAATTTTACCGGGATCTTCACGTGTTTTACACGTGTTAACCCAATTATTGATTATGTCTTTGCTACTATATTTAGCGTCGGCCCACGTGCTCAATCCGGAATGCAGATAGCTCCACCAAAATACATCATAAGCTGGTCGTCCACCCCTGCATTCAATGCTAAACTCAAATAATCCTTGAACAAAATGAGGCTCGTCTAGGTATGAAAAATTCCTATTAGAGACTTGCAGGGCTCCTACGTTGAGGGACTGTATCTTCTTTATCTTCAAAATAACCCAAGGGCGCGTTTCCTGAAGTTGCGCCTCAAGAAATAGGCTATTTGATCTTTTTGTTGCGGCAAGCGTCTTAAGGCCTACCCTAACACTTTGCTTCGTTTGGAATGCCGCTCTTTGCGCGAACAGTGCGGCCGCACCAGCAGCACCGAGCGTTAATAGACCAACAGCTGCTGCCCACGCGGCAATCACTGTTTGGCTGTATGCAAGTTCGTTTGCGGCTTCAGCGGCATCCGCCTGTCGATCAGAGTCGATCTCCGCCTGAAAGGCGCGACGATCTTGCTCAAGTAATTTGAGGCATGCATCTGCCGTGGCCTTACTGGCCACCGTGATACGAGCGTTGCTTTGACCTAGATGGCAGGCAACGGTTCTGGCCTGAAAGTTGGAATATGAGTCGTGAGAATGCCTGTTGGCGCTCCCTTTCGGCCGGTCTGGTAGCAGCAATGTGCCGAATAAAATTGCGATGCCCAGACTGCCAATAACGGCCCACACATATAGCCAGCGGCGACGGACTACTGCCAATATCGGGGGCTGATGATCTTCACCACGAACCTTTCGAGATGCGGCAAATTTAGCTCTCTCTGACATAGGCAATTCCTGGTCATTACCCAACTTACCCGATTGATCCGGTTCGCTTGGTTTCGACCTTTAGCAGGACACCGTGGGGGGCGCTTACGAAACCTTTGTGGACGGGCATCTGTCCAGGCTGGGGGTATGGCGCGGGAAAACCCTAATCTTCCTAACCTCACCGCCGATCCGCATGTAAGCGACTGCGATAACACGATAATTCGATTAGGGTCCGACCCTCACCAAGCCTAACCTTTTCAGGTCAAAAACCTAATCCCATTGAAAACAAACGATTTTTCTAACCGGGATAATCAGGGTCATTGGTTATAATCTGATTATAGTAATGTTAGGGAAAAGGTTAGGCCAAAAACCGCAGAAATCCGCCGATGTTAGGGGGGTTAGGGTTTTCCCGCCCCCTACTTTATATTCTGTGAGCCGCTCCCCTCTTCGTGCTTTCGATTATGGAATGCCACTGGATCCCCGCGAAAGAATGCTCGTGAAGCTCGCCGTCGACGTCGCTCGGGAAGCGATGGAAGCGGCCGGCAGCGCGCGCGGAGATCCCTCGGCGGTCAGGTTGGCCCTGCGCGTCCTATTGCCGCACTGCCCCGAGCGCTGGCCGCTGACGATGTTCTGGGAGTCCTCCGTGCAGGATCATGTCATAGGTCGTGAGCAGGGCATGAACGCCGCTTACAACGGTATCCTGGGCCAGCTGGAGCGAGCCGGTGTTCTGCCGGTTGGAACGATAAGCTAGGTCCCAACAGGTCCCACGTTTGTGCCGCTTTTCGTGCCCCCGGCTGTGTCAGCTGGCTGGGGCGGGCAGAACGCTCGATGAATGATGTATCCGGGCCAGCCTTGGGTAACGTCACCTTAAAAGTAGACCGTAGCGGGAACAGACTGTGCCCCCCGTTGTGCCTACGCGAACCGTAGCTATCCGCGCGTTTCGCGCGTTAGGATCCGGCTCAAAACCCCGGGGAATGGCGGAAAAGCTGGTGCCCCCGGCGAGATTTGAACACGCGGCCTACGGTTTAGGAAACCGTCGCTCTATCCGGCTGAGCTACGGGGGCATCCGAATGCGCAGTACGACGGTCGGATGGGGCGATCAAGCGTCTGGTTCGCGATCTGCCAAGGGTCATTGTTGGGCCGCCAAGGGCCAAGGCGACCGGGTAGCCGCCATCAGGTAACAGAAATCGGGTAGAGACGATCAAGGGGCGACGGGTATCGCTGTCGATGCCCCGTCGCCGCTTGCCGTGCAGTGCTGGCGGTTAGGCCTTGACGTGCTGCGAGATGTACTTGTTCATCTCGAACATCGTGCACTTGTCACGCCCGAAGACCTTCTTCAGCTTCTCGTCAGCCAGAATCTCGCGCTTGTTCTCGGGGTTCT
The DNA here is from genome assembly GCF_004340945.1 of Sphingomonas sp. PP-F2F-A104-K0414. Lineage (GTDB taxonomy): Bacteria > Pseudomonadota > Alphaproteobacteria > Sphingomonadales > Sphingomonadaceae > Sphingomonas. Next base: position 8,256 of record NZ_SLYD01000007.1, read on the forward strand.
GGAGGTTGTGGGCCTTGATGTAGACCCACACCTTGCTGATCACTTCGCTGCGCGGCAGCTTGTCGTTGCCGACGATCTCGCCGAGCTCGGGAGAGGGCTGGACGGGGGCGTGGATGCCGCCGGTCTTGGGAGCTGTAGCCATAAGCATTCCTTCCTGTTGCGCGCGTGCGTTAGGCACTGCGCGCGTGGTCACGCCTTGGTGAGCGCGTCCGCCTTGTGCGCTGCCTTGCCGCCCTTGTCACTCCTTACGATGAACTGCGGCTCCTCCTTGGAGGCCTTGACGGTGTGGCCCTTGATCTTCGTGTCGGTGGTCTGCTTCTTCTCGACCGTGCCGTGCGCCTCGCCGCCGTGCGATTTCCAGGTGACCTCGTCGCCCTTCTTCGGATCCTTCATCGCGCCATCTCCTTGATTTGAAAGGATCAAGCGCGGGAACGTGGCTTTGGTTGCATCGCCGACGGGTTGCGGAGCCGGGGCTCGGGGGGCATCAGGGCGGCAATCAAGGAGACCGACCGATGAAGACCCGCGCCGCCGTAGCCTTCGAGGCAAAAAAACCGCTCGAGATCGTCGAACTCGACCTTGAAGGGCCGAAATTCGGCGAGGTCCTCGTCGAAATCATGGCGACGGGCATCTGCCATACCGATGCGTACACGCTCGACGGACTTGATTCGGAAGGCTTGTTTCCGAGCGTGCTGGGCCATGAAGGCGCCGGCATCGTCCGCGAAGTGGGCGCAGGCGTGACCAGCGTCGCGGTCGGCGATCACGTCATCCCGCTCTACACGCCCGAATGCCGCCAGTGTAAGTCGTGCCTCAGCGGCAAGACCAACCTGTGCACCGCGATACGCGCGACGCAGGGGAAAGGGCTGATGCCCGATGGCACGACGCGGTTCAGCTACAAGGGGCAGCCGATCTTCCATTACATGGGCTGTTCGACCTTCTCGAATTTCACCGTGCTGCCGGAGATTGCGGTGGCGAAGATCCGCGAGGACGCGCCGTTCGATACCTCGTGCTATGTCGGCTGCGGCGTGACGACGGGTGTCGGCGCGGTCGTGCACACGGCGAAGGTTCAGCCGGGCGACACGGTCGTCGTGTTCGGGCTTGGCGGGATCGGGCTGAACGTGATCCAGGGCGCGCGGCTTGCCGGTGCCGGGATGATCGTCGGCGTCGACATCAATCCGGACCGCGAGGAATGGGGCCGGCGCTTCGGCATGACCCACTTCGCGAACCCCAAGGATGTGGGCGACATCGTTCAGCACATCGTCGCGCTGACCGATGGCGGTGCGGACTATACGTTCGACGCGACTGGCAACACCACGGTCATGCGGCAGGCGCTGGAGGCATGCCATCGCGGTTGGGGCACCTCGATCGTGATCGGCGTGGCCGAGGCGGGCAAGGAAATCTCGACGCGGCCGTTCCAACTCGTCACCGGGCGCAACTGGCGCGGGACCGCATTCGGCGGCGCGCGTGGGCGGACCGATACGCCGAAGATCGTCGACTGGTACATGAACGGCATGATCGAGATCGACCCGATGATTACGCACCGCCTGACGCTCGACGAGATCAACAAGGGCTTCGACCTGATGCACGCCGGCGAGAGCATCCGCTCCGTCGTGATCTACTGAGGGGCAGGGCCATGTTCAGCCATATCATGCTCGGCGCCGACGACATCGCGGCGTCGAAGGCGTTCTACGATGCGGCATTGGGCGCGCTCGGGGTGCCCGCGGGCGTTACGGACGATTGGGGCCGGGTGGTTTATGCCCATGACGGCGGGCGTTTCCTGCTGACGAAGCCGATCGATGGGGCACCGGCGAGCCATGGCAACGGTAGCACGCTGGGGTTCGCCGCCGCTTCGACGGAGGCCGCGGACGCGTGGCATGCGGCAGGGTTGGCTCACGGTGGAACGGCTTGCGAGGATCCTCCCGGCGTGCGGCAGGCGACCGGCGGGCGGACGATGTATCTGGCCTATCTGCGCGATCCGTCGGGCAACAAGATCTGCGCACTGCACCGGATCGCGTGATGGAGACCGTCTCCACCAGCAAGGCGTATGGCGGCACGCAGGGCGTTTACCGCCACGCCTCGACCGTGACCGGTACCTACATGACCTTCGCGGTCTACGTGCCGCCGCATGACGACGGCGCGCGGTTGCCGGTGCTGTGGTTCCTGTCGGGGCTGACCTGCACGCACGCCAACGTCATGGACAAGGGCGAGTATCGGCGCACGTGTGCCGAGCTTGGCGTCATACTGGTCGCGCCGGATACCTCGCCCCGCGGCGACGACGTGCCGGACGACGAGGCGTACGACTTCGGCAAGGGTGCGGGCTTCTACGTCGATGCCACCGAAGAGCCTTGGGCGAAGACCTTCCGGATGCGGTCCTATGTCGAGAACGAACTGCCGGCGCTGATCGCGGCCGAGTTCCCGGTGGCGGATATGACGCGGCAGGGCATTTTTGGGCACTCGATGGGCGGGCACGGCGCGCTGACGATCGCGCTGCGTAATCCGGAACGGTTCCGCAGCGTGTCGGCGTTCGCGCCGATCGTGGCGCCGTTGCAGTGTCCTTGGGGTGAGAAGGCGCTTGGCGAATATCTCGGGGCGGACCGGACGGCATGGCGTGCGTATGACGCGTGTGCGCTGATCGAGGATGGTGCGCGGGTGGAGGAGATCCTGGTCGATCAGGGGGATGCGGATGGCTTCCTGGTCGAGCAGTTGAAGCCTGAGTTGCTGGCGGCCGCGTGCGAGGCGGCGGGGATAGACCTGACGCTGCGGATGCAGCCGGGGTATGACCACAGCTACAATTTCATTTCGACGTTCATGGCAGACCATGTCGCCTGGCACGCGGCGCGGCTGGGATAGGCTTCTCGCCGTTTGGTGGCGGACGGCTCTTCGCAAGCGGGAGACCCCAGCTTTCGCTGGGGTGACGGGGGAGGGCTGCACCGTCAAATTCTGGCAAACTCCGGTCGTCATCCCAGCGAAAGCTGGGATCTCACCGTGGAGCGTACCATGCCATCCCCGCTAGCGACCCACGCTGGCCCCGCGCGCGATCCCGCCCATAGCAGGATCGCGCGATCGGAGTTTGCATGTCTCCTCAGAACTTGAACCCCGCCGCGACGCCGTACCGACGTGGTTCGATCGTGAAGATGTTGGTGAACAGCCCGGCCGACTGGTCGGTCACATATTGCCCGGTCGTGGCATCGTTGTTGGTCAGGTTCTGCACATACGCCCGGACGTAGAACCGGTCTTCGCGTGCGTTCAGCTGGACCTGCATGTTGACGACTTCATACCCCTGGATCCGGTCGATCTGGGTGTTGAAGATGCTCCCCGACAGCCCGCCGGTGTAGTTCAGGTCGGCACGCGGCACGAGGCTCATGCCGTTCGCGAAGTCGATCGTGTACTGCGCGCCGACCGACCATTTGTACGTCGGTGCCTGCGGCAGGCGGTTGCCGCGGATGTTGGTGGTGACGCCGTCGAGCACCGAGACGCCGCTGGCGGCTGCGTTGGCGCCCAGCGCCGAGCAGATCCCGAACGCGCCGGTCGCCGCGATCGTCGGGATCGCGGTCGGCGCGCGCAGGCCGATCGCGCGATTGACCGCCGCGACATAGCCGTTCGATAGCGCCGCATTGCCCGCCACGTTGGGCACGACGACGCAGTTTGACGCGTTGGTGATGTCCTTGATGATCACCGCGTCCGCGCGGCCGCCCGACACGTCGCGCGGGTTCACCAGGAACTTGTCGCTCGACACCTTCGAATGCAGGTAGCTGGCATTCATGTTGACCACGAACGCCGGGATCGGGCTCATGATCGCTTCGGCCTCGACGCCGTAGATATCGGCGTTGACGTTGTCGTTGACCGAGGTGCGCGCCACGATCCGGCTCAGCTGGAGGTTCTTGTACTGGTAGTAGAAGCCGGTGAGGTTCAGCCTGAGCTGACCGCCGCCGAAGGTGTTCTTCGAGCCGATCTCGTAGGCATTGACCTGCTCGGGGAGGAACGTGCTGCTGACGTTGAACATCGGCAGCAGCGGCGGATTGATCCCGCCCGATTTATACCCGCGCGAATAGGACGCGTAGAGCAGGTTGTTCTCGGTAATCCGGTAGTCGAGCACCGCGCGCCCGGTCAGTCGCGAGAAGCTCACCTGCGCCTCGGCGAACTCCTGCCGGCCCGGCAAATTCGGATCGAAATCGACCGTGCCGTAATTGAGCCCCTGCTCGATGCCGGTCGCGCCGATCGGCGTCAGCACGTTGAGTGCGAGGTTGCGCGCCTCGTCGGTCTTCTTGTCGTGATTGTAGCGCAGGCCGACGGTCAGCTTCAGCTTGTCGGTGAACTTGAAATAGGTCTCGCCGAAGATGCCGTAGGATTTGAGGCGGAACTCGGTATCGCTGTTGCGGTAGAAGGGCGTCGCCAGGAAATAGCCGTTGCCCGCGGGCAGGCCGCTCGCTGCAGCGGTCGCCGAGCCGAGGATGCCCGAGGCGTAATCGAGCCCGAACGAATTGACGAAATAATCGGTGTTGGTCGACTTGCTGTCGACATAGATGCCGCCGAGCAGGAAGTTGAACATCCCGTCGAAATTGCTGTCGAGATGTGCTTCGGCGGAATATTGGCGGTTCTTCTGACGCGAGCGATCGAAGTCGAGGCTTTGCGCATAACACCCGATCGAATTGCCGCCATAGATGCCGACATTGTTCGGGTCCGCTGCCGACTGGCATACGCCTCCCGCCGCGCCGTTGGGGATCAGCGTCTGCCGCACGCCGTTGAGGAACGCGAAAGGCGATCCGGTCCGGGCGAGTGCATTGAGGTTGGCGAGTCCGGCATTGTTGGTCAGCGGGTTCTCGACCGCGAGATTATAGTCGGCGGTGCTGTCGACCACGTTGCGTGTGTAGCCGCCGGTGAAGTTCAGGCTGACCGGGCCGAAATCGTGGAAAATCTTGGCGGTATATTGCTCTTCCTCGGCGAAATAGGTCGGGCTGTAGTCGAGCGACACGGTCCGCACGTCGGCCGGGTTGACGACGCCCGCATAGGTATCCTGGCCGTACAGGCTCTGCAGGCCGAAGCGCGCGAGCGCGGGGTTGTTGACCGCGAAGAACTCGTTCGAGCTGAGTACCGCGGACAGCGTCGAATTGCCGTTCGCGGTCTCGTTGGCGAGCCGGTCGGGCAGGCAGCCTAGGACGCCGGTCGGATCGCGGTGGCACAGCTGCTTCTGCAACCGCGAGCGATCGTCCTTCTCGCGGAAATAATAGCCGATCAGGTCGATCCGGGTGTCGCTGGTCGGTTCCCACGACAGCGTGCCGCGGATCGAATACAGATCGCGCCCGTCGATCTTGCGGCCGTCGTACAGGTTCTTGGTATAGCCGTCGCGGTTGAGATAGGTGCCGGCGACGCGGATGCCGAGCGTGTCGGTGAAGGGCAGGTTGAACATCGCCTTCACGCGCTTCGAATCGTAATTGCCATATTCGAACTCGGCGGCGGAATGGATCGCGGACAGATCGGGCTTGGCGGAGATGAAGTTTACGACGCCCGAGGTGGCGTTGCGGCCGAACAGCGTGCCCTGCGGTCCGCGCAGCACTTCGATACGCTCCAGATCGAAGAACTCGCTCTCGAACAGGCGGGTCGTCACCAGCGGCATGTCGTTGACGTGGATCGCGGTCGCGGTGTCGCAGGTCGCGCCGGTGCACAGATCGCCGATCCCGCGGATCGTGAAGCTCGACGTGGTGAAGTTGGTCTTGGTGAAGGTGACGTTGGGCAGCGTCTGCTGAAGCGCGCTCGGGTTGACGATCTGCTGCTTGCTGAGGTTTTCAGCGGTAAAAGCGCTCACAGCAATCGGAACATCCTGCAAACGCTGCGATTGGCGTTGCGCGGTAATCACGATATCCTGCGACGCATAGGCGCTGGACGGCGTATCGGCTGGGGCGGTCTGCGTCGACGGGGTTTGCGTCGACGGGGCTTCCTGGCCGGGTCCGTTGGTCGGTGCGGTGTTTTCAGCCGATGTGGTGGTGGCGGTCTGCGCCATTGCCGGCGCGATCGACAGGAGTATCATCGCCGATGCGGCGAGCAGTTCGAACTTAGCCATGGCAGTCCTCTCCCCGATCGTGCCGGTCTATGCCGATTCACGATTTAGTTTTTCAGGTATGGCGAGGTAACGACGATTTAAATCAACCGTCAACGCTTTTTCGTCCCCGGAAAACCGGGATTTATGGCAAGTGGCCGAAATGAAACAGTTGCAAAAGAGGACCCATGTTCTGATGTTTGGGTATGCTGACAAAGGGTGTTGCAATGCGGGATGAACTGGGCGGGCCCGAGGGGCCGACGGTTGCAGAGGATGTGCTGGATCTCGATGGCAAGGTGATTGTGCCCGAAGACGTAGCGTCGGCGATCCGTACGCTGATCCGCTGGGCAGGGGACGATCCGACCCGCGAGGGACTGCTCGACACGCCGCGCCGTGTTGCACGTGCGTGGAGGGAATATTGCGCAGGCTATGGCGACGATCCGGCCAAGCATCTCGAGCGCGTGTTCGAGGAAGTCGGCGGCTATGACGAGATCGTGCTGCTAAAGGACATCCCGTTCCAGTCCCACTGCGAGCATCACATGGCGCCGATCATCGGCAAGGCGCACATCGCGTACCTGCCGCGCAACCATGTCGTCGGCATCTCGAAGCTCGCGCGCGTGCTGCACGGGTTCGCGCGGCGGTTGCAGGTGCAGGAACGGCTGACCGCGGAAGTGGCGGATTGCATCTGGGACAATCTGAAGCCGCAGGGCGTCGCGGTGGTGATCGAGGCGAGCCATGCCTGCATGACCGCGCGCGGCGTGCGGACGCCGGGGGTGACGATGGTCACGAGCCGGATGATGGGCGTGTTCCGCGACGACGAACGCAGCCGCAAGGAAGTGCTGGCCTTGATGGGACAGCGCGCCTGATGCGCACGGTGCTGGTCACCGGCGGGGCGAAGCGGCTGGGCGCGGCGATCGTCCGGCGGCTGGCAGCCGACGGCCATGCGGTGGTCGTGCACCAGGGGCATTCGCGGGACGAGGCGGAGGCGCTGGTGGCGGAAATCGTGGAGGGCGGCGGGCGTGCTGCTGCGGTGGCCGGCGACCTGAGCGACCTGGGTGCGATCGGCGACCTGTTCGCGAAGGCGCGGGCTGCGATCGGCGGACCGATCGACGGGCTGGTGAACTGCGCCTCGCGGTTCGAGTTCGATCGGCCGCCCAGCGTCGACCCGGTGCTGTTCGCCGAGCTTGGTGCGATCAATTGTGGCGCGCCGGTGCTGCTCGCCTCCGCGCTGGCGGCGCAGGATGATGTCGCGGACGGCGCGGTGGTCAACGTGCTCGACCAGAAGGTGGCGAACCTCAACCCCGATTTCTTCTCTTACAGTTGCGGGAAGATCGCGCTGGAGGGTGCGACGACGATGCTCGCGCAGGCGCTCGGGCCGCGGATCGCGGTAAACGCGGTGTCGCCGGGGCTGACGTTGCCGAGCGGCGACCAGACCGAGGAAGAATTCGCGGCGGTGGCGAGCGACAATTTGCTCCGGCGACCGGTCGGCGCGGAGGCGGTCGCGGACGCGGTCGCGTGGCTGCTGACCGCGAAGGGCGTGACGGGGCAGAACCTGTTCGTCGATTGCGGGCAGCGATTTCTGACGCGCGATAGCGACGTGATGTTTGAGGGGCGACATGGCTGAATTCACGACGATCCTCGACGGGCTCGAGGTCATGATGCGGCTTGGCATCCATCCGCACGAGGTCGCGCCGCAACGCGTGGTCGTCTCGGTCGAGATGACGGTGGTGTATCCGGGGCCGCTCGGCGAGGATGCGATCGAGGAGGTGCTCGATTATGATTTCGTGCGCGCGGGCATCCTGGCGATGGTGGCGGAGCGCCCGTTCAAGTTGCAGGAGACGCTGTGTGAGGCGATCGCTGCGTTGTGCTTGAGCGACGAGCGCGTGAGGCGGGTCGAGATCGAGACGATGAAGACCGACGTCTACCCAGACGCCGCGATCGGTTGCCGGATCGTGCGGGAGCGACCGATCTAGCGGCAGATCGATCCAGCGTTTGGGAAAGACGTGTTTCCCCGCGAAGGCGGGGATCCAGGCTGGGCTCCCGCCTTCGCAGGAGAACAAGGAAGGGCATGCCGCCGTATGAGTGTCGGTCCCGCTCGGGGCGATAGTCCCACGATCGGGCGCAATTCGTTTCTCAGGCGTAAGGTACCGATCCTAGAGCCGGATCGTTCCCTCCCCGTAATCCCCGATCCGGAGACCAAAGTTGAAAATTCTCGTTGTCCTCACCTCGCATGCCGATCTCGGCGATACCGGCCGCAAGACCGGCTTCTGGCTCGAGGAACTCGCCGCGCCCTATTACGTGTTCAAGGACGCCGGCGTGGACATCACGCTCGCATCGCCAGCGGGTGGCCAGCCACCGCTCGATCCGAGCAGCGCCAAGCCCGACGCGCAGACCGACGCGACGCGCCGGTTCGAGGCGGATGCGGAGGCAACCGCAGCACTCGCCGATACGCGCAAGCTGTCCGATATGCGGATCGCCGATTATGACGCGGTGTTCTATCCGGGCGGGCACGGGCCGCTCTGGGACCTCGCCAACGATCCGGCATCGATCGCGCTGATCGAGGACACGATCGGTGCGGGCAAGCCGGTCGCGCTGGTCTGCCATGCGCCCGGCGTGCTGCGCGACGTGAAGGCTGCCGATGGCACGCCGCTCGTCAACGGCAAGACGGTCACTGGCTTCACCAACAGCGAGGAGGCCGCGGTCGGGCTCAGCGATATCGTCCCGTTCCTCGTCGAGGACATGCTCGGGCAACAGGGCGGCAAGTATTCGAAGACCGCCGATTGGGGCGTGCACGTCGTCGAGGACGGCCTGCTGATCACCGGCCAGAACCCGGCATCGTCGGAAAAGGCGGCGCAGGCGCTGCTGGCGAAGCTGGCATAAGAAGAAACGGCCACCGGTTCAGCCGGTGGCCGTCCTCTGCAAGGTCAGGCGCGGTTGGCGGCGCTCAGGACGGCGCGGACCGAGGCGGTGGCGATGTCGGTGTCCATGCCGACCCCGAACACCGTCTTTCCCTCGGCCGTACGGCATTCGACATACGCCGCCGCCTGCGCGTCCGCACCGTGGCCGATCGCGTGCTCGTTGTAATCGATGACGTCGAGTGTCGGCCCGGTCGACTCTGCGATCGCCGCGATCACGCCCGAGATCAGACCGTTGCCGCGTCCGGAGATCGACCGCTCCTCGCCGTCGATCGCAACCCGGCCGATGAACACCCGCTGCCCCGAGGCGCCGCTCTCCTCGTAGTCGCGCAGTTCGACCCGGTCGTCCGCCTGCGGCATGTACGTCCGCTCGAACAGGCCCCAGATATCCGCGGCGTTCAACTCGCGGCTGGTTTCGTCGGCATAGGCCTGGACGTGGCGGCTGAAGTCGGCCTGCAGGCGCTTGGGCAGCTTCAGGCCCTTGTCCTGCTCGATCACCCAGGCGACGCCGCCCTTGCCGGATTGCGAATTGACGCGGATCACCGCCTCGTAGCTGCGACCGAGATCGGCGGGGTCGATCGGGAGATACGGCACCTCCCACAGCGTGTCGTTCTTCGCCTCCTGCGCCGCGAAGCCCTTCTTGATCGCGTCCTGATGCGACCCCGAGAACGCGGTGAAGACCAAGTCGCCGGCATAGGGCGTGCGCGGGTGGACGGGGATGTTGGTGCAGTAGTTGACCGTGTTCACGACGCCGTCGATGTCCGACAGGTCGAGCTGCGGATCCACCCCTTGCGTGTACATGTTGAGCGCGACGGTCACGAGATCGCAATTGCCGGTGCGCTCGCCATTGCCGAGCAGGCAGCCTTCGACCCGGTCGGCGCCCGCCATCATGCCGAGTTCCGCCGCTGCGACGCCGGTGCCACGGTCGTTGTGCGTGTGCAGCGAGATCGCCACTGCGTCGCGGTTGCGGATGTGGCGGCCGAACCATTCGATCTGGTCGGCATAGATGTTCGGCGTCGCGCACTCGACGGTGGCGGGCAGGTTGAAGATGATCGGGTTTTCGGGCGTCGGCATGAGGACTTCCATCACCGCCTCGCAAACCTCCAGCGAGAAATCGAGTTCGGCGGTCGAGAAGGTCTCAGGGCTGTATTCGAACTGCCAGCTGACGTTCGGCTGCTTGGCGGCTTCGTCGCGCAGCACCTTGGCGCCGTCGATTGCGATCTGCTTCACCTGCGTGCGGTCCATCCCGAACACGATTTTCCGCCAGGCAGGCGACACCGCATTATACAGATGCACGATCGCGGTCTTCGCGCCGACCAGGCTGGCGAAGCTCGTCTCGATCAGGTCGCGGCGCGACTGGGTCAGCACCTGGATCGACACGTCGTCGGGGATCCGCCCGGTCTTCACCAGCCCGGAGATGAAATCGAACTCGGTAGCGCCCGCACTCGGGAAACCGACTTCGATCTCCTTCAGTCCGACCTTGCAGAGCAGATCGAAGAACCGTGTCTTCTTCTCCGCGTCCATCGGGTCGATGAGCGCTTGGTTGCCATCGCGCAGATCGGTGGAGAGCCAGCGGGGAGGCTTGACGATGGTCTTCGACGGCCATTGGCGGTCGGGCAGGTCGATTTGGGGGAAGGGTCGGTATTTGGTCGATGGGTCGCGCAGCATGGCCAGTCTCTCGTGTCGTCGGGAGCGTTCGGGTCAGCCCTTAGGCGCGGGGCGCGGGGCATGGCCACCGCGCAAACGATCGGCGCGCCTAAGGGCGCGTAAGTCGAAGCAGCAGGAGGCGGCCGTGCGTCATTGATGGCGTCCTATCGCGCGGACACGTCCCGTGTCCAGCGCGATAGGGAAATTGGTATATTATTGCGCCGAGAACGCGGCGTTGATCGTCAGGTCAACCTTGTCCGACACGACCGGGGCGTAGGCGCCGAGGTTGAAGTCGCTGCGCTTGATCGAGGTCGTCGCGCGGAAGCCGAAGTTGAGCTTCTTGTTCATCGGGTTCGCGCCCGCGCCGATGAAGGTCGCCTGCAGCACGACCGGCTTGGTGACGCCCTTGAGCGTGAGGTCGCCGGTGATCGTCGCCTTGTCGCCGGTCGCGACGACCTTGGTCGAGACGAACTTGGCGGTCGGGTAGGTCGCGGCGTCGAAGAAGTCCTTCGACTTCAGATGGCCGGCAAACGGTGCCGCGGTGACCGAGAGCTGGTCGATCGCGAAGGTCACTTCGACCTTGGTCGCGTTAGGCTTGGCGGGATCGATCGTGATGCTGCCCCCCGACGCGCCGAGCTGCCCTTCGAGCATCGAGAAGCCCATGTGGTTGACCTGCCACGTGATCTGGGTGTGGTTCGGGTCGACCGCGTAGGTGCCGGCGGCGACGCGTGCCTTGACCGGTGCGCCGGGGACGCCTGCGGTCTGCGCGAGAACGGGCGCGGCGGTGAGGGCGAGGATCGTGGCTAGGACTAGGCGCATGCGGGGTCTCCTGTTTGACACGCGATGCTGGCTGAGCGGAGGGGGCGCGTCAAACGACGTTATGCCAACGCTGTGTTTCGGAATTGGGTCGGTGGGGGGAGAGAAAGCGAGGCCGCTGGCCCGTTCCAGTTCCCCCCGCGGACGCGGGGGCCCAGCTAAACCACGATCACCGCCCGAGACCCTGGCCCCCCGCGTTCGCGAGGGAACAGAAAAGGGAGACCGGCCCCCACCTCACAAAATCACCCCGGCGAAGGCCGGGGCCCAATTGGGGGACGTCGCTAACCGAAGACGGCGCTCCGTTACCGGGGCCTTCCCAATTGGGCCCCGGCCTTCGCCGGGGTGGTGTGGAGCGCTCGGGAACGCCAACCCGTCGGCCCCGGCGAAGCCGTGCCCTATGGGCAGGCTTCGTCGTGCCGGCCGCGCTCACGCGCGTTCGCGTCGCTCAGTTGCGCTCGCGATCGACCAGCGCATTCTTCCCGATCCAAGGCATCATCCCGCGCAACTCCGACCCGATCTTCTCGATCGGATGCGCCAGCGCCTGCTTCCTTGCCGCCTTCAGCTCAGGCTGCCCCGCACGGTTGTCGAGGATGAAGTTCTTCACGAACCGACCCGACTGGATGTCGGCCAGGACGCGCTTCATCTCGGCCTTGGTCTCCGAGGTGATGATCCGCGGACCCGTCGTGATGTCGCCATATTCCGCGGTGTTCGAGATCGAATAACGCATGTTGGCGATGCCACCCTCATACAGCAGGTCGACGATCAGCTTGGTCTCGTGGAGGCACTCGAAATACGCCATCTCGGGAGCGTAGCCGGCTTCGACCAGCGTTTCGAACCCGGCCTGGATCAGGTGGGTGATGCCGCCGCACAGCACGGCCTGCTCGCCGAACAGGTCGGTCTCGCATTCCTCGCGGAAGTTGGTCTCGATGATTCCCGAGCGCCCGCCGCCGACGCCGCTAGCATAGGCGAGGGCGATGTCATGCGCGTTGCCCGACTTGTCCTGATCGATCGCGATCAGGCAGGGGACGCCGCCGCCGCGGACATATTCGCTGCGCACGGTGTGGCCGGGGCCCTTGGGCGCGATCATGATGACGTCGAGATCGCCGCGCGGCTCGATCAGGCCGAAATGCACGTTGAGGCCGTGGGCGAACGCAATCGTCGCACCCTGCTTGAGGTTGTCGTGCAGGTCGGCGGCATAGATCGCCGCCTGATGCTCGTCGGGGGCGAGGATCATGACGATGTCGGCCCAGGCGGCGGCTTCCTTGTTCGACTTGACCGCGAAGCCCGCCTCGATCGCCTTCTTGGCGGTGGCCGAACCTTCGCGCAGCGCGATCGCGACGTCCTTGACGCCTGAATCGCGGAGGTTCTGCGCGTGCGCGTGGCCCTGCGAACCGTAGCCGACGATCGCGATCTTCTTGTCGGTGATGAGGTTCAGGTCGGCGTCGCGATCGTAATAGACACGCATTGGAATGGTCCTTTCTGGAAGAATTGGGTCGTGAAGCGTCGGTGCCCGGAATTCACCACACCAGCGGCAAATCGCGTCATGCCAGCGAAAGCTGGTATCTCATGCGGCTCTTGCGGGACAGGAGCCGGGGGAGACCCCAGCTTTCGCTGGGGTGACGGATGGGGGCGGTGACGGGTTTGGTGGAATTGGGTGTTGATGAAGCTTGGGTAGCGAAACTCAGGCCGGCTCTTTGCCGCGGGCGATCGCGACGATGCCGGTTCGGGCGACTTCGATCAGACCGACTTCACCCATAAGTTCGACGAACTTGTCGATCTTGTCGATGCCGCCGGTGACCTCGAACACGAAGCTCGATGTCGTCGCATCGACCACGCGCGCACGGTAGACGTCGGCGAGGCGCAGCGCCTCGATCCGGTGGTCGCCAGTGCCGCGGACTTTCACCAGCGCGAGTTCGCGTTCGACGTGCGCGCCCTGTGCGGTGAGGTCGGTGACCTTGTGCACCGGCACCAGCCGGTCGAGCTGGGCGATGATCTGCTCCATCGTCGCCGGCGAGGCGCTGGTGACGATGGTGATCCGGCTGACCGACTTGTCCGCGGTGATCTCGCTCACCGTCAGGCTCTCGATATTATAGCCGCGCGCGGTGAACAGGCCGGCGATCCGGGCGAGGATACCCGGTTCGTTGTCGACGATGACGGCGAGCGTGTGCCGCTCGGCCTTTTCCTGGGAGATGTGCATCTTAAACCAGCGCCTTCGCTTCGTCGTCCATCGTGCCGGACACTTCGTTCGCCTGCAGGATCATGTCGGTATGCGCCGCGCCCGACGGGATCATCGGGAAGCAGTTGGTCAGCTGCGACACGCGGCAATCGACGATCACCGGGCCGTCATACGCGAGCATCTCGGCGATCCCGCTGTCGAGCTGGTCGCGCGTCTCGATCAGGATGCCCTTCCAGCCATAGGCCTCGCCGAGCTTGACGAAATCGGGCAGCGAATCCGAATAGCTCTCGGCATAGCGGCTCTCATAGGTGAGCTCCTGCCACTGGCGGACCATGCCCATATACTGGTTGTTGAGGATGAAGATCTTCACCGGCAACCGGTATTGCGACGCGGTCGCCAGCTCCTGGATGTTCATCTGGATCGACGCCTCGCCGGCGATGTCGATCACCAGCGCATTCGGATTGCCGAGCTGCGCGCCGATCGCGGCGGGCAGGCCGTAGCCCATCGTGCCGAGACCACCGCTGGTCAGCCACTTGTTCGGCTTCTCGAACCCGAAATGCTGGGCGGCCCACATCTGGTGCTGGCCGACCTCGGTCGTGATGATCGGCGAGCGCGCGTGCGTCGCGTCGAACAGCGCCCGGATCGCACGCTGCGGCATGATCTCGTTCGGATCGTTCTCGGGGAAATCGAGACACTTCACCGCGCGCCAGCCGGCGATCCGCCGCTGCCAGTCGGTCGTGTCGGGCTTGGGATGCTGGCGGCTCTTCCAGATCCGCACCATGTCCTCGAGCGCGTGGCCGACGTCCGCGATGATCCCGAGATCGACGCGCACGGTCTTGTTCACCGACGAGCGATCGATGTCGATATGCACTTTCCGCGAGTTCGGGCTGAACGCATCCAGCCGCCCCGTCACGCGATCGTCGAAGCGCGAGCCGAGCGCGACGACGAGGTCGGCCTGATTCATCGCCATGTTGGCCTCGTACGTGCCGTGCATCCCGAGCATGCCGAGCCACTGCGGACCGGACGCGGGATAGGCACCGAGACCCATCAGCGTCGACGTCACCGGCGCGCCCGTGATGCGGACGAGTTCGCACAGCAACTGGCTCGCGGCGGGGCCGGAATTGATGATGCCGCCGCCGGTGTACAGGATCGGGCGTTCGGCCGCGGCGAGCATGTCGACGAGCTGCTCGATCTGCGACTGGTCGGCCTTCACCTGCGGGCGATAGGTCTTGTGCTGGATCGGGCCGGGCTTCTTGTACCGAGCCGTCGCGACCTGCACGTCCTTGGGAATGTCAACGACCACCGGGCCGGGGCGCCCCGAGGTGGCGATGTGGAACGCCTCGTGGATCACGTCGCCAAGCTTGGCGGGGTCCTTCACGAGGTAATTGTGCTTCGAGCAGTGGCGCGTGATGCCGACGGTATCGGCCTCCTGGAACGCGTCGGTGCCGATCAGCGCGGTCGGCACCTGGCCGGTGATCACGACCATCGGGATCGAATCCATCAGCGCGTCGGTGATGCCGGTCACGGCATTGGTCGCGCCGGGACCCGAGGTGACGAGCACCACGCCGGGCTTGCCGGTCGAGCGGGCATAACCCTCGGCCGCATGCGTCGCGGCCTGTTCGTGGCGCACCAGAATGTGCTTGATCCTACCCGAGCGAAACAGCGCATCGTAGATCGGCAGCACGGCACCACCCGGATAGCCGAAGACGACCTCCACGCCGAGATCGCACAGCGCCTCGATCAGGATATCGGCTCCACTCTTCTCGGTCATTTCATATCATCCTTTGCGAGAACGCTGCCTTTAGCGTCTCGTGGAGGGGCCGGCTACCGATATAAAAGATGCGTGTCAAACATCATTTGAGCAATATAGTTTCAAATTGCTGCAGGCGCGTTGGGAGATCTAGGGCTTCGGTGCGGGTCCAAGCAGCGGGCGGCTGGTGCCGGAGCCACGTATATTGACGCTTGGCGTAGCGCCGCGTGGCGAGCGATCCGGCGGCGATGGCGTCGGGCTTCGAAGTCTCTCCGCGAACGAGCGCGGCGATCTCGGGCACACCGATCGCGCGGCGGATCGGGGCGTCCTGCGGGATATCGGTGCGGGCGAGGAATGCGGTGATTTCCTCGCGGCTGGTATCGGCCATTTCGGCGAAGCGCTGGTCGATACGCGCGTTGAGCCAGTCGCGGTCGGGGATCAAAATCAGCGCGCGGACGTCGATCGTGTCGCCGATCCCGCCGATCTTCTCCGTCTGCCAATCGGCAAGCGTCCGGCCGGTACCGCGGACAACTTCGAGAGCGCGGGCGACGCGGGTGGTGTCGGCTGCGTTGAGTTTCTGGGCAGCCTGCGGGTCGAGTTGCGCGAGTGCGGCGCGCGCCTCGGCGACGGGGAGGGCGCGGACTTGCTCGCGAAGGGCCGGGTCGATCGTAGGGACGGGCGCGATACCGTCGAGCAGCGTGCGGATATAGAGCCCAGTGCCACCCACTAGGATCGGCAGCTTGCCCTCGGCGAGCGTATCGCGGATCGCCAGCGTCGCCTCGGCAGCCCAGCGCGCGGCCGAGTAGCTCGCATCGGCCGCATCCACGTGGCCGAACAGCCGGTGCGGGGCGCTGGCCTCTTCTTCCGCCGACGGGCGGGCGGTGAGGATGCGGAGGTCGGCATAGACCTGCGCGGAGTCGGCGTTGATGACGACGCCGTCGTGGCGCGCAGCGATGGCGACCGCGAGCGCGGACTTGCCGCTCGCGGTCGGCCCTGCGATGAGCGCCACCTTCGGGAGAGTTTCTATGTTCACGGCAACGCTTATAGCCTCGGGCACGCTGACCGCAGGCGATATTTCGACCGCGATGGACCGCCTGCGCGACGCGGGCTGCGCACCGGGCGCGAGCGGCTGGATCGACGAGGGCGATGCCGCCGACCTGATCTTCGGCATGGCGCCGGATGCGGCTCGGGGCGCGCTTGAGGGTGCTTTCTCGGGGGCGGACGTGGTCGTACAGTCAAGCTTGTCGCGGACCAAGACGCTGCTGGTCGCGGACATGGACTCCACCATGATCACCGTCGAATGCATCGACGAACTGGCGGACTATGCCGGGATCAAGCCGCAGATCGCGGAGATCACCGAGCGCGCGATGCGCGGTGAACTCGATTTCGAAGCCGCGCTCGATGCGCGCGTAGCGCTCCTCAAAGGCCTGGCCGAAAGCGACATCGAACGCTGCTTAGCCGAGCGCGTGACGATCATGCCTGGCGCCAAGGCTTTGGTGCGGACGATGCGCGCCCGCGGAGCGGTGGCGGTGCTGGTGTCAGGCGGGTTTACGCGGTTCGCGGAGCCGGTAGCGAAAGAGATCGGCTTCGACCGGGCGATCGCCAACGTGCTGGAGATCGACGGCGGCGTGCTGACGGGGACGGTGACCAAGCCGATCGTAGGCTCGAACACGAAGCTGACGACGTTGCGCGCAGCAATCGCCGAGCGGGGGATCGCGGTCGAGGAGTCGCTTGCGGTCGGTGATGGCGCGAACGATCTGGCGATGATCGAGGCGGCGGGACTTGGGGTGGCGTATCACGCCAAGCCGATCGTGGCGGCTGCTGCGGCTGCGCGGATCGATCATGGGGATCTGACGGCGCTGCTCTATGCGCAGGGTATTCCGAAACGCGATTGGGTTGCAGAGTAACCCAAGTCCGTCATCCTGACGAAAGTCAGGATCCAGAGCCACAGGCGATGTTCCCCTTGGCACTGGATCCTGGTTCAAGCCCAGGATGACGGACTAGGGTGGTCGGCGGCCTGTACGATCGCCGACCTGGATTTGGTTATGCCTTCGCCAACGGCGTGCCGCTCGCTTCGCAGACGTATGTCGCCAGTTCCTCACGCAACGGCAGCCCCTTGATCGGCCGCAACGGGCCGTCATGCGCGATGTTGGTTTCTACCAGCGCGCGGTTGGGGCCGACGCCCAGCACATGGAATAGCCGCTTGGCGCAGTCGGTCTCGGTGCGCGCATAGGCAACTTTACCGTCATGCTCCTGCCGCAGGATCGCGATGATCGTGCCGCCGACGGCCTTGCGTTCGCGCAGCAGGAAGTGCCGCGAGGTCGGATCGGACGGGGTCGGGATCAGCCGGCCCTTGACCGTCAGCTGCTCGGGTTTGGGGACGGCCACGTCGGTTTCCGCGAGGTTGCGCAACGACACGCCGTTATCCACCATCGCGTCGTTGCTCGTAGTCGTCGCAGGCTGCTCGCCAGAACACGCGGCTAACAGCGTTGCGCCGGCAAACGCCAGCGCCAAGGTCTTAATCATTCATCTAGCTCCCGGTCGATGTCGAAACGAAACGACCGGTCCGGGTAATTGATCCCTGCCGCGCCAGGTCCTGCCCTCGCAACGACGGCACCGCGGTCGATCAATGCGACCGTTTGTCGGCGCCGCGATCCGGGCGTACCACGGCTTTTGCAGGCGTAGCGGGTTCGCACACTCGCCGCGTCGGCTGGCAGGCGATGCCGACCGTCGAACACCCCTTGAGGCTGCCCTCGGTCGGGCACGCGCGGCATTGCTGCTTGATCTCGGTGCAGGTCGATGGCGCCGACAGTAACGCCAGGGTCAGAAAGAACATTCGCATATCCCCGTCATGAGTATCGTCATGAGTATCGTCATGAGTATCGTCATGCGTATCACCGCGTTTGGGTCCCTCAGATCAGGGCGCGACGATCACGCAGGGCACGCCCGCTGCCGAGCAGGCGCGCGTCGCGTCCGCCTTCGACGCGAACCCGCCGGCCTGGAGCCGCGTCACGGTGCCCGCCTTGGTGTAGAAAGGCTGCGCGCCACGCAGCCTGCCGCGCACCTTGTTCCACTGCGTCTCGGCATTGCCCTGATCGCGGAACGCACCGAGCTGGACGCGCCAATTGCCCGTAGCCTTGACCGGCGCAGGCTTTGGCGCGGGCTTTGCCGCAACCGCCTTTACCGGCGCGGGTTTCGGCGGCGTCGGCTTGGCCGCAAGTTCACGCGTCGGCGCGGGACCGCGGGCAGGGGGCGAACTCGCTGGCAAACGCGTAGGCCGTGGCGTCTCGGCCGTTCGCGGCGCCGGTACGTCGACTCGTGCGCTGGTCGCTCCGACGGTCGATCGCGACGGGGCGGCGGGCGGTGCCTGCAACGCATATTGCTGCGCCAACGCGGTGCCCTTCTCGCGGTCGGCGGGCGAAATATACTGGTCCATCTGCGCCAGTGTCTGCGAGGCGGACTGCAACCCGGACGCCGATGCGCGCGTCATCAGCGCATAGGCGCGGGGGAAATCGCGCGGCACACCATCGCCGTTGAACAGCATCGTGCCGAGTACCAGCTGGGTCCGCGGTTCGCCGCGTGCGACCGACTTTTCGAGCCAGGGCAGCGCATCGGTCTTCTTCCCCGCCTGAAACAGCGCGAGGCCGTAATTGTCGCCGGCCTGGAGATGCCCCTGCAAGGCCGCCTTGCGGAACCAGCTTTCGGCGAGGCCGGGATCGAGCGGCACGCCGCGGCCGAGCTTGTACGCCTGGGCGAGATTGAACTGCGCGTCGGCATCGCCGGCGATCGCGAGCGGTCGCCACTCGCCGACGGCCCGCGCGTAATCGCCCTTGCCCCAGGCGTCGACGCCGGCCTTCACATCGGCATAGGCGGGGACGGCGGCGAACACGCCGCTCAGTGCGATCGCACCCACCAGAAGCTTACGCCCAACCGTCATCGCTCTACCCCATATCGACTCATCGCTACCATGCCGCCGTTCGCCGCGTTAGGCAAAGGGCGTACGGGTAATTTCCGACCGATTTCGCTCGGATCAACCCCATTATGACGCGCTGTTAACCGCTTCTTGACCCGCGCCTGCCATGCCGGCTGCGACTATCGGGGGATCAGGCAGATTATGCGCGTTCTGGCGTTCGCATCGCAGAAAGGGGGATCGGGGAAGACGACCTTGACGGGTCATCTCGCCGTCCAGGCGGAGCGTGCGGGCCATGGTCCGGTGGTGCTGATCGACATCGACCCGCAGGGCTCGCTGTCCGACTGGTGGAACGAACGCACCGCCGAGGAGCCGGCCTTCGCGCAGACCACCGTCGCGCGGCTCGCCGCCGATCTCGAAATCCTCCGCCAGCAAGGCTTCAAGCTGGCGATGATCGATACGCCGCCGGCGATCACGATGGCGATCCAGAGCGTGATCCAGGTCGCCGAGTTGATCGTCGTGCCGACGCGGCCGAGCCCACACGATCTGCGCGCGGTCGGTGCGACCGTCGACATGTGCGCGCGCGCCGGCAAGCCGCTGATCTTCGTCGTCAACGCTGCCACGCCGAAAGCGCGGATCACTGCCGACGCGACGCTGGCGCTGTCGCAGCACGGCACGGTGGCGCCGGTGATCGTCCATCAGCGCACCGACTTCGCGGTCTCGATGATCGACGGGCGGACGGTGATGGAGCTCGATGCGAACACTCGCTCGACCGCCGAGATCGAGGCGCTGTGGACCTATGTCTGCGACCGGCTCGAGAAGAATTTCCGCCGCACCGTGTTCAGCGTGCCGGCCGCCGTCGGGCAGCGTCCTGTCGCAGGCGGCTTCGGCCGTCGGGGTGTCGGCTGAGATGGCCCAGACCAAACCTCGCGCCGCGCTGTCGTCGTCGCTGCTGGCGCGCAAGGGCGACGCGCGTCCGGCGATGCGGCCGCAGGATCTGAATGCGCCGGCCGATGACGCGGGCGACGATCTC
Organism: Sphingomonas sp. PP-F2F-A104-K0414; assembly: GCF_004340945.1. GTDB lineage: Bacteria > Pseudomonadota > Alphaproteobacteria > Sphingomonadales > Sphingomonadaceae > Sphingomonas. The sequence goes on from NZ_SLYD01000007.1 coordinate 28,534, forward strand.
GGCTGGAACGACATGGGCTCGGCCGTGCCGTCGGTGCTGGTCGCGCGCGAGGCGTTGAAGGTCGAGATCGAACGTCCGGTTGCGGTCGCGTCGGTCTCGAACGCCACCGCCGCGCGGATCGGCCGCGAGACTCGTGCCAAGACGAAGGGCGCGAGGGCCGCGTTCACGTTGCGGCTCGATACCGATCGACACCTCCGGTTGCGGCTCGCGAGTGCGGTCACCGGATCGTCGTCGCAACATCTCGTCACGCTCGCTCTCGATGCCTTTCTCCAGACCTTGCCGGAAGTGGATGCGCTCGTCGCGCAGCTGCCGCCGGCCACGCCAAAACGTTGAAACAGGGATTATCCCGATGACCACGCGCGCACTCCTCCTCGGCAGCATTTCCGCCCTCATGCTCGGCGGCACCATGGTCGGCTGCGCGGCCAATGGTGGCGGCATAGCCTCGGCCAGCGATCGCAGCGTGGCGCTCGCGTCGAAAGGCGCGGCGACGGATGCGGGCAGGGCGCAGACCGCGCTCGCCAGGCGTGATGGTCCGGCGGCGATCGGCTTTGCCGAGGGTGCGGTGGCGCTGATGCCGCAATCGGCGGACTACCGCATGCTGCTCGGCCAGAGCTATCTGCAGGGCGGGCGGTTCGTGTCGGCCTCGCAGGCGTTCGCGGATACGCTGCAGTTGTCGCCGACCAACGGCAAGGCAGCGCTCAACCTCGCGCTGGCACAGGTCGCGACGGGCGACTGGCAGGCGGCGCGGCAGACGCTGGCGACGCACGCGGCGATCATCCCGGCGCCCGATCGCGGGCTGGCGCTGTCGCTCGCGGGCGATACCGCGGGGGGGATCGCGCTGCTGACCGAAACCGCGCGGTCGCCCGAGGCGAACGCGAAGGTGCGGCAGAATTTGGCGTTGAGCTTTGCGCTGGCGGGGCGCTGGCAGGAGGCGCGCGTGGTCGCGGCGGCGGACATGGCGCCCGCCGACGTCGATGCGCGGCTCGAACAATGGGCGTCGTTCGCGCAGCCCGCCAACGCGTCGGATCAGGTGGCGAGCCTGCTCGGGGTGCGCGCAGTGGCGGATGCGGGCCAGCCGGTCGCGCTCGCGTTGAACGCGCCTGCGCCCGTGGTGCCAGGTGCGCCCGCACAGGCGCTCGCGGCGGTCGATCCGGTGGTGGTGGAGGCCCCGGTCGAGGTTGCTGCCGTTCCAACCGCTGCGCCGGTCGCAGGTTTTTCGAAGGTATCGTTCGGGCCGCGGCAGGAGGTCGTCCAGGCAATGCCCGCCATGATGCTCCGTCCGGCGGGAGGCCCGATCAAGGTCGCCTCGGCTCCTGCGCCAACGGGTCGCGGCACGGCCAGCGCGGCGTATCAGGTGAAGACGCCTGCCACCGGGCGTTGGTATGTGCAGCTTGGCGCGTTCGACAGCGCCGGCGTTGCGCGCGATGCGTGGGGGCGTGCGGCCAAGCGGTTCGCGGTGCTCGCGGGCTACACGCCCAACGGCATGACTTTCAAAGCGGATGGCGAGGATTTCTACCGGCTGTCGGTCGGCGGGTTCAGCCGGTCTGCGGCGGATACGATGTGTCGGCAGTACCGCGCCAAGGGCGGGGCGTGCTTCGTCCGGATGGGCGCGGGCGATGCGATGGCGCAGTGGTTGCGCAAGCCCGGGATGCAGTTGGCGTCGCGGTAAGGGGGGGCGCTTCCCAAAGAGTAACGACCACCCCAGCGGAGTAAACGCCACCCCGGCCGAATAAGTGCCACCCCGGCGGAGGCCGGGGCCCAGTTGGGGAACGTCGCTAATTGAGGGCGGCGCTCCGTCACGACAACCTTTCCAACTGGGCCCCGGCCTCCGCCGGGGTGGTGGTGATGCGGTAGTGATCGGGTGGCAGTACTAGCGAACCTCGCGGCCACCCTTCCATAACCGCAGCACGCGGCCCTGCACCGGCAGCCCGTCGAACGGCGTATTCCCCGCCTCGGCCTTGAACGCCTCCCCGACGATCTGCCACGGGGCCTGGCCATCGAACAGCATCAGGTCGGCAGGCTTGCCCACCTCGAGCGTACCCGTATCGAGCCCCAACACCCGCGCCGGATTGCGCGCCAGCAGCGCGAACAGCCGTTCCAGCGTCAGATGCTCGTCGCGCACCAGCATCAGCGCGAGCGGCAGCAGCGTCTCCGCGCCCGCCATCCCGCTGCTCGAGTCCGTGAACGGCAGCCGTTTTTCCTCCGGCCCGCGCGGTTCGTGGCCCGAGCACAGCACGTCGATCGTCCCGTCCGCGATTGCCGCCAGCGCCGCGCGGCGGTCGCCCTCGGCACGCAACGGCGGTGAGAGCAGCGCGAACGATCGGAAATCGCTGACCGCGATCTCGGACAGATGCAGATGCGCCGGCGTGATCCCGCACGTCACCGACACGCCGCGACGCTTCGCCGCACGGATCAGGTCGAACCCCGCCGCCGTGGTAACCTGGCGGATGTGGAGACGCGCGCCGGTATCCTCGGCGAGCATCAGGTCGCGTGTGATCGCCAAGGCTTCGGCAACAGCCGGCGCGGCGGGCAGGCCAAGCCGCGTGGCGGTCTCGCCTTCGGTCGCGACCGCGCCGGCGGTGAGGCCGCTATCCTCGGCATGCGCGATCACCGTCACGTCGAGATCGCGCGCATAGGCTAGCACGCGCCGCATCACGCCGCTGTCCGCAATCCAGTGCTTCCCCGTGCCGACCGCTTTTGCGCCCGCCGACAGGCAGATGGCCATCTCGGCGAGGTCATGGCCTTCGAGCCCGCGCGTGGCGGCGGCGATCGGGTGGATCCAGAGGTCGGGCTTGCCGATCAGCGCAGCACGCTGGACGATGCCGGGATCGTCGAGCACCGGCGACTGGTCGGGCATGAGGCCGATCCGGACGATCCCGCCGGCGCGGAACGCGGCACGATCGACCTTGGCTACGCCAAGATCGACGATCCCGGGTGCCACGGTCTTGCCCGCGCAGTCGACGATGTCCGCATCCGAAGGAATGTCGACGATGCCGGTCGCAACGATCACGCCGTCGCGGACCAGCACATTGCCCTTCGTCACGCCGCCGACCGGGCAGGCGAGCGTGGCGTTGGTGAGAGCGAGGATCATGCCCAACCCTCCACGCCGCGCGCTCTTCGTGTCAGCACGTCGAGGCAGGCCATGCGGACGGCGACCCCCATCTCGACCTGTTCGGTAATCGCCGAGCGTGCGTGATCGGCCACCGCCGAGTCGATCTCGACGCCTCGGTTCATCGGGCCGGGGTGCATCACCAGCGCATCGGGCGCCGCTTTCGCCAGCCGGTCGAGCGTCAGGCCGTAGCGCAGCCTGTATTCGCGCGTCGACGGCACGTAAGCCCCGTCCATCCGCTCGTTCTGGAGCCGGAGCATCATCACCACGTCCGCACCCTCCAGCGCCTTGTCGAAATCGGTAAACGCGGTCACGCCTATCCGTTCGATCATCGGCGGCATCAGCGTCGACGGCGCACACACGCGGACCTCGGCGGCAAGCGCGGTCAGCGCGAGGATGTTCGAGCGCGCGACCCGGCTGTGCAGCAGATCGCCGCAGATGACGACGCGTTGGCCCGCGATCGAGCCCTTCCGCCGCCGGATCGTCAGCGCATCGAGCAGCGCCTGCGTGGGATGCTCGTGACGCCCGTCGCCAGCGTTCAGGACGGGGCAGTCTACCTTGTCCGCGATCAACCGCACTGCGCCCGACGACATATGCCGGATCACGATCACGTCCGCGCGCATTGCGTTGAGCGTCATCGCGGTGTCGATCAGCGTCTCGCCCTTCTTCACGCTCGACTGTGCGGCGTGCATGTTGACGACGTCGGCGCCGAGCCGCTTCCCCGCAATCTCGAACGACAGCAGCGTGCGCGTGGAATTCTCGAAGAACGCGTTGATCTGGGTGAGCCCCGCGAGCCGCTTGTCGGGCGTCGCGTGCGTCCGGTTCGCGCCGACCCAGGTTTCCGCCTCGTCGAGCAGGAACGCGATCTCGTGCGGCTGGAGCCCGTCGATGCCGGTGAGATGCCGGTGCGGGAAGACGGCGCCGCCTTCGATGAGGGCGGCGGGGCGGTGATCTGAAGTGCGCATTAAAGCCGCGGGATAGTGGCCGCAGGGGCAGGGGGCAAGGCTCAGATCGGCGCGCGCGTGATCCGGTACAGTGCGCCGCGGTTGCCCGACCATATCCGGTGGAGGCCGCGATCGTTCGGCCAGGCGGTGCTTGGCGTGTCGATCAGCCAGACGAAGTCGAACGCCGCTCTCGGCATCGTCGCTAGTGCGTGAGGGAGGTCGTACTGCTCGTCGTACCGGCATCCGGCGGGGAACAGCGTCTGGCTGCCGGCATAGACGAAGCCGGCGGCATCGGGTCGGTGCACCGTCAGTTGCGACGACGGCATGTCCCACACGCCGTTGGCGAACGCGTCGCGGCGGACGATTGCCATCAGCCCGAGATGATCCATCCGGTGGCTGCTCCACGCCGATTCGCAGGGAAGCGTGACGAGCACGAACACGCGGCTGCCGCGCGGGATATGGTCGAGCGCGGCAAGCTGTTCCCGTTGCAGCGTCGCGGTGCGCGCCCAGCCGATCGTCTGGACCGCCAGCCGCAGCCCCAGGAACGCCAGCGCGGCGATGGCCAGCAGATTGAGGTTACGCTGCGCCGTGCTGGTCGGCGACAGCGACAGGATCGCCAGCGCCAGCGCGCAGGGCAGTACGCGCATGTCGGCGAGCGCGGAGCCCATGATCATGCCGGGTATCACGAGGAACGCCGCGAACACCGCCGCCGCCGCGTAGGCGAGGCGTGGCTCCATGCGGAAACCCAGCCCGCGCAGGCCGAACACGACGAGCGCGTAGAGCAGCACGGCGCTGGCGATATCGAACACGGCGTTCTGATCGCGCAGCACGGCGAGGACGAAGAACAGCTTCAGCGAGCCGTCGAACCAGTGCGATATGCCGATCGTCGACGATCCAGCCGGCTGGAGCAGCAGGAGCGCGAGCGGTGCGGCAAGCGGCAGGCAGGCGATGACCGCGCGCCAGTAAGGGGCGCCATCGCGTCGCGCGGTCGCCAGTTCGATCGCGAACAGGACGAGGCCGAGCAGCCCCCAGCCGGCCAGATGCGTGATCCAGATCACGAGGCCGATCGGCACGAAGAGCGCGGCGCGTACGATGCCGCGATCTCGCCGAGACCCCAGCCGCAACCAAAGCGCGATCGCGGGGAACACCAGCGCGAGCGACAGGCTGTAGTTGAGGAAGCCGTAGTGGAACGGCATGCCGAACACGAGCGGCAACGCGAACGGTGCGGTCGGGGGGAGGCGGCCATGCGCCACACGTGCGACGAGCAGCATGCCGCCGCCGGTCAGCACCGCGGTCGCGATCATGGTGATCTTGGTGACGAGGACGATGCCGAAGGCCGGACCGACTGCGGCCGCGATCAGGTCGACGCCCAGATTGCCCGAGAGTTGCCAGTGCGTCGCGAACCACTGGTGCAGATATGGCGACGTGCCGATCCGTGCGACGATCGTGTAGCGCGCCAGATGGCCGAAGATGTCGGTCAGTGGCGGGATTGCCGGCCACAGCAGCGGGGCCGCGAGCAGCAGGCTGACCAGCGCGCCATAGCGGCGCGTGGCCCACCATGGCTTCGGCCTGTCCTGGTCGGTCGGGTGCGGCATGAGCAGGCCATCGCATGCCATCCGGCAAGGGACGGTTAACGGCGTGCTAGATCTGTGCGGTGACCAGCGCATCGATCGCGCCCTGGAGGATGTAGGCGGCGGCCATCTTGTCGACCAACTCGGCCCGTTTGGCGCGGCTGGCGTCCTGTTCGATCAGCGTGCGGGTGACGGCGACGGTCGACCAGCGCTCGTCCTGGAGCAGGATCGGGAGGCCCATGTCCTTGAGGTTCTGCGCGAACGCCCGCGTCGATTGCGAGCGCGGGCTCTCGCTGCCGTCGAGGTTGATCGGCAGGCCGATGACGAGTCCGACGACGGCCTGCGCCTTGATGATCTCGGCAAGTGCGGCCTTGTCCTTCTGGAACTTGGTGCGCCGGATCAGGAGGGCGGGGCTCGCGAACGACCAGCCCGCGTCGCAGAGCGCGGTGCCGATCGTCTTGGTGCCGACGTCGAGACCGATCAGCCGGCCGCCGTTCGGGAGCGCGTCGCGGAACTGCGCGGCGGAGAGCGTGATCATTTGAAAGCCTTCAGGCGGCGGTTGGCGTCGGCGCGGATGTTCGCCCAGAACAGGCTGTAGTCATAGACGTGGTAGTTGTTGCCAGGCAGCACGTACGGTCCGAGGTTCGGCCCTTCGCCGATCAGCAGGAAGCCGCGGTCGGCGCAGCGCGCGGGGACGCTGCCGATCGCGATCGTCGCGGTCTTGAGGTCGGTGGAGGGGACCAATGTGCCGAGGTTGGCGGTGGCGGACGCGGTCGCGTCGGCGGTGCCGGTCAGCGGGTTGGTGCAGACCATCGGCGTGCCCTTGCGCGGCTGTCCGTCGAAACCGGTGGTCTGGTCGTAGGTGTCGACGATCAACGACGGATCTGCGGGCTCGGCAAAGCTTTCCCACGACAGGATGCAACCGGTCTGGTCGGCGGCGCGGCATTCGGGGAGGCCCATGCGCGGCAGGTCGGTCGCGCGCGAGACGGGCCAGCCGACGACATAGGCTGCGACGATCCGTGCCTTCAGCTTCGGGTCGGTGGCGATCCGGTCGCGGAGCAGGCGGGTGAGGTGGAGCGCGCCCTGGCTATGCCCGGCAAGGATGATCGGGCGGGTCGGGCCAGCTTCCTTGAGGAACCGGTCGAACGCCGCCGACACGTCGCTATAGGCCAAGGCCAGCGCGCGCTCGCTTTCGGCGGCGCTGGTGAGGAATGCGCCGAACGTCGCCTGGCGATAGCGCGGCGCCCAGATGTCGCCGGCCTCGTTGAACGCGCTCGCCTGGCCGCGGAGGAAGAGTTCCGCCCGCGCGTTGGTCTCGGGATCGTCGATCGGCGCGTTCCAATGGTCGCGGTTGATGTACGAGGTCGGGTGGATGAAGAAGATCGCGGCGCCGGTACCGGGCTGGCCGGGGGTGAAGCCGGGCGGCGTCCAGAGCGCCGGATTGCCCGGCGTGTCGGGGCGGGCAAGCCACATGATCTTTCGCGCGTAAATGTTGCGCGGGGCTTCGCGTTGGGCCTGGAAAGTCTCGCTCGGGACCATCACCGCGCGCATCAACTGCGTGCCGAACAGGCGGTAGGCGAGCAATGCGGCGATCGCGAGGACGATCATCGCGGCGACGAAATAGAGAAACTTGCGGGCCAAGCGGGACCTTCCGTGCAGGCGGTGTCGCTCCCGTGCCGGAAGCGGGGGAAGGTTGCAACGGGCGCCTTCTCGTTGGGGAAACCGGCGGCGGCCCGGAACTGGCTCGTTCCCCCGCGGAGGCGGGGGCCCAGGATCTCGGGCGGCATCCTCTGTAATCCTGGGCCCCCGCCTCCGCGGGGGAACAAGAAGGGCCGCGAGCTAGAAGGGTGTTGCGCCCCCGGCGCGCCGGGTGCTAGCCGCAGCGCATGTCCGTAGATACTGCAACCGTGAAGCGGATCGCGAGCCTTGCGCGCATCGCGATCACCGACGAGGACGCCGCCCGCATGGCGCCGGAACTCGGAAACATCCTTGGCTGGATCGAGATGCTCGAAGAGGTCGACACGACCGGTATCGAGCCGATGACCGCCGTCATCCCCAACACGCTGCGGCTGCGCGACGACGTCGTCAACGCCGACCCGCTGACCGGCGGCGGCATCCGCGAGCAGGTCTTGGCCAATGCCCCGGTGGCAGAGCATGGCTTCTTCGCCGTGCCGAAGGTGATCGAATAATGACCGACCTCACAGATCTCGGGATCGCAGGGATCCGCGACGGCGTTCGCGATGGTTCCTTCAAGGCGCGCGAAGTCGCCGACGCGTTCATCGTAAAGGTGAGCCAGGCCAAGGCGTTGAACGCGTTTCTTGTCGAGACGCCCGAGCACGCGATCGCCGCCGCCGCCGCTGCCGACACCGCGCGCGCAGCCGGCGAGACGCTCAAGCCGCTGGCCGGCGTGCCGATCGGCATGAAGGACCTGTTCTGCACCAAGGGCGTCACGACGACCGCGGCGAGCCACATCCTTGAAGGCTTCACGCCGACCTACGAGTCGACCGTCTCGCAGAATTTGTGGGACGCGGGCGCGGGGATGCTCGGCAAGCTGAACATGGACCAGTTCGCGATGGGCTCGTCGAACGAGACCTCGGCGTTCGGCAACGTGATCTCGCCGTGGAAGCGCAACGATGGCGGTAACGCCTCGCTGGCTCCCGGCGGCTCGTCGGGTGGTTCGTCGTCGGCAGTGGCTGCTCGGCTATGCCCCGGCGCGACCGGCACCGATACCGGCGGTTCGATCCGCCAGCCCGCCGCGTTCACGGGCATCAGCGGCATCAAGCCGACTTATGGCCGCTGCTCGCGCTGGGGGACGATCGCGTTCGCCTCGTCGCTCGACCAGGCCGGGCCGATGGCGCGCGACGTCCGCGACTGCGCGATCCTGCTCGAGGCGATGGCCGGGTTCGACGCGAAGGACGGCACCTCGTTGCAGCTCGACGTGCCGAAATGGGAAGCGGGTTTGTCCGCCAATCTCAACGGCCTGCGCGTCGGTATTCCCAAGGAATATCGCGTCGACGGGATGCCCGAGGAGATCGAGGCGCTTTGGCAGCAGGGCATCGCCTGGATGAAAGATGCTGGCGCGACGATCGTCGAGGTCTCGCTCCCGCACACCAAATACGCGCTGCCCGCCTATTACATCATCGCGCCCGCCGAAGCGTCGTCGAACCTCGCGCGCTATGACGGCGTGCGCTATGGCATTCGCGACCTGCCGACCGGTGCCGGCCTGCAGGACATGTACGCCGCGACGCGTGCGGATGGCTTCGGCCCCGAGGTGAAGCGGCGCATCATGATCGGCACGTACGTGCTGTCGGCCGGCTTCTACGACGCGTATTACACGCAGGCGCAGAAGGTCCGGACGCTGATCGCGCGTGATTTCGAGCGGGCTTGGGAGACGTGCGACGTCCTCCTGACCCCGACCGCACCCTCGGCGGCGTTCGCGCTCGGCGAGAAGTCGGCCGATCCGATTGCGATGTATTTGAACGACGTCTTCACCGTGCCGTCTTCGCTCGCAGGCCTGCCGGCGATGTCGGTGCCGGGTGGGCTCGACAAGCAGGGTCTGCCGCTCGGGCTGCAGATCATCGGCAAGCCGCTCGACGAGCAAGGCGTGCTGAACGCAGGGCTCGCAATCGAACAGCGAGCAGGATTTACCGCGCGACCAGAGGCTTGGTGGTAACATGAGCGATTATCGTATCCAGGGCGAAACCGGCGAGTGGGAGGTCGTGGTCGGCCTCGAAGTGCACGCGCAGGTGACGTCGAACGCCAAGCTCTTCTCGGGCGCGGCGACCGCGTTCGGCGCGGAGCCCAACACGCAGGTGAGCCTCGTCGACGCGGCGATGCCGGGCATGCTGCCGGTGCCGAACCGCGAGTGCATCCGCCAGGCGGTCCGCACCGGCATGGCGATCGAGGCGCAGATCAACAAATGGTCGCGGTTCGACCGGAAGAACTATTTCTACGCCGATCTGCCGCAGGGCTATCAGATCAGCCAGCTCTATCATCCGATCGTCGGTGAAGGCGCGATCGACATCAGCCTCGACGAGAAGAACCCCGATGCCGCGGGCAAGCGGATCGGCGTCGAGCGCATCCATGTCGAGCAGGATGCCGGCAAGCTGATGCACGACCAGCATCCGACCCAGTCGTACGTCGATCTCAACCGGTCGGGCGTTGCGCTGATGGAGATCGTGTCGAAGCCAGATCTAGCTTCGCCAGCGGAAACAGGGGCTTACCTGCGGAAGCTGCGATCGATCCTGCGCTATGTCGGGTCGTGCGACGGCAACATGGAAGAGGGCTCGATGCGCGCCGACGTCAACGTCAGCGTGCGCAAGCCCGGCGACGAGCTCGGCACGCGGACCGAGACGAAGAACGTCAATTCGGTGCGCTTCGTGATGGCGGTGGTCGAGCAGGAGGCCAAGCGTCAGGTCGAGGTGCTCGAGGCCGGCGGTAAGATCCAGCAGGAAACGCGGCTCTACGATCCCGATCGCAACGAGACGCGCTCGATGCGGTCGAAGGAAGACGCGCATGATTATCGCTACTTCCCCGATCCGGACCTGTTGCCGCTGGTGCTCGACGATGCGTTCCTGGCCGAGTGCCGGGCTTCGCTGCCCGAGCTGCCGGATGCCAAGCGGGCACGGTACGAGGCGCTGGGGATCACCGCGTATCAGGCGACGGTACTGACCGCCGAGGTCGAGGCGGCGCGGTGGTTCGATGCGTTGCTCGATGCGGGTGTGAAGCCGGCGGCGGCGGCGAACTGGACGACGTCGGAGTTGTTCGGTGCGCTCAACCGGACTGGCAAGGACATCGAGAATTCGCCGGTGTCGCCGGCGCAGGCGGCGGAGCTGCTGGGGCTGATCGCGGATGGCACGCTGTCGGGCAGCCTTGCCAAGCAGGTGTTCGAGGTGATGCTCGAGACCGGGGACGGCGCGGCGAAGGTGGTTGAGGATCGCGGGTTGAAGCAGACCAGCGACACCGGGGCGATCGAGGCGGTGATCGCCGAGGTGATGGCGGCGAATGCGGATAAGGTTGCCGATTATCGTGGCGGCAAGGACAAGCTGTTCGGGTTCTTCGTGGGCCAGACGATGAAGGCTATGGGGGGGAAGGCTAACCCTGCCGTTGTTAACGAGGTGTTGAAGAAGGCGCTTGGGGAGTCGGTGGCTTCGTAAGCTGGCGGCTTTCGCGCTCTCTCTGTCTGCCCCACCTACCGATCTCCCGCCTTTGTCCGTTCTCCCGCGAAGGCGGGAGCCCAGGGTAACTAAGCGTAGCGCTGTTGGATTCCTGGGCCCCCGCGTTCGCGAGGGAACTAGCAGAAGTTTAGTTCGCCCGTTTCCAACACGCCCCACCCCGGCGAAGGCCGGGGCCCAGTTTGGGGGACGTTGCTAACTGGTCGCGGTGCTACGTTACTGCGACCTTTCCAACTGGGCCCCGGCCTCCGCCGGGGTGGCGGTAGTTTGGTAAGGTGGGTTCGGAGCGAAAACGGGCGCAAGTGCGAAGGCATGGCGGGGCGTTACGCATCCACCTTCTGCGGATGATGCGGCACGAGGATCAGCGTGTTCTCCTCCACGCGCCACGAGGCCAGCCGCGACAGGAAGTTCATCCCCAGCACGTTGGTCTCGCCGAACGCGGGCGACACCACGACCTGCAAGTCCCGCGCGACGATCGCGCCGAGGCGCAAGCTCGCGATCGTCCCCGTCTTCGCCGCGATAGACCCATTGGCGGTCTGCAACACGATCGGCACAACGCCGACCCGCGCCTCGATCCCGGCCGCCCCCGCCGTTTTGTCCGAGATCGCGGTGATCGTCGCCCCGCTGTCGATCAGCAACCGCTGGCTCACCCCGTCGATCGTCGCCCGCGCCCAGAAATGGCCGTCCGGCGACATGCGGATGCGGACCTCGCCGCCGACCACCTGCTGATCCTCGATCTTCAGGAACCGGGCGATCTTGCCGACATAGGGATCGAACTGACGCCGCTGATCGACCGCGACGAACAGCAAGCCGACCAGCACGAGCGTCATGCCGATGTTCACCAGCGTCCGCACGATCGGAATGCGCCGCGCGACGACGAGGACGACGACGACTATGCCGAGCGCGAGGTAGAGCGTGTGGGGCTGGCCAGGGTTGGGAAGCGGGAAGATCGACGGGTCCTAAACAGTGGTAATAGCAACGTCTTAGACTAGCTGCGACAATGTGTATCGGTGCTGACCGAAGCAGGCGAACTAAGTCTGTGGCATGGGACCGATCCGAAACCGGTCAGATTGCCGTCCCCGCGGCTTGCATACGCCCTTTGTGAGGCGCTCCTTTATGGCCGGGGGGCGGCGCATGGCGAACAGGTGGGCATTGACGGTCGCGATCCTGACGCTCGCGTCTGGACACGCGTCGGGCAGGAGTGAGTCCGACGACGAGCGACGCCCTGCAGCCATGACACCCGCGCAGTTCCAGGCGCGAACGACGCTTCACGACGATGATCTGGACACGATCGCGACCATCACGACCGCGGACGGCTTTGCCAAGCGTAAGCCATTGCTGGGGATAGCGTCCGACGATGTCTTTCTCCGCGCGTTCATCGACAAGCGCTCGGGCCGGACCGCGTATCAGGTCTACGCGACGGTACGGTATCGCGATTATGGTTGGGCAGATTGGCAGGCGGTGAATTACGCGACGCCGACCGGGCCACGATCGATCGCCACGCAGAGGATTGCGCGCGTACGGGCATCGTGCGCGAGGGGCTTTGCCTGTCCCCGCTCGGAAACTGTCGGGTTCCCGATCGATGCGGCGCTGCTCAAGATCAATTCAACGCTTTACGTGAGCGATCAGAGTACTGCGTGGCGCTTCAAGCTTATGGCGCAAACCGGTGCCGAACGCTCTTTGCTACTCACGACAGCGGAAATATCCGGCCTGCTGATGGCGGTCGACGCTTATCGCACCGACCGCCATCTGCCGAAGTCTTGACGCTTACTGCGCGTCGCCGCCCTGGTTCTTGGTCACGCCACCGGTGCCGCCGACGCCGTCGGGCAGGCCGCTGTCGGTAAACGTCTCGGGCTCGTCGCCGCCTTCGCCGCGCTCGACCGCGTCAGAGCGCGATTCGACCGCCTGTTCGATATCGCTCCGCGTGTCCTCGTCACGGTCTTCGGGCAGCGTTTCGGGGTTCGTACCGGAATGCGGATCAGCCATGCTCAAAACTCCGGCTGCACTGGCGCGGGATCGGTCGAGGGCGCGCCCGGATCGGGATAATCGACGTCCGGCGCGGGTGGGTTGAACTCGGGTGGCGGCGTGGTCGGCTGCGCCGGCTGGCTCGGGGTGGGGAATTCTGCGGGGGGTTGGGTAGCCATGATGCTCTCTCCTTCAGCCGCATCAACGCGTGCAGTCGCCCCGGGTTTCCTGCCCGAGTTTCCTGCCCGAGTTTCCTGGTAGTTGCCTTGCGTGCTTGCCCCGACGTGCAACGTTGGTATAGACGCGCCCGCTACGGCGATGTCCTGTGCGGGCGTGGCGGAACTGGTAGACGCAGCAGGTTTAGGTCCTGCCATCGCAAGATGTGGGGGTTCGAGTCCCTTCGCCCGCACCACTCCGCCGCTCGGGCGGGGCGACAGCCAACACGAATTTATCCCGAATGCTCTTTTAGACAAAGGCCGGACATGCAGACTGTCGAGACGTTGAACGAGGGCCTCAAGCGCGCCTACACGCTCACCATCACCGCGAAGGATATCGATGCCAAGGTCGATGTCGAGCTGAAGCGCCTCGCGCCGCAGATGAAGATGCCGGGCTTCCGTCCGGGCAAGGTGCCGGCGAACCTCATCCGCAAGATGCATGGCCCCGCGCTGACTCAGGACGCGGTCAACGCTGCGATCCAGGAGGGCGTCCAGACGCTCGTCGCCGAGAAGCAGCTTCGCCCCGCGATGCAGCCTTCGGTCGAGCTGGAAGACGGCTATGACATCGGCAAGGACGCCGTGGTCAAGGTCGAGATGGAGGTCCTCCCGCAGGTCCCCGCGCCCGCAATCGACGGCATCAAGCTCGAGCGCCTGACCGTGCCCGTCGCCGACGACGCGGTCACCGAGCAGCTCCAGAAGTTCGCCGACCAGCAGAAGAAGTGGGACGACGCGGCCGACGACTACGTCGCCAAGATGGGCGACCTCGTCACCGTCGATTTCGTCGGCAAGACCACCGACGGCGTCGCGTTCGAGGGCGGCACCGGCACCGACATGGGCGTCGAGCTCGGCGCGGGGCGTCTGATCCCCGGCTTCGAGGACCAGCTCGTCGGCGTGAAGACCGGCGACGACAAGGTCCTGAACGTGACCTTCCCCGAGGAGTATCAGGAGAAGTCGCTCGCAGGCCAGCCGGCGACGTTCGACATCACCGTCAAGTCGGTGAAGACCGCGGGCGAGAGCAAGATCGACGAGGATCTGGCCAAGTCGCTGGGTCTCGAGAGCCTGGAGCAGCTCACGGGCCTGCTTAAGGGTCAGATCGAGCAGGAGCATAACGGTCTCACGCGCACGCACATGAAGCGCAAGCTGCTCGACCAGCTCGCCGAGGGTCATGACTTCGAGGTTCCGCCTTCGATGGTCGAAGCCGAGTTCAACCAGATCTGGTCGCAGCTCCAGCACGAAGCCACGCACGAAGCCGACCCCGAGGCCGCGATGGCCGAGATGGAAGGCGAGCGCGACGATTACCGCAAGATCGCCGAGCGTCGCGTGCGCCTCGGCCTGCTCCTGTCGGAAATCGGCCAGGCGAACGGCGTCGAGGTTTCCAACCAGGAAATGCAGCGTCTGCTCGCGCAGGCGGCGCAGCAGTATCCGGCCGAGCAGCGCCAGCAGTTCATGCAGTACATCCAGCAGGAGCCGATGGCGGCCGCCCAGCTGCGCGCGCCGCTGTATGAGGACAAGGTCGTCGACTTCCTGTTCGAGAAGGCCGAGATTACCGACCGCGAAGCGACGCGCGAGGAGCTTGAGGCCGCGATCGAGAGCGAGGACGGGTTCGCCAGCGGTACGCACACGCATGACCACGACAACCACAAGCCGAAGAAGAAGGCCGCAGCCAAGAAGGCCAAGCCAACTTCGGACGAGGCTGTGACGGAAGAAGCACCGGCTTCGGACGCAGCGGACGAGGCCAAGCCTGCGAAGAAGGCAGCTGCAAAGAAGAAGGCGGCTCCCGTCGAAGCAGAGACGGCCGTGACGGAATCGTCGCCGGTTGCTGCCGAGAACGCCGAGGGCACCGAAGGCGCAGACGCACCGGCGAAGAAGCCGGCCGCGAAGAAGCCAGCTGCCAAGAAGGCCGCAACCAAGACCGAGGCGTAATGCCTTCCCTCCGTCATGCCGGGCTCGTTCCGGCATCCACCGTTCCGCACCCTCTCAAGCCGATAAGTGTGCGGAACGGTGGACCCCGGAACTAGTCCGGGGTGACGGATTGGGTAGAGTCGGTGCTTATAATACCACTTCCCCGGCGGAGGCCGGGGCCCAGTTGGAAAGGTAGCTGTAACGGCGCGCAAAGCTCCGTTATGGACCTTCCCTAACTGGGCCCTGGCCTGCGCCGGGGAAGTGCGTTTTGGGATGATGCGTTGACTGACGTTTCGACCGCTGCTCGATCTCCGATGTCGTCTTTCAACTCCGTAGGGCAGGGCATGACCGAACCTCGAATCGCCGTCCTCCTCCCCTGCTACAATGAGGACGCCGCGATCGCGCAGACGATCGCGGGTTTCCGCGCCGCGCTGCCCAGCGCGACCATCTACGTCTACGACAACAACAGCGCGGACCGCACGATCGAGGTCGCGCGCGCCGCCGGTGCCGTCGTCCGGACCGAGCGCATCCAGGGCAAGGGCGCGGTCGTTCGCCGCATGTTCGCCGACATCGACGCCGACATCTACGTGATGGCCGATGGCGACGCGACCTATGACGCCGCCTCCGCACCGGATCTGGTAAAGCGCGTGCTCGACGAGCAGCTCGACATGGTCGTCGGCTCGCGGATCAGCCAGGTCCAGGAAAGCTATCGTCGCGGTCACCGCTTCGGCAACGCGCTCCTCACCGGCATGCTCGCTCGGCTATTCGGCCGCAGCTTTACCGACATCCTGTCGGGCTACCGCGTGTTCTCGCGCCGGTTCGTGAAGAGCTTCCCGTCGCTGTCGGCCGGGTTCGAGATCGAAACCGAGATCAGCGTCCACGCACTCGAGCTGAAAATGCCGATCGGCGAGGTCGAGACGCCCTATTACGCGCGCCCCGAAGGCTCCGAATCGAAGCTCAGCACCTATGGCGATGGCTGGCGCATCGTCCGCACGATCATGACGCTCTACCGCATCGAGCGGCCACTGTGGTTCTTCGGCGCGATCGGCAGCGTGTTCGGCCTGCTAGCGCTGACCCTCGGCATACCGCTGGTGCTGACGTACATCGAGATCCATCAGGTCCCACGCTTCCCGACCGCGATCCTGATCACCGGCCTCGGCATCTTCGCCGCGCTGAACGTCTTCACCGGCCTGATCCTGGACACGGTTGTCCGCGGCCGCCGCGAAGTCCGCCGCCTCGCCTACCTGGCCTACCCGGCCCCAGGCATCTGACTCCCTCGCCCCGTCGGGGAGAGGGAAGGAGGAGCCGCTTTGGCGACGGTAGGGTGAGGGGAGGTTGGCGGATCCCAACCGCCCCTCACCCTCCCACCCGCAAGTGCGTGCGGGCCCCTCCCTCTCCCCGAAGGGGCGAGGGGAAGCTGTCCTCGCGCCAAGGAGCGAAGGGCTTGAACTCCCCTCCCGGACCGCCGATGTTAGCGGTTCACTGGGGCATAAGAGAGATTTCCATGCACAATCCGTTCGAGACCGGCGATTTCGCGAGCCCGTTGGCCAGCGCCGGGCTCGGCCTGCAGCAGACGCAAGCAGGCCTGGTTCCCATCGTCATCGAGCAGTCGAACCGCGGCGAGCGTTCGTTCGACATCTTCTCGCGCTTGCTCCGCGAACGCATCATCTTCGTAACCGGTGGCGTCGAGGACGGCATGGCCTCGCTGATCACCGCGCAGTTGCTCTTCCTCGAGTCCGAGAACCCGAAGAAGGACATCTTCATGTACATCAACTCGCCGGGCGGTGTCGTCACGGCGGGCATGGCGATCCACGACACGATGCGGTACATCCGTCCGCGCGTCGGCACCGTCTGCATCGGCCAGGCCGCGTCGATGGGCAGCTTCCTGCTCGCGAGCGGTGAGCCCGGCATGCGCGTCGCGATGACCAACGCGCGCATCATGATCCATCAGCCATCGGGTGGTGCACAGGGCATGGCCAGCGACATCGAGATCCAGGCGCGCGAGATCCTGCGCATCCGCAAGCGCATGAACGAGCTGTATTCGCAGTACACCGGTCAGCCGATCGAAGAGATCGAGCGCCGGATGGACCGCGATACGTTCCTCGAAGCGAACGAAGCGAAGGATTTCGGGCTGATCGACGAGGTGTTCGACAAGCGTCCGGCGGTATCCGAGGATGCGCCTAAGCCTGCCTGATACCCGCTTGAACGAGACGGGCATGGGGTGAATCGTAAACCCCGCCGGTTTATTTGATTGTAGGAACTCCGGGGTGCGTTACGGTAGCGGCCCCGGAAACGGCACGTGCACCGACATGCGCGAGAGGTGATTGAATGACGAAGCTGAGCGGTGGCGACTCGAAGAGCACCCTCTATTGCTCGTTCTGCGGGAAGTCGCAGCACGAGGTCCGCAAGTTGATCGCCGGGCCGACGGTCTTCATCTGCGACGAGTGCGTCGAGCTATGCAACGACATCATCCGTGAGGAGACGAAGTCTGCGCTGGTGTCCAAGAAGGACGGCGGCGTGCCGACTCCGCAGGAGATCTGCGACGTCCTCGACGATTACGTGATCGGCCAGAAGCGCGCCAAGCGCGTGCTGTCGGTGGCGGTGCACAATCATTACAAGCGGCTCAACCACGGCGCCAAGGGTGCCGATGTCGAGCTGTCCAAGTCGAACATCCTGCTCGTCGGGCCGACCGGTTGCGGCAAGACGCTGCTCGCGCAGACGCTCGCGCGCATTCTCGACGTGCCGTTCACGATGGCCGATGCGACGACGCTGACCGAAGCGGGATACGTCGGCGAGGATGTCGAGAACATCATCCTCAAGCTGCTCCAGGCGTCGGACTATAACGTCGAGCGGGCGCAGCGCGGGATCGTCTACATCGACGAGATCGACAAGATTTCGCGCAAGGCGGAGAACCCCTCGATCACGCGCGACGTGTCGGGCGAGGGCGTGCAGCAGGCGTTGCTCAAGCTGATGGAAGGGACGACGGCGTCGGTTCCTCCGCAGGGCGGGCGGAAACATCCGCAGCAGGAATTTCTGCAGGTGGATACGACCAACATCCTGTTCATCTGCGGCGGTGCGTTCTCGGGTCTCGAGAAGATCATCGGCGATCGTCTGCAGGGCAAGTCGATCGGTTTCGGCGCGTATGTCGCCGGGCCGGACGAGCGCAAGACGGGTGAGACGCTGAAGTCGGTCGAGCCCGAGGATCTGCTGAAGTTCGGGCTGATCCCCGAGTTCGTCGGCCGTCTGCCGGTGATCGCGACGCTCGAGGATCTCGATGTCGACGCGCTGGTGAAGATCCTCAAGGAGCCGAAGAACGCGCTGGTCAAGCAGTACCAGAAGCTGTTCGAGATGGAGGACGTCGCGCTCGGCTTTACCGACGATGCGCTGGTGTCGGTCGCCAAGAAGGGCATCGAACGCAAGACCGGCGCGCGCGGGCTTCGCTCGATCCTCGAGAGCATCCTGCTCGACACGATGTTCGACCTGCCCGGCATGGACGGCGTCGACGAGGTGATGATCGACAAGGACGTGATCGAAGGCCGCAAGGAACCGATCCGCGTCTATGCGGAGAAGAAGAAGACTGGCGACGCAGCTTAAGCGCTGATTGGTTTGGGAATACGGGAAAGGGCGTCGAGCGATCGGCGCCCTTTTTTTATTTGGGGCATACGCGCGAAAACCCCCGTCCGTCATCCTGACGAAAGTCAGGATCCAGAACCACGAGGATCAGCCCGCCGTAACCCTGGATCCTGACTTTCGTCAGGATGACGGGGAAGGGTAGGGCAGCGCATCCGTATCAACCGTCGCGTCCTGACCCACCGCGGTCTCCGACGTCTCACCCTCTCCCAACTGGAATTGGAAAACGCCCCACGGCGACTGCGCCGTAGAAACAGCGCGGACGGCTCGGGTGCTAAATCTATGAGGTCAAAAGCCGAACGCGTTCCAAATCCTTTGGACGTCCGAACAGCCTGAGCATCTCGGTCAATTCCGCCCGGTCAGGCACATAAACGACAGACCCTTCGGCGAGGACAGGTACGCGCGTCCGAGGCAGCACCTCCGTCCAACCCGCGCCCGTCGCAACATGAAACCCCGCCATGATCTCGACGACCAAAGGCGGCGTCTTCCACCGCCCGAACAACGTTGATCGGAACAGCGAACTCGCGCCATCCTCGATCGGCACGACGCCAAGCCTGTGCATCATTCGCCGAGCATCGCCCACGCTCATCAGCACATCGACGTCACCGACCTCGATCGGTACCACCCCGTGAAGCGCCACCGCCGCGCTGGAAATGACCCACCACGGGTCTCGAGCATACCGCATCGCATCGACGGTCATGACGAGCGTTGCGCGGAGATTGGAAGCCAGCATCGCCGCAACCTACCCGATCCTCACCGCCCCGCAATCGCCCCGACTCGGACCCTTATCCGCCCTCGCGCATTCGTTATCCAAGTGGAACGAGGGAGCATGCATGACGATCGAAGTGGCCGACCGACCGAGTGAACACGTGGTGGAGACGATGCCGGACCGCCTGGCGCTGCCGATCTGGACGCTGATCGCGCCGGGCCTAGGACTGCTCGCTGTCCTCGTCGGCCTTGCCAAGATGGGCACGCTCGGCACCGCGGCGGCAGTCATCGTCCTGATCGGCAGCGTGCTCGCCGCCGTCCATCACGCCGAAGTGATCGCGCACAAGGTCGGTGAGCCGTTCGGCACTCTCGTCCTCGCGATTGCGGTCACCGTGATCGAGGTTTCGCTGATCGTCTCGTTGATGCTCTCCAACGCCGGCGACGCCACCACGCTAGCGCGCGACACGGTGTTCGCGGCGATCATGATCATCCTCAATTTCATCATCGGGATATGCCTGCTCGCGGGCGCGGTACGGCATCATGAGCAGCGGTTCACGCTAAAGGGCATGACCGCAGCGCTTGGCGTGCTTGCGGCGATGGCGGTGCTGTCGCTAATCCTGCCGAACTACACCTCGTCGACGCAGGGCCCGACCTACGCCCCATCTCAGTTGATGTTCGTCGCGGTCGTATCGCTGATCCTCTACGGCACGTTCGTGCTGGTGCAGACGGTGCGACACCGCGATTATTTCCTGCCGTCGACCGACGACAAGGACGACCACGCCGCGCCGCCGTCGGGCCGCGCAACGGGCATCGCCTTCGCCGCGCTGCTGGTGGCGCTTGTCTCAGTGGTTCTGCTCGCGAAGACGCTGTCGCCGACAATCGAGGCGGCGGTGCTCGGTGCCGGCCTGCCGCTTACCGTGGTCGGCGTGGTGATCGCGGCGCTGGTGCTCGCGCCTGAAAGTCTTGCTGCCTACAAGTCGGCGCGGCGCAACCGGTTGCAGACCAGCCTCAACCTCGCGCTCGGCTCGGCATTGGCGACGATCGGGCTGACGATCCCGAGCGTGGCGATCGTGTCGCTGGTGCTCGACCTGCCACTCGCGCTCGGCATCGACGCGAAGAGCATGACGCTGTTGGCTCTGTCATTGTTCGTAGCGACGCTGTCGCTCGGCACGGGGCGGACGACGGTGTTGCAGGGTGTCGTCCACCTCGTGATCTTCGCAGCCTACCTGTTCACGACGGTCGTGCCGTAAACTCAGGGGCCTTGCGTCGAGAGATAGGCGATGACGTCGGCGCGGTCCTTGGGGTCGGGAAGGCCTGCGAACGCCATCGTCGTGCCGGGCACCATCTTGCGCGGGTTGGTGAGCCAGGCGTCCATGCGCTTTGCATCCCAGTTGCCGCCGAGTGCTTTCAGCCCGGCGGTATAGGAGAAGCGCGGGCGCCGCTCGCCGATCGGGTTGCCCATGACCGCGTAGAGGTTCGGCCCATCGGTATCGCCCGCATATTGCCCGATCGTGTGGCAGGCAGTGCAGCGACGGAAGACGCGTTCGCCGCTGGCGATCTGGCTGGTCGTGCCGGCGTCGGGGCTCGAACCGCAGCCGGCGAGCGCCAGCGCCAGCAGGGGCCACCGCGGCAGGGTCATCGCTTCTGGCGTGTAGCCAAGGCGAGGCCGGCGGCGATCTGCACGACGGCGTAGAGGCGACGGCGGCCGGGCCGGTCGACGAACGGCTGCACCAGTTTCTCGGTGCCAAGCGCATTGTCCTTCCAGAGATCGACGTGGCGGCGGGGTTGGAGGAGCCCGATCAAGCCGTCGCCGACCATGAAGATCGCCGCCATCTCCGCCGCGCGCGACCCCCAGATGTTATCCTGCGCACGCAGGAGTCCAGGAGCCACGGGCGTCGTCTCTTGGGATCCTGGGCCCCCGCCTTCGCGAAGGAACTCGGACGAGTCGCTCATTGGGCCTTGGCCTTCGCAGCTTGCGCGGCTTTCCAGGCGGCCACATCTTCGAGCGCGACGCTACGCCGGAGGACCAGCGCGTCCGGATCGATCACGACGTGCGCGCCGGCTGGTACGGACAAGGTCGCCCTCCCGCCCGTCATCGGCAACACTCGCGTCTTCCCATCGACCTGCACCTGCACCGGCAGCGGGAAGGGGCCATTACCCGGCACTTTCCAAGCTAGCGACAGTGTACTTTCCGTCCGCATCTCGACCAGTTCGGGCAGCGCCGCTTGCCGCAAATACACGTCAAAGAACCATTTATAGTCCTTCCCCGTCACCTTCCTGACGAGCGTCTCATACTCCTTCGTCGACCCGAACCGCGGCGCGAAATTGCCCGGCTTGGGATCCGCGCGCCCGTAAACCGCCAGCCGCGTCACATCGAAGAACGCCTTGTCGCCGATCAGCCCTCGCAGCGTGTGAAGCATCCACGACCCCTTGTAATAGATGTCCTGCCCCGCGCCGCCCTTGTCGAGCTCGTACACCTCCTCCTCGGTGGTGACGCGCTGCTGCGTGATCGGCTTGCGGTTCATGATCGAGGTACGTTCGCCCTGCATCATCGCGGCATAGCGCGCACGGCCCTCGCGCCACTGGCCATAGAGCGGCTGCATGTACGTGCCATACCCCTCATGCAGCCAGTAATCGTCCCAGTTTGCCGCCGTCAGCTGGTTGCCGAACCACTCATGTGCGAACTCGTGCTGGAACAGCCAGTCGAACCCCTCCGGCGCCTTCTCATAGCCGTTGCCGTAGGCGTTGATCGTCTGGTGCTCCATGCCCTTATGCGGCGTCTCGACCACGCCGAGCTTCTCGTCGCCGAACGGGTAGGGGCCGATCATGCTTTCGAAGAAATCGAGCGTCGGCGCGAACTCGGCGAACAGCTTCTCCGCCTGCGGTTTCTCGCCCGGCAGGTACCAGTAATACATCGGGATGCTGTTGCCGTAGCGGCTCTTGTAGGTGCCGCTGATCTCCTCATACGGCCCGACGTTCAGCGCGATGCCGTAGGTGTTGGGATGCTTGGCGCGCCAGTTCCACGTCGTCCGGCCGTCCGCCAGCGTATCGACGCCCAGCAGCACGCCGTTCGAGGGCGCTTTCAGCCCCTTCGGCACGGTGATGTGCAGCGTCACCAGCGCAGGCTCGCCGGTCGGGAAATCGAGGCATGGCCAGAACAGGTCGCAGCCATAGCCTTCCGCGGTGGTTGCGAACCAAGTCCGGCCGTCGGGCGTCTTCGACCAGACCATCCCGTCGTCCCACGGCGCCTTCACTGCGACGTGCGGCGTGCCGCCATAGGTGATCTTCGCGGTGACCTTCCCGCCAGCGGGGACGGGCTTTGGCAGCGTGATCGTCAGCCGACCCTCGGGATTGCTCCATGCCGAGGGGGCGAGCGGCACGCCATCGATCGTGATCGCGCTGACCGGCAGGTTGCGGTCGAGGTCGATCGGCAGGCGGGTGAGGGGGGCTTTCGCGGTGAAGACCAACGTTGCCACGCCGTTCAGGCTCTCGGTCTCGGGCAACACCTCGAACGCAAGGTCCGCGCTGTCGAACTGGAGTGCGGTCTGCTCGGGTGTCAGTACGCCCCCGGACCGCTGCGTCTGCGCGGTGATCGCCGGTTCGCCCTTCTTGGGAAGCGGGGCGGCGGCAAGGAGCGCGGTGGCGCTGGCGGCGAGAAGAAAACGCGAGATCATGCCGCGTTCTCGCGCCTGGGCGGCTTGCATACAAGTGCGATCCGGCACCTCCGGTCCTCCTGCGAACGCAGGAACCCAGAATCACGAATGCCGCCGCTCGATACCCTGGACTCCTGCGCTCGCAGGAGCCCGGCTGGCGCTTGGGCAACGCGCGAAAACCCCTAACCACCGCCAACCAATTGATGGACGCTTCATCCTCACCATATAAGCTACAGACTATGCCCCCATGCAGGCACCCACCGGAGCGTTCATGACCCAGTACCCCGTCCTTCCCCTTCGCGACATCGTCGTGTTCCCGCACATGATCGTGCCGCTGTTCGTCGGCCGCGATAAGTCCGTTGCCGCGCTCGAAGCGGCGATGGCGGCGGACAAGGAGATCTATCTCGTCGCGCAGGTCGATCCCGCAGAGGACGATCCCGCACGCGACGACCTGTATTCGATGGGCGTCACCGCGACCGTGTTGCAGCTGCTGAAGCTCCCCGATGGCACCGTTCGCGTGCTGGTCGAGGGCAAGCAGCGCGCGACGCTGGAGACGCTGGACGAGTCCGGCGATTTCCTGACCGCGACGGTCGAAACGGTTGCCGATGCCGAGGTCGAGGGCGCTGAGGTCACCGCACTGATGCGCTCGGTCGTGGACCAGTTCGAGAACTACGCCAAGCTCAACCGCAAGCTCGCCTCCGAGACTGCGGTCCAGATGTCGGAGATCGAGGACGCGTCGAAGCTGTCCGACGCGGTCGTCGCCAACATCGCGATCAAGGTTGCCGAGAAGCAGGCGATGCTGATCGAGACCAACCCGTCGAAGCGGCTAGAAATGGCGATGGTCGCGATGGAGGGCGAGCTGGGCGTCCTGCAGGTCGAGAAGAAGATCAAGAGCCGCGTCAAGCGCCAGATGGAGAAGACGCAGCGCGAA
Organism: Sphingomonas sp. PP-F2F-A104-K0414; assembly: GCF_004340945.1. Taxonomy (GTDB): domain Bacteria; phylum Pseudomonadota; class Alphaproteobacteria; order Sphingomonadales; family Sphingomonadaceae; genus Sphingomonas. Next base: position 52,336 of record NZ_SLYD01000007.1, read on the forward strand.
TATTACCTCAACGAACAGCTGAAGGCGATCCAGCGCGAGCTCGGCAACGAGGGCGATGAAGGCGAAGGCGACGAGATCGCCGAGCTGACGCAGAAGATCGCGACGCTCAAGATGAGCAAGGAAGCGCGTGGCAAGGCGACTGCCGAGCTGAAGAAGCTCAAGACGATGGCACCGATGAGCGCCGAGGCGACCGTCGTGCGCAATTATCTCGACGTGCTGCTCGGGCTTCCCTGGGGCAAGAAGTCGAAGATCAAGAAGGACATCGCCGCCGCGCAGGTGACGCTGGACGAGGATCATTATGCGCTCGAGAAGGTCAAGGACCGGATCGTCGAGTATCTCGCCGTGCAGGCGCGCACCAACAAGCTGAAGGGGCCGATCCTGTGCCTCGTCGGCCCTCCGGGCGTCGGCAAAACTTCGCTCGGCAAGTCGATCGCCAAGGCGACCGGGCGCGAGTTCATCCGCCAGTCGCTCGGCGGCGTGCGTGACGAAGCCGAGATCCGCGGGCATCGCCGCACGTATATCGGCTCGCTGCCGGGCAAGATCGTGACCAATCTCAAAAAAGCCGGCACGTCGAACCCGCTGTTCCTGCTCGACGAGATCGACAAGCTCGGTCAGGATTTCCGCGGCGATCCGGCATCGGCGCTGCTCGAGGTCCTCGACCCGGAGCAGAACGGCAAGTTCCAGGATCATTATCTGGAGGTCGATATCGACCTGTCGGACGTGATGTTCGTGTGCACGGCGAACTCGCTGAACCTGCCACAGGCGCTGCTCGACCGCATGGAGATCATTCGTCTGGAGGGCTATACCGAGGACGAGAAGGTCGAGATTGCCGAGCGTCATCTGGTCGAGAAGCAGATCGAGGCGCACGGTCTGAAGCCGGGTGAGTTCACGCTGACGCAGGAAGGGCTTCGCACGCTCATCCAGCAGTACACGCGTGAGGCCGGCGTGCGTACGCTCGAGCGCGAGATCGCCAAGCTGTGCCGCAAGGCGCTGCGCCAGATCCTCGAGAACAAGACGACCAGCGTCACTATCACGCCCGAGAACATCGGCGAGTACGCGGGTGTGCAGAAGTATCGCCACGGGCTCGGCGAGACCGAGAACCAGATCGGTGCGGTCACCGGGCTCGCCTGGACCGAGGTCGGTGGCGAGCTGCTGACGATCGAGAGCGTGACGGTCGCGGGCAAGGGCCAGGCGAAGCTTACCGGCAAGCTCGGCGACGTGATGAAGGAGTCGATCGAGACCGCGTTCAGCTTCGTCAAGGCGCGCGCACCGAGCTACGGGATCAAGCCGAGCCTGTTCGCGCGGAAGGATATCCATATCCATCTGCCCGAAGGCGCGGTGCCGAAGGATGGCCCGTCGGCGGGGATCGGCATGGTCACGTCGATCGTCTCGACGCTGACCGGCGTGCCGATCCGGCGCGAGGTGGCGATGACCGGCGAGGTTACGCTGCGCGGCCGCGTGCTGCCGATTGGTGGCCTCAAGGAGAAGCTGCTTGCCGCGCTTCGTGGCGGGATCGAGACGGTGCTGATCCCGGCGGAGAATGAGAAGGACCTCGCGGAGATCCCGGCGAACATCAAGGCGGGGCTGAAGATCATCCCCGTTTCGCATGTCGACGAGGTGCTTCGTCTGGCGCTGACCGAGCCGCTCGAAGCGATCGAGTGGACCGATGCGGATGAGTTGGCGGCACTGCCGCCGGCACCGATCGCACCGGTCGGGGGTGGCCTTCACCACTGATCCATGTTTGGATCGTACGCGATGATGCGGCGGTTTCGTTTGACAGCAGACGGAGCCGCCGCATTATTGCGCGCTGAGCGCGGTCGCGAGTCCATCGTGGCTGATTCGAGTTTTTTCCGGGGGATTATATGAACAAGCAGGAGCTGATCGCGACGGTTGCCGACACGTCCGGGCTGGTTAAGGCCGACGCGGTCAAGGCCGTCGAGGCGGTGTTCGACGCGATCGAGGCATCGTTGAAGAAGGGCGACGAGGTTCGCCTGGTCGGTTTCGGCACGTTCTCGATCTCGAAGCGCAAGGCGTCCACCGGCCGCAATCCCCGGACCGGCGAGCCGATGACGATCAAGGCCTCGACCCAGCCGAAGTTCAAGGCCGGCAAGGGCCTCAAGGACGCGGTCAACTAAGGACGCCTTCGATTCTCCCCCGGCAGGGGGAGGTGGCTGGCCCTTGCCAGACGGAGGGGGAGGTTGGAGACGACCTCTGCTCCGTGTCCTCCCCCTCCGTCGCCTTCGGCGCCACCTCCCCCTCGCGGGAGAGGATCGAAGGGAGCGCCATCGAAAGAGCTGGACAGGTGGACGGGGTCTGCCTAAAGGCCCGCTTCCGAACGAGTTTCGGGCGCGTAGCTCAGTGGTAGAGCACACCCTTCACACGGGTGGGGTCGCTGGTTCAATCCCAGCCGCGCCCACCAGATTTACGCCGGTTCCTTCGCACGAGGGGCCGGCGTTGCTGTTTCTGGCGTGCGTCGGTGGCATCGTGATCGCGTCGCAGGCATAATTAAGCCTCTTCCGTCATCCTGACGAAAGTCAGGACCCAGAGCCATGCAGTGCGACGCCCGTTACCCTGGGTCCTGACTTTCGTCAGGATGACGGGGGGCGCGCGGAAAGTCGGCGCGAAACGACGCCCATCCCCTCCGCGCAACATGACGCTTTGTTCATTAGGCTGGTTCGTTCGATCGAACTAAACGCCGCTCGTGGTCCAGTCCCGACTCCTAGATATCGCAATCAGCGAATTCGGCACCAAGGGGCTGGAAGGGGCGAGCACGCGTGGGATCGCCGCTGCGGCTGGCACCGCGATGTCGTCGATCACCTATCACTACGGCGGCAAGGAGGGCTTGTACCTCGCCGCCGCCGACCGGATCGCCGAACGCATGTCCGCGGTGATGGGCGACCCGTCCGAGCTGTCGCACGAACTCGCGGCGGACGACATCGGCGAAGCGCGCGCCCAGATTCACCGCATCTTCGGCCGACTCGCGGACAAGATGGCCAGCAACGAGAGCGCCGACTGGACGCTGTTCGTGCTGCGCGAACAGATGAAGCCGGGCGAGGCGTTCGAGCGCATCTATGGCGGCGTGATGGGTCAGATGGTGCGCAGGCTCAGCGACTTGGTTTGCATCGCCACCGGTTGCGCCGAGATTCGCACCGGCAGGATCGCGACGATCACCTTGATGGGGCAGGTCATCACGCTGCGGGCGAACCGCGCGACCTGCCTGAAACTGCTCGAGCGCGATGTGCTCGAACCCAACGACATCCTCGATATCAAGGCGCGTATCGACGCCAATATCGACGCTATTCTCGATTCGATGCGTGCTGAAGAACAGGGCCAGGCATGACCGACCAGACGAACCACTCCGACGCCAACCACGATGATGAGGATCGCAAGTCCGATCCGAACGGCGAGGACCAGCAGTCCGATACCGACCAGCAGGACGAGTCTGACGACGAAAAGGACGACGGCGACGACAAGAAGCCGTCGGTCTTCAAGAAGCCGCTCTTCTGGATCATCCTCGTCATCGTCGTCGGCGGGCTGATCATCGGCGGCGTGCTCTACTGGCTGCACGCGCGGCAGTTCGAATCGACCGACGACGCGTTCGTCGACACGCACATCGTCCGCCTCGCGCCCCAGGTCGCGGGTACGCTGGTGCAGGTCGCAGATATCGACAACCGCCACGTCGAAGCGGGCCGCCTGCTCGCGGTCATCAAGGCGTCGGGGCGCGATGCGCAGGTCGCCGAGGCGCAGGCGAACGAATCGCAGGCCCGCGCACAGTTCGCGCAGGCGCAGGCGCAGGTCACCGCCGCCGAGGCGCAACGCCAGCAGGCTGCGGCTCAAGCCCGCGTGCCGATGGCGGCTGCGGTGAAGGCCCAGCAGGATCTCGCGCGCTACGAGGCGTTGCTGCGACTCGATCCGAGCGCGGTCGCCGGTCAACAGCTCGATCAGGCGCGCTCGACCGCGCGCCAGACCGCTGCCGATGCCGCCGCCGCGCGCGAGCAGATCGACACCGCCACCGCGCAGATCGCGGTCGCGCGTAAACAGGTCGGCGCCGCCAGGTCGGTGATCGACGCCAAGCGCGCGCTGGTCGATCAGGCCAATGTCAGCATCAGCGATCTCCGCCTGACTGCGCCGGTCGCGGGGCAGGTCGTCAACCGCTCGGTCAATATCGGCTCGTACGTCGCGCCCGGCACGCAGCTCATGGCGATCGTCCCCGACCAGATGTGGGTGACGGCGAACTTCAAGGAAACGCAGCTTACGCTGATGAAGATCGGCCAGCCCGTCGACATCCATGTCGATGCGTATCCCGGCGTCGACTTCAAGGGTCATGTCGACTCGATCCAGCGCGGCGCGGGCCAGGCGTTCGCCTTGCTGCCCCCGCAGAATGCCACCGGCAACTATGTGAAGGTGGTCCAGCGCGTCCCGGTGCGGATCGTGTTCGACGCGAAGAACGGTCCCGATCCGAAGCGCTATCCGATCGGCCCCGGCATGTCGGTGGTGCCGACCGTCAAGGTCCGCTGAGGTGGCGAAAGCTCCCGCGAAAGCTGATGCGGGCGGCGGTCATGTCTGGTCGCCAAGCCGGTCGGCGGCGGGCAAGTACAGCCCGTGGCTGATCGTCGCGATCATCTCGATCCCGACCTTCATGGAGGTGCTCGACACCTCGATCGCGAACGTCGCGCTCGATCATATCTCGGGCGGGCTGTCGATCACCACCGATCAGGCGACGTGGGTGCTGACCAGCTACCTCGTCGCCAACGCGATCGTCATCCCGATCTCGGGCTGGCTGTCGGACGCGATCGGCCGGAAGCGCTATTTTCTGCTGTCGATCGCGCTGTTCACGCTCGCCTCGCTGCTCTGTGGCCTCGCGCCGAACATCGGTACGCTGGTCGTCGCACGCGTGTTGCAAGGCATCGGCGGCGGCGGATTGGCGCCGGTCGAACAGTCGATCCTCGCCGACACCTTCCCGCCGAAACAACGCGGGATGGCGTTCGCCGCGTTCGCGATCGTCGTCGTCGTCGGCCCCGTGCTCGGGCCGACGCTGGGCGGCTACATCGTCGAATATTCGAGCTGGCACTGGGTGTTCCTGATCAACGTGCCGGTCGGCATCGCCGCATGGTTCCTGGTCGAGACCTTCGTCGACGAGCCCGACCAGGTGAAGAAGGACCGCGACGAGCGGTTCAAGAACGGCCTGACGATCGACTATGTCGGCGTCGCGCTGGTGGCGCTCGGGCTCGGCTTCCTCGAACTTACCTTCGATCGCGGCGAGCGCGAGGATTGGTTTTCGAGTGGGTTCATCGTCATGTCGGCGATCATCGCCGCGGTGTCGCTGGTCACGCTCGTGATCTGGGAGCTGAACCACAAGGACCCGGTGATCGACCTCAAGCTGCTGAAGAACCGCAACTTCGCGCTGACGATCGGCGTGATGGGCGTCACCGGCATGATCCTGTTCGGCACCACGCAGCTAATACCGCAGATGCTGCAACAGGTGCTCGGCTACAGCTCGCTCGACGCCGGCCTCGCGCTGACCGCGGGCGGTTTGGCGACGCTGGTCATGGTGCCGTTCGCGGGGCGGTTGAGCGGGCTGGTCGATGTCCGCTTCCTGCTGTTCCCGGCGCTGCTCGTCCAGGCGTTCGCGCTGTGGAACATGAGCCATCTGTCCGCCGACATCGCGTTCTCCGACGCGGCGTTCGCGCGGCTGTTCCAGGCGATGGCGCTGCCGTTCCTGTTCGTCCCGATCAACGCGATCGCCTATGTCGGGCTCAAGCAGACGCAGACCGCGCAGGCATCGAGCCTGCTCAACGTCGCGCGTAATCTTGGCGGGACGATCGGCATCTGCTTCGCGCAAACGCAACTTGCCGGTGGGTTGCAGCGGCATCAGTCGGAACTGACGCAGACACTCAATCCGCTCGATCCGAACTATAACGACTGGATGCAGAAGGCGGCCGGCGCGTTTGCGGGGCAGGGCGATCCGTCGACTACGCCGCTGGCCGTGCTCTACAGCCAGATGCAGCGGCAGGCGACGATGCTCGCGTTCCTCGACGTGTTCCGCGCGATGATGGTGGTCGTGCTGGTCGTCGCGCCACTGGTTCTATTCATGCGCTCCGGCAAGACCGGCGGCGCCCCCTCGGGAGGGATGCATTGATGCGTGCGCGGTTCATGGTGGTTGCGGTCGCAGCCCTGCTCGCGGGGTGCACCGTCGGCCCGAATTACGTCGCCCCCGAGATGGCAGTGCCGCCGGCGTTCGTCGGTCCGCAGGCTACCGTCGGTACGACGGTCGATCCGGCGCGCTGGTGGTCGGCGTTCGGCGATCCGCAACTGGACGGGCTGGTCGAACGCGCGCTGAAGGGCAATCCCGACATCGCGATCGCCGCCTCGCGCGTGCGACAGGCGCGGTTGCAGGAGATCGTCGCACGCTCGCAAGGGTTGCCGAGCGTCAACGCGAGCGCCAGCCCGAGCCATATCGAGTTCAGCAAGAATGCCGGCCTCTCGTCGATCGCGCGCGCGTTCAGCGGCGGCACGGGGGCAGGCGGTACCGGCTCGACCGGCGGCATCGCGCTGCCCGGTAGCGGGATCACGACGTACTCGGTCGGGTTCGACGCAAGCTGGGAGCTCGACCTGTTCGGTGGTGTCCGGCGCAGCACCGAGGGCGCGCGGGCGCGGACCGAAGCGGCAGTCTGGTCGAAGCGTGATGCGGCGGTGACTTTGGCCGCGGAAGTCGCTCAGGCGTATTTCGCTCTCCGCCTCGACCAGGCGCAGCTCGCCGCGATCGAGGGCGAGATCGCCAACCAGCAGCGCGCGCTGACGATCGCGGGCAACATCGCCAAGGTCGGCCTCGTCCCGCCGATCGACGTCACCCGCCAGCGTGCTTCGATCACGTCGACGCAAGCGCGCGCCGAACCGGTCCGCGCCGATGTGGATGTTCGGATGCATGCCTTGGCGATCCTGCTGGGCGAGCCACCCGCGACGCTGATGACCGAACTCGCCGCGCCGTCGGTCGCACCGCTCGGCGTGCCGTCAATTCCGGCTGGCCTGCCCTCCGAGCTGTTGCGGCGGCGTCCCGATATCCGTGCCGCCGAACGCGATCTGGCGGCTTCGACCGCGGATATCGGTGTCGCGGTGGCGGATATGTATCCGAAGTTCAGCCTGACCGGCATGAGCCAGCTCATCTCGACCGCGCTCGGCAATCTGTTCTCAGGCGACAGTCTCCAGCTGACCGCGAGTGGCGCGGCGCAGTTCCCGCTGCTCGACTGGGGCCGGCGCAAGTCGACCGTCAAGTCGCGCAAGGAAGACCGCGAGCAGGCGTATCTGCGCTATCGCTCGACCGTGTTGCAGGCTTTGCGCGACGTCGAGGATCCGCTGGCGCAGATCGCTGCAGAGCGCCGTCGGAACGCGGCGTTGCAACGGGCGATCGTCGATGCACAGAGCAGTGCGAAGGCGGCGGAGTCGCAGTACCGGACCGGGTTCGTGGCGCAGAATACGCTGCTGGATGCGCAGACCGACGTGCTGGCCGCCCGGGAGCAGCTGGTGGCTAGCGACGCGCAGTTGCGGCAGCTGACGGTGGCGTTGTTCAAGGCGCTCGGTGGCGGGTGGGAGCAGGCGGAGTAGCGCCACCGTCTGGGTGCATGCTGCGATCCCCGGATTAAATTATCGTCACGTCGATTCCGACATATCGCTGCAACATATCGGGACGAAAGGGTGTGTGTCGCCGCTCCCTCTCCCCCTGTGGACGGCGACTTGACCGGGTCTCCCCTGTCCCGGTCTTCTCCCTGAACTACGGGGCGACCATCACGGTCGCCCCGCCTTTTTGCGTTCTGGGACGATGCTCGAATGGCATTCGCGCGCCACGCGTCCGCCTTCCGACACGCGTCTGGGCCCGTCACGCCCCCAATATCCGTCATCCCAGCGAAAGCTGGGGTATTTCTCGTGGTGGGTGACCCTCGCCAAACCGGGATATTCCAGCTTTCGCTGGAATGACGGCAAGGCAAAAGTATCGCCTGCCATCATCCGCCGACACACCCATCCGCCATACCCGTCACCCCAGCGAAAGCTGGGGTATCTCTCGTAATGCGCGACGCTCGCCAAATCGGGATATTCCAGCTTTCGCTGGAATGACGGCTGGGAACATGATCGACGCTTCGTCGTCCGCCAATACGCGTCGTCCCAGCGAAGGCCAGCGAAGGCCAGCGAAGGCCGGCGATGGCAGATGAAGATGGCGACGGTAGGCGAAGATATCGCGCTTTCCGTCATCCGCCATCACACCCATCCGCCAAAACACGTCATCCCAGCGAACGCTGGGATATCCCTCGTGGTGGGCGACGTGGGCCTCACGGGGATATCCCAGCCTTCGCTGGGATGACGGTCGTTTTGGGTAGCTAACGGTTTGGACGGCAACGCGTCCGTCGTCCCGGATCGCTCCGGGACGACGTAACTCTTACGCGGCCAGCTTGCGCAGGACGTAGTGGAGGATGCCGCCGTTGAGGAAATACTCCAACTCGTTGACGGTATCGATCCGGCACTTGGTCTGGAACGTCTCGCTCGACCCGTCGGCGCGGGTCATTTTGACCGTAACGTCCTGGCGCGGGCGGATACTTGCGACGTCGAGGATCGTGAAGGTTTCCGAACCATCGAGGCCGAGCGTCTTGCGATCGGTGCCCTCGGCGAACTGCAACGGCAGCACGCCCATGCCGACCAGGTTCGAGCGGTGGATGCGCTCGAAGCTCTCCGTAATTACGGCGCGGACGCCCAACAAGTTCGTGCCCTTCGCCGCCCAGTCGCGCGACGAGCCGGTGCCGTATTCCTTGCCGGCGACGATCACGAGCGGCGTGCCGTCCTGCTTGAAGCGCATCGCGGCATCGTAGATCGCCATGACTTCGCCGTCGTACTTCGACATGCCGCCCTCGATGCCTGGGACCATCTCGTTCTTGATGCGGATGTTGGCGAAGGTGCCGCGCATCATCACGTCATGGTTGCCGCGACGGGCGCCATAGCTGTTGAAGTCCGCCTTGCTGACCTGATGCTCCTGCAGGAAGCGACCAGCGGGGCTGTCGGCCTTGATCGAACCGGCCGGCGAGATGTGATCGGTGGTGATCGAATCGCCGAGGATCGCGAGCGGCTTGGCGTCGATGATGTCCTGCACCGGCGACGGCGTCATGCTGAGGCCCTCGAAGTAGGGCGGGTTGGCGACATAGGTCGAGCCTGCGCGCCAAGCGTAGGTGTCCGAGCCCGTGACGTCGATCTCGCGCCACTTGGCGTCGCCCGCATAGACGTCGCCGTAGCGCGCGCCGAACATGCCGGCGTCGATGTTGGCGTCCATCGTCGTGCGGACTTCCTCGTTGGTCGGCCAGATATCACGCAGATACACGTCCTGGCCGTCAGACCCCTGGCCCAGCGGCGTCTCGATCATGTCGGTCGTGACGGTGCCCTTGATCGCATAGGCGACTACCAGCGGCGGCGAGGCGAGGAAGTTGGCGCGGACGTCGGGGGACACGCGGCCTTCGAAGTTGCGGTTGCCCGAGAGCACCGACGCGGCGACGAGGTCGTTCTCGTTGATCGCGGCCGAGATCGCGGGTGCCAGCGGCCCCGAGTTGCCGATGCAGGTCGTGCAGCCGTAACCGACGAGGTTGAAGCCGAGCGCGTTCAGGTCCGCGGTCAGGCCGGCCTTGTCGAGATAGTCGGTGACGACCTGCGAACCAGGAGCGAGCGAGGTCTTCACCCACGGCTTCGACTTGAGGCCGAGAGCGTTGGCCTTCCGTGCCACGAGCCCTGCGGCGACCAGCACCGACGGGTTCGAGGTGTTGGTGCAGCTGGTGATCGCGGCGATCACGACGTCGCCGTCGCCGATGTCATGCTCGCGACCTTCGACTGCGACGCGCGCGGGCTGCTCCTTGTGGTACAGCTTGTGGAGGTCGCTGTTGAACACCTCGTCGACCTTGTTGAGGCTGACGCGGTCCTGCGGGCGCTTCGGGCCGGCGAGCGAGGCGACGACGGTGCCCATGTCGAGCTCGAGCGTATCGGTGAACACGGGGTCCTCGGCGTTCTCGTCGCGCCAGAAGCCGTTGGCCCTGGCATACGCCTCGACCAGCTCGACATTCTCATCGGACCGTGCCGTGAGGCGCATGTAATCGAGCGTCTTGTCGTCGATCGGGAAGAAGCCGCAGGTCGCGCCGTATTCGGGTGCCATGTTGGCGATCGTCGCGCGATCGGCGAGCGTCATCGACGACAGGCCGGGGCCGAAGAACTCGACGAAGCGGCCGACCACGCCCTTGGCACGCAGCATCTGCGTGACGGTGAGCACGAGATCGGTGGCGGTGATGCCCTCGTTGAGCTTGCCGAGCAGCTTGAAGCCGACGACCTCGGGGATCAGCATCGACACGGGCTGGCCAAGCATCGCGGCCTCGGCCTCGATCCCGCCGACGCCCCAGCCGAGTACGCCGAGACCGTTGATCATGGTCGTGTGGCTGTCGGTGCCGACCAGCGTGTCAGGATACGCGATCATCGTGCCGTCGCCATGGTCACCCGACGATGCCGACGACCAGACGGCCTGGCCGATATATTCGAGGTTCACCTGGTGGCAGATGCCGGTGCCGGGGGGGACGACCTGGAAATTGTCGAGCGCCTTCGAACCCCACTTAAGGAACTCGTAGCGCTCAATGTTGCGCTCATATTCGAGGTCGACGTTGTCGTGGAACGCCTGGGGCGTGCCGAACTCGTCGACCATTACCGAGTGATCGATGACGAGGTGGACGGGGACCTGCGGGTTGATCTTCTCGGGGTTGCCGCCGAGCTTGGTCATCGCGTCGCGCATCGCGGCGAGATCGACCACGCAGGGAACGCCGGTGAAATCCTGCATCAGCACGCGCGCCGGGCGATACTGGATCTCGCGGTCGCTGCGACGCTCCTTCTGCCAGTCGACGATCGCCTGGATATCCTCGCGCGTGACGGTCACGCCGTCCTCGAAGCGCAGCAGGTTCTCGAGCAGCACCTTCATCGAGAACGGCAGGCGGCTGATGTCGCCGAGCTGTTCCGACGCCTTGGCGAGGCTGTAATAGTCGTACGACTTGCCGCCGGTCGACAGGCTGGTGCGGGTCTTGAGGGTATCCTGGCCAATGGCAGTCATAGGGGTCCTTCCCGTGGGCGTCGGGCCGCCGGGCGCCGAGGGGAAAGCAGCCATATAGGCCACGCGGGCGCGTCGGGGACCGAGCGAAAAATGCTGTTACCCGAGGGGCCTTAGCAAGGGGGAGCGGATCGGGGAAGGGCGCGGGTGGCCGGCGGGAGAGGATAACTGCAATTGCGGTAAGCATGACCGCGCCCCCGCCCCGCGACGACCCATCGGACGGGCATCGTCGATCGACACGATCCGCCTTTCTTCGCCGATGGAACAGCGTAAGGCGCGGGTGATGACGCGCAATGACCCCGAACCGCAAACCGACAGGCATGCCGCATCGCTGTGGATCGGGACCTATGCCGGCGGCGGCGGGAAGGGGGTGTATCCGTTGCATCGCGGTGCCGCAGGATGGACGACGCCCGCGTCTGCAAATCCCGCGCAGAATTGTTCGTTTGGCGTCCATGCCGCGCGTTTCGATCTTCATTATCTGGTCGACGAACATGGCGGGTCGGCCGGGGTGTTCCGCAGGCGCGACGACGAAGGCCCTGCGTCCTGGGATTGCCTTGCACGAATACCGACTGGCGGTATAGCGCCGTGCCACATCGCGCTCGATCGCAGTGAGTGCTGGTTCGCCGTCGCCAATTACGCGAGTGGCAGCCTGTCGGTGCAACGGCTCGACCCGAAGACCGGTCTCCCGGTCGGCGTGCCGATCGTGCGGCAAAACACCGGATCGGGACCGAATCCCGATCGGCAGCAGTCGCCTCACGCGCATTGGGTCGGGTTCAGCCCGGATAATCGCTGGCTCTACGCCACCGATCTCGGCACCGATCAGGTGCTGGCGTTCGCGTTCGATGCCGAGGACGGTGCGCTCGGTCAGCCGATCGTCGCGCTGGATGCGCCACCCGGCTCGGGGCCACGCCATCTTCTGCTGCACCCCAACCGACCGGGGTTGGCCTATCTCGCATGCGAGCTGACCAATCACCTGATCGTCTTGGAGATCGAGGGGGCGGTGTTCCGCCCGCGCAGGACGGTATCGACCCTGCCGGCCGATGCGGCACAAGGGTCGATCGTCGCGCACATCGCGGCAAATGCCGCGGGCAACCGGCTCTACGTGTCGAACCGGGGCGACGACAGCATCGCCGTCTTCGCGCTCGATGACGAGGGCGACCCGGTCCTGCTCCAGCATGTCGCCAGCGGCGGGGCCTCGCCGCGATTCTTCCTGTTGCTCGAGGATGAGCGCCAGATGATCGTCGCCCACGAACGCGATCACCGCGTGACGCTGCTCGATATCCAGCCAGACGGCACGTTGTCGCCGACCGCGATTGGCATCGTCGTTCCCGGTGCGGCGTTCGTGTTCGATAGGCGGTCCCGAACACCCGCCTGACCGCCGCCTGCCAGACTACCGCGCGTCCGACTACCGCCCGCCTTTAGCGTTAATCGCCTAGCTCACGCTTGCGATCAGCAGCGTCAATTCATCGCGGACCGGGTTCAGTTCGATCCGGCTCGGGCGGAGCGCCCGCCGCTTGCCGGGATACGCGGCACGCACGGCATCGCACAGATCCTTGACGGGGACGCGGATGCAGGCGCCTTCGTCGCAGACCAGCCGCGGCGTGCTCACGGTGTTGCCGCAGGTCGGTATCTCGCCGGCGATCGCCGGTGCGGTGCTCAGGAAAAGGCATGCGGCTGCGACCCGCAAAACGGGTGTCGTGATCGTCATAGGTCTGGCCCCCCACAGGCGTTTGAACTTGGTAACCAGATCATTAGGCTTGAAAAGTTTCGGTATCGTTTCGATTTCGCCGCCGCCGGGATGAAAATCGCGAACGATCCAGGAATGGCACGTCGCTATCGATATTGTACGCATCGTCTATTGTTGTCGGCCAACAATTCAGGATAATATCCGGTACTGAATTCGATCGGACAATAAAAACAACCATCAAATAAAATGGTGTATAGGACGTGGGGGCATTCCGGTTCGATGATATCGAATACGGTGATCGGCAAAGCCTTGAGGGGATAAAGATTACACGGGGGTGATAATCATGACGGCGAGATCGGCGGTAGCAGTACGAACATTGGGCATGTCGCGAACCGCGGCATCCGCACTTCGGACACTCGCAATCACGTCGGAAGGGCTCGAAGCGCTGTTTGATCGCTTCACGGACCGATCATTTTCCGAAGCTTTCGAACAGCTTGTGCAGCAGATCTATCGACTTAGCGGGAGAGTGATCGTCACTGGCATGGGCAAGAGCGGAATCATCGCGCGCAAGGTCACTGCGACGCTCACCTCGACCGGTACGCCTGCGATGTTCCTCCACCCCGCCGAAGCGGGGCATGGCGATCTCGGCATGATTACCGACAAGGATCTGGTGCTGATGATCACGCTCTCGGGCGAGAGCGCCGAACTCGCGCCGATCATCACCTATTGCAAGCGATTCGGTATCCCGATGGCCGCGATCACCTCACGCGCGCGCAGTACGGCGGGACGCGCGGCGGACGTGCTGATCAACCTCCCGGCGGTGCGCGAGGCTTGCCCGATCGCGCTGACGCCGACCACCTCGTCGACGCTGCAACTCGTGCTCGGGGATGCGCTGGCGATGGCGCTCGTCGACCTGCGCGGTTTCTCGGCGGACGATTTCTACAAATTCCATCCCAATGGCCGGCTCGGCGCGCAACTGCTCAAGGTGCACGACCTGATGTCGACCGGCGGCGACGTTCCCAAGGTCCGGCCCGATGCCAGCCTGCTCGATGCGACCACCGAGATGACGCGGGCGCGGTTCGGGGGCACCGCAGTCGTCGATGCCGAGGACCGGCTGGTCGGCGCGTTCACCGATGGCGATCTGCGCCGAACGATCACCGGCGGCGGCAGCATGGCCGCGCGCGTCGATGCGTGGATGACGAGCAACCCGATCAAGATCGCCCCGAACGAGCTTGCGTCCGAGGCGCTTCGCCGGATGCAGGCGAACAGCGTGACGATGATGTTCGTCGCCGATGCCGGCTATCTGCTCGGTGTCATCCACATGCACGATACGTTGCGCGCAGGCATCGCCTGACCATCCTGGTGGTCATCCCCGCCCGCGGTGGGTCGTCGCGGCTGCCGATGAAGCCGTTGCGGACGATCGCCGGGCTCAGCCTGCTGCATCGGACGATCGGGCTCGGTCGCCGCGCGATCGCACAGCTCGACGATGCCACGCTGGTCGTTGCGACGGACACGCCGGAAATTGCAGCGCATGCCCGCGCAATCGGATGTGAGGCGATCATGACGCGGCGGGCGATCACGTCGGGGTCTGGGCGTGCGCTAGCCGCGGCGATGGCGACGAAGACGCAGAGCGGCCTATCGCCGAGGATCGTCGTCAATCTCCAGGGTGACGCACCGTTCCAGTCGCCTGCTGCGGTCGCGGCCGTGACGGCGGCACTGTCGGTCGGAACCGCGGATATCGCGACGTCGGTGGTACGGCTCGACTGGTCGGCGCTCGACGCGCTGCGCCTGCACAAGCGAACCGCACCGTTTAGTGGCACCACGTGCGTGCGCACCACCGCGGGGCGGGCGCTGTGGTTCTCGAAGCAGATCCTGCCGGCGATCCGCGACGAAGCCACCGTGCGGGCGCTATCGATGACGCTGTCGCCGGTATGGCGGCATGTCGGGCTCTATGCATACCGGCTGGCCGCGTTGCAGGCGTTCGAAGCGTCTGCGCAGACCGAACTCGAGCGCCATGAGGGGCTCGAGCAGCTTCGCCTGTTCGAGCTCGGCCTGACGATCGATGCGGTCGAGATCGCGCCGGCACGGTTCGACATTTCGGGGATCGATACGGAGGCGGACATCGCCCGGGCCGAGGCGTTGATCGCGGCGCATGGCGATCCGCTGGACGATCCATGATCGCGCGCGTGTTCGTCGTCCGCCACGGCAATACCTTCGGGACGGATGATGCGCCGCGCCGGATCGGCGGCCGCACCGATCTGCCGCTGGTCGTCACCGGCCGTGAACAGGCGCGCGCGCTGGGTCATGACTTTGCGCGGCGCGGCATCGTCTTCGATCGCGTCGTCTGCGGTCCGTTGCGTCGCACCCGACAGACGGCCCAGATCCTGCTGGCGGCGGCAGGGCAGGACCGCGCGGTGACGATTGCCGAATGGCTGCGGGAGATCGACCACGGGCCCGACGAGGATCGCTGCGAAACCGCCGTGCTCGCGCGCGTCGGGCAACCCGCGCTCGATGCCTGGAACACGGATGCAGTCGCACCCGATGGGTGGCAGGTCGATGCCGATGCGCGTCGGAGTGCCTGGCGCGGTGCACTGGCCGCCGCTGCCGGTACGCTGCTGGTGGTCACGAGCAGCGGACATGCCCGCTTCGCCTTGCCCGGCGTGACGAGGTTGCGCACCGGCGCCTACGGGATGATCGCCGTGGGCGCGAACGCGCCGCCCCTGGCGGTGAGTTGGGACGTGCGTCCGTGACCCGCCGGACTTAGCCGGGGTATCGCTGCCGGAATCGCCGTTCCGTCCCAACCGTGCCGCAACGGCCATTGTCCCCGACGCGCAGTTTCTGGCACGTCGAGGGAAGTCGCTGCAAACGGGCGGCGCTTACGCCTTCACCACCTCGTCGATCGCGACCAGCTTCGCCAACAGCGGCGCGATCCAGTCGAGTGGCAACATGATCGCCCCGTCGGAAGGCGCGTTGGCGGGATCGTCATGCGCTTCGGCGAACACCGCGGCGACCCCCGCCGCGACCGCTGCACGCGCCAGCACCGGCGCGAAGTCGCGGTCGCCACCCGAGGAGTCGCCGTGACCGCCCGGCGCCTGCACCGAATGCGTCGCGTCGAACATCACCGGATAGCCGGTGCGCGCCATGATCGGCAGCGCGCGCATGTCCGATACGAGCGTGTTGTAGCCGAAGCTCGCGCCGCGATCGCACAGGATGATGCCCTCGTTCCCCGTCGACGCGATCTTCGCCGCGACCGCCGTCATATCCCAGGGTGCGAGGAACTGGCCCTTCTTGACGTTGACCACGCGTCCCGATCGCCCTGCGGCGAGCAGCAGGTCGGTCTGCCGACTGAGAAACGCGGGGATCTGCACGATGTCGACCGCGTCCGCGACCGCGGCGACCTGGTCGACCGCGTGCACGTCGGTGAGCACCGGACAGCCGAACGAGTCGCGAACGTCGGCGAGGATCCGCAGGCCTTCGTCGAGGCCGATGCCGCGCTGGCCCGTGCCGGAGGTCCGGTTTGCCTTGTCGTAGGAGGCCTTGAACACGAACGGTACGCCGGCGGCGCGTGTCGCAGCGACTAGATAGGCGGCCAGCCGCAGGCTATGGTCGCGGGTTTCGATCTGGCATGGCCCACTGACGAAGACGAACGGCAGGTCGGAGGCGAACGTCACCGCGCCGACGGTCACGCGCCGGATAGGCGACGGCGCAAGCGTCATGACTGCGCCTTGACGAAACGCCGCACCATCTGACCTCGCCAAAGCCAGTACCCCGGGTGATAATTGAAGAAAAACCAACCGAAACCGCGACATGCCAGCAGTGCAGGGATCGCCATCGGATCGTTTTGATCGCGCATTCGGCGATAAAAGTCAGTATCTGCCGCGTATCGATCGGATTCACAGCCGCCACCGGCAATACCGTAGGCGTTATCGTGTAATTGACAGCCGCGATTGCGATTATATTTGCGGTGATCCAAGAGGTGGCAATAGTTGCGTTCAGGCGGTTTTTCGTCAGTCAGCATGCGGGAAGTAGGCGGCGATCGTGACGATATTCAAGCGCAAAGTCTTTTACGTCGGCGGCTTCGATCCCCGCGGCGTGCGTTTTTATTACAATCTCGCCAAGGAACAGCTTGGTCGCTATGCCGACAAGACCGGTGAGGCCGTGACCATGTCTAGCCGCCGCAACGCCTCGCCGATCCGCAGCGACTGGACGATCCGCAACGATACCGCTGACGCGACCACCGACTATAGCTTCCTGCGGTGGGAGGACATCGTCCAGCAGGCGTGGATCCGCAATCCGGTCCAGCTCGGCCTGCGCGCCGCCCGTGTCTATGCCGGGTATTTCCGCCTGTTCGATTTCGCCACCGTCAGGAAGCTCGCCACCGGCCCGCTGGTGACGATGCTCTATCCGCCGATCCTCAGCATCCTGCTGCCCTTGCTGCTCGCGCTGCCGGTGTTCCTGATCGCGCTGCTCTGGTTGCCGTGGTGGCTCGCGCTCGGCCTAGGCCTCGTCATCGGCGGCGCGGGCGCGATCCCGCTGCTCGACGCAATCCGCGCGCCGTGGCTGCTGAGGTTCGCCGTGTTCAACGGCGAGTTCGGCGACGGCGAGGGCAGCCCAGCGCTTCAGGCGCGGCTCGACGCGTTCGCCGACGAGATTGCGAAGGACCTGCACGGCGATCATGACGAGGTGCTGCTGGTCAGCCACAGCAACGGCTCGATCCTGGCGATGCTGCTGATGGCGCGACTGCTCGAGCGCTATGACGGCATTCTGCCGGCGAATTTCGTGCTCGTCACCTATGGCCACTGCATCCCGCTGGTCGCCTGCCGCCGCGACGCGGTGCGGTTTCACGCGCGGCTTCGGTATCTGTCGCGCCAGGATTTCCGCTGGATCGACATCGGCTCGCCGCCCGATGGCGCGGCGTTCTTCGGGGCGAACCCGCTGCTGCTGGTCGGCCCGTCGCCGCGCCCGCGGATCGAGCTGCTCAGTCCGCGCTTCCACCGGTTCTACGAGCCCGAAACCTATCACAAGGGCTGGCGCAACAAATACGAGATTCATTTCGACTATCTGCGCGTCGGCGACCGCGTAAGCCCGCTCGATCTGCCCAGCCTCACCGCTTCCGCGCGCGGCATCGAGGCCTCGGTCGCGGCGTTCCGGACGATCGCATGAGCGTCCGTTTCACGCCGCCCTATCCGCAGCCGCACGCCACCAGATCCTCGCTGTTCAAGCGGTTCCTGCGCGGCTGGAATTCGTGGATCCACGTGCTGTTCGACAAGAGCTACACGATGAAGATGGGCGAGATGCATCTGCCCGCGCTGTCGTTCTACATCGCCAACGAGCTGCCGCTGATCCGCCGCATCCTCGAGACCGATGCGGCAATATTTCCCAAGCACGCCTTTCTTAACGACCTGCTCGATCCGCTGATCGGCAATTCGGTGTTCTCGTCGAATGGGCAGGACTGGCGCGATCAGCGCGCGATGGTGAACCCCGCGTTCAGCCATACCGCGCTGAAGGGCGTGTTCCCGATGATGGCCGCCGCGGTCGACGATCTGCTCGCAACGATGCGCGGCCTCAACCTGGCGAAGCCGGTGGCGATCGATCCGCTGGCGACGCACATCGCCGCCGACGTGATCTTCCGCACGATGTTCTCGCAGCCACTCGATGCCGCCGGCGCGCGCGAAATCTTCGAGACGTTCCACGAGTATCAGAAACAGGCGCAGCGCCATTCGATGCTGCGGCTCTATCGCCTGCCGGGACTCGGCTATCTGGGTCGCGCGCGCCGCGCCGCCGCACGAATCCACGCGGTATTCGCGGGGATCGTCGCCGAGCGCTACGCGGCAACGCATGCGCGCGGCGAACGCGGCGCGGACATCCTCCAGTCGCTGATCGATGCGCGCCATCCGCGGACCGACGCGGCGTTCACCGAGCACGAGGTGATGGAGCAGGTTTCGACGATCTTCCTCGCCGGGCACGAGACTGCGGCGAGTGCGATCACCTGGGCGCTGTACCTGCTCGCGCGCGACCCGGCGTTGCAGGATGCGATCCGCGCGGAGGCGGGGGAGGGGCCGCTCACCTACGAGTCGCTCAAGGGCCTGAGCGTGACGCGCAACGTCTTCCGCGAGACGCTGCGGCTCTATCCCCCGCTGAGTTTCCTCGTGCGCAGCGTGACCTGCCCGGTCGACATGCGCGACAAGCATCTCGATCCTGGCGCGATGCTGGTCGTGTCGCCGTGGCTGGTCCAGCGCAACCGCGACAATTTCCCCGAGCCGCACGGCTTCGACCCCGATCGCTTCGACGATCCCGCACAGGCCGACGCGTGTCGCCATGCGTATCTCCCGTTCGGCAAGGGGCCGCGGGTGTGCATCGGCGCGGGGTTCGCGCAACAGGAGGCGTTGCTGACGCTGGCGGGGATCGTCCGCACGTTCAATCTCGCGACGATCCCCGGCGACGATCCCGAACCGATCTGCCGCCTGACGCTGCGCGCGGGCAACGGCGTCCGGCTGAGGCTGACGCTGCGCTAATGATCGTCCTTCCGCTCAGTCTGCCGCGATCGGGCCCTTGGGCGGATCGGGGCGGCGGGTGAACCAGACCAGCACGATCAGCGCGAGGCATAGCCAGGACGACAATCGGAACAGGTCGGTCGACGCGAGCAGATACGCCTGCCCGACGAGCTGGCGCGTGACGACGGCGGCGGATTGCACGTCGGTCAGCCCCATTCGCGCCAGCCCCTCGCGCGCCAGCTGATACGGCGAACCCGCGCCGACCGCCTCCGACAAGCGGCTCTGGTGGAGCGTCTCGCGGCGGTCCCATGCGGTGGTGATCAGCGACGCCGCGAAGCTGCCCGCGGTGATCCGGACGAAGTTCGAGATGCCGGTCGCCGATGGCAGCCGCTCGGCCGGGATGCGGTCAAACGAGATCGTCAGCATCGACAGGAAGAACGTGCTCATCGCGATCCCCTGCACCAGCATCGGCAGCATCAGATCGTAGAAGCTCGCATAGGTCGTGTAGCCCGAACGCAGGTAATAGGAGTAGCCGAACGCCGCGAACGCCACGCTGGCGAGGATGCGCGCGTCGAACTTGCCCGCGAGCTTGGCGACGAATGGCGTCAGGATCACCGCGACCGCACCGCTGGGGGCGGCAACCAGTCCGGCCCAGGTCGCGGTATAGCCCATCTGCGTCTGCAACCAGAGCGGCAGCAACAGCGTGTTGGCGAAGAACACCGCATAGCCGAGGCAGAACGCGGTCGTGCCGATCGCGAAATTGCGGTTCTTGAACAGCGTCAGGTTCACCGCCGGATTGGCGTCGGTCAGCTCCCAGATCAGCCAGCCGACGAAGCCGATCACGGCGACGATCGTGGCGATCACGATCCGGTCAGCGGCGAACCAGTCGTCGTTCTTGCCGAGATCGAGCACGATCTGGAGCGCACCGACCCACACCACCAGCAGGATCAGCCCGACCTGATCGATCGGCAGTTTCCGCGTCGGCGTGTCGCGTTTCCCCAGCTTGTTCCAGCAGATGAACGCGGTGAACACGCCGAACGGCACGTTGATCAGGAAGATCCAGCTCCAGTGATAATTGTCGGAGATGTAGCCCCCCAGAATCGGCCCCATGATCGGTGCGACCAGCGTCGTCATCGACCAGATCGCGAGGGCGGTGCCGCGTTTGTGTGCGGGGAAGATCGCGATCAGCAGCGCCTGGCTGCCGGGGATCATCGGCCCGGAGACGGCGCCTTGCAGAACGCGGAAACCGATCAGCGAGGGCAGGTCCCACGCGATCCCGCACAGGAACGACGCGATCGTGAAGAGCGCGACGGACACGCAGAATGTCCGCACCACGCCGAACCGGCCCATCAGCCAGCCGGTGAGCGGCACTGCGACGCCGTTGGCGACGGCAAACGCGGTCACGATCCAGGTCGAGTTGTCGCTCGACACGCCGAGGTTGCCGGCGATCGTCGGCAGCGAGACGTTGGCGATCGTGGTGTCGAGCACCTGCATGAACGTGCCGAGCGCGAGCGCGAACGCGGTGAGCGCGAGCGATCCGCCGAGGAGCGGGGCAGGGCCGGTGGTGGAGGGGGCGGCCATTATGCGACGTTCCGGTGAGGGCAGAGCACCCCGCCACGGCCACCACCCTGACCAGAGGCACCACCCCGGCGGAGGCCGGGGCCCAGTTGGGGAACGTTGCTGATGATCGACGGCGTGCCGTTACGACCACCTCTCCAACTGGGCCCCGGCCTCCGCCGGGGTGGTGTGGTATGTATGCGGGTGGTCAGCAACAAGACTGTTTCCCCGCGAAGGCGGGGACCCAGACTGGGCTCCCGCCTTCGCGGGAGAACAATGAGGAAGGGACCCATCCCAAGTGATGGCCACCGCCCAAGCATCACCGGTTCGCCGCAATGATCTGCCGGATCCTCGCCTCGACCGCAGCATCTCCCGCGCCCGTCGCCAGCCCCTTATACGCCGCCACGGCAGGCCGCCCGACCATCGTCCCCGACTTGTCCGCCGTCGCGACGATCGCATTCACCGACAGCCCGACCCGCAACGGGTTCCGCCGCAGCTCCCCCTTGTCGAGCGCGATCCGCACCGGCACGCGCTGGGTGATCTTGATCCAGTTGCCGCTGGCATTCTGCGGCGGCAGCAGCGCGAACGCATTGCCGCTGCCCGCGCCCAGCCCGACGACGTGGCCATGATAGACCAGGTCGTCGCCGTACATATCCGCGGTCACCGTCGCCGGCTGGCCGATGCGCAAGTCGCGCAACTGCGTCTCGCGGAAGTTCGCATCGACCCACACCCGGTCGAGCGGCACCACCGCCATCAACGGCATCCCCGCCGACACCTGCTGCCCGAGCTGCACGGTCCGCTGCGCCACTACCCCGTCGATCGGCGCGACCACGTGCATGTGGCTCCGCGTGATCGCCGCGCGGCGATAGGCCGCGATCGCCGCCATCACCGCCGGGTTGTTCGACACGGTGGTGCCGGCAACGCCGCTACGCGACTGCGCCTGCTGGCTACGCGCGAGTTGCAGCGTCGCGCTCGCCACCTTCACCTGATCCGCCGCATGGCTCAGTTCCTCACCCGAGATCGCGCCCTCGGCCGCCGCGCCACGCCGTCGCGCGAGGTCGTTCCGCGCCCGCGCCAGCTCGGCTTCCGCCTGCACGACCGCGGCCCCGGTCTCGTTCACCTTCGAAAAATCCGACCGGGTGGATCGCACCGCCCGCGCCAATTCCGCCTCGGCCGAGGCGACACCGACATCCGCGGTCGCCGCATCGAGATCGATCAGCGGCTGGCCTGCCTTCACCACCTGCGTGTTGTCGGCGTGGATCGCGGTTACCTGCCCCGGATCGCGTGCGGTGACCGAGACGACGTCGCCCGCGACATACGCGTCGTCGGTCTCCTGCTCGGGCGCGGCGAGCAGGAAATGGAACACCGCCCATACGATCGCGCCGATCAGCACGACCACGCCGAGGATCGTCAGCGCACGCTTGCGGCCCTGCGGATTGCCCGCAGGCGCAACAGGCTCGGCAGCGGGGGAAGTCTGCGTATCGGTCATCGTGTCACACCCTGAAAATCGAAACCACCACCCAGCGCCAGCACCAGCTGGACGCGCTGTTGCGCGGAATTTGCGGCAAGATCGGCATCGGCCTGTTCGGCGGCGAGCAACCGCACATCGTTGTCGACCAGATCGAGCCGGCTATCGAGCCCGCTCGACACACGGATCGCATTCAACCGCCCGGTCTCGGCATAGCCGCGCACCACCTCGCGTTGCCGCTGTCGGTCGGCATCCAGCGCACCGATCCGCGCGACCGCATCCGCCGCCTCGCGCACCGCACCGATCACGCGGTCGTTGTAATCCGCAGTCGCCAGATCAAGCGCCGCGGTCGCCCCCGCCAAGTCCGCCTTTAACCGGCCGCTATCGAAGATCGGCAAGTGGATCGCCGGCCCGACGCCGACCGTCCCGGCATCGAGCGACACCAGATTGCCAAGCCCGATCGCCTGGAACCCCGCCATCGCCGCCAGATTCACGTTCGGATAAAAGGCGCGCCGTGCCACCTGACGTCCCGCCGCCGCCGCCTCGATCCGCGCCTGCGCCGCCGCGATATCGGCCCGCCGTGCGAGCAGATCGGCGGGTACCGACGCAGGCAACGGCAATACCGCATCGAGCTTCAATGCGGTCGCACCAATCGTCGCCGGATAGTCCACCCCGCGCCCGGCGAGTGCCGCCAGCGCGTTCTTCGCCAGCACCTGCGCCGCCTGCGCGCGCACCAGGGCCTGTCGCGCCTGCGCCAGCAACGTCGTCGCCGCCTGCGCATCCAGCTTGCTGCCGAGCTGGTTGCGAATCCGCACGTTGACCAGCCGCAGCGTGTTCTCGCGCGTCGCGATCGTCCGCGTCGCGATCCCGGCCTGCGCCTCGGCGCGTTCGAGGTCGATATAGGTCTGCACCACCGCCCCCGATAGCGCCAACCGCGCCGCCGCGACGTCAAGCGCCGCCGCCCTGACCGACGCACGTGCGCCAACGATCGCTGCCTTTTGCCGCCCGAACAGATCGAGGTTCCACGACAGGTTCGCCGCGACGGTCCCGACGAACCGCGTCGACCCCGCATAGGGCGGCGGGATCGTGTAGCGCCCACTCAGCCGCGCATATTGTTCCTGCGCGTCGAGCGTCACGTTCGGTCCGTTCTCCGCGCGGTTCGTCGACAAGACCGCCTGCGCCTGCGCGACCCGTGCGAGAGCGGCATCGAGCGACGGATTGCCCGCTACCGCATCGGTCACCAGCCGGTCGAGTTGGCGGTCGCCGAACCCGCGCCACCAATCGGCGGCGATGACCGGTGTGGCGGTGTTCGCGGCTGCGTCCGACAGCCCAAGCGACGGCCCGGCAAGCGGCGTAACCGCGGTTTGCGACTCCGGGATCGCACATCCCGCCAGCGATCCCGCCAGCGTGGTGGCCAGCAACAGCCTCGTTCGGGTCATGCTTCACGGTCCTCGATCGCCGCGGACTCGAGCGTCCCGCGCAGTTTCTGCATCAGCCCAATCATCGTTTCGACCTCGCTGCGATCCCAGTCCACCAACACGCGGTTCCAATAGGCTACCGCCCGATCGCGACAGTCCAGCGTCACGGCCGTCCCTTCCGGGGTCAGCATCAAATTCACGACGCGACGATCGTCGGTCGCTCGTGTGCGGGTGACCCAACCCTGCTGCTCCAGCGTATCGACCAGCCGGGTCGTCGCACCCCGATCGTGGGCCAGATCGCGCGCCAGATCCGCGCAAGTGTTCGCGCGACCGAACCAGATCGACACCATTGCCGACCATTGCGTCACGCTCGGTCCCGCGCCAGCGAACAGCGGCTCGAGCGCACCCTGCACTCCTTGATTGATACGCCGCGCGAGGAAGCCCAGCGAGCAATCGGGACCGAACCCCTCTGTCGTATAAAAATCCATGTAGTTGCCTTGGCAACCATTGCCGATGCAGTCAATCCACGTTGCCCAATACGGTAAGGATCACACCCTTGCACGTCCTTCCGCCCCGGCTATGGTACGGCAACGTTGCTGCCCGTTCCGGCAACCGTCTCACCGGCCTGATCGGGCACGCGGGGAGAGTAAGGCCTCGGTATCGGTGGGCGCCGCAGGGTGACCAGCCGTCGATCGCGAGCCCGACCCGCTCATCACCCGCACCACGAAGAGGCAATCCGTCCTATGACCGTGGAGAGTATGTTCATCGATTCCGGCGTGGTGGTTGCCGGCAAACTCGTTCTTGCCGGATGGACGGTGGCGGATGGCGATCCGGTCGCGATCCGCCTGGAGACGGCTGACGGTCGCGTCGGCGAGGCGGCGGTCGAATGCTGCGTAAGGTTCGACCGTGCCGACGTCGCCGCGATGTACGGCCGTCAATCGATCGACGTCGGCTATGTGATCGGCGTCGCGATCGAGCCGTTTGCCGGGCTGGACCTGTTCGAGTCGCGCCTTACGCTGACGGTGCTCGGCGCCGCCGGCAACACGGTCCATAGCCAGCCGTTCGCCGTGGCCAAGCTGGTGGTGGGGCCGGACGGTGTGGCGGCCGACCAGCGCTGGCCGATCGAACTGATCGTCGACCATGGGTTGTTTGCGCCTGAGATCGCGCGCGCGGTGCGATGGGGGGTGAATGGCGGTGCCGCGGTCGAAACCGCGCAGGTCTTCCTGGATAGCTGGGCACCGGTCGGCAACGGATTGATCCTCAGTGGCTGGATCGAGAATGCGGGAGCCCGACAGGTCGTGATCCTGACCGATACGCTCGATGCCGTGCGGGTCTCGGCCGACCTGGCAATTTTCGACAGGCCCGATGTCGCCGAGGCAATGCAACGCCGCGGGAGCGTGGTCGAGACGACACACCACGGGTTCCTGACGACGATGCCCTTGGTCGATCGTGCGACGCGGCGGCTGTTCGTGCTGGCCGATCGCGGCGGCACGGCAACGCCGCTCGGCGCGCTCGCGCTGCGCGACGATCGGGTGGACAGCGTGGAGAACGCGCTGAACAATTTTGCGACCTATTTCGGTGGCACCGCGCTGCCCGCACCGGCGACGATGCTGCGCCATGCCGGACCGTTGCTGACCGCGCGGTCTGCCCATGCCGTCACGCACGAGGTGATACGGCTGTACGAAGTGTCGGAGCCGCCACGGCTGTCGGTCATCATCCCGCTATACGCTCGGCCGTTCCTGCTGCGCGCGATCCTCGCCAACCAGTCCGCGTATCCCGCAGGCACCGAGTTCATCTACGTCAGCGACGATCCGCGCCAGCACCTGTTCGTCCGCAACTATTTGCAGGATCGACGCAGCCTGATCGACCGGCCCACGACCCTGGTGATCAACGGCGGCAATTACGGATTTTCGGTCGCGAACGCGATCGGGGTTAGCGTTTCACGCGCGCCGCTACTGCTGTTCCAGAACTCCGATGTGTGGATCGAGGACGGGCAAGCGCTGACGGTGGCGGCCGCCGATCTGGATCAGGGTCGGTTCGGGATCGTCGGATTTCGGCTGCTGTACGAGGACGATACGCTGCAACATGACGGTATGGTCCTGCGCAGGGGCCGCCATGTCCACGACCTGTTCGCCGCCGAGCATCCGGGCAAGGGACTGCCTCCCGTACCGGTCGATCCGGATGAGCCCATGACGATCGCGGTGCCAGCGGTCACCGGGGCGATGATGATGATCGCACGCGACTGGTACGAGACGCTGGGCGGGTTCGATCCGGGCTATGTCCGCGGCGATTTCGAGGATGCCGATCTGTGCATGCGCTCGGTCGCAGGCGGTCGCCCGATCGGTCTGGTCCGGAGCGGCGGGATGCGGCATCTCGAACGTCAATCGCTCGTCCTCAGCGGCGGCGAGGCATTGCGCAGCGCGATCACCTATCTCAACTGCATCCGCTTCAACACGCGCTGGCAGCAGGAACTGGCGGCGTGACTATGCGGGTCCTGATCCTAGCGCATGGCCATCCGGCCTTCTCGACCGGCGGCGGCGAGCAGGCGGCGCATGCCCTCTATGCGCGGCTGCTCGGTCGCGACGACATTGCCCCGGTACTGGTCGCACGCGCGCCGCGAAGCGCGATCGGCCATGACGCGTCGTTCGGCGCATTCGGCGCGAGCCCCACCGAAATCCTCGCCGATCCGCCTGGCCAGGAGCATTTCTCGCTCGAGAGCACGCATTTCACCGTGCTGGAGGCGATGGTCGGACAGCTTCTAGAGCGGTTCCAACCCGACATCGTTCATATCGAGCATCTGGCGTATTGGAGCGTGGATGTCGTCGAGCTGCTCGCCCGCGCGCGCGTCCCGGTCGTGATGACGCTGCACGAGTTCCTGCTGATCTGTCACAATGACGGGCAGATGATCAAGACCGATGGCCGGCTCTGTCGCGACGAATCCCCCGCTGCGTGCGCCGCCTGTTTTCCGCATTACAGCGCGGGTGAATTCTATCTCCGCAAGGCGATGATCCTCCAGCGGCTCGCGCCCATTGCGCGGTTCGTGTCGCCGAGTGCGTTTCTCGCCGACCGGTTCGTCGACTGGGGTCTCGATCGCGCGCGGATTACGGTAATCGACAACCCGCTGTCGCCCGATCTGATCGCGCAAGGGGCGGCGGCCGATCCTGGGCGATCGAACGACGACGTGACGCGGATCGGCTTTTTCGGGCAGATCAATCCCTACAAAGGACTCGACGTGCTGCTCGAGGCCGTGTCGCAGTTTCCGCCGGCGTTGCGCGGAACGCTCGCGGTCGGCATCCACGGCGCCAACCTCGATATCCAGGGCGATGATTTCCGGACGCAGATCGCTGCGTTGCTCGACGCCAACGCCGACGTCGTGATCAACAAGGGACGCTACGCCAACACCGACGTCGTCGCGTTGATGCGCCAGTATGACTGGATCGTCGTGCCCTCGATCTGGTGGGAGAACTCCCCCGTCGTCATCCAAGAGGCGCTGATCGCGGGTAGGCCGATCCTGTGCAGCGCAATCGGCGGCATGGCGGAAAAGGTCGCGGGCGACGAGGTCGGCATCACCTTCCAGCCCGGCAACGCGTTCGATCTCGCGCGCACGCTCGTCGATATCGTCGAAGGCCGGATCGTCGCGCCCGACATGGCGGCGGCATATGCGGTCGAAGCGGAAGAGGCGCGGGTGACGCAGTATGTTTTGGTGTTCGCGACCACGCTCGATCCCAGGCGCGCGCTGGCGGAGTAAGGGCAGGGGCGGGATCGCTCCAAACCTGAGTGTCGCGCCACCTCACGATCCTCCCCCGCCAGGGGGAGGTGGCTGGCGCCTGCCAGACGGAGGGGGCGGAAGGCGACATCCGCTGTTGCGTGTCCTCCCCCTCCGTCACCTTCGGTGCCACCTCCCCCTGGCGGGGGAGGATTGAATTCCGCTCGCCCGGACACGCAAAAAGGGCCGGGATTGCTCCCGGCCCTTTTCTGTCTCTAAGCGGCAGGACGGGAGTAAATCCCGTCCCCGTCGGTCGCGGTTACCCGCGCCGGCCGTGCTTTCGCCGTCTCGTGGCTAGCTTGCGCTAGCCACGTGCGGCTCAGGCGCCAGCAACCTCGGTCGTGTCGACCTTGATGCCCGCACCCATGGTCGACGAGATCGCGACCTTCTGGACGTACTTGCCCTTGGCGCCGGTCGGCTTGGCCTTGACCACCGCGTCGACCAGTGCGTCGAAGTTCGCGCGTAGGTCTTCTGCCGGGAACGACGCCTTGCCGATGCCCGAGTGGATGATGCCGGCCTTCTCGACGCGGTATTCGATCTGGCCGCCCTTGGCTGCCTGAACGGCTGCCGCGACGTTCATCGTCACCGTGCCGAGCTTCGGGTTCGGCATCAGGCCCTTGGGACCCAGCACCTTACCGAGGCGACCGACGATGCCCATCATGTCCGGGGTCGCGATGCAGCGATCGAAATCGATCGTGCCACCCTGGATGATTTCCATCAGGTCTTCTGCGCCGACGACGTCTGCGCCTGCTGCGAGAGCCTCTTCAGCCTTCGCGCCGCGGGCGAACACGCCGACGCGGACGGTCTTGCCGGTGCCCTTGGGCAGCGTGACGACGCCGCGGACCATCTGGTCTGCGTGGCGCGGATCGACGCCCAGGTTCAGCGCGACTTCGATCGTCTCGTCGAACTTCGACGTGGCGCCCGACCGTGCGAGACCGATGGCCTCGTCGATGCCGTGCAGCTTGACGAGGTCGACCGTGACGGCCTTCTGCTTCTTGCTCAGCTTAGCCATGATCTCAGCCCTCCACCACTTCGAGGCCCATTGCGCGGGCGCTGCCTTCGATGATCTTCGTCGCAGCGTCGATATCGTTGGCGTTGAGGTCCTTCATCTTCGTCGTGGCGATCTCGCTCAGCTGGCTGCGCTTGATCGTGCCGGCGACGACCTTGCCCGGCTCCTTCGAACCCGACTTGAGACCAGCGGCCTCCTTGATCAGGTACGAGGCTGGCGGCGTCTTGGTCTCGAACGAGAACGAGCGATCCGCATAGACCGTGATGACGGTCGGGATCGGCATGCCCTTCTTCAGTTCGCTCGTGCCGGCGTTGAACGCCTTGCAGAACTCCATGATGTTCACGCCGCGCTGACCCAGCGCAGGCCCGATCGGCGGCGCGGGCTTTGCCTCGCCTGCAGGCACCTGCAGCTTGATGTATCCAGTAATCTTTTTAGCCATGTCACTCTCTTTATGTGAGCCTAGCGGTATTGGCGGCTACCTCTCGGCAACCTCCCGCAATTCCAACAGTGAAGGTGGAAGCCGGCGCGCATACCCCAAAACCCGCAAAGCGGCAACACCTGCCCTACCTTACTTCTCCTCCGCGCCTCCGCGCCTCCGCGCGAACCCCGAATCTTCTGCTCTTCGCGCCTTTGCGTGAACAGATCCGGCAGAGTGACACCCGATCCCCACACCCGTCTCCCAAATTAAATCTGTAGCGAAACCGTCACCCGACTGTCGCGACGCGCCCATAGGTGCCGCCTCGGGAGTGACGATCGATCGATCTCGCTAGGGGTTTTCAAGAATGACGATGTTTTCTCGTACCGCCGCACGGCTGTTGTGCGGCGCTGTCGGTGTTGCCGTACTCGGCATATCGCCCGCCAATGCGCAGTCGCTGGTCGCCAAGCACGCCGAGCCGGGTTCAACCGTTCCCGCACCGGCGCCGGAGCCCGACCAGGCGACCACCTCCGCCGGCCAGGACGATACGATCGTCGTCACCGGCACCGCCACCCGCTCGGTCGCGCAGATCAGCGGCGTCGACATGCAGAAGATCCTCCCCGGCGTCAGCCCGCTAAAGGCGCTCCAGACATTGCCCGGCGTCACCTTCCTGACCGCCGATCCGTGGGGCAACAACGAGCAGAACATCTCGCTGTTCGTCCACGGCTTCAACGCGCAGCAGCTCGGCTACACGCTCGACGGCCTGCCGCTCGGCGACCAGAATTACGGCAATTACAACGGCCTGTCGCCGCAGCGTGCGATCATTTCGGAGAACGTCTCGCGCGTCACGCTGGCCAGCGGCGCGGGCGATCTCGGCACCGCGTCGACCAGCAACCTCGGCGGCACGATCGACACCTTCTCGAGCGACCCGCGCAAGGAGATGGGCGTCCAGGTCGACCAGACGCTCGGCAGCCACTCGACCTCGCGGCTGTTCGCCCGCGTCGACAGCGGGACCTTCGGCAACGGCAACAGCTTCTACATCTCGGGCTCGCGCCAGAAGGCGAAGGCGTGGGACTTCGATGGCATCCAGGGCGGCTATCAGGCCAATGCGAAGTTCGTCCACGACGATTCGAATGGCAAGCTGACGGTCTACGCGGCCTATTCGGACAAGACCGAGCCGAACGAGGACTCGACCGTCATCACCACCGCGACGCAAGGGACCGCGCCGTACGTCCGCCCGTTCATGTTCCCCAATTTCCAGGGTATGCTCAACTATCTGAACTCGGGCGCGTACAAGGCCGACGGGTCGAACTACCGCAACTATTACGGCGTCGCTGCGCGCACCGATTATCTCGGCTATATCAAATACGACTGGAACGTCAGCGACCGCGTGACCTTCTCGAACCAGGCCTATTATCATCATAATGACGGCGTCGGCATCATCGGCGGCCCGATCGACGTCGCCGGCCTGCCCAAGCTGTTCTCGTTCTACTACCCCGGCCAGAACCTCACGACCGTCTTCGGCGGCTCGGGGCTGGCGACGCGCACCACCGAATACCGCATCGCCCGCGGTGGTCTCGTCTCCACCGTCGGCATCGATCTCGGCGCGCATCACATCGAGTTCGGCGCCTGGTACGAGCATCAGAGCTCGTCCGCCTATCGCCGCTGGTATCCCTTCCCGGTCAACGATCCGACCACGCCCTACCAGCGCCCGCGCGACAATCTGACCCCGTTGATCACGCAATATCACAGCGAAGTCCGCGTCGACGAATATCAGGCGCACATCCAGGACAGCTGGAAGGTTTTCCCGAGCCTGACGATCCAGGGCGGCGTCAAGAGCACGTTCCAGAACGCGTCGCAGCGCGTGCCCGTGCAGCCGATCCCGGGCTCGTTCACCGGCTCGGTCGCGCTGCCGGTCGGCAAGATCGACACGCACAAATACTTCCTGCCGCAGCTGGGCGGACTGTGGGACGCGACCGACAACGAGCAGGTGTTCGTCAACGTCCAGAAGAACATCCGCCAGTTCCAGACCAGTGCCGCCGCCGGGCTGTCGCCCTTCGCACTCGGCAGCCAGGCCGCGTTCGACCTGTTCAAGCAGGACGTCGAGCCCGAAACCAGCTGGACCTACGAGGGCGGCATCCGCTCGCATCACGCGCTGAACCTCGGCCCGATCACCGCGTTCGAGGGCCAGGTCAGCGTCTATCACGTCGACTTCAGCAACCGCCTGCTCGGCATCAGCCCGAACCCGGTGGTCACCGCGGTGGTCAGCGGCGCGGCGATCCTCCAGAACGTCGGCGCGGTGAAGACCGACGGCATCGACATCGCCGGCACGCTCCGCTTCGGCCCGCATTTCTCGTTCTACGACGCGCTGTCGTACAACAATTCGCGCTACGAGGAGAATTACGTCAGCGGCACGACCACCGTCGCCACCGCGGGCAAGAAGGTGCCGGGCAGCCCCGACTGGCTCAACAAGTTCGTCGCCTCAGCCAATTACGGCATCTTCGACGCGCAACTGGTCGGCGACTACATCGGCAAGCGGTTCGCGACCTACACCAACGACCTGTCGGTCGCGTCCTACTTCACGCTGTCCGGCCGGATCGCCGCGCGCGTGCCGCTGTCGGAAGGGCAGATCGTCAAGACCGCGACGGTCAGCCTCAACGTGACGAACATCACCAACAAGCGCGCCGCCTCGACGCTCAGCATCGGCGCCGCGAGCGGGACCTTCAACCAGTTCCCGGTCGCCCCCCGCCAGGTGTTCGGCACGATCAGCGTCGGCTTCTAAGCGCAGGCCTTGATCCTCCCCCGCCAGGGGGGGGGCACCGAAGGTGACGGAGGGGGAGGGCACGGAACAAAGGTTTCGCCGACCGCCCCCGCCGTCCGGCAAGCGCCAGCCACCTCCCCCAGGCGGGGGAGGATTCGAAAGCGTCACCGCAGCCGCACCGGATCGATCACCCCATGCCGGATGCGCACCCGGCATGCGGTACGTGACATGCACCGGCCAGTCGCGTGTCTGGATCACCGCCTGCTACGCACAACCGTCTGGCATAGGTCCGCTCTCCAGCATCAGCACGGTGCACCACCACACCCCACGACCACCGGCTTCGCCCCGAACCATGGCCACCTCGCCTAATCCTGCGAACGATGGCCTACATCGCCCGCGCCATTCTCCAACCGCTCTCGAGCCACTCGGCGCCCGACGCTCCGACGCGCTTGCAATGTAGGATTTCGAGGCAGACCCCCGTGGGATGCCACGCCCGCCCACCCCCGGCCAGTTCACCCGCCGCCAGGCCGCGCAGAACGCCGCGTTCCTCGCCGCGCTCCGCCGCACCGGCAACGCTCGCGAAGCCGCCCGCGCGCTCGGCTATAACCGCTCCACCTTCACCGAGCGCCGCGCCGCCCACCCCGCCTTCGCCGCAAAATGGGACGCCGCCCTAGCGTTCGCCTCCGCCGCCCTAAATCTCCCCTCCCGCCTACGGGAGGGGTCGGGGGAGGAGAGTGCCAAGAACGCCGACCTCCCAACCGGAACCCCCACCACGACAAGAACCGCCAACGGCCGCCTCCAACTCCGCCGCCCGCCCGCCAACCGCCTCGACCACGCCGCCGAGCAAGCCTTCCTCACAGCGCTCTCCGCCACCGCCAACATCCGCCTCTCGGCCGCCGCCGCCGGCTTCAGCCACTCCGCCTTCTACGCCCGCCGCAAAGCCAGCCCCGCCTTCGCCCGCGAGATGCGCCTCGCGCTGGCGGCAGGCTACCAAACCGTCGAGTCCGCGCTGATCGCCGGCTCGCTACCCGGCGCGCACGACCACGACGAATGGCGCCACAACGATCCCCCACCGATCCCGCCGATGACCGCCAACCAGGCGCTGCAACTCCTCCACCTCCACGCCAAGACGGTCCACCTCCAGGAGGAACCGCCCCACATCAAGCGCCGCCGCGGAGAATCGAGCGAAGCCCACAGCTACCGCCTGACGGCAATGTACGAAGCCCGCCAAGCCCGCGACCGCGAAGCCTTCGACCTCGCCGAAGCCGCCCGCAACGAACGCGGCGAACCGACTCTGATGAACCCGTATCCGACGCCGAGGGCGGTACGCCTGCCGGCGCTCGATCAGGTCACCGGCTGGAGCAAGGCCGACCCGACGAAGGTAGCGCATGATCCGGATGTTGCGCTGTTCGGCGGCTGGCGATTGAAAGACCGGACCTCGTAAAAACATCGAAATCCGTTCCAATAATTTCTTCAAAGCTTGGCGGATTTCGGTCTAGCATCCGCCCAATCGGATGGGGGCATCCGACGATATGGGGGGATCATGCTCAAATCATGCCGTGCGTCGCTTGCGGCGCTCACCTTGCTGCTGGCCGCGGCGTCGCCAGTTCACGCTCAGGAGAAGACGGGGCTCAAGCCCGGCTTCGTTCTCAAACCCGGCACGGCCCGGATCGTCCTGATGCGACCGTCGATCAAGGTCGGCGCGCAGTCGACCGGGGGGATGTTCGAGCCCAATGCGGACTGGACCGATCAGGCGAAGGAAAACCTCGCCGCGGCGCTTTCGAAGGCGCACACCGGGCTCGGCAACAGCGTCGTCGCCTATGCCGAGCCGATCGGCGGCAATCCTGCCAAGGTGGCGGAGTATCAGGAGCTGTTCGGCGCGGTCGCGTCGTCGGTGATCGAGTACCAGTTCTTCCGCGGCAATCGCCTGCCGACCAAGAAGCGCAAGGACCAGTTCGAATGGAGTCTCGGCCCCGATGTCCGTACGCTGCCCGGCCTCGACAAGGCGGACTATGCGCTATTTATCACCACGGAGGATCATTTCGGTTCGACCGGACGAAAGGTGTTGCAGCTGTTTGCAGCGATGGCCAACGTCGGCGTCACCGCGGGCGTACACAAGGGGTTCGCCGGGCTCGTCGACCTGCGCACCGGTGAGCTAGTCTGGCTGAACGCGGACATGCAGATGGGCGGCGACGTTCGCGACGCGCCGGGCGCCGACAAGCGCGTTCGGCAGTTGCTCGAGGGTTTTCCCGGCAAGCCGGTTGAAATTGCCTCTGCTACCGCAACTGCTCCTGCCGCAACGCCAACGCACTGAGATGCGGTGTTCGATGATCGGACTTCTGCTCGCCGGCGTGATGGCAACCGGCGCGGCTGCGGCGGACAAGCGCCTGCCACTGCCGACCTACGGTCAGGCCTATACGCCGACGACGGTCGACGAGCGGGGTATCTGGATGGAAGCCGACGAGGACGAGCGGAGGCTACGCGATTCTCCCTCGGTGATCCGCGATCCGGCACTCAACGCCTATGTTCGCGGCGTATTATGCCGCACCGTCGGCGAGGATCGCTGCAAGTCCGTCCGCATCTATATCGAGCAGGTGCCGGCCTTCAACGCGTCGATGAGCCCCAACGGAACGATGGTGGTGTGGACAGGGCTGTTGCTGCGCGTTCGCAACGAGGCCGAACTGGGATCGATCCTGGGTCACGAGTTCGGCCATTTCGAACTGCGCCATTCATTGAAGGATTATAAGAACCGTCGTCGCGGATCCGACCTGATGGCATGGGCTTCGGTCCTGCTGCGCAACAGCGGTGACATCCGCTACAGCACGGTCGGGCAGTTCTACGCGTTCGATCGCCAGCAGGAGCAGGACGCTGACATGATCGGCTTCCAATATCTCGCGCGGTCGCGCTATCCCTCGTCGGCGTCGGCGGATGTCTGGGATCATATAATGAGCGAAGCCGATGCGACCGCGATCGGTCGTAAGGGTAGGGCGCAGCACAAATACGTCGCAGGCTTCTTCGCGACCCATCCAACCAATCTGGCGCGCGCCACCTATCTCCGCGCGGCATCGATTGAGGCGGCCGATGTAAAGCCGGCATTGGCTGACGCGCATCATGACGCGATGACATCATGGCTACCGGTGTTTCTGAACGACCAGATCAAGCTCAACGATTTCGGCGGGAGCGAATATGTCCTCGCCAATCTCGCGGAAAGCGGGGGCTGGACGACGCCACTGCTAATCGCGCGCGGCGATCTTTACCGCGAGCGCGGCAACCCGCGCGATCTCGTCAGCGCGGCGCAATTCTACCAGGAGGCGATCGCCAGGGGCGACGCGCCACCTGAGGCGTATCGCGGCCTCGGCCTGTCGCTCCTGCGCAGTCAGCAGGTCGCCGATGGCTCGGCGGCGCTCACCACCTATCTCCGCCTCAAGCCCGCCACCACCGACGCTGCGCTCATCGCCACTCTCGTTTCGCAATAGGGATGATCATGTCCAATCACCTGCCGATATTCGCAGCCGTCGCCATAGTCGCCATCGCCGCGCCGGTCGCGGCGGGCAACAAGCTCATCCCCGCCGGCCAACGGATCGTCGTCGCCAAGTCGGCGATGACCGTCATGCCCGGCGTCGAATGGAACAAGCTCGCCGAGCGTCCCGGTCGCAATTCGGAAAGCTGGACGCAGGACGGTGACGAGCTCAACGAACTGACCTTCTATGGCGGCATCGAGTCCGGCAAACCGTTGTTCCGCGAGGTCGACAAGAAGAACCAGCCGCTCCCCAAGGTGTCGGCGACGATGCTGATCACTGACATTCCGGTGCTGCTCGAGAACAGCTACCGGATCGCGCTGAGCGCCGCGTCAGTGAAGATCGACGGGATCGAGCCTATTGCGTTCGCCGGCACCAAGGGTGTCCGCTTCACCTACCATTTCTCGAAGCAGAACGAGACGTTGCAACGGCGTGGCGAGGCGCGGGGTGCGATGGTCGGCGGCAAACTGTATATGGTGACGTACGAGGCGCCGAGCCTATATTATTATGATCGTAGCGCGGCGGCCGCTCAGGCGGTGGCGGATAGCGTGCGGCTTTGAGGCGCGCCGATTAACACCGTCATCAGTTTATGACAGGCCGTCGAAACAGCTCACTCATCCCGGGTGCACGGCACCTATGTTCGTCAAGCAACTAAACGTCATTCCCGCGAAGGCGGGAACCTATACTGGCATGCCTCTTGATGGGATCCCTCTTGATGGGATCGCTAGCGTTCGAGCATATGGATCCCCGCCTCCGCGTGGATGGCGAAGATAGATGCCGGCTGGCATCATAGCGGGCGTAGATGCGTGTATGCGCGGAATGGCCGGCACTTCCCAAGGCCCGACGCGGGAGTAACTCCCGCGTCGTCGGCCGGGCCTTTGGCCCGCCGGCCGGACTGGCGCCGTCTCGCGATTAGCCATTGGCTAATCGCGTGCGGCTTGGCCTTACTTGCTGCGCTCGACCTGCTCGAACTCGAGCTCCACAGGCGTAGCACGCCCGAAGATCGACACCGAAACCTTGACGCGGCTGCGGTCGAAGTCGAGTTCTTCCACAAGCCCGTTGAAGGTCGCGAACGGACCGTCGAGGACCTTGACCTGGTCGCCGATCTCGTAGTCGACCTTGACCTTCTGCTTGGGCGCAGCGGCGGCTTCTTCCTTGCTGTTCAGCATCCGCGTGGCTTCCGCCTCGCTGATCGCCTGCGGCTTGCCCATGCTGCCGAGGAAACCGGTGACCTTCGGCGTGTTCTTCACCAGGTGATACACGTCGTCGTTCATGTTCAGCTTGGCGAGCACGTAGCCCGGCATGAACTTGCGCTCGACCGCGATCTTCTTGCCGCGACGGGCTTCGGTCGTGGTTTCGGTCGGGACTTCGATCTGCTCGACGAGCTGTTCGAGACCCATCCGGGTCGCCTCGGCCATGATCGAGTCGCGGACCTTGCCCTCGAAGCCCGAATAGGCGTGAATGATGTACCAGCGCGCCATGACGGAACCTTGCTTACTGAGCGAGTTTGAGGAGGGCGGAGACGATCGCTTGCAGGATCGAGTCGACGCCCAGGAAGAACAGCGCGAGGATCGTCGTCATGATCACCACCATCACGCCGGTCATGACCGTCTCGCGACGCGTCGGCCACGTGACCTTCGCGGTCTCGTTGCGGACCTGCTGGATGAATTCGAGGGGGGACGTCTTCGCCACGATGTTCTTCGAACCCGCTGATTGAGAAACTGAGATGCGAGGCATAGACCCACTATCCGCTCCCTGTGAAGGGCCGCGGCGGCAGGTCCGTCCTCGCTGTCGGAAGCGCGGCAGATAGCTGCCGTCTCAGGTGAAAGCAAGTGCGCGGCAGGGGAGGGGCGGGCGTCGTATCGAAAGCGACACGGCGGTGGCTGGGAGAAGTGGCGGGGGAGAGCGCTTGGGTCACTCGATCCCCCGCACGATCGTCTTGCCGGTGCCGGTTTCACCGGCGGCTCCGCTCCCACGGTTTCTTTTTATCGTTCGGCTTGACGACGGCATGGCCGGTGTACGCGCAACGCGGACGAAAAAAAAGGCCGGTACAAGACCGGCCATGAAAGTTTTTAGGAGAGGATGCCTGAAAGGCCTGATCGTTGTGCATCGCAGCACATCATAGAGCAATTGCGAAAATTGCATTATGAAATGCATTTTCTGCAATCGCGATGGACGTGCGAAGGCACCGCGTGAAACGGTGCCGTTCGAAATCGAAATTTAAAGGGGGTGGCAGGAGTGCTCGGATTCGAACCGAGGGCCTTCGGTTTTGGAGACCGACGCTCTAACCAACTGAGCTACACTCCTACACGGACGCGCCCCTTACCCAGCCTTTTTCGGAAGGGCAAGCGATCTTGGCACGTGGCCCGCTATGAATAGGCAGGACGCGGTGCACTGTGTACGGTTCGCCCGACGACGTTAAGCCCACGGGATCGCTGTAGGAAAGTTTATTCGTATGAAGGCGGGATTGATGATGCTGGTGCTGCCGGCGGCGGCGCTACTCATGGGGGCAGGGCCCATACCACAAGTTCCCGACCTCGGGCCGCAACTCGAACGCTTCACCTACCCGTGGCCGGTTCAGACGATGGAAGTCGATATCGTCGGTAGTCCTGCGCAAATGGCGTTCATGGATATCGCGCCGCAGCGACCCAATGGCCGCACGGTCGTCCTGCTCCACGGCAAGAACTTCTGCGGCGCGACCTGGGGCAGCACCGCGCGGGCGCTGAGCGAAGTCGGCTACCGCGTGATCGTCCCCGATCAGTTCGGCTTCTGCAAATCGTCCAAGCCCCGCGCGGCACAATATAGCTTCGAGATGCTGGCGACGTTCACCAAGCGGCTCCTCGAATCGCGCGGCATCACGCGGGCGACGATCGTCGGGCATTCGATGGGCGGTATGCTCGCGATGCGGTACGTGATCCTCTATCCGGCCTCGGTCGAGAAGCTGGTCCTCGTCAATCCGCTCGGCCTGAAGGATCGCGGCGAGGAGGGGGTGCCCTATACCGACGTCGACACGCTCTGGGCGAACGAGAAGAAGACGAGCTATGCGTCGATCAAGGCGTACCAGCTCGAGAACTATTACCACGGCGTATGGAAGCCGTCTTATGATCGCTGGGTCTGGATGCAGGCGGGCATGTACCAGGGCACAGGGCGCGACACCGTTGCGCTCGCGCAGGCGAAAACCAGCGAGATGATCAAGACGCAACCGGTCGCACACGAACTTTACCGGATCACGCCTCCTACGACGCTAATCGTCGGCACGCTCGATAAGACGGCTTTCGGCCGCGCGCAGGCCCCGACGAACTTGCGCAAGTTTCTCGAACCGATCCCGACGGTGGCGCCGCGTGCGGTCAAGCAGATGCCGAATGCGAGGCTCGTGATGCTCGAGGGGCTGGGTCACTCGCCACAGGTCGAGGATCCGGCGCGGTTCGAGAAAGCGTTGTTGGCGGCACTGGAGATGCCGCGCCGCTAGGGTAGGTGAGGCGTTAGGAGGGCCTGTGTCGCGCGTTCATTGGTCGAGGCCATGCGATAATGGCGCATGTTGGGGTCGAGCCAGCATCGTCCTTCGCGGATAGGTCGGCGCGCGACGGAAAACCGAGAAGTAGCGCGACTTGGTATGTCGCGATCATCATCGATACCGCGCCCAGAACGGCGAGGGCCTGCGTGTCCAGGATATAGGCGAGGATGGCGAGCGTAGAGCCCGCTTGGACTGCTACGGCGATGAACCATCCGGTCCGGTCTCGTCTTGTCAACGCGACGCTCAGTGCAAGAATGTCGCACAGGAAGAAATAGCGTTCGTGCATGTGGGGCAGCACGCCGACAACCAGTAAGACCGCAAGCAAGGCTGCTGCCGGTATCACTCGAGCGGGCAATCGGTGCGACGCAAGCCAGGCGATATAGCTCGCGCTGGCGCCAGTCGCGATTGCCATCGCCATTGCTTTCAAGGGGAGGTCGCCGATCAAGGGTAGAGTCTGGATAATGATCCAGGCGTTGGGTGCGTTCAACGACAAGACATCGGAATAGGCGGCCTGGCGAAAATAGATCGTCACAAGGTCGCCAAATGGCCAGCCTACCGCCCACGCCGGCACCAGTGTCAATAAGACGACGAGGGGTGCAATCAGCCACAGCCGCGTGGAAACCCGGCGGTTGATCAGCAGGGCGACAACGAACGGCCCGAGAAACGCTGCCTGCAATTTAATCGCGATCGCCAATCCGAACCAAGCGAGCATGGGCGCGTGGCGACGCTCGATCGCCATCGCTACCGCCATGATGCAAGCTGCTGCCCACACCGCATCGCATTGCGCGAGGAAGGGCGCATTGAGCAGCGTCGATGGCAAAGCGAGGACAAGCGCCGCGCCACGCGCCGGCTGCGCGCAATCGAGTGCCCTGAGGAGTCGCCATACCGCCAGCGCCAGCGCAATGCTGCCCGCGGTCGACAGCAGCTTTATCACCGTGACCAGCGGAAAGATCGCGGCCAATGGCGAGGCAAACGCGAGGAGATATAGATAGGGTGGGGTATAGTTGCTGAACGGCGTCGCGAATGCGCCAATCATGCCAGTATGCCGGATATGTTCGAGCCACGGGATCAGATACTCGTCGACGTCATTGGCTCGAAACGGCCACAATGCCGCATGGGCGACCAAGGCGCAGGCCAGCGTCAAGGCGACCGGCGGCAGACGAAGAGTATTGGTGGGCTGCATCCGCGTGGAATACGACGGGGATGGTTTCCCCGCGGTTAAACTGACTGCGACCAAAGCTGCGACCGAACATCCCGCACCTTCGTGCGCCGGGCTGGGCCATTCGCGATTCCGCCCCGTTGACCCGAGCCGCGTCCTCGCATATAGGCGCGGCCTGTTCTTCGGGAGTGTTTCCCGCCGGGCATGCTTGAACATTGCTGGATGCATTCCAGGGCCTGAGGAGCGTTTGCGCTTCAGAGGGTCCTTTTTGTATTCTCAGGCGCCTCATGGCTCCAGCAAAGTAACCACTTGAAAGGTGAAGGCTTCAATGCCGACGATCAACCAGCTGGTCCGCAAGGGCCGCGATCCGCAGAAGGCCAAGTCGAAGGTCCCTGCGATGGAAGCAAATCCGCAGAAGCGTGGCGTTTGCACGCGCGTCTACACGACGACCCCGAAGAAGCCGAACTCGGCTCTGCGTAAGGTGGCCAAGGTTCGCCTGACCAACCAGCGCGAAGTCATCAGCTACATCCCGGGCGAGGGCCACAATCTTCAGGAGCATTCGGTTGTCCTGATCCGTGGCGGTCGTGTCCGCGATCTTCCCGGTGTTCGCTATCACGTCCTGCGCGGCGTGCTCGATACACAGGGTGTGAAGGACCGGCGTCAGTCGCGTTCCAAGTACGGCGCTAAGCGTCCGAAGTAAGCCGGTCAGGTATCTGATCACTAAGGCTGAAGTTTAGAAGGAATACAAAATGGCACGTCGTCGTCGTCCCGAAAAGCGGGTTATCCTGCCTGATCCCAAGTTCGGGGATGAGGTTCTGTCGAAGTTCATGAAC
Organism: Sphingomonas sp. PP-F2F-A104-K0414; assembly: GCF_004340945.1. Classification (GTDB taxonomy): domain Bacteria; phylum Pseudomonadota; class Alphaproteobacteria; order Sphingomonadales; family Sphingomonadaceae; genus Sphingomonas. Next base: position 93,045 of record NZ_SLYD01000007.1, read on the forward strand.
AGCGTCATGCTGGACGGCAAGAAGTCCGTCGCAGAGCTGATCGTGTACGGCGCATTCGAAACCGTCGAGCAGCGCGCCAAGCGCGACCCGATCGGCGTTTTCCACGATGCGCTGAACAACGTGAAGCCGGGCATCGAAGTCCGTTCGCGCCGCGTCGGTGGTGCAACGTACCAGGTGCCGGTCGAGGTTCGTCCCGAGCGTGCACAGGCGCTGGCGATTCGCTGGCTGATCGGTGCGGCACGTTCGCGCAGCGAGAACACGATGGCCGCACGGCTGTCGGGTGAGCTGATGGACGCAGCCAACAACCGTGGTAACGCGGTCAAGAAGCGTGAAGATACGCACCGGATGGCGGAAGCCAACCGTGCATTCTCGCACTACCGCTGGTAACAGCGGGCTTCCTGCCGCTGGTAACAGCGAGCTTTGAAGCCTAGCATTGCTATCCGTGTGACGGGCGGTCTTTCGCCTGTCATGCAAACACCTATATATTGGGGAGCCGGCACGTTCGGCTCCCCATATCCTTAAGGAAGCACGATCATGGCCCGCAGCCATCCGCTCGACCGTTACCGCAACATCGGCATCATGGCGCACATTGACGCCGGTAAGACGACGACGACCGAGCGCATCCTCTATTACACCGGCAAGTCCTACAAGATCGGCGAAGTGCACGAAGGCACCGCGACGATGGATTGGATGGAGCAGGAGCAGGAGCGCGGGATCACGATCACGTCGGCTGCGACCACCTGCAAGTGGCGCGCCGAAGAAGGTAAGGGCGAAGAGCACCTTATCAACATCATCGATACGCCTGGCCACGTCGACTTCACGATCGAAGTCGAGCGTTCGCTCCGCGTGCTCGATGGCGCGGTCGCATGCTTCGACGGCGTTGCCGGCGTCGAGCCGCAGTCCGAGACCGTGTGGCGTCAGGCCGACAAGTACGGCGTGCCGCGCATGTGCTTCGTCAACAAGCTCGACCGCACCGGCGCCGATTTCTACTTCTGCGTGAACTCGATCATCGAGCGTCTCGGCGCGCGTCCGGCAGTGCTGTATCTTCCGATCGGCATGGAAGGCGGCTTCAAGGGCCTCGTCGATCTCGTCGAGAACCGTGCGATCATCTGGCTCGAAGAGAGCCTCGGCGCGAAGTTCGAATATGCCGAGATCCCCGCGGATCTGGTCGAGAAGGCCGCGAAGTATCGCAGCGAACTGATCGAGATGGCCGTCGAGCAGGACGATGCCCTCATGGAGGCCTATCTCGAAGGCAACGAGCCGAGCGTCGCCGACCTCAAGGCGCTGATCCGCAAGGGTACGCTGAGCATGGCGTTCGTGCCGGTCGTTTGCGGTTCGGCGTTCAAGAACAAGGGCGTTCAGCCCCTGCTCGACGCCGTCGTCGACTATCTGCCTTCGCCGCTCGACGTTCCCGCGATCCAGGGTCTGAAGCTCGACGGCGTGACGCCGGACGAGCGTCCTTCGTCGGACGAGGTTCCGTTCTCGGCACTGGCGTTCAAGATCATGAACGATCCGTTTGTCGGCACGCTGACCTTCGCCCGCATCTATTCGGGTAAGCTGGAGACCGCATCGCAGGTTACCAACTCGGTCAAGGACAAGAAGGAAAAGGTCGGTCGCATGCTGCTTATGCATGCGAATAGCCGTGAGGACATCCAGGAGGCTTTCGCTGGCGACATCGTCGCTCTCGCGGGTCTCAAGGATACCACGACCGGTGACACGCTCTGCGCGATGAACGCACCGATCATTCTCGAGCGGATGGAATTCCCCGAGCCCGTGATCGAGCTGTCGGTGGAGCCGAAGACCAAGGCCGACCAGGAGAAGATGGGCGTCGCGCTCAATCGCCTCGCACGCGAGGATCCTTCGTTCCGCGTGTCGTCGGACCCCGAGTCGGGCCAGACCATCATCAAGGGCATGGGCGAGCTCCATCTCGAGATCCTGGTCGATCGCATGAAGCGTGAGTTCAAGGTCGAGGCGAACGTCGGCGCTCCTCAGGTCGCGTATCGCGAGTATCTGAAGAAGCCGGTCGACGTCGACTACACGCACAAGAAGCAGTCGGGTGGTACCGGCCAGTTCGGTCGCGTGAAGGTCAAGGTCACGCCGGGCGAGCGCGGTTCGGGCATCACGTTCAAGGACGAGATCAAGGGCGGCAACATTCCGAAGGAATATCTGCCCGCGATCGAGAAGGGCTTCCGCGAAACCGCTGCGTCGGGTTCGCTGGTCGGATTCCCGATCATCGATTTCGAGATCGTGCTGTATGACGGCGCGTATCACGACGTCGACTCGTCGGCGTTGGCGTTCGAAATCTGTGCACGCGGCGCGATGCGCGAAGTGGCACAGAAGTCGGGCATCACGCTGCTCGAGCCGGTCATGAAGGTTGAGGTCGTCACCCCGGAGGATTATCTGGGCGACGTCATCGGCGACATGAACAGCCGTCGTGGCCAGATCCAGGGCACCGACAGCCGCGGCAACGCGCAGACGGTCGAGGCGATGGTCCCGCTGGCCAACATGTTCGGCTATGTGAACTCGCTTCGCTCGTTCACGCAGGGTCGCGCGCAGTACTCGATGCAGTTCTCGCACTATGACGAAGTGCCGCAGAATGTTGCTGACGAGGTGAAGGCTAAGCTGGCGTAAGCCGAAGGTGCACGGAGCTAGGGCAACCTAGCTCCGAGACGCCGTAAGGCCGGCCGGCCTCGGGCTCTCCCGAGGTCCGACGGCACGGAATTCACTTCCGTGTCGGCCCCCTACGCAAGGCAGGGGCTGGCGCAACGCTTTAACAGCCGCTATTGGGCCGCGTTCGCGCGGTTCCCGGGGTGGCACCGGAATACGAATCAGAAGGTAGGAAACAATGGCCAAGGCAAAATTTGAGCGGAACAAGCCGCATCTCAACATCGGCACCATCGGTCACGTCGATCATGGCAAGACGTCGCTCACCGCTGCGATCACGAAGGTTCTGGCAGAGACGACCGGCGGTACCGCCGTCGACTTCGCCAACATTGACAAGGCTCCCGAGGAGCGCGAGCGCGGCATCACGATCTCGACCGCACACGTCGAGTACGAGACGGCCAACCGTCACTATGCGCACGTCGATTGCCCGGGCCACGCCGATTATGTGAAGAACATGATCACTGGCGCAGCCCAGATGGACGGCGCGATCCTCGTCGTTTCGGCGACCGATGGCCCGATGCCACAGACCCGTGAGCACATCCTGCTCGCACGCCAGGTCGGCGTGCCCGCAATGGTCGTGTTCATGAACAAGGTCGATCTGGTCGACGACGAGGAAATCCTCGAGCTGGTCGAAATGGAAATCCGCGAGCTGCTCAGCTCGTACGACTTCCCGGGCGACGACATCCCCGTCATCAAGGGTTCGGCTACCTGCGCACTGTCGGGTTCGAACCAGAAGCTCGGCGCCGACGCCGTCACCGAGCTGATGCAGGCCGTCGACGAGTACATCCCGCAGCCAGAGCGTCCGCTCGACAAGCCGTTCATGATGCCGATCGAGGACGTCTTTTCGATCTCGGGTCGTGGTACGGTCGTCACCGGCCGCGTCGAGACCGGCATCGTCAAGGTTGGCGAGGAAGTCGAGATCGTCGGCATTCACCCGACCGTCCGCAAGACCACGGTCACGGGCGTCGAGATGTTCCGCAAGCTGCTCGACCAGGGCCAGGCTGGCGATAACGTCGGCGCACTGATCCGCGGCGTTGCACGCGACGAAGTCGAGCGTGGCCAGGTGCTCTGCAAGCCAGGCACGATCAAGCCGCACACCGACTTCAACTCGGAAGTGTACGTGCTGTCGAAGGAAGAGGGTGGCCGTCACACGCCGTTCTTCGCCAACTACCGCCCGCAGTTTTACTTCCGTACGACGGACGTGACCGGCACCGTCGAGCTGCCTGAGGGCACCGAGATGGTCATGCCAGGCGACAACGTGTCGCTCGGCATCAAGCTGATCGCACCGATCGCCATGGACGTGGGCCAGCGCTTCACGATCCGCGAAGGCGGCCGTACCGTCGGTGCAGGCGTCGTGAGCCAGATCGACAAGTAAGCATCACCTCCATCGGGAGTTGATCGAAGAGCCCGGCTTCTCGCGAGAGAGGCCGGGCTTTTTCGTGTTTGGTGCCTTTTCCACCACGACGCGTGACGATTGCAGGTATTCGACAATCGGCTAGTCTATGCCCCACAATAGGGGGCGGGCTCATGAGGGCGGAATGTCAGTGCGGTCAGATCGCGGTCGAGCTTCCCGGCCCTACGCCTGCTCTGGTCGCTTGCCATTGTATTGCGTGCCAGCGTCGGACTGGATCGCCGTTTGCCGTCCTTGCCTATTATCCGGCAGACCAGCTCACGATCGTCGGCGAGGGCAGGCGGTTCGAACGGGCGACGGACGAGGGCAATTGTTTTGAGACGTTCTTTTGCGCGGAGTGTGGATCAACTGTCTACGCCAAGGCCGGCAAGCATCCGTCGATGATCGGAGTCGCGGTTGGCGCGATCGCCGACCCCACATTTCAGGCTCCCGTTCGGTCGGTTTGGGAACAGTCGATGCACGATTGGGTGACAGTGCCGGGCGACGTTCAGCATTTTCCCCGGGGGCGCGGGTGAAGGCGTTCGTTGTCGGTGAGAGCAGTTCATGGCATAATGCCAGTGGAGAACGCGCAGATGGCATCCATGAATATATCGCTGCCAGATCCGATGCGCGACTACGTGCAGGAGCGGATCGACCGCGGGCAGTACGCCAGCGTTAGCGATTATTTCCGCGACCTGGTTGCACGAGATCAAAGCGCCGTCGAGAATGAGGAGCGTTGGCTTAGCGAGTTGGATTCATCAATATCCGGTAGCTTGGCCGAAATGAACGCCGGCGGGGGCGTGGCGCTGGATGTCGCGTGCGACGCGGTGCTGGCTGAAATCGAGGGGACGCGCCGTCAGTCGCACGCATGAGAGTCGTTTTGTCGTCGCATGCGGTTACCGACCTCAATAAAATCGGTTTGTATATCGCTGCTGACAATCCATCTCGCGCGGCCTCTTTCGTGGGCGAATTGCGTGAAGTGGCGCTGCGAATCGCCGACGTGCCGCTCGGCTTCCCATTGGTGGCGCGCTATGAAGCGCTTGGCATCCGCCGAAGGTCCTGGAAGGGCTACGGCATCCTGTACTCGGCGTTGCCCGGCCGGGTGTTCGTCCACCGCATCATCGGCCCCGGTCAGGATTACGATCGAGTGCTGAGCACGATCTAATCGAGCAGGGGCGGGTAGCTATTCCCGTAAGTGCGCTCGCCGGTCCCGATAACTTTCAACCCCCGGTTGCATTTCGCCCGACTCTCCCGTAATGGCCCGCCTTCGGTTTAAACATCAACCAGCAAGAGCCCGGAAACGGGCCCGCTCTTTCGCATCGGTAGGGACTATGGACAGCAATATCCGCATTCGTCTGAAGGCGTTCGATCACCGTGTGCTCGATCAGGCCACTGGCGACATCGCCGACACCGCACGCCGCACCGGCGCGCTCATCCGCGGTCCGATTCCCCTTCCGACGCGCATCGAAAAGTTCACCGTGAACCGCGGCCCGCACATCGACAAGAAGTCGCGCGAGCAGTTCGAGGTGCGCACGTACAAGCGTATGCTGGATATCGTCCAGCCGACGCCGCAGACGGTCGATGCGCTGATGAAGCTGGACCTCGCCGCTGGCGTTGACGTCGAGATCAAGCTCGCCTAAGGGCTGGCGTGGCGCGGTCGACCGGTAACGGTCCCGCGCCGTTCGACATTGGGATACCGCCGTCGGTGAAAACCGACGGGGCAGCGTCCCCCGTCACGCTTCCGCATTTGCAGGAGCACCAGCCCGGGACGGGGGCACGTTTCGTATTTACCGGGTTGAACCGACTCCATTCAGGGCATTTGCCGGGGATGGGGTCAGGTGGACGCATCATGGAGTTCGCTCCGGACATGGTCCGCAAGCCCCCGAGGAATAGTCCGACGGGGCCTCTGTCTAGGAAGGGACAAGATCATGCGTACTGGCGTGATCGCGAAGAAAATGGGGATGACCCGCCTGTTCCAGGAAGATGGTCGGCACGTGCCGGTCACCGTTCTGGCACTCGAAGGCAATCAGGTCGTTTCCGTTCGCGAAATGGATCGTGACGGCTACACTGCCGTCCAGCTTGGTGCAGGTGTTGCCAAGTCGAAGAATGTCGCAAAGCCGCAGCGCGGCCATTTCGGCAAGGCCGAAGTGGAGCCCAAGGCTGTCGTCCATGAGTTCCGCGTGAACGCAGACGGCCTGCTCGACGTCGGCGCCGAGATTTCGGCCGACCACTACGTCGCAGGCCAGATCGTCGATATCCAGGGCAAGACCCAGGGTAAGGGCTTCCAGGGCGGCATGAAGCGTTGGGGCTTCGGCGGTCTGCGGGCGACCCACGGCGTGTCGGTCTCGCACCGTTCGCTCGGTTCGACCGGTCAGCGCCAGGATCCGGGCAAGGTCTTCAAGAACAAGAAGATGGCCGGCCACATGGGCGACAAGTATCGCACCCAGCAGAACCTCGAGATCGTATCGACGGACGTCGAGCGTGGTCTCCTGTTCGTCAAGGGTTCGGTTCCTGGCTCCAAGGGCGGCTGGCTCTTCGTCAAGGACTCGGTGAAGGTCGCGCGCCACGCCGACGCACCGTTCCCCGCCGGTCTCAAGACCGCAAACAGCAACACCGCAGCAGACACGCCGGCCGAAACGACCGACGCACCTGCAGCCGACGGCCAGGAGGGCTGAGCGTGAAGATCAAGGTTTCATCTTTCGCCGGCACTGACGCAGCGGACATCGAGCTCAACGACGAGGTCTTCGGCCTCGACCCGCGCGCCGACATCCTGCACCGTGTCGTCACCTGGCAGCTCGAGAAGCGTCGCGAGACGGCTCGTGGCACCCGTGAGCGCGCAGACGTCGCACGCACCGGCAAGAAGTTCGGTCGCCAGAAGGGCGGCGGTACGGCTCGTCACGGCGATCGTCGCGCCCCTGTGTTCATCGGTGGTGGTAAGGCTCACGGCGCACGCGTCCGTGACTTCAACCCGTCGCTGAACAAGAAGGTTCGCTCGCTCGGCTTGCGGATGGCTCTCAGCAGCCACGCCAAGGCGGGTTCGCTGGTCATCATGGACAGCCTGGCTGTCGAGGGTGGCAAGACCAAGACGCTGCAGGGCGATCTCGCAAAGCTCGGCTTCGGCAAGCGTGCGCTTGTCATCGACGGCGACATGGTCGACACCAGCTTCGCATTCGCTGCGGGCAACCTGTACGAAGTTAACGTGATGCCGGCTGCCGGCGCGAACGTTTACGACATCCTGAAGCATGACACGCTGGTGCTGACGCGCGCCGCTGTCGAAAAGCTGGAGGCGCGCTTCCATGGCTAAGAAGCAGAAGGCGGGCATCGATAATCGTCATTACGACGTTATCTTGGCACCGCACATCACCGAGAAGACGACGACCCTGTCGGAGTTCAACGCGGTTGTGTTCAAGGTATCGAACGATGCCACGAAGCCCGAGATCAAGGCGGCCGTTGAGGCGCTGTTCGACGTGAACGTCGTCGGCGTGAACACGCTCGTCCAGAAGGGCAAGACCAAGAAGTGGAAGGGCACGAACTACTCGCGCTCCGACATGAAAAAGGCAATCGTGACGTTGAAGGACGGTCAGTCCATCGACGTGACGACGGGGATCTGAGGCCATGGCACTCAAGCATTATAATCCGACATCGCCGGCACGCCGCGGTCTTATCCTGGTCGACAAGTCGTCGCTCTGGAAGGGTCGCCCCGTCAAGGCGCTGACCGAAGGTAAGCACAAGACCGGCGGTCGTAACAACAAGGGCCATGTGACCTCGCGCGGCATCGCCGGCGGTCACAAGCAGAAGTACCGCTACATCGACTTCAAGCGTCGCAAGTGGGACGTCGAAGGCACCGTCGAGCGGATCGAGTATGATCCCAACCGCACCGCGTTCATCGCCCTGGTCAAGTACCCGGACGAGGAGCTCGCCTACATCCTGGCGCCACAGCGTCTGGCTGTCGGCGACAAGGTCCTCGCGGCCAAGAAGACCGACGTGAAGCCAGGCAATGCCATGGAACTCGGTCAGATGCCGGTCGGCACCATCGTCCACAACGTGGAGATGAAGCCGATGAAGGGTGGCCAGATCGCCCGTTCGGCCGGCACTTATGTGCAGGTCGTCGGTCGCGACAAGGGCATGGTGATGGTCCGCCTGAACTCGGGCGAGCAGCGCTACATCCGCAGCGATTGCATGGCGACGGTTGGCGCGGTCTCGAACCCCGACAACCAGAACCAGAACCTGGGCAAGGCAGGCCGTTCGCGCTGGATGGGCATCCGTCCTCTGACGCGCGGCGTCGCCAAGAACCCGGTCGACCATCCGCACGGCGGTGGTGAAGGCCGTACCTCGGGTGGCCGTCATCCGGTTACGCCTTGGGGCAAGCCGACGAAGGGTGCGCGCACGCGTCATAACAAGTCGACCGACAAGATGATCATCCGGTCGCGTCATTCGACGAAGAGGAAGGGCTAACATGGCTCGTTCAGTCTGGAAGGGCCCCTTCGTGGACCTTCATCTGCTCAAGAAGGCAGAAACCGCCCAGGACACTAACGCGCGTTCGCCGATCAAGACCTGGTCGCGTCGCTCGACGATCCTGCCGTCGTTCGTGGGTCTCACGTTCAACGTCTATAACGGCCGCAAGTTCGTGCCCGTCTCGGTCAACGAAGACATGGTCGGCATGAAGCTCGGTGAGTTCGCGCCCACGCGCTACTTCCCCGGCCACTCCGCCGACAAGAAGGGCAAGCGCTGATGTCTAAGCAAGTCAGCCCGCGCAAGGTCGCGGACAACGAGGCGCTTTCGGTCGGTACGCAGATCCGTGGTTCCGCGCAGAAGCTCGGCCTCGTGGCTGCGCTGATCCGTGGCAAGAAGGTCGGCGATGCGATGAACATCCTCGCCTTCTCGACCAAGGGCATGGCGATCGAAGCGCGCAAGGTGCTGGCCTCGGCCATCGCCAACGCCGAGAACAACCATAACCTCGACGTCGACGCACTCGTCGTCGCCGAGGCTTCGGTCGGCAAGTCGATCACGATGAAGCGCTTCGCTACCCGCGGCCGCGGCAAGTCGACCCGCATTCTCAAGCCATTCAGCCGTCTGCGCATTGTCGTGCGCGAGCAGGAAGAAGCATAATGGGTCAGAAGAGCAACCCCATCGGTCTGCGTCTGCAGATCAACCGTACCTGGGATAGCCGCTGGTACGCCGAAGGCGCCGACTATGGTCGGCTCCTGCTCGAGGATCTCAAGATCCGGGCGTTCATCATGAAGACGCTGCCGCAGGCCGCGATCTCCAAGGTGGTCATCGAGCGTCCGGCCAAGCTGGCCCGCATCTCCATCTTCGCTGCACGCCCCGGCGTGATCATCGGCAAGAAGGGTGCGGACATCGAGAAGCTGCGTTCGACGATCGGCAAGATGACGTCGTCGACCGTGTCGCTGAACATCGTCGAGATCCGTAAGCCGGAAGTCGATGCGCGTCTCGTCGCGCAGGGCATTGCCGATCAGCTCGAGCGTCGTATCGCCTTCCGTCGCGCCATGAAGCGTGCGGTCCAGTCGGCGATGCGTCTCGGTGCCGAAGGCATCCGGGTGAACTGCGGTGGCCGTCTTGGCGGCGCCGAGATCGCACGGTCGGAGAGCTATCGTGAGGGTCGGGTTCCGTTGCACACGCTGCGCGCGAACATCGATTATGCCGAGGCTACGGCGCACACGTCTTACGGCGTTTGCGGCGTGAAGGTCTGGGTCTTCAAGGGCGAGATTCTCGGCAACGATCCGACGTCGTACGACCGCATCATGATGGAGGCTCAGACCTCCGGCGTGCGGCCGCAGCGCGACGATCGTCGCTAAGGGGCAGGAACAGACATGCTGCAACCAAAAAAGACCAAGTTCCGGAAGGCCTTCAAGGGCAAGATTTCGGGCGACGCCAAGAGTGGCTTCTCGCTCAATTTCGGCTCCTACGGCCTCAAGGCGATGGAACCCGACCGGATCACCGCACGCCAGATCGAAGCGGCCCGCCGCGCGATCACGCGTCACATGAAGCGCCAGGGGCGTTTGTGGATCCGCATTTTCCCAGACCTTCCGGTCTCGGGAAAGCCAGCCGAAGTCCGCATGGGTAAGGGCAAGGGCGCGCCGGAATACTGGGCCGCTCGCGTCAAGCCGGGTCGGATCCTGTTCGAGCTCGACGGCGTCGACGGCAAGATCGCCGCCGAGGCGTTCGAGCGGGCGGCCATGAAGCTGCCGATCAAGGTAAAGGTCGTTGCCCGCCTGGGCGACACCTCGCATCTGGGAGGCGAGTAAGATCATGGCTCGTATCGACGACATGAAGACCAAGAGCGACGACCAACTGTCGGAGTCGCTCGGCGAACTGAAGCGTGAGCAGTTCAACCTGCGCTTCCAGGCCGCCACGAACCAGCTCGAAAAGCCGAGCCGCGTTCGTGAGGTCCGCCGCGACATCGCTCGCATCAAGACCCTGCAGGCTCAGCGCACCAGCGCTGAAGCCGCGAAGTAAGGAACGTATCATGCCGAAGCGCGTGCTGACCGGTCTGGTCGTGTCCGACAAGGGCGACAAGACGGTGGTCGTGAACGTCGAGCGTAAGGTGAAGCACCCGCTCTACGGGAAGATCATCCGTCGCTCGAAGAAGTATCATGCTCATGACGAGAGCAACGAGTTCAAGCAGGGCGAGACCGTGCGGATCGAAGAGACCGCACCGATCTCCAAGCTGAAGACCTGGAAGGTGATCGAGCGGGTCAACACCCACGCGACACCGGAGCGGGCTTCGGCCGAGGGCTGAACTGGTACACTTCAACCCCGTCACCCCAGCTTACGCGGGGGTGACGGGTTTGAGTGGTAGGCATTCAAACGTACGTCACCCCAGCGAAAGCTGGGGTCTCGTGCGGCAGGGACGGACTTCGTTACCGGGATATCCCAGCTTTCGCTGGGATGACGGTAGCGAGATCGTTCTTGTGAAATACGAGTGGAACGGCTAAGCGGCCGCTCCTCCCCGCTGCGGTTCGTCCGTGGCGGGGTGATTTTTTAGGCGGGGTTCGGTCGGTATCGACCCCAGAGACAGAGAAGGGATACGGATCCATGATCCAGATGCAGTCCAATCTCGACGTCGCTGACAACAGCGGCGCGAAGCGGGTGCAGTGCATCAAGGTGCTTGGGGGTTCCAAGCGTCGTGTTGCAGGCGTTGGCGACATCATCGTCGTCAGCATCAAGGAAGCGCAGCCACGTGGCCGTGTGAAGAAGGGCGACGTTCACCGCGCGGTGATCGTGCGTACCGCCAAGGATATCCGCCGTGCAGACGGTACGGTCATCCGCTTCGACGGCAATGCCGCGGTGCTGGTCAACAAGAACGAGGAGCCGATCGGCACCCGTATCTTCGGCCCAGTCGTTCGCGAGCTGCGCGGCAAGAAGCACATGAAGATCATCAGCCTCGCGCCGGAGGTGCTGTAATGGCGTCGCAGCGTATCAAGAAGGGTGACAAGGTCATCGTCCTGTCCGGCAAGGACAAGGGCAAGACCGGTGAAGTCACCGTTTCCATGCCGAAGACCGACAAGGTCGTCGTGTCGGGCGTCAACATCGCCGTGCGCCACACCAAGCCGACTCAGGGTGACCCGCAGGGTGGCCTGATCCGCAAGGAGGCACCGATGCACGTTTCGAAGGTTGCGCACGTGACCGCCGACGGCAAGCCGACCCGCGTCCGCTTCGAGGAGCAGGACGGCAAGAAGGTCCGCGTCGCCGTCAAGACCGGGGAGAAGATCAATGGTTGATCAGAACACTGGCGCTGAGAACACCGGCACCGAGGCCGTCTACGTTGCGCGCATGCGCAAGCTGTACGACGAGACGATCATCAAGGCGATGACCGAGAAGTTCGGTTACAAGAACGTCATGGAAATCCCGCGGCTCGACAAGATCGTGCTGAACATGGGCGTCGGCGAAGCCACGCAGGACAAGAAGAAGGTCGACCAGGCTGCTTCCGAAATGGAGCTGATCGCCGGCCAGAAGCCTGTCGTGACGAAGGCCAAGAAGTCGATCGCGCAGTTCAAGCTGCGTGAAGGCATGCCGATCGGCGTGAAGGTCACCCTTCGCCGCGAGCGCATGTACGAGTTTCTCGACCGTTTCATCACGATCGCTCTTCCCCGTGTCCGCGATTTCCGCGGCCTCAACCCGAAGAGCTTCGATGGCCGTGGCAACTATGCCTGCGGTATCAAGGAGCAGATCGTGTTCCCAGAAATCAGCTATGACCGGGTCGACAAGGTCCGCGGCATGGATGTGATCGTGACGACGACCGCAAAGACCGACGACGAGGCTCGCGAGCTTCTCCGTCTGTTCGGTTTCCCGTTCCCGATCGAAGACGACGCTGCCGACGAGAAGAAGGCAGCTTAATCTAAGTCCCCCTCCCGCTTGCGGGAGGGGTCAGGGGAGGGGCCTCGCGCGTAACAGGCGTTGGTCCTTCCCTCCCCCAACCCCTCCCGCAAGCGGGAGGGGAGCTAGCAAAGAAAGAACTTAAGTCGATGGCGAAACTGAGTTCAGTCAACAAGAACGAGCGCCGCAAGCGCATGGTCAAGCAGTATGCCCCGAAGTACGCGGCACTGAAGGCTATCGCAGCGGACAAGACGCTCGACGACGGTGAGCGTCTGATCGCTCGCCTCAAGATGGCGGCACTGCCGCGCAACGCGAACCCGACCCGCATCCGTAACCGGTGCGAGCTGACCGGTCGCCCGCGCGCCTATTACCGCAAGTTCCGGCTCTGCCGTATTCAGCTGCGCGATCTGGCCAACAAGGGCCTCATCCCCGGCGTCACGAAGTCGAGCTGGTAAGGACTAAATCATGGCAGTGACCGATCCCCTGGGTGATTTGCTCACCCGTATCCGTAATGGCCAGCGCGCGAAGAAGGACTCCGTCCTCACGCCGGCGTCGAAGCTGCGCGTCCGCGTGCTCGACGTTCTGCAGCGCGAAGGCTATATCCGTGGCTATAGCGAAGAGCAGATGGGCCCCGCGGCCGGCCTTCGCATCGAGCTGAAGTATTTCGAGGGCCAGCCTGCGATCAAGCATGTCGCGCGCGTCTCGAAGCCCGGCCGTCGCGTCTATTCCGGCTCGCAGGAACTCCCGCGCGTCCGTAACGGCCTCGGCATCACCATCGTCTCGACGCCCCGTGGCGTGCTGTCGGATTCCGAAGCGCGCGAGCAGAACGTCGGCGGCGAAGTCCTCGCGGAGGTGTTCTGATGAGCCGCATTGGTAAGAAGCCGGTCACCGTACCGGCGGGCATCACGCCGACCATCGAGAACAAGCAGCTGACGATGAAGGGCCCCAAGGGTACCCTCAAGATGCCGCTTCGCGACGAGATCAGCTACACGATCGAAGACGGCGGCATTTCGGTGCAGCCGGCCAACGATACCAAGCGCGCTCGCGCGTTCTGGGGCATGCAGCGGACCATGGTGCAGAACCTGGTCACCGGCGTGTCGGAAGGCTTCACCAAGAAGCTGCTGATCACCGGCGTCGGCTATCGTGCCGCAGCGCAGGGTCGCAACCTCAAGCTGCAGCTCGGCTACAGCCACGACGTCAACATCGACGTGCCGGAGGGGATCGAAGTCAAGACCCCCGACAACACGACGATCGAGATCTCAGGTTCGGACAAGCAGATGGTCGGTCAGCTGGCCGCGGAAATTCGTCAGTGGCGCAAGCCCGAGCCTTACAAGGGCAAGGGTATCAAGTACGACGGCGAGTTCATCTTCCGCAAGGAAGGGAAGAAGAAGTAATGACCAAGGGACTTTCTCTTTTCGCCAAGCGGCGTCGCCGCAACCGTACCGCGCTCCGCGCACGTGCAGGCACCCGTCCGCGGTTGTCGGTGCATCGCTCGGGCAAGCACATCTATGCCCAGGTGATCGACGATGCCGCTGGCACGACGGTCGCATCGGCCTCGACGCTGGAGAAGGACGTGCGCGGCACGTCCGGCGCCAACATCGACGCGGCGACTTCGGTCGGCAAGCGCGTCGCCGAGGCTGCCAAGGCAGCGGGCGTGACCCAGGTCGTGTTCGATCGCGGCGGCTTCCTCTACCACGGTCGCGTGAAGGCTCTTGCCGATGCCGCGCGCGAAGCCGGATTGGAGTTCTAAGACATGGCTGACGAAAACAACACGCCGGCAGTAATCGCTCCCGAGACGACCGCACAGGACGTCACGGCTCAGAACGTTCCGCAGAGCACTGGCTACCAGGGCAACAACGGTGGCGGTCGCGGTCGCGGCGGTCCCGGTGGCGGCGGCGGCGGTGGTCGTGGTGGCCCCGGCGGCAACCGCAGCGGTGGCCCAGGCGGCAACCGCGGTGGTCGCGACGGCGGTCGCGGTCGCGACAATCGTGGCGGTCGTCCCGGTGCGGACGATGGCGGCGAAGAGCTGATCGAGAAGCTGGTGCACATCAACCGCGTCTCGAAGACGGTCAAGGGCGGTAAGCGCTTCGGCTTTGCAGCGCTCGTCGTCGTCGGCGACGGCAAGGGTCGTGCAGGCTTCGGTCATGGCAAGGCACGCGAAGTGCCGGAAGCCATCTCGAAGGCGACGGCTGCTGCCAAGAAGAAGATGGTTCGCGTTCCGTTGAAGGACGGCCGCACGCTGCATCATGACGGCAACGGTCACTTCGGTGCCGGCAAGGTCACGCTGCGGTCGGCGCCTCAGGGTACGGGCATCATCGCCGGTGGCCCGATGCGCGCAGTCTTCGAGTCGCTGGGCGTTGCGGACGTTGTGACCAAGTCGGTCGGCACGTCGAACCCCTACAACATGATCCGCGCCACGTTCGAGGCCCTTGGCGAGCAGACCTCTCCCAAGGCCGTCGCACAGCGTCGCGGCAAGAAGATCGCCGACCTGCTCGGCCATGGTGGTTCGAAGACCGCCGAGGCCGATGCAGCTGCGATCACGGAGTAAGCGATCATGGCAACCATCAAGATCACGCAGACCGGTTCGCCGATCCGCCGCGAGAAGGACCAGCGCGCAACGCTGATCGGTCTCGGTCTCAACAAGATGCACAAGACCCGCGAGCTGGAAGACAGCCCAGAGGTCCGCGGCATGATCCGCAAGGTGCAGCACATGGTGTCGGTCGAAGGCTGAGCCTTCACGCTACCTAGTGACAAATACCGGGAAGGGGGCTAACGGCCCCCTTCCTCATTTCCGGATTCGAACCCGGCGATTTCAAACCAGCGCGTAACAAGCGAAAGCGAGTGCATTACCATGAAGCTCAACGAACTCCGCGATAACGAAGGTGCCCGTAAGTCCAAGATGCGCGTCGGACGCGGCATCGGCTCGGGCAAGGGCAAGACCGCAGGCCGCGGCCAGAAGGGCCAGAAGAGCCGCGAGGGCGTGTCCATCGCCGGCTTCGAAGGCGGCCAGATGCCCCTGCACATGCGTCTGCCTAAGCGCGGCTTCAATAACATCTTCCGCAAGGACTTTGCAGAGGTCAACCTCGGCGCGATCCAGCTCGCGGTCGATGCCGGCAAGATCGAGGCTAACGCCACGCTCGACCACGACGCTCTGAAGGCCGCTGGCCTGGCACGCGGCGGCAAGGACGGCGTCCGCCTCCTCGCCAAGGGCGAGCTGACCACGGTCCTCTCGTTCACCGTCGACGGCGCGTCGAAGGGCGCGATCGAAGCGGTCGAGAAGATCGGCGGCAAGGTCGAGGTGATCCACTTCGTCCCCGCAGCCGAGAAGGCTGCCGCCAAGAAGGGCGTGAAGTACAAGGAGCGTGCGGCGCACAAGGCGTCGTTCAAGGCTTAAGCCGAACCGGAAGGGGGTGGGTGCGAGAGCGCCGGCCCCCTTTTTGTTTGCAGGGGCCTCGCATTTACCGTTCGGGATTAACGCCCCCTCCGTTCGCCTTGAGCGAAGTCGAAGGGTACGTCACTCGGGGCAGTGTCCTTCGACTACGCTCAGGACGAACGGAATTTGGGTGTTTCGCGGCCCTCACCCCCGTTCGTCCTGAGTAGGGGCTGAGCGAAGCCGAAGACCCGTATCGAAGGATTTGCCCCAAGCGAGCGATCCTTCGATACGCCGCTTCGACAAGCTCAGCAGCTACTCAGGACGAACGGATCGTGGGTGTCAGCGACCTCCCTAGCCCGCGATATCCCACCTAGCCATTAGACAAGCGCGCCCGTGCGCCTATATGAGCGGCGGGGGCGGTCACAACGCATCCCGCCTTCTTTGTTTCCAGGACGATCACACGCATGGCATCCGCAGCCGACCAGATGGCGCAAAGCATCAGCCTTTCGAAATTCGCGAAGGCGACCGACCTCAAGAAGCGGTTGTGGTTCACGATCGGTGCGCTGATCATTTTCCGCCTGCTCAGCTATGTCCCGCTGCCGGGTGTCGACCCAACCGCGCTCGGCCTGCTGTCGCAGCAGACGCAGGGCGGCGTGCTCGATTTCTTTAACACCTTCTCGGGTGGTTCGCTCAGCCGCATGTCGCTGATCGCGCTCGGCGTGATGCCCTACATCACCGCCTCGATCGTGGTGCAGCTCGCGACCTCGCTGTCGCCGACGCTCGCCGCCATCAAGAAGGACGGCGAATCGGGTCGCAAGCGGCTCAACCAGTATACGCGCTACGGCACCGTCGGCCTGACCGCGGTGCAGGGCTATTTCATCGCCGTCGGCCTTGAGACACTTGGTGCGGCACAGGGCATCCAGGCGGTCATCGAGCCCGGCATGATGTTCCGCGTCGCCGCGGTCATCTCGCTGATCGGCGGTACGATGTTCCTGATGTGGCTCGGCGAGCAGATCACCAGCCGCGGCATCGGCAACGGCGTCTCGCTGATCATCATGGCCGGCATCGTTGCGCATCTGCCCGTCACGCTCGTCAACCTGCTCGAAGGCGGCCGCTCGGGCTCGCTCGATCCGATCAAGCTTATTGGCATCGTCGTCGCGGTGGTCGTGCTGATCCTCTTCATCTGCTTCATGGAGCGCGCGCAGCGCCGCATCCTGATCCAGTATCCCAAGCGCCAAACCCAGCGCGGCATGCAGGCCGATCGCAGCCATTTGCCGCTGAAGATCAACACCGCCGGCGTCATCCCGCCGATCTTCGCGTCGTCGCTGCTGCTGATGCCGCTGACGATCTCGCAGTTCGCAGGCCAGCGCGTCGCAGGCGAATCGAAGTGGGGCGATTTCATCATCACCCTCAACCAGTATCTGCAGCACGGCTCGCCCGTGTACATGCTGCTCTACGGCGCCGGGATCATCTTCTTCTCGTTCTTCTACACCGCGGTCGTCTTCAACCCCGAGGAAACCGCCGACAATCTGAAGCGCAATGGCGGGTTCATCCCCGGCATCCGCCCCGGCAAGAACACCGAGAATTACTTCGATTACGTGCTGACGCGCATCACCGTGATCGGTGCGGCGTATCTGACGATCATCTGCCTGTTGCCCGAATATCTGGTGACCGCGTTGCAGATCCCGTTCTACCTCGGTGGCACGAGCCTGCTGATCGTCGTCAACGTGACGATGGACACGGTGACGCAGATTCAGTCGCACCTGCTGGCACACCAGTATGGCGACCTGATCAAGAAGGCGAAGCTCAAGGGCAATCGACTTCGCTAAGCCGCGCGTCTAACGCGGTAAAAATCCTGCACGAACGAGGGGAGTGCGTTTCGTGAATATCATCCTTCTTGGACCGCCTGGTGCGGGCAAGGGCACCCAGGCCGCCACGCTCGTCAGCGAGCGCGGCATGGTGCAGCTTTCGACCGGTGACATGCTGCGCGCAGCGGTCGCCGCCGGAACGCCGGTCGGCCTCCAAGCGAAGTCGGTCATGGAATCGGGCGGTCTCGTCTCGGACGAGATCGTCTCGGGCATCATCGGTGAGCGTCTCGACCAGCCGGACACGGCGAACGGCGTCATCTTCGACGGCTATCCGCGGACAGCTGCGCAGGCAGAAGCGCTCGACGGTTTGCTCGCCGATCGTGGTCGCACGCTCGACTACGTGATCGAACTCGGCGTCGACGAAGCTGCGTTGATCGACCGCGTCGTCGGTCGCTACACGTGCGCCAAATGCGGCACGGGGTATCACGATCGCTACAAGAAGCCGGCCGTCGCCGGCGTCTGCGACGTCTGCGGCTCGACCGAGTTCAAGCGCCGTCCTGACGACAACGCCGAAACCGTCCACAACCGCATGGCCGAATACCGCGCGAAGACGGCGCCGATCCTGCCGATCTATGATGCACGGGGGCTTGTCCACCGCGTCGATGGTATGGCGGATATCACGCACGTGGGTTCGTCAATCGCTGCGATTCTCGACAAGAAGAAGGCGTAATTAAGCGTGTTCCCCCGCGGAGGCGGGGGCCTAGACTGGGCCCCCGCCTTCGCGGGGGAACATGGCATCGGGCGCGACGATCTTACGCCTCCCGCTCTTACGCTTCTCTGTTTCTCTCCCCCACTCCGTCATCCCGGCGAACGCCGAGACCCACGGATACGGCGGATCATGCGTTAGCTTGCAACCACCACCAACTCCGCAACCATGGGTCCCAGCGTTCGCCGGGATGACGGCGAGGGGCCGGGACGTATCGCGGGAGTGCTTTGCTAGCTTGATCCCACAACGCGCGGAGGTACCGCCTTCGTATTCGTATTCGTATTCGTATTCGTATTCGTATTCGTATTCGCGTTGCTCTTACCGTCGCCCGCGCCCCGATCAACATGACGCAATTGTCACCCGTCGGTCATCGCCCTGACCCCCGCCCGATCCTAGAACCGACCCGTGGCCAGCAACGGTCGCACGCGTTTCCAGAGATCGGTGCCCGTCACTCCCGGGGGTACCGTGGGGGCCGGTGGGAAGACTTCTTTCCGCCGGCCTTTCCGTTTATGAGGGCAGGAGATAGTGACCGATTTCGGTGGCAGGGAAGGTGATAGCGCGTTGAGCCGCAAGATTTTGATCGTCGAGGACGATGCGTCGACATCCGCGTATCTTGCCAAGGGTTTAGCCGAAGCCGGGCATGCAATCGAAGCCTGTGCCGATGGCCGCGACGGCCTGTTCCTCGCCAGCGAGGGCATCTTCGACCTTATCATCGCCGACCGCATGCTTCCCGGCCTCGACGGCCTGTCGATGGTCAGCGCTATTCGTGCCGCCGGCATCGCCACGCCAGTCCTGATCCTGTCCGCGCTCGCCGCGGTCGATGATCGTGTTGATGGCCTTAAGGCCGGTGCCGACGATTATCTCTGCAAGCCGTTCTCGTTCGCTGAGCTCTCCGCCCGGATCGAGGCCATGCTCCGCCGCTCCGACCGCGCCGCGACCGAGCCACAGAAGACGAAGCTTTCCGTCGGCGACCTGGAGATCGACCTGCTCGCTCGCGCCGTGTCGCGTGCGGGTCGCTCGATCCCGCTGGGCGCGCGCGAGTTCAACCTGCTCGAATTTCTCGCGCGCCACGCCGGCCAGGTCGTGACGCGGACGATGATGCTCGAGAAGATCTGGAACTATCATTTCGACCCGGGTTCGAACGTCGTCGACGTCCATATCGGCCGCCTCCGCCGCAAGCTCGAGGACGGGTTCCCGACTCCGATCTTGCACACGGTGCGCGGCGCAGGCTACCGGCTCGCCGTTGAAAACTGATCCGGGGGAGTGATTCGCCTTTCGGTAACAGCCCGGATCGCGTTGCTCTCGATCGCGCTGGCGCTGGTGTCCAATTTAGCCCTTGTTGGCTTCGTCTGGAAGACCACCAGCGCCGACGCGATCGATGCGATCCGTCGCGAGACGACCGAGCAATCCGAGGCGTTGCGCGCAGTCTGGCGTAGCGGTGGGCTTCCCGCGGTCCGCCAGGCGATCGACGGTGCGGTTGTTCCCGGCGACGTTTCGCTCGTCCTCGCGGTGATCGATCCGGAGGGACGGGCGCTGGTGGGGATCGCGCCGGAACGGCTCGCTGTACCGCTCAAAACCACGCATTTCCGGATCGCGCGGCTCGGCGCCGACGAGCTCTGGTCGGCGCGTGAGTCCGGCTACGCGCTTCACCCGCTGGGTGATTATTGGCTGCTTACAGGGCGCAATCTCGACCTGATCGCCGCAGAGGAGCGTGCGATCGAACGCGCGCTCGCGGTTGCCGTGTTCCTTTCGCTCGCGCTCGGCGTGGTCGGTGGACTCGTTCTCACGCGCTATGTCGGCCGCCGGCTCGATGGTATCGCCAAGGCGATCGAAGCGGCGGGCGAGGGCGACCTTTCGCGTCGCGTCGACATGGTCGCCGGCGGTGGCGACGCGTTCGATCGTCTGGCCGCGCGGTTGAACGTCATGCTCGGCAAGCTCGAAGGCGTGATGGCCGAACTGCGAATCGTCACCGACAGCCTCGCGCACGACCTCCGTTCGCCCTTGGCGCGCCTGCGCACCAAGACCGAGCAGGCGGTGCTGATCGCCGATCCGGATGCGCGCGAGGCGGCGCTGGGCGGGCTGCTGGTCGAGACCGATCTCGTCATGCGGATGCTGACGATGGTGATCGAGATCAGCCGGTCGGGTTCGGTCTCGCGTGATCGCTTCATCGAGGTGTCGCCCGCCAATCTGCTGGAGGAGATCGGCGAACTCTACGCCCCCGTTGCGGAGGATGCTGGCCTCGTCTTTACCATCGCGATCGACGACCGCCCGCCGCCGATGAAGCTCCATCGCGAACTGATCAGCCAAGCGATCACCAACTTGATCGACAACGCGCTTCGCCACGGCGCAGGGGGCGGCGAAGTCACGCTACGGATCGTCCACCGCACCGACGGCGTCGCGATCCAGGTCGAGGACCGCGGCCCCGGCATCGCCGCCGCCGACCGAGCACAGGCACTGAAACGGTTTGGCCGTCTCGACAGCGCGCGCTCGACCCCCGGAGCAGGCCTCGGCATGGCGCTGATCGAAGCGGTAGCGCGGCTGCACGACGGCCATTTCGAACTCGGCGACAATGCTCCCGGCTTGGTCGCAAGAATTGTCCTTCCGGTCTGATCCTCCCCTGCAAGGGGGAGGTGGCTGGCACTAGCCAGACGGAGGGGGAGGAATGGAGAACCTACGTTCCGTGTCCTCCCCCTCCGTCGCTTCGCGCCACCCCCCCTGGCAGGGGGGATCGTAAGCCGCAATCGGTTGACCGGAACCGCCCCGGAGGCGATGCCGTCAGGATGACGACACTCGCCTCCAACCGCCGCATCCTCGCCGCCAGCCTGGTCGGCACTGCGGTCGAGTTCTACGACTTCTACATCTACGCCACCGCCGCCGCGCTCGTATTCGGGCCGCTATTTTTCTCGGGCCAATCCGACTCCGCGCAGTTGCTACTGAGCTATGCCACGTTCGGGCTCGCGTTCGTCGCTCGCCCGGTCGGCGCGATCGTGTTCGGGCATTTCGGTGACCGTGTTGGCCGGAAATCCACGCTTGTCGCATCGCTGTTGCTAATGGGCGGATCGACCGTCGGTATCGCCTTCCTGCCGACCTATGCGCAGGTCGGCTGGATCGCACCAGCGCTGCTCTGTTTGATGCGGCTGGGGCAGGGGTTAGGCCTCGGCGGCGAATGGGGCGGGGCGGCATTGCTCGCGGTCGAGAATGCGCCGCCGCACCGCAAGAATACCTGGGGCATGTTCCCGCCGCTCGGGGCGCCTGTCGGCTTTCTCGCCGCCAATGGGCTGTTCCTCATCATCGGGCTGGTACTCGACGAGGCGCAGTTCATTGCCTGGGGCTGGCGGATCCCGTTCCTGTTGAGCGCGATCCTCGTCGGGCTCGGTCTCTGGGTGCGCCTCAAGCTGACCGAGACGCCCGCCTTCCTCGAAGCGGAGGCGACCGAGGCGCTACCCAAAGTGCCGATCGCAACGCTGCTGACGAAGCATCTGCGCGCGGCGTTGGCCGGCACGTTCGGCGTCATCGCGTGCTTCGCCCTGTTCTACCTCGCGACCGCATTCGCGCTTGGCTACGGGACGAAGACGCTCGGCTATTCTCGCGAGGCGTTCCTAGCGGTCGAACTGGTCGCGATCTGGTTCCTGGCGGGCGGCGTGATCGTCGCGAGCGTGCTGGCGGACCGGCATTCCGCGGCACGGATGCTGGCGATCGGGTTTGCCGGGTGCATCGGCGTTGGCGCACTGATGGGACCGATGCTGGGCTCGGGATCGCTGTTCACGGTGTGGCTGTGGCTGTCGGGCGCGCTGTTCGTGATGGGGTTCGCCTACGGACCGCTCGGCGGATGGCTGCCGAGCCTGTTCCCGGCGGGTGTGCGCTATACCGGGGTGTCGATGACGTTCAACTTGGGCGGCGTGCTCGGCGGTGCGCTCGCGCCGATCGTGGCGGAGGCGCTCGCGCCGCGCGGGTTGTGGCTGGTCGGCGGGTATCTGATGGCGGCGGGCGTGTTGAGTTTAGGCGGGCTGCTTATCCTGGGTCGCACGACCGACCACTAACTTGTTCTCTCGCGAAGGCGGGAGCCCAGACTGGGCTCCCGCCTTCGCGAGAGAACACGCTTTTACGCTGAAACTGGCCGCAACAGCGTCAGTCGCGCCTTGCCGTGCACGCGCGTCGCGTCGACCTCGAAGCCGGCCAGTTCGACGACTTCGGCCTTGGCCGTCTCGAGGCTGATCCACGTCGCCGGCCCGACCCAACCCAGCCGCGACAGCTTGTCGAGCGCGACGAGTCCGGCACCGGTGTTGTACGGCGGGTCCATCAGGATCACGTCGAGCGGCGCCGGTGCGGGCCCAAGCGCCATCACCGACGTCGCACGGACATCGCCGCGGATCTCAAGCTTGGCGAGATTGCCCTTCAGCGCGTCGACCGCCAGCTTGTCCGATTCGACGAACATGCACGTCGCCGCGCCGCGCGACAGCGCCTCGATCCCGAGCGCGCCCGAGCCTGCGAACAGATCGGCGACCGCCAACCCCTCGAAGCTGCCAACGCGGCTGGTCAGCATCGAGAACAACGTCTCGCGCATCCGGTCTGCGGTCGGGCGGGTGGTGTCACCCTTGGGTGCGGCGATCTGGCGCCCGCGATACTGCCCTGCGATGATACGCATCAGCGTTTCCCTCCACGTGGTGCACGGGGCGGATGACCGCGCCCTCCCGACGGACCCTTGCCGGGCGCCGTGGGGCGAGTCCCCCGCTCGGGCCGTGCCGGCGCATCGCGCACCGGCCGTGGCTCGGCACCCGGACGTCCGGAAGCACTGCGCGCGGCACGTTTGTCTAGCGAACTGCGGCCGCGCGAATCATCGGCCTGCGGACGGAAACCACGCTGCGGCTCCTGACGCTGCGGCGTATCGGCGCGACGTGGCGTCACGGTGCCCCCGGCGCCGACTCGCGACGGGGCTGCACGATCGCGTGGCGGCTTGGCGGCACGGAAATGCTTGATCTTCGGGCTGGTGCTGAGCTCCTCGCCGCGATCCGCCCGCTCCTGACGAACATAAGGCTTCGACATGTCGCCACTGGTCGGCCGGGCGTGATGAGTGCCCGTCGGCCGAGCGGCATTCCGCGTGTCCGGCCGCGCCCAGGGATCGTTGACGTCGCCGCGCTGCATCGCCGCAGTTGGACGAATACGCTCCGGACGCGCTGGCCGCGACGGACGATCGGTCGGCACAGTGCCGCTGGAGAACCCCGAGCTTGCCGGCGCCGTGTACGGACTGCGGACCGGGGCACGTGCACCGCCGGGAGTTGGCCGCGCGCCTTGCGCAGGCCGCGCGCCCGTCGCAAGTCGCCCCGTCGGCGCAGGCCGCGGCGCATTGCTGCCCCGCTGGCTCGACCGCGCACCAATCCCGGCGCCCGCACCGGCACTCGCGCTGATCCCGATATTGGCGCGCGCGCCCGGACCCTCGGGCCGACCCTTCGCCAGTTCCTTTTGGAACGCGACGACGTCGTGCTGCAGCACCTCGCCGATCTGCCCGGGCGGCAGGTCGCCGAGCACGAACGGACCGTAGCGGGTCCGGATCAGCCGCGAGACCTGCAACCCGAGATGCTCGAGCACGCGGCGGACTTCGCGGTTCTTGCCCTCGGTCAGGATCATCTCGATCCACACGTTCGCACCGGTGCGACGCTCGATATTGGCGTTGATCGAGCCGTAGCGCACGCCCTCGATCTCGATCCCCTCGATCAGTTCCTCGAGCTGTGGCTGCGTGATGTTGCCATACGCGCGCGCGCGATAGGCGCGCTCGACGCCGGTCGCGGGCAGTTCGAGCTGGCGTTTGAGGCCACCATCGGTGGTCATCAGCAACAGCCCCTCGGTGTTGAGATCGAGGCGACCGACCGGCACGAGGCGCGGCAGTTCCTGCGGCAGGCGGTCGTAGATCGTCGTGCGGCCGGCGGGATCGCGCTCGGTGACGAGCAGTCCGGTTGGCTTGTGATACAGGAACAGCCGCGCTGCGCTGGGCGCCTCGACCGGATCGCCGTCGACCGTCACGCCTGCCAAGTTGCGCAGGATCGTCGCGGGCGTGTCGAGTGTGGAGCCGTTGAGCGCGACGCGCCCCTCGGCGATCATCCGCTCGATATCGCGGCGCGAGGCGATCCCGGCGCGGGCGAGCAGCTTGGCGATGCGGTCGCCCTTGATCGGTGTGGCAGGAGTTGCAGGCGCGTCGGGCGACGGGCTGGCAGTCGGGTTATCGTCTTTTGAAGTCGTCATGGCGCGGCTGATACTATGGATCGGCCGCCAGCGCGAAAATATTTGCGACCGTTCGTGCTGCGGTGCGTTAACACCCGCAAGCGTAACGACCTTTCGCGCGCGACCGGGGGCCTTTCGGCAATGTTGTTCGGCAAGAAAAAGCGGCAGATCGTCCGGCTCCTCGTCGTCGAGGACGAACCGCTGGTAGCGTTCGACACCGAATATTTCCTCGCCGAAGCGAATTTCACGATCGTCGCTACGATCGACCGGGTCGCGGATGCGTTGCCAATCCTGGCGAGCGACACGGTGATCGACCTGGTGCTGGTCGACGTGAATTTGGCGGATGGTTCGGGCATCGACGTCGCGCGCGCGGCGCACGCACGCGGCGTGCCGGTGATGTTCGTGACAGGGAGTTGCCCGGTCGAGGCGACGACGCTTGCCGCCGGCTGCATGGCCAAGCCCTACGCACCACGCGACCTGATCGCTGCGATCGAGGCGATCGAGGCGACGCGCGCTGGCAGCAAGCCCAAGCGGGTCCCGTACGGCTTCACGCTGTTCGAAGCGAAAGCCTGACGTTTCCCCCGCGGTCCATCGCCTGACGGGTAGCGCGGTTGTGATTTCCCGTTAGGGTCCCCCGCAAGCGAGTGGGAGCGTAAGTGCGATGGGCGGAACCGAAAGAAAGCGCTGGAGCGACGGGTTTCGGCCATATGTCGAGAAGGCCCCGCTGGCCGCGCTCGCGCTCGGCATATCGTCGGGCTTCCCCTATGCGATGATCGGCGCGACGCTGACCACCCGGCTGGCAGCGAGCGGCATCGACAAGAAGACGGTGACGGCGTTCAGTCTTGCGTTTCTCGTCTATAATCTGAAATTCTTGTGGGCGTGGGTCGTTGATGGCGTCCGCCTCCCGGTGATCGGGCGGCTCGGCCAGCGTGTTTCCTGGCTGATCATCACGGCCGCGCTAGTCGTCGCGGCTGTCGTCAACCTCGCGCTGATCGACCCAGCGGCCAGCATCGCCT
Source organism: Sphingomonas sp. PP-F2F-A104-K0414 (assembly GCF_004340945.1). Classification (GTDB taxonomy): domain Bacteria; phylum Pseudomonadota; class Alphaproteobacteria; order Sphingomonadales; family Sphingomonadaceae; genus Sphingomonas. Next base: position 118,615 of record NZ_SLYD01000007.1, read on the forward strand.
CCACCGCAACCGCGGCGATCCTGGTCGGCGCGGCGGGCGCGACGTTCGACGTCGTGATCGACGCGTTCCGGATCGAGACGCTCGAACCGCGCCAGTTGGGCGTCGGATCGGGGATGAGCCAATATGGCTGGCGGATCGGCTCGGCAGGCTCGGGCGCGCTGGCGCTGGTGGTCGCCGAACGGGCCGGCTGGAACGCCGCCTATCTGGCGTGCGTGGTGTTCGCACTACCCGCGGTGCTGGCAGGCTTGGCGCTGGGCGAGCCCGAACGCCGCCGTCCGCCGATCGAACGCCGCGGTCTCGCCGAGGGGTTCCGCGCCATCTGGGGGCCGTTCGTCCAGTTCTTCTCGCGCGAGGGGGCGTTCTTCGTCCTCGCCTTCATCCTGATCTTCAAGGTCGGCGACACGCTCGCCAATTTGACGTTGCGGCTGCTGTTCGACGACCTCGGCTTCACCGGCGACGAGATCGCGTTCTACGATGTCGGGATCGGCTTTATTGCATATCTGGTCGGCATCTTCATCGGTGGCATCCTGTACGCGCGAATGGGGATGAAGCGATCGGTGCTGTTGTCGCTCGTGCTGATGGGCGTCTCGAACCTCTCGTTCGCTGCGTTGGCGGCGGCCGGGCATTCGAACCTCGGCATGGCGGCGGCGATCGGCTTCGAGAACGCCTCGAGCGGCTTCGGCGGTGTCGTCGTGATCGCCTATTTCTCCGCGCTGTGCGACCTCCGCTTCACCGCGGCACAGTTTGCGCTGATCTCGGCAGCCGCAAGCATCGTCGGACGGATCGTCACCGGCACGACCGCCGGCGCGCTGATCGAGGCGTTCGGCTATGTCGATTTCTACCTACTGACGACGGTGCTCGCGGTACCAGGGATCGTGCTGTTCTGGTGGATGAGCCGGTCGGGGATGATCGACCGCTCGATCGGCAGCGCCGGCGTCGAGGGACAGGGTGACGCGCGGGCTGGCGAGTCCGTCTAGCCTTACATCGTGACCGGTCGCCCCTCGTCGGCGAACGCGGCGGCGACGGCTGCGGCGCTGGCGAGGACGCCGTCGACACGGCGGACGCCGAGGAGATCGGTCATCAGATAGCGGGCTGTCTCGGGCGCGGTCTCGACCCGCGCGAGGATCGACAGCATCGCCGACTCGGCCGGGGTCATCCGCGCACAGCAGCATGGCGCGATCGCGATCGATCCCGCCGACGTTCCCGCCAGGTCCGCCATCAGCGCGCGCAACAACACCAGCGGACGACGGAAACTCTGCCCGAAGGCGGTGAACATCGTGTGTGCGGCGCGTGCGTCGGCAAGGCCATGCGCGCCCATCCGGCGCATCGCGAACAAGGCGATTCGCGCGTTTTCACAAGGCGGTAGTGGATGCGGCAGCAACGCCGTCGCGTTGGCGAGCAAATTGGTCGAGGCCGGCGTCGAACTGGGCGTCGAACTGGGGCGGGTATCGGTCATTCACGCGACTCCGTGGTGGTGTCCACAAACTCGCGCGTCCGTTATTGATAGTCAATAGCAATAAGAGCTCAGTCCGGCGGCTGGTCGTTCGTCGCGAGCACTTCACCGGCGAGATAGAGAGAACCGGCGATCAGGACGAGGTTGGATCGATCGCCACGGGCTGCGATCAGGTCGAGTGCGTCAGTTGGCGTCGACGCGGTTTCCGCGGTCTTGCCGAAACGTTCCGCGAGCGCTGCAAGGGCCTCGGGAGCATGGTGCGCATGGCCGGGGACCGGGATCGCGACGACGTGGCCGACCGAGGGCGAGAAAATCCGCATCACCGCCTCGGCATCCTTGTTGGCGAGCATCCCGAGGACCAGCGTGACCGGCCGGCTCTTGGCCAGCGTTCGCAGCGCCCGCGCAACCGGTTGCGCGGCGTTGGGGTTGTGCGCGCCGTCGAGCCACACCTCGCTGCCTGCCGGAAGCCGTGCGAGCAGGGGGCCATCGGACAGGCGCTGCATTCTGGCCGGCCAGTGCGCCCAGTCGGCGGCGGCGCGCATAGCGGCTTCGGGAACATGCAGCGCGCCCTGATGGCGGAGCATCGCGATCGCGAGCGCGAGGTTGCGGGACTGGTGCGCGCCGACGAGGCGGGGGCGGTTGGTGACGACCGAAAAGCCGGTATCCTCGTAGCGGACGGTCGAGCGTGCGGTCTCGCTCGTCCAGGCGGTGCCGCGCGCGTGGACGGGGGCACCCGCGGCGGCGGCTACCGCGGCGATCTTTGCGCGGAGGGCTTTGGGATAGTCCATCGTGACGAGCGGCACGCCGGACTTGGCGATGCCCGCTTTCTCGCCGGCGATTTCCAGCAGCGTGTCGCCGAGGAACGACTGGTGATCGATCCCGAGCGCGGCGATGCCGGTGACGACCGGGTTCGGGATGACGTTGGTCGCATCGAGTCTGCCGCCAAGGCCGACTTCGACGATCGTTGCCGCCGCCGGTGTGCGGGCGAAGGCGAGGAAGGCGGCGGCGGTGGTGACTTCGAAGAAGCTCGCCTGGAGGTCGGCAGCGTGGTCGAGCACTTCCGACAGCAAGGCGGCGAGCAGCTCGTCGTCGATCAGCTTGCCCGCAAGGCGGATGCGTTCGTTGAAGCGGACGAGGTGCGGCGAGGAATAGACGTGTACGCTGTGCCCGGCGGCTTCGATCGCGGCGCGCAGGAAGGCGCAGGTCGAGCCCTTGCCGTTGGTGCCGGCGACGTGGAACACCGGGGGGAGGTTGAGGTGGGGGTCGCCGAGGCGGCTCAGGAACGCGGTGATGCGCTCGAGGCCGAGGATGTCGGCGCCGGGCGACAGCGCGGTCAGGCGGTCGAGTTGCGCTTGCACTGCGGGGGACGAGGACGTCGCGTGGTCGGGCATTAGCTCCCCTTCCGCTTGCGGGAGGGGTTGGGGGAGGGGCTTGGGCTTGGCGATCCGTGCATCATTCCCTCCCCCGACCCCTCCCGCAAGCGGGAGGGGAGACGACTTACGCGGCTTCGCGCGCGCTGAGATAGCCGATCACCGTGCCGAGCTGCTCGCGCAGGTCCTTCCGGTGGACGACCATGTCGATCATCCCGTGCTCGAGATAATATTCGCTCGTCTGGAAATCCTCGGGGAGCTTCTCGCGGATCGTGCTCTCGATTACGCGGCGACCGGTGAAGGCGAGCGTCGCCTTGGGCTCGGCGATCTGGACGTCGCCGAGCATCGCATAGGCTGCCATCACGCCGCCCGAGGTGGGATCGGTCAGCACGACGATGTACGGCAGGCCGGCATCGTGGAGCATCTGGATCGCGACGGTGCTGCGCGGCATTTGCATCAGGCTGAGGATGCCCTCCTGCATGCGCGCGCCGCCGCTCGCGGTGAAGATGACGTAGGGCACGCGGTCCTCGATCGCCGCCTCGACGCCGCGCACGAACGCTTCGCCGACCGCTAGGCCCATCGAGCCACCCATGAAACCGAAGTCCTGAACGCCGACGACGACCCGGTGCCCGTCGATGCTCCCGCGCGCGTTGACCAGTGCGTCCTGTTCGCTGTTGTCGGTCCGTGCGGCCTTGAGGCGATCGGTGTAGCGCTTCTGGTCGCGGAACTTGAGCGGATCCTCGGGGACTTTCGGCGCGGGAAGCTCGCTGCAGCTGCCCTCGTCGAAGAGCTGGGCAAAGCGGATCTTCGGCCCGATGCGGTCGTGGTGATCGCATTTCGGGCAGACGTACAGATTGTCCTCGAGCTCCTTGGTGAAGACCATCTGCCCGCAGCCCTTGCACTTGTGCCAGAGGTTTTCAGGCGTCTCGCGCTTCGCGACGAAGGGCAGGACGTTGCGGACGCTGTTGAGCCAGCTCATGCGGGGACCTTCCGTGCGGACGCGACGGCGTCGGCGAGAGACTTGATATAGGCGCGAACCGGCTCGGCCGCAGCGGCGCCGTATTGTGCGACCAGTTCGACAATCGCCGAGCCGACGACGACGCCGTCCGCGACGCGCGCAACGTTGGCCGCCTGCTCGGGCGTGCGGATGCCGAAGCCGACCGCGATCGGGATGTCGGTCTGTGCCTTCAGGCGGGCGACGGCGTCCTCGATCGAGGATTGCTGCGCCTGTTGGAGCCCTGTGATGCCGGCGACCGAGACGTAATAGAGGAACCCGCTCGCGCCATCGAGTACGGTCGGCAGGCGGGCAGCGTCGGTGGTTGGGGTGGCAAGGCGGATCAGGTCGATCCCGGTCGCGCGCAACTGCGGGCCGAGCGCATCGTCTTCCTCGGGTGGGACGTCGACGCAGATCACGCCGTCGACGCCAGCGTTGGCAGCCGCCTCGGCGAACCAGTCCGCGCCACGCCGGAGCATCGGGTTGCCATAGCCCATCAGGACGAGCGGCACGTCCGGGTGGCGCGCGCGGAACGCGGTGGCGGTGGCGAGAATGTCCGCAGTGCGCGTCCCCTGCGCGAGACTGCGGATGTTCGCCGCCTGGATCGCCGGGCCGTCGGCCATGGGATCGGTGAACGGCATTCCGAGTTCGATCGCGTCCGCGCCGCCTGCGACGAGCGCGTCGAGAATTGGGCCGGTAGCCTCGGTGGTCGGATCGCCCGCGGTGACGAATGCGACAAGCGCGGCGCGACCGGCGGCGGCGGTGCGCGCGAAGGTGGCGGCGAGGCGGCTCACTTGCCCCGCTCCGCACCAACGCTCGTCGCTCGACTACCGCCCCGAGCGACGCCAAAACCCGTCACCCCAGCGAAAGCTGGGGTATCCCGATTGGCGACCACGGCGCCCGCCCCATGGATACCCCAGCTTTCGCTGGGGTGACGGATAAACGTTGCGGGGAGCGTCGACCGAAGTGCGGCGAGGGTGCTTGTGGCGCCACCAATCATATCGCCACCCCGAGCGCTTCGGCGACGGTGAAGATGTCCTTGTCGCCGCGGCCGCACAGGTTGGCCAGGATGATCTGGTCCTGCCGCATTTCGCGCGCCTTCTTCGTCACCGTGGCGATCGCGTGCGATGGTTCGAGCGCGGGGATGATGCCTTCGGTGCGGCACAGCAGCTGGAACGCGTCGAGCGCTTCGGTGTCGGTCGCGCTGTCATACTGGACGCGGCCGATATCGCGCAGCCACGCATGCTCCGGCCCGATCCCCGGATAATCAAGACCCGCCGAGATCGAATGCGCTTCCGTGATCTGGCCGTCTTCGTCCTGCAACAGATAGGTCTTGTTGCCATGGAGCACGCCCGGGAAACCGCCCGCGAGGCTCGCCGCATGTTCCTTGTCGAGCCCATGACCCGCGGCCTCGACGCCGAGCATCTGCACGTCGGCATCGTCGAGGAACGGATGGAACAGCCCGATCGCGTTCGATCCGCCACCGATCGCCGCGACCAGCATGTCGGGCAGGCGACCGACGCGCGCGAGCATCTGCGCGCGCGCCTCGGTGCCGATTACGCTCTGGAAATCGCGGACCATCTCCGGATACGGGTGTGGGCCGGCGGCGGTGCCGATGATGTAAAAGGTGTCGTGGACGTTCGCGACCCAGTCACGCATCCCCTCGTTCATCGCGTCCTTCAGCGTGTGCGCGCCCGACGTGACCGGGCGGACTTCGGCGCCGAGCAGCTTCATGCGGAACACGTTGGGCGCCTGACGCTCGACGTCCTTCGCGCCCATGTAGATCACGCACGGCAGACCGAAGCGCGCGCAGACCGTGGCGGTGGCGACGCCGTGCTGGCCAGCACCAGTCTCGGCGATGATCCGCGTCTTGCCCATCCGCATCGCGAGCAGGATCTGGCCGATACAGTTGTTGATCTTGTGCGCGCCGGTGTGATTGAGCTCGTCGCGCTTGAACCAGACTTGGGCTCCCATGCCTTCGGGGGCGGACTCGCGGAGCGCCTCGGTCAGCCGTTCGGCGTAATAGAGCGGGCTCGGGCGGCCGACATAATGTTCGAGCAGGTCGTCGAACTGCGCCTTGAAGGCGGGGTCGGCCTTGGCGGCGCGGTACGCCTCGTCGAGTTCGAGGACGAGCGGCATCAGCGTCTCGGCGACATAGCGGCCGCCGAAATCACCGAAATGGCCGCGCTCGTCGGGCTGGGCGCGGTAGGAGTTGGGAGCGAGGGTTGGAGCGTTCATGACTGGGCGTTTAGCACTTCGTAAATCGCTGTCACCCCTTCCGTTTCCGCTAAAGACCACCCCGGCGGAGGCCGGGGCCCAATTGGGAGCGGCTTTTGGCGAGTCGGATCCTCCGTTACCTCGACCTTTCCAATTGGGCCCCGGCCTGCGCCGTGGTGGTGCTACCGCGCGCCGACCGCGTTCAGGAATGCCGCGATCCTGGTTTCGTCTTTCATGCCGGGTTCGCTTTCGACCCCCGACGACACGTCGACCAGGTCCGCACCGGTCCGCCGGATCGCCTCCGCCGCATTCGCCGGATCGAGTCCCCCCGATAGCGCCCAGGGCAGGGGATGCCGGAACCCGTCGAGCAGGTCCCAGTCGAACCGCAAGCCCATCCCGCCCGGCAATGCGGCCGAGTCCGGGGTCTTGGCGTCATAGAGTATCCGGTCGGCGACTCCGGTAAAGCCATGCGCCGCATCCAGATCGCCTCGCGTGCGCACCGCAACGGCGACCCACGTCTCGATTCTGAACTTCGCGCGGATCGCGGCGGCCCGCGCGGGCGTCACCTTGTGGAGTTGCAGCACGTCGAGCGCGGCGGAGGCGACTGCCTGTTCGAGCATCTCGTCCTCGGGATCGACGAACACGCCGACCTTCGCGACGTGACCGGGTACGCGCGCCGCGAGTTCGGCGGCTTTCGCGAACGTCACGTGGCGCGGTGAGGCGGGGAAGAACACGAACCCGACATGGCTTGCGCCATGCTTGATCGCGACGTCGAGCGTCGCGGGGGTGGAAAGGCCGCAGATCTTGGCGGTGGTCATGCTGATTCCTAAAACCCTTCTCCCGATGGGAGAGGGATCAGAGCGTCGCGCCGATCGCGCGGGCGGCGGTGTCGGGGTCTTCGGCCTGTGTGATCGGGCGGCCCACCACAAGGATGGAAGCCCCAGCGTCAAGCGCCTGGCGCGGCGTGACGACGCGCTTCTGGTCGCCGATATGGCCGTCGGGCAGGCGGACACCGGGGACCACGAAGAACCCCTTGGGCCAGATCGCCTTGGCGGCGGCGACTTCGGCGCCTGAGCAGACGATGCCGTCGACACCGGATTCACTCGCAAGTTCGGTCAGGCGCGTGACCTGGTCGTGCGCGCTGCCGGTAATGCCGGTGGCGGCGAGATCGGCTGCGTCGAGGCTGGTCAGCATCGTCACCGCGATCACCTTCGTGCCGATCGGCGCGGCTGCCTTGGCGTCCTCGAGCATCGCCCGGCCGCCGCTCGCATGCACCGTCAGGATCGCGGGTTCGAGCGGGCCGAGCGCCTGCACCGCCTTGGCGACGGTGTTGGGGATGTCGTGCAGCTTGAGATCGAGGAAGATCGGCAGGCCGAATTCCGCCATCGCATGTACGCCGGACTGGCCGTGCGCGGAGAAGAATTCGAGCCCGAGCTTGATCCCGCCGACATGGTGACGGACGCGCGTCGCCATCGCCTTTGCGCGCGCCAGATCGGGCGTGTCGAGCGCGACGTAGATCCGGTTGCTCATCAGGCGACGCCCGGCGGGACGGCGGTCGGCGCACCAAGCGGCGCGATCGTCACCGGTGTTTCGGCGGGCGCGAAGGCGACCGGCTCGGCGCGCGGCGTGCGCAGCTCGAGCAACTCACGCTCGCACGTCGACAGCCGTTGCCGCAGCCGCCACCGGATCGCGTGGTTGTAGATCATCGTCGGCACGAACCCGATCAGGAACGTCACCAGCAGAAGCAGCGGCAGGTTCACGTCGGCGATCAGGCCGCCCCAGAGCTGGATCTGGACGGCATTCCAATTCGATATCGTGAAGACCGCGGCGACGAACGCCAGCAGGCACCAGAACAGGATTTTCAGGAACTGCATGCGGCGACCCTCTTTTGCGCTCCGATCGCGCCAAAGCGTCCTCGGAAATGCAGAGCTACCGCCACATCGGCGTTTTGACCAGTCTTCTACCTAGCGAGAGGGGCATTAGCCGATCTCGGTCCGCAACTGCGCGATCAGCGGCAGGATCGCGGTGAGCCGTGGTTCTTCCTCGTCGAGGATCGCCAGGAACGCGGCGCGCTTGATCGCCGCGACGCGACCCGGCTTCATCCGCACGGTCGAGGGGAGCGTCGAGACGGTGATGTCGATCATCCGTTCCGACCCGTGCAGCCGCCCCCAGAGATAGTCGTTCTCGCGGTAGGCGCGGCTGAAGAACGCGCCGAACGTCCCGAACTGGATTCCCTTCAATGTAGCCTCGGCGCCGCCGGACCGGATCGAGGTGGCATCGTCGGGCGCGATCCGGTCGACCTTGATCGGATCGAACTCGTCGAGGCCCTCGCCCTGCAACAACGGCAACGTCGCAGTGTCGAAATACGGAAAACCGAGATAGGCCAGCAACAGCGTGCGCCGTGTCGGTTTAGCGAGGGCGGCAAACGCTTCCGCGAGCCGCTGGTCGGTCTCCGCATCGAGGCGATCGAGGTCGAACGTCCGGCCGAGCGTCTCGAGCACCGCGGTCGCATCGCCGCGCATGGCCCGCACCGCGTCGTGCAGCCCGGCATGCATCTCGGCGCGCAGCCGATCGAGATACGGCGACAGCGATTCGTAGATCGCATCACGCATCGGCCCCAGCTCGGGCTCGTCCGCAGCGGTTTCAACTTCCGACAGGCGCCGCGCCATCAGTCGCAGCCGACGGATACGAAAGCCGATGTCGAAGGTCCGCAGGAATGCGATCGACGCGGCGCTGGCCCCACCGGCATGGCCCGATCCGAGCTGGTCAGCCCCCGAGGCGGCGACATGTGCGACGATCGCCGCCCGGATCTGCGCCAGCCGCCGCGGCCGATGGTGCTCCCCGGCATCGAACAACAGCAACGCCAGCGTCTCGATCACCGCGCTGCGCTTGAGATGGCCGTACGCGACGAAGCCATAGCCCGAACTCGCCGCCGCCGCCTTCTGCGCACGTCGCCGCCACGCAATCAGCCGCGGCGCGGTCGGCCGGTCAAGGAACAATGTGTGGCCGAACAATGATTCGACGTCGGCCTCCACCTCCGGACGGATCGCGGTGAGAATACCGCGCATCCGGTCGATCCTCGCGGAACGTTCGGCGATCGCTTCCAGATTGTCGCGGATTGGTTGCTGGCGCGGAATATCGCTGATCGCGCCGATGATCGTCTGGAAGAAGCCGGGCGTGCCGCCACCGCGATTGAGCCGCAGCTTGATGTCGGGCGAGGGGTCTATGTAGATGAAGCGCCGGTCGATCTGGCGCCGCGCAGGCCGTTCCTTGAGCGCGTCGAGCGCGGGCCGGAACGGCGCGTTGGCGAGCACCGAACCGTCGATCAGCACCGCGCTTTCCGCAGCATTGGCCGCCGTATGGCGTGGCAGCACGCGCGCGAGGAACGCGGGGCGTTCCGGCCAGACGATCGCGCGATCCTTTAGCACGCCGTCCAGTTCGGCGACCGTGAACGGTGGAAAGGCCCCCGGAAAGCTCGACGTCGCGCGCGCCGCGAACGCCAGTTCCGCAGGTGGTGCGAGCGTATCGCATGCGCCGCCATTGTCGGTGAAGTCGACCACCAGGCGATGCTCGGTTTCGACCACTTCCGCTGGCGAATTGAGCTGCAACCGCTCGGGGTGCCCGGAGAAATCGGTGACCGTCACGAACAGGTCGAGGGGCTGTCCCGGTGGCAGCAAGCGCGGCCCGCGTTCGCTCGCCGCCATCGCGTCGAATGCATCGAGCAGCAGGTTGGTGAAGGTCTTCCCCCCGAACGGCGGCTCGAACCAGCGCGAGCGGATGAAATGCGACAGCTTGGTGCGCACCTCTTCCCGTGTGGGATCGTCGAGCGCATCGACCTTGTCGGTGCTGCGACCCGCCGCCATCCATGCGAGCGGCATCGCCCACGCCTTCGAGAAGCGTGATTTGGGTGCCGCGTCTGTATCAATCAGCGCCTCGACATCCGCCGACGTCATCCACAGGTCGGTCAGCGGGTCGAGGCTCTGCCCGGTCGCGATCGCCTGCGCCAAGAAGATGCCGTTGATCCCGCCCGCGCTGGCGCCCGCGATGATGTCGGCGAGGACGCGGACTCGGATCGCGCCATGCGCCTCGATCTCCTGGAGCAGCGCGTGATATACGCCTTCGCTGCCGCCCTTCGGCGTGTCGCCGTCGTGGAAGGCGCGGCTGGCGCAGACCAGGCGCCAGATCTCCTTGGTGATGCCATGCATGTAGACTGCAAGGCTGATCCCGCCATAGCAGACGAGCGCCAGTCGCAGTTCCTTCTCGCGCATTCTACATCCTCGGTATCGATTATGGAGCCGTTGCCCTGGGTTCGAGCATAGCCCAGATCGGCAGATGATCCGACGCTTTCCGCGCCGCCGGGCTGGCATGCACGCCGCAGTCGACGACGCTCAACTCGCGCGAGACCATGATCCGATCGAGCCGCGCGACCGCGCGCCGCGAATGGAAACTCGCGCCGGTCTCGGCAAACGCATAGTCGCGCCCGAAGTCGCGCAGGCACCCGGCACCCGCGCTCCATTCGTTGAGATCGCCCATCATCACCGTCGGATGCCGATGCGCGCAGGTATCGACATGGTTCATGATCGCCGCCGCCTGCTTGCGCCGCCAGAGCCCCGACAGATCGAGATGCATGCCGAGCACACGGATCGTCCCGCCGGCGAGTTGCACGTCGGCCATTACCGCGCCGCGCGGCTCCAAAGCCGGCAGATGTAGCGGTTCGCTGGCAACGACGCGCGCCGATTTCCGCACAAGGATGACGTTGCCATGCCATCCCATGCTGAGCGCGCGGAGGCCAAAATCGACCGGCTTCCAGTCGCTGTGCTCCTCGAGCAGGTGATGCGGCAACACGCACGCCTTCGCGCCGAAGCGGCGATCAGCCTCCTGCAGCGCGATCACGTCGGCGTCGATCTCGCGCAACACTTCGACCACGCGTTCGGGATTACGCCGACGGTCGAGCCCGATGCCCTTGTGGATATTGTAGCTGGCGACCTTGATCATGCGTGGGGTCTATAACGTCGCTTTGGCGATCCGGGTTGCGCAATGGTCACCGATTGGACTGCAAATCCCGTCGACCGTGCTGGACGCGGGTCGGACTCTATCAGGCCGCGCGGGAATACGCGGCGGGCGCCTGATGCGGCAATCGTCAGCGAGCATAGCATTTCTGCATGCCGATCAGTCGGCCGCGACCATCCATGTGGGTCGCGTCGCCGGGAAAGTCGCGCATCGTCGCGCCCAGTTTGGCCAGTTCGTCTGGCGACAGCCAGCCCTGGATCCGGCCCTGCTGCACTGCCCAGCAATCGGCGGCGGCTTCGCCCGGACCAAAGATCTGGTGGGCACATTCGTGCGTGTACCAGAAGAGTTGCTGCGCACGCGGAAGGTTGAGAACGCGCGGATGCAGGATGATCCGTCCCTTATAGGCGGCGGCAATGTCGTCGATCGGCTGGATCATCGTGTCGACCGGGCCACAGGTGGCGCGATAGCCCGCGAGCAACAACGCACCGGGGAGGATGAGACGCTGCGCGGGGGCGGGTTGCGGGACAAGCGCCAGCAACGACGCCGCAGCGCCTGCGAGAATGTTTTTGAACATGGGTATCCTGGCCCCGCGAAGCGCGAGGACGATCAAGAGTGGTGCGCGAAGCGCGTTCGCGTTTCAGTCAGGGGAGAGCCGGACGTCGCCGGCCTGAGCTGCTACCCGAAATACAGGTAGATGATGCCGCCCCAGATCATCGCCGACGGCAATGCTGCGTAGCAAAGCCCTCTCATGACCGCGGTTTCCGGCAAGACTGTTCGCCGTCGTTTCGGGCGGACAGGCAAGACTTCTAAGGAAAACACCGGGATAGTCGGAACCTGATCGGCCAAAGCATTGCCGAGCGGAGGCTTGCGTCCGAATGGGAACAGACTTTTCGTGAACGGCTTCATGCCCTGTCTCCGCCGATGTCGGTCAAATCGCGTCATCCGTGTCGTCGCCGGCAGCGACGCATGGGATGTTCCCGAACTCTTTGGCTTGGTGCGACTTAGCGCATCCATCGTGGCGGGGTGGTAGCGATAAATCGCCGAACCGAGCCGAACCTGTGTTGGTCGTACTTGATAAACGTATGTTAGCTGCTAAAGATGCATCAATTAAAATATAAACCTAGATTAAGAATCTTGATATCGGCCCAGTAAAGGGTGGATGATTAAAGCGATCAAAACATGTCTGAATTTCTAGATACTGACGCTTGGCCAACAGATGACTCCTATAACACTTCGCTGATCTCCGCACCATTGTCAGCACTTGATCTACGCGATGGGCACATGGAAGCATTGGCCCGCTCCGATTCTGCGGCGCGTGTTCGGGAACGGATCGCGCATTATCCCGGTGCTGTCCGGATCCCGGCCAATGGCGTCGAACTCTACGTCGTCCGAAATTTCATCACGGTCGAGGAATGCCAGGCGCTGATTCGGCTCATCGATGCCGAGCGTGTACCGTCGCCCGTCGTCTCCGATGATCCGGTGCCGTCGTATCGGACCAGCGAAACCTGTTATCTTTATCCCGGACCCGATGCGGTGACGGTGGTCGAGAACAGGCTCGACGATGTCACCGGGATCGAGCCAATATTTGGCGAAGCCTTGCAGGGTCAGCGCTATGCGGTCGGGCAAGAGTTCAAACCGCATCACGACTTCTTCGATACTGGCCAGCATTACTGGCGGAACCAGGTGCCGATCGGCGGACAGCGGACATGGTCGGCAATGACGTTTCTCAACGAGCCGGCATTGGGCGGGCGGACGAACTTTCCGACCGCTGGCGTGGTGATCGCACCGAAGGCCGGCAATCTGGTTATCTGGAACAACATGGATGCGCTGGGCAGGCCGAATCCCGGATCGCTGCATCAGGGTATGCCGGTCGAGCAGGGCGTCAAATACGTGCTGACCAAATGGTATCGCGAGCGGCCCTGGTGCCAGTAACGTAGCGACCCGCTAGCGGGATCGTCGTGATCCTCTCCGACGTGGGGGAGGATCACGATGCGTTAGCCCGCCGCCGCGACCGGCACGGCGAAGACGCTGCGGAGCGGCCTGGTCTCGGGCAGGATGTAGACGATGCCGACGGTGCCGGTGAACAAGGGCTTGACCACGTCGTCGTAGAATTTGGCGGGTACGTTGACGCAGCCATACGAGATCCGGTTGTCGCTGGGTGTCGGCGATGCGAGTCGACCCGCACGGTTGTCGATCCGGCGGCCTACGATCACGCGGTGCATCGACAGCGCGGCGTCATAGTCGATCCACAGGATATCCTGCTCGAAATCGCGACCGAGCGAGGCCTTGAACCGGCCCGCAGGGGTGGTGCGTTCGGCCGGCGTAATCGTCGCGAGCTTGCGCTGGCCGATGCCGGGTACGCTCGCATCGCCGCGCGCCATGCCGAGCAAGGCTGGCGCCGTGCCGCGCAATCCACCGGTGGCGTCGAACGCGAACACGACGGCGTTCACCTTGTCGATGACGATGAACGGCAGGCTTTGGTTATCGCGCGATGCTGCAACCCAGTTCGCGGTGTCCCGCGCATCGTTCGACACTGTCTCGGTCCCGAATCGGGCGACGCTTTCGGCCGATACTGGTTGCGCCACACCCTGGGATGTCGCCGCAAGCCCCATGAGTCCCGCCATAAGCGTTACGCACCAGCCGCTCTGGAGAGCATCCCGACCGATCATCTTAATGACGCGCCTGCTTGCGCGGATAGTCGGGGACGGCCGGCGTATTCGGCGGGGTCGGTTGCACGAAGGGACGACCGGGGGTCGGCTGCACGGCCTGCGGCGTCACGGGGGTGTCGACGACGGGCAGCACGGTTTGCGGCGTGCCGGGGGTCTCGACGATTACCGTACCCGGACGGACGGGCGGCGGGAAGCTCACGCCACCCTCGACGACCTCGATCGGCGGCGGCGACGGCACGCGGACCATCACGGGCGGAACGTCCAGGATCGGGCGAGTCGCGGTCGGCAGGTTTGGCACGGGTGTCGGGGTGACTATGACTGGCGGGGTTGGCGTTGGGGTTGGAGCGGGAGCCGGTGCTGGTGACGGTGACGGCGCGGGAGCAGGTGCTGGAGCTGGGGCAGGCGCAGGCGCAGGAGCGGGCGCAGGTGCGGGCGCAGGTGCGGGCGCTGGAGCAGGTGCCGGCGCGGGTGCCGGAGCTGGAGCTGGAGCTGGAGCTGGAGCTGGAGCGGGCGCTGGTGCCGGGGCGGGCGCTGGAGCAGGTGCCGGCGCTGGAGCTGGAGCTGGAGCAGGTGCCGGCGCGGGTGCCGGAGCAGGAGCCGGAGCAGGCGCCGGAGCAGCCGTAATCGTCCCGGTCGTCCGGAACCCGGCGACGCAGCACGAACTTGCCAGCGCGTATTGATCCGCGTTCGCGCCGGTCAGCGTATAGCCGCTGAAGCTCACCCCGATTCCGGTCCCCGCATCGGTGCTGTCGAACGTCGCGGTCGCATCGGTGCCGGCGACCAGCGATACGCCGGTCGGCGTCCCCGAGGTGTCGGTGGTGTTGAACCCGCTCAGCACCGCCGCATTGGTGCCGTCGGCGACCTTCTGCGCGGTCGGGAACAACAGCATACGCTGGGTGATCGCCGCGCCCTCGGTCAGCACGAACTCGGTCGAGAAGTCGGTCGGCGTCGTATACGACACGGGGTTGTAGTTGATCGACACCGGCGCCGCGGTGACGGTGGTCGGCGGCGACAGCGCGGAGAACACGATCGTGCCGCCATTGACGCCCGGCCCGGTGCCGTCCGACCCAGCGATCAGCGTGAGGCCGACCGGCAGGCCCAGGCTCTGCGCAGGGATCGTCGTGCCGCGGGTCAGCGTGACCGCCGCGTCGATCATCACGTCATGGCCCGCGCACAGCGCGATGTTGCCGTCGGTCGTGGTGATCGCGTGGAACACCTGCACGTTGCGCCCGGCGTTGAGCAGGATGCTGCCGTTGGTCGTGGTCAGGTCCGCGTTGACGTTCACATCGCGGCCGCAGCAGGCGACGATATTGCCGTTGGTCGCGGTGATCGGCGCGTTGATGTTGACGTCGCGAAACGCATTCATTGTCAGCGTCGTCGGCACGCCCGACGCGGTCCACGCGACCGCATCGTTGACGAAGATGTCGCCGTTGCCGGTGGTCGTGTCGCCCGCCGCGGGGATCGTGCTGATCGTGATGCTGGTCGTCACCAGCTGCGCCGACAGCGTCGCGCCCGAGATGTTGCCGCCTGCGCCGATCACGTAATCCTGCGGATCGATCAGCCATGTGCCGGTCAGGCCGCCCGGTGCATAGGTCGACACCTTGGCGCTGTCCGCCACGTTGACGGTCGCCGCCGACGTCTCGATGAAGCCGCCATTGCCGCCGACCGGCGCGCTCGCGTCGAGCGTGCCGGCGAGGCTGACGGTCCCGCTCTTCATGTCGCCGAGCAGGAGAATGGTGCCGCCGCGGTTCTGCAGCGTGCGTGCCTCGACGACGCCGGTGTTGTTGACCGCGGTATGGAGCAGGTCGCCCGCACCCTGCGCGGTCATCACGACCTTGCCGCCGTCCGCGCGGATCAGCCCGCCGTTGCGGACCAGCGCGCCGACCGCGCCCTTGTCGACTGCGACGTTGAGCAGCCCGTCACCCGCGACGTCGAGCGTGATCGCCTCGCCGCCCGCGAGCACGACGGTGCCGAAGTTCGCCTTGATCGTCCCGCCATTGCCGACGTTCGCGCCGAGCAGCGCGACATAGCCGTTCTTCGCGGTGATCGTGCCGTCGTTCTGGACGCTCGCGCCGCTGGTGCCCGCAAAACTGTTCTTGCCCGCGAGGAAGTCGGCATCGGAGATGTTCAGCGTCGAAGCGACCAGCCCGCCGACGTTAACATTGGCGGTCTGGCCGAACAGGATGCCGTTCGCGTTGACCAGGAACACTTTCCCGTTCGCCGACAGATTGCCGAGAATCACCGAAGGATCGGTGCCGAGCACGCGGTTCAGCGCGACCGAGCTGCTGGTCGGCTGGTCGAAGACGACGCTCTTGCCCTTGCCGATCGAGAAGGACTGCCAGTTGATCGCCGTACGGTCGCTGGTCTGCGTCACGGTCACCGACTTGCTGCCGGTCGCGATGCTCGCCTGGCCCGCAACCACTTCACCCCCGGTCGGCAGCGTCTGCGCCTCGACCGGGCGCGCCGCCAGCGTGCCGGCGAGGCTGAACCCGATCAGCCAGGCGAACCGCGCGAGCCCGGTCGTGCCGAACAGGCCGCCACGTCGTGTGCGCGTGACCGATGGGGCGGGGCGGCTGGTGTTTCTGAGCGAAGAGGGAATGGGGGTCATGGGCGGTATCCTTGGTGGCGGCGGATGGCCGCAAAATTCGGGGGTGCGGGCGCGGTTAGAAGGTCTTCGAAACCTGGAACCAGGCGCGGCCCGACTTGTCGGGGGCCGACGTCGCATCCGCATCGCCGAGCTTGCGCGCATAGGTCGCCTTGGCGGCGATCCCGTACGGTCCCGCCCAGCTCAGCCCGGCGCCGTACGCACTGCGTTTCGCGTGGTTCGACCCGGTGAAATACGGGTGCTTGACGTAATCGACCTCGCCGACGTCGACGAACCCGAACAGCTGGAGCGCGCCGGGTATGACCTGCGGCAGCGCCAGCCGCGCCTCGGCGGTCGCGACATAGCCCTGGTCGCCGTAAGCCTCGCCCTCGGGATAGGCGCGGACAGCGTAAGCGCCGCCCAGTTCCATCCGCTCGGAGATGTCGAGGTTGCTGAACGCGATCTGCCCGCGCGCGGAGGCGAAGAACGACAGCGGCCCGGCGATCGTCTGCAATCGCGCGAAGCTGAACTGCAGCTTCCCATAGCTACCGTCGGTGCGCGCGGTCAGCGCATCGACCGAGCGCTCATACGCACCGCGGATGTCGAGATTGCCGACCGAATAGCTGAGCGAGTACGCGCTCCAGCCGCCGCCGAGCAACGTGTCGTGCTCGTCGCCGCTGAGCCCAGCGGTAATCACCTGCGCGCGGCGATAGCTGGTGGTGTCGACGATCCCGATCTTGTCCTCGAACCATTTCGCGTCGCCGCCGATGGTCACGTACAGATTATTGTCGCGCGAGCGGATCAGCGGATAGCTCGCATAGACGCTGGCGACGTCGGCGTTGCCGCTGCCGTCGAGGCTGTCGAACTCCTTGCCGAGCGAATATTCGAGATGCGCGAACGCGACGCCCAGCGTGACCTGCCCGATCGGTGCCTGGTATGACGCGCGACCATAGGCCAAGCCCGTGAACGAGGTCAGCGCGCGCAGGCTCAGCACGTCGCCCGAGCCGGTCGGGTTGTTCCAGTTGACCGAACCGCCGACGCGGTAGGCGCCGGTGTAGCGGTTGCCGGCATTGTCGGCCTCGACGCTGCCCGTGATGCTCTGGCCGGGGGTGATGTCGACCAGCAGGTCCGACGTGCCGACCGCGGTGCCGGGGCTCAGCGTCGATTTCACGCGCACGCCGGGAAGGTCCGACAGCATCAGCAGGCGACGTTCGAGCGGGGCGACCGCGACCGGATCGCCGACGTCGAGTCCGGTCAGGATACCGTTCGCGACGCTGTCAGCGAGCCGCGACTCGTTCTTGACGCCGACTGCGCCGAAGCGCCCTTCGATCACCGCGATAGTGACCGCGCCGCTCTGGACGTCCTGCTCGGGGAGATACGCGTTCGCGACGAAATAGCCGCGGCTGGTGTAATACGCCGTGATTCGCGCGGCGAGCGTCTTGAGCTCGGCGAGGTCGAGCTCGCTGTTCGGCGTGAACTGCGACGCGGCGATCAGGTCGGCCTCGGGGAACAGCGTCGCACCGGTCACGCGGAGCGACCGGACGAGCGTCTTCGGGCCACCCGTGGCGGCAACGACGGTCAGCGTCTTGCGCTCGAAGCCGAAGTCAGGCGCCGGCGTCTCGTTCAGCGGAGTCGGCGGGATCTGCTGGAGCTGTCCACCGGCGCCGACGGGAACCTGCGCCTGCGCGGATTGTGCGGAAACCAGCAAGGCAGCCGGGCTCACAGCCGCAAGCGCGGCCGCCCATAGGGTCGACTTGTACATGAACACCTCGATCGTCACCGCGGATGGAAGGCACGGATCTCCCATCCGCAGCAGCGGGAGCCGTTCGAAGGGGGTAGAGCGCCCGAAGCGAGGACGAAGCCTTAGCGGATGGCAGCGGATCGATCTGCGTCGAACCTCGCTGCCATCAAAAACCAAACGGTCAGGGCATTGTATCTTAAGCGTTCGACCGGTCGCGAGGATCGCACGGTATGATCGCTAAGTCTGCTTAACCTATGTAAGTCCGCCAAATAAAAATCAAGCTATTATCCTGAGATGTTAGTGTAAAACGTACAATTTGGACCGCTTTAGACAGTTTGCCGATCGGTCTGGCTGCGCAAGACTGTAATTAAGACCGTCTATTAAGATTTAGATAACACTATTTCGCGTCCAAGCCACGACGTGACTCAGGATCGAACGCGGGTTTCACTGGGCCGAATCTATCGATTCGTTCAGGTCTCTGTAGTTCGATCGTCGAGAAAGGCTGGAGCTGGAGCCTATGTCGGCGGAGCGGCGACCGCGGCGCCGACATCAGGCGGACTAGACCGTTCGGTAGCCGGGGGCGGGCACCTGCCGGCCGGGATGCAGATAATCCGACGAGAAGCAGGCGACGTCGCGCAGCCCTTCCCAGTTCGAGAACACGACGTTGCGCCAGCTGCGCTCGATCAAGCCGGCGGCGTGAAGCGTCTTCAGCATTCGGTTGACGTGAACCGCGGTCAGTCCCGTCGCCTGGCCGATCTGTTCTTGCGACATCGGCAACTCGTAGCCGGCGGCGGTATCGCCCCGCCAGGCGTCGCAACGGACCGCAAATTCGCACAGAAAATGCGCGACGCGGCGCAAACCGTCTCGGGCGCCGATGTTGACGATCCATTCGCGGGCGATCGCATGGTTTATCGCCTGATGAATACCAAGCGCGTGGGCAACCGCCGGCCGGCTCGCGGAGAGTTGCTGCACCGCGGACAAAGGTATCATGGCGACGTCTACCGTCGTTAGCGCGCGCACGTTGTGATCGGTCGTCTGCAAGTATAAATGCTCGAGGCCGATAACATCATTGGGTATTGCAAGCGACACGATCTGGCAATTTCCCTCGCCATCGTCCTTTTGGCCGTAACAATAGCCATCCAATAGTACCGAAACGGTATCACACCGGTCACCCTGGCGTACGAGATATCCCGACGCCATGAATGTCTTTCGCGTAAACGGCAGATTTAGCACGTGATTCCGGTCGTCTTCGGCGAGCGAGACCCCGAGCGAAAGCCCGTCGATAAACTTGGAGAGCGTCGTATCGATGTCGCGGTGTCTCTAAAAACCAGAGTATCTGTCTGACATCCGGTTCGACGGCGTCACACTTGGTATTAATGGTCTTTAGCAGATGTGTGCGAGATCAAGGCGAACAATTATCAGTATCGAAAAGATTTTTTGTAAACTTATATTTGACCGTCAGTGCCAGGAATGCTTGGCTCTTCCGTAAGGGTAAATGCGTTCCCCAGGCGCTACCAAGAGTTCTAGTGCCGGCAAGGTGTTTAGAGCCGCGTCGCTATGGGGGAGGGCGGTACACCGAACGCGCCCAGGCTCTTCTGCGCTACCGCTTACGGCAGCCGCGACCATCCCGCGCACGTCGGTGCGCGCGGGATGGTCGTGGGATGTTCGCTCAGCAACACGCCGCTATGCGCGGGGCGGCTCCGCGATCAGTTGGTGCGCGCTGGGCGCCCGTCGATCGCGATCGTGGTGGCACCGGATTGCGCGGGAACGGTCACGGTCGCGGTCAGCGCTTGGGCGTCACCAATAAGGTTCAGGCGCTTGCCCTTCGCCATGGCGGTGCCGCTCCCGGTCCAGTTGTGGACGGTGACGGCGATCGATTTCCACCACGGCTTGAACCCGCCCTCGGGCTTGGCGAAGTCGATCGACAGGCCGGTGGGCGTGATGGTGCATCGCACCGTCTGGCGGAAATAGCCCCGGCGGGTGTACGCCAGCGTGCGACCGTCGTCCTCGTAGAGCGTGCCTATGCAATCCGCGCCGGGATAGACGTCGAGCCGCAGCGGGCCGTTCGGGGTTTCGCTCGTGCTCTGGACCAGTGGCTGCCGGGGAAGGATCGTTCCGGCGCGGACGAACACGGGCAGGCGATCGAGGCGCGGCGTTTCGGTGACGCGGTCGCCGAGCGTGCGTGCGGTCGGCACGGCTTGCGTCGCGGACTGGATCGGTCCGGCGGCGGCGGGCTCGGGGGTGCCGACGGGCTGTCCGGTCCAGTAATCATACCAACCACCAGCGGGGAGGCAGACGTCGTAGGTCTGCGGTGATTCCGGCTTGGGCGGCGGCGCGATCAGCAACGACTTGCCGAGCGTGAACGCCATCGACTGGTCGCACGATGCGGTCGCGGCGGCGGGGTAGTCGTAGAATACCGGGCGCATGATCGGATCGCCGAACCGCGCGTTCTGGTCCGCCAGCGCGTAGAAATACGGCATCAGGCGATAACGCTCCTCGATGAAGCGGCGGCGGATCGCGAGATGGTCGGGGCCATCGACCCAGGGCTCGACGCGCGGCGTGCCGGTCGCCGAATGGTTGCGAAACACCGGCGTGAACGCGCCGATCTCGGTCCAGCGCGTGAGGAGATCGGGGCTCGGGCCGCCCGCAAAGCCGCTGACGTCGGCGGCGCTGTAGCCGAAGCCCGACAGGCCGAGGTTAATGATCTGCTGCACCGACAGCTTCAGGTGATCCCAGGTCGCGCTGTTGTCGCCGGTCCAGGTGACCGCATAACGCTGACCTCCCGCATAGCTCGCGCGCGTCATCACGAACGGGCGCTCGTCGGGGCGCAGCTTGAGCAGGCCGTCATACGTGGCGCGTGTGTTGAGCATGCCGTAGACGTTGTGCGCCTCGCGGTGATCGGTGATCCGGCCTGCGAAATCGTCGCTGTCGATGCGGTGGCGGGTGTCGAGCGGCATCGTCTTGGTCGGCGTCTCGAAGATCGCCGGCTCGTTCATGTCGTTCCAGAACCCCGCGATCCCGGCGTCGAGGAAGCCCTTATACTGCGTGCCCCACCACGTCCGCGCGGCGGTCTTGGTGAAGTCCGGGAACACCGACGGGCCGGGCCAGACCGGTGCGACATAGGGACTGCCATCGGCGTTCTTGATGAACGCGTCGGCCTTCATCCCGCTCTGGTAGGGCGCGTAACCCTGCTCGACCGCGGCAATGTGGAGATCGGTGATCGCGACGAGCTTGATCCCGTCCGCCTTCATCTCGGTGGCGAGCTTCGGCAGATCGGGGAAGGTCTTGGCGTCGGTGGTGAACGGCCGGTTGCGGTCCTGATAGCCGATGTCGAGCCAGATCACGTCGGTCGGCACGCGGTCGCTGCGCAGGCGCGCGGCGATCTGGCGGACCTCGTCGGCGCTACCATAGCTGTAGCGCGACTGCTGATAGCCGAGCGCCCATTTCGGCGCGAGAGGGGCGTGGCCGGTCAGGTCGGCATAGCGTCGCGTGACCTCTGCCATCGATGGCCCGGCGATGAAGTAATAGTCGATCGGACCGTCGGGGCCGCCGAACGAGAGCGTCTCGGCATCGCGGTGGCCGAAGTCGAACCAGGTGCGGAAAGTGTTGTCGAGCAGGATGCCGTAGCTGCCGCCCGCACCGCCGGTGCCGATGAAGAAGGGTATCGATTTGTAGATTGGATCATCCGCGCTGCTGAACCCGAACGCATCGGTGTTCCAGTCGACGAAACCGTGGCCGCGGCGGTCGAGTCCCTGCGTCTTGTCGCCAAGGCCGTAGAAATGCTCGGCGATCGGGAGGGTCTTCGAGATCGCGAACGCCTTGCCGTCGGTCGCGACGGGGGCGGCATCGGCGGAGATGATCTTGCCGTCGGGCGTCTCGAAGGTGATCGCGCCGCCGGCACCGACGCGGACGCGGACGCTGGCGGTGGTGAAACCGTCGGGGGCTGCGGTCACCTTGGCGGACTGCTTGCGGGTCGCCGCCGTCACCGCCCAGCTCGCATCCTCGGCGAACGCGCCGTTTTTGGCGACGCGCACGCGGACGAGGCCATCGGTCATTGCGGTGATCCGCATGGTCGTCGCCCCCGCACGAACCTCGACGCCATCATTGCGCGGGGTGAGCGTGGGGGCGGCGAGCGTGGTCGTCTGCGCCTGGACGGGCACGCTGCACAGGCCAGCGGTGGCGGCGAGCAGGAGGGCGATGCGTTTCATACGTGATCCTTGTGGTCCGCGGCGGCGCGGAGGCGAGAGGCGTGCGACCCGAAATTCGATGCGCAACGGGTCAGGAAATCGTCGATCTTTGGCAGGTCGATGGAATCGATATCGGCGCCGGGCGGGACGAGCCGCGCGGCGTCAGGAAAGGTGCCGTAGCCCGCGAACAGGCAATGCCAGCTGATCGCCGAATAATAACGGCCGAGCCCAGCACGATCGATCGCCGCGACCATGTCCGCGCCGGTGAACCAGGTCGACATCAGCATCTTGAGATCGTCGGACAGGGCTTCGACGCCGCGCGCCTCTGCCCAATAGCCGGTCGGATCGGCGTGGCGCTGGTTCAACCGGTAGTGCGCGACGATGTAGTCGCGGACGCCGTCGTAGCGCGCGGCGATGCGCGTGTTGAACGCGGCGCGGACCGCGTCGGTCGCGCCGCCCTCGTCGATTGCGCCGAGGAACGCCTCGACAGTGGCGATCACCAGATGCAGTGCAGTTGCTTCAAGCGGTTCGAGGAAGCCTTGGGCAAGCCCGACCGCGAGTGCGTTGTGCGACCAGCTATCGCGAACCCGGCCGACGCGCATCCTGAGGTGGCGCGCTTCGCCGGCCTGGTTGCCGATATGTGCGCGGAGTTCGGCCTCGGCCTGCGCTTCGACGAGGTGACGGCTGGAATAGACATAGCCGTTGCCGTTTCGACTGGTCAGCGGGATGTGCCACGCCCAGCCGGCCGACAACGCGGTTGCTCGCGTCTGGCTGGGGATCGGTGCGCCGGTGGTATATGCGGTCGGCATCACTACCGCACGATCGTTGAATAGCGTGTCGGCATAGCTGACGAACGGTACGTCCAGCGCACTGAAGATCGTGTTACGGAACCCGCTCGCATCGACGAAGACATCGCCGGCGATGCGTCCGCCGTCGGTATCGATCAGTGCGGTGATTTCGCCGGTCAAGGCACGCTCGACGCTGGCGATCCGGCGCTGGAGATGGACGACGCCCAGCGTCTCGGTCGCGTGCCCAGCGAGAAACGCGCCGACCTTGTACGCGTCGAAATGATAGCCGTAGCTGACCTCGAACGGGAAGTTCTCGGCCGGCTGTGGCGCGCAGTACACAGCGGCGAGGCGGGCGGGGAGCAGGAACTGGTCGGGATGCGCGTCGACATCGCGGCCAGTCCGCCTTGCCCGTGCGTTGTAGAAGAACTGCGGCGCGGTGTGGCCGTCGAGCGCGGTGGGGAAGGGGTGGAAATAGCGTTCGTACCCGGCGCGGTCGGACCAGCCCTCGAAGCCGATCCCGAGCTTGTAGGTCGCGTCGCACGCCGGCATCCACTCGGCTTCGGCGATGCCGAGCGTGTCGAAGAAATGCTTCAACTGCGGCGTAGAGCCTTCGCCGACGCCGACGATGCCGATCTCCGGGCTTTCGACCAGTGTGACGCGGACGCCGCGATCACTCCAGCGATGCGCGACCAGGCACGCGGTCATCCACCCGGCGGTGCCTCCGCCGAGGATGGCGATGTGCTGGCCGCGCCCCTCGATCACCGCTGCAGCACCAGCCCGGACAGTGGCGGCAGCGTCGTCGTGTCGGCGCCGTCGGTCGCAAACAGCATGGCGCCGTCGGTGGCGATGCCGGTCGGCCAGCCACGTGCGTCGTCGCCGAGATTGAACACGCAGAGCAGCGTCTCGTTTTCGGACTCCCGCTCGAACGCGATCACCGCATCGTCGCTGTGCACGATCCTCAGGCTGCCCAGCCGCAATGCCGGATACGCCTTCCGCGCCGCGATCAGCGTCCGCGTCCAGTGCAGCAGCGACGTCGCATCCGCTTCCTGCGCATCGACCGCGATCGCGCGGTGATCCTCGCCGAACGGCAGCCACGGCTGGGTGCTGCCGAACCCGAGATCCGGCGCCGCGCCGATCCACGGCATTGGGGTGCGGGCGCCGTCGCGGGACAGCGTCAGCGGCCAATTCGCGATCGCTTCCGGATCGAGCAGGTCGGCGAAGGCGATGTCGACCTGGGTCAGCCCCAGTTCCTCGCCCTGGTACAGGAAGATGTTCCCGCGCAGCGCGACGAGCAGCAGGATCTTCATCCGCGCGAACGCATCGCGCTGGTCGGGCGTCGTCCAGCGCGAGATCGCGCGCGGTGCGTCGTGGTTCTCGAACGCCCAGCTCGGCCAGCCCAGACCCGGCGTATCGGGCCAGTTGCCGACCGCATCGACGATCAGTTCGGGCGTCAGCCGGTCCGCGTACAGGAAGTCGAAGCCGTACGCGCTGTTGAGCCGGCCGTTGCCGCCGGTGAACAGCTTCATCTCGCGGTCGCTGTCGTCGCCGCCGACTTCGGCGACGGTGAACCCGGCGCCATATTCGTCGAGCAGCGCACGAATCCGCTCGATGAACCCGACGATGTCCGGATGGCTCTGGTTGTGCAGCTTCATCTGGAAGTCGAACGACCGGGTGCGCGCGCGATTGGTCGCGGGCGCGGGCGGATTGTCGGTCAGCGCCGGATCGTGCATCGCGAAGTTGATCGCATCGAGGCGGAAGCCGTCCACGCCGCGATCGAGCCAGAACCGCGCCGTCGCGATCAGCTCGTCCTGCACCGCGGGGTTATGCCCGTTGAGCTGCGGCTGATCCTTCAGGAAATTGTGCATGTAATATTGGCCGCGTCGCGCGTCCCAGGTCCAGGCCGGGCCGCCGAACACGGACTGCCAGTTCGACGGCGGCGTGCCGTCGGGCTTGGCATCCGCCCAGACGTACCAGTCCGCCTTGTCGCCGCTGCGCGAGGCGCGGCTCTGGCGGAACCAGTCATGCTCCTCCGAGGTGTGCGAATAGACCTGATCGATGATGATCTTGAGCCCGAGTTCATGCGCGCGTGCGATCAGCGCGTCGAAATCGGCGAGCGTGCCGAAGATCGGATCGACGTCGCGGTAATCCGACACGTCATAGCCGAAATCCGCCATCGGCGAGGTAAAGAACGGCGACAGCCACACCGCGTCGACACCAAGCGCGGCGACATAGTCGAGATGCGCGGTGATGCCGGCAAGGTCGCCGATGCCGTCGCCGTTCGAGTCGGCGAAACTGCGCGGATAGATCTGGTAGATCGTGGCGCCCTTCCACCAGGGCGTCGGGGTCTCGGAAGCGGTCATCGGTCTCGATCGTAAAAGGGTGTCGGCGTCGGGGGTCATGCGGCCAGGCCCGCCGCGGCGGCGCAGTGCTGGGCGACGAACGCGGCATGATCCTGCATCTGGCCCGCCTCGCGTGCGTTCAGCTTGTCGATCGTGTCCATGAACTCGGCCAGATCGGCGGTCGATATCGCATCCGCCAGCGGATGATGGCCGCGCGGCACGATGCCTTGCCCGGCGAGCACCTGGAGCCAACCGACTTCGGTGAACAGCTCCTCATGCTCGCGGACGATGTGCCCGCTGCCGCGCCACAATTCGATCTTCGCGGCGAGCGTGTCGGGCACCGCCATGTCGCGGCACTCGCGCCAGAACGGCGTGTCGTCGCGCGTTGTCGCCTTGTAGTGGAGGATGATGAAGTCGCGGATGCGCTCGTATTCGAAGTCGCTCTGGCGGTTGAACTCGGTGCGATCGGCGTCAGCGATGACGCGCCCCGGCAATAGCTTCAGCAGCCGGGCGATCGCCGACTGGATCAGGTGAATGCTGGTGGATTCGAGCGGTTCCATGAACCCGGCGGCGAGCCCGAGCGCGACGACGTTGCGGTTCCACATCTGCTTGCGGCGACCGGTGCGGAACGTGATCGTCCGCGGATCGGCCATGGCCGGCGTGTCGAGTCCGCTAAGCAACGTCGCGGTCGCCTCGTCCTCGCTCATATGCGCGCTGGAGAAGACGACGCCGTTACCGGTGCGATGCTGCAACGGGATCCGCCACTGCCAGCCCGCGGCATGCGCGGTCGAGCGCGTATACGGCGTGAACGCCTTGCTCCGCGCCGATGGTACCGCGATCGCGCGGTCGCATGGCAGCCAGTGCGTCCAGTCCTCATACCCCGTGCCGAGCGCCTCTTCGATCAACAGCCCGCGAAACCCGGTGCAGTCGATATACAGGTCGGCGGCGACGGTCGTGCCGTTCTCCAACATGAGGCCCGAGACGTCGCCGCTTTCGCCGTCGCGCGTCACGCGGACGATCTTGCCTTCGATCCGGTTTACGCCGCGCGTCTCGGAATAGCGCCGCAGATAGCGCGCATAGAGCCCGGCATCGAAATGATAGGCGTAGGGCATCGATGGCAGGACGCGCGACGTGCGGGCCGGACCACGCTGCATCCGCTCGGCGAGTGCGGCGTGCGTGTTGAGCGAATAGGCGCCGAGATCGCCGGCGAGTCCGAGCGACCGTGCGCGCAGCCAATATTGGTGGAACGGCAGCAGGCCGACGTCGCGCCCGACATCGCCGAACGCGTGCATGTAGCGATGGCCCGGCTTGAACCAGTCGACGAACTCGATGCCGAGCTTGAACGTGCCGCCGGTCGCGCGAAGGAACGCGTCCTCGTCGAGCCCGAGCGCATCGTTGAACAGGTGGATCTGCGGAATCGTCGCCTCGCCGACGCCGACCGTGCCGATGTCGTCGGACTCGATCAGGTCGATCTCGTAGCCCATCTCCAGGAACCGCGCGAAGGTCGCCGCCGCCATCCAGCCGGCGGTACCGCCGCCGGCAATGGCTATGCGCAAGGGTTGGTCGGCCATCGTTTGCGTCCCGTTTTCAAACCGTTGTTTGCGCCACATGCGAGCGGATCGACTGCTGCGCTGCTTGACCGAGCCCTCGCTGAAAACCGTCCGTCACCCCGGACTAGTTCCGGGGTCCACCGTTCCGCAAACCCCAGGCCCTCGATTTCGCGGCGCCGTGGATGCCGGAACAAGCCCGGCATGACGGAGAACTGGTTAGCCAATCCGCGTGGCGTTCTTTTTACGCCCCGCGTCCCGGTCAGAACTTGTAGGTGATGCCCACGTAATAATCGCGGCCATAGCGCTGGTAATCGATCACCTGGCGCGCATCGCCGTTCTGGTAGGTCACGAACGGACGGTCGGTCAGGTTCTTCGCCTGCGCCAGGATCGCTAAGTTCGCGAGCGGACCGCTCTGGAACTCATACCCGATCTGCGCATCCAGGATGCCTTCCGATCGCGCGGTGCGATAGGTCGGCGTCGACGAGATACCCGCGACTTCGGCCAGGAAGGACGAGCGGTAGCGATAGTTCACACGCGCCTGGAAGCCGGCCTTCTCGAAATAGACCGTGCCGCTGCCGGTCAGCTTCGACAGGCCGGGCAGGGTGATCGCCTCGATCGGGTTGTTCGCGTACTTGATCTCGGACTCGGTGTAATTGGCCGACACGAACATCCCGAACCCGTCAAGCGCCGATGTCAGCGCCTTGAACGGCAGCGAGAACGTCCCCTCGACGCCCAGCACGGTGCCGCGACCGGTATTCGCGGGCGCGCTGACCACCCCGGTCTGCAAGCCGTTCGCGATCACGATCGCCTGCTGCGCCGGGCTCAGCGCGCCGAGCAGCGAACTGAAATCATACGCATAGCTGTTGTTCGGATCGACGAAGTCGGTGAGGTGCTTGAAATAGCCCGACAGCGCGACATAGCCGCCGCCCGCGAAGTATTTCTCGAACGACAGATCGATGTTGGTCGACTGATAGGGCTTCAGATTGACGTTGCCGCCGGTCGAGGTGAACACCGGGTTCAGTCCCGGGTTGGTGTTGTTCGCCTGGATGTTGGCGACGTTGATGCCGACCGCCTGCGTGACGCGCTCCTGGTCGAGACGCGGACGGACCATCGTCTGCGAAGCACCGACCTTGACGAAGCCCAGCGGGATCAGCTCGACCGACATCGTCGCCGATGGCAGGACGTTGGTATACGTCACCTTCTGCGAGGCGGGGGCGATCGTCACCACGCCGTCGACGACGCTGGCGATCTGGCCGTCCGAACGCTGGTCGCTATGCACGACCTGCGCGCCGATCGATCCCTTCAACGGCTTGCCGCCGAGATCCCCGTCGAGCGTGATCTTGGCATAGCCGGTGTAGATGTTCTCGGTCACCGTGTTGTCGCGGACCAGCGAGTCCGGCCGGTTGTCGTACGAACTGGTGTAGACGTTGTCGTAGAGATACAGCGGATCGAGCGCGAGTGCGGCCGGTACGCCGAGATAGTCGAGCGGCACGGTGCCGATGACTGCTTCCGCCGGTACCGCCGCCGAGGTGGGCGTGCCGCTGGTGACGGTGCAGTTGGTGCCGGCGCCCTTCGGGCACAGGAAATACGACTTGTACGCGCTGGTCTTCTCGCGGCGGCTATAGTTGCCGCCCGCTTCCCAGCTCTTGACGATGCTGTCGTCGAACTCGCCGTTCAGGCTTGCGCGGAGCGACTTCAGGTCGTCCTTGAAGTTGGGATTGCCGAGGAAGCCGGCCTGCACCACGGCCTGCGTGCCGTTATAGCCCCAGCCCTGCGGATCGGTCAGCTTGAAGATATTGGTGTCGGTGTAATCGAGCGTCGGTACGATCTTGTAAGTGCCGTTCGAATTCTGCGACACCTTGACCGTGTCGTCCGGACCGGTCGCCTGATAGCCGGCGCCGGTATAGGTCTCGAGCGTGAAGTCGGTGCGTGTCGCGCGGCTCCAGCTGGCATCGACGTTGAGGTGAACCTTGTCGGTCAGCTTGAGGTCGTTGTTCCAGCCGAACGAGAAATTCTCGGCCTTGCGCTGATTATAGTCGTTGCGCTGGATCGCGTGGACCTTGCTGAAGGTGATCTCATCGGCGAACCCATCCGAGACACCCGTGATATTGGTATTCGCGGTGCCGACATTGCTCGCGAGCGGGAACTCGATACCGCGCAGGCGCTGCGTTTCCTCGAAATGCGAATACAGCGCATCGAAGGTCGAGTGGAAGCTGTCGGACGGCTGCCACTCGATCGTCGCGACGCCGCCATAGCGCTTCAGCTCGTTCGACTGGACATAGGGCTTTGCGCCCTGGATGACGTAGGGATCGGTCGCGGTGCCGGTGCCATTATAGCCCCACGCATTGTAGCGCTCGTCCTGCGACGGCGTCTGCGTCGCCGACACGCCGATCGCGATGCCGAGCGTGTCGTTGGCGAACTTATCGACATAGGTCGCCGAGGCGCGATAGCCGTAGCGCGTGCCGTCGGGATTGAGCTTGTCGATGCCGTTCATTTGCGCGCGGGCGCTGACCGCGATGATGCGGTGCGCCTGGTCGAGCGGGCGCAGCATGCGCAGGTCGACCGTGCCGGCGATGCCCGCGGCGACCAGCGAGGCGTCGGCCGACTTGTAGACGTTGACGGTCTTGAAGAATTCCGACGGATATTGGTCGAACTCGACGCCGCGGTTGTCGCCGGTCGTCACCTGTTCGCGACCATTCAGCAAGGTGGTCGAGAAATCGGGGCCGAGACCGCGGATCGACAGGCGCTGGTCGCGCCCTTCGAGACGCTGCGCGGTCACGCCGGGCAGGCGCGCGAGCGAATCCGCGATCGACACGTCGGGCAGCTTGCCGACGTCTTCGGCGGAAACCGAGTCGACGATCAGGACCGACTGGCGCTTGATCTTGGCGGAGGATTCGAGGCCGGCGCGGATACCGGTGACGACGATATCGCCACCGCCCGTCGCATCGTCCTGCGGTGCTGCGCTCTGCGTCGCGGCATCCTGCGACGACGGCGGGACGGCGTCCGCCGGCTGCGGCGTCGGATCGGCGGCGGTGGTGACCGCGTCGACCTGCGCGGCGGCGGTCGGGTTGGCATTTGCGGTACCGGGAGTCACGGTCGACGGGGCGGACTGTGCGAATGCGGCATGGCCCGGCAGGATCAGTGCGGCGGCGAGTGCGGTGGCGCTGACCCGCAGCGCAAGGCGCGTGTGCGCCGTCGAGCCGAACGTCGCGCGGGCGCGGTACGATTTGAAATTGCTCATGAAATCCCCTTCGGCGAGACGGGTCCCGCGCATCCTCAACTCTGTTTGTCAGTGTCCTCGACGTCGTGCGTGCGCGTCGATTGTCCTGGGGATGCTGTATCCCCGTCGGGGGCGTATCGAAAGAAACCAGCATACGTATTCACGGCAGCCTCGGTGCCGCAGGCAGCGCAAGCGACGCCGCGATCAGTCGTCGAACAGGAACAGGTTCAGGGTCAGCCGCCCCGCCAGCGGATCCGCACTCAGTACGACCTCAGGCGGCAGATACGCGCAGTGCAGCGTGTTTCCCGCATAGACGAGCGCGCGGTTGAAGACGGCCGGCTGTACCGCAATCCGTTCGTACATCGGCGTATCGCCGGCGATATACGCCGCATCGGGCAGGCCATGCGTTCGCACGTCGGCGTCGAGCGTCGCCCGGAACCGATCGAGCCGCGTGCCGTCGACGCTTTCATACCCCGTGGCGCGCTGGCGGTAGAACGCCGTCCCGCCTTGGTCGCCGTGACCGAGGAACAGCAGCACCGCGATCCGGCGTCGTTCGACCCCATCGAAATGCGGCAGGCGCTGGATCGGCGCGAGATCGGCGGGCGCGGTGGTGACGAGCGAATAATAGGCTTCCGAAATTGCCGGCGCGGGATCGAGGCCGAAATGTTCCGCGAGCAGCGGCGCGATCCTGCGGCGCATCGTGTCCGCCAGGCGAGGCGGCACCGTGGCGCGGACGCCAGGATAATGTGGTCCGATGCTACCCATGCGCAGGCTCGCCGCATCTTCGCGCAACGCTTCCGGATCGGGCCAGAAATCGTCGATGACGATCAGCGGGTGGCGCTCGACGCCGTGGTGATGGAGGGTGATCTCGGGTGTACCAGTCATCGGCCTATCCATGCCGCCGTCGCCGCTGGAGGCAACCCCGCAAAGGTCTCGTCGCGTCAGCCGGTGCGATTCCTACCGGCCCGAACCCATGCGCGCTCAGCGCTCGGCGAGATGCTCGAGGAAATTGACCAGCTCGGTGCGACGGCTCGCTTCCTCGGCGAAGGCACGATCGATCCCCAGCGCCCACCATAGCGCGGGCCGTTCGGGGTCGTCGTGGAGCGCATCGAGCAGCGCCGCCTGCCGCTCGACCTCCGCTTCGTTTTCGGCAAGGCCAAGGTCGACGATGTCCGCCGACTGCCGACGCAGCGCCACGGCGATCTCGCCCGGTGACAGTTCGGGATGATATTGCACGCCCCAGAAGGTCCCGCCGTCATGGCGGATCTCGGCGGCCTGGACGGTCGTCACCGCGTTGCTGGCGAGCAGGATCGCATCGGCGGGAAGCGTCTCGACTTCGTCGCCATGGATCGCCGGCGCGTCCCAACACGCGGGTCGGCCGGCGAGCAAGGGATGGTCCCGCCCGGCTGCCGTTGGCGTGATGCGGCGCGCGATCCCCGCTT
Source organism: Sphingomonas sp. PP-F2F-A104-K0414 (assembly GCF_004340945.1). Taxonomy (GTDB): domain Bacteria; phylum Pseudomonadota; class Alphaproteobacteria; order Sphingomonadales; family Sphingomonadaceae; genus Sphingomonas. Next base: position 150,179 of record NZ_SLYD01000007.1, read on the forward strand.
CGAGCCGTTCGGGCATCTTGCGAACCTTGCCCCCGGCCGCGGCAACCGCGATCTGCAACCCGGCGCAAGATCCGAACGACGGTGTGTGCGACGCAAAGACGGTGCGCATGAATGCGATCTGGCGGCGGACTTCGGGGGTGTCGTCATAGACGTGCATCGGCGATCCGGTGACGAACACCGCGTCGAACGCGCGCAGTTCGCCCGCGTCGAAAACCCGTGCATCGTCATCGGCGGGGGCGACGATGGTAATCGCGGCACCGGGCCGGATCTGACGCAAGGTCGCGGCATAGGTCTCACCCGAACTCTTGCCCGCATGCCGCCGACGCGCCTCGCGCTCGTCGGCAGTTTCGCTTTCGGCCACCAGAAAATTCAGCAACGACAATCCTCTATCAAGCGTCTCTGCGGTGCCGAACGCGCGGCAACGCTTTTGGATGGCGGGTGGATGGCGGGAAACGTATAAATACAGGTCAGTATCGGTGTCGGTTTTGCGCGCTAGACGTTCTGTCTTCGTCGCCGCCGAAATGGATAGTATCGCATGCCGAAGCCAATGCCCGCCGCCGCCGATCGTCGGGCCGTTCTCGAAGGAAACCGGACCCGCAAGATGGCGCGTTCGGCGCATGCGTATGTGCGCGGCAACACCGCCCAATTCTACGAATGGCTAGCCGCGTCGCCGGTCGCCCGACGCGTTCCCACCGGCCCGGCGATCTGGATCTGCGGCGATTGCCATCTCGGTAATCTGGGCCCGATCGCGTCGGCGGACGGGCAGGTCGAGGTTCAGGTCCGCGATCTGGATCAGGCGGTGATCGGCAATCCGGCCCACGACCTCATCCGGCTCGGCCTGTCGCTGGCGACGGCGGCGCGTGGCTCCGATCTGCCAGGCGTGACGACCGCTCGGATGATCGAGGCGATGGTCGAGGGCTATGCCGCCGCGATCGACGATCCGAAGACGGACGATACCGGTCCCGAACCCGACGCCGTTCGCAGCGTCCGCAAACGCGCGCTCGGACGTCGCTGGCGTCACCTTGCGAAGGAACGGCTCGAAGCAATCGAGCCACAGATCCCGCTTGGCCGTAAATTCTGGGCGTTGGCGGATGACGAGCGCGCGGCGTTGACCGCGGTGTTCGACGATCCCGCCGTTGCCCGGATGATCCTGTCGCTCGATCGCAAGGATAAGGGGGCGGCGCGCTCGATCCGGCTGGTCGACGCCGCGTATTGGATGAAGGGGTGCAGTTCGCTGGGCCTGCTGCGCTTTGCCGCGATCCTCGAACTAAAGTCCGCCAAGGGGCGGTCGAGCTATGCGATCGTCGACCTGAAGGAAGCGGTCGCGCCGATCGCGCCTCGGGCGGCGCAGTCGTCGACGTCCGCCGATCGCATGCCAGCCGATAATGCGGAACGGGTCGCCGCCGCCGCCCGTGCGCTGTCACCGTATCTTGGTGCCCGAATGATCCCGGTACGGATGCTGGGCCGATCGTTCTTCATCCGCGAACTCGCGCCCCACGACCTGAAGATCGAAGTCGATCAGTTCAGCCACGGCGAGGCGATCAAGGCGGGCCGTTACCTCGCCTTCGTGGTCGGCAAGGCTCATGCCCGGCAAATGGACGACGCGACCCGGCAGCGCTGGCTGGCGATGCTGGAGGCGGATCGGCGCGGTGCGATCGACGCCCCGACCTGGTTGTGGGACAGCGTGGTTTCGCTCGCCGGTGCGCACGAAGCGGGATATCTGGAGCATTGCCGTCGCTACGCGCTCGCAGCGTAGCGATGACGCGGTGTCGAGTGCTAACACCGCAGCATGGCCCGCGCACAAAAGCTGAAAGTCTATCGTACCGTGGCGGGGTTCCACGACGCGTATGTCGCCGCCGCCAGTCAGAAGGCGGCCCTGGCCGCATGGGGTAGCGACAAGGATCTGTTCGCGCGCGGTATCGCCGAGCAGGTCACGGATGACGCGCTGACGGCGGAACCGCTTGCGGCGCCGGGCACGGTCATCAAGCGCGCGCGGGGGACGGGCGCGGAAAATCTGGCAGTCGAGGTGGAGACACCGCAGGCACGTCGCACCGGACCGCAGGAACCGACACCGTCGAAGTCGGGTCCGAAGCCCAAACCTTCACCCAAGCCCAAGCCTTCACCCAAGCCATTACCCAAACCCAAACGCGATGCACTGGACGCCGCGGATGACGCGCTGGCGTCGCTCGAAACCGAGTATCGTCTGGCCATCAGGTCGATCGAACAGGAAGAGGCCGACCTTGCCCGTCGTCGTCGCGCGCTCGAGCGCATGCAGGACGCCGGGATGAAGGAAGCCGTCGCCGCGCGCGATGCAGCGCGCGCACACTATGACGCCGCGCGTGCCGCCTGGCTGCGAAGCCGTACCTGACCTGTCGTATCGTCACCGTTCCGACGTTGCGGCGATCCCGGGGCGGGCCTAGATGTCAGGGACTTAGCGACAATCGAGGCGGCCTTGACCGATACGACCGACAGCGCCGTCCAGGGCGTGCCGAAAATGACTGCCGATGCCGAGCGCATTGCTGCCGAGGTACTGGGGCAGGATGTCGGGACCGATCCGTTCGTCGCGGCGGTGCGCGCGACTCGGATGCCGATGATCATCACCAATCCGCGTCTTCCCGACAATCCCGTGGTGTTCGCCAATAACGCCTTCTGCCGGTTGAGCGGGTATACGCGTGAGGAGATTCTGGGGCGCAACTGCCGGTTCCTGCAGGGGCCGGCAACCGATCCCGCGACGGTCGCCAAAATCCGAGATGCGGTGCGGCGTGTCGAGTCGATCGAGATCGACATTCGCAATCAGCGCAAGGACGGAGAGCTTTTCTGGAACCGGCTGCTGATGGCGCCGGTCTACGACACCGAGGGCGTGCTGGCGTATTTCTTCGCCAGCCAGGTCGATGTGACGATCGAGCGCGAGAGGCTGCACGGTCTGGAAGTCAGCAACGCGTCGCTCATGGCGGAACTGACCGATCGACTGCGGCTGCAAAAGGAGCAGGAGCGCGAACTGGCGTTCACGCTGAAGGCGGCACGGTTCGGCACCTGGACGCTCGACATCGTCAGCCGCCAGCTGATCGCATCGGAAACCTGCAAGGAGATCTTCGGGCGTCCGATCGATCAGCCCTTCACCTATGATGAGCGGCTACAGGCGATCCATCCCGACGATCGGGAAAAAAGCGCGGCGGAGGTTCGTCGCTGCATCGCCGAGGGCAATGATTATGACGTGATCTACCGTATCTACCGGCAGGACGGTGAGGTGCGCTGGATCGCGTCACGCGGTCAGCCCTTCTACGATGCCAAGGGCGAGGCGTTGCGGATCGCCGGGGTGTCGACCGATATCACCGAGCATAAGCGCGACGAGATCATGCGCGCCGGGCTCGTCGAACTGGGGGACGTCTTTCGCGATACCGACCAGCCTGAGGACATCGCATTCGCCGCGGCGCGGATCATCGGCAAAACGCTGGAGGCAAGTCGCGCCGGCTTTGGCGAGATCGACTTGGCGGCGGAGACGGTGACGATCGTTCGTGACTGGAGTGCGCCCAATGTCGCGCCGTTGACGGGGACGTTCGCGCTACGCGCCTATGGTTCGTACATTGACGATCTGAAACGCGGCGAAGAAGTGTGCGTGGAGGATGCGCGGACCGATCCGAGGACCGTCACGACCGCAACTGCGCTCGAAGCACTCGACGCGCGGGCGATCATCAACATGCCGGTCATGGAGAATGGCCGTCTCGTGGCGATGCTGTACATCGCGTCTGCCGGCGCTCGGCGCTGGCGACCGGACGAGGTTGAGTTCATTCGCGAGGTCGCCGAACGGACGCGGATCGCTACCGAGCGCCGCCGCTCCGAACACGCCCTGAGTATGCTCGCCGCTTCGCTCGAGCAGCAGGTCGCGGCGCGGACGAGCGAATTGCAGACCGCGGAAGACGCGTTGCGCCAGTCGCAGAAGATGGAAGCGGTCGGCCAGCTGACTGGCGGCGTTGCGCATGATTTCAACAATCTTCTCACGGTGATCCGCTCCGCCACCGACCTCCTGAAACGCCCCGATCTCAGCGCCGAGCGACGCGAGCGGTATATCGATGCGATCTCCGATACCGCGGACCGTGCGGCAAAGCTGACCGGGCAGTTGCTCGCATTCGCACGCCGGCAGGCGTTGCAGCCTGAAGTGATCGACGTCGGACAGAGTCTGCGCGTGATCTCCGACATGCTCGGCACGCTGACGGGGTCGCGGATCGTCATCGCCATCGATCTTCCCGACACGCCGTGCTTCACGAATGTCGACCCCAGCCAGCTCGATACCGCGTTGGTGAATATGGCGGTCAACGCGCGCGACGCGATGGAGGGGGCCGGGCGGATCGATATCACGGTACGATCGGCGGGGCTCATTCCGGCGGTCCGCTCGCACCCGGCGGTCGAGGGGCGTTTTATCGCCATCGCGATGGCCGACAGCGGTTCGGGAATCGAACCCGACAAGCTTGAGCGCATCTTCGAGCCGTTCTTCACGACCAAGGGGGTTGGGCAGGGGACCGGACTGGGCCTTAGCCAGGTCTTCGGATTCGCCAAGCAATCGGGTGGCGACATCACGGTCGAGAGCGAGGTCGGCCGGGGCACGGTCTTCACGCTGTATCTTCCCCAGGTCGATCAGGGCGCACCGGCCGAGGTCGACGATGTGGGCGAGGGTCTTGCCGATGGCCATGGCACGTGCGTGCTCGTGGTCGAGGACAACAGCGAAGTCGGGACCTTCACGACGCAGTCACTCGCCGAACTCGGGTACGTGACGGTCTGGGCGGCGGACGCTCAGGAGGCGCTTGCCGAACTCGCGGTCGACGCGACACGGTTCGATATCGTCTTTTCGGACGTGGTGATGCCTGGAATGAACGGCATCGAATTGGGCAAGGTGATCCGCGACCGCTACCCGACGCTGCCGGTGGTGCTGACCTCGGGCTACAGCAACGTGCTGGCGCAGGACGGTACGCATGGGTTCGAGCTGCTGCACAAACCCTATTCGGTCGAGCAGCTATCGCGAATTCTGAGCAAAGTCGTGGGCTGACCGGCTGTCGCGCACCGCTGGCAATAAGAGGATAGGCAAGGCGATTGGCGTGATCGGCATGCCGCGGACCCATGCCGACGACGCGGCCGCTCGAGCGTTTGCATGGGGCGCCGATAGTATAAACGTCACAAGCGCATAGTGCATGGTTACCTGGGATACATCCGGCCGCACGCTGGTTATGCGTCTGGGAAATATGGGTTTTGCGTCCGGTCGGAGCAAAGCCGCATGGTGCCCGAAGACAGGGGCTTATCATGGTTCAGCATCGTAGTTTCATCCGCGTCGCAGGCGTTCTCACCGTTGGCATCGGCGCGCTATCGTTGGCGGCGTGCGTCAATCCGTCGGCCAAGATCGCGACCTCGCTGGAGGGCTATGGTTTCCAGCCGGCTCAGTCGCAGTGCGTCGGTGACCGGCTCGAGGCGAACCTGTCGCTTGGCCAGCTCCAGCAGCTCGGTCGCGCCGCCAAGGCATCGCGCGAAGGCGACACGACACCGGGTCGCCTGACCGCGAGCGATTTCATCCGCGTGTCCAGCCAGGTCAAGGACCCCAAGGTGCCGCTCGAAGTCGGCAAGGCCGCCGCGGCCTGCGGCATTCTGAGCGACCCGGCATCGCCGCTCTGATGCGATGATCGGATGCGATGAATCGTTCGGTATCCGGATCGTTCGCGGATCGTAACGACGCCACCGACGTTACCGACACGCCTCGTCCCCGATCGAAGCATCTCTGATCGAAGTTTTCAAACCCTTCATTAACCCCATCATCAACCAAGGAGAATTCATATGAACACCGACACCCTCGCAGGCGCAGCAACCGATTTCGGCGGCAAGGCCAAGGAAGCGCTCGGCACCGCGACCGGCGACACGTCGCTGAAGAGCGAAGGCGTTGCGGATCAGCTCGGCGGCACGGTCCAGAAGACCGTCGGCCAGGCCAAGGACGTCGTCGAAGAGAACATCCGTCCGCTGGTCGACTATGTCCGCCAGTTCTCGAAGGAGCGTCCGTTCACCGCAGCAGCGGTTGCCGGCGTCCTCGGCATCGCGCTGATCAACACGCTCCGCGGCAAGTAACCGCGTAGCCGGTGGGCGTGCTTGGCACGCCCACCGGTATTTTCGACCATCAGAGATGCGCAATAACGCGTCCTGTACGAGGTGTCAGGGGATGACCGAAGCCATCTATCGTCCGACCGTCGGCAAGACCGACGGTCCGCCTAGGCCACGCCCGATCGCCACCGCGCGCCGACTTGCCGCGGAAGCCATCGGCACGTTCTGGCTGGTACTGGGCGGATGCGGGGCTGCTGTCCTCGCCGCAGGTAGCGGCGTTCCCGGGACGATCGGGATGGCCGGTGTCGCTCTTGCCTTCGGTCTTACCGTCTTCACCATGGCATTTGCCGTCGGTTTCATTTCCGGCGGACATTTCAACCCAGCGGTCAGCGTGGGGCTGACCGTTGCCGGCCGCTTTCCAGCGCGCGACCTTCCCGGTTATATCGCAGCGCAGGTCATCGGCGGCATCCTCGGCAGCGCCGCGCTCGCTGCGCTGGCCTCCGGCACCGGCGGGTTCGATCTCGTCGCGAGCGGGTTCGCCGCCAACGGCTATGGCGCCCATTCGCCAGGCGGCTACAGCGCCGCGACCGCGTTTCTCAGTGAGGCAATCCTCACGGCCGGCTTCCTGACCGTCATCCTCGGCGCTACCGACGAGCGCTCGCCGGCGGCCTTCGCGCCGCTGTCGATCGGCCTCGCGCTGACGCTTATCCACCTGATTTCGATCCCGATCGACAACACGTCGGTCAATCCCGCGCGCAGCACCGGCCCCGCTCTGTTCGTTGGCGGCTGGGCGCTGTCGCAGCTGTGGCTGTTCTGGCTCGCACCCCTGACCGGCGCCGCGGTCGCTGGACTGCTTGGCCGCTGGCTGTTCGCGCATACCGATGAGGATCAGTCGCCCGGCCCGATCGGCGATACCCCGGTCGAAATGCTGGTCGGCGACGATCGCACCCCCGCGGAGGGAGGCCGCGTATGATGGATCACAGCGACTACGACACGGCGTTCGACGAAGCCCATTACGAGCCACGGTCCGAGGAGGAATGGGAGGGGTTGTGGAACACCGACGACCGCAACCGCGACACGCTCCGCAAGATCGAACTGGGGCTAGCCGTGGTTGCCGCGGCGGTTGCGCTGGTCGTCGTACGCGGTGGCTGGCTGCGGATGTCGTCGCGGCCGCGCCATGTCGTGCCATCCGCAGCCGATATCCACGTCAGGCTCCCACCGCCACGCTGATGCCCTTGCTTTGGGGGCGCGGGTACCAAGAGACGTGACGGATCGTAGGCAGTTAAGAGCTCCGCCTGCAGCGACGTAGACCTGACAAGCCGCATCGCAGGCAAAAGAAAGCGGTTGCCGGCATCGTTGCCGGCAACCGCGTTGAAGGTCGTGAAACTCAGGCGGCGCTGCGTTCCGCCTGGTGCTCTTCGATGCGTACCGCGGTGTCGCCGGTATTGCGATCGTTGGCCGCGGTGCCGGCAATCTCGATCCGCCGTGGCTTCATGGCCTCCGGAACCTCACGCTTAAGCGCAATACGCAACAACCCATTGTCAAAGCTCGCGCCCTGTACCTGGACGAAATCGGCCAGTTGAAAGCGTCGCTCGAACGCGCGCGTGGCGATGCCGCGATGGACGAAGCGGCCCTCGTCGCGGTCATCGGGCTTGCGTCCGCTGACGGTCAGCTGGTTGTTCTGCGCGACGATCTCGATGTCGTCGGGGCTGAACCCAGCCACGGCGAGCGTGATCCGATAGCTGTCCTCGCTCTCACGTTCGATGTCGAAAGGCGGATAGCCGTCGTCCGTTTCGGTGCGCGCAGTCGCCTCCAGCAGGTCGAACAGCCGGTCAAAACCGACAGTGGACCGACGATAGGGCGTAAAATCGAAGTTCGTCCTCATATCCAAATCCTCCACATGAGCAATCTGAGCATAAGGAGCACCGGGAGAGCCGGTGCCCTCAGTCACCGGACCGATCGCGTCCGGCGATGGCGAAGATAATTCACCCGATCGCCGCATCAAGACTGCGCTGCGATTTTTTTGGAGCCGAATTTCGGACATAGTTATCCCGCTGGGCGCGCGAGATCGGGATAGCGATCGAGGATCGCGCTGGCGACGCCGTTGGTCCAGCCGAAACCGTCCTGCACCGGATACTCGCCGCCGCCACCAGGGGTGCGCTGCTCGATATTATACTTCTCGAGCATCTTGCCGGTTTCGGCATAGGCCGCGCCGACCGTGCCGATCCAGCGCCGCGCAATGTCCTTGGCGAGGGCCGGTTCGCCATTCGCATCGAGCCCGGCGATCGCGACCCATTGCAGCGGCGCCCAGCCATTGGGTTCGTCCCATTGCTGGCCGGTCTTCAGCGTCGTGGTGCGCAGTCCGCCCTCCGCGACCAGCGATCGGCGTACGGTCGTCGCGACCGCTTTCGCCTGGATCGGCGAGGCGAGCCCGACGAACAGCGGCTCGAGCATCGCGGCATTGATGCTGGCGGTGGGCTTGCGGGTCGACAGGTCCCAGTCGGCATAGCGCGCGGTCGTCGCTTGCCAGAGATAGCGGTCGATTGCCGTCTTGCGCTTGGTCGCCATCGTCGTGAACGCGGTGGCGCACGGCGTGTCGCCCGCGGTTTGGCAGCGTGCGGCGATCCGACGCTCCATCACCCATAAAAGACTGTTGAGATCGACGGGTACGATGTCGGTGGTGTGGATCGTCGTCAGCGATTGCGGGTCGCGCAACCAGCGCGAGCTGAAATCCCATCCGCTTTCCGCACCGGCACGAAGATTGCGCTGGGTGTCGACGGCAGGGCGGGGTGCAGCCTTCGCCGCGGTCGCGACGTCCTCGGCATAGGATTCGTCGCGCGGCGTATCGCGGTCGTCGTAATAGCGGTTGAGCACGCTGCCGTCGGGCATCCGCACCACGCGCAGGCAAGCGGGTTTGCCGGCGACGCAGGTCTCACCCTTCATCCAGAACGCGTGTTCCGCGCGCAGGGCCGCCAGCCGACGCTTCGCCACCGCCGGATCGGTGTTGGTCGAGAGATCGAGCATCATCGCGTAATAGGGCGGCTGCGAGCGGCTGAGGTAATAGGTTCGCGTGCCGTTCGGGATATGGCCGTATCGCTCGATCAGGCTGGTGAAATCGTCGAGCATCGTCTCGACGAGTGGCTGCTGGCCGTCGACCTTCAGCCCGAGCATCGTGAAATAACTGTCCCAGTAATAGATTTCGCGGAAGCGCCCGCCGGGCACGACATAGGGCGCAGGGAGCGGCAGCGCGGAACTGCCAGCGACCAGTGCAACGGGCTGGCGCACGAGTTGCGGCCACAGCGTGCGGACATGCGTCCTGAGATCGTCGGCGCCGCGATCATTCTCGCCGGGGACGATGAAATTGGCGAGAATAAAGGCCTTCAGCGCGGGGCCTTCGGGCTTGGCCTGCGCATAGTCCGCCATGATCGCATCAGCAGCGCGCTTGGGTATCGCATCGACGAACGTCTTGCCGTCCGCGAACACATGGCCTTGCTGTACGGCCTGGAACAGCGGCCCGTACAGATCCGCCGGCGATCGGATCGCGGTGGAGGAAAGGCGCGCGGGGGCCGGACCAGACTGGGCGGGCGCCGCCGCGGCGACCGAGGCCAACACGGCAAAACGGCTGATAGTCTTCATCACGTGCGATCATCCCGGTAGAGCGATCGATCCCGCCAACATGGCGGGATCGATCGCCGAAGCCCTTATCAGAATTTGCCGTAGCGCCGATCAGAACTTGAACGCGGCGCCAAACCGGATCGACCGACCGACGATCGGCCGGGCGAGGATCGTGCCGCTGCCCTGCGATCCGAGCGTCCGCGGATTGCCCTCGGTCAGCCCGATCTCGTCAGTCAGATTGTCGCCGATCACCTGGAACTGGATCTGCGGAGTCAGATCGAGTGTGGCGCCTGCATCGAGCTTGTAATAGCTCGGCAGGACCTGCGCGTTCTGGACGTCGGAGAACCGGTCGCCGACATAGCCGATCGTCGCATACACGCCGGCCTTGGCGTCGCCACCGAGGTTCAGATCATAGGCGGGGGTGACGCGCCACTGCCATTTCGGCTGCCGCTGGACTCGGTTGCCGGTCAGGTCGGTCAGGCCGCCATCGGTGAAGAAATCACGGTATTTCGCGTCGAGATAGGTCGCCGATCCGCTGAGCGTGAAGCCGCCGAACGGCCGCAACTGCCCCTCGAACTCGACACCGGTCGCCTTGGCACCGCCAACCGATGCGATCGGTGCGCCGCTGGTGATGACCGTCGTCGCCAGCCCGTCGAAAGTGTTGTGGAACACCGTCGCATACAGGTTGGCGATCCCGGTCGAGACCTTCACGCCGCCCTCATAGCTGTCGACCTGCGGTGCGACGTCGATCCCGTCGCGCAGATTGTCGAAGAACGGGAAGCTATTGCCGCGGCTGTAGCGGACGAACGCGCCGATCTCGCGCGTCAGATCGTAATTGACGCCGCCGGTCCACGACCAGGCATCGCCGCGGTAGCGGATCGTGCGGAAGGTGCCGTTCAACTGCGCATCGCCATTGTCGTACAGCGTCAGCGGATTGCCGTCAGCGCCCGCCGCCGGGACCGTGCCGGCGAGGTTCTCAAGCGTGCCGTCGACCGAGTGGTGCTGATAGCGGACGCCGCCATCGACGCGCAGTTTCTCGGTGATCTGCAATTCGTCGACCGCATAGCCGGCGACGTCCTCACCGGTGTAGCGCGCGTTGACCTTGAACGTCGAACCGCCCGAGAAGCCGTCGCGCGTGACGATCCGGCCGTCCGCCAGCGTCAGGTTGAGCCGGCGCGCATTGGGTTCGGCGGTGAGCAGCATGCTATTGCCGAGATTCCACCGGTCGCGCGACTTGTAGCGTGTGTAATAGATGCCGCCGGTCAGCGTGTTGCCGCCCGACTTCCACGCCAGCGCGAAATCGTTGACGAACGCCTGGATATGCTTCTCGACGCTCCACAGCCCAGCCTCGACGACCGCGGTGTTGGGTGATGCCGGGGCACCGCCGGTGGCGTAGGTGAGCGATCCGATCGTGCCGCCCTTGCCGGCGGCATAGGCGGCGGCGGTGATCGGCGGGGTGCCGCCGGGGACCAGCCCGATCGTATTGGCATCGCCCTCCATCCAGCTGCCGCGATCGCGGATGGTGATGCCGCTGCCGAGGTCGTAGTCGAAATTGCCGCCGAGATTATAGGTCTTGGCGCTGCGGCCGTCCGCCAGATCGACGCGGCTGCCGTCGTTGCGCACGCCGATCCGCGTGTCGCGTCCGACCAGCGTGCCGGTGCCGGCATCGAAGCCGGGATATTCGCGGATCTTGTTGCCGTCCTGGACAACCGGGATCGGCAGCAGCCACTGGCCGCGATCGTCGAGATAGCGGCCGAACAGCAGGATCGAGCCCTTGTCGAAATCATGGCGGATATTGCCGGTAATCTGACCGCCGCGCTCCGCCTCGAACTGCGCATCGCGGATGCCGCGCGAAGTCGAGTAATAGCCGCCGACCATGTAGGTCGTGCTGTCGTCGATCGGGCCCGAGACATAGCTGTCGACGCGGAACTCGCCGAAATCGGTGCCACTGAGCTTGAGCAATCCGGCCGGCGTCTGCTTGCCCTCGCGCTGGACGAGGTTGACGGTCAGGCCCGGCTGTCCGTTCGAGAACAGTGCGCCGGTGCCGCCGCGGACCGCCTCGACGCGCTGGATCGTCTCGTCGATCCGGACCAGCTGCGTATTCTCGAGGAACGACAGCGTCGGCGGCGGGAAGAACGGCACGCCCTGCGTCTGGAAGGTGACGTATTCCGCATCGCCGCCCGACGGATAGCCGCGGACGAAGATGTTCGCGCCGGTCTTGCCGCCCGAGCTTTCGGTGCTGACGCCCGGTACGGCGCGCAGCACCTCGGCGGTGCTGGCGGTACCGAGACGCTGCGCCATCGTGCTGTCGATCGTGGTCACTGCGAACGCCGCGCTCTGCCGCCGCGTGCCGCCGCCCGCGGTGCCGATCACAACGATATCCGCGGCGGGTTCCTCGGGCGCAGCCTGCGCGGGCGACGGATCGGGAGCGGGCTGAGCCGGCTCGGTCTGCGCCGCTGCGGGGATCGCGCCCGCCTGCTCCTGCGCCGCGACGATCAGGTACGCGCCGCTCGGCGTCAGGCGGTGGTCGAGGCCTGAGCCCTTCAGGATCGTCGTCAGCGCATCACCGACCGCCATCCGGCCGTTCACCGCGCGCGCGGTCTTGCCGCGGACGAGGGTGGGCGCGAACAGGATCTGCTTGCCGCTCTGGCGTGAAAAGGCGAGCAGCGCGGTGCTCATGTCCTGCCGGGCGATGCGAACGCCGACCGCGGCCTGCGCGGTCGCGCCGATCGGGATGCCGCCTGCGCCGAACACCAATGCGGTCATCATCATGCCGCGCATCAGCACGGTCCTGCCTGTGGATGTCATGCAATCCTCCCTGTACGTGCGATCCCTCTGCCGGGGTCGATCTGAAGGTAAAGACGCAACGCTCCGAAAATACCGAACCTGTTCGATCCGTTTTCAGCGGTATTTTTTCGTCGCGATCGTGATGCGGCCATCGGCCCGGCGATCGACCGTTACCGGAAAGCCGAGCTCCAGCGCATCGAGGAACGGCTGGACGTCACCGGTACGGAACGATCCGCTGATCCGGACCGCACCGGCGCTGGCGTCGGCGATCGCGATCTGCGACGTGCCATAGCGATTCATCTCGGCGACCGCGTGGCGCAGGCTCGTATCCTCGAACACGAGCCGCCCCTCGCTCCAGCTCGACAGCGCCAGCGCCATGCCGGGCACATGGCGCACCGATATGCCGGTGGCGGAGGCGGTCAGAACGTCGTCGGGTACCATCTTGACCGGCCTGGCCTGGCCGCCGCTGGTCGCGACGCTCACCAATCCCTCGACCAGCGCGACCTGTACGGCGCCCGGATCGAGCCTCACGTCGAACGCGGTGCCATGCGCGGTGACCGCGTGCGATCCCGCGACAACGACGAACGGTCGGGGCTGGTGCTTGGCCACCTCGAACAGCGCCTGGCCGCGTTCGAGCACGAGCCGCCGTTCGGAATCGCTATACGCGACGCGGACCCGGCTGTCGGTGTCGAGCGTCAGCCGCGATCCGTCGGTCAGCGTCACCATCAGGCGCTGGCCCGTTGCGGTGCGATAGATTGGGGCGCTTGCGATCCGGCTCGCCGGCGCACCATCGTCGGCCAGCCGCAGCCACGCCAGCGGCGCGACCGCCGCGGCACAGGCCGCCGCCGCCAGCAACCAGGGCGCGGTCCGGCGCGGGGCCCTGGGTGCACGGGCCAGCGCGACACGCGCCACCGTGGCATGGCGCAGCGCGAGCATGTCGGGATGATCCGCCAGCGCCATGCTCGCCTCGCGCGCCTCGACGACCGCCTCGTATGCGACCTTGTGACCCGGCTGCGCGTGCCAATGGTCGAACTGCGCGCGCGTCGAATCATCCGATGTCGCATCCAGACGCTCGACCCACTCGGCAGCCTCGATCATCACGCGACCGTTCACGCGCGCCAGTCCTTCAAACGGTCCGCGACATGCGCGAGCGCGCGCGCCTGATGCTTTTCCGCGGCGCGTGTCGAGATGGCCATGGCATGCGCGACATCGGCCATCTTCAATCCCTCCAGCATCCGCAGCACGAACACGTCGCGCGTGCGCTCTGGCAATTCGGCCAGCGCGCGGCGCAGCGCATCGGCGACCTGCCTGCTTTCCAAGACGCGGTCGGGGGAAAAGTCCGAACCTTCGAATGAAAAATCGTCGATCGGATCCGACAGTCCCACGCCGCGCACCTGATCACGTCGCGCCTGATCCTTAAGGACGTTGGCAGCAGTCACGAAGATGAAGCTGTCGCGCTGGCGGATGTCGTTGGGGTCGGTCAACCGGCTGAGGCGGAGGAACACCTCTTGCACGAGATCGGGAACGTCGTGCGGTGCCGACACGCGGCGATTGAAGTAGCGGCTGAGCGGACGGCTATATTTCTCCACCAATGCCCGCAGGATCGTCGTCCTGTCGCCCGGTTCGGACGATCGTTCCCTCTCCATCCCCATGTCATCGGTCTAAAGGGTCCGTATCGGCCGTCAACATCGACCGAAGGGACGTTTCGCCTGTGCCTATCGATCCGACGCCCGGCTCCACCGACTCAGACCCAGGACCAATGCAAAGCACAAAGCTGCGCCCGACAGCGGCACCGACCACGCCATCGTCATCAGCCGCGCGCCCTGCGCTTCAGTGAGCGGCGTGGCGATGGTCCAGCCAATCCGCGACAGGCCATGCCCGAGCAACGCACCGCTGAGCCCACCGCCCGATTTCAGCGTCAGCAACAGCAACGCGACGGGAAGCCCTTCGAAGCGCATGCCGGTCTGGCGGTCTCCGTGATCGATCGCATCGGCGAGCGACGCCCAGATCATCATCTGCAACCCTGCATTGCCGACGCCGAACAGCGCGACGCCGGCGATCGTCGATGCCGACCCTGTCGCGAACAGCGCCAAGCCGGCGGCGGTCGTGGCCAGCGCGAGAGCAAGCACGTGGGTTTGCCCGATGCGCCGGGCGATGCTCATCCAGCCGGGCAGCGCGACGAGTTGCGAGAGCGCCAGCGTGGTCAGCGCCGTGCCGGTCCAGCTCGCATCATGGACGATGCCCTTACCGATATAGGCGAAGGATCGGGCGAAAAAGGGCAGCGTCAGCGCCTGCGCGAAGCCAAGCGCGAGCAACAGCAGCAACGGCCGGTTGCCGAGAAGCCAGGCGAGCGGGGCACGGGGGGCGGATATGTCCGGCACGACCGGCGATCGCGGCGCGGCAGCGGCCGAAACCCACAAGGTCGCGACATAGGTCAGCGCCGCACACCCGGTGACGACGAGGAGGGCATGGCCACCACCGGCGCGCGCCGGGTCGACGAATGTCCGCGCAAAATGCGCGACCGTGAGCGCCCCGAGGCAACTGAACATGTAGCGCAGTCCCGACACCGTGGTCGCCGCACTTGGCGATCGCGCCATCCGCATCATCAGCGCGTTGTGCGCGACGTCGCAGACCGAATAGGCGGTGCGGAACAGCAGCACGATCGCGAGCGCCCAGACGAGGATCGCCGTCCCGCGCCAGCCCGGATCGACGAAGAACACCGCGAAAAATACGCCGACGACGGGCGCGCCGACGAACAGCAGCCGGCGATACAGGCCGAGCCGGTCTGCGGAACGATCTACTAGCCGACCAAGCAGCGGATCGCACAGGCCGTCCCACACCAGGCCGACCATCACCACCAGGCCAGCGGCTGCGGGCGATACGCCCCAGCGTTCGGTCAGAACGAACAGCAGGAAGAAGTCCATCGTCGAGGCGAGGACGTTCTTGCCGAAGTTTCCACTCGCATAGCCGACCAGCCGTGCCCGGTGGACCGGGCGATCGACGACGTCCGTGGCAACTCTAGCGGCGGCGGCTTGCTCCATCCTTCGGGGTCTTAGCGCCGGTGTCTTGCAGTTGCGGGACATTTCGGATGGTCGTGATGGCCAGGGTGCCACCGTGGAGCAGGTCTGCGTGCTGGACGCGGAAGTTCGGGAGGGGCCGTCCGTTCAGACTGGCCTGCGCAATCCGGCCGTCTACCGGGCCGGCGCGCTGGATCGTCAGCGTGCGGCCGTTGCCGAGATCGATCGCGCTTCGCGCGAATGCCGGGGTCGTCACGATGTACCACGGCTCGCCCGGCACCAGCGGATACAGGCCGAGCGTTGCGAACACGTACCACGCGGTCATCCCGCCGGCATCGTCGTCCATCCCGTCGGCGAACCCTTGCGGCGACAGCGCGAAGCTGCG
The DNA here is from genome assembly GCF_004340945.1 of Sphingomonas sp. PP-F2F-A104-K0414. GTDB lineage: Bacteria > Pseudomonadota > Alphaproteobacteria > Sphingomonadales > Sphingomonadaceae > Sphingomonas. The sequence goes on from NZ_SLYD01000007.1 coordinate 166,058, forward strand.
CCCGACGAACGGGACCGGCAGCTTGCCACTGTTGGTATAGGGGTGCGCGATCGGCTTGGTCAGGATCGTCTGGACGAGGTCGGCGGTCGCCTGCGGCTGGCCCAGCGCGGCGAACATCCACGGTACCTGGATGTCGGGCTCGTTGGTCATGTTGAACAGCCCGGCATCGAAGAAATGATGCAGTTCGCCGAGCAGCCGTTCGCGTCCGACCGTCGCGGTCATCCACGGCAGGTCGAAGATCGGCGCCCAGCGATATTGCCACAAGGTGCCCTGATACAGCCCGCGCGCCTTGACCACGTCGCCGTCCGCGCCCGGCGTCTGGAACACCGATCGCCACATCGGGCGGTAGCTTTGCGCCTTGGCGGTGAACGTGCGTTCGAGGTCTGTGCGACCGAGATCGCGTGCGAGTTCGGCGGTCGCCCAATCGTCATACGCGGCTTCGATCTGTTCGTCGGGCGTGCCGCGCTTGAGCGTGTCGCTGTCCGCCACCATCCCGGCCAGCGCGGCGTTCGCGTCGAACGCGATGCCCTTGCGGTGCATGTCGAGCAGCGCGATCCCGGCATGTTCGGTGCGGACCGTCAGAAAGGGTTCGTGGGGAGTGGACCATTGCGCTTTACCGTTCGCATAGAGCGCGACCAGCGACTGCGCGATATCGGCGCTGCGCTCGGGCTGGAGCAGCGCGAGCAGCGGCATCTGGGTGCGGTAATTGTCCCATAGCGACCAGTTGGCGTAGCGCGTCCGGCGCTTGGGCGAGGTCTGCACAGTGCCGTCCTTGTCGCGGTGGCGGCCGTCGGGATCGTCGATCGCGACCGGGGTTTCCATGACGCGGTAGAGCGAGGTGTAGAACAGCGCGCGCTGGTCTCTAGAGCCGCTGAGCACGACACGGCCGAGAACGCGGTTCCAGGCGCTGCGCGTTTCGCCTGCGACGGCGGCGAGGGACTTGTTGCCGACTTCCGTGTCGCGAACCGATGCCGCGCCGCGTCCGTCGACGGTCGATAGCCCGGTGCGGATTTCGATTGCGTCGCCCGCTTTGCCGGCGATGTGGAGCGTCGCCAGATCGTTCGCGCCGGCGGTCAGCGTCTGGTGGATCGGCCGTCCGTTGACGAGAATCCGGCTGGCGCTGTGGAGATGATAGGCACCCTGGTCGCAGACCGTGCCTGCGACCAGATCGGTGCGGAGGTCGTCGCTGGCGAGGCTGCCCCAGCTAGCCGCCAGACGTTTCGAATAGCTGTGGCGCGGGTCGATCCGTAGGTCGACCGTGCCGGCGCGAGGTAAGGTGAAGCGCAACACGCCCGCACCCCGCGTCGCCACCATCTCGGCGAGGATCCCGCCATCGTAGCGGACGCGGTACGTCCCGGCGCGCGCGGTTTCGCTGGGCTTGTCGATCAGCGCCGGGCCGGTCTGGCCAGCATAGCGCAGCGAGATCATCAGGTCGCCGCCTGCGCCACCGCAGCCGACCCCGACGCCGCGGGTATGCGAGAAGCCTAGCAATGTGGTCGCAGCATGGTCGTAGCCGGCGTGGTTGGCGGGGCTGGTGTCGGGGCCGAGCTGCATCATGCCGAACGGCGCGACGGCGGCGGGGGAGAGTTGGCCGAAGTCGGCGAGCGTGCCGACGAACGGGTCGACTAGGTCTGCGGGGGTTTCTTGTGCGGTGAGGGCGGCTGGGGTCGCCAAGATGGCTGCGAACAGAAAACCAGCCTTACAACGGCGCCTCCCCGGCGAAGGCCGGGGCCCAGGAGGAAAGGTCGATGTAACCGAGCGCGGCCCTCCGTTGGCGACGTTTCCCAACTGGGCCCCGGCCTTCGCCGGGGTGGCGGCAGGGGTGTTTACCGGGTTCGAGTGCCTGAAATAATCGCTCATGGATCGAGAGGATCGCGCGGATCTTGGCGTAGGGATAGCCGCGACGGCTGAAATTCCAGGTCGTACGCCGACGGTCGACGCCCGACCGTCCCCGGCAGATAGCCCAGTTCCGTGCGGTTGCGGTCGGTGAAGGTCTGGCTTTCGATGTATTTGCTCTGCTCGGCGTCGGTCACGATCAGCGTCGGCCGATCGAGCGGGATGCCGAGCGCCACCATCCGCCGCGTCGCGTTGCGCAGATTGGTCGTCGTGTGCCGCGCGTACGGCTCGAGGATGACGCGGTCGGCGGGGATGCCGTAGCGCTCGATCAGTGCGCGGCGGATCTCGACGGCTTCGACGAACCGCGTGCCGCGGGGATGCACCGCGCTGCCCGAGACGAGGATGAACGGTGCGAGACCCTGGCGATAGCGTTGCGCCGCCAGCAGCGCGTGGAGCTTGCTGCGCGGGCTGAGTTCAGTGCCTGTATCTTCAGGGCCGACGCCGGGAACGATCAGCAGCGAGTAGCGGAACGCCTTCCAGTCCGTGCGCGCGGCAAGTGTGCGTGCGCCTGCATTCTCGCGCTGGTCGAGGGGTTCGAACCGCGTCGCCGCCGTCGCATCGTTGGCATCGAGCAACGCTACAGCCAACCGTACGCTGGCCGCGATCGTCGCGGGCGGCGCAACGGACGCGACGCGCGCGGTATCGATCGCGACCTTCACGCTGTCGGCGAAGAACGGCGTGTCGGTGGCGAAGATCGGGCCGTCGATCTTGGGATAGCGTCCGGGCAAGCCGAGGCCGTAGACCCGGAGGACGACGTTCAGTGCCTCAAGCTCCTGATCGATGCCGGCCACCACCGACAGGTCGGCATTCGACTTCGGCCGCGCGCCATTCTTGGACAGACTGGCGACGACCATCGCCCGGTCCTGATCGGTCCAGATCGTCGCCTCGATCACGCAGGCGGGTACGCCACCGCACGCGGCAATCCGTCGCGCCCGCGTATCGAGCGCGCCAGCCGGCAACCGCCCCAGCGCGCCGAGCATCGGAAACAGCCGCTCCGACAAGGTGTCGACGACCGTATCGCTAACCGCCACCGGTGCGGACGTTTCCGCCCACACCGGAGCCGCCGCCGTCATCGCCAACGCCGCGAGTATCAAACGCAAGCCCGTCACCAGGACTTGCTGACCACGAGGCGGACGTTGCGACCGAAGATCGGACGGCCGTAGATCGCATCCGCGGTACCCTGGCCGCTCAACTGATCGGTGCGCGTATTGCCCTCGGTCAGGCCCTTCGCGTTGAACAGATTGTCGCCGACGACCTGCATCTGCCATGTGTCGTGCGTCAGCGTGAGCCCCGCGCCGACCGTCTGATACGAAGGCAGGGCGGTGTTGTTGAAGAAGTCGACATAGCGTTTGCCGGTATATTCGTAGCGGCCGTACAGCTGTACCGAATTGCCCGCGACGTCGAAGTCGACCGAGGGGCGGATGTTGCCGTAGATTTTCGGCTCGCGGACGATCTGGTTGCCCTCGACGTCGCCCGCGCTCGCGCCGTTGGCGTTGACGAGGCTCTTATACTGCGGGTCGCTGATCGTCAGCGCGCCGGTCACCGCGAAACCGTGCGGCAGCGCGAGGTTGCCGTCGATCTCGATGCCCTTGATCTCCGCCTTGCCGACGAACGGCACCGACTGATCGTTGCGGCCGGTGACCGGGTCGAGCGCGACGAACGATGCATTGAGCGGATTGTAGCGCGTGTAGAAGCCGATCAGGTACAGATACGACCGGCCGAATGCGGCCTTCAGGCCGACCTCGTACTGGTTCGCCTTCGAGGTGATGATCGTCGGGTTGATCTGGTAGGTGACCTGCGTGGACGGCGGCGTTTCGAGATGCGATGCGCGGGCGTACGCGCCGAGATGCTGCGTGACGTCGTAGTTGATTCCGCCGGTCCAGTTGGTGATGCTCGGGCTCAGCTTCGAATTGATGATCTGCCCGGTGAATGCCCGGACCGCGTTGTCGGCGAGCGTGGTCGGGTCGCCAAGGTTTGCGGAGGTGGTCGCGAAGGCATAGCCGTTGAAGCTGTACCGTTCGTGACGGACGCCGCCGTCCAGGGTCAGGCCCTTGGTCAGTTCCCAAGTGTCGTTGGCGTAGAGCGCGTACATCTTCGCGTCGGTGTTGCCGCGGTTGAGCGTGGTCGTATAGCGCAGCACGCCGTTGTCGGTGATCGAACCGACCGCCTGGCCCGCGGCGTTGTACGCGATCAGATCGAGCGTCCGCGGCTTGCCCTTCACCTCGAGCAGATAGTCCTGATACGCGACCTCGTTGGTCTCGCCGTACAGGCTGCCATACACTCCGACGCGGAGATCGTGCGTGCCGAAGCCGGTTGCGATCGAGCGCGTGACGCTGAGGTCGCCCTGCGTCGAATAATATTTCGAGACGACGTCGCGGAACTGCGCGGGGACGACGAGGCCGGATGCGGCGTTGGGGTCATAGACTTCGGCGCCGTTGGTGCCCGCGATCGCATAGCCGAGCCGGGTCACGCCCGCGCCGAACGCGGTCCGTGCCGCGCCGAGGTTGCTGGCGGCATAGGCGTTGGCGTCCGAGGGATTGCTGGTCGAATACAGCGCGTTGAAATGGAGCTTGCCGACGCTGACGCCGCCTTTCGCAGCGACCTTCCAGCCGTCGTAATCCGCGTCGTACTGCACGCCGACATTGCCGAACTGCGTGTGACGACCATTGCCGAGATCTGCGTCGACGTTGCGCGTCGTGCCGTCGGCCTCGCGGAAACGGATGTTCGCGTTGCGCAGCGCAGGCGAGTTCATCGTGCCGCTGAAGAAGTCGATATACTGGTTGAGCGACTTGCTCGGATTGCGCGGGTCGGCGGTCGGGATCGGCAAATAGAACACGTTGTGGTCGTTGAGGTAATTGCCCGATACCCGCAGCGAGCCGTTGCTGAAGTCGTGCTTGATGTTGGCGCGGACCTGGCCACCGCGATCGTTCGGAAAGCCGTTGTCGCGGTAGCCGTCGTGGCGGCGCAGGAATCCGCCAATCGCGTAATAGGTCGACTCGTCGATCGGGCCCGCCTGGTACGCATCGAGCCGGTAGAGCCCGGTATCGCCGAGCGTGACCTGCGCCTTGCCGCGCGTCGTGTCGGTGCCCGACACGGTGATGTTGTTGACGATCGCCGCGGCATAGCTCGCATAAACCGGGGCAGGGCCGCCGCGCACGACCTCGACGCGCTGCGTCATCAGGTCGAAGCGGTTGATGCTGTCGCCGCGGAAGAAGTTGCCGTCATTTTCGTGGAACAGCGGCAGGCCGTCCTGCTGGAAGGTGACGAGGCCACCGTCGCTCGGCAGGCCGCGCAGGCGGATGATGTTCTGGACCTCGCCGCCGGTATTCTCGACCGCGAACCCGGGCAGCTTGCCGAGCAGGTCAGCGAAGTTGATCGGCGCGAGCTTCTGGATGTCGGCGTTGCTCAGCGAATTTACCGCGTAGGATACGTCGAAGCGGCGTTGCTGGCGGGCCGAGCCGGTGACGATGATGTCGCCGCCGCCGGCGTCAGGCGCTGCGGCGTCGGGCGCGGATGCTTCCGGGACTGTATCAGCCGGAACTGCATCGGCCGGGGGCGTGGCGGCAGGCGGCGTGGCCGCAGGCGGCGTGGCGGGGGCGGTCTGGGCCCACGCCGGCGACTGCGCGGCGATGCTCAACGCGAGAAGAGCGCAACCCGTGCGCAAGCCAAATTTGGTCATCTGTTCGTCCCCAACCCTGTTCGTTGCCACGCCGCTGGACGTGGAATATGACGATTTTAATTAATTTCACGAAATAAACTAATCGACTATCGGGATCAGCGAGGGAGCAGGCAATGGCCTATGCCAAGCTGAGACTGGACGATGACGAGCGGCGGATCATGCAGGTCCTGCGCTCGGTCGGTGGGCGATCGCGCAAGCAGCTTGCCGCCGATCTCGCGATGAGCGCGTCGAAGCTGACGCGGCTGTCGAGCAACCTGCTCGCGCACGGACTGATCGAGGAATGTCCGAGTTCGGAGCCGGTGACGCCCGGTCGGCCCGCCGTGCCGCTGCGGATATCGCCCGACGCCGGCTATGCGGTCGGTGCGATGCTCCACCGCGGGCTGATGGAGGTGGCGCTCGTCGACTATTCGGGCGGGGTGATCGCGCACAGCTCGCAACCGTTCGACGATCCCAATCCGCGCGTGTTCGCCGCGCGCGTAACCTCGGCGATGCACGCCATGGCGATAGAGAACCGCCTGCTCGGACGGCGGCTGCTCGGGGTTGGGATCGGCGTGCCCGGGTCGTCGCTATCGCCCGAGGGGAACCGGCGCTGGACCGTCGACAGCCTTGGGGCATGGCGCGGGATCGATCTGAAGACGCTGTTCGAGGAGCATATCGGCCACCGGATCTGGATCGAGAACGATGCCAACACCGCCGCGCTGGCGGAATATTATGTCGGCGGGCTGATGCGGCGCTGCTCGACCGCGGTGGTGATCCTGCTCGGCCATGGGATCGGCGCGGGGATCATCGTCGAGGGCCGGATCCTGCGCGGCGCGATGGCGAGCGCGGGGGAGATCGGCTGCCTCTATCCCAACGACCGGCCACGCCCCTCGACGCTCGACTTGTTGATGACGTTGCGTGAAGCCGGTTGCGATATCCACTCGCTGGTCGATTTCGAGGCGGTGGTCGCGGGGTACGAAGATGTCGTCGATGCCTGGGTGCGCCGTGCCGCCAGCCAGATCGCACCGATCATAAACTGGGGGCTGGCGTGGATCGATCCGGGCGAGTTCGTGATCTCAAGCCCGCTGCCGAACCGCATCCTGCGTGCGCTCGTCGAGCATATCGACTTCGGCGCGATGCACATCGGCGATCATGTCAGCGGCGTGCCGATCATCTCGGTGTCCACGCTGGAGGGTGCCGCCGCGACGATCGGTGCGGCACTCCTGCCTATCCACGCGACGGCGGTGGCGTGAGCCGCACCGGATCGGGCGTGTAGACGAGTATGAAGGCGATCACGGTTTCGGCGGGCATCTCGCAGGGGCGTAGCAGGGGCCGGTCCGCCAACCTGTAAAGGTTGAAACTGATCCGTGCGTTGCCGCCCAGGTGTTCGCCCCAGACCCAGCACCGCCGACGATCCGCCGAAAGATCGACCGTGACGCCCCAGCGACGGCCAGCGAACAGACCCTCGCTATAGCCGGTCGGTAACCGGTCGAGCGCAGCGAGAAACGGACCCACCGGTGCCGTGTCAGAGCGTGTCGATCACGCCGCCATCGACGCGCATCGCCGCACCCGTGGTGGCGGAGGCAAGCGGCGAGGCCAGATAGACGACCATGTTCGCGACCTCCTCGACCGTGGCGGCACGGCGGATGATCGAGCTTGGTCGATGCGTCTGCACGAACGTCGCGGCGACCTCGTCGATCGGCTTGCCGGTCTTGGCGCGCTCGTCCTCGAGCATCGCCTCGACGCCTTCGGACAAGGTCGGGCCGGGCAGCACCGAATTCACCGTCACGCCGGTGCCCGCCATCCGCTTGGCGAGGCCGCGTGCGAGCGCGACATCGGCGGTCTTGCTGACGCCGTAGTGGATCATCTCGACGGGAATGTTGAAGGCGGATTCGGACGACAGCAACACGAGGCGTCCCCAGCCGTTCGCCGCCATGCCGGGCAGGTATGCACGTGCCAATCGAACGCCGGCCATCACGTTGACCTGCCAGTGCCGGTCCCACGTCGCGTCGTCGACGTCGAAAAAGTCGGCGGGTTGGAAGATGCCGAGGTTGCTGACGACGATATCGGCGTGCGGCACCGCGGCGACGAGCACGTCATGACCGTCGGCGTTGCCGAGGTCTGCGGCCACCCCGCGCGCATTGCCGCCGATCTTCTCGACCGCGGCATCGACCTTCGCCTGCGTACGGCCATTGACGATGACGGTCGCGCCCGCCCGTGCGAGCCCTTGCGCGATGCCGAAGCCGATGCCTTCGGTAGAGCCGGTGACGAGCGCGGTCTTGCCGGTAAGATCAATGCGCATGACGGTGTCCTGTGGTCTGTGCGGGGTGGTGCTCCAATCCTCGAACGCGACGAAAGTGTCCGACTGCTCTTGCCGGATCGCGCTCGGTTCAGGCCGGTGTCAGCTCGATCATCACGACATCGTGATCGCGCATCGGCAGGTCGATCGTCGCCTTGCCATCGGCGCGGACCCGAAGCGTACTGGTGGTCGGCAAATCCCGCGTCGCTGCCTGCAACTGCGCAAGCTGTGCCCCGGTCAGCGCCGCTGGCCTGCCCATTTCGAGATACGCGGTATACGCGTCGTTCTGGCGAAAGCCGGTGCGGCGTACCGTGACGCGGTACGATCCCGGCTTCAGGTTGCCGAGCGTGATATCGAGCGGCGCCGCGGCGGCGGGAACGCGGATTTTGGTGAAGAACGGGCGATTGCTCACGGGCTGATCGGGCAGGACGTCGCGCCATGCGAGCAGCTGGATCGTTCGGCCCTTGATCGCGGCGATGCTCTGGGCGTCGCCGGTCGGCACTTCACGGTCGCCTAGCTCGGCGAGGTATTTATAGGCGAACCACGTCGCTTTGCGCACGCCTTGCGGCGTCATCAGCCCGAAGCCGCCCTCGAACGGCTTGGCCTGCGGCCCTGGTTCCTCGAACAGGTCGCTGAACGTCCAGTAGCTCATGCCCTGCGCCAGCCCCTCGGTGCGTCGCAGCTTCGAGAGCACATAGGCCGCGCCGAGATAATCGTCGTGGATCGGATCGCGCGGATTGTAGCTGGTGCTCCATTCGGTGAAGAACAGCGGCAGTCCGGGGCGGCCGGCGGCGTCGATCTGCGCGCGCACCGCGCGGACGTCCTTCACGACGGCATCGGGATCGCGCGACAGCTTGTTGTCGCCTTCGCCCTTCTCGTCGAGAAAGCCGCCCTCGACGCCGTAGGTATGCGTGCTGACGAAATCGACCGGGAGCGCATTGGCTTTCGCATAAGCGAGAAATTCGGGCACCCAGCCAGCGCCTGCGGTCGCCGGTCCGCCGACGCGCAGCGCCGGGTCGATCGCCTTGATCGCGCGCACGGTGCGTTTGTAATAGTCGAAATACGCGGCTTGATCGGCGCCTTCCCAGAAGCCGGCGAGATTGGGTTCGTTCCAGAATTCGAAATACCAGCTGCGGACTTCCTTGGCGCCATAGCGGTCGATCATGTGACGCGTGAACGCATCGACCAGCGCGGTCCATTTCTCGGGCTGCGGATGCGAGGTGTTGCCCTTCCAGTAGAAGATCGTCTGGTCGGACGTCTTCATCGCATCGGGGGTAAAGCCGAGTTCGACGAACGGCTTGAGCCCCATGCCGAGCAACCGGTCGTAGAGCCGATCAAGCTTGCGCCAATCATAGACCGGCTTGCCGTTCACCTCGCGGTACACGCCCAGCTGGTCCGCGAAGACATTGTGGAAGCGGATATAGCGGAAGCGCAGGTCTTTCTGAACGAGCCCCAGCTGCGCCAGACTGTCCTCGCGTTGCAGCGTGCCGGGAAAATCGGCGCCGATGGAAAGCTCGGCCATGCGGTCGCGGGGCGTCGTCGGTGCCTGTACGTCGACCGCGATCGTACGCGCGGTGGCCGCGAAGACCGGGCTGGCGAGAATGACGCTGACTCCGAACGCCGTGGCGTATCCCCATTTCGGTATCGACACAGTGATCCTCTCGCTTTTATCGTCGCATCTTGGGCGATAGCGCTACCAAGTGCAACGCGGAGGATGACGGCATGACGTGGGAACCAACCGGACAGAGTCGTTCGTCGGCCGAAGTGCGTAACGGCATCGCGCTGGATCGTCGCAGCGTCATGATCGGTGGACTGGCGCTGCTCGGCTCCGCGCGCGCCGCGACGGCTAGCGCTGCGGAGGCGCGCGCAGTCGTCCCGCGGATCGTCCGTCTGTCGCCGGCACTCGACCGCATGATCGCGCCGAACGCGGTCATCGAGACGATCGCCACCGGGATTCGCTGGGCAGAGGGGCCGTTGTGGGTCGAGGCCGGCCAAGACTCGGGAGCGTATCTATTGTTCTCCGATCCCGCGGCCAATATCGTCCGGCGCTGGCGCAAGGGCGGTCGTGCGACGCCGTTCCTCGATCCGTCCGGCGCCGGTGGAACCGATCCCAAACGCGTCCGAGAGCCGGGCGCCAATGGTCTTGCGCTCGATCGGGCGGGCAAGCTTCTGATCGCCAACAGCGGCGGCCGCTCGATCGACCGCGTCGATCTGGTCACGCGCCGTCGCGAGGTGATGATCGACCGGTATCGCGGCAAGCGCTTCAACAGCCCGAACGACCTGCACGTCGCGCGCGACGGTGCGATCTACTTCACCGATCCGCCTTATGGACTGGTCGACGGCGACGCCTCGCCGGACAAGGAGATGACGGTCAACGGCGTCTATCGCTGGACGCGGGACGGTGGTGTCGAACTGCTCGACGGCGGCCTGACGCGCCCCAACGGCATCGCGCTGTCACCCGACGAGCGGCGGCTCTACGTATCGGTATCGGACGAAACCGCGCCACGGATCATGGTCTATGACCTGGATTCCGCGGGGCGGCCCGGTAACGCGCGGGTCTGGCTTGATGCGAAACCGATGCAGGCGCGGGGTGGCGCGGGGCTGCCTGATGGCATGAAGGTGGCACGCGATGGCACGCTGGTGTGCTCGGTGCCGGGCGGGATGATGATCCTGACGCACGAGGCCGAACCGTTGGGGCTGATCTCGACCGGGGCGCCGATCGCGAACTGCGCGTTCGGCGAGCGTGGGAGGGCGCTGTACCTGACTGCGAACGACCGTGTCCTGCGCGTGCCGCTGCGCCGCGGTTGGTGGGGGTGAGTCAGACCGTCCGAATCCTCCCCCGCCAGGGGGGGTGGCGCGAAGCGGCGGAGGGGGAGGCCGACGCAACCGAAGACATGCCTTACCTCCCCCTCCGTCAAGCTGCGCCTGCCACCTCCCCCTGGCGGGGGAGGATTAGAAGGTCCCTCACCGTCTCGCAGTCAGCTTCGTGCCGAGCAGTACGAGGCGGCCGCCGGTGATGCCGAACCAGTGCGGTACGCCCGCCGGGATCAGCATGACGTCGCCCGGCTTCAACGTCCGCGTGGTGCCGCCGACGATGCGGTCGCCTTCGGTGAGGTCGGGCTTGACGGGTTTCGCCGCCTCTAGCGTGCCGCCCGATATCAGCGTTCCGGCGCCGGCGATGACGATCGCGTATTCGGCCTGATCCGGATGCACTGCCGGGCGTCCTGGCGTCTTCCAATATTCGAGCGCGGCCACCGTTTCGCCGTCGCGCACCAAGGGCTGCCACGCAAAGCCCTGTCCGGGTTTCATCGCTTTCGCCATCGCCGCGACCTGCGAGGTCACTTCGGCACCCGATGCGAAGGCAGTGGGATCCGTGGTCTGCGCCGTTGCAGCAACCGACACGAGGGCGAGGGCAACGGCCACGAGACGCGCGATCATGCGCGACCGTCCAGGCGGATGGTCCGCCCTTCGCGCGCGGAACGGTAGATCGCCTCGACGATACGCATGTCGCGCAGGCCCTCTTCGCCCGACACGATCGGTTCGCGCCCGGTGCGGACGCAGTCGACGAGGTGATCGAGTTGCCCCGCGAACTGCGTCTTGCCGGGGCCGGGCGGCGGCGTGACCGCGCGCTCGCGGCCGTCCTTGCCGACCCACATCTGGTTGCCATCATAGCGCGTCGCCGGCTCGAGCTCGATCCGGCCGGCGTCACCCATCAACAGGATGTGGTTCTGGTTGGCGCTGTACATCGACTGGCACCCGGCGATCGCGCCCGAGGGGAATTCCAGCGTCCAGTCGATCATGTCCTCGACCTCGGTAAAGCGGGGATCGCGTCGGTCGGTGGATTCGCGCGCGGTCACCGCGATCGGTTCCTCACCGGTCATGTAGCGCGCCGCCTGGAGGCTGTAGATGCCCATGTCCATTAGCGACCCGCCGCCCGACAGCGCGCGCTTGAGCCGCCATTTCGACGGATCGCGCTGGACGAAGCCGTGCTCGGACCGGACATAACGGATTTTCCCCGCCGCACCGGTATGCGCCAATCGCATCGCCTCGAGATTATAGGCCTCGAAATGGCAGCGATAGCCGATCATCAGCTTGCGGTTCGCGGTCTTGCACGCGGCGATCATCGCCTCGCATTCCGCGACCGAAACCGCCATCGGCTTTTCGCACATCACGTGCTTGCCCGCCTTCGCCGCGCGGATCGTGTACTCGGCGTGCAGCGCATTGGGCAGGCAGACATAGACGATGTCGACATCCGGATTGTTTCGGATCGAGTCGAAATTGGCGTAGGAATAGACCGCGCTGGCGGGCAGGCCGTGCTCGGAGGCGACCCGCTTCGCCTTGAAGGGATCGCCGCTGACCACGGCGGCTAGCCGGCTGTGCGTGCAATTGGCGAACTGGGGTATGATGACGTCGAGCCCGTACGAGCCGAGCCCGACGATCGCATAGCCGAGCTTGCGGTCGGGCCGCCCTGCGCCGCACGCCGCCGAACTCAGCGCCAGTGCGGCGGCGGACAGGATGATATCGCGTCGTGCAAAATCCATGAAAGAGCGTCCCGGCGTTTGGAAGGATAGGCGATCCGGACCCGTCAGAACCGCGCGCGCACGCCGATCCGGTAGAACCGGCCCAATGTGTCGTACAATGCCGGGTTCACGTCGAGCCCCGTATTGGTCTGTGGCGACGGTTCGGGATCGTGATCGAACAGATTGTCGACCTTGAAGAACATGCTGACCTGCTTGGTGACGTTCAGCGCGCCGCCGACGTCGAAGTAGAACGCGCCCTTCATCTTATTATAGTCGATCGTCGGGTTGTTCGCGGTCGATACCGGGCAGTTGCCGGGCTGACAGACGACATATTGATGGCCGATCACGCCATCGCTGAACCAGCGCTGCTGCAGCGTGAGACTGAACTGATCATTGTCGTAGCTTTCGGTTGCGAGCCATTTCCAGTCGGGGGTCGCACCCGAATTGGCACCCGCCGTATCCACCGGAATGGTACCGGGCAGGCCGGGATCGGTCACGTACTTCATGACGTGGGTGGCAAGCGCCCGGACCGTGAAATTGCCGTCGATCCCGAGTGGTTTGCGCCACTGATAGCTGCCCTCGATATCGAAGCCGTTGGTCTTGATCGACGCCAGGTTGAAGGACTGCACGTTGACGAAGTTCGGCCCGGCGGTGTTCTGAAGATTGAACGCGCTGCAGGTGTCCGTATTGCCCTGGAAGCAGAGATTGACGATCTGCGCCGCGGTCAGGCTGGAGACGACGTCCTTCAGCTTGATCGTGTAATAGTCGAACGACAGGCTGAGCCCCGGCAACCATGTTGGCCGCGACAGGACGATGCCCGCCTCGGTGCTGCGCGCGATCTCGGGGCGGAGCGCCGAATTGCCGATCGTGTTCTGGATGATCAGCACTTGCGTGTTGCGGAACGGATCTGTGAAGTTGGGGACGGTCGTGGTGGTCGGCGCGGCGAACAGCTCCGACAGGTTCGGTGCGCGGACGTCGCGCGACGTCACCGCGCGCAGGCGGAAGCCGTCGAGCGGCGTCTCCCACGTGCCGCCGACCTTCCAGGCGTAGACCACGCCCGAGGTCGAATAGCGCGTGGCGCGTCCCGCGGCGTTGACGTTCGCCCGGCCCAGCGTCTTGGAATCTAGGATCGGCAGGTTCATCTCGAGGAAGCTCTCGAGAACCGTGTATTTGCCCGTCCCGTTCTTGTAATTGCCCGCGTACCAATTGCTGCCGATCGTCGAATTGAGGTTCGGATCGGACGGATACAGCGTCGAATTCGGGCTGACGTCGGAAACGCCCGCGCCGTACGGATCGGCGTTGACGCGGTAGAACTCACGGCGCCATTCGATGCCTGCCGCCAGCGCGAGCGGACCTGCCCACAGGGTGATCGGCTCGCCCGAGATGCTGCCCGCGGCGGCATCCTGGGTCTGCTTGGTATGCTGGAACGGTCCAGCGGCCGGCGTGATGTACGCCAGCGCCGCCGCCGACGGCGTGGTGCCGCCGAAGATGTTGATCGGCTGACACCCGGCGGCGCGCGCGGCCGCATCGGCGCAGACGATCTGGCCGTTGATCCGGGTTGCGTTGATCGCTTGGTTGTAGCGTCCGGTCAGGCTGACATTGTCGACGTTGATGTCGGTGATGTTGATGCCGTGCTCGTACGATGCGTCATAGGTCCAGCTGGTACCCAGCAGATCGGACTTGCCCTTCAAGCCCCCGACGAAGCGATACTGACGACGATCGGTGTTGACCTGGATGTTCGGCAGGATCGCGTTGCTGAGGCCGTACTGGAAATTGGTGATGCCGTTCGCCGCACAGGCTGCCGAGATCGACGCGGGCAGATACGGGTTTGCGCACTGGATGGTCAGCCCGGTCTTGGATGCGCCAGGATTGGGCTGGTTGTGCGTCTTCACCTGCGCGACGTTGGCGGTCATGTAGACCTCCATGTCGGGCGCGACGTCGTAGCTGATGCGCGTATAGCCGTTGAGGCGCTGGATCGCGGATTGCAGCGAGGTGCCCGATCCGACATGCCCCGACTGGTCGCCGCCGACGCAGAAGCCGACATAACAGCCGGTGACGTTGCCCGCCGCGTTCTTCGCCGGCACGCCGTTCGAGCCGTAATTGAACGCGAACGGCTGGCCGTTGACGTCGAACGCCGTGCCTTGCAGCGGCCCGGCGCTGATCAGCCCGTATTTGGTGTATTGATAGGCCTGGCCGTGGTCGCGGTAGAGAAGCTGCGGCGAGCCGTTGTTGCGGATGCCGGTGTCGACCAAGGTCGTCGCGCGGTACCAGTCGCGGCTGCCGGCGAGATCCTCGCCGAAATTGCCGGGGCCGACGCCCTGCTCCTTCGAATATTCCCCGCTCAGGATGACGTGGAGCTTGTCGTTCGCGAAACTCTTGCCGACCGCCGCCTGGAACAGCACCTGGCCGTCATCGCCGTATGTGGTCACGCCGGTCTGGACGTTGGCCTTGAACCCGGTGAACTTGGTGTCGGTGATGAAGTTGATCACGCCGCCGACCGCGTCCGAACCATAGGATGCGGAAGAGCCGCCGGTGACGATGTCGACGCGCTTGATCAGCAATTGCGGAAACTGGCTGATATCCGGCACGCCGGTGACGTTGGCGCCGACGACGCGCTGGCCGTCGAGCAAGGTCAGCGTGCGGATCGTGCCGAGGCCGCGCAGCGAGAACGAGCTCAACCCTTGCGATCCGCTCGACGTGCTGAAGGTGCCCGTGGTGGCACCGGTCGAGCCCTGCAGTGAGGGCAATTGCGCCACCGTCGTGAAGATGTTGGGTTGCGCGTTCTTGAGGATCTGCTCCTCGCCGATCACCGTCGTCGGCGTCGGCGCGTTGAAGCCGCTCGACGTGATGCGCGTGCCGGTGACGACGATGTCGTTAACCGAGGCGGGGGCCTGCGCGTCACCGGCGGGGCTGGCGGGGGAGGCTTGCGGCGCAACCGGATCGAGTGTCGGCTCGGCCTGGTCACTGACCGGGGCAGGCGGCGGTGCGACGGTCTGGGCCGATACAGGCGTACAGGCCAGCACAGTCGCCAGCGCGACCAGGCTGGTAGCGATACCATCAAATCGTCCAAACGACAGTCGGTCGCGCGTCGCCATTGTCATCGATCCATCCCCTGTGCCCACGGTACGTGCCGGTGATCCGGCTTGTCAGTCCATCGTGTCTACCGGGGTCTACCGCATCGCGACCGGCGCGGCATCTACGACCAAGGTCGCAATCCGCGCCCTATCGACGGAGCACAGGGTCGCGAGGGAAGGGCGGGGCTCAGGGGCGGGCGGTATAGAGCGCGTGATGCGTCAGGATGAACAGCGTGCGGCCGTCCTCGCCGCCGAACAGCAATTGCAGTGGGCGGTCGGCCACGTCGATCCGTCCCTGCTCGCGGCCGTCCGCCGCGTAGACGAAGACCTGACCATTGGCGACGTAGACGCGACCGTCCGGCCCTGCCGCGACGCTTTCGCCGCCACGCGAGGCGAACGGTCTCAGGTCGGTGATCGCGCCGCCGCTCCCAAGCAGCCCGCTATAGGTTCGATCCTCCGATCCGTTGACCAGGTACAGACGCTCGCCGACGCGTCCCGTGACCAGCCCGTAGGTGTCGAGCGTATCGGAAAAGCGCCACCCGAGATGATCGGCCGGCCCCTGTTGCCAGACCCGGTAGGCGGGCAGGGCCAGACTGCCATCGGCCGATACGTATTCGAGCGGTTTGGCGACCCCGACATCGCGCGCAAACATCTCCGCCAGGGTCGTGAAGTGATCGCGCGTCGAGTCATATTGATCGCGGAACTCGCCATTGTTCCATACGCTCCCGGGGAGCACGACCCGCGCGTTGGCGTGGGGCCCGACCGGCGTCGGCGTGATGACCTTGATCGCCTGCGGAGCCTCGGGTCGGAGGCCGTATACCGTCGCGGCCGGGCCCGCCGAGGACAGCACCAGCAAGCCCCCCGAACGGTCCACCGCGAGATTGACGGGATCGAGCGGCGCATCCGCGACGATCGACAGACCCTCCGTCTCGGACCAGCCATGGATCCGGTGGAACTGGCGATCGACGAAGTACAGCTTGCCCTTCGCAACGACCGCGCCGCCGCCCAACGAGTAGAAGCCGTCCGCAACCTTGCGGACGTCTGCCAAGGGCGGCGCGGCGGCGGGGATTGGTGCGGTCGTGACGTCGAGCACGGCAAACTCACGTTCGCGCATCACGCGACCCTGCGTGATGTCGACGATCGCATTCTCGTACGGATATTTGCTCGCACGCAGATAGGTCCCGCAGCCGTTCGCGTCGCACGTCGAGAAGCCGCTTTCGGCATTCACATGGACATTGCGGAAACGAATGTCGGTCGATCCGTACACAGTCACCGCCGCGGGTGCCGGTTCGAGCGACCGCGTCACGCGGTAGGCATGGAGGTTGGCGAACAGGATGTCGCGCGAATTGCGCACCTCCAGCGCGACCGCGGCGCGGCTTTCACCGGCTTCCTCCTCGGTCTGCGGGGCGAGGAACTGCCAGTTGCGGACGCCGTCGAGGACGATCTCCGCCCGCCGGTGATGCTCGGCCGACATCTGGTACACATAGCCCGGCGTGCTCGTGTTCGAGACGTGGAGCCCGGCCTGCGCGTAGGTGTTCGGCGTCCACACACCATTGAACGTGCCGCCGCCGCCATCCGTCACCCACAGGCTCGCATATTGCCCGTCCCAGCGCTTGGCCGGATCGAGGTCGGCGGTATGCGTCGCGTTGTAGGGATCGAAGCGCGTGCCGTCGGCGCGAAAGCTGCCATGCCCGCCGCCGAACTTGACGTCGTCGACCAGCGACTGTTCGCCGGCGCGCCATAGCAAGGCGGTCGCGCGCGGATTGCGTCCACCGGTCGACAGCCCGAGCCCGGAAACGATCGCCGCGCCGCCTTTCGCGCTTTCGATCAAGGCACGGGCGCTACCGACGCCGCGATAGGCGGGGCTGTCCTCCGCGAGCACGATCTGCGTCAGGCTGGGGTGGAGGCCGATCAGGACAGTGTCGGCGCGCAGCTTCAGCGTATCGGTGACGCGGTAGAAGCCGGCGGGGAAATACAACACGCGGTGCGTATCGATCGAGCGCTGGAGCACCGCGGTATCGTCGCTGGCATCGTCACCGCGGGCACCGAGATCCTTGACGCTCGTCCAGGCCGAGACCGGCGGCAATGCACGGATCGCCGGTTTGCGCGACGGCGCAGACGAGGACAGCGGCTTCGGATCGAACCGTGTCGCAAAACGCCCCGTGGTACCCAGTGCGGGCAGGGTCAGTCCGGCGGTGAATTCGCCGACCCGGTATCGTGCCGTCGAGCCTGCCAATGTCCGACCGCTGTCGCGAAACTGCGCGAACACTGGTGTCGCGTTGGCCACGGCATTGTCGAAACCGATCTGCGTATAGGCGCTGCCTTCGTTGCTGATGATGATCCCGGCCTTGGTCACGCCATCGAACCGGACGTCCTTGCCCCACAGCCAGTCGCCATAGCCGCGGTCGATGTCGATCCCGACGGGCGTGTTGCGGAACACCGTGTTGACCAGAGTGAGCCCCGCTTCGTGTTCGCGGATACCGGCGTCGCGCTGGCCGTCGAAGACCGAGTCGAGCAGCGTGTACTGCCAGGCGGGGGAGGTCTTTTCGGTCAGGATCCCGTACCGCCCACCATAAAAGCGCAGGTCCTGGCCGAGATTGCCGACCTGGTAGATCCCCGCGAGCGCCGAGCCGAGGTGGAAATCGATATGGCTCAGAAACGCATGCTGTGCCGCATGCGCGCGGACCGCGGTGGCAGCGGGATTGCCGTCGCCGATCATGAAGTCGATATTGGACAGCGCCGAATAGAAGGTGCCCGAATTCGCATCTGCGATATCGGGCGCGAACGGAACGCTGGTCGGTGGCGGGACCGCCACGGGTGGGGCGGGGGGCGCGCCCGGCGGTGGCGGCAAGTTGCCGGTGAACATGACCATGCTGCCCGCGCCACGCTGAAAGCCGGGCGTCGCGCTGGCCAGCACGAGCACCGGACGCGTCTTACCGACCCCGAACAGGCGGACGCCGGGACGCAGATACAGGGTGCGGGTAATCCGGTAACGCCCGGCGGGAAGGAAGACGAGGCCGCCGGCGCCGCTGCCCTTGGTCGTCGCCGCGGCGGCATCGATCGCGCGCTGGATCGCCGGGCCGTCATCGGTGACTCCGTCGCCGCGGGCGACGACGGTGATCGCGCGCGGATCGCTAGGGGCGGTCGCGTAGACCGATCGCGACGGCACGGCGAGGGCGCTTGTGGAAACGCTCGCGAGCAGCAGCGCCGCTGCAACGCGCGGCAGGGGCATGAGTGTCGGAAAGGGCATGATCGCAGGTCTGGCCGTCATCATCGGTCCCTTTCGGCGTGCGCGTGAAGTTTCGGCACATCATGCCCGATAGGCGGTCGCGTCGGCTAGGACGACTGCGACAAAGGTCGTAATGGCCAAGCCCGTTGCGCCGTCCGATAGCGTCGTAGCGGGACAGTCGACGAGGGCGCGTGGTGCAAGCAGAGCGAGATACTTCCGGAAATCCGCATGACAGCCTTGGCAGGGCCATTCTTGGCAGGGGCATTGTCGTCATGGGCGTCAGCGGCAGCGGTAAATCGACGCTGGCGGCGTCTTTGGCGGAGAGGCTTCACTGTCCGCTGCTCGAAGGCGATATGTTTCACACGCCGGCAAGCATCGCCAAGATGCAGTCGGGGCATCCGCTCGACGATGCCGACCGCTGGCCGTGGCTCGACCGCCTCGGGGCTGCGCTCGGCGACGCGGCGCTGGGGGCTCGGACCGAGCAGGGTGGCCTCGCGGTGGCCGCCTGTTCCGCCCTGAAACGCAGTTACCGGGAGCGTCTGTCCGCGACCTCTGCCGTACCGCTGTCGTTCGTACTGCTCGATACGATGCCCGCGGAGATCGCGCGTCGGCTTGCCGCGCGGTCTGGACATTATATGCCGGCAAGCCTGCTAGACAGCCAACTCGCTACGCTCGAGCGGCCGGCAGCGGATGAAAACGCGCTGATCCTCGATGCGAGCCGGACGCCGGATGCGCTGGCGACAGAGGTGCTGGCCTGGCTAGGGATCACGACGCCCCTGCAGGAGCAACGGCGCGGCTGACCTGCGCACCGAACGAACCGACAGGTACCGCATCACGGCATCAGCCGCTTGCGCCCCTGTGACAAATGCCAGCGCATCGCGAGCGCGGCGCCGTCCGCATCTTCCGCGCGGATCGCCTCGACGATCGCGTCATGCTCGTCCATCATCGCTCCGATGACCTCGGGCGGGCGCGAGCGGGAGATATCGACGCCGGCACGCAGGATCCGCATCACCTCCTCGTGGAGATGGTCGAACACCAGCAGGAACGCGGCGTTGGCGGTCGCCTCGACGATCGCGCGGTGGAGCACCCAGTCCTCGTCATGCGCGGGCGCGTTCGACAGCAACGCGCTGCGCAACGCCTCCAGCGCCCGTTCGATCGCCTCGAGCTGATGATGCGATCGGCGCGATGCCGCGAGCCGCGCGGCCTCCGCCTCCAGCACGAACCGCACTTCGTAGGTGCCGAGCGTCGTCGCCAGCGCATCCATCGGCATGTGCGTGCCGAGCCGTTCGGAAGGGCGGCGCTTGACGTACGACCCCGCACCGCGCCGCGCCTGGGTGATTCCGTCCGACGCCAGCCGGGCCAGCGCCTCGCGGACGATCGTCCGTGACATCCCGAAGGTGGCGGCGAGTTGCGCTTCGGAGGGCAGCCGATCGCCGACCGCAAGCTTGTCGTCGGTGATGATCCGGACGATCGCCGTATAGGCGCGATCGGCCAGCCGTAATTCGGTCACGACCGCACTTCCTGCAGTGGCATATACCCTGATCCCGGCATCGTCAGACGACATAGCTCAGCGCCATCACCAGCGCGAGGCCGACCACCGAGATCGCGGTCTCGAGCAGCGACCAGGTGCGGAACGTGTCCGCGGTACTGGTCCCGACATAGCTCTTGACCAGCCAGAAGCCCGGATCGTTGACGTGGCTGAAGAATACCGACCCTGCGCCGATCGCCAACACGACCAGTTCGGGCGATACCCCCGAGCTGGCGACGACGCCGGGCATGATGCCGACCGCGGTGATCGTCGCCACCGTCGCCGAGCCCGCGGCGAGCCGGATCGCGACCGCCACCAGCCAGCCGAGCAGCAACGGCGAGATCGCGTACATCATCACCGTCCGCGCGAGCAGATCGGACAGGCCTGCGGTCACCAGCACCTGTTTCAGCGCACCACCGGCGCCGATCGCCAGCAGGATCGCGCCAGCCGCGCCCATCGTCTCATGCCACACCGCATTCTGGATCGCCGCCTCGCGCAGCCGCCGCCCGAACAGCAGCGGCAGCGCAAGCAGGTTCGTCAGGAGCAGCGCGACGACCGGATTGCTCGCCGCGACCAGGCCGGGCGCGCCCTTCAGCGTCGGGATCATCTGGCCCAGTTCGCCGGTTGCGATCAGCACGACCGGCAACAGCACGATCACCAGCGACAGCAGCCGCGAGGGCGTGGCGATCGCCAGTCCGGTGTCGCGCAGCACCGGCGTTGCCAGCCGCACGCCGCGGGTGGTGAATTTCGCCAGCAACGGTCCGGCGACGATCGCCGTCGGGATCGCGATGAGGATTCCGTAGAGCATCGTCAGCCCGAGGTTCGCGCCGAGTGCCTCGACCGCAAGCAGCGGGCCGGGATGCGGTGGCACCAGCGCATGCACCACGCCTAGCCCCGCCAGCGCAGGCATGATCAGCCGCAGCTTGGCCTGATCGCGTGCGGCATCGCTGGTTCCCGCGGTCATCGCGGACATTTCCTCCGCAGCCGCAACGACGATCGGCAGTAGCAGGACCAGCCCGGTCTCGAAGAACAGCGGCAGTCCGATGACGATCGCGATGCCGAGCGTCGCCCATGGCGCAGCGCGGGTGCCGGTCAGGTTCAGCGCGCCCTTGGCAAGCGACGCGGCGGCGCCGGACAGATGCAGCATTGCCCCTAATGACAGCCCCAGCGCGACGACCAGACCGGTGCCGCCGATGATGTCGCCAACGCCCTTCTGGACCGCCTTCGCGACGTCCGGCAGCGGCAGCCCCGCCAGCAAACCGACCGTGAAGGCGCCGCACAACAGGCCGATAAAGGGATGTAGTCGTCCGCGGACGATCATCACCACGGCAAGCAGGATTCCCGATAGCGCGGCAATGATCAGCCTCAGGTCGCCGCCGATCATCGGCGAAGATCCCTGGGTCCTACGAGACGCGTGCATGGTGGCGACATCGGCATCCTTCCCTGCGATCCGACGGTGTGTTCACCTGTCGAGTAGACCCGATCTGTAGGACAGGTATTTGCGATCTGCCAACAGAAAAGGCTTGATACGGCGATGAACAGCGGAGCATAGTATAAACCTGTCCAACCGAATCTGTATAAAGCGGAGCGGCGGATCGAAAACTACGAGCTTGTTACCGCGGCGTCAGACTGCGGGAGAAGACGGCGGCGTCACAGCCGAAACAGTGGAGGATGATCATGGAAGCGACTGTTCGGGACGATTACCGATCCCTGCGCGGCAATGCCGCTCCGGCACTGGCGACGCGCCCTCCGCAACTCACCCCGACCCAGATCAAGGTCCTGCGCGGCGTCCATTCGGGACTGCTCAACAAGCAGATCGCCTATGATCTCGGGATCGCCGAGGCGACGGTAAAGGCGCACATGACCGCGTTGATGCGCAAACTGAACGTGCGCAATCGCACGCAAGTGGCGATCGTCGCGCAGACCCTGGTGCTGCACCCCGCCTGATCGACCTGCGCCACAAGTCGAGCGCGCGCGTGCGCGTGCGCGCATCCGGCGACCGGGTTCGACTTGTGAGCGGACAATCCCGCTACCGGGCCGGCGACCGCAAAATCGTTATCCGCAACTACGGCCCGTCATCGGGGATAGGATCGACATGACCATGAAATGGCTGCTGAGTGGTGCGGTATTGCTGCCCGTGCTGTCCCCCGTCGCGGCATTCGCGAAGACGAATTCGGTCTATCTCACCCGTCCCGACGATCCGCGCGCGATAACGGTCAAGGGCGTTGGCGACGGGCGCGCCGATGACAGCGTAGCGCTGCAACAGGCGATCGATGCGGCCGCAGCCGGCGGCCAGGGTGGCATCGTGTTCGTGCCGTCGGGGCGGTACCGGATCAGTCGGACGATCTTCGTCCGCTCGGCGGTCCGGATCTTCGGCATCGGCCCCACGCGTCCCGAGATCGTCCTCGCCGACAATAGTGCAGGGTATGCATCGGGCGTCGCCGCGATGCTGAGTTTCACCGGCGAGGATCAATACCGGGTCGGCAAGGCGCCGGTGCCGCCGCCCACCAGCGTGCCGTTCGACCCGGCGATCTTCGATGCGACCTCGAGTACTTTCTATTCCGCGCTGTCGAATATCGATTTTCGGATCGGCGACGGCAATGCGGGGGCGGTCGCGGTGCGCTTCCGGGTCGCACAGCACGGCTATCTGCGCCACGTCGATTTCCACATCGGCTCCGGGCTTGCCGGGGTCTATCAGGCGGGCAATGAATTCGAGGATCTGCGGTTCTTCGGCGGTCGCTACGGGATCATCTCGGAGAAGACCTCGCCCGCGTGGCAGTTCACGCTGATCGACTCCGAATTCCAGGGCCAGCGCGACGCCGCGATCCGCGAGCACGAGGTCGACCTGACGCTCGTCAACGTCGCGATCCGCGATACGCCGGTCGGCATCGAGATCGATCGCGGCCATTCCGACTCGTTGTGGGGCAAGGACGTCCGGTTCGAGAACGTCACGCGCACCGGAGTCGTCGTTTCGGCCGAGAACAGCGTCTTCACGCAAATCGGTTTCGACAATGCCGTCGGGGTCAATACGCCGACCTTCGTCCGTTTCCGCGACAGCGGCAAGACGGTCGCGGGAGCCGGGCCACGCTACCGGGTTGCGGATTTCTCGTACGGGCTGAAGCTGCCGGCGCTCGGCACGATCGGCGCATATGCGACCGACGTCACGATGGCGCCGCTGGCCCGCGTTCCGGTCCGCGCGACGCCGGCGATCCGTGCGCTGCCGCCGGTCCGCGACTGGGCGAACGTCCGCGATCTGGGCGTGAAGGGCGACGACACCACCGACGACACGGCGGCACTGCAACGCGCGATCGACACGCACCGCGTGCTGTATTTCCCGACCGGCCGCTACCGTATGTCCGACACGGTGAAGTTGCGCAGTGATACCGTCTTGATCGCGCTGCATCCAGGCCTCACTCACATCTACCTTGTCGATCAGGCGGCGGGCTATGCCGGGGTTGGCCCGCCCAAGGCACTGGTCGAGAGCGCCCGGGGCGGCAATGCGATCGTCTCCGGACTTGGCCTGTGGACCGGCGGCGTCAATCCGCGCGCGTCCGCATTGCTGTGGCGCGCCGGCGCCGCTTCGATGGTCAACGACGTGAAGATCCAGGGCGGCGGCGGTACCGCGCTGACCAAGGGAAGCCCGATCGGCTTTGGCGATCCTCGCGCGCGGTTCGACGGACAGTCGCCGAGCATCTGGGTGACCGATGGCGGCGGCGGGACGTTCGCGGCGATCTGGTCGCCCAACACTCTCGCGTCCTCGGGCTTCCACGTATCGAACACCAAGACGCCGGGACGTGTGTACCAGCTGTCGGCCGAGCATCATTACAGCGCGGAAATCGTCCTCGACCATGTCGAGAATTGGGAATTCCTCGCGCCGCAAACCGAGCAGGAGGTGCGCGACGGGGTCGATGCGATCTCGACCGAGATCCGACATTCGCGCAACATCCTGTTCGCCAATTACCATGCCTACCGCGTCACCCGCTCGATCAAGCCGATGGATGCCGCGGTAAAGTTGTATGATTCGGGCGATATCCGGTTTCGCAACGTCCACGTGAACGCCGAAAGCGGGTTTGCGAGCTGCGATGCGAAGGGCTGCGGCACGTATCTCCGCGCCAGCAAATACCCGTTCGAGACCGCGATCAAGGACATCACGCGGCGCCAGGAGGTGCGCGAACGTGAGTTTGCGCGCCTGGACGTGCCGCCTGCGGTCACAAGCGCCGCGCTTGCCTCCGCCATCCCGGTGTCGACCGACGTCAAGAAACTGGCGGACGGCTTTTACTCGATCGCCGGCGGCTCCGTCGATGCGCACGGCAAACTCTATTTCATCGACCGGCATTTCCAGCGGATCCATGGCTGGACCAAGGCCGAAGGGCTCTCGATCGTCGCCGACGCGCCGCTCGATCCGGTCAATCTCGCGGTCGATCGGTCGGGGCATCTGCTCGTGCTATCCTCGGCAGGGCGCGACGGTACCGTGTATAGCCTCGATCCCGCCAAGCCCGCGGCTGTTCAGGTGATCGCACCTACGCCTGCTGCCGGGGGAAAAGGGGCAGCGACTTTGCTCCCGGTCAATGTCTGGGCGAACGGCGAATTCGCAGACCGTATCGATCCCACGACCTATCAGTTCCCGACCATGGCGGACATGTTCGCGACCAAGATGGCAGAGCCCAAGCCCGAGGAATATCGCTCACCCGATGGATCGCTTGCGCTGCCTGCGTTCCGGGTCTGGAACCAGGGACCCGACGACCACCAGGGGTGGCGCTGGTCCGACACGCTCGATGCGTACGGACTGGTGTCCGCCGCTCCCGGCGCGCGAATCGTCCTGACCAACGCGTCGGAAAACCGGACCTATGACGGTCTGGTCGGCGATCAGGGGCGTGTCACCGACCTCAAGATCGTCGCCGACCGGGGTGGCGAAAGCGCGGTCCGCGATGCCGCCGGGCAACTCTACGTCGCCAACGGCCAGGTGTTCGTCTACGCCGCCGACGGCACGTTGCGACGGCGCATCGACACGCCGGAACGCCCTTTGCAGCTCGTCATCGGTGGCGACGACCATCATACGCTCTTCATCCTGACGCATCACGCCTTGTACGCGGTTGCGATCTGATCAGCGCCGCCCGCTACCGAACAAGGCCAACGGGACCGCCTCGCCCATCCGCCGATAGCCGGCTTCGGATGGGTGAAGGTGGTCGCCTGAATCGACGGCGGGATCCAGCCTGGCCGGTTGCGCCGGGTCGCGCATGACACGATCGAAATCGATTACCGCATCGAACAGGCCGGATGTGCGGATGAACGTGTTGATGGCCTGACGATCCGCTTCCGATGCTGGTCCCGGGTGGTAATAGTCGTTTCCGCCGAACGGCGTGATCGTCGCCCCGATCACCTTGATGTCGTGCGCATGCGCGCGCGTCACGAGTTCGGTGTAGGCGGTGATGATCTGCGTCACGAGCGCGGTGTGCTGGGCGGGTGTCGCTGGCGCCTCCCGCGTGAGTACGCCCAAATCGTTGACGCCTTCGAGCAGGATCGCCCAGCGCACGCCGTTGCGCGCGATGACGTCGCGGTCGAACCGCGCCATGAGATTGGGACCCAGCCCGTCGAGCAGGATACGGTTGCCGCCGATCCCGGCATTGACGACGCCGGTACCGCGGGTGGCGGGCGTGCGCCGCAACCGTTCGGCGAGAATGTCGGTCCACCGCGTATTGCGGTTTGGCTTGACGCCATAGCCGTCGGTGATCGAGTCCCCGATCGCGACGATCGTCCCTGCATTCGCCGGACCCGCTACTTCGACATCGGCGAGTGCGTACCAATGCGGGGTTTGCGTAGCGCCTGCCAGGCGTGCATCGGCGACATGATTGCCCGCGAGCGCGAAGCTGATCGCGCGCGCGCCCGGATGGCCGGTCTGTGGAACCGCGGCCTCGGGCAGATACAGGCTGACGGCGAGATCGGCCCCGGCCGCGAGCGGCATCGCGACGGGATCCGAATAGAGTTCGGCACCGGCGGGGATGACGGCATCGGCATGGCCGGCAAAGGTCAGTCGCACCCCGCCGACGATCTCGCCAGTCTGAGGCGCCGAACTGCGCGCGACGTGCCCCGCAGCGATGGTGAGCGGCCGCGTTCCGAACGCATTGGACAGGCGGACACGGAGGCGATTGCCCCCTGCCGACAGCCGGATCACCTGACGCAGCGTGACCGCGCGTGCGCGATCCGCGGGCAACGCATTGTCGCCGTCCGCGATCATCTGCGACGAGCCCCAACTCGCGATCCAATGACGCGCAGGCGCAGTGTGGTCCGTATCCCGCGCGCCCGCACTGGCCGCGAGCAGGGCGGCTGGCAGAAGCGCTATCGCCCAGCGGCTCATCGGCGCGACCCTTCGCGGGCAACCGTCTTCGACGTCGCTCGCATCGGGGCGGCGGCAAGTGCGCCCGCGATCGCCGCACGCATCGGCTTGGCGACGAACCGGTCGTCATAGGGGCAGGGGCGGCGGCGGGCCTTGTCGGGGCGAGGCTCGAAACCTTCGATCCAGCTGTAGCGATCGGACATGCCCCATAGCAGCACGTCGCGGACCGACGGATAGGACAGCATGAGATCGAGATACCCGCGTGTGAAATCCGCCACCGCGCGATCGCGCGCGGCGATGTCGCCCGGCAGATTGTTGTCGCGAACGTCGAGTTCGGTGATCACGAGGCCATACCCCATCGCGGTCACCGCATCGAGGAAGCGACGCCATTCGCCCTCAAGCGCGGTGATCGCCGCGCGCGTATCGGCGCCCTGCGTGACGAGGTGAGACTGCACCCCAAGCGCGTCGACGGGCACGCCGCGTCGCTTGAATCCCTCGAGCAAATTCAGCACGCCGGCCCGGTGTTTGGCGTTGCCGGGTTCCCAGCTCATATAGTCGTTATAGACAAGTTGCGCATGTGGCGCGGCGGCGCGTGCGGTGTGGAAAGCGAGATCGATCGTCGCCTCGGGACCGCCCAGCGCGCGGGACAGGGCCGTCTGGTACAGCGTCGAATCCGCCGGATTCACCGCTTCGTTGACGACGTCGTAGCTGCCAATCTGCGTGCCATAGCGGCGGCAGACTGTGGTGATATGCTCGACCAGCAGACGCTCCGCCGCCTGTGCCGGGTTCGCGCCGAAATCATGGTTCTCTTCCCAGCGTGGCATCCATTTCGGCTGATGCCACAGCAGATTATGACCGCGCACCGGCAGCCGGTTGGCCTTCGCCCAGGCCATCATCGCATCCATATGGGCGAAGTCGAAGCGGGTCGCGCTTGGTCGGATCGCCTGCCACTTCATCTCGTTCTCCGGCACCAGCAGCCCGCAATCGCGCGTCAGCAGCGCGGCGTAAGCGGGGTTGGCGAACGATCCGCGATCCGCGCCGGGGCGTCCCCACGCAAAGCACGACCCAAGTCGCATCCCCTTGGCCGCAGCGATCGACTGCAAGCTGGCGACACCGCCGTCCAGCGACGGGATCGCGGCCCCAGTTTGCGCCAAAGCCCCCCCCGCAGTGCCCGCAGCGACGGCGAGACCGCCCAACATCGCCAGCCCGTCGCGTCGCGTGATATCCACTGAACTCTCCTATTTTATCATTATGATAGCGATATCATTTGCGCGCTTGGAGATGCTGTCAACGGGGGCATCGGGAATTTTCGACGCCGGGCTCTGGTGACGTGCTGCCCGCGTCGATCAACGCCGGACGTCGAACCCGCCCTCGCGGAACGTCGCCAGGTCGCGCGGGGTGGTCTCGCTCTGGTCGCCCGGGGTGGCATGTTTCAAGACCGCCAGCGCCAGCCCGGTTTGCGCTGCCAGTTCCGCACCCTCTCCAAGCTCGGCGAGAACACCCGCGGCAAACGCGTCCCCGGTGCCGATCCGGTCGACGATGCCAGAGACCTCGATCGCGTCGGTCTCGATGATCTCGGTCGGCGTATCGATTCGGGCGCGCAAGACGTTGCATCCGGCGTCACGGACCTCGCGGGACATGGATGCGATGTGGCGCAGGTTTGGGAACCGGTCGAACGCCGCCAATGCCGCATCCCGTCGGCCCTTTGGCGTGCTGCCATCGAGCGGACGCCGCAGCAGCAATGCGATGTCGCGGTAATTGCCGAACAACAGATCGGCGCAATCGATGAGCGGAAGAAGGATCTCGGCGGGGTCCGCACACCATTTCGCCCACATGCTCGCGCGGTAATTGCCGTCGAACGACACCGGTACGCCGATCGCGCGCGCGGCGGTCATCGCTGCCAGACAGATGTCCGCCATCGCGGAACCGATCGCCGGATTGATTCCCGACAGATGCAGCCGCGCCGCGCCGGCCAGCAGCGCCGGCCAGTCATAGGCGGTCGCTGCCCTGGTCGCGAACACGCTGTTCTGACGGTCGTAGACGATCGCCGACGCACGCAGCCCTGCACCGGGTGCGAGGTAATACAGGCCGAGTCGTCCGTCGCCGCGCGCGATCCGCGACACATCGACGCCGGACCGGCGGAGCGCATCGATCGCGGCATCGCCAACGACATCGTCGGGCACCGCGGAAATGACGCCGCTGCTCCTGCCAAGACGCGCGAGCGCGACGGCGACATTGGCCTCCGCGCCGCCGAAATTCGCGTCCAGTCGCGACTCCCTGAACAAGGGGCCGTGCCCCGGCGGGGAGAGCCTGAGCAGCAGTTCACCGAAACACAGTATCGGCCCGTCGGCGCGCATCATCGATCAGCCTCTTGCTTGGCCGCTGCGTGGACAGGCGGCCGGGGAATCATTGCGGGTTGCCGGGGGCATAGGGAAAGCGTTGCGCCTTGTACCATGCCAGATCGTGCGCAGGCGCCGTGGCACCCGCCGGCAGCGGCAGGCCGTTGACCGACATCCAATAGGCAAGGCTCGCGTCGCGCCACCATCTGGCCTCACGCTGCTGGACCGCGAGATAGGTCGCGGTCTTCGCCCAGCGCTCGGCGTCGATCGATGGTTTCAAGGCATCCCATTGCCGCTGCATGTCGCCGACATAGCCGACGCCGGAATCATAATCATGGACCATCTCCGCCCATAATGTCCGACCCGACGCCATCCGCCGATCCCACGCGACATGGTGGAACCACAGCAGCTCGCGCTCCGGCGTGGTCGCCGGGTCGGCGAGCGTGCGGGCGAGGGCAGGAGCATATTGCGCGACCGCGTTGCTACCCGTCCTGGTCCGGTCGAAACCGATCCCGGCCTTGTCGGCGCGGTGGTAATAGACCGGGTTCCATTCGGGGCGCTTGAGGTCCGCGACCCAGGGGGCAGGGCCGTAGTGATGCCCGGTCGCCATGACATGCGCGAGCCCCAAGGGCGTCATGTAGTCGACCACGGCTTCCCGCGATCCCATCATCATCGCGACCACCGGATCGACGATCTTCGGGGAGGGCGCGAACGTCATCGCCGCCCATTCGCGCGCGACGGGTGCGGCGCCAAGCGTCGGATCCCACGCCATCCGCCCGAATGCGTACCAGTTCGCCTGGTTGAACGTCGAGCCCGCCCAGTCGCGGTCGCGCCCGATGTTCGCAACACCGGCCATGCCCGTCAGCGTATGACCTTCGACCGATCCATCGACGACATAGGCAACGGTCTCGCCCGGCGTCCGCATGGTCTTGCTGCCAAGCGTCTCGGCGAACATCGGTCCGAGATAGGCGAGGTGCGTCGCGAAGCCGAGATACTCCTTGGTGATCTGGAATTCGATCATCAGCGGGGTCTTCGGCATCGCCCCGAACAGCGGGTGGAACGGCTCGCGCGGCTGGAAGTCGATCGCGCCGTTCTTGACCTGGACGATGACGTTGCTCGCGAACTTGCCGTCGAGCGGCTTGAACTCGGTGTACGCCTGTTTCGCGCGGTCGTCGGGGTCGGTCTCGGCATAGACGAACGCACGCCACATCACGATCCCGCCATGCGGCGCGACCGCGGCGGCGAGCATGTTGGCGCCGTCGGCGTGGCTGCGGTGATAGTCGCGCGGACCGGGCTGGCCCTCACTGTTGGCCTTGACCAGGAAACCGCCGAAATCGGGAATGCTGCGATAGATCTCGTCGGTCTTCGCCTTCCACCACGCCGCGACCTGCGGGTCGAGCGGGTCGGCGGTCTTCAAGCCACCGATCTCGATCGGGGCCGAGAAGCGCGCGGAGAGGTACACCTTGATCCCGTACGGGCGGAACACGTCGGCAAGCGCCGCCGCCTTCGCGATATACGGCGCGGTCAGGCTGTCGGCCTTCGCGTTGACGTTGTTGAGGACGGTGCCGTTGATCCCGATCGATGCGTTGGCGCGCGCGTAATCGGTGTAGCGCGGATCGCGGAAATCGGGGAGCGTCCACCAGTCCCACAGCGACACGCCGGCATAGCCGCGCTCGACCACGCCATCGAGATTGTCCCAATGGTTGAGCACGCGCAGTTTCACGCGGGGGCTCGAGGTCAGCGCGATGCGGTCGAGGCTGCCACCGGTCTGGAGGTGCCGCAGCAGCGCGAAGCTGCCGTAGAGCACGCCGCGATCGGTGTTGGCGGTGACGAGGAGGACGCGGCGGCTGCCGAGCGTGACTTGGCCGACCCGGTATCCTTCGTCGCCGAGCGCGGCCAGGGGCAAGCGGAGCGCCGCGACGTCGCGGTCCTTGGCGGTGGCCAGCAGGATCGGCGGCGTGCTCGTCCCGAACAGGCCCGCGCCGCGGCGCAATTCTTCGGCGGCCACGCGCAGCGTTGGCGTATCGCCGCGCGCTTCGATCGTCGGGATACCGCGCGTGGGCGCTGCCGCGGGGACGTGATAGCGCAGCCAGAGGTCGTAACCGTCTTCGGCCTGCGCCGGTCCGGTCAAACCAATTACCGCGCCGAACAGCAGCGCGAACTTACCGATCCATCGGCCGAATTGCGTCATAATCCTCTCCCGCCGTTCCGCGCTACATTGACAGGATCGCGGATGATCAGCCATGTTATCGCTATCACGACGACGGCTTCGACAGCAATGCCGCGTTTCATATTAGGAGATAATCGTGGCCGATACGGAGACAGCAGGGATCGTACCGCCCATGACGCCGACACGGCGCGACCTTTTCGGGTTGCTCGGCTCGGTTTCGATCATGGGGCTCGTGCCCGGTGTCGCGCAGGCCGCGGCGGCGCCCCCGATCTACCGTGATGCGCGCGCGCCAGTCGACCTTCGGGTCCGCGATCTGATGGCGCGGATGACGCTCGAGGAGAAAGTTGGCCAGACCATTTCGCTATGGGCGACCAAGGCGGAGGTGATGACCGCTGGCGGACTGACGTTCGATCCTGCGCGGGCGACCGCGGCGTATCCGGCGGGCTTCGGGCAGGTGACGCGGCCGTCGGATTTGCGCGGCGGGCCATCGGTGGCGGCGGTGGCAGGCGGCACCGGTGCACGATTCCGCGGCTCGGCATCGACGATCGCGTTCGTCAACGCGGTCCAGCGCTGGGCGCGCGGCACGCGGCTCGGCATCCCGGTGATCTTCCACGAGGAATCGCTGCACGGCTATATGGCGCCCGACGCGACGATGTTCCCGCAGGCGATCGGTATGGCAGGCAGCTTCGACCGTGACCTGATGCGGCGCGCGCAAGTGATCATCGGACGCGAGGTGCGCGCGCACGGCAGCCACCTCTCGCTGTCGCCGGTCGTCGATATCGCCCGCGATCCGCGCTGGGGCCGGATCGAGGAGACGTTCGGCGAGGACCCGTATCTGTGCGGCGAAATGGGCGTCGCCGCGGTCGAGGGCCTGCAGGGCGACAGCACGACGCTCGCCCCCGGCAAGGTCTTCGCGACGCTGAAGCACATGACCGGCCACGGCCAGCCCCAGGCGGGCAACAATATCGGCCCCGCACCGATCGGCGAGCGCGAACTGCGCGAGAGCTTCTTCCCGCCGTTCCGCGCGGTCGTCACGCGGACCGGGATCGGCGCTGTGATGCCGTCGTACAACGAGATCGACGGCGTGCCGAGCCATGCGAACCACTGGTTGCTCGGCGACGTGCTGCGCGGCGAATGGGGCTTTTCGGGCGCGATCGTCAGCGATTACGGCGCGATCGAGGAACTCGACACGATCCACCACGTCGCGCGCGACTTGAGCGGGGCGGCGCGGCTTGCGTTGGCGGCGGGCGTCGATAGCGCGCTGCCGGACGGGATGGCGTTCCGGACATTGCCCGCGCAGGTGCGTGCGGGGACGGTGCCGATCGCGCAGGTCGACGCGGCGTGCGCGCGGATGTTGGCGTTGAAGTTTCGTGCTGGGCTGTTCGAGGACTCGGCGGTCGATCCACGCGCCGCCGCTCGCCTGACCGGTAACGCGGAAGCACGCGGCGTCGCGCTGGAGGCCGCGCGCAAATCGATGTGCCTTTTGACCAACGACGGCACGCTGCCACTCGCGCCAAAGGGCAGGATCGCCGTGATCGGCCCGAATGCGGCGATCGCGCGGCTCGGCGGCTATTCCGCGCCGCCACGCCAGACGGTGTCGCTGCTCGATGGCGTGCGCGCGCTGGTCGGCGGCGGCGCGACAATTGTCCATGCGCAGGGGGTGTTCATCACGCAGAGCGAGGACCGGTCGCAGGACGAGGTGCTGCTCGCCGACCCCGCCAAGAACCGCGCGCTGATCGCCGAGGCGGTCGAGGTCGCGCGCGGGGCGGACACGATCATTCTGGCGATCGGCGATACCGAGCAGACCAGTCGCGAGGGGTTCTCGGCGAATCACCTGGGCGACCGCACCACGCTCGATCTGTTGGGCGAGCAGAACGCGCTGTTCGACGCATTGCATGCGCTGGACAAGCCGATCGTGATCGCCGCGATCAACGGCCGTCCGCCGAGCTGGCCGAACGTGATCGCGAAGGCGAACGCCGTGCTCGAATGCTGGTATCCGGGGCAGGAGGGCGGCACCGCGATGGCCGAGGCGCTGTTCGGGCGGATCAATCCGGGCGCCAAGTTGCCCGTCACCGTGGTCCGCGAAGTCGGGCAGGTGCCGTTCTATT
The DNA here is from genome assembly GCF_004340945.1 of Sphingomonas sp. PP-F2F-A104-K0414. Taxonomy (GTDB): domain Bacteria; phylum Pseudomonadota; class Alphaproteobacteria; order Sphingomonadales; family Sphingomonadaceae; genus Sphingomonas. The sequence continues at coordinate 199,213 of NZ_SLYD01000007.1, forward strand.
ACAACCGCAAGCCGTCGACGCAGCGCGGCTATCTGTTCGCAGAGACGGCGCCGCTGTTCCCGTTCGGGCACGGGCTCAGCTACACGCGCTTCGACATCAGCGCACCGCGGTTGTTGGCGGCAAAGATCGGTATCGCCGGCAGCGTCGGGGTCGAGGTCGACGTCGCCAATATCGGGCAACGTGCTGGCGACGAGGTCGTCCAGGTGTACGTCCGCGACCAGGTGTCGTCGGTCGCCCGGCCGGTGATGGAGCTGAAGGGGTTCGAGCGCGTGACGCTGGCGCCCGGCGAGCGGCGGACGTTGCGCTTCACGCTTGGCCCCGACGCGTTCGCGCTGTGGGACGTCGACATGCGCGAGGTCGTCGAGCCCGGCCTGTTCACGGTCATGGCCGGCCCGAGTTCGGCACAGTTGAAATCCGCCATCCTCGAAATCGCCTGAAGGATCCGCGATGCCCAAGATCGTTTCCGCCCGCGTCATCGTCACCTGTCCGGGGCGCAATTTCGTCACGCTGAAGATCGAATGCGACGACGGCACCACCGGGCTCGGCGACGCCACGCTCAACGGCCGCGAGTTGAGCGTCGCGAGCTACCTGACCGATCACGTCGTGCCGTGCCTGATCGGCCGCGACGCACACCGGATCGAGGATGTCTGGCAGTATCTCTACAAGGGCGCGTACTGGCGGCGCGGCCCGGTGACGATGGCGGCGATCGCTGCGGTCGATACCGCGCTCTGGGACATCAAGGGCAAGCTTGCGGGGATGCCGGTGTACCAGTTGCTCGGCGGGGCGGCGCGCGATGCGTGCATGGTCTATGCGCACGCCAACGGCACGACGATCGAGGACACGATCGCGGTTGCCAAGGCCGAGCAGGCGAAGGGCTACAAGGCGATCCGGCTGCAATGCGGCGTACCGGGGCTCGCCTCGACCTACGGCGTCGCCAAGCACGGCGCGCGCTACGAACCCGCGGATGCCGACCTGCCGAGTGAGAGCGTGTGGTCGACCGAGAAATATCTCCGCGTCGTCCCCGAACTGTTCAAGGCCGCGCGCGAGGCGATGGGCTGGGACGTGCACCTGCTGCACGATATTCACCACCGCCTGACGCCGATCGAGGCGGGCCGGCTGGGCAAGGCGCTCGAGCCTTACAACCTTTTCTGGATCGAGGACCCGACGCCGGCCGAGAACCAGGAGGCGTTCAAGCTTATCCGCCACCACACGACGACACCGATCGCGGTGGGCGAGGTGTTCAATTCGATCTGGGACGCCAAGGACCTGATCCAGAACCAGCTGATCGATTATATCCGCGCGACCGTCGTCCATGCGGGCGGCCTCACGCACCTGCGCCGGATCGCCTCGTTTGCCGACCTGTATCAGATCCGTACCGGGTGCCACGGTGCGACCGATCTGTCGCCGGTAGCGATGGCGGCGGCGCTGCATTTCGGGCTGTCGGTGCCTAATTTCGGCGTGCAGGAGCATATGCCGCACACCGATGAGACCGATGCGGTCTTCCCGCATGCGTACAGCTTCGACGACGGCATGATGCATCCGGGCGAGGCGCCGGGGCTGGGCGTCGACATCGACGAGGATCTTGCCGCGACCTACGACTATAAGCGCGCCTATCTTCCGGTCGCGCGTCTCGAGGATGGCACGCTGTGCAACTGGTGAACGCTATCGCCACCCCGGCAGCCGAGAAACCGCGCGGGAAAGTGCGGTGGATCGTCTGCGCGCTTTTGTTCGCCGCGGTCGCGCTCAGCTATATCGACCGGCTCGTGTTGCCGGTGCTCAAACCCGAACTTCAGGCGCGCTACAACTGGAGCGAACAGGGCTATGCCGATCTCGCGATCGCGTTCCAGGCGGCGTACGGCATTGCCTATGTCCTGTTCGGGCGGTTCGTCGACCGGGTCGGCGCCAAGATCGGCTATGCGGTCGCGGTGACGCTGTGGACGATCGGTCATGTCGCGCATGCGCTGTTCACTAGCGCCGGCATGATGATCTTCGCGCGTATCCCCCTCGCGATCGGCGAGGCTGGGGCGTTCCCGGCCGCACTCGCCGCGGCCAACGAATGGTTCCCGCAACGCGAGCGTGCGCTGGCGATCGGCATCTTCAACGCGGGCTCGAACGTCGGGGCGATCCTCACGCCGTTGATCGTGCCGGTGATCGCGGTGACGTTTGGCTGGCGGATGGCGTTTATCGCGACCGGCGCGCTAACAGTGATCTGGCTGGTCGCCTGGCTCGCCTTCTACCGTTCGCCGCGCAAGCACCCGCGCGTCACGCCTGAGGAACTGGCGTGGATCGAGGCCGATCCCGTCCCCGCGGCCAAGCCGGTCCGCTGGCGCACGCTGCTGCGGTTGCGGCAGACCTGGGCGTATATGCTCGGCCGGTTCCTGATCGATCCGGTGTGGTGGACTTTCCTGTTCTGGCTGCCCGATTTCTTCAACCGGCAATACGGCGTGAAGATGCTCGATTTCGGGCCGCCGCTGGTGGCGGTGTATGTGCTCGCCGATGTCGGATCGGTCGCGGGCGGCTGGTTCTCGTCGCGGCTGTTGGCGAAGGGGGCGACCCCTAACCGCGCGCGGAAAACGGCGTTGTTCGCGTGCGCGCTGTTCGCATTGCCGATCATTTTTGCCGCGCAGGCACCGGGACTCTGGTGGGCGGTCGCGGCGATCGGCTTGGCCTGCGCATGCCACCAGGGCTTTTCCGCCAACGTGTACGCGATCCCCGGCGACCTGTTCCCACGCGGCATGGGCGGATCGGTGATCGGTCTCGGCGGGCTGGCGGGCGCATGCGGCGGCATGCTGATGGCCAAGTTCGCGGGCACGATCCTGGCGGGCGTCGGCAGCTATGGGCCGATCTTCGCGGTCGCCGGCTGCGCCTATCTCGTCGCGTTGCTGGTTATCCACCTGCTCGTACCGCACTATACTCCCGTCGATCCGGAACGCCTCGCATGACCCATCCGCTACGCCTCCACCCCGACCGCCTGTTCCCCAGCGAAGGCCGCACTCGCGACATCGCCCGCGCGCTGCATGCGGGCGTGAAGGACCTGCCGATCGTCAGCCCGCACGGCCATACCGATCCGGCATGGTTCGCGCGGAACGAGGCGTTCAGCGACCCCGCCTCGCTGCTGATCGTCCCCGATCACTATGTGTTTCGCATGCTCTACAGCCAGGGCGTGCCGCTCGACGCACTCGGCGTACCAACGGTGGATGGCAGCCCAACCGAAACCGATCCACGCGCGATCTGGAAGATCTTCGCGGAGAATTACTACCTGTTCCGCGGCACGCCGTCGCGGATGTGGCTCGACTGGGTGTTCGCCGAGGCATTCGGGATCGACGTCCGCCTCGAACCCGCGACCGCCGACCTGTATTACGACACGATCGACGCCGCGCTGAAGACGCCAGCCTTCCGCCCGCGCGCGCTGTTCGACCGGTTTGGTATCGAGCTGATCGCGACGACCGAAAGCCCGCTCGACCCGCTCGAGCACCATGCCGCGATCCGCGCGAGCGACTGGAACGGCCGCGTCGTCACCGCCTATCGCCCCGATCCCGTCGTCGATCCGGAGACGCCGGGCTTCGCCGCCAACGTCCGCCGCTTCGGCGAGACCGCTAACGAAGATGTCGGCAGCTATGCGGGCTATCTTGCCGCGCACCGTTTCCACCGCGCGCGCTTCCGCGATGCCGGGGCCACCTCGACCGATCACGGCCACCCGTCGGCGGCGACCGCGGATCTGACACCCGCCGAAGCCGAGGCGCTCTACGCCCGCGTCATGGCGCAGCCGACCGCCGCGGAGTCCGAACTCTTCCGCGCACAGATGCTGACCGAGATGGCGGCGATGTCGGTCGAGGACGGCATGGTGATGCAGTTGCACCCTGCCGTATCGCGTAGCCACAACGCCTCGGTGCTCGCGCGTTTCGGCCGCGACAAGGGTGGCGACATCCCGCTGCCCGGCGAGTTCGTCCGCGCGCTGAAACCACTGCTCGACCGGTTCGGCAACGACCCGGCGCTGACGCTGATCCTGTTCACGCTCGACGAGGATACCTACTCCCGCGAACTCGCCCCGCTCGCCGGCCACTACCCGTCGTTGCGGCTTGGGCCGCCCTGGTGGTTCCACGATAGTCCCGAGGGTATGCGCCGCTTCCGCGAACGCGCAACGGAGACCGCCGGCTTCTACAACACGGTCGGCTTCAACGACGACACCCGCGCCTTCCTCTCGATCCCCGCGCGGCACGACGTTGCGCGCAGGATGGACTGCGCGTTCCTTGCCAAACTGGTCGCCGAACACCGGCTCGAAGAGGACGAAGCGCATGAGGTCGCCCGCGCGCTCGCTTATGATCTCGTCAAACAGGCGTACCGGCTGTGAGGCTGTCTACCGCCACGTTTGACCGGTTGCCCGCCGCCGTTGCACGTCCGACCTACGACCGGTCGCGCGTCAAGCGCGGCGTGGTGCATCTCGGCATTGGCGCATTCCACCGCGCGCATCAGGCGGCGGTGTTCGAGCAAGCGCTGGCAGCCGGCGATCTGCGCTGGGGCATCACCGGCGTATCGCTGCGATCCGCGGGCGTCCGCGACCAGCTGGCGCCGCAGGATGGTCTCTACACGCTCGTCGTCCGTGACGGCGAAGGGGAGCGCTTGCAGGTCATCGGCGCGGTCATGGACTTGCTCGTTGCGCCGGAGGATCCGGCCGCGGTGGTTGCCGCGCTGGCGTCGGCGCACACGCATATCGTGACGCTGACGATCACCGAAAAAGGCTACAAGCTCGACCGCGCGACGGGCAAATTGCAGGCCGGCGATGCCGATGTCGCGCACGATCTGGCCTCGCTCGACGCGCCGCGGACCGCACCCGGGTTCTTCGTCGCCGGGCTCGCGGCGCGCCATGCGGCGGGCACCGGCCCGCTGACGATCCTCTCGTGCGACAATCTGCCGCACAACGGCACGCTGTTGCGCGACGCGGTGCTGGCGATGGCGGCGGCGCACGATGCGGACCTGCGCGACTGGATCGCTGCCACCGTGACGTTCCCGCAGACGATGGTCGACCGGATCGTGCCCGCGACCACGCCTGCCGATATCGCCGCGCTGGCCGGGACGCTGGGGGTCGAGGACCACGCGATGGTGAAGGCGGAGCCGTTCACCCAGTGGGTGATCGAGGATCGCTTCGCCGGCGAACGGCCCGATCTGGCGGCGTTCGGCGTCCAACTTACCGACGCGGTGGCGCCGTGGGAGGATGCCAAGCTGCGGCTGCTCAACGGCGCGCATTCGGCGATCGCCTATCTCGGCGGGCTCGCCGGTTTCGACTTCGTCCACGAGGTCGTCGCGCGGCCCGCGGCGCGCGCGTTCGTCGAAGCGCTGTGGGACGAGAGCGCCACGACGCTCGATCCCCCCGCCGCGCTCGATGTCGTGCAATACCGGGCGGCGTTGATGGCGCGCTTCGCCAACCCTGCCCTCCAGCATCGCACCCGCCAGATCGCGATGGATGGCTCGCAGAAGCTGCCACAACGGCTGCTCGCGCCAATCGCGGACCGTCGTGCAGTCGGGTTATCGGTCGACGCCCTGGCGCTGGCCGTCGCGGCCTGGATGCGGTGGCAGTCGGGCGTTACGGATACGGGGGAGGGCTTCACGATCGACGATCCGATCGGTGATCGGCTCGGAAAAGCGGTTCGCGACGCGACGACGACCCAGGAGCGGGTCGATGCGCTGCTGGCTTTGCTGTCGTTCAGGCCCGACCGGAATTTACGGAACGCGATCGTGGCAAACCTGGCAAACCTCGAAAACTCGGGCGCAATATCGGCGATCGAAGCGGTTCTTGGCAGCCTCGCTCCGCGTGGAAAGGGCGAGGAAATCACCTCGCCCTGACCTAGACCGTCCGGATCCTGACGCGGCTGTCAGGCGACGGATGCCTTGAGTGCGGGCGTCTGCTGATGCTGCACCACGCGCCATTCCTCATGCTCAAGCCGGCGCATCGTCGTGGTGCAATAGGCGGTATAGCCGTCGGCGCCCTCACGGCGGGCTTCGGCCTTGTAGGCGATCGCGATCAGTCCCTCCTGCGGGCGCATGATCTGTTGTTCGCTGAATGTCACGCTCGACCACCGCGGTGTATCGGCGACGGCCTCGATCGCCTGCGCGCCGGTGAGGACGAACGGCTGTTCCGGCAAGACCATGACGCACTCGTCGTCGATCAACGCGTGATAATGGGCCGCGTCGCCGGTCCACAGGCTCTCCTCGAATTCCCAGATCCTGGTGTCGTCCATCATTGCGTCTCCTTTGCTGATAGGGGAGCGCCAGGGACTCCAAAACGTTCCGCGAAGCTGATGATAACGTGACGTCTTTAGCGAAAGCGGCGCTGCGGATCGGCGATATTCGCCCGATCGAGAACGCGCCTATGCGTCCATGTCATTCGATCGATGGTTGGCGCAGGCAAGACCAGCGTGTCGCCGCTGATAGTTTGCTCCGATAATCTGCGCCGAGAGTCTGCGCGGCGCCCCGAATGTGGAGTTCACCAATGCCTGTTTCATCCCGTATCGCTATCGTCGGTGCCGGTAACGTTGGCGCTACGACCGCCTATGCGCTGATGCTCCGCGGGTTGTTCGCCGAGATCGTGCTGATCGATACCGATAGCGATCGCGCAACCGCCGAAGCGACCGACATTGCCGACGCCAACGCGATCGCGCGGCCGGCGCGGATCTGGGCGGGCGACTATGCCGATGCCAGGGACGCAAGCATCCTCGTGATCACCGCCGGAGCCGCGACGGCCGATGGAGAGGCCCGGACGTCGGTTGCCGGCAAAAGCGCGGTGATCGTACGCACGTGCGTCGACGCGGCGATGGCGGCGGGGTTCGAGGGCATTCTGGTCGTCGCATCCAATCCCGCCGACGCCATGGCGCAGGTGGCGCAGGCGACCTCCGGATTGCCGGCGGCGCGGGTGATCGGCACAGGCACGCTGCTCGACAGCAATCGTTTCAGGAAGCGCGTGGCGGACCAACTCGCGATCGCTCCCGGCGCGGTCGAAGGCCTGGTTCTGGGCGAACATGGCGACAGCGAAGTCATGGCCTATTCCAGCGTTCGAATCGGCGGCCTGGATCTCGACGCGTATCTGGATGGGGCAGCGTTCGATCGGGCTTCGGTCGCGCACGAGGTGGTGCGTGCCGGCTATACCATCAGTCACGGCAAGGGACACACATCGTTCGGCGTCGCGACCGCGATCGTCCGGATCTGCGAGGCGATCCAGCGTGACGAACATATCATACTGCCGGTGTCGGCCAAGCTCGATGGTCAGTTCGGGATTTCAGACCTGTATCTGAGCTTGCCATGCCTCGTCGGCGCGGCCGGGATCATGCGTATCCTGACGCCCGACTTGACGACCGAGGAGACGGCCGCGCTGCATGCGTCGGCCGACGCGCTGCGCCGCACGCTATCCGAATGCAAATAGGGCCGCGTCGATCGACGCGACCCTGCCGGCGCTATCTCAAATAGACGTCGCGCCGTCGGCGTGACTTAGTTGTCGCGCTCGGCGCGCTTGCGGTCTGCCTTGCGTGTGCGGCTGACGGCGGCAGCGTGTTCACGCGCACGCTTCTCAGACGGCTTTTCGTAATGCCGGCGCAACTTCATTTCACGATAGACGCCCTCGCGCTGCAACTTCTTCTTCAAAGCGCGGAGGGCCTGGTCGACGTTGTTGTCGCGAACGATGATCTGCATGGTAGAAAGGCTTTCGGCGCGCAGTGGCGCAATGGTGAGTCGCCGCCGCTTTATGGCGCCGACGAGTATAAGCCAAGCCCGGAAATGCATAGCCATGCGCTGATCGCTACAATGCGGCACGATCCAGCTTGAGCCGATGCCCGATACTGGTCGCGTTCCAGGGCGGGATGCCGGGGATAAACGCCGCGCCCTGCGTAGTTCCCGAGGGTCACCGGGCTGGCGGTGAATCGATAGGCCATGCGGGACCCCCGACGTCGAAGCCATCCGCTGCTGCGGGGCGGACGGCGCGCGGAAAGCTTTTCTGCAAGGACGTTGCGATGATCGTCGACGAACGAATGCCAACCGACCGCAGGCACGCGGTGATCGTGTGCCATCCCGATCCGTCGAGTTTCAATCATGCGATCGCGCATACCTACCGCGACGCGGTCCGCGCGACGGGGCAGGGGGTCGTGCTCCGCGACCTGTATGCGATGGGCTTCGATCCGGTGCTGACGGCGGCAGAGCGACCGACGGATCGTATCGCGACCTACCGCCAGGACGTGCTCGACGAGATCGCGGCTATCGAGGGCTGCGACGTGTTCGTGCTGATCTACCCGATCTGGTTCGGCACGCCGCCGGCGATGCTCAAGGGGTATGTCGAACGGGTGTTCGGCGCGGGCGTGCACCCCGACGCGCTGCAAGGCCGGGCGCGGACCAGCTTGCTGGGCGGCAGGCGCCTGCTGAGCTTTTCGACATCGGCGGCCAGCAAGATCTGGCTCGACGAACAGGGCCAGGGGCAAGGGCTGAACAGCGTTTTCGACCAGTATATCGTCCATGCCTTCGGAATGCGGTCGCAGGAGCATCGGCGGTTCGCGCATATCGTGCCGGGTCTGAGCCCGCACCTTGCCCGCGGGTATCTCGAAGAGGTTTCGGCACAGGCGCGTCGCACCTGTGCGCAAGTCGCGTTCGGCGACGAGGCTCTGCTGTCCGACCCCGGTCTCGTCGCGCAGATGGCGCGCTGACCATGGCGTATTTCGAAGGAAACCGCATGACCCGCGTGATGCACGCCGGCGTCATATCCACGCCGATCGCGATCAGCGGCTCGACGTGTCCGATGGTAAAAAAGGAGCGTCGAGCATGACCGTATTAGCGATGCCATCGTCCGTTGCGGCGCCGACCAAGACACATCCGCTGTCCCCCGACGTGTTGCGGCGGATGGATGCCTATTGGCGGGCGGCGAACTATCTGTCGGTCGGGCAGATCTATCTGCGTGACAATGCGTTGCTCGATCGGCCGCTGACGATCGCCGACGTGAAGCCGCGGCTGCTCGGCCACTGGGGTACGACGCCGGGGCTGAATTTCCTGTACGTCCATCTCAACCGGCTGATCGTCGCGCATGATCTCGACATGATCAATATCATCGGGCCGGGGCATGGCGGCCCGGGGCTGGTGGCCAACACCTATCTGGAGGGTTCGTACACCGAGCGCTATCCCGCGATCGAGCGGAGCCGGAGCGGCATGCACCGGCTGTTCCGGCAGTTCTCGTGGCCGGGTGGCATCCCGAGCCATGTCGCACCCGAGACGCCGGGGTCTATCCACGAAGGCGGCGAGCTCGGCTATTCGCTGGCGCATGCGTATGGCGCGGCGTTCGACAATCTGGACCTGATCGTCGCGTGCGTGGTCGGCGACGGCGAGGCCGAGACGGGCGCGCTGGCGGCGAGCTGGCATTCGAACAAGTTCCTCAACCCCGCGCGCGATGGCGCGGTGCTGCCGATCCTGCATCTCAACGGCTTCAAGATCGCCAACCCGACGATCCTCGCGCGGATCGATGGGCATGAGCTCGACGCGTTGCTGCGCGGCTATGGACATGAGCCCTATTATGTCGGCGGCAGTGATCCGGCGGCGGTCCACCAACAGCTCGCCGCGGCGCTCGACAAGGCACTGGCGAAGATCCAGGCGATCCAGGCGGCGGCGCGGATCGAGGGCGTTACGCCCGAGCGACCGCGTTGGCCGATGATCGTGTTCCGCACGCCGAAAGGCTGGACCGGGCCGAAGTTCGTCGACGGCAAGCCGGTCGAGGGCACCTGGCGCGCGCACCAGGTGCCGATCGCGGACTTCAAGGATCCCGAGCATCTGCGTCAGCTCGAAGCGTGGATGCGGAGTTATCGGCCGGAGGAGTTGTTCGACGCGAACGGCAAGTTCCTGGAGGAATACGCATCGCTCGCACCGACCGGGCATCGGCGGATGGGATCGAACCCGCATGCTAACGGCGGCGAGTTGATGGTGCCGCTGTCACTGCCCGATTTCCGGGGTTTTGCGGTGCCGGTGGACGCGCCGGGCAAGGTGAAGGCGGAGGCGACGCGAGTGCTCGGGCGGTATCTACGCGACGTAATGAAGCTCAACCTGCCGACGGTGAACTTCCGGCTGTTCGGGCCGGACGAGACCGCGTCGAACCGGCTGGCCGACGTGTACGACGTGTCGGGGAAAGTTTGGATGGCGGAGATCGAGGCGGTCGACGAGCATCTCGGGCCCGACGGCCGCGTGATGGAGGTGCTGAGCGAGCATCTGTGTCAGGGCTGGCTCGAAGGGTATCTGTTGACCGGGCGGCACGGGCTGTTCTCGTGTTACGAGGCGTTCGTCCACATCGTCGACTCGATGGTCAACCAGCATGCCAAGTGGCTGAAGACGACCAGGACGATCCCGTGGCGGCGGCCGATCGCGTCGCTCAATTACCTGCTGACCTCGCATGTCTGGCGGCAGGACCACAACGGGCTGTCGCATCAGGATCCGGGGTTCATCGATCACGTCGCGAACAAGACCGCGGACGTCGCGCGGATCTATCTGCCGCCCGATGCGAACTGCCTGTTGTCGGTCGGCGACCACTGCCTGCGCAGTCGCGGCTATGTGAACGTGATCGTCGCGGGGAAGCAGCCGGAGTGGCAATGGCTCGGGATCGACGCGGCGGTGCGGCATTGTACCGCGGGCGCTGGGATCTGGGACTGGGCGGGCGACGATGCAGACCCGGACGTAGTGATGGCGTGTGCGGGCGACGTGCCGACGCTGGAGACGCTCGCGGCGGTGACGCTGTTGAGGGAGTACGTGCCGGACATTCGCATCCGGGTGGTGAACGTGGTCGACCTGATGAGCCTGCAGCCGCGGTCGGAACATCTTCACGGGCTCGACGAGCGCGAGTTCGATGCGCTGTTCACGAAGGACACGCCGGTGATCTTTGCGTTCCACGGCTATCCGGCGATGATCCACAAGCTGACCTATCGGCGCGCCAATCACGCGAATATCCATGTCCGCGGGTATAAGGAAATGGGGACGACGACGACGCCGTTCGACATGGTCGTGCTGAACGATCTCGACCGGTACCGGCTTGCGCTCGACGCGATCGAGCGGATCCCGCGCTTCCGCGACCATGTGCCGCGCGAGACGGCGCGGTATTGGACGACGATGGAGCGGCACAAGTTGTACATCGCCGAGCAGGGCGACGATCTGCCGGAGGTGCGCGACTGGCAATGGTCGCGATAGAGGGGGGCGCGGTAGTTCTGGCGCTCAATAGCGGATCGTCGTCGCTGAAATACGGGCTGTACGCGGTGGACACCGAGCCGGTCCTGCTGGTCGGCGGGACGATCGAGACGGCCGAGCATCATGGCGACGATCACGCGCGGTTCTTCGACACGATCGAGACGGCGTTGCATGCAGGGCCGACGCCGACTGTGATCGGCCACCGGATCGTCCATGGTGGCCCGCACCGCGACGCGCATTGCCGGATCGACGCTGCGATGATGGCGGATCTGGAGGCGGCGTGCGCGTTCGCGCCTTTGCATGGGCCGGCGTCGCTGGCGCTGATCCGGGCCGCGGGTGCGCGCTATCCGGGGGTGCCGCAAGTCGCGTGCTTCGACACGGCGTTCCATGCGGGGATGCCGGACGTTGCGAAGACATTGCCGATCGCCAAGGAATACCGGGCCGGCGGCGTCCGGCGATACGGCTTCCACGGCCTCTCCTGCGAGTCGATCGTCTATCAGCTCGGTGACAAAATCCCCGCGCGGCTGGTGATCGCGCATCTCGGCAATGGCGCGAGCGTGACCGCAGTGCGCGATGGCCGATCGATCGACACCAGCATGGGGCTGACCCCGTCTGGCGGCGTGATGATGGCGACGCGGACGGGCGATCTCGATCCGGGCGTGCTGCTGTATCTCCTGCGTGAGACCGGACTGGACGGTAGCGCGCTGGCGACGCTGGTCGATCACGCATCGGGGATGGCTGGCGTATCGGGACTGTCGGGTGACATGCGGATACTGCGGGCTGCCGCGACGGGTGACGCCGACCTCGCAATCCGGATGTTCGAAAGGTCGGTGTGCAAGCAAATCGCGGCGATGATTGTCTCACTCGGCGGTGTGGACAGGGTCGTGCTGACCGGCGGCATCGGCGAGAACGATGCGGCGACCGGTCGGGCGATCCGCGCGGGTCTTGCCTGGGTGGCAGAGCTCGATATCCGCATAATGCCGTCGCAGGAGGATGCGCGGATCGCGTTCCACGCCGCCGCGCTGGGCTGACGAATACCGCGAAGTACGTGCTTTCCGAGTCCCGACGCCTTCGCTTGCCCGCGCTACTGTCTTGATACGGATCAGCCCTTCGACACCCGCATCGTGCGGCAGCGAGGACGAGCCGGCGGGGACTTCGCCATGAACGCTATCCATACCGAGATGCTCTATTTCCAGCGCCGCCTCAACGCCACGCGAGCGATGGCCGATGCCGCTGCGGGGCCGTGCGCGCGGGTCGCGCATGAAACGCTTGCCCGTCTGTATGGCGAGACGCTGGCGGCACTCGCTGCCACGCTGCCGTGCTTGATCGCCGAACCGGTGGCTGCGATCCCGCGGCGTGTGTTGCGTGTCGAGCGCGCGGTGACGCCACCGACGCTGCGCAAGGTGACGGCCCGGCCTCGCCTGACGCTAAAGCTCGCCTGCTAGTGCGCGAGCGACGTGCGTCTTGACGTGAAGCAAGGAAAGGCCGGTGGGCATCCCACCGCCTTTCCGTCGTCTCACCCTTCGGCATTCCAGGTGGACCAGCCGCGGTCGATCGAGGCGGCGATCGCGGTGAGGAGGGGGGCGTCGCCGGTGGTGCGGTCGAGGATGCGGTCGCCGTGGCGTTCGGCGGCGTGGATCAGCGCGGGCGGCGGGACGGTACCATCGAGCAGGATCGCCTTCCCCCGCCAGCCCGATGCGCGCATGGCGTGGAGCGTCTCCATGCCGCTGCCCCCATCACCATCGACTCCGCATGCGACATCGACGACGATGCAGGGGACGTCGCGCGAGCGGGGATCGGCAAGCAGTGCCGCGCCGGTCGCGTAGGAACGGACGTCGTAGCGTTCGGATAGCAGCATGATCTGCCGCGCGCGGCGTATCACCGGGTCGCCGTCGACCAGCGAAACGCCGATTCCGAAATGGGGTGGGGCAGGGGATTGGATCGGGTGGTCGGTCATCGAATATCCTTGTCCTGACCTTCGATGACACCCCTCCGTCGCCGTGTCTGTACGTAGAAGACGAGGGCGTCAGGCGGGTTCGGCGGTCTCGCCAAGGCCCGCCGAAAACGCGATGCGCAGGACGTCCGACAGGCTGCGCGCGGCGAGTTTCTCCATCAGATTTGCGCGGTGGACTTCGACGGTGCGGGTGGCGATGGCGAGGTCGTAGGCGATCAGCTTGTTGGGGCGGCCGAGCACCATCCCGTCGAGCACGTCGCGCTCGCGCGGGGTGAGTGCAGCGAGCCGGACGAGCGCGTCGGCGGCGGCGAGGTGTTCGCGGTCGGACCGGGCGGCGTGGGCGAGCGCGGTTTCGATCGCTGCGAGCAAGGCACTGCGTTCGAACGGCTTTTCGAGAAACTCGATCGCGCCGGCCTTGATCGCGCGGACCGCGAGCGTCACGTCGCCGTGGCCGGTCAGCATGATCACGGGCAGCGTGATGCCGGTCTGCGCCAAGCGCGCCTGCACCGCGAACCCGTCGAGATCGGGCATCCGGACGTCGAGCAGCACGCAGCCGCGCGTTTCGCGCGTGACGGCTTTCAGGAAGTGCGTGCCGGTGGGATAGGTTTCGACGGCATAGCCCGCCTTGCGCAACAGGAAGCCGACCGACTGCCGGATCGCTTCGTCGTCGTCGACGATGTGCACTGTGCGGAGTGGATCAGACATCGGTGTCGCCTTCCTGAAGCGTGGCGAGCGGTACGGTGAAGTGGAACGCGGTGCCGCCGCTCGGCACGCCGTCCGCCCAGATCCGCCCGCCATGCGCCTCGACGATCGTCCGGCAGATCGACAGGCCGAGCCCCATGCCGTCCTCCTTGGTGGTGGCGAACGCTTCGAACAGGCGCGCGCGGACGTCGGTGTCGATGCCCGTGCCGGTGTCGGCGACGGTGATCTGCATCCACCCCTCGCGCTCGGACGCGGTGGCGATCGATAGCGTCCGGATCGGCGAGGCGGCCATCGACTGGATCGCGTTGCGGATGAGGTTGACCAGTACCTGCTGGATCTGGATGCGGTCGACGCGGACCAGGGCCGGGCTTGGCGATGCCCTGTTGACGACAGTGATGCCCGCCTCGTGCGCGCCGAGCAGACCGAGACTGGTCGCTTCCTCGACGAGCAGGTCGAGCGCTTCGTCGCGGAACCCGGTATCGCCGCCATCGACGAACGCGCGCAGCCGGCGGACGATCGTGCCGGCCCTGAGCGACTGTGCCGCCGCCAGTTCCAGCGCTTCCGCGACGTCGGCCAGGAGCGGGGCCAGTACCGGATCGTCGCCGTCGGCGATCATCGCGTGCGTCGCTTCGAGGTAGTTGGCGATCGCGGTCAGCGGTTGGTTGATCTCGTGCGCCAGCGTCGACGCCATCGTCCCCATCGCGCTGACGCGGGAGACGTGGATGAGCTCAGACTGGAGTTCCTGCAACCGGCGTTCGGTCGCGTGGCGGTTGGTGAGATCGCGGATGAAGCCCGTGAAGATCCGTTCGCCGCCGATCGACGCCTCGCCGACCGCGAGTTCGATCGGGAACGTCTCGCCGCCTTTGCGCATCGCGCGTTCGAGGCGGACATTACCGATCACGTGGCGCTCGCCGGTTTGGCGGTACTTCCGGAGGTGCGCATCGTGGTCGCGCGCCTCGGTCTGCGGCATCAGCATCGCGACGTTCTGGCCGATCACTTCGCTCGCCGCATAGCCGAAGACGAGTTCGGCGGCGGCGCTGAACGAGGCGACGATGCCGTTCTCGTTCATCACGATCATCGCGTCGGGAACGGTGTTGAGAATCGAGCGGAGGTGATGTTCGCGCCGCACGATCGCGGCCTCGGCGGCCTTTTCATGCGTGATGTCGCGGATCACCTTGCCGAACCCGCGCAGCGCGCCGGCGTCGTCGTGGAGCGCGGTGATCGTGACGTGCGCGAGGAATTCGGAGCCGTCCTTGCGGACCCGCCAGCTTTCTTCCTCGACCCGGCCATCGCAGTGCGCGCGGGCGAGGTCGGCGGCGGGTTTGCCTGCGGCGATATCGTCGGCGGGGTAGAAGATCGCGAAATCGCGGCCGATGATCTCCGCCTCGGCCCAGCCCTTGATCCGTTCCGCACCGCGGTTCCAGATCGTGACGCGGCCGCTGCGGTCGAGCATGTAGATTGCGTAGGTGGTCGCGCCGTCGATCAGCAGCCCGAGTTCCTCCGCCAGCATCGCATCGCCGCGCGCCACCGCCTGGGGGTCGGTCTCGTGCGGCGACTGCGACGCGATCATGCGGGCGGTGCGGTGGCTCGGGGGGCGCAAAGGCAAATCATCGAGACGCGGGCCTTGTTCGACACACTGATCCGATCCGTCGGGGGGCAAGACTTCGACGCCCGCGTTCGGAACATGACGCATGTTAAGCCAAGGATCCGCTATATGCTAATAGTCCTTCGATGATCGCGACGATCGACAGGATCGTGCCGCCGACGACTATCCTTCGGTTTGCGGTTACGACCGGGCCGAAATACTTGCGGATCGCGTGGCCCGTCATGGCTCAGTGCGACAGCAACGTGCAGCGCCGGTCGCGCAGCAGCAGGTCGCGGGTGACGCCGCCGAACGCCCATTCGCGGATCCGGCTGTGGCCATAGGCGCCCGCGACGACGAGGTCGGCCTCGATCTCGTCGGCGATTGTGGCGAGCGTGTCGATGCTGGTGTGCTTCATCCGCGCGACGATCTTGTCCGCGTCGACGCCGTGGCGCGCGAGCCAGGCAGCGACATCGTCGATCGGCTTCCGCGCCTCGATCGCGTCGATTGAGACTTCGACGATCACGACGCGGTCCGCGGCCTGGAGCATCGGCAGCGCATCGGCGATCGCGCGGCGGCATTCGCGCGTGTCGGTCCACGCGACCAGGATGGTCGCGAAGCGCGCGGTGGTGGCGCCATCAGGAACGACCAGTATCGGGCGGCCGGCGCGCAGGATCAGGTCGCCGGTGTCGGCGTGCGTCGCGAGGTCGGCGAAGCCCGGCCCGGCGCTGGTGATGACGAGATCGGCGGACCGCGCATGCTCGGCGACGACATGCGCGACGTTGACGAGCGTCGGGATCGAGCGCCAGTCGAGCACATGCCGCGCGAGCCGTTCGTGCGCGTGAAACTCGGTCTTCGCGCGGGCGAGTTCGCCGGCGACGATATCGCGCTCGATCACCGCATATTCGCCACCGAGATAGCCGTCGCACGTGCCGATCTGGACCGGCTGGCAGGCGGCGATGCCGATCACCGCGGCATCGTACTGGTCGGCGAGGGTCGCGGCGACGTCGAGCAGGGCGGCGTTGGGACGGCCGCCATCGAGATGCACCATCAGGGTCGAATAGGTCATGCGCGGTCTCCCTCTTTCGCCGAGCTTTCGGCGTTTGGGAGGATGCGGGAAAGGATCGGGAAGTACGCAGTCGGGCGGCATGCGTAGTTCCCGACGCTGTCGGTGATCGGCCATATCGATAGGCTCGCGATCATCGGCTCGGGCCTTTTCCGCGCTGTTCTCAGGAGCCTGTCATGTCCCACGACGCAAGATTGCAGAAAGCCGTGCTCGCCGAACTCAACTGGGATCCGAGCGTACCCGCCGGGCATATCGGCGTCACCGCGAACAATGGCGTCGTCACGCTCAGCGGCCACGCCGGCAGCTATGCGGCGAAATATGCCGCCGAACGCGCCGCTGCGCGCGTCGACGGCGTCAAGGCGGTCGCCGAGGAGATCGAGGTGCAGCTGGAGGACCGCTTCAAGCGCGGCGACGAGGCGATCGCCAGCGCGATCGTCGAGCGGCTCTCCTGGGATACGACCGTGCCGCACGACAGCGTCAAGGCGCAGGTCGAGGACGGCTGGGTGAGCCTGCGCGGCGAGGTGCGCTGGCATTTCCAGAAGGATGCGGCCGAGGCGGCGGTGCGGACGCTTGCGGGCGTGGTCGGCGTGATCAACCACATCGTGCTGAAATCGCGAGTCGACGTCACCGACGTCAGTAACGACATCCGCACCGCGCTGCACCGGTCATGGTTCTTCGACGGCGACACGATCAAGGTGTCGGTCGATGGCGGCACGGTGCGGCTCACCGGATCGGTCGACTCCCCGCACGATCGGATAGTCGCCGAGCGCACCGCCTGGGCGGCGCCGGGCGCGGTGAAGGTCGAGAACATGCTCGAGATCGCCTGAGTGCGCGCGCTGTCGTCGCACCGCGAACGCCACGTCACCGATCGGATCGGCTGGCTGCGCGCAGCGGTGCTCGGCGCCAATGACGGGATCGTCTCGACCGCGAGCCTGATCATTGGCGTCGCGGCGGCCGGTGGTCAGGTTGCTGCCATCGTCATCGCGGGAACGGCCGGTCTGGTCGCGGGTGCGATGTCGATGGCGGCGGGCGAATATGTCTCGGTCAGTGCGCAGGCCGATACCGAGACCGCCGAACTCGCGCGCGAACGGCGCGAACTGACGGATGACCCGCGCGGCGAATTGGCCGAACTCGCCGCGCTCTACGCCGCCCGCGGGGTGGATGACGCCACCGCGGAAACGGTGGCGGCACAGTTGATGGCGAAGGATGCGCTCGGCGCGCACGCCCGCGACGAGCTGGACATCACGCCGGGTGCGCGGGCGCGTCCGGTCCAGGCGGCGTTCGCGTCGGCGGCGAGCTTCACGGTCGGTGCGGCGCTGCCGTTGCTGACCGTGTTCGTGGTTCCGTCCACCTCGCTTGTCAGGGCGGTTGCAGCGGGATCCTTGCTGTTTCTTGCCGTGCTCGGCGCTGTCGGCGCGAAGACCGGTGCGGCGGTCGTCTGGCGCGGGTTGGTACGCGTCACGTTCTGGGGTGCGTTCGCGATGGCGGTGACCGCGCTGATCGGTCGGCTGATCGGTGGCGCGGTGTAACCCGCGCCGGGGTGCAGCGTGGCCTACATGCTAGCGAAGGCTTCCGATCGCCGGCTTTGCGACGACGCCACGGTGCATGACGAACGTCACGTGTTCGAGCTGCGCGACGTCGTTCAGCGGCGAGGTCGCCACGGCGATGATATCCGCCGTCTTGCCGGGCGTGAGCGTGCCGATATCGTCGCGACCGAGCAGGTCGGCGGCGCCGACGGTGGCTGCCGCGATCGCCTGTGTCGGGGTGAGGCCGTTCTTTACCATCAGCGTGAACTCGGTCGCGTTGTCGCCATGCTTGGAGACACCGGTATCGGTCCCGAACGCGATCTTGACCCCGGCCGCATAGGCGCGGCGGTGGCTCGCGGCCATGGCGGCGGCGGCGGCCTCGGCCTTGACGATCGTGGCAGGCGGCAATGCGCCGCCGCGCGCCTGTGCGAGCGCGGCGACCGGCGCGATCTCGGTCGGCACCAGATACGCACCCTTCGTCTTGAACAGCCGGATCGTCTCGTCGTCGAGGAACGTGCCGTGCTCGATCGAATCGACGCCGGCTTCCAGCGCCGACCGGGTCCCCTCGGCAGCATGACTATGCGCGGCGACCTTGCGGCCGAGCGCATGCGCGGTCTCGATAATCGCGCGCATTTCCTCCGGTGTCATCGCCCGGCCCAGTCCGCCGCTGACGTTGGACAAGACACCCCCGGTCGCGGCGAATTTGATCACGCGCGCGCCCAGCGCAACCTGTGCCCGCACGGCGCGGCGACAATCGTCGGGACCATCGCACAGGTTCACCTCCCTGGCATGGACCATGTCGGCGAACTCCTCGGCGAGCCCGTTGCCGCCATCGCCATGCCCGCCGGTCACCGAGATCATCTCGCCGGCGTTGGTGATGCTCGGCCCCTCGACCGTG
The DNA here is from genome assembly GCF_004340945.1 of Sphingomonas sp. PP-F2F-A104-K0414. GTDB lineage: Bacteria > Pseudomonadota > Alphaproteobacteria > Sphingomonadales > Sphingomonadaceae > Sphingomonas. The sequence goes on from NZ_SLYD01000007.1 coordinate 218,131, forward strand.
CCGGCGTCGATCGCATCACGCAGCGCGCGAATGCCGCGCGGGTCGCCGCCGAGATCGCGGACCGACGTGAAGCCTGCGGCCAATGTCGTCCGGGCGTTGGCGACGGCGGTCATCTCGTCGTCGAACCGATCGCGGTTGAGCGCCTCGAGCCGCGCCCGCATCGGATCGCCGCCGATACCCCAGAGATGAACGTGCATGTCGACCAGCCCCGGGAGCACGAACGCCGTCCGCAGATCGACCAGCGTTGCGCCCGGTTCGGGCGTGACAAAGCCATCGCGCACATCGACGACCTTGCCGTCGCGAACGATGATCGTGCTGTTGCCCCGCGGCGCCTGGCCTGGTCGATCGAGCAGCGTTCCCGCCTGGATATAGGTTGTCGGCGATGGCTTGGCCTGACCCCATGCGGGTATCGCGATAGCCATCGATGCGGCCAGTGCGCTAGCCACCGAGACTGTCGTTGCCAGACCGATCAGACGTATTTTTTTCATGGTCATCTCCCCCGTTGCGCCATGCTTGCCGAAGCGCGGCACGGCGGCAAGGGGGCATCGCGCCGATATTGGGCTGCCGGTGACGTCTAGTCCGACAAGTTCCTATCATACGGTCTGCGGGTGACCGGCAGCGTAGCGGGGATGCACGGGTAAGAGACCCCGAGCGACGGCGCGTGTCAGCGCGCCATCGCCAGCTTCGTATCCTCCAGTGCCAGATCGACCAGCGTCCGCATCGCCGCGCTGGCGCCGGCAGCATCGCCTGCAGCGATCGCATCATAGACCAGCATGTGATCGGGGATCGGATTGCGGGGCAGGGCGCGCGCGCGCATCTTGAACTGGGTGGTCCAGTTGACCGCGGCGCCGATGCTCGCGCTCAACACGATCAACGCATCGTTGCGCGTCGCGGTCAGTATGGCATGGTGGAACTCGCGATCGGCAGCGCGACCGGCTTCGGTCGCCAGCGTCAGCCGCCGCATCGCCGCCAACGCATCCTTCATGAGCTTGAGGTCGGTTCGGTCGCGGCGCTCGGCTGCGAGCGCGGCGGCCGCCGGCTCGACGATCGCGCGCAATTCGAACAGCCCACGGACGAACGCGATGTCGGGTTCGCCGGCAAACGCCCAGGCGAGCACGTCGGGATCGAGCAGGTTCCACCGGCTGCGCGGCAGGACGCGGGTGCCGATCTTCGGACGGCTTTCGACCAGTCCTTTGGCGGTCAGGACCTGCACCGCTTCGCGGTAGGCGCTGCGCGAGACGTCGAGCGTCTTCGAGAACTCGACCTCGCCCGACAAGGTATCGCCGGGCGCATACTCACCCGACAGGATCGCGGTGCCCAGCTTGTGCGCGACCGCCCCGTGCAACCGGCGTCCCGTTCCTCGCCCGACGCGCGGCGTGATGACGTCGTCGGTCCCAGAACTGATCCCAGCGCCATCTTCAACACTGTCCACACCGTCAGTTGTCGTCATCGTGCCCGCTCCCAGCGCCAGACGTAACAGCCCGGCCCCGATCAAGGAACGACAAAGATTGCAAAAGCCAAACGGGGCTAATATGTCCGAGTATAGGGGAGGGGCGCTATGTCCGACAGCAACGAGAATGCGCACGTCCACGCGGCGACCGCCGGGCGGATCCTCGCGAACGGCTGGCCGACCGGTGGCGAGGTCGCGCGTGCAATTCTCCATGGCGGTGACGGCACCACCGCACCGCGGCTCATCGACGGCGTTCCCGCCAACTGAATCGAAATATCGGGGACGAACCGTCGTAACGGCGTCCCGCTTAGGAGAGTAGAGTGATGACTTTGCGCCTGTTGCAGCATGTTGGCGTCGATGGCACGCGATCGGTGATCGCCGGAACCGATGACGGTGCGGCGTTCGTCACCGGGGTCGACAGCGTCCGCGCGCTGGCCGAGCGCGCGATCGCAGCTGGCACCGATCTCGCCGGCGCAGTCGCCGCCTGCGGGACGGGCGACAGCGTCGACATCGCATCCGAACTCGCCGCGGGTCGCCTCACCTCGCCGATCGATCATGTCGATTCCGCGCACCTGATCATGACCGGCACCGGCCTGACGCATCTCGGCTCGGCCGAGGGGCGCGACAAGATGCACCGCGCCGCCGCGGATGCCGAAAAGCAGACCGATTCGATGCGGATGTTCCTCGAAGGCGTCGAGGGTGGAAAGCCAGCAGCGGGGACGCGCGGCCAGCAGCCCGAATGGTTCTACAAGGGCGATGGCTCGGGTCTCGTCGCACCCGGCGCGCCACTGACGATGCCCGACTTCGCCGAGGATGGCGGCGAGGAGCCCGAGCTTGCCGGGATCTACCTGATCGGTCCCGACGGCACGCCGTTCCGCCTTGGTCTGTGTCTCGCCAACGAGTTCAGCGATCACGTCACCGAGCGTCACAACTATCTCTGGCTCGCGCATTCGAAGTTGCGCCAGGCGTCGCTAGGGCCCGAGCTGCTGGTCGGTACGCCGCCTCAGCATATCGAGGGTGCGAGCCGCATCCACCGCGACGGCGCGCTGTTGTGGGAAAAGCCGTTCCTGTCGGGCGAGGCGAACATGTCGCACAGCATTGCCAACCTCGAGGCGCATCATTTCAAATATGATCTGTTCCGCCGTCCGGGCGACGTCCACGTCCATTTCTTCGGCACAGCCACGCTGTCGTTCGCTGACGGCGTGACGACGCGTGAAGGAGATGTGTTCGAGATCGAGGCGGCGCCGTTCACGCTGCCTTTGCGCAACACGCTGACCAAGGCCGCGCCGCAGCCCGTCGTCGTGAAGGCGCTCTGATCGTGGCTGCTATCAAGATCGCAGTCGTCGGCATGGGCAAGATTGCCCGCGACCAGCATCTACCCTCGATCGCCGGAAACGCCGATTTCGCGTTCGTCGCCAGCGTCAGCCCGCGCGATCCGGGCGTCGAGGGTGTCGTCAACTTCAAATCGCTGGAGGCGTTGCTCGCCGATGGTCCGGCGATCGACGCGATCGCGCTCTGCACGCCGCCACAGGTGCGCTACGAGTTGGCCTCCATGGCGCTCGCTAAGCGCGTGCACGTCTTCCTCGAAAAGCCGCCCGGCGCGACGCTGGCGGAGGTCGATGCACTCGAAGCCCAGGCTGCCGAGACGGGAACGACGCTGTTCGCCGGCTGGCATTCGCGGTTCGCAGCGGGGGTCGCGCCGGCCAAGGCCTGGCTCGCCGAGCGTAAGATCGAGCGCGTGTCGATCGTCTGGCGCGAGGACGTTCGCGTCTGGCATCCGGGGCAGGCGTGGATCTGGGAGCCGGGCGGGCTCGGCGTGTTCGATCCCGGCATCAACGCGCTGTCGATCGCGACCGAAATCCTGCCGCAGCCCTTCTTCCTGACCGCCGCGACGCTGTCGACGCCCGCCAACCGCGCCGCGCCGATCGCCGCCGACCTGACCTTCCGCAGCGCTGCGGGTACGCCGATCAGCATGGATCTCGATTGGCGCCAGACCGGCCCGCAGAGCTGGGACATCACCGTCGAGACCGACGCCGGTACGCTCAGCCTCGCCAAGGGCGGCGCGGTGCTCACCCTGCCGAGCGGCACGGTGCATAACGACGACGAGGAATATCCCGGCCTCTACACCCGCTTCGCCTCGCTGATCCGCGGCGGCCGAAGCGAAGTCGATACGACCCCGTTCACACTCGTCGCCGACGCATTCCTGCGCGGCACCCGCACATCCGTGGAGGCTTTCGATGATTGAGGCAAAAATGACCCGGACTCTCAAGGGCCTCGCTGCCGCGCTGCTGCTGTCGACCGCAGGCATCGGTGCCGCACAGACCGCCCCACAGACCTCAGCGCCAGCGGACGCGCCAATGTCGGCGGCGGCAACCGTGACCGTCCACGCCGACACGCCCGGCCCGACCTATGACCGCCACATCTTCACGCAGTTTGCTGAGCATCTCGGCACCGGCGTTTATAGTGGGCTGTGGGTCGGCGAGAAGTCGAAGATCCCCAACGTCCGCGGCTTCCGCACCGATGTCGTCACCGCGCTCCGCGGGATCGCGGTACCGGCGGTGCGTTGGCCGGGCGGCTGTTTCGCCGACGAATATCACTGGCGCGAGGGGATCGGCGCCAAGGCCAAGCGTCCGGTCAAGATCAACACCAACTGGGGCGGCGTGACCGAACCCAACGCGGTAGGTACGCACGAGTTCATGGATCTGGTCGGCCAGATCGGCGCGCAGGCGTATATCTCCGGCAATGTCGGCAACGGCACGCCGCAGGAAATGGCGGAGTGGGTCGAATATATGACCTCGCCCGCTGGCACACTGGCGGACGAGCGCGCGAAGAACGGCCACAAGGCGCCGTGGGCGGTGCCGTTCTTCGGGATCGGCAACGAACTGTGGGGCTGTGGCGGCAACATGCGCGCGGAATATGCCGCCGACGTGACGCGGCGCTACGCCACCTTCATCAAGGCGCCGGCGGGCACGAAGGTCACAAAGATCGCGAGTGGGGCGAACTCGGCCGACTATGCGTGGACCGAGACGATGATGCGCGAGGCCGGCGACCAGGTCGATGCGCTGTCGATGCATTACTACACGGTGGCCGCGCCTTGGGAACACAAGCTGTCGGCAACCGTGTTCGGCGAGGAGGAGTGGGCGCACGTGCTCGCCGAGACGCTGAAGATGGACGAGATGCTCACCAAGCACAGCGCGGTGATGGACAAATACGACCCGCAGAAGAAGGTGTGGCTGGCTGTCGACGAATGGGGCACCTGGTATGCGCCCGATCCCGGCACCAACCCCGGCTTCCTGCGCCAGCAGAACACGTTGCGCGATGCGATGGTGACCGCGATCAACCTCAACATCTTTGCCAAGCATGCCGATCGCGTGAAGATGACCGCAATCGCGCAGATGGTGAACGTGCTGCAGGCGATGATCCTGACCGACGGCGCCAAGATGGTGCTGACGCCGACCTATCACGTGTTCGCGATGTACAAGCCGTACATGGACGGCACGGTCCTGCCGATCGACATCAAGTCGCCCTGGTACAATAAGGACCAGTGGACGATGCCGTCGGTCAGCGCGTCGGCCGTCCGCGGCAAGGACGGCGTGGTGCGGATCGCGCTCGCCAATCTCGATCCGAACAAGGCGACGAGCGTCTCCGCGGCGCTGCCCGGCGTCACCGCGCAAACCGTCACCGGTCAGGTGTTGACCGCGCCGGCGATGACCGCGCACAACACCTTCGACGCGCCCAACGCGGTCGCGCCGACGGCGTTCAACGGCGCGCAATTGCGTGGTGGAACGCTCGCGGTAACGCTGCCGCCCATGTCGGTGGTGATGCTCGAGCTGAAGTGATCATGACGCCGGCCGGATCAACCGGCGGGCGCATAAACCCAGCGAACGGATCGGTTTTTCGCCAATAGGCGGTCGTGCGGCGGGATCTGGCGTGGGCGGATGCTCGCGATCACGATACTGCCGCCAACGCGGCGCGAGATCGCTCATAGGCTTCGACGAATGGCGTCATCCGCGCTGCGTAGGGGACTGCGGCCCCGATCGCGCGTCGATACAGCGGCTCGCGGACTTGCGCGACGCTGGCGGTCGCGACCGGGCGCTTCAATCGATGAAAATCGAGCATCGCGGGTTCGAAGGCGAGCCCGACATGGGCGGCAATCCGCGGCACCCAGGCGGCGATGTCCTCCACCAGCGCTTCATACGGCGCGACCAGCAGACGAGTGCCGAGCGTGCTACGCCAATGATCGAACAGCATGTCCTCGACGGCGAAGTGGCGTCCGATCATGTCCAGGCTGAACGTCCAGCCTAGCCCTTGGCTGAAAAAGGTTCGGAAGCATGACCAGGCGGTATCGATCGGATCGCGGCGAACCCACACGATGCGCGCGTCCGGCATCGCAACGCGGATCAGGCCCGCATATCGGCTCGTATCAAGGCTTTTGTCGACGAAACGCGTCCCTTCGATGCCGCGCTGTTGCGTCAGATGGGCGTACGCTGGTCCGATCCGACCCCAGGCCTGTTCGGGGGTCGGATTTGCCAGGAAACGGTGCCGGATGCGCTCGGCACTGGTGCCTCCCGCGTCGCCCATGGCGATCTCGAGCAGGTTAAGCTCCCCGCCGCTCGTCACTCGGGAGTGACTTGCCAGGATCTGGTCGATCAGCGTCGTGCCGGAGCGCGGCAGGCCGGTTACGAATATCGGCCCGGTCGACGCCTGATCGGGCAATGCGGCACGATCCAGCCATGCCTTATCGAGCGAGCCGACCAGCGCGCGCGCCTCGACTTCGTCGGGTTCGGGATCCCACGCCCGTTCTTGCCTCAGCAGCCTGGCACCTTGTTCGAACGCCGCGAACGCCCGGTCATGATCGCCGACATCGTCCCAGGCTTTGCCCGCTGCATAGAGATAGGCACCACGGGCCGCGGGTAGGGTGCCTTGGGTGGCGCGATCGGCTGCCATCAAGGGTGCCCATGCCGGATCCTGAACCGTCAACCGCCGGGCATTTGCGATCGCAAGCCAGGTCATGCCGGACGCGGGCCAGATGCGGGCGGCGGCGTGCAGATGATGCAGTCCCTGTTCGGTGTCGCCCAACTGAAGATAGGCGGTTCCCATCAGATGATGCAGTCTTGCGTCTTGGGGGGCTGTGGTCACCAGCGGGGCAAGCAAACTGATCGCATCCGCGATGCGCCCGGCATTGGCGAGAATGTCGGCGAGTTGGAGCATCCGCTCGAGATCATCCGGCTTCCGCGCAACGAAACGGCGCATCGCGGCGATCGCTAGCGGCCACTCGGCGACGCGCACCGCGAACCGTGCGACTGCCTGCCATTGATCACCCAGCGCAGCATTGGCAGCGAGCAGGCCGTTGGCGGCATCGACCGCGGCACCCCAATCGCGACGATTGAGCGCAGCGACGAAATCGGCGGTAGTGACCATCGGCAAAACACCTCCAGCAATTGATATCTGCCCTACGCAGAAAAGGAGCCGGCCGAGGCCGACTCCCTTTTCCGTCGCGTGATCGATCGTCGATCTAGAAGTCGAAACCGAGCTGGAAGCGAATGTAACGCGGCGCCTGATAGCTGAGCGGCGTGCCGAAATCGACGCGGGGCGCACCGTTCGCCTGCGTTCCCAGTTCCTGGACGTCCAATGCCGCCTTCTCGTTGAACACGTTGAAAACGTCGATACGGAACGTGCCGCTGAACAGATCGGACGGCACCTTGATCGCCGCGGTGATGTTCGTCGTGGTCTGCCAATCCGACTTGATGACAGAACCGCGCGGGGTCAGCTGACGATCCGGTACGGCTTCACCCGCGGCAAATGGCGTGGTGCGGATCGAGCCGTCCGAGTTGACGTTGCAATAGAAGCCCGCTGCACCGTACGCCCCTGCAAAGGCATCGACGTTGGTGGGCACGCGACCGATGCAACCGAACCGCCGCGGCGATTGTGCCGAGAAATTGGCACCCAGCGTCAGCCAAGGTGTTGGTGCGTAGGACCCGTACAGCTTGAACTTGTGGCGATTGTCGGTGGGCAGATAGCCATAGGCGCCGTTGGTGAGGCCGGGCTGATCGAATGCGGTGGTCAGGCCGGAGTCTTCCTGGCCATTGTCCGAACGGATGCCACCCTCGATGTTCCCTTTGTTCTTCGAGTAGGTGTACGAGCCGTTCAGGCTCCAGACGCCATCGAAGTCTCGGTCGAACGTGACCGTCACGGCCTTGTAGGTACGGCGTGCCTTCGGATAGCCGAGTTGTTCGCCGGTAAAGTCGATCGTGCGGACGGTGGTTTCGCCCGGCAGGACGTCGGACAACTGGATCGTCGCCGCGGCGCCGGGGTTGGTCAGCACATATTGATGGAAGCCGCTATAGATCGACGAACATGCCGTTCGAGCCGCCTCGCCGACGCCGCCGATGTTGTTGTCGACGCAATATTGGTTGACCGCTGCATCGATCGCGACGTCTTCGAGCGACTCGTTCAGCTTGCGATACTGGCCGAACATGCCGACGCGTACGCCGCCGCCGAGATTACGCTCGACGCCCAGGACGAATTCATCGACCGACTGTGGCTTGAGGTTCTGCGACACCGTTGCATCGGTCGGCGTAGCGGTGCCATCACCTGTAATGTCGCAGTTCAGGATGCCCGTATCGGGGCATGCCGATCCCCCTGCATACAAAAGCGCCGAGCCGATATTGGGCAATCCCCGATCGCCGACGCCGTTCAGGACGTTATAGCGGGTGTAATCCAGTTCCGCACCGGCGAGACGGATGTTGGTGTTGGCTGGCACCGGTAGGAAATACCGCCCGTAGAAACCATAGACCTTCGTCAGGCCATCGCCGAGCGGATCGCCGGAGAAGCTCAAGCGCGGCGCCCACTGGTTGCCGGACTTGAAATAGGTGTCGCCGTTGACGTTCTTGTTCTCGAACCGATCGTTGCGGACGCCGAGGTTCAGCGTCAGCCGGTTGTCGAACAACGACCATGCATCCTGGATATAGAAGGCCTCGTTCTTCGACTTGAAGATGCCGCCATTCACGAACGTGCGGGCCGAGACATATTGCGTGCCGGCGGGGGCGAACGGATCACCGGCCTGCGCGAGAATATAGGTGTAGGCGACGTTGCCCGTGTAGCTGCTGGTCGTATCCGAGGTCAGGTTTTCACGGTCGTACCCGCCCTTGATGTGATGCTTGCCGAGCAGATTGAAATATAGCTCGACATCGCCGCGATAAAATTCACGCTCGTCGCTCGACGTACCGATGGCGTTCAGCGGGTTGCCGGTCACGCCGCCGCCCGGCCGCGTATCGCTGATGAACGGATAGGCATCGTCGGCCGACCCGCTGATGTCCTGGTTCTTGTTCTTGCCGTAGGCCGCCGACAGCGTCAGCCAGTTGGTGAACTGGCCCGTGTAGCGCCCGACGTAATTCTCGCCACCGAGGCGCTCGACAACGGTGTTCTGATACGCGCTGATAACCGGGGCGCCGGTGCTCGGGTTGGCGGCGCGAACCGTGTTGTAAGTCCGGCCGTTCGAATCGAGGAGCCCATAGCTGTTGGTCGTCGTCTTCTGCGACGAATCGAAATAGGTGAATTCGAGGCGTTGGCCATCGGTGATGATCGCGTCGATCTTACCACCGAAGAACGGCGACCGGGTCGACTGGTTTTCACGACGTAGTCCGGTGCTTCCGGTTACCGCCGTCGCCACGCTGGAGGTGAGGAACGTGTCCCCGCGCGAATTGTCGTTGAACTGTGCCAGGCCATAGAAGAACAGGTGATCCTTGATGATCGGGCCCGACAGATAGAAATTGGTCTGCAGACGGGTCTGGTCGTCCTGCTTGTTGTAGTTGCCGAGCGTATTCGGCGCATCCTCGCGCAGCTGGTTCGGCTCGTAGCTGAACAGCATGCCGCCATGGAAATCATTGCCGCCGGACTTTGTCGTGGCGTTGACGAAGCCGCCGGTAAAGCGCCCAAATTCGGCAGGAATAGAGCCGTTCTTGACCTCGATCGTGTTGTAGAACTCGAACGGTACCCCGACGGCGCCGAGGCCCTTGCGGAATTCGGTGATGTTCAGCCCGTTGACGAAGAAGATGTTCTCCGAGACGGACGAACCCGACACCGAGGCGAGGTTGCCGAATGCGCTGTCACCCGCGGCGGTGCCCGGTGCGAGGAGGATGACCGAGGTCAGATCGCGGGCGACTGGGACGCGGCTGGCGAGTTCGCCGATCGGGATGACCGCGCCGGTGGTGGTGCGATCGAAATCCGAAACCTGGACGCGGCGCCCCTTGACGATGATTTCGCCGTTATCGCTGGCACTCACGGCGGCGAGCTGGAACTCGTTACCGGCGGTGGACTGGGTCAGGTTGACATTGGGATCGGTGAAGGTCGCAAACTCGGGGGCTTCGATCGTGAACGTATAGGTGCCCTGCGGAAGCGCCGGAACGCGGTAGGACCCGCTGTTATCGGTGGTCGCGGTGCGCGTGAAACCCTGAGCGTTCGACGTCACGGTCACCTTGGCCTTGGCAACACCCTTGCCGGCGGCGTCGACAACGCGCCCGGTCGCGGTCACGTTGGTGAAATCCTGCGCTGTCGTCGGCACCGTAAGGATCGGTACTGTCGCGATGCCTGCGCCTAGCAGCGCCAAGGCGCGCAGTGCAGCGCCGCCGCGCAACGTATTGGTGATGGTGATCATTCGATGTCCCCCTGGTGAACCGGATTTTTTCCGAGTTCAGTCGCCCACCAAGGATCGAGCGGTGCCCGTCAGTGGTGAACATGACGAGAAGATGAACGGCAGGTTATGTTTGTGTAAAGCCGTAACATACTGCCAATTGTAATTTACTTCGCACTGTAGCGAAAAGGACACAAATGTGAGTGCGGGCATCACAGGTATGCCTCATTTGTACGCAACCTCTGTTGCATCGCACAATAACTAGGCATCGCGTGTCTGTGTTATAAGCTAGTTCAGTCTGGCGTATTGTAAGAGTGAGCCTCCAATGCGTGTTGCGTGGGGTATTGCTGAAGCTGATCGTCAATATGACCACAGCCGCACTCGTGCGGGACGCCAGTATCACGCCCGGATATGGGCATCGGCCGGAGAGGCCGAGGGGCCGGTGGTGTTGGTGAGGAGCCGCTTCTAGGGTCGCGAGCGCCGTGGCGAGGGAGAACGGCCCAGGGCATTGATCGTCGCGGTGCCAAATGCTGCCTCAATTTCGATCACGGTGGGCGCGATCCCGATGTGATCGACGATGGCACTGCGGCCCACCCTGCGGCGACTAGATCCCATCCGTTGAAGGATGTGCGCGACTGCCGACCCGATAATGATTCGGAGGATCCTACGCAGTCCAGCGGCGTGCCGGTCCGCAGAGTATCACCGCGTTCGTGTAAGAAGGCCGTGCATGGCCATCCAGCGGGTGAATTCCTCGAACCATCCCGTACTCGTGGTAGGCTTTGGGTACATGCCGAAGCCATGGCCACCCTGTTCGAACAGATGGAATTCGACCGGACGTTTTGCCGCGCGCCAGCTCTCGATCAGTTCGAACTTGCCGGCGCCGAAGAACGGATCGTCGGCGGCCAGAGCGACAAACATCGGCGGCGCGTCGGCTGGCACCGTCATTGCTGCCAGCGGACCATAGATATTGCCGATGAACGCGGGCTTTGCATCGCCGCCGGCAATCGTGGTGGCCATCGTCAGCATCGCCCCGGCGGAAAAGCCGATCATGCCGATGCGCGATGGGTCGACATGCCATTCGCCGGATCGTTGCCGGACCAAAGCAAAGGCGGCGCGCGCGTCGGCAATCTGCGGCGCCAGGCCCGCGATCATCGCATCGGGCTGGGCGCGGGGCGGCTGCCGGCCGGGGGCGAACATCTCGGCCATCGATCGCTCGAATGCCGGCATCGCGACCGGAGTCGGGTTCAGCCGATATTTCAGGACGAACGCCGCCACGCCCTGGGCGGCCAGCGCACGGGCAACGTCCCACCCTTCGTTCTGCATCGATAGTGTCTTGAACCCACCGCCCGGGGCAACAATCACGGCGGTGCCGGTCGCGATGGCCGGATCGGGCAGGAATGGTGTCAACGTGGCAAATGTGACGTTGCGGACGAAGACGCTGCCATATTGACTATGCCATGCTTCGGGTGCGGTTGACCGGGGCAACTTGCCGGTCCCAAGTTGGACCGCGTCCGACTGTGCAGGGGCTGCGATCGGCACCATCTTGTCGTTCTGGGCAGAAACGGGCGCCGCCATCAGCAGCGCGGCAACCATGCCGATCCGGGTAAACGGGACGCGCGCGTACAGGCCTCTGGCGGTTACGCTCGTTATGCGACTCATGCTCGCTCTCCCTGTGTCGTGTTCTTGGCGGACACAGTAAAGAGAGCGCTATCATTGTCTACTGTGAGCGGGGGCAGGGCGATCGTTGTCGGAAGAGGTGTCGCATGCGAACGATCGAAAGCATCGTTAGGCAGCAGTATCGACCGCTACTCCGAGGGTCTCGTTCGCTCGACCTGTTGATACGGGATTGCGCGCGGTTTCCATCAAAGCCGGAAGCGGAGAGCGAAACCCAATCGTTGCGTTCGGCACTGGTCGTTCATGTCGACGGCAATCGTCACCCAAGTCAGTGGAGCCGCTCGGCGGCGCTAACTGCTCATTGCGTACGGTTCGCCGAGCTGGCCTTAGGTTTGGGTCCGTTCTGTATCTCCGACGACCCGTTGGTGCGGGCACGAAGCCCACTGAGCGCTCGCCGGCCAATTTTCCAAAAACCGACCCGAAACTGTAAAAAAGCGTTTGACGGTTCTATGAACCCCGCCTAGAGGGGTGTCACCGCAGCGGAGTGCCTTAGTGGTTACCGCGGTGGTCGCAAAAAACCAGATGCTGCAAGCTTCTTCTACGGGAGGGGTTATGCGAGTGTCGGTATTTTTGTCGGCTCTTTGACAT
>NZ_SLYD01000008.1 GCF_004340945.1 Sphingomonas sp. PP-F2F-A104-K0414
GGGGTTTAAACCCCACCGTTGCTTCACCCGCGCTCCTGCGCGACAACAACGGTCGGTCTCTGGTTGCCGCTGGATGAAAGGCGGGGGTCACGTCATGCCCAGCTTATTATCAACATGTTGAAGCCCGTCGACTGCAGGTGGTCTAGAAGCTTCTTCGGCACGCCAAGGCCATGCTGAAGGATGTAGAGCGGATAGGATACGTTGCCCATCAGCGTGGCTAGCTTTGTATATTTTGCCGGAAGGTCACAGCTGGCCGCAACCAGAACAAGGAGCGGGAAAGCCAGCACTATCGCGCTGTCAAAATACCAAGACTCAAGCCGACGAGGCAGGATGAGAAGGGCGACCAAACCGATCACAACAGCGTACCAGGGCAACGTGGGGCGCCACCCGCTCAGCCATACGCGGTAAATCAATATGCCGGCGAAGAACGAGAAGACGACCCGCGCCCCGCCACCATAGAACTGCGACCAGGAGAAGCCATAATTCATAGTCCCCGCTTGGTACGCGCAGGCAACCACAGCCGCAAAGCCAAGCGCGGTCAGAGCGTACAAAATGCCGTTGGTCAGAAACCTGCTGAGCTTCCCGTAGACGATATTAACCGCGACCTCCCAAAACAGGCTCCATGCGGGAGGATTTGTCGCGAAGGCCGAGGGATCGCCGGTAGCGCTGGTCGGTATGAGTAATATGCCTCCAGCGACAACATACGGTGCAAATTCCCCGAAGTGCTGAAGACTGCCGAGTATGCCGCCCAAAATTACGAGCGGATACAGCCGGATAAATCTTGTGCGGACGAATACGCCGAAGCCCAATGAACCGTTTGCCAAGCGATCCTCATAGGAGGCGGCTATGACGAAGCCACTCAGCAGGAAGAAGAAATCTACCGCGAGATATCCATGCGCGAACAGCTTCAGCGATCCGGCAGGCTGATGGAAAACGACCACGGCGAACGCCGCAACGCCGCGTAGGAAGTCCAACATCGCGAAATGTTTGCGCACCATCGTTTCCCGCCCGGCATCAAACTTGTGAAGGGCGGCCTATACCTGTGACCGAGCGATTTGCCACATGCCGTTCTTGAGGGGCTGCTCAAAAACGAGACGGCAGAGGTATCGCGGCGTCACTCACCAAGGCAGAGATGACGCCGCGACTGATCCATACATATCAGGAATTACCGGTGAGGGCACCGCAGCGGGGAGGCGTCTTGGGAAAGCTCAACCCGCTGCGATGTCACGATACTGTCACTTTACCTATTGGTAAGCAATCGCCGAAAAATCCCGAAATGAAACGATGCCGCGACGAGCCCATGTGACGAGCACGGAATAGGGATGCTCGCCGCGACAGATCACGGTAGCCTCAGTGCTTGCTGAGCGGCAACGGCCATCTCGCCAAACGCCGTTTTCCAAGTCGCGCCCGCCTCTTCCCATGGCGTACGATCTTCGACCCGCTCCATCCGGCTTTCCCACATGTATGCCGCAACGTGCTCGATCACCGCGTCATCGTCGTTGCTCGTGCAAAGCCGGCATCGCCCAGCCATATCGAATCCTTGCATGTTTGTTCCCGTTGCGTTCCATAGACGGATGCACCGGCAAACGCGAATCACGGTCGATCTGGCGGTACAGATCCTGCGGTCGACGCTTGATCAGACCAGTACGGGTCGCGTCGATACCGTGCCGGTGCGTCTGGCTCTCCGGTGTCTGTGGGCGCACTGTCCTGAACGCTGGCCCTTAGTGATGTTCTGGGAAGGTGCGCAGCAGGATAACGAGATCGGCCGTAGCCAAAGCGTTACCGCTTCATTTAACGGGATCGTCCGCCAGCTGCGGCGATCCGGTGTCTATTCGGAAACCAGCCCGTAGCTACTGCGGGACCGCATCTTCGATCGCGTCAACGGCGTTCGCCACCCTCCGCCAGTCTTGAACCGCTTCCATGTCGCCGAGGACGTCGCATAGCTGAGAGATGATGTAGTCGGATGCTCCGGCTCCATGTTCCGCGAAGATCGCGCCCGCCCGAACCCACACGTCGCGGTCGCTCATCATATGTCGAGGTTACGCCGCTCGATCTCGGCGAGCAGCGCGTTAGCGACCATGTCGTTCCCCCGCCCCGTCGTCTGCTGATATGCTCGCAGCAGTTCTGCGTCTGCCATCTCGCTCGGCTTTGGTGTCGGCTGGTCCATTCGCAGAACCTATGCGCGGCCGACCGATTCGGGCAAACGGTTCCCATGAGCACCATGAAAGTAGACGATCAGGCTAAGATCGACCTGTTCCAGGAGATTATGCCCATTGTCATGCAGTACCTCGCGGCGAACTCGCCAGACCAGGCGCTGATCGCGGATGACATCATCGACTTTTTCGCGCTGTCGATCGCCTCAGTAATTCAAAACGATACGAACCTGACCACGCCGCAGTTGCAACGCAAAGGCGTCGAGGCAGCTGGCAAACACATCTCGCACTGGGTCCGGCTTCTGAAGATCGACAACGAGACGCGCGGCGCGTCCCTTCTAGCGATGACCATGGGCGCGGTCGCTACCGGTGAGACGGAGCAATAGTTCATGGACGAACTCACCACCTCCATAGTCGGCATCGACTTCCCGAACGAGGACGCGAGCAAGAGCAACAGGCGGATGGAGTGCATGATGTGCGCCCCGGGTGACCTGGTCGAACTGCGGCTCGAGCCGAAGAACCCGTTCGACGAGAACGCGGTCGCCGTCTGGAGCGATCGCGGAACGCAGCTGGGCTACGTCAGCGCCGAGCGTGCGCCCCTGATCGGCAAGCGGATGAAGGAAGACGACGCGACCGCGGTCTTCCAGGCGATGCACGGGAACGGGGCCTATATCCGGATCCGGTTCGGAGGCGGGTTACCTACCCTGCCCGACCCAGTCCCTGATGTTCCGAAGCGCCCTCCCCCACGTCAGGCGCGGCCCGCGCAGCGACCGGTGTACGATCCCCACGCGTTCTATCCAGACGACGAGGGGCCAGAGTTCGGCGCCTAGTCAGACCCAATCGACTGGGTGATTATCCTGGCCTATCTTCTGCTGACCGATAGCACGGCGCTGTTGAAGCCGAGCTGACCCGCATGCGGCGAGCAGTTGGTCAGATAGGGTTGATGCCGCCTCGACGTCCAGCGTTGCGACAATGCCTGGCGCTTCGACCAGCACCCTTCCCTCAAAAGCGGTGATCTCGAACGCCTCGGGTCGCAGGGTCTCAGTCACGGGCTTTCTCCAATGCCGGGAAAACGCTCGCGATCGATGATCGGTCGCCCTACTGCTTTGGCTCAATACGATTTTGAACCCTGCATCGCCGTTTCATCAACGAGCCGTCAATGTTGTAGCTTTTAACGGGCCCGGCATGACGAAAACGCCCGACCAAATGCGACAGCAGGCACAGGAATACCGCAACCTTCACAATTACATGTCTGGCGCCGTATTAACCGACGCTATCGAGCAGGTCGCTTTGGCCCTCGAACGCGCTGCCAGTGAACTCGAAGCGGAGCTAGCTCGCTTGCGTGGCTAGCATACGCTCTATCCTGATGAGGAAGGGCCCGAGTTCGGCGCATAGGAAGATCCGATCACCATCTCGTCGGTGAGATCGAAGTGAGCCGCGCATCCTTCGTGAAAGCCCGCCATCCACTCCGTAAAGGCTATCGACCCTCTAAAATAGCGGCAATCCCGCGACACCCCGCCTGCCCGACCAACGTCCCCCCCTCGATGAAATATATCGATGCGCGCGACGGAGCGCTTGGATCATTGCGAGGGGGCATATTGCAGCATATCGCCGCCCCAGCCTCGGTGCATAGGCCTGGGCCTTGGCTCGATGCTTACAATTCCGGCCATATTAACCTTGGTTAGCCACAAATCGGGTCATCATCTCTGTCCCGTTAAATCTCAACGCGGTAGATGGCCCACATGCTATTCCCGCCTGATTTTAATCTGATCGACCTCGAGGCTGCTCGGCGACATCACATCATGCTGGCGACATTAGCGGTAACCGTGCCGGTGATGGAATTTCATATGAACCTCGCCCAATTTTACGAAGAGCGAGTGATCGCGCTCTCGCAGGCTGCGGGGCGGCCAGCGCATCACGGTGAACCGAGTTTGAAGCTCGTCGTCGGCTGAAAGGGCGAAGCCGTCGACTCGATTTGCCGATTTCCCCGGGTTCTATCCTGATGAGGAAGGACCGGAGTTCGGCGCCTAGCCAGCCGCTTGGCTTTGGACATACCCAAGGCTAACTAACGTGCTTCAAGGTGGGGCACATGACAAAAAACAAGGCAGAATCGCAGGCGCTTGCAAATGCTCGGGATCGACTGGCGCCTTATATAGCGTCAAACGCCGGCTCTGAGATCGTCGAAATTGTCGTAGGAGAGCAGGTACATCAAGCCATTGATTCTCCATGGGCGGATAAATCTGTCGCTTTCAACATTACGGATTTGACCGAAGATTTGTGCGAGGCGTTGAACTCCGTAATTTTACCTCAGCGCTTGTCCGCAGTATATCATAAAGACAATCGGGCTTTAGAAGTCATCTGGACCGCGTACGGGCTACCTGACAGCCAAAGAGAAGTAGTAGGTCGAAGCTTCAATTTTTCTTACGCTGGCATGACACATAAGTGCCATTTCAGCAGATCAAGTAATCGGCTTGTCCTGTTCGCCGGGATATTTGTCCCGCTTAAGATGTCGAGTACAAGTTTTCGGAATATGCAATCTTTTCGCGCGTTCTCAAGAAGCCAGATTGAGGGCGCCAGACCCGATAGCTCCATTTCTGAGCCCATATCATTTTGGCTTGAAAACATAGATTGGGACCCAGACGCTCTTGTAGAGCTCGTTAACAACCTGAATTTTTACCTGAGCTACTATGATAACGAGGGGCCTGTAATAGCTCTCCACGAAGAAATATCTCACAAACCACAGCCAAAGCACCGTTACATATCGGGCAAGTTTCCGACGACAATTCGAGGCAAGCGCCTTGATAATAATCTCTTGAGTTTTTGGGAAGCTTCTTCTTCGGGGGATCCCGCCAGAAGGTTTCAGTACTATTATCGCATTATTGAGTATGCATCGTTTTTTTACCTTGAAAGCTCAGCTAGAACGACACTAAAAAGGATATTATCATCACCAGATGCAACGGACGATCTTGGAGCTACCACAGATAAGCTCATGATGGCTTTCCAGATGTCAAAGTTGGACGAATACGCTAAATTTTCACAACTTATGCACGATGTTGTCGACGCAAAAATATTATGGGCGGGAATGAAAGAGAATCTACCCGCATTCTCGAAAGATGTTAAATTTGACGGCGGGTTTACTTTGAAGGCGATTGTGGCTCCGACGACGAAGGAGTCAACCTTCGCGCCTAAAGGGGTGGAGACCTTCACGAAGGCGATTCGGGAAATCCGGAATGCCTTGTCTCACGGCCGCGATTTCAAAAGCGCGGCAGTTATAATGCCAACGGCACGAAATCTTAACGCCCTTCAGCCATGGGTACAGCTCATGGCAGTTGCTGCCGGACAGGTTGTTTTATACAAGGATGTCGCCTAGGTTGATATCCAAGCCGCCGGTGAGGCGGAACTCCGGGAGGCCCTTAGGGGTTGGGTTTGCAGTCGTCATGGAGGGCGCATTTATGAATACCGGTGGCTGATCAAGTATCAATCCGCGACATTCCGCGACCTGAACGCCGCCCTTTTTTGGGCGGCGTTTTGCGTTTCACCGGCCTTTGACTGGGCGGCAACATTATGTCGCTGCATTCCCATCTCGTAATGCGGCTCGCCGCTCCAGGACCGCCTGCGCGACGTCGTGATGCTCTTGCCTGCTGACCAATAGCTCTTCGGCGCTCGGCGTGACGAGGTCGATCAGGTCCCGCATTCCCCGCCGCAAAGGTTGACGTTCGGATCGAAGAGCCCGCCGCGCCGCGCCGCCACTTCCGCTTCGAAGTCGATTGACCGGAGAGGGCGCAAACTGTCGTGGAGATATGCCGGCTGACGGACGCCGGGCATCCCGTCGCGCGCCGCCTCGTCCGCTTGGCAAGCCACTTCGAAATCATCCGGGTAGTTGCGCTGCATGCTCAGCCATTCAGCATTGTCACGGAACGGGCACCTCTTGCAGCCGGACGACGGCACCCGGAGTTCGTACTCGCGCCACAGCCAGTTCTCGCAATCGGCATAGCTGAAGCCGATCTCGACCAGCGGGTGCCGGTTATAGATATGCGGCTGGGGGTTGATCGCCATCCGGTGGGATTCGTCAGTGGTGATCCCAAGCCATTGCTCAACGACCGGCGTCGTCGGCAGCTTGGAGTGGGGTCCTAGCCCCAGCAGCTTGCGCACTTGCCGATTACCGGGGCGAACCTTGTAATCACGGGTGCAGCCACGAGCGAGAATGCCGCGCGTGCCGTCATCGTTACGGATGAACAGCGGCGGGTTCGAAAAGCGATCAACGAACCCGGCCGTCGCCATGTCGAAGTCATCCGCCAGCCCGCCGGGTTCCGACATGATGATCGGAATCGTCGCGCCCATGTTCGGCGATCGCAGCAACGCCAGGTTCTCCATGGCCCCGGTACTTTCGTCGCCGGTGTCCGACGTGAACGAATAATCCGGCTTAGGCCCGATCAGTCCCCGCTCGGCCATGAGGAACATCGTCACCGATTGGACGCCGAGACCATTCAACAGGATCCGGAGTTTGGCGTCCGGCAGCGGCTTCGATACGCCCGGGTATAGGTTCGGGAGCATAGTCATGCTGCCCACCCCTGCGCACGCGGGGGTACCCCTGGGGGTATAATGCCCGCCGCCGAACGCGCCACAAGGGCGTCAGTTCGATAGGTGCCGGGACGGCGCAAACGAGCGCTCACCAAGTCGCATAGGTTCTCGGTCATGCTGCGAGCCTCAGCCGGTTGGCACTTTGAGCCATCGCTATCAACAGGTCTCGGAACGGAGCTGGCGTACCGATTCGCGGTGCGCTGTCCCTTCCCCCACCTTTGCCGCCGACCTCGCCCAATCGCTTGGCCCGTTTGAGTCCCATGCGCGCGACGATCTCAGGATCGAGTCGCGGCTCGCCAATGCCCCAGTCGAGATCGGGAAGGTCGCAGTCATATGCCAACAGCAAGGTGGGCTTGCGGGCATAGTGACCGTAACGGCCCTGCTCGACACAGCATGTCCAGCCGCCCAGTTCGTCAGCCCTCACCCATCCGCCGGCGCGCGACGGGACCGTCAGGCCGAAGAACGCCCATGCGTGCGATCCCCACGGGTGCTCCATTACGCCGCCCCAGCGGCGGACGTCAGATAGCCCGCACTTGAAGCAGCCCTGATCGGCGCCCTTCTGCTTGCGCTGGCCGGTCCGCTTGATGTGGAGCGGCTGGCCGGCCCACAGTTTACCCCACCGCTGGCATGGCGAATGCACGACGACCGGGTACGGTCCTGGGTAGAGCCGCGCATCGCGGCGCTCGTCCCACGGGTCGACGTTCGGCAGATCGTAGTAGCTGCCGCCAGCCTCGACATAGAGGGCAGCGACCATCCCATTACTCGCGGCCCGCATAGGCGCCGCTGCGGGCCGGGAATTAACTGGAATGAGGCTCTGACAGTTTTCCATTTCGCACCCTTCGTCTCGGTGGAAACAGCGGAGGTTTTCCGGTATTCTCGCGTCAGAAGCGCAGAGTTCTGCCCTGTCGGGTTAATTTACACTTAACCATCTTTGCGGAGGGCTAAACCGCAGAAATCAGCCATTGGCACCGGTCTTGCTGTGTCGCGGCCATGTGGACTCGCTTTGCCCGCCTCTTCATCATCAAGACCAAGTTCGAGGCATTCCTCGTCATCTACGGGCTCGGGCTCGGCGCGGTCGAGCGCGGCATCCATTATCTTCAGCAATATCCCGGCTATGGCGGTTGGATGCTGTTCGCCGCCTGCCCGATCGCAGTCTTCATGGCAGGCGGGCGGATCATCGACTCGGTCAGTCACGGCCGAGAACGCTGACCCGTCAGGATTTCTGCTGCGACAGGTGCAGATAGCGGCTCGAGAAGTCGGCGAGTTCGCGCAACGCATCCCAGCGTGGAAAGCTGATCCGCCGCCGGTTGCGCGAGATCAGACCGTCCGCTTCGAGCGACTTGATCGTCCGGTTGACGTGCACCGCGGTCAGCCCGAGCGCATCGCCGAGCTGTTCCTGGCTCATCGGCAGTTCGTAGCCGGTCTCGTCGACCAAGCCCTGCATGTCGAGCCGGATCGCGAATTCGCACAGGAAATGCGCCAGCCGCGACCGGGCATCGCGCCGGCCGATATTGAGGATCCATTCGCGGAAGATCGATGCCTCGACCAGCGTGTTGACGAAGATTGCATTGCCGATCGACGCTCGCGTCCGGGCGAGATCGCGCAACGCCGTTCGTGAGATCGTCGCGACGTCCGCGCGGGTCAGCGTCTGCACATTGTGGTCGGCGACGTCGAGAAACAGGTGCTGGAAGTCCAGCGCCTCCCCCGGCACGTGCAGTGACACGATCTGTCGCATCCCCGAGCCGGTCAGCTTCTGGCGGTATGCAAACCCGGACAGCAAGACAGCGCATTGCTCGGGCGCGTCGCCTTCGCGGACGAGATAGGACGACGGTTCGTAGGTTCGCAGCGTATACGGTAACGCCAGCAATGCGCGACGATCAGCTTCGTGCAGAACCGCGTGTGTTTCGAGCTTTCGCACCATCAAAGCCAAGGGGGCCAAAGGGGAAATCACAGCACCATGATCCGTCAGAACATCGTTCAAATGCGTTCTCCCGCACAAATCGGGGCGGGAGCACATGCCTCTCTCGGCCGTCAGCGCCCAATGATCGGCTGTCGGTAAAAGACGATAACATATTCGGATAAGGCTTATCGTAACATTTGGTCTTCACGCAAAATAAACCTGCGTTAGAATCGATAAGCTATGACCCCGGGTCTATCAAAGCCGATGCTGCCAGCATCTTAGACTATACTGGCCTGTCGGGACATTGCCTTTGCGCCGTAGCGTTTTATCCGTACGGATATCGATCACGCGACGCGTTACGGTTTGACGGATGTCGCGCTGCTGATTTCATCCAATGCGCTTTGCAGGCAATCAATACAATCGCTCAGCTTGGCACCGAATAGCGGATTGTCGCCCTCATCGGCGATCCGCAGCGCTTCCTCGATCAGGAAGACCATCGATTTTAAACGCGCGACTGCCTGCGCTTTGCTATGCATTCCGGCCTCCGTTCACGCATGATGGTCGTTGCGACCAGTTCGGTGCAGTTTGCGACGATTAACCATTCCCGGTGTCGGCAGGCAAGATACCAATTGCGGTCGGTGCGCGCGGCGTCGTGCCGCGCTCAGACCGGGCGTTTCCAAGACTGGACCAGACCAGCCATCAGACCGTCGACCGAATCCACCTGTGCCGCAAGCCGCTGGTGCAACAATCCCGCGGCGTCGCGAAAGCGCCGCGCGAGCGCGTTGTCGGGGACGATACCGAGACCGACTTCATTCGAGACGAGAATGACCCGCGCCTGGGCGCAGGCGAGCGTCGCTAGCAAAACATCGACTTCCTGGTCGATGTCGAGATCGGCGAGCAATAGGTTGGAAAGCCATAAAGTAAGGCAATCGACGAGGACGACCGTGTTCGCGCCATCCACCTCGCGCAATGCGGCGGCGAGTTGGGTCGGGGCCTCGACGGTCTGCCACCGCGCATCGCGGTCGGTACGATGCCGCGCTACCCGATCGCGCAACTCGTCGTCGAATGCCTGCGCGGTCGCGATATACACCAGCGGTCCCGCCAACGATGCCGCGGCGGCTTCGGCGACGGCCTGCGCATGACGGCTCTTGCCGGACCGCGCGCCGCCGAGCACGAACAGGCTCCTACCGAACGACGGGCTGGTTTGTAATGGCGGCATGGTCTCTCCTTCGCGCTTGCAGCGCGCGTCCGGAATGACGATGAGCGGCGCAAGATCAAGCGAAAGGATATCATGACGGGGTTGCGCGCGCATGGCGGGAGGGTCGATCTCGCCGCAACCCTGTACCCCGATGCCCCCACCCCGTGGATCGATCTGTCGACCGGGATCAATCCGTGCGCCTGGCGGTCCGACCCTTTGCCGCCCGTCGATCTCACGACGCTGCCATCGCCGGCATCGATCGCGGTGCTCGAAGAAGCGGCGGCTGCAATGTTCGGAACCGATTCCGCCTGCGTTCTCGCGTTGCCGGGCAGCGAGATCGGACTACGCTTGCTGGCCGGTCTCGATCTGCCACGGCCCGCCCGATTTGTAGCGCCGAGCTACGCAACCCATGCGGAAGTGTTCGGACACGCCAGCGCCGTTATGCGACCGACCATCGATAACATCGAAGACGGAACGCTGCTGCTCGCAAACCCGAACAATCCGGATGGACTACTCGACAAACCAGAGCGCCTGCTCGCCGTAACGCGAAACGGCGCATGGCTGGTGGTCGACGAAGCGTTTGTCGACCTGGTCCCATCGTACAGCATCGTCCCGCATCTTCGGCCATCCGACCGCGTCATCGTTTTTCGCTCGTTTGGCAAGACGTTCGGCCTGCCCGGCGTCCGGCTCGGTTTCATGATCGCCCCGCCGGCGCAGGTTTCCGCGATGCGCCACCGGCTGGGAAGCTGGCCGGTTTCCGCCTGCGCAGTGGCTTATGGGACGGCCGCCTACCGCGATAGCGCCTGGATCGATGCGAACCGGCTCGCCTGCATCGACCGGGCGGCACGCTTGGACACGATGCTGGCGCGCCACGGGCTGCACGCGACCGGTGCCTGCCCCCTGTTCCGGCTCGTGGAAAGCAGCGCCGCAGCCGCGATATTCGACCGTCTGGCGCATGCCGGGATACTGACGCGCACGTTCGACCATGAGCCACACTGGCTGCGGATCGGCCTGCCACGCGACGACATCGCCTTCGACCGGCTGGACCGAGCGCTGGCGCATGGCTGAGCCGATAGCGGTCCTAGCGATAGCGATCGACGCTGCGATCGGCTGGCCGGCCGCACTCTATGCACGGATAGGACATCCGGTAGGCGGGTTCGCGCGGTTGATCGGCGCCGCCGAGGCACGCTGGAACGATCCGCGAACATCGTTTGCGACCCGTCGGGCGGCGGGTGTCTTGACGATGACAGTCGTCGTCGGGGTCGCGGTCGTCATCGCGCTCGCGCTAGACGTCGTTCTGCGAATGCTGCTCGGGTCTTCCGCCTGGGTCGCGATCGCCTTGTTAGCCGCGCCGGGACTCGCGATCCGTAGCCTGCACGATCATGTCGTTCCCGTGGCGCATGCGCTGGGAGCGAGCGACCTCCAGACTGCCCGTGACCGCGTTGGCATGATCGTCGGGCGGGATGTCGCGTCGCTCGATGAAGCCGGCGTCGCGCGGGCGGCGATCGAGAGCCTTGCCGAGAGCGTGTGCGATGGCGTCGTCGCGCCACTGTTCTGGTTGCTCGTGGCCGGGCTGCCGGGACTGTGGGCGTATAAGGCGATCAACACGGCCGACAGTTTGATCGGGCACCGTGAAGAGCGCTGGCGTGCGTTCGGCTGGGCTGCGGCACGGACCGATGATTTGGCCAATCTGATCCCGGCGAGGCTGAGCGGCGTGCTGCTGTGCGTCGCCGGGCTCGGCGGTTGGCAGACGATGTGGCGCGATGCCGGCAACCACGCCTCGCCGAACGCCGGCTGGCCAGAGGCGGCAATGGCGGGCGCGCTTGGCCTGCGTCTCGCCGGGCCGATCGCCTATGACGGGGTGAGCGTCGCCAAGCCCTATATCGGCGATGGCCGTGCGGACGCTACCGCCGCCGATCTACGCGCCGCGCTCGGCATCTATCGCCGAGCGTGTGTGCTCCTGTTTGTCATTGCCGGAGGGATCGCATGGGCGCTCTGATGCTCCAGGGAACCGGCTCCGACGTCGGCAAGTCGGTGCTCGTCGCCGGGCTATGCCGCGCGTTCGCCAATCGCGGACTGTCGGTCCGCCCGTTCAAGCCGCAGAACATGTCGAACAACGCCGCCGTTACCGCCGATGGCGGCGAGATCGGTCGCGCGCAGGCCACCCAAGCGATCGCGTGTCGCGTCGAGCCGAGCGTCGACATGAACCCGGTGCTGCTGAAACCACAGGGCGACCGCACCTCGCAACTGATCGTCCGCGGGCAGGTGCGCGGCACGCTCGCCGCGGCACGCTGGCGCGAGGGACGCGAAGGGCTGCTGGTCGACGTGCTCGACAGCTTCGAACGGCTGTCGGCAGGCTGCGATCTCGTCGTCGTCGAAGGCGCGGGCAGCCCGGCGGAGATCAACCTGCGCGCCGGCGACATTGCCAATATGGGGTTCGCGCGCGCTGCCGACGTGCCCGTGGTGCTGGTCGGCGACATCGACCGCGGCGGCGTGATTGCGGCGATCGTCGGCACGCGCGCGGTGATCGATCCGGCCGACGCGGCGATGATCCACGGCTTCCTGATCAACAAGTTCCGCGGCGACCCCGCGTTGTTCGACGACGGCTATCGCGCGATCGAAGCGCGCAGCGGATGGCGGGGGTATGGCGTCGTGCCGTGGCTCGCAGACGCGGTACGATTGCCGAGCGAGGACGCCGTGATTTTGGAGCGCCCCTCCGCCGGTGCTCAGCGTCGCGTTACGATCGCCTGCCCGATCACGCCGCGGATCGCCAATTTCGACGACCTCGATCCGCTTCGCCTTGAGCCCAGTGTCGCGCTGGTCATGGTACCGCCGGGCACGCCGATCCCGGACGTCGACATGATCGTGCTCGCGGGATCGAAGGCGACGATCCCCGACCTCGCCTTCGTTCGTGCGCAGGGATGGGACATCGATATCCGCGCGCATTACCGCCGCGGCAAGCCGGTGCTCGGGCTCTGCGGCGGCTATCAGATGCTCGGTCGCAGCATCGCCGACCCCGACGGGATCGAGGGGCCGGCGGGGCGTGTCGACGGGCTCGGGATGCTCGACATCGACACGGTCCTTACCGGCCGCAAGACGCTGGAGCGGGTGCGCGGCCGGGCACAAGGCGCGGCATTCGAGGGCTATGAGATGCACATGGGCGCGACCACCGGACCCGCGACCGCGCGCCCGGTCGGCCACCGCGCCGATGGCAGCCCCGAAGGCGCGACGAGTGCGGACGGGCTGGTGGCGGGCAGCTATGTTCACGGCCTGCTGGCGCTCGCGGAGCAACGCACGGCGTGGCTGGCTCGGCTCGGCGTCGCGGCCAGTGGACCAGATCATGGCGCGTCGATCGACGCCGCGCTCGATGCGATCGCCGCGACGCTTGAACGCCATGTCGATCTCGATGCGCTACTCGCGCTAAGCGAGCGCGCCGGCCACCGAGAGCGCAACTAGCAGCCCGGTCTCGACGATCTCAATCCCGGCGCCATGCGCATCGCCGGTCACGCCGCCCAGCGTCCGCCGCAACCATGCCGCGACGCCTAACGTGAGCAGTGGGAGAGCGACCAGTGCAGGCACCGCGACCGCCGCGAGCGCAAGCACAAGTCCCCACCCCAGCAGGTCACGCGTTCGGACCGCGCCGGCGACGGCCGCGCCCAGCCCGCCGGACCGCAGTGGCGGTAGCAGCCTCGTCCAGACGAGCGGCCCCATCCTTGCCGCGAACGGTACTAGGATCAGCGTCCAGCCAATCCCCGCCGCGTGGAGCAATACCAGCTTGGCCAGCATCTGGCTAACAGTTGCGACGACGCCGAAGCTCCCGATATGCGGATCGGCCATCACCGCGAGCAGCCGCGTCCGATCGCCATGCGCCGCGCCCAACCCATCGGCGAGGTCGGCGAGCCCGTCGAGATGCAGCACCCCCGTCACTGCGATCCACGTCAGCAGCGCAGCGCAGGCCCCCGCCCAAGGATCGACCAGCGCACCCAGCCAGCCGGCCGCCGCGACGATCAGGCCGATCGCGAGACCGACGACAGGGTAGCACCGGATGGCCGCTGCGAAATCGTCGGCACCCATTTCGACGCGCGGCATCGGCAGCCGGGTGAGGAAGCCGAACGCGATGATCAACCGCTTCATGTCGCCAAGCCGACGATCTGCACGGTCCGCGTCGGGCCTGGCCATATCCGCAGCGACACCAGCGCGGCATAGGGGAGGTCGAACGCCCAGATCTGCCTTCGATCGAACCCGCACAACTCCGCGAGCGCCGCCCGGATCGCGCCGCCGTGCGTCACGACGAGTGTCGAGACCTGCGGCATCGCGGCCAGTGCCTGCGCGACCCGGTCCTGCAACGCGGACCAGCGTTCGCCATCCGGCGGTGGTGACGCATCGGGATCGTCGTAGAATGCGGCCAATTCGGCGGGATCGATTGCCGCCGGGGCCAGCCCGTCCCATGCCCCGAAATCGAGTTCGCGCCAGCGTGGGTCGACCTCGACCGCAACGCCTCGCGGTTCACTGATCGCCGCCGCACAGGCGCGTGCGCGG
This sequence comes from Sphingomonas sp. PP-F2F-A104-K0414, assembly GCF_004340945.1. GTDB lineage: Bacteria > Pseudomonadota > Alphaproteobacteria > Sphingomonadales > Sphingomonadaceae > Sphingomonas. The sequence goes on from NZ_SLYD01000008.1 coordinate 14,372, forward strand.
ATCAGATCGGAGGCCTCGATCCGTTCGATCGCAAGACTCTCGGCGCGTGCCATACAGACGGCAATCCCTCCCTCGGTTACCGGGTCGTCGGTCCGCCCGAGCATTCGCCCTGCCACGTCGGGCGCACCATGTCGCATCAGGTGCAACATGTACGCGCTCACGCCGCCGAAACGCCCGCCTCGGCGAACGTCGCCATCTCGGCATGCGCGGCCAGTGCCGCGCGGACGAGCAACGCCGCGGTGGCGGCACCGCTGCCCTCGCCCAGCCGCATCCCGAGCGAGAGCAATGGTTCGAGGCCCATTCGCTCAAGCAGAAGACGGTGCCCCGGCTCGGCCGAGACATGTCCGGCAAGGCAATGCGCGAGAATGTCCGGACACGCCGCCGCCAATGTCGCGACCGCCGCACAGCAGATGAACCCGTCGAGCATCACCGGCACGCCCGCCAGTCGCGCGGCAACCACCGCGCCTGCGATCGCCGCCAACTCGCGTCCACCGAGCCGCCGCAAGATCTCGAACGGCGTGCCCAGCGCGTCCCGGTGCAGCGCGACCCCGGCTTCGACCACTGCGATCTTCCGCGCGATGCCGTCATCGTCGACCCCGGTTCCCGGCCCCACCCAGTCGCTCGCCGATCCGCCGAAGCTCGCCAAGCACAGCGCCGCGGCGGTCGTCGAATTGCCGATCCCCATCTCGCCGAGCACCACCAAGTCCGGCGCGTCCGAGACGGCAGCCGCGCCCGCGTTCAACGCGGCGAGGCACTCGTCCTCCGACATCGCAGGCGCTTGCGTGAAATCCGCCGTCGGCCGGTCGAGGTCGAGCGACACGATCTTCAGCTCGAGGCCCGCCGCTCGCGACAGCGCATTGATCGCCGCGCCGCCATGCTCGAAATTGGCGACCATCTGCGCGGTGACCGAGGCCGGAAACGCACTCACACCTCGCGCGACGATGCCGTGATTGCCGGCGAACACCACCGCGCTGCCGCGATCGAGCCGCGGCAGCGGGTTGCCCTGCCAGCCGGCCATGAACACCGCTATATCCTCCAGCCGCCCTAGCGAGCCCGGCGGTTTGGTCAGTTCGCTTTGCCGGACGATCGCCGCGGATCGCGCCGCGGCGTCCGCCTGCGGCAAGCCGCGCAAGGCCGCCAGAAACCCGGCGGGCGTCGCGAACGCGGTCATTCGACGACGAAGCCTTCGGGCGGGGTGCGGGTGATGAAATGTCCCTTCACGCCCTGCGGCCATTGCTTGAACGGCACCTGCCCGAACGCGCTCTCGCCGTAGAGCCTCGCGTAATCGAGGATCGCGCGCGCGGCGTCTTCGGTCGGTTCGAACCGGCCGAGCACATAGCCGACCTTGGCGGGTGCGCGCAGGTAAATCGTGCAGAAATCCTGGCACGCGAACAAGCACGGCATCTCCTGCACCGCGACGTCGGCATAGGCCGGATCGCTCGCCTGTACCGTCTTCAACGCACTGACCAGCCGTGCGCCGCCCCGCACGCCGTCACCGTCGTCGCGCGCATCGGCCGAATGGCGGCACGTGTTGCACGCGACCACCGCGACGCCGTCTTCGGCGGGCTTCAGCATGTCCGTTCCCGGACGATCACAGAACGATTTATACTAGGCATAGGAACCCCTTCGGACAGTCGATCCCGCACCGCGCAAAGGGCGAAAGGCGCACGCCTCCAGCCTCCGCGCGACGCGAAGCGATGTCGTCGCTCGGGGTGTTACCCGTCCGTTCGGCGCACCCTGGCCGGACGAAAGACGACCGCGACGGGCAGGTCTCCTGGCTCGCGGGTCAACGCCGTCCGCGCCGCCTTCTCGGGAGTATCCCAATGGCATGAGGCACGATGGCTCGCCGCGTACAGTTGCAGGGGCAGCCGGGTGTTTCCCGTTCCCATTTTCATTTCCCTAAGCGTTGCCGCCTCGGGAAAACCTGTCGCAGGCCGAGCGATACGCGTACGATCGACCGTAGACAAGCAGCCTCTAATCCTCCCCTGACAGGGGAGGTGGCAGCCCGTTTGGGCTGACGGAGGGGTGACCCGTCGTCGTGATCGCAATACCCCTCCGTCTGGCAAGCGCCAGCCACCTCCCCTGCAAGGGGAGGATCAAGAAGTCAGAACTCCACCCCCGCCTGTGCCTTCACGCCCGACCGGAACGGATGCTTTACCTGCGTCATCTCGGTCACCAGATCCGCCAGCTCGATCAACGCATCCGGCGCATTCCGACCTGTCACCACGACATGCGTCATCTCCGGCTTTGCCGCCAACACAGCGAGCACCTCGTCGACCGGCAGATAGTCATACCGCAGCACGATGTTCAGCTCATCCGCCACTACCATCGCATAGGACGGATCGGCGATCATCCGCTTGACCTCGTCCCAAGCCTCGCGCGCCACGGCGATATCGCGCGCGCGGTCCTGCGTGTCCCAAGTGAAGCCCTCCCCCATCGGCTTGAACTCGCACAATGCGGGGAACGCGTCGAAGACCGTCTTCTCGCCGGTGGTCATCGCGCCCTTGACGAACTGCACCACGCCGACTTTTCGCCCATGGCCGATCATCCGCACCGCCATGCCGAACGCGGCGGTAGACTTGCCTTTGCCCTTGCCGGTGTGGACGATGATCAGCCCCTTCTCGATCGTCTTGCTCGCGACGATCTTATCATGGACCGCTTTGCGCTTGGCGCTCCTGGCATTCTGCTCGTCGTCGGTCCGCATGATCATGTCCTCTCGCGCTCGCGCCCTGTACTGCCGATGGCGGATCGTGGCGCGCGGCGCTAGAGGACCGAGCATGCTCCGCATCACCGATCTCAAGCTGCCGCTCAACCACGCCGACGAAGCGCTCCCCGCCGCGATCCGCGACCGCCTGCGCGTCACCCCGCGCGACCTGATCCGCTACACGATCGCGAGGCGCGCGCACGATGCCCGCGACAAGATGGACATCCAGCTCGTCTATTCGGTCGACGTCACGCTGAAGAACGAGGACACCGTCCTCACGCGCTTTCGGAAAGATCGCCACGTCCAGCGCACGCCCGACACTGGCTACCGCTTCGTCACCAAGGGCGGCGCGACCTACACCGGCCCCCGCCCGGTGGTGGTCGGCGCAGGCCCGTGCGGGTTGTTCGCCGGCCTGATCCTAGCGCAGATGGGGTTCCGCCCGATCATCCTCGACCGCGGCAAAGTCGTCCGCGAGCGCACCAAGGACACCTGGGGCCTGTGGCGCAAGAGCGTCCTCAACCCCGAATCCAACGTCCAGTTCGGCGAAGGCGGCGCCGGCACCTTTTCCGACGGCAAGCTCTGGAGCCAGATCAAGGACCCGCGCCATCTCGGCCGCAAAGTCCTGACCGAGTTCGTGAAAGCCGGCGCCCCACCCGAAATCCTCACCGAAGCGCACCCGCACATCGGCACCTTCCGCCTCGTCACGATGGTCGAGAGCATGCGCGAAACGATCGAGTCGCTCGGCGGCGAATACCGCTTCTCGACGCGCGTCGACGGTCTCGACATCGTCGAGGACGCCGGCACGCGCCAGCTCCGCGGGCTCCACCTGAGCACGGGCGACTATCTCGAAGCCAACCACGTCGTCTTCGCGGTCGGCCACAGCGCGCGGGACACGTTCGAAATGCTCCATGCCAAGGGCGTCCACGTCGAGGCCAAGCCGTTCTCGATCGGCGTTCGCATTGAGCATCCGCAATCGTGGATCGACGAAGCGCGGTTCGGTCCCTGCGCCGGCCATCCGGATCTCGGCGCGGCGGCGTACAGCCTGTCGCACCACTGCAAGAACGGCCGCACCGTGTACAGCTTCTGCATGTGCCCGGGCGGCACCGTCGTCGCCGCGACGTCCGAAGAGGGCCGCGTCGCCACCAACGGCATGAGCCAATATTCGCGCAACGAACGCAACGCGAACTCGGGGATCGTCATCGGCATCGACCCCGAGCGCGATTATCCCGGCCACCCGCTGGCGGGGATCGAACTGCAACGCCACTGGGAATCGCGCGCCTATGTCGCCGGCGGCTCGAACTACAAGGCGCCTGCGCAACGCATTGGCGACCTGCTCGCAGGGCGTGCGTCGACCGCGCTGGGCTCGGTGATCCCGTCGTACAAGCCGGGCGTGCACATGACCGACTTGTCGGAGTGCCTGCCCGAGTTCGCGATCACCGCGTTGCGCGAGGCGCTGCCGGCGTTCGGCCGCGAGATTCCTGGCTATGATCATCCCGATGCGGTGTTGACGGGGGTGGAGACGCGGACCTCGTCGCCGGTTCGGATTACGCGCGGTGATAATTTCGTGAGCCTCAACACCGCGGGATTGTTTCCGGCAGGCGAAGGCGCCGGCTATGCAGGGGGCATCCTTTCCGCCGCAGTCGACGGGATCAAGGTCGCGGAATCGGTAGCGCTCAGCCTGACTGCGGGACCCTCCGTCCTGTAAGTAAAGCTTGTTTCCCCGCGAAGGCGGGGATCCAGTCTGGGCTCCCGCTTTCGCGGGAGAACAAGGAAGGACGTGGTACCGTACGACCATCGTCGGCACGTGTTCGAAGGGGATAGGCGCCGAAACTAGTCTGGGGCGACGGATACTTCACTTCTTCCGACCAAGCCCCGTCTCGATCAGCCAAGCCCGCGGCAACCCCGTTGGCTTCGCCACCCCGTCGAGCCGTCGCGCACTTACCAGCGCCACGCGCTTCAGGATCATTTGGTCCTTGAACGCATCCATCCCGCCCCCGGTCGGCTTGGCGAGAATGCGCTTCACCACGTCCATTCCCGCAACGACGTGCCCGAACGCCGCATATCCGGAATAGCCCGCGCGCGCGTCCATCGCTGGCGCCGGACCGATCGTGATGAAAAAATTCCCGCCAGCCGACGCCGGCGTCATCCCGCGCGCCATCGAGATCGTCGCGTCGAGATGCTTGATCCCGGTCATCGCCGTGGTCTCAAGGGGGAATGGCGGCAGGATCCGCCGCGCGTCGGTGCGGATGCCCGCCTGGATGAAGCCGAGCTTCGGCGCGGATTTCTGGCGGCTCGCGCGGTAGAAGTCGGTCCCGTCGAACCGCCCGTCATCGACATAGGCCAGGAAATTTGCGGTCGTCTTCGGCGCGTGACGGGTGTCGAGCGCCAGCAGTATCGGGCCCTCGGAGGTCACCAGACGAACGCGGACGATGCCCGGTTTCGGCCCTGCGCGGTTCGGCTTTTGCGCAGATCCCGCCGTGGCGAGCGCCGCAACGGCCACCAGCCCCATCATCACACGCCGCATGTTCGCTTACTCACGCCTTTACCGATGAAGGTCGGCTAGCGGTCAGGGTCGGGCGAAGCAAGCGAGGGTGATCAACGGTGTGGTTGCATCGACGGTCGTTGCCGCGCTGACCAACACCACCCCGGCGCAGGCCGGGGCCCAATTGGGGGACGGCAATAACAAAGGATCGCCCGCCGTTACTGCGGCTTTGCCGATTGGGCCCCGGCCTCCGCCGGGATGGTAGTACACGCGGCTGAACCGACGCAAACAAAGCCTACTCCTAATCAAACATACCGCGGGATAGGCCCCCATTGCGGCGTTTGGTCGGGCAGGTCGACCATCGACTCGTCCACGAAACACCAACCCCAGCCCTCTGGTGGGTCATAGCCCTCGATGATCGGATGCCGCGTCGCATGAAAGTGCGCGGTCGCGTGGCGGTGTGGCGAGTCGTCGCAGCAGCCGACATGCCCGCATGCCCGACACAGCCGCAGATGGACCCATTCACTGCCGATCCGAAGGCAATCCTCGCACCCCTTGGCGCTCGGCGTGACCGACCGGATCGTCTCCATATGCGTGCAGCCGTAACTCATGACGCCTCCCGTTCGGCCATGTCGGCCAGCGCGACATGAACCTGCGCGACCACCGCCGCCCCCTCGCCGACCGCCGCCGCGACGCGCTTGGTCGAGCCAGCGCGCACGTCGCCGATCGCGAACACGCGCTCGCGGCTCGTCTGTAACGCAAGCGCAGCCTTGCCCGTGACGATGAACCCCTTGTCGTCGGTATCGACGCATCCTTGCAGCCATCCGGCATTAGGATCGGCGCCGATGAACAGGAACAGGTGACGCATCGCGCACTGTTTGGTCGAGCCGTCTGTTTGGCGGAACATTGCCCCCGTGAGCCCGGTCGCGCGGTCGCCTTCGAGACCGATAATCTCGGTGCCGACATGCAGGGTGACGCTGGGCAGCGCCGCGATCCGGTCGATCAGGTATTTCGACATCGTCGCCGCCAGCGGTCGTCGCACGATCAGGTGCAGATGTTTCACGCGAGGCGCGAGAAATACCACCGCCTGCCCGGCCGAGTTGCCGCCGCCGACCAGCGCGACATCCTCGCCTTCGCACAATCGCGCTTCGATCGGCGACGCCCAGTAAGAGACACCCGCGCCCTCGAACATCGCCAGACCGGGAATGTCGGGGCGGCGATAGCGCGCACCCGACGCGACGATCACGGTCCGCGACCGGACCCGCGTGTCATCCGGCAGCGCGAGCACCAGCGGATCGTCCGCCGGCCGCGCGTCATCGCAGTCGAGCCGCGCGACCTCGAGCGGCACCGCGATCTCCGCGCCGAACTTCAGCGCCTGGTTGAACGCGCGGCCCGCCAGCGCCTGCCCTGAAATGCCGGTCGGAAACCCCAGATAATTCTCGATCCGCGCGGACGCCCCCGCCTGCCCGCCAATCGCGCGCTCGTCGAGCACGACCACCGACAATCCCTCAGACGCGGCATACACCGCCGCCGCCAGCCCCGCCGGCCCCGCGCCGACGATCGCAACGTCGTACACCACGTCCGGATCGAGATCGGGCGTGATCCCCAGGCACGCGGCAACCTCGACATCCGACGGTCGCTTGAGGACTTTCCCGTTCGGACAGACCACCAGCGGCAGATCGGCGCGTAACACGCCGATCCGTTCGACCAGCGCACGCCCTTCCTCGTCCGACGCCGCATCGAGCACGATGTTGGGATAGCCCGACCGGGTGAGGAAACCCTGCAACCGGACGATATCGGGGCTGCCCGGCACGCCGACGATCACCGTCCCGCCGCTGCCCTGCTCGATCAGTCCGACCCGGCGCAGGATCAGCGCGCGCATCACGACTTCGCCGACGTCCGCCGAGCCGACCATCAGCGCGCGCAGATGCGCCGGATCGAACGGCAGCGCGGTGCAGCCATCGGCGCCGGCGCGGCCCCCCGCGATCGAGGGGCGTCCGGCGAGCTGGTTTACCTCGCCGGTGATCTGTCCGACTCCGTGCGAGGTGATCGGCGCCTCGTGGCTCAGCCCGTCGCGGCGGATGACCTTGATCGATCCCGCCAGCACTAGCCATGCAGGCGCGCCCTGTTCGCCGATCGCATAGATCTGCTCGCCCGCTGCGAATTTTCGCGCGGGGCCGCTCGCGAACCGCTTGGCCGTCTCGATCTGGTCGGCGTCGAGCACCGGAAACATCTGGTGCTCGCGCGAGGCGACGCTGCCGGTCGTGGTCATCGAGGCTCCACCGGTTCGAGACCGAGCAGCAGTGTCGGGATCAACTCAGATACGGTCGGATGGATCGGCACCGCCCAGCGCAACGCCGACACCGGCTGATCTGCGTTCATCACGTCGAGGATACCGTGGATCGCCTCATCGCCGCCCGTTCCGAGTATCGCCGCACCCAGAATCCGCTGCGTCTCCGCATCGGCGACTATCTTCATGAAGCCCTTGGTCTCGCCCTTCTCGATCGCGCGACCGACCCGAGTCATCGGCCGCGTCGAAACGAGGATCTTTCGACCAGTCTTCTCCGCATCGGTCTGCGTCATACCAATGCGACCGAGCGGCGGGTCGATATAGAGCGCATAGCCGACCAGCCGCTGGCTCAAGCTCCGCTCGTCGCCATCGAGCAGGTTCGCGGCGACGATCTCAAAGTCATTATAGGCGGTGTGCGTAAACGCGCCCCGGCCGTTGCAATCGCCGAGCGCCCAGACGCCCGGCACGTTGGTCTGGAGCAGATCGTCGACGATCACATAGCCCTTCGCATCGGTCATGACCCCGGCAAGCTCGAGCCCGAGATCATCGGTGTTGGGCCGCCGTCCGACGGCCAGCAGCACATGGCTACCGATCACTTGCGGATCGCCCGCCTGGCAGTCGACCGATACCGCGACGCCGTCTGCATGCTGCGAGAACGCGATGCATTCGGCGCCCGTTCGTACGGCGACCCCCTCGTCTTCCAGGATCGCGCGCACGGCCTCCGACACGTCGGCGTCCTCGTGTCCGATCAACCGCTCGCCCCGCTCGACCACGGTCACCGCAGCACCGAACCGTCGATACATTTGCGCGAACTCAAGCCCGACATAGCTTCCGCCGACGATGACCAGATGCTTGGGTACGGCCTCGAGCGCGACCATGTCGGTGTTGTCCAGATGGGGGACGTCGCTTACGCCCGGCATATCAGGCACGCTCGCGCGTCCGCCGACGTTGAGAAAAATCCGCGGTGCGGTCAGTTCCTCCCCGTCGACCATGATCGTACCAGGGCCGGTAAAGCGCGCATGACCGCGCAACAAGGTCAGCCCTGCCATGCCGTCCAACCAGGCTTCGTTACGCGAACGCGCATCCATCACGATGGCACGCGCGCGCGCCGCTATCGCCGGCATATCGATGCCGACTTCGCCGGTCCGCACGCCGAACTCCGCGACCCGACGAGCCAGATGGGCGGCATAGGCGCTTGCAACCAGCGCCTTGGTCGGCATGCACCCGGTATTGACGCAGGTACCTCCGACCAACTTGCGCTCGATCAGTGCCACCGTCATCCCGGCCTCGGTCAAACGCCCCGCGAGCGGCGGTCCCGCCTGACCGGCGCCCACGATGATCGCGTCGAACCGCCGCATCACAACAGCGCGACGACCAGCACAGCCAGGCCGATCGCCACCGCATCCTCAACCAACGCGGCGGGACGATCGCTGCCGAATGATGCCGCCAGCCGCGCGCGCAATCTCGCACCGCCCAGCGTCCCGAGGACGGCGCCGATCACGCCGAGCACCAGTCCAAAAACCGGCGCCCCCAAGGCATAACCGATCGCCGCGCCCGAAATTCCGCCCGTGACGATCCGTACGCCGAACTGCGCCGGTACCGTCCGGCTTGGCGTCGAGGGCAGTTGGTCGGTGACGAGTTCGGCGGCTGCGAAAAACGATATTACCCAGGGCGTGAAACGCCACCCGAGAAAGGCCAGCCATGTCCCCTGCAGAGGCACCAACCCGGTTGAGGCTGCCCAGGCGATCGCGGCCGGCGCCATCATCGCGCGCAACCCGGCGACGATACCGATAACGAGAGCGAGAACTAGCATGGCCGCCTCCTGCAAAATTCCTTGAACAGACGCTTTCACGCCCGCTTCGAGCGGTCAATCGTCGATCGGTTTCAGCGCACGATCCGATCGGGTACGGATGAGGCAGAGTTTAAGCAGGGGTCAGAGCGACGGAGGCAGGACCGGTCCGGAAACCCTTGCTGTGGCGACACAATCCCGAAGCTCCGTACGTCAGACCATCAGCAGCGACACCGATCGACTATCGCCGGTACATCACCGGAGAAGGGTCCATTTCGGTTGCGTAACGATACGAAGCCACCGCAAGGCTCGATATCATCTTATGATTCGGCATCGAGGGCGAGCAGGGCGAACGTCGCTAGCCAGTGTTCACCCATATAATCGTCGGCAAGATGCGGCAGCGCCTCGGCGAGGTGATCGTCCGCCACCAACCACGCCCGCTTCGGGTCGGGTAGTGCCTTGGCGATCGACCGCCACCCCCATGCTCGCGACAAATTCACGCCGTCCAGATGCGCGAGCCGTCCATCCGAGCGATCGCTGACGATCGCCGGCGTTCGCAGGCAGGTCGTTGCCGCGCCGAACGGATCGGGCATGAATGCGGCCAGCCACGCCGTGAAGTCGGCACCGAGCACCTCGCGCATCAGCACCGCCTCGCACAACGTCGCGGACAAGAAATCCTCACCGTTTGGCTCCCACGGTTGGCAGTCACGATCCGCTCCGAACCAGTCGCGCGACCGCATCTCGATCAACGCCGCGAGCGCGGCATCATGCGTGCGCGCCCAGCGGAGCGCATGGACCAGCGCAAATGCCGTGCAGTCATGCTTGCCGCTGCGCACCGGATAAATAAGCTTCGGCAGATACTCGGCGAGCCGGGCGGCGAATGCGCGTGCGAGCGGCGCGAGCGCGGACGCCCAGGGATGATCGGGCCGGCGCGCCAGTTCGTCATGCAACGCGAGCAGCCAGCCCCAGCCATAAGGGCGCTCGAAACTTCCCGTCGTCGGCCTTGCCAGATAGGCGAGTTCGCCTGCCGCCAAAGTCGGCACGAGCATATGGTTCGCCAGCGCCTCGATCGCCACGGTCTCGGGCATGGCCGGGTACAGGCGCGCGAGCCGCATCACCTGCCACCAGCCGTGCACGCAACTATGCCAGTCGAAACTGCCGTGGAAGATCGGATGCAGCGTCTTGGGCAAGGCAAGATCGCCGGGACCACCCAGCGTCTGGTCGAGTTTGTACGGCCATTCGCGGGTCAGATGCCCCAGTGTCAGCGTCGCGAACCGCGCCGCGGTCGCCTGATCGATGCCGTGTGTCATTCGTCTCTCCCAAACCCGCCGCCGCCGGGCGTTTCGATGACCAATACGTCGCCAGCTTTCATGTGGACCTTGGCGGTGGAACCAAGCGGCTTGACGCTGCCATCGGCGCGCTCGACGGTCGCCGAGCCCAGCCCGCCGCTTGCACCGCCCGCCATGCCGAACGGCGCGATGCGACGGCGGTTGGCGAGGATGCAGGCGGTCATGTCTTCGAGGAAGCGCACGCGCCGCGTTGCCCCGTCGCCGCCGTGATGGGCGCCTGCCCCGCCCGAGCCGCGGCGGATCGAGAATTCTTCCAGCAGCACGGGGAAACGCGTTTCGAAGATTTCCGGATCGGTCAACCGGCTGTTGGTCATGTGCGTCTGGATCACCGAGGCGCCATTGAAGCCGGGGCCTGCGCCTGCACCGCCGGCGATCGTCTCGTAATATTGGTGCGTGTCGTTGCCGAAGGTGAAGTTGTTCATCGTCCCCTGGCTGGCGGCCATCGCGCCGAGCGCGCCGAACAGCGCGTCGGTGACGACCTGGCTGGTCTCGACGTTGCCGGCGACGACCGCGGCCGGACAGCGCGGGTTGAGCATCGAGCCTTCGGGCACGCGGATCGTCACGCCGCGCAGGCAGCCGTCGTTGAGCGGGACCGCCTCGTCGATCAGCGCGCGGACGACGTAGAGCACCGCCGCGCGGACGATCGAGACGGGGGCGTTGAAGTTGGTCGGGCGCTGGTCGCTGGTGCCGGCGAAGTCGACCTCCATCGTCGCGGCCTCGCGATCGACGCGGACCGCCACGCGCACGACTGCGCCGTCGTCCATCTCATAGGCAAACGCACCATCGCCTAGCGTCGCGATCAGGCGGCGGACGGCAGCGTCGGCGTTGGCCTGAACGTGCTCCATGTAGGCCGCGACGACGTCCGTGCCGTACTCGTTCGCGAGTCGTGTGAGACCAGTCGCGCCGCGCGTGCAGGCGGCTAATTGCGCGGCGAGATCGGCGATGTTCTGGTCGACGTTGCGTGCGGGATAGGGTCCGCCGGCGAACACGGCGCGAAGTTCGGTTTCGAGGAAGCGGCCTTCATCGACAATCAGAAGATCGTCGAGCAGAACGCCCTCTTCCTCGACCGAGCGGCTTTCGGGCGGCATCGATCCTGGGGTTATGCCGCCGACGTCCGCGTGATGGCCGCGGGCGGCTACGAAGAACGCCGGCGCGTCGCCGTCGTCCGCGAAGACCGGCATGATGACGGTGATGTCGGGCAGGTGCGTGCCGCCGCGATAGGGGGCGTTGAGCGCGTAGGCGTCGCCGCGGCGGATACCGCGGCCGTCTGCGCCGCCGCCGCGCGCGTCGATGATCGTGCGGATGCTTTCGCCCATCGAGCCCAGATGCACGGGGATGTGCGGCGCGTTGGCGACGAGGTTGCCGTGCGCGTCGAACAGCGCGCAACTGAAATCGAGGCGTTCGCGGATGTTGACCGACGCGGCGGAGCGCTGGAGCGCGGCGCCCATTTCCTCGGCGATGCTCATGAACAGACCGGCGAAGATCGCCAGCCGGACGGGATCGGATTCAGTGCCGATGCTCGCGCCGACACGGGGTGCGATGCGGTCGAGGATCAGATTGCCGATCGGATCGACGCGCGCGCGCCAGCCGGGCTCGACGATGGTGGTGGAGACGCTGTCGAGGATCAGCGCGGGGCCGTCGATGGCGTGGCCGGCGGGGAGGCCTTCGCGCGCCAGGACGGGCGTGTCGTGCCATGCACCGGCCATGTAGACGGGCGCGACCGACAGCGGCGCGGCCGGCTCTTCGGGGAACGCGACCAGCGCGGCGTCGATCGCCGGACTCTCGGCGATCGCCTCGGCTACGATCCGGTCGGCGATCAGCGGTGCTTCGCTGGCGAACCCGAACTGCGCGACGTGTGCCGCGTCGAACGCGGCGATTATTGCTGCCGGGTCGTCGAGATCAAGTTCGATGGTGTGGTCGGTCTGGCCTCGACGCAGATGCACGCGGCGTTCGATCCGGACGTCGTCCGCCGTGACACCCTGCGCCACCAGCGCGTCGCGCGCTGCTTCCGCCAGACCGTCCAGCGCCTGCGTGATCGCGGCATAGTCCGCGAACGCAGCACCCGAGGTCGCCTCGCGGAGCACGCGACGATCGGCCAGCCCCATGCCGTACGCCGACAGCACGCCGGCCAGCGGGTGGATCATCACGCGGTCCATCGCCAACGCGTCGGCGACGAGGCATGCATGCTGCCCCCCGGCCCCACCGAAACATGCCAGCGTGTAACGCGTCACGTCATGCCCACGCGCGACGGAGATCGTCCGGATCGCATTCGCCATGTTGGCCACCGCGACCGCGACGAACCCTTCCGCCGCGACCTGCGGATCGAGCGGCAATTCTGAGAACCGGGCGGCCACCGCCCCGGCATCGAGCGGCTGGTCGCCCGCAGATCCGAACAGCGCCGGGAAGAATTCGGGGCGCACCTTGCCGAGCATCACGTTGCAGTCGGTCACCGTCAGCGGCCCACCGCGGCGGTAACACGCCGGCCCCGGCACCGCGCCTGCGCTCTCGGGGCCGACGATCAGCCGCTCGCCATCGAACCGGCAGATCGAACCGCCGCCCGCCGCCACCGTGTGGATCCGCAGCATCGGCGCGCGGATACGGGCGCCGGCGATCAGCGTCTCGGTATCGCGCTCGTACGTGCCGGCGTAGTGCGAGACGTCGGTCGAGGTGCCGCCCATGTCGAAGCCGATGATCTGTTCGAACCCGGCCTCGCGCGCGGTCGCGGCCATGCCGACGATGCCACCCGCGGGACCCGACAGGATCGCGTCCTTGCCGCGAAAGCCTGCGCCGTCGACCAGTCCGCCCGACGACTGCATGAACAGCGCGCCCTGCCCCAGCGCGTCGCTCAGGCCCGAGACATAGCGATCGACGACCGGCGACAGATACGCATCGACGACGGTCGTATCGCCGCGCCCGATCAGCTTGATCAGCGGCGCGACGCGGTGGCTGACCGAGATTTGCGTGAAGCCGATCTCGGTTGCGATCGTCGCCAGCGCTTCCTCGTGCGCGGTGAAGCGATAGCCATGCATCAGGACGATCGCGACGGCGCGCAGGCCGCTGTCGAATGCAGCCTGCAATCCTGCGCGAGCCGCGTCTAGGTCGAGCGGCCGGAGCACATCGCCCTCCGCCCCGACCCGCTCGTCGATCTCCACGACGTGCGCGAACAGCGGCGGCGGACGGTTCACGTCGCGCGCGAAGATGTCGGATCGTTCCTGGTGGCCGATCAGCAGCGCATCGCCGAACCCGCGGGTGATCGCGAGACACGTCGGCTCGCCCTTGCGCTCGAGCAGCGCGTTGGTCGCAACCGTCGTCCCGATCCGCAGTTCGAGCGGCACGTCCGCCCCATCAGTCAGCCGCCGAATCGCCTCGACCGCGGCGTCATCATAGCGTTCGGGATCTTCCGACAGCAGCTTGGCGGTGACGATCCGCCCGTCAGGCCGCCGCGCGACGACGTCGGTGAACGTGCCGCCGCGGTCGATCCAGAACTGCCATGTGGTCATCGGTTACTCAGCCCAGAAATTGCGTCATTCGCGCCGCCGCCCCTGTCCACGCGACCCCGCGATCGTCGAGCCATGAATCGTCGTAATAGGTGCAGCCATAGCGGTCGCCGCCATCGCACAACAGCGTGACGATGCTGCCCGTTTCGCCCGCCGCCGCCATCTCCTCGACGATCTGCGCGCAGGCCCAGAGGTTGGTCCCGGTCGAGCCGCCGACGCGCCGGCCGAGCCGGTCGAACAGCGCGCGCATCGCGCCGATGCTGTCCGCATCCTCGACCGCGATCATCCGGTCGATGACGCTAGGCACGAAGCTCGGCTCGACGCGCGGCCGTCCGATCCCCTCGATCCGCGACGCGCACCCTTCGGGCAACGCGACCACCGAGCGGTCCTCGAAATGCCGGTGGAACACCGAGTGCACCGGGTCCGCGACGCACAATTTCGTGTCGTGCCGGCAATAGCGGATGAAGCGCCCGATCGTCGCCGACGTGCCCCCCGTCCCTGCGCCGCAGACTATCCAGGACGGGCACGGATGCTCCTCCTCGGCCATCTGCGCGAAGATGCTTTCGGCGATGTTGTTGTTGCCGCGCCAGTCGGTCGCGCGCTCGGCATAGGTGAACTGGTCGAGATAATGCCCGCCGGTTTCGGCCGCGAGCCGGTGCGACACCGCGTAGACGGTGCGCGGATCGTCGACCATGTGGATCTCGCCGCCGTGGAAGCGGATCGCGTCGAGCTTCGGCGCCGCGGTCGTCGCGGGTACCACGGCGATGAAGCGCAAGCCCAGCATCTTGGCGAAATACGCCTCCGACACCGCGGTCGACCCCGACGAGGATTCGATCACCGTCGTCTCGGGCCCGATCCATTCGTTGCACAGCGCGTACAAGAACAGCGAGCGCGCGAGCCGGTGCTTGAGGCTGCCGGTCGGATGCGAACTCTCGTCCTTCAGATACAGCACGATGCCGGGGTAACGCGGCAAATCGACGCGGATCAGGTGCGTGTCGGCGGACCGGTTATAGTCCGCCTCGATCCGCCGCACCGCCTCCGACAACCAGCGCCGGTCGACGCGTTTCGTCACCCTTGCAGCCCGTGACGGACCAGCATCGCGGTCGGTTCGGGATCGCGCCCGCGGAACGCGCGGAAGCTGTCCGCCGCCGGCCGCGTGGCCCCACGCGCGAGCACTTCCTCGCGGAACCGGTCGCCGGTCTTGCGATCCACCAGGCCCGCTTCGGCGAACGCCTCGAAGCCGTCGGCCGCCAGCAATTCCGCATAGAGATAGCTGTAATAGCCCGACGCGTACCCGCCCGCGAAAATATGGCTAAACGCATGCGGGAAGCGGTGCCATGCGGGCGGGCGGATCACCGCCACCTCGTCGCGCACCGCCTCGATCACCTCGATCGGATCGCTGCCCATCGTGCCGAGATGCAGGAGCAGGTCGAACAGCGCGAATTCGACCTGCCGCAGGATGAACATCCCCGCCTGGAAATGCCGCGCCTTCACCATCCGCTCGAACAGGTCGGCAGGCAGCGTCTCGCCAGTCTTGTAGTGGCCCGACATGCCGGTCAGCACGTCTTTGTCCCAGGCGAAATCCTCCATCAGCTGGCTCGGCAGCTCGATCGCGTCCCATTCGAAACCGTTGGTGCCGGCGATGCTCGGGCGGTTCACCTTGGTGAAGAGCAGGTGGATGCAATGCCCGGTCTCGTGCAACAGCGTCGTCACATCGTTGTGGCTCAGCAGCGACGGCGTCTCGCCGCCATCCGGGGCAAAGTTGCAGACGAGATACGCGACCGGCACCGTCACGGTATTGCCGTCGTGCAGCCGCGGCCGCGCCTGCGCCATCCACGCGCCGCCCCGCTTGCCGGTGCGCGCGTGCAGGTCGAGATACAGCCCGGCGAACACCGTCCCGCTCTCGTCCACCACGTCGAAGAACCGCGCATCGTCATGATACAGCGAGACATTGTCGCGCTCGACCAGCTTGATGCCGAACAGCCGCTGCATCAGCGTCTGCCAGCCTTCCATCACGCGCTCGACCGGAAAATACGCCTTCACCACCTGCGCATCGACCGCATAGCGATCCTGCCGCAGCCGGTTCGACACGAAGCCCGCATCCCACGGTTCGAAATCGGCGATCCCAAGCTGTTCGGCGGCAAACGTCTTCAGCTCGGCCAAGTCACGCTCCGCCGCCGGCTTAGCACGGCGCGCCAGATCGCGCAGGAACGCGATCACCTCGGCGCCATTGGGCGCCATCTTGGTCTCCAGCGACCAGGCGACCGGATCGGTGAAGCCGAGCAGCTTGGCGCCCTCGTGCCGCAACTCGAGGATACGCGCGATCCGCGCGCTGTTGTCGAACTCGCCAGCGTTCGGCCCCTGGTCCGACGCGCGCGTCGCGAACGCGCGGTACATGCGGGCGCGCAACTCACGGTTCTCGGCGAAGGTCAGCACCGCGTTGACGCTCGGCTGTTGCAGCGTGACCAGCCAGCCCGCCTGCCCCTTCGCCTTGGCGGCATCCGCGAACATCGCCTTGTCCGCGTCCGAAATCCCCGCGAGATCCGCCTCGTCCGTCACCAGCTCCGACCACGCGTCGGTCGCATCCAGCACCGCGCTGCCGAACTCGTTCGACAATCCCGACAGCTCGACCGAAATCTCGCTGAACCGGTCGCGCGCCTCGGGCTCCAGCGCCACGCCCGACAGCGTGAAGTCGCGGATCGCCTGCTCGACCGCGACGCGATCTTCAACGGGCAGGTCGGCGAACTCGGGCGACACGCTCAGCGCCACGAACACCTCGTACAAATCGCGGTTCTGCCCGACCTTCATGTCGTTCTCGACGAGCCGCTTCTGCCCCTCCGAATACGCCGCGCGCAGCTCTGGCGTGTCCGCAACCCCGTGCAGATGCGACACCGCCGACCAGATCGCGCCGATCTCGGTATTCGCCCGCTCGTACGGCAGCCACGCGCTCGCGAAATCGATCGGCCGCGCGGTGGTCAGCGCCTCGACCATCGCCTCATGCCGCGCGATCGCATCGTCGAGCGCGGGCGCGATCTGGTCGGGCGAGAGTTCCGCGAAACGGGGCAGCGACAGCGTATCGAGAAGCGGGTTCGTCGGGGCAGTCATGGAAAATCCTTCAGCATTCGACGACGTTGACGGCCAGGCCACCAAGCGACGTCTCCTTATATTGCGAGCGCATGTCCTCACCGGTCTGGCGCATCGTCTCGATCACCGCATCGAGGCTGACGATATGGCGACCGTCCCCGCGAAGTGCCAGATACGCGGCGTTGATCGCCTTGATCGCACCCATCGTGTTGCGCTCGATGCACGGGATCTGGACCAGCCCGCCGATCGGATCGCAGGTGAGCCCGAGATTGTGCTCCATGCCGATCTCGGCCGCATTCTCGATCTGTTCGTTGGTCCCGCCGAGCGCCGCGACCAGCGCCCCCGCCGCCATCGAACACGCGACGCCGACCTCGCCCTGGCACCCCATCTCCGCCGCCGAGATCGATGCACGCTTCTTGTAAAGGAAACCGATCGCCGCCGCGGTCAGCAGGAAGTCGTGCGCGCCCTTCGCCGTCGGGTCCTTGGTGAACGTCTCGTAGAAACGCAGCACCGCCGGCAGCACGCCCGCCGCGCCATTCGTCGGCGCGGTCACGACGCGGCCCCCCGCGGCATTCTCCTCGTTCACGGCGAGCGCATACAGGCTGACCCATTCGAACACCGCGGACGGATCCGCCGCCGTATCGCGTGCCTGCAACCCCTCGAACAACGCCTTCGCCCGCCGCGGCACCTTCAGCCCGCCCGGCAGGATACCGCCCTGCCGACACCCGCGATCGATCGACGCGAACATGGCGCCACGCACCGCATCGAGGAACGCATCGGTCTCGCTCTCCGGCCGCCAGGCGATCTCATTCTCGCGGACGATGTCGGCGATCGTCATCCCCGTCGCATCGCCGGTCGCGAGCAGCTCCGCCCCCGACGAGAATGGCCGCGGCAACAGGATGTTCGCCTTCACCGGCCCCGAGCCCGCCTCGACGATCGCCCCGCCGCCGATCGAGAAATAGGTCCGCTCGACCGTGTGCCCGTCGCCGAACGAGGCAGTGAAGGTCACCGCGTTGGGATGCCCCGGCAGGAAGGTCTTCGAATGAAACAGCAGATGCTGGCTCTCCTCGAACCCGATCTCCACACGCTCCGCCAGCATCATTCGCCCGCTCGACCGGATCGCCGCCAGCCGCACCGGAATCAGGTCCGGATCGATCGTCTCCGGCTGCGCGCCACTCAGGCCCAGCATCACCGCGCTATCGGTCGCATGCCCCCGCCCGGTCAGCGCCAGCGAGCCGTAAAGATCGACGCACACCGCCACCGGCTGCTCGTCCGCGACCAGATCGGCGAACAGCCACGCCGCACGCATTGGCCCGACGGTATGCGAACTCGACGGCCCGATCCCGATCGTGAACAGATCGAGGATGCTGATCGCCTGGTGGCAATCCGGGCGAGCGCGCGTCTGTTCGTCTTGGCGATCGCGTGTGAGTGGCTCCATCCATCGGCTCCTATCGCCAAGGCCCGACGGAGGAAAGCGGCCAGGATCTCCGACCTGCTTTTCCCAGTTCACCGATCCACGGCATTGCCGCCACGCGATCCGTTTCGCCTCACCGCACCGATCCGATTGCACCCCCCGCACCCTTCGCCTATAGGCGCGGCCTATTCCGGCCTCGGCTTCGCGGTACATATCGCGTAGGCTGGGGCCGCTCGATTTTTACCGCTCGATTTCCAGGGGACCGCGCATGGCTCGCCGCCGCCAGATCTACGAAGGCAAGGCCAAGATCCTCTACGAGGGTCCCGAGCCAGGCACGCTGATCCAGTATTTCAAGGACGACGCAACCGCGTTCAATGCCCAGAAGAAGGGCACGATCAACGGCAAGGGCGTGCTCAACAACCGGATTTCCGAGCACATCTTCACGCTGCTCGATCATATCGGTGTGCCGACGCACTTCATCCGCCGCCTCAACATGCGCGAGCAGTTGATCCGCCAGGTCGAGATTGTCCCGATCGAAGTCGTCGTGCGCAACGTCGCCGCAGGCTCGATCTCGACGCGGCTCGGGATCGAGGAAGGCACCAAGCTGCCCCGCACGATCATCGAATATTACTATAAGGACGACGCGCTCGGCGATCCGATGATCTCCGACGAACACATCGCCGCGTTCGGTTGGGCCAGCCAGGAGGAGATGCACGACATCGCCGACCTCGCGATCCGCGTGAACGATTTCCTGTGCGGGCTGTTCGCCGGCGTCGGCATCCGCCTCGTCGACTTCAAGCTCGAATTCGGCCGCATCTTCGACAACGACTTCGGTCGGATCATCCTCGCCGACGAGATCAGCCCCGATGGCTGTCGTCTGTGGGACATGGAAACCAACGAGAAGATGGACAAGGATCGCTTCCGTCGCGATCTCGGCGGCGAAGTCGAGGCCTATCAAGAGGTTGCACGCCGTCTCGGCCTGTTGCCCGAGGGTGGCGACAATTCGGTCCTCGACCTCGAAAAGCATCGCAAGAACCGGGGCAAGTAAATGAAACTCAAGGTTTTCGTGACATTGAAGCCCGGCGTGCTCGATCCGCAGGGCCGGGCGATCCACCACGCACTCGGCAGCCTCGGCTTCGAAGGCGTCCAGGACGTCCGCCAGGGCAAGCTGATCGAGTTGGAAGTCGCCGACGACACCGACGACGCGACGATCGACGGCATGTGCCGCAAGCTGCTCGCCAACACGGTGATCGAGAATTACCGGGTCGAGCGCGCATGAAGGCGATACTGTCATGAAGACTGCGGTCATCGTCTTCCCCGGCTCCAACTGCGACCGCGACATCGCCGTCGCGCTCGAGGCGGTGACCGGCGTCAAGCCGCTCATGGTCTGGCACGGTGATGCGGACTTGCCGTCGGATGTCGGCCTGGTCGCGGTGCCGGGCGGATTCTCCTACGGCGATTACCTTCGCTCGGGCGCGATCGCCGCACGCTCGCCGATCATGCAAGCTGTGGTCGAGCAGGCTAGCAAGGGCTTGCCCGTGCTCGGCATCTGCAACGGTTTCCAGGTGCTGACCGAAGCAGGTCTCCTCCCCGGCGCGCTGATGCGCAACGAGGGGCTGAACTTCGTCTGCCGCGATGTCGCGCTGACGGTCGAGACGGCAAGCTCGACCTTCACGTCGGGCTATTCGGCGGGTGAACGCGTGTCCTTCCCGGTTGCGCATCACGACGGCAATTACTTCGCCGACACCGAGACGCTCGATCGTCTCGAAGGCGAAGGCCGCGTCGCGTTTCGTTATGCGGAGAGCGTCAACGGTTCGGCCCGCAACATCGCCGGACTGCTCAACGAGAAGGGCAACGTACTCGGCATGATGCCCCACCCAGAGCGTCGCATCGAAGCCGCGCATGGCGGAACGGACGGCCGACGTCTGTTCGAAGGCCTGCTCGAAGCGGTCAGCGCTTAAGCGCCGCCCCCCCCCATTCGCCACCCCACACTCCGTTCGCCCTGAGCGAAGTCGAAGGGCCTGATACTCGAGTGCTTCGACTTCGCTCAGCACGAACGGGTGGGGGGACGGATGCGGGAATGGAATAATGAGGGCTGCAGGCCTCAAACCCGAGTCCGGAACGGCGAGAAGTCCGTCCCCCGGTCGTACACATCCACCCCCTCGCGCCGCTTCAGCCAGCCCACCGCGACATACGTCAGCGGGGTCAGCAGCACCTCCCATGACACCTTCAGCAAGAACTGGCTGACCATCACCATCAGCATCGCCTCGACGGGCCAGTCCGGTGCGCCATAAAACGCGAGCGGGTAGAAGATCAGGCTGTCGAACGCCTGCCCGACCACGGTGCTGCCGATCGTCCGGGTCCACAGCATCCGCCCTTGCGTCCAGATCTTCATCCGCGCGAGCACGAAGCTGTTTGCGAATTCGCCGACCCAGAACGCGCAGATCGACGCGAACACGATCCGCGGCACTTGACCGAAGACGGACTCGTACGCCGCCTGCCCCGTCCACCCCTTGTCGGGCGGCAAGGCGACGACCACCGCCGACATGAACACCATGAACAACATCGCGCCAAACCCTGCCCAGATACAGCGGCGCGCCCGCGCGTACCCGTACACCTCGGTCAGGACGTCGCCGATCACATAGCTGACCGGAAAGAAGAGAATGCCCGCGCCGAACGGCCACGCGCCGATGAACGGCAGGTCGATCACCGCGCGCTTGCCCGCGCCGATCACGTTCGACAGCAGCAGGATCGTGACGAACGCCGCCATCACGAAGTCGAAATAGCGAAACTGCGCACCGCCGACCGCATTCGCGTCGACCGGTTCGAGCCCCCGCACCGCATCCGTTCCAATTTCCATGCGCGCGTTATGATCGAGGTTCCAAGCCCGCACAATCCGCGCTAGTCGTCGCCGTAGCGCGCGCCCGTAGCTCAGCTGGATAGAGCAAGGAGCTTCTACCTCCTCGGTCGGGGGTTCGAACCCCTCCGGGCGCGCCAATCGCCTTTCGCAACTTGGCACGATGGTCTGCGGGACTGTCCAAAACACCCTATGGTCTAGTCCTTCCCGATCACGCGCGGCGTGTCAGGCCGGGTATAAAGGCGCAACATTGCGATGGATGCCAAGCGTGACGCTAGACGAGACCAACTACACCCAATCCGTCGGCGAAGGTGAAAAGCCCTATTTCCTGAGCCGCGCGCAGTGGCACGAACATCGTGCGCAAATGGCCACCGACGACAGTACGCGATCGATCCATCTGCGCTTTGCAAAGCTGTATCACGCCCGTGCATTGTCCTGAGCTGGTACATTCCGCTTAGGAAATTCGTTAGAAATACCAGGAACCTAGTGACCGGGACGGGGTTTATCCGTCCACACCGGACGTATCGTTGCGGCCGGTCCTGGCAAGATTTGACGAAGCTCTATCGGCAGTCCGTCATCGGCCCTCGTCGCTCCAATCGCGACGGGACCGGTGACGTGCGTCGGCGAGACCTCAAGCAAAGGTAATGACCATGAACAAGGACGAATTCCAGGGCGGCGCGCGCTATGTCGGCGGCAAGGTCGAAAAGGGCGTGGGCGATGTGGTCGGCAGCCGTGACTGGCAGGTCGATGGTGTCGTCGATCAAGTCGCGGGCGGCGCGCAGAACCTCTACGGTCGCGCCAAGTCGGCGGTCGGTGACATCGTCGATGGCGCCCCCGAGCTCGCCGACAAGCTGAGCCATGACGCGCGTGACGTCGCCGATCGCGCTGCGGATGTCGCCCGCCGCGGTGCGCAGACCGCACAGGACTCTGCCAAGGATGCGCCATTGCTTTGGGCGCTCGGCGCAGCGGCAGTCGGTTACGGCCTCGCCTGGCTCGTCCACGGTTCGCGCGACTGAGACCTTGGCGACCCGGACAGCCTTGAAATCGCTGCGCGACTCTGCCGATCTGATGCACCTGCGTCAGATCATCGCTGGGCTCGACGAAGGCGTGATCCTGATCGATCCCGATCAGAGCATCCTGTGGGCAAACGCCGCCGCCCTCGGGATGCACGGCGTCGAGTCGATGGCCGAGCTCGGTGAGACGGTCGACGAGTATCGCGACCGTTTTCAGCTGCGGTATCGCAACAACCACCGCCTTGATAACGCCGACTATCCGATCGAACGCGTCGTTTCCGGCGAGGCATTTTCGGAGGTGGTCGTCGAGGTGGCGGTCGCGGGCGAGGCGGAACCGCGTTGGGTCCATCAGGTTCGCAGCCTGGTCCTGACCGACGATCATGACGAGCCCGAATGCCTGGTGATGATCATCCAGGACGTCTCGGCACGGTTCGAGGCGGAGGATCGCTTCGAACAGTCGTTCAACGCCAACCCCGCGCCTGCGGTCATCTGTCGCCTATGCGATCTGCGGTTCGTGAAGGTGAACCAGGGGTTCGTCGACATGACCGGGCACGCGCGCGAGGTCGTGCTTGCGCGGACGGTGTACGACATCGACGTGCTCGAACGCGCCGAGCAACGCGATCTGGCCAAGGAACGCCTTGCCGAGGGTCGGACGATCCCGCAGATGGAAGCCGAACTGGCGTTGCCGGACGGCACGTCGAAGCTGGTGATCGTCGCGGGTCAGCCGATCGACATGGGCAATCAGCCCTGCATGTTGTTCACCTTCGCCGATCTCGAGCCGCGTCGAAAGGCCGAGACCGCGCTGCGCCAGAGCGAGGAACGCTTCATGCGGACCTTCTCGCTCGCTCCCGTCGCGTTGGCGATCGGCACGCTCGACGGTCATCGCCTGTGCGACGTCAACGCGGCGTTCACCGAGCTGACGGGCTATGCCGCATCGGACATCACCGACACGCCGCTCGGCGATGTCGAATTATGGGAAACTGCGGCACAACGTCACGAACTCGAGGACGAGATCGCGGCAGGTCGCCCGATCCGCGATCGTGAGGTCCGGATCAAGCTGAAGGATGGCACGGTGATCGACGGCATCGTCTCGACCGAGCCGATCATGCTCGAGAACGAGAAGTGCGTGCTGTGGGCGATGCGCGACATCACCACGCGGAAAACGTCAGAGCGCGAACTCGTCAACGCGATCGAGGCGGTGATGCAGGATACAAGCTGGCTCAGCCGCTCGATCATGGAGAAGCTCGCGCGGATCCGTACCCCGCAAGCCGAAACGACCGGTGTCGGTCTCGGCGAACTGACGCAGCGCGAGCGCGAGGTGCTGGCGCTGATCTGCCGCGGGCTGGACGACAAGTCGATCGCACGGACGCTCGACGTCTCGGCCAACACCGTGCGCAACCATGTCGCGCGGATCTATTCGAAGATCGGCGTCAACCGTCGCAACGCCGCTGCGGCCTGGGCGCGTGCACGCGGGTTCGACGGGGACTCGGTCGTCATTCCCAATATCAAGGAGGTCGCCGCATGACTCGCGACACCGACAAGGGCCGCGCGCGGCAGGCCAAGGGCTCCGTACAGGAGGCGATCGGCAAGCTGATCGGCGATACCAGTGTCACGCAGCGCGGGGCCAGCGAAAGCGAAGCCGGCGCGCGCGAGGCCGATGGGGCCGACGCCAAGGCAGCGCCACCGCGTACCAAGTCTTCCCCTGAGCCGAAGCCTGATTCCCGTCCGACATCGGGACGGAGGCGCACGGGGCAAAAGGACGGCGCGCACTGACGCCGACCGACAAATTTTCGTTTCAACAGGAGTGTTTATGATCAACAATACCACCGGCTACGTGCCGGGCGAAGACGCACGCTACGGCAAGTCCGTCACCCGCGTATCCTGGGGCGCGATCTTCGCAGGCGTCGTCCTCGCGATCGCGGTTCAGCTCGTGCTCGGCATCCTCGGCACTGGGATTGGCCTCAGCATGGTCGATCCGGTCGAGGGCACGACGCCGGGGGCAGCCGGATTCGGCATCGGCGCGGGCATCTATTGGCTGATCACCACGGTCATCGCGCTCGGCGCAGGCGGCTACACCGCAGCACGCGTCGCCGGCGTCCATGACCGCTTCGACGGTCTGGTCCACGGCCTGGTCGTGTGGGGCGTCACGCTGATCCTGACGCTGTACCTGCTCACCTCGGCAGTCGGCGGCATCGTCGGCGGCGCCTTCCGCACCGTCGGTTCGGTCGCCTCGGCAGCCGGCACCGGTATCGGCGCGGCGGCTCCCAAGGTGGCGGACGTCGCCGGTGTGGACGTCAGCGACGTGCGCAATGAAGCGGCGCAGTATTTCTCGACCGCACCGTCGGATCCCGCACAGATGACGCCTGAGCAGGCGCAGAAGGAAATCGCCCAGGAACTGCCCGCGCTCGCCGCTGGTGGCCAGGATGGCGCCCGTGCCGAGAGCCGGATCGTCGACATCATCGCAGCGCAGCGCAAGATCAGCCGTCCGGAAGCCCAGGCCCAGGTGACCCGCGCCAAGGCGCAGTTCGTTCAGAGCAAGAACAAGGCGATCGCAACCGCCAAGTCGGCCACCGACACGGCTGCCGGTGCTGCTGCAGGGACGTCGTTCACGATCGTGATCGCGCTCCTGATCGGTGCAGCCGCCGCTGCATTCGGCGCAACCGCAGCGACCCGTCGCCGCGTGTAAGAACGCAAGGTCGCGGCGGGTCCTCAGCCGCGACCACTACGAAAAAGGGCGCTGCCGGTTCGACCGGCAGCGCCCTTTTTTTTGGCTGGATTGTGCCGCCACCCCTCCGTCATCCTGACGAAAGTCAGGACCCAGGGATACCAAGGACAGCGCTGCTTGGCTCTGGGTCCTGACTTTCGTCAGGATGACGTGAGGTGCGTGCTTGGACCGTTCCGCGCACTACAGCGCCAGATCAGGGCTCCGGTCCACCTTCACCCGCGTCGCCGCCGGCTTCGGCTGGGTCGCGACGGACACCGCAGGCGACGGCACCGTCAGTTGCAGCGTCTCGGCCGTCGACGCCCAAGTCTTGGCGATCGCTTCCGGATTATCGTTCAGCGCGGTGCCATAGCTCGGCACGATCTCGCGGATCTTGCCCTGCCACGCCGCGGTCGCGAGATGGTTCGGGAACACCTTCTTCAATAGATCGAGCATGATCGACGGCGCGGTCGACGCCCCCGGCGATGCACCGAGCAGCGCGGCGATCGAGCCGTCCTTCGACGCGACGATCTCGGTGCCGAGCTTGAGCACTCCGCCCTTCTCGGGATCGCGCTTGATGATCTGCACGCGCTGGCCCGCCTGCCACAACCGCCAGTCGCCATCCTTCGCGCCCGGAAAATACTCGCGCAGCGCGGTCATCCGGTCGGCATCCGACATGATCAGCTGCCCCGCGAGATACTCGACCAGGTCGAAATCGTCCCAGCCGACCGCGATCATCGGCCGGAAATTGTCGAGCGTCACCGACGCCGGCAGATCGAAATACGAGCCTTCCTTGAGGAACTTGGTCGAGAAGGTCGCAAACGGCCCGAACAGCAGTGCCTGTTTGCCATCGAGATAGCGCGTGTCGAGATGCGGCACCGACATCGGCGGCGAACCGACCGCCGCCTTGCCGTACACCTTGGCGAGATGCGCCTGCGCGACCGCGGGCTTCTCGGTTACCAGGAACGACCCGCCGACCGGGAAGCCGGCATAATCGTCGGCCTCGGGGATCCCCGACTTCTGCAGAATCGGCAGCGCGCCGCCGCCCGCGCCCGCAAACACGAAGCGCGCGTTGATGATCTGCTTCTCGTCGCTCTTCATGTCGCGCGCGGTCACCCGCCAGCGCTTGTCGGCGTTACGTTCGAGCGAGCGCACTTCATGCCCGGTGGTCAGCGTGAACCCCGGCTGCGCGGTCATCGTCTTGATATACTGGCGCGTCACTTCGCCCCAGTTGCAGTCGGTGCCGAGCGGCGAGCGCGTCGCGGCGAGCTTCATCGTCGGGTCGCGGCCCTGCATCATCAGCGGCACCCACTGTGCGATCTGCTTGCGATCGGTCGAAAATTCCATCCCCGAGAACAGCGGGCTCGCCTGCAACGCAGCATGGCGCTTGCGCAGGAATTCGACGTTTGCGTCGCCCCACACCAAATTCATGTGCGGCGTCGAGTTGATGAACGAGCGCGGGTTGGCGAGCATCCCGGCCTTGACCTGATGACTCAAGAACTGGCGCGTGACCTGGAACTGCTCGTTGATCTCGATCGCCTTCTTGATCTCGACCAGTCCGTCCGCCGCGTTGACCGGCGTGTAGTTCAGCTCGCACAATGCCGAGTGGCCGGTACCGGCGTTGTTCCAGCCATTCGAGCTCTCCTCGGCGACCTTGTCGAGGCGTTCGATCAGCTCGATCGTCCAGGTCGGTTCGAGCTGGTGGAGCAGCACCGCGAGCGTCGCGCTCATGATGCCGCCGCCGACCAGCAGCACGTCGACGTTGCGCTCGGTCGTCGCGGCATCGGCTTGCGCCAGCGGTAGCATCGAAGCCCCGCCAACGACGCCCGCGCCGATCGCGGAGCCGAGTAGGCCGCGCCGCGTTACGCCTGCCGCGGCACCGGCCGGATCTGCGGCCGAAATGGTCGTGGAATGTGAGTTATCGTTGTTCATGTCGCGCGGCACCATGCTACCTTCTCGTTGCGGCTGGCCTCGCGCGCTTTTCACCGGTCAAACGGCGAAAGGCGATCGTCCATCACCTGGTTATCGTCGGGAGCATGTGTGAAACGGAACCGACAGCACGAGGCCGACGACCGAGCACAGCTGATGCTCCAAGTCCTCGCCTAATCTGTCGTCGGAATGTCTGGGTGTCGCCATGTCTATGGTAAGCGGCGACTATCCATGCCGGATATGGCATTCTAGGGCGCTTCACGCAAGGTTAACGCTTACGGCAGGGGCCCTAGCCTTGCCGTCGATCCCTCTCTCCGCCCCGCTGGCGTTCAGGCGACGGACGCGATATTTTCATATCTGCTTTCGTCTGAAAGCCGCGCCGTGCCCGGCTGTCCAGACGCACGCGTCAGCTTCTGGTGCTGCCTGACCTGCCGGCAGCACCAGAAAAGCGGATAGCGTTCAGCGCGTCCCCGCGCGACGATCAGCCGCGCCGCGATCGCTATTTGTAGCGCCCCATCGTCACCTTAAGAATGACCGGGGTGAGCAGGTTGATCCCGTAATCGGTCTGGTCGCCGTTCCACACGCGGCTCATCACCCAGCGTCCGTCGACCACGCGGCCCTCCTCGACGCGGAATACCGAACCGTTCGCGGGGCCACCCTTTGCGGTCCCGAAGTTCAGCCGGACGTGATCGCCGACCACCAGGAATTCGTTCGGCGACAGATGCGCGACCGCGACACCGCCGACCGGCTCCTCCGCCCAGACCGGCGGCTCGGACTTGATCCACGTCCAGTCCTTCTGCCCGAACTGCCATTCGCCATAGCTGGTGCCGATCGTCCAGTTGCCCATCGTGACCGACTGGACTGCGGCCTGCCCCGCGCTTTCGTCAGGCTTGGCGACACCCCAGGTGGGATGTTCGAACGCGATCTTCGCCCAGTCGCGCGCCATCGTCGACAGTGCCGCGTATTTCAGCCCGATCGCATCGACGGTCTCGTCGTCGAGCGCCTTCGCCCCCAGTGGATAATTGAAATAGCCGGTGTCATCCATCCCGAAGGGCGCATAGCCGATCGCGCCGCGCCCCAGCGCCGCGTAGAAGAACCGCGCAAATTCCTTCGCGTTGCCGATCTCGGGGACCATCAGCGCGTTGTCGGGGCGCGCATAGGCATCGAGGTACAGTGCGACGTGGGCGGCATCGCGATCGTAGATGTCGGGCGCCTGGAAATCGATCGCGGGCGCCGCCGCCTTCCAGATATCCAGCACGTCCTGCTGTGGGCCGCCACTCGCGACGCCGGTCGGATCGGGCACGTTCGACGGCCCGGCGAGCGAGGCGTTGACGTACATCGGCAACGGCTTGATCGCCTTCCCCGCCGCCGCGATCTCATCGACGAAGCGCGCCGTATGCCAGGTGTTAAACGCGCGATCCGCCTGCGCACCGAACATCTGCGTCCAGCTTCCGCCCGGCTTCTTCAGCGCCTTCGCCAGTTCGGCGGGCACCGGCTTGGCAAACACCGCACTGGCCTTGGCGCCGTAATCGCGTGGCGAGCGATAGCTGCCGACCTCGTTCTCGGGCTGGACCATGATCACCGTGTTCTGCGGATCATGCGCCTTGAGGTACTTCATCACCTCGACGAACGCGCGCTTGTCCGCCTCCAGCGTCGCGCGGAACATTGGCGAATGGACATAATGGTCCGTGCCGTCCTTCAGCTTCATCCGCGGAAAACGGCGGTTGTCAGCCTTGAACCAGTCGGGCGTGTAGCCGGGCGAGGTGTTCTTCCACGTCCCGAACCAGAGCAGCACGACGCGTTTGTCATGCGCGCGCGCCTGATCGAGCAGCGTCTGGAGAAACGACAGGTCGAACTTGCCCTCGACCGGCTCGATCTGTTGCCAGGCGATCGGGATCTCGACGGTGTTCGCATGCATCCGGTCGAGCATCGGCCATATCTGCGGCAGTGCGGACGCATAGTTGCTGCTGTTGTTGACCTGCGCGCCGAGCATCAGGAACGGCGCCCCATCGACCATCAGCGCATGACGGCCGCCCTTGGTGATGATCCGCGGAACTTCGGTCGTCGTCTGTGCCGACGCGATGCCGGCGATCAGCGACGCCGACAGGGCCAAGCCCGCGACCATCTTCTTCATACGAACCATCACTGAATCCTTTTCTGTCGAAGCGGCGCCGACCGGAAATCCCCTGCCAATCGACACCGAAATACTTGCGTTCCGCACCGGCTATCGGCGTGACGCACGCAGGCGCACCGCGTCATTCCTCTACGAATACGATGCCCCCCAGCCCCGACGCTTGCGTGCCGTTGCTTTCCAGCAGAACCGATACGATCCGTTCGCCTTCGCCCGCAGGCATCGGCACAACGACCGTCCCCGGTGCGAACCCGGCCTTCGTCCCGACGCGCTTGCCGTCGATCCAGACCTCGCCACGACCGACGACGCCCTGGAAGACCAGCTTACCGCCGCGGTCCCGCACCGGCCGACGCGGCGTGACCTTCGCGCGCAACACGCTCCAGGTTCCTTGACCCTGCGCCGGCTGAATCTGGCCCGCCCGCACGAACAGCCAGCTGTTCATGTCGTTGTCCGCGAGCACGATATTGGGCGATGGCCGGGTCGCGAACGCGGGCGATTGCCGCCAGTCCTGCAGCATGAGCGTCGCCGCGGTGGTCGGCACGCTCGGCCGGGGCGGGGTTGCCAGCAGGCGGAGCGTGGTCGTCGCGCTGCGCAGGCCGGCCGACGTTGCCTTGAGCGACAGCGCCCCTGCCCCGCCCTGCCTGGCACGAACAATGACCTGTGCTAGCCCGTTGAACAGCGCGCGCCCGTCACCCTGCTCGGGCTCGTGGCTGATCGGATCGCCGTTGCCGAGCCCGATGATCGTGCCCCCGGTCACGGCGAACACGACGGGGAGGTTGGCGGTCGGTACATGGCGCCCGCGCGCGTCGATCGCATCGATTGTAAACGGCTGCACGTCCTCGCCATCGGCGGCCATTATACGGCGATCGGGTGTGATCCGAAGCGCGACCGGCTCGCCGGTCGTCTCGACCACGCTGCGCACGACCTCGCGCCTACCGCGATAGCCGATCGCCTCCAGCCGGCCCGGCGCATAGGGGACCTGCCACTGCGGCATCGTGAAGCGATCGACCCCCTGCTCGCCGATCACCGTACCGTTGAGCAGCAGCCGCACCGTATCGACGTTGGTCAGCGCCATCACCTTGACCGGCTGGCCCTCGCGGCCTGACCAGTTCCAGTGCGGCATCAGGTCGAGCAGCGGCACGTCGTCGATCCACTGCACGCGGTGGAGATAAAAGGCCATCTTGGGGAACCCGCACAGGTCCATGATCCCGAAATAGCTGCTGACCGACGGCCATTCGAACGGTGTCGGTTCGCCGTGATAGTCAAACCCGGTCCACACGAACGTCCCGCCGACGAAGGGCCGCTCGGCGATCGATTTCCAGCCGGCGCGGTGCGTACTGCCCCAGTCGGCCGGCTCCTCGTCATAGGACGCCATGACGTGCGCGGCCCGGTCGGTCTTCCACGCGCCCCGCGTCATGAAGCTCGACGTGTCCTCCGAACTGATCATCGGCAGCGTCGGATTGGCGGCGTGGAACCGGTCATACTGGTCGCGCTGATAATTGAAGCCGACCAGGTCGACTGCTTGGCTGACGTTGACGGGCGCGAACATCCCGCTGTTCATCGCCGCGGTCACCGGGCGGCTGTCGTCGAGCGCCTTGACGGTCCGCGACATGCGACGGACCATTTCATAGCCGGCGGGCGTACCCTGCATCGGCTCCTCGTTGAAGACCGACCACATGATGACGCTCGGCCGGTTGCGATCGCGCCGGACCAGCCATTGCAGCTGCGCCATGTAATCGGGGCTGGTGTTGAAGTTGCGGTTCTCGCTCATCACCAAGAAACCCAGCCGATCGCAGGCATCCAACACCTCGGTCGCGATTGCGTTGTGCGAAAACCGGATCGCGTTACAGCCAAGATCCTTCAGCCGCCGGAGCCGCCAGTCCCACAGCGCATCGGGCACTGCAACGCCGACGCCGGCATGATCCTGATGGTTGCACGTCCCCTTGATCTTGAGCGGGCGGTCGTTGAGGTAAAACCCGGTCGCAGCATCGAACCGCAGCGTACGGAAGCCGATCCGGAGCGTCCGCTCGTCGACCGTCTTTCCGGCGCGAATCAGCTTGGTCCGCAGCGTGTAGAGCGTCGGCGTCTCGACCGACCACAGTCGGGGAACCGCTACCGGGAGAGTGAGCGCAACGTCGGTCGGGGTGAGCGACGCCACCCTCCCGCCGGCAGTTTGCGTCGCGATCACGCGGCCGTCGGGATCGATCAGCGTCGCTTCGATCGAAACGTTAGCCGCATCCTTGCCGATATTGCCGAGCGTCGCGGTGACCGGGACGGACCATGCGCCGTCGGGTCCGCGGCGCGGATCGGCATGGATACCATCGGTGGTGATGTATGTGGCATCGCGCTTCACCAGCCAGACGTGGCGGTACAGCCCTGCGCCCTCGTACCACCAGCCTTCCATCGTCTGCGCATCGACGCGCACGACGATCGTGTTCAGATCGTCGCCATAGCGTGCGAGATCGGTGATATCGACATACACCGAATTGTAGCCGCTCCAGTTGTGCGCCACGACCGATCCGTTGAACCAGATCGTCGCGTTCGTCGCGATCCCGCCGAACTGGATTTCGAGATACCGACCGTGATCCTGCGGATCGAGCCGCAGCGCGCGCCGGTACCATCCGAAACCGCGGCGGCGATAGCCTTGTGAGACGTTGGCGCTTTCGGCGACGGGCATCGCCATGGCCCAGTCGTGCGGCAATGCGACCTTGGGCCAGTCCGAATCGTCATAATATAGGGCCGCGGCACCCTGTGCCTGTCCGGCCTTCGCGCTGTTGTAGGACCAGCCATGCCCGCGAATCTCGGGCATCGGTATGTCGCCGAGATGAAACCGCCAGCCGCCGTCGAGCAGCAGCCGGCCCGGATCCTCGACCGGCGCCCGTAGCGGCAGAGCATCGCGCGTCGCCGGCATAGGCAGTGCCCCCGCATCGGGTTCGGCGGAACGCACTGTGGCGCGCGCGACTTGAGCCGGACCTACCACCGCGCCAAGCGCTGCACCATTCGCAAGAAACAGGCGTCGGCTGATCCGAGTCGTCGGCTGGTCCTGCTTCATCGTTCCCCCCTCCGAAGCGCGCATATGGCGGCCGTGCTTTACGCTTGCGTATCCGAAGCCAGCGGCCCTGTCATAACCGTGTCTATCATTCCCTGCCCGTCAGGGGCTGAGCCGGATCCGAAGATCGAGCCCAGCCCTGACGTCCAGCGTTCCCGGATCAGAAGGTGATCCGCGCCACGCCGCTGATCTGGCGGTCGCTCATGATCGAATCGCGCGGCCGGGTGGTGATGCCGTAATAGGTCGACCGCACCGTATTGGTGAGGTTGGTCCCGTTCAGCGTCAGCGACAGATGCGGGGTCACGTTGGCGGTGATCGACGCATCGAGCTGCCCCGACGCTTTCTGGAACTGCGGCAGATTGCCGGTGCCGTTGGCCGACGTCGTCACCAGGAACTCGCTGCGCCAGTTATAGGCGACGCGCGCGGATACGATCCCACGCTCGTATATGCCGATCAGGTTGTAGTTATACTTCGACAGCCCCTCGAGCGACAATTGCGTCACCGGACCGTCGCTGGCCGGGCTTGGCGCCTCGGAGTCGACATAAGTGAAGTTCGCCTGCACGCCCAGGCCGGCGAGCGGCCCCGGCAAGAAGTCGAAGAACTGCTGATACGCGACTTCGGCACCCTTAACCTTGGCCTTGGCGGCGTTGCTGTAGGTGGTCACGTCGTAGGTAGCGGTGACGCCGTCGGTAAAGGTTACGTCACGCGGCGTGATGACCGTCTGGATGTAGTTCGAGATATCCTTGTAGAATCCCGCGACTGTCAGCGATCCGCTCTTGGCGAAATACCATTCGAGCGAGGCATCGAAATTGGTCGACTTCATCGGCTTGAGATAGGGATTGCCGGTCGACGTGACGTGCTGCTGGTCGATCTGCGCGGTGCCGGGCTCGGTGATCGTCAGGCTCGGGTTGAGCTGGTTGAAGTTCGGGCGCGAGATATTCTTAGACGCGGCAAAACGCAGCTGAAGCCAGTCGGTCAGACGCCCACGGACGTTAAGGCTGGGCAGAACCGACGTGTACTTGGTAGCCTCGTTCACCTCGGTGAAGGTCGGCGCCGCGGTCGACTGGGTGCCGTCGGGCGCGGTGATCAGGTCGACCTGCTGGTAGAAGCCCGAGACCGCGACCTTGCTCTGGACCACGCGCACGCCGATGTTGCCGTCGATCGGCACCGGCAGGTCGTCCGCCTTGAAGAACGCCGCGGCATAGCCGGTATAGGTCTTCTGTGCCTGTGTGTTGGTCCCGCTCGGCACATAGCTCGGCGTGGTCGCGATGCCGAGCGACGCTCGCGTGGCGTCGTAGTCGAGGACGGTCGGCAGCGAGAACGCCTGGATGTCGCCGAACAGATCGGCCTGGCCGCGGAAGAAGCCGCTGAGGTCGACATAACGGAGATTGGTCGCAGCGCCGGTCAGCCCGGTATAGCGATAGCCCGTATCGCTGGTCCGGTTACGACGATCCGCGAACCGGAAGCCCGCCTTGATCGAGCTCAGGATACCTCCGTCGAAGCGATATTCGCCGTCGAGGCGGCCGACCTTGTCGGTACCCTTCGAGTTGTTGAGGTTATCCAGGTAGAAGCCGTTGCTGTAGGTCGCGGGGTTCGCGAGGCCATCGGCGGACGCGATCTGGAACGACGGTATCTCGCCCGAGATGTCCTGCGTCAACGTGGTGGCGACGCCGCTCAATCCGACGATCGAGTTCAGGTTGTCGGTCTTGGAATCGACATATTGGAGATCGCCGGTGATCGTCAGGTTGGCGGTCGGCTTCCACTTGCCGTTGAGCGAATAATCGGTCGTCACCGAATGCCGCGAACCGAGCGAGGTGTTGTTGCCGATCGGTACGTTGGTGAACGTGCCGCTCTGGAAATCGCCGTTCGGTGCATAGGTGAACGGCGCGCCGGCCAGCGGCGTGATCGACGCCCCACTGGTGTACGCGAAATAGCTGTAGCCATAGGAGCGCAGCTTGTAATCGTTGCGGAACACCTCACCGGTGAACTCCAGTGTATCGGTCGGGCGCCACTGGAGCGACACGTCGATGCCGAGGCGACGGCGGTCGCCGAACACTTCGCCGATGCCGGTGCCATGCGGCAGCGTCGTGGTCTGGCCGGTCCGCCCGAGCAGCGCGGCGGTCGCGGCGTCACCGGGATTGCTTTCGTCGAGCGTGTAGAACGGCTCGGTCGAGATCGTGTCCTGGCGGAAATTGGTTTTCTGATACGACGCGCTCGCCAGCATGCCGATTTCGCCGATGCCGGTATTCCAGCGATCGCTGACGAGCAGCGATGCGGCCGGTTGGCTCTTCTTGATCAGGTCGTAATAGGTGTTGGTCGCCGAACCCGAGATCTTGAAGGCGTCGAAGTCGAACGGCTTGCGCGTACGAAAGTTGATCGTGCCGCTGAGATGGTCCTCGATCAGGTCCGCCGACGGGTTCTTGTAGACGTCGATCCCGGCAAGCAGCTCGGACGGCACGTCCTCGAGGCTCAGCGCGTTGCTCGAACCGCTCGCGGTGAAGATGTCGCGACCGTTCAGCTCGGTGCGGACCTGCGTGAGCCCTCGGATCGCGACCGAGCTGCCCTCGCCGAAATTGCGCTGGATCTGGATGCCCGAGATGCGCTGCAGGGCTTCGGCGATGTTGCGGTCGGGCAATTTGCCGATGTCTTCGGCGACGATCGAGTCGACGATCTGCGCCGAGTTGCGCTTGATATTCTGGGCGGACTGAAGGCTCGCACGGACGCCGGTCACGACAATGTCATCGCCCGCCTCTGCGGCGACGGGCGCGGTATCGACTGCTTGGCCCTGATCGGCGCTCGGGGCTGCAGTACCACTGGTCTGCTGAGCGTCCGCAACCGACGCGGGCGCGCCATCTTGCGGTGCCGCGACCTGCGCCTGCGCTACCGAACCGACTATCACGAGTGCTAGCAGCGACACGGTCGTACTCAGACCCTTGATGCTGCCAACGCTAATCTTGGAACGCTTCATCACACTCTCCTCCCAGCAGGTCTGATCCTTACGGACCGCCCGCGGTTCACTCTTGGATATCGTGCGCGGCCACGCCGCTACCGTATCGTCCGCGGCGCCTAGCGAATGATTTAGATCATTTATATGCTAATTCGATTTACCCGGACAATTCATCAAATATGATGGCAAAAATGTCGCACATGAAATGACGATACTCGAAGTTGTTTCGTCGAATTACGTCAATATCCGACCAAATCGGTCCTAAACTGACATGCGATGCTGGTGTAGGCTTCCAGCAAGGTAGCGTATCAAATTGTAATTGTAGGACTTAAACGCCGACCTTCGTAACAATGGCGTAATTCCATCGACGCTCTTTCCGGACTGTCGAAACCGCGTGTGGGGAGAAGCGTAATGACGTTCAGCAAACGCGAGATACTGGGAGCACCGCTAGCAGCGACGCTGGGTCTGAGCGGGCTGTCGGGTGCCGCCGCATCGCCGGCGGCGACGAAACCGTCGCCTCTCTTCCATCGCGCCATAACGCCCGGCCGGTTCGATTCCACCGCACAGTCGCTCGCCGGTTATCGCGCACCAGACTGGTTTCGCGACGCCAAGTTCGGGATCTGGGCGCATTGGGGACCACAGGCGGTACCGAGCCAGGGCGACTGGTACGCACGCTTCATGTACGTCCCCGGTCACCCGCATTAAGACCACCACGTCAAGACCTACGGCCACCCCTCCAAGGTCGGCTACAAGGATATCATCCCTCTATGGCGCGCGGAGAAGTTCGATCCCGACGCACTCGCCGCGCGCTATGCCGCCGCCGGCGCGCGCTATCTCGTCTCGATGGGCGTGCATCACGATAATTTCGACCTGTGGCGGTCCAAGCATTACCGCTGGAACGCGGTGGCGATGGGCCCGAAGCGCGACATCGTCGGCGAAGGGAAGGCGGCCGCCACCCGGCGCGGGCTGCGCTTCGGCGTGTCCGAGCATCTCGGCGCAAGCTATAGCTGGTGGTATCCCAACCACCTCTACGATCAGTTCTGGCCCAAGCTCGGGGTCGCCTATGACGGCGCCGATCCGCGCTATGTCGATCTCTACCATACCAACCGCGACGAGCCGTTCATCAACACGCCCGCGAGCTGGTACACGACCAACCCGACATATCACGCGCTGTGGTTCGACCGGATCCGCGACCTGATCGACAGCTACCAGCCCGACCTTTTGTATTCGGACGGCGGCCTGCCGTTCGGCGAGGTCGGACGCTCGCTGCTCGCGCATTTCTTCAACAGCAGCATGGCGCGTACCGGAAAGCTGGACGCCGTCTACAATTGCAAGGATACGGGCTCGGGCGCGTTCAGCACGGACTGGGCGGTGCAGGACGTAGAGCGCGGCGTGCTGAAGGGCATCAATCCGCACGCCTGGCAGACCGACACCTCGAACGGCGACTGGTTCTTCAACCGGACCGACACCTACAAGACCACCGATGAGGTCGTCGCGATGCTGGCGGATGTGGTCAGCAAGAACGGCAACCTGCTGCTGAACGTCGTAATGCACGGCGACGGCAGCCTGCCCGCGGAATCCGACCGGCTGTTGACAGTCTGGCGCCGTGGATGGCCGCCAATGGCGAGGCGATCCACGGTACGCGCCCGTGGAAGATCTATGGCAAGGGTCCGACCACCGCCGCCGCCGGCGCGTTTGCGGAAAGAACGAGTTATACGCCGCAGGACATCCGCTTCACGACGAAGGGCGAGACGCTGTACGCGATCACGCTCGGCACGCCTCGGGGGCAGACCGTAATCACGTCGCTCGCCCAACCCAACCCGCACGAACGACGCCGGGTACGCGGGGTGCGCCTGCTCGGCCGCCCCGGGGACATCGCGTTTCGCCAGACCGGACAGGCTCTGGTGATCGATCTGCCCGCGACCTTGCCGACGCGACACGCGAGCGCATTCGCGATCGATTTCGCCTGACCAGAAATACCGCACGTGCACGATGTGCGCGTCGATCGAATACGAGCTTGGAGAGGCTATTTGAAACACCCCCTGATCCGCGCCCTGCGGTTTGCGATGCTTGCGGCGGCTACGCTGGCTGTTCCGCTTGCCGGCATCGTTCCAGCGCAGGCGCAGAGTGCCGTCGGGCATCCCGACTGGCCCGGCCACGGCGACCTGTTCGTCGGCACCTGCTACCAGCCGATCGATCGTTCGCCCGAACAGATCCGCCAGGACGTCGCGATCATGAAGAAGGCCGGCTTCACCATGGTCCGGATGGGCGGTCTGTCGTGGGATTCGTTCGAGCCGCAGGAAGGCCATTTCACCTTCGAATGGTTCGACGCGATCCTCGATCAGATGCACGCCGCCGGGATCAAGGTGCTCCTCGACATTCCCGGCCAGCCGGCACCGACCTGGCTGCACAAGACATATCCCGGCGTCGATCTCGTCACGCAGGACGGCGGCCGCCGCAATGCGGCGACGCGCTATTGGGACAATATCAGCGATCCCGATTATCGCCGCCTCGTCCGGCGGCTCGCCGAGCAGATGCTCAAGCGCTACGCCCATAACCCCGCGGTGATCGCGATCGGCTACACCAACGAGATCGGCAATGGCCAGATGTCGTATTCGCCGGCCGATCGGCAACGCTTCGTCGGTTGGCTGCAGAAGAAATACGGGACGATCGCTGCACTCAACACCGCCTGGGCGACGCAGCGCTGGTCGCGTCGGATCAACAGCTGGGACGGGGTCGACCTACCCTATGGCAATGGTCCGGGGCCAAACGAGCGCAATCTCGATCTTCGCCGCTACTGGTCCGACGACACGATCGGCGCGCTCACCGACCTCGAAGCGGTGCGCAAGCAATTTGCGCCCAACCTGCCCGTCGCGTCGAACTTCTGGCCCGACGCCTGGACCAAGGGGTTCGATTATCTACGGTCGTGGGACAAGGTCTCGACCTATGCGGCCAAGGCTTCTATCCGGGCGAGCCATTAGGCGCGGCGCTCGACGTGTCGCGCAACCGCGCAGGCCACGATACGCCGATGTGGCTGAACGAGTTCACCGCCGGCGGTGGCGGCTATTACGGCACGCCGGGCCGGTCACGGATGTGGGCCTATTTCGGGCTGATCTATTATGCGCAAACCTTCCTTCAACTCGCATAGCGGTGGCAAGGAACAGGCCCTGTTCGGGCTGGTCGACCATGACGGCCGCCCATCGTGGAAGGTCGGCGAGTTCGGCCAGATCGCCAGCGAGTTCGCCAAGCTGAAGACGATGGGCTTCCCACGCTACCGCAACCCCGAGGTGGCGATCGCCTATTCGTTCCAGACCAACTAGCTGACCTCGCCCCCGCCGGGGCCGAACACGATGCAGGAATATTTCAAGACCAGCTATCCCGACCAGGCCAAGGCCGCGCTCGCACCGCTGTTCGTCGACAATATCGACACCGCGGTGATTGACATCGGCCACGACGCGATCGACCGCTACAAGCTCGTGATCCTGCCCAGCGCCTACTGATGGACAAGGAAACCGCCGAGGCGGTGCGGCGCTACGTCGCGAACGGCGGGACGGTGATCATGACCGGCTATTCCGCCAAGGTCGACGAAACCGGCAAATGGTTCGAGACGCCGCTGCCTGGTCGGCTGACCGATGTGTTCGGCGTGCGGACCAACGAATTCTACCGCGCCGAGCAACCGCTGAAGATCATGTTCGACTGCAAGGAGCAGACTGGTAGCGATCCCTTTTACGAGGTGCTCGAACCGAGCACGGCCAAACCGCTGGCGATGTTCACCAACACGCCCAAGCCCAGCCCGGCGGTCACGGTCAACCGCTTCGGCAAGGGCCGCGCGATCTACCTCGCTACCGCCGCACAAGGCGCGTTTCCCGATCCGCTCGTGCGATCGCTCTATACCGAACTCGGAATCGAGCGTGGCCCGGTCACTCCGCCGGGCGTGGTCGCGCGCGTCGTCGATGGGCGGACGCTGTACGTCAACACGAACACCGCGCCTGCTCGTGTGGCCTTGGCAGGCAAGCAACACGATATTCTGAGCGGCAGAGCCTCTACCGATCGGCTCGACCTTCCGCCGTACGGCGTGGCGCTGCTCCAATAACGACGCCCGACAAGTGGCCAATCCGGGCCTTCGCCTTGCGTTGACGCGGAATACGGTTGATCCGCGCGCCGTATCTGCAATTATACGACAAAATTGCCGTACCGGCGAAGATAGCGCTATCGTCAGGGCATAGACCCGTGGAGAGGATTTAGATGTACATTTCCCCAGCCCGTATCGACGCGCAATCGTCTGACCAGTCCCGCACCACGTCGCGACTGGGCTGGCCTTTGCGATTGGTCGCACGGCTGACCGTTGGAGTCTCGCTCGCAACGCTCGGCACCGCCGCGATCGCCGCACCGATCGCGACCGTCGATCGCAACGGCAGTCTCGTCTCGGTCGAGGTCTATGCGCCCAACATCGTCCGCGTGACGATCGCCACCGACCGCGGACAGGTCGATGCGCCACCCGGCGATGGCCCCAACGCAAAGCCCGATGCCGCAGGGTGGACGCATCGTAACGACGCAGGCGCCGACGTTTTCGCGTCTGCCGCACTATCGCTCTCGGTCGATGCAAAGCCCTGGCCCAAGGCGCCGACGCAGATGGAGCGCTATTTCGCGCCGTCGCTGCCGCCGGTGTCGGTGACGATCCGCAAGGCCGACGGCACTATGCTGACGCAGATGACCGGCTGGGAAATGGCGCCGCATACCGTCAACGGCGAGAAGACGTTCCGCGTCGGCGCGAGCTTCGCCTCGCCCGCCGACGAGCATTATTACGGGCTCGGCCAGAACCAGGAGGGCAAGCTCGACCTGCGCGGCCGCACGATCGACTGCCGCCACAATTACGACGCGCCCGCGGGCGAGACGGTCTGCGTACCGTTCATGGTCACCAACAAGGGCTATGGCATCGTCTGGGACAACCCGTCCTCGACCGTCGTTTCCCCCGGCCTGCATAGTTCGACACACTGGCAGTCGGAGGTCGGCGAGCGCGTCTCGTTCTTCGTCATCACCGGCGCCACTACCGACGAGATCTATGCCGGCTATGCGACGCTGACCGGTACCACGCCGCTGCCGCCCAAGGCCGCGTTCGGCCTTATCCAGAGCAAGGCGCGGTACGAGACCGAGAAGGAATTGCTCGACGTCGCCAACGGGTATCGCAGCCGCGGGCTGCCGCTCGATATCATGGTGCTCGACTGGTTCTACTGGTCGCGCATGGGCCAGCTCGACATCGACCGGAATTATTTCCCCGATCCCAAGGGCATGAACGACAAGCTGAAGTCGATGGGGATGCATTCGATCATCAGCGTCTGGCCGCGCGTCGAGAAGGAATCGCGGTATTTCGACCTGTTGTCGACCAAGGGCTGGTTGCTGAAGGACAAGGACGGCAACGTCGTCGACGGCCTGCCGATCCGGTCGGATCGCGCGGGCGCGTTGCTCGATAGCACCAATCCCGATGCGCGCCACTGGTTCTGGGAACGGATCCGCGACAACATCGCCAGCCAGGGCTTCGACTGGTTCTGGCTCGACGAGACCGAGCCCGATCTCGTGCCCGACGGCAGCTTCTATTCGATCGGCTCGGGCGACCGCTATCACAACGTCTTCCCGCTGCTCCATACGATGAGCGTCGCGGACGGCTCGGCGAAAGACCGTCCCACGATGCGCAACCTGATCCTGTCGCGCGCGGCGTATCTCGGTGCCCAGCGCAACGGCGGGCTGTTCTGGTCGTCGGACATCAAGTCGACCTGGGAAGCGCTGCACCGGCAGGTCCCCGCGGGGCTCGGCTTCACCGCGAGCGGCATGGCCTATTGGGGTAGCGACATCGGTGGTTGGCAATGGCCGAACGGGCCCAAGTCGACGCGTCCGGTGCTGCTCGACCCTGCGGGCGCGACCGCGATGGCGCCGGATTACGCGGACTATCCCGAGCTGTTCACGCGCTGGTTCGGGTACAGCGTGTTCACGCCGACCTTGCGGATCCACGGCCAGCGCCCGGCCACCGCGATCTGGCAATATGGCACCGCAGCCGAGCCCGTCCTCGCGAACTTCCTGAAACTGCGTTACTCGCTGATGCCGTACATCTACTCGCTCGGTCGCCATACGTACGAGAGCAATGCGCCGATGATGCGCGCGTTGTTCATGGATTTCCCGAACGATCCCAACGTCGCCGACATGGGCGACGAATATATGTTCGGCCCGGCCTTCCTGATCGCGCCAGTCACCGAACAGGGCAAGACGAGCCGCCCGGTCTATCTGCCGGCCGGTGCCGAATGGTATGATTACTGGACCAACCAGCGGTTTACCGGTGGCCAGACCGTCACCGCGAATGCGCCGATCGACAAGATCCCGCTGTTCGTGCGCGCCGGGTCGATCATCCCGATGGGCGTCCAGGTGCCGAGCACCGCGACCGCGCAGGCGCTGGAGAGCATCCGCGTCTATCCCGGCGCGGACGCAAGCTTCGCGCTGTACGACGATGACGGCGTGACCAACGACTATCGGACCAAGGGAGGTCGCAAGGCGATGCTGCGCTGGGACGACAAGACCCGGCGGCTGACCGCCTCGGGCAAGCTGCCGACAGGGCAGGACACCGCATCGCTGGTCCAGATCGTCTCTTCGAAGTGATCCGCGCAGTCTGCATCGCCGCACTGACGTTGGTCGCCTTACCGGTGGCCGCGCAGACCAATGTCCCGGGCGATCCCTATGCCGGCGATCCGGTCGGGATCGTCGCGGCCCCCTGCCCTGCGCATCCGTCGCCGACCGATGGAGCCGGATGGGAGGCATGGAAACTGCATTCGCTCACGCGCGACTTCGGCCAATTGTGCCGGTACCGCGCGCAGAACGAACAGCTGAAAGCGTCGAACACGCCGGTCCGGGTGGTCTTCATGGGCGATTCGATCACCGACAACTGGATCGGTGCGGATGCTGCGCTGTTCACTGGCGGACTGGTCGATCGCGGGATCAGCGGGCAGACCACGCCGCAGATGCTGGTGCGCTTCCGCGAGGACGTGATCGCGCTGAAACCGCGCGCCGTCCATATCATGGCGGGCACCAACGACATCGCCGGCAACACCGGCGCCTCGACGATGGAGATCGTCGAGGGCAATATCGCCAGCATGGCCGACCTCGCGCGCGCGAACGGCATCAAGGTCATCATCGCCTCGACCCCGCCCGCCGCGGCCTTTCCGTGGAGCAAGGACAAGCAGCCGGTGCCGCAGATTCGCGCGCTCAACAGCTGGCTGAAGGCCTATGCGGCGAAGAACGGCTTCACCTATGTCGATTATTACACCGCGCTAGCCACACCCGAAGGCGCGATGAAGCCGGGGCTGGCGAGCGACGGCGTCCACCCGACTCCCGCCGGCTATGCGATGATGCGCCCGCTGGTCCTGGCCGCGATCCGCCGGACCATCGCAGCCAAGTGAGTATCGATCTCAGCCGCCGTTCGGTACTCGCCGGGATCGCCGCACTCGGTCCAGCGACACACGCGCTCGCGCAGAGCCCAATGGGGCTGGCGCGCGGTCCGGTGCAGCCGACCTGGCAATCGCTGGTCGATCACTATCGCTACCCCGAGTGGTTCCGTGACGCGAAGCTCGGCCTGTGGTCGCATTGGGGCCCGCAATCGGTGCCCGAGCAAGGCGACTGGTACGGCCGCTTCATGTATATGCAGGGCCATCCGGCGTACGAACATCACCTCAAGACCTATGGTCATCCGACCAAGTCGGGGATGATGGAGGTGATGAATCGCTGGACTGCGGCGCGCTGGGATCCCGACGCGCTGATCGCCCGCTATGCCAAGGCGGGGGCGAAATATTTCGTGTCGCTCGCCAACCATCATGACAATCTCGACTGCTACGACAGCCGCTATCACGCCTGGAACTCGCTCCGCGTCGGGCCGAAGCGCGATGTCGTCGGCACATGGGAAAAGGCCGCGCGGAAAGCCGGGCTGAAATTCGGCGTCTCGAACCACGCCGCGCATAGCTGGCACTGGTATCAGACCGCCTATGGCTATGACCCGACCGGGCCGCTGAAGGGCCAGCGATACGACGCGTTCAAACTGCGGACCGCCGATGGCCACGGCACATGGTGGGACGGGCTAGACCCGCAACAGCTGTATACCGGCGCACACGCGGTCCTGCCCAACGGCATCGATACGATCGCGGCGATGAATGCATGGCATGACGCAAACGACGGCCAGTGGATCGAGACGCCGCCACCGAACGATCCGGGCTATGCCGCGAAATGGCTGCTGCGCCAGACCGACCTGATCGACAAGTACAAGCCCGACTTCTGCTATTTCGACGACTACGAACTGCCGTTCGGCCCGATCGGGCTCCAGGCGGCGGCGGATTACTACAACCGCTCGACCGCGTGGCACGGCAAGATCGACGTTGTGCTGACCGCCAAGCAGCTGAAGCCCTATGCGCGGTTCGGCCTCGTGCAGGACGTCGAGCGCGGCTTCACCGACCATCTGTGGGACGAGCCGTGGCAGACCGACACGTGCATCGGCGACTGGTTCTACAACGTCGCGCGGCTCAACGACAAAAGCTACAA
The DNA here is from genome assembly GCF_004340945.1 of Sphingomonas sp. PP-F2F-A104-K0414. GTDB lineage: Bacteria > Pseudomonadota > Alphaproteobacteria > Sphingomonadales > Sphingomonadaceae > Sphingomonas. The sequence continues at coordinate 58,179 of NZ_SLYD01000008.1, forward strand.
GACCGCTGAGCAAGTGATCCAGCGGCTGGCCGATGTCGTGTCGAAGAACGGCAATTTGCTGCTCTCCATCCCGCAGCCTGGCGACGGTTCGATCGACGGCGAGGAGGAAAAGATCCTCGACGGCATGAGCCGCTGGATCGCGGTCAACGACGAAGCGATCTTCGGCTCGCGGCCATGGCGGATCTACGGCGAAGGCCCGACAAAGCTGCAGGCTGGGATGCAGAACGAACAGTCGTCGGGCGTGTTCACCGCCCGCGACGTGCGCTTCACCACCAATAAGGGCGCGCTCTACGCGCTGTTCCTAGGCTGGCCGCAGGGTGCGGTCACGATCGAGGCGCTGGGACGCAACCGCTTCGCCGATGGCGTGGTCGAGCGCGTGACGTTGCTCGGCGGCGGCAGCACGGCGCATCGCCGCGATGCGCGCGGCCTGCACCTGACGATGCCCGCGAACCCGGGCGGCGGGTTCGTCCCTGTCCTGAAGATCGAAGGCCGAGGCTTGGTCTAATCATTTCGGGCCGCGCCTTACCAACCCCGGATCAAAGCAGATACGATCGGGAGCGCTGCTCAGCCCAGCAAGGCCGCCCCGCGATCGACCACCGCGCCCTCGCTCTCGGCCTGGCGAATCAGGATCATGACGTCCTCGATGATCGATCGGATCGTGGCGCTGGCGGAAGCCGCATCGCGCGCAGCGATCGCCTCGAGCACGGCCTTATGCGCGGGCAGGCTTGCGCTGCGGCCCTTGAACCGGTTGGTGAAGCGGATCGAGGTCCGCAGCGCCGTCGACACAAGATCCTCAAACTGCGCGAAGAACGGGTTGTCGCACGCTCGCAGGATCGCAACGTGGAACACGATGTCGGCCTCGAGCGCATCGTCATCGCCGCGCTCGGCCGCCTCCATGCGCGCATAGCCCGCAGCAATCATCGCGATGCCCGACGGCGTGGCATGCAGTGCCGCGAGCTGCGCCGCCATCGGCTCGACCGCAAGGCGCAGCTCGTTGAAGCTGCGGAGCAACGGCAGGGTAAACTGGCGTTCGAGTAGCCAACGCAGCACATCGGTGTCGAAGAGGTTCCAGGTCGAATTTGGCTGAATGATGGTACCCTGCCGCGGACGCGCGGAAAGCAAACCCTTCGCGGTCAGCATTTTGACCGCCTCGCGCGTCACCGACCGGCTCACGCCGTGCTCGATCGCCAGTTCCGCCTCGGTAGGAAATCGCTTTCCGTCGTAATGGCCGGTGACGATCGCGCTACCCACGGCGTCGAGCATACCGTAAGTCAGATTGCGGCCCAGCGCCGTGCGGACCTTCGTGGGCTTGGGTTCGGTCATAGGGCTTGGTCGCCCAAATTCGTGACCGCTACAAGCGTCCCTCTGCATATCGGACGATAGGTGCCCACTTTTACGCTGCGAAGATCATGAGCGCACCCGATTGCCTCGCCGGCACCGTATCTCATCCCACCCTACACATCGCCGCGGCATCGGCCGAATAGCGCGTCCCCATCATGCTTGTCGGACCATCGGTGCCGAGCAGTGCCGGGCGATGAAATCCTCGTGCGTCGGCATCGCTTCGGCGGTCTTGCCGATCATCTCTCGAATATGGGCCATGAACCGCGTCGCCTCTCCAAGCGGCAACCCGCCCGTCAACGGATCGAAGGACGCCGGCTGCACATTCTGGCCGAGCAACACCGCGATCCAGCTATCGGGGGTGAACAATTCGCCCTGCTCGCGAAACACCCGCGCCTTGCCCCGCCATAACGCGAGTTTGCCCTTCAACGATTCCGGCAGCGCCATGGTCCGACAATGGTCCCAGAATGGCGAATCCGATCGTTCGGTCGCATGATAATGGAGGATGATAAAGTCGCGGACCTGCGCGTAACCGAGATGCGCGCGGTCGAACATGATGTAGTCGCGCCGCCGCACCCGCGCGATCCCGTAGGCGCGGAAACAGATCGCCTGATACGCGCTCACCCAGAGATCGACGATGGCCAGCGGCACGATCAGCGAATAGATCACCGGCGCCGTGACGATCGAGACTACGTCGGACCGTGCGACGAACCGCAGCACCGATACTTTCAGCCGTCGCTGCGCATCGAGCACGCCGTGCTCGAACCCGACGATCCGGCCGGTGAGTTCGACGCCGAGTGCACGCCGCCTGTTCTCGATCTCGCGGTCGAGTTCGCCCTGAAGCCAGACGATCTCGTGCGCCAGATCCTGCATCCGCTGGATATCGATCGTCATGCGGTCTCCTTGACGGGCGGAGATCGCCCTTGGGAGGCAGCCTAGCGCGCACCAACCGGCCCGGTAGCGTCGGAAACTACGTGTTTCCCGACGCTGCGGGGACGCGGGCTTTGCGGTTAGCACGACGTGCATCGCCATCGACGGCGCGCAATCGCAAAAGATTTCTCATGGTCGAACCTGTCAGCGAGCGCGCAGCCGCCCCACATACACTCCCGGCCGTGTCGTGGAGCGCCGACCTGACGACACGCGACGGTTACGTCTTCCACGTCCGCCCCGCCTCGCCCGCTAACGAACCCGCGCTCGCGGAATTCTTCGAGCATGTCGACAGGGAGGACCTCCGGTTCCGATTCCTCAGCGCGATCCACAAGGTCGGTCAAGACCAGCTCCGCGCACTCGTCACCGTCGACCACGAGCATATTGAGAGCTTCCTCGCCTTCGATCCCGCGACCGGGCGGATCATCGCGACCGCGATGTTGGCGGCGGACGAGAGCCTGACCCGCGCCGAAGTCGCCGTCGCGATCCGCGCCGACTTCAAACGCCGCGGGATCAGCTGGACTTTGCTCGATCAAGTCGCGGCATTCGCCCGTGCGAAGGGTATCGCGACGCTCGAATCGATCGAGAGCCGGGACAATCACCAAGCAATCGAGCTGGAACGACAACGCGGCTGGATCGCGTCCGCCTGCCCGGGCGATCCCGCTTCAATGATGCTGCGAATGACGCTCTCAGCCTGACGCAGACATCGCCAACGCCTCGGCATACGTGGCGGTGCTGGTCATCGGCCCTAGCCGGGCGCGGCCCAGCATCGCGGCCGGTTGCGCGGCCATGCCGCAGAGAATAACGCGCGTATGCGTCATCCCCGCCCGCCGCAGCAGCTCGGCGATCGCCGCGACGCCGCTCGCATCGAGCATCGGCACGCGTTCCAGCCGCAGGATCAGCACGCGCGGCACGCTGCCCAACCTGCGATAGGTATCCATCAATCCGGCCGCGACACCGAAGAAGAATGGCCCGTCGATCCGGAACATTTCGACGCCGGCAGGCAGCGCCGCGCGTTCGGTGGGCGCGTCGTCTTCGGGGCCAATGATCGCGACCGTCTCGCTCATTCGCGCCATGAACAGCAGCGCGGCGAGCGTCACGCCGACGCCGATCGCCACCGTCAGGTCAAACAGCACCGTCAGGCCAAACGTCAGCAGCAACACCGCCCGGTCGCCATTGGGCATCCGCAACAGGCCGACGAAGCGCTCCTGCTCGCTCATCCCCCAGGCGACGACGAACAGGATCGCCGCGAGCGCCGCCATCGGGACGAACGCCATCAGCCGCCCGCCGAACACCACGAACAGCAGGATAAACACCGCGTGGAGCATCCCCGCGACCGGGGTCCGCGCGCCCGCCTTGATCGCGGTCGCGGTGCGCGCGATCGCGCCGGTCGCGGGCAGCCCGCCGAACAGCGCCGACGCGATGTTGGCGATCCCTTGCGCGACCAGTTCCTGGTTCGACCGGTGTCGCGATCCGATCATCCCGTCCGCGACGACCGCGGAGAGCAGCGCCTCAATACCGGCAAGAAACGCGATAGTGAACGCCGAGGGCAGCACCGCCTGAAGCTTCGCGAGCGTCCAGACGGGGAAAGCCGGCATCGCGATCCCGTTCGGCATCGCCGGAAAGCGCGAGCCGATCGTTGCGACATCTACGCCGCTCGCGATGACGACGACTGAAGCAAGGACGACCGCGACCAGGAACCCCGGCACGCGCGGTGCGATCCGCTTGAGGATCAGGATGACGGCGAGCGCGCCCATGCCGATCGCGACAGTCGGGACGTCGATGGTCCGGATCGCGCCCGCATAGGCCGCCCATCTCGGCACGAAGTCGGCGGGCACCGAGGCCATGGCCAGCCCGAGGAAGTCACGAACCTGGCTCGACGCGATGATCACCGCGATGCCTGCGGTAAAGCCCGTGACGACGGTATAGGGGATGAACCGGATCATCGCCCCCAACCGGGCATAGCCAGCGACGATCAGGATAATGCCGGCGAGCAACGTCGCCAGGACCAGGCCGTCATAACCGTGCCGCGCGATCACGGTGAACACCACGACCACGAACGCCCCGGTGGGGCCACCGATCTGGACGCGCGATCCGCCGAGCGCCGACACTAGGAAGCCTGCGACGATCGCGGTGATCAGCCCCTTGTCGGGTGAAGCGCCGCTCGCAATGCCAAGCGCCATCGCGAGCGGGAGCGCGACGACCGCAACCGTCGCGCCGGCGATCGCATCGGCGCGCAGCGTCGCGAGCGAATAGCCTTCGCGCATCGTCGTGACGATCTTCGGGACGAAGGCGGTCACGCGCGCCGCTGCCATAGCGCAACCACCTGCTTGGTCACTTCGGTGACGACGATCGTCCCGAAGACCGCGACGACGCAGAACCGCATCGTCGCGACCGAGACCGGCGTGGTCCCGAGCACGCTGTCGAGCGGCGGCCACAGCATCGCGGTCGCCTGCAACGCCAGCGCGATACCGACACCGAGCAGCAGCCAGGCGTTCGAGAACAGCGGCTCTCGGACAATCGAGCGGCGCTCGCTGCGCATGCACAGCACATAGGCGTTCTGGAACAGTACCGTCATCAGCAGCACAGCATTCTGGATCTCGGCGAGCGGTCGACCCTCGCCGCGCATCTGCGCCACGAGATACAGCGCGAGCCCAGTCATCAGCAGCGCCGGCGGGATCATCAACGCGATCGCGCTTCGATCGAGGATCGGCGCGCTCGGCGGACGCGGTGGCTGGCGCAGTTCGTCGCCCTCGCCGCGACCAAAGCCCAGCATCACGTCCTGAGCGCCGTTGGTGACAAGGTTGAGCCACAATAGCTGCACCGCGGTCAGCGGCATCGGCAGACCGAGCATTACCGCGCCGATGAACATGCCGATCTCGGCGGCGCCCGTCGCGAGCAGGATAATGACGATTCGCCGGACGTTGGCGTAAGTGACGCGGCCCTCCTCGACGCCTGCGACGATCGACGCGAAATTGTCGTCGGCGAGCACCAGGTCGGCGGCGCCGCGCGCGACGTCGGTGCCGGCCACGCCCATCGCGACGCCGATATGCGCCGCCTGGAGCGCGGGGGCGTCATTCACCCCGTCTCCGGTGACTGCGACGAGTTCGCCGCTGGCAGCGAGGATGCGGACGATCTCCAGCTTCTGCACCGGTTCGATCCGCGCGAACACGCGGCCGCCGAGCACGAGGGTGGCGAGCCGTTCCGGCTGGTCCACGAGGTCGGTCATCTGCGCGCCGGTGACGACCTGCTCGGCCGCGACCTCAAGCCCGAGCCCGCGAGCGATCGTCAACGCGGTGCCGGGATGATCGCCGGTGACTATCCGCACGCCGATCCCCGCCTCGGCACAGCGCGCAATCGCGGCGGGGACTTCGGGGCGAACCGGGTCGATCAGCCCGATCCAGCCCAGCAGCACGAGATCGTTCGGCGCGGTCAGGTCGGTGGTCGTCGCACCGTCAGACGCAGCGACCGCGATCACGCGATAGCCTTCACCGGCCATCGCGGCGGCGGCGGCGAACGCGGCGGGATCGATCATGCAGCACATCTGCCGGATGATCTCGGGCGCCCCTTTGGCGAACACGCGGACGCCCTTCCCCTCGGCAACGGCGACGGTCGAGAATTTGCGGACTGGTTCGTAAGGAAGCGCCGCAGTCCGCACCACCGCATGCAGCGCGCGCAGATCCTCGCCGCCCTCACCCGCGAACCGGAGCAACGCGACGTCGACCGAATCCCCGATCGGCACGCCATCGGGTCCGATCGCTGCCTCGTTGCAGAGCGCGGCGGCACGACGCATCTCCGCCAGAGCATCCGCGCCCCAGTCGGCACCCGCAAAAGTTTGTCCGTCGGCGAGCAATATCCTCTCCACCGAGAGGATGTTCCGCGTCAGCGTCCCCGTCTTGTCGCTGGCGATGATCGTGCACGCACCCAACCCCTCGACTGCGGGCAGCGAGCGGACGATCACGTTCCGCGCCGCCATCCGCCGCGTGCCCGCCGCCAGCGCAACGGTCACCGCGATCGACAACCCCTCGGGGATCGCCGACACCGCCAGCGCGACCGCGAGCAGCAGGATCTGGTCGCCCGGCCGCCCCTGCATTAGCAGGACGAGCGCGAACGGGATGATCAGCGCGATCGTCGCGAGGCTGATCTGCCGCGCCAGCCGGTCGAGCCGGATCACGAGCGGTGGCAGCGTCGCCTTCGCGGTCCGCAACGACGCATCGATCGCCCCCAGCGCGGTATCCGCGCCGGTCGCGACGACGATGCCGCCACCCCGCCCCTGCTCGATCATCGTCCCCGCCAGCACCATCGTCGTCCGCTCGCCCGGCGCGGTCCGCTCGGGCAACAGCGCCGCCTGGTTTTTGGCAACCGCGACGGATTCGCCGGTGAAGGTCGACTGATCGACGCGTAGCGCGCTGCTCGACGAGAGGCGGATATCGGCGGGCACCGCCATGCCGCTCTCGAGCGCGACGACATCACCGACGACGAGCGCGCGCGCGTCGATCACCGACACCGCACCGTCGCGCAGCACGGTCGCGGTCTGCCCGATCATCTGCCCGAGCGCGGCGAGACTGTCGGCCGCCTTGCTCTCCTGCACCGTGCCGATCGCCGCGTTGACGAGCAGGACGACGCCGATGAACCCGGCATCGGTGTAGTGGCCAAGCCCGAGCGAGATCGCCGCCGCCGCGATCAGCAGATAGATCAGCGGACTGTCGAACTGCCGCACGAATAGCCGCAGCATCGATGGGACGGGCGGTGGCGCGAGTGCGTTCGGACCATCATGGACCAGACGTGCGGCCGCATCGCTCGCGCTCAAGCCGGTCGCACGGGTGTTGAGCAACGCCATCACGCGTGCTGCCGACGTCGCATGCCAGGGTCGCGGAATGAGCGCCGGCGTGTGCGGCTGGTCGATCGGGCGCTCGGCGATCATTGCCCGGTCGCCTCGATAATCGTCACGGGCGTACCGGTGCCCGCGCTCGCCAGCGTCTCGCGCGTCACCAGCAGCGTCGTGCCGGGCGTCGTCACGGTCGCCAGCGCGATGCGGAAGCGCTCCGGAAGATGCCCCTTGGCGCGGTCTTCAGCGGACAATTCGCCGGTTCTCGGGTCACTGGGCAAAGGCAGGCGCAGCCAATGCTCGCCGTCCGCATCGACCGATTGCAGCGTAAACGCCGAGGTCCGCGCGATCGGCGCATCGAACGCGATCGCGCTGGAGCCAATCTCGATACCGTTGCGCAGCACCACCACGCGCCTATCACGCCCGCTGATCACGATCGACACCGGCCCCCTGGGCGACAGGGCGGGGTTCCAAGCGAAGTCCCCGCCCGCCGGTCCCGCCGATATCAGCATAGCCGGCACCGCAGCCACCACCGGAACAGTCGCGTCGCGCGTAATGACGACGGTGATCCCAAGCCGGGTGATCCCGAACAGAAGTTTGGCAAACGCGGGCGGCAGGCGGATACAGCCATGCGACGCGGGATAGCCCGGCAGGTTGCCCGCGTGCATCGCGATCCCGCCCCAGGTCAGCCGCTGCATGAAGGGCATCGCCGCGTCCTTGTAGACGTTCGAGACGTGATCCGCGTCCTTCTGGAGCACGGTGAAGACTCCGGACGGCGTCGCATGGCCGTCGCTGCCGGTCGACACGGTCGAGACGCCGATCGGCACGCCGTTGCGGTAGGCATAGGCCTTTTGCGTGGCGAGGCTGACGATCACCGTGACGGGCCCGGCGGGGGCGATCTCGGGCGCCCAGAGATACTCGCCGGGTTTGAGGTGCTCGATCCGACCGTCGATGCTCGGCGGGGCCTGCGCTACCACGGGGCCCGCGAGCGTCATGGCAAGCGTCAGGGCCAGCGGCAGGACAAGTGACCGTGCGGGACGGATACGGCGCGAGGTTCGGCACGGCTTCATGATCTGTTCCGATCCAAAGGGCCTCGCCGAGGCGAGCATTCGACCCGCTGCTATCGATCGAAGTCGCCGGGCATCACCGTCGGAAACTACGCAATCGGGGGTGGATCACCCCGCACGCGCCCAGCTCGGGCAATACCCTCAGATCGGCTCAGGGCGGTGTTCGCCAGCTGCACCCGGCTCGGCGCGGCGATCATCGCGAGACCGTCCCGTTAATTGTGATGGCGCTATAAGGCGCTGACAATAATGGGTATCTCCGGCGTAGAGTATCACACGACCGGCGCTTCAACGTCGTAGCGGAGTTCGCCCATGCCTGATCGCCTTCACACCATTTGCCTGATGTCATCATCCCTCGACGGCGGTCTCCACGCCAGTCGGTGTACCAAGAGCCCCGACGGCACGTCGAAGGACTGGGCCATGCTCTACGAGGCTCTGCACGATCGGTTGGCGGGAGATGCCTGGCTCGTCGGGCGCGCGACGATGGCGGAAATGGCGAAGGGTGAGGCTAACCCGCTTGCGGCCGTCTCGACGGTCCAGCGGCCACGGCATTTCGCAAAGGGGATTGCCAAGCCGTTCGCGATCACAGTCGATACGCGCGGCGAACTGCACTTCGGTGAGCCGAAGATAGCCGGCGACGACGTCGTGGTGCTGCTCGGCAGAGACGTCTCGGACACGCATCTCGCGGAACTGGCAGCCAGCGGCGTATCTTACATTGTCTCTGCCGAAGAGCAGGTCGATCTCAAGGCAGCGCTTCGCGCCCTGCGCGATGATCTTGGCGTCACGCGTTTGCTGGTGGAGGGCGGTGCCGCAATCATCGGCAGCTTTCTGGCAGAGAGTCTGGTCGACGAATTGAACGTCATCGTCACGCCAACGCTCGACGCGCGTACGGACATGCAGGCATTCGTCTCATATGGCCGAGACGGACTTGCCGGCAAAACCAGTCTGTCGTTGAAAAGCTGCGATCGCCTCGATCACGGCGCCGTCCTGTTATGTTACGACGTCCGTTCGGTTGACGGGCGCTAGGCTCGGACGTTTCATCACCATGGCGCGCCGGCTGGGGACAGCGGTCATACTCTCCGGGCGGTCTGCCGCTGACCGCCCGGCGTAACATGGCGTCGCAACCAGCGTTGGGGAATTGGCAATGCAGAAAATCGGCTTTGGCGGTGGCTGCCACTGGTGCACCGAAGGGGTATTCCAAGCGTTGCTCGGCGTCGTCGAGGTTGAGCAGGGCTTCATTCAGTCTGACGCCCCGTGGGATGCTTGGTCAGAAGGTGTGCTGGTCCATTTCGACCCTGCGATCATCGATCTCGGAACACTCGCCGAGGTCCACCTGAGGACGCATTCGGCGAACGGAACCTACTCCCCCGGCGGACGGTATCGCAGCGCTATCTACGTTTTCGACGCGCATCAGCGTCAGACAGCGGTGCTGATGATTGACCATATCGCGACCGAGTCCGGAGCGCCGGCACGGACGATGGTGCTCCCGTTCGTCGCCTTCAAACCGTCCGAGGCGCGCTACCAGAATTACTACCGCAGCAACCCGGACCGGCCCTTTTGCCGCCGCTATATCGATCCCAAACTGGATTATATCCGGCGCAATTTCGCGGCCATCGCGCGGCCTTTAGAGGCGGGATATCGTACCGAGCGCGTATTGCGCATCGTGCCGTCAGGCGGTGCAGGAGGAATGCCGCAGACGCAGGTTTATGATGTGCGCCGTAGCAACCAGGACGCTACCGGCAACGGTCATGGCGATCTCGGCCGCTCCCTCCTGCAGCGCAAATGCGCCGATCGTCATCAGCACGATCCCGATCAGCCCGAGACCTAGCGGCAACGGGGCCTTGTGGCTGACGTTTCCACCTAGCAGAGCGACCACCGCGACCGGTGCCGCGAACAGCAGCACCCAGCGATGAAAGCTTTCGGGAATCGCGATGATCGCGGACAATGACGGTGCCGCAGCCAGGAGCAACGGCAGTGCCAGACAATGGATCATGCACGCCGCCGATCCCGTCACCGCCACCCGATCGAGCCAGTCTACACCGTAGATACGCGCACTCTTCATCTTGCCGACCTCACATACTTTAGGGTATGATACATCATCTCCTATATTGGGTAAAACACCGATGCAACATATGCGGTCGCAAGAAAGCTTCGACGTTGTTCGGACCAAAATATCGGATCCAGAGTCTCCACGAAGGGCTCCCGCTGCGGAGGCGCGGTGGCTTCGCGCGTTGGACTGTCCTCGAACATCAGACCCGTAATGGCGGGAAAACGGCCCCATGCAACGCAGCTGACACATTCGCGATCCATGATCGACACGTGTCAGCCGGGCTCATCTGTGGTCCGAGGCAGCAGGATGCTCACCCTATGACGCGTTTGATGGTGTCAGCGATGCAAGGCGACCCGGCGTTCACCGCCGATCTCGCCGCGGCCCGACACGAGATCGCGGCGCTCCGACAGGACGGCGGCGCGGCGAAACCCGACACGGCATTCTGCATACCCAACCTCTCTACTGACAGGACATCCATGACCGACACTAGCTCGCGCCTGCTTCTCGATCGCCGCACCCTGATCGGTGCCGCCGCAGCGATGATCGGCGCACCGGCGATCCTGCACGCACAACAGCTGTTCGGCGCCTACCCGTTTCGCCTGGGCATCGCGGCGGGCGATCCGGTCGCGGACGGCTTCGTCATCTGGACGCGGCTCGCCCCCGATCCGCTGGCCGAGCATGGCGGCATGCCGATGCAGCCGGTCGAGGTCGCGTGGCAGGTCGCGACCGATCCGCGCTTCGCGACGTTGGTCGCCGGCGGCAAGGCGCTGGCACGTCCAGAACTCGCGCATTCGGTCCATGTCGAGGTCGAAGGCCTACTGCCCGATCGCCCCTATTGGTACCGGTTCAGCGTCGGCAGCGAGCGCTCGCCGGCAGGATGTGCCCGGACACTGCCGATCGCCGGCGCGTCGCTCGAGCGGCTTCGCTTCGCGGTCGCCGGGTGCCAGAACTACGAGGATGGGCTCTATACCGCCTATCGCCACCTCGCAGCGGAGGAACCGGCGTTCGTCTTCCACTATGGCGACTATATCTACGAAGGCCGAAGCGCACCGATGCCGGTCGGGTATGACGGCAAGCCGCGGCGGTTCGTACGCGAGCATGCCGGGCAGAAGCTGTTCGACCTAGCCGATTATCGCCGCCGCTACGCCCAATACAAGACCGACCCGGACCTCCAGGCGGCGCATGCGGCGGCGGCGTGGTTCGTGAGTTTCGACGATCACGAGGTCGAGAACAACTGGGTCGGCGAGATCGACCAGGAGAATGATCCGCCCGAAGTGTTCGCGCTGCGCCGGGCTGCGGCGTTCCAGGCGTATTACGAGCATATGCCGCTGCGCCGTTCGGCGTTTCCGGGACCGGCCGGCATGCAGATCTACCGTCGCGCGACGATCGGCAATTTGCTCGACCTGCACCTGCTCGACACCCGGCAATTTCGGACCGATCAGCCCTGCGACGATGGTTTCAAGACGCGGTGCAAGGGGTGGGCGGATCCGGCGGCGCAGGTCATGGGACGCGCGCAGGAAGCGTGGCTGGCGACCGCGCTGAAGCAGAAGAAGGCGCGCTGGAACGCGCTGGCGCAGCAGGTGATGATGATGCCGCTCGACCGGCGCACCGGTGACGAGCCCACGCCGATCCGCAACATGGACAGCTGGGGCGGCTATGATGCGCCGCGCGAACGCGTGCTGAAGATGGTCGAAGGACTCGGCAACACCGTCGTCCTGACCGGCGACGAGCATCAGAACTATGCAGGCGTGCTACGTACCGAGGCTGGCCAGGGGGACGCCGTCGCCGTCGAGTTCGTCGGCACGTCGATCACCTCGGGCGGCGATGGCGCGGACCGCCGCGTCGGAGAGGACCGCATCCGAGACCGCAACCCGTTCCTCGCCTGGACCAATGACCGGCGCGGTTACCTGCTCTGCGACGTGACCGCCGACCAGTGGAAACCGAGTTCCGCACCGTCGACACGGTCACGCGTCCCGATGCGCCGGTGAAGACGGCCGGCACCGCGATCATCGAACACGGCCTCGCGGCGGTGACGATGACCGCCTCCGCCTGAAACCCGCCCGTATTGCGCCACGTCAATTTCAGTTTGCGACGACGATGCTAAACACCCTTTTGGACTGTGGCCTGGGGGGAATGACATGGGTATCCCGTGGAACGAGTTGGCGACGCTGATCCGGGTCACCGACCGTACGACCGAAACGGCGGCTAGCCGCGAGATGGTGCAGCAAGGCCCGCTGCACCGCGTGGTGGAGACAGTTGCCGCGATGCCGCCGGACGCGCGTCGCGGCCTGTCGGTATCATTACCCGATCGTCGCGTCCCGCCGCATACGTTCGACCGCCACGCGATCGATGCTCTGATCATCGATCTGCGCCGCACGCGACCGTGACACGTCGACGAACCTGTGCAAATTGATGCCGAACCGACAACATCGGCGTTGCGAGGTGGCTGCGTCCGCCTAGCGCGTAACGCCGCACCCAAGAGAACCTGTCTATGACTCCAACTGTCATCACGCCCAGCGGCCCCGGCGCTATGGAAGCTGGCCTGGTCCTCGACGAGGAAGGCAGCCGCTTCGTCGTGCTCACGTTCAAGGAGCCGAACGGCGAGCCGACGCTCGTCACCTTTACGGTCCCGGTCTTCCAGAACTATGTCGAGCATCTGGTGCGGACCGCGAAGGCCGCCGACGAGGATGCGAACTGGGGTATTCCCGGTTGAACCCGGACGCAGCTCTCACGTCTGCAAGGACGCCAATATGCTGGAGACCTTTGCGCGCAGTTCCGGCTCGCGTGTGATCTCCAGCATCGCACTCAGACTCTTGCGAGTGCCGGCGACGTCGCCGCCGATGAGTTCGAGACGCGCCCGCTCCCACCAGGCATGACCGGAATCGGGCGCTACGAGAGTCATACGGTGGTAGAGGGTGAGCGCACGGCGCCCCTCCCCTGCCGCTTCCGCCCGCGTCGCCTCGTTCAGCAACAGGCGGACCAGAATCGCCCGGTTCGACATGGTGGCAACGTGGCTGGCCGCAGCGATCCGCCCGGGATCCATCGTTTGTAACAGTACGACGAGTTGATCGCGATCGACGGCCTCGCCTCCGCGAAACGGATCGATCATGACCGGAACCGCTTCTTCGCCGAGCAACACGAGCACATGGCCCGGAACGTCGAGCATGTTCGCCGTCCAACCCAGCCGTCGCGCCGCCGCGACGTAGAGGATCGACAGGCTCACCGGCAGCCCCCGCCGGCGTTCGATAACGCGGATCATGTCGGTATTGGCGGGATCATCATACGTCGTTCGATCGCCGACAAAACCGAACTCGTCGCCAAGGACATTGGCGAGAAGCCGGGCCTGCGACTTGGCGTCACGCACCTCGCCGCCGATTGCGGCCAGCCTGTCCGCGATCGACTGGAACACATTCAGCACGCGATCGGGATCGACATTGGGATGATCGGGCATCGCCAACGCCAGCGCCGCCTCGTCGAGAACGACGTCGTCGTCATCGATAAGGCCGAGACCGATCAAATCATCATGCATCTCGACAACATGGTAGCGCCGCCACCGTCCGCAACGCGTCCCGCACCATGAAACGAATATCTCTTCGCGCGGCGTCGTCCGCATCGTACAGATTCATTGCACGAATAGCGTAAAACGTCATGATCCTCGGGTGCGTAGACCGGTTGCGAACTACGGAGCGCCGCGTCGGAGCTATTCGTACCGCAAGGCTCGCGCAGGCTCGCTGCGCGCGACCCGCCATGCCTGACCGAAGATCGTTGCCGTCGCGATACTCTCGGCAAACACGATCGCTCCCACGAACAGCCAAGGGGATAGCGCGACCCGATCGTCGAACCCGGCCAACCAGCGGGTCATCGCAAGGTATGACACCGGTATTGCGATCACTCCGGCAGCGAAGACCGGAACCAGGAACTGCGCGATCAGCAGCGTCAGGACGTCGCGGGTCGAGGCCCCAAGCGTCTTGCGGATACCGATCTCCTTGATCCTCCGCGCGGTGTCGAATGCGGCTAGGCCATAGAGACCGACACAGCCGATCGCGACGGCGAGCACTGCTCCGATCATGAACAGGTGCGACCGTTGCGCATCGGCGCGGTAATAGGTGTCGTATAATTGTCGATCCACCGGCAACGCGACAAAGGGTATGGCCGGCGCGATCCGCCGCCAGAGCGTCTCCATTGCAGCCGTCAACTGGCGACCATCGCCGGCATGACGGACGGCTAAGACGGGGTTCGAAAGGGTCTGATCGCGTTGGTAATAGGCTTGCGGTTCGACCGGATCGCGGGGTGATTTGAACCGCATGTCATCAATGACCCCGACGACGGTGGCACTATTCCCCGTGCCCGCGTTGCTGGCGTCGCGGACGGTACGGCCGATCGCCGCCTGCGGGGTGGCGAAACCCAGCATTCGCACCGCGGTCCGGTTCAGCACGATCGCGCTGGCACCGGGTGCCTTGCGTAGCGCGTCGTCACCGCGATAGCGGTGCGCATCGAGAAATCGTCCGGCGAGCAGATGCGCGCCATAGGTCGCAAAGAACCCCTGCGCGACGTCGGCACGCACGATCATCGGCTCCGTGCCGGTTGCACCCTCGCGGTGCATCGCCGCGATCCCGAAGCTGCCACCGGTCGGTGCCACCGCCGATTGTGCCACCGCCATGACACCGGGTAGTCGCGCAACCGCGGCCATGAACGCCCGCCGCTGACTATCGTCGATGGCCTGGTCCCCGAACATGCGTAGAGCGATCAGCCCTTCACGATCGAACCCGACGTCCGAAGCCTGGAGATGGTGCGTCTGGGCTACCAACACCGCGGTACCGATCATCAACCCGATCGCGACTCCGAATTGGCCGACGACCATCGCGCGACGCAGCAGCGTTCCGGCACGGTGGCCACCCGGCGAACGGACCGACGCAAGCACCGCCGCCGGCTGGAACCCCGCCAGGATGAACGCGGGGTAGATGCCGGCGACCAGGCCGACCGCGAGGATCAGCAGCATAAGCGGCGGCACGATCGATCCCGTGCCGATATACGTCATCGACAGCGTCGTACCGCCAGCGACATTGACCAGCGGCAACACCAGTTCGGCAAGTGCCAGCCCGATCAGCCCAGCCATTGCCGCGGTCACCATCGCCTCGCCGACGAACTGCGCGACGAGCTCTTGGCTGGTCGCACCGACAACCTTGCGGATTGCGACTTCGCGCGCCCGCAACCCAGCGCGCGCGGTCGCGAGGTTCACATAGTTCACGATTGCAATCAGCAGCGCGAGGACGCCGACTGACCCCAAGGCACCGACGACGATCCGGTCGGTCGGGTTCGCCAGATGAACATCGGCCACCGGTACCAAGCTCTGCTTCAGCACGTCGCGCGGCAGGTCCGCGAAATTGAGACCGGGATGGCGGCGCAGGAATGCCGGAAACATCGCGGCCCTTCGCGCCCCGGCCTGTGCATCGGCAAAGCGGAGGAAGGTGACTACGCCCGACCCGCCTGCCAAGCCGACATCCACGCTCGGCAAGGCGACATAAATGGAGTGGCGGTACGTCATCGCAGCCGGCGGTTCGGCGATCACCGCTCCGACCTGAAACGGCGTCGCCTTGCCATCGATTATCAGCATCAGCGTGCGTCCGATCGCAGGTCCCTTGCCGAAGTAGGTTTCGGCGATCCGCTGCGTGACCACCGCGCCATCGGGGGTCGCGAGTGTTGCATGGGGGTTTCCGGCGATCGCTGACAGGGGAAACAGCGTAAAATAGGCAGGGTCTACGCGGGCCACCTTCTCCTTGGTGAGCATAGTGCCGTTCTGCACCGGCATCGAGTCCTCCAGCAACCGCGCGCCGTCGACCTCTGGCCAGTCGCTCTCGATTTGGCCGAGCAGCGGCATCGGCGAGGGAATGGCCATTTCCGGAGACCCTGGAAACTGCATCGTCTGCTTGACGACGCGGACCCGCTCCCATCCCGGCAACACGCGGTCGTAGCCGGTCTCGAAGCGGACGAAGAGGAACAGCACCAGGAACACCGCGATGCCGAGCGCGAGCCCGCCGATGTTGAGCACCGCATACAGCCGATGCCGGGTGAGCGAACGGTACAGCGTCAGGAAGGCTGAGGACATCGATCGGCGCCTATTCGTGACGCAGCGCGCGCGCGGGCTCGGCACGGGCGACGCGCCAGGCCTGGCCGAAGACCGTGCCGCTCGCGATCAGCACCGCGGCGAGCGAGGCGCCGACGAAGAACAGCGGCGACAGCGCGATCCGGTCGTCGAACCCGCCGAGCCAGCGCTGCATCGCGACATAAGCGAGCGGCCACGCGACGAGGTTGGCGAGGATCACGGGGCGCAGGAATTGCCCGATCAACAGCCGCAGCACCTCGGCGGTCGAAGCACCGAGCGTCTTGCGGATACCGATCTCCTTCACGCGCCGTGCGGTGTCGAACGCCGCCAGACCGTACAGCCCGATGCAACCGATCAGGACCGCCAGCACCGCGCCGATCGTGAACAGCCGCGAGCGTTGCGCATCCGCCTTGTAATAGCGTTGGTACAGATTGTCCTCGACCGAGCGCGCCTCGAACGGAACGCCGGGAACGACGCGCTTCCAGGCCGCCTCGAGCGCCGCCATCATCGTCTTCGCATCGCGGCCGGCATAGCGCACCGCCGCGAACGGCGAGAGGATATCGACCGTGTTGTAGGTGTAGGCGACCGGCGTGACGGCATCGCGCGGGCTCCTGAAGCGCAGGTCGTCGACCACGCCGATGATCGTCGCGTCCCGCTCGCCGTCGTTGATCGCCTGCCCCAGTGCCGCGGCAGGCGACGCGAAGCCCAGCGCGGTCACCGCCGTCCGGTTGATCACCACATTGGGCCCTGCCCGCTTGCGTTCGGCCATCGTCAACAGGCCGCGGTCGTCGGCATGCGCGGCGTCGAACAGGCGCCCCGCGACGAGACGCGCGCCGTACACCCGGAAATAGTCGCGGCCCGTGCCGACATCCATCAACGATATCTTGCTGCCCGACACGCCGGCACGGCTGTACCCCGAGAAATTGGTCGTGCTCTGGTCGCCCGGGGCATTGTTGGCGACGGTGACGCCGACGACGCCGGGGGCCGCCGCGAGGCTGCGCAGGATCGCAGCGCGCTGCGGGGAGTCGATCCCGCCGGTCATCAGCGAGCGGACGATTATCAAGCCGTCGCGACGAAACCCGAGATCGGCGTCACGGATATGCTCGGTCTGTTTGAGCATGACGCCGGTGGCGATGGCGAATGCGATCGCGATCGCGAACTGCACGACCACCAAGGCACTCCGCAGCCTCGTGCCACTCCGTCCACCACCGGGCGCGCGCGTCGAGGCAAGCACCGCAGCCGGGCGAAACCCCGACAGCACGAATGCGGGATACAGCCCCGCGACCAGTGCGATACCCAGGACCAGCAGGACCAGCGGCAGGACGACGCCGTCCCAACCGACATAGCGGATCGCCAGCGACGTTCCGCCAAGCGCGTTGACGAACGGCAGCGCGATCTCGGCAAGCGCGAGCCCGATCAGCGCCGCCACTGCGACCGTCGCCAGCGCCTCGCCCAGGAACTGGCGGATGAGCGACCGCCGCGTGCCGCCCAGCACCTTGCGCATCGCCACTTCACGCGCGCGCAACCCGGCGCGCGCGGTCGCCAGATTGACGTAGTTCACGATGGCGATCAGCAGCGTCAGCAGCCCGACCGCCCCCAAGGTCGTGACGATCGCGCGATCGCCCGGACTATACAGATGCATCGCGGTCAGCGGCCGCAGCGACTGGAAATACTCGCCTTTCTTCAGATTGCCCCCGGCATAAGCGTGGCGATCGAGAAAGGATGGCAACTGCGCCTCGAACGCCCGCGCTGCCACCGCATCGGGAAACCGCAGGAACGTGGTCAGCGACGCGCTGCCCCAATGCTCCCACCATTCGTTGCCGAAGCGCGTCCGTGAGATTTGCGCGAACATCTCGCTCTTGAAGGTGACGTCGTCGGGCATGTCGCGCAGCACCGCCCCGACCTTGTAGGGATAGGTCGTCCCATCGATCGACAGTTGCAGCGTTCGGCCGATCGCCGACTGGCTCCCGAAATATTTCCGCGCGGTCTTCTGCGTGACGACCAAGCCGTTCGGATCGGCGAGCGTTGCTGCCGGATCGCCTTCGACCGCGGGAAAGCGCATGAGATCGAAGAAGTTCGGGTCGACCGTGCCCAAATCCTCGGCGGTCGCCTGCCCGCCCTGTTGCACGGTCGCCGCCATGTTCATGTAGCGCGTGCCGACCAACTGCGGGTAATCCGCCTGCAGGATCTTGAGTTCGCTGCCCATCGTGTTCGGATTGGTGTCCGCCGGATAGCCCGGCATCACATAGCGCTCCTCCATCACCCACAACCGGTCCTGTTGCGGCAATACGCGGTCGTACCCGGTCTCGAATTGCACGAAGAGAAACAGGACGAGGAACGTCGCGATCCCGAGTGCGAGACCGCCGATGTTGAGCAGCGCGAACAACCGGTGATGCGCGAGCGAGCGATAGAGACTGGTGAGCGCGGACATGGCGGTTCCTTCAGGCTTCGCTATCGGGCGTGGGGTCGAGCTGGGGGCCGGGCTTGGCCCCGGGCTTGGTCGCCGCGAGATGGCGGACGAGCACCACCACGAGCAGCATCAGCACGATCATCTGGAGCGAGCGGCGCATCAGGCGGCGCGCCGTGCGGACGACAGGATGCGGCCGTCGAGCATATGCACCGTTCGCTTGGCGATATCGGCGTGCGACGGGCTGTGCGTGACCATCACGATCGTCGCGCCCTCCGCGTTCAGCTGGCCGAGAATGTCCATCACCTGCGCGCCGTTCTCGGTATCGAGGTTGCCGGTCGGCTCGTCGGCGAGGATCAGCCGCGGCTCGCCGACGATCGCGCGGGCGATCGCGGCGCGCTGTTGCTGGCCGCCCGACAATTGGTGCGGGTGATGACGCTGGCGGTGGGCGATGCCGACGCGGTCCATCGCCGCCGCAACCCGCTCCTTCTTCTCGCGCGCGGGCATCGTCCGATAGGCGAGCCCCAGCGCGACGTTCTCGGCGATCGTCAGCTCGTCGATCAGGTTGAAGCTCTGGAACACGAAGCCCAGCCGGTCTCGGCGCAGCCTGGCAAGCTCCGCCTCCGGAGCGCGCGCGATATCGGCGCCCTCGAACAGGTACCGCCCGTCGGTCGGTCGGTCGATCGTGCCGATGATGTTGAGCAAGGTCGATTTGCCGCACCCCGACGGGCCCATGATCGCGACGAATTCCCCCGCCTCGACGAGCAGGTCGATACCGCCGAGCGCGGTCGTCTCGATCTCGTCCGAGGCATAGGTGCGGCTGAGGTCCTGTAGCTGGATCATATCGAATCCTATCGGATGAGGAGGGTCTGGAAGGGGGTGTAGGTGCCGAGCGCGGTGGTCACGATCCGCTCGCCGGGGGCGAGGCCGGAGACGATTTCGACCTGGTCGGGATTGCGTCGGCCGGTGACGATCGCCCGCCTGACGGCCTTCTTGTCGCCGTCGAGCACGAACGCGGTGGTGCCGCCGGCATCGAGCCAGCCGCCCGAGGGCGCGACCACCGCGGGCCGGTCCGCGCCGAGCACGAGCCGCACGTCGAGCGTCTGGCCGCGGTTCAGTCCCGTGGGTGCAGCCCCACGAAAACCAAGCTCGACGCGAAACCGGCCTTCGGTCACCTGTGGCAGGATCTTGATGACGGACATCGGATAGCTGCGTCCGTCGATATCCGCGGTCGCCGCCAGCCCCCCCCGGACGCGTCCGAGGTAGAATTGATCGACATCGGCGGTCAGCTTCCACTGTCCTTCGGAGTCGATCTGCCCGACCGGGTCGCCGGCCTTGAGCGTCTGGCCGGGTTGCAACGTGAAGGCGGTCAGCCGCCCCGCGACCGGCGCGCGCAACACTAGCGCGGACAGGCTCGCGCGGACCATCGCCAGGCTTTCGCGCAACTGTCGCGCGGTCGCGGCGATCCCCGAGGACTGGTCCGCCAGCGTCGCGCCCGCTTCCGCGGTCCCGCGATCGAGCGCCGAAACACGCGCCTGCTGATAGCCGACATCCTCGCGCACCGGATCGATCGCGGCGCGCGTGATGATCCCCCGGTCGAACAGCACCTGCTTCTGCGCGAGCAACGTCCGCGCCTTGGACAGCGCGTTGCGTGCCTCGGCCAGATCGCGTGCGCCATCCTGCCGGGTGTTCTGGACCGACAGCCGCTGGCCGCTGATCGCGCTCAATTGCCCGACGATATCGGCCGAGCGGCTGGCGACGTCGAGTTCGAGCGATGGATTGGACAGGCGCGCGAGCGGCGTGCCGGCCGCGACCATCGCGCCGTCGCTTGCGGCGAGTTCGGCGACCTGTCCGCCCGAGATCGCGGTGACGAACACGGTGCGCAAGGGTGCGACCTCGGCACGTAGCGGCACGAAATCGCGGAACGGCGCGCGCAACACATCGCCGGTGCGGATCGCCGCGGCATCGACGGTCAGCGCATTGGCGCCGGGCATCAGCACCCATAGCAGCACCGCGGCAGCCAGCACGGCGAGTACAAGCGCACCGCGCACGATCCGCTTGCGCCGCCGGGCGTGCGGACGCTCGATACGCCGGTCCATCGCGGCACCGGTGCCTGTTGAGGTCGTCTCCGTCATGCTGACAGTGTACGGGATCGAACGAAGCAAACCTAAGCCGCTGTTATTAGGCGGCTTTCTTGAGGAAAGCACCGGAGCGGTCACTACGACTGTACCAACTGTCCGTTTCCGGACACTATGACGGCCATGTCAACCGAATCGCATATCCTGGTCATCGACGACGATCCCGACATCGCCAAGGCGGCGCGGTTGCTGCTCGAGCGGCACGGGATGCGCGTGTCGACCGCGGCGAACCCGGAGGCGGCCTGGGTCTTGCTCGCGGGCGAACCGATCGACGTCATCCTGCTCGACCTGAATTTCGCGCGCGGGCGGACCACCGGCGAGGAGGGCTTCACGATGCTCGACCGGCTGATCGCCGCGGACGCGCGCGCGGTCGTGATCGTCGTCACCGGGCACAGCGGGATCGCGGTGGCGGTTCGCGCAATGCGCAGCGGCGCGACCGATTTCGTGATCAAGCCCTGGAACAACGAACGGCTGCTGACCACGGTCGAACGCGGTCTCGCGCTGCGCCGCGCGAGGCTGGAGACCGCCGCGATACCGCCTGTCCATGACGGCATCCTGCTCGGCGAAAGCGCCGGGATCGCGCGCGCCCGCGACCTGATCGCCCGCGTCGCGCAGACCACCGCGCCGATCCTCGTCCACGGTGCTGCGGGCACCGGCAAGACGCTGATCGCCCGGCTGATCCATCAGGCCTCGCTGCATGCCCATTTGCCGCTCGTCACGCTGGATGCCGAGGCGGCGGACGCCGCGGCTATCGCCGAACGCACTGCGGCCGCAGCTGGTGGGATGCTGGTGATCGACCATATCGACCGACTGCCTCGCGCGCTCAACGGCGTTCTGCTGGCTGCGTTAGATGGCATTCGCGTCATAGCGACCGCGCGGCTGGATCGCACCGGGATCCGGGCGGCGATCGGCGAAGACGTGCTCGACCGGATCGCCACGATCGAGATCCCGTTGTCCCCGCTCGTCGATCGCGTCGGCGACGCGGTGGTGCTCGCCCGCCATTTCCTCGCGCTGTTCGCGTACCGCCATGGCCGGCCGACCATAGCGCTCGACGAAGATGCCGCGCGCGCGATCGCCGCGGATCGCTGGCCAGACAACGTCCGCGGTCTGCGCCAGACGATCGAACGCGCGGTACTGCTCGGCAACGGCGACCTCATGCTGTCACCCGCTACCGCCGAGCCCGCAGCGCTCGCGCCCGACCTGTCGCTGGCACGCAACGAAGAGTCCCTGATCACCGCAGCGCTCGAACGCCATGCCTTCAACGTCAGCCGTGCCGCCGCCCAGCTCGGTCTGACGCGCGCCGCGTTGTATCGACGGATGGCGCGCTATGGCCTCTGACCAGGCGCGCGCGATGTTGCGCGCATTGGTGATCGCCGCGGCCGGTGCAGGCGGCGCGGTTGCCGCCATGCGCGGCCTGTACGCCACCGCATTGCTTGCCGCGCTGATCACGATCTGGATCGCCGCGCTCGACCTGGTCGATCGCGGTCCTCGACGGCCGCCGGCACCTCCGCCCCCTGCGCCCGTTTTCCCCGGAGAAGAGGAACGGCGCCGCCTGAACGCCTATCTCGATCTGTCGCCCGCCCCCTTGGTCGCGCTCGACGACGGTCGGCTGCGCGTCGTCAACCGCGCCGCGCGGCGCTTGCTTGGCGCTAGCGATCTGGTCGCCGATCCACCCGAGGGGCTCGTCGCGGCGCTCTCGGAAACCCGCCCCGGCCGCACCGTCACGATCGACATCGGCCAAGACGCCGACGTCCGCAGCTTCGCGCTTGCCACCGGCGATCTCGCGCTGACCGGCCGGATGACGCGGATCGGCGCGCTGATCGACATCGACGCCGAACTAAAGGCCGCGGAAGCCGCCGCATTGCGCGATCTCGTCCAGGTGCTGAGCCATGAGATCGTCAACGCGCTCACCCCGATCGCCTCGCTCGCCGAGACCGCGGTGGCGATGCTCGACGATCCCGAGCCTGCGCTGCCCAAGATCCGCGAGGCGATCGAGACCGTCGCGCGCCGCGCCGCCAGCCTGCATCGTTTCGGCGAAAGCTACCGTACGCTCGCAAAGCTGCCCTTGCCGATCCCCGCGCGGATCCCGCTTACGGGATTTGTGAACGACCTTACGGCGTTGTTCACGATCAGATGGCCCCACATCGCCTTCACCGCCGATCTTGAGGAGGCGCCGGCGTTTCTGCTGGCCGATCCTGATCAATTGACCGCCGCAATTTGGGCGGTGCTGCAAAACGCAGCGGAGGCGTTGGACGCCACGCCTGCTCCTCACGTCACGCTGGCTATCCAGGCCCGCGTCGGCGAAACGCGCATAACCATGACGGACAACGGACCCGGTATTCCTGCTGAGAACCTGAAGGATATCTTCCGACCCTTTTTCACGACGAAACAGGCGGGCAGCGGAATAGGGCTGGCCCTCGCTCGCCAGATCGTTCGTGGCCATAATGGCGACCTTACGCTCACCCATTCCCTCGCGGGGCAAACCCGGTTTGAAAGCATCCTTCCGTCGGTCGCGGCGCCGTGATGGCAACGCCGTCGAAGCCGTTGCACCGCGATCACGCTTGGCTTGCGCTTGCGTGTTACCGCTCCCACTAATACTGCATGCGCAACGCTCGCCGGCCCCGACGCGATGGTCCGGCGGGCATCGACTGACCTGGAGAATTGATATGGACGGCACCTTCCCGATCGGCGCGCGCGCCGTGAGCAGCGACGTCACCTTCCTCGCGATCGACCCGTCGACGGATGCAAGGATCGAGCCCGCCTTCGCGGTATCGAGCGAGGCCGATGTCGCCGAGGCGTGCACGCTCGCCGCAGCGGCGTTCGACGTTTTCCGCGAGATCGATCCCGAGGCTCGCGCAGTATTTCTCGAGACGATCGCCGACGAGATCGAGGCGATCCACGAGCCGCTCGTCGCGCGCGCGATCCAAGAGAGTGGCCTGCCCCGGCCGCGCCTCGAGGGTGAGCGCGGTCGTACCACCGGCCAGCTTCGCCTGTTCGCCAAGCATCTGCGCGCCGGCACTTGGGCGTCGGTCGTGATCGACGAGGCGCAGCCCGACCGCAAGCCGATGCCGCGGTCCGATCTGCGCCAGCGTCGGATCGCGGTCGGTCCGGTCGCGGTGTTCGGGGCGTCGAACTTCCCGCTCGCCTTCTCGGTCGCGGGCGGCGACACCGCCTCCGCGCTGGCGGCCGGTTGCCCGGTCGTGGTCAAGGGTCACCCCGCACATCCCGGCACGTCGGTGATGGTCGGCAAGGCGATCCAGGCCGCAGTCGCCAAATGCGGCTTGCCCGAAGGCGTGTTCTCGCTGGTCCAGGGTCCGGCGAACGAGCTCGGCGCGGCGCTCGTCACCGATCCGCGGATCAAGGCGGTCGGCTTTACCGGGTCGCGTGGCGGTGGCCTCGCGCTGGTCAAGCTCGCCGCAGCACGTCCCGAGCCGATCCCGGTCTATGCCGAGATGAGCAGCATCAACCCGGTGATCCTGTTCCCCGCGGCGCTCGCGGCGCGCGGCGAGGCGCTTGGCAAGGCGTATGTCGGGTCGCTGACGATGGGGTCGGGGCAGTTCTGCACCAACCCCGGCATCGTCGTCGCGGTCGATAGCCCCGATCTCGACGTGTTCGTCGAGGCAGCGGCTGCCGCCCTGGGTGAGGCCGCGCCGCAGGTGATGCTCACCCCGGGCATCCATGCCAGCTACGAACAGGGCGTATCGGCGCTCGCCGGGCACGACTCGGTCGAGACACTCGCGCGCGGTACCGAGGCCGAGGGCGCAAACCGCGGTCGTGCCGCGCTGTTCTCGACCACCGGCAAGGCGTTCGTCGCCGATCCGGCGCTGTCGCACGAAGTGTTCGGTGCGGCCTCGATCATCGTCCGCTGCGCCGATCTCGCCGAGGTTCACAGCGTACTGGAAAAGATCGAGGGTCAGCTCACGATCACGCTGCAGATCGACGAGGGCGACTATGCCGACGCCGCCGCGCTGGTGCCGGTGCTCGAGCGCAAGGCTGGGCGCATCCTCGCCAACGGTTGGCCGACGGGTGTCGAGGTTGCGCCGGCGATGGTGCATGGCGGCCCCTTCCCGGCCACCTCGGACCCACGCACGACCTCGGTCGGCACCGCGGCGATCGAGCGCTTCCTGCGCCCGGTCTGCTACCAGGATCTGCCCGACGCACTGCTGCCCAAGGCGGTCAAGCACGGCAACCCGCTGAACCTGCCGCGCACCGAGGGCTGATCGACTCGAAGTGATAGGGAAGAGGGCGCTGCCGTACGGAAGCGCCCTCTTGGGTTCTGCCGGTGGCACGGTGTCCGCCGGAAGCTGCTGCGCCCAACGCATTCAAACGCCGTCACCCCAGCAAAAGCTGGGGTATCAGGCTTGGCGCAGGGATCGCTCGTCACGGGGATACCCCAGCTTTCGCTGGGGTGACGGGTGTTTGGATACGGCGCATGCCATCCCTAACCACGCGAATTCATTGACACGCGTGCGCCGCATACGCACTAGTCCGGCATGACAATCCCAGTCGCGTCGCGCACCATTTCCCTGCCAGACGACCTTGCAGGCTATATCGACGATCTCACCGCCGCCGGCCACGGCGACGCCACCATGATCCTCCGCACCGCGCTCGAACGGATGCGCGACGGCGAAGCGACATCGTCGAGCGAAAGCCTGATCGGTGGCGGCGAATGCGGCATGCTGGTCCGCCAGCGCGACTGGAGCGCGACCTCGCTCGGCCCGATCGACTCATGGCCCGCCGAGCTCCGCGTCACGCTCGCCAACATCCTCAACTCGCCGGTCGCCAAGGTCGTGATGTGGGGTCCCGAGCACATCATGCTCTACAACGACAGCTACCGTGCCGTCGCCGGCGACCGCCACCCCGCCGCGCTCGGCAGCCCGGTCGCGACCGCGTTCCCCGAAGTGTGGGACTGGAACCGCGCCGTCCTCGAAGCCGGCTTCCGCGGCGAGACCGTCGCCTATCGCGATCAGCCGATCCTGTTCCAGCGCCCCGACGGCCCCGAGACGCTGACGCTCGACCTGTTCTACACGCCCGTCTACCGCCCGCATGCCGGCGTCGGCGGCGTGCTATGCACGATGGTCGACAATACCGGCCGGGTCGAAGCCGAGCACCGTCTCGCCGCCAGCGAAGCCGAACTGCGCCGGATCACCGATGCGGTGCCCATGCTGATCTCGTACATCGACCGCGATCACGTCTATCGCCTGGCGAATGCGCAGTACGAGGAGTGGCTGGGCGCCAACCCCGAAGCCATGATCGGCAGACCCGTCCGCGACGTCCTCGGCGACGCGGTCTATCAGGATCGCCGCCCCTCATTCGACCGAGCGCTGGCCGGCGAAAGCTTCACCGCGCAGACCGTCTTTCCGCATCGCGACGGTCGCGCGCGCCGTGCCGAATTTCGTTACGTGCCACACATCGCGGCGGATGGCGCGATCCCTGGCATCTACGTGCTCGGCATCGACGTCGAGGAGCGCGCCGAGCGCGAAGCGGCGATCGGCATCAGCAACGGCCGCTTCCGCACCGCGATGGACGCGGTCCACGGCGTACTCTGGACCAACAGCCCGGATGGCCGGATGATCGGCGAACAGCCCGGTTGGGCGGCGCTGACCGGCCAGTCGATCGACGAATACCAGAATTTCGGCTGGGCCGACGCGATCCACCCGGACGATGTCGCGTCGACGATCAAGGCCTGGACTGCTGCCGTCCTTAGCAAGTCGATGTTCGTTTTCGAGCACCGCGTCCGTCGGCACTGCGGGACGTGGCGCACTTTCGCGGTACGCGGCCTGCCGATGTTCGACCACGCCGGCGAAATCCTCGAATGGGTCGGCGTCCACACCGACATCACGCATCAGCGCGCTGCCGAGGCCGCCTTGCGCGAACAGGCCGAGGCGCTCGCGCGGCAAGTCCGCCACCGCGAGCGCGCCGAGGATCAGCTCCGCCAGCTCAACGAGACGCTCGAAGCGCGCGTGATCCGCGAGATCGACGAACGTCGCCAGGCCGAAGCCAAGCTCGCCCAGTCGCAGAAGATGGAGACCGTCGGCAAGCTCACCGGCGGCGTCGCGCACGACTTCAACAATCTGCTCCAGGTCGTCTCTGGCAATCTCCAGCTGCTCGGCAAGAATCTGGCGGGCAATGCGCGCGCCGAACGTTGGGTCGAGAATGCGATGGCGGGCGTATCGCGCGGGTCGAAGCTCGCCGCCCAGCTGCTCGCGTTCGGCCGTCGCCAGGCGCTCGAGCCCAAGGTCGTCAACGTCACGCGGTTCGTGCGCGGGATGGACGACATGCTCCGTCGCGCGATCGGCGAAGGCATCGAGATCGAGACGGTGGTCGGCGGTGGCCTGTGGAACACCTTCATCGACCCCGCGCAGATCGAGAACGCGCTCCTGAACCTCGCGATCAACGCGCGCGACGCGATGGAGGGCCAAGGCAAGCTGACCATCGAACTCGGCAACGCGCACCTCGACGACAGTTATGCACAGGGTCATGACGAGGTCGAGGCAGGACAATATGTCATGCTCGCCGTGTCCGACACCGGCACCGGCATGAGCCCGGAGATCATCGAAAAGGTCTTCGAACCGTTCTTCTCGACCAAGAGCGAGGGCAAGGGCTCGGGCCTCGGCCTGTCGATGGTCTATGGCTTCGTCAAACAGTCCGGCGGCCATGTGAAGATCTATTCCGAGGTCGGCGAAGGCACCACGATCAAGCTCTATCTACCACGCGCGATGGGGAGCGAGGACGTCGAGGTCGTCGCCGATGCCAGCCCGATCTCCGGCGGCACCGAGACCGTGCTGGTGGTCGAGGACGATGACGAGGTCCGCGGCACGGTCGTCGAGCTGCTCACCGATCTCGGCTACAGCGTGCTGAAGGCAGTCGACGCGGCCAGCGCGCTGAACGTGGTCGAGAGCGGCGTGCCGATCGATATCCTGTTCACCGACGTCGTGATGCCCGGCACGCTGAAAAGTCCTGAACTCGCGCGGAAGGCCAAGGAACGCCTGCCCGATCTCGCGGTGCTGTTCACGTCTGGCTATACCGAGAACTCGATCGTTCATGGCGGCAAGCTCGATGCGGGTCTCGAGCTGTTGTCGAAGCCATACACGCGGGAAGCCCTTGCGCGGAAATTCCGCCAGGTGCTCGCCAATCGCCAGCGCTCGGGCAGCCCCGCCGCCAAGGCCGCGCGCGACGCACGGATCGAGGCCGATCGTCGGCTCGACACGCCTGCCCGCCGCACCGTGCTGCTGGTCGAGGACGACGCGCTGATCCGCGCCAACACCGCCGAGATGTTGCAGGGCAGCGGCTTCGTGGTGGTCGACGCGGCGAGCGCGGAGGACGCGATGACCGCGCTCCAGACCGTGCCGATCGATGCGCTGGTGACCGACGTAAACCTGCCGGGCGTGTCCGGACCGGACTTTGCACGGACCGCGCGGGCGTTGCGGCCTGGCGTCGGCATCGTCTTCGCGACCGGCGACACCGCATCGGTCGCTGACGAGACCGATGCGATCATGCTGGAGAAGCCGTACGGCCTCGACGCGCTCGCAGCCGCGGTGCTGGCATCGCTCGGCGAAACGATACTTGCGGATCCGCTGGAGGCCGCAACACCGACGGTTCGCCTGACCGACGCAAAATAGAACGTCGGAGCGATCCTCCCCCCGCCAGGGGGAGGTGGCGCTGAAGGCGACGGAGGGGAGGGCCCGGAACGTACGTTTCCCCTCCCTCCCCCTCCGTCAGGCTGCGCCTGCCACCTCCCCCTGGCGGGGGAGGATTGAGACCTTATCGGTCCGCGGTGACTCACATCAATTGCGCCCTCGCTCTCCCGCCCCATATTCTGGTCGAAGGTCGCGCCCAGCGACTGAAGGATCTGATTTGACCGAAGACCGCGGCAGCAAAGCCAGCGCAGGACGCGCGATTCCCAGTGGCCGTCTCGCGCGTCTCGGCGTTTTTGGACGTCTCGCCGGTGGTGTCGCCGGCGGGGTCGTCGCCGAAGGTGCACGGCGGCTCGCCAGTGGCGAACGCCCGAGCATGGGCGATCTGCTGCTCACGCCAGCGAACGCCACGCGCGTCGCCGACCAGCTCTCGCACCTGCGCGGCGCGGCGATGAAGCTTGGCCAGATGATCTCGATGGACGCGGGCGACATGCTCCCGCCCGAACTCGCGACGATCCTCGCCAAGCTCCGTAACAACGCGCACCACATGCCACCGCAACAGCTCGACCGCGTGCTCGCCACCGAATGGGGCAAGGACTGGCGGCGTCGGTTCGCGCATTTCCAGGCGCACCCGGTCGCCGCCGCGTCGATCGGCCAGGTCCACCGCGCGCGCCTGCCCGACGGATCGGAACTGGCGATCAAGGTCCAGTATCCCGGCGTGAAGGACAGCATCGACGCCGATGTCGACAACGTCGCCACGCTACTCCGCGTGTCGGGGCTGTTGCCCAAGTCGCTCGACATCGCCCCGCTGCTCAACGAGGCGAAGCGCCAGCTCCACGAGGAGGCCGACTATCTGCGCGAGGCGACGATGCTCGCGCGCTACGGCGAACTCCTGGCGGGCGAGAGCGCGTTCGTCGTGCCATCGCTGGTCGCCGACCTGACGACACCGCGCGTGCTGGCGATGAGCTTCGTCACCGGCGTGCCCGTCGAGTCGCTCGAAACCGCTCCCCAGGAGGTGCGTGATCGGGTGATGCATGATCTGATCTCGCTGGTCCTTCGAGAATTGTTCGACTGGCGACTGATGCAGACCGATCCGAACTTTGCCAATTACCGCTGGCAGCCCGACACCGAAAAGCTCGTGCTGCTCGATTTCGGCGCGGCGCGACCGCTGCCTGCCGAAACCGGCGAAGGCTATCGCCGCCTGCTCGCCGCCGCAGTGGCTGGCGACCGCGATGCGGTTCGCGAGGCCGCCATCGCTGCGGGTTTCCTCGGCGAGGCGGCGGTGGTCCGGCATCGAGCCTTGGTCGACCGGATGATCGACGTGATCCTCGGCGAGCTCGCCAAGCCCGGCCCGTTCGACTTTGGCGACCGCGCGTTCGTCGGCGTGCTTCGCGAGCAGGGCACCGAGATCGCGCGCGATCGCGAGACGTGGCACCTTCCGCCGATCGACACGCTGTTCGTCCAGCGCAAGATCAGCGGCACGGCGTTGTTGGCTGCCCGGTTGAAGGCGAAGGTCGATATCCGGACGATGGTCGCCGCCTATTGCGCCGCAGCGCCGGTTGACTGACTGGATCTACTCGACGAACGCCGCCGTTGCGCGCTGAAGCGCAGCGGCAAGTTCGCCCATCGAATACGGCTTCCGCAACAAATCGAATCCGTGCGAGCCCTCGCGCGAAATGACTTCGCTATACCCGCTGGTCAGCAGGATCGCGGTCTCGGGATAGCGCCGGCGGATTTCACGC
Organism: Sphingomonas sp. PP-F2F-A104-K0414; assembly: GCF_004340945.1. GTDB lineage: Bacteria > Pseudomonadota > Alphaproteobacteria > Sphingomonadales > Sphingomonadaceae > Sphingomonas. The sequence goes on from NZ_SLYD01000008.1 coordinate 88,413, forward strand.
CCGAGCTCGATCCCGGTCATGCCCGGCATCATCACGTCTGAGAAAACGACATCGAACCTCGTGGTTTGCCCGTCGAGCACGTCGAGCGCTTCCTCGGCATCGCGCGCGAAGACGATGGCGTGACCCAGATCGGCAAGCGCCGAGATCGCAAAATTGCCGACATCGGGATTGTCCTCGACCACGAGGATACGCAGCGAGGCCTGCTCGGGACAGATGGCCGGCTCCGGATCGGCGATGATCGGGGTCATATTACGCTCGCGCGGGAGGTACAGCGCGAACGTCGCGCCTTCGCCCGGGACACTGTCGACGATCACTTCACCGCCCGATTGCTTGACGAACCCGAAGACCTGGGACAGCCCAAGTCCGGTGCCGTGGCCGACCGCTTTGGACGTGAAGAACGGTTCGAAGATGTGCTCGATATGCGCAGGGTCGATGCCCGTGCCGGTATCGCGGATCGAAATCCTGACGAAATCCCCATGCTGTGCCGCGTGACCGCGGACCGCAGGAATACGCTTCGCGGCATCGACGTCGATCGTCAGGCGGCCGCGCTGGTGCATCGCATCGCGCGCATTGACCGCCAGGTTGACGATCGCGGTCTCGAGCTGGCTGGCGTCGGCGTTGACCAGGCAAGGCTCGTCGGGAAGCCGCATCGACACCTCGATAAAGGCGCCCGACAGCGTCGCGATCATGTCGGTCATCCCGTGCAGGATCGTCCGCGCATCGACTATCGTCGGCGTCAGCGACGATCGCCTGGCGAACGCGAGCAGCTGGTTCGTCAGTTTGGTCGCGCGGTCGGCCGTATCGGCGATCGCGGCGATATAGCGCGTCCGGCGATCCTCGGTCAGGTCGGGGCGCTTGAGCAGATCGGCCGATCCGCGGATTACCGTCAGCAGGTTGTTGAAATCATGGGCGATCCCGCCGGTCAGCTGGCCCAGCGTCTCCATCTTCTGCGCCTGGCGAAGCGCCTCGTGCGCCTCGGTCAACTCCAGCGTACGCTCGACCACGCGCTGCTCCAGCGTGTCGTTGACGTCCTGGACCGCCTTGAACAGCCGTGCATTGTCGATCGCGATCGCCGCCTGCGCCGCAACCCCGACCAGCAGCCGTTCGTGCCGCTCGGTGAACCGCCCAACCGCCGAATGCCCGAACAGCAACCCGCCCAGCACGGCCCCCGATCGCGATGTCACCGGCACCGACAGATAGCTGCGGACCGGCAGATGCCCCTTGGGCATCCCGTAATGCGGCGCGCTGCGACCATAGCGCGGATCGGCGAGAATATCGTCCGAGCGGATCACGCCTTCGTTGCGGAAGGTCGGGCCGAACACCGCGGTCGCACGCGGGCGCCCGAGCGTTTCGAACGCCGCGCGCTCGGCGCCGGCCAGCGTGAACAGATGCAGCTTCTCGCCCGTCTCATCCATCAGGTTGTGGAAATAGGCACCGAACTGCGCACCGGTCAGCTTGACGCCGGCATCGGTGACCATCTGGATCAGCGGCTCGAGCTCCAGTTCGGCCGCCAGCGCCGCGCCGGTGAGGTTGAGCGTCTCGAGCGTGTGCGTCTCTCCCCTCAGCCCGCGCTCGGCGAGCACCGCGTCGGTCGTCTCGACGACGACGGCGAGCACCCCGCCGGGCACGCCATCATGATCGAGCACCGGCGAGTAATTGAGATCGAGAAAGACCGCGTGATCGTGTGTCGGAAAATATTGCGACATCTCCTGCCGCGCGAACGACAGCGTTTCGCCGGCCAGACAGACGCGCAGGACGTGCTCGTTGAATGCCCGCGCCTCGGGCCACGCATCATGGACCGTAGCCCCCAGACCGGCGGGGTGCCGGGCGCCGACGATAGCGGCATAGGCGTCGTTGTAGATCATGACGCCGTCGCTGCCCCACAACAACGCCATCGGCACCGGCGCCCGCAGGATGATCGAGGTCGCGGTCTTGAGGTATTGCGGCCAGCCGTCGATTGGTCCGAGCGGGGTCGACGCCCAGTCCGTCTCGCCGATCAGCGTCGCCAGTCGCCCGCCGTCGCCCAAGAACGCGAATTCCTTCGACACCATTCCGCCTTTTCCACGCCGACCGCTTCGCGTCTCTGTCGGGGCCCGCTCAACAATACAAGATTGTTTTCCGCATGTTGGCCCGCGCGCAACTGAGGATGGGCACAACTACCCGGCCACTAACTACGTCTTTGAAACACAAGGATCGTGCTGTCTCGCCGCCCCTCAAATCCATCATACGCCACCGCACTCGTGACAGCCGCAGTCTGAGCGCTTTACAACGGCAATACACTTGATAGGTTGCGCTTTCGAAACGAACGGGGGTTCCACATGCTCGATCTGGTCAACGTCACGCATGTCTATGCCAATGGCACGCGCGCGCTGGACGACGTGACGCTGAGCATCCCCAACGGCATGTTCGGACTGCTGGGTCCCAATGGCGCGGGCAAGTCGACGCTGATGCGGACGGTGGCGACGTTGCAGACCCCCACTTCTGGGACGATCCGGTTCGGCGATATCGACGTGATCGCCAACCCCGAGGCGTTGCGCGAGACGCTCGGCTATCTCCCGCAGGATTTCGGCGTGTATCCGCGCGTGTCGGCCTACGACATGCTCGATCACATGGCGGTGCTCAAAGGGATCGCCTCGGCGCGCGAACGCAAGGAGACGGTCGAGACGCTGCTCAACCAGACCAACCTCTGGTCCGTCCGCAAAAAGGCGATCGCCGGCTTCTCGGGCGGCATGCGTCAGCGTTTCGGAATCGCGCAGGCGCTGATCGGCAACCCCGGTCTCATCATCGTCGACGAACCGACCGCCGGGCTCGACCCGGAGGAACGCAACCGCTTCCTCAACCTGCTGGCCGAGATCGGGGAGAGCGTCGTGGTGATCCTGTCGACGCACATCGTCGAGGACGTCGCCGATCTGTGCCCACGGATGGCGGTGCTGGCGGGCGGGCGGATCCAGCTCGAAGGCGCCCCGCTCGACCTCATCGAGCGGACCCGCGGCCAGGTCTGGGCGAAGACGATCGGTCGGGATGAACTCGACGAGGCCAAGCTGCGCTACGAGGTGATCTCGACACGGTTGTTCGCTGGCCGGACGATCATTCACATTCTGTCGCCCGACGATCCCGGCGATGGCTTTGCCGCCGCGCATGGCGGGCTTGAGGACGTCTATTTCTCGACGCTCGCTAGGTCGCGGCGAATACCGGCAGCGGCATCCGACCAGTTCGTCGCTGCCTGATGTTCGGCCAGATCGCCCGCTTCGAACTGCGCTATCAACTGCGCAACCCGGTCTTCTGGACCGTCGCGATCCTGTTCTTCCTGCTCAGCTTCGGATCGATGACGATCGAGCAGATCCAGATCGGCAGCGGCGCCAACATCCACAAGAATGCACCGGTCGCGATCGCCCAGGTCCATCTGATCATGTCGCTGTTCTTCATGTTCGTGACGACAGCCTTCGTCGCCAACGTGATCGTCCGCGACGACGAGAGCGGGTTCGGGCCGATGGTCCGGTCGACGCGCGTCAGCAAGTTCGACTATCTGACCGCGCGGTTCCTGGGTGCGTTCGGTGCCGCGGCATTGGCGTTCGTCGCGATCCCGTTGGCGATCTGGCTGGGGTCGATGATGCCGTGGGTCGATGCCGAACGGCTCGGACCCAATCGTCTTGGCGACTATGCCTACGCGTATTTCCTGCTGGCGCTGCCGAGCGTGTTCATGACCTCCGCGATCTTCTTCGCGGTGGCGACGATGACGCGGTCGATGATGTACAGCTATCTGGGCGTGATCGTCTTCCTGGTCCTGTACCTCGCGATCAACGCGGTGCTGCGGGCGAAACCGGAATGGCGCGCAGTCGGCAGCTATCTCGAACCGTTCGGGCTTGGCGCCTTTGCGAGCACCACGCGCTATTTCACCGCCAGCGAGGCGAATGCCGGCCTGCCCCCCTTTACGGGCGTGCTGGTGTGGAACCGGCTGTTTGCGATCCTGATCGGCTTCGTCGCGATCGGCATCGCCTATGTCCGCTTTTCGTTCGCCGAGCGCGGCGTCTCGAAACGGGCGCTTCGCCGGCAACGCCGGACGACCGCAAAGCTCGCCGCCACCCCGCCGCTGTTGGTCGACCAGCTCCCCGCGGCGCGTCCCGCCGCCGCGGGCTGGATCCGCCTTCGCGAGCGCTGCCGGTTCGAGATGGCGCTCGTGTTCCGCAGTCCCGCATTCCTCGTGCTGATGCTGATCGGCATCTTCAACGCGCTGGCCGCGTTGCTTTCGTCCAACGAGATGTACGGGACCGCGATCCGCCCGCTGACCTTTGCGGTGATCGGGACGCTGGAGGGTGCATTCAGCATCATCCCGCTCATCATCGCGATCTATTATTCGGGCGAACTCGTCTGGCGCGACCGCGAGCGTGGGATGCACGAGATCGTCGACGCCACCCCGCTCCCCAATTGGGCGTATCTCGTGCCGAAAGTCCTGGCGATCACCGGCGTGCTGTTCGCGACCTCCGTGGTGGCGGTCGTCACTGCGTGCGTCGTCCAGCTTTCGCGCGGCCAGACCGATCTGGCGCTCGGCCATTACGTCGCGTGGTGGGTGCTGCCGATGACCGTCGATGCCGTGATCCTCGCGGTGCTGGCGGTATTCGTCCAGGCGCTCAGTCCGAACAAATATATCGGTTGGGCGATCATGGTCCTCTACCTCGTCGGCACGATCACGCTGACCAACATGGGCTTCGAACACCCACTCTACCAATATGGCACGGTCGGCACCGTCACGCTGTCTGACATGAACGGCGCACAGATCGGTGGCGCGCGGGCATGGTGGTTGCGGCTGTACTGGGGCGCGATTGCGCTGGGCCTGTGCGTGTTCGCGCATCTGCTCTGGCGGCGCGGCACCGAAACCCGACTGCGGGTACGGCTTGTGCAGGTGCCACGTCGTCTGATCGGCACGCCCGGCGCGGTCCTGGCCAGCGCGCTCATCGTGGCCACTGCGACCGGCGTCTTCCTGTACTACCAGATGGACGTTCTGAGCGTCTATCGCACCAAGCAGGACGGCGAGGCGCGCCAAGCGCTCTACGAGAAAAAATATCTACGCTATCTCGGCGTAAAGCAGCCTTCGGTCACGGATATCCGGCTGAACGTCGCGCTCTATCCCGACCAACGCCGGCTCGAGACCGACGGCACCTACGCGTTCGTCAACGATAGCGGTGCGCCGGTACGCGACCTTCACGTTCGCCTGCCCGACGACAGGACCCGGCTGGGGGCTGTCGCCATTCCCGGCGCTGTGCTGGTGATGGACGATTCCGACCTGCAATACCGTATCTACAGGTTCGCGACTCCGCTTGCGCCGGGCGCGCGTGGCACGCTGACGTTCCACACGACCCGCTGGCAACGCGGCCTCGTCGCTACGGGCGACGACACCCGCGTGGTGGCCAACGGTACGTTTCTGGAGAATCGCGAATTCGCGCCGCAGATTGGCATGAGCAAGGATGGCCTGCTCGAGGAGCGTTCGAAACGGCGCAAATACGGCCTGACTCCCGAACTGCGTCCTGCCAAGCTCGAGGATCGCACTGCACAGGACCGCAACCTGCTGGGCAACGCACCATGGGTTCGTTCCGACATCACCGTCTCGACGCTCGCCAGCCAGATCCCGATCGCGCCGGGTCGGAAAGTCTCGGACGCCATCGCTGGCGGGCGGCGCACTGCCCGGTTCGTGTCGACCGTTCCAATCCTCGCCTTCTTCTCGGTCCAGTCAGCGGCGTACGCGCAGAAAAACGGTACCGCCGACGGAACTGCACTGACGGTGTATTACGATCCGCAGCACGCCTTCAACGTCGATCGGATGCTCGACGCGATGCAGCGTTCGCTCCGCTATTACCGCGCCAATTTCGGGCCCTATCAGTTCGATTATGCCCGCATCCTCGAATATCCGGGCTATGCGAGCTACGCGCAGGCGTTCGCTGGCACGATCCCTTATTCCGAACGGCTCGGGTTCATTGCCGACAACCGCGATCCGGCCAAGGTCGACTATATCAGCTACATCACCGCACACGAGCTAGGCCACCAATATTGGGGTCATCAACTGGTCAGCGCGGACATGCAGGGCGGCTCGATGCTGATCGAGACGATGGCGCAATATTCGGCGCTGATGGTGATGAAACATCAATATGGCGACGACAAGATTCGCCGCTTCCTGAAGTATGAACTCGACAGCTATCTGCGTTCGCGTGGTAGCGAGGTCGTCGAAGAAGTCCCGCTCGACCGGGTCGAGGGCCAGGGGTACATCCACTACCGCAAGGGATCGCTGGTGATGTATCTTCTCCAGGATCGGCTTGGCGAGGCGCGGGTCAATGCGATGCTGCGCGGCCTGCTTGCGCGGTATCGGTTCAAGGGCAAGCCATATCCGCGCTCGCTCGATCTGGTCGACGGGTTCCGGTCGTTGGCGCGAACCCCGGCGGAAAGAGAACTCGTGCTCGACCTGCTCGACCGGATCACCGTATACGACCTGAAGACGACCGCAGCCGTTACGCGCAAGCGATCCGACGGCCGTTTCGAAACGCTGCTGACGATCAAAGCCACCAAGTCTCATGCCAATGGTGCAGGCGTCGAAACCGAAGCACCGTTGTCGGATATGATCGACGTCGGCGTGTTCGATCAGCGTCCCGGGCTTGGCAGCTTTGCGACAAAGGACGTCATCCTGAAGGAACGCCGCCCGATCCGCTCGGGAGAACAGGTCATCCGCATCGTCACGACGCGCAAGCCCGCATTCGCCGGGGTCGATCCCTATAATTTCTACGTGGACCGTAACGGCGACGACAATGTCGCCGCGGTGACCGGCGGATGACGGTCAGGACGGCCGGCAATGCGACGAGGTGGCGACGAGGTACCGGCACCGATCACGGCACTTGACAGGCTCCGTCCACGACCGATGCTGAGCGAATGAAAGCCGTCCTGCCCGCAGCTGCCCGCCCGCTCCTCGAACCCCATCTCCCGACGACGCTCGATGTCGCCTGGTTTTCGACGCCGGACGATGCGAAGGCGATGATCGCGGATGCCGACATCGCCTGGGTCGACATGCAGCCGACCCATCTCGTTGCCGAGGCGATCCGGGCGGCAGGGCCCCGATTGACGTGGGTATCGACGATCTATGCCGGGCTGGACGCGTTCCCCCTCGAACACCTCAAGGCCAATAACGTCACGCTGACCAACGGCGCGGGGATCAATGCGGTGACGGTGGCTGAATATGCCGTGATGGGCGTGCTGGTCGCCGCCAAGCGCTTCGATACGGTGTTGCGGGCGTACGACCGCCACGAATGGCTCAAGGACGCGCCAGGGAAGATCGAGCTCGAGGGGACGAAGGCGCTGGTCATCGGCTATGGCACGATCGGCCGGTTGATCGGCGACCGGCTTGCCGGGTTTGGCGTCGCGGTGACGGGCGTCTCGCGGACCGGCCGCGATGGCACGATCACGGCGGATGCCTGGCGCGACCGGCTCGGCGCGTTCGATTGGATCATTCTCGCCGCACCGTCGACCGGCGCGACGCAGGCGATGATCGGCCATGCCGAACTCCAGCAGATGAAAAGGTCGGCCTGGTTGATCAACATCGCCCGCGGCGACATGATTGACGACGAAGCCTTATGCAGTGCGCTGGCGGACGGAACGATCGGCGGCGCGTTTCTCGACCCTACCCAGCCCGAACCCCTGCCTGCTGGCCACCCACTCTGGTCCGCGCCGAATGCGATCGTGACGATGCACTTGTCGGGCAGGAGCCAGACGACGATGTTCCAACGCGGGGCGACGATGTTCCTCCAAAATCTTGCCGCGTTTCTCGCCGGTGAACCGATGAGGAACGTCGCCGATCTCGACGAGGGCTATTGACCGTTCGAGCGGATGCGAACTGCGCGGCCGGTCGTGCACGAGCTCAGCCTTGGGCCTGGCTTGGTACCATAGCGGCGTCTGGCAAGCCGCCCGATCGCTGGCGCAAGGGCGCAGGCTTAACGCAGACAAGCTTTACTTCATTGCGCGAAAAGGCGTTTTCGCGCATGGCCAGCCGCACAATTCACCATCCGGACGACATGATATGGCCGCGAACTGGGCCCCCGACAGCTGGACGCGTCACGAAGCACGACAGCTCCCCACCTATCCCGACGCGGCTGCACTGACCGCCGCGACCGACCAGTTGGCGACCTTCCCGCCGCTCGTCTTTGCGGGCGAGGCCCGCAACCTGACCGCGTCGCTCGCCGAGGTCGCTGCCGGCAAGGCGTTCCTGCTCCAGGGCGGCGATTGCGCCGAGAGCTTCGCCGAGCATAGCGCGAACAACATTCGCGACACGTTCCGCGTCATCCTGCAGATGGCGGTCGTCCTGACGTTCGCGTCGAAGCTCCCGGTGGTGAAGCTCGGCCGCATGGCGGGTCAGTTCGCCAAGCCGCGCTCGACCGATACCGAGACGATCGGCGGCGTCGAGCTGCCCTCGTACCGCGGCGACAACGTCAACGACATCGCCTTCACCGCTGAGGCCCGCGCGCCCGATCCGCAGCGGATGATCCGCGCCTATTCGCAGTCGGCTGCGACGCTCAACCTGCTGCGGGCGTTCGCGCAAGGCGGCTACGCGAACCTCCACCAGGTGCACCGCTGGACGCACGACTTCATGGGCCGCAGCCCCTGGTCGAAGAAATACGCCGAGACCGCGGACCGGATCGGCGAGGCGCTCGAGTTCATGGCGGCGTGCGGAATCGATCCCGAGACCGTGCCGCAGCTTGCGCAAACGCATTTCTACACCAGCCACGAGGCATTGCTGCTCCAGTATGAGCAGGCGCTGACCCGGCAGGATTCGCTGACCGGCGACTGGTACGACACGAGCGCGCATTTCCTCTGGATCGGCGATCGCACGCGGTTCGAGGGCTCTTCGCATGTCGAATACCTCCGCGGCATCGGCAACCCGATCGGCATCAAATGCGGGCCTAGCTTGGAGCCCGACGCCCTGCTGAGGATGCTCGACACGCTCAATCCCGGCCGCGTACCCGGCCGCATGACGCTGATCACGCGCTATGGTTATGACAAGATCGAGGCCAACCTGCCCCGTCTGGTCCGTGCCGTGACGCGCGAAGGCCATCCGGTGGTGTGGAGCTGCGACCCGATGCACGGCAACGTCGTCAAAGCCGCCAACGGCTACAAGACGCGGCCGTTCGACCGCATCCTCGCCGAGGTCCGCGGCTTCTTCGCGGTCCACCGCGCCGAGGGCACGCATGCCGGCGGCATCCACGCCGAGATGACCGGCCAGAATGTGACGGAGTGCACCGGCGGCGCGGTCGACGTGACCGAGCAGTCGCTCGCCGATCGCTACCACACGCACTGCGACCCGCGCCTCAACGCCAGCCAGAGCCTCGAGCTCGCATTCCTGCTGGCCGAGATGCTCAACGAGGAAATGGCCGAACGCAAGAAGGTCGCTGCCTGATAAAATACGCGGGCGTCGCAAGAATTGTCGGTAACCGTCTTGACGGCTACCGACCCATTCCGTAGACGCCCGCTTCTGCTACACGGCCCCTTCGTCTAGCGGTTAGGACGACGCCCTCTCACGGCGTAAGCACGAGTTCGATTCTCGTAGGGGTCACCATTCTCGACTAAACGTCGGAAATGCGCGGATTTACGTCTCTTTTACCCGTCATGTGTACAGAACATGGGTACAGAAGAACGTGAAGAAGACCAGCATGGCGTCCCCTTTCGCCGATCCCCGGACCGGGCAACTCTACTTTAGACGCGCGGTCCCCGAAGCACTCCGGGCGGCGTTCGACGGCAAGGCCGCGATCAAGATATCGCTCAGGACGAAGGATCCCGCCGAAGCCAAGATCGGCTTCGCGCGCGAGAACGCCGACTTCGAGACGAAACTCGCAGACGCGCGTCGCCGCCTTGCGGAAGGCACGTTGATCCCGACACCCGGCGCGCTGGTGCGGCGTTGGTGCGAAGCCCCCGCAACGGGCACCGGTCTCACCGGTCAGCAGCGACTCGTCGCAACTTTCATGGAACTGGATGCCGCGGCGGGCGCGCGCAAGTCGATCGGCTTGGACGACCCGTTCCCGCCCGCGATCATGGGTCCGCCGTCCAATACCGACTGGGATCTGGTTTGCGGGGACAAGCCACGCTTCGAAAGGTTGGTGGCCGACTCCTATGGGGGCGACATCGAGCAGACCGGCACCAACTGGATCCGACTGCGGTGGCACCACAACGAACAGCTTTGGCGCCCCTGTCTCACCGGTCCTGCGGCGCGGCTACGGGCATTCGACCCGGGTGCCGTGCATTTCTCGGAGGAGGAGATCATCAAGGCGCTTCTGGACGTCGTCGACGAGAAGCGCAGCGCCGACGAGGAGGTCAACCGGGTACGTCTGAGCCGTCACCGCCCGCGCGTTCCGAATTCGAGGCGACGTCCGAACCTGCGTCTCAAGACGCTGTTCCACGAATGGAAGGCGGGAAACGAACCGCGCCCGCAGACGGCCGGGGAATACGAGGCCGCGGTAGACGACTTCATCGACTTCGCGGGCGACCCGACCGTATCAATGATCGATGCCGACATGCTGTACGACTACCGCGACGAGGCCGCGAAGCTCCCCGCCTCGATGCCTAGGGCGGATCGCGCCCTGCCCTTCACGGCCCGAGTGGCGAAGCACAAGGACGCCACGCCCAAATGCGCGCCTCCCACTCTCAAGAAGCGGGTAGGCGCGCTGCAGGCGCTGCTCACCTATGCCTTCCATCAGCGCTGGACGCCCGCGAACATTGGCAGCGGGATCAAGATCGTCGGCTACACGAAGAAGCGGCGCACTCGGCGTAGCTTCGAGGATCACGAGCTCGCGACGCTTTGCGCCAGTCCGCTCTTCGTCGAACCGGCCGCTTGGAATACGGAATCCCGTATCAGCGACGTGACCATCTTCTGGCTTTTTCTGCTTTCGATCACCACGGGTGCCCGGCTGGAAGAGGTCGGTCAGGTCGCGCTTGCCGACGTTCGCCACGACGGTGACATCGTCTACCTCGACATCGACGAATACGCCGATGATGAGGACGCCGAGGACAAGAGCGTCAAGACCGAGGACTCGATCAGGCTCGTCCCGATCCACGATAAGCTCCTCGAACTTGGTTTCCGCGAGTACCTGGAGGCGCTAGCTGCGTTCGGTCACACGCAGCTATTTCCCGACTTGAAGGAGAACAGCGTAGGCAAGCGGACGAAGGAAGCCAGCCAGAAGGTCAACCGCATCATCGATCGGTATGTTTCCAACGATCGACGCTTGGTCTTCCACTCCCTTCGCCATGCGTTCAAGGCCAAGGGTAACGATGCTCGCCTGACCGATCGCACGTTGGACCAGATCTGCGGCCACGCGCCCGTCAGCACGGGCAGCCGGTACGGCTCCGAGCCCAGGATCCGAACGATCCACCGTGAACTACATCAGATCGACTTCTCGTGCATCGACTGGAAGCAGATCGCGCTCGGAATGGGGATGGTGCGCTGGAAGAAGCTTTTGTCTCGATGAGATGAGTAGGGGGCAGTCGAGAGCACGCCTTGGCGAGGGTTTAATTCGCGCGACAGCTGCATTTTGCGAGTTCCCGCAGAGCCTGTTCGCTGCTGTCTGCGCGCATATTCGCCAGTCAGGAAGCCCGCAGCAAGCGGCGACCAGGCCAAGGTAAACGCATCCGCAGCTTACCAACTTTGGGAGAACGACATCGTGGGCGCGCGGAGGCTGGGCATGCCCTCGGATTTACCTGCAAACGCCGCAAACTTTGGACCGTAACAACCTTCCCAGCCCAACCTGCCCTCTGGCAGTTTGTGCCTTTGCAGCCGCTCAGGCATGAAGCACCATGATCACGAACGAAGCCCAGTGGATCCACTTAGCAACGAGCGCCGTCGAGATCGTCGGTACCGCCATTATCGTTGTAGGGGCATTCGGAACGCTGGCCGCCTTCTTGCTCGGTCTGGCCCGGGGCAAAACCAGCCGAGCAACGCTAGTCGCTGACTTTCGGTCGGGTCTTGGCCGATCAATCCTTCTTGGCCTCGAGTTCCTGGTCGCGGCCGACATCATCAACACGGTAGCGGTCGAGCCGACAATCGAAAGTCTGCTCGTTCTTGCTGGCATTGTTCTTATCAGGACGTTCCTGAGCTTCTCGCTCGAGGTCGAGATTGACGGGCGCTGGCCGTGGCAGAAAGGACAATCCGATGAAAGGGCTCAACGAGCCACGGATCAGCAACAGTAACGCGGACCGCCGCCCCTCAGTCAGGACAACCTAGTTCTCGACGTTCAAGCCGCTCCACCTGCGTTCCCGTCCCTGACGCTTGTTCATCGGGCTAGGCAGGATCGTCATCCAGCGTAGCGACACCCATCATCGGATGCATTACGAAGGTCCAGCCGTCGCCGCCGACAATCATCAGGCGTAACGATTGGCGATCTGCGGTGCCAAGCAGTGACGCTGCTCCTGACGAAGCAGGCAATGTGACTGTCCTGCCATCCTGCAGAATGCCGGTTGCCCAGCCGCGCCGTCCGCCGCGGATCTCGCTGGCCAAGCGTTCCAACGCCGTCTCGAGCGCAGTGCGCGCACGTTTTCCTGTAACCCACGCATAACCGCCTACCCCCAATTCTGGCATAGTTACTAACGGTTGGCTCGAAACTGGAGATGGCTGTTTGACGACCCGCCGGGATGTTTCCTTTGGGGTATCAAGAGGACGCACACCCTCCATACTCATCATGCGCGCAAACTCATCCATCGCTGTTTCCTTAGTGGTGCCGATCGGAGCGCATGGGCTTAGCCACTGGTTCCTGCCAGTTGAGGGGATAGCTTAGGCAAGGCATTGCTGACCGCTGGCCGGTTATACCCCACCAAGTGGATCGGCGTTGAATTCCAACCGCCGTCGTGTATCCGTACCGCACCACAAAAAGGGTTGATCATGAAGAAAGTTTTCGCTGTCGCCGTCGTTACCGGTCTGCTCTCGCTCGCAGCATGCAACACCAGCCCGCGCGAGCAGGCGGCCGATCAGATCGAGTCGAACACCGAAGCCGTCGCCGATAACCTCGAAGACGCGGCCGACGCGACGGGCAACGAAGCAGCTGAAGCGAGCCTGGAGAACAAGGCCGACGCAGTACGCGCGACAGGCCAGAATCAGGCTGAAGACATGCGCACCAACGATCCGGATACCAATCTTTCGAATGGTATCTAAGCGACTGAGCGCTTAGAGTTGCAGGCAGGTTGCTCCCAAGCGGCTTACAAAATTAGGGCATTCGAGGCGACTCGGATGCCCTTCTCACGTCTTGCGGTAAGCGCCGAGGTTGTTGGCAGCTGTAGCCATCCGATGCACCATGGACGACCCAAACGGGAGGTGTACGACTTGAGACATGTTCCCAGCCGTTCGGCGAGCTAGCGAATATGAGTGGCCCGGAGCAGGAATGCCATAGCTGGCATTCGCGCGCCCCTCTCCGATTCCGGGACCTACGCATCAATTCATTATCCAGACGAGCTCGGCAGCATCTTGATGTCGGCCACTTATTGAATGTTTTCCGCTAGCGCGAAGCCCTCATAAAGGTAAGGTGCAATGTCCTTGATCGGAGAAGATGGTTGGTTTTGAAGCATATGCCGCTTGTTGCCCTCCTCGGTGTGGTCACGATCGGGAGCGCAGTTACAGGACAGACCCCGCAGTCGAGAGCACCATCGCCGACGGACAGCACCGCGGCGACCAGCTATGGCAGTTGGGGCTTCGACGTCACCGGGATGGATCGTAGCGTGAAGCCCGGCGACGACTGGTTCCGCTTCGTCAACGGCGCATGGGCGGATCGAACCCAGATCCCGCCGGATCGCTCGTCCTACGGTGCCTTCGCGGTTTTACGCGACATCTCCGAGCAGCGGCTGCGCAGCCTCATCGGCCGCTACAGTCCCTCCGATATTGAGCATCCCGACCGGATGAAGGCAGCGATCCTCTACGCCGGGTTCATGGACACGGCGGCGGCGGAGAAGCTCGACGCCGCGCCGCTGGTCCAGCGACTGGCGCCGCTGAAGGCTGCAACGTCTAAGGACGACATCGCACAATTCATGGGTCGCTCGCTCGGCGGCTTCGGCGCGAGCTTCTTCGCGCCGGGCGTCAACGATGACGCCAAGCAGCCAGACGTGTACGCGCTCTATTTGCGCCAATCCGGTCTGGGCCTCGGCGATCGCGACCTCTATCTCGATCCCAAATTCGCCCCACAGGTCGCGCGGTATCGCCAATATGTGACGCAGATGCTGACGCTCGCGGGATGGCCGGACGCCGACACCGCGGCGGGGAACGTCGTGGCGATGGAGACCAAGCTCGCCCAGGCGCACTGGACGCGCGCACAGAGCCGCGACCGCGACAAGACCTACAACCCGACGACGCCCGCGCAGTTGGCAAGCCAGGCACCCGGTTTTCCCTGGGCGACCTTCTTCAAGGCCGCTGGTGTCGACGCCGCCAACCGCGCGATCGTGGCGCAGAACACCGCCTTCCCCGGCATCGCCAAGGTATTCGCCGATAGCGACCTCGCAACGTTGAAGGCGTGGGAGGCATTCCGCATCTCGGACGACATCGCGCCACTACTGTCGAAGCGCTTCGTCGACGCGCAGTTCGAGTTTCGCTCGAAGTTCCTGAACGGCCAACCACAGCAGCGCGAGCGCTGGAAGCGGGCGGTGGCGTTCGCCGAGAACGGCGTCGGTGAGGGGATCGGCCGAGACTATGTCGCGCTCTACTTCCCGCCTGCGTCCAAGGCGAAGATGGACCAGCTCGTCGGCAATTTGCGCGTGGCGCTGGCCGGGCGCATCCGCAATCTGAATTGGATGGGCGCTGCCACGAAGGAGCAGGCGCTCGACAAGCTCAAGGGCTTCAACGTCAAGATCGGCTACCCGGACAAGTGGCGCGACTATGCCGCGCTCCAGATCAAGCCGGGCGACCTCGTCGGCAACGCGGAAGCCGCGCAACGCTTCGAATGGAATTACCGGCGGGCACGGATCGGTATCCCGGTCGACAAGGCCGAGTGGGGAATGACCCCACAGACGGTCAACGCCTACTATAACTCGGTCAAGAACGAGATCGTCTTCCCCGCCGCAATCCTGCAGCCGCCATTCTTCGACCCGAAGGCGGACGACGCCGTGAACTATGGCGGCATCGGCGGTGTGATCGGCCATGAGATCAGCCACGGCTTCGACGACCAAGGCCGAAAGTCGGATGGCCGCGGTATCCTGCGCGACTGGTGGACGGCGGAGGACGCGACCAAGTTCGAGGCGCAGGCGGCGCGGCTCGGTGGCCAGTACGAGGCGTACAGCTTCGACGGACTGCCCGGCATTCATATCAACGGCCGCGCGTCGATGGGCGAGAACATCGGCGATCTCGGCGGGGTGCTGATCTCGCTCGACGCGTATCATACCTCGCTTGGCGGCAAGACTGCCCCCGTGATCGGTGGCTTTACTGGCGATCAGCGTTTTTTCCTGGGTTGGGGTCAGGTATGGCGGACGCTGTTCCGGAACGAGGCGCTCCGACAGCAGCTGGTTAGCGACCCGCACTCGCCGGGCCAGATCCGTGCGGTGAACCCGCTACGCAACGTGGATGCTTGGTACGCCGCGTGGAAGATCGATCCCAGCCAGAAGCAGTATCTCGCACCGGCCGACCGTGTACGAATATGGTGACATTGCCTTCCGCCAGATAACTGCGGCGGGCGACAAATGGGTAGCTCAGGAATTTAGATAACTTGCTGCACCTATTCATCCGCCAGCGCTACTTATCGGCGCGGAGACCCACATCCGGTCATTCGCGGCCTCTTTTTGGCTCCCCACCTTCTGCCATTCATTCATGTGGACAGCGGAGGAGGTGCCAAAGCGCCCGGCTTCATCCCCGAGATTGCATCCCGCCCAATGATGCCATGTTTCGCGGTTGCATAGGCCAGATGGAGGCTGATCACGTCGCTGCGCGCGAACACCGCGTCTTGCGCAACCGCCTGCAAGCCGGCCGCCGCAGCACGCTCCACAGTGAGCTTGGCTTGCGGGCGGGGTTCATCTTCAAATTGGCGGTGATACCGATTGAACCTAGTCGGTTGCCGGTCCGGTCAGTCGTTCCCAATTCGCAAAGGCGAGACCACGTCGCGTCGCGTCATCCAGGTCGACACTTTCGAGGAACCGCCGCGGCTCGCCGCCTGGGCGATACTGGTAGGGAAAGTCGGTCGAGAAGAGCAGACGATCCGGTCCGACGATCGCCAGGCAGCGCTGTAGGTAAGCCTCGCTCCACATGCCGCTGCCCGTAACGTAGAGATTGCGACGGGCGTAATCATCAAGCGACCGGTCGAGTTCGAGTGCCCGGCTCATAACGGCCGCCGTGCGCTCGAGGTAGAACAACACCACCTCGCCCCAGTGGCCAAGGATGATTTGAAGCGTAGGCAGTTCGTCAAAAACGCCCGCCGCCGCGAGCCGTACCCATTCGAGGCCTGCCTCGTAGTGCCAGCCGAGGCCAAAAGCAGCGAGTGCGACGTCCGCCCGGTCGCTGATCCCTGAGTAGTTGGCCTCGCGCACCGCTCCCGCGGGAGTCTGGGGATGAATAAAGAGAGGCACGCCAAGCTCGGTCGCCTTCGTCAGCATGGGCCTAAGGGCGGGATGGTCGAGATGCCGTTCCCGCGTGCGCCCGCATAGTAGCGCCCCCTTGAGGCCCAATTCGCGGACGGCACGTTCCAGCTCACGTGGAGCAGCTTCCGGGTCGGCGGTGGGCAATGCCGCAAAGCCCTGAAAGCGGCTGGGATGACGAGCGCAAGCATCGGCGATCAGATCATTGACGCGTCGAGCCGCTTTTACGGCCGGTAAAGGCTTCAGGTTGTGGAGACTTGGCGTGGTCAGGGAGAGAACCTGCACGTCAACGCCCTGCTCGTCCATCAGCGCCAGGCGCCCCCTGCCGAAATCGGCTAGGCGTTCGCCAGTTTCGCCCCCGTCCGCAATGGCGGATACGGGGTCATATGGGGGCGGCGCGGAGGCCCACGCCTCGCGAACGCTAAGTGGCAAGATATGCTCTTCAATGGCGATCAGAAGCATATACGTCTCGCAGTTGTTTCGCAGGTAACCGTCGAGCGATGGGCAAGGTTTCCGGAGTTCGCGTGGCCTCAGGCATGAGAGACACTGACAACGGCTTGCTGCGGACGATTGCGATCATCGCGCCCAATAGCTTTGCGAACATCTTGGAAGCAGAGCAATGTATGAGGCAGCTCGCGCTCGAGAAGGCGCCTGCCGCATCGATCTACAACGGGGCTCATGACGTCGCTGTTCCGCTGATCGAAATTGCACGGGCCGCCAGCGAGGGAGCAGGTGCCGGGGGCCAGTTGGCGGAATGGCCACTGGGGGAAGCTCGGCAGGTGCTGGGAAGCTTCGCGGATGCGATCGCATGCGATCAGGTGGTCTCCGGCCAACGCGCCGTACGTGAGCTTGGTTGGCACCCGTCGCGGCATTCGATCGTCGATGAACTACGCTCCTACGCGCAGCCTTCGGCGTGACTGCGGGTCGTTTCAAGATCTGAAAAGACAACGATACTATGGTTTCCAACCGGATTTCATTCTCCAGCTCGCCTCCGTACTCCTCGGTGTTCGAACTTCAGGTTCTAAGGCCTAGTCGCGGAGAGCAAGCTGCGAGGTTGCTTCCCGGCCCTGCGTGGCGAATGACCGGTGATACGCTTGAAAGCAGCCCCGAATGCGCTCTCCGATTCATAACCTACCGAGGACGCAACGGCAGGCAGCGACATGCCGGTGCTAATTAGAAGCTCGGACGCCAGCATCATGCGCCAGCGGGTCAGATAGGCCATCGGCGTTGCGCCGGTGACCCTCTCAAAGTGCGAGGCGAAGCTTGATCGCGACATTCCCGCCGCCCGGGCCATGTCGCTAATAGACCAATGACGTGCGACATCGTTATGCACCGCGGCCATGGCATGCCGTAGATTGGGATGAGCAAGCGCTGCTAACCAGCCGCTGGTAGACTGACCGCTTTTCAGATGTTCACGCAGAGCCTCGACCAGTAGTGCTTGAGCAAGGTGGCCCGCCAGAAGAGCGCTGCCTGGCTGAGGATCGCTCAATTCGGCCATCAGCCGTCGCATCCCGGTCAGCAATGCCTCTCGGCCTGCACCAGGACCGACATGGATCATCGCCGGAATGGCGTCGACCAGCGTTTTGGCTTGGACCCCGCCAAGCCCAAAGAAGCCGCCTAGCCCGCGACATTCGCCACCTCCGTTCAGGACGACGATATGTCCAGCTCGTACACTCGTCATCAGTGCAAACGCATCAACCGGTATCGCCGCGTCGGAGGATTGGAGCACCGCTCCCCCTACCGTCACCAGCGCGACGTCACCGGCGGCTAGCGATATCGGTGCGGACGTGCCCGCGACCTGCAATTGGCAGGCCCCCGTCTCAATACCAAAACAGCGGATTCCCTGCGCGGGCTCAAAGGCGAGCGCCCAATCCCCCGCCGCGTTCAATCCGCGAAAGCCATAACCAGTCGGTTTCATCAACGTCAGAATATCAGAAAGTGGGTCCATGAGTTTGGACGATCGCAATGAATTAGAGGACGGATGAGTATGTTCGGTCCAGCGCCTCATGCCTAGACGGTGTCGAGATACGAGGCCTTTGCATGATCGATCCCAATCTGCCGTCCTGGACCCAACCACGAACGGAAAGGCCGCGACCACTTTCTTCTCTAGTGCGACGTGTGTCTTGGGCGTTCATGGCGATGCTGAGTAGCGCTGTGGCGCTTGTTTCCTATCGCTATCTCGCCAAGGCGGGACCCGTTCCAGTGACAATTGCAGCCAATGCCCATGTGAACCCATGGCTTGTGATTCACGCGACCGGGGCCGCAACAGCACTTTTTGTTGGCCCATGGCAGTTTCTGCCTGTGCTTCGTCGGCGCCAGACAGCCGCTCACCGGATGTGCGGGCAAATCTACGTCGCCGGGTGCGTCACCGGGGGCACCGCTGCGCTGGTGCTTGCGACCGGCGTCTCTGCAGGACCTATCGCCGGCACCGGTTTCAGCTTGCTGGGTATCGCTTGGATTGCAGCCACCATATTTGCGGTCCGGGAGATCCTAGCACAACGAGTGTCGTCGCATCGGCGCTGGATGATCCGCTCGTTTGCACTGACGTTATCGGCAGTAACGCTGCGGCTCTACCTGCCGACTAGCTTTCAACTCGGGCTCGACCCGGTCCTGTCCTATCGCGTGATTTCCTGGGCATGCTGGCTGCCCAACATGGTCCTGGCAGAGCTGTACCTAACCTTCAGCAATGCCGACGCAATTCCTTGAACAACAAATAGGAGTAATCTGCATGCGGGTCTTCATCACTGGCGCAACGGGTTTCCTAGGACCTGCGATTGCGAATGACCTCATTAAGCGCGGTTACCAAGTTGTGGGCCTCGCTAGATCTCAAGCCTCCGCTGAAATGCTGCGAGCGAACGGTGTCCAACCTCTCATTGGCAGCCTTACCAACCTTTCGGTTCTGCGGCAGGGCGCCGAGGCGGCCGACGGCGTAATCCATCTGGCATACAGTTTCTCGCCGGGTGACATGCCGCGTACACGTATGCTCAGTGCCATCTTTGGTGGCTGGCCTGGTGGCATCATGGGAAGAATGATGAAGGCCATTACAGCAACCAACGATGCGGCCCTCAATACCCTGGCGAGCGCACTTAGCGGTTCGGAGCGCCCCTTAGTCACCGCCTTCGCCACGATGGGCGTAGCTGGTGCGTCGGGTGCATCGGCACGGGGCATTGCCATTGAAACTGACTGCCCGAACGCGGCGTCGCCTGGCTACGTCCGCTCTGTCAGTGAAGCACTCGTGGAGCATTGGGCGTCCCACAAAGTGCGAGCCTCGATCGTCAGACTGGCGCCCGCAGTACACGGGACGGGCGACAAGGGCCTAATCCCCCAGCTCGCCCTGGCAGCGCGCAAACACGGCGAGGTTATTTATGTCGGTGAGGGCTCCAATCACTGGAGCGGCGTCCATATCGATGACGCCGTCTCGCTGTTTAGGCTGGCGCTCGAAAACGGAAAGCCTGGGGGCGTCTACCACGGCGTAGGTAACGACGTGCTCACTTATCGGGAGATTGCCGAGGTCATGGGCCAGCGATTGGGCCTGCCCCTGCGCTCGGGGACGCAGGCCGACGCCACACGCCAGTTTGGCTTTACGGCGCCGTTCGTCTCGGTTGACAACCCAGTGAGCAGCACGCTCACCCAAGCTGAACTTGGCTGGGCACCGGTCGGGCTCTCCCTAATCGATGACCTAAGAAGTCCGGCATACTTCAGCAGCTGATAGTCGCGCAGGCGTTTGATAGTCGCGCAGGCGTTGTAGCTCATGATTAGGACCTCGGCGCAGCACCAACGGCCACCAACCGAGATCCAGGAAGGATCGGCCCCCCGCAGTTGCGGAGACCCACTTCCAGACACTCAGGCGTCCTTTTTCGCCTCCCAACTTCGAACGCTCGTTCACATTCTCACTTTGACAGGAGTCGCATACTGCTTTCAACAGCTTGCCGCACATTCGTGTTAACTGGCGCCGATCGATCGCGACATCGGGTACTGCGCCGAACTGTGGTGGCACCCGTTCTTAAAGATCGGCCGTTGCGAAAATGCCTACAGCCCAGTCAAGAAAAACCCGGACACGCGGTGAGAGCTGTCGGTTCTGCGGATAGAGCGCCACGAGGGGCGTCGGTGAAGGTGGATAGTCGGCCAGCACCTCGGTGAGCGTGCCAGCGGCAAAATCGTCGACGAAGCGATAACGCGGGGCCTGGATGAGCCCCATGCCGAGCCGGGCAAGCTCCCCCATCGCATCAGCACCGCCGACTGTCACGCGGCTGGGCAAGGTGACATAGTCGAGCCGACCTTCGACCGTAAATTCCAATGGGATGATCTCGCCGGTTCGTGATGACAAATAGCCGATCATTCGATGACCTTGGAGATCGGCGGGTGTCGCTGGGACGCCGTGGCGGGCGAGATATGCCGGACTCGCGCACGTCATCTCGTTCAGCGTGGCAACACGACGCATGATCAAGCCACTTTCAGTTGGCTCGCCTGCACGGATGACGCAATCCACGCCTTCGCGCACGAGATCGACGAGGCGATCCCCTTCGCCGATATGAAGATCGATCCGCGGGTAAAGGTCAAGGAACGCGGGAATGTGCGGGATCAAGAACCGCCGCGCGATCATCGCATGGACGTCGATCCGAAGCAGCCCACGCGGCTCGGCATCCTGAAACGCGCCCTCCGCCTCTTCGATATCGGCCAGGATCGCGATGCAGCGACGATAATAGGCGTCGCCATCGAGCGTCGGGGTCACGATGCGTGTCGTGCGTTCCAGCAGGCGCACGCCCAACTGGGCTTCCAGCTGCTTGATGCCCTCCGTCGCAGTCGAGCGCGACATATCGAGATCGGTTGCCGCCGCCGTGAAACTGCGACGTTCGACGATCCGTACGAGCAGCCGCATGGCTTCAAGGCGATCCATGCCTATTGTTCGCCATATCCGAATGGACTTGGCAAGACCTGACCGATTATCCCGGCCACACGACCGTCTACATACCCGGCTCAGAAGGAGACGGATCATGACGGAACGTAAAGTTGCACTGGTTACCGGAGGATCGAAGGGCATCGGCGCGGCCATCGCGAAGCGCCTTGCGGCCGACGGCATGGCCGTGATCGTAAACTACGCGCGCGGTCACGAGGATGCTCAGGACGTTGTGACCGAGATCGCCGCGTCAGGCGGCGAAGCGATCGCGGTACAGGCCGATGTCAGCACGCTGAACGGCATACCATCGCTGTTCGACGCTGCGGAACGCACTTTCGGCGGCCTCGATATCCTAGTCAACAATGCAGGTGTTGCCATCTTCGCGCCGATTGCCGATGTCAGCGACGCCGATTTCGATCACCAGCTTGCCGTCAATATCGCTGGCGTCTTCCGAGGGATGCGAGAAGGTGCGCGTCGCTTGCGCGATGGAGGTCGCATCATCAGTTTCTCGACCAGCGTCGTCGGCGCGCTACTTCCCCGGTACGGCGTCTACACCGCGACAAAGGCTGCGGTCGAGGCCATGACGAGTATCCTCGCCAAGGAATTGGGCGTGCGTGGCATTACCGTGAACGCGGTCGCGCCTGGGCCGACGGCAACGGCCTTGTTCATGAACGGCAAGTCGGAGGCCGTGGTGCAATCGATGATCGACGCCAATCCACTGAAGCGGCTTGGCCAGCCCGACGACATAGCGTCGGTCGTGGCATTTCTAGCCAGCCCCGATGGTGGCTGGGTCAATGGTCAGACGATCCGCGCCAATGGCGGTTTCGTCTGATCAGGTTTCAGGCACGTTCGCAGCTACGGGCGCTCGCGCTTCGCCACGCAAAGCGGGTGACGACCACCATCACGGATCCTGACGATCTGACGGCCTTCGATACGGCTTACAGGAAGCTCTGGCGTGCTTGAGGCTGGGGCATAATCCCTGATTGCCGGGCAACCCCTTCGAAATACGGCGTCACCAGCAGATGCGGCATTGCCAGTGCCGCGATGCCGGCAAATAGCGAACGCGCGCCCGAAGGGTCCCATCGCAGCAGCAACCCTCCCACGATCCCCACCAGCGTCACGGCCGCGACGAGGACCGGCGCCGTGGTACGAAGGTACGCGGTGGTCGTGACGCACTGCAAGCGATCACGACGCGCTTTCGTCTGTGGCACCGCGTGCAGCACGAGGAACCCCACCGAAAACCCGACGAGCGGGGGTAGAACCAGAAGTGCTGTCGTTCCAACCAGGAGACGTCGATCGTGACGCGCGACGCCGATGATCGCGAGGCAGCCGGCGGCTATGCCACCGGCAATCGCCAGACTGCTGACCATGGTCGGCAGACTTGACGCTTGAACGCCGGCAGAATGGAGAATGCGGGTCAGGCTCGCCGCATGCAGAGTCGCAGGGGTGGCAACCAGGCTTATGCCGCGGGCCATCCTCTCCAACGGACGGCTTGCCGGGGCATCCTCAAGGCCAAAATGGACGGCGGATGCCAGCAGGAATGCGGGAAGTGCGATCGCGGGATCGACGATCCACCACCAGAGACAGACCAGTAGCGCGGAGACGTACAGTGCCAGGAAGGTCGGGCGTCGCTGGTGCTCGATGATTTCAAGATCACTGGCGCCGTGCACTATGCCGACGATGCTGACCGCGATGGCTGCGAACGCAAGCTGCACGGTGAGCGAGCACAATGATGCGATCAAAGCCGCCCCGAAAACGAGGCCCCAGCCAAGGGCCGGGGCGCGTAGTGTCATGCCCGGTAGCCGCGTTCGTCGCCCTGATGCGCCAACGCCTTGTCGAGGTTGGCTGCCGCATAGAACGCATAGACGACCTTCGCGATGACATCCATTATCAGGAACGCCCAGACCGATGTGGGATCAGTGATCAGTTTTAGACCTTCCGGACCGACCAGGAAGACGATGGGATAGAGGAACCAGATCACCGTCAGGAATATGAGGTTCTTGGCGTAAGCTGCGCCCAACGCCGCACCGCGGTTGACGGCCTGTGACCGCAACGGACCCCAGAGCAGATACAGCACGCCGAGAAACGCGACGCAGGACCATCCGTACCAGATCCATTTCGCCAGCGATGGGGCGGCAAGCGACGATATCAGGCCCGTGACGATCATCAGGACATCGAGGACGATGACCGATGTCAAATACCCGCCGACTTCACCTGTCTTTCCGTGCTCGTGGAACGCCAGCAGCACCAGCCCGGACAATAGTATCGGCGTCGTTACCGACCAATCGACATAGCGTGCCAGATAGGTCGCCGAGCCGTCGCTGTTGACCAGCGTGCCGATCCCAAAGGCCATTGCGAGATACGCGGTTGCCGCGATGAACGGAACGCTGGCGTGCAGGAGCGTATGATGACCCGACGGCTGCGTCTTCTTACCCGTCACGTATATCGCCAGCGACGCGACCGACATCACGCTGAAGCCGATCAGAAAAGCGGTTTGATCCACGAGGGAGCCCCCTGTCATGAGGACGACCCGGCGCCGACCTTAAGCCCCTAACATCGCTCACATGTTTTGGGTCCTAACTCGCGATAAGTTCATGAATGCGTCATGTTTGGTGGGGCCGCGACAGACTGATGCTTACGCCTTCGGAAAGTGCACAGCCGCACGAAGCCCTGGCGCATTGTCGCTCAGCGTCAGCGAGGCGCCATGAACGCGGGCGGCGACCCGTGCAATGCTGAGACCAAGGCCACTGCCATCAGAATGACGGCTGGTGTCGAGCCGAGCGAAGCGCGTCATGGGATGCTCGCGCTGGCTTGCCGGTATACCCGGTCCCATATCCGCCACGCCGAGCGTTCGCGGCACGCTGGCCCGATGACGTTCGTCGACTTCCACCCGGTGGTCGAGGGCACCATGACCGTCGATGCGTCGCACGCTATCTGCGACCGCATCGAGGCGGCCCTGAAGGCCGATCATCCCGACAGCATCATCTCGATCCACGTAGCCCGAGGCCAAGCGCAAGCATGGTGCGATGGCAATCGCGTGAACCCCGTTGCTATCTAAAGCTCGATGCCGAAAGCGACCAGCCTGACGCCCGTCTTCCAAGAAAGAGGGACCGCCTCGGATATTTTATAATGCTTCCGGGTTTGGCAGTTAGAAGTCTGGTTTGCGCCTGAGTGAGACGCGGCGGACCTATCATTCTTGAATTGGGGGATATTCTATGAACGCAGCCTGGGCCTATCCCTTCATTTTCGTAGCTGGCATGCTGCAGGCCGTGGGTGCGTCGATGGGCGGTCAGTTAAACAAGTCGATCGGCAATCCATGGCTCGCTACATCCATCTCGTTCATGCTCGTCTTGTTCCTGACGGTCGCTCTTTTCGCGTGCATGCCTAAGCCGCTACCTACCGTGGGCGACCTTGCCGCGATGCCGTGGTGGGCGCCACTCGGGGGCATCGTCGGTGCGGTCGCAGTGTTTGCCGGGTTTCTGCTCATCCAGAAACTTGGCGCCGGTCCCGTCAACGGCATTACGATCACCGCCAATATCCTTGCCAGTTTAGCAATTGATCACTTCGGGCTGTTTCGCATGGAGCAGCACGAAATGAATCCTTGGCGCTTCTTTGGTGCATTACTGATGGTAGGGGGCGTCACACTAATTGCGAAATACTGAGATACTATAAGTGGTAGCTGACACAGCTGGTTTGATTTTCGTTGCAAATTTACTGCACATCCTGAGCTAGGCCATAAGGCATGCAAAAGCCTCCGGTCACTGAGACCCACAAGCAGACGTCCCCGCCCCCTTTCCAGCTTCCCAGCTTCGGCCGCTCGTTCATCTCGGGGTTACGACCGCTTTGGGAGCCTGACCCTGCGAACTCGAATGTCGTGACAGGGCAATAGTTTAAGGAGCAGGCTGTCTAGGTCGAAGTTTTGTGCGCGATGAGCTCCCGACGGCTTTTGCGAGAGGCTCACGCACGGGATGAGCGGTGACGCTACGTCGAACCGTAGGTGCCAATCCGGATTCCTCGTTCCACAGAACCAGGATTGTAGCGATCGGTGCGGCGGTGAGGATCAGCAGGAAAAGGCCCATCAGCCATTCGTTGGGCTGTAGGGGCTGCGAGAAGCCACCGCTGGGCTGCATCGACGGGCTAGGCCGCGTAGGGCGCCCGCCG
Organism: Sphingomonas sp. PP-F2F-A104-K0414; assembly: GCF_004340945.1. GTDB lineage: Bacteria > Pseudomonadota > Alphaproteobacteria > Sphingomonadales > Sphingomonadaceae > Sphingomonas. Next base: position 114,028 of record NZ_SLYD01000008.1, read on the forward strand.
GCTTTCCTAGGGTGAAACGGGCGGTCCGCGGTCGCTCGGTAAGCAGACGGCCTGATCTGCGACCGATCATAGGCGGCGCGTGCTTCCTTCTTCCCCAAAACGGAATACGCCTCGTTGATCTCTTTCGCACGAGCAGAGACATCCGCACCATGATTGGCATCGGGGTGATGTTGACGGAGTAGCGCTTTCCACGCGGCATGAATAGTTTCGCGACTTGCCGTCGAGGGCACGCCTAGAACAGAATAATAGTCGGGTGAGAGAGCCATCTAACTGTTACTTGCGGCGAAAACGCGAAAAAGGAAGGTCCGCCTAGGCAACTGCGAGCGGCTCAGGCGCTAACGTCGCGAAAAACAGGCGTTCAAGCCTTATAATTCCGTCCTGGCTTAGCTGAATGTATCCCAAATTACTGACCGGGATTTCTACGAGGCCACGATGAACCAGAGCTTTTACCCATCGATCCATAGATTGTTCTGGAAGGTTAATTAATTTTGCGACTTGTGAAGCCGTCACCACACGACCTTCCGCCTCTGCCAGATACATGTAAAGTAGAATCAGGCCCACATGATCGCTAAAAAGATCTTTTCCTAACTCGATGAGCCGCGCGTCATAAACATGCTTGACCCGAAGGGCTGCTTTCCAAAGCCGTGACGGTGACGGTTCCTGCCTCCCGTCAATCCAAGACAATGTCGTTATCAAACGTCCTTCATCGCCGAACTTGGATACCAAAAGATCCGCTTTTATAAGGCTGCCATCGGGACGTACATATGCTTTGCGCAGATGGGTTGGAGCGGCCTTATCTATCAGCCCCGTAAGCATTTTACTACTTCTGGAGAGATCAGCAGGAGCGGTAATAGCTTTGTACGATATACCAATTAACTGATCAGGCCTGCGCTGAACCAGTCGACAGAACCCGTCATCAAAATCTAGAATGATCCCTGCCATGCTGGATACACAATGAGCGACGGGCATTCAGCGCCTTCCGAATAATTTAAGTTAATTTTCTCAAGGTTTACGAGATCGGCTTACTTCGTATGCTTGGCACGTGACTGCTACCGGTTGTTACCCCCCCCATCTAGCACAACTAAAAGACGATCGAAAACGCACAAAGATGCGGGGTTTGATGCTGTTGGCAATCGACTGCGGTAAGACCCTTTGCCGCTGGCGTCAAAGCGTGGGCGGAGTGAACGCTCAGGTGCTCGGTAGCGTGAGAAACTCAGCGTTTGCCGTGAGCGAGCGATTGGTTTAACTACCACCCGCCGGGTCGGAGTTTCACGTGAGCCATATCAGTACGGCAGTCGAGTATGCACTTCATACCCTGCTCTACATCATTGACTTGCCTGACGACGCAGCGGCGCCAAGTTCCAAGGATCTGGCTACGCTGCGCGCACTGCCAGTGAAGTTCATGGCAGGCGTGACGACCAAGCTTAACAAGGCGGGGATAGTCGTCGCGACCGAGGGTATGCGGGGCGGCATTCGCCTCGCCCGACCGGCTGAAGAAATATCGTTTTATGACGTCGTGATCGCAGTCGACGGCCAAAAAGCGCTCTTCGACTGCCGCAATGTTAGGCATGCATGCCCCTTGTACGGTCAAACGCCCCCTGCCTGGGCGACGTCCGGCGTATGCGGGATCCACGCCGTGATGCTGGAAGCCGACGCGCGGATGAAGGATGTTCTGAAAGCGAGAACACTTCGCGACATGGCTGATCATGCCGCCACGCGGGTTCCCGCTGAGTTTCGGGAAGAGACCCGAATATGGCTAGAAAACAGATCTCAAACGAGGCGGCGAACATCGAGTTCGCTAGAGGGCATCGCGAAATCTGCTGAGATGACGGAGGTAAAAATATGCCAGAAGTGAAAGCCCGTTTGCAGCAGCTGGCCTTGATCGAGCAAGCCGCCCAGAACGCCGTTTATATTGCAGATCAATGCAATGAGCTTTTGATTGGTATTCGAGCGGATGAATGCCTTCAGACTGTTCGTGATCGCATCGCTGAAATTTCCGAGCAAGGCCGACTGTAGGTAGGCGTCATAATGCTACCTTGGTTTGAAGACCCATACCCGGCCATTCGCAGCGCTATTACGGCCTCCCGAAAGCGGACATTGGTTCATGTGCTACGCGTCGCCTGTCCATCGGGCCAAACGATTTCGGTCGACGGAAAGGTTTGGGACATTCCTGCCGTTCCAGGGCGATATTTCGAACGGCAGGACTCGCCATGAAGCGGATCTCCACTTTTGGGCGAAAGAGGCGAGGGCAGGCCGCCCCCCGTTCGCGTGGAAAAGAAGGAAGCGGCAGCCCTCACTTCGCGGGTTCAACCACGCCTGCACACCGACATGCTCGCGCACGTTGTCGCGCGCCGCCCATGATCAGGGGGCATGCTTTGGCGTCGGGCGCGGCGTGAAGGGTACTCAGAGCGCTGGATCATGAGCTGCGCCATGCCGGCATCCAGGTCAGCCTGATCGAACCGGCATATATGCGGACGTCATTCGACAAGAACATGATCCAGCTGGACGCTCCGCTCAAAGAGTACGACGCCGCGCAGGCACATGCAGAAAATGTTGGTCGGTACGATGGAAAAGGCCGACGAGCTGGACGTCGTAGGGCAGGCAGTGCTGAGGGCCGCCACCGACGGAAAGCCAAGGATGCGCTACCCGGCCGGCTCGGTCGCACGGAAGGTGGCCTTCATCCGGCGCTTCGCTCCCGCCTCCTCGGTCGACACGGCGCTGAGGAAGCAGCTCCGCCTGGACAGTTGATCCAGGTCGACATCGTCGCAAAGGTAGTACGTTTCCGCCTGCGGGAGTGACAGCCGCATTGTTTGTCCCCATCTACCAAGTAAGGGGGAAAGATGCCGGATTTTCTGATCACTTACGACCTGCCGTCCAAGGCAAGGATCCCCACAAGGAATTCCTGCTGCAGGCGGAGCCGTCAGGCTTGCTGTACATCTACCAGACGAAGGGAACTCGCAAAGTTCTGCGGCTGCCGAACACGACGCTGTGGGGAACGTTCGCCGATCGCAACGCAGCTATCGCGGCGTTTGACGCCGCGTTGGCGGCGACCGCGACAAAACTCGGGCAGACCATCAAGCTCGAAAAGCGCGTGATTACCGCTTTGACCGCTCCCTATTTCGATTCCGATAAACGCAAGTCCGCGGAAACGAAGTGGACGGGCCCGAACGACTTCGCGACCTGCCGTCTTCACCAGCTGAACGACCCGTTCTTTGCATAGGCTTTCACAAGAACGGCCGCAGTGAGGTTGCAGCGCGTGAGGACCTCCGCCGACGTCGATCGTCACGTCAGCGTCCGCGGAGAAGACACGCCTGAGCGCCGCCGCCTGTCGGAATTCCGGGATCTGACGAGCTACGTGCTCCTCGGTGAGCCGGGTAGCGGGAAGTCCACCTCCTTCGCACGGGAGGCTGGCGCGGTCGGCTCCCGGATCACCACCGCGCGACAGTTCGTCGCCGGGAAGCGGCCTAATGGACGCGCGGTATTCATAGACGCGATGGAGGAGTATCGCATCGGCGAGGTGGGCGTCGACCGGCTGGAGTCCCTGATCGACGCGCTCGAGACGTGCGGGTACGACCAGTGGCGCATCGCGTGCCGGGCGATCTCGCTTCCGCCATCGGACGCCATTCGGATCGAGGATCGGCTTGGCGACTTCGCCACTCTTCAGCTCGAACCGCTGGACTTCGCCGACCAGCGTCGCATCCTGAGCGCGATTGGCGAATCCGACCCGGCGGCATTCCAGAGGCGGGTCGAGACGATGAGCGCGGCCGCACTGATGGGGAACCCGTCCACCCTCCTTCTGCTGCACGACACCCTCGACCGTGCGGAAGTCCCGATCACCACCCGGGGCGGACTCCTTGCCGAGGCCACGCGGCAGATGGCCCATGAGGTCAATCCGGCCATGCCTGAGCGATCGGACCGCCCGCCGCCGTCCCGGATCATGGAAGCCGCGGAAGCTGCATGCCTGGTCTTGCTGCTTTCGGTCCGAACCGACCTCTGGATGCACGCAGCGGTGCCGACCGATCGGCTGTTCGTCACGCGGGACGACCTTCTTCCGGCTCACGTCGATACGCAGGCGCTGCGCGCGGCGCTCGACACGCCGATGTTCAGCGGCGACGGCGAGACGTTCGTCCCAACGCACCGGTTCGTGGCGGAGTACCTCGGGGGCCGAGCGCTGGCGCGAGCGACCGCGCCCGCCGATCCTGGCAGGGCCGCGCTCTCCCTCAACCGCGCGATCGCCTTTCTGCACGGTGACGACGATCGCCCGGCGCCGGCGCTGACCGGCATCTACGCGTGGTTCGTGACCGCGCTCTCGCAGACCGTCCATGCCGACCGCGCCCTGGAACTCGTCAAGCGCGATCCGGAGGCGATACTCTTCCACGGCGACGCGGCGATGCTGCCGACCGCCCATCGACGCGCGCTGCTCGATGCCGTCGGACGGGAGGACCCATGGTTCCTGGGTGGCAATCACGGCACCACCGCACTTGCTGGCTTCGCACGCAGCGACCTCGCCGAACAGATGAAGGCGATCCTCGTCGATCCGGACGAGACCGCGAACCGCCGGACGTTCGTGCTGATCGCCCTCGGGGACGGAGAGCCCGTTCCCGAACTTGCCGGGAAGGTCTGGGAGATACTTACCAGCGAAGACGCCGACGATCATTTCGAGCGGCGCTTCGCGCTGCGCGCCTACGAGGGTATCGTCGGCGCGACGCCCGGCACGTATCGCGCCGTCCTCGACGCCATTTCGAAGCAGACCTCGGCAGCGTCGGTTCAGCTCCGCGTGGAGGTTCTCGCAAATCTGATCCCGGGCGCGGCGATCGAAGAGATACGGGCGACCCTCCTCGCCTACGCGGCCACCCGGGACGGTCCGATGGGATATGCACGACCGCTCGGCACCAAGCTCAACCAGTTCCCCGAACCCGCCTTGTTCGACCACCCTCTCGAGATCAGGCGACACACGGGTGAGGCCCGCCATCACGAGGTGAGCACCCTTCTCGATCGCGCGTTGGCCGCGGCTATACGTGCGACCAGCGATCTTCGCGCCGTTCGGCTTCTGTCCTGGCTTGCGAACGCCAGCCTGGACGATCTCAGCACGCCGGACGACATCATCCGCACGGCCATCCGGGAATGGTTAGCCGCCGAAGCCGGTCGCGAACTGGAACTGCTGGACGCCGTCGTCGCGGCCAACGAGGGAACCAGGGCGTGGCAGGTGCTTCACGACTTCCAGCGTCTGGTCGGTACGGACGTCTTCCTTCCTCTGCGCACCGCTCTGGTGGAACGCGCGGAGAATGCCGCCGACGTCGACCTCCTTCGTGTCGCGACCATCGCGTTCTCGATGATGCGGCCTCTCGACGCCTGCCCCGAGCTCTTCTGGCGTCTTTGGGAGACGCTACACGGGCGGACGCCGGGGTCCGGACTGTTCGCCGATCTGAAGACCTGTACCCTTCACGACTGGCATGTCCGCGACGCGGAACGGAACCGGGAGCGAAACGCCGAGCAGGCCAGGATGCGCGCGAATGAGACCGACTGGTATAGCGCGCATCTCGACGAGGTTCGATCGGGCACGTCCGGCCAAGGGCTGTTCTTCGCCGCGGATCAGTATCTGGGCCATGCCCCCGGCGACGGAAAGGCGCTCGATCGACTGCGCGGGATGTTCGGCGATGAGATCGTCGAAGCGATCCTGACCGGCTGGCAGAATTTCTCCGAGAGCCAGGGCGGCACGGCCGCCGAGGCCGGGCGTCGTTCCGCAAGCTCGACCGTGTATCGTGCCGACATGGTGTGCGTGACATGGGCCGACGTCTGCGTGGCGGCAGGCAAAGGGCTGGATCTGTCGATGCCGACGCTCTTCACGGTCGCCCACACCGCCTTCGCGTTGCCGAACCAGCGGGATCAGGCGGTACGATCTGCTGCGCTCGCCCGGATCTACGATCTGCCGGAAGCGGCGGACGCGATCGTGGCGTTCTGGACGGGGGCTCTTGCCGGTCGAGCACGTGGCCTGCCCTTCGCCCACGACCTCGATCCCGCTCGTCCGGTCGTCCGAAGTGCGCTTCGTACCTTCCTTCAGCGTCGCCCGGCACTGCGTCAGGAGGCACTTCGCGAGGCCCTGCGACTGGCCGCGCTGGCCCTGGGTCCGTCGACACTGCTTTCCCTGGCACGGAACGCGCTCGCGCGACCGCTACCGACTAATTCGAGGCGTCTATGGGCGTTCGTAGCCTTCATGCTCGATCCGGCGAGCCAGCCCGACATCCTGGCCCGCGAGTTCTCGACGCCGGACGGAAACGAGCTCTTCGCCGAGCTTTTCGCCGGCGATCTGGGCAAGCTCGCCAAAATGGACGGGGAAGAGGCGCTCACCCGTCTCCGCACGGTGATCGACGGACTTGCGCCTCGTCACGAACCGCGAAGGGACATGGAGGCGTTCAGGGGCGGCGCTGTCGGCGCCGTCGCCGCGTCCATCGCTCAGCTCTCGCAGATACCGACCGTCGCCGCGTCCGACATGATCGGTGCCTTCCTCGCGGCGCCCGACCTCGCAGCGTGGCACGAGCAGCTGAAGCATCAGCTGGCTCGCCAGATGGAGCTTCGTCGGCGGTCGGAGTTCAGACCGCCGGAACCCGCCGCCGTGGCGGCCGCGCTGGCGGCCGGTCCGCCAGCGACCGCCGGCGACCTTCGGGCGATCATCAGGGAAAGCATCGAGGAGCTGGCGGAGGACATTCGCCACGGAGACACGTCGCCCTGGAAGGGTTTCTGGAACCGGCCTTCGAAGACCAGCAAAGTGCCGGAACCTGTCAACACGCCCAAGATCGAGAACGACTGCCGCGACCTGCTCACCGATCGCCTCGCGGATCGGCTCCGTCGATATGGCATTCCGGTACGGCAGGTTCAGACGGAGGACCGCAGCGGCGACGACCGGCGCGCCGACGTCATGATCGTGCTGGGAGACGGGTCGGCCTCGGTCCCGATCGAGGCGAAGCGGCACTGGAACGCGCAGCTATGGACGGCGGTCGAGGATCAGCTTCTGCCATACTGCCGTTCCGCGGGGTCCAACGGCCACGGCATCTATCTCGTGTTCTGGTTCGGCGCCGACCGGCCCGTTCCGTCCCCTCCGGGAAGGACCGCACGCCCCGGCAGTGCCGCCGAGCTTCAGGACCTCCTTGTTGCGAACCTGCCGGCTGACGGCGCGCAGTCCATCAGCGTGATCGTCGTGGACGTCGCGGAACCCGGCTGACGAGCCGCGTACCATCGGGAAGACGGGGGCCCGGCGCGACGTTCCATCGGCCGCGTCGGGCCTCCACAGTAAGCTCAGCGAGCCGCGGGCCCGGCCGGTTCGAACATCGCGTTGCCGCTCACCGTCTCGGATGCCGACACCTCTTCCTGCAGGACGTCCCAGTGCTCCGCGACGAGGCCAACCGGATCGAGCCCGGAAAGCGAACGGCACCACGTCACGGTCACGCCCTATCTTCTGCTCTCGGATCTCCGAATGAACGGGAGTTCAAGACGTCCGTCCTCGACGAGGCGGATGCCATGGTTCGAGAAGGACCGAGCGGCGAGGCCATCATCCTCATTATTCCGATGGCGCGAGAGTATATCGCGGCCCTGTCATCCGTGATGGCGTCCATTCGCAGGCTGTATGAGGATCGCGAGACGGCGGCGCTGAACATGATCTTTTCCGCTTTCTTTCACTACAGCGGCTGGCTCACGAAGGGCGCGCCGGTCGGCATGCATGTGGCTTCTGCGTCGACCCCGGAAGCGCCGGCGACCTATTTTGGAACCGATGCACATTTTAAGGTACTGAAGCTCCGGGCCGTGAACATCGAACTAGATCTGCTGATCGGGACGGACATCCGTCAGTAGACCGAGCCAATGCATCTCCCCTAAGGCACGACGTCCAGCCATTGGTCCCGACCTGGCGATACCTATCCGGGGCCGAGTTCAACCGGAGCAGAGCTGCGGCTCCCGACAACCGCAGGCATCACTTCGCCACCGGCGCCCCGATCGATAACGTGGGCACGAACCCCTTCTCCCTGTTCTGGTCGTAGATGAGCATCTCGAGATCGGCCTTCGGCATCCAGATCCGTCCCGTCTCGACGGCGAGCGATGCCGGCATCACCGGGAAGAGGTGGATCACCTGACCATCGCCGTGCCGCGCCTTGATCTCGTTGTAGACGTCGCGGACCGTTGTGCGGAAAACCGACAGATCTTCAGGCTGGCGGACGACGTCGTTGCCGGGCTTCGCGATCGTGATGGTCCAGATCGCGGCGTCGTCACTGAGCACCCTAGTGATCCGATCGTCGTTCACGGTCGCACTCACCGCGATCTTCAGTGCGATCTTCCCCGTCGCCCGAGCCTCGGGACGCGACACGAGGAAGTCGAGGACCGGCCGGTCCCGCTGCCAGTTCCATGTCGCCGTCGGCTCGCGGTGGCGGTTGTGCACGGTTATCGGGACGATCTCGTTCAGCAGACGGCCAAGCTCGATCAGCAATGGCTGCGGAGCGAGCGCGAAGACGCTGAGATGACGGATCTCCTGCCGCTCGATCCGCCCGCCGATCCTATCCGCGAACAGCCGGTCGAGGTTCTTCCGCTGCAGCTCCCAGAACTCCGGCTCGTCATCCTTGATCGCTTGGTTGAGCATCTCGAGATCGATCGTCTGGCTGGTGGCAGGATGCCGGTCGGGGGGCATGGCGGCGAAGATCGCCTGCGTCGACACGAGCGCCTCGTGGTTGCCAATGGATGCACCGAAGCGGAGGACGTGCGATGCGTATTCCTCGCTGATACCGGTGTTCGTGGCGATGCGCGTCTCATGGGCATCCTTCATTGCGTGGAGCAACTCGACCGGGTGCCCCTCCTCATCGTCGACGTCGATGAGCTTGTGATGCCTTCCACATAGCAGCATCAGATTGCTCAGCTCCTTCGCGAGCTTCGGCGAGAGAACCTTGTCGCCCCGGGGGCCATCCTCGCTGTCGCCGACGATGTGGGCGATGTAGCCGAACAGCGCATCCCGCTTTCCTGAGATCAAATCTCCGACCAGGTTTTCGTTGCAACCGCGATACTCGCAACGCCCACCGGCGAGCGCCCACAGGGCGGCGGCAATCTTTTGAGGGGGCTTCGTCTTCGCCATTCTCTTCAACTCTCCGTTAGCTGACGCGCCGATTCACTCCGTTTGCAAAGCGATCTCGGCAACGTCCGCGCCATGTTCAAACAATGTCGCCGTGCACATCAGACCCCGTCTCGAAGCGCGCACGACCAGCAGCACCGCAAACGGGATGTCGCGCTCGCCGCCGACGAGATCCCGCATCGAGGCTGCATCCTCGCCACTGGGCACAGGCAGGTGGTTTGGATGCGAATGCCACTCGCCGAGATAGTTGAAGCGGCCATAGTCCGCGCCGGTACACTCGAAGAACGCCTCGAGCGCCTCCTGATGATGCTCCACCGACCGAACGAAGTGCGCGGCACCGCCGGAGCGGCTATCGACTGAGAAATCGACGAGGCGAAAGCTGCCCGGCTCGATCTGCTCGGCCATTAGCACGCCGCCGATCTCGCGCCGACCAGCCTCCCTCACCGCCCCGTGGAGGCGCGTCCTGAACTCGTGCGGCATCGCCAGCCTCATACCGCATCGCCCGTTCCCGCGTCTGGAAAGAGCTGCTTGGCTAGAGCGGCTAGCTCGGCCTCCGCATTCTCGTCCTTCTGAGGTCCCCATTCCCCCTCGGGCACAAGGCTGATCGGCCATGTGTCGAACGGCGCCTCGAATATCCACTCCGCCTTCAGACCCACGGCATATGCCGGATGCGGGAAGGCTGTCTTCTGCCTCGTCAGCGCGTCTAGGGCCATCCGGGTCATGTGGGCGGCGATCACGCTGACGTCGGCATCGTCGGCTATCAGCGGAGGGCTCTCGTCGAGAGCCAGCGCATACTGGACCCCCTCTCCCAGCGGCATCGGCCGCTCCCGATCGTCACACCAGCGCAGCAGCTGCCGACGGGCCGCGTGCGGAGCCGGCTCGATGTCGGGTCGGAGCCTGACGACGAACCCGCCTATCCCGCCGGCGAACACCTCGCCCCAGACCAGCATTTTCTTTTCGCTTCGCGCGACCGACGCGCACAAGTTGAAGATCTGGGGATCGGCCGTTGCGTCGATGATCAGGTCGCAGCCCCCGACATCGACCAGCGCAGAATCCGTCGACAACGAGCTCTCCTGGCCGCCCAAGACCAGTCGCCTGACCGTGACGTTAGCGGACGGTTTAATCTCGCGGATACGCTTGGCGACGGCATCGGGTTTGTTGAGGCCCACGGAGCGCCAGTCCAGATCGTTGCGGACGAGGTTGTCGGGGAAGAGGACGTCGCCGTCGACGAGCACGAACCGGCTCAACCCGGCCCGGGCGAGCGACGCGGCGATCTTCGAGCCCACCGACCCACAGCCGACAATGCCGACGGATGCGGACGCCAGCCGGTCATACGCGCCCGGCAGCCTGTTGGCGCTCGAGGGAGCCTTCACGGTGGTGTAGGCGAGCATCTCGCGCGGGCCCCGGCCACTGGGAAGCCACATGAGGTGGAAGTCGCCATCACACTCGACCAGGACGACGGCGTCCTCCTCCGAACCCCTGACGACCTCCAGAAGGCCTTCGTGGCCAATTGTCTCCGCGATCACCTTGACCAGATCATACTCGGTGCGGATGGTCGCCTTCACGCCGCCGCCCATCCGCACGGCGAAGCCCTTGCGCCGGCGAAACCGCGCCACGTCGGGCCCCGCCGACCACAGCGCCGCGTCCTCGGGGCCGAGCTGGCTGGGCACCGCCACCCAGTGGCTGGCAATCGCCTTCTCGGACAGCTCAAGCTCTACCGGCCGGCAGATATCCAGCGACGACACGGCGTCGGCGAAGTCGTCCGTGAGCAGAAACCGCATCCGGAAGCCGCGGATGTCCTGCCCGACGGTGGTCGCGTGCGCGCTCTCCACGCGCGCCGCCACACCCTGCGCCGGCTCCTCGCCCTGCAGCAGTCGATGCGCGCTCTCGATCATCATCGCACCAGTGAAGGCCGGAACCCAGTTGTCCGGTCGATACTCGAGGCACAACTCGCCCCCCGCCCCCCACTGATGGCTGGACAGTCGAATCTCCTCCCGTGGAAACACCTGCGGCGGCATGTCCGGGAAAAAGCGCGGGTAGCTGATCGTCAGCGGGATCAGCCGACCTAGGCGCTCGATCTCGAAGTTAGCGGAGAGGCTGCCGCCCTTCTCGACGGTCCACTCGACGTTCCTGAGCCATTCGTTCTGCTCCTGCAGCGCGTCGATCGCGAAACCCTCGCTGCGCGCACGGCTGGGCTGCGCGGTCCACCAGATCACGCAAAGCCCTGCGGCTTGCTCGGAACCCGCGGGACGGACCCGAACGACGGAGTCGACGAGGCCACGGTCGCGGCCGTCGCCGCCGTTGCACCACGCAAAAGTCCGCTGGATCCACCGCGGAACCGTGTCTCGGCACGCTTCGCGAGCGCGGTTCCCATGTGAGGCGAAAGTGCGTCGGCCATGCTGGAGCCCTGCTCCATCGCCGCGACCCTCGCGTAGTCGGCCTGCGCCTGACGCAGCCACGTGTAGAAGGCCTGCTCGCGCTCCGGATGCTCTGCCCACTTGTCGGCGAAATTCTCCATGGGATCGCTCGGGTTCGCGATGTGGGCGCGATTGTGGCCGTCGCGCAGAATGTGCCGCTCCATTCCCGAGAGGATCGAGAGCAATGCGTCGGCGACATCCTCCTGACCCTCGTACGCGTGCGCGGCCAGTGTCGTGATGATGATCGAGATCGGGCAGCAGTTGATCTCGTCCCTCGCGAACATCATGTCCCGATGGCGCTTGAGGATCATGATCGAGTGCTGGAGCGGCGTCCGCACTTTGTAGTCCGGGATCTTCTCGACGCTGGCGTTCATCGACCTCGCGAGGGCGCGCTTGCGCTCGTTGAGGACGACGGCCATCCGGCTCTTGAACCACTCCAGATAGCCCTTCGGGTTTGAGCGCGGCCAATCGTCGGTGATGTGGCGATAGTCCCAGTGCTCGTTGTCGGTGATTGCGATCGCAGTCCCAGCCCAGCGAGCGTCGTAGCGGTTGGTCTGCAGAATCCTGCGCACACTTTCCCCGTTCGGAAGAGCCGGCACGACGTCCATGTGGAACTGCGCGCCATCCGCGTAATTTAGCGTCCAGCACCGACGCCCCTCGTGAAGCGGCTTGTTCATGCTCTGGGCGCGCCGGTAGGACTCCATCTCCACGCGCAGCAGCTCCTTAAGGTGCTGCTGGGTCAGCTGCGTCTTACCGATATACTTGAGCTCGCAGACCGCATCGACGTCGTAATCCTCGTCCTCGTTGAGCGGCTTGATCACCGTACCGAGGCCGAAGGAGCCCTGCACGTAGACCGCCGGACCGTAGTCCTTCAGCGTGGACTCCGGCCTATTCAGCCAGCGACCTAGCGAATTGTAGCTCTTCTCTGCCTGTTCGTAGCGTGTGTCGCTGATGTCGAGCTCTTCCGCGAGCGCGGCGAGATAACGCTTAGATGACGCATTGGCCGAAGGCATCGATTAGTCCCCCATGGAAATTATTTCGTGATTTGTTCTTGTAGGTTTCACTGCAGTTGCGTTCCACGTGGGCCTGAGCACCTTCCACAGAATTCACAGGAAGAGCCCGCTACGGATGGAATTTCGACGACTGTAGCCTGCTGACGCAAGACGACATGTATCTAAATGGCTCCTTCGTCGGTCTACTCGGGGGCCCATCCGACGGTGACCGCTGGCCCGGCTCGGCCGCAGACTCGGCGTTCGTCATCGTCGCCAAACGTATCTTTGTCGGGATCACCGCCATTAAACCAACCCCTTCCTTACGTGCAACGACATCAAGTTTCATGCACCGATTATCAATTAATACGCAACAATTAAGATTGCAACGCACCTTTTTGCAGTTTAAGTGCAACAGACAATTCGATTGGCGCAATGCGTCACGGGAGCTGCATGCAACACTTCACCATCATTCAGGCGCTTTGTCGGGCGGCCATCGCTGACGCTTCACCGGCGGCTCGCAAGCAGATAGAGCGGCTGCGCGACGCGATCGCAAAGGACGGCGATCCGAAGCAGGCGGCAGCCATCACAAGCATCCTCACGGCGGCCGAGCGCACGAGGGAGTTGTCGCCAAGCCGGATCGAGCGATCGAGAGCGCCGATCGCCGGCGAGGCGCTGACCCGGAGCACACCGGTACCCGTCGACCGGGAAACGGCCGCGGCGCTTGCCGACATCATCTTCCCTGCAGACATCCAGCCGACCGCTCCCCTCTTCAACCCGACCGTGAGCGAGGCCGTCGGCACGATCATTGAGGAGTGGGCGCACTTCGACGCGCTGGCCGAGATCGACATCAGGCCGTCGAAGACCTGCCTGATCTACGGAGCACCGGGGACGGGCAAGACCAGGCTCGCCCTCTGGATCGCGCAAGAACTCGACCTGCCCGTTGTGCTCGTGAAGCTCGACGGTCTCGTGTCGTCGTTCCTGGGCACTACCGCTCGCAACATCGGCAACCTGTTCGCTTTTGCGAACCGCTACCGCTGCATCCTTCTGCTCGACGAGTTCGACGCAATTGCCAAGGTGCGTGACGACCCGCAGGAGGTAGGCGAGATCAAGCGGGTCGTGAACGCCCTATTGCAGAATCTGGACGTCCGCCGCGACGTGGGCTTCACCATCGGCATCACCAATCACCCCAAGCTGCTAGATCCGGCGGTGTGGCGCCGCTTCGAGGTCCAGCTCGAGATTCCTAAGCCGGACTTCGAGATGCGCAAGGCGATCGCAGCGCACTTCGCGCCCCCGGTACAGGCGCCCGACGCCCACTTGCGCCTCATCTCGTGGTTCACGGAGGGGGCAACGGGCGCCGAGATCGAGTCGCTGGTCAGAAGCTACAAGAAGGCGACTGCGATCCGCGAGGGGGATCGACGGGGCCTGCTCGACACGCTCAGACAGTTTGCGACGCTCAATGCGGCGCGCGTGCAGAGCGAGCGGCGCGCGCTGCTCTTCGACGACACCAGCAATCTGTTCCGCGCGATGCGCGACGATCCCGACCTCGGCTTCTCGATGACGGACATCGGCGAGATCGCAGGCAGGGACAAGTCCACCGTCAGCCGACAGATCGGCAGAGCGGCACGGGTGGACGAGGGCGAGGTGCAACATGGCTAGCCCGATCCAGGTCGTTCTCAATCCGGAAAACTATCAGGAAGTGCGCGAAACGGCGGGTGGCGGCGGGCGGAAGGACTTTTTCGCCCATCGAGACAACGAGTTCCGAATCCACCGCTCGGCGCTGATCAGCCAGATCGATACGATCTCGGAGGTCCTCAGCGCCCAACGCCAAGGCGACGTCGGCTTCGCCAAGGTCGTGCTGCGGCGTGAGGCGTGGGCAAAGAGCCACCGGCCCGTGGCGAGCCTGTTCAGACCGGACCGCACGCCAGTGGTCGGCGGCGGAGATCTGGGCGTCATGCTGGTCGAAGTCCGCCCAACCTCGCTCGCTCAGGTCTCCGCCGAAGTCGCGAAGGCGGAGATCCACACCGAGATGAGGTACAACGAGTACAAGCAGAAGGAGGTGCCGCATCCGAGCGGGCGGAAGAGCGAGGCGGGCGCGATCGAGCGGATCGAGATGTACGGGCCCGCGGACCGCCGCAGCTTCTCGGTCGACGAGGCGGTCGCGTGGCTGGCCAACCCGATGACCGGCAGCAACTACCTCGTCGAGCTGTTCGACAGCCCGCCCGCGAGATCGGAATGGGACCGGCTCGACCCCGGCCGGCGCCAGCTACTCGAAAGCTTCATCGCCGGGTTCGCCGCGTTCGGGCAGGGCGTCGCGGTAGAGCGTCTCCCCAGCGGTCGCAACCGGCAGCCTGTCCTCTCCGTCCGCCTCGACCAGTCCGCCGATCAGATCCTGCGGCTTAGCGACACCTCCCAGATTGACCGCCGGCGGTCGGTCGCGCGGTTCAACCCCGACGTGGACCGGCATGCCCGGCTGCTGTCGTTCCTGGACAACCATCCACTCGTCCGCCGCATCGAGCTCCCCGGCATCGTTGTGAGGTCCGACGCCCCCGTCGTGCAGTCCGCCCGGACGCGCCCCGCCGGTCTCGCCGTGCCCATCCGCGACAGCCGTCGCACCCATCCCCGGATCGGGATCATCGACGGCGGGATCAGCGACGCCCTCTCGGACTGGGTCATCGACCGCTGGGACGTTCTCGCAGATGAGGACACCGACCACGCGCATGGAACGTTCATCGGCGGCCTGGCGGCCGTTGGCGGCACCCTAAATGGCGTCGAGACATGCCCGGAACCGGACGGCGCGGAGCTGGTGGACGTCGCGGTGTTCCCGGACGAGGCTAAGGCCGGAGCCTTTGCGTCCTACTATCCCGAGGGTTTGCCACAGTTCTTTGACGAGATGGCGAACGCCGTGTCGGACGCGCGGGCCCGTCACGGCGTCCGCGTGTTCAACATGAGCCTGAACGTCCTGCAGCCGACCACGCCCGACCGCTACAGTCAGCACGCGGCACGCCTCGACCAGATCGCCGAGGCTAACAACGCGATCATCTTCATTTCGGCGGGCAACATCGGGAAGCAGGACGAGCGCGGGGAATGGCCGACCGACGCCAGCGCCGCCCTCGCCAACCTCGTCAACGCGCGGAACGACGGCCTGCTCACGCCCGCGGAGAGCTCGCGCAACGTGGCGGTGGCCGCACTCAACCCGCCGGGCCACGGCGGCTGCGTCCCGTTCGCGCCGAGCCGGTTTAGCCGGCGCGGACCCGGGATGAGGGCGGGCGTCAAGCCGGACCTGGCGCACGTCGGCGGCTCCGGAACCCGACATGCCGAGTTGGGGCACGGGCTGTTCTCGCTGCTGCCGGACGGGACGATCATCGACGGCTGCGGCACGAGCTACGCCGCGCCGCTAGCCGCCAAGACCGCCGCGGTCCTCGACCATGCGATCGAGGGGGAGGTGTCGCGGGAGACCCTCATCGGGCTCCTAGTCCACCATGCCGAGCTGCCTGCGTCGCTCCGGTCGAAAGAACTCGCCCCGGTCGCCAGGCACCTGGTCGGGTTCGGGATGCCCCCTCCCGCGGAACGCATTCTCGACAGCGGCGACCACGCAATCACGCTTGTGTTCGCATCGCGCATCCAGCGGGACCAGCAGATCAACTTCCGCTTCGCATGGCCGCCATCGCTCGTGGGACCGGGCGGAAAGTGCCGCGGCCGGGCCAAAATCACGCTCGTGTCGACCCCGCCACTTGACGCGCGGTTCGGATCGGAGTTCGTCCGCATCAACATCAACGCGACGCTCCAGCAGGAAAAGGAGAATGGCGGGTGGAAGGGGCAGCTCGAGCCCCTCTACCTCCCGTCCAGGCGAGACTCCCCCGCGATCGAAGCCGAGCGCATCGAGCATGACCTCAAGTGGAGCCCGGTGAAGGTGCTGGCGAAGACCTTCCCGCAGGGGGTCGGTGCGTCATCCAACTGGCGCCTCTTCGTCGACTACCTGACGCGCACCGGCGAGGTGATGCCCGAGGAAGGGGTGCCCTTCACGGCGATCGTCACGATCAGCGACCCGAAGAACGAGCAGCCCGTCTTCAATGACATGCGGCAGAACCTCCAGGCCTTGGGAACCCAGATCGCCGACATCCGCACCGCCGCCCGCATCACGCCACGCGTCTGACCGCGCGTTTAGCAAAGGAGATCGCCATGCCGAAGTCAGTCACTCTCACCACGGGCCTGCAGTTCGGGTCGATCTCGGCGGGCGTCGAACACTTCTCGGCCATGCTCGACGCGCAGGACCTGAAGGAGCCTTTCGCCGGTGCCGACGAGGAGCACATCCGTGCCGCCTACGACGCGTACTGCGCCAAGACGGGATGGACCACGCCGAGTCCGGCGGCGACCTTCCAGCCCGTCCACGAACGCGGCCCAGGGTTCACGACGCAGTGCTTCGGAATTACGTACGAGGATGGATCGACCGGCCGGTTCTCGATGCAGAAGGCCCTGAGCGCCATCGCTGGGTAGACGGGTCGAGGGATGTGGCTGCACGGCCAGCGAACTTATAGAACGTCGCCGAATTGACCATTTATTCGGTTTGACGGACGCCATGCCCCGTGTCACCCAACGCACAAGGGAGGGGCGCCCATTGCCATTCTACTTCAGAAAGTCGGTCTCGGCGGGGCCGTTCAGGTTCAACCTGTTGTCAGGCGAGGTCGGGGTGTCGGTCGGCGTCCGGGGACTGCGCTTCGGGACGGGGCCGCGCGGCCACTACGTGCACGCCGGCCGCGGCGGCCTCTACTACAGGTCAGCGCTCGGCGGGGACAGTCAGAGCCGAGGCCGGGGCCATTCGACGTCGACACAGGCGACGCCTCCACCCAGGTACCGCCCTCCGCGGCAGCCCCGTGAGCCGAACGTCGAGATGGTGGCCGTCTCCTCCGCGAGCGTGCTCGGGATGACCGACGAGCGCTACGGCGAGCTGCTCCAGGAACTGAACTCCAAGCAGAACGCCGTGTCGTCGCTGGTGGTTCTGGGCTCGGTCGCCGGCGTGGTCGCCTTGTTCGCCACCATCGCCGCCGGGATCAACGGGGCGGCGGCGGGAGCCGTCGTGGTGGCGGCCGCGCTCTTCGTTGGATCGAGGCTGGACGCGCACCGGCGATCCGCGGTAGTGCTTTACGACCTCGAGGGGGACGCAGCCGAGGCCTACGAGACGCTGACCAAGGCCTTCGACGACCTTGCTGCCTCCACAATGAAGTGGCACGTCGACTCCGGCGGTGCCGTACGCGACCTCCACACCTGGAAACGCAACGCCGGCGCGACGACCATCCTCAACAAGCGCCCGACCGAGTTCTGCTACGGGCTTCCCCGCGTTCTCAAGACCAATGTAACGCCGCCATCGATGAAGGTCGGCAAAGAGACCCTGTACTGGCTGCCGGACGTGCTGCTGGTGGTCGAAAGCGGCAAGGTCGGGGCGGTCGCCTACGACATGCTCACGGTCCAGTGGCAGGACTCCCGGTTCATTGAGGAGGAGGCGGTGCCGCGCGACGCGCAGGTCGTGGGGCAGACCTGGAAGCATCCCAACAAGAACGGTGGCCCGGACCGCCGGTTCGCCAACAACCGCCAGCTGCCGATCTGCCTCTATGAATCAATCCACCTGCATAGCGGCAACGGGCTGAACGAGCTTCTGCAGGTGTCGACCAACGGCCGAGCCCAGCCGCTCGCCTCGGCAGCCCGGCGCCTTGCGTCGGTGCTGGGCGCCCGAGAGCAGACGGCCGCGCTGCCCGCACTCTGAGGAGAAACAGCGATGGTGTTCGGCCTTTTCCGCCGCAAGATCGCAGCGGATGCCGTGGCGGCTCAGCTGCCCGTCGCGGCTCCGCCAACGACCACTGCAAATTACCCGGAGCCACCGACACCGGACCTTCCGGTGCCTATCACGCCGCCGGCCGCCAAGCCCCCGCTGTGGCAGGACGTGGCGTACGGAATGACACCGGGCGAGGTGCGGTGGACCCGCCCGGAGGCGGTGCCCTCAATCGACGCCAGACTACTAGGCGACGGGACGGCGAGCTTGCTCCAGATCCCTAGCCTCCAGCTCGCCGGCCACGACTACTCGGTGCAGTTCTACTTCAAAGACGGCGGGCTGACCCAAGTGACGATCGCCACCAACGGCGGCCCGTCCGCCGCCGACTTCGACGGGATCGCGAACGCCCTGCGCCTCCGCTATGGCCGGGAGGTCGCCTTCAAGGACAGTCCGGACAGCTTCTCGACGGGCGAGTGGCTGTCGGCGGACGGCATCAACGTCTCGCTTGTCTTCCACGAGGCGATCGGGTGCCTCAACATCAACTTTCAGTACCGCTACGCGGAAGCGGCGATGCAGCTCTGAAGCGCAGACGGGCGGCGGCGGCGTCCGCGCGTTTCCGCCGACGGACACCTGCCGACCCGACGTTGTGCGGACCGAGCGCGCATGGCATCGGCGGACCGTGAGTTACGAGCGACCCGACCCGGGCGAGCAGTTCCGGCTCCTGAAGGAGAGCCTCGGGAGCCTGATGTTTCTGTGGGTCCGGCTGGAGAAAGCGCTGGCGCTGGCATGCCGCACCGCGACGGGCCGCCGCGTAGGCGGCGCCTTCCACGAGCACTCGCTCGCGATGCGCGCCCACCTGGATGCGCTGGCCCAGCGCGAGGGAGGGCTTCATCCCGACCTGGCCGACCTGACGCACCGGATCGACCGCGTACGGCAAGCCCGGAACCTGATCGTCCACTCCTTGGCGGGCGTGAACGCCGACCCTTCACGCGGCGAGCCGCCTGCGAGCAAGGCGAGGAGGGCCACCGCCGGACCATCAGGACCACGCAGGCCGAATTGACGGAGCTGCTCGCGGACATGGACCGCTGCCGGTCCGACCTCGCGCGCGTCCAGTTCCTGGCTCCCTGAGCGACCGTCGGCCATCAGGCAAACGACAAGTCGCAAAGAAGGGGTGTCGGGGGCCGATCCAACCGCCGGCAAGCCCGTCACAAGGTGATCGACTCGAGCACCTCCAGCGGCACGAACCTAGGCAGTGCCGCGTTAGCCGGGCCCTCGGTGCCCGTAGCCAGCGGATCGGCACCGACGTAGTGCGAGAAGTCGTGTCCCGTCGCCTCGGCCAGGTCCGCGATCGCGATCTGAAAGGTCCGGTAGGCGCCGAGGGCCACCCCCTCGACTCCCTCGGACTGGCTGCGCTTCTCGAGGAGATCGCGGATGAGGTCGCCCTGGCTCAGCAGGTACGCGGTGGCGTGCAGTCCGCCGGTCTCCGCGTTCACCGCCGCCACGAGTTTCCAGAACTCCAGTGGGACGAGCGCGCCATCGATCTCCTCCATTTCCTTGCGCAGCACGGGACCGGTGAACACGCACAGCTTAAAGCCAGCGGTGCGGGCGCTGTCGAGTATGAAGTTCTCCAGGCCCTGCCACAGCTGCTTGCCCTGGTTGAGCCGACTGTGTTGCGCAGCCGCGTTCACATAGTGGAACGTGTCGAAGTTGGCGCGTTCTGCGTCCTCGCCCCAGTTCGGGTCTTCGCGCCTGACCATGTGGCCGCGGTCGATCTCGAGATTCTTAAAGTTCGCGGCGACCAGCTGGACATCGAGCGGGATCCGGCCGTCCGCGAACCACTGATCCCCGCTTCGCTTGATCCTAACGGCCGCCCCGCCGTCGATGTTCACCGCGGTCATCAGCGGCATCCGCAGGCGTCCCGAATACTTAACGCCGAAATGCGTGTAGCGCAGCTCACCCGCTTCGGGCGGAGCGTCCGAGGGTTTCGCTAGGCCAGCCCCCGCCTCGGCCGAGAGTGCGGGCCACGGCGTCGACACTCCGTCGAGGTAGCCATTTTGCTCGAAACCCGCCCTGTGCTTGAAGTGCTCTGCCGGATGGACGCCGTCCTTGGCCTCGGTTGGCATCTCCGGCACGCTGACGAGGAGCCGCTCACCGTCCAGCAGCCTCCTGAGGGTGCCCGCGCCGACCGCGCTGTTGCCCTTGCCGTAGAGCCCGGCGAAGTGGAGGCCCACGACTTCGCCGGACTGAAGCGAGATCAGCGGCGATCCCGAGTTCCCGCCCAGACTAGTGCAGTCGTGCTGCAGCAGACTGTCGCCACCCAGCGCCTGCGTGATGAGACCCGGAGCGACGCGTTTCACATCGTAGAGGTCGCGGAAGTAGCGCGACTGCGCCGAGGCGTCGTTCCGGGAGTCGTAGGCCGGATAGCCGATGAGGGCGACCGGGTCCTTGAGCGCTGCCTCCGTCGCCGCCAGAGCCAGCGGCGTCGGCTTTAACGTGGGCGATCCGACCCGCAGTAGCGCAACGTCAGCCTCGAGATCATCGGCGAGATAGTCGATGTCGGTGACCCTGACCGTCTTGGAGACGTCGCCTACGGGGCTGGACACCTCCTCGCCGAAGTCGATGGCGGCACCGTAGAGCGGGCCCTGCGGTGACCGCATGAAGACTGCTCCCCCGCCCGCCGTCCGCTTCGCTACCAGCTTCGCGACGTGCCTGTTCGTCACGACCAAAATATCCCCCTTGTCGTGGCCGATCACCCAGCCCGTGCCGCCCCACGCCATGTCGAAGTTCCGGAACTCGACCCGGCCGACGGACGGAAGAAGCCTCTCGATGCCGACCAGAAGCCCGTCGGTTCCTGTCGGCAGATCGGTCAGTGGCTCCATCACGATCGCCCCATTGCGTACAACGAGCGGCGGCCGCCCGGTCAGCTGGACGATTGCCTCGAGCGCCGCCAATGGGACCACGCTCTCCAGCGGCGCGGCGTCGGCGGCGATCGACTCGATCGCAGCTTGGGACATCGCCTCGAGCGCGCCCGGCGGCAGCGTTCCGCGCGCGACCTTCGCGCGTATCGCCTCGATCATCGTCGGAGTCATCGCCTTGCGCAGTGTCTCGATGTTGACGTCGTCCATGCCTCGTCTCCCCTTGTCGTTATCCAACCTCGATGAGCGTGATAACCGACGGCACGAACGCCGTCGGAATCCTGTAGCGGCGGAGCTTCGCAGCGGCGGCTTCAGTGCCGCCCTCCCGCCGCGCCATCGACGCCGACTCCAGCGCGCCGGGCGCCCTTCGGCGGATGAGGTCCCACACATCCTCGCCGGATCCAACGTGCGGCACCCAAGCAGCGAGCTGCAGGAACGCCAGCGTTACGGGATCGTGGCTCGCGCGGTGGCGGTCGATCCGGGCGGCAAGTACCTCGTCGATGCCCCGGGGGCGCCACCCCCTCGGCGGACGCCCGTATCTCCAGTCGCCCGCCATCGTCCTCCGCCAATTGTCTGCGGCGCGACCGACACTTCGCAGATTGGGATGCTCGAGAACGAAGCCGAGCGCCTCCGCCCACTCGGCTAAAAGCCCTGCGTTCGCGATCGCCGCGATCGGCTCGATATCGATGCCGACGCTTGACGTGACGGTTATCTCGTCGGCCAGGGCGAGCGGGGAATGGTGCCCCCCGAGCAAGGTCTGCGCGGCCTCGCGCGCCAGGGTGGACAGCCGCCTGTCGCCCTGCGCGAGGTTCACGACCACCCCGGCGTAAGGCGTAAGCGAAGCCATGGTCTGGGTCTCGACCCAAGGCCTGGCGGGGCCCCTAAAGGTCGGCCCGACCGACATCAGGCGACGGTGGGCGAACTCGACCGAATGGGCGTTCCAGGGCGCCGGTGGGTCGTAGGTCCACCGGTCGAAGGCAAGCGACACGGGATCGGGTGCCTCCTCGAGCTCGAAGGCCGCGAGGATGTCCGGACTGGCCTTCCTCAGGCGAAAGGCCAGTCCGCCGTATCTGCTGACCGAAGTGGCGCTCGACCGCAGTGGTGTCCGCTCCAGAAGCGCTTTTGGATCCCCCAGCAGCTTGGCCGCCCGGCCGTACTCCCCCCGCATCTCCATCCGCGCGACCGCGAGCACGGGCTCGAGTTCCCCAATGTCGGCGTCGTCCCCCCCGAGGCGGTCGCGCTCACGCAGCAGCCAGTTCGCGTCGTACCACTGGCCCGCGCGCCACCAAAATGCCCGTACAGCGTCGGCCAGGCGGCTTCTCGGGTCGAGCGAGCCCGTATTCGCGTAGCGATCGACGAGCGAACGACCCTCGGCCCAGTCGGACTTCGCCAGGATGTTGACCAGCTCGCGGACGAGCCGGGGGTCGTCGCTGGCCCCTAACCCCACCGCGCGGCTCTGCGCCACGCCGCTGAACTCGCCGGCGATCTGCCTGACGAGCACCCTGGCGCTATCCGGTAGCTCCTCCAGCGTGGCGGCGTCGAGCGACCGAGCGAGATCCTCCGACACAGCCGGCCGCGTCGTGTTGCGCCGCAGCTGCTGGAGCCGGTGGTAAAGCGCGTCGACTTGGCTCTCGCGGTCGCCTCGGGCGGCGAACCAGCGCGTCGCCTCGCGGTCGATCTTGGCGCACAGTGCGGGCTTGTCCTCGTAAATCAGCGGCAGCAGATCGCGCCGGATGTCGCTGCGGTGACGTACGAAGCTCGGATCGGCCGGATCGATCTCAACCAGCCAGTGCTGGAGCGCGAGCGCATCGAACAGCGACCGCGCCTCGCCGTCCGCCAGCCTGGGCAGACCCACGGCCGGGGCGATAACGTCGCGCAGCAGGTCCGCGCTGATCCTCCGCACGATCAGACCCGGGTGCGCCAGCCGGCGCAGGACGTCGTCGTCGATGCGCGACAGGAGGATACGGTAGAGGAGGGCGCTGGCCAGCTTGGCGTTCGGCCGACCGGCGGGGAGGGCCTTGACGCCGTCGGTCCTCACGATGTCGGCAGCCAGCTTGATCGCGAGTGGTATCCCGGCGGCCCGATCTACCACGACCGGCCTGTCCGCGGGAAGCACCGACAGGCGCTCAGTGAATTCCAGGGCGGCGAACTCCGCAAGGCCTTCGAGCGCCAGCGGCTTCCCGACGACCCTGCGAAACTCAGGAGAAGGAGCCGCCCTCCCGGCCACCAGTACCGCCATGTCCGCGACGCCATGGTCCGCGAGCTGCTGCAGCCAAGCAAATAACTGGTCGAGATGCGTGGCACCGCGGGCCTGGAGGGATTCGAGTGTATCGACGACTACGAGAAGCGGCCTCCGCGCAACCCCGACAGTGCGGGCGATCTCTCTCCCGAGCGCAGCGGGGAAAGCGCGCCGGGTCTCGACGACGCTCTCCGCATCCTCGCGGTATCCGGCCGTCTGCAGCCGGGCCGTAGCGAGCTGCTCCGTGCCGTCGATCACTCGGTCCGTGATCTGTCGCGCGACCTCCATCGTGAGCATGCGCAGGTCAGTCACGTCGAGGCCAGCGCGGTCGAAGTCCAGGCGGACCACGACGCTGCCATGCTCGTCGATGTGGCGCGCGATCACCTGCTCGAGCAGCGCCGACTTGCCGACGCCGGGCGGGCCGCTCAGAAACACGCCCCTCACTTCCTTCCCGGGCGCCGCCGCCAAGCGCGACATGAGCTGGCCCAGTTCTCTGTCCCGGCCAACGAACGGGAGTGACAGCACATCCTTGCGCCGCTCCGTGCGCTCCAGGCGCTTCATGGCAGTCCGCGACGGTTCGAGCAGGCTGCCGGCATCCGCGAACCCACCCGCCCAGTCAAGGACGGTGGTCAGGCGGACCAGCCATTCGCGGGCGGCGGTCCCCAACGCGGCCTCCACCCTGTCGAAGCTGAACTGACCCTCCCCCGTGAGCGCGTCTAGGAGATCGCGCGTCCTGTCGTCGGGGTCTGCCGCGCGACGCCTGCCGATCGCAGGTTGGAGCTCACCGGAGTCTGCCAGGCGCCGCAAGGTCTGTTGCCGCTGGGACGCGAGCATCAGCCACCTGTTGCTTTGGTCGGGGTTGGTATCGCAGGCCTTGGCCAGGGCAGACGCGACCTCCGCCCTTGCCTCACGCGACTTGCGATCGACGGCCGTCAGGGCGGACGCGGGATCAAACGGGCCAGACAGCGCCGCGAACTCAAGTGCCTCCGCCAGCCCCCTTGGGCCCGGCACGGTACGCCACTCAACCATTTGCGGGATCCTCGAACAGCGCGCGGACGTCGGCTGCCAGGCGATCGGCGACCGACGCAGATAGGCTAGGGGCGTAGATGCCGTTGGCTGAAGCCAAACCGGCGAGTGCCTGATCGGCGAGAGCACCCGCCTCAGCGTCGTCAATGTCACGCTTGGCCGCTGACGCCGCAGCCTTCAGCGCAGCCAGGACATCTACACGACCAAAGCCTCTGACGTAGTCTACCATAAGACCCACCGCGCCGTCGGCCGCCGCGCCACCGGGATAGTAGTCCTGACCCGGGACCGCAGCGGCCTCAAGTCCCGCGACCACGATCCGAAGATGCTCCATCCTCTGCAGACGGGCGATGAAGCCCTCGAGAGCCGACCTTTGCTCGTCGCCGAACGATACCCGCGGCTGGTCGAAGAATAGCCACAGGATGACCCCAGCGCCGGCCGCTGCGCGCTCGACCATGTCGGCGGCGCGCGCGCCACGGTCGGCCCCGACGGCCTCGGGCGCGGTCTCGCCAGTCGCGACCCCGGGTCGCTCCTCGATCGTCCCCACAGCAAGGCCGATGTCGGCGACGCGCCTGACGATCTCCGCGGGGATGTCTTCGATGAGGGTCCCTAGAGTGATGCGACACAGGCGGGAGCCGGGGTTCCGGGCGATGAGGCTCTGAAGAATGTCATATGTGAACTCAAGTTGGCCCGCCTCGCCCTCTGGATCAGTCCGCTTGACGTGGATTCCCCTTACCCTGCCGCCGACCGTTGCGGCCGCAAAGGACTGAAACAAGCTCCGTCGACCGATCACCAGCCGTCCGTCCGGCGTGTCGTCCGAAGACCAGAGATTGGGTGGGGCAACGTCCGCCGTCACGATGTCCCGAGCCTTGTCCACGAAGCGCTCCAGCGGGACGTAGCGCCCATTGCCGTTGGTCTGCTTACCCTGGTGAATGCCGATCAGTTGACGCTTCGTGTCGAAGCATCCGCCACCGGAAGACCCGCCGAGCGACTGGACGCTGTGGCCCACACGCGAGGTGATGCTTCTGATCTTCCCCGTCACGCCCGAGCCAAGCCCACAGTCGACGCCATTTGGATAGTGCACGAGAAACATCGGCGACGACTTCCTGTATGGCGTCGGCGTCGCGGGCAGCCTCGCATAGCCCAAGGCGGCCCCCGCCGGGGCATCCAGCTTGAGCAAGGCCATGTCGTGAAGGTCCGCCACGGCGCCGTCGTCGCTCGGCAGCTTAGCACCGAACTCGCTCTCGGAGCAGGGGGAGAAGGCGATGACTGACGCGGTGTAAGTATGCCCGTCAGAAAGTCGGACCTCGATGCCCGCAATATCAGCCGCTGGGTCGTAGGCGGCGGATGGCGCGACCACATGCCAGGCGGTCAGCACCGTGCTCGGCCCTACGAGCACTCCGGACCCCGACAGCGCTCCGCCGCGAAGGATGCGGCACCGGAATGACATCGCTTCCGCCGGAAATCTCGCAGCCGTCTCGGTGTCGACGTGTGTCTCGTCCATCGGGTCGGCGTCGAGATCGATTTCGACCCCCCGGACGCTCAGCGCCCGCGCGAACGACGGAAGTAGATGCTTGGCCTCGATCCTTCCTACCCAGAACTCGCCTCTGGGCTCTCCCAACTGGTCCGCCATTGCGTCCAACGCATCAGCCACAAGCACCTTGCGGGCCCCTGTCGCGGCGGCATCCGGACGATCGAGCAGCTGAACCGCGGACAGCGCGTCCGCCGCCGCGAAGCGGTTCGCCTCCACAGCGATCGCTATCTCGTCAGGCGTGAACACGGCTGGCGCTCCCCGGAAACAAAGCTCCACGGTTGCACATGCCGGCTCGCAGCGACGCGGCCCAACTGGAGCTGCCCATCGACCTCATGTACCTCAAGACTCCGCCACGGTTTAGACGACGTCGCCGTCCGACAGAGGCTGTTCGAGCATGCCGGCGTCGGTCGCAAGGCTGAGCAACGTCGACAGCTTGTCCCCCCGCCCAGGATGCTAGCAACTGCGACAGCCCGCGCAAGTAGCGGTCCGGACATTCCAGACGGTCCTCCGACATAGCTAAAGGGACGGAGAGGTGATCAGTCTACTCAAATGAGCGAATGGCTGCGTCCGCGTAGCAATCGAGCGGTGTTGCAACCCCGAAAGCGGTCAGGCTGTAATCCACCAGGAAACGGCCGATTAGCCCCCCTGCCCCACCAAATGAACGAACGTCTATTTACCGCAATCACCGCCCAAAAGCGGACCGGCCGCTTTCCTGAAGAGTTTCGGATGCCGGTAGGCGTACGAAAGTCTTGGAAGCCCGAACCCGCGGGCGACAGGCGGTGCGCTATGGGATTTTCGGTTTCTGGCCGGGTGCGGCGAGCAGCGACACGGAGGACGCGGGCGCGAACCTGAATGCGGACCGGCCGGTTTCAGGTCGGCCTGACGGGCTCGCCAGCGCGGGTAGCTCGGCTCTGTATGTTGCGATTGCCTCTCTGGCGGCGGTCGGCGCAAATGACATCGTCTCCGCAAGCACAGGCGCTGCGGGGTATGCTGTCCTTGGGCCGTGCCGGGTCACGACGCCTGCATCCCGGATAGAAGAGCATGGGCCGGCGGTGCGCGGGGCTGACTTTGGCGTTCGAAGGTTTCGACGACGACCATACGCCCACCGCAGCACGGGCATGGCGGCCGTATGTCGTCCGGTTCGGCCCGCGTGTCGGGCGCCGCGAGCGGTGCTACCCGGAGCAGCTCGCGGGCGCGTTCGAGATGCGCCTTGCGAGTGGCGCCGGCGAGCAAGCCATAGTGACGGATGCGGTGAAAGCCCTTTGGCAGAACATGGAGCAGGAACCGGCGGATGAACTCGTCGGCGGCCAGCGTCATGACCTGCTGGCGGTCACCGCCACCCCGGCGGTAATCCTTGTAGCGGAAGGTGACGCCGGCCTGGTCGAAGCGCAGCAGCCGGCTGTTCGAGATCGCGACGCGGTGGGTGTAGCGCGACAGATAGGCAAGCACCGTCTCCGGTCCGGCGAACGGGGGCTTGGCATAGACGACCCAGCGCTTCCTCCGGACCGGCGCCAGGTGACGCAGGAACGCACGCCGTTCGGAAAGATGCACGAGGCTACCGTGGAATGCGAGCCGTCCCGCACCGTGCAGCGCCATCAACCGGGTCAGGAACAGGCGGCGGAACAGCTTGCCCAGCACGCGGACCGGCAGCAGGAACGCCGGCCGTGACGAGATCCAGCGGCTGCCGTCCCGCGACAACCCGCCGCCCGGGACAATCATATGGATGTGCGGATGGTGGGTCATCGCCGAGCCCCAGGTGTGCAGCACCGCGGTGATGCCGATACGGGCGCCGAGATGCTTCGGGTCGGCCGCGATGGTCGTCATCGTCTCCGACGCTGCCTGGAACAGCAGCCCATAAACCACCGCCTTGTTCTGGAGCGCGATGTCGGCGACCTCGGCCGGCAGGGTAAAGACGACGTGGAAGTAGCCAACCGGCAGCAGATCGGCCTCGCGCTCGGCGAGCCAGGTGCGTGCGGCCGCGCCCTGGCACCGCGGGCAGTGCCGGTTGCGGCAGGAGTTGTAGGCAACCCGCCAGTGCCCGCAGTCGGTGCAGGCTTCGACGTGCCCGCCCATGACGGCGGTACGGCAATGTTCGATGGCCGACATGACCTTCAACTGGTCGAGGCTCTGGTGTCCTGCACGGGCGGCCCGGTACGCGGGTCCGGCAGCGCGGAAGATGTCGGCGACCTCGATGGAGGCGCGCATGCCCGCTCAGCCGCTGGACGTCGTTGCTTCCATGGCGGCCGTCGCCAGCCTGTCGAACGGGCTGGTGACATTGCGCAGCACCCGGGTAGCGACCTGCGTGTAATAGGCGGTGGTTTCCAGCTTGGCGTGCCCGAGCAACGTCTGAATGATGCGGACGTCGATTCCGTCCTCGAGCAGATGCGTTGCGAAGCAGTGCCGCAGCGTGTGCGGCCCGACCCGCTTGCCGATGCCCGCCGCTACGCTCGCCTCGACGACGATGCGGTGCAACTGCCGGGTGCTGAGCGGCCTGCAATAGTGCTGGCCCGGGAACAGCCAGCCGTCGACATGCAACACGCCCTCCCGCCGGCCAACTCGCCACCACTCGCGCAACAATGCCAGCAGACCGGACGGCAGCATGGCGTTGCGATACCGCCCGCCTTTACCGCGCTCGACCCTGAGCAGCATGCGCTCGCTGTCGATGTCGCGCACCTTGAGGGCCGCAATTTCGGATGCGCGTAGCCCGGCACCATAGGCGACCGACAGCGCCGCCTGATGCTTCAGGCACGTGGTCGCCGCCAGCAGCCGCGCCACCTCGTCCTGGCTCAGCACCACCGGCAACTTGCGCACGTGCCGCATGCGGACCAGCTTGCGCGCCAGGTCCGGCCGGTCGAGCGTTTGCGTGAAGAAGAACCGCAGCGCCGCCACGATGGCGTTCATCGTCGGCGCCGGCACGCCCAGCTCACACTGCTCGACTTGGAACCGCCGCACCTCCTCCGCCGTCGCCGTGTCCGGCGAGCGCCCGAGGAACGTCGCGAACCGCCCGACATCGCGGATATAGTTGCGCTGCGTCTCGCGGCCGAACCGCCGTATGTCCATCTCGTCGATGAGACGCTGGCGTAGCGGGCTGACGGCAACAACGGGTATGAGGATGGTCATGGCAGGGCTCCTTTCGTGGAACCCCGATGCTCTGCCTGCCGCCCGCAGCGCTCAACCGGCGCGCTACACCTGCGATGTCACGTCAACCGCCCCCCGCACGACCCTCCCGCGCAGCGGGTTCGTGCTTCCACCAAGTACTGTAGATGCGTTACGTCAAGGCGCTGATCAGTACAGTCCTATCAGCGATAGCTGGCGCGTCGTCACGACTAGCTCACAAAGTTTGCCCGCTAATCTGGATCTCTGCCAGGGCAAATTCCTGCTCCACTGCCTCCTCTCAACGTCAGGATCAGATTACGACGGCAAGATCGACGCGCTAAAATCCGACGATGTTTCACGTAGGTCATCAGATCGGTGGCGGGGCGGACAAATCGAGCCAAACATAGTCGGGGTCGGTGCGAACACGCCAGGAACGTCGTGGCCCAGCCATCACGTTGAGGTAGTACAGGTCGTGGCCGGGTGAGGCTGAGACAGGGTGATAGCCAAGCGGGACGAGCACCACGTCGCCATCATTGACGGCGATCGTCTCGTCCAAGCTGCGATCATCGGTATAGACCCGCTGGATCGCAAAGCCCTCTCGTGGCGAGAGACGGTGGTAATAAGTTTCCTCTAGCTGCGTCTCTTCGGGAAAAGAGTCACTATCGTGTTTGTGCGGTGGATAGCTCGACCAGTGGCCACCAGGCGTGACGACTTCGACGACCAGCAAGCTGTCCGCCTCCGCACCTTCCGGCAGAATATTGCGGACGAAACGGGTATTGGTGCCGCTGCCGCGTACTTCGCACGGCATCGCGTCGGGCGGAATCACACGTACCGATCGCTGCGTCGTGCCGGGAGCGGTGCAGAGTGCAATTTCCGCTACTGTTGAAGCGGTGATGGTATAGTCGCACCCGGCCGGCAGGTACATCGCGACGGGCGGCCCGTCGAATACGGTGCGTCTGCTACCCAATGTCGTGAAGCATCGGTCGCCCGCGACGATATCGACCGTCCCGGACAGTATCACTACGCATAGTTCGCGCGTCGGATCGCCGCCGCGATACCGCTGTCCGGCGGCGAGCCTGACGACAGAGAACCCAACGTGCGTCCATCCGGCGCTCGACGGCGTCACCGACACGACGACGCCGTCATCCGCCGGTATGCTCGAGGCGATCCGCAAGCGAGACATTCAGCGGTCTACCAATCGTCGCATCGTGACGAAACCAGACGCGGCATACGCCCGTGGATCGGCCATGGCCGGATCCTGTTCAGCCTCGATTACGATCCAGCCTCCATAGTTGATCCCCTGCAGCGCTGCGATCAACGGCGCAAAATCATACTCGCCATCGCCTGGGGTGGTGAAGATGCCCGCTGCGACGCCATCGAGGAAACTTCCGCCGGTTCGGAGGGTTGCGACGTGACGATCGGGGCGAACGTCTTTGGCGTGGACGTGGAAGATTCTCTTCGGCCAGTCGCGAACCACCGCCGCCGGGTCGATCCCGCCATAGCGCGCATGTCCAGTATCGATCGTCAGGCCCACCGCCGGCCCGGTGTTTGCAAGCAACCGGTCGAGGTCGTCGACGGTCTCGACGACCGTGCCGAGATGGTGGTGATAAGCGAGCAGCATGCCGCGTGATGCGACATGCGCCGCGACTTGATCGAGCCGTCGGCTGAATTCAGGCCATGCGTCGGCTGGCAATCGTGGCGGCCGGTTTAATGGGCTCGCTCCATTCACATGCGTCGAGTTAGACGTCTCCGCGACGATCACTATTCCTCCAGCGACACCAGCCAGCAGATCGAGATGTGGCGTCATGGCATCGATCTCCGCTTCCGCGTCGCGCTCGAGCAGCCGCATGCCATACCAGCCGCCGATCGTCGCAAGGCCGTGCGCCGCCATGATCGGCGCCAGTATCGCAGGGTCGCGCGGGAAGAGATGCCCGAGCTCGATGCCGTCGAACCCGATCGCGCGCGCATCCGACAGGATCGTGTCAAGCGTCGTCCCCGCCCCCAGCGCGGGAAGGTCGTCGTTGGCCCAGCCGATCGGACTGACACCCCAGCGGATCACGACGTCACTCGCGGAACAATGCGCTCATAGGTGCCGCGGGCAGCGACCACACCTGGCCGGGAGGATACCGAAGGGATCGCGACATCCCACCAGTGGCCGCCGGCTGCCGTCGCGCGTGCGGGATCGGTCTTAACGACGATCACTGTTACCGATCGCGCCGACCGAGCACGGGCCAGCGCCGCCTCTAGCGCGGCGATATCATCGACCGCTTCCGCAACTGCGCCGAGGCTGCGCGCGTGGGCGACGAAATCGATCCGCGGCGCGGCGTCGGGAAGGAGATTGCCGAGCCCTTCGCTGCCGCTAGCGCACGCAAGCCGCTCGATGCAGCCGAAACCGCGATTATCGACCAGCACCACGGTCAACTTCACGCCCAGCATCACGGCGGTCGCCAGTTCCGAATTGAGCATCAGATAGCTGCCGTCGCCGACCGTCGCGATTACGTCGCGCACCGGCAGCGCCATCGCCACGCCAAGCGCGCCGGCGATCTCGTAACCCATGCAAGAATAACCGTATTCGGCATGATAGCCGCCCGGTCGCAGCACACGCCACAATTTGTGCAAATCGCCCGGCAGCCCGCCTGCTGCGCACACGACCACGGTATTTGTCGTAGCCTGCCGCCAGATCGCCCCGACGACCTGCCCATCGGAGGGTATGGCCCCATCGGGCGTTGTCGTCGCCCGCCATGCGTCATCCCACGCCGCCCGGGCGCTACCGACGGCCGCGTGCCAAGCATCCGGCACCTGCCATCCCTTCAA
Organism: Sphingomonas sp. PP-F2F-A104-K0414; assembly: GCF_004340945.1. Classification (GTDB taxonomy): domain Bacteria; phylum Pseudomonadota; class Alphaproteobacteria; order Sphingomonadales; family Sphingomonadaceae; genus Sphingomonas. The sequence goes on from NZ_SLYD01000008.1 coordinate 145,928, forward strand.
AGCGTCGACGAGTGCGCGCAAGGTCACGTCGGCATCACCGAGCACCGGCTCGGCATCGTGCCGGGCGACGTCGTGGAGCGCGACGTTGACCTGGAAAAGCACCGCATCCGCAGCGAACAAAGTACGCGATCCGGTCGTGAAATCCTGCAACCGCGTACCGACCGCGACGATCACGTCCGCCGCCGCCGCTGCCGCATTCGCCGCCGCCGTCCCGGTCACGCCGATCCCGCCAAGCGACTGTGGATGCTTCCAGACCAGCGCCCCCTTCCCCGCCTGAGTCTCGGCGACGGGAATGCCGGTCGCCGTCGCCAGCGCCGCCAGGGTCGCCTCCGCGCGCGCGTACAGCACGCCGCCGCCGGCAACGATCAACGGCCTCTTGGCCCCCTGCACCGCTGCGACGAGCCGGGCAAGTTCGTCGCGATCGGGTTCGGGACGGCGCCGTCGCCACATTCTTTCGCGAAAGAACGACAGCGGATAATCGAACGCCTCGGCCTGCACGTCCTGGCACAGGCACACCGTCACGGGACCGCAGGCGGCAGGGTCGGTCAGCACCGCCATCGCCCTTGGTAACGCGTCGATCAGCTGTTCAGGGCGGACGATGCGATCGAACAGCCGTGACACCGGGCGGAAACAGTCGTTCGCGCTGACTGTCGCATCCGCGAAAGCCTCAACCTGCTGCAGCACCGGATCCGGGCGGCGGCTGGCAAACACATCGCTTGGTAGGAACAACACAGGCAAACGATTGACATGCGCGAGCGCCGCGGCGGTAACCATGTTTGTGGCGCCCGGACCGATCGAACTAGTGCACGCCATCGCGCGGTCGCGGCGGTGCGCCTTGGCGAACGCGATTGCGGCATGCGCCATGCCCTGCTCGCTATGAGCGCGGTAGGTCGGCAAAGTCTCGCGTACGCCGGCCAGCGCCTCGCCGAGCGCGGCGACGTTGCCGTGGCCGAAGATCGCCCAAACTCCCGCGAAATAGCGCGTCGCGACGCCGTCGATCTCGACATGCTGCGCCGTCATCCAGCGGACCAGCGCCTGCGCGGCCGTTAGCCGGGCGGTGCCGTTCACCCGCCCGCCACAGCCGGCAGGGATCGCGCCCGCGCCGTACGCCAAGCCTCGACAAGCACCTGAAAATTCGCCGTGATCTGCCTCATCGCTGCATCCTCGTCGATCGCGCCGTCCAGCCACTGCGTCGCGACGGTGTGCCAGATCGTCCGACCGACCGCAAAGCCCTTTACGATCGGATAGGCGGCGGCGACCTCGAACCGTTCGAGCAGAACCGCAGGCGCCGCCGACAAGCCGAGCAGCAGGACCCCTTGGCACGCCGGATCATGCGTATCGATCACCGCCGCGATCCGGTTCCAGGTGGCGTGATCCTCGGCCGGCTCCAGCTTCCACCAGTCGGGATGGATGCCGAGACCGTAAAGATGGTCGAGTACCCGCGCGGTCGTGTCGGGCGCCACATCGCCGTGCGCGGACACGATCACCTCGAGCAGCAGTTCGTGCCGCGTCGCCCGACACGCCTCGAACAGCCGGACCAGCTGGCGGTCTTGCATCGCGCGCAGATCGTCCGCGTCGTCCATCCGGTAGTAGACGAGGCACTTCACCACCTGAGTCACCGGCCAACCGCGCAGCGTCACCGCCGGATCGAGGCCGCTCTCGAACCTCAGTGGTCGCGATCCCGCGACCTCGATCGGGCGCCCCGTCCAGTATGGCAGGTCCGCCGCAGCCTCCAGCGCGCGCGCGCCGTCGCCGCCGTCGAGCAATACGCCGAAACTGCGATCCCCCGCCGCCAGCCGATCGGTCGCGCGCAGTACCAGCATCTTGAAGCTCGCGACCCGACCGCGCGCGTCCGGCCCGGACATCCGCACCATCTCGTCGAACTGCGTCCGGTGATCGACCGCCAGCACGGTCAGCGTGTCATACCGCCGCGCGCGGTGGGCAATCCAGTGCTGCTGTTCGAGATCGCGGTCCTGGCGCAGCCGGTACGGCCAGCTCTTCCGCGCGAGAAAGCCGCGCAGTTCGTCCCACCCCGGCATCGCCGGCGCGCAACCATGCCGCGACACCACCAGCGCGCCGCACGCATTGCCCCATGCCGCCGAGGTCGCCAGCGTCTTGCCGCGCAGCCAGCCGCGCAGGAACCCGGCCATGAACGCGTCGCCCGCGCCGAGCGCATTGAACACCTCGACCGGATAGCCTGGCACCACGCAGGCGTCTTCGAGCCTGGCGGGACTGTCGCCCTCGACGACGACGCTGCCCGCTGCCGCGCGCTTCACCACGATTGGTGCCGCCGTCAGCCGCCGGATCGCCGCCAGCGCCACCAACGTATCGAGCGAACCACCGAGGATGTGAATCTCCTGCTCGGTACCGACCACCAGGTCGACCAGCGGTAGCACCTGCTGCATCGTCGCGGTGACGGCAAAATCCGCGACGAATCGGTTCTCGCCCATGTCGCGCGGCGTCAACCCCCAGAGCACGGGCCGGAAATCGACATCGAACACCACGCGCCCGCCGCCCTCGTGCATCATGTGCGCTGCCGCCATGCTCGCCGCGAACACGCCCCGCTGCGACAGATGGGTGCCGTTGACCAGCACCGCGTCGGCCGTGGCGATGAACGCCGGATCGACGTCCGCCTCGCACAGCGCCATATCCGCGCAGTCGTCGCGGTAGAAGATCAGCGGGAACGTCTCGGGATCGCGGATGCCGAGCAGGACCAGCGCCGTCAGCCGGTCGCGATCGGTCAGCACGCCGCGTGTCGCCACACCTTCGCGCACCAGTTGCTCGCGAATGAAGCGCCCCATGTGGTCATTGCCGACCCGTGTGAGCACTGCACTGCGCAGGCCAAGCCGGGCGGCGCCGATCGCGGTGTTGGTCGGACTGCCCCCGACATATTTACCGAAGCTCGCCATATCCTCGAGCCGGCCGCCGATCTGTTCGCCGTACAGGTCGACGCAGGACCGCCCGACTGTGATCAGCTCCAGCTTCATCATCGGTTCGCTGCGCATCGCTTCCACGATCCCGGCGCATAAGGTGATCCCACCGGTTTGACAACGTGGTGCTTGCCCGACATGGCGCAGACGTGGAATGGAGCCGACAACGGGTCGAGGAGGAAGACGTGCACGCCGTCGCAGTGATCGGAGCCGGGCGCATCGGCCGCATCCATGCGGCCAACGTCGCTGCGCACCCCCGGCTGCGGCTCGCCTGTGTCGCCGATGTCGCCAGTGACGCCGCGCAGGCGCTCGCTGCACGGCATGGCTCGGTCGCGCGCGATGTCGCCACCGCGCTGGCCGACCCCGCGATCGACGCGGTGGTGATTGCCAGTCCGACCGCGCTGCATTGTGACCACATGCTCGCCGCCGCCGAAGCGCACCCCGGACGCGCGATCTTCTGCGAGAAGCCGATCGACCTCGACCTCGCGCGCGCACGCGCGGTGGTCGAACGGCTCGACCGGATCGGTGCGCGCGTGCTGATCGGGTTCAACCGGCGCTTCGATCCACATTTCGCCGCGCTGGGATCGCGGCTCGCGTCGGGCGCGATTGGTACGATCGAAGCGATCCACATCGTCAGCCATGACCCCGCACCGCCGCCGCCCGCGTATCTCGCCAATTCCGGCGGCCTGTTCCGCGACATGGTGATCCACGATTTTGACATGGCGCGCTGGCTTCTCGGTGCGGAACCGGTCGGCGTGTTCGCCAGCGCCGCCTGCCTGGTCGACCCGGGAATCGCCGCGGTCGGCGACGTCGATACCGCGCGCACGATCCTGCGCGCCGCCGACGGACGACTGTGCACGATCAGTTCGAGCCGGCGCAGCGGCTATGGCTACGACCAGCGGATCGAGGCGTATGGCGCCGGCGGCATGATCCGCGTCGGCAACGTCACCGAGACGATGCTGGAAACCTGGGGTCCAACCGGCGGGAGCACCGATTCGCTCCAGAATTTCTTCCTCGATCGCTATGCGCAGGCCTACAGGACCGAGATCGCGCACTTTGCCGACGTAATCGACGGTGTCGCACCGCAGGTTACGCTGCACGACGGCATCGCTGCGCTGGTACTTGCCGAGGCGGCGGAGCGGTCGGTCCGCTCGGGCAAGATGGAGGCACCCTGACCACCTGTCAGCTGCCGTCATCGAGCGCCGCCTGCCCATCGAAGCGGTTCTTCAACGCAACGCCGGTCTGTTGCAGCCGCCGTGCCTCCGCCAGCAGCCATGCGATGCTGCGCGCGGCCATTGCCGGGGCGAGCCCCCCGTCGCGAATGTTCGACACGCAGTTACGCTCGCTGTCGCGGCGGCCGGGCGCCGGATCCCAGGTGAGATAAGCGCCGATCCCGTCCGCCGCCGCGAGACCGGGCCGCTCCCCGATCAGGACGAGGACCGCCGACGTGCGGAGCGCCGCGCCGATCGGATCGCCGATCGCCACGCGCCCCTGCCGCACCAGCATGACCGGCGCGATCCGCCAGCCCGTCAGCAAAGGCCTGAGCGCCGCGACCAATGGCACCGCGTTGACGTTGATCGCGGTCGCCGACAGGCCATCGACGACAACGATGGCCAGATCGACCGGATCGCCGCTTTCCAGCGTCACATCACCGGCGAGCCGTCGCCCGAGATCGGGCCGCCGCAGATACGTCGCACGATCGGTCGCCGCGCTGTCGACGACCATAGTGTCCTCGCCGAGCCCCGCGATCAGCGCCTCCACGTCGAGTACGGCGTGCACAGCATCGCACGCCAGCGCATGATCGCGCTGGAAGGCGAGCATCGCTGCGGTCGGCAGTCCCTGCCCCGCCCGCCCGAGGCCGATCCGCGCGCTGGTCGCCGCCCGCAACGCGGCGAACGGATCGCAGATTGGCGGGTCGGCCATCGTCAGGACGACGCCAGCAGGCGGTGGCGCGCGCCGAGCTGTTCGATCGGGCGCATCCGGCCGTCCTCGCCGACCAGCCCCATTTCGCCGAGCCAGCGTTCGAACTCGGGCGCAGGGCGCAACCCGAGCAGGTCGCGGATGTAGAGCGCGTCGTGGAAGCTGGTCGACTGATAGTTGAGCATCACATCGTCCGCCCCCGGCACGCCCATCACGAAGGTGACGCCTGCGATGCCGAGCAGCGTCAGCAGGCTGTCCATGTCGTCCTGGTCGGCGGCGGCGTGGTTGGTGTAGCAGACGTCGACGCCCATCGGCAGGCCGAGTAGTTTGCCGCAACAATGATCCTCGAGTGCGGCACGGATGATCTGCTTGCCGTCGTAGAGATATTCGGGGCCGATGAAGCCGACCACGGTGTTGACGAGCAAAGGCCTGAACTGGCGCGCGACCGCATAGGCGCGGCATTCGAGCGTCTGCTGGTCGACGCCATGATGCGCGTCGGCGGACAGCGCCGAGCCCTGCCCGGTCTCGAAATACATGACGTTGTCGGCGACGCTCCAGCGCTTCATCGCCAGCGTCGCGTCGTGCGCCTCGCGGAGCAGCGCAAGATCGACGCCGAAGCCGCGATTGGCCGCCTCGGTCCCGGCGATCGACTGGAAGCACAAATCGAGCGGCGCGCCGCGTGCGATCAGCTCAAGGCTGTTGGTGACGTGCGTCAGGACGCAGGTCTGGGTCGGAATCGAGAATCTCTCGCGCACTGTGTCAAGCAGGTGGAGCAAGGTCGCAGCGCCGTCGACGCTGTCGGTCGCGGGGTTGATCCCGATCACCGCATCGCCGCAGCCCATCAACAGCCCGTCGATCGTCGAGGCTGAGATGCCCGCAGGGTCGTCGGTCGGGTGATTGGGCTGCAACCGCACCGACAGCCGGCCCTGCAAGCCGATCGTGTTGCGAAACCCGGTCACGACCCGGCGCTTTGCGGCGACCGCGATCAGGTCCTGGTTGCGCATCAGCTTCGACACCGCCGCCGCCATCTCCGGCGTAATCCCGGGTGAGACGCGCGCGAGGACCGCGTCGTCGACCAAATTGCTCAGCAGCCATTCGCGGAAACCGCCGACGGTGAGGTGCGCGATCTCGGTAAAGGCGGCGCGGTCGTGCGTGTCGACGATCAGCCGGGTGATCTCGTCGGTCTCATACGGCACGACCTGCGCGTCGAGCAGGCTCGCGAGCGGCAGGTCGGCGAGCGCATAGCGCGCCGCGACCCGCGCCGCCTGGGTCGCCGCGGCGAGTCCTGCGAGTTCGTCACCCGAGCGCAGCGGCGTCGCATGCGCCAGCAGCATCCGCAGATCGTCGAACCGATACCGCGTGCCGCCTAGCGTCGCCGCGTAGCTCATGCGAGCAAGCCCGGCTTACGCTTCACAAGGTTGACGATCATCTCGCCGAACAGGCTGTTCGCCCAGGCGAACCAGGGGCGTGTGAAATGCGACGGATCATCCGCGCCGAACGCCTCGTGCATGACGCCGGTGCCCGCGTGCGTGGTCTTGAGGATGTCGAGGCAGCGCTGGATCGTCGCGTCGTCGTCGCTTCCCATCGCGCGAACGATCAGCGACATCGGCCAAATCATGCCGAGCCCGACATGCGGTCCGCCGATACCCTCGCCGGCTTTCCCTTGGAAGAAATAGGGGTTCGCCGCGCTCCAGCACCGTGCTTCGGTCCGGCGGAACAACGCGTCGTCGCGCGGGACGCAGCCGAGCATCGCCAGCGACGAGAGGCTCGGCGCGTTGGCGTCGTCCATGAACAGCGTGTTACCATAGCCGTCGACTTCGTACGCCCAGACCGCATCCGTGCCCTCGCCGATCCGGCCATGCGCGCGCAACGCCGCGGTTACCTCGTCCGCCAGCGCGGTCGCATCGGTCGCGAGCGCCGTGTCGCCCCGCGTTTCGTGTGCCAGCGACGCGAGCCATCGCAAAGCGGTGACCGCAAACAGATTGGCGGGGATCAGAAATGGATAGGCGCAAGCATCGTCCGAAGGCCGGAACATCGAATGGATCAGGCCGACCTTCCGCGTCGGTGCGCCATAGCCATCGAGGATCAGCGTATCGGTCGCGCTCTCCGCCGCACGCTGGAACCGGTAAGGGCCGGCGCCGTCCTTGCGCTGTTGCGCGCGGAAGGTCGCGACGATCGTGCGTGCCGCCTCGCCCCATTGCGCGTCGAACGCCGCACGGTCGCCGGTCGCACGCCAATAGCCATGCGCGAGCCGGACGACGTGGCAGAGCGAATCGACCTCCCATTTGCGCTCGGCGACACCCGGTTTCATCGTCGTCAGGTCGTCCTTCGCCCAAGACAGCGGCGTGCCGGCGCCGGCGTCGCGGGTGAATGCGTTGGCATAGGGATCGATCAGGATGCAGCGCGCGTGTCGGCCGATAAGTCCGCGGAACAGCGTGCGCAGCGCGGGATCGCGGTGCGCGAGCGGCAGATAGCCATGCACCTGCGCAGCGCTGTCACGCAGCCACAGACAGGGGATGTCGCCGGTAATGACGAACGCATCGCGACGGCCGTCGGGCATGCCCATCTCGACGCCCATCTCGACGGTGGTGTCAAGCGTGTTGGGGTAGCAGTTGTCGAACAGCCAGCGCAGTTCCGGGTCACCGATCTTCGCAGAGACGCGCGCGATTTCGGTTTCCACAGCAGGGCTGACAAAGCGCCGATCACCGACCGGCGGGCGTCTTGTCGATCGTGACGATATGGCTGCGACGCTACGAACCGGATTGGTTCCGGCGAGTGCGGCAAGGCCGGTGAGTACGGTCCGGCGGGTCGGGGTCGACGTCATGGCCACGAAGATATCGGGACTTTCGAAACGAATCTAGCAATTATGCTAGCAATGGAATATTTGGTTCACGTATCACCAGCGGGGACCAAGATGACCGATCCTGTCGAAAGCACAACAGCGATGTTCGTCGAAGCGCGCGAGGCGGGTGCGGCGGTGACGCGGCTGCTCGCCGCGAACCGCGCGACGATCGCCGCACTGGCGACGACTCTGCGCGCGACCCGCGTGCGGCTGGTGGTGACGTGTGCGCGCGGATCGTCCGACCATGCCGCATCCTATGGCAAATATCTGTTCGAGACGATGCTGGCCCTGCCCGTCGTCTCCGCGGCGCCATCGATCGCGTCGCTGTTCGGTGCGCCGGCGGGCGGCGGCGCGGACACCTTGTGCATCGCGATCTCGCAATCGGGGCGCAGCCCGGATCTGCTGGCAACGGTTGGTGCGTGGCAGCGCGCGGGGGCGCATGTCGTCGCGCTGGTCAACGACGAGGAGTCGCCGCTTGCCGCGCTTGCCGACACGGTGATCGCGCTCAGTGCCGGGCCCGAATGCTCGGTCGCCGCGACCAAGTCCTGCATCGCGGCGATGGCCGGGCTGGCCGCGATCGTCGCAGCGATCGCCGACGATCCCGCGCTTGCCGATGCGGTGGAGGCACTGCCCGCCCAGCTTGAAAAGGCTTTCGAGCAGGACTGGCGAGCATTGTCGATCGCGCTGGTGTCGGCGACCAGCCTGTTCGTCGTCGGCCGCGGCTATGGCTTCGGGATCGCGCAGGAAATGGCGCTGAAGCTGAAGGAAACGTGCGCGCTGCATGCCGAGGCGTTCAGCGCTGCCGAAGTCCGCCACGGGCCGATGACGATCGTCGGGCCCGGCTTTCCGATCCTCGCGATCGCCGGATCGGACGTGTCCGGCGAGAGCGTACGCGCGGTGGCGGAGGACTTCGCCGAGCGTGGCGCACGCGTGCTGCTGGCGGACTCGACCGGCGGCGGCGCGCTACCAGCGGCGAAGACGCATCCCGCGATCGAGCCGATCCTGATGCTCCAGAGCTTCTACCGTGCGGCCACCGCGCTCTCGCTGGCACGCGGGTTGAACCCCGACGCGCCGCCGCATCTCGCCAAGGTCACGCAGACGGTCTGAGCGCGCCGAAGGACGGCGGCCGGTCCGCGGGATCGCGGCCGAAGGCGGGGTTGGGACGGTTGCCCATCTCGAACACCAGCCGCCCGCCCTTCGCCAGATCGGCATGCGCGATCCAGCTCTTCGTCCAGGGCTTGCCGTTCCACGTCGCCCTCTGGACATAAACCGCGTCGACCCCGACGCCCGGCGCCTCGATCACCACCCGGCGCCCCTGCCCGACCGCCAGCGTCGCACGCGAGAACAGCGGCGCGCCGAACACGTACACCGCGCTGACCGGATCGACCGGATACAGCCCCATCGCGCTCATGAGGTACCAAGCGCTCATCTGCCCGCAATCCTCGTTGCCCGACAGGCCGTCAGGCGCGGCGCGATACTGACCGGCGAGCAGCATCCGGACGCGCGCCTGCGTCTTCCACGGCGCGCCGCAATAGGCGTAGAGATAGGCGACGTGGTGGCTCGGCTCGTTGCCGTGCGCGTATTGGCCGACCAGCCCGGTGATATCGGGGACCGACTCGCCAGCGATCCCGCTCTCCGCCGCGAACAGCGCGTCGAGCTTGGCCTCGAACTTCGCGTCGCCACCGAACAGGTCGATTAGGCCGTAGACGTCGTGCTGATTGAGGAAGGTCGCCTGCCACGCATTGCATTCGGTGAAGTCGCGCCAGTGCGTCGTGTCGTGACCGAGCGCGCGCGGATCGAACGGTTCTGCCCATTGCCCATCCGCAAGCCGCGGCCGCATGAACCCGGTTTTCGCGTCGAACAGGTTGCGATAGTTCCGCGACCGCGCACGCAGTCTGGCCGCATCCTCGGGCGCGCCCGCGACCTCGGCGAGCGTCGCCATCGCCCAGTCGTCATAGGCGTATTCGAGCGTCTTGCTCGCCGCCTCCGCCACCTTGTCGCTGGGGATAAAGCCGAGCCGGCGGTACGGATCGAGGCCCTTCACGTCGCGGTCGAACGCCAGTGCGCGAAAGCGCGGCCAGGCGGCAGCATAGTCTATTCCGGGCACGCGCTTGGCCGCCGCCTCAGCGATCACCACGGCCGAATGCCAGCCGATCATGCAATGCGTCTCGATCCCCTGGAGCGGCCAGATCGGCGGTCCGTGCGGGCTCTCGTCGGTCATCCGGACCAGCCCCCGGACCAGATCGGCGTTGCGCTCCGGCTGGACCAGGGTGAGCAGCGGATGCAGCGTGCGATACGTGTCCCACAGCGAGTAGGTGCTGTAGTTGTGCGCCCCCGCCGGGACGCGGTGGACCGCGGTATCCATCCCGCGATAGCGTCCGTCGACGTCGGAGAAGAGCGTCGGCGCAAGAAGCGCATGGTAGGACGCGGTGTAGAAGATCCGCCGATCAGTCTGGCTCGCGCCCTCGACCGTCAGCTTGGCGAGCTCGGTCGCCCAGGCCGCCCGCGCCTCGCGGTGAGCCCGGTCGAAATCCCAGTGCGGCAGTTCTGCATCGAGATTGCGGATCGCGCCCTCAACATCGACGCCAGACAGCGCGATCTTGACCAGCAACGGTGCCGAGCCCGCATCAGGAAAAATCAGCGCGACCTTCAGCGCGGCACCCGCGACCCGAAGGCCATCGACGGGAGCATTGTTGCTATAGAAACGCGCCTCCGCGAACGGTCTCGACAGCCGCATCGCGAAGTGGATCACGCGCCCGCCCGCCCATTGCTGGACGCGCCGGCTGCCGACCAGCATGTCTCGCCCGACCAGCCGCAGCGACGCGTCGGTGACCGGGGTCGGCTTGGGCGGATCGAAGCCGATGCTCGCCGCGTCGGGCTCGTCGCGGCTGCCATGCGCGAAATCGACGAGCAGATGCCCCCCGCCCGGGAAACGATAACGGTGCAGGCCGACGCGATCGGTCACCGTAAGTTCCGCGGCGATCCCGCTGTCAGGAAACGACACCGCGTAATAGCCGGGCGAAGCGCGCTCGTCGGCATGCGTGAACCGCTGGCGATAGCTGCCTTCCGGCTTGGCGAGCGAACCCGGATCAAGCACGACCGGCCCGACGCGCGGCACGACCAATATGTCGAGCAGGTCGCCGACGCCGGTGCCGCTCAGATGCGTGTGCGAGAAGCCGAGCATCGAAGCATCGTCATGGTGATAGCCCGAACACGCGTCCCAGCGCGCATTGTCGGTGTCGGGCCCGAGCTGGACCATGCCGAACGGGCGCGCGGCGCCGGGATAGGTATGGCCGTGCCCGCCGGTGCCGATGAACGGATCGACGAGATCGCACGGGTCTTCGCCGCCCTTTGCGGCCATTGCGGCGGCCGGCAGGCTCGCCGCTAGGGTAGCGACACCCGCCCCGGCCATCACGGCGCGACGGCTGAACGAACGATCATCGGACATAGATGGGATTCCCGATCAACCAGAGCCGCCCGTCGGGGCGGCGAACATCTGTACGAAACCAGCGCCGCGCGCCGTGGGGCAGCGCAAACGGGACATCGGCGGTATCGCCCACGACCGCGCTGTTCGCCAGCGCGACGCGGCGACCATCGACAACCAGTTCGACCCGGCCACCGGCGACGCCCTCGACATGCGCCGATCCTGCGATCTGGCCCGCGCGTACGGGCAGGCTTCCGCCCATCGCCACATGGTCGCCACCGCGCCGCGCCGTCAGGTCGAGCACGCGCCCGCGACCCTCGTCGAGATCGACGAACACCCGTCCGGACCGCAACCCACGCAGGATCGCGCCCTGCGACAGGTCGTCGGCGCGGATCACCGTGGCGAGGCTGCCGATCGCCGCCTGCGCGCCGATCGGCGAGTTGCCGCGATACTGGATCGCGTCGTGATTGTCCGAGCCCGCAATCCCGACCAGCCGGTAGCCCTTGTCGAGCAGCGCCTCCCAATAGCGAACCTGGCGGACAATCGCGGCCTCGCGGTCGCCAGAAGTCTTGCCGGACGTTTCTATCGTGCTGCCACCGTTGACGACTTCGATCGCGTCGACCTTCGCGTAATCGGTGTCGGTCGGTGCCCAGCCGCAGCCGAGGCAGTCTTCGCCGGTCGGTCGCGACGGATGGTTGATCGTCAGGAACCCGCCGGTCGCATGCGCGCTGGCGAGCATCGCATTCGGCGTCTCGGCGCCCGGGCGACCGATATCGGTCTCGACGAACCCCATATAGCCGAGCAGATTGGCGTGGCCGTCGCGGGTGGTCAGCTCGCGCCCCGGCATCAGCAGCAACGTGTCGAAATGCGGCTGGAGATACCCCATCTCGATGAACTGCGAGGTGACGTTGTGATCGGTCAGCGCGACGAAATCGAGCCCATGCGCGACCGCCTCCTGCAGCGTGTAGAATGGCGGACACCCTGCCTCGCGCCCGGCCAGGCTGCGGCATCGCGCGTCGCTCTGGCCGCTATGCGTGTGGAGATCGCCGCGATACCAGCCGGCGCCGGTGCGGATCGGCTGCGTGGCGAACGCGACCTCGTCGAGGTTCGTCTGCCGCGAGAACCAGATCCGCGCGGTCCAGGCCGATCGGTCAGCGGCGCGGATGCTCGGCACGGTCATCATCAGTCGCCACCGCCCCGCCGGTATCGGCCCCGGCAGGAAAGACGGCGTCGCGAACGCCTCGCCGATCGAGAAGTCGTATTTGGTGCCGCCGCCCCAGCCGCGAAAGCGGATCGGGTCGGCTACGCCGAGGGTTATCGTGACGCCGCGGTCGCGGCCTTCATAGGCGAACGTAACATGGACCTGCGCGGTGCCCGCCGGCACCTCGAACGCGAGATCGCGCTTCGTCGCACGGTCCCGCCCCTCTAGCACGCCGGTCAACGTCACGTCGGCAGCGCGGGGTAACCCGGTCGCCAACGGCGCGACGACCGGTTCGGCAAACACCGGCGCAGCAGGCGATCCCAGCCCAAAAGCCAGCAGGAACAGGATCGACCACCGCGCCATCGTCACTTGATCACCTCGTCACATCTTCATCGTCAGGCTGAACTGGAACACGCGGCCGGTCTTCATATAGCCGCCGTTGCGATCGTTCGAGATGTACTTGGTCGCTTTACCCACGGTCGCCCAATAGGTGTGCTGGTCGAGGATGTTGCGTGCCGAGAACCCGACTTCGAGGTTCTCGGTGACCTCGAAGGCGAGGCCGAGGTTCAGCTCGCTGATCGGCTGGACATAGATGTCCGGCTGGCTGTCCTGCACCGCCGCCAGGATCCGGCCGGTATGGTTGTACCAGACGTTTGCGCGGACGCCGCCGCCGGCATAGAAGACCTCGGCATTGTAGATCAGGTCGGGCGCTTGGGGCAGGCTGGAGGTGCGGATGTCGGTGGCCGAGATCTGATAGGTCGCCTCGGTGTTCTGGTAGGTGATGTTGCCGCCCACGCCGAAATTGCCGAGCATGCCCGATCCGACCATGTCGCCGAGCGTGAAGCGGCCAGAGGCCTCGATCCCCTTGGCATTGCCGCTGCGCCCGTTGGCGGTCTGGATCGTCGTGACGCTGCCGACGGTCTCGCTGACCGACCGCGTACCGGTCGGCACGAGGATATTCTTCAGGTCCTTGTAATACAGCGCGACCTGAAGATATCGTCCGACGCCGCCATAATATTCGACGCCGGCGTCATAGCTCCAGGCCTCGACCGGCTTGAGATTAGGGTTGGGCTGGCTGACCGTGATCACGCCGTTAGAATCCGGTTCGCTCCGCCGCGTCGGGCCCGCAAGCTGATCGAACGCCGGTCGCGCATAGCTCGACCGGACCGCACCGCGCACCACGAACCGGCTGTCGGGCTTCCACGCTGCCAGCAAGCTCGGATCGAGATGATCGTAATCGCGACCGGCATTCACGAAAGTTCCGCCGACGCCGTTCGCATTGGTGACGAAATAGTTCGCCGTGAAGCTGTTGTCTTCATAACGGACGCCCGGCATCACCTCCAGCGTACCGAATTTCAGCGTGCCCGTGGCGTAGACCGCCTTGCGCTTCTCGTTGCCCTTGAGCAGCCCCTGGTTGATGATCGTCTGCGACACCGCGGCCTGGTTCACATACTGGCTGACCTGTGCGTCGAGTTGGCTGCGCTCGAGCACCTTGATCCCGCGCGCCGGATAGTAATCGAGGAAATCGGTCAGGACGTTGCCGAGATACTGGTTGATCGTCGGCCCCTGCACACTGCCGTTCTGGAGCGGCGTCAGGAAGCGATAGCGCGTCACGTCGGGCGCTAGCGTACGGCCCTTGCGGTCCGAATCCTCGTACAGGCCACCGACCGAAACGCTGGCGAGAATGCCCTCGCCTTCCCAGCCGACGCTGCTCTTCACGGTCTTCTTCACTTCGGACAAATAGTCATAGCCCTGCTGAACATAGAGCTGCGTCGGGCGATCGAGCGACGAGACGTACGCGGTCGCGCCGGACGACAGCACGGGCCGCGGCGACTTCGGGTTGGACAAGTCGACGACCACGCCTTCGCTCGACGCGCCGGTGTTGCTGGCCGCGCCATTGTACGCGACACCGCGGAACGCCGCCTCGATCCGCTGCGGCTGATCGAACCGGCCGTCGGCATATGCGCCTTCCAGCGAGGCGGTGAAGCCGTTCCAGTGCGCCTTTCCGCCAATCTGCGCCGAGAACAGTTCCTGCTCGACGTCCTCGGTGCGGAAATAGCTCGCCGGATTGATGCCGAGCGGGGTGTAGATACCGGCGGCGTTGTACGCCTGCGTCGTGCCGCCGTTGCTGAGCGTGCGGACCGGATTGCTGTTGGTCTGGCCGCGAGTCAGCTCGTTGCGCAGCGCGGTCTGGTTCATCGTGTTGGTGTTCAGATACGTCGCATAGTTGACGCGTGCGAACAGCTCGACCGAATCGGTGCGGAAATCAAGCGCCCCGGTCGCGCCGTAGCGCTTGATCTCGTTGTTGTAGAAGTTCCACTGCACACCGTCTGCCGACAGCGCATCGCCATTGGCGCGCGCGGTGCCGACGTTGAAATTGGTGGTCTTGTAATCGTTCTGGACTGCGGTCGATTCAGCGGCGTTGGCGCGCTCTTCGTAATAGCCGGCCACGTACACGCCGAACTGGCGATCCGACCCGAAGCGGCGCGCCGCGTCGATACCGACCGCGCCGCCGAACGCCTTCTGCTTGCGGTCGAGCGCGAGCCCCGCGACCTGGCCGAGCACGCGAGCACGGGTGAAGTCGGCGCCGAAATCGAACGCGGTCGGCGTGCGCAGATCGATGATGCCCGCGATCGAATCCGAATCTTTGGCGGCGCCCGGCGTCTTGTCGGCAGCGATCCCGCCGATCGCGAACGGCGAAAATAGGTTGAGCGAGATCGCGCGCGAGCTGCCCGCGACCTGCGGCAGGCGCAGGCCGTCGAGCGTATAGGCGTTGTAGCCGGTGTCGAACCCGCGGATCGAAACATATTGCGCCTCGCCCGTCGCGCTTTGGTTGCGACCCTGGTCGCGGCTGACCGAGATACCCGGTAGTGCCTTGGCGAGATCGGCCACGCCGGTCTGCGAGTTGATCGCGACGTCGCCGGTGGTAACGATGTCGACGACGCCGACCGCGTCATGCTCCTCGTTGAGCGCGGTACGCTGGCGCCGGCCGTTGACGACAATGTCGCTGGTCAGAGATTCGCTTGCGGTCTGCGCGGTATCCGCCGCTGGCGTCGCGGCAGTCTGCGCAGTCGCCACCATCGGCATAGCGGTGACCGCAGCAGCGACGGCGAACGCCATCGTACCGGACAGAAGAATTCCCTTGTTTGCTTGACGTTGCATATAGCCCCCCTTTGGAACTGACGTGCGCGTCGTCCGCGCATCGAAAGCTCGCTCGATACAAACCGTATCAGTCATTTTTAAGTCAATTTGATTTTTTTATATTGCAGCCGCGAATGGATTATCGTTCCAGATCCCAACCCCTTTCCGATCTACATCTTCCAGGTCGCTGTCAGCAGCGAGGTGGTGCCCGAATTGACGATGTCGGACACCGCCAGGCTGTTCTTCCCGATATGCGCCCAATAGCTGTAGGTGTTGAAGACGTTGGACACCGACACGTCGAACTTCAGCGTCTCGGTCGCGGCGAACCCGGCGTGCAGGTCGACACGGTTGATCGGCCGGACCCAGACATTGTCCCACTTGGCCCCCTTGCCGAGCGTATCATAGATGGAGACATAGCTGCCGGCGTGGTTGTAGTTGATGTCGAAGGTCACCGGACCGCTCTCGTAGAACAGCTGCGCGTTGCCCAGCAGGTCGGGTGCGTTCTGGATCCGGTCCATCCGCGTGCCGTCGCCGAGCACGTCGACCTTGGTCCATTGCCGGGTGATGTTCCCCGCGACGCCGAAGCCACTGAGAAAACCGGGCAGCCCCGACAGCTTCTGGCGTGCGGCGAGTTCGATGCCGTAGATGTTGCCGTCCCCGCCATTCTGCGGCTTGTAGGTGACGGTCCCCTGCGTCACGCCGACATTGGTCCCGGTGACGATCCCGGCGCTGCTGCCGTTGTCGTAGATATAGTTGCGCAGGTGCTTGTAGAAGCCGGCAAGCATGATGTGGCCGCCCTGGTCGAAATCCCATTCGCCCGAGGCATCGAGGTTGAGCGCGCGGATCGCCTTGAGGTCTGGATTGCCCTGCGTGATGGTGGTGACGCCGCCCGATACGACGGTGTTCGCGCCGCCGCCGAGTTGCAGGAACGGCGGCCGGACATAGCTGGTCCAGATCGACGCGCGGTAGACCGAGGTGCGGTTGGGCCGGTAGTTCGCGGCGATGCTCGGCAGCACCGCATCGAACCGCGCGACATTGCTGTCGAAGGCGCCGGTGCCGGTCACGCCATTGACGTTCGGCGTTACCCAGAAGACGTTGTGTATGTCGGTATGCTCGTAGCGCACGCCGGGGATCAGCTGGAGGTCGCCGACATCCACCTGCGTCATCGCATAGGTCGCGTACACCGTCTCGGTCGCGCGCTGCGTGTTGCAGTTGAAGCTGTTGATCGGGTTACTGCCGCAGGTATCGATGGTCGCATCGGTCGCGCCGCCCAACTTGTCGAACAACGCGAACAGCTTGCCCTGGTCGATCTCGGGCACCGCCCAGCCATACCGGCCCGGCCACACGCTCGGATAGGTCTTCGAGATGAGACCGAGGTCGCCAAAGCTCGTCGCGCCGCCGTAATTGGGCACGGTGTAGTCGCGGTTGGTGAGCATGCGGCGGCTTTTCTCGATCCGCGCGCCGACCTTGATGAACTTGAGCGCGCTGCCCTCGAAATCATATTGCAGGTCGAGCTTGGCGCCGCCCTTCTTCTGACCGCTCGTCTGCGGCGTGTATTCCGGCGCGCCACCGGCCGCAGGCATCGCCGGAATATTGTTAAGCGCGGTAGAAAGTGCGGGCGTTAGCAGCGGGACGGGATAGCCGTTATTGTAGCCGAACAACGTGCCGCTGCCAAAGGCGAGGCCATTGCCGTCCGAGCCCAGCGTCCGCGCCGCGACCTCGATATGGTTGGGGCGCGCATTGGTGCCCCAGCTGTAAAAGACGTTAGGGGTGACCGTCAGCGCGCCGAGATGCTTCTCGCCGCCGATCTGCGCGGTGCCGAGCTTGGCGAGCGCAGGGTTGGTCTCGTACCAGAAGCGGGTCGAAACGTTGCTGATGATCGGCGCGTACAGGCCATTGCCGAGCGGCGTGCCGTTCGAGCCGGTCTGCTTGTTCATCCCGATGATCTGCGTCAGGTGGCTGTTCTGCTCGGTGTTCGCCTGCGCATAGGTGAAGCGCGCATACACCGCGGTGTCGTCGTCGGGACGCCAGTCAAACGTGGCGTTGCCGCCGTACCGTTCGGTCGATCCCGACGACATGCCGAAATTGGCACCGGTCAGGATCAGGTTCGCTGCCGGATCGAGGTTGCTCGGATTCGAGCCGTCGGCGTTCTGCACCGCGAAGTCATAGCCGAAATCGCAACAGCCCGACGCCTGGATGCCGCCGACCAAGCTGTTGGCATAGTGGCGGATGTCGTAGAAGCCGCTGGCGTAGAACCCGAACTGCTTGTCCGGGCCAAACTTGGTCGAGAAGTCGGCGCCGACATTATAGCCGAGCCCGTTCTTGCCATAGGCGCGCGCGCGGCTTTCGAGGCGGCCGCCAGCGGTGATGCTAGCCCGCATCGAGTCGCTGTAATCGAACGCCGATGGCGTACGGAAATCGATCGTGCCGCCGATCGCATCGCCCAACATGTCGGGCTGCGAAGTCTTATTGAGGACGATCGTCTGGAGACCCGATGGCGGCAACAGGCTGAGCTGGACGCCGCGGCTGTACGGATTGCCCTGGGCGACGTTGACGCCGTTGATCAGGTTGAGGTTGTATTCGGCGTTGAGCCCGCGGACCGACACGAACATGCCTTCGCCGCGCGACGCGCCATCGACGCCGCCGGCAAACGACGAACCGGTGTTCATCACGTTGATGCCGGGCAACAGGCCCAGCGCCTCGGCAACGTTATGGACCGCGGTGTGCGCCAGGTCGTCCGCAGACAGCACGTTAGTGGTGTTAGCCGAGCGCATCTGCAGATCGGTTGCATCGTAGCGGTTGCCGACCACGAGGATGTCGCCTCCCGCGGCATCGCCGGCAGCGGCCGGCGTGACATCAGGGGCTTGGGCAGGTCCAGATGCGTCGGTCTTGCGCGCGGCGGCGGCCTGCGCCGCAGCGTCAGTCTGGAGCGGCCCCGATACCGCGTCTTGCGCGTGCGCCGTGGCCGGCAAGACGAGTGCCCCGGCCAATGCCCCCGCTAGCGAGATCCCCACCAACAACCGTGCACGCAGTTTCATCCGGCTCATCATGACCCCCAAGGCAGCCCGGCCCCTCGCCGGCATTCTTGAACGGCAAAGAATGCCAATGTCACTTTTATGTCAATATGATTTTTCTCAATGATATAAAATTGAACAGGATTTTCTATTTCATGGTATTAAATTGCGACTCTGGGTTGCTGTAGATCAACAGCCTTTGGCGGTTGAACTCCCTGTCTCGGCCCTCCCCCATTGGGGGGGGAGCGCTGTAGGCGCGGGAGGGGGAAGCAAGCGATCACTTCTGTTTCATGTCCGCCCCCTCCGTTCGGCAAGCGCCAGCCACCTCTACAGGGGACTATTGGGGATCCGCGGGCTATCCTCCTTAGGAGGCATCCGCCGCGACCGAAGTTTTGCCACGCCCCCGCCGCAACGCGCCGCGCTCCTGTTCGTAGGCGAGGCCGACGACCAGTGCCTGCGCGACGCACAACGATGCCGATAGCGAACGGAACCCGCGCACCTCCGACTCGCGGAC
Source organism: Sphingomonas sp. PP-F2F-A104-K0414 (assembly GCF_004340945.1). Taxonomy (GTDB): domain Bacteria; phylum Pseudomonadota; class Alphaproteobacteria; order Sphingomonadales; family Sphingomonadaceae; genus Sphingomonas. Next base: position 164,914 of record NZ_SLYD01000008.1, read on the forward strand.
TACCATCGTTTGAGTCGCCAGCTTGGCGATCGGGCTAGCGAGACTGTCGGAGATCGCGAGAATTTTCGCGCCGGCGATCGACGCCGCCTCGACCGCGCTGATCGTTTCCGGAGCGTAGGAATGATAGCTGATCGCGATGACCAGATCTTTTGCGGAGATCGCGCGAAACTGCTGCAGCGCCAAACCGCCAACACCGTCGATCAGGACGGTCGGCTTGCCAGCCTGCGGGATCGCATAAGCGAGATAGGTCGCGACCGGAAACGCGCGGCGCATGCCGACAATATGAACGATCTGCGCCTTGCGGATTAGCGCGACCGCATCGGCCAGCCCTTCCTGCCCGATCGTCGCGCGGGTATTCTGGAGCGCGCGGATATCGCCTTCGGTAAACTCGTCGATCAGCGCGCCGACGCCGCGCGCGGACACCGAATGATCGACCGTCGCGGTGAACTGATGCACCCGCTCGCCATACCCGAGCGAGGCGTTGTTCGCGAGCAGGCTGTCGCGCAATAGCCGTTGCATCGGTCCCGCGCCGGTATAGCCGAGCGACTTGGCGAAGCGCACGATCGCCGAGGGCTGCGTACCCGAACGTTCCGCGATCACCGTCAGCGTCTGCAGCGCCATGTCGTCGGGATGATCGAGCACATAGCGCGCCACATGCTGCAACCGCTTGCTGAAACCATCGTACCGCGCGAGGATCGTATCACGCAGTTCGGTCGCCGTCGCAGGCGCCGGACCTGGCATATCGCTCATTCCATTCTCCTATGGTCAGCGATCATACGAACCAGCGATACGATTACAATCCGTCAGCATGGAATGAAAATTCCATATTGACAAACATACGGTAATATCTGTCTATTATGAAGACACGGGCTGAGGGGCAACGCGATGGCTGACGACCGGACACTGTCACGATGACGGCCGCGCTACCGACCGGGTTCGGCCCGCGTACCGCGGCCGGACCGACATACCGCAACGCCCTACCATCAGGCGAGCCCGCCCGTCTGATCGGCTTTTCCGGTGCGCTGTCGGCCAACCTGCTCAACATGATCGGGATCGGACCTTTCATCACGATCCCGCTTGCGCTTGCCGCGATGGGCGGACCGCAGGCGTTGCTCGGCTGGCTGCTCGGCGCGCTGCTGTGCCTGTGCGACGGGTTCGTCTGGGCCGAACTCGGCGCGACACTGCCACGCTCGGGCGGACCGTTCCATTACCTGCGCGAGGCGTTCGGATCGGCCAAGCTCGGTCGGTTGTTCGGCTTCCTCTATCTCTGGCAGACGCTGTTGATCGGACCGATGTCGATCGCGTCCGGAACCGTCGGCTTCGCACATTACGCAACCTTCCTGTGGCCGTCGCTGAACGGCTGGAGCCTCGCCGCGCTCGCGGTAGGGCTGTGCCTGCTCAACACAATGCTCCTTTACCGCGACGTCGGCTCGATCCAGCGGCTCTCGGTGGCGATCAGCGTCATCGTGATCGGCGCGTGCCTGTGGATCATCCTGAGCGGCGTACCGAGCTTCAGTACCGCGCGCGCGTTCGACTTTCCAGCCGGCGCGTTCACGCTGTCGCACGGCTTCTGGATGGGGCTTGGCGCCGCGACGCTGATCGGCGTCTATGATTATGGCGGCTACAACAATGTCTGCATGCTGGGCGGCGAGGTACGCGAACCACGCAAGCTCATCCCGCTTGCGATCCTGGTGTCGATCCCGCTCGTCGCGCTGCTCTATGTCGGGCTAAACCTTGCGATCCTCGGCGTGCTGCCGTGGCAGCAGGCGATGAAAAGCCAGGCGGTGGTCGCCGATTTCATGAGCGCGATCTATGGCCCGATCGGCGGCATCACCGTCGCGATCCTGATCCTGATCGCCAGCTGGGGCTCGGCGCTGGTCATGCTGCTCGGCTATTCGCGCGTCCCCTATGCGGCGGCAGCCGAAGGCGAGTTCTTCGCGCCGTTCGCCAAACTGCATTCCAAGGGTGGCTTCCCCGCGGTGTCGCTGCTGTTCATGGGGGTCGCCTCCGCGGTCGCCTCGGTCGTATCGCTCGAAAACCTCATCGCGGTGCTGATCATCGTCCAGATCCTGTTCCAATACACTGCGCAATGCTTCGCGGTGGTCGCGTTGCGCCGCCAGAAGCGCGCCGATGCGAAAAGCATCTTCCGCATGCCGCTCTATCCGCTGCCGATCGTCGTCACGCTGGTCGGCTGGCTGTTCATCGTCGGCACCAGCCGCCCGGTCCACGTCGCCGCCGCGTTTGGCATGATGGCGCTCGGCGTGCTCGTCTTCCTCGCGCTCGCGCGTCGCGAAGCGCGCTGGCCGTTCGCATGACCGCGCTACCCACGCCAAGGTTCGACGTCGCCATCATCGGCGAGATCTATGTCGACCACGTCTTCAGCGGCTTCGCATCCTGGCCGAAGCCGGGCGAGGAGGTCGTCACCGACGCCTATGTTCGCGCGATGGGCGGCGGGGCCGCAGCGACCGCGTGCGGTCTCGCCAGGCTCGGCCGCACCGTCGCGCTGGTCGGCCTCGTCGGTGCCGACGACCACGACTGGTTCGCGACCGGCCTCGCCCGCTACGGAGTCGTCGCCGACGGGCTGGTCGTCGGGGATGGCGCGACGGGCACGACGATCAGCGTATCGACCGCGGAGGACCGCTCGTTCTTCACGCATATCGGCGTCAACCATCGGGTCGGCGCGCTCTGCGCCGGCGTGGGGCTCGCGGTGCTGCGACAGGCGCGCCATGTCCATTTCGCGATGCCCCTGCCGCGCGACGTCGCCGATGCGGTGCTGCCGGTGCTCGCCGCCGCAGGGATCACCACCTCGCTCGACATGGGTTACCAGCCCGCCTGGCTCGCTGATCCGGCCAACCGACCGACGCTTGCCGCGATCGACCACCTGCTGCCCAACGAGAAGGAGGCGGAGCTGCTTTGTGGCAGCCCCGACCCCGTCGCCTATTTCGCGCACGCAGCCTTGCTGCCGCTTCGTCATCCGATGCTCAAGCTCGGCGTGCGCGGTGCCGCGGCGATAGAGTTTGGGCAAATCGTCCGCATCACGCCGCCGTCGGTTATCGCGGTCGACGCGACCGGCGCGGGCGATGCGTTCGACGCGGGCTTCATCGACGCGCTGCTCGACGGTGGCGACGCCGCCGCCCGCCTGCAACGCGGCTGTATCACCGGCGCCTTGTCGACCCGCAAACCGGGTGCGCTTGCCGCCATTCCCGACCGTCACGAACTCCGGAGCACCCATGACCGTACCTACTGACCGCAAACTGACGTTGATCGGTGGCGGCGGCGTCCGCACCCCCCTCGTCACGTTCGGCGTCAACGAAGCGGCCGAGGCACTCGGCGCGCGCGAGTTGGTGCTGTGGGATCCCGATGCCGACCGGCTCTCGATCATGGCGTCGCTCGGCCGAGCGATCGTCAAGCAGGAGGGCGGCAGCCTGGTCGTACGCGAGGCATCCTCGATCGAGGACGCGGTCGAGGGCGCATCGTTCGTGATGAATAGCATCCGCGTCGGCGGCATCACCGGCCGCGCCGCGGACGAACGCAAGGCGATCGAGCACGGCTATCCGGGGCAGGAAACCACCGGCCCGGCGGGCGCGGCAATGGCGATGCGCACGGTACCGATCGCGATCGAGCAGGCACGACTGGTTGAACGGCTCAGCCCCGATGCATGGATCGTCAACTTCACCAATCCGGCGGGCCTGATCACGCAGGCGATCGCGAACCACACCAACGCCAAGATCGTCGGCATCTGCGACACGCCGACCGAGCTGTTCCACAACATCGCGCATGCGCTGGGCGCGACGCTGGCGGATGTCGAATGCGACTATGTCGGGCTTAACCATCTCGGCTGGGTGCGCGGCATCCGCCTCCACGGCGAGGACGTGTTCGACCGCGTGCTCGACGACGATGCGGTGCTCGATAAGCTCTATTCCGCGCCGGTGTTCGACAAGGCGATGATCCGCGCGTTGCGGCTGATCCCGACCGAATATCTCTTCTTCTATTACGAACGCCGCCGCGCGCTCGCCAACCAGTGCAAGCACGGCTCGAGCCGCGGCACCGAGGTCGAGGCACTCAACGTCGAACTGATCGCGACGTTACGTGATCGCCTCGGCGCCGACGACGGAGCCGGCGCGATCACCGCCTATGCCGCCTATCTCAACCGCCGTTCGGGCTCGTACATGAAGCTCGAGGCCGAGGGCGGCTCGGCGTTCCACCCCGATTCGACTTTCGACATCGATCCGTTCCGCGTCGCCAGCGGCTATCACAAGATCGCGATCGACGTGATGAGCGGCCTGACCGGCGCGGTGCCCGCGACGATCGTCGTCAATACGCGCAATCTCGGCGCTATACCCGGCTTGCCCGATCGCGACATCGTCGAGACCTCCTCGAGGATCGAACGCGACCGCATCACGCCGTTGCCGATCGCGCCGCTACCCGATCCTGCGATCGGCCTCGTCCACGGCATCAAGGCGTACGAGCGCGCCGCGATCGAGGCGGCATTGACCGGCGAGCGCCCGACCGCGCGAAAAGCGTTGCTGATCCACCCTGCGATCGGTGAATGGGATCCGACCGGCGCTCTGCTCGCGGACCTTCTCGACCCGACGTGCCAGCATTGCTGATCGGGTGACCGCCCAGTGACCACCACCCCGCCCCCGACGCTCAAGCGCACGCTGTCCGCGTTCCACCTCTGGGGGATTGCGGTCGGGTTGGTCATTTCGGGCGAATATTTCGGCTGGAGCTATGGCTGGGCGCAGGCGGGGACGCTCGGTTTCCTCGTCACGACCTGCCTGGTGGCGGCGATGTATCTCGCCTTCATCTTCAGCTTCACCGAACTGACCGTCGCGATCCCGCAAGCGGGCGGACCGTTCGCCTATGCCTACCGGGCATTCGGTCCGGTCGGCGGCGCGGTGGCGGGGTTCGCCACCTTGGTCGAATTCCTGTTCGCGCCGCCCGCGATCGCGCTGGCGATCGGCGCGTACCTTCACGTCCAGTTTCCCGGCATCTCGCCACAGTTGTTCGCCGGCTGTGCGTTTGCGGTGTTCGTCGCGCTCAACATCGTCGGGGTGAAGATCGCGGCGACGTTCGAGCTGGTCGTGACATTACTCGCGGTCTTCGAACTGCTGGTGTTCATGGGCGTCGTTGCCCCCGCGTTCGAATGGACGAATTTTACGCGTGGCGGATGGGCGGGCGCAGACACGTTCACCGCAGGCGCGGTCCCCGGCATCCTCGCTGCGGTGCCGTTCGCAATCTGGTTCTTCCTCGCGATCGAGGGCGTCGCGCTCGCTGCCGAAGAAGCGCGCGATCCTGCGCGAACCATCCCGGTCGCCTACCTAGCGGGAATCGGCACGCTGACGCTGCTCGCCTTCGGGGTGATGATCCTAGCGGGCGGATCGGGCGACTGGACGCGGTTGGCGAACCTCAACGATCCCTTGCCGCAGGCAATGGCCGGCGTCGTCGGCCGGTCGAGCGGCTGGCTGCACATGCTGGTCTGGCTTGGGCTGTTCGGGCTGGTCGCGTCGCTGCACGGGATCATCATGGGCTATGCGCGGCAGATGTTCGCGCTCGCGCGGGCCGGCTACCTGCCCGTGATCCTCGGCCGCATCCACCCCACGCTACAGACGCCGCATATCGCGACGCTGGCGGGCGCGATCGTCGGGATCGGCGCTATAATGGCGGATGCGCGCTTCTCGCTCGCCGGACAGTCTCTCACCGCCAGCCTCGTGATTGTCTCCGCGTTCGGCGCGCTCGCGACCTATATCATCAGCATGGCCAGCCTGTTCCACCTGCGCCGCTGCGAACCCGCGCTCGCCCGCCCCTATCGCGCGCCGTTCTACCCCGCCGCCCCGACACTCGCGCTCATCCTCGCGACCGGTGCGTTCGCGACGATGGCATGGTCGAACCCGTTGCTATGCGTCTGCTTCGTGGCGATCGTCGGAATCGCCGTCGTAGTCAGCGCGCGAGGCAAAACGTGAAACGTCTCGCGCTGTTGCTGGTGCCTGCATTGATGGGCGCCGCCAATCCACCCCCGATCACGCTCGCGGTCGACGCGACCGATGTCGCGCACGGCATCGTCGCGGTGACCGAGACGCTGCCGATCGACCGGGCGGGGCCGCTGACGCTGCGTTATCCACGCTGGATACCGGGCACGCACCGCCCGTCCGGACCGATCGCGCGGATCGCGGGACTGCATTTCAGCCAAGATGGCCGCACGGTGTCCTGGCAGAGGGACGTGGAGGATCCGTACAGCTTCCACCTCAACCTGCGCGCCGCCACGCCGCTCATCATCCGCTTCGACTATCTCTCGCCGACCGACGTTTCGCAGGGCGACGTAACGATGACGCCAGCGATGACGGTCTTGTCGTGGCACACCGTCTCGCTTTACCCCGCCGGGGGCGCGGTCGGCGATCTTCGCGTGCAGGCCAGCGCCGTATTTCCCGCCGGCTGGCGGTCCGCGACCGCGCTCGCGCCGGGCCTGTCGGGGGACCGCGTCGCCTATCCGGCGGTCAGCTACGCAACGCTGGTCGACTCGCCCGTGCTTGCCGCGCGCCACATGCGGTCGGAGACGCTCGCGCCCGACATCCGCCTCGACATCGCCGCCGACCGGCCCGAGCAACTCGCCGCCACTCCGACGCAGATCGCGCTCCACCGGCAGATGGTGGCGCAAGCGCTCAAGATATTTGGCCGGCCGCCGTTCGATCATTACGATCTGCTGCTGTGGCTGTCGGACACGATGGACAACCAGGGCCTCGAACATCGTCGCTCGTCGGAGAATGGCGTCCCGGCGGGCTATTTCACGCAGTGGCCGCTGATGGCGGCACGGCGCAACCTGCTGGCGCATGAGTTCACGCATGCGTGGAACGGCAAATATCGGCGACCCGCCGACCTGACGACCACCGATTACGCACAGCCGATGCACGGCGATCTGCTCTGGCTCTACGAAGGGCAGACGCGGTTCTGGGACTATGTCCTGCAGGCGCGCAGCGGACTGGTATCGCGGCAGGACACGCTCGACGGTCTGGCCAGGATCGCCGCCTTCTACGCGACCGCGCCCGCGTTCGACTGGCGCAGCATCGGCGACACCACCGCCGACGTGGTGATGGCGGATACGCGCGGCTGGCCCGATTATCAGGGATCATCCGATTATTACGAGGCGGGCAAGCTCGTGTGGCTGGAGGCGGACCAGTTGATCCGCGACCGCACCGCGGGCCGCCGCTCGCTCGACGATTTCGCGAGGACGTTCTTCGCGGCGGATGGCGATCCGAACCACGCCTCACCCTATGCCCGCGCCGACGTCGTCGCCGCGCTCGGTGCCGTCATGCCCTATGACTGGGACGCGTTCCTGCGCACGCATGTCGAGGAGCCGGGGCGACCGCCGCTCGGCTGGATCGAACGGGGCGGCTACCGCCTCACCTTCGTCGCCGCGCCGCCACTCTATTGGCGCTCGATCGAGCATCGTGCCGGCGTGATCGACCTGCGCCATTCGATCGGCCTGTCGATCGGATCCGGCGGCGCGGTGCGCGAGGTTGCCTGGGATGGTCCGGCGTTTCGGGCAGGCCTCGCCCCCGGCGCGACGCTGCTCCGCGTCGGCACGCGACCGTATAGCGACGCGGCGCTTCTGGCCGCGATCCGCAGGCGCCGTCCGGTCGCGCTCACAGTCCGCCAGTTGGGTATGCAGCGCCTCGTCACGATCGCGTGGACGGGCGGGCTGCGCTATCCGACGCTGGTCCGCGCAGGCCCGGCCCCCGCCGGGCTCGACTCGATGCTGGAGCCACGATGATCGACCATCCCACCCGCCGGACACTGATCGGCGCCGGACTTGCCGCCGCCACGACGGGCGTGCTGCCCGGTACCGTCTCGAGCGCGATCGGGCGGGCGCTCGCGATCCCCGCCGATGTCCGCACTGGCACGATCGCCGATGTCGATCATGTCGTGATCCTGATGCAGGAGAATCGCGGCTTCGATCATTATTTCGGCACCTTGCGCGGGGTCCGTGGCTTTGCCGATCCGCTACCGATTCCGCTCCCCGTTCCAGGGCCGGGAAACCGCGACATCTGGGCGCAGGAAACGACGGACGGCCGCCACGTCGCGCCGTTCCATCTGTCGACCGAGGAGCATTTCGCGCTTATGCGGATGGCGGGCACGCCACACACCTGGCCCGATGCGCAGGCGGCGTGGGATCACGGCCGGATGGCGCGCTGGCCCGCGGCCAAGACCGAACGCTCGCTCGGCCATTACGCACGCGCCGACCTGCCCTTCCAGTTCGCGCTCGCCGAGGCGTTCACGATCTGCGACGCCTATCACGCCGCGATCCAGACCGGCACCAACACCAACCGCATCATGCTGTGGACCGGCACCAACGATCCCGCCGGCACGCACGGCGGCCCGGCGATCGGCAATTCGCACGACAGCCTGCCCGCCGATGGCGGCTGGCCCGAGGGCTATCGCTGGACAACCTATCCCGAGCGATTGCAGGCCGCCGGCATCGACTGGCGGATCTATCAGGACATGGCGGACAATTTTACCGACAACCCGCTGGCCGGGTTCGCAGCCTATCGTGGCGCCGCGCCCGGCTCGGCGCTGCACGACCGCGCGATGACCACGCACGGGCTTGACCAGTTGCGCGCCGATGTCGTCGGCGGGACGCTGCCGCAAGTGTCGTGGATCATCGCGAATGCGGCCGGGTCCGAGCATCCCGGCCCGTCGAGCCCGGCGCAGGGTGCCGCCTATACCGCCGCGGTGCTCGAAGCGCTGACCGCCGATCCGAAAATCTGGGCGCGGACCGCGCTGTTCGTGATGTTCGACGAGAATGACGGCTTCTTCGATCACGTGCCGCCGCCCGCGCCGCCCTCGCCCGACGCGAGCGCACCCGGTGGTTTCGCGGGCGCGTCGAGCATCGCCACGGCCGCAGACTATCATCATGTCGCCAGCCCCGGCGAGGCCAAGGCCGATACGCCCGAATGTCGCGGCCGCCCTTACGGTCTGGGCCCGCGCGTACCATGTTACGTCGTCTCGCCCTGGAGCCGCGGCGGCTGGGTCAATTCGCAGGTCTTCGATCACACCTCGGTGATCCGCTTCCTCGAAACGCGCTTCGGGGTGGCCGAGCCCAACATCTCGGCGTGGCGCCGCGCGGTGTGCGGCGACCTGACCTCGGCGTTCGACTTCACCCGCGCAAACGGCGCAGCCCCTGCCCCGCTGCCCGACCCGCGCGCGACCGCCACACGCGCCGCCGCCCTGAAGGGGCAGCCCGAACCGCACGCACCGGCTGCCGGTACGCGCCCGCCACAGGAACCGGGTATCCGGCCCTCCCGCGCGCTCCCCTATGATCTGGATGCGACGATCGCGCAGATCGACGCGATGGGCATCACACTCGACCTCGCCTGCCGCGGCGCCCCGGTCGTCGTCCACGTCTACGATCGCCATCGTCTCGACCAAATCCCGCGGCGCTACACGCTCGCGCCTGGCGACCGCGTGGCGGCGCGCTGGCCGCTCGACGATCACGGCCGATATGATCTGTGGCTGCTCGGCCCGAACGGCTTCCATCGCCACTTTGCCGGGCAAGGGACCGACAAGGCCGTATCGTGGCAGCTCGATCCGGCGCGCGAAACGCTGTCGCTGACGGTGCCATCCGGCCTGAAGGCGGTTTCGCTGCGCCATACCGACGCGCATCGCGGCTGGCGCGGCAACGGGCGGGCACATCTGCTGTCCCTCGCGAAAACCGGCGGCTGGTACGATATCTTGGTCACCGACCCCGCCGATCCCGCCTTCCGCCGCCGCCTTGCCGGCCGGCTCGAAACCGGACGCCCCTCCTGGTCCGAACCACCGCTGTCACGCACATGATCCCCCCCACCAGACGCGGCATGCTCGCCGGTACCGCAGCGCTCGGCGGGTTTGCCGCTACCGGCGTATCGCTACCCGCCGTTGCGGAGCGCACCCTTGTCTCGCCCCGCCAGCGTCTGTCGCTCGACCAGGGCTGGCGCTTCCACGAAGGCGACATCGCGTTTCCGCCGATTTTCGATCACGAGGCAGCCTATGCCAACGCCAAGGCCGGCAACGCGACCGGCGCCGCCGCCAGCGATTACGACGACAGCGACTGGGCGCGTGTAAAAATTCCGCACGACTGGGCGCTCGGCCAGCCGTTCGAGCCCGCGCAGAACATCGACCAGGGATTTCGCCGCCGCGGGGTCGGCTGGTATCGCCGCACCTTCGCGCTCGACGCAAGTGATCGTGGCCGTCATCTCGAACTGCAGTTCGACGGTATCGCGACGCATGCAACGGTCTGGATCAACGGTACGCTCGCATATCGCAGTTTCAGCGGCTTCACCGGCTTCACGATCGATCTCGGGCCGCTCGCGCTGTTCGGCGACGATTTCAACACGATCGCGATCCGGGTCGATGCGAACGCCACCGAAGGCTGGTGGTACGAGGGTGCCGGCCTGTACCGCCATGCCTGGCTGGTGAAGCGCGCGCCCGTGCATATCGCCACCGATGGCGTCCATGCCGATCCGCGCACCGATGGCGAAGGCTGGTCGGTGCCGGTCACCGTGACGCTCGCGAATACGCTGTCGAGCGACGCTGGTGTGACGGTCGAAGCGATCCTGTTCGACTCTGACGACCGCCCGGTCGCACGTGCACAGACGACCGCGACCATCGCCGCGAACGGCCGGACGGTCGCGGAAATGTCGATCCCGGTCGCAACCCCGCACCCCTGGTCGCCCGAGACGCCGACGCTCTACAGGGTGGCGACGCGCGTGATCGGCGATGGCCAAGTCGAGGACGCGGTCGACACCGCGATCGGCTTCCGGACACTCCGGTTCGACCCCGCCCGCGGCTTTTTCCTCAATGGCCAGGCGTTGAAGATCAAGGGCGTCTGCGCGCATCAGGACCATGCCGGCGTCGGCGTCGCGGTACCCGACAGCCTGTGGGACTATCGGCTGCGGCGGCTCAAGGCGATGGGCGCCAACGCGCTGCGGTGCGCGCACAATCCACCCGCCGCCGAACTGCTCGATGCGGCCGACCGGCTCGGCATCATGGTGATGGACGAGCACCGCGAACTGAGCGCGGCCGACGACACGCTCGACCGGCTCGGCTGGCTGATCCGCCGCGACCGCAATCATCCCAGCGTCATCCTGTGGTCGCTGTGCAACGAGGAATCGCTGCAATCGAGCGCGGTCGGCGTCGCGATGATCGGGCGGATGAAGGCAGTGGTCCGCGCGCTCGACGATACGCGCCCGATCACCGCCGCGCTGAACGGCGCGATGTTCGCCCAACCCAATATCGCTGACGAACTCGACGTCGTCGGCTTCAACTACGGCACCGCGCATTATGATCGCTATCACGCGACCTATCCCGATCGGCCGCTGCTGAGTTCGGAGGACACGTCCGCCTACATGACGCGCGGCGCGTTGCGCACCGACCGCGCCGCGCACGTGCTGGCCGATGACGACAGCGAGCATGCCGGCTGGGGGTTGAGCCACCGGGCCGCCTGGGAATCGATCGCGACGCGCCCGTTCATGGCGGGCGGGTTCGTCTGGACCGGGTTCGACTATCGCGGCGAGCCGACGCCGTTCGAATGGCCGAGCGTCGGTGCTTCGTTCGGCGCGATGGACCTGTGCGGATTTGCGAAAAGCGCGTTCCACATCCGCCGCGCGCTGTGGAGCGACGCACCCGCCCTCGAACTGTCGCCGCACTGGACCTGGCCCGGTCTCGAAGGCCAGCCGATCACGATCATGGCGATTACCAATGCCGAGCGCGTCGTGATGCGGCTCAACGGCCGCGTCGTCGCGGATCAGCCGGTCGACCGGTTCGCGATGGCGAGCATCACCTTGCCCTATGCGCCGGGCCGGCTGGAGGCGATCGCATATCGCAGCGGTCGAGCGGTTGTACATCGACGGATCGAGACGGCGGGGTCTGCCGTCGCGCTGCGGCTGACCCCCGATCGCGGTGCCCTGGACGGCGACGGCCGCGACACGGTGCCGGTAACGGTCGAGGCGATCGACGCGAAGGGCCGCGCAGTGCCGGTCGCGGACACCGCGGTCCGCTTCCGCATCGACGGCGGCACGATCCTGGGCGTCGGCAACGGTGATCCCAATAGCCACGAAAGCGACCTGCCAACAAACGGCGGACGCACCGCTGCGCGGTTCCTGTTCAACGGCCTGGCGCAGGTGCTGGTGCAGGCGCCGGGCGGATCGCGACTGGTTCTGACCGCCGAAGCCGATGACCTAGCCATCGCGCGCCTTCCGCTCGCGGTCGTGTCGCGCACGCGCGCCATCGTCGCACAGCAAGATGGCCGCCAGAGCCTGACCGAATGGCGCCAGGCACCGCCGTCGGCGACGCTCCCCGATCTCGACCGTCCGATCGCCGACGGCGACATGAACAGCTGGGCCTGGCTCAAGCCCGGATCGACCGAGACCGGCAGCACCGGCTCGCGCTACATCCTGTTCCGCGTCGTCTTCACCCCGCGTCGCATGGTCGCAGCGACGGGAGGCGAGATCGTCTTCGCCGCGGTCGCGGGGCCTGCGCGGATCTGGCTCGACGGCAGCCTGATCCACACCAAGGCCGATCCAGCGACGTCGCGCGTGATCGTCCCGCTGCCCGCCGGCACGGGCGATCATGTGCTGCAAGTGCTGTTCGACACCGGCGGCCGGGCGATCCCGTTCGGCCTGGCCGGCACCGTGACCGCCACGACCACCACCTGACGCTCCACAGAAAGTCTCGCCTTGCCTCGTTCTGCTGCCCCCGGGTTTGCGCCCTCCTCTGCTCATGTCCGCGTCTTCCCGGTCGGTCTCGTCCATCTCGCGCTGGCGCTGGGCGGGTTCGCGATCGGCACCACCGAATATGCGACCATGAGCCTGTTGCCGTTTTTCTCGGGGGGCCTCGGCGTCGACGAACCCACCGCGGGCCATGTCATCAGCGCCTATGCGCTGGGCGTCGTGATCGGCGCACCGTTGCTCGCGGTCGCCGCGAGCCGCTTCAGCCGACGCACCGTGCTGATCGCATTGATGCTGCTGTTCGCGCTCGGCAACGGGCTCAGCGCGGTCGCTCCGGATTATAGATCGATGCTCGTGTTCCGGTTCGTCAGCGGGCTGCCGCACGGCGCCTATTTCGGGATCGCGTCGCTGGTTGCGGCCTCGCTCGTCCCGCACGGCAAACGTACGCAGGCGGTCGCGCGCGTCATGCTCGGGCTGACCGTGGCGACGATCGTCGGCGTGCCGCTCGCCAACGCGCTGGGCCAGATCTTCGGATGGCGCTGGGGGTTTGGGATCGTTGCGATCATCGCCGCGGTCACTGCTGCGGCGATCGCGCTAGTCGCGCCGCACGACGTTCCCGACCGCGCCGCAAGCCCGCTCGCCGAACTGCGTGTACTGCGCGATCGCCGGATCTGGCTAACGCTGGCGATCGGCGCGATCGGCTATGGCGGGCTGTTCTCGGTCTACACCTATCTGGCGTCGACGCTGCTGGACGTCACGCACGTGTCGAAAGTGATCGTGCCGCTGGTGCTCGCGGTGTTCGGCCTCGGCATGACGCTCGGCAATCTGATCGTGCCGCGGTTCGCCGATCGCGCGCTCATGCCGACCGCAGGCGCGTTGCTTGTCTGGAGCGCGGTCATGCTCGGCCTGTATTCGCTCGCCGCCGGATCGCTCTGGACGATCACCCTCGCGGTCTTCGCGATCGGCCTCGGCGGCGGTCTCGGCACTGTGTTGCAGACACGGTTGATGGACCTGGCGAAAGAAGGCCAGGGACTCGCCGCCGCGCTTAACCATTCGGCGTTCAACTTCGCCAATGGGCTTGGCCCGTTCGCCGGTGGCCTCGCGATCACCGCAGGCTTCGGCTGGGAGGCAACCGGCTGGGTTGGTAGCCTCCTGGCGCTAGCGGGCCTCGCGATTTGGAGCGTCGCTTGGAAATCGGATTCCGGCTGAAGTGCCGGTGACCGTGAAAATAGCACCTCGCCGCCACCTGCATAGACGCGCGACGGAGCTGGCCCCCTGGCGAGAAGAACTATGGTCAGGCCCCATTCGTGTAGGAAGCAGGAGCCCATTTCAGGCTCCGTGACGTCACCGCGGATGGACATTCGATCCGTCCGGACCATTGGAGCCGTATCGTGCGCGAAAGCGTCGCGCGAGTTCGTTGCGTTCGTCGTCGAAATCCGCTGCGAGACGACCAGCGCCGTGCTCGTAGACCTCCCTAACCGCCTTGTCGGCGATCTCCCGCGTCTCCGGCTTGTGGCGAGGAAGGGCACCACCGCCCTTCCCCAGCGTCGGCACGCCGCAGAGTTCGAGTAGGTTCGCGATGCAGCGGGCGGTGTAGGCACCGCGGCTGAACCCGAACAGGAAGACGCGATCGCCCGGCTCGTAGTTGTTGAGGACGTGTTCGTAGCAGTCGGTGATGTTGCGCGTGATGCCGCGGCCGGTCACCGAAGCGAGTGTCTTGCGCAACGACCGAACCATACGGGTCGGCGCTCCCGCAGCGTCGTCATCGGTACCGAGGCCCGCATCGTAGAAGGCGATCTGTCGGTCCGGATCGATGGTGCTGTCCGGCCCCGTCCCGCAGGCGCGATACAGCTTGTAGACGTTGCTGAGCCTCTGATCAGGGCGAACTCCGCCGGCCTGACCGGTTCCATCGGCGAAGATCACGATGTTCTTGCTCATTGTCGTTTCCCCAACCGACGCTTCCAGAGATCGGCCAGCCCCCTCGCCTACCTCCGCCCGAAGCATCGCACGCGTGAAATTATTCGACAACCGGTGGAGATGAATACTCTGAAGGTGTTCGACAGTGTTTTGGGGAGCCAGACAAAATCGCGGTCCGGATTTTCGCCATCCCGTCAGCGCATCGTGCTGAACACGGTACTCGCACCGACCTTCGCGAGCGGTCAGATGCATCCGGCGTCGTACAGTGCGACGCAGCCCGTTCGGCAAAATCCCAAGCTCGCGGTTGATGACCGACAAGCCGACATTTCGCGCAGCCGATGCCTCACGATTCCACGGACCGAAAGGCCGGTGCGTCCGGTAGAGATCCTCATCATTCGCGCGCATGCTCGACAACTGCAGAGAGCGATCCTCGCGGGAGCTTCGACGCGTCTATCGCTTGGTGATCACCATGGAGATTGTTGATCGAAGATCGTCAGGAAGGGGAAAACTTCTTGAAGACTTCATTCATCAGAACCTCGCGCCCGCGGGCGCAGCGAAGGACCCACCATGAGCAGCACATTCGACCCACATGGCATCAACGACGTGACCGTAGCCGTGTGCCACGAAATGACTCCGCGCCGCGGTCGTCGGCATGCCGACGTCGACACGATCTTTCTTGGCGGACCACCGCCATCGCATGCGGACGAGACCGAACTGGCGAGATTTGGATTGCGCAAGAACTATCAGATGATCTTCGCGTCCTTCGATCCGTCCAACCCCCACGACGGCCCCTGCGGGTTCCACGCGGTCATGACGGACGGCCTGAAGCAGGCGCTCGCGATTCCAGATGGCCGCCTTTGGAAGCGGGACCGCCAAAGCCCGGCGGTGCTTCTTTTTCCAGCGCTCCACACCGTGGTGAAGATCAACTGCAAAGGTCGCGTGATCTTTAAGGACATGGTCGGCGACTACCACGAGTCCGGCTACGAGCTCGCGCGTAAGGCCGTCCTCGCGCGTGCGGCACGCAAGCCCGGCAAGGCTCCCGTCGTGGCGCCGATCGGAGCGCTCATGACCGTGCTCGACATCGACGCGCTAGCAACGACCTTCGAACAGGCCGAATGACGGTTGGGATCGGTAGCTTACCCGGCTACCGATCTAATCCGCGAGACGACTTCTGCATTCGTCTTCAGTACAGGCGGAGCCGCGGGGCCGCTGCCCTCGCTTTTGCCGCTCTACTCTTCCGTCAAAAACCCATACCTCGGTCGGTGCCCCCGCATGGCCTCTGCGCGAAGCGCTGTTGAATGCCGGCAAGCACACTGGCTTGTTCCCGATTTTCCAACCTTTGGCGCAAAAGGCGACGCAGCAGACGCGCGTTACCGCCAAACGTGTTCCGATCGCCCCGGATAGTTGCGGCGGGTACAAAGGATTTTCGCTCGCCACATCGTGACTGGCGTGACTTCCGGCTCATAGTGAAGCCCATCGTTGGAGCCGATGGACCAAGCGCACCCGTATCCGGTCCGGCTTTTTTTAACGTGGCTGGCACCTTCCGACGTGTAGATGCTATTTGTCAGCTGAAGCCGGCATGCCGCTGGCCGTACCGGACGAACCGTGGCCGATAAATTCGAAGATCTCCGCACATTCATAACCGTGATGTCAGCGGGCGGCGTCAATGCCGCCGCCGCTGAGCTTGGCATTGCCAAGTCGGCCGTCAGTCGCCGGCTGTCCGATCTCGAAAAGCGACTAGGTGTCTCCCTGATCGAACGTGCAAGTCGTCGTTTCGAGGCGACCGCGGTTGGACTCGAGTACGAACGACGGGCACGGCTTGTCCTCGCCTCGCTGGAGGAGCTCGACTCCTTCGCAGTTCCGCAAACGGAACGTCGAAGCGTGACCATCTCCGCCGACACTGCAATGATCAGCCATGTGCTGGTTCCTGCGATAGCCCGCGTGAACCCCAAGCTCCAAAACGAGCGGATACTCCTTCGCTTCGCGGCGACCCAAGACCATGCCAACGCGGGCGAAGCAGACGTCATCATAGCCGCCAAGGTGACGCCGGACCTTGAGTATCGCGATGTCTTCTCGTCGCGGCGGATCATCTGCGCCTCTCCGGCATATATCGCGTCCCACGGAACACCCGAGGAGGCAAAGCACCTCGATGGTCATTTCGCGGTCGTCGTCGACGACGGGGCTGCGGCGACGTGGCAGTTGGGCGAGCGAACCCGGGCGATGGCCAAGACGGCCATGATCACGCCGGATATGGACGCTGCAGCTGCGGCGGCCGTCGCGGGCATCGGGCTTGCCCAGCTTCCTGACTTCGTCGTCGCCGCTGCGCTTGGCGACGGTCGCCTCGTACGGTTGATGACGAGGGAGGAACCGCAGCCCACCCAGATACGGGCATTCTACCGAAAGGGCATCGACCTCAGCGGCAGGCGGGTCATTGATGCTCTGACGGATGCGCTATCGCCAATCGGCGTCGACAAGTAGGTCGATCCAAAGGCGTCAACCGGTTTTGCCGACATTCTCACCCCATTCCCCGAATAGGCGGTCGAACGCAACTCCTGGTTAACGTTCGCAACTGACGTCGATCAAGTACTTACGACGGCGCCCGAATTTCAGCCACAGCAGCGTTCGCGGTGTCCGCAATCCACGATTTGGGTATTCGAACGACTATTTGAGCATTCATGCAGCTGTAGATATCGACGCAAATTGGCAAGGGTCTGTCAGAGATAAAAGTCAGCCTGCATCTGTTACGTCCGCCCTCTCACTCGCCGGGAAGTGACGGTAGAAGGTCGATAGGCCGACTTGTAGCACCCTCGCGACCTTGGCGGGCTTGTCTCCCGCCGCCAGCAGCTTGCGTGCCGTATCCACCTTGTCCGGCGTCAGCACCGGTTTCCGGCCACTGCCGATAGAACCCTTCCTACGAGCTGCAGCCAAACCGGCGATCGTCCGCTCCCTTATTAACTCGCGCTCCATTTCGGCCACGGAGGCGAGAATATGGAAGAGGAGTCGTCCCGAGGCTGTGGACGTGTCGAAACCGTCCGTGAGTGATCGGAAGTCGATCTTCCGTGCCGACAGGTCCGCAGCCAGCGCAATAAGGCCCTGGATCGAGCGGCCGAGGCGATCGAGTTTTCAGACTACGATGCAGTCGCCGGCACGCGCGAAGCGCAGGGCCTCCACCAGCCCCGGCCGATCAGCTTTCGCGCCGCTCGCCTTGTCGGTGAACAGCTTTTCGCATCCCGCTTTGTTCAGGGCGTCGGTTTGCAGCGCCAAGTCCTGATCAGTCGTCGAAACACGCGCATAGCCAATCAGCATCTTTCCCGCTTTCCCATCGAAATTGGCGATTTCGGGAATCTTAAAACGGGAACAGATTTTGGGAAAGCGAAACCCACAGGCGTCCATCAGCGTGATTGGCGGCGCCGGCTTCCCGCTCCACGTTCGTTTGTAGGAATCTGTTTTGAGCTCAAGCAGCTACCTGACTTGCGGCCCACCCTCTGTCCTGTCACGATAAAGCCATGAGTATTCTTACCTTTATAGCAATGGCGGCATCGTCTGCGAGTGCTTGCCCGCCGATGCCTGGCGCGGGTGAGATTGCAGATCAAACCCGCACCCCAAAAATAGCCTAACCATTACCTGTTAGTCGAGCCAGCTAGCTTATGTCGGCAGAACCTCGTATCGTGAACCCTATGAGTTCTCGCAGCCTCAGATGTTTGATCGTTGCCACCCTAATATTGGTCAACGCCGCGTGCCAACCGGGTGCATCGACGGCTACTCAGGAACAGCGCTCGACGAATGATTTCGCAAATTATGCTGATACGCCGCAGCTAAAAATTAATAGCGTCTTCAACGGCAGGTGGCGTCCTGACGCTTCAACTATCAAAACGAACGCTCTGCCAACAGTTATTTCACTCGGCAAAGGCCTCTTTCGTCGAGATTCAAAGAAAGGCGATCGCGGGATTAAGGCGGATGGAGTATTTCATTCCACTCCCGGGGACGGATACGTCGATCAAGCGGAGGTTACCATCATCAACAGTCATTCTGTTCGTGAGGTAGATAAAATACGTGGTAGGACGGTTTATATCGTCGTTTATACGGCCTCACCCGACGGGAATACACTGACTTGGGAGGTAACTAACTATGCCAATCCAGATAGGGTTGCTGTTCATAGTAGGCTAAAGCAGCGCCGAATCGGCCGTAAGCCCGTCAACGATCACGCCATATCGGGTACGTGGCAACAGGTAGAGATAAACGTTGTCGAGGGCGCCCACGATTGGATCTTGAATGTTGACGGTAATCGCATCAGCTTCCGGACTCCTCAGGGCGTGGGGTATGACGCCTTAATTGACGGCCCTCCTGTTCGCATAAAAGGCGATGATGCCGGAGGTACTGCCGCTGTGGTAATGCCAAACTCGAACACAATAATCGAGACGGACGCAATAAATGGTGTGATCGGTAGCTCCCTTACGATGACTGTAATCGATAATGGTAAAACCATGAAAGCTACTTCGAAAGCAGCTACCAGAGGCGATGCCTCTACATTCTATCTGCGTAAGCAGGGGTAATTCTGGGTAACAGCTTACCGGTGTCGTAATACTCAGAAGCGCCATTGCGCTTCCGACACAAACCAGGTCATTCCCGTAACACCATCAAGACCGTGCGAAAACTCTAACACGGAATCTAGCCCGGCAATATAACCGCGCTACGCCCGTTAAGCGCGTAACTACGGCGCGTGGGAACGGTTATCAGCGATACTATATTACGAGCAACATGCTCCCATTGAGGTCGACGCTGAGTTTTCGCACGGTCTGCATCGATTCCGAGAACGCCGGTGCCTTCTCACTGACGGTTCGTTTGTGGGAGTCGGTTTTCAGCACAAGCAGCTAACCGACTTGCGGCCCACCCTCTGTCCTGTCACGATAAGCCATGAGCATTCTTGGCTTTATCGTAATGGCGGCATCGTCCGCGAGTTCTTGCACGCCGATGCCTGGCGCGGGTGAGATTGCAGATCAAACCCGCACCAAGTGGATAATTTTGGGCGAGATGCATGGCACCGCAGAGATGCCAGTAGCGATGACAGATTTCATCTGCTCGGCAGCCACAAAACGCCGTCCGCTCGCGGTAGCGGTGGAGCAGACGGTAGATAATCAGCTAAGTATCGACACCTTCATACATTCTAACGGGAATGCCCCCTCTCGGGCGGCGTTTGCTAAAGCGCCCATGTGGCGGACCAAGGGCAAGGATGGTCGATCGAGCGTAGCCACGTTCGACATGTTCGATCGCCTTCGAATCTTCTATCGTGCAAACAAGATCGCGCGCGTCGTCGCTATTGATCCGATCGTCTCTAACGGTTCAGCCGATAGAAATGCACAAATGGCGAAGAACCTCCTTGCCATCGAGCCGAAGGTGAACGGCTTGGTGCTTGCTTTGATGGGGGGGCTACATGCCCAGAAAACCGATATCATCGTACCCAGCGGACGCTGGCCGTCGACAGCCAGCCTTTTGCCGAAGGACTACACTGTCACTCTGATGATGGTGGGAGGCGCTGGTAGCGCTTGGGTCTGTTTTGAAACCTGTGGTCCTCAACCGATCGGCGAGCCTCGTGACAAACCGCGAGGTGTAGAGGTTCAACCAGTAACTGCTGATTTCCCCTTTGACGGTTTTCTCGAAATTGGGTCTGGAACATCCGCATCTCCACCTTGGAATAACGCGAAATAAGTTCGATCAATAATGGCGGCTACGTGAACTCTGATCGCCCATTCAGCGATAGTTTGCGGAACTCTAATCAAACAGATTGTGGGGACCCATGTCCTTCTGGCTGACCATCGCTCTACAGGCAGCCCAAGCGCCACCTGAGACGATAGTCTTTGATTTAGCAAACGTTACCCAAACCCGTAGTCCCGCGAAATCGAGTATTATCGTTCAGCGTTGTAGCGGCAATACGACGGGTGATGAAATTGTGGTTTGCGGAACGAAGCGGCAAAGCTATCGGTTGCCGCTTCCGAATGAGCGTGAACTAGCCCGCGATCGCCCCGGTGGCGAAGCACTTACAGGCACAGATGCGTTAAGACCCGCTGGACGGTGCGGCATCTTCGAAGGTGAGAGGCGCTGCAACAAGAAAGAGGCAACAGACTACGGTTATGGTAGCGGGCGTGATCCTATAACTGTGTTATCCCGGGTTGTCCAAAAGATGGTAGATGCTGACGCTAATTAGGTATATTTGAGAGTAGGTTTTTACGGCGACTGGCAAGATCCGCTATTAGAGCAACTCTCTTATCAGCAACGCAGGTCGATAGATCGCGCTTGACGCCCTCCTTTATTGAAAGGCGACTTTCCTTCGAAAGTGACTTTTCATCGCTTGCCGCTATCCGGGAAGAAAGTTGATTAGCGCAACTATCGAACGCTTCGCAACCAATAGCATCAACAGCTCGATCACCACTGGATGTTTTAGTAGCACAGCGGAGCTTACTGCCCCGGATCGCGTACTTGCCTGTCCACCGTGAGAGGCGCTGACCAATAACTACGATTTCTGTCGGCTCGGGTTCGACCGGAGCCTGTTGAGCTACGAGCAGCGCGGTCATCAGAAGCAGCATGCACCCTCCGGGACTTTCCACCTGTCACTTACAGGCGATACTGCGTAGCCTATCAGGCGTAAGCCCGAAAGACAGCCATCCTGCATCCACAATTCCCGATAAACCATCGTTTCCAAGAACGCCCGCGCCGTCTCGCGCGCCGTTCCCATGCGGGGAGCTACCAGTTGCGTGATGAGCTTGGCCCGCTAACCTCCGCTTCTGCAATCGCCTGATCTCACAGGAAGGTTGCTTCCTCAAAGCAGGAGATATGGTTTGTCGCGGTTCCGGTTCGTCGTGCCCTCTCTCCTTGCAATCAGCATCGCCGGTGCGGCCTGCGGGCAGATTAGCAAGGCCAACAATTTGCCTGCCAAGGTTGTCCTCCCGAAAAATGAGCGGGCGGGCACGTGGCAGGCTCCTAAGGAGGGGGTTCAGACGCCGCTCTGGCCTGCGAGCACGCCTCTCGTCAAACCGGACTCCGGCGATCGGCCTGAGGGGACCGGTAATGGGACGGGACTTGTGGGAGGACGTAAATGGCATTGGGCGAGCTATGTCACCCGGCCCACAATGACTCTCTATCGTTCGAAGGGGCGAAACGTCGGCACCGCGATGCTGGTCCTGCCGGGCGGCGGTTTCGAAGTCATAGCGACTGATTTAGAGGGCACCGAAATCTGCGATTGGGTGGTGCAACAGGGTATGACCTGTGCGGTGCTGAAATATCGGGTGCCGCAAGCGTGGCCGCAGGGACAACGGCCGAAGGTGCTATTGGGTCTGGAGGACGCGCAGCGCGCGATGGGGCTGTTGAGGGAGCAGGCAGCATCCTACGGGTTCGATCCGCATAAAGTCGGTGTGATCGGCTTTTCAGCGGGTGCTTATTTGGCAGCGAGCCTGAGCAACACGGATGAGCGCACCTATCCGCTGACGGATGCGGCTGACCAGCAATCGCCCCGGCCAGACTTTGCGATCGTCGCCTACACGGCGCGTATGCTAGACGACAGCAAGGGCAGGAACAGCCTTGAACTCAAGCCATGGGTGACAATCAGCCCGAAGGCGCCGCCCACGTTTATTCTTCACGCCATGAACGACCCTACTGACCCAATCCGGCAACCTATGGCCTATGCCTTGGCACTCAGTGATGCCGGCGTGCCAGTCGATATGCGGCTTTATGCCAAGGGAGGGCACGCTTTCGGAATGCGGCCCACGGCTGATCCGATTTCGCGGGAATGGCCCGGACAGGTCAAGCAATGGCTGCATAACATCGGCATGCTATGATCGAGAAGAAGCGGTGAGCGACAGCCTACTGTAGATGTCAGCGATCTCGCCGAGGTGTTCTCAATTTCGCGCCCAACTGTGTACCGCACGCTCGGACGCCAACCCGCTGCACCTGCTGCAAAGACGGCGTAATGGCAGCTAACGGATGTTGCCGTAAGCTCGTTACTGCGGAGGTGAAGCTGTCACTTCGACGCCGAGGTTAAGCGCCCCCGCATAAGGTCCACCGGTAACGTCCATGGTGATACCGCGAGCCGGTCTTGTCCCTGATGAGGGCACAGTTTGTGCACCGCAACTGGTGTCCGAAGTACAAGCCCAATAGGATCCGCCAACCCACCTCGCGTCAAGATTGATGGTGGTCTGGGCTGGAAGGTAGCCAGCCATCGGCAGGTAAGCTGGCTTGGCCCATGTAGGAGCAGTTCGCATTGCGTGAATGTTCCCGACCAAGACGAGCGCCCGCGCGCCTTGCCTCACCCTGCTGACCAGTGACGAGGCAAGTGCATTCTCGTAATCGCTCGCTTTGAATCCGCCTCGACCGGGATTGTACAAGGGTTGGAACGCAACGACGCTCGCAATCCGCCCTGCCGCTCGTAATTCGCGCAGCCTCTGGAAAAGGTGGAAGTACGCTTCACTGGATCGGCCGTCCTTCATCGGCTGCGTCCATATTCTGCTGCTCAAGAAGTGCGATATCGCCGCGGCACCTCCATCGGAACCAATGAACTCGTCAATAGCGGGTTGTTCGGTGGTCATTTGTTCGACCGCGACGATCACTGGCCGGGACGCCGAAGCTAGGCAAGTGAGATCACCAAAAATTGCTGGCGTCTCTTTGGTGCCGTGCATTTCTCCCACCACAATCCAGCCGAGGTCGGTGCGATTGATTA
The DNA here is from genome assembly GCF_004340945.1 of Sphingomonas sp. PP-F2F-A104-K0414. Taxonomy (GTDB): domain Bacteria; phylum Pseudomonadota; class Alphaproteobacteria; order Sphingomonadales; family Sphingomonadaceae; genus Sphingomonas. The sequence goes on from NZ_SLYD01000008.1 coordinate 188,236, forward strand.
GTGCCTCCGCCCCAGGAATCGGGCCGCATTGTACGAGGCGCAGCTTGGCTTCGAACGTTCTCGCTGACGGTGCCGGCGCGAGCGTTTGAAGTGCAGGCTTCGGGAGAGTTGGGAGCACTGGCCGAGCCGTCTTTTCAAGCGACTTACGGCGCTCCTCCTGTTCCGCGAGTGGCGGAACACCAAGAGTGCCTCGCAGGGCGTCAGAGGCAAGGGAGCGGTCAAATGGCTCCTGGGTCGTGCGACCGTCAGGGCCGGTGTGAAATTGAGTGCCCAAAATCTGGGGCTTACCAATATTTTGAAGATAACGGTCTAGTGTGGCAGCAGCGATCCATGTCGCTCCTGCATTACCTCTCGCAACGGCGATCATAGCAAGCAAATGTGCTTTCAGATAATCGTCGGGCGATCCACCATGCTGAAAAATGAACGCGGCATGGAAGAAGTCATCCCCGCTCTTCAACGCTCCCACATCCAATAACGTTTGGGTACGTTTCCGACGCGTCTCATCCTGTGGACCAACCGTTGCCCAGTCGACATCTGGGCCTTGTCGCGCTTTCTGGTCTGCGTCGAAGATGGCCGTCATCTCGGAGTTCGATGGCTCTTTCGTAATGCGCTCGGCCGCGACCGAGGGTGCAGCCAGCGCCAGCAGAGATAGGGCGATCATACTCCTGAACATTGCTAGGCCTTCGCGCTCAATATGTGGTCCGGCAAGGTGGCCTTGTTCGAGCGCTGTCTGCAAGTCATCATGTGCGGACCATCATTCGTTGTGAAGCCACCTCGTCTAAGGCTGATCGCGCTCGGGCTACCCCTTGAGGTGCGGGTGACATTTAGCTCTGACAGACCGTGCGGATTAGCTCTGACATCCACAGCCTACTGGCTGAATAGATCAGTAGGCACTTTCCCAAAATTCGATCCTCTCGGGAAAGCCCTCGCCGTCTCGCTGGCGGTGCCTTGCGAAATAGGCAGCCACGGTTCTTCCTTGATCCAGCTAGACACCCGCGTAGCGGTGTATTAAGACGGCATAGCACCATCTAGCATATGCATGATGGATTGGAAAGAATGGCTCGGTCGTAGGTGCTCAATACACCGGCCGACATACCGGTTTCGGAGGTCGTATGCGTATTGTTTTGGCCGTTGGCATTGCGTTTCTGACCGCTATCTCACCCGCGCAAGGGCAGAGCTACCAACCCGTATTTCGGCCCGAAACATTGAAGGGGCCGCCTGCGGGTCATCCTAACGACGTGCTAGTCTTAGGCTCGACCCATTTGTCTGGCGCGTCGCAGGACTTCAAGCCCCCTATGCTTGTTCCGTTGATCGATCGACTGGCGACATGGCACCCGACCGCTATTGCGACGGAGGATATGTCCGGCCTCCAATGTGATGCCCTTCGTCGCTACCCCTCCCGTTATGCGGAAACCGTGCAGACTTATTGTGCCGATCCGACAGCAGCAGGCCAGGCGACGGGATTGGATGTACCCGCCGCCAACGCAGAAGCGGAACGGCTTCTTGCCGCTTGGCCGGCCTCGCCGAAGGCGACCGATCGTCGGCATCTCGCCGCCATCTTCATGGCAGCTGGAGAGCGCAACTCTGCGCTGGTCCAGTGGTTGCGGCTGCCACAGGCAGAGCGTCACGCTGGCGATGGTCTGAACGATGATCTGGCCGCCGCGCTGACGAAGTTCGGCAACGGGCGGAACGAGTCCACCTTGATCGGCGCCGCACTAGCTGCGCGCTTGGGGCTGGAACGCGTTTGGAGTGTAGACGATCATTCGGCCGATACCGCAGATGGTCCCGATCCGGCTGAGCGGAAGGCGTACGGTGACGCGATTGCCAAAGCGTGGAACAACCCCTCTGCCCACGAACGGCAAATCGATGATGCCCGGCTTGATGCGGGGCTGGCCAAGCCAGACGGCGTATTGACGATGTACCGTGCGCTAAACGCTTCGACCTTGCCAAAGCTCGCCTTCCACGCAGATTTTGGTGCCGCGCTCGTTGAGCCATCACCGCAGCAATTCGGCCGAAACTATGTCGGTTATTGGGAAACGCGGAATCTTCGCATGGTTGCAAACATTCGTGACGTGCTGGGGCGTTACCCAGGCACGCGGATGCTCGCCATCGTCGGCGCGTCGCACAAGGGCTATTATGAAGCATACCTTAATCAGATGCACGATGTTCGCTTGGCGGATGCTGAAACCGTCTTGAGATAAATAGACGCGGTTGATTTTATCGAAGGTGATTTATGAATCGTGTAATCGTTGTGGCGGCATGTTCCTTAGGCCTGACCGGATGTTTGGCCGGTAATATGGCCCGTAACTTATCTTTGAACGGAAAACCGCTAGCAAGCCTAGAGCAGCGCTACGGCCAACCTGATCATAAAGAGCCCTTTACAGGAGGAAACAGATACACGTGGAAAGCTACCGATGACCAACATCCCTGCACATTGTTGGTGACGACCGACCCAGCCGAGCGGGTGACGGACGTTAAGATGGTGGGCGATAATAGAGACTGTTATCGCTTCGGAAATATGGCTGTTGGCCCGCACTAAACTTCAGGCGGTCCTGTCATGCGGAGGCGAACGAAATTTGACGCCCGCGTTCCCGAAATGCGATCGATTTCGAGAACGCTACCTGTTTCTCGTTGGCCGTTCGTTTTTGGGAACAGCCGGCCGCGCGAAGATTCATATATCACGTTGCGAAAAGCCGAACTGGCACGTCTAATCCGCGCGCACGATTCCCATCCGGAGCATCCTCCTAAATTTCTCCAATGCTTCAACTGTGACATTAGGTGTAGCTAGAATCACTGGTTCAGGGGGGCTGCTCAGCCTTTGATGTAAGTAGGCCGTTCTTGCCACCGCGCCTGTAGCAAAGCAGACGATATCGAGTGCATCGTAAGCAGCTATGTCAGCGCCAACAAAACTATATTGTGCACTCAAGTCGAAATTTGGGTCGGCATTATTTAGATAGATCGATATTGATCTGGCATCGACCGATCGATCTTCCATATAGCGAACGCATGCCGAGACGCTGTCATTTGCTACTCGCTTCGGTATTTCGTAATCGGCTAGGGTTAATAGTGAATGCGAAGCCATGAATATGAGCAACCTGTTCCGCTCATCATCTCCCAGGGACTGGTACTTTGCGTTATCGATGACTGACCAGCCAGCCGTCCATTCCTCGCTACTCACTTGCACACTCCTAGTCACGCCATGCTTTGCTAAGCCACGACAATTGCGAAATCCGATCGGTTCGAGCAGCGCAGTCCCATATCATGATCCCTCGCGAGAAAGCCGGATCGTACCAGAACGCCCATTGTAAGACGTTCGTGGGCCACATTGCCTTTGCCTAGCAGCGGTCATTCGTTCAGGTTCCGAAGATGCAGCGGCTCACTCTTTCATACCAACCAGAGGACGAGCGGCATGGCGAGATTACAGCCCATGTCGAAAACGGAGCCTTTTCGGGCAGATCATCTGCATGGTTCAGCATGGAGCATCTACGAGCTTTTGGTGAAACCCTCGACACATTTCCAATCGTGCCGGGAAAGGAACTCACCTTGGCCGGTGGTTTCTGGAGTGACGACGACAAGCTTGATCATACCCACATTTCGATTCGAATCGAGCCTGCGGGACTACGAGGTGAGTTGCGACTGTGGGTCGCCCTCGCGACACCTGTCTGGCCTCAGAGTAAACCCGATCACAACGGCGTGCAGGTCGCCATCATGCTAAGCTATTCTGACCTCGATGCTTTCCGTCGAGCCTTCGCGGCGTTGCTTGACGGCAGTCTGCGAGAGGCGTGCCTAGAGGCTGCGCCAACCTAGTACACTCGCGTTTCGTCCCGCCGAAAGCAGCCTGTCCGCTTTCCTTCCCATCCCGGCCATCGGCTTACGCTCAATTGTTGCCGCTTGCAGTGCAGGTGGCGCTTCTTGAAACCCGACGATACGATTGTCCGGAATAGAGACAGGGGGCAGCATGAAGGCGGCGTTTTGGCGTTTTGCACACCAGCGCTATCAGAATAGGAAGCCGTTGCTCCTCGTTGATGCCGCAGCATTCACATGGTTCGCGTTCTTCGCGCTGATCTATGGGGCGGCTCTTCTGGCTGGCTGGTTGCCCGGTTTCATAGAGGTGCTGGTCGGCCTACTTCTAGTAGGCGGTCCGTTGATAGTGGGGGTGCTACATCGCCGTATCAGGATCGAAGCGGCCAAGGCCCCGGACGCGCTGTATAGGAAGCGGCTGCTTACAAGTCGGTAATCCACGGCGTCCGCTTTCCAGCGGATCGCCCCCAAAGCCGCCCGTCCGCTTTCCTTCCCAAGTCGGACATTCTCGAAATTCGCTCTTAGACGGGAAGCAGGCGTTGGTTCGACGTCCAGATTAGGGCAGCGTCACTGGATGCATCAACGCTTGAACCTGACCGCCCTCCTCGTCGACGAATATGACACCGCCATCTCATTCTTCGTCGGGAAGCTTGGCTTTGAGTTGCGTGACGACACCGCGCTGACAGATGGCAAACGGTGGGTGGTGGTCGCGCCGCACGGCGCGGCAAGCGGACTGTTACTGGCGCGGGCCGTCGGCAACAGGCAACGTGAAGCGATCGGCGATCAGAGCGGCGGTCGAGTGTTCCTGTTTCTCGAAACGGACGACTTCGCCCGCGACCATCTTGCCTATACGCAGCAGGGTGTCCGCTTCGTTGAGGCACCTCGCCATGAACCGTATGGCATCGTGGCTGCCTTCGAGGACCTCTATGGCAACCGATGGGATCTGATCGAACCTACCGCCGGTGAGCAATGATTCCCTATTGAGCATCCGTTGTGAGATCCCGCCCGCAGACGTATCGCATACCGTGGGGAGGTATTCTGCGCCATGACGCTGGACGAGCTGGGCACACGCATCTGTATCATGGGACCGTCGAACAGCGGCAAATCGATTCTCGCCGAGGCAATACGGCGAGCGCGGAGCTTGGAGGTGGTCCACCTCGATCAGCTACACCATCTCCCGCACACCGACTGGGTTCCACGACCGCCAGATGAGTTTGCGGCGCTTCACTATAAGGCGATTGCTGGCGACCGCTGGGTGATCGAAGGCAATTATTCCCGGCTACTCCCGCAACGGATGGAACGAGCGACCGGCTTTATTCTTCTCGACGTACCGACGACAACCAGCCTGTATAGGTACGTTGGACGCTGCTGGTTCGAGCGAGATCGGCGCGGCGCTCTGGAGGGCGGTCGCGATAGCGTGAAATGGGATATGATCCGGCACATCGTCGTCGCCACCAGAGCCAACCGCATCCGCTACCGCAACATGATCGATGGCATCAGCCTGCCCAAGATGCAGATTGCTACGACCGGGGCGCTGGCGGCCTTCTACCGCGCCAACGGCTTGAGACGTTAAGCCGCATATTCTCGTTTAAGCATCGTTGGCGGGAAGGCTGCATGAGCGGCCTTTGCCCGTAGTTATCCTCGCGTTGGGTGCGCCAGTTCCATCCTTATCGACGGCACCTCGCCACCTGCCGCAAGGCAAGGCCGCATGACGCGCCCGGTTTCCACGAAGCCGAGCTTGCGGAGCACGCGACCCGACGGGGGATTATCCTCAAAATAGCCAGACGTGAGGACCGGAAGACCGAGACTTTCAAAGCCAAAGGCAACGACGGCCCTTGCGGCTTCGGTCGCGATGCCACTTCCCCAATGGGTAGGGGATAGCCAATAACCCAACTCAGCGGCGTCAGCGCATTCTTCCGGCGTCAGGCCGATCGCGCCCAGAAGCGTGTCGGACCCCCGCAGAGTGACAGCCCATACCCATTCGGCAGGCACGACATGATCTAAAAAAAAGCGGGAATCGGCCGGGCCATACGGATGCGGAACACGCGCCAAGCGGCGCGCCACTTCCCAATCCCCTACCACGCCTACAATGGCGTCCACGTCGCGATCGTTAGGACGCCGAAGGGATAGGCGTTCGGTGGCGAGATCGGGCCGATTGCCCAATGACAGGTCGGTGTTCATTACTTTTGGATAGACCGGCGTGCGTGGCCACCGCAACTATTGGCCCGCTTCCCAAATCTCGATCGATTCCGGGAACGCCTATGACGTCTTGCTACCCGTTCCGTTCAGGACTGCGTAAGCTGTTAGTCCTGACTAAATGTCTTTTGGTTTGGAATGCCGAAAAAGCAGCCAACCAGCGAAGCCGGAGATAATGCCGAGAGCACCACCGAAGACGTACGCGCTAATGGCATTGTCTGGCGTAAATAAACCGCCAGTCATATAGCCAAGCATGGCGGCCGCGCTTGTTCCAGCGCTATATATCGCTGCAACCTTGCCGCGTGATTCTGCTGGCGCTTCTCGTTGCAGCATTGTGCGAACTGCAACGTTCTGCAAGCTGTTGGCTGCACCGCCGAACACGAACGCAATGCCTATAAAGATGACCCCACCCGTCAACGTCAGAGCAGCGATACCAATCGCCAACATCGTTGCGCCCATCACCACCGCGGAAACGAATGCGATCGGTGCAGGACGCGGCATCGCCAACGTGCCTGAGGCAGTAGCACCGGCCATCATTCCCCCGGCCCAACATGCAGTCAGCAAACCAAACGCGGTCGGTCCGGCCGCGAGCGTAACGGTGATGAGGAACACGAACGCCACATCGGCGATCGAGATCGCGTAGACCTCGAGCATCAGCGCTCCGATCATGACCGTGGTTCGCCGGTTTCTCAGGACAGGCATATATTCCGACAACAGAGTCTGCCTTTCGGCGTCCTTCGGTTCGACCGGGCGGCGCAATCCGCTTGCCAGCACGACGGCGGCTAATAGCGCGAAGCTGGCCGCATCAATCAGGAGCGCCCTTCCGACACCTCCCCAAGCCACGAGAGCACCGCCCACCACCGGTCCCGCCAACATCCCGGCACTGCGGACAAACTCCAACACCGCATTCGCTCGCGGTAGCGTCATCCCAAGTCGCGCGGCCAGAACCGGAATGAGAGCGAAGCTCGCGGTCCCGCCGATCGCGAAGGAAATGCTGAGAACGCTAGCTCCAAGGATAGTCGTTGCCAAATCAGGATGCCCAGCCATCCATGCGATGACGATGGCATCGATCAACGCCGTCACCGTCAGCAAACGGCCGGCGTCGCGTGAATCCACAAGCCGGCCGATGAAAGGCGTCGCAATCAACCCCGGCAACAATTGCGCGACGAGCAGCATTGGCACGGCGAACGGCGTACGATTGTTAGCGGTGCGAAACACGAGAGTTATCAGCGATATTTCGTCGCCAATGGTTGAAAGCGTGATCGCGCCCAGGAGCAGCCAACCCCATCTCTTTCTGACGTCGATTGCCTGCATGTTCGCACTCCAAGCGCCAAGCTCAACATCGCTTATATGCACGCCGGTATGATTGAATGAGGTGATGCCTGGATCGATTTGCAACCTTTCGTTTCAGCCTGCTAGTGACAGTCCCTCCCCATCCTCATCGTCGTTCACGGGCGAAGCGCAGCTGCCGCGCCGATTCCTGCGAACCCGTCTAGCCTTACCCGTCGTAAGTGCAGCAGAGCGAAAAGGAAGGATCGCAAGTACCGCTGAGACGCTCACTCGGCGTATAGCCCCCCATGCTACTGCGAAACCAGTAGCCAACTCAATGACGGTGCTGATTTCGAAGGTTGTAAGCCAAATGGTCAAGTCAGGGACGGCTAGGCCCGCCATCCGGATTCGATCACCGTCTTCCGCAGTTACATGCAGGACGATCAACGTCTGCATCCGGTGAGGGGCATCTGGCGGGTGATGGTCTGAGCTGAGATGTTAGCCACAGTGCAAGCACCGTGGTTTGCACCGTGGCTAGAGAC
>NZ_SLYD01000009.1 GCF_004340945.1 Sphingomonas sp. PP-F2F-A104-K0414
GGGAATGGAAAGCTCGACAACAGCGCCCCGAAGCCATCGCGCAAGCCGCGTAGCATCAGTCGCGCCAAACTAGAGGGCGCTCACCGAATGCATACCGATCAACAACAGAACGGCGATCGCAATCGCGACGTTGCCTCGTGTAAGCCGGTTTGCCGCAACAGCAGGTTGTTGCACCATCACACTGTGCAGCGACCGCCCGATCTGCGTGTCCTTGGCCACGGTCAAAGCTGCCCAGCACATCAAGAACAGAACTATCGGCGTCATATAACCGCACTCCGCTATGCGCCTTCAGGGGTATGAACATTCGACGGGTTCAGATCGCTAGGATGCACGGTCCAGCCCCGCCAGGTCAGCCCGGTCCTCACTCCGACGAACATTGCAGAGCCGACCAGCGCTGCAAATAGTCCGACCCACAGTGCATCGAAAAGCATGAGCATCCACACGATCGGCAGTGCCCGTCCCAAAGCCAGCTTGTGGTTTGCCATGTGGAGCGCCTGCGATGGCGCGAATGCCACGGCGATCAGCACGCTGAGCATGATCGCGGCGGGCAGCAGCGACGTCATGGCGCGCTTCGGCGTCACGAACACGTCCTCTACCAACGCGCCAATGACGTAGATCAGGCCCCCCCCCTGAATTACGGCAGAAACGATCTGAAGAGGTATGTTGATCACGGGTGACAAGCCTTGCTTTCCCAGCCACGCGAACGGCCACGCAACCGCGAACCCTATGATCAACCCCGCTGCGACGCGCAGCAGAGTTGCTGGCGGGACCAGTAGTGTTCGGGGGATCGACCTCACCGACCAGAACCGCGCGACAGCGAGCATGGCGATCATGAACCCTACCAGCTTCACGTAACCGAAACCCCAACGAAGAGGATCGTTAGCAAGCGCACGGAAACGCCCTGCGGAGTCGAACATACCCAGATGGATCTCCGCGACATGCTGCATGAATTCCGGCAGCACGGCGATGCCGAGGATCAGCGGCGCGGTCACCACCGTCCGCCCGCCATGCTGATAGGTTTCGAGTACGGCGCGCCCTACGCCACGTAGCGCGCTCTCCATCCCCCTTCGCGTACCGGCTTTCTCCGCAAGGTCGATCAATCCGTTTCCCCCATTTGCGTGAAACTAAGGATGTCACCCGGCTGACAGTCGAGCACCTCGCAAATCGCCTCCAGGGTCGAGAAGCGGATCGCCTTCGCTTTGCCAGTCTTCAGGATCGATAGGTTCGCCATTGTGATATCGACCGCTTGCGATAACTCGGTCAACGTCATCCGCCGAGCCGCAAGCATGTCGTCGAGTGTGACGACGACGGGCATCAGACGGTCATCGCCAGATCGTCACGCATCGCCGCACCGACGCGGAACACGCGGGCAAGCACGAAGAGCATCACCACGCCGATCCAGCCGGTAAAGCCGGGAACCCAAGTCGCGTGATCGATACCAAGACGATCAAGCGCGAACACGATGGCACCGAACGCTAGATCAAGCACCTGAATGGCGAATAAGGCCCAGCCAATCCGCTGAAGCCGATCCGCATTGGCAACGATGAACGGATCGCCCGCGCGTACCGTTTCCATGATCGCCAACAGGCGGCTGAAGAGCTGATAGACTGCGACGCAGACGACAATGCTGAGTAAGCCTGTGGCACGAAGCAAAGTGATCGTCTCCGCGACATGGTTGCCGTGATATTTTGTGGAAATCTGCGCGGAAAGCGCGTCGCCTAAAACGAAGGAAAGGACGATCGCGATTATGAAACCGATTGCTACCGCCCAGTTCAACCAGTGCGCGAACCGTACCAATCCGTTTGCGACGACGAGAATTCGATCCTGCACAAAGGCCTCCGTTTATCGAAAAGCGATATGTATCGTTTTTCGATAAACGTCAATCATATCGGCCCCACGACAGGGTTTGATCGGTAGTATCGGCTCGCATCACCGGCAAGTTACACGCCTCCTGTATTCCGAACGGAGCGCCAGAGTTAGGGCAAGGCCTTCTCAAAACAGCATCCTTCGCGGGAATGCCGATCGAACCAGAACGCCCACTTGCGGACCCTCCCCAGTTGGATCACGTTAGTGCGTCTGATATTCGGCAGAGTTGAGCGCTGCCATCCTGTTCTCGGCCTAGCTCGAGAGGCAATTGAAGCCTCTGGCATCACCAGAAAGACGGTGCCCGATACGGATTCTATGGACACCCCGTCGACACGGATTTCGACGATGCCGCATAGAAGCTTAATTCAAGGCGCCAGCAACCTTAATAATGCCGTGATTAGGCCTACTAGAGTTAACGTTGCAGCCGCGAATAGCGTCAACCCTAAGATGACGCCGACGAGCACGGATGAGGCTCCGATGACCTGAGTGGCTAAGGCGGCGACGAGAGAAGATATAGTAGCTAGTAAAAGGCCGCCACGGAAGAAGCGATGCCCTCCTACCGCCCAGCCGAAGAGAGGAACGGTAAAGGCGAAATAGAGAACGAGGCTAAACGTCGTTGCCAGCATAAAATTGTCCTACGCGAACCCACTAAATTTTGCCAGTTCATTTCCTATAGTTACGGCGATATGATTTATCTTTTGCGAGGCTTAGGCATATAATATTAACTCTGCACAACTATTCGACACCGGAGCGGAAGGTCTAACAAAAAGGTAGCGACATTGCTCGCCTCTCGCCGCGGCGCAAACCAGTACTCTTGTCCCGCACGCGCGGCCCCTCCGCCCTTTGAGGCTTGATCAGGACGTTTCTGCAACAGGCCCAAGTATCCGTATTCGACGCCGCATCACGATGTTCGGCGAGTTTCACAGGCAGCCGTCCGATTGCTCTCGCACCAAACCTCTCCACCTTACGACTGGCAGCAAGGCCCCCTCCCAATCTGGTGGACCGCAAACTGCGCGCGGTAGGGCCGCACGGTTCCACCTATCCGATATCCGGGGGGTCGTCGAAGTACCACCTTCCAGTCAGGCGATTGGCACGCTAAGTGCGCTGAACATGATTTGCCGGTCGTGGCTATCGCAAACAAGTTTAAGGGCGTCCGACTATCAATCGATGATCGCCTTGACGGCTTTCACTGCCGCGGCGCCGATGGCAAGGACGTTCAAACCACCGCCGCATCCCGCGTTTCCGTTTGCACCGACGCCGGATCCCGAACAGTTGCTCCCTTCCCTGAGTATGTCCGCCCGCGTGTCGCGGACAACATCATGCGGACCGACGTCATCTCCATCGATGGCGCCCAGACGATATCTGCCGTCGTCCCGTCTTCCACAAACGACCAGATCATCCGGCGCGCCCTTACTCGAACACAATGCCGACGCAGTTACGCCGGTCATGCTCCGATACTTCGTCATGGGGTCATTGCTCGCTTGCGCGGCTGCCGGGGCGGCAAACGCCACGAGAGATGCGATCAGCGATCCGACGCAGATCGTCGGTTTCTGCGATTTTTGAGCCGCGCGCTTCACCGAAAGACTGCCGCGACCGGTGAGGACGAAAAGGTCAAATCAATCTCCCAACGCAATAGGATACATGTAGAAGCCTAAAGCAACCTCCCTGTCAAATTTCCTATCTCAATGAACATTCATGTCACGATACCGCCATTTCCGTTCTATCTGCAATCGCCACAGCTGAAAATAAAACATATCATCAGAACACAATGGATATAATGATTCGAATCGTTAGCTAGAAATGTTTGCCGCCGTGCTTTCCCAAATTTTTCCTTACATCGGGAAATTCGATTAGACTTTTGAGCGGATGATCTATTTGCCAGAGAATGCGAGACGTTCGTATCCACGGTCAAGCTGCCTAGGCTCCGCAACATGAGGTGCACGTGTTGCAGCTCGTGAGCCAAGGATCGGCATGTGAGGCGTACCCACGCATGGGCAGCGTATCTGCCGATTGTCTTCGTGATGCTCCCATCGTCGTACGGACCGGGACGCTGACGGAACGCCGGACGATGATGGCTTTGGCGGAGATGGCCGGGTCACTTCCGTGGAATCTCCTGCGCCGACGGACTTGGCCGGATACGAGCCTCGTCATTCGAGATCGTCGCACGCGTCCATCGCTTGCTGACAGACCGCACCGCCAAGTTCCAAGGCTCACGATAAAGGTACGATGATGCACCACTTCCGCCCGGACAAACTCACGAGACTGCTACTGGCTGCCGCCACCATGCTGCTGGTGCAGACGCCGGCTCTGTCCCAGGACGCCACGCCGGTCCCCGCTGCGGACGAGATCGTTGTTACGGGTTCACGTGAGGGAACCCTCGATCTCAAGAGACTGCTGAATGCCGTGTCCGCCTTCAAGGCGGATCGCGCCACGTTCGCACCCGAGGGCGTTCTCAAATTCCAACTTCGTCCGGAATCCGGCTATCCGGTGAAGGGGATGAAGCTTGCACTGCGCACCGACGACGATCGTTCGGTGACGGTCGACATCGACGAGGACGGCCGCTTCGCGTTGCCAGACCAGATTTCCGATCGTTGGGAGCTGGTGCACAACCTCGGCAAGCGGGCGGTGTCTGTTCGCCCCCTCGTGCTTTCTCCTGGTTCCACCGAGTTCGACCGGCCGCTAGGTGACCTTCGGCTCCAGTGCCGGGTGAGTTGGGAGATTCGCAAGAAGGCGTACTCGTTCATCTCGCGCGCAGGTTTCGGCGCCCTCGGGGGTTGCTCAAGCACCCGCTTCGCGTTCGTCACGACGACGCCCCGACCGATCACTGCCGCGCGCGCCATGGCCGTCGGCCATGTCCTCGACCTGCCGATCGCGGCGAACCGCGCGGGATACCAGGCTCCACTCGGTGACAAACGCCTTCCGAACAGCACGCGCATTCGAGCTACGCCGTCGACATAGGGCGTGAATAATCCGCCGAGTCGGGAGCGAGCCGAAATGGAATAATCGGGCTTCCGTTGAGCCGAACAGCAGGATTGCGCCCACGGCGAAGACCGATCCGCTCCCACCAAGTGGATAGCAAGGCTAGCCATCTAACAACAGGAACGCCCGACGAAACAGCCAAATGTCACAATACCACCCGACTGGTTTTTTAGGACGGGATTGGGTGTTTTTGAACGTTGCGGCGTAGGATTTAGCATCTAGATCGGATTTTGACGCAGTTGGGATCGACCTCGAATTGCTAATCTGAGGAAGCGGTTCTTCATTGCCTCGGACCTGATGCGATCGCGGTTGAATGATGCCGAGAACGTCTTCGAACCGATAGTGGTTGGGTTAAGCCGACCTGTCAGGAGGGTATTTTGTTCACGTCGAAGCCAACGTCTTCGCGAAATTTTTTCCGAGGGTCATTCGCGGCTTTGTTCGTCTGTGCCGCCGCGCCGGCTGCCACCCCGGAGTACCCGTTCGATGGGCGATGGAGGATGGATACGACGTCGCTCAAGGGCAACATCAAACCGACGACGTTTCAGTTGATCGATGGGGGGTTCAAGCGAGACGATAATGAGATCGTGAAGGCGGATGGTCAGTTTCATCACGTGTCCGGAAGCGAATACGTCGACGAGCAGTCGATATCCATCAAAAGCGGCCACGTCGTCACGGAGGTCGACAGGGTGCGCGGCAAGTTGGCGTACACCGTGGAGTATGTGATCTCACCCGACGGAAAGACTCTGACGTGGCATGTGGCCAGCTACACGAGTCCCAGCGGCAAGGCCGTCACGAGCGAGACGGTTCAGCGCCGGATCGGCCCCGCGACGAAGGGTGCTCATCTACTTACCGGGCGATGGGAACGCGTCAGCGTGACGGCGGATTCCAAGAACGACTGGATACTCAAATTGGACGGCAACCGGTTCAGCTGGCGAACGGAGGTCGGAACCGGCTACGACGCCGTAATCGGTGAAAAATCGGTCAGGATCGACGGGGATAATTCCGGCGCCCGCGCATTGATCACGCGGCCTCGACCCGATACGATCGTAGAGACAGATCTGACGGCTCAGGGCGAGCGCGTAGCCGTGCTGTCCATGCAGATGATGCCCGACGGAAGAACGATTCGTGGGACGGCGAGGACCCTGCGGAAGAAGACGTCGACGACATTCTATGTGCGCCGATTGACGGAATAGTACTGCCGATCGTCAGTGAGGTAGGCGGTTGCACTGCACGCACGGCGCCACGATCGCGTCAGTCCCGTGCCGGGCCTTCGGAAACGCATCGTTTTCAATCTAATGTTGCGCTTCCGCATTCACGGAACGAATTACCTCAGATCCCCTCCGACAGATATGCCTGCATGTTCGACAGTCCCGCCTCCGTGAGCTCGAGATAGTGACGCCTTCCGTCCCGCGGATCCTTGGTTCGTCTGATCAGGCCGACCTTCTCCAACAGGCCGACGTAGCGAAGCGCCGTCGACTGGGGCGTCGACGATGCGATGCACGCGCTGCTCACACTAACCGGTTTGGCCCTGCCCTGCGCTATGAATAGATCCAGCAGGATGTCCCACGACGGTTCGCCGAACAGTGCGCTCGTTCCTGCCATCCTGGCGTCGCGTCGTCTTCGCTCCTTGTAGAGACCTTCAGCCCGCTCGATGAGGTTGGGACTGATGGAATGCGAGGCGACACGGTAGGTCTCCCGTCCCTTCTTCGATCTTCTGGACGTAGCCCCTTTCTGCTTCCGGGCGGAAACGGGACTGGACTGCTCGACGTTGGTTCCGGTCATGCGAGAAGCCCCGCCCGGTGAAAGCTGTATATCTTCTCGGCGCCCACTATGAGATGGTCGATGACGACTATGTCATGCCGCCCCGCTTCCGCGGAGATCTTCAGCGTGAGCTCGATGTCCTGCCGACTCGGCGTCGGGTCGCCACTGGGATGGTTGTGGACGAGTATCAACGACGCGGAGCCGAGTTCCGACGCTCGATCAATCATCGGACCAACAGCCATGGCAACTCGGGTTCCGGTGCCTTCCCCGATCTGCTCGTCGCGTATCAGCCGATTAGCCGCGTCGAGATGTAGAATCCTGATGCGCTCCGTGACGGCGAAGCTGAGGTTGAAGCGCAGATAGTCCGCTACCTGCGGCAGGCAGGAAAGAAGGGGTCGATCAGCGATCCGCGACCGAAGAACATGCATGGCCGCGGCATTGAAGCTGGAGATGCCCCGCGCCGTCGCCCCTCGTCCCCGGACGACGCGTCTGATGCTGCCCGGCGAAGCCGCAAGCACGGCACCGAGGGATCCGAACTCCGCGAGCAGTTGGTCCGCCCGTCCGAACGGGTCACCCTCTCCGCCTGCAGCGACTATCCAAGCGAGATGCCGTCGCGCCTCCCTCTCCGAAGACGGCATCGCAGGACGCCCACGGCGAGAATGCTCACCATCGGCCAGCCCGCCCAGGTCGCCATCAGTTGGTAGCCGTACCGCCAAAGGGACGGATTGACGGCTTTGCCCACGTGCGAGAGGAACGTGAGTAGTTGCAGGGCTGTCACGCATAAAGGCCACCAACGGTCCGCGCGGACGGTGATCCACACCAGTCCCGCCAGAAGACAGGCATCGATAAGAAACACCCCGATCTCGACGTCCTTGTACCTCAGCGCGATGGCGGAGCGAACGACCGGCGTTGCGACGGCAGCCGCCAGGAACATCGCGGCCACCGCCTTTTCCGGTTCTTCGCCCCACTTGAAGCAGGCGAAGGACACGATTGACAAGGAGGACCAGAAGAGGATGAAATAGATCGACATCGGAAGCGCGGACCCCGTTTGGACGTCCGCGCTGTTTGCATCACGCTGCTTCGGAGACAACCCGCATGGGGGATCTCGCACCGACGAACGGGCTGTTCGGAACGAGCTCCTTGTCGGGACCGACGCCGACCAGTCCGAGGTTTCGGGCGAGGTCGTCCAGGAGCGGATGCGCCGCGACGATGGCATGGCGAGCGTCGAAGGCGCTGCTTGAGGAGCGGGCCATCAGAGAGAAGATCCCGGATCCCACCGCGGGAGGAAGGTGAGCCTTGCCACGCGCCTCCACGAGGGTTGCGGCGCAGCGCCCGATCGTCGCGGAGCTGTGTTCGGCGGCGTTTTCGGCCTCACGGAATGCTGCGTGGACTCCGCGTGCTACTTCCAGACGGGTTTTAGGCATTCGATCTGCTCCCGGCCGTCGGGACGCGCCCTCCGGCTTCAGTGTTTCGGTGGATCGAGAACATTGGCGAGGCGCTGGAACGATTCCGACAGCGGAAACGCGAGAATGATGAGCGCGACCAGCAGGATCCCCAGCCCGGTCGTGATCAGCATCCGCGTCGTCGCGGAAAGAGAGTTCCTTTGCTTCTCCTCCCGAAGAACAGGAAAACCCGACGATGAACGGTCATAGTCGAAGACCGCACGCGTCTCGTGAAACGCGTCATCGTCCGGCCCCTGCTCCTCGGGTCGTTTCGATGCCCCGTTCGTGATCGGCTCCGGCGATGAAGACCCTCCCCCAGGGAGGGTGATACCCCATTCGGGGGTATGCGCTTCGTGCTCGGCGAGGGCTCGCGCCAAGGCGAAGCTCTGCCGCACCCCCGTCTTCTCCCGCGCGTTGCGAAGGTGGGTCTTGACGGTCTCCGGGCTGAGGTTGAGCTGCCGTGCGATCGTCTTCTGGTCGCGTTCGCGCAACAGGACCCGCAGTACGTTCCGTTCGCTTCGAGTAAGCGAATCAAGGAGTTGCGTTTCCATTACGTCCTCCATTGAGCCACCAGACACAGGGACGGCTTGCCGGAAACGGTCCGGCAATACCAGCCTGAGCACCATTTCGGTTTAGTCGTCGAAGTAGACAGACGTGGCGGATGCGGTCTGTGGTCGAACGTCGCGCGCGAGTTCTTCCGCCTGCCGGTCGACTGGTTCAGCAGACGTAAGGTTGGAGACATCCTGTCCAGGTTCGAGTCCGTTCTTCCGATAGGAAAGATGCTTGCCGAAGACGCTTCCGCGACGCTCGTCGACGGCGCACTCGCTGTCCTGACTCTCGTACCCATGTTCGTGTACTCGGCGATCCTCTCGTTTTGCGCGATCACGGCCTTGGTGATTTACGCCCTCATCAGGATGTCGCTGTTCCGTGCCCACCGTACCGCGCTGCTTCGTCGACGGCATGGTGCTGCGGCGCGCCGGCAGATGGTCTCGCAAGCATTTGGGCCGACCGGAGCCTTGTCCGTCCTAAGCCCTACGATGTCGGCTGAGCGGTTGATTGATCGGTTCCCGTTTCTTCTCACGACCAACTCCGCGGGCGCCGCGGTATGAACTGCTCTCCCGGACGGATCGGTTGACGGCCTACGGGAAGCAGAAAGAAAATTTCGGAGAGCGTCCACATGCCGGTTGCGGTGGTTTCCATTTCGTCGCCGCGGTCCCGTCAGCCTCGCTTAATCGGCGACCCGCGTCGTCAATTTCATCAGCTAGCACTCGACTAGTCACTCGGGAGAGGACCGGTCCTTACCGGCGATGCCGTCCGGACATCGACGATGCGATTGGCGGAAGCGTGCGGAAAGCCGAACCATTCCAACGTGAAGAGTTAGCAGTGGAAATCTACGCCGAAGCGACGACCTGGAGCGGATCGGGCATATCCGAACCATCTCCAGCGGTATCGCACCCATGCATTTCTGCACCATTCGTGACGAGCCGCTCGGCCATCACGTATGGTCGATTGATCACATGTTCGGAACGGATCCCGATCCGGCGGAGCTGTATGACGGCCGGTCGTATTTCCACCGCGTTATCGGGGCTGTCCGTAGGCCTGCTGACGGTAGCGGCGTTCACGGCTTCGGCCGGACACGCCGAGACGTTGCGGTCGGCGTTGCGACGCGCCTACTCAACCAACCCGACGATCGCGGCGCAGCGCTCGACACAGCGTGCGAGCGAGGAGAACGTATCGATTGCCAAGGCGAACGGACTGCCGTCGGCGGGGCTTACGAGCGATTTCACAGAGAACCTGATCCGTCCTTACGGATCGAACGCGACGTTCGGTGCAGGCACGCCCTATCGGCAGGTTCAAAATAACGTCCAGCTTAGCGTGCCGCTTTACGCCGGTGGGGGAATAAGAAGTCAGGTCGACGCTGCACGGGTCCGTGCCACGGCATCGTATGCCACGACGCGAGCGACGGAAGCCGACGTCTTCTACGCGGTCGTCGGCAGCTACATGGATGTACTCCGTGATCAGGCCGCCGTGTCGCTCTACCAAAGGAACGTCCGTGTCCTGGAGACCACCCTCCAGGCAACACGCGACCGCTTCCAAGCCGGTGACCTGACGCGGACGGACGTTGCCCAGGCCGAGGCACGGCGAGCGTTGGCCGCCTCGCAACTCCAGGTGACGTCCTCCCGACTGATCCAGAGTCGGGAGAACTATGCCAGGCTCGTCGGGGATCAACCGGTTGATCTTCGCCAGCCCGGACCGCTCCCCAACCTACCCGCGGATCCGGACGACGCCGTAAGAGTGGCTTTGGCCCGCAATCCCTCTATCTCGGCCGCCCAGCGCGAAGCCGCAGCTGCCGGCTACGATGTGGGTGCCGCTCGAGCCACTCGTCTTCCCAGGATCACTGCACAGGTCGGAGGCAGCCTGTACGACGCCCTAGGCTCCTATCCGAAATCGTCGAGCGGCGGCGCTGCACGCCAAGCGCAGGAAGGTCCAAATTCATCGGCGTCCCTCGTCGCAGATCAGCCTGTCTATCAGGGGGGACGCCCCGCCGCGCTCGTCCGCCAGACGACCGCATTTCGGCAACGGGCTATCGAGGACGCGATCTCAGTCGAGCGTGATACGATCGCCCAGGTGAGGTCTGCCTACGCTGCTTGGCGGACGACGGCGGAATCCATCAGGTCGACGGACACCGCCGTTAAGGCCAACGAGCTCAGTCTCGAAGGCGTTCGTGCGGAGAATCAGGTTGGGAACCGCACTATCCTCGACCTGCTGAATGCCGAGCAGGAACTATTGAACAGTCAGGTCCAATCGCTGACCGCTCGGCGCGACGCCTACGTGGCTGCCTTCGCCCTGCTTGTCGCGATGGGGAGAGCGCAGGCGGACGATCTACTGATCGGTGCCGATGAAGACGACACATCTTCAGACACTCGATCCCCAAGTCTTCGGTAGTGGAATCTGAGGGCCGGGGCAGAGTCGCGATCACTGGAATCAGTGTTGCGACCGCAGCCTGCTCGGAAGCCCGCTAGATCAGCCGAAGACGGCCCGTCCGCAGTCGGTGGATCGGCAAAGACTGCGATGGCAGGGGGAAGTCCGCGCCGCGCCCGGTCGTCGGCTCGACCACTCCTTGCACCGTACATGCGCGTCGATGAGAAGGTTTCCTACTGCTCGTCGGCCGTATGGGAGATGAGTGCCTTCAATTGACGCGGGTGAACGGGGGGGCTTGGAGGCCCCTCAGCGCGGTGAATGCGCTGTCATTACGGGTTTGAGTCGATTTCCACACGACCCAGTTAGGTCGGATCTCATTCCATTTGACGTATCCGTATCGGCCACGCTGCAGCATACGCATTTCCGCCAAGACTATCTGGTGTCGAGAAGCGAAATATTGCCCACGACCATCCGGTCGCAGGGCCGTCGAGACATCGGAAAACCAGGATGAGATCGAACGGCATCGGGCCAATACGCGGTGCATGGTGGAAGGGCTTTGGAATTGCGAAAATTTTGCCGGACTCAGCCGCACCTGGCCCTCCTCGTTGCGGCAGCCCTGCCATCGATCGTCTCGGCCGGCGAGAAGGTCCGAGACGGAGACGCTGCCACCCGGCCGGTGGTCGAGAAGCGTCGCCCGCTGAGCGACTGGCGGCCGGTAGATTCCGGACGTCTCGATAACGGCGTACGCTACGCTATTCTTCCGCGGGTAGGTACGGAACCGGGCGTTTCGCTGCTCATGCGCAACGAGGGAGGATTCATTGAAGAACGGCGTCCTGGCGAGCGTGGCTTGGCGCACCTCATCGAACACATCGCCTTTCTGAGCCCGACGATCGGCGCCCCGGACGATCTGCATCATCTTCTACATGTAGGTTTGCCGCTGACCTTCTCGGCGCCCTCCGCTGGGACCACCAGCTGGCGCGAGACGAACTATTTCCTGTCGACGAAGACGAATAACGCTGCCGATCTTAATACCCTGCTTGGACTCTTCCGCGAGGTCGCCAGCGACCTGACGATGCGATCCGACGCTGTGAACGAAGCGCGCGTTCAGGTCGAACAGGAGATGGCCGGGCGGAAGCTGGGGAACGACATCTACGCGAGCTACATAGCCTCCGTTGCGCCGGGTTCGCCCAACGACGTCATCGACGCTCAGAACTCGGACGACGTTGCCACCGCGACCGTCGAAAGGATACGCGGGTTGTACAATCGCCTCTACAGGCCCCGGAACACCATGGTGGTAGTGGTCGGGAACGTGGATGTCTCGGTTACCAAGGCGATGGTCGAAAGGCACTTCGGGAATTGGAAGCGCTCAGACCCGGGGGCCTCGACCGCCCCGGTTGCCTCGTTCGAAGCGGAACGCATCAGGCCCGTCAGTTTCGCGATGCTCGAACAGGGGCGCAGGATCGCGTTGATGACCGTCGTCGCTCCTGCCGTCGCGCCCGCGACGTCCCGCCGCGGGCAGTCCACTGCGATGATCATGGACATGCTGGTGAAGCAGGCTGTCAACGACCGCCTGGCCCGTTCTCAGCCCGACAGCCCTCCAGGCAAAGTCGGGATGTTTATCGAGAACGGCGAGCAGGGGCATCGCTTGTTGATGGTCTGGGACAACTTCGCAGTTGGTCAATGGCGACCTGCACTGACGAACCTGCGAAGGACCATGTGCGATCTCGTCACCGACGGGTTCACCGATCCTGAATGGAACACGGCCAAGCAGAACCTGATTCGGGATCTCAAACAGAAGTCCCACGAAATGGCGAACGTACCGAACGTAGAATTGGCCAAGGACCTGTCCCATGCTGTAGCGGCCGGGCAAGATCTCATTCCACCGGATGAACTCCTGCGCGATGCCTCGCAGCTGCTTCCGAAGATAAGAGCGAGGTCGGCTACCGCGTGGTGGCAGCATCAATGGCATGCCGGCGTCGAACACGTCCGGGTCGAGGCACCAGAACTGGCCCGAGAGAAAGACCCGTTGGCGGCGATCCGTACGACGGCGGACGACTCGGCGCTGTGCAGAGTCCGGCGTGCGCTGGATTCGAACCTGTTGCCGCACTGACCGACCTACGTTCGACGATCTTCGAGTTGAGGATGGGAATGGGCTTGATCATTTTTCGCAATCGACCCGGTTCGATCGATGTGTTCCGACAAACGGTTTGCGCGCTTGCACGGACGATTGTCGTCATCGCGTGTTCAATCATGATTCCGGTCATCGGCTTGGCGGAAGCATCGCCATCTGAACGCCCCTCCGGGGGGCGCCCGCTGACGATAGACGATGTGCTTTCCTTTCAGAGATTGGACCAGGCGGCGATCTCTCCGGACGGTCAATGGGCGGCTTTCGTGGTACAGCGTCCAGCCCTGCCCGGCGAGGTCTTCGGGAGGAACGCCTACGAGATCGATCCGTCGCGATCCGACGTGGTGCTGATATCGACGGTGACCGGCGAACGGCGCGAGGTAACGAACGGAGCCTCTCGAGCTGCCGGTTTCTGGTGTGCGACGTGGTCTCCGGATGGAAGGCGGCTTGCGATGCTTTCGACCCAGCCAGAGGGTTCCGAACCCCGCGGGGGGGACAACGTCCGGTTGTATGTCTGGGAAAGGGATACCGGTCGGCTCTCCCGCCAGTCGAACGATGGGCTGCCCACCCAGATGCGCTACGGCGGCCCCTTCGAACGGCTCGATCTTCGCGGTGGCGCCGATCATGGTACGACTGCGCACGGTTGCAGCGAGGATTATGAAAAGGCCCCATATCTCTGGCTCGATGCGCATCGGCTACTTGCGGCCACCCTCCCAAGGGGCCAGACGTCCGCGCTTCTCGATCGGTACACGCGTCCTTTCCGCAGCGTCGCTGCCGACGCCGCAGCACTCCGTGCCGGGACGGAGCCGACCGGCAGGGCTGTCGGAAGCGGCGCGGCGCGACTGCCGCACGACCAGACCGCCGACCAAGCGATACTGAAGACGTTCGACGTCTTGGACGGCTCGGTGGCTTCCATAGGGGCGGTTCCGACATATCCGTTTCGCGGCGCCTTGACCGTGTCCGTGTCTCCTGACGGAAGGCGGCTTGCGCTTCTCGTATCGATGGGCGCGATCCAGCCGATGGATGGCCGCACACTGCCGAACTCGTTCGACGACATGTGGACGGTCGAGCGTCGCTTGGGATTCGTCGAGATCGTGCCGGGAGCTCACGTGCGATGGGCCAGCCTGCCCCCGGCAGCCGCCCGCCCCCTGTCGCTGCACGAATGGTCGACGGACAGTCGCTGGGTCGCCGTTCGCGGTCGAGCCGACGACTTCGTGGAGCAGACTTCGCTCTTCGCCGTTCCGGTGGACGGCGGCCGACCGACGCAGGTGACGCAGCCGATGATCGAGAAGCACACGTGGGGAGCCGACAATCTTCTGTCGCGACCTGTGTTCTGGGTCGGATCGAAGCGGTTGATCGCTCGACTTCCAGACACAAAGGCCGGGGGCCGCAGCGACTGGTGGCTACTCGGGCTGGATGGCAAGCGCACGAACCTGACTTTGAAGATGGACGAACCAGGCACCTTCTATCGCACGGCCCGCGGAGGTCTGGTGGCGATCAGCGGGCGAACGCTCTACCGTTTCGACGACCGTCGGCATGTCATGACGCTGGTGGCCAGGTGGGATGCCGATACCGATCTGATAACCCCATCCGACCGTGGGCGCCCGGTAGAACGCTTCCTTCTGTCGCGCATCGACGGAGCGTCTGCCCGCCTCCGTTATCTTTCGGTGGATGGCGTATCTGGTCCGGAGACCGACTCGGCTGGAGGGACCCCCATCGACTCCAACCTGCCCCGTGGCGTGGTGCTGCTGAGCCGATCGGATTCGAAGGGCACTAAGGTCTTCGCGATACGACTTGATCGCGAGGGCCAGCAGCCCCTGATGGAACTCAACGCGGTGATGGCGCAGATCGACTGGGGGGAGAAGCGCCTGGTCGACTACGTCGGCGCGGACGGGAAACAGCTGAAGGCCGCAGTGATCCTGCCACCCGGCTATCAACCCGGGCGCCGATACCCGACGCTACTCTGGGTATATCAAGGCTATCAATCGAGATCGCTCGAGACCGACTACTTTCTCGACCCTATGATGCCGGGGATCTACAACATGTACGCCTACGCCGCGAAGGGCTACGTCGTGATGATCCCCTCGATCCCTCTGCCGCAGGGGGAGAAGCGCTATTCGGCGTTCCTGCAGGTGGCCGCCAATGTAATCCCTGCCGCCGACAAGCTCGTGGCGCTCGGCATCGCCGACCCGGACCGCCTTGCGGTCTTCGGACAGAGCCGGGGCGGATACACCGTTCTGACGCTGCTGGGTCAGACCGACCGCTTCAAAGCAGGTGTTGCGATGGCTGGCATAAGCGATTTCTCGAGCTGGGCTGGAGAGTTCGATCCCATGGCGCGCGGCTATCCTGGCATCGAACACGAAAAGAGCAGCAATTGGTCTCAGATCGACCAATTCGGAATTTCGAAGCTTCCCGGGCAGGATCTAGATACGTATGCCAAGATATCCCCGCTGTATTATGCCGAACACGTCAGAACGCCTCTCCTCATGATTCATGGAGACCTCGACATGCGCGACTCGGTTACGCAGTCCGAACAGTTCTTCTATGCTCTCTACAACCGCGGCAGGACAGCCGAACTCGTACGTTATGGTGGGGAGTCTCACAGCCTTGCCCAATCGCCGGCCAATGTCCGAGACATATTCTCCAGGACCATCCGTTGGTTTGAGAGAAACATGCCGCCAGATAAATGAGGGAGCTCGGTCCGGGCCACTAATAGACCATATTCGTCACCGACCATATTTGATCGGTTGTCTCGCGCTGGATTGTGATCGTTCGCATTGGGCAAGGATGAAGACAATGACCGAAGCGCCCTGAGCGTAGGACAGCTTGAATTCCTCGCGGAGAATGCGACCCATTGCTCGTCTCCAGCCAGACGACAAAAAGGTCGAAACTCAGTTAACATACACCCGATTGTGATGGTTTTAGGTTACGAGTAGCGGACATGCCGCCAACACACCGGATTGCGTCCCAGACTCAGTTCGGCAACCAGCTGTTTTAACTGCCGGTTCTCATCCTCGAGCTGCTTCAAGCGCCTCAGCTCGCCAACCCCGAGACCGCCGTACACCTTGTTCCCACGGTAGAACGTCTGCTCCGAAATCCCCATCCGCCGGATGACTTCGGCCGCCGGTGTGCCGGTTTCCGCCTGCTTCAGCGCGAAGGCAATCTGCTCGTCTGTGTACCTAGATTTCTTCATTTCCAGCTCCTTGCCCGGAGGCTTCTCAAGGCCGGAAAACTCTCGCTCAAAATGGACTAAAAAACCGGGGGGACGTCAGACGCTAGACGATTTCGCGATGCTCGAAGCTAATTTGAGGTGCGTATCCCCCGTGGGCCCTACCTAAATACGTTGCCTCACACGTTGCCGGCGGTGTCTGGCGATCTGGCGGAGATCAACGACGCAATCTCAGCCTCGTCGATCGTCCGATTTTCCCACGTGTCCTCCACCGCGATCGACTTTTCGTCATCGCGCATCGCGATCATTTCAGCGGCGGTAGCAAGCGCTTCGTCGAAACTATTTCGGTGAACACCCAGCGTGGACATCTCGCCGTCTTTACGGATTACGTAACGCATAGGGTTAGCTCCTGTTGACTGGGGTCACTAGCCCAACCCAACAGGAATCCCTATCCGCTTCTCGGACGCGGGCACCGTTGCGCAAACGCGTATAAGGAATTCGGCGTGAACACCGCGCTACCATGTTGAGATCCTTGGAATCTTTGGCCAGCTAAGGGCGAATCCGCACGGAGCCTGAAGATCGTAATATTCGAATTAGAAATCGAGTACGCTCCACCATGGTGCCGGCCGTACGATAGGGCGCGAATAAGCGGAGGTTGTATTGAGCAATAAACAGATCCTGAAATGGGCATCGGTCGCCGGTGTCGGCCTGCTCGCAGCAACCGCCGTGCGACGCGCTCGACTAATGAGGATCGTGCCGCGCGAGTTGCGTAGTGCCCTACTAATGGTGCCGCTGACCTTTTCGCCCTCGTTGGTTGCCATCCTGCGGCGGGTGACGGCAGTTGCCCCGGCGTCAAAGATGCCAGCGGGGATGCGAATGACCGAGCATTGGAGCACAGGCGACCAAGACCGGCCTCCGGTACGGATCGTTGTCCTTGAGCGAGCAGCCCGGTCGGTGAACCGGCCCGTCATGCTGTGGATGCACGGCGGCGGCTATGTAATCGGCACTCCAGAGCAAGACATCGCGCTGCTGACGAAGCTTCTCGCCCGACTCGATATCGTGATCGTCAGCGTCGATTATCGCCTCGCCCCCGAGCATCCATTCCCGGCACCGCTGGATGATTGCCATACGGCATTGGAATGGCTCACCGAGCATGCTTCCGAACTGGCGATCGATACGGCCCGGGTAGCAGTTGGCGGACAGAGTGCGGGCGGAGGTCTGGCCGCTGCGCTGGTCCAACGTGCGGTTGACGCTGGCCCCGTCTCGCCAGTGTTTCAGTTGTTAGTGTATCCTATGCTGGACAATGCGACGACGGCGGTTGCTGATCATGGGGACACCGGCCTGTTCGGCTGGACGCCGGAAAGCAATTACTTCGGCTGGACGAGCTATCTGGGCGGCGATCCCACCACTAAGGATCATGCCGTCTACTCGGTACCTGCCAGCCGCATCGACCTGTGTGCGCTGCCACCAGCGTGGATCGGCGTCGGAACGCTTGACCTCTTCCACGACGAGGACGCAGCCTATGGTGAAAGGCTTCGACAGGCTGGCGTAAGTTGCACCACGCATATAACGGAGGGCGGATATCACGGCTTTGATATCCTAAAGCCTAACACCGTAGCCACGGAACGCTTTCACGACTCGATGGTAGCGGCTTTGAAGGCGGGGCTGGCTATAGAGTAATCCGCCTTGCTCGGCCCATAAGGCGAGCCAGCTTTCTCGGAAGTCGATCCTCCCCCACGATGCTGCGCCGCCCGCGACGCGTCGTTCACCAAAACAGTGGCTTGCCAGTCGCCATGCATATCGACAGTAGCGAACGGTAGGCGTCGGACCGCCCAAGCGGCCCCACCCTGCGCGTTCGAAAACCAAGGCTATCTGAACGAAGTTTTCGAATTTCACGGCACTACTGGTTACGTTGCGGTGCGGTGCGGTGCGGTGCGGTGCGGTGCGGTGCGGAACCCGCAATCGATGAAATTCGTCAGGTTGACCGGAAACGACAGGCCGCGATAACGCCTGTCGCGCAAAAAAAAGGGTCGCCAAAGCGACCCTGGTAGTTTGGGAGAGGATGCCTGAAAGGCATGTCCTACTTGCCGCGCCGATGACGACACGGCGATTGCAAAGATTTGTAGCGCCGTTGCAGCCCGTGCAATCAGACGAACGCCATAGCGAGGCGCGAAAGGGTTGTCGCTCATCGGCCAAGGTCCGAGAGCGAAACTCGGCCCCTGCCCGACTTCCTCCCGTTTTCATTATCATTAAAAATTACCGCCTTAGGACGCGTGACCGACGCCGGCTTGATTACGCGAGTCAAAAAAAGAAAACCGAGCCGAAATCCCGCGGCAGGCGCAAAACAAGCCCCACTCATTGCGTATTAACGTTTTCAGTCCAAAACGGACATATGAGCATCAATCCAATACTCGGTAGCATTGATCCGCGCCTATTTTACGCCGCGGTGGCGCCGCCGCCGTCAGGGCAGGCATCCTTGATCCAAGGTTACTCGCGCGAACGCCTAGAGCTATATTGGGTCTATCGCGTCATGGCCCGACTACCAGCGACGTTGGTCGATCCCGCCATGTCGTTCGAAGCCATTCGTGGACATCGCGCATGCGGCCAGACGGGATGGCGCTATTCCTTTCTGTACCCGAAGGGTCTCCTAAAGGCCGCTCCAGGTGGAAGGGCGCCATTCTGGATAGTCTTCACCGCCTCGCCCGACGCCGCCGCATTCGTATCGAAATGGCAGTCGCATCAGCGTTACAGGCCGATTCACGCATCGCTGGTCGAAGTCGACGGCGCGATCCGCCCGGAAGAGCTGACGGCGGATGTGATAAGGAGCCACTGCCTTCGTGTCGTCGCGGAGCATGAGGAGGAGCTCGGTCACCTTCGCCCGCTTTTCGATCATTGGAAGATCAAGGAGCCGGAGCCGGTAGCCTTTCCGTTCCGTGGGCACTTTATAGCTTCTTCCAACCAATTGTCGCTGTCGGCGAACGGAAGACGCTCGCCGGAATGCATTCCTCACTGGAGTGGAGAATCCGAGGAGGCATACGAAGACGTTGTGCACGAGGGGTTCGCCGCCGTTTTGGACGCCCGTACCAGTTCCGATATTCCTTCGGGCATCGCCTTGGCACCGCCCCGTCCGGTGATTTGGCTCATCGCACCTTCCTGGCTTCCGAACCTTCGCACCCGGCTTCTCGAGAAGGCCCAAACCAAGGAAGACAAGTCGGCGATCTCCGATCTTGCCAGCCTAATCGAGAACCAGCGTGAATTCTCGACGTTGATCGGCGCCGATCGTTTCGAGCGCATCACGAACTCCAAAATCGCTCAAGCCCTGCGTTCTGACTGGCACCGGGAATTGCTGCTTTTCTCCGAAGCGATCGGGTGGGCGACGGCCGGCACGATGGCCGGATCCTGGAGGCTGCGGCCATCGATCAATCGGGTGATCGGTCGGGTCAGGCAGTTCTCGGAAAACCTTCGAAGCACAGATGATCCCGCCCCGGCAAAGGTGGCGAAGCTGTTTGCGGATATGCAGACGGCCTTATGCGCGGCCGTCGATCCACGAGCGGTCGAAGAAATTCTCAATACCGGATGGGGCGTAAAGGTCATCAGCGACGCACCTGTGGAATGGCTGCCCATCGGTGATCTGCCACTCTGCCTCGAATGCGACGTATCAAGGACCACGGCCACGCCGGCAGATGCGCTCCTCCTACAACTGGAGCATCACGAGCAACTGCGGCTGTCCGTTGCCGACTTCTCGGAGATATTGCTGGTGAGCGCCTTCGCCGAAGGTGCTCGAGATGATCGCATCGTGGAAATGCTCAAGGACCACCCATCATCGTCATGGACGCAGGTCCGCGTGGAAAGGGTACAAAGCGAAGACGAACTCATTGCTGCAATCAACGGCTACGACGGTCCGTTACTGATCTTCGACTGCCATGGCAGTCACCCAGTAGGCGGCAAGGCTCATCTCGTGGTCGGTCATGATCAAGTGACCATCGCATCCCTCGCCGCAAGAATCCGAATGCCACCGATCGTCGTGCTTAGCGCCTGCGACACGCAGGCTGCAGCGCGATCGACCGATACGGTCGCGAAGGCCATGCTTGAATTAGGAGCGCGCACGGTCCTGGGCACCTCGCTGCCCGTTCACTTCCTACACGCCGGATTGCTCGTCTCGCGCCTAATCCGCACGATCGATCTTTATCTCCCGATCGCCGCCCAGACCATGAACCACGTCCCCCGTTGGAGTGAATTCATCGGCGGGCTGCTTCGCAGTCAATTCTTCTTTGAAGTCATGATGCACATCGAACATGCGGGTCTGATCGACAACCAGCGCTGCTTGGAGATCCTAGGCACCGCGACACCTCTTGCGAGAGAGTCGGGTTCCGCCGCGTTAGACCATATGGAGAAACGCCTCGCCGAAGCGGGCGTGCTGGAACCAACCGACTTCCGAGCAATCGTGCGACGCGTGGTCCCACTGTCAGACATGATACGGTACGTTCAGTTGGGCAACCCCGAGACCATAACCATCGGCTCGTTGGAACAGCTGCCCGAGGAGCTTCAGCAAGGCGGCGACGATCGCAAGGATCGCCTCGCACCCAAGTGGCGATGGGACGCGTACCGTGACGCGGGCCGACCTGACATGATGCAGATCAGAGGTCTGAGGTCGTACGGCCCTTTCGAAGACTAACCAAACGGCGGCAGCAACGCCGATTCCAATATCGACAGCAAACGATCGTGGCATGAGATGGCCGTTAAGACCGGTCCACGTCCGATTACAACGGGCAAAGATTTTTGATGGGCTTGATCGGTGACGATCAAGACAGGAGAAAAAAGTTGAAGTATTGGACCGTGAACGATCTAGCGGCAAACGTCGACGTTCCGTACGACGTAATTCGCGTACACGCAAACATTCTACGATTGACTGAGAATCTGGAAACGGATTCGAAGCAATGCCTGATCAAGATCGGCAAATATGTCGATGATTGCGAAGATGACGATCCGAGCGTTTTCCGAGTCATACTGGAGCTCGCCCCAGGCGTCGTTCTGCCCGTGGAATACGGCATGGCCGATTGCCTGGGAGAGGATTGGCAACGCGACGAAGCCCAAGGCGTGATCGACGAGGTCGAATCCGCTTTGGATGAATGCGTACCGCAGCTCGAACGTCTGGCGAACATGCTTCATACTGCCCGTCTTCGCGCCCGCAAATGCGTCAGCAGCTGGATGACGTCGGGGCTGCACGGGGATTTCGTGGATGTTCGACTGGCGACCTACGATCATTGGCGCGGTGATGCCGAACCGGCCATCGTGGTGCTGATTGAAAGCATCGACACGGGAACCCTTCGACGGACGATCGAAGAGATACCTATCGAGACGATCGAAGTGCTCGAAGAACGCCTATCGCACTACCGTCGTGATCTGGAGCGACTGCAACGCAGCAGAGCAGATTTGATGTTGCTCGGCGCCAGCGGCACAGTGAATCAACTAGCGCTGAACGCGATGGCCTATTGCACCGACGAGGCATCTGCGTTGCGGCGCTTCGCAACGGAGGATGGGTTCCGCCTCCCCGACGAAACCCACATTCTCATGCGCTACGGGGAGGTGCGGGCCGCTAGCAGTCCGACCAACCAACTCGTCGAATTCTCCGAGGATCGCTTCACCATCTTCTCGCTCTACGTGCCCGCAGCCCGGCTGAAGGAAGCGGTGGGGAAGCCGGTCACGGAGCTCGTAAACCACGCGTTTCTCACCGACGACATGATCGTCACAGCGGCGACGTCGCATTACGACGATGGCCTGCCTTTCGTCTCCGTCAGGCTAGACGTGCCGGTCTGGCTGTTCTGCTCGGTCACGGGCCGCAAGTGGAAACCGGATCTCCAAGAGGGCGCCTCGACGTCGCCAGTGTCGTCGTCGTCAGCTGCCATTGTCCCTTTCCCGCCACGGGATCGGTGAGCCTGCGGATCACGCCACGGGAAGTGCTCACGCCTTCCCATGGCGTGATCCGGGACGGGACAATCTCTCTACCGGATATAACGGCGATTATGTCCGGTCACGCATTTGTCCCGGTTTGGAAAAGGCCGTCTGCCGACCCCCGGAGTGGTCCGGAAGGGGGGATGATACCAGTGAAGGAGCGGAAAAAATGCCTTTGACGATCGCGAGATTCGATCTCGATGAAACCCCGGTCATTCCCAATGTTCCTCGCCCAGTGCCCGCCGTACGTGCCGTCTTGCCAACCGGGTTCCCCTTCATCGTCGACGAAGTGGCGCACGAGGTTGTGGAACCTGTCCTTCTGTTCCTCGCGGCGAAATACTCCGGTCCGGCGGCATTCAAGGAAGGCTCATGGACCAAGCTGAACTCGGCCAATGCCGCAGCGGCTGACCTAAAGGACTGGTGGGAGAAGGCGCGGATTAGCGGGGTGCCCTGGGACTGCGCAGATGATCATCTGGTTGCCGACTGGCTGATCGACATGCGTACGATCATCAGCGGCAAAACGTTCGACTTCCTGAGCGACAGCACCGTCAAGCGTCGTGCATCCAGCGTCGCGGAGTTCTACCGCTGGGCACACGGACGCAAGCTGGTCGAGCACATACCCGAGCCGGACGCCGCCAAGCGTCTAGCCAACGCCTTGATGCTCGACCCGAAGGGACCAGCGCATGCGCGCGGCAACGTCGGACGGGGCAAGTACGATCGCGAACCACATCCGATTTCACCCAAGCATGCAGCTATGATCGCCGACCATCTCGGGCCACTTCCTACCATGAAGACGCGCGGCGTGAATCGTACGCGACTGGCGTTCGAGCTCGGCTTCGAAACCGGCATGAGGATCGACGAGATCCTTAACCTTCATCACGCCTTGTTCGCCGACTTCGACTTCGACAAAACGCAACCCTTCGTCATGACCTCGATCGAGATTACGAAGACCAAGGGTCTGGTGCCAAGGGAGATAAACATCCCGGCGTGGCTGATGAACGAGCTCAACCTTTACGTCGCCGGCGAACGTCATACCGCGCTTACGAGAGCGAGAACGATCTGGCTCAAGGGGTCGACACCCGAGCCATGGCAGCTCTTCCTCAATCACGCCGGTTCGCCGCAGCACGTTGGAAAGCCCACGCAGGCGGCAACGTTGCAGGATGAGTTCGCGGCCTCATGCCGAACGCTGAACATCACGCGCCGAAAGATCCTCGGCAAGGGCTCGGCCAAGGTTCAGGTCGTGATGGTCCCCAGACACACCTTCCATGACACCCGTCACAGCTTTGCAGTCATGCTTTTTCACGCTCTCGAGTCGCGAGGTCGCGTTCGTCCCTGGCTCCGTGTTCAGAAGGCCCTTGGACATGCTCAGATCTCCACCACGACGAGCATCTATCTCTCCGTCGTAGACCATCTGGGAGCCGAAGCGCTCGAACGCCTTGCGGAGACCTTCCACGCCATCCGCAACGATTGGCGAGGAGCGGTCGCGCGTGAGGTCGCAAACCTCAAAGGAGAAACCGTATGAAGAAGGTTTCGGAAGCGGAGCGTCGCGCAGCGCTCGCCGCCGAACGTGTCAAGGAGACCAAGGACGACATCGCATCGCGTTTCCTCAGCTATTCCGGCGGACGACGTCTGGCTACCTTCCCGAACCATTTCGGACTGGTTTCCAAAGGACCCGTCGACCTCACGCAATTCGACAAGCACCCGGGCTTGAGCGACGCTCTGGCATTCGGCTATGTCATGCATAGTCTCGGAGTACCGAGCGCTGATCGGCGGTATTACGTCGCTCAGAATATCAAATCGGGTTTCCTCTCTTTCCTCGACGACCAGATGATTGTCGGCCTAGATATCGGAGACATCACCACGAAGACGCTCCGTGACTTCAAGAAGTGGCTCGATGACGAAACCTCCAACGGCTATTGTGGGTCTAAGCTGACCCGCAAGATCAAGATTCAGGATCTTCAACTCGTACTGAAGCAGCTAATGGCTGACAAAAGATGGTCAGCCAGGTTGTCTCCCGAACTGAAGCTTCTTGATAATCTCTATTCAGGTAGCAATCGGGACATCGAGCATACCGAGATCCTGGATGACACCATGGTGGAAATGCTGTTCATATCCGCCGCGGCAGACTGCGAGGCGACGATGCGGCTCGTCGAAGCGCGCGACGAGGCTTTCGACATGGTCTTGAAGAGCGAGGGCGCTTCGGACGCGAAGAGCATCGCAGGCGATCCGCTGAGATGTGCCGCGTTCCTGCTACACCGTTTCGAGGGAAAGCCACCCTCCTGGTACGACATCACGAGAACCGTCGCACTGGCTCGTTCAATGGACGAAGCGCTTTACCGCTCGGCAACCGAGGTGTTGTACCCTTCTCTCGACGAACTGCTTCCATTCGTGCTGCTTCTCGCCACGCTGTTCGCCTTCAACCCGGGCGTCATTCTCAATATGACGCACAGTGACTACGATGACGACACGTTCGCGGGACGCCCACGCATCCGCCTCTTCCCGTACAAACCCCGCAAGCACGGCAACCATCGCAACTCCGTGCTCAAAACCGACGACTACGACAACCCGGCCAAAATTTTGTCATTTCTGGAGAAGCGCACGGAGCGCGTGCGAAAACTGCTACGCCTTCCAATCTATTCGGACCGGGTCTTCATCCGCTACAGCGCACACCGCACCGGCGTGCCTCTCGAGGTTTCGGATAAGGCTTGGCGCGAAGCCCTTGCTCGCTTCTGCGAACGCCATGGCCTCGACGTCTTCACGTTGCAGCAGATCCGACCGACGACCTTGGATCTCGTGCACGAGATCACTGGTGGAAATCTGATGTCGACCCAGCAAGTAGCCGGACATGCGTCGATCGATACCACGAAGGAATTCTATACCTCCACTGCAATGCAACGACGCGACGAGGAAATGCTTGGCAGCGGGATCAATCAATTATGGCGCTTCGTGTCCACCCAAGGAAAGGTGGATCCCACTGAACGTGATCGTCTCAATGTCGATCTAGGCGCGGCCACGCCGGGCTTCGCCTGTGCCGATCCATACGACAGTCCGATGGGCACGGAGAAAAAGGGCGTGCTGTGTGGCGCCTATGGTCATTGCCCCATGTGCGAGCACGCGATGATCGACCTCGCATCCCCCCATGCCTACGCCTACCAGCGCGAACTTCTGCGCCGGATCGACGAGGCGCAGGCCACGCTTGGTCCTCCTTGGATTCCACGCTGGAGCCCCGTGAAGGCAAAGCTGCTCACCCGTTGCCTTGCGGCATTCCCCAGGGAAACGATCCTCGCCGCCGGAAACGTCTCCATACCGCCGCTGCCCGAGGTCGACTGACCCGCAACCGCAAGACACCGACGCCCCATAGACACCGGATACCGGACTTCGGTTCGGTCAGGAGTTAACCATGTCCCATCCCGAAGCGCCCATGATCGACATGGACGACAAGCCGACGCTTGCCCGCATCCTGTCATCCAACCCCGCAGTTTCTTCAGTGTCGCTGTGGAACGATAACATATGGCGTCTGGACGGTGAGAGCGGCGGACAAACTTCGTCCTCCTTCGCGATCAGCTGGAAGGTGAAGGCGTCACCGCGGCTTATTGACGAAGCGAAAATGCTCGCAGCACTCCATTTTCTGAAGCGTGATGGGGAGTACAAGCTGAAGCACACCACCGCGTCCACGTTCAGCACCGGCATCCGCCACCTGCTGCGGTTCATGACCACGTTCTCCTACTTTTCGTTCGACCAGCTCGACGAAGACGCATTCAAGCTGTTCGAGGACAATCTCGCCGTGAAACTCTCCGACCCGGAATGGTTCGAGGAGGAGTTCGGCGACGGCGACACCGGGGATGCCGGATCCGCCGATCCATATGAGTTCAGCGAAGAGGACTTTCAGGACGCATCCGAAACCGTGGAAGACGACGACGACGCTGCTTCGACGGCAAGTTCCATCGAACAGCATGCCAACGATTCGGACGCCTTCACGCGGGCCGCCGCCCACTATCGTCTGAGATGCTGGCGGCATCTGTTCGACGCTGCCGAAGACATGCACGCGGCGGGTTGTCGCACCCTGTCCTACGATCCCTTCGCCATCCACACTCTCAAGGAGCGGACGGAGAAAGCCTCCTCCCTGACCTCGAGCCTCATTCCGCCTCTCCCCGACGCCGTTTCACTGCGCATAATGAAGGTTGCTCAAGCTCTGCTGGAGAAACCTGCGGACGACGTCATCGAGTTGCAACGACGCTACGTCCGCAATCTGGCACGCCTCGATCGGGATCCTACCACGTCGGAGCGTCGGCTGCTGCGAGCCGAGATCGAGAACTTCAAGTTCGCCGACGTCAACGGCAAACCCTGGCATGAGGCGATCGTACTGCCCCCCGAGAGACCGGGCGGCGGCGTCGAGATGAAGGAGCTCATCACACTCATCAGAAACGCCGCGATTCTCATAATCTTCTGTGGAACGGGCGTACGCATCGGCGAACTCTGCTCCATCGTAGCGGACCCGACGCAAAAAGGCCAAGAGCTGCCGTTGTTTCACGACGATTTGGGCTCATCCAAAATCCCGCATTGCGTGACCTTGAAGCCGTCCAAGACCCGCATGAACGAACACCTCTTCGTCACCAGTCGGCTGTTCAAGAATGAACGGTCACCGCGGGAGGAGACATGGCTCATCGGATCGAGACCACTCGGCACCGACATCGAGCCGCCCGTGCTGCGCGCACTCAGGGTCCTGGAGGCGCTCTACGCTCCTTGGCGAACGCTAGCTAAGAGCGAGCGGACGAGATCGCATCTCATCCTCAGCCTTCTAGGTAGTGGACTTCCTCGTTCGTCAGCCGGCGTCGCTCCGATCCAGTCGTCCCATCTTCGCACTTCCCTCTCGGAATTCATTCAAACGAATTGCGAGCTCGCCGATCTGGAACCGCTCATCGATCGGGACCGCCGGATACGGCCGTATGTCGAGGGGAACGGTAAGTGCATCCGCCCGCACCAGTGGCGCAAGACGTTCGCGCTATACATGATGAAGATCGACGACCGGATGGTGCCGGCGCTCGCGCACCATTTCAAGCACATGTCGATCGCTGTGACCGAAAACAGCTACATGCCCAACGACCCGACGATGCTGGCAGCGCAGGACAGCGTTCACGCACAGGAGGCGGCACGCTGGATCTATGAGCAACGCCACGGTGCGGGCGGCACGTTCGGCCGCTTGGACGAGATCATGAAGGAGCACCGCGAGGAATGGGAGAAGCTCGTGCCCGACCTCTCCTTCGAGAGCGGGCTTCCGCAAATCACCCGCTTCCTCATCGACAAGGACATTCGCATCTTCCACGCCGACCACGGAAGATGCGTAATCGGCGCCAATCCTGATCAAGCGCGTTGTCACGAGGCTGCGGGAACGAGCAGCTGGCGCAATGCGCGCCCGAACTACGCCCAGCGCACGCCTGGACAATGCACGGGCTGCACCAACTACTCCGTATCGCCCGAACATGCCGGCTATTGGCGTAAACGCTACATCTCTTATCAGGGGTCATGGTTGGCTTCCGACAGGAGCCCTCAGTTCCGGGTCATGCAGAAGCGTGCGCAGCAGGCTGCCGCAATTCTTCGCGCGCTTCACGTGCCGTTGCCCGTAATCCTAGTCGAAGCGCCCAGCGACAGACGCGTCCGCAAGGGAACAGGGCACTAGGCCCCCCCGCCCCCCAGAACAACGTCACAACGGAAGGATAAAAATATGCCGGTATCCGCAAAGCCGACACGCAAACAGAAGAGGGAGCAGGAGGGGCGTTTGCTGGAGGCGGCCTTCCAGCGGCTGCTGTCGCAGTCTCCGGCGGACAACATGCTCCAGGACGACGAACTTCGGGAAATGCTGGAAGAGAACCTCCGTGTTCCCGTCACACAGATCACCGTCGCCCAGGAGGCCGGCCTCAGCAGGAAGCTGCTCACCGGAGACGACTCACCGTTCAAGGAACTCGCTGCGCGCATCAAGGGGGTCAAATCAACTCACGCAGTTCTGCCCAGCACCACAGCCAAAATGGACAAGCTGCAGCAGGAACTCGACGAGGCGCGCGGAATCATCAGGGTAATTCGGTCGAAGATGGCGGAGGCGATCCTGAAGACCGATCGCGCCGAGGCGGCGGTGCGCCAGGAGAAAGCTCAGGTCGAACGTCTGAGGCGTCAGCTAGCCGGTCGAGGCAGGACCGCTTGAGACCATCGTTTCCCGCTGCGATGGCACCGGTCGATGGCGGTTCTCGTTTTCAGACCTCCCAAGACGCTCGCGGAGCGTGTGAACCCGGAACGGGTCCTTCATAGCGTGGAGAGCGGTAACGTCGCCAGCCTATCGACGCGATCGCCCGCACAACCCGCTCCTCCAAAGCGCCGCGGCTTTCCGCATAGCTCATCAGAGAGATGGATCGGCCACCGGAGAGTGCCCCGATGAGGGCCAAAGCGCCTCCGCGGTCCGTCGACCAGACCGTCCCCGTCCCCAGATGCAGCCACGAATGGTACGCCAACGCGGTTGCGAGCACGCTGCCGAGGTAGCGGCCTCGCGACATCTCGCGAAGGCCCTCGGTCGCCATGAGATCGGCTCCCAGGTCGGGACGCTCCGGCAGCAGCTCGTCAGACCATCCCTCAGGCAGTTGTGCGCGCCACAGCAGACCGTCCGCGCGAAGGGGCGCGACGGCGTTCGGCACGTCGATGCTAATTGATCCGCAATGCCCGCTCTTGGCATGAACCAGGGTCTCGCGCGCATGTTTCAGGGAACCCATCGCTCCTTCGACGTAGACTTCGGACAACGGGACCCCATCGTTCGCCACGGCGCGACGCAGTTCGTCCAGCGTGGCGAGAGCCTGATCAAAAAATTCGTCGTGTGCAAACGCCGGATTCTGAAGAGCCCGCCCTACCAAAGGCATGTGCTCGTCCGCGCGTTCATCAAGACGATTCTGGTCCTTGGCAGTCCGTCCGGGTCGTGCCGGATCAAGACCTTCTCCGACCGGAGTTCTACCACCCGCCGGCGCTACGCAGGAGGTGTGATCGATTTCGTCTTTCATCCTGTTTCCCCTAGCCATGGTGGTGCACGGGCTCGCGCGAAGACCGGTGGCTGGGGTGGCTTCAAAGGGGGGGGGCGTTCTCATAGGAAGAACATTACCCATATATTGTTCTCTATACAAGATCAAAAGAGGGTTAACGTTCTTCGGATGCGACGCTGACGTAAATATAATCTAACTGATCGGAATGGCACGAGCGCGCCGTGCAGGCGCGGGTGCGTAACGTGCCGCACTTGCCGTATCCGTTTCGAACTGGACTGAGAACGAGCGGGGTGGATCGAACTGCCCACAACTCACATGTCTGAGACGTTCGAGGGGCATGTTTCAACGGATGGAACACATTGCCGATGTCCCGCCTCTCAGGCGTTTGCGCGAACTACCCATTGAGTAGGCTAGCGCGCTTCTTGCGAGGACAACTGTGGCGAAGAAGGGCGTTGCTGCGCGTAGAAACTCGGATCTGTACCCGCCCAGACGTGCGGTGATTTCCAACGGGGCTGCTCGCCATCACGGTCGAGAACGAGGGAGCCGAGGATTATGCCACGCTCTGTGCGCAACGCGACGAGATCAGCCTTATACGGCTCGATCTCGCTTCACTCGACAAGGTCGGGACGCGACCGTTGCATAGCCACCAGTTTATTCGACGACCGGGGCTAGAAGCCTTGCCGGTTGCACATCCGGCCTGCGCGGATCCTTGAGAAGTTCGATCAGCCCCTGCCCTTCGAAGATAAAGGGAGGAACCCGTCGATCCGGCATCGAGACCCTAACCCCATTCAATGCGCTGACGCGAAGCGTCCGCAAACCGGCGACCAACGCCGCCAGCGTGCCCTCGCCGAGAATGACGGTCTCGCCCAGCCTGCGTTCGACGGCAACCGCGTTCTCGTTCCACAGCGGCATGTCGCTCTCCAAACACCGAATTCCCGATCAAGCTCATGCCTAATCGAAACGTGGGCGAAATGGTTTTAATTCGTCCTAACCTGCGGCAAACTTGATCGGCTGCTTTCTTGCGAATGCCGAACCTATTGCCGGGTCGCACCGGACGCCACCATCCCCATGGTCATGGCAAGCAACGAAGCACCTCGCTGTTCGTGATCGAGCTTGAGCAGCCGGACCCAGTGAGCGATGTGCTTTCCCGCCGCCTCGACGCCTTTGCGCTGCAACTGCGGGGTCGTCAGGTTTGCATCGTTCTGGATTACGGACGCGATCGAAAGCGCGAAGAAGTCGATGATGTCGTCCGCTACGAGCGCCTCGTCGGGCGAGTTCGCCGCAAGGTATTGCATGACGATGGGCATGATTTCCTGGAACAGGTCGATCTTCGCCTGGTCGTCGACATTCATGATGTTTGCGGGCACGCGGGCTTCCTCCGATCCCCGCATGTATTGCTCGAGAGTTCGAAGCGGAAGCCCAGTCTGATCGACGCCGCTATTACAGGAGCCATCATGAATCATACGCGATGATGATTTCTACCAAAAGCCATACGCGTCGGCTGGACACCGCGAACCTGGGAGGGATGGACGATCCTCGTTTCCGTGATCGAAATCGGTGACGTTGTCGGGCGGGACGATCTGTAAGTCTTCGACGCAGGTTTGCGCCTTGTTGCGTGAAACGACAAACCGGGATTAGGCTCGGGGGATGGAAAGCACCGCATCGCCGCTCGACCTCTTCACCCTCCTCGAGATCGCGTTGGAGGAACGCAACGAAGCTGCCGACGCCTTCGACTTGTTCAAGCAGGATGCCGTCATGGCCCACGCGCCCGCTCCCGGTGAAGAGCCCACAATCACCAGCGACGACGCCGCGGACGCAGCGGCCGTGGAGGTGGACGGCCTCAGCACGGAAGTCCGCAGTCTGTTGAATAACGCGTCTGACGCGGATCTGACGAATGCCTACGAGCAGTCTGGTGGCGAGATCGGGCATCCGGTGGCCGAAACGCTGCTCGGCGAGATCAAGCGCCGCGGTCTCGGGAGCTGATAGATGTGTAATCGAGCTCGGTTCGACGGTGAGCCTGAAACCATCACCGAACGGTTTGGCGCCGAATGGCTCGCCGAGAAGCCGATGGACAACCGTTTCAATCCCAAGGAACTGCGCCCGTTCGGTCGGGCCTATGTCGTACGGACCGAAAGCGACCGTCGTTGGCTCGACGTGATGGAGTGGGACGTTCTGGCCGGGCAGGCGAAACAAGCCGGCCGCAAGGTCGCGCAGACCAACGTCCGCACCCTCCACCTCCCGCAATGGCGGTCGCTAGTCGGCGATCCGGCTAACCGCTGCCTGATTCCCTTGACGGAATTCTGCGAGTGGTCGCGCGAGCCGACCGACCTTGGCGACGGCAAGAAGCCGATAAAGGGGGAGATGTGGTTCGCGGTTCCCGAACAGCCAGTGTTCGCGATCTCCGGTTTTTGGCGACAGGTCGGGGATCGACGCTTCTTCGCGATGGTCACCTGCGATGCAAACGAACTGGTGGCGCCGATACATCCCAAGGCGATGAT
This sequence comes from Sphingomonas sp. PP-F2F-A104-K0414, assembly GCF_004340945.1. GTDB lineage: Bacteria > Pseudomonadota > Alphaproteobacteria > Sphingomonadales > Sphingomonadaceae > Sphingomonas. Next base: position 31,731 of record NZ_SLYD01000009.1, read on the forward strand.
CACGATCCTCAGGCCGGACGATCACGAGCGTTGGCTCACTGGCAGCTATGACGACGTGTTGGCGTTGCAGAGGCCGTATCCGGCAGATCTGATGACTGTGCGTGGCCCGGTCTTCCCAACCCGCGAAAGCGCTCACCTTGCCTGAGCAGTCCGCCATGTCGGATCGGGAGGTTTGGGAAAAGGCGACTGCCATCGTGGCGGACTTCGGAGAAGACGGTGCAGAACAATTCGCGGAAAGGCTCTTCGGCATTCTCTGCGACACCGCCAATCCGCACGACTGGCGCCGGGTCGCAGCCGCGGTAGATGCCATCGCCACGTTAGCTAAGCAGTAGCACGATGACTCCGACGATCCGACAAGCTGGCACGAGGTGTTGGCGGACAAACTGGGGGGTGACGCGGGTTACCGTTCAGCTTGCGCGAGAACCCGATAGCCGCACGACCTTTCGCGCAAAGCGCTCCATTTGGCGGGTCATCTTCGCCCAAACGCCGAACAACCTTCCGCGGCAAGAAGCTCCCTAGAGGGGGCCTGCCCCTCGGGAGGGAACCACGGCCGGGTGTGCTCCGCCGCGCCTCGGCCGACTTTCCCTGCACTTAACCCTTCTCGCGATCACACCCGGCGGACTAGAGGGGGCCTGCCCCTCGGGAGGGAACCACGGCCGGGTGTGCTCCGCCGCGCCTCGGCCGACTTTCCCTGCACTTAACCCTTCTCGCGATCACACCCGGCGGACTCCATCACCGCAGGTGAACACGGCCGGTAGCTTGCTGTTTCCAAAAACGGCATTCTATTTGGAAAGCGCTGGCCCTCTCAATTGCCGTTCAAGGAATGGGAACAAACTCTCGCTGCGCCTCCGCTTCGACGTTCACGGTTCCTTATCGCCCTCCGGCTACGATTTCCCTCCGGGGAGTGGGTGGAATGGGCAGAGGCCTTGGCTGTGTAGGATTGCTGATCGCCCTAGCGGTGATCGCTGCAGCAATTGGCGCTGCTGCACCTGAGCTGCTTGGCGTCGTGGGCCTGTACAGTTACGTGATCGGCAAAGGTGCTATCGATGGCCTTGTCGGCCGTCCTATGTTCGCAACGCTGAAATCCTTCGATCCAACCGCGGTTAACAAGTACGGCGACATAACCAACGCACTGATTGATTACACAGATGGTCATACCATCAAACAGGCGACTGTCGACTTACTTCCCCAGCCCATCTCTCGACCATATCGCATTGGCGAACAACTTCCGGTTCTAATTAATCGTGTGGACGGCAGCCGCGCAAAGTACGACGCGGGGTGGGCAAATCGGCCTGAGCATCAAGCGCGCCTCGCACCGATCCGTGAGATGATAGAACGGCACCATCGCCAGAAAACGAACTGATTGCGGTCAGGTTTTAGTTCGCTGTATTTATACAAACATATTGACCCCGATATGTCGCCGCTTGCGACTACGACGGAGATCCTTAGCCAGTCCCATTCAACGATGACGAAGCACCGCGTAGGTCAATACTCGCAGTAGCACGGAGCCCGGGAGACACTGGGCGCAGCGTAACCGCACAAGGGGGCGCGCGGCAGCATATCGCGGTTAGTATCTGAACCGATGGGACGCTCGATGCGGGTGTCGATGGTCGCGCTCAGGACAGCAAACCCGTACCCCCTGCCCCTGACTAGGGGCGCTGTCGCTGACTTCGTAGGGCGATTTCAGTGCTCGTTCGAGTGCCGGTCTTCAGCCGGCGTATAGTAGCGCGCGATATCCGCTTCGGTGATCGCATGACCGCTCGATTCTTCCACGAGCGCCGCGATTTCGCCATCGGTCCTGCCGGCGTCGCGCAGCTGCTCGATCTCGTCGCTTACCATGTTGATGAAGGCGGGCACTGGAAACCGTTCCTCGCCTAGACCCAGCGAATCGCGCATGTGCTTTTGTGCACGCAAGGCTTCGGGAAGCGTGAATGCGATATCATCGGCCATCGAACGTGCCTTTCGTGGAAGCTGGTAATGGTCGGGGGGCAAAGGCCCCCCGACATCGAAACGCTTATGCGGTTACTGCTTCCGCCTTGGCGTTCACGCTCGACGTTGCCATCGCCGTCAGCTTGTCATCGGTCGCATATTCCTCGTCGAGCGTCTCTTTCAGGATCGCTGCGATATCGGCGCGGCCGAGCTGGTTCGCCCATGCGATCAGCGTACCGTACCGCGTGATCTCGTAATGCTCGACCGCCTGTGCCGACGCGATCAGCGCGGCGTCGAGCACCGCCTTGTCCTCGATCTCGCCAGCGACTTCGTTGGCTTCCTTGATGATGCCGTCGATCGCCGGGCAGGTCACTGCCTTTGCCTTCTCGCCGAGCAGGTCGAAGATGCTCTCGAGGCGCGTGATCTGCCCTTCCGTCTCACGCAGATGGGTTTCGAAACCCTGCTTCAGCGCTGGCGCGGTTGCCTTGTCGGCCATCTTCGGCAAGGCCTTGGTGATCTGGTTTTCCGCGTAATAAACGTCCTGCAGCTGATGCAGGAACAGGTCGTCGAACGTCACGATGTCTTTGGAAAACAGGCCCATGATAGTGTCCTCGCTGAGCGGATAACCGCGAAGCAAACTGCTTCGGCACCGCCGCAACGCGCCGACTCCGGGGTAAGTTTCGTTCGGTTTAGCGCAGCCGCAGCGCGCTATAGATTTGCCTGCTTGTCGACCGGCAGCTCTGCGTCCGGACCATAATAGAGCTTGGCGCAGTCGTCGCGAAGGCACCCTCCCTCGATGACGATGTCATCGCGGTAGGCGTCGCCGATGAACGTCAGCGTGTCGACGTGCTGCGCTTCGAAATACATTTCGTGGACATCGTCGCGGCCCGCCCCGTAAACGACGCGGCCGACCTTCGACCAGATCGATGCCATCGTGCACATGCCGCAGGGCTGCAGCGTAGAGTAGAGCGTCGCACCGCGCAGTTCCAATTCCCCGGTGTTTTCACACGCCCGCCGGATCGCCATCATCTCGGCATGCGCGGTCGCGTCCGGCAATTCCTTCGTCTGGTTGCGCTCGCCTGCGATAATCTTGCCATCGAGTACGATCACGCACCCCAGCGGCGAGGTCGAAGGATCGGAACCCTTCGATCGTGCGATCGCAATGGCTTCGCGCATCCAGCGTTCGTCATCCTGCGTCATCGTTTTGGCTCCCTGTCACGGTCGCATAACGCGCGATGCCCGAGCATGGATCACTCGGCAATGACATGGGTCGCATAGTTCGGCGACGCGGCGTGTCAGCAAGACTTGGCTGGAGGCCTTCGGGGCTAGGTTGGCTGTGCGTGGCTTGCGGATATGACGCCGAACGGATCGCCGCCTTTGGCCAAGGCGGATGAATGACAGGATGTTCGCCGAGCCCCCCCCCTGCTTTGCGATGTCATAGGAACGATCGGAAGAGTCCCCATCTAGTCCCTCATGGCAAATACCATTCTTCATCTCGGGCTGATGGAAGACGGCGAAATCGAGCTTGATCTGGCCGCCCTCGAACTTGCAGCGCTCGATCATCCCGGCGTCGACCTCGATGAATACATCGACGAGCTCACCGACATCGAAATAGCCCTGCGCGCCGCTGACGGCGATGCAGTAAGCAGTGTTGCTCAGGCCCAGGCCTTGAGCAGCGTGATGGTCGAAGAGTTTGGGTTCTCCGGCGACCGCGTACACTATGACGATCCGCAGAATGCGGACCTGATCGCGGTTGTCGATCGTCGGCTTGGCCTGCCGATCAGTCTCTCGATTATCTATGTGGCGATGGCACGACGTCTTGGATGGTCGGCGATCCCGCTCAATACCCCCGGCCACGTCCTGGTCCGTCTTGGCGACGCACCGGAACCGCTGATCATCGATCCCTTCAACGATGGTCGCATCGTTGCCCCTGAACAGGTGCAAGCCTTGCTGGAGCAGATGACTGGCCAGGCACGGTTTTCCGAGGGCATGCTTCCCCTGTCGAACCGATCGGCGCTCGTCCGACTGCTGCTCAATCAGGCAACCCGAGCCGAACAGGCCGGGGATCCCGTGCGTGCTTTGGTCCTGTACGACCGCATGACGATCGTGGCGCCTACGCATGCCCATGGTTGGTGGGAGCGCGCCAGACTTCAACTGGTCGCAGGTGATGTAGCCGGCGCCCGCAGCAGCCTGAGCGCGATGCTGGAAATCACCCGGGATGACGATCTGCGCCTGCAGGTATCGGCAGCGCTCGATGCCCTTCCCCGGCCAACGCCGTCATGACTATTGCGGTCGATCGACCCTTGCCGTGATGCCTTATGCTAAGCGCGTCCATCGGCGTTCATGCCAGGCCCGGGACTGAACCGCGTCTCCGAAACGCCAGAACCGGGTCTCGCGTGTGTGGGGACCTGCACGAACGAGCGTCCAGCATTCACCCGTCGGCAGTTCCACGATGCGGTGAATGTGCGCAGCGTCGACATGGTAGGTTTCGCCAGGGAGCCGGTGAACCAGTTCGCTGTGCCAACCGCTGCTCGGATCCAAGTGGAACACCTCTTCGACATAGCCGCCATCAAGGATCTCGGTGTCGAAGCTCCAGGGGTGATCATGCGGCGTCGCATGCGGCTCTTCCATCTTGAACCGGTGCAGCGCGCGTCCGTCATCCAGATGATATTTTGTGAACGCCCGCGACATCCGCTCGACGCTGACGATCCGCGTGCCGTCGGGAACGCGAGCAATGGCTGCTCGCGGTAATCTCATGCTCACGGTTCGGACACCTCTTCATAACAGCCGGCGCGACGCAGCTGGCGGACGATCCCGTTGAACGCCGCTGTCACACCCTGTGCCCTGCCGATCTCGTTCTCTTGGGCTGCGGCGTCCCAGTAGAGTGCGAGCGGCCAGCGTTCCGGGCAGTGCGGCAGCAGGCAGCGCAGCGCCAACCGGATCTCGACGACATCGACGCGAGCGTCCGAGCAGCGCGCCACCCCGCCCCGCAAGATATGCACCGATAGCGCGATGACAACGCGTTGATGACGGACAAGCTTGGCCATCAATGGAAGTCGTGAGATTTGAACTTCACGACAGCTTCCGGATCCATGCCGTCCGCATGGGGCGGCCAGTAGGAATTGCGAGGGTTCGGGCTCCAACCCTTGTCACCGCGGTCGGGGGAACCGGCATGCTTCGCACCGTCACCGCGGCCGGTCCGGTGCGGGAACGACATCTCGCCGACCCGGTGCATCAGATCGCCGTGGTCGATAATCCGATCGCAGATGACGTGGATGACCTCGCCCTCCTTCTGCACCCTGCCCTTCATGCCGATCATCGACGCGGACATCACAGTGCGGCGCTGCCGCTCGAACCGATCGGGCCACAGAATGCCGTTGGCGATCCCGGTCTCGTCTTCGATCGTGATGAATAGGACGCCCTTGGCAGACCCGGGCTTCTGGCGAACAAGGATGATGCCGGCGACCTCGACATGGCGTCCGTCGCGAATGGTCGCCAGGTCCGCACACTTGGTCACCCCACGGCGCGCCAGCTCGTCGCGCACGAAAGTCAGCGGATGTGCGCGCAGCGAGAGCTGCAGCGCCCGGTAGTCCTCGATAACCTCACGACCATCGGTCAGTGGGCGCAGTTCGACGTCGGGCTCGATCCCTTCCGCGCTGACGGCCTGGTCCGCGCGGTCGGCCGCGGCAAACAGCGGCAGCGGCGCTTCGCCGAGCCCCCTCACCTTCCACAGGCCCTGCCGACGATTGGCACCGAAGCTATGAAAGGCGTCGCCGTCGGCGAGCTTCTCGATCGCCGCGCGCTGGACGCCCGATCGTCGCCATACATCTTCCACGCTTTCGAACGCGGTCAGCTCGCGCGCACCGACGATCTTGGCGCCGTCCGCATTGGACAGACCGCGGATCTGCCGGAGTCCCAGCCGTACGGCGAGGTACCGCCCGCCATACGGCTCCAGCGTGCAGTCCCAACGGCTTGCGTTGACGCAAGGGGGGCGAACCACGACGCCATGCTCGCGCGCGTCGCGGACGATCTGGGCGGGTGCGTAGAAGCCCATTGGCTGCGCGTTCATCAGGCTCGCGCAGAACACGTCCGGGTGATGATGCTTCATCCACGACGATGCGTAGGAAATCTTGGCGAATGAGGCCGCGTGGCTCTCGGGAAAGCCGTAAGACCCGAAGCCCTCGAGCTGACGGAAGGTGCGTTCGGCGAACTCACGCGGGTAGCCGCGCTCGACCATGCCCCCGATGAGCTTTTCGCTGAAGTGCGACACGCCCCCTGTGAACTTGAACGTCGCCATGGCGCGGCGTAGCTGATCGGCTTCGGCCGGCGTAAAGCCGGCCCCGACGATCGCGACCTTCATGGCCTGTTCCTGAAACAGCGGCACGCCGAGCGTCTTTTCCAGCACCGCGCGTAGCTCTGGCCGCGGGTATTCCGGTTTCTCCAGCCCTTCACGCCGGCGTAGATACGGATGGACCATGTCGCCCTGGATCGGTCCCGGCCGTACGATCGCGACCTGGATGACGAGGTCGTAGAAGCGCCGCGGCTTCATGCGCGGCAGCATCGACATCTGCGCGCGGCTTTCGATCTGGAAGGTGCCGAGCGTGTCTGCCTTTGAGATCATCGCATAGACGTCGGGATCGTCGTCCTGCAGATCGGCGAGGCCAACGCGCAGCCCCTTGTCCGCCTCGAGCATATTGAAGGCGCGGTTCATGCATCCGAGCATGCCGAGACCCAGAACGTCGACCTTCATGAACTTCAGCGCATCGATGTCGTCTTTGTCCCATTCGATGATCTGCCGGTCTTCCATCGCGGCGGGTTCGATCGGGACCAGATCGTCGAGACGGTCATGGGTGAGCACGAAGCCGCCCGGGTGCTGCGACATATGGCGCGGTACGCCGATCAGCTTGCGGGCGAGCTCGAGCGACAGGCGCAGGCGACGATCGCCGATGTCGAGGTTCAGCTCATTGACCTGCTTTTCGCCAACGCCTTCGGCCGACCAGCCCCACACTTGCCCTGCCAATGACGAGGTCAGATCCTCGGGCAAGCCGAGCGCCTTGCCGACGTCGCGCACCGCGCCGCGCGCCCGGTAGCGTGTGACGACCGCGGTCAACGCCGAGTGGTTGCGGCCATAGGTTTCGTAGATCCACTGGATGATCTCTTCGCGGCGTTCATGCTCGAAATCGACGTCGATATCGGGCGGCTCGCGGCGCTCACCACTGACGAACCGCTCGAACAGCAACTCGTGCTTGATCGGGTCGATCGAGGTGACGCCTAGCACGAAGCAGACGCAGGAATTGGCAGCCGAACCGCGGCCCTGGCAGAGGATCCCGCGCCGGCGCGCCTCGCGGACGATCGCGTAGACGGTCAGGAAATACGGCGCATAGCCGAGCTCGCCGATCAGCCGCATCTCGTGGGCGATCTGCTCGGTATAGGCAGCCGGCACCGCGCCGTTGAACATCACGTCGACGGCGTCTTCCGCCAGCTTCTGCAAGGCTTCTTGCGCGGTCAGCCCGTCGATCAGCCGCTCATGTGGATACTGATAGGCCAGTTCACCCAGATCGAAGGTGCACAGACGCGCGATATCGACGCTCGCCCGCAGCGCATCGGGATACGCCTTGAACCGCCGGACCATCTCGTCGGGGGATTTGAGCGCACGGTCGGCATTGACCTCACGCCGGTAGCCGAGTTCGTCGACAGTGCATTTCTCGCGCACGGCCGTCACCACGTCCTGTAGCAGCCTTGCTTCGGGCGCGTGGTAGAGGACATCCCCCGTCACCACCGCACGAACGCCAGCGCCGCCTGCCTGCCGCGCCAGCGCGTCGATCCGCACGGCATCGTCCGGCCGGCGCCGCTGGAACAATGCCATATACCCGCGACGGCCATAGAGTGTCTTCAGGTCCGCGAGCGCTGCCAGATTATCCTCGTCTGCCTCGTGCGGCAGCAGGATGGCGATCATGCCCTCCGACCAGGGTTCGAGGTCATGCCAGTGGAGAAGACACCCGCCCTTCCCCGCCCGCTTCTTGCCCACTGTCAGCAGACGCGTCAGGCGCGACCAGGCGGGGCGGTTGGTCGGGTAGAGCAGCAACTGCCGGCCGCAGGACAGATTGACACGCGTGCCGGCGATCGAGCGTACGCCCGTCGCCTTCTGCGCTTCCCAGGCGCGCACCACACCCGCGACCGTGCCGATGTCGCTGACCCCGATCGACGGATAGCCGAGCAGCGCGGCAGCCGCGAACAGCTCCTCGGGGCTCGAGGCGCCGCGTAGCAGCGAGAAGTGCGTGAGGACCTGAAGTTCGACATAGTCGGTCATGCGAACACGCCGTGCATCCACCAGCTGAGATCGCCGGTGTCCTCGACGAACCCATCGCCACGCCGGAAGACCCAATAGCGACCGCCCGCGTCATCCTCGACCCGGTAATAGTCGCGCACCGCCCACACTTCCGCGTCACGGCGCCACCACTCACCGTGGATCCGCTCGGGGCCGTCGCCGGCAACCACCTTGTGCGGCCGACCGCGCCACTCGAACCGCCGGGGCGGCTGATCGGGCATGAGCGCTATGACACCCCATAGCGGTTCGGGCCTGGCCAACAGGCGCGTCGGTCGTCGCCATTTCGGCCAGCCCGCGGGCGCCACCACCGGGTCGGCACGCATGACGGCGCGCTCGGGCACGTGGCTTTCAACAGGGGCAATCCGGAACACGGCGTCAGCGCCGATGCGACCGGCAACGACGTCGACGAGACGGGCCGGATCACGCACGAGTACCTCACCGGCGAGAACCGCGCCAAGATCGACCGCGTCGAGCGGCTCTGTGTGCGGTGCCGCCAGATAGAATTGCTCGAGCCCCAGGCCCGGATCGATCCGCTCGATCCTGAGCTTCATGAGCCGCAAAAGGTGCGAGACCTCGCGCGTCGGGCGTGAGGTGCCGACGGCCACGACCTGCTCGGTGCCATCGACGCGTAGGCCAGCGAGCCGCAGCGATCGTACGCCGAGCCCTTTCGCGCGCAGCAGCTCGGCCATGTCACTGAGGAGATCCTCCATGACCTGCGCAATCGCGTCTGCGGTGACGATCGGTTCGAGCAGCCGGCGTTCGACGATCGGCATGACCTCGTCGGTGCGCGGCGTGATGGGTTCGGCGACCGCGCCGAGTGCCTGATCGAGCCGCGTGATTGCGGCCAGCCCGAGCCGGCGTGCCAAAGGCCCGCGCGCGACCGGTAGAAGATCGGCGACGCGTTCGAAGCCGAACTTGCGGGCGGCAACGAGCGCGGTGCCTGCCAGGCGCAAGGCCGCGACCGGTAGGCCGCTGAGCGCGTCGACCGTCCGCCCTGTGGGCACGATCGCGATGTCGGCAGGCCCGAACCGGGCAATAGCGTGTGCCGCGCCCGGTGTGTCTGCAACCGCCACGCGCGCGGTGAACCCGGCACGCTGGCAAAACGCGCGCAGACGCCGGCAGAACCGTTCTTCCCCGCCATGGAGATGCGCGCAGCCGGTCAGGTCGAGCCACAGCCCGTCGGGTGGTGTGGCGGCTGCGATCGGCGACCAGCGGCGCACCGCGCGTAGCGCGAGCTGATCCAGCATCGCGGCATCCGCCTCCGTCTCGGACGGTCGGATGTCGAGATCGGACACCAGCGCACGCGCATGGGTTGCGGCCATCCCGACCGTGATCCCCAATGCTGCCGCGCCATCGCAGGCGGCCACCACCTCTTCGCGCCGGCCGACCTTGCCCACCAGCGCGAGCGGCGCCCTGTGAAACGCGGCAACGGTCGCCGCGACCCTGTCGTGACTGTCGGCTTGCGCTGGTCCGTGAAACGGATGGTTCGCCGCCTCCGATCGTCGGCCAAGTTCACGCATGGGTGGTTTCGCATGCGCGGGCAGTGCTGCGATCTGACCTTCCACGTCTTGCCTGGTAGGCAGGTCGGCGCGGGCCCAGCGCGCACCCGGTCGCCACCCGCCGCCCCGCGGCACGGAACACGCACCGGGATCGTCGTCGACGGGAAGCTGAAGGGCTGGCCGCTCAGGCGGCCGCGTAGCGTGCCGGTCCAGCCGTCTCAGCCGCTCGATGGCCAAGTGCGGTAGGAACAGCGAGACAACCCGTCTCATCGCAGCCCTCCAAAATCATCGAAAATGCTTCGCCGCCACGCTGCCGTGCGACCTCGACCTGCCACCGCGATCGGCCGACGCCGGCGACACCCAGGCGCTCGGACGACGCACTGGCGATGCGCCAGCGCGTCCAGGCCGCCGACGGCTCGGCAAGCGGATCCTGGTCGCGATTACGTCGGCGCCGCAAGATCAGGACGGGAATATCGGCGTCGGCCGCGACCAGTTGCAGGCGCCGGGTCGCCACCATCGACATCCGGCTTACCTCGGCGATCACCGCCGACGGCGTTCCGTCGCGCACCGCGTCTTCGACGACGGCCAGCAAGGCTGCATCGTCACGGGGTTGTGCGTGGATCAAGTCGGCAGATGATAGCCCCGCCTGCTCCAAGCCCGGCGCATAGAGATCGTTGCGACAGCTCACCCACAGCACCGGTCCGCCTGTATGCGCCGCTTCTCGCGCCGCGATACCCGCCAGGAACAGCGTTGCTGCGGCATCGTCGACCATCGAACAGCTTTGCGCGGCGACCTCGTGCAGCGCGCCTGCGCGAAGCCCCCTGCTCGCGAGACGATCGTCGAGCGCAGGGAGACCGAACGGCATGATGCGGTGATCCACCACCGGCGTCGCGATTGTCCGCAGGTGGGCGATGGTTGTCGGCAGGGACTCGGGGGCGGTGATCATGATGTCTAGACTCTACCTGTTCTCCTTATGTTCCGTTACCGGAACCGTTTGGTCAAGCGTCAGACTCGAGACTCCTGTGGATAATGTCCCCCATGGACACGTGCCCAAGTGCGTTGGGGCACGCGCTGCGGCGCTAGACTAAGACCGCATGCGAGCACGAAGCCATGTTCGAGGCGGATCGGTAGCGAGATCAGCGCTTACGGCATGTTCAGCGAGGTTTGGGACGTCGTGTTCTTGCTATGTCCTACAGGCGTGAACTCGTGCATTCGACAGTCAGCTGAGTCGAAACGGATCGAATGCGATGGGCTTTTCAGGAATACATTGGCCGGAAAATTTGAACGACGAAGAAGCGCTGCAGCGTCTGCAAACGCTGTGCCTTGGCGCTTGCGATGGGATCCAGGATCTGGCGGACGACACGCGCTACAAGGCACTGCGCCGCGCACTGCTTGCCCGAACCGATCTGCGGCCTTTGGCACCCGCCTTCGTAGCGGCTCAGCCCAGCCTCGAGGCTTTCGTACGTCATGCGCGAGAAACCAAAGACCGCAACCTGCGCCGTGAGATGGTCCGTGAGCAGTTCAAGGCGCTTTGGGACGAGGTTCGAGGACCGGATTCTGTCAGTTCGGCGACGTGGACGGGGCGCCCTTCCCTGCGCGAGCAGGCCGCTGTCATTCACGCTCTAGCGCCTGTCGCCTTGGAAGCTGTGCAAAGGCTGATCGACGAAGAAGAGCTCGCGCGTGACAATGGTGGCCCCGTAGACGCCGATCGTGCCGTGGCGTTGCAGCAGCTGAAGGCGCTGCATCATGCTCTAGGCGATCTGATCGCGGCAATCGATCAGAGTCGCTCGCTCGAGCCAATCTTCGAGCGGCTTCGGCTTGTCCGCCAAGAGGCAAAGGTAGCGATCGGTAAGGCAACGGCCGCACTGCCGGTCACCACGTCGGCGTTGATCGCGTTCGGCAGCGTAGTCGGCATCGTCGAGTTTTTCGTCGGCAATGTCGTTGTCGCAGTCGCTGCCGGGGGTATCGCGGGCAACACGCTCAAGGACGCCATGCTCAAGAAGGAGGCAGCTGGCTGAGGATCAGGTCGTTCGACACCCTTCTTCCGCACAACAGCACTTCGTAGGAAAGCAGAATCCTAGCCGACACCGCGGCCCTATAACCGATCGTCAGCGAGAAGATGAGCTAGCCACCGACACCCGATAACGCAGACACATTAGTCCCGTCGATGAAGCCGTCACGGGTGAAATACGTCGGTGATGTGAAACGATCGCCCGGCGGGCAACGCCGGAAGAATGGAGGGGGGGACCTTCGACATACGTGTTGATCGGAAAACCACGTCAACTGTCCCCGTCCCCGATTCAATATAGGCCGCCTTCTTCCCTCTCCTCAGCGCCTTCCTTCTGCGCATCCTCGAGATCGTCCGACTTCTGTGCGTCGGGCGACAGCTTATCCTCAAGGCTATCTTCCGGACCGTTGTCGCTTTCCGGCAGTTCGTTAACGTCGGTTTCAAAACCCGGTTCTTCGTCCTGTGGGGCCGCCATGACTAATCTCCTTCAGCGAAGGTAACGATCAGAAGAGGCCACGGTTGCTACCCCTGGTCGTACGATGATGATGCCACGATGAAATGGAAGCAGGGACGGGTCGGACAGTCACGCGACCTTCTACGCATCCGATGCCAGGCACTAGTCCATACCACCCGTTCGGCGTTGCAAGCGCGTCTCTGAAGAGACGATTTCGCTCGCGGACGCCGATCCGGCTTGAAACGAAGCCCCCTTTGCAAACGCAGGCGCCTTGGAAGTAACAGGGCAGCATCACCAGCGAATTTGGAACAGAAGCAACTGCTTAGCGCTTGGGGCTGTGATCATTCCGGGAGCCATGACGATGACCGATACAACACGACGCACCTTCGTGACGGGGGCGGCCATTACCGCTGGTGCTATCGCCGCGACAGCTGCAAACGCCGCAACGCAAAGCGGTGGCAGTAACGCCGCGACGACACCGGCAGCTGCAGCGTATCCCAAGCCCCCCTACCCTGTGCAGCGCCAACCTTGGCCCGGTCTTGCGTCGAAGATGACACCGCGCCCGGATCACGGCGAGAAGAGCTACAAGGGCTCAGGCAAGCTGGCGGGCAAGAAGGCGCTGATAACCGGTGGAGACAGCGGCATCGGTCGCGCTGCGGCGATTGCGTATGCGCGCGAGGGAGCGGACGTCGCGATCAACTATTTGCCGGCCGAAGAACCCGACGCCCGCGAAGTCGTTGCGTTGATCCGGGCCGAGGGACGCAAGGCGGTCGCAATTCCAGGGGATCTGCGCGACGAGCGCTTTTGCCGCCGACTGGTGCAGCAAGCCAGCGAACAGCTCGGCGGGCTCGATATCCTGATCAACAATGCGGCCCGTCAGCAGACGCGTCCCGGTATCGCCGATATCTCGAACCAGGACTTCGACGATACGATGAAGACCAACGTCTACGCGCCGTTCTGGCTGACGAAGGCGGCACTCGAAAGGATGAGTGCGGGCGCGGTGATCGTAAACACGTCCTCCGAACAGGCAGGCAATCCATCGCCCGACATCGTCGACTATGCGCTGACCCGTGCCGCGGTGCTGAACTTCACCAAGAGCATGGCCAAGCAACTCGCCAGCCGCGGTATACGCGTCAACGCTGTTGCGCCTGGCCCGTTCTGGACTCCGCTGCAGGTCAGCGGCGGAGCGACGCCCGAAAAGCTACGCAGCTTCGGCGGCGACTCGCCGATGGCGCGAGCCGGCCAACCTGCCGAGATCGCGGCGCTCTACGTTGCCGCGGCCGATCCGGCCCTCAGCTACTCGACGGGTCAAATCTTCGGTTCCACCGGCGGGAACGGTCAGCCAGCGTAAATTCGGAGACCCGCTAGTCCGAACCGGGGCGAACATCGCACGCCCGGGTTCTGGCAGGTTTGACGGCGGAGAGTACATCTCGGGTCCAACCGCGTGAATTCGACAATCCCGTGTTCGAAGCCAGCGGACTCTTCGTCCGCTGGCTTCGTGCCTCAAATTTGAGCCAAGCCTCCATCGGTGAACAGCTCGCTGCCCGTCATGAAGCTGCTGTCCGACGATGCGAGAAACGCCGCTGCTGCCGCGACTTCGGATGGGTCGCCGACATGTCCGATCGGCGTGGTCGAGCCCATCTCGATCATCGCATCCCGACCGACGACCTCCGCTGCCAGTTCCGTGAGCGTCGGTCCAGGTGACAAGACATTGACGCGAATACCGGTACCACGCAGATCCTGTGCCCAGCTGCGCGCGAAGTTACGCACAGCAGCCTTCGAAGCGCTGTAGATGCTGAACGCCGGCGTTCCCATCACGCCGGTGGTCGAGCCGGTGAGGATGATCGAACCGCCCTGGCCCATCAGCTTCAAGCCCTTCTGCACCGTGAAGATCGTGCCCTTCACATTGATGTCGAAGGTCTCGTCGTAATGATCGGACGTGATCTCGGTGAGCGGCACGAGGGCGCCGGTCCCGGCGTTGGCAAACAGGATATCGAGCGTGCCGCGCTCATGCTTCACCGTATCGAACAGCCGGTCGAGATCGTCGGCATCGGTGACCGATCCTGCCACCGCCCTCGCATTCGCGCCGAGGGTGGCCAATGCCGCGTCCAGTTTCTCCTGTCTCCGGCCGAAGATGTAGACGAACGCCCCTTCCTCGATGAAGCGCTTGGCCGACGCCAGGCCGATGCCCGTGCCGCCGCCGGTGATGATCGCGGTCTTGCCTTCTAGTCGGTTCATACATGCCTCCAGTTTTGGTTGCATGCAGCTGGCGCCGGACCTACCTATCAGCAAGTATGCACCTTTTGGTAAGTATCAAATATGTTCGATGAGTCCCGACCGCCAATTACCGATGCTGCTCCCGTTGCCCCTGCCTTCACCTGTGGCCTCGACGCGACCCTCAAGATCATTTCCGGCAAATGGAAGCCGCTCATTCTGTATTTCCTGTTGCGCGGACCAACGCGCTACGGCGAGCTCAAGCGCGCCGTGCGAGACGTCAGCGACAAGGTGCTGATCCAGCATCTGAAGGAGCTGGAAGCAGACGGCGTTTTGCGCAGGAACGACTATAAGGAGGTGCCGCCACGCGTCGATTACACGCTGACGCAGCTTGGCCGGAGCCTCGCACAGGCGCTTGAGCCCTTATGCGTTTGGGGGACCGAGAACATGGCGGAGATGCAGGCGATCTTCGCTGAACGCGATAGCTGGGTTCGCCAGAAGCAGGCCTAGCCGCCTACGGCGGCATCTACATCTGCGCATCCTCGCATGGCTGTGGGCGATCGAGCACGCGCGCCCTGAACGCTGAGATGTCGGAGGTGCGCGCCCCTGTCCTCTCCGCACCTGTATCATCCTTTTGGGACCAAGGACCGCCTCATGCCCCCCGCGCACCCTCACCGATCCCGAACACCTGCCCGCCCTTGCTCAACGTTTCGCACTGGACCGTTCAGACGTCGGGTTGGGTGTGGGAGATCCGGCCCCGCGCATCTTGCTTGTCTACGGCTCCTTGCGGGAGCGGTCGTATTCCCGGCTGTGCGTCAAGGAGGCGTCCATGATGGACGCCCGTTCGAACAAAGGCGCGATTGACCTGCCGTCCACCCGGAATAAGCTGCTGCAACGAGGCGGCGGCATGCAGGCGCACTTGTGAGAGAAGCGAATTGAACACTTCGGACAGCTTCGACCTTCTGAGTGCAAGAACGGGCCGGGTCGCGGAGGCCGTGCTGATCATCTCGCCTTACGTCGAAGCGTCCTTCTTCCGGCACGTTGCCCGACAACTGCGTCCTAAATCCATACACGTCGTCATCGACGATGGCTGCAGACGGGAGGACCTCGAGACTGTCACCTCGGCGTTGCAGGAGGGGGGCCACAAGCGCCCGCCTCTGGTACGGCTTGGGTCGGCAAGGGGACTGGTACATCTGAAGCTGTTCTACATCCGCTGGCGCACTGACGGTGGACGCAAGGCTGCCTCGCTGGTCTTCGGGTCCGCAAACGCGACGCGGCAGGGCTTCGACGGCAACGTTAACGCGGAACTGCTTGCGGTTTGCGACCTGACGGCATCCGCCCACGCAGCCACGATCCAATGGTGCGAGAGCGTGATCGATGCTACCAAAGCGAAGGTACCGGTCGACGTACCTGGCGAGCGCCATGGCGTCATCGCCAAGGGAATGACGCTGCGACTGCCTGCCATCACTGTCGGACGCACCGTGTCGCAGGTCAGCGACTTCGACCTCTGGATTCAGCGGGGCCACCTTCTCTCCGAATACAAGGCCGATCCCTCCTTCCTCTTCGTTCCGATCCCCTTGGTGAAGCCCCTGCCGGCCGGCGAGCAGTCACGGGCGGCCTCCAGCGTAGGCTTCGATGTTAGGCCCACGCGCAGCATCCGCCATCGCTACATAGACGACGGCTCCGCGGAACATCGCGATCACGCCGCGGGAACGGAGCAGGGAAACTGGCGCCGGAAGCTGTTCACCCCGACGCAGCTTGGGGAGTGGTGCTCGCGCGAATGCTACCAGGCCCGCCGAAGCGAGTTTCTTCGAAAGGGACACGAGCGTCGCACCGAGGCTCTCCAGCACTTGCAGGAACTGGCATCGAAGAAACTTCGGAAGGCAGCGCGTCGCACGTTCGTCAACAAGGTCGCGGAGCTTTGGAAACTCCTGGGTGATCAGGCGCCCGACCATCTCCGCGGCTCGGACGAGCTAGATCGAGCGCACTACCGCGACACGTTCGACAGAAAGATCGCGCGTGATCTCGATCTTGCCGCCGACTCCGAGTTCCGGCGGCGATACGTGACCGGTTTCGAACTGGTCGAGGTGCCGCGGTTCCGGAACGACGTGGCCGGCTGGCGGTCGTTTGTGCACAGCCTCGCGCAGCAGCTGGCGCTAGACGAAGTCAAGGGCCGCAGCCAGTCCAAGCTCGTCCGCGCCATTCGAGAGGCGGTCGAGAAGGAGTGCGGGAACGCATCCGCGCTGCTGGAGCCGCGAGAACTGCTCGATCTGCTGAGAGGCATGATGCAGGGAGACGTTGAAAAAGTTGGGGCTGCACAAATGCTCTTACGGTATCACGAGGTTTGAGCCAGTGCCGTCCGGAGCTGCAGCATGGCGCATGTCGGAACCAAAGCGAGCGAGCAGTCCTCTACGGACATCCCGGAGAGCTTCCGGGCCGGCGCGGTCGCAGCCCACTGAAATTCCGCCGTTCAGGCCGACGAACGTCCTTGCCACCCTTCCGCGGGCCGCGTCCGGATTCGCCGCCGCGCCGCACCCCAGTTCTGCAACTCAAACCATCTACGTAGCCCTCGGCGCGCCGACCCGCAGCGCTGCGTACGCCCCCGTCAGCCTAGGCGCGATAACCGTTCGTGGTTGGCTGAGGCTGAGGATAAAGGTCGAAAATGCCTGGACGGGCATTCCGTGACGGCTCGCCACCGCGACCTAATATCGGCGGGATCCCCCTTCACGAATGCAGCCAAGCGGCGCGATCCGAGGGTGGATATTTTCGTTGAGATCGCCTGAAGTTCGCGGATCACGTGACGGCACAATCCCGACGTGCAAGAAAGCCTTCATGGGATGCCTAGACTTTACTGAAATACCTCGTGCCGACATGGGCTCCAGACGCGACACCTTCGAGTTGTTCGCGCGTGAGCTGCTCGAGGCGAAGGGGTTCAAGATCGCGGAGCAACCCGATCGCGGCGCAGACGGCGGGCGGGACCTCATCGTTCTCGAAGACCGCAAGGGTGGGTTTGGGTCCACCACGGTAAGGTGGCTCGTCAGCTGCAAGCACACCATCCATTCCGGCCGTGCAGTTAGCCCGAAGGACGAAGCCAACATCAGGGATCGGCTTGAGACGCACAGGTGTAAGGGCTTCCTCGCCTTCTACTCCCATGTTCCAACCAGCGGTTTGAGCAGGACACTCCAGGCGCTCGATGATCCATTCCAATACGTGCAGTACGATCATGAACGGATCGAGCGAGAACTGCTTTCCGATCCTGCAGGTCGGGACGTGGCCAAACGCTTCATGCCGCGATCATTCGCGCTGTGGGCGGAGAGCTCCCAGCCGCCAGACGCGGCAAGCGCGGGGGTGCTCCATCCGGTCGGAAGCAGCGCGAGTTCGGAGCGTCTCCGGCTCCCGGTGAAGGTGGTCAACCATCGGCGACGCTGCGCTGATATGCGGGCGGACGAATTGCTGCCGCAAGGTAGCGTCGTCGAGCACTTCGACGTCATCCCATCCCTTCACTTCGGCACCATGGAATACGACGTGAACGGCCTCAACGTCGTCGTGGGACTGAAGCGCGCACTCTGCCATGTCACGTCCGATCACGGCGAGGTCCAAGCAGAGATTTTTGGCAACGTTGGAACGAGGCCATCCGATCCTACCTACAACGCCGGGGACGTGTGGGAGTTCGTCGGTCCCCCGGGCGGATTGCTGAAGGGCTACGCCTTGGGTCAGGCGGCCCTCTGCAAGATTAAGACGCGTCCGGGCCTTCCGGCGCACGCGAAAATCGAACTGACCGCGGCCCGCAGCGACATCGATTGCAGCTTCTCGCCCCCCAAGGTCGCCAATCATGCGACTCAAAAGGTCATGGCTCGCTTCCTCGAAAAGGCGTCGTTCCAAGAGGTCTCCGACCACTTGTTGCTCTCGATCGTGGAGATAACGAGCCCGTGAAGCGACAGACCGATACCGGCGTCATGTCCGAGTCCAAGATCACTGAAACGCTTCACCAGCTTCTGAACGCGGACGGAGCGCCGTTCTCCGAACTCGCCGCGATCGCGGGTTTGAAGCCTGCGGTCGACTTCAGACGCTCGGACATGAGCGGTGTCGACTTCGCAGGATCCGATCTCACAGGCTTCGACTTCTCGGCCGCCGACCTTTCCGGCGCCTCCTTCGTCGGCGCCCTGATCGACGGGACACGATTCTGGAGGGCGAGGATCAACGACGTCGCATGGCCCGAAGGCTATACACCGAGCACGCACGAACTAGGGACCGCGAAAACGGTCCTTTCCAAACTCCAGACGGAAATCGTCGCCAGACTTACGCACAGCCTCCACCTCTCCGATCCAGGTCGTGCACTGGCCATGTTGCCGGACGGAGTCGGTCGGACCGCCATATTGGCCGCGGTGCTGCGCAACCTATGGGAGACGTCGGACCTAGGAAGTGCCCTGATACTGACCGAGGCGATCGCCGAGCGCGAACAGCTCGCCGATCGACTGCAGGATGCGGGCTTTCAAGTCAGATCGGGCGAGAGAGCATTCGACAGTGGCTCACCCCCGAGGAACGGCGAATTCAGGGTCGAGACGTTCGGCAACCTCCATCGGCATCTGCAGGACATGGCCAAGCGTTCCGATCCACATGTGCTGAATCTCGGGTTCAGTCATGTCGTACTCACATCCGTTCCGCAACGACGCAGGTCCGACATCGCCGCCCTTGCCTACCAAGACGAAGCACCATCAATGCTGGCCTTCACAAGGCCCTTCTACGACAAAGTCGATGCCGACGGCCGTCTCACCGACGAGAAGATGCGCGACATCTTCTCCACTCCGGCAGTGACGTGTTCATTCGAGGACGCCATGCGCAGCGGCGTGCTGCAGCCAGCGAAGGTCACGGCAAAGCGCGGCGTTCTGAACAACGCCGCAGCCTCGAAACGCGGCGATGTCGACGACACGACGTCCGCCATGAACGAGGTCGCCTACGACTTCGTCAAGGAGTTGAATGACTTCGCCTTCGACGTTCCGGCGCTGATTGTCATCCCCGAGGTCGAAGCGGTGGAAAGGTTGGTCAATATCCTGGATGAGGTCTTGCACTTCGTCGGATCGGGCGACCGGCGCAGAACGCCCATCCCGATCTCCAGCAGGCACAGACGCGGCCCCCAGAACCTCCGGCATGCCGATGCAGGCACGGTCTTTGTCATGACGCCCCAGATGCTCGACGGTTTCGACGTGAGGGAGGCCGGACTGATCGGGGTCATGGGAAAGGTCCCCCTGAGGCACGTCGCGAAGCTAGCGTTCACACATGCAGACCGCCCGATGCGCACGATCATCGACTATACCGACGACACCTTCGCCGATGCCGTGGCGAGCCTCGCACAGCTTGATCTTCTATCGCCGTAGGCGTGCCGGTACTCGCCACGGGCCTCGGCTATCGCCTCCCGGCGAAGCCGCTGAACACCATAATCGTCCGTGCACCGCGAACCTCCGCATGCTCTTCTGGGGCGCGGCGCGCGGCGTCCCGCCCGATCGGCGAGTCCGGGACTGTCAGATGCCGTTGGTCCTTGATCTCGATCGGCATCGCATCGCGGCGGCCAACCGCTGCGATCCCAAGGACGTTTGCGTTCCGACTGCGGCATCTTGGAGACGTGACAACCCTCAATGAGAGCCCCACCGCAGATCGTCGATCGGCGACGCTCACCGAAGCTTCATGCGCCGCCCGGCCATTCGCCGAGTAGCGCGTCTACATTGGCAAGATCGGAGGGCGACAGGCGTGGGATGGTGACGTCGAAGGCGGTCCAGCCGTCATTCGATCCTCGAAGGGTGCGATGAGTGAGGTTCAGTCGGGTCATCGTGCCCTCTGCCAAGCAGAACCTGACCGCGGAGGCCCACCATTCGCCCGACGAATTAAGCACATACCCACGCATCTGGGCGGCGACGTCCTCGACGAGCCTTTTCCCTCGGGCGAGCGCCGCGAACGCGTCGCGCCTCGGCCGCGTGTCCGCGCTGCTTTCCAGCTTCAGTTTCGCCGTGCGCAAGGTGCCGATCGCAGCGTCGAGATCGTGCAAGGCCGAGCGGGCGATGAACGCCCCGGGGTCGGGGACCGCGCCGAAGGAAACGTTCTCGACCTGCTCCCTGTGCGTCAGCCTACCGTCGCGCCCAATACTTGGAACCATGCGCGTCACGTGACGCACCAGGGCTCCCTCGTTTCGCCGACATGCCACGTCCAGCTTCTTGAAGAGCTCCGGCACATTTTGCCGCATTTGCTTCCACTGGCCCTCGAATGATCGGATCGCTCCCTTCAGACCTACCGCTCGTTCGTATGACGTCTGTATCTGCTGGAGCGCGGGGTGAACGCGGGCCGCATAATAGACGTCGTCCTGCTCACGCCGCAGATCGGCGTTCATGCGCTGCCATGCGCCGTCGCCGAAGTGCTTCTCGCCGCAGTTGATTCCGATGAGCGCAGGACGCCCGTCCGGCATCTCGGCGACGAACCCTCGGTTGTGGGGCTGTTGGTGCGCACATGCCGAGCATCGAACCTTGCGACCCGTCGTTCGGGAGGTGTCGTAATCCTTGAGAAGACGCACGGGCTCTATGCCCGCAGGTATCGGGTGGTGCCGCCCGGGTATACTTTCGGGATCATCGACAAAGAGGCCGGCTTCGCGAATGATCCTCTGGCGGGTGAACGCCTCGTGCTCTTCCGATATCTCGGCGGAGATGGCCGATGGCTTCGTGTCCAGGTCGTTCATCAACGCTCCTTGATCTCGAGTGTTCTTCTTATGCCCCCATTGGGGCAAAAAGGGAACACCACCGACCAAGAGGTATTCACAAACGGGCACGTAAGCTACTACATGCATCGACGCGGACGAGGAGAAGCACCACATGGCAGACGCGAGCAGCACGCGCACCGCAGGCATAGCCTCAGGCAGCTTCGTCAGGGACTTCATCGCGAAACTCGTGAGCGAGGGTTATCGATCGCTTCCTCCCAGGGACCCTCACGTCGGTCGCGGGTTGAGGCGGGTGGTCGAAATGCTCGACGAGGAAGTGTCCCGGATTCTCGAGCAGGGCAACGCGATCGGAACGGTTCGGCCTTGGATCGAAACCGGCAACCGCCTCAGATTGTCTTCTACCGGCGGCGTCGAGAATTGGGAGCATGCGCTTCGAGCTGCTCAGCCCGCGACCACCAGCACGGGAAGCCCTGGACGCGAGCTCCTAACGTTCGGGATCGACGAGGAGCGGGCCCGGAGCGAACTCGACCACCTGGACCCGGCATATCGTGAGTTTCTGAACAGTGTCGCAGCGGAATTCATCGCGAGAGCAGACAGGGCGGAATGAGCGACGGAACCGTCGTTCCACGTCTGGCGTCGCTCCGAAAGCAACTGCAAGCGGACGCTGGCCTGTCGACAGCGCTCAATGAAGCATTCGACGCCATAGGATTCACCGAGGACGACATCGCGTTCCGCTCGGGCTCAGGCAAGCGCAAGGCGATCAAGGACAACATCTGGGGGATGCTCGACCTCAGCTCGCACGAGATGCGTCTGGTCGACTCACCGATCGTGCAGAGGCTCCGCGGCATCAGGCAGCTCGGCTTCTCCTATCTCATCTACCCGTCAGCCGAGCATACCCGGTTCTCCCATAGCCTGGGCATGGCCCACGTCGTGGCCAACCTCCTCGCCGGCATCGATCGGGACAGGACGGACGACAACGATGCATTCGCCTCCAAGGCCACGCTTTTCTCGTCGCTCCGACCACTCGACAAACGCGAGGTGCTCTACGCCTCGCTGCTGCATGGCGTGGGCCAAATGCCGTTCTCACGCGCGACGGAGGCCGCGCTGACGTCGCAGCCGGCACTGTTCAGTCTCGGAGGAATGCCGCTCCAGGACCGCCTGACGCAGCTCGAAGTGGCGCTTAAGAAAAATGTACCGCTGTCCGTCGGGCTATCAGTCATCGTAATTTTGTCGCAGCGGTTCGAACATTTCTACCGTACGCTCGAGCCTAAGCTTTCGCAGGACGCAGACTCACTGAACCGCATCGCGAGCCTTGTAGCGGGAACGCCGACGGTAGCGGCCTCTCCGAACATTCAGGATGTCATCTCGGCAGGCGCAATGGATGCGAACAAGATCGACTACATCAACCGCGACGCCGCCGCATGTGGCGTCTCGGTTGGAGTCGACCTCAGCCGCATCTTCCTCGGTGGCGGTCTCGTCAGTGCGAAGCGGTCGTCGTACGACAACACTTACGATGGCGGCGAAATGGCCTCGCTCTACGTCGTCAATGCCTCGGGGGCCGATACCCTCGGAGAAATCGCCCAAGCACGCAGCGCCCTCTACCAGCGCGTCTACCTCCATCCCCTGACGCGAGCCGCGGAAGCGATGCTGGCGAAGGCCCTTGTGCTCAACGCTAAGAGCACACAACACCGCGATTCCGCTCTCGTCGACGCGCTGGGCATCTGGGGGATGGATGATGCCGAGCTTCTCACCCGGCTCTCCCGCCACGACGATCCCGCCGTCGCTGACGTCGGCAAGGATCTGAAGCTCAGGCGAATGCCGAAGAAGGCATGCGCGTTCTCGGGATCGCTGACATCGCTGGGAATGCCTTTCCAGCAGCAGTTCAAGTTGGAGACGCACGAGCGCCAGAACGCGTTGAGGAAAGAGGTCGGCGATCCGTTTATAGAAAGGCTCACGCGGGAACGCATTGAGGAACTCAGAACGACCTACCTTGAGGAAGCCATCCGGGACGAGGCGGAGCTACTTGTTAAAGCCCTCGGCACTAATGCCTCGGAACACGTGCCAAGCGAGCCCCTCGGACGGATCGTCGTGACGGGGATCGCAGCGGCGGACAGCACCCGGCCGGACGCTCTGATCCTTCAGAACGGCGAGATAGTGCGTCGTTCGGCAGCTCCGGCCACGGAGGAGCAGGACGCCTACGACGTTTTTACGGCGGTGGGCTACGTTCTGTGCGATCCAGCTTGGCGCCAGATCGTGTTTCAAGCGGCGAGAACCGTGATATACCGGGAGTCGCTCTCCAGAGCCCAGACCCTGCCCTTTGGCAAATCGGCCGACGAGGGGACGAACATACAGTTCCGTACTCAGGTCCTGCTCGATTTCAAAGGATCGGCCATGCGGTCAAACCTCTCTATAGAGGACGCACGGAAACTGGCTTCCGCCGCATCGGCGGGCGGATATTACGACAGCCTACCGATGCTGGCCCCCAGGGAGTCCATCGAGCGTTCGGAGGTTCGGCGAGTCGCGGACCTCTACAGATCCTTTGACGGTCAGGGCGGTTGGCGAATCCGGCCTAGCACGGTGGCGGCGTTTGCAGACCAGTTTCCGCCCGGTCTTCGGGACGGGCTGTTCGATGTGCTCCTGCAGGGCACGGTGCTCGATCAGGTGGAGAGCGTAAGGCTTCTGAAGATCGCGATCGCCGCTGCCGTAGGCGAGGGCTTCGCACAGGCGGTCTTGGTCCCACTCTCGTCCAGCAGCGGTGGACCCGTGGTCGCGATGCTGACGGCCGAATTGCCGACGGGCCTAAACGTCGCGACGACCATCAAAGATTCACTCGCGTTTCCGGACAGACCTATACTCCTGATCGACGACAACGCTGTCTCGGGTACGCAGTCGGCGGCGCAGCTCCACAAATTTTCCGGTGCCGAGCTTTCGACATGGCCAGTGGACCTCCAGGGCGAGGACACCTTGTTCCCCGGCCTGACGCCCGAAGAATGGGAAGAACTCAGGACGCGCAGCTTCGGCATAGCGGTCGCGGTTGGCGCCGATGCGGCATCGAAGCGTCTGAAGGCCGCAGCCGACGAGCTGGGTGCGTCGGGTTACCAAGGCTTCTTCTGCGGCGAGATCCTCGGTGCCAGATTGACCTGGCCAAACGACCTGAGGGTGTTCCTCGAAACAGTCGGAGCCGACCTCGTGGCCCAAAGCAAGTTCGACTGCGTCCGCAGCGAGCTGAATACGGCTGAGTCGCAATCGGCATGCGACCATAGACGTTTTGGCTACGGGAACCACGGGGGGATCACCGTGACGAACCACAACGTGCCTGCGTCCACCGTCACGGCTCTCTGGCAGCCCGGCATGCACGAGGGCAAACCGTGGATACCGCTCTTCATACGCCGCGGGCGGCTAAAGAACCTGATCGCCTGTTAGCGCCGTCATCGTGGCCTGTGGTGGGCAACTGATCCGCACCCGCACGGGTCGACGCAGCCTCCCGCATGGGTGAGACGACAGCGAGTACAGCAAGCGACAGGCCTACGAGGGCTACGAAGATATGAAGCGCCATCCAGAACTTGTGAATACGCAACCGAGCCAGCACCCGAAACTCGCTCGTGTGAAGGACGTCCGCCTCGTCCGCGATCCGTTTCAATGGTGACCCGGGAAGTTCCGCATCGATCGCGTTCCTAAACGCGCGCGCACGCTGCATGTGCATCGATGCCCGCTCGTACTGCTTCCCGGAGAACAATACACCGAAGATGCCGAGCGCGATTATCATCGCTAGAAGCGGCAGGTCGCCTGGAGTGAGCGCCTTGTCAAAGGTCGACACGCCCAGGAGGGCCCCCGCGATTGCGATCAGGGAAGCGGCGACAGCCGATCTCTGCGCCTCGTGATGCCTCGCATGGGTGCAGTGCTCGGCGTACATACGCCAAAGCGCGTCACGACGTTCCGAAAGGTCGCTCAATCAGACCTCCATTCAGTGGCTGGCCACCTCGACTATATCCGCGACACAGGCATAGAAAAAAGAGATTGTTCGGGGCACGCGGCTGGAAAATCAGCATACTTCGTGTTTGGGATCGGCGCGCTCGCGTACGGGGCATGTGTCCGCCATATTAAGCCCGCTCGGACACTCGAACAGCTGCCCGGCGGCCTCGCCGGATCGACCCTGCCCTCCTCGGACCGACACGCCGCTTCTCTCAGTCGCCCAAATATTCCACGCGCAGCGCGCTTCCCCGCTGAAACAGGAAGTACGCCGCGCTTTCCGGGAAGTTGACCAAGACGGCATCTAGACCGGCGGCGAAGACGCCCTGATCCGTCCATCGACCGTCATGACGGGCCGTCAAGCGTGACCGCCCGTCGCCGTAGGAAATGCGGAGAGCAAACTGCCGAGCGCGTTCGACCATCTCGACGACGTCAGGCCTGCCGTCGTGATCGAGATCGACGCGAACGGACCTGTGATGGCGATAGTCGAGCGGTGCCGGATAACTCGATCTCTCGCGAAGATCGGCATCCGTGACCTCTCGCCACGATCGGCGATCGCGATCGCTGTCAAACCGGCGCGATGGCAAAGGTCCGCCTTGCCGTTCACGAAACTTGCCGCGCATCCCCGCGGCCAGACGCGCGGCTGACTCGTCGTAGTGAGCTTGGCCGTGATCGAGCGTCTGGGAAGCGGGTGTAGGCGAAACCGTCGCCTGAACCGTTGCAAACAAGATCAACCACGTCATGGGAACGTTCCCGATTGCGACTGCATGTCTCCCGAAACCGCCGTCGTCCTCCGGGCCGAGATCACGCGCGAATGATGGCGTGCCGCGTTCAACCGAAACATACTGCCACCTCGCGGACGCGAAAACCGAATGGGCGATACTCGACGGTCAACGGACGCGCTCGCAAAGACCCACACGTATGTCGTAACCGCGCATTCCGACCCGGGCGGGCTGCCATCGTCCCTGCGTCCGCGTTGCGGGAACCGCCTTCAGGACCGTCCCATCCGGCCCTACGACCCTGAACGCTATCGCCCTCATCATCGACCTGCGGCAATCGACTTCCATATGGGCATCAGCCTGCTGCCGCCGCTCATTTACCCCCTTCATCTCCATGTTGACCAAACGCACCCAGGCATTGACGACATCACCATTCCGCTTCGCCGACGTTCGGTCGAAGAGACCACCGTCGGGAGTGCGCTGCATATGGAAGGGCTGCCAATCGATTATCGGGGGGGCTGCCTGCAGCATCAGCGCGAGAAACATCACGACATCACCTCCAACATGTAGTTTTTGAATTTCCGCCGATCACGGTTCAACGCGTGCATCTTCCGCAGACGAAGTATGGGAAGCGCCGCCAAGGCCCCAGTCATCGCGATTCCCGCGAAGGGGTGTGGCGAGAAAGCCTGACCTGCCATCATCAATGCCGCGAGCATCAAGACGCCATGGCGCTTGGTCAGGGTCAGGCTGCCGATGAAGGCCGACGGTCCCAGAAGTACGTGCGCATCCTGACGGCCTGTCATGTTCGTAACCGCGATCAAGCGTCCGTTGATGCGATCGAGGCGAATGACGCCACCGTTCATGATCGCGACCGCCGAAGGCAACTCTTCCGTGACGTGGCGACCGCCGTCATCTTCCAGGACGACGCTGACCACGCCGCGGTGCACGGTATCGACGAAACCACCGCCGCCGGTGACGAAGCCATTTCCGTTCCCGGTCAGACCGAAGACTCCGGAGGACGAGCCGAAGGTGGTCGATTGCTGCTGGTAGGAGACATGCCTCGCGCACGCGATCACGCACTCGCCTTGATAAGTCGCGCTACCGATACGACGGGCAGGAACGAGCCAGTTGCGTAGCGCAGGAACTAGGTGGGAGGTCCCACCTCTATCTACGATTTCCATGTCGCGGGTCATCGCTTGTCGACGACATAGGCGTTCAAGCGAACGCCATATTGCGGGGTGTCGCGAGCCTTTCGGACAAGGCCGCGAAATCCGAACCTGCCGTCAATGAGGACGGCAGACTGTTCGCCGTCGCGATCTTCAAGCAACCCCATGTGCGCTTCCCGTTAAAGGGAGCACCGTTCGGCATATCCAGCCGGCGGCACCGCCCGTTGTGACGAGGCGGTGCCGGCCCGTGAGCCGGAAGTTGGAAACTCGCTATTAGACGAGCGCGGACGCCTTTAGGCACGAAGGCCCTGGACATACGCGTCCGCCTCCCGGCCGAAACTGGTTCGGGCCGGGCGTACGGCTACTAATAGCGAGGTTTCCACGCCTCGGTTCGCCTGCTGACGAACGCCAACGGTCTACCCCCGGAAGATCGGGTTCCGCAATCCGGCAAAGGTGCATGGCGACATATTTTGCCGTAGCTCCTCGTGGACACCTTCGCGTCTCGAGGGGCCAGCATGGTTGGTTCAGAGGCAATCTGCGGACGACAGCGTTTCAGGTAGATGCTTCTTCGACAAGGTACGGTGCCTGCTCGTCGCCTACTGGAATGGCTTCGCCCGACGTGGCTAGCGAATACCATCTGTTCGCTCAGGAGTGCGCTTCCTCACTCTTCAGTTGGGCAGCGTTACGAGGCACCGCCCCACAAAAGATCCGAGAAAATAGGAATGCTGGGCATGCTTGGGGGGACGACATTTCTCAGCCGACTTCGGTTGAAGCTAACGGTCCGTAGCGCTGACTGGAATTCCTATGCACGATAGGATAGGGGCCTACCCTATGGTGCATATGATTGAAAAGAAGAGCGACCTCCTCGCCCGTGTAAAACGCATTGCCGGGCAGGTCGCAGCCGTCGAACGCGGGCTCGAACGAGATGCTGGGTGTGCGGACATTCTCCACCTCGTGGCGGCAGTGCGCGGGGCGGTAAACGGCCTCCTCGACGAGATCGTAGTCGATCATCTCCACGAGCATGTCGCAAAGCCCGGCCTGTCGGATGCGGAGCGATCAACCGGCGCCGAAGAGCTGATGACGGTTATCCGTCGGTACGTGAAGTAGGATCACCATGGCTACCAATCTCGAATTCGATGCCTTGCCGCACGACCACGTCTTCCTTGGTGCTGCGCATGACGAAAACGCCCGGCGAACGCTGTGGGTCGTAGCCCTGACTGCCGTGATGATGCTCGGCGAAATAATCGCAGGCTATGTGACCGGTTCGATGGCGCTGCTCGCCGACGGGTTCCATATGGCCACCCATGCGGGCGCGCTCAGCGTTGCGGCGGCCGCCTACTCTTACGCAAAGCGCCACGCGGCCGACCGTCGTTTCAGCTTCGGCACCGGCAAGGTCGGAGATCTCGCCGGCTTCGCCTCCGCGCTAGTGCTTGGCCTCGTCGCTCTTGGCATCGGCATTGAGTCCGTCCTGCGACTGTATCAGCCAATTCGCGTTGCCTTCGTCGAAGCGACCTGGATCGCATTCGTCGGGCTTGGAGTGAACATCGTCAGCGCTTTTCTGCTCTCCGGCAGCCACACGCACGGCCAAGGGCATTCCCACGGCCATGGGTATCACGACCACCATGGGCACGACCACGGACCTAGCGTGAAGAGCCAGGACAACAATCTCCGCTCGGCCTATATCCACGTATTGGCTGATGCCCTTACCTCCGTGCTGGCTATCTGTGCGCTGCTAGCGGGCCGCTACCTCGGCTGGATTTGGCTTGATCCGGTAATGGGCCTTGTCGGAGCCATCGTTATAGCGCGGTGGTCATGGACGCTGATGCGTGACACCGCAGCCGTACTCTTGGACGTGACCGACGAACATGTCGCCGATGAGGTGCAAGATCTGCTAGCTGGTTCGGACGGCCCACAGATTACCGATCTTCACGTCTGGCGCGTTGGACCTGAAGCCCATGCCTGCATCGTGAGTGTGGCTTCAGGTCCGGGGATCGACCAGCAGATGATTCGTCAGCGCTTACGTCCCGTTCACGAACTCGCCCATCTGACGGTCGAAATCCGCTGAAATCGCCATGTATCGAACGGTGTTCCTTCGATGGACGAATAGCAAGGTGCCGGGCCTGCGGGAAAAAAAGCCCGGGTGCCGGAGCTGGGAAAAGGCGCAGCCACACCAGCAACATATGATTGCCGCCGACCTTCCGAGGTGGCTTACAAAGCTGAAAGCTGACGAAACTGTTGTTGCCCCCTACGGTCCTGACCGGCCCCCCCCGGGTTTGGGCTACAAATTCGCGGGCCGATCGATAGCGCAAACTTGGCGCGTTAACTTCACAGGCCTCTCGGGCAGCTTCAGCACGGAAAGGTGAATTAGCCTATTCGGATAGTTCAAGAAAACGGCAGAACGAGTTGGCCAACCGAATCTGCTTCGGACCACGGCATTCCGCGCCGAAGATGGCCGGATTGCAGATCAGGTATGACAGGCACCGTGCCCGGGACGTGGCAACGTTCAGCCGGTTGAGGCTGTAGAGAAAATCCATTCCTCGAGGCGCGTCCGCAGGGCTCGAGGTCGCCAGCGAGTAGATCGCCACCGCAGCCTCCTGCCCCTGAAATTTGTCGACGGTTCCTACACGTGCTCCGGGCAGACGCTGCCGGATCTCGAAGACCTGAGCGTTGTAGGGCGTGATCACCACGACGTCGTCGATCCCCAAGGGCTTTTCGAGGCCAACCGCATCGGTCCACGTCGCGTCGCTTTCGATCAGGCCGCGGACGAGCTCAACTACCACGTCAGCCTCCTCCGGCGAACAGTTGCTGTTACCCGCATGTTCGACCGCCACGTAGCGAAGACCGCTCATTCGATCACCTCTGGTTGAGACGCACTGCCGTTCGAGGCCGGCGCGTGATCGGAGCTTTCCCTCGTAGAACATGTCGGAGGTGAAGGTGCAGATCGCAGGATGCAGCCTCCAGGTCTCTCCGAGGAAGAGTCCGGCGTCCTCACCTATGGTCTGGGCGTCGCCGAGGATGTGGTCCAGCGCCGACGTATCGGTTCCCTCGGGATGACTGCCCTGCATAGGCTGATCGAGCTGCATGGGGTCGCCAAGCATCACGACGGCGGGCGCGGCCTGGGAAATCGCGAGGACGTTCGCCAGCGACATCTGCGCAGCCTCGTCCACGAACAGCACGTCGACGAGTTCGAAGGCGTCCGGGGACGACCAGAACCACGCCGTCCCGCCGCCGACTGCGCAGTCGTTACGCAACGCCGCCGCGAGGTCGCCATTCTTGGTGACCATCCGAAGCCGGTGTCCGTCGGGCTCGCGCTCGCCGGGCTTCTGGACGCACGTCAGCTCGACCTGCTGCTCGTCCGCCCTTTGTATCACCGCATCGATAAGGTTGCGCACGACTGCGTGGCTATTCGCTACAATGCCCACACGCCGTCCCTGCGCGACCATCTCGAGGATCATGCGGGAACCGGTATAGGTCTTGCCCGCACCCGGCGGGCCCTGCACCGGAAGAACTCCGGAGACGAATCCCCCGGCGATACGCAGCGCGGCATCCAGTGTCGTCTCGCCCTCCCGAACCAGCGCGCCGCCCTCACCGGACGAGGGCTTGAGGCGGAGGAGGAGATCGCGTGCGGCCTGGTGGGCGCCTACACCAACGAGACCCCGCTCCACCACGTACTCGGCCAGCCTCACGAGCGACTCCATCATAGGCTCGGAACCGACATGCTCGTGAACGAAGACCCCCGTGGGATGCAGGTCGGCGCTCTTTCCCGACTTCCGTATATCGATCGTGCAGGCTTCCGGATCGAAACTCTCGACGGCGCCAAGCGGATCTCCACCGACGGCACGCAGCTTCTTCCCAGGACGAACGTCGGTCTCCTGCGGGCCGAAAGCATAACGATGGACCGGACACTTCGCCGTTCCGCCCACGGTTCCTCGAAGCTCCAGACCTCCGCCGATTGCGGCTCTCTCTTCGACGAGTTCGTCCGCGTCGAGATCGGCGAGGCGGAAGAACTCCCACCATCCGGCCTTCTCCTCCCGCCGATGGAAATCGAGGAGGTTCGCCAGAAGCCAGCGTCCGTGCTGCTCAGGGGTGCGATCGGACTCGTCGTCCGGCACGCCGCCCGTGAGCGAGGCCATCAACGGCAGGATGCGTTCACGCCACGCCGAAACGGTTTCGGGTGCCGCGCCATCGGGCAATTCCGGCCTCTCGATCACCGCGCCCTCGGCGATCAGCTGGCCGCGAAGGAACTCGAGCCAGAGGTGCAAAGCTCGGGTCGAGGCACAATCGTCCTCGTTGTAGCTCTGCACGACGATGCGGTCCGCCTCCGTGATGTCGTCGACATCTCCCAGTTCGAGCGCGTTCTGGAAGCGGTTGAGTGCAATGTTGGCATCGGGCAGCGCCGTATCGCGAACGAAGCCATAGAGCGGCTCGAGACGTTTGATGGAATAATTCTCGACCCCGGCGACGATCGCGTGCCGAACCACCCCGAGCAGATCCACGAACACCCTGCCCCGGAGCAGCCGATCCAGATCGTCCTCCCTCGTCGCGTACCGTCCCATCAGACGCTTCAGCGCGCCGGTCTCGTAGCCGCCGTAATGGTACACGTGGAGATCGGGATGAACGTCGAGACGTTGAAGGACGAAGTCCATGAACGTCTCGAAGGCGCGTCGCTCGTCCGCGCGCGTCAGCCCCCAGAGTGCGACGTACCGAAGCGCGCCGTCTTCCTCCACGCACGAGTAGCCGAGCAGGTATTCCTGCCCGTTCTCGCCTACGAACGCGTCCCCCTCGAAATCAAGGTAGATGTCGCCCGCCGACGGCTCGGGCAGAGCGGCCAATCCAAAGCCGGTTTCGAGCGCCTGCGTCTCGAACACGGATAGCCCCTCGATCCTCGCGGCGACCTGAAGCCTAGCCTGCTCGCGAAGCCGCTCCAGTCCGCGAACCGCCCCGCGCGCGGGTCGCCACGACATCGGCAACGGCATCGCGGCGAGGTCCGACAACCGATCGATGCCGTTGGCACGCAGTTCCGCCGCCTGAAGGGATGTCATGCCGGCGACCAGCGAGAGGTGATCGTCGGCGCGGCGGCGCTCGGCGCACCCGATGCGCCACGCGCAGATGTCGCAATGCGCGTTAGGCTCCGGATACGTGGCATCGGCCTGGGTTCTGGCGACGGACTCGATCATCGAGTCGCGGACGCGACGATAGTACGCGGAATAGTCGCTCACGCGGTAAACTTCAGGGGTGTAGTCCGTCCAGGGCGGAACGACGTGCACGAGTTCGGGCCCCCTGCCCTGCATATCCGCCAGAAGGTCAGAGTAGAGGCAGAGCTGAAGGATCGTATCTGCCTTCGTCGTGCGGGACAGCTTGGTATCATGCACTTCGTACGACCAAGGCCCGAGTGCGCTCGGCACCTCTACGCGATGAAGTACGTCTGCCCGGCCGATCCATCGGCCGGAGCGGAGCGCCGCCTGTACGATGATCGGAACACCGTCAGCCATCGCGTTCAGAGTGGCTGCAACCGCTGCGTCGTCCACATCGACTCCCGGCACGACAACCGCGTCCAGACCAGAGGAAGCAAGATGGTCCAGGTAGCCGCGCTCGTGTCGGAAACCCCGCTCCCAGAGGGCTTCCAGCGACGGATCCCAGGGCTTCGGGCGTTTCAGTGTCCCGTCAGTGACACGCAGCTCGAGGGTGGTGAGATGAGCGCAGCTCAAATGCCCTGTCAGATCGCGTGAGCTGAAAGCGAGTTGTCCGTCGACCTTCTTCATCTTCATCTCCCTATTCGACGATGCCGGTAATTTGGTCGGCGAACCAGCCTGGCGCCGCAACATGGTGGTCCACGCGCATGAAAGTGCGCTCTCGGCCACGGTGACGGACCGGGGATCGCCGGGAGGCCGAAACCGTTACGAACGAAAAGCCGGCCTGTGCCTTGGAACGACGCCGCCGCATTCTGACGCTCGTCGTGTACCGCCATACTCACGATGACCGCTCGATTTCCCGCTCGAGCAGGATAGCCCACGGCATCTCGTAGGGGATCAGCCCCGTTTCGAACGATATCACCACGCCTGCATCATCCGGCAGACGAACGACGCGTTTGACCGGATAGTCGAGCCCCCTGAGGACGGGATGATCGATGATTTCTCCGATCATGCGACCGGGTACCGCAGCGATCATCGTCTCCGGCATCTCGCCTCCCAAAAGAAGGTGAGCGGTTCCACCCGCCGTGCAGAACCACGAGTTCCCCAGCCACCCGGCGGCAGCGAGACTTCCCTGGTCAGGCACCACCCCGAAGCGGCCATACCTCCCGTCGATATCCAGAACCACGCCTTCACGCGCGATGCGCCGAGAGATCTGGAGGTCCGACGCCCGCATCAATCCTAGAGGGCTCACGCTGGGATTGCCCTTCCTTGCCGAATGTAGACGAGGTCTGTCGATCAGGCGCCGTGCGCTCGCCGGAGCATCGAAGGGCCTGAGCATCGCGGCCACCTCATCGAGACTGACGCCGAGCGAGTTCGCCACGTCGCGCGTAAGCGGCGAGATCGCCATGATCGAAGCCTGCAGATTGAGACGGTAAACCGCGAGGGCCTCTAGATCGCGGGCCTCGACAAGCCTTTTGCGCGCGGCAGCCACTGCGACCAGCGCGTTCGGATCGGGTTCGCGCATCACGCTGCATCCCCCAGGTTCGCGACCAGCCAGCCCATCCACTCGGGGGATCCGATCATGACGTCGATGGGCTTGCGTCCCGCCAAGTTGGGGTTGGGAAGCCGCAGCCAGTTACTGATCAGGTCGTCGTCGCCCACGATTCGACGAAAGACGGGCGCCACGTCGACCAACAGCCGGATGCGCTGCTCCCCGCAAAGGAGGGCGTAAGTCGCGATCTCGCCTTCGACCTGATCGCAACTTCCTCCGACGAGGGCCGAGCGCTCCTCGGGTCGAACGTCCCAGGCTTCCGCGATCTCAGCCCAACGACGAAGCACATCGCTCAAAGGGGGCGGCGAATTGTTGAAATCGGCGTTCACGCCGCCCCCCCCTGTTCGACGAGCAACCGGAACCGACGAAGATCGGCGATGCCGCCCGTCATCAGTTCGAGGGGAGTGTAGAAATTGGACAGAGCGGACGGACAGCGGAGCCAGTCGCACAGCTCAGCGTCGTCGGCGAAGTCGAGGCGGTAGCCGATCTCAACGAGGATCCGCATCCGGTGCTCCGTGTCCGCGGGCGGGGAGGACGTATCCTCCAAGCCCTGGGGAAGTAAATCAGTCTTCTCAGACCAAGTCAGCTCCCAGCGGATCGCCAGGCTCCTCCACGCCGCCTGCACAGCTTTAAGCTCCGCTCCCGCGGCATCGCATTCGTAGATCACGCAGTTTCCTCCGAGTTGACGTGGTGGCCCGCGCGCCAACCGGACCATCCGGGGACGCGCGGTGGTTGGCCACCGTTTCACCTGCTCTTCGCTCTTCATATGAGAACAATATATCCTTGGCGTTCTCATGTAAAGAACTATTTTTGTGAATGTTCTCTTTGCGCGAACGACGATCGTTCGAGCGGTCCCTACCGCGACCCACTTGGGGGCCGACTGAACTTTGGAGGCAAATCAGTGGGCTGCCGCACAGACTGGCGATCCCTCAAGTCGCAGACGACCTGCGCTGGTCAGTCCGGGAATTCGCCCTTCGGCCTGGGAAGCACCGTCGACCAGTCCATGGAGGCCGGCTGGCGATCGCTTTGATCATGGGAAAAAAGGAAGGTTAGAAATGTCCAAGTACGTATGGCCGATTTTACTGCCGCTTATGGCAGTTGGCTGCCTGCCCCAGCCGACCGGCTGCAAACCGGAGGAACCAGCAGGTGGGAAACGACCCAAGTACACGCAGCCGCAGCCGCAGCGCCATTCGCCGGTTAAAGGTTGATCGAAATCGTCGGTGGCGAGAGCATGCATGCGCTCGCCTCTCGCCGCCCCGACGCCTTGACGTTCAAAGTGCAACGCGCCGAGCTACGCAGTTCAGGCAGTATGGCCGACTCACGGTCGCCCGGGCGATTGACCAGTACGCCGTTCGTAACGGCCGATGCGCAGTACACCGGGCACGCGGCACGTTTTCGACGCCGACAAACGCCACGCTACCGCCATTATTTTCAGGAATTAGAGCCGCCTATGGATACTCTCAGCCTGACACGCGGCAAGGCCGCTCCTGCCCCGGCACCGGAAGCGACGGACGGGGTCATCCGCATTGCCGACGACAAGGCGATGCTACGGGCCGCCGCCGAACTGACGCGTGATCTAGTGAAGCCCCGTCCGGTTATCTATTGGGCCGACCTGATCGGCTCGGCCGTGGTGGGTTACGGCGCGCTGGGGGTATCGGCGACCGTCGGATCGGTCTCGATCGCCGTCGGCATGGCAATCGTTTCCGTGTTTGCCCTGTACCGCGGACTCAGCTTCATCCACGAAGTGAGCCACATGAAGCATGCCGCGGTGCCGAACTTTAGGCTCGGCTGGAACGTCTTGATGGGCGTACCAATGCTGATGCCGTCCTTCATGTACGAAGGTGTGCACAACCTACATCACGCCAAAACGCGCTACGGAACGAGTGACGATCCAGAGTATCTGCCGCTCGCGCTGATGAAGCCTTGGACTCTGCCGCTCTTCATTGTCGTGGCAGCTCTCTTGCCGGTCGCCCTGCTGGTACGGTTCTCCATCCTATCCCCCCTGTCCCGGCTTTCTCCAAAGCTTCGCGCGATCGCCGTCGAGCGCTATTCGGCGTTGGCCATCAACCCGCAATTTCGTCGTCGAATGCCTGACGGTGCGGCAAAACTGTACTGGAACCGCGTCGAGACTGCCGCCAGCATTTGGGCGATCGCCTTGATCGCCATGACCGCGGCAGGCATTCTATCGATGCGTTCGGTCCTCACTTTCCTTGGCGTGGTGTCTGTCTCCGCGGTGATAAATCAGGTCCGAACACTAGTTGCGCATCTCTGGGAGAATGATGGCGAACAGATGACCGTGACCGCGCAGTATCTCGATACGGTCAACGTGCCGCCGCCGGCTTTGCTGCCGGCACTCTGGGCGCCAGTCGGGCTGCGCTACCATGCATTGCACCATCTCCT
Organism: Sphingomonas sp. PP-F2F-A104-K0414; assembly: GCF_004340945.1. GTDB lineage: Bacteria > Pseudomonadota > Alphaproteobacteria > Sphingomonadales > Sphingomonadaceae > Sphingomonas. The sequence goes on from NZ_SLYD01000009.1 coordinate 67,801, forward strand.
GCCAGGGCTGCCCTATCATGCGCTGGGCGAGGCGCACCGCAGGATCTCCGCCGAGCTCGACGCGCTGTCGCCCTATCACCAGGCGAGCTACCCAGGATTGCCCGGACTCGTCGCCAAGATCACCCGAAGCACAATGGTCCGCCGCTGAGGCGCAGCCATGGCGAGGCTCGCTCCGACGGCGCCCTTGTATTTGTGATCGGCGCGGTCGCGGCCGGCTCGCGATGCAACGCCACCGGACGAACCGATCCGGCGGTGGCAGTTTTTAAGGCCCGGTGCCTTTCTAGGAGCTCAGATATTGAACGCGGTCATCGCTGACGGATGGTCAAACCCGGTTCACTTGATGCACGTCCAACATGGTGGTAGCGAAAACGGGCCCAATTTACAAACCGTCTTGTCGGGTTGTTATTGGCAGGTTATCACCGTGCTGCTCGTTTCTGTTCGAACGATCTCCTCGTCCCCTCGCCTCCCTGCAGAGGCCTTCATCCTCGGGCATGAATATGTCGAAACGACTGATTGCGGATAAGAGCTCAAGCTCTGACGTAAGCGACCACACCATCCAAACCCAAATGTCGCCAACCGCATTGAGACGGACGCTCGAACAAGCCGTTGTGACATGCGACGCCCTACGACTGGATGTGACAGCAGTATTCATCTGCCATGCCATAGACTCATTACCTGAGACCAGCGCCAGAAGCCCAGGCAAAATGTCCGACAAATAGTTTTGTTAATATTAAAAACGAATATGACGACTTGTACTATGACATCCCATTGCAACTATCTGGAATGATATTAATTAGTATCCGGGAGCGCCACATTCCTCAAAAGTTATTAAGCGCAGTAGCTAGGGAATGCGCTTAAGGTGTTTATAAGAGGACGCCGCCAAACGGCCTGGTCTCAATCAGTTCCAGACATCTTTGAACCCGAATGCGACCCGCCACGGAAAGAGTGACTGACGTCTTTCGTCGGTCACTCGCATCAATCAAAGACACAATCAAACCTTTGCGCTCAAGGATACCAATCCATCGGAGAGCCGTTGTCCGAGGCACGCGCGCAGCCTCGCAACAGGCCCCGGACGATGCCGACCCCGGGTCCCCGACGGAATAAAGGAACAGCAGCAGGTTCGTCGCTGGGTCGACACACGAAACGGCGTCGAGATTCTCCGCCATAATCGCCCTTTGCCAGAGCAAATCTTTCGCGAGGCGTTCAAGCCTCACATTGCCGGTGAGAGACTGGAAATCTGACTCGCCCATGTTCCCGCCGGATGCCAATCGCCGAGACGGCGAGGTCAGTTCCCCGTCGGGGAGGCCAACGCGGGTTTGCGGCACTCGGTCTTCAGCGGCTTTGTCGCGGGCGAAACTCATTACCCTTCCTACCCGAATAGCCGGACGCAGCCACCGGAAATACCCCGCGCGAAGAGACGCGGCTGGAACTGCCGACTATCGGCGCCGACATATCAATATGCCATGGAATGAACGATGGAACCTTTCTCGACCCTCATTCGATGCCAAGGAGGATATGAACACACGAATATTGAATCGTAGCTTCAACCGACCCGCCTAACTCGGCATGCGCCATTCGGCACGGTGATCAGATGGGCGAGAAGAAGCGTAGGCGCTCTGCAGAAGCGTAATTTTAGTAGATCGTCGAAATGGCGAAATTGTAACAAGAAATATTCTCAAGATCGCCTATCATTAGGCCTAAATTTGGATTTGCAACAATAGGTTTTACCACCAACTCAGACGCTGTCATGGGGCATCAACGGCACCTCAAGTCCCTTTGCACGCTTTCCTTGATTAACTGCGTCGGCGGAATCTTACACGTGCACACCTGCCGGTGAACTTTGGAATGGGGTTTCACCCTCTCTCATCGCACAGTGCCCCGACATAGATCGTGTTTTACAGCGGTAAGATCTATGAACACACCATAACCGCATAAGCTACCACGGCCAACGGAATGGATGCGAACAGAACGGATACGAATGTCTTCATAATTTTAACATTCCAAATTTTGCGAGAAGCTTCGACACGCGTTCAGACGGGACGAACCGATGCTCAATGGCCGAGATCGCAACTGCGACACCCTTGCACGTGTCGGTTCCGAGCCGGGGTAGGTAGACCCGCACGCCCACGCCAAAGGCATGATCTCTCAACAATACTCACCAGTACCGTTAATGTTCCAAGCCGCACCAGTGATCTTCGTTCCGTTTTCGCGCGCTGCGACGCGACATCCATTACCTGCGGCGGCAACGGCCTGTTACGGCTTTAGCGTGGTTTCAGGGCCATCAGGCTGAACAACCGCCATCGGTCTTCAAACGCTTTCAGCTTTTCCTCGGAAGACACGGCGCCGGTTACAGCCAACATGCTCAAGCCGCCGAGCATCAGCTCCATCAATATCTCGGCTTGGACCGCCATATCGCCGTCGATGCGCTGGTTGGCCCGTTCGATGCCATTCAGATGACGCACGTACAATTCCAAGAAACGATTACGCCAACTCATCAGGCGCTGCTGGATGGGCTCGTGACGCAGGCCTTCGGCTTGAAGAAATATGTTAACCCGATGGGATGTGATGACATCGGTATCCATCAGGTGCCATGCCACAGAGCGAAGAGCAGATACTGGATCGTCGTCATCGATACCCGGCTCGACGAGGCCTACGACTTGCGCACCATCGATCGAGTCGATCAACAACGCGGTCTTGCTTTTCCATCGCCTGTATATCGCCTGCTTGCTGACACCTGCAAGCACGGCGACTTGGTCCATGCTGAAGTCGGTGCCGTCCTGGGCGAAGGCCTGCATCGTAGCGCCGATGACCGCGGCCCCGATTTCCGCCGCTCGCTCGGCGGTTGGATGCCCCCCTTGGGAGCGGATAGCTTTCCCCGTTTCGTCAGCGTTCATGTCCGAATGGCACCCAAAATAAGCCTGCGTACTCGTTGTGTCGCGACCGCGAGGCTGCCCTCCGGCTTTGGATCACCAGCTGCCTGCCGGCTTCGGGTCACTAAACGCTAGTGTCGGTTATCTCGCAACGCGTTTGGTCGGTGTTATCAAAAGCAGGTCGGTCGGGTCCATCCGGGCAGAAGACGTTCAACGCAACTATCGAGTTGCGTTGAACGTCATTGGAGGGTACTCGCGTCCGGTCGGCACGAGCCGTCCTGGAGAACCACGTGTCTCATCTTCCGTGTCGTCGAGGACTGGCCATTATCGTCGGCCGTGCTTCAGCAGGCCCCAACGACGAAATGCGGGTCGCCCCAACACTTCCGCCGACGCCATTCGCGTTGAGGGCGGTGATCCGTTCGAAGCTGGTCCCGAACTCCATGAAGCTGCGCCGGAAGGTCGATCCAGTCCGAGCCGTTGAAGTGCTGGCTCGATCGAACGGCATGTTTCCTCATTGGCAACCTCGGACAAAGGCAACATGAGCCAGTTTCGCTTGTTCATATTTATGATTCAGAATTGCCCGCACGGGTTTGACAAGGGCGCTTGCTCCTCCCCCACGGGTCTACGTCGCGGGCGAACACCGCGTCGGCGCGCGTACGCTTCGCGTCGCATTCAGCACAATCTTCGACCGATCGAACGGAGCGACCTGTCGGCCTGCTCCGTCCCCGGAGACGACGCGCAACCGTTGAAACAAGCCGTTCTCAACCGTCGACAGTCCGCGATCGTGCGGCATTCTCGAGCCCGGCGCTGATGGCGAAGCACCTCTCCTCTGCGTGGAAGGGCAAGCCGCTGGACGCAATGACCGCGGCGGCCGCAATAAACCCGCAACGCGCCGAACTCGATGATCTCCTTGATGATATTGGGCAGCAGTTGTCGCTGCAGACATTCGCTCATGACCTGACGGCAGTGATACCCAAGCTTCGGACTTACGCGCGATCGCTCGCGCATGACCGGGACGCGGCGGACGACCTCGTTCAGGACACTTTGCTCAAAGCTTGGAAAGCGCATGATCAGTTCGTGACAGGAACGAACATGCGCGCGTGGACCTGCACGATCCTGCGGAACGTGTTTCTGAGTCAGCGACGTCGCGCTCGTTTCCATGGCGAATACGACGAACAGGTTGCAGAGATACGTCTTGCCCGCCCAGAGTCTCAGAGCGCGGTTGTCGAGCTGGGAGATGTTCGACGGGCGATGGAAGCACTGAGCGCCGATCAGCGCGACGCCATTCAGCTCGTATCGGTAGAGGGTCTCTCCTATGAGGAGGCGGCGCGCCGGCTCGCCATACCTCTGGGAAGCTTCAGAAGCCGCGTCTCGCGCGGTCGAAGAACGTTGCAGTCCATCATCAAAGGTCACGGCCCAAGACGATCCGTTGGAGCGGGTGTCGCGCCACGGGAATTAGTGCCGGTCCCAGCCTCGAAGGGTATCGGAGGTCGTAATGCCTGGTCGGAAGCAAAGGCGTCCGGGCAGCAACTCTGGATCGGCTAACGGCCACGAGCCTCGCAGATCGACCATCGCGAAGCGTCGACAGATCCCGCAAAAATATGTCCTGAATGGAATAACCATGAAACGGCCGCAGGCTCCGCTGACAGCATTCACTTCCTTGTGCGCCGCGCCGCTTCTTCTGGCGTCCTGCTCGACCGGCGGTCAGATGCTGACCAAGTCTGGCTTTCTTCCAGATTACGGGAAGCTCCAAAAACCGAAGAGGAAGAATGTCGCGATCTGGGTCTCGTCGGGCTACCAGTCCGAAGTCTACCATCAGGTGATCATCGACGAGCCCAAATGGCTTGCCCCGCACCGCGACCCCAAGGTTGAAGCGGCGATGCGCGAAGCGCTTCGCGAGAGCTTGATCGCTACCCTGTCGATCAGCCATCGCGTCATTCCCGACGTTGCAACTGCGCCGGCCGGAACCCTGCGCGTTCGCAGTGCGATCACCGGCATCCGGCGCACCCGCTGGTTCCTTAACGCGCCTCTCCAGGTTGCCACGTTCGCCGCCGGTGGACTCGGCATCCTTGCGCCCCTGAGCGGCGGGGCCAGTGTCGAAATTGTCGTGGACGACGCCGCTTCGAGGAATTCGGTCTTGCAGATGGCGACATATCGAAATGGTCAGCCTTGGAACATTAAAGGTTCCTACGTCGCCTACGATCATGCGAGACAGGCATTCGAACAATCTGCCAAGGCGTTGGCCTACTTCATCAAACAGCCGGCATTGGCAACGCCATCGACACTGCATTCGAAGTCCGGATCTTCCGGAAAATATGAAAGTCGACAGAACTAACCCGTTCGGAAGAGTCTCGGAGAAGCTCGATGGACACTTCGTGACGGATCATACCGTAACGGCTGCGGATACGGTAAGCCTACCACACCGAACGAGCAACCGATACCACCCCATCATTCCGGTCGCGTTCGTTCGCTCCGCCGGGCCTCAGTGACGATGACGTCGGCACTGCTAGATGACGGCACGCCGGGCTTTCGAAGATAAGCAGACCGCAAAATTCGTCATCTCCCGCCGCAATGTTCGGAACGAGCCTATGACAAACGGTTTCACGAACCCTTTTCCGTCAGATGGGTTGATGGACGCTCTTTCATGGATCGATCCTGCCCGCGAGGCGCATCGCTTTCGTGGACTTCGCCCGCCCGGTGCACCCATCTTGCAACCTAGGAAACCAGTTCATGCCGATCCCTGTTCCCCGGTCCCGTCCATCTTGGCGACCAGCGTCTAGCCTCGCAGCGGCAGTAGCCATCACGGCGTTCGGCGTGGCGTGCGTTTCGGCAAGTCGCGCGGGTATCAGCCGACGCGGATGGCTCATCCGCGACATCGCGCTGCCGCTCCTGGCATGGCGATCAAACCCGACGGCTGCGAACCGACGGGAGCGAATAGCAGCTGATCGTGCCCGCGGCCCCGGCATGCCGTCACGCCGTCTGCGGGCGCAGTACGAGTTTCACGACGAGAGTGGAGAGGATCGCATACTCACCCTCGCCCCCCGCGGCGGCCCGACGACCGCGATCCGTATCCTCTACCTGCACGGTGGTGCCTACGTCTTCGATCTCGACGTGCTGCACTGGAAGCCCATATCAATGTTCGTGTCCGGGACGGGCAGCCGCGTCGTCGTGCCAATCTATCCGCTTGCGCCCGAGTTCACATGGGAAGCCGGGATGGCCTGCGCGGAACGGTGCCATGACCGGCTCGTCGAGGAAGTCGGCGCGCAGAATGTCGTGATCGCAGGCGATTCAGCTGGCGGTGGTCTTGCGCTCGCGCTGACGCAACGGATCCGGGATCGGGGCGGCGCTGCGCCTGCCGCGCTCGTGCTATTCTCACCTTGGCTCGACGTTTCGGTCTGCGGCACGGATCAGCCGGCGCTTGCCGAACTTGATCCGATGCTGGATATCGAAGAGCTGCGCGTTGCGGGCCGGATGTGGGCCGGCGGCACGTCGATCGAAAATCCTGCCGTCAGTCCGTTGTTCGGTGATCAGTCACACCTGCCACCGACGATGGTATTCTGCGGCACGCACGACCTACTCGTATCCGATGCCCGGCGCTTGGCGGCAGCGGGGGGACGCGCAGAGTTACGCGAATATTCCGGGATGTTCCATGTCTGGATGGCCACACCGATCCCCGAAGGCACAGCGGCGTTACGAGAGGCGGTTGCGTTCATCAATGCCCAGACGGCGAACCTGCTACGACCGGCACCATGACGCTGGCTTCCGGGCCGGCAGGTCGCGGTCGTTCGCGGCAGTCCAGCCTTTTCGGGGTGGCACAGCCGACGCATGCATGGGGATCCTAGCCGTGCAAAGAATGGCCAAGGCAATCGCACCGCTCCCCCTGTTCGTCTCTCGACCCTGCACGGCATCCGCCGCTTGGCTCGCAAGATCGATCGTATGCGCCTGGACCGTCAGCGCTGCGATCGAGCAAGGGTCGCCGAGCCGTTCTGGACGTGGACGCGCCGATCCGCGCCCCAAGCAGCCTTAAGCGCCCCCGTCCAAAGCTTATCTTAAATCGAATTGGCGAACATCATCATTCGCGTCAGCGTGGCACCCGTTCGCGTCAACGCGAAGGTTTTGCCCAAGGCGTCGCCCCGCTCTTCGTTGCACCGAGCCAGCGTCACTGACGCCGCCCAGATTCATCGCTCAACGGTCAGGTAGGGCACCCCGGTTGCGCGCATTACTGTCTTCGACATAGGTCAGCGACCGGCGCGCCTCCTCGATCGCGGCTATCTGTTCCCCGAAATCGGTTGCGGCGCGCGCTATCGCCAGGAAATGTTCGATCGAAGCCATCGCCCGACGCACCGCTTCCGCATCCCTCGGCGATAGATAAGGTAATAGTTGGATCGCGTAGGGCCTGGCAGCCTCATAGTCTCGCTCCGCCTTATCGACCGCTACGGTGGCGTTGCGCGCATTCTGCATCGGACTGAGGCTTGGATCGACGCATCCTGAGACGAGTGCCGCCACCACGGCGAAGGGAACAACCTTGCGGAAAAGCATCTATACGCCCATATAAACCATCCTGATGGTTTACATATTTCCCCACGTTATACAACCCTTCGATATGACCCGTGCACACACCATCCCCAATTTGGTCGCAATGACCGGCGAGCGGTCTTCTAGCCGGTGTCGATAAAGCTTTGACAGTTGTCGATGAGGAACAGATGGCGCAACGAATGACAACGGCATTTATGTCTTGGTCCGGATACTCGCGCAGCGAGTTCAATGATTTGGCTATACCGAGGGCAAATCCAGTCGAACTGGCAACCTAGCTTACGATTGCTTGGCTGGGAAATTCCAACACCTGCACGTCGCCCAACGACGTGTCCGCCTTCCTTGGCAAAATGTACGAAACTGTTTCACCACTTATCGGTGGTACCCAGGAAGCAGCTGCTTCCGAGGCGGAGGTCAAGGAATACACGCCCCCCGTCACTGCCCGTAAGTCACTTTCGAGCTCTGACGTCATAGTCGGCATGATCGACGGCAAGCTCTACAAGACGTTGCGGCGTCATCTCTCGACCAATGGCATGACGCCCGCAGAATCTCGTGTACGTTGCGGCCTCAAAGCCGATTACCCGATCGTCGCGGCGACCTACTCGGAGAGCCGTCGTGCAATGGCCAAGAAGATCGGATTAGGCCGCAAGCCCCGTCAAACCAACGCCGCGGAGGCTGACGCCAAGCCGGCTTCCGCGCCAAGTAAACGCAAAACCAAAGACGCCCCGGCGGAATAACAGGCCGGCCGGATCTTGGGGCGCGAAGTACGGTTGCGGACACGCGCCCTCAGATTTTACATGCTGTCGTGTCGTTCGGTCCCGCGCTCGTAGGCCGTCCGAACCACTTCTTGGATACGAGTGAGCTCGATCATGCGAACGGAAATTCATTTCACAGATTTTGGACCGCAATGATATTCGTAGCGATAGAAGGTCGTGGAATCTTTCCTCGCAACGTCCTCGACAATGCGGGACATGACCGTTCTGCACCATAGCTTTCACGCCGTGGACGGTTTGCTCTTCCGTAGTGGGCTTGCGGATGACCCAAGCAACTTCTGCTCGTAATATATCTCGATTATAGTCCTCAATCGAACCACGCACTCATCCAGCTCTTCTGGGTGGGCACTGAAAACGCGCTCAATAACTAGGCCTCTGATACTTGCCATTACCAGTCGCGAAAGCGCCAGGTCTGGAGTCATCTCGGGATGCCCCGCTTCCATGAGCACGGTCTCTAGATTTCGGAGTGCGTCGAGGTCTGCCGAGTTAACAGTCGGACCGAGGCGGCGTGCAAGTTCCGGATCGCTGCGCGATCCGTTCATGATCTCCAAAACAGCAATGCCAGCTGGGCGCTTGCCGAGCTCCCACATAACGGTTGCCAGGGTGAAAAATCGCTCTTTTATATCTTGAATATGGTCAAGTCGCTCATGGTAGAGCTTCCTTTCCTCTTCGTAGTTCAAGGTGACGATGTCGATCATGAGGTCGACTTTGGTGGGGTATTGATGAAACATCGCTCCACGCGTCACGCCCGCTTCCGCCGCTACGGTCGTAGTAGTGGTCGCCGAGTAGCCTCGCTCAGCAAGGGAGCGCACCGCAGCGTCGACCACTTTACGACGAGTTTCAGCACTACGTTCATTCTGACTACGTCGAGCAGGCTTATCGAAAGCTAATGTGGTCATCTCAAACCCTTTCGGCACGCGGACTACCCATGAAACCGGACGATGACAATCGATCCTCACATTAACGAACCGTGTTGACGGTTTGTATATTCTGTCGCATGATCGCCACGTGCACATGGATGAGGCGGCGCAGACCGTCCCCAATCGGAGAGGAAAGTAATGCGACTTTTAGTGCTTTTAGCCGGCTCGAGTGTCTTAGCGTGGAGCGGCTCCGCACACGCTTCAGAAGCCTCGGCCGTCCCAAATTCCCTCATCCAGAATGCGCCGGCGCTTCCAGCTCAGGTCGAGCCGAACGTCCCCAACCCGCAAAACGCGGATGCAGTCGCATCCGATGACATCATCGTGACCGCCCAACGGCGTGCGCAGAGCCTTCAAGACGTACCGATCGCAATCACTGTCGTTACGGGAAGCTCGCTTCAAACGACCGCTGCCAACAGCGTCAACGACATTCAGAACTTCACGCCCAGCCTCTCCATCAGCACGGGCGCGGGACTGAGCAGCTTCAAGGTACGCGGCGTGGGGTCGCAGAACTTCGATTACGGCGTCGAGCCTTCCGTCGGCGTAGTTCTGGACGACGTTGTCCAAACCCTGCCCCGTGCCCCGGTACTCAACACGTTGGCCGATGTCGATCGCATCGAGATCCTTCGCGGACCGCAAGGGACTTTATTCGGTAAGAACACGTCTGCCGGCCTTGTTTCCATTACGACCAAGAAGCCTCAACTCGGCCTGCGTGCCTACGAAGGACATGTTCAGTACGGCAGCCGCAACGAGCTGCAGACATACCAGATCGTCAATCTACCCGTGACGGACACGTTGGCGATACGCCTGCGCGCTGGCTACCAGATGCGAGACCCGGTGGTCAGCAACAGAGGTTCAGGCACGATCGAAAATACGCGCGACGTCACGCTGAACGGCAAGCTGTATTGGGAACCGACGGACCGATTGTCGCTGTACGCAATCGGCGATTATCAAAATAGCCGCGGAGATGGCGGCGGGGTGGCTTCGATCCGTTCACTAGGCGTGGGCACAGTCGCACCGGCGGCGGGAAATACGTTCCTTGCTGCAGGGCAAGCCGCCGCGGGCATCGTGCCTGGCGCGAACGGCCGATTGGTGAACTTCAGCGGTGATGTTTATCAGCACAGCGAGACCAAAGGTGGGCAGCTGACGATCGCATATGATCTGGGACCAGTACAACTCACCTCCGTATCTGCTTACCGGAAGCTTGATTACGTAAACGATGGCGATGTCGATCAGTCACCCCAGGTCCTTTTCGACACCAACGTCGGAACGATTTCGGCACGTCAGATTACACAGGAATTGCGCTTCTCAAATTCAACCGCTGGCCTAGTCGATTATGTGGCAGGGCTTTTCTACTATGATCAGAAACTGAAATCGACCCAAGACCAGCGCGGAACGCTCGGTTACATCCCGCAGGGTACCCCATTCCAGCTTTCGGTGTTCGGCGGGCTTTCCAACATCGCCAATCGAACGAAGAGCTACGCAGCTTTTGGCGACGCGACGGTCAAGCCGGTGGCCGGCTTGCGACTGATCGTGGGCGGTCGGTACACGCGCGACAGCCTCGACGCGTACAGCAACGTACTCCCAATCGCTAATACGTGCTCCCTAACGATCCTCGTTGGAGGACCATGTACGCCGCTACCGTTGCCATCTCCCGTCCGCGGCGATCGGCTCAAGCAAGGCAACTGGAGCGGTCGTGCCGGATTGCAGTTCGACGTCACACGCGATGTTATGGTCTACGGTACGGCATCACGGGGCTACAAGGCACCAGCGGTGACGGTCGTGTCCGGAATCGTATTCAACGTGAACAAAGAAACCGTCTTCGCACTGGAGGCAGGCGTGAAAGCCGAGCTGTTTGATCGACGGCTGACGGCGAACATAGCGGTATTCCGAAGCAAGTTCACCGATTTCCAGACCGAAGTGTTTGATCCGTCGGTGGGACTTGGCGCCTTCCGCACCGGGAACGCTGGTGGATTGCGCGCTCAGGGTGTCGAAGCCGAACTGACGGCCCGGCCACTCCGGGGATTCAGTCTTTCCGGCGGACTGACCTACAACGATGCCAAGTTCACAGACTATCAACCGCCCTGCTACGCCGGACAAACCGTTGCTCAGGGATGCAATCTGCCCGGTCCTACTTTCGACGCGGAAGGCCTGCGTCTGCAGAATGCCCCCCGTTGGACGTATCAGATTACCGGTACCTACGATACCGAGGTAGCTGACAGCTTCAAGATGTATGGGACGGCTAACTGGTCCCATCGAAGCTCGATACTTTTCGGGGTCGGCGATCCTGCGACGTTCCAGAGCGGCTACGGCGTACTGAACGTCAGCGCCGGGATTGGCGACTTGGATGACAAGGTCAGGATCAGCGTCTTCGCGCGCAACGCGCTGAACAAGCGCTTCTCTTCGCTCATCTATCGGACACTTTTCGATTTGGGTGGCACCTCGCAGATCATTCCTGATCAAGCAGTGCGGCGCATCGGGGCTTCCCTGGACTGGCGTTTCTGATGACCGGGAATTCGTCGCGGTCGCTGAAACGGTCCTCGGTTCTAGTCGCTGGCATGGCGACCATGCTTGCCGTCGGCTCGTCGTTGCATGCGCGATGGATCGAGCGCGGCATACCAGCCGATGGACAGTTCATCACCGTCGAAGGCGTTCGTATTCATTATCGGGACGCCGGTTGCGGGCGTCCAATCGTCATGATCCACGGCCTTGGCGGCCAAATGCGAAACTTCGATTACGGGTTGCTCGATCGCCTAATCGGCAAGCATCGTCTCATCCTAATCGATCGACCCGGATCCGGCTACTCTCAGTCCGCAGGGACCAGCGATATCGAGACACAGGCACGGGTCATAGCTGGTGTAATAGCAAAACTGGGTCTTCATCGCCCACTTGTCGTCGGACACTCGCTGGGCGGTGCGGTCGCTCTAGCGCTCGCCCTCGCCCACCCTGATCACGTTGGGCGATTGGCGCTGATCTGCCCGCTAACGCTTTCACAATCCGATCGTCCATCGGCGTTCCGAGCGCTCGAGATCAGTTCGCCACTGATACGGTCCCTCGTCGCGCAGACCGTAGCCACACCAGCTTCGCTCTTGGGACGGGCTCGACAGGCAGAATTGATTTTCTCACCCGATCCGGTGCCAGATGACTTCGGAGTTCGAGGCGGTGGCAATCTGATCTCCCGACCAAGAGCCTTCGCTGCGGCGTCCGCCGACTACGCCATGATTCCCAGCTCCATCGGCCGTCTTGAGATGCGCTACTCGGAGCTCAAAACGCCCACCGCCGTTCTGTTCGGTCGTGACGATGCGATCCTGGACCCTGCCGTCCACGGCGATCGCTTTATTGGAACGGTCCCCTCGGCAACTCTCGAACTCATCGACGGTGGTCATATGATATTGGTCACCCGACCCGACGCCGTGGCCGACTGGATCAGCAGGCAAGCCTCCAAGCTGGCGACAGGCTTAGCTTCGTGATGGCAACGGCAAGTCGGCTGCGGATCGGGGCAATGGCTCAACCCCGATTATTCGTTCGCCCGCAGTCGTCACGAACGCGTCATGCCCCAGCTGACACCGCCAATCCCGCATCGGACCAGGGCATTGGGACTTCGCCTGCCGATCAGAACCCGCTTTCGCTGAGGTGCCGACATGGCCGATAATCTGACCTTTGACGTCGTGGTCGTCGGAGCAGGTCCCGGTGGTTGCGCCGTCGCGTCCCGCCTTGCCGACGCACGGCCTGACTGGCGTATCGCGTTGGTAGAAACGGGTCCGGCCCGGGGGAACGCTTTGGTCGGCATTCCGGCTGGCATCATCGGCCTTCTCGGTCGCGCGGGACCGCATAACTACGCATATGACTCGGTACCTCAGGCCGGCCTGAATGGTCGCCGCGCCTACCAACCCCGTGGCCGCGGCATTGGTGGCAGCAGCCTCATCAATGCGATGGTCTACATCCGAGGTCAGCCTGAGGACTACGACGGCTGGGCGGCGAGGGGCTGCCGGGGATGGGGGTGGAGCGATGTGCTCCCTTTCTTCCGCCGATCTGAAGCGAATATACGAGGGGAGGACGCGCTTCATGGCGCGGATGGCCCGTTGCACATCGACGACTTGTGGAGCGACACCCCCGTGACACAGGCGTTTATCGAAGCCGCGCTCGAAGCCGGCCACGTGCCCAACGCCGACTTCAACGGATCAACCCAGGAAGGCGTTGGGCGGTATCAGGTCTTTCAAAAGAACGGACGCCGACACGATGTCGGCACTGCGTATATCCATGGGCGGAAGCGAACGAACCTCGCCATTTTGGCCGATACACAGGCGCTGAAGTTGAACCTCGTTGATCGGAGGGTGCGAGGCGTTCGGGTACGGGGTCCGGCAGGCGATTACGACATAACCGCGGAGAGCGAAGTTGTCTTGGCGGGCGGGGCATTCGGGACACCGCAGCTGCTGATGCTGTCCGGCATCGGCCCTGCCGAGCATCTCCTATCCCTCGGCGTGCCGGTCGTGGCCGATCGAAAAAACGTCGGCGAGAACCTTCAGGACCATCTCGATTACGTCGCGACACGATGGCTGTCCGGATCGGGCGTAGTCGGCATGTCCATCGGAGGCGCATTCAACATAGCAAAGGGAGTTCTGCCGTTTCTCCGCGGCAAGCGCGGTACGCTGTCCAGCAATTTCTCGGAGGGTGGTGCATTTCTGCGTTCGTCAAACGACGTCGATCGCCCTGACATCCAGCTCCATTTCACGATTGGGCTCGCGGAGGATCATGCCCGCAAGAACATCTATAGAAGCGGAGTGTCGCTGCACGTCTGCCAGTTACGCCCACGGAGCCGTGGCACGGTGCGCCTTGCTGATGGAGATGCTGGAAGCGTACCGCTGATCGATCCAAACTACCTTGCGGACTCGGACGACCTAGCGACGTTGGTGCGAGGGGTGCGGATCGCCGAACACATCCTATCGCAGCCCGCCTTCTCTCGTTTGGGGGCAAAACTCCGAACACCCCTCGCTGACGACGACGTGGCGATAGCCGCGAACATTCGTGCAAAGGCGGACACGATCTACCACCCGGTCGGCACATGCCGCATGGGCAGCGACGAGGAAGCGGTCGTGGATCCGGAGTTGCGCGTCCGCGGCGTCTCCAACCTGCGCGTCGCCGACGCCTCGATCATGCCGACTCTCATAAGCGGCAACACTCAGGCACCGACCGCGATGATCGGGGAACGAGCGGCCGACCTCGTCCTGCGGGACACCAACCGGTGAACATGGGCGCAGTGCACGGTGTGGATCAACGCCTTTCAACGTGGACCACATGCTTCGCAGTAGTTTGACGAAATCCGCACGGTTTGAAGCTGTGACGGGGCCGCGCTCATCATCGGCGGGTGACCCTCATAACCGATAGAATTGGAGACGAACGGTGATCCCAGGAAGATTTGCTGGAAAAGTGGCGGTCGTGACCGGCGGCGCGGCAGGCAGCGGCAAAGCGGTCGCTTCCCGCATTGCCGCCGAAGGCGGTAGGGTCGCCGTATGGGACATGAACGACGAGGCTCTTGCCGCCGCAGGCGAGGACATGCCCGGCGCTTTACCACTCAGGGTCGACGTAACCGATGCCAGCGCAGTCGCTGAAGCGGCGGCTAAAACCTACGATGTATTTGGTCGTATCGATCTTCTTATGTGTTCGGCGGGCATCACCGGGCCGACGATGCCGGTCGCCGAGTACCCCGTCGACAGCTGGCGGCGGGTATTGGCGATCAACCTCGACGGCGTGTTCCACAGCTGCAGAGCCGTGGTTCCGTACATGGTAGAGAAGGGCTATGGCCGGATCGTCAACATGTCCTCGGTAGGCGGCAAGGAGGGCAATCCGAACGCCGCCGCCTACGCTGCTTCGAAGGCCGGCGTGCTGGGCTTCACCAAGGCGCTCGGCAAGGAATTGGCGACCAGCGGCGTGCTCGTGAACGCCGTCACGCCCGCCGTCTTTCGCACGGCGCTACTCGAACAGATGCCGCAGAGCCAAGTCGACTATATGGTCGCCAAGATCCCGATGGGGCGGGTCGGCGAAGTCGATGAGGTTGCCGCGCTCGTGTGCTGGCTGCTCAGTGACGAATGCAGCTTTTCGACGGCGGCGACCTTCGATCTGTCCGGCGGACGATCCACTTACTAAACGGAGAACGACATGAAGCTTGTACGTTTTGGCCCTCTCGGTGAGGAAAAGCCCGGGCTGGTGGACTCCGACGGTGTCGTCCGGGATCTCAGCGGCGTGGTGACCGACATATCCGGAAGCACCCTGTCTCCCGATGGACTGGCCCAGCTGGCTGCGCTCGATGTCACGACGCTACCGCGTGTGGCAGAGGTCGATCGCTACGGCACTCCCGTCGGCGGCACGCGGCAATTCGTTGCGGTCGGGTTGAACTATTCGGATCATGCCGCCGAATCGAGCATGCCCGTCCCATCGGAACCGATCCTCTTCACCAAGGCGGCCTCATGCATCCAAGGTCCCGACGACGACGTCCGCAAACCCAAAGACGCGACCAAGATGGATTGGGAGGTCGAACTCGGCATCGTGATCGGGCAACGCACGAGCTACGCGACGAAGGAACAGGCGCTTGACCACGTAGCGGGGTTCGTCGTCTGTGACGATCTTTCCGAACGCGCCTTCCAACTCGACCGCGGGGGCTCCTGGGACAAGGGCAAGGGGTGCGACACATTCGGTCCGGTAGGCCCTTGGCTGGTCACCAAGGACGAGGTCGGCGATGTCCAGAACCTGGCCATGTGGCTGGACGTGAACGGCGAGCGCATGCAGACCGGGTCGACCGCCACGATGATCTTCGACTGTGCAACTCTGGTCAGCTACGTCAGCCAGTTCATGGTCCTCCTGCCCGGTGACATAATTACGACCGGCACGCCGCCCGGTGTAGGCATGGGCATGAAACCACCTAAGTTTCTGGATACGGGCGACGTGATCGAACTGGGAATCGAGAAACTAGGACGCCAGCGGCACCGTGTGCTGGCCTGGAACAGCTGACGGCACCGTGCGGTCCTCGTCCCCATCCGTCGATCTGGTCGACAGCCTACGCACGATCGTGGGCAATCGACACGTTCTGACCGGTCGCGCACGTACGGCCAGGTTCTCGACGGGCTATCGTACGGGCGCGGGCGAGGTTGCCGCAGTCGTTCGCCCGGGTACGCTGTTGGAGCAATGGAAGGTCTTCAAGGCCTGCGTTGCCGCTGACCATATCGTAATCGTCCAAGCGGCAAACACCGGACTGACGGGTGGCTCCACGCCCGCGGGCACTTACGACAGGCCGGTCGTCATCATAAGCACTCTCCGGATCCGCGGCGTGATCCCGATCCTGGACGGACGTCAGGTCGTCTGCCTGTCGGGCTCAACGCTGCACGAACTGGAACGAGTGCTTGCACCTGAGGGCCGCGAGCCGCATTCCGTGATCGGGTCTTCGTGCATTGGCGCCTCGGTCGTCGGGGGCGTGTGCAACAATTCCGGTGGGGCTCTGGTCCAGCGAGGCCCGGCCTATACCGAGTACGCGCTCTACGCCCACGTGGACCGGAACGGAGTTGCCCGCCTCTGCAACCACCTCGGAATACGGCTGGAAGACGATCCCGAAAAGGGGCTACCCGATCTGGAACGAAACCGTTTCGGGCCATCCGACATAGAGCAGGACGATCGCGCCGCGTCTTCGGCTGCACATTACGGCGATGTAGTTCGGTCGCTAGACGAAGCCAGTCCCGCGCGGTTCAACGCCGATCCAAACCGTTTGTTCGAAGCATCGGGCAGCGCGGGAAAGGTGATGGTGCTCGCCGTCCGACTGGATACCTTCCCAAGGGCAACACGCAGCGTCGTGTTCTACGTTGGCACGAATGACACCCGCGAATTGACCCAGATCCGTCGACGGCTGCTGGCGAAAGGCCGAGCTCTTCCGGTGTCGGGTGAGTACATCCACCGCGAGGCGTTCGACATAGCGGCGCGCTACGGAAAGGACACCGTTCTTGCGATTCGGAAGCTTGGAACGGAACGGCTTCCAATGCTGTTCCGATGCAAGGACTGGGTGGACAGGTTAGGTCGGAAACTTCCCTTCTTAGGAAGAAACCTGTCGGACCAACTGCTCCAATACGTGTCGGGAACTCTACCGGAACACCTCCCTCAGCGGATGCGGGACTACCGCGATCGCTATGAGCACCATCTGATCGTGAAAGTTGCAGACGAGGCCATCGAGCCCACCCGATCGGTTCTGGCCGGCATGTTCCCCAGCGACGGCGGGGACACATTCGAATGCACCGGCGAGGAAGCAGAATGCGCCATGCTTCATCGGTTCGCCGTCGCCGGCGCCGCCGTACGCTATCGCGCGGTTCACGAGGCCGAGGTCGAGGACGTAGTTGCGATCGACGTCGCACTTCGTCGAAACGACGACATGTGGTTTGAACGCCTACCTGCGGCGATAGAGGCTCAGATCGTGAGCAAGCTCTACTACGGGCACTTCTTCTGCCACGTCTTCCATCAGGACTACCTCATTCGAAAAGGGGTTGATCCCGTTGCTTTCGAGCACCGGTTGCTCGAACTGCTCGACGCACGGGGCGCTGAGTATCCCGCCGAGCACAATGTCGGTCATCTCTACACGGCGAAAAAAGCGCTCGCCGAGCACTACCGGCATCTCGATCCGCGGAACCGCATGAACCCGGGGATAGGCCAAACCAGTAGGGCAAAACACTGGAGAGAGCCGGGATCAACCGACGTTTTTCCTGAGAAATAGTGTCGAGACGCCCTGCCCCTCCGACGTTCGACCGTTCGAAATGCGGTTCAGTTCCTGAGCGTCGCGACGTGACTTCGTTGCGGGCAGCCGCGTCGTAACGCCGGAGCCAATCGGTAAATTCCGCTGCGAAGGAGAAGATCGAAATGGTGCAATTCAGCGTGTCGAATAGACCGTCCGATCCATCCGGGGCGTCGGTCGGAGAACACGGCGGAGCGCTGGCAATACTCGCGTCGGTGTTCTTCATGTGGGGGTTCATCACCGTCCTGAACGACATTCTGGTGCCACATCTCAAAGCGGTCTTCGAACTCAGCTTCACGCAGTCGATGATGATCCAGTTCGTCTTCTTCGGTACCTACTTCCTAATGGCCCTTCCCGCCGCAAAAATGCTCGAACGTACCGGCTACAAACACGCGATCGCGATCGGCCTACTGACATCCGGCGTCGGCGCGCTGATCTTCGTTCCGGCGGCAACGACCGCGTCCTACCGGCTCTTCCTGATCGGGCTCTTCGTGCTCGCTGCCGGCATCACGACGCTTCAGGTGGCCGCCAATCCCTACGTCGCTCTGCTTGGGCCGTCCGCAACGGCATCCTCGCGACTGAACCTTGTTCAAGCGTTCAACTCGCTTGGCACCACCATGGCGCCGGCATTCGGCGGGATGCTTATCCTGGCGAACAGCACCTCCGGCATGACCGCAGACGGTTTGGGCAGGCTCACTGCGGGGCAGCGCCTGGCGGACGCGCTTGCGGTACGAACACCATATGTCGGCATCGCCGTCACGCTGTTCGTTCTTGCGGGGGTGATCTTGACCTGGCACCTACCCAAGCTGAAGACCCGCCCAGAGCCACGCGAAACCGGACATCCCAGTATCTGGACACATTCACGGTTAGTATACGGGCTAGGCGCAATCTTCTTCTACGTGGGCGCTGAGATCGCTGTCGGTAGTTTTCTTATCAATTACATATCGTCGCCGTCCGTCGGCGCGATGAGCCACGCGGCGGCATCCTTCTACGTCACGTTATTCTGGGGCGGGGCCATGTTGGGCCGCTTTGCCGGCGCGGCGGTCATGCGTCGCGTTCCGGCGGCGTCCGTACTCGCGGCCGTATCGGTTGGTGCAATTGCGTTGTTAGCTCTAACAATGAGCACGACCGGTGAGATCGCCCTTTGGGCCATCGTTTCCGTGGGGCTGATGAATGCAATCATGTTTCCGACGATCTTCACGTTGGCAATCCAAGGACTGGAAAAGCTCACGGCTCAAGGATCGGCGCTGCTGATAATGGCGATCGTCGGCGGGGCGCTCGTTCCGGTTCTCCAAGGCTTGGCAGCGGACGCGTATGGCTTGCGCCTCGCATTTTGCCTGCCACTAGCCTGTTATGCATACGTACTGACTTTCGCAATCTACTGCCGTCGGACGCAGGCCATTTTGGACGTGCCAGGGGAAACTTGAGTTTCTTACGGAGAGCATCTTGCCAACTTATTGCGTTGTCGGGCGAAGATGTTGGAACGTAATAATTGGTAGCGTCGCGGCTTCGGAGACGGATGGTTCTCATTCGCTTCAACATACGAAGGACGTTCATCGCAGGTCTCGAAGTCAGGCCGGGCACGACGTTAAAACGTTCATCGGTCTGCGATGGTGGCCCGCGCGAATTACGGCGAGCCACCTTGTCGCCTACCGAACCTTGAGCGCCTTCAGGTCCCTGTCAGCCGCAGCGATCATGGCGTCGGTCAAAGCGCCAGCGGAATAGGGTTGGATCTGCCGCAGACTGAGCGACTTGATCGTTTGGTAGCTAGGATGCTTCAGCAGCATCGGCACATCCTTCTCCAGGACGGCCCTCGCTGCAGGATCGGCTGCAAGCGTTTCGACGGGCGTGTCTGCGCTCCAGCCGGTGGACACCGGCGATGCCGACACAGTTTGTGTGGTCTGCGCCTGCGCAGGCGCCAGTGCGGTGAATAGCACTGCTGCGGACCCTACCCCCAAAAATCTCATCATCTTCAATCCTTTCCCGATGGAACGTCGGGGCCGAACTGACGGAATCTCCATTCGGTCATGTTCGCCCTTCCACCGCTCTGCGTTTTCGGTTACGGACCGTCAAGCCGGTTTGTATATTGCATCTTGGATTCAAAAGATGCTTTCATCCGGTCAGGAGAGATCATGGTCGCGTCAATGTCTATAACGCCCACCTTCCGCTCAATGCCGCCTCTCGTGGATCCAGTTCCGGAGGCAGCGGCGTGACGAACGGACCCGATCGGACCTCGCAGCTGGTAGAGGCTCAGCACCCACAGATTCAGCGAGTCGATGTTCTGATCGTCGGCGCTGGACTTTCCGGCGTAGGGGCCGCCGTCCATCTGCAACGGAACATGCCGACCAAATCGTACGCCATCGTCGAAGCGCGGGATGCGTTGGGCGGAACGTGGGACTTGTTCCGATATCCAGGCATCCGCTCGGACAGTGACATGTACACCTTGGGATACGCCTTCAAGCCGTGGACCGGCGAGAAGTCGATCGTCGATGGCTCGTCGATAAGGGACTACATCACGGAAGCAGCCGTCGAGAACGGGGTGGACCGCCATATCCGGTACGATAACCGGGTCACGATGGCGGAGTGGCGTTCCGGAAATGCGACGTGGACAGTCACATCGTCACACCGCGACGGCTCGACGTCACAGATCGAATGCAATTTTCTCCTGATGTGTAGCGGTTACTATTCCTACACCGATCCCCATCGACCGCATTTCGAGGGGGAGGAGGATTTCGCCGGACGCATAGTGCATCCTCAATTCTGGCCGGGCGATCTCGATTGGCGCGGTAAACGGGTAGTAGTGATCGGTAGCGGCGCGACGGCCGTCACGTTGATACCGAGCATGGCCGAGACGGCCGCCCATGTTACGATGCTACAGCGGACGCCGACATACGTGGCGTCACGTCCGGCCGTGGACAGGTTCGCGCATCGCCTGCGTCGGATACTTTCACCAAAGCTCGCTTATCGCCTTACCAGGGTAAAGAGCGTGCTGGTAAACCAGTTCGTGTACTCGCTGTCACGCAAGCATCCGACGTTCGTAAAGAAACTTTTGCTCAAGCAGGCTCAAAGCAATCTCGGTCCAACTTACGACGTCGGCAAGCATTTTACGCCGCCGTACAATCCATGGGACCAACGTCTATGTGCCGTCCCGGATGGCGACCTGTTCGCTACGATCCGCCGCGGGCGGGCATCGGTCGTCACCGAAACCATCAGCCGTTTCACTTCGACTGGCATCAGCTTGACGACGGGCAAGACCCTGCCCGCCGACATCATCATCACGGCCACGGGTCTCAAGCTCAATCTGCTTGGAGAGGTGAAGTTCGTCATCGACGGCACACCAAAGGATATGTCCGAAACGATGAACTATCGTGGCTCGATGTTCTCGGACACACCCAATCTCGCATCGATGTTTGGGTACACGAACGCTTCTTGGACGCTCAAATCCGACCTCGCGAGCGCCTACATCTGTCGAATTCTGAAGAAAATGGAGGATGAACAGACACCGATCGTGGTTCCCCGTCGAGATCCTACACTGAGCGAGGAACCATTCATTGACCTGCAATCCGGTTTCTTCCTTCGCGCTAAGGATGCGATGCCTAAGCAGGGCTCGAAGCATCCATGGAAATTGTACCAGAACTACATGCTGGATTTCATCAATTTTCGCTTCGGAAAACTGGATGACGGAACCCTGGAGTTCATGAAAAGCTCACAGTCATGTCAGATCGGCTCCTCGAAGTCGGGGCGAGAGGTAGCATGAAGAAACCTTTTGACGTGTCTGGCAGAGTCGCGCTTATAACCGGCGCAGGAAGCGGCATCGGCCGCGCGGTTGCTCAGTCTCTGGCTGCGCGCGGCTGCAACGTGGCGCTTGCCGACATCGATGCCGCGGGGATGGCGGAGACAAGCAGGATGATCGGCAGTCTAAGCCGGGTCACAATGCATAATCTCGATGTATCCAACGCTGAAGCGATAGCCGCACTCCCTGTCGAAGTCGTATCGGCACAAGGCAGCGTCGACATTCTAGTCAACAATGCCGGTGTCGCGGTGGGTGGCACATTCGAGCAGGTGCCGGAAGAAGACTTCGAATGGCTGTTGAGCATTAATCTGTTCGGCGTCATCCGGATGACCCGCGCCTTCCTTCCTGAACTAAGGAAGCGTCCAGAGGCACGGTTGATCAACGTCTCGAGCATTCTCGGGATTGTCGCGACGCCAAAGTCTGCAGCCTATTGCACATCGAAATTCGGTGTTCGCGGTTTTTCGGAAGTTCTGCGCCACGAGCTCGCAGCGGAAGGATCGAGTGTAGGCGTTTCCGTGGTCCACCCCGGAGGCGTGCGAACCGCGATCGTTGACAACGCACGTTCCAGCGCCAGCGTGTCTATTGAAGACGTAAATGACGAGCGCCAGCGTCAATCGAACCTCTTGCGAATGACGCCTCAACGCGCCGGAGAAATCATCGTTGAGGGAATCGAAAAGCGACGATCCCGAATACTGGTCGGTACGGATGCCAAACTGATCTCGATCGTCGAGCGAATCATGCCCGTGTCTTACTGGTCTGTTATGCAACGAGTAATGAAGTGACTGTCGAGGCATCGTCGGTGATCGATTGCAAATCACGCGGATGTAACGTTTCAAATTTAGCAGACGTCACGGCAGCAGCGTTCGCAGGACTTCCCCAAGACTTACCGAACAGTAGTTACGAGCTGCTGAGACGCTCGGCGGAGACGTTCGAAGACCGCCGCGCCATCGGGTCGTTTGCGACAGTCGAATTCCATAAGCAAACCGTCGACTTATCATATCGCGGCCTGTTCGCGGAAGTGACGAAAGCGGCCAATCTGTTCCATCGCCTAAACGTGAGTACCAAATCCGTCGTTGCCGTTCTCCTGCCCAATCTGCTCGAAACTCATGTGGCGATATGGGGTGCGGAAGCAGCAGGTATCGTACTCCCGCTTAATCCCTTATTGGAAGTACGTACTCTCATTGGCCTGCTTGACGCATGTGGCGCGACGGTACTCGTGACCTTCGGCGGCGACCGAGAGTTGATCGCGAAGGCTCAGACTGTCGTTGCCGGGGCAGCGTCCATCGCTCACGTCGCGCTCGTGGCACCGGACGGAACGACGCCACCTTGGCGTTCCGATGTCGAAGTGCACGACTTCGTCGAGGCGCGCGGAGCGATGTTAAGCGAGGCGCTCGACAGCGGACGAGTGTTCGATTGCGACGATGTCGCCTCGCTGTTTTGCACCGGTGGGACGACCGGTGTCCCAAAGATCGCGGTCCGGACCCACGGCCAGGTGATAGCGAATGCCTGGATGTCGGCGCGGATGCTCACCCCCGCCTTCGATGCGCATTCGGTGATTCTGGGCGGCTTGCCACTGTTCCACGTTAACGCAGTCATGGTGACCGGGCTCGTTCCCTTCCTAATCGGCGCGTCGGTCCTGATCGCCACTCCGCTGGGCTTTCGCGCACCGGGGCTGGTCTCGAACTTCTGGGAGATCGTCGCATATCACCGGATCACGTGTTTCAGCGCGGTACCAACTCTTCTCGCTGCGCTACTCGAGCACTCCAGTGATGAGCATGATATATCGTCGCTAAGGTTTGCGATTTGTGGAGCGGCCCCTCTATCTGCCGAACTGCTCCACCGATTCGAGCGGTCCTGCAAAGTCGCCATTTCGGAAGGGTATGGACTCACGGAGGTGGCCTGCGTCGCTTCCGTCACTCCGATCGACGGCGTTCACAAAGCCGGGTCGGTTGGCCTGCCGCTTCCACTCGAAAACCTCTGCGCGGTTATGATAGACAATGACGGGACCTTTTTGCGTTTCGCAGATGTAGACGAAGTGGGCATTATTGCGATCGCGGGACCGCACGTGTTCTCCGGCTATCTCGATGCCCATCATAACCGCGGTGTGTGGATAGATGATCTATCCGGTCAACGTTGGCTTAACACCGGAGATCTTGGACGGATCGACGTCGACGGATATCTATGGCTCACTGGTCGAACAAAGGACCTCATCATCCGCGGCGGGCACAATATCGATCCGTCGGCGATCGAAGAAGCCCTCTATAGCCATCCGGACGTCGCGCTTGCTTCCGCGATCGGACGTCCCGACGCCTACGCCGGTGAAATTCCCGTAGCCTATGTCCAGCTACGTCCGGGAGCCACGGCCGACGAGGCATCGTTGGCAGATCACATCGCCGATCGCATCGGCGAACGGGCTGCCATCCCGAAAGCGATTGTGATTCTTGCAGCAATGCCGGTGACGGCTGTCGGCAAGATTCACAAGCCGAGCCTTCGTCTGCTTGAGCTTGCCGCCGTCACCCGAAGCGCGCTCGACGACGCCCAGATCCGCTATTCGGCGATCGAGGCGGTTGCCGACGATCGCACCGGAGCATGCGTTCAAATATGGGCGGCTCCGAGCTTGGCAGCTGGCATCCGGACGGCCCTTGCACCGTTCACGTTCCCCTACAAGCTGCTGTGATTCCGCTTCCGGTGCATGCCGAAATTGCCACTCGCACCTCCGTACTGCCGGTTTGGACAATCGTTTTCGTTGGCACGAATTAGACCGTCACCTCATAAACAAGGAGAAACAACATGGCTGAGCTCAATCGCCGCACCGTCGTTCAGGCGGGAATCGCGGCGGCTTTTGCCGCTCCGATTACGGCACAATCCGCCGCATCCGCCAGCGCACCGGCCGGTCTCAGCGATGCGGAGGTTCTTGGCCACGTTCATCCACAGCTCCGGGCGCTCGCAGCGCAAGTGCAGGCGGTTCTGGGCAAGGCCCCGCCCCTATCGGACGTCACCCTCGCACAGACCCGTGCGGGCTTTCCTGCACTCGTCAAGCCGCCTCTAGCCGATGTTCCCTGGTCTGAAACGCGCATACCTGGTTCCACTGGCCAACCCGCAGTCACCGTCTTCGTCATAAACGCCAAGCCAGGTCAGTCGCGGCCTGCAATCCTGTATACACACGGCGGGGGCTTCGTCTCCGGACGCACCAAGGACTACCTCTTCAGCCTTCAGGGCATGGCCAAGACGCTCGATTGCGCAATCGTGGCAGTTGAATATCGCCTGGCGCCAGAGACGCGCTGGTCGGGGTCGGTCGAGGACAATTATGCAGGACTGAAATGGCTTCACGCCAACTCCGGTCAGCTCGGGGTCGACGTTCGCAGGATCGCAGTGATGGGCGAGAGCGCGGGGGGCGGCCATGCCGCACTGCTGGCGATCGTCGCGCGTGATCGCGGCGAGGTACCCATCGCCTTTCAATGCCTCGTCTATCCGATGCTGGACGATCGCACCGGCATCACGCGACGCATCGATCCGCCGATCGGCTCATTGGTTTGGGGGCCGGCAGCGAACCGGTATGGTTGGCAGTCGTTCCTCGGTCAGGCTCCCGGCGAAACGCGCGCGCCGCCTGCGGTTCCAGCCCGTATCAAAAGCGTGGTTGGGCTGCCGCCCGCTTGGATCGGCGTCGGATCGATCGACCTCTTCGTGCACGAGGACATCGAATATGCCGGGCGCCTGATCGACGCGAACATTCCCACGGAGCTCGTCGTGGTGCCGGGGGCCTTCCACGGTTTCGACTCGCTTCCCGAGATACTCGGCCTGTCTATCCCCGTCGTGAAGCAGTTCAACGACGCCAAGATCACCGCGCTGCGGAACGCATTCGCCAACTGACATCTCGGCAACCCAGCAAGCCTCAGCCTACAGATTCCCCAAGGAGAGAATGATGGACGACCAGCACAATGAATTGAGCCGCCGGACGATCTTAGCCGGCGGTGCGGCAACCGCCATGATCGCGACCGCGTCGGGAACGCTGGCGCAGCCCGCCGCGAGACCTCCATTCGTCTGGGGCGTCGCGGCGTCGGCGGCGCAGACTGAAAGCCGCCAAGGGCGCGGACGAAGCAATTGGGACGTGTTCGCCGATACGCCCGGCAAGATCAGCGACGGTTCCACCAACGCCCGCTGCACGGAATTCGATCTTCGCTACGAACAGGATCTGGACCTCCTCAAAGCGGCTGGCGTCAAGGCCTTCCGAATCTCTACTGCTTGGCCACGCATTCAGCCCGACGGCCCTGGCAAACCCTCTGCGGCGGGTCTCGATCTGTATTCGAAGATGGTGGATGCGATGCTGGCTCGCGGGATCGATCCTTGGGTGACGCTGTTTCATTGGGATGTTCCGGTGTGGGCGGGCGATTTCCGCGATCGCGACATCGCAGCGAGGATGGCTGACTACGCCGGCCATGTCGTCGCGAAGCTGGGCGATCGAGTTAAGCATTGGATCGCTCTCAACGAGCCGAATTCCGTCGCCCTAGCCGGATACATCGTCGGTCTTCATGCCCCAGGCATTGCGGAGTTGCCAGCCGGGCTTGCCGCGATCCACCATCAGAACCTTTCGATCGGCCTTGTAACGCAGGCGATACGCGCGCGCGCATCGGCGGGATCACTGGTCGGCACGACACACAATATCGCGCCGGTACGTCCACATACTCAAAGCGATGCCGACAAAAAGGCGGCGTCGATGTTTGACGCTTTGTGGAATGGCGCGTTCCTCGATCCTTTATTCGCGCGTGGCTATCCGGCCCTGCTGGCGCCGCTCATGAATCCGCTAGTAAAGCCGGGCGACCTCACGACCATCGCGGTCAAGCCGGATTTCCTCGGCGTCAATTATTATCAGCGCATCTACATCAAGGCCGATGCGGGTCCGGCCGGTCTCGCGCTGGCAGATTCGCCCGCCAACCTCGAGAAGACGGCTTCGTTCGCGGTCGAACCCGATGGGTTGACCGAGGTCCTGGTTGCCACACGAGACCGCTATGGTGATACTCCTCTATATATCACCGAGACGGGCTTCGCGCTGGACGACGGCCCGAAATGGGCTGGGAGGATCAATGACGCCCGGCGGCAAGAGTACCTCGATCAGTATCTCGCGGCTGCTGCGGCGGCGAAGGCGAAGGGAGTTGATTTGCGCGGTCTGTTCTACTGGTCAGCGACGGACAATTGGGAATGGGCCGACGGCTTCAAGAAGCACTTTGGTCTGATTGCGGTTGACCCGGCCACCCAGCGGCGCGGCGCCAAGCGGAGCCTGGCGACTTATGGCGGCCATGTTCGTCGCCACTTTCCGGATGCCACGGCAAACGTGCGCAAACCCTAATTGCGAACCTGGTGCGACGCTTAGATTGGGTAAGGGCGACGTCGCGTACGTCACTCTTACCCGCATTGCATGGGCGTTGCCGGCCGTTCACCGTCAAGCCTTCCTCACGACAAAGCCGCTGAGTACGTGGGATGTGCAGGCCTTGATAGCCGAACCGCCGGCGCCGCAGCGCCAGTTCGCGCAGACGCGACAAGCTCCCATCACCTCACTGGCGCGGACGGTACCATGTGCTCTTGCTATCCGCCCCGACAACCACACGTGCCCGCCGTTCGATCACTCCCAGTGCCGTTCGAAGGTGCGCGAACGCTTCCCGCTTCGCGTCGGGCGTCACCATTTGGTTCAACGGCAGATCTTAATAAACGTGTTGTCGGACGTCGTGTCCGCCGACATCCGTTAAACCGCGTGCTCACTTCCTCGAGCGCTTGCAGCCTATTCACATCGGAGACTTCAGGCCTACCAAAATTTGGCCTTTCAGACCTAATAGGTCGCGCCCAATCTGCCGTGCCGTCCTCATAGATCCGTCACTACCGCGCACGTATCGGCCTCTTTCAGGATGCCGATGATGCGCTTCCCGCAAGCTGCTTCCGCTGACTGTCCATCCGGGGCCAGACTCCAGCTGCAACCTGAAGGGAAACGGAGGTCTCGTAAGTCGTCAGGTAAGGCTGGCCATGTCAAAAAATAACCTAGGCGCCTAGATAAGGAGAATGCCCACTTTTCGTCAGCTTGAATATCTCGTGGCGATCGCCGACGCCCAAAACTTTCGTCGCGCAGCAGCAGCCGTGCATGTTTCTCAGCCGACGCTAAGCCAGCAGCTTCGCGTGCTCGAGGCGGAACTCGGCATCGTGTTAGTCGAGCGTCAACTGGCGGGGGCGCACTTGACTCCGATCGGCAGGGATATCGCAGATCGTGCTCGCAAGCTGTTGGTAGAAAGGCAGGATATCTGCGATCTCGCCTCCACTGCCCGCGACCGCGCCATAGGAACAATAAGGTTCGGGGTTACGCCAACGCTTGGACCTTATCTTCTACCAGGGGTCATCTCCGAGCTTGCCCGCGATCATGCCGGTCTTCGGCTCTACATTCGCGAAGGTATTCCCGACGAGCAGGCACTCGAACTTGCACGCGGCAAGCTCGACATGATCGTGGGGCCCCTGCCGATACACGGTGATGCGCTTTCGATCGAACCACTTTTCCGCGAAGATCTGGTGCTCGTCTCGTCGCCGCTTCATCCGCTGGCAAATCGCGCATTCGTAAGCGCAGACGACTTGCGTGGCGCCGAGGTGCTAAGCCTAGATCCACGGCATCACCTCCACCGGCAAGGGGTTATCCTGTGCGAGCGTTATGGCATGGTCCTGTTGCGCGACTATGAGGGAACCAGTCTCGACAGCTTGCGGCAAATGGCGGCCACTGGACTTGGGTTGGCGATCCTGCCGCGCCTTTACCTGTGCTCGGAAGTCGGTGGCGACGCCGGGGTCAGAATCCTGCGGCCAGATGGCTGGAACGGTCACCGGACGATCGCGGCATGCTGGCGCGAAAACGCTCCGAACGGCAATCTTTACGCGATGATCGCGCGCCGCGTGTCCGAGAGCGCCGCGAGAATAATGAGTGAACCTCGATAGCCTGAGACTATCAGAAAGCCACTTAACTATCGATTGGTACTCTCGCGCTGAACCCTTCATTCATTCTCAAGAGCAACGCCGATCACGCGACAAGCTCTGTAGTCGGAAGGAGAAAAGCGATGAGTAAAGTACATGAGCGGTCGAACGATCAGCGAGGGCCGCCTCTTTGGAATCTGATACCGATCGGGTTTGCCGCGACGTGCGTCATCGTCCTGGGTGCGACCCCCGCACTGGCGCAAAGCGATGTCCAGGCATGGGGCGGCTTCCTCGCAAGCGGAACCGTCCGGGGGGAGCTCGGGGTGTGGGCCGAAGGGCAGATCCGGGTCACCAACGACATCGGGCATCTCGGTCAACGCAACCTGCGACTCGGGCTTGGCTGGGAGCCATCGCCCGACCTCTCGATCTACGGAGGCTATGCGGTCTTTCGCAATACGCCGGTCGACGATCGTGCGTCATCGACCGAGCATCGCACCTGGCAGCAGCTTCTCGTCACACTGCATTCGTCCCCTAAGCTGCGGCTCATCGGGCGGACGCGGACCGAACAGCGGTGGCGCGAGAATGCGAGCGGAACGTCGTGGCGGGCACGACAGATGCTGCGCGGTGTGATGCCGCTGGGCAAGCCGGGCGCGCCGTCCGCCATCGTGACGAGCGAGGTCTTCTTCGAACTTGCCGACACACGCTGGGGTGTCCGCTCCGGGCTTGATCAGGTCCGCACCTTCGCCGGTGTCGGCATCCCCCTGAAGCCCGGACTGTCGACCGAGATCGGCTATCTCAACCAGACGCTGATCGGGCGCGACCGGCCCGGACCCAACCATATCGCGCAGATCACCCTCGTTGCCCGATTCTAAACTTCCCTCACCTGAAAGGACGATCCATGACCATTTCCCGACGTGATATTCTGACGACCGGCACGCTCGCATCAATTGCCGCCGCAACGACGGCGACCTCTGCCGGCGCGGCTGATCCAATCGTATCGGCCACTCCCCAGCTTACGCCCGACGCGGCGTTGCGACGGCTGAAGGATGGCAATGCAGGGTTCGTCGCCGACCGGCCGGTCAAGTCCGACCTGTCGCGCGCCCGGCGTCTCGCACTCGCCGAGGGCCAGCAGCCGTTCGCGACGCTGGTCGGCTGCTCGGACTCGCGCGTCGGCCCCGAACAGCTGTTCGGGGCGGGCCTCGGCGAATTGTTCATCGTCCGCACCGCCGGCAACAATGTCGATACCGCGGGCATGGGCTCGATCGAATATTCGGTCACGGCACTCGGCGTGCCATTGGTGGTGGTGCTGGGGCACGAGAAGTGCGGTGCCGTCGCGGCCGCCGTTGACGTCGTGAACAAGGATGTTCGGCTACCAGGGAGCATCGGGCGCATGATCGAGCCGATCATTCCCTCTGTTCTCGTCGCACGACGGGCCGGGGCGACGAACGAGACTTTGCTGAACCGTACGATCGACGAGAATGTCCGCCGTATGGTTGATCGACTGCAGAACTATTCAGAGCCAATGCTGCTCGAACCTCAGCGTCAGGGTAAGCTGAAGGTCGTCGGAGCGGTCTACAGTCTGGCGACCGGCTCGGTGCGCTGGCTTTAAGTGAGCCACTCGAGCA
Organism: Sphingomonas sp. PP-F2F-A104-K0414; assembly: GCF_004340945.1. GTDB lineage: Bacteria > Pseudomonadota > Alphaproteobacteria > Sphingomonadales > Sphingomonadaceae > Sphingomonas. The sequence goes on from NZ_SLYD01000009.1 coordinate 98,012, forward strand.
AAACGACGAGGTTGGCCTTTCGAAGGCAACCCTTTTGATCTTAACGGCGAGCGGGAGCGAGAATCTCCCCCTCGTGATCGCGTTACTACCGACATTTATCGCGGAAAGATCAAATAACGGACCGCGCCGATTGCCGTCCTACGTTAAAGCAGAATAGCCTTCGTTGGCGGTGGCGCGATAGCTCCCGAGATGCATAGGCCGCGTACGACGACCGGCCGGCTTGCCTACTTCGCAGCGCTTGCTGATACCGGCAGCTTCGCCCACTCGCCAGACGCCTGAGAATATCGGAGCCGTCGCCATCACGCAGGTCCGAGGTGTCGAGCTTATAGCAGGCGCGGTTGTCGAACGGGAGATCCAACACTCCTCACCTCGACCGGTCGCGAGGCATCGGAGCAAGTAGACGCATTCTGATCGAGGTGTCGGACCTGAAGACGACCCATACCGGATCCGTGGCGCTCGTCGGGATCATCCGGCTTGGGGTGTCGTCAACGCTGGGCCTAACCCTTAGAGAACCGGCGGCACGACTGCGGCAAGAGGATCTGACGTTGCGCCTGCACATCCGGAATGGGTCATTTTTGACGCCTGAACCGCCGCGGGTTTGTCGGAGGCTCTAACTCCTGAGAAGGGGGAGTCATGACGGGCAAGACGACTAACAAGTTTGCGCCCGAGGTCCGCGAGCAAGCGGTGCGGATGGTTTTTTGATCACAAGCAAGACCACCCATCCAGGTGGGCGACCGTGGTACCGATTGCCGAGAAGATCGGCTGCGTTCCGCAGACGTTGCATGAGTGGGTGAAGAAGGCCTAGGTCGACAGCGGCAAGCGCGGCGGTGTCACGACCGAGGTGGTCGACAAGGTAAAGGCACTGGAGCGCGAGGTCCGCGAACTGCGGCAAGCCAACGAGATCCTGCGCAAGGCATCAGCATATTTCGCACAGCGGAGCTCGGCCGCCCGTTCCGGAGCTGATCTTTCATTGACGATCACCGCGATGCCTGTTGGGTCGAGCCGATCTGCCGTGTCCTGCCGATCGCCCAATCCACTTACTACGAGCACCTCGCGCAGCGACAGGATCCATCGCGTCTGTCGGCACGGGCGCGTGAGGATCTGATCTCAAGCCCGAGATCGCTCGCGTGTTTGCGGAGAACTTTGCAGTTTACGGCGTGCGGAAGGTATGGCGGCAGATGATGCGGGAGGGCTTCGTGATCGCCCATTTCACCGTCGAACGGCTGATACATGAGATGGGCTTGGCAGGTTTGATCCGGGGCAAGCCGGTGCGTACGACCATCAGCGACAAGGCGGCACCGTGCCCGCGCGATCACGTCAACCGCCAGTTCTTTGCGCCAGCGCCGAACAGGCTTTGGGTGTCGGACTTCACCTATGTCGCGACCTGGGCAGGGTTCGTCTAAGTCGCCTTCGTCATCGATACCTACGCCAGACGGATCGTAGGCTGGCGCGCCAGCAAGACGGCGCACGCAAGCTTCGTCCTGGATGCGCTCGAACAGGCGCTCCACGATCGCCGTCCGACCCATCGGGGCGGCCTGATCCACCACGGCGACCGCGGATCGCAATACCCGGCGATCAAGTACACCGAGCGCCTCGCCGAGGCCGGCATCGAGCCTTCGGTCGGCAGTGTCGGCGACGCCCCTCCGGCAGACCCGGGGCGGTTCAGTCCGAAGTGACTATGGTGCTTAGATAAGATGCCTGATTTCAATGCTGAGACGGAAGACGTAGTCGTTCACCTCCCTGTTCAGGCGGCAGCACGCTGATAATCGGGGCATCCATATCGAAGGCTCTCGACCGCTGGGCATACGAGAACGGCGTCACGTTGGACTTCAGCCGACCGGGCAAACCAACCGACAATGCGTTCGTAGAGTCGTTCAACGGTCGCCTTCGTGACGAGTGCCTGAACGCACATTGGTTCCTATCCATCGCGGACGCTCGAGCCAAGATCGAGGCCTGGCGACGGGACTATAACGAGAGCCGCCCTCACACATCGCTTGGCTGGATGACGCCGGTCGAATATGCTGCTGCCGCGGCCATCAGAGCGGCCAAATGAACGCCGGAAACTCACCTTCAGATTGGATGAGAAACCGGGGGACCCTCATAGACGTCGGAAACTCACCTTCAGGTTGGATGAAAACCGGGGGCCCCTCATCTGAGCCCCTTACAGAGGGTGTCAGGAACAACATGGCGCAGGCGTTCTCGCAAGAACGACAGCATCGCGCCGCCGCATATTCTGACGAGAACGCCACTTAGTAGACTAGAATTTCACCCTGACGCCCGTCGTGAATCTGGCGCCGTTGTTCACATAGGAGCGGACTTGATTATCGTATTGAGTGGTGGTTGAGTATTTATCGTTAAACAGGTTCGTACCCTCGACATATATCTGATAGATTTTGCTGATATTGTACGACATGCTGGCGTCATATTGCCCATACGCTTTGACAAACAGTGGTTGGCTGCCGTAGCCATCCTGGAGTGTTGCAAGAAATCGGCCGCGGTGATTGTAGGCTATGCGCGCCGAGACGCCGTACTTCTCGTAAAATAGCGTCGCGTTCTGGGAATTACTCAAGCCCACAATTGCAAATGGCACAGACTCCGATACCTTATCATACGCCCGATTTGTCCCGACGAACGTGGCATTAAGCTGAACGCCAAATCCATTGATGACACTTGGTAGCCAATCAAGAGTATGAACTATATTGAGCTCGATACCCTTAATATTGGCTGACCCAACATTCTGCGGCCTTGTCGCCGTAAAGGTAGCCTGGTTAGCTCCGGTGATAACATTATTTAGGGATATTTTCCCGCTATTAATAATAGCAATATCCTCTTTTGTTACGCTGGTAACAATATAGTCATTTACTTTTTTGAAGTAGGCGGCGGCGGATAGCATGGTTGATCGCTGCGGATACCATTCGATCGACGCGTCGAAATTCGTCGATTTATACGGCCTGAGGTAGGGGTTTCCACCGGAGAGGAAAAGCCCGCTCGGCCTTGAATCGCCATAAGACACGACAGGACTCAGATCCGTTAGGTTCGGACGAGTTAAGGTCTGCGAGCCAGCAAACCTAATTATTACCTCTGGCGTTACATTTAAGCGCAAATTAAAGTCTGGAAGAAAGGTATTGTAAGCATTTGCTTTATTTACAAGACCACCTGGTCCAGCATATACTTTGGTGTATAGGGCTGGCTCGGCCGGAACCGGAATAATATCTGTCAGTACGAGCGAATTTCCGCTGATGCTTGTTTGAGTCCGCACAAACCGACCGCCAATATTCAAGAACCAGGGAATATTTTCCACGCTTCCCTCGAAGTCAGCTTCTGCATACGCTGCGTAGACCTTCTCATGTACCGTGGAAGCGGCATCGTTTGTTACGGCGTATCCCTTACCACCGCCAGCGGCTTGCAATCGGGCAGCCGATGTTCCCGGCGCAGCGCCACGTACGACATCCAATGCCGACAACGCTTGATTAGAGGCAAGATAATTGAGGAGGCCTTCAGGGTCGAATTTAAGGTACGTGGTCGGAATATTTCCAGCAATTTCCGACGCTGTGATCGGACTTAAAATAGAAGATGGAATCTTGACGGTGTACCCGCCGTACAATCCACTAATGTTACCGCCAGCAGACTGAGCGTTAACGTTCTTTCTTTGTCGATTGGTATATGATCCGCCGGCCCGGATCGTTGAGAGAAAGCCTCCGCCCGACTTCCACACCGTATCGAACTTGGCCTCTGTCACGGTCTCTTGGGTAAGGGCGCCACTTCGCTGCGCGACATGGGCAAACATGTCATTTACGTTCGTAAGCGCACCCGGAGCGAAACCGAAGACGGTAGGGAATTTGTCCCCGTCCGCCATATTGTAGGTGTAGGAGGTTGGCCCGCTTCCGATCACCATGTTAAAGTTTTGTCCGAGTGTGTCGTTTACCGCGCGGGAGCGGGTGGCATCGACTACGAAATGTAAACGGTCTGTCGCCTGCCAATCGACATTTAGACCACCCTCCTTCGTCGTAGCTTTACGATTGCCAGGGCCGTGGATCATGTCCGCGCGCCCGTTTGCAGTCGTCGATGTTACCACGCCGCTAGAATCCGCGACGGAGGCAGTGACCGCTCCGGGGTCGAACCAGAAGCCAAGAGAGTAAATCTCGGCTTTCGACGTATAGCGGTTGTACAGGCCATCAAGCGTGATCGACAGCGTTTCGGCGGGTTTAAATTGCACAACCGCAGTCGCACCAAACCTTTTCTGATCCAGATCAGAATTGTTTATATTCCAGTTCTGGGGCGTTGAAACATTGGCTTTTATCGGATTGGTGCTATCCGGCCCTACATTTATGCCGGACAGATAACCGTCGACAGTCACACTATCTATGGTCGCCAACCGACGCTGGTACGACAACGATGCGAGGATCCCGATCCTGTCGTCTGCAAAAGTATCGCTAACGAGCGCGAACAGATAAGGAGTGACTTTCTTGGATGTGCCTTCGTAGTTCGCCTTGGTGGATGCGACACCTCTAAGTCCAGAAGTGTCCAACGGACGAGGAGTTTTTAGGTTGATGGTCGCGCCAATGCCACCATCCTGAAGTCTTGCGAGTGAAGACTTATAAACCTCAGCGCCATCGATGAGTTCTGCCGCTAAAAGATCAAATGAAAACGCTCTTGAATAACTATCAGATGCAAAACTTCTTCCGTTGAATAGCACCGTATTGAACTGCGGACCTAGGCCGCGTACTGTTACAAAACGACCCTCACCATTACTTCTGTCAATAGAAACGCCCGGAATACGCTGCAAAGATTCGGCAACATTAGAATCGGGAAACTTTCCCAAATCTTGCGCAGTGATTGCGTCAACCACCGCAATAGATTCGCGCTTAATTTTGGCCGACGATATCAAGCTACCACGAATACCTGTCACGACGATCTCGTCGCTATCAACGGTTAGCGCAGTCGGTGCGGAGCCAGTAGCCTGCCCATACGCCGAAAGCGGCATCATTACTAAAACCGGCAAAGCGACGCTCGTTGCGAGCCAGAGACGCAAATTGCCCGAGTTGCACAAACCATTTCGCATAGTGACAGCCCCAATCCCATCGAAATTGTATTATATTTCCTCGGGGCACGACTTGCGAGATTCTCTTCGCCACCGGGCGACAGGATCAACTTTTTTATCACAACCCGTTATCCGATTAGTTGGTTATGTATTACTTTATGACGATGTCAATACCAATATATACCAGCCACATTTGACCGACGCTTATCTCGCCCGCTGCCATCTACGTGTGGGGAAAAACGAGGTTTCGACGACCCGGTCGACTGGAAGTGGCCTGCTTCCCGTTTTCGGGACCCTGATCCTTGCACTTCAGTGTCAATCTGCCCCTGAGCCGGGGCCGTTTATAAACTTGGCTGGTTCCAACCCGCCAAGACTGCTTTGCAGACCAACGGTATTGTCGTCCATACGCCATGCCTCAATGACCCGTCTGTCAGCAGACGGCGTTGGAAGCAGTTGCTCGTTCAGGCACCAGTCGCGCAAACTACCGTTTAACCTTTCGACAAAGCCGTTCTGCTGCGGCTTAGTTGGTACGATTTAATGCCACTCGCCCCCGGCGTCCTGGCACCGGGCAAGGACGGTGTAACTGGTCAACTTAGTGTCCTCTTCGGCTCCGCGCAGGCCAGGACTGTCGCTGATAACCAAGCAAGGCGTCGCCCGCGCGCTCATGACCGCCGCTCGCCCACATGCGACCGACGCCGAGGCAATTTGCGAGGCGATGACGCGTCCGACGATGCGGTTCGTTGCGGCGAAGGCCGTCGAGCAGCAGGCGATGGTGTTGCTACACGATAGCCGCGGCCTGATCGTGCGCCAGCGGACGATGCTCATCAACGCGCTTTGAGCCCACCTGGCTGAGTACGGTGTCACGACAGGCTCGCCACGGGGCGCGTGACCGCGCTGCTGAAAGCGCTTCACGAGCAACAGGACAATCTGCCCGTTCACGTCCGCTCGGCCCTGCACGCCTTTGCCGCCCTGGTGCGGAGGCTCTCCAGCGAGGTCGACCGCCTCGAAGCGAAGATGCTCACGTTGCACCGAGCCGACGAGACGAGCCGACGGCTCGCCACAATACCGGGCAGCGGTCCGATCACCGCGTCCGCAATATCAGCGGCAATGCCGGATGCGTCGCTGTTCCGACTCGGACTTCAGTTCGCAGAATGACTCGGACTTGCCCCGCAAGCGAACAGCACGAGCGGCAAGGAGAGGCTCGGCGGGATCACAAAACAGGGTAACGGCTATCTGCGACGCCTGCTCGTGGTCAACGCGACGGCGGTCATGCGCATGGCGTGCAAAGATACCGATCGCCAATCTTGGTTGGCCCAGCTTCCCGATCGCGAAGCGGCGAAGATCGCGACGGTCGCGCTCGCCAACAAGACAGTGCGCATCACTCGAGCGGTGATGTCGCGCGACGAAGTCTACGCGGCGACCGCCGCGTGACCGCTGTCTGTGCCGGTAAGCAACGCCTGGGGCAGGAAGGCGTAGGAGTAAATGAGTAGTAATGACGAACCGGTCAGACCGGGGGGGGGCGGCAAACTCCAGGGGGCACGGCGCTTCGAGCGCGATGAAGTAATTATGGGGGGGGCCAGCGGACTTCATCAAGGCCAGCACCCATGCGGTGCTACGCGAACAGGCCGAACACGTGAATGCACCCGACCGGTGCTCACCGTTGCACAAAAGCTCTTGCGCCACAGGGGGCGTCCACAACTGGACGTAGGCAGAGCGCAGGTTGTTGTCACCCCGGTGGGCACCATGTTCATCTTCAAGGCGATGATCGTGGCCATGCCGGGGTGGTGGCCAGACCGACGGCTCGGGCGATGTTCACCGCAAAGCCGACAGCTGCGATGATGGTGGCTGCTCCAAACGCCCTGTTGATCGGCTGGACGAGCCGCAGCACTGACTCTACGTTTATGGCGAGCGCGATCAGCCCCAGCAACATCGCGAATGCGAAGCCGGCTAGGTCGCCCACCTTGCCCGTACCGAAGCTGAATGCTAAATTTCCTTGGCGTTCGGCATAGGAATAGGCCCAGCCGATACTAACAATGCATCGGCGTGCATCGCCATCTAAGAGCCAACGGCGAGCAGCTCATTGACCCGGTGACGTAGCCAGCGAAAATTTGCTCACCATCTCACTGCCCCAGCATCACCTCCCAGCGAGTGTGGCGGGCATTCTTATCATACATCACACTTAGCCAATGAGGTGGGGTATGTCGTGTTAGAAGCTCGGCTTCGCGGGGTGCTTGCCCGCCTGAAGCAGCAGGTTGAGCGCGCCCTCAATGAGTTTGCTCATTAATGCTGACGCAGCGAGCGCATCACCCTTCATAATGGCGCTAGCCACCCGCTTGTGATCGGTCGCGCTTGCGCGGCTCACGCCGGCATATTCGTTCGTCCGTCGTATGCTAAACCGTAGCGTCGCTTCCGATAGCTCGGTGAACTGTCGCATGAAGCGGTTATTGCTTGCCTCGATCACAGCGCGGTGAAAGGCGATATCCGCCTCGAGCGGATCGTCGTCGCCCTGTTCGGCGCTGAACATTCGGTCGGTCGCATGACCGATCGCGGATCGCTGCGCTCCGGTCGCGCCATCGGCTGCGAGCCCGGCCGCGCGAGGCTCGATGGCCATTCGCATCTCGGTAAACGCGGTGAGCAAATCGATCGAGAACTCCCGCTCGAGCAGCCACTTGAGCACATCTGGATCAAGCAGATTCCAGTTGTCTTCGGGCTGAACCACGGTGCCGGCACGCTGCCGGGCGCGCAGCAGGCCCTTAGCGGTCAGCATCTTTACCGCCTCCCGCACAACCGGTCGGCTGGCGCCATATTGCTCGCAAAGCTGCGCTTCGAAGGGAAATCCGGTCACTGCGGTGAATTGCTCCGTAACGATCGCCCGTCCCAGATCGTTGGCAATACGTCGCGTGATGTTTCCACTACCGTCCTCCCGCGCCGCCGATGGTTTGCTGCTAATGTCCATCCCGGCCGCATACCGGATCGCACTCAAGACGTCACTGGGTAAGGGTACGAAAGGTCAGTCGGCGAAGCGGCGGGCAGGAAGCCTGGCCATCCGGCGTCCATCTCGAACAGTGCGCCTGCGCATGATTCGTCCACGCAACTCAGCGTGGAGGAGGTGGCGAGCCGCCAATCGAGCCGTCTGCTGGCAAAGGCGCAGCCGGTGCTGTCGGTGTGGTATATCGTCCGTCAGTTCAACGAGAATGCGGGACCTTGGCGACACTATAATTACGGGCGCACCGCCGCCACGTAATCGTCAGGACTGGGCGATAGATCGCCCGGGTCGTCCCTTCATCCAGCTTGTCATTCGATCCGGCCCGGTTTCATCCGCGGTAGTCGAGCTTGACATCGTTATGCGATTGCTCGGCCGGTCGGTGTCTGGATTACCGATAAATCCGATCTACTATGCCGAGATAGAGGACGTGAGGGCCGCTCTCGGAGTCCGCCGCGAACGAGCGGGCTTTAGAACGGGGTAGCGCCCAGCCGATCGGCCGCGCCATTTGCTCGACGCGATCGCGCCAGCCATGATGCCAAGTCGGCGCGGCCGTTGTTGAACGATGCCGACCCGCAGCAGTTCAACGGGGACCCTGTCTCCCACTGGGCCTTTAAAGAGCGTCTCTCGGTTCACGCTGAATTACGACGCACTTCATAATCGCCCCAAGAAAAAGTATGATATTTTGTTGACGTTTGTCGAGCCTGATTGGTAGAGTTCCGTCGAATAGGCAGCCCTGAAGGCTGTTCGCGCTGCTTGGGAAGGTGAGCTGTGGCTCTGATCGTTTGTCGTCATGCAGTTTTCGTCCCAGCCGCTGCTTGTCTGGTCGTGCATCTGTGACCGCGCACGGAATGGACCGGATAGGCCAGATCGAAGCCTTTCTGGTCCGACCCCGCTGGCTGTTCGTCCGGATCGAGACGGAAGAGGGGGCAATCGGCTGGGGTGAGGCGACGCTGGAGGGGCACGCCGAGGCCGTGGTCGGGGCACTCGAGGCGGTGCGCGACCGCCTGATCGGGCATGACCCTGACCGTATCGAGGATGCGTGGCAGATGATGCACCGTCTGGGCTTCTATCGTGGCGGACCGGTCCTGTTGTCAGCCATAGCCGGGATCGATCAAGCGCTGTGGGATATAAAGGCGCGCAAGCTTGGCGTGCCGGTCTATCAGCTGCTGGGCGGACGGGTGCGTGATCGTATCCCGGTCTATGCCTGGATTGGTGGCGATTGCCCCGCTGACGTCGCGGCTGCGGCCCGCGCACGCATCGATCAGGGCTTCACCGCGGTGAAAATGAACGGCACCGAGGATTTTGGTTGGCTCGACAGTCCGGCCAAGGTCGACGCCGTAGCTGCGAGGCTGTCCGAGGTACGGGCCACGGGTATCGACGTCGGTGTCGATTTTCACGGCCGTGTTCATAAGCCAATGGCGCGCACCGTGCTGCGCGCGATCGAGCCGCTGCGTCCGCTTTTTGCCGAAGAGATTGTGCTGAGCGACAATCCCGAGATCTTCGCCGCTCTGGCCGGCTTTTCCAGCGTGCCGTTGGCGATGGGAGAGCGGTTGTACAGCCGCTGGGATTTCCGGCCCTTCTTCGAGAGCGGGGCGCTGGACATTGCTCAGCCCGATCTCGCCCATGCCGGCGGTATTTCCGAATGCCGCCGCATTGCCGCAATGGCCGAAACCTATGACGTGGCGTTCGCTCCGCACTGTCCGATCGGGCCTATAGCGCTGGCCGCGTGCCTGCACCTCGCCGCCGCTACGCCGAACTTCGTCATCCAGGAAATCTCGCTGGGCATCCATTATAACGGTGCAGCGCAGGAACTGGCAACATTGATGCGCAATGCAGACCTCTTCCGTATCGACGGTGGCAGCATCGCTGTGCCCGAAGGGATCGGCTTGGGCGTCGATATCGACGAGGAGGCGGTGCGGGCTATGGCGGTCGATCCCCACCGTTGGCGTAATCCCGTTTGGCGGGGACGAGATGGGGAGCTTCGCGAATGGTGACGGACCGCAGCGTCGTCGTGACCGGCGGGCTAGGCGATATCGGTATGGCGGTTGCCCGTGCCTTTGCGCGGCAAGGCGCGTCGCTCCTGCTCATAGACGCGCGAGAGGATGGGGGCGGTGCGGCAAAGGCATTGCTGGCCGAAGGCGCGACGCAAGTGCTGATCCGCACCGCCGACATCGCCGACGCGAATGCGGTTGCCGCGGCGGCGGCCGCTGCGCAGGATGAATTCGGATCGCTCGACGTTGTCGTTAACGTCGCAGGCATCATGATCTACAAGCCGCTGACGGAACTAGAGGCAACGGACTGGCGCCGGCTACTTGACGTGAATCTGGTCGGCGCGGCAATGTTCATCGGCGAAGCGTTTCGCCGGATGCCGCCGGGAGGCTGCATCGTCAATATCGCCTCGGTCCACGCCCGGCGCACTGCCGCCCTTGTTGCCCCCTATGCGGCCGCAAAGGCGGCGCTCGTCAGCCTGACGCGCTCGGCCGCGATCGAGGGCAAGCCATTGGGGATACGGGTCAACGCGATCCTGCCCGGGGCGATCGAGGGATCACTGCTGCGCGCAAGCCCGAACATCCAATCGGGTGCGGAAGTGGTTGATCCAACCGATCTCGGCCAGCCAGAGGACGTCGCCGCGCTGACGGCCTTCCTCGCCTCGGACGCGGCGCGATTCATCACCGGTGAGGACATCGTCGCCGATGGCGGCCGCATGGGGAGGCTGTAACATGCACGTCGTCGATCTCGGAGGACCGGAGAAAAAGGTCGACGCACCCATCGCGACGGGCGCGGTCTGGCTGGCGGCGGCGATCTCAGCATTGGGCGGATTGCTGTTCGGGTACGATTGGGTCGTGATCGGCGGCGCGAAACCCTTTTACGAAGTAGCCTTCGCCCTGGATACGCCATGGTCCCAGGCATGGGCGGTTAGTAGCGCGCTGATCGGTTGCCTAGCGGGAGCGATGGTTTCGGGCGTCATCGCCGATCGTCATGGTCGCCGACCCGCGTTGTTGATCGCGGCGGTGATCTTTGCGGTGTCGTCAATCGGTACAGCGCTGGCGAGTGGCTTCGCCACGTTCGTCGCATGGCGTATCGCGGGCGGTGTCGCGATTGGCATGGCGTCCGGCCTAACGCCGCTCTACATCGCCGAGATTGCGCCATCGGGTAGCCGGGGCCAGCTGGTCGTCCTGAACCAGATCGCCATCGTCGTCGGGCTGCTGGCAGCGCAGATCGTGAACTGGCTGATTGCGGACCCGGTAGCCCCCGGTGCCAATTCGGCCGACATCGCCACGTCTTGGAACGGCACGGTGGGTTGGCGATGGATGTTCGCTGCGGCGGCGGTGCCAGCGATCGTGTTCGTGCTCGGCTGTATCCTGATCCCCGAAAGCCCACGCTGGCTGGCACTGCGCGGCCGATGGGACCATGCGCGCGCCGTTCTAGCCCGGCTGGGGGGCGAGGAGCATGCTCAGTTGGCACTCGACGACATTCGCAGCGCGCTGGGGGCAGCACCGAGACGCAGCCTGCGCTCGGTGCTGCAGGAACCCCGTTTCCGCCGCGTCCTATTGATCGGCGTGGGACTGGCCGTGCTTCAGCAATGGTGCGGCATCAACGTCATTTTCAATTACGCGCAAGAGATATTCGCCGGTGCAGGATACGCGGTCTCCGACACGCTGTTCAACATCGTCATCACCGGCGTCGTGAACTGCGTGTTCACGCTGGTCGCGTTGAGAACAGTTGAGCGCTGGGGGCGGCGTCGCCTGTTGTTGGTTGGATGCACCGGCCTTTCGGCTATATATGCTGCCGTTGGCGCGGGGTATGTCATGGGCGTGCAGGGCTGGCCTATGCTGCTGTTGGTAGTGGCGGCGATCGCCACCTATGCCATGACGCTGGCGCCGGTGACCTGGGTCGCCCTGTCAGAGATTTTTCCGAGTGAGGCGCGAGGCGCGAGCATGGCGATCGCGACAACCGCGTTATGGGCGGCGTGCTTCTTACTGACATATACCTTCCCACTTCTCAACGCTCGTGCGGGAACGGGCGTTACCTTTTGGATTTACGGGGCCATATGTGCGGGAGGGTTCGTATTCGTCCATCGGATGCTGCCGGAGACGAAGGGCAAGACGCTGGAGCAGATCGAACAGGATTGGTGACGGCTCGTAACAAACATTTGACCTGATCTTTGGGTTGAATGGCAGTCATGTGCGATAATGACGCAATTTTATTATTCCTGATAGAACTTCGCCGTTCTTGACGGGGAATTAACAAGACAATTTCGCCCCTAATTTAGTCGGCTTCATAAATGGCGCTAGCATTACGATTTGGCTCAAATGTAAAATCGTCACTGCTGCCTAATCTTCAATCCCGAATTGTTCTTCATGAGACTGGTAACATCTCAATCCCTTTTCGGAGACTGGGGCTTCTGTCAAAACTAGGTGTAACAGTGCATATGATTGTCCAAGTTTAGTAAGAACCAATTTAGTTTCAATTATCGAATAATGATGTGCATCGGCCAACGGCCCGACTGTGAATGGAAGACTGGACGATGGAACACGCTACAGATGGACGTCGAGCGATCAGTCGCCGCCGTCTCGTCCAATCGCTTGCAGTGGGTCCCTTTTTGGGAATGACGGGCGTCGCATCCGGCGCAACCGACGAAACAGCATCAACCGGCAGTCTGGCCGGGATCTGGCGGCGTGAACTTGACCCTGACGATCAGGGGTTGGAGAGGGGCTGGCATCAGAAACCGCTACGGGACACCCTTCCGTTTCCCGGAAGCCTCGAGCAGAACGGCATAGGGCATGCCGTTACGACCGAGACACCGTGGACCGGAGGTCTGGTCGATCGTGGCTTCTTTAGCGAGGCCGATTATGCACGCTACCGCAGCCCCGGAGAGATCAAGGTACCATTCTTTCTCCAGCCCGACAGCTGGTATCGCGGTGCGGCTTGGTACCAGCGTGAAATTGAGGTGCCGAACGCTTGGCGCGGCAAGCGCATCTCGCTGTTCCTTGAGCGGCCGCATTGGGAAACGTCGGTATGGATCGGTGATCACCCAATTGGCCGCAGCGACGCCCTGCATGTGCCGCACATCCATGACCTAGGCACGCTGCAGCCAGGGAGGCACCGCCTGACGATCCGCGTCGACAACCGGATGATTGTCGAGATCGGCCACAATAGCCACGGTGTGACGGACCATACTCAGGGTAATTGGAACGGCATCGCGGGTCGCATCGAACTGCGCGCGAGTGAACCGGTCTGGATCGAACGGGTGGATTTGCACCCCGCACTCCGCGACCACGTACTGACGGTGCACGGCACGCTTCGGCGGCTAGCTGATGCAACGCCTATGGCCGCGGCGGACATCGTTCTGGCCAAGCGCACGACCCGTGTGCCGGTGACGTGGAACGGGCTTGTTGGCAGTTTCCAGGCGATCATCCGACCCAACGCGGCGGATGCGGTCACGCTGCGCAGTTGGGACGAGTTCGATCCGGTGCTGCACGACGTCACCGTTCTGCTCGTTAACGGTGAGGAATGGCTGGGGAGGTTCGGCTGGCGCGATCTCGTTCCCACGCCGATGGGTTTTACCATGAACGGCCGGCCGGCGATGCTTAGGGGGACATTGGATTGTAGTATCTTTCCGCTTACCGGCCACCCGCCGACCGACGTGGAAAGCTGGCGGCGGATTATGCACCGAGTTAAGGACCACGGTTTTAATCACTTGCGTTTCCACAGCTATTGTCCGCCGGAAGCCGCATTTGATGCTGCCGACGAGCTAGGGCTTTATGTGCAGGTGGAAACGGTCTGGGCGAACGAGTCCGTCCACGTCGGTGGCGGCCTGCCGGTCGATCGCTGGATCTACGCCGAAACCGACCGTATCCTTGCCGCCTACGGAAATCACCCGTCGTTCGTCATGATGACCCACGGCAACGAGCCGGGGAGCCCGAAGTCACCGGATGGCGATGCACGGCGCGACGCCTTTCTGGGTGGCTATGTCCGTCATTACCGGGCGCTCGATACGCGGCGGTTGTGGACGTCCGGGGCAGGATGGCCGGAAATTTCGGACAACCAGTATCACGTCACTCCGTCACCCCGCGTCCAAGCGTGGGGCGAGGGGCTTGCCTCGCGGATCAACAGCAAGCCGCCTGAAACGCAGACGGACTATCGCCAAGCGGTCAACCGATACCCGGTGCCGGTCGTCGGCCACGAGATCGGGCAATGGTGCGCCTATCCCAACCTTAACGAGCGCCGAAAATACACCGGTCATCTGAAGGCCAAGAACTTCGATATCTTCGCCGACCGGCTTTACGAGAATGGCCTTCAGGCCTTTGCACCCGAATTCCTATATGCATCCGGTCGCCTGCAACTCCTTTGTTACAAGGAAGAGATCGAAAGCGCACTGCGAACCCCCGGCTTCGGCGGTTTCCAGTTGCTGGGGCTTCAAGATTTTCCCGGCCAGGGTACCGCGACCGTGGGCGTGCTGGATACGTTTTGGGACGACAAGGGCTATACGACGGCGGCTGAATACAGCCGGTTCTGCGCGCCGACCGTTGTCCTGGCGCGGATGCCGACTCGTGTACTGCAATCGGGCGAACCGTTCGCGTTCTCGATCGATGTGGCGCATTTCGGGCCGGGCCCGATCGAGATGGCTCAGATCGACTGGCGCATTGCCACCGCTGACGATGGTGAACTGGCGAAAGGAACCTTCCCCGCGCGCACCGTGCCGCTGGGCAACGCACCGCTCGATCTGTCGACGGCGCCGGTACTAAAGGTGTCTGTTGCAAGTGCGGCCAGCCTTACGGTGACGATCCGGCAGGCGGGTCAATTGATCGCGAAGAATAACTGGGATCTATGGATTTATCCGGTTCCGGTGTCGAATTTCCCCACGTCTACGCGGATTCGCCGCGCTGATCGAATAGACGCGGCGCTGCTCGATCACCTGGCTAGTGGCGGCGATGCATTGATCGGCCTTGATGGAGTAGCGGTTGCCAATTACCCCGAACGGCCGGTGCAACTAGGCTTTTCCAGCATTTTCTGGAATACGTTGTGGACTCAGCGACAGGCGCCAACGACGTTGGGCATCCTTTGCGACCCCCATCATGCCGCGCTCGCCGATTTCCCCACCGACGCACATAGCAATTGGCAATGGTGGTATCCGTTGCACGGTGCAGGCGCGCTTCGCCTTGATCTGCTGCCGCCGAACATCGAACCGATCGTCCGTGTGATCGACGACTGGTTCACCGCGCGATCGCTCGGGTTAATCGTTGAAGTGGCAGTTGGCCGGGGCCGGGCAATCGTATGCGGTTTTGCAATCGACGGGCCGCCGGCTCAGAATCCTGTCACCCGCCAATTGGTCGCCAGTCTTCACCGATATATGGCAGGTTTGGACTTCAAGCCGACTGTGAGAGTGACGGCTCGCCAGCTTCAAAGCCTGTCAGTTCACAATGATTAGGATCAAGGCCCATCGCTCGGTCGGCGCGATCTGATCCAGGCTCTGTGTGGAAGCCGAGGGTGAGAGACCTCTAGTGGCCGAATCACGAGCTTGGCGCGGCTTGAAGCAGGTCTTTCAAAGGGCCCCGCCAAGCTGGGCGTTGATGACGGGCGGGCCTTAAGCGCATCGGTTCGCTCAACCGCGAAACGATGCGCTGGCGCTATGCCCGTATAGGCGTGATACAGACCGAGCGCTCGTCAACCGATGTAGCGCATGGATATCTGTTTCCTTATGGTGGAAGGACTGGCTATCGCGGGCTAGCCGCCGCAGTGGTTATCCTTACATCTTGGGAAATCGCACCGAACTTCTGCTCACCGCTCGACGATGCTCGATTCGGTACCGACACTGACCGGTCAGCGAAGTCGGGTCGCCGCTGCGAACGTGTCGGCCAAAGGCGTGATCGCCGCGATGGTCGTGGCTGCGGCTGCAGCGCCGGGTCGATTCCGGAAACCGCCATGTATCAGCGCCGACCTACCCACGAAGCCCGAACCCTGCCTCAGTAATGTCTGCCACGGATCCCGCCTCACGATCTTTATCCCCATTCAGCGGGAAATCAGTTCCCCGACCCGCCGCTCCAGTTCGATCATGTTGAACGGTTTGGTCAGAATTTCCATTCCCTCGTCAAGATGGCCCGCCCCTACCGCTGCGTTTGCGGCATAGCCGGTGACGAACAGTATTTTCAGTTCAGGCCGGGCGGCACGACCAGCATCGGCAACCTGACGGCCATTCAGTCCACCGGGCAGACCAACATCGGTGACGAGCAAGTCGATGCGCTCGTTCGATCGAAGAATGCTGACGCCCATCGGACCGTTGCTGGCGGTGAGGACGCGGTACCCAGCGTCGCCGAGAATCTCGCTAACCAGTTCGCGAATTGCGATTTCGTCCTCTACCAACAGAACGGTCTGCCCCTGCTGGGCACGGTGCCGTGTTTCCGTTGACTGCGATGGCTCGTGGACGCCGTGCACGCCAATCAGGCGGGGCAGATAAAGACACATCGTCGTACCCTGCCCTACCTCGGAATAGATGCGGACCTGCCCCCCGGACTGCCGGACAAAACCGTAGATCATCGACAGGCCGAGTCCTGTGCCCTCGCCTATCGGCTTGGTCGTGAAGAACGGGTCGAACACGCGCTCGATGATCTCAGGCTCCATGCCTGTGCCCGTGTCGGTCACGCAAAGGGAGACATAGTCGCCGGGGGGCAAATCCTGTGCCGCTGCGGCACGTGCATCGAGCGCCTTGTTGCCCGTTTCTATCGTCAGTCGGCCGCCTTCGGGCATCGCGTCTCGCGCATTGATGCACAGATTCAATAACGCGTTCTCGAGCTGTGGCGCATCGACCAGGATCGGCCACAGGCCGTTGGCCGAGGCGACTTCAACCTCGATCGCCGGGCCCGACGTGCGATCGATTATCTCTGCCATCTCCGCGATCAGTCGGTCGACGTCGGTGGGTTTGGGTGCGAGCGTCTGCCGGCGCGAAAACGCGAGCAGGCGCTGGGTCAGCGCGGCTGCGCGATTGGCGCCTGTCTGTGCCATGTTGATGTAACGATCGACCTTGTCGTACTCGCCCTTCGCGAGCTTGGCGCCGAGAAGCTCCAGCCCGCCGGTCACCGCAGTCAGCAGATTATTGAAGTCGTGCGCCAGTCCGCCGGTCAATTGCCCGACCGCTTCCATCTTCTGGGCCTGGCGAAGCTGTTCCTCCGCCTGCGCCAAGGCTTCGGCCTGCTCCTTTACTGCCGTGACGTCGCGGCCCGTTGCGTAAGTCATGTCGCCGGCGGGTGCCGCAACCCAGGATATCCAGCGAACCGATCCATCCTTGTGCCGATAGCGCACCTCGACATCCGGCCGCTGGCCGTCGGCGGTAAGGCGCAACGCCTCGAGGGTTCGTGAATGGTCTTCTTCGAGAACGAATTCGTTGACGTGATGCCCGACCAGTGCCGTGGCCTCATACCCCAACAACGCCGTCCACGCTGGATTGACGCGACGAAATACGCCCTCGAAATCGATGACCAGCATTAGATCGGGCGACGTTTCCCACATCCGATCGCGTTCCGCCGTTCGTTCGACGACCGCGTCCTCGAGCGTCTCGTTCAGCTGCAGCAGTGCGTTCTCGGCCCGTTTACGCTCGCTGATGTCGATCGAGGATCCCACCAGTCCGACTACAATCCCGTCGGCATCGCGAAAAGGGGCCTTGGTCGACAGCCAGGTTGCGCACGTCCCGTCCGGCAGGCTGATCTCTTCCTCCAGGACCTCCACGTCGTTTTCGGCCATGATCCGTCGGTCGTTGACCTCGACCGCGGCTCCCTGAGAGGGGTCGTCGAGGAACTCGCGATCGGTCCGCCCGATGATCGCCGACAGCGGCTTGCCGACCAGCTCGGCCGTGCCGCGGTTGGCGGCCAGCATTCGACCCGCACGATCCTTGGCATAGACAACCCCCGGCACGGCCTCCATCACCGCCGCTAGAAGCGCACTCGAGTGCCTGACCGCATCCTCTGCGGCGCGACGCTCGTGGATATCGATGACAGAACCGATATAGCCGAGGAACTGGCCGTCCTGACCGAACCGGGGCGACGCCGCGTCGATTGCCCAGCGATATGAACCGTCGGCGCAGCGGAGCCGGTATTCCAGGCGAAACGATGTCTGCGCAGCGTTGGCCTCGAGAAAGATGCGTCCCGCCTCGGTCATGTCGTCCGGATGGGTTGCGTCGAGCCACCCCAGCCCCCCAGCTTCCTCCGGCGTTTGACCCGTGAAAACGTACCACTGCCGGTTGAGGTACGTGCAGTTGCCTTGGGGGTCGGTCACCCACATCATCACCGGCGCATGGTCCGCCATGTTGCGGAACCGATCCTCGCTCTCCCGGACCTCGTCGTATCGACGATCGCGGTCCCTCATCGTCAACCGAAGGTCGAGTTGCGCCATGACCTGATGAGCCAGAACACGCAACGTTTCCTGATGAAGCGCGGTCCATTCCCGGGGACGATGGTCCAGCACGCACAGCGTCCCGATCGGCAAGCCGTCGCCCGTCTTCAGAAGTGCGCCGGCATAGGACCGGATATGCGGATCGCCGGTCACCAGCGGATTGCACTCGAACCGCCCATCGAGGGTAAGGTCCGAGATGAGAAGGGAGTCGTCCTCCAAAAGCGCTTTCGCGCAAAACGAACTTTCAAGCGGCGTGCTGCGCACACCCAATCCAACCTCGGCTTTGAAAAACTGCCGGCCTTCACCAATGAGATTTATGACCGCGATGGGCGCCTCGAACAGTTTTGCAGTCAGTCCTGCAAGATCGTCGAACGAAGCCTCACGCGGCGTGTCCATCACCTCATAGCGTTCCAACGCCGCAAGCCGCATTGATTCCCGATCATCCAACTCTACCAGATTTACCAATGATCTAACCTTAGGACCGATGCGGACGCTTGATCGAACGGATTAGTGATTAGATGGCATTGTGCAACACACCGGGTTTCGGGGGCATTGAAAAACCCGTGTGTTTGAACGACGTTCAGCTAAGCCTCTCCGTTAGTCATGGCGATCGAGGCGAAGTTGACGTGGCAGCCGACGCCTGGAGAGGCTCTCGCGACATCCGTGACGACCACACCAGAAAGATATCGTCCGACCGCGCTGCAGAAATCGTCAGAAGCGATGACGCATCGCCTACGTTCGCTACGTGATTTCATCAAACTAGATGGCGCGTTCGCGCCTCGCTCTATAATGGCTTTCTAACAGTTAGCGTGTTTCGATCGTATCTCCAGGGGTGTCTCGCAATCGGCCCCTGATAGTTTGGCGCTAGGCGATCGCCCTACCGTTCCGCATGGAGGGCTGCTGCTCGACTGCGATACTGACAGCGAATCGTGCATGAAATCTTGTTTTATCTTCTTCCCCATACAGCACATCGGCCTTCCCTTGTTCTCCTATCAGCACCCAAACAGAGTCCGAGACCGCATCTGGATTTTGTGATTAATCATTCACAGAAGCTATAACCACGAAAATTAACAGGAGATATATTAAGGCGACGCATCCAAATACTGTTACGTTCGTAACTGACCATATAAATATAGATATGCCAGGGAGACCGGAAATGCTTGTTGGTCATTCAATTTCTGATGCGTTTGGCAGGATCCTTGCCGTCGATCACGGCATATGCGAGCTGCTGCATAGACCTGAAGCCGAACTGATTGGCATGTCGTACAAGCAGATAACGCATCCTGATGACGTTACCTGGAACGCATCTCTCGTAGACAAGCTGAAAGCGAGTGGCGGGCCGCTTGCCATTCGAAAGCGATATCTCCGTCCCGGCGCGCCTGCTATTTGGAGCGATGTACAGGTGTCTCGTTTGAGGGATGGCCTCGACCAAGGTAGACTCGTAGGTACGATTAGCAAAGTGGAGCTTGAGGCTATTGAGCTATCGCCAGCATTCCTCTGGCGATCGGCGAACAGAAAAGAGCGTGACCTGCGGGCACGCCGCACGGAATTAGGCGATGATCTTTTCGCGGACTACCCTTGGCTGATTCTGTTACAGCTCTACAAGGCTGAGGCGGAAGGAGTTTGCATCAGTCTTATACAACTCTCCCGTCATACCGGCTGCCGGGAACAGACACTCGTTAGATGGTTGAAAGCCCTCGTAGAAAGAGAATTAATCGACTTTTTTGATTCTGATATTTGCGTAGGACAGTTGACATCAACCGGTATGTCAAAAATTGAAGGTTTACTAGAAGTAAGCCTCGATATTTAGCAAGTTTGACGCCTTTAGTTAAAATGAAAAGGTATACTGAAAGGAGCGGCCGCCAGCGCGTGTCTTGCCGCTTCACGTATGAGAAGCGCGCCCAAATAGCTTATGGCCTCAAGGCTGCAAATTTGCTGCAACGTAAATTACATTAATTACATCTATTTCGGCTTTGAACATAGCAGCGGTGCCTTAACCCGGTTGGGTAAGAGACCCGTCTGTTGTATTGTATCTTCATTCGATGAGGGGCTTCACTTGGCCTAAATTGCTTATCTTAAACGGACCAGCGCAGCCAGCAACGGTTGACGATAGCTATGACGATCTAACGCCTGCCGATCGTCAACCCGTCGCCAGCGTTGGCCGATGTGAGATACCGCTCGGTCCTCACCATGCTCACGCTACGTTTGACCGACGTTTCAAATAGCAAAAATCACAGCCCATGCCCATGTCTTTCCATGTGCCGGACTCAAATAGAATGCCTCGAGCAGCGCGAGATTGCCAAGTACCAATCAAATACCTAAGTACACCCCGAGAAATGGAGCTCCTATGCCTGATACCACCCTCGATCTGAACCCCGTCGAACTCGCCACGGAATTGACAATCGCTTGGTTGGCGAACCCCAACACGCGTACGAATGCTGACGACGTTCCGGCTTTCCTGAACAAAATGTACGAGACTGTTTCGGTGCTGGTAGGCGGAAACGCGACCGCTGCTGAGGACGAAGCTCCTGCTCAAGAATACACCCCGGCGGTGACGGCTCGCAAGTCGCTCGCCAGCCCCGATCACATCATCAGCATGATCGATGGCAAGTCGTACAAAACGTTGCGCCGTCATCTCGCCACTAACGGCATGACGCCAGCGGAATATCGCGAGCGTTATGGCCTGAAAGCTGATTACCCGATGGTTGCTCCTACCTATTCGGAAGCACGCCGCACGATGGCTAAGAGCATTGGTTTGGGTCGTAAGCCTGGCCAGACGAATGCAGCCAAGGCTGACGTCAAGCCCGCTCCGGCTTCGCGTAAGCGCAAGGCCGAAGAAGCAGCAGCGGAATAACCCACGGGGCTGGCCTTCTCTAAAGAGTGGGTCGGCCCGTGCCACCATGCGATTTATTGCTGACAAACGTCTCCAACCCGCTTCAATATCTGCGTCGCAACCGCGGATACCACTTCCCGAAAAGGAGCGGCGACCACGACGGTACAGACATTCCCGATAGGCAAGCCATAAAACGGGGGGCATTACGAATTACAAAAGCGCACGGTACGTGGCAGCCTTGTGATCTCGCTGTTGTCGTTTTGCCTCGCCCCGCCATCCAAGTTGCCCGTCAACTCTCTTGTCTATGCCGGTCGCATCGTCGCCGTCCCTGTCGAGGCAACCGGCCCAGGCGAGATGACATACGTTAACCGGACCGAGATGGCCGGGAACCGGGGTCGGCTTGCGGCCAAGCGGGTGCATTTCGATCTGCCGAGCGGTTCGTTGCCCATCTCGGGTACACGCGGAACCGAGGGCGAAGCCAACGCCGCCGGCGTCGTGATCAGGGTCTTCAGCTTCGGGCTTCTTGGCCCGCTAATGAAGGGCGGCAACGCCCGCTTGAATGCGGGCGATATTCTTACGGGTATAACAGTCCGCAAGCCCAAGCGACGGCGACATAGTAATGACGATCGGCCGGGCCGCGCCCGCAACCGCTGCCGTTAGTACAAGACCCGGGCCTTCATGGTCAGACAGGCTTGGCGCCGGCAGTGCCACACTTCGCGAACTTACCATTCGCGCTCTTGCATCGAACCGTCTTCACGGGCGCCTTCGGGCATTTGGTGAAGCGCCCCTTGGCGTCCTTGCACGGCGCCGCCATCGACGGAAATCCAAAGAGCAACGACAGCGAAGCGGCAGCGAACAGCAGTTTACGCATCTGGTATCTCCTGCCCGAGGATCGGGCTGGACGAAACTGCGGCGTTCTCTACCACTCGTCAACGGCGGCGTCTTGAACTCGATAAACGTATACCTTTGAATCGATGGAGGGGGCTCAGACTCTCGAGTTAATCAATGTTATTCCTGCTTATCCTATCAACGGTTCGAGACGTTAGCGGCTCGATTCCTCATACCGACGTGATGGAACGATACTTCCTATACCTGAACGAGCCGGGTTCCCCGATAACCGACGATGAAGGGTTCTTGGCAATGGACCTGAACGACGCCATTCGGGTGGCAATCGCGGGTGCCCGAGAGATCATGGCAGCTGATATCCTATCCGGTAAGCTCTGCTTGGCCGCATCAATCGAAATCGTAAACGGTCAAGGCGCAACGATGCACACTGCTTGGTTCAAGGATATAGTGCTCGTAACCGATCGCTGACTACGGCGTGAACTGCGGCGCGCATAGACTGCACCGCCTCGCCTCTGCCCAAGGTCGCTGCGAGGGAGGCGTTCATCGCGGCCATCTCGTCTACCGTCAAGAGTCGACCAAAGATACGCTCCAGGTACGGCCGAACTTTTATGGGCTTCGTTATGAAAACCTAGAACAGATCGTTGCAACAACTAAAGCTGTATTGCGGTCTCAGCGCGGTTAGTTTGATGACCGGACGCTTAGCCCCGACTGCTGGCAGGCGTGCCCCGTCATGTTACTTTTATCCTAGAATGGGGCGCTTGTGCGGTTCGTCGGTTTGCTCATGGCTGGCGCGGATACTCCAACCGAGCCAGCCGGCCCGCCTCGCGTTTACACGGGCGCTTGAGGCAGGCCGTTACTGCCGTGAAACCGTAACGCCTCTGTGCCCGTATCTGAAGTACCGGAACGCAATCCTCCCAAATGCACGTATCCGGTCGGCTCGCCCTTCTCGACCTTGGGCGGGCCGTTTTTAATCGAACCGCGCTGCGCCAGTGTCCCCTTCCGGCCGGGTATGATTGTGCTTTCCTTCCTATGTGAAGCGATCCTGCTCGTGGGGGCGTATCTACTTGGCCGGTGTAACCCCAACATGCGCTGGTCGGCTCGTCCTTGGATTCCGCCAGGGGCGAGCCGTTACCAGTGAACCTCACGCGTTCTTTTGCGTTTTCGTCCCGTCAGGTGCCCGGAAAGTGACAGGCCGGCTCGCCCTCTCTTCGTTGTCAAAGCGAGCCGTTACTGGCAGCACTCCTGAAGATGGCTTCCCTCCAGGCTCCCGTAGAAAGCGCCGATCTTCCCCTCCCGACGGTTAGGCGGCCCATTAGGCAAGCAGGCAGTGAATGAGATACATTTCACGGCAACGAGTTTATTTGGCCAGGGTTACGTCCTGATGGCCCGCGGCGCGGTTTGCTCCTTTGATGGTCCGCTGCGAACTCGGCGCTCGAGCTACCGGGGCGGTCGCACTACCCGTTTTCTCCGCAGTTTTTCCGATAGGCTGGCCGTTCGAGAGACCGATGAGCACATAGTTTGGCATCGATCTCGTCGAAGACGTCGTCAGTTATCTGAGGGTCCCGTAGTGATCCCGGCCCCGAAGTAGGATGACGATGTCCGCAGGGCTACCGACCCGGACACCGCGCTCCGGCACCGGCTGATCATCGCCCGTCGGCATAACACGTGAACGGCCTGATACAGATCTTAGGCCCCGCAGCCCGTGTGCCACCTGACACACAAGCGTTAACCCTCGGAAAGCAAAGCCCGCAGGTTGGCGAGGACCATCGTCGCGGCATCCACTTCGGTCATATCGAGGAGCCGTGATAACGAACGGATCGCCCGCCCGGCGTCGATCGGCTCGGCAGCGCGAGAACCCGCCTTCGTGAACGGACCGTCCGTTTCCGTCAGAAGGCGATCTCGCGGCAAAGACTGTATGAGGGTCGTCTTGCCGACCTTCTCGAGCATCTGTTCGTTGACGGAAAAATAACAGCCCAGCTCAGCTGCGCGGCGTGCGTCCGACGCCGAGCCGGTGAACCAGTGGAGCACTACGCGTCCACGATCGGACGGCAGATGAGCCTCGACCATGTCGAGCACGGCTTTCGCAGATCGCACGCTATGCACCGAAAGGATCTTTCCCCCGGCCTCGGCACACGCTTGAAGGACGTGGGCAAAAACCTTCTTCTGCGCATCGAACGACGCATAATGGCGGGGGCCCGCATCGAGGCCCACCTCGCCGACGTATCGCGTTTCAGGCAGCAGCTTCTCCCACAGGCCGATCTCACCGGCGCGCTCGCTCACGAGCTGCGGATGAAGGCCTAAGGCAGCGCGCACGTGCTTGGTCGACGCGGTGACCTCCGCGTTCCGTCGCCATGCCTTCGGCGTCGTCGTCACCGTTAGCGTGAACACGCCAGCCCGGTCGCTGCGATCCACGGCACGTTCAAAATCCGGATAAAGGTCGAGGTGGCAATGGAAATCGACTAGGTTCGTCATCGGCCGCGTCTACTTTGGTTTCGTGCGAACGCCATCCAAGAGTCGACCGACTTCCTCCAGTCCACGGGCATAGACGCCAGCCATCTCCGCCTGGTCGTCGATACCGTGATCGTAGAGCGGTCCGGGCTTGTGGATGAGCACCTTGGCGAGTTCCGGCCTAGCACGGAGCCTCGCTATCGCGAGCTGGAAGGAGCGCACCTGCACCCCTTCGGCCTCGGCGCTGTTCAGAGCTCGGCGCTTCATATCGGTAAGGTAATATTCGGTCGGATCACCGTCCGGGATCGATGCCCGCCGAATAAGACACGGCAGGCAATAGCCACAATGCCCCTGTGCCTGGCGTGCCCAGCGCAGCTTTGCCGGTGATGAGCATGAGATAGACTTGCCGGCGATCGAGAGCAGGAAGGCCTTGTCCGTACACGCTTCGACCATTTCGCCCTTGGTCATCGCCCAATAGGGGTTGGCGAGCGAGCCATCGATGCCGAGCGCGGCGACCAGTTCGATCCAGCGCGCCATGTAGAAGGGATGCGTCGTACGGGTACTGAGTGCACCGAGACGCAGCGGATCCAAGGGCACGTTCAACGCGATCAATCCATTCTCCGGCACCTTCAGTTCGAAGCGACGACGCAGCGCCGTACCGGCTGCCACGCCAAAAGCGAAAAACAGGAAGGAGCGCGCGCGGGTCGATGTCTCCGAACCGACCCCGTCAGCGAGATCATGCGCGAACACCATCGGCAGGCGGACCCATTCGAAGTGTCGCTTAGGGAACCGAGCCTTCAACTCGGCATGGCACAGATACTGCGCTCTGCTCCCCGCACCCTCGCCAGCATGACTAACCAGCAGGGGCTTTTCATCCTTCGTCAGGCTGTCGATCGCCCCGATCAGGCTATCGAGCCCGCCCGAGAACAGGTTGACGCCGAGGAGGTCGGTTTGCAGCAAAGGTGTAGGGACGGTTCCCGCAAGACGTTCCTTGCCCGCTGGTCGTTTGCGGAATTCGATCGACCAGCGATCGCCGCTCAAGAAGCCGAGCGCACGGATCACGATCGGCCGTGCGCGCTTCCAAGCTGCGACATCGCTGACGGGTAGGACGATGCGGATCTCGCGCGTCCAACCATCCTGCGCTTCGGTTGCGCGCGAGATGCGCGTGTCGGCAGCGTAGACCAGCGCACCGAGAATTAGGAGATCGATACCGATCTCATCAGGCACCAGGTCGAGCTTGCGCAAGTCGTTGAGTGCAGTTTGTATCCCGTAGGCGATACCGCCCACGTTCAAGAGCTGGACGTCCGAGCGGGCCTCGTCCGTGCCCGTGTCGATCGCTGGCTTGTCTTTGGCACCCATCGTGCCGACGAGCAGGTGTCGCTTCATCGTGCAGCCTCCGCATCACCCATCGCCTGCAGGATTCGATACGCGTCTTCGTACACCGACGTCACGAACCCGCTGATCTCCGTCGGCGATAAGGCCTGAATGTTGCTCCCCGATTGGGAAACGGCATCGCTGACGCCGCGCTGGATGAAGTCGTGCAGCATGTCCTCGACGTTCTGCGCGGCCGCGGGATTGGCCGGGAGGGCGACGGCCTTCGTGCCAATGTCGTTGCAGATTCGTGCTTCGATGGTGTGCGCAACGTACAGTTCGAAGACCGTCGTCATCTGCTCGGGTGTCAGTCCATCGATGTCGGTGATGCCGGCATCGGCGAGATCGGCGATCGTCTCGATGAAGGCGTTTCGCGCGATCCCCTGGTCGATCGAGCCGTCTTCCGGGCAGACGTGATCGGCTAGACCAGCGAACACTTCCTCGATCGGGCGACCCGCGAGCGCCGTGAGATTCAACTCACGCAGCGTCTCGGCAATACCGTTCGCTTGGACCGATTGCAGCAGTCGGACGACATTGGCACCCGACACGCGCGCGGTGCCCATCCGTTGCGCGGCACGTCGCGGGCTTCCCATCGACGACCGGACATAGCCGGATACCGCGCGTCCGAGACTCTTGCGATCGGTCCCGCCCGATTTAGCGAATGTCGTGAAAGCGCTACGGGGCGAGCTGAAGCGGCCTGCCGGCCCAGGTGGCGGCAGAGGGACTGCTGGAGGCGGTGCGGCGCCATCACCCTGGTCGGTCCCATCACCGGCGTTACCGTCGGCATCCTGACCATCGGCACCATCGTCGTTCTTGTCGGCGTCGCCGCGGTCGAAATCATCGATGAAGGTCGGAACGAGTGGCCGATCATTCGTCGGCCCATCGAAGGAGGACGAGGTGCCCATCAGCTTTTGATCCCGGTCCGCAGAGCAGCCGTAGCGGTCGCCTGGAGCGCCGGGTTATCGCTGATCTTACTCCACCGCTCGATCAGGTTCTGGAAGCGGCGCTTCTCGCTCTCTTCGGTCAACACCTCGGACCAGCCCGCAACGACCCACGGCCCGCAGGTTTCGGGCAGCATCCCCAGCATATCGACGAGCGCGGATTGCAGATGCGGTTGCGTGCGAACCAGAATCGTCGCGCCGTCGATGCCCGCGGGCGGGCGCACGAAATCGCCTGCGGCGAGGATCCGGCGTCGAACGAAATCGAACACCAGCGACGCTTCCGGTTTCGCCAGCGCGCGCAACTCGGCGTCCATCCCCGATACGGTCATGCGTCGTCCCATCAGGCGTTCGACGACCGCGGCGAGCGGGCCCAGCGCCGAAGCTGCCGCGAGATAATCCTTCCGGTCCTTCGTGACGAACAGGTACGGACGAAGGTCAACGCCGCTGATCGGCGGTTGCAGCTTTGCCCATGCCTTGATGACGTCCGACGCCATCCACTGTGTCAGGACCGGATTCTCGGGCGACGCCACTGCCGCCTTCGCAGGTGGGGCTGGGTTCTTCGCACCCGTTTGCGGCTCCTCAGCGGTTTTTTTCGCGGCGGTTGGCGCTTCCTCGGGGGGACTTACTGGCGCCGCCTTCAGTTCGCCTTCGAGTATGCCCAGGTCCTTGCATCGACCATCTGGATCATTCGCCGACGCGAGACCGATCTCGTCGAATAGCGTCGGAATGAACCGTTCGGCCAACATGAGCTTCGCGAGGACCGGCAGCTTGATGGCTGCGCCGAACCCGCGAGCGTCGGCGGTGCGCGCACGTAACAGCAGGCTATTCAAGAACCGCTTGATCTGCCGCGGATTGCCCGACGTCCCGCTGGCAAGCAACGGCACGATCTGCTCGGTCAGGACGAGATCCTCCGCCACGTCCTTGGCGCGATCACCGAGTGCCTCTTGCACTGCGCCGCTGTCGAAGCCGGTCGGGTCCCAGGGCCGCTTCAGCGCCGTGCGCGCTACCTTGACCAATTCGCCGAACTGCTCGTTGTCGTCGCCGAGGCGCGCACCGACCAACAGCAAGGTGACATAAATGTATGTCTCGACGCCGCCCAACGACGGTATCCGAAACGGGATCTGGATCAGCTTCTCGAGATAATTGCGAGCATAATCCCTCGGACCGGTCGTATCCGGAAGATCGGGGAAATGCTTGCGGACCGAGTATTCGATCATCGCCTCGTCCGCGGCGATGACGAAGGCCGTACGATCCATCATCACGAACAACCGCATCGCTTCCAGCGTCTCGATAGCCGGTTCGGGTAGGCAGCGATCCAGATCGTCGATCAGGACGACGAGTTGCTTCAGGCCCGCACGGAGCAACAGCTCGTCGAATGCCTTGCGGAACTCCTCGACCTCCTGTGGGACCCGCCGGCTTTCCTTCGCCTTCAGCAGCCCTTCGGCGCCCTTGACGACCTTGTCGATCTCGTCCTTATCGAGGTGCTTCTTGGGATCAGCGAAGAAGCCCTTCACCATCCCCACGACGGAGCCGATCTGATCTGGGTTTGGCAGCCCGGACATCGCCGTGAACGCGAGGCCGCCCCCCATACGCGCGATCTTGAGCCAGTCGAGCCGTTTGACGACATCCATCACGGCATCTGCGGCTTTGGTCGCGAGAGACCGCTTCTCGATCAATTGGGTGACGACGCCTTCGATCAAAGCGATCTTGGCATCTTCGAGCCCCTGGAAACGCCAGGCGTTGAACTTGATGCACAAGATGTCATCATGGCCGTCCAAGGCGCTCTCGATCATCTCGAGCACGCTCGACTTCCCCGCACCCCAGTCCCCGTGGACTCCTACCGTTACCGCCCGCTCGGGGTTCTCACCGATGAGCCCGACAATGGTTGTAGCGATCGCTTCGTTGTTCAGTAGGTCGAACTTGGTTTCATTGTCTGCGAGCAGCACGTGTTCCCCTTCCCGGAACACGGCGTGGCCCCCACCCGCTCCGTTCCCAAGCATCCTGCATGAAGTCCGGGATTGATCAAAGGCGTTTCCTCGATTGATCGAGAATGGATGTTGTCCTTTGCGAAAGGCACAGGCGACATACAGGTCGCTATCTTTCCGAGATGCAAAGTTTGTGGGGTAAGACCTTGACGGGTAAGGCGCTATCGGCGTTCGCGCCGCCCAAGCCACATTGCCGCTGTCTCGTCCCAGTCGGGTAACAATCCTCGCATGGGGTGTGCCACGTGGCATACCTATGGCCGCGCCGACGGGCGCGACGCTAATTTGCAGCGTCGCGCGGCCCTCCCCGGAAGACCGCTGCGTGGAGGGAGCACCAAGGGCGGCTGCCCTTTCGTTCCCGAAGGGCAATCAGGCCCCCCGCGTAATCCGCTACGCGTGGCCGATGCTTCGCAAGACGTCGGCCACGCTTGGCGGCTCGCCCACGCCAGGGGTCAGATTCTCGCCGTACCTCCCGATCCCGTTCCTCGCCGGAAAGGCAGAGCCGGTTGCTGTTGCAACCGGCTTGATACCTCAAAGGAAAGGAAGAATATCATGGGACGGATCACCAACAATCGGACCGAAGTCTATCAGGAGATCACCGGTCAGATGATCGCGATGATCGAGGCAAGCACCCGGCCTTGGTCGAAATCGTGGAACGGCAGTACCGCGCCCAATGTCTCGCTCCCCTCGAACGGCGCCCCCTATCGCGGCATCAACAGTCTGACCTTGTGGATTGCCGCCATGACCAAATGCTAAGCGTCCCCGCATTGCCCACGTAATCGCAATGTCTGGTCGTCAGTCGGCTGGCCGCAGTCATATTTCGAGCCTGACCGACGAGTCTGCAGCCTGGGTGAAAGCGCCGACGACTTAAACAAGTCTAAAGGCGATTATGAGATCCGCGTTATATGCCCTGGTATCGCCACCTGCCCTCGCTAGCTATCCTCGGCGGGATGGCCTCACTTACGGCGAGCGCTCGCATGGCAGAGCGACCGCGGAACTCCACCTCATCACCCACGGCCAATCCGTTGCCGCAGCGCGCCTCTTGGAGAGCGTCGGCCGATCTGATGTTCAAAACGGTGGCGCGAGATGATACTATTCCCAACGCGGGTCTACCACGTTCCGTCGCTCAGGATGGTACGGGTTTCGTGTGGATCGCGACCGATGCTGGGCTATCCCGCTGGGACGGTACGGGGTTCAAGACTTACACGACGCAAGCGCGACCGGGCGCAGCTGCGCTTCCCGAACTGATGGTAAACCAAGTGTTTGCCGATCAAGGCGGTGTGCTGTGGCTCGGCATGAGCTCGGAAGGCCTACTCCGGCACGACGTAGAAACTGATCGGTTCGTCAGACCTCCCAAGCGCACAGCGCTCGATCATGCACACGTCCTGACGATGTCGAGTGACGGTAGCGGCGGACTTTTAGTCGGCAGCGATATTGGGTTGTCGCATGTCCGCAGGGGCGACCATGTCGTTACCGCCGTTCCCGTTGGCCCGGTGGGGGGACCATTAGCGAGAGACGTTCAGGCCATCCATATCGGACGCAAGGGCGTTCTGTGGGTTGCGCGAGGACCAAACCTCTTTCGACGACGCCCAGCCGACAGGGCCTTTCAGCATATCAAAATACCCGGCTTGCCGACCGACGACGTGATCTCGGCACTTCATGAAGACATCAAAGGGGAACTCTGGATCTCTACAGGGAAATCTGGCTTTTACCTCTTCGATCATGAAGGCGCCGCGCATCATCACCCGATCGCCGTCGACGAAAGAACGCCGAAGCTTGGCATGATGATCGACGCGGGAGAAGGAAAGCTCTGGAGTTCGTCGCGTGCAGGTATCTGGGTGATCGATCCGGCGACGAGGCGGATCCGGCGCCTCGCACATGATCCACTGATACCAGCGAGCTTGCCCGAGGACGGGCTTAACGCGCTCTTCAGAGACCGCTCGGGTTTGATCTGGGCCGTTGGTGATTCCTCGCTCGCCTATGTCGACCCCTCGCCGCTCCGCGTACTGAGCATCGTCAGCGCGCTGCGAACAGGGCCCGGCCTGCAACCGCACGCCGCATGGTCGGTCGGAGCGGCGCCCGATGGTGCGATCTGGTACGGTACCGCCGATACGCCGGCATTCCGCCTGATACCTCCACAGCCTGGTAGCGCGGCACGTCTCGAACAGCTTCCTGGCGCGAGGCGCGATGTTCAGGCCTTCGCATTCTCCGAGCGGGGTGGATCGGCCTTCGCTGCGAGCGACGAAGGGCTCTTCTCAATTTCCCTTTCGGGGACAAGCGCGCGCAAGCTCTCCGCAAAGCCGTGGTCACGGCTGCTCATGGATGGCCAGACCCTATATTCAGGCGGCAAGGGAGTCGGCACTACGGACGTGCGCAACCCTCGCGCACCGATCCCCACACGCTGGTCCGCGTCGTTGACTGATCAGCGCGTCCGCTCGATGGCATTCACCACCGACCGCGCGTTCTGGGTCGGCACGGCTCATGGACTAAACCGGGTCGATCTCGCGACCGGCACAGTGACGCAGATACGCCCGAGCGCCGGATTGGCGCCCGGCCTCAAGGCCAATTACGTCAGTACGTTGCTAGGGGACCGAAAAGGGCGATTATGGGCAGGTACGGCCGGGGGGGGCATAACGATCTACGTGCGAAATGCCCGCCACTGGCGGCCCCTACGTCATCTCGGACGGCTAGAGGGCTTACCCCACGACACCGTCGACAAGATCCTCGAAGGGCGAGACGGCGCGATCTGGGTCAGCACGGATGGCGGCATCGCGCGGATCGACCCATTGCGGCTGACCATCACGACGTTGCGCCCCTCCGATGGGGTCGCTTTCATCGCAAACTGGACCGGGGGAGGCGACGTTCTGCCCGATGGTCGAATTCTATTTGCCGGCTTCGGTGGTTTGACTCTTATCGATCCGAGCGCACCGGAACGAAATTCGGTCGCTGCACCGTTGCGGTTCACTTCAGTCATCAGCGGCGCCCAATCACTCGCCGGCCTTGCGGGCAACGATTCTCTGCCGATCGGGCGTGCTCAACGCGACCTTACCGCCGAGTTCGCCAAACTCGATTACGCAAGCAGTCGCGAACAAGCCTACGCCTATCGACTGTCCCCGCTGGAAACCGAATGGACTCGAGTCGACGCCTTTCACCGGGTCGCCCGTTACACCAACCTCCCCGCCGGCCAATCCACTTTGGAGATCAGGGCGATAGCGCCGACGTCGGGTTCCCGCCTGCGCCCCATCGGCGCGCCCCTCACACTCGAACTGAATGTTGAACACCGCTGGTACGAGACGCTGCTGTTCCGCGCTACGGCGATCCTCGGCCTCTTTCTCGTGATCTACTCACTCTATCACCTACGCATGCGTGCTACGCTGAGACGGCAAAAACTGCTCGAAGATCTTGTAAAGGATCGCACCACAAAACTACTCGTAAGCCAGTCCGAACTCGAGAAACTCGCATATACTGATACATTGACGGGTCTCGGCAACCGTCGACTATTTGGCGAAGCTCTAACACGACACGTCAACAATGCAGAAAGCCAACCATTTTCCTTGCTGCTCATCGACCTTGACCGCTTCAAGCGCATTAACGATGAGCTGGGCCACGACGTCGGTGATGCGCTACTGGTTGAGGTCGCCGACCGGCTTACCGATGCGGTACGCCAGCGGGACAGTATCTTCCGCCTAGGCGGCGACGAGTTTGCGATCCTATTGACCGGGATTTCTGACGAGCGTGCCGTCACCGATGCGTGCCAGAGACTATACAACTCCTTCTCGACGACGGTCTCCATCGGCCAGCATGAAGTACGCGCAGACCTGAGCGTCGGCATCGCTCTTGGTACTGACGGCTCAGTGTCGAACGAGACAATGTACAAGTTGGCCGACGTCGCGCTGTACGACGCAAAACGGGCTGGCCGTGGAACATGGCGCCTCTCGCAATCAACTCCCGGATGAGTCTGTTGCTCGGCGGGCATCAGCGATATTGAGTTCGGAACCTCCAATCCTGGATCACACCGGCGGAACGTTCGCTTCGCCCCGTTACGGCGATATCAGAGTAGTCTCGATCGGGTATCGTTCATGATGCACGCAAACTCGCTAACCGCATTCACCTATTGGCATGCCCAAAAGGCGTCAATCCAAGCGCTGTGTGCTGATCAACGCAAGAAAAGCCTTAGTCTGGATCTGCGGTTAGAATGGTAAGCCGTAGGACAAATCTCGCAGTATCCCGAGTCAATGCCCAGCCCGCCGCAGCGGTATCGTGGAGCACGCGCCTAGCATCTACAAAAAATTCGCACCGCGCGCATGAGCCGTCAGAGGCGAACCTCCGGCCTGATGAGGACACCGGCAACATGGCCGACCACCGAGCGGACGATGACGACCGCAGGTTTCAGCGCAGATGAGTCGGAAGGGAAGAACAGCGCCAGCACATCACCGCTCGTCGCCCTGACATCTATCTCGGCGAACGAAAGCGGATGAAGGTTCACGACGTCTCTTGCGGTGAGGTCCGTCAGATCCACCATCCCGGCGGTCATCGCCGCCCGGTCGGCGGTCAGCGCCATCGCGCTCGTGGTCGTCAGCACCCCTTCCGCGCCCGCCCCGGCGATCATTGCAAGTTCGGGGCGTGCCGCACGCATCACCGGGAGGACGATGTCGAGCGTATCTTTGGCTGCCACTACCGGGGGAGGCCGCAGGTTCATCTGCGCGAGCGGCCGGCCCGGAAACCGGGAATGCAGGGTCGGAGGAGTTCGCGAAACCATCATCACCGTGGAGTGACGACGCGTAAAGTCCCTTACCGTTCGCGAACTCATGCCGATGAGATCGAGGATTCTGGCCAGTTTGGCGCCGTGATTCTGTCGATCGTGAATTGGTTCGTGATGCGCGATCCTGTTCCGCAGGTCGTTGATCTCCGCCGCCTGTTTCTGCACGTCTTTGCGGCGGAATCCCGCCGGGAGATGTGGGAAGGCGGCGGCCAGTACGGGTTGCGTCCACACGTGATCATAGTCGTCCCGAAACAAGTTTGACCAGAAATCGAAAGTTAGCGCAGCCACGAGGTCGTTTGATCCGGGTGGTGGGAGGCCCCGGTTTTGCGCGGCACGGGTCAGACGATCGAGCGCCCTTGTATGGGACTGGGCGGAAAATACGTTGAGCCCAAACGGCGGCGCGAGCACCCAATTAGGCCCATACACCCCGGACAGGGCGCCGTTGATGGCGTTGCGCGTGGCGATCTCGCAGACCCCCAACGGGAAGAGGAACGCCTTCGATAGCCGTCCATTCCAAAGATACAGGCGAAGCGCATATTCGTGATCACCGTGCGACCCGAGATAGGCAGAGAACCGCGGCTTCGACAGCGCGAGTTCCACGGCCTTGATCGTCTGCGGCGTCAGTGCCGCGAATTCTTGACTTTCAGCCATCTCGCGCCCACTACAGTTCTCATAGCAGCCGATCCCACAAAGGGTCGGCAACGGACCCCGGGGCAGGTACGCCTCCCCCGGGGCCACCCCTTCCAGAGCAGCAAAATCCATCGGCATCGCCGCTCTGAACGGCGTTCCAAATCTAGCATTGCACGCACGCTGTCAACGGCTATTGTGAACGCCGATAAAGAAACTTATACATTGATAACGGTAGGAGACGGTCGCTTGGAACTGGTGGGGGTTGCGGAAATCGCGGAGATGCTCGGCGTCTCGAAGCAGGTCGTGGCGAATTGGAGAGGCCGCAAGGGTGGTTTTCCAGTACCGACCGCCACGCTAAAGGCCGGCCCGGTGTGGACCCGTGAAGCGGTGACCGCTTGGGCGATCTCCCAAGGCATCACCGTTCGCCAGGAAGCGGTAGCGCCCAGCGCCTCGACTGAAACTCGCCGACCAGCTTCCGTCGCAGCGCTGATGAACATGAAGGGCGGTGTCGGGAAATCCACCCTCACCGCCAACATCGGCTGGCACGCGGCATATAATCGCGGCCTGCGCGTTCTGCTCGTCGATCTGGATCCCCAGTTCAACCTCAGCCAGTACATTCTCGGCGTCGAAGGGTACGAACGGCTGGTGGCAGACGAAGACGCTACTATCGAGATGCTTTTTCGCCACGAGCCCGGTGACGGTCCGGTGGACATCCGCGGGCTCATCCGAGAGGTCCACGATTGGAACGACGAGTCGTGCCTTCATCTCGTTCCCGCGAGCCTCGACCTCGCCTGGAGCATGCGGCTTGCTCTCGAACGCGCGCATGTCTTGCGTGATGCACTGGATGAAATCCGCGACACCTACGACCTCATCATAATCGACTGCGCTCCCACGGAGTCCATCCTTTCCACTGCGACCTATTTCGCCGCCGACTGGATCCTGGTTCCCGTCAAACCCGAATTCCTGTCCGCAATCGGCCTTCCGCTTCTGCTCAAGTCGATTCAGGAATTCGAGAATACGCACCGGAACGAGACGCCCCCCCAGATCGCCGGTATCGTGTTCAACGACGTTAGCGACCGTGTCGAACATAGCCGTAGCCGGCGGTACGTCCGCGAAACAGCCGGACGAAATTCCATTCCGGTCTTCCAAAACGAGATCAATCATTCCGACAGCTACCCCGCCGGTGCGCGACAAGGTAAGCCGATCTTTCTGACGGACAACGCCCGTTCCAGCCGCAAGGAGGAGCTTGAGCGCGTGGGTGACGAATTCCTGGGGAGCATTGGCCTGTGAGCAGCAAGACCGAATCCCTGATCCGAGAGTTGGCAACACTCTTCGTCAAGTACCGCATGATCGACTGGAAGCCGGTCATCACAGAGCTCGAGGATCGCGGCGGCTCGCCGGCGCTAGCCGAGGCCATCCGGCTACAAGTCGAACGGGCCTCTTCCACCACCGCTGCCAAGAAGAAGGCCAAATCAAAGGCTGCGCCCAAAAGGGCCGTCGCAGTCACTCCGCCCGAGCTGGAACTGGAACCCAGGTTCAGCGGCCCCAACGCACTTACGATCGACGAGCTTCGCGACGCGATGATCTCCAAGCGCTCCTTCCCCGCCATGTCCGACCTGAAGGCCGCGAATACGGCTCTCGGCATCAAGGGTCCCAGTACCAGCCGCCGTGATGTCCTCGTGACAACGCTCACGGAGTATCTCGATCGATTGGAACCCCAAGCGTTCGAGAAGGCGCTCCGGATTCTTGCTCGGGAGGAGGGCCGTAACCAGTCCGGCACGGTGCCGGCTTACGACCGTTGGTTCGACCTAATCACGTCGGGCCGAAAGCCCGCCCGATAGCGAGCGGCTCGTGCCACATCCTCCGCCAGGCGCCTTCCACATCTCAGCTAGTTTGTGGACGGAACGCCAGTGGCAAGCTACCTTCGTTCAGAATGGTGACGGAGAACGGAAATGGCACGTGATACCCATAGAGTGATGCCGCACAAGGACGGGGGCTGGCAGGTCAAGAGAGACGGCGACGAGCGAGCCAGTCACCGCGCCGCTACAAAGGCGGATGCCGAGAAAATAGGCCGCGAGATCAGCCGAAACCAAGAGACGGAGTTGCAGGTTCACAAGCGGGACGGCACCATCGGAGGATCGGACAGTCACGGGAACGATCCCAACCCACCGTCAGGATAATCAAGCGTCAATTCGAGGCCAGATCCAGACCAGCGATGCGCGATAACGCCGTCGGGCCTTCGGGTGCCCGGCGTTACAAACCGAACGGGCTCTGGCCTTATTGCCCGCGACCAACTTCACCCTTAACGGTTCAAGCCCCGGTCCGTGACAATGGCGAAGTGCGACCCTCCAAACCAATCTCCCTACGACAATTACTAACATTGATCATGGGATACGGAAACATTCCCCCCCCCTGTGTCGGTCGCGTACACGGGCAGATAATGCCCCGGCGCACCATCGCGGTTA
The DNA here is from genome assembly GCF_004340945.1 of Sphingomonas sp. PP-F2F-A104-K0414. Lineage (GTDB taxonomy): Bacteria > Pseudomonadota > Alphaproteobacteria > Sphingomonadales > Sphingomonadaceae > Sphingomonas. The sequence continues at coordinate 134,703 of NZ_SLYD01000009.1, forward strand.
TCGCGATGCAGCATCGGTGCCGATCGGTGAGAGCTCGCTCGATGGGCTGCTCGATAATCGCCTGCCATCTACGGATCGCACTACGGGCTTGCCCGGCTGTAACGCGAAGCTAGGCGCACGCCTGGCGCATGGTGACCGCCTTAAAGGCGTATGCTGATGCCGTGTCGAGTTATCGTCGATGGAGCCGTCGCACCTAACCAACGACCCTGACATAGGTTAGTACCAGCTTTCGGAGCCCGACCTGGGCAGCGAGGCATGGAATGCTGCCGAACACGCACGGGACATGTCATGAACGAAACCAATGTCAGTCCGCTAGTTGCACTGGTCGACAATCTTGCAAGGCATGCGACGATCTCCAACGAGGATCGTGCGGGATTGCTCGAACTGCCATATGCGACCCGGCGCTTCGAGGCCGGTAGCTACCTCGTCCGAGAAGGAGATACACCGGAACATTGTAGGATGCTCATTTCAGGCGTCGCCTGCCGGCACAAGATCAGTGGGGAAGGCCTTCGGCAGATCGTATCGATCCACGTTCCGGGCGACCTTATCGACCTTCAGCAGCTGTATATCGAAACAGCAGATCACAACGTCCAAACCTTGACGCACTGCGTAGTCGTGAGCATCCCGCGTGTTGAATTACGCGAGTTCGCAGCTGATCGCCCTTCCGTTGCCCAAGCCATCGTTGCCATCGTTCTGTTCGAGCTGGCAATTTCCCGCGAATGGCTGCTCAATATTGGCCGTCGCGATGCTCGTACACGGATCGCGCATTTCCTGTGCGAACTGGCCGCGCGGCTCGGCAGGACGGGTGCGACTTCCGGGCAGCCGTTCGAACTGCCTATGACGCAGGAACAATTGGGTGACGCGCTGGGTCTGACGGTAGTCCATATCAACAGAATGCTGAAGACTTTAGTTCGAGATGGCCTGATCGAACATAACAAAAAAGGCGTAACCATTCCCGACTGGGAATCTCTGGTAGAAATTGCGGACTTTAATGCCCGCTATCTACATTTGGACACCCGCCCCCCCGTCTCAGACGAAGTCGTCAAGCTGATCGGTGACCGCTATCGAGCCGATACCCTGTCGCGTTGCGTAGATCATCGGTGGACAGTGCAAATCTATTGATCTGCAACATTTTAAATATACTATTTTAATCAGTCGATCAGAGCGTCTACTCCATGGCGCATCGCCCGACGTTCTTACTCTCCTCAACCATCTACGATTTTCGTGATCTGCGCGGAGCGATAAAGTCGAGCCTTGCGGCACGTGGTTGCCGCGTCCTAGCATCGGAATTCAATGATTTTGGAGGCAACCTCGACCAGCACAGCTACGACGCCTGCCTCACCAACATCGAGCAGGCCGACTATTTCGTTCTGCTGATCGGAGCACGGGTCGGCGGTTGGTATGATAAGCAAAGGCGTGTCAGCATCACCCGTCAGGAATACCGGAAGGCCTACGAACTCCACCGTCAGGGCCGGACCAAGCTGGTGACGTTCGTCCGCAGCGAAATATGGCAGCTGAAGGAGGATCGTACGGAACTAGCGAACTTTCTGATCGACTCAGCCGTCTTGCAGGATGAGCGGAAGGCGATCGCGTCAGCTCCCAGCAAGTTCGCAAACGACCCAGACTTCGTCAGTGGCTTCATCGCCGAGGTCGGCCGGAACCTGGAGACCGGTCGGGCGGTCGCGACCGGTGCCACCAAACCAACGGGCAACTGGATCCACCAATTCCGGGATTTTCGTGACATCAATGACGTCCTTCAGCCTCTCGCCTTCACAGGGCTCACCTCCGAGGATGCTGCTTACAGGACAGCTCTGCAGGGCGAACCGCTCATCATCATGAGCAGCCTCCTCGAAAACGGAACGTCCGGGATCGTGGATCCGCGCATACCACTAAAGAAAGGGCTGGCGGCTCATCCCATAACGGTCGCGATACGGGACAGCGGGCTGCTCAAAGTCGATTTGACGGCATGGAACGAGTTCGCCTCGGTCTTCTACTCGGCGCTTGGAACACGGTTCGAAACCGTCGTCGTCGACGGCGCGCTGACTTCGACGATCTTCATGGCCTACGACGTCGACAAGGGCGCCTATGTCCAAAGCGCCGCATACGAGGCGCTTTCCAAATTGTGGTCGGAAATTCGGCTCTTCAACGATCTCAGCACGTCCTCGAATCTGTCGGTCCTCGGGGAAAGCACACCCAGAATGCTTGGCCGAAACTCGGGCCCCTACGACCTTCCAGCCGATCGGGTAGCGCTCCTGTATTCGTTCGCGCATCGATGGATCAACATCGTCAGCCTATGCGAATCTCTGATCCTACATCTTGAAGGCCGCCCCTTCGTGATGCCGGACCTCATGCCGTTCTCGCCGATCTCCGGGCACGAGGACGCGATCCTCGCAGGACGGGTCTCGATCGTCGATCTGCGCACCGCGCTCGGGATCTAATCGTCGGGCGCGCGACGTTGCCGCCGTCGGCGCCCATCCTGACGGCGTCGACGATCAAGTTTCGCCGCCGGTTGCAACGCTCCAAGATAGCCGGAACGCTGGTTGGTCTCCCAGTCAGCCTGCGTCACCGGCTGGAAGTTGCCCGAGGCCTTCTGCGCGACGCGGACTAGAAACCTCGTGATCGGGCGGCTGGACGGTCGGCGACGCGTCGACGGATCAAGCATTACGTCGGCAAGGACGAGTCCGAGTCCCGGCTTGTCGAGTGCGACACCCATGCGTTCCTCGAACATCCGATCGATCGTAAGCATTCTCCGTCCTTTCACGGGACCAATGACGGCCGCCGCCCGGCAGGCGGCGACATCCGCGCGAGCGAACGCCTTGCGGGCAGCCATCCGGTTCAGGGCAAGTGCGATTTCGGTGTCGCTGAAATTCTCCAGTTCGAAGGACGTCTTCCATACCTTGATGTGATCACGACGGGTCGCCTTCCGCTCGGCCGAATGCACGGAGTTCGCCTTGCGCAAACCATCGCGGACATTTCGTGTGGCGAACCCTTCGTCATCGAGGAGAACGAATGCGAGCGTCTGGTGGTGATGAAGATAATCCACCAAACGCCACAAGGCGCTGAAGGGAGCTTCCTTACCTCCAGCCGCGTTGTCCACGCCGCCGAGACTGGATATCTCGATCCCGTATCGCGACGCGGGTGCTCCCCATAACCTCTCGAAGATCACGGGCAGTACGGTCTGCTCGGTCTCTCCTTCCACGAACAGGACGAGCTGTGGCTTTCCGTTGACGCCGTAGTCGTTGGCGCTGAGTTCGAGAGCGCGCATCGGATCGAGCTCGGGATCGACGTCGGGTATGCGCTTGATGACATGGACACCGACCTCGCCAAGAGGTCGCAGATCCTTTCCGAACGCCTCCTTGTGAAAAAGTCGGAGCATCTGTGTCATCTCGCGCATCGCCAAACCGCGCAGGGCATCGCCCTTCAAAAGCTCGCGCTTGTCGATGCGCACGAATCTGGCGAGGTTGTACCAACGCGATACCGGATCGATGTGCGTCCATCGGATGTCGAGCCACTCGAAGAACTGGCGCGACCTGTTCTCCTCGAGCTGGATGCCGGCGGTGAACGGTTCCGCTCGCCATGCCCGGACGTAATCACCCCACTCCCAGTCAGGAAACTGGCCGATGGTCATCTGACGGCCGTCACTCTGCGTTTTGTAGTAGAACCGGTTGGCTATCAGCTGGAACAACACTGCGATCACGTCCTCGTCCCGAGGACCGCGCAGTGCCGCTGCCGCCTTCCGGCCCCAGGTAGCGGCGTTGTTCCGGAGGCGCGGGCTCCACTTGGAGTTGGGCGTCCCATCCGGCGCGGTCGCCCATTCGAGGTGTACCTTCATGGTTAACATCGTCGCGACGTGGTCGAGCGGAAGAAGCTGAAATCTTGAGAAATACGCCTCATGTTGCATCGGCTTGGTGTCAATGGTGTCTTCGTGCAACCACTCACCCTGTCCCGGCACCCAGAGCAGACCCCCCGCCCTCCACTCGCGTGCACGTGCCGTCCGAGGGTCGAATTCGAGGATTTCGGTACGCGTCTCGCCGGACCAGTCCTCTCCGTCGCTCACTGTGCCAGCGTATCGCCAGCCGCTCTCGTCGCCCTCGATCCTGTAGGTAACTTCGGGGCGGAACGCTCGGAGAAGCGGTCGAAAGACGCCTATCCGTTCGAAATGGCGGAGACGATCCACATCGACTTCGACGTTGCGCGCCTTGCAGTACCTGACGAATTCCCGCCTGGGCATGAGGCGACAAACGCGGAACGCGTCATGGTCGATGAGAAGATCGAGCAGTCTGTCCGGAAAGCGCATCCACTCGACTAAATACCAGCTGATTGAAACCGAGTAAAACGGCAGCGCCGTCCCGTCCGCCAGCCCGAACGCGCATTCGGTTGTTTATACGGTTCAGGGGACGCCTACCCGGGCCCAAGTTCCTGACGGCCTACCTGCCTCATCGAGGCCGAGATCCGAGCGACGACCCTGTCCCAAACGCCGTTGTGCGCTCTAGGATATTCCGCGTGGAGCACGATGCTGCCCGATCGGCTGTAGCGGGCGACATAGTATACGACCGTAGCCCCCCTGACACACGAATAGGCCGCAAGGCTGTCCTTCAAGACCCGGTATGATGGAGGCCAGGCGGTACAGTCGGATCGCTTCAGCGACATGTCGCCCTCGGGATCGTTCCCTGGAAAGCCAGGTCGGGGTTCGGTTATCGTCTCGAACGTGATTCGTGCGGCATCGTTGCTCACGAACACGAGAGATCGGGGATCGCGTTTGCGCTTCAAAAGGGCGGTCGGTATCTCAAGTGACGATCCATGGACGTCACTGATCCGAGACCATCCGGGAGGAGGAAACTGATCCGCTTTGGCAGGAGCGCCAAGTAGCGTGCCGCTCAAAAGCGGAGCAATGTATCGCATCATGTCTTTTGAATCCGGTCCGAATCGAAGTACATTAGGCTCGGGGAAAATGATGAACGCAATTGCTGCTTTTAACATCTAGAAAGCCGAGCAGGAAGCTTTCGTCCTTCACTATAGAGTTAAACTGCGGACATGCCGCCGTGCGTCAGGCCTCAGCCCGCGCAGCCGGTGCTCCCGATTCGAAGGCTTAATCGGTCTCGTGGTCCGGCTCGACCGCACCAAAATCGAAGGTAACGTAGCGGGCCCCCTCGGTCGCTATCTCGACGATAGCCTCGTCCGCGCCGCCATGCCGAGACACCCGTGCGACAACCGCCACGTCCAGAGGGATGTCGCGAATGACCGTCGCACCGCCGATGGCAATCTGATCGCCATCCCAGGAATCCCTGATTGAGAACGAGAAGCTCGCCTCGGCCTCCACAGTGCTCGCGACCACGAAGGACAGCGTCAACGACGTTTCGTCGGAGGCGATGACCGCGACATCGGCGGCGGCCGGCGGCTCCCAATCCTTCAAAGCGAAGCCTTCGAGATCCACGTCGTGGAACAGATAGGACTGCGCCTGCACCTCGGGGTTTATGCTATCCACATAGCGGTTAAGCGTCGACGCCAGCTCGACATGGGCCATTCTGCCCTTCTCTGCGAAAAGCGACGTGGCCCGCTCAACATTGTGCGTCTCCGCTTGGTGGAAAAGTCCAAGTGCCGTCGGCAGGGCGTCCGTCACGATCACCCATTTCGCTTCCCGAGCGAAATCCGACCAGCCTGAATCGGCTGCAACCGCCAGAACATGCCTTCCGTTACGCTCGCCCCATTGCTCGAGCTCCAGAAGAGCGATCGCATCTGGGAATTCCGCCTTCTTCCCCTTGCCTGTCTCGAACGGCGGAAGCGTCGCGAAATAGCTTACCAGTAAACCATCGATGTCGACGAGCGCACCGGCAGTAAGCCGCTCGACCTCCATGTCATCAAGGTAGGCGGCAATCCGCGTCTCCACCTCGTCGACGGTACTTCCGTCGACGGCAAGCGCATTAGGCACGCACGACACCGCCTTCGCGTCCGGACGTCTGAAGCGGACGAGCTCCCGGAGCGCCGCTTCGAGCGACGCATTCGCCTTCTCGGCGTCGCGGATCATATGCGATCGGATCTCACCAAGGACCACATCAGTCAGAAGGAAGCGGACCGGCGAACCGACGAACTGCTCCATCGCGGTCAATGATGGGGAATCAAGATTGCACGAGAACCGGTCAAAGACGCTCGTATCTATGGTGATACCGCCGATCCCGCCGGCGGCGACCATCCGCTCCAGTTCCGCTGTTTCGAACTCGGGCATTGGCGTAGAGTCCCCATTCGCGCGAGCGGGTAGTTGCCGCGTACGAGCCAGCTAGCCCGATGTTCGCCATCGGATCAACAGGCCTTCGCCGACACCTGGCCGTTCCGCGCGGAGCCGCCCCGCTACGTATCGACGGCGATGGCCTCGATTTGCATCCTCGTCTGATCATCAGGTTCGAGTCCGAGCATCGCGACGACCGCGCCGAGCAGCCGTTTCGTATGCTCCCACCCCCGACCGCCAGTCTTGAGCACCATCACCACGTCATCGGACAGCGCCTCGGTGGACGGTCCTCGCCGTCGAAGACCTGCTTTCGCACCCCATTGCCTCGTCACAAGCGTCACGACCGGCTCCGCTCCCAATGCCATGACGTGGGGCTGATTGAGGTACTGGGCAAACATCGCGTGGCACTGAATCAGCTGCGACGACGAGAGCGGCTGCCAGAGGGCGGACGCGAGCGCCGCAGCGCATTGCTCGGCCCATGTTTTCGCGCGTCCCTCAACCATTAGACGCCAGGGGTCGACCTTTCCGCGCACGAATAGATCGTCAAGGAAATCTACGAACGCCACGATGCCACTGGCCTGCGAATGGGCGCACGCGTACTGCCGCCAGCGCTCCAGCGGCATCTCGTCCAGTCGGTCCTTGGCCGCCAGATCATAGACGGCGGCGCACATCTGGGCGAGTGCCATGTCAACCAGTCCGTCAGTCCACGGACGTTCCAGGCCATCGCTGAGGCGCAGTGCATCTCCACGCTGGGAACCGACACCCGCGCGTTCGGTAAGCGCATCAGCCTGCATCAACGAATCCCGGACGAGCAGACCGTAGTCTTCGGTCTCACGGGCAACGCGCATCAGTGTCGACGGCACGATCAACCGGAGGGAGGCATAGCGGGTCGCTCGCAACCGCTCGATGTGGCGACCGCCGATGGCCCTAACGTCCCCCACCGCCAACGCCGCATCCACGAGATCGAGAGTCATTAGATCCAGCGGCGGGGCGACGCCCGTTCCCGTCTCGAACGGCTCGATGTTGCTGCACATCCCCACCACGTTCCCGAGCGTCCCGTCTCGCGGGGGGCCACGCTCGGCCATCAGGCCCAGAGCACCCGCTAGCCGCCTTCTCAGGGAAAGCCACGGCTCCTTCTCGCCACCCCCGTCCATTTGAACCAACAGGTCGAGAGTGCTTTCCAACCCGATCACTCCCGAGACGACGTCACCGCCAAGGAAGCGTGCTAACGCTCCGTCCGTCGCGAGACCAACCACAAAGGACTCGTTCGAACAGTCCGCGCCGAGCGGCATTGCCGCTTTGAACCACTCCGCACTGAGCGACCACTCTCCGGCCTTGGCAGCTGCGATCGCGCCGTCCCGGTGGGCGAAGGCCGCTTCCAATTTGCCACGCTTCGTCAACCAATCGGGGAGGACCTTCCTCCAGATCGATACAGCGCCGGGCGCGTCCCCCGCATGACTTAGCGCACGAGCTTTAGCCGCTTTCAAAGTCGCCAGCGAACCAAGCCGTGCCAGAAGCGAGTCCGCCAATCTCACCGCTTCCAAGGGCGCAGCAAGCTGCTCGTCCACCATCCGCACGAGCACGACCGAGAAGGCTTCTGATAGAGCGGGTATCGAAGCGGCGATGCCGAACTCGACCGCACGATGAAACAGTTCGCGCAAATCCTCCCATCGAGGGTCCTTGGACGAATGACGCTCAAGCCACAGACGCTCGGCGATATGCTCGGCCTGCTCCGGTATGCCGACAAGCGCACCGGTGATCTCTAGCCTCTCCGCGAATGGCAGTTGCTCGACGACGTCAAGCAACTGCTCGAGATCCGACGTGCCCTGTACGCGCGACAGCAAGGCGAAGCTGACGAAGTCACCGAGGGCGGCCGATGATGTAAGTTCGACGTCATTGGAAGACAGTCCAGCGCGCAAGCTTTCACCCAAGCTGGACTGCTGCAATTCCCGCGACACCCTTCGGAACTCCAGCGCGCGGGTGACCAGCGCGGGGATCGGATAGGCCACCTCGACCTGCTTGAGGATCTGCATATGAAAGACGAACCTGAAGTAGAGCGTACTGTCATCGCCGGCCGCAGCCGTGCTCTCGGCATCAAAGCGCTCTGCCACGTGCATGGCGAGATCCGCGTTCACCGCCGCTGCGATGCGGTACTGGAATATCCTGAAGAGGAAAGCGTCCAACGGGCGCTCAAATGGAAGCCGATCTCCGGAACTCGTCGCGAACGCGGCATACAGGCCGCAAACCTCACCGATGCTCTGCCAGACCTCGTCCGACTTCGCGAAAAGACTGGGTAGAAGATACGCAAGGGGTCCGGCGGAGCCGCCCTGCAGGCAGTGGCCCATCACTGCGGCTACGTCGAACGGCGTCAGCTTCGCATCCATGAGGAATATCCACGCCACCTTCGCATGCGTGGCCTTCGTCCATTCCCTCCCACGCGCCTGCTCGGCAGCATCCCGAACCAGCGGAGAAACGCGGAATTCATCCGTGTCCATCTGCTCAAGCCAGGGTCCGGCGATGCGGTCAACGGCCTCGCCCGGCTCGATCAATGCGGTCTCGAGTCTTGCGAGCGCCATCAGCCGGTTGCGGGACATGCGCGTGCTGACGAGGCTCGCGCGGTAAAGCAGTTCCTTCGCCTCGTCGGGCATTCGAGCGATTATGCGCCGAGCCTCCGTGCGGACGCGATCGCTGTCCCTACTCGGAGCTACGATCTCGCTGGGCCTAGGCAGCGGGAAGCCCTGTGCCCTGATCTCCGCCACCCTCGCGTATAGAAGCTGCGGATGACCGAGCGAAGTGAGCGTGAGTATGTTCGTCCAACCCGTGCGCAAACCCGCAGGGCAACCTTCCTGGGCGAGAAAGCCTTCCGTTTCGGCCTCGTCGAACGGCGGCATCAGCAGTTCGGCGTCCCGAATTAGACCCAAGCTCTCCGACAGTCGCGGCGGCAGTTCGCGGTCCGAGGTCAGGAGGATCGCTCCCCCAAGCTCCCTCTGCGTGGCGGCAATGGCGGCGAGCGCGCTCTCGATCAGGCGTGGGTCGCCATGCGTGTCGATATCGTCGAGGACGATGGTCAGCGCCCTGCCCCGCCGCTGCAGCTGAGTGCGGGCTTGCATGAGCCGCCGCTTCGCCTCCTCGGGTGCCAGATCGCGCAACGCCAACCACGCGGTCGCCTCACCACGCATCGCGCTGGCCGCCATCATGGTCTTGCCCGTTCCCGTCGCCCCGTGAAGGAGCGCCACCCCACTCGACAGGGCGGTCCGAAGGCGATGTTCGAGAGCGATCCTCTGGAAATAGCGGGGAAGTATCGGCGGGGCCGCCTCCAACACGACCATACCCGCCTCGACGAGCTGGGAATCATCAGAAGGCCTGCGGGCGGCCGCAATGAGGGCGGCCAGATCCTGCTTCGGTAGCTGAATGGTGGTCGCCTCGGCGAAAAGCCTTAGAAAGCCGCCCCTGGTGAGCGCGGGCGCGCCTCTGGTTCTTGCGGCGTCAAACGCCGCGACATAGAGTTTATCGAATGCCTGCTCCGCATCCGTTGGAGCTACCGATGACGCGGCTCCATGCTCGACCAGGCGATCCTTGATGCGCCGAACCAGACTGTCGCAGTCTTCCTGGCCGGCCATCCACGTCATCGGTCCTATAAGGCGCGCCAGATGCACTTCCGGATTCGCGCTGGTCAGAAACGAGTGGAGAGATACCGACGGTTTCAATTCCTTCAGTATGAACGCCACGAGCCGACCGGCCGCCTCCAACGATGTCGCGTTCGGGGTATGGCCTGTGGAATTCCATAGAGCGAGCCCGGGCAATTCGCCGAACGGATGGTCCCTTTCGAACCCGATCTGAGAGGTCGTCACGTACCGAGTGCGCACCGTCCGTGTGGGGTTCGCCTCCACATGGGCCCAGTGATTGTTGATCGTATCGATGACAGACGACGTGCGGAGGGAGATATTTCCCGAGCCTACCGTGTCCTTGATCTGGTCTAGCGTCGCGGAGCAGCCGGATATCAAATCCAGATCCTCGCCGCCCTCCATGAAGATCTCCTCACCGTCTAGGAGATGCAGCCATGCATCGACGCACCGCAGCACCTGGAACACGTAGCCGCGGACCGCGTCATGCGCCTGCCGAGCCGGATTGGCGGCGATACCGGTCAAGCGGCAGCCCCCAACGACGCCGACCAGACGGCCACATCAGACATAGTGTCGCGCACCTTCCACATCGGTCGCTGCTAGCGGTTCTCCGTGATCGGCAAAAGCCGCGAGTATGGAACGGCGAACAAGTGAGCATCCGAGGCCTTCAGCGACGTGCGCTACTCGGTGACCCGACTCAGTTCCGCCGACCGCAGGACACGGCGGTTCGACCACTCATGACCGAGGACGTGCATAATCGTGCGCTGGCTCATTCCGGCCGACGCCGGCACCGGTCGCGCCCGGAGAACTGACGTCGGCGTGATGGGCGGAAGCGGCCTTCATACCACGGAGATACCGCCGGACGGCTGCCGGTCCTCCGTGCAGCCGTCCCGCACCCGTTGACTGACGGTGGCCGAACGATCAGAATCTACGAGACGAAACCGGGCGGCCAATCGCTCCGGTGTGTACAGAACATGGGTACAGAGACCTCCGCGATGGGTACAGAAAATGACGGTTTTCCGCCATTTTTCCTACCCTTGGACCCCTCTCGTAGGGGTCACCAACCACCACCTTCGTGGCGGAAACGTGCGGTTAAGCCATTCTTTGCTCTTCGCTGGTACAGCAACCTGGTACAGCGAGCACCGAAATGGCACTCATGGCGACACCCTGGAAACACCCGGCCACCGGCTTCTACTATCTGCGTCGACAGATACCCGCGAAGCTTCGTCCAGCCTTCGACGGGAAGGCGCTGTGGAAGGTGTCACTGGGCACGAAGAGCGCGGCTGAAGCCAACATCCTGTTCCTGCAGGCCAACGCGGCGTTGGAGCAGCAGTTCGAGGAGATCCGGGGTCGGATCAGGTCAACCGGCGAGCCGCTTCCATCGCAGCGCGATCAAGCCGGCGACATGATCGCGGCATACTTCCAAGGTCCTGAGCGCGGTGCAGGCGGTTTGAACGGGACAGAACGCCTTCTGCTGGCTCGTCTGGAGATCGATCGCGGACTCTGGAACATGACGCCCACGGGGTGCTCCCCGGTCGCGGCGTCGGATGCCGATCAGTGGTGGGCGCTTTCCAACAACGCCGCGATGTTTCGCGACCATGGCGGTACGCGACAGCCGCCACAGGGGCATGCCCCAGGATCGATCTGGCGTTGGAACGACGATGCATTTCGCCCCCAGGCAAAGGCCAAGCAGATCGAACGTCTGCTCGAACAGGTGGCGCGTCACAACGGCATGGAATGCCAGGACCTGCCCGCGCCCATCGCAGACGAGGCTGTGGCCTATCTCAATAGCACGCCCGTCGAAGTCCCGAACACGCGAAAACGCCGGACCGCACCCGGTCGACTCCGCCCCGATCTACGAATGATGGAGCTCTTCGAAAACTGGAAGCTCGTGATGCAGCCGACGTTGCAGACCGCACACGAGTACGAGGGAGCTGCCCGGGACTTCGTGGATTTCCTAGGGGACATCCCGGTGGAGGACATCGAGCAGAACGACCTTCTCGACTATCGCGACGAGGCTCGCCACCTGCCCGCGACCATGCCCAAGGCTGATCGCGCCCTTTCGTTCACCGAGCGGCTTGATCGTCATCGCCATTCGGAAGCGGCGCGCATTGGGGCCCCGACGCTGAAGAAGCGCATCGGTGGCATTCAGGCCCTGCTGAGCTTCGCCAAAGGCCAGAAGTGGATCAGCCGCAACGAGGGCCGTGACGTTCCCGTCGTGGGCTACTCGAAAAGTGGAACGGTATCGCGGCAAACATTTCAGGAGGACGAGCTTCGCCTGTTGTTCACCAGCCGCCTGTTCATGGCACCACTGACGTGGAAACAGGATCGTGCCGCGGGCGACATGACGCTCTACTGGCTGTTTCTTCTGGGACTGACGACTGGAGCGCGTCTTGAGGAGATCGGCCAGGCCATGGTCGCGGACGTCAAGACTGACGACGCCATCACGTACATCGACATTGATGATTACGCGGCGACCCATGACGAAGACAAATCGATCAAGACCGCGACCTCGAGAAGGCTCGTGCCGATCCATTCGAATCTACTCCGCCTAGGCTTCGATCGTTATCTGAAGGCGTTGGTCGTGGCAGGTCATACCCGCTTGTTCCCGGACCTCGTATCGAACCAGTTCGGCAAGCGGACGAAGGAAGCGTCGCGAATCGCCAATCGGATCATCGATCGCTGCGTCTCAAGAGATGCCAGGCTCGTCTTCCACAGCTTTCGGCATGGATTTAAGGATCTCGCTCTCGAGGCAGGCATTCTCGAGCGGATCGTCGATCAGATATGCGGCCATGCGCCGACGACCGTCGGCGGCAAATACGGCCAAGGCGTTCGTTTGACCGTGCTCAACCGGGAACTTCATCGCCTGAACTGGTCGTTTCTGAACTGGGACCGGCTCGCCGCCGCAAGCAAGGAAGTAAAGTGGCACACGCTCGTCGCGGCCATCGATCCTGACTCAAAGAGCCGATCCTGACATGAGTTCCAAACATATCGTCCCGAGATAGCGTGGATAAGCGTCGACGCGGTACCGATTGGCGGCAATCGGACCACCTCGCTTGCAGATCTAGCAGTTGTGCTGTCGCACACGAGGCCGGAATTGGTCACCGAAACCATGCAGTCTCATTAAGACGGCCCTTTCGCATCAACTCGTATCGATCCGCGTCATCTTCGCAGCGATCGGCTGATGCACCCAGTATTCAAACCGCGCTCTACCCGTGACGCGCTTCAGAGCACGGGCATATACCGACACCTGCCCCGCGAACGCACGCAGGCGCCCCTCGTCGATCTCCATTGAGCCCGGGAAGCTCTTGTGGTCGATGATCGCGTATCCATCGCCGAGATCGACGAGCAGATCAAGCCGCCCAGAGAGTACCTGAAGCCCGTCCTCGGCGTGGACGGGCCACTCTCGGAGCACTGTCGCTCCCGGGAAGCGCGTTCCGACGAACGCGTGGAGACGGTCGGCGATGGTCACGAGGTCCGTCGGCGTCATGTAAGGCACGTTCCAGCGATCCAGCATCGCCTTCGCGCTGGTCATGCGTGCACCGACGCTTGCATCGGCGCAGTCCGCCGCCAGGAAACGATGGATCGCCTCACCGACCAACTGCAGATCGGGAGTGCCGACGAGCGGGATCCGCGCGCCGAGGCCGTCGGTCGTAGCGATCACCACGTCGGCGTCCTGCAGGACCGCATCGCTCGGTCGGAGGCGCAGCGGTGGATGAGTGACGTGGTCCACCAGGGGGCGGCCGTACTCGATGGTCCGATCGCCATCGGCCTCGGTGGCCTCGACCGACTCGGGGCAGGACCGCGCGTCGAAACCAACGTCTGCGACCCTGACCGTCGCCCCCGAAGCCGATACGAGCGGCAGCCCTGCATCGTCCTGAAGCTCGTCGAGCCACGGCAGCGCTCCCCCCGTCGTGGCGAATGCAAGATGATCACGCGCGCGGGTCATACCGACGTAGAGCAGCCGGGTGCGCTCGAGCCGTTCGGCGGCGATCGCCTCGAGGCCTTCTCGACTTGCTGGCGCGGTCACGTCCAGACCGACGTCCTTCTGCTGCTCGCCATACGGCCATGGCCAGTAACGAAGCACGCGTCCGGCAAGCGGGGAACTCCAGTCCGGTTCGGCCTCGTCCTCCGCGATCAGCCCGAACGGCGAGCCTCGCGCGGAGGCGTCGAGTTCCGTGAGGACGACGATCGGCCATTCCAGCCCCTTGGCGCCGTGATATGTCATGACGTTGACGGAGTCCGGATGGCGGCTCTCCGGCTGACGGGCGTCATCTCGCCCTGTGATCCAGGCGCAGGCCCCGGCCAGCGTGGCGGCCTGCCGCTCGACGCGCTGCTCCTCCTGATAGCCTTCGACCAGCCCTCGCAACGCCTCGAGGTTCTGCAGGCGCTGCTCGGCTTCTCCCCAACGCAAGATCGTGTCGAGCACAGCGTCGGCGTGAAGAAGCGCGTCGAAGACTTCGGCAGGCGTCAGTTGGGGTGCACGCTCGCGGATCGCCGCAAAGCCATCGGCGAACGGAAGGCCAGCAAGCAGACCGGCGCGAGCGTCCGTTTCGAACACGGCCGCGAACCATCCGTCGTCGTCGGACGCCAAGCGCGCCAGCTCAGCGAGAGCCAAGGTGTCGCTGGCGTCCGCGATCCAGCGAAACGCCGCCAAGGTGAACTCGATCTCCGGTTGATCAAGCAAGCCTGCGCGTTCGACTGCGACCCGGATGCCGTGGACCGACAGCGCGGCCGCCAGATCACCGACCTGCGCGTTGCCGCGACACAATACGGCGATGTCACCTCCGCGGGCTTCGCGCGTCGCGCCATCGCGATCGCTGACCGGCCAGGCTTGCCGATCGCCGAGCAAACCCGCGATCCTGCCAGCGAGCATCGAGGTGCGGTCTTCCTTCTTCTTTCCCGTCATCGGCCAGAAGGAGAGCGCGGCTGGCGCCGTAACGTCTTCGAGCCTGGCGCACCCGTCGAAGCAGATCTCCTGTTCCACCATGCCGACCCGAAGCATGTTCGGCGCGATCGCGGCATTGACGAAGTCGGCCAGCTGCGGCCGACTCCGGTAGGATCGACGCAGATAGGAAACCCGACCACCCGACCTCTCCGTGATCGCGGCGGCGGCGGCGGTGGTCAGTGCAGGATCGGCGTCTCGGAAGCCGTAGATCGACTGTTTGGGATCGCCGACCCAGAGATTGCGATCGGCGATGCGCGAGAGCGCCGTGAATATGGCGATCTGGATGGGACTGGAGTCCTGGAACTCGTCCACGAACCCCGCACCGATCAACTCGCGGAGGCGCGCCGCGTTGGACGGTTCCGAAATGATCTCGAGCGCAAGCATCTCCTGATCCACGAAGTCGAGCAGACCGCGGGCACGCTTGTGTTCGGCGTAGGCGTCCATGCATCGGGCTGCGCAGTCGAAGATCAGTTCGATGTGCCGCCGGATGTCCGCCTTCAGGTCGGGGTGGCGAGGATGGGCGGTGGCCGCGGCCACGACGTCCGCGAACAGCCCGGCGTCGGCTTTGGTCGCCCCAAGCTTGGTGAGACGCGCCCAGTCGGACCACGGCAGACGGTCGCCCGATTCGAGTGTCCGAAGCGCCTTCTCCACTACGGGAACGTCCTTCGAGAGAGTGGTCACCTTCAGGCCGGCGCGAGTGCGGTCGACCTCGAGAAGGCACGCATCGAGCGCTGTACGCAGCGCGGCGTCGAGGCCATCGCCCGTTTCGCCTGGGGCCGCATTCGGCAGCAGCGCCACGAGGCCTTCCGCAGACCGAGCTGCACAATATGCGAGCCGGTCTGCTGCGACCCCGTTCGACCTTGCGAGATCGACTGCGCGCCTGACTTCGTCATGCCAGCCTCTAACCGTGCGGCCGTGTACGACGTAGCTGCGGGCCGGCAGCCCGAACCGCTCGGCGATCCGCGAGATGTCCGGGCCGCTCTCCTCGATCACGGCTCCGACGGCCCTCGAGAAAACGGCCCCTTGACGATCCTCCGCGACCACCTCGGCCACGGGTGAGCGCCCGAGCTCGAAGGCGAACTCGGCGATCAGCGACCCGCAAACCGAATTGACGGTGCCGATGCGCGCCGAAAGCATCGCGGCGGCGAGATCCGCGCGACCATCCTCGATCAGTTTCGCCCTGATGCGTCCTGCCAGTTCGGCCGCCGCCTTCTTGGTGAAGGTGGTCGCAAGGACGCGGTGCGGCGCCATCCCGCTCACCACCTCCGCGACAATCTCCTCCACGAGCCGGTAGGTCTTGCCGGTGCCTGCGCTGGCGATGATCGTATCGACGGTGTTCTGCATGACATCCTCCTTCATGCGAGGCCCCTGACTCGGCAGAGGGTCGCGTAGTCGCACCGTTCGCAGTGCACGTCGCGCTTGATGCCAAGCTCCGCGGGGGTCCGATCCTCGACGCCCTCGACGCCGGTGGCCAGGATGGTCCCGCCCGCGGCGCCCGTCCTCCATGTCCGCCAGCCTTCGACGATGGCCGCCCAGGTTTCGGGGAACGTGCGTGCGCCCTCGATCTGACGTCCGACGAGTCCATTTCCCGCGAGCGTCAGAAACTGCCTCTGGTTTAGGAGGAAGTATCCTGCCCGATAGGGCCGGTCGCCCGATACCATCGCGCCATAGGTCGCCAGCTGGACGGCACGGCCGCTGGAAACCTCCTCGACGCGCGACCGGTCGCTCCTCGTCCACTTCAAATCGATGATCACCGCGTCACCCGCCGGGTCTCGCGCAACCAGATCGACTGCGCCTCGCATCGCGAGGAGCGTCTCGAAGGTGCCGCTCACCTGCTGCTCCGTCGCCTCCACCGTGAGGCCGTTCTCCACAAGGCAGCCAGCGAGCGCCGACATGGCGGCCGGGAGGCGACGTCGTGCGAAGTTCAGCTCCTCCGCGAACTCCGGATGACGAAGCGGCGCCGCGATCTGGTCTATGCTCTTTTCGAGGAGCTCCGTGGTCCGCCGCTCGGCCTCCGCCGGCACTGGCGGATGGCCAGGCACGAACACCTCCCGAGCGATGGCATGAGCGAGGTTGCCGAGAAGTCGATTCGCGTCCGGGATCGAACGCACGCGCCCTGGCCGGACCCTGCCCACGTGCTGCAGCGCCCACATGAGCTGGCACGAGAAGAGATTTTCCAAGGACGAGGCGGACTCGGTGACTTCGCTCAGCCGCGAGGCGAATCCGGCGGGAACGGTCCACGCGAAACGCGCTTCGGGCAGCGCCCGAGACGCGATCGCGCGTCTGCCGATCGTCGTGCCGCCGAGCGCAAACTCCGGTTCGCGCAGCGCGGTCTCGATACTCACGGTGGTTGCCACACGGTCCAGAGCGGGCCTCAGGCGATGCGCCATTGGATGGATGCCGTCGTCCGAAGCGCAGCCATGGCCCCCGGACACGAACAGGATCCGCTCGCGGGCATTCAGTACCGCGCGTTCCCAAGCGGCACTGGCCGCGCGTGCAGCGATGGTGACGTCATCGGCTGGACAGCCGGCCGTCAGTAGTTCCTGCCTCTCCGCTTCCGTCCAGGGCGATCGGGCGGAGCCTTCGCGTGTGGTGACGAAGTTCCACCAAACGACCGCATCCCTCGGCGCCCATACGGCGCCCGGATGAGGAACGCTGCGCCATCGCGCGGCCTCTGCTTGGGACGCCGGGTTCGGGTGACCAAGGTCGAGCGCCTGGTCGATCACGCGCTCGATCAGCAGACGGGGCAGACGATCACGGCCGAGCGACGCGAGCGCAGTGCGCACTTCGCCGGCCAAGATGGAGGTGGACGCATACAGGGGATCGTTCGTCGCGGCGAAGCGGCGAACCGCCCAAGTGGTAACTCGGTCGCAGATGCCGAGGGCCTGGGCGACCGGCATCCCGGCGTCCCCGTCGGCCAGGTCCGGCTCCGACCAGGCGCGCCAACGCTCGAGCCGGGTCGCCACCCTGGCGAGCTCGCCGGCGTTTCCATCGCTGCGTTGACGCTCTGCTTCACCGATGATCTCCCACGCCTCGGTCCAGTCGGCTCCGCCGCGGCCGGGGGCCTGCTCGAGTACGGACGCGAGGCGCCCGGCGGCGCGCGGGGCTACCGGCGAGCCGGGAAAGATCAGAAGCTCCATCAATGCCTGCGGATCGAACGGTGCCCACGAACCTTTGAACGCCAGGAGCAGCAGCTGCAGTGATCCCCGATGGATCGACGGACGGCTTCGGCCGGCACGGGGCTGCCCTGCCCGGATCAGTCCATGATCGAGGAGATCGGTGTCCCCGTCCTGAGCGACCAGCGCGACGTCGCCAGCATCCGTTCCGGCGAACCACTGACCAAGTATCTCCGCTGCGAGCGGCTCGCTGGCGGAGGTAGCGATCGTCACTGTTCCGTCGGCGCCGGACGCCGGTACGGTGCCATCGCACATCCAGCGCTGCAGCTGCCCGAGCGACGTCCCGGATGGCGCTGCCGGAGAAGTGGGTACGTTCTCCACCACGCATCCCAGGGTCCGCAGACGTTCCACGATCCGACGCAGGGGGGATGGCAGCAGTTCGACGCCATCGACCAGACGAATGCTAGCCAGGGGCGGAGCCACGACGCTACTCGATGCCGCGAGCACCGCCGCGATGCGGTCCGACAGACCGGGCGGAAGATCAGTCGCCGCCACGGACGCCTTCGAAAGATCGGCCAGCCGCCCAGCCGTCCAGGGCATTTCGGCAAGCCAACCGAGGCCAATCAGTTCATCCCGCCAGCCGAGCAGCGTCCTTGCGGTGGCCCACGGATCCATCGCGAGCGAACGCGACCAGAAGAAGTCGCCGTAAAGCCCCTCGAGCGTCGCTTGGAAGGAGGCGATGCGGACGACCTGCGCGCTACGCGGACCTCCGAGCCCCCACGAGGTCTCCAGGATGTCGATCAGGCCTGCGGGGCCCACCACGGGCTGCCCGAGCGCGCCCCTGCCCTCACCCCCGTGATCCGGGCTGGCACCACCGTAAGCCCAAAGTCCGAACACTACATCCATCTGTAATCCCTTCTCGGCGACCATGGCAGACCGCTCACCGCGTGTATCCGACCTCACTTCGATCCCGCACCGTTTCGGTATCGGGCCGCTATTTCCGAGACCCGCCACGACCAGCAGGTCGCCAGTAGCGGAGCGGTCGGGGCCCTTCTGCAGCCAGACCAGCATCCTTCACCGCCGCTTCGTCGATACGCATGGAATTGAGGATCATCACTTCGAGCATGGTTGCGCCGCTCAGCTGCGACAGCATGAACCATTCATGGAAGGCGTTCGCCTGCCACCTCACCCAGTCCCAGACCCTACGCGCCTCGACCATCGTCTCCAGCGTCAGCACCATGAACGCACGTCCTTCTCGGACTGCGACTATGCGCGGATTCCCTTCCAACACCAGCGACAGGTGAACGGTCTTGGCACCTCCGTCGTGATGGCGATCGTCGTCGGCACGCTGCTCCGCCTCGTCCTCGGCCAACAGCCGAGAGGCCCCGATCACTTCAGCTTCGATAACACCCGTCAGGAACTCCCTTCCGAGGATTCTAGCCATGCGGACCCATGAGCCCCACCGCTTGGGACGGGACATCATGACCTGGACGATCATCCGCGCCGCTTCCACGTTGCCGAAGGAAGCGCTCCAGACGTCGGTCTGCAGGCCGGCGTCCGCGCCGCTGCGAGGGATGCTGACGATCGCGACCTCGGCACCGCGCTTTCGTTCACGCAGTTCAACCCCGTAGATCGGAAGCTCACGCCGTCCGTCCTCGTCGATCGCCTTGGACATGCTGCTCTCCATATCGCTTGCGGAAGATCCGGTCTCATCTGAGCGAGTAGCGCTCCGTCCAATCGATCTGCCTGATCCGGGGCTTCGCCAGACCGCCGTAGATCTCGACAACGCACCACTCGAGTTCGGCATCGAAGCCACCGTGAGGAACCTCCTTCCACCAGTGGCGCCTCGCTGCATCCCAGCGGTACCCCCGCGACTTCAGCCGGTCCTTGGCCTTGAACGGAGCCCCGACGGCCTCGATCATCCAACCGGGTCGGGCAGCTGTGGCGACTGCCTCCGCAAGCATCGTCCTGCTGCTCCCAGGAGGACGGTGGTCGATCAGGTGGAGGAGCGCCGTCACGTCGGCATCCGCGCGGTGGGCCTCGTAGAACCAGCCCATCTGCGACAGGAGATGGGGCAGAGCCCTTCCGTCGAAACCACGTGCCCGCCAGTCCACATCGCGCATGCTGCAGATCCACGGACGTCCGGCGGCACCGGGCAGCCGTACCTCCACGAAGGGGCGATCGAAGCCCGCGTTGTGCGCGATGACGAAGTCCGCGTCGAGGATCAGACAGATGGCCTCGGCATCGCAGATCCGCTTACCCGCGACGGCGGCGTCGCAGATACCCGTCAGCGCCGTGACGTCCGCGGGGATCGGCACGGCGGGGTCCTCGAGCCAGCGGAACGACGGCCCGACGTCGACGATCCTTCCCGCACCATCGGCACGGAACCGTTGCATCGCGAGTTCGATGACGGAGTCCTCGCGAGGATCGAGACCGGTGGTCTCCACGTCCAACGCACAGCCCGCGAGGATCCCGGCGGTCCTTCCCGATGATCCCGAGAATCTGGCCAGCGGCTTCATGCGACGCAGAACGCGGTAGTCGTCGTGCCGATCGACCAGCGACGCCATGTCCTCCGCACCGGCCGATCCCATGACCGAGAGGCTGCTCACGTGGCGAACCGCTGCATCACGGACACGGAGAGACCTTCCGCGAGCGGCGATGCCGGATCCGCCGCGACCTGCGCCAGCATGTCGGCGAGCGCGGGAGAGATCAGGGCCTCCGCCAACGGCAGGTTCGGATCGAAGCCCTCGACGATGCGCATGTCGTCAGCGAGCCTCGCCCCGTGCCGTGCCCGGAGTCGCTCCTCGGCCTCGCGCCGGTCGACGGCGATCAGCGCATCGAACGCCTGCACGGACCCGGTCTCGTTCTGCGCGACGAGGAACGAAGTCCAGAGGCGGGGACCGCGCAGTCCGCATTCGGCGAGGGACGCGACGTTCCCGTACTGGCCGTCGTCGTCGCCCGTTTCGATGTCGTCCGCATCCTCGTCATCGTCGGCCAACGCGTCTATGACCGCAGGATCGGCATCCATTTCCATCGCGAGCCCGTGCAGAACCACCGCCCGCAGACACTCCTCACGCGCGAGACATCCGTCGATCGCCGCCCGACCGCCGAAGATCCGACGGGGGGTCAGCATCCAGACCATGGGATCGATCGCGACCTGCTCCCGCGCGAAGCGCGATGCCGTCTCGCTGGCGACCAGAGCCAGTCGCACCAGGCCGCGCCGCGTCGTGACGATCACCGCGTCGTCGAAGGTGTCCTGATCAAGGGGATCCTCGTAACGGCCGGCGGCATCCTCATCGAGCGACGGCTGGGTCTGGGCGACGATGTTCATCTGCATTTCTGCTCTCCCGCCGCCCGGGATCCGCAATCCTCATCCGGCGGGCAGCTGGTCCGGATCGCCACTTACATAGTGAGACCCTTCCATTATTCAATATTTTTTGATGCATTATTCTTTGATGCATTTCTCGGACAATTATTCGTTGCCAGCGACTCGACCGCAACATATGTTCAAAGCATGCTCGAGAACGATGCTCTACCTATCCTCAGCGCGATCGCGCAAATCACCAGGCTCAAGGTCCTCGTGATCCTCGCCCGTGCAGGCAGTTCGGGGATGGCCTCCGGCGATCTAGCGGATGCGGTGGGCATTCCGCGCCATCTCATGAGTTCGCATCTGGCGGTGCTCAGCAGGGCCAAGGTCGTCGTCGCGAGAAAGACCGGCCGCGCAGTGGTCTACTCCGTCGACCGGGAGAGGATATCCCAGGTCGGCGAATACATCGCCGCGCTCGGCGACGTCGCCAAGGACTGCGCTGCTGACGAATAGGACCCTGGAACGATCGCGGTCGGCAGCGTGGCGACTTCCGCAACGTTCCCTCTTCGCAGCAGTTTCTAAAGCATCAAGTGCTCTGCCATTCGATGACCAGATACACTCCCGGATGATGCGTTCAAGCCAGACGATGTTTCACGCCGTTGGCAACCGCACCGTCAATAAATATAGCTCAACGCGCAACCGTGAAACCAAAACGCGCTTCGAAACCTCCTCAGCAAACGCGATTCTCCCATTCACGAGTCTTCTCAACTCAAAAGTCTCTTTGCATTCGGCCAATCACATTTGACCGCCAGGCTGTGCAAAGATGCAGAATTGCGCATCAGTGCGCCTACTCACCGCCCAGTGAACTCGCGGTACAGAGCGACTATCTCGGACTTCGCTAAGCTCGGGTTGCCTGCAACGTTGCCTGCGACGCTGGCGAAAGGGAGCTGGAGCATAATATGTAACACAGGACCTTGGATAAAGTAGTGGGATGCTGGGCTTGCCTCGAAGTCGAAATGTATTCGACCGGCTTGCGCGCCGACGCGCTGGATCACGAAATCGGCGTCATCTTTGGTGCAGAATTCGAAGTCGGTGTGTTGCGTCTCGACAAGTCGTAGTGCGCGGAGCTGTGGCTTGCGCTTCCAAATCTGGAACACGGCCGGTACGTCAAATGGCTTGCCCCGGAACAGGAAGGCGTCGGCTGGTACATCCTCGTCGTGCACCAGGTGGAAGTCTCGGTCGAGACGGTTCTGGATGGACGCTTTTCGGAACGTCCTCGGGAGGATGAACGCGATCAGGGCCGACTGGCGGGCGGCGTGGTTGAAGAAGCGCACCGCAGTACTGGATATCTTGCCGAACGGTGGGTTGCCAAGGATCGCGACTGGCCGATCGCGGGTGATTTCGACCGTGAGGAAGTCAGCCTTTATAATGCCCCACCATTTTGGGTCGACATCGAAACCAAAACTTCCGACAGGCATTAGTCTGTAGAACGATCCCGTTCCAGCGCTTGGCTCGACCATGAAATACGTGGAGAGATCAGCGTACCGTTTCAAGACACCGTAATATCGGCAGGCTACATCCTGCCGGGTGTAGTACTGATCGAGCTGCCGATCTAAGTCGCGAGTGTCCTCGGATGCTGCAAGCCTGATCACAACCGACGACGTTATTTTGAACGTGACCCCGAATGGCGGCGGGTTGGCATCCCATAGGCCGCTCGACGCCGCCGATGACGCATCAGCAACGACGCCCTCCATGTTCCCGACCAAGCTCACGCTGTTTCTTCGGTTGGATCCCCGTTCGTTCACTGAGATGTCCCGATCTGTTCCTTTCTTGTACCGGTTGGAGGTTGCCTTCGCCGCATTGGGGTCATGCGACGCGGAGTCTGACCGAGCCCTGCCTCGGGTCGATCCGATCCTCGGCCCTTCGAGCCTGTGCTTCTCGGCCAGCGGCACGGCGAACGTCCCGGAGGACGAACGATTCGCGAACTCCTTTCGGCCAAGAAGGTTCGCGGACCTCAAAGCCGTTCCATCGATCGAATCGCCCCCTATGACGGAGACCTCGATCCGCGGAGGATCAGACTCCGCCAAGGGTAGGCCAATCGACATTTTCGGACAGCAGACGCTCCGCAATCCTGGCAGATAGACTGGATATCTCACGGCGCCTTCCGTTCGACCGTCGATGAAGCTCCTTCATCGGCAGCCTCAGGTGTCGGGCCACGGCGGGGTCGGCGTCGTTGGCACATCTACCAAGCCAGTCCGACGATGCGCTCACGACCTTGTCGGTCGACGAACGGTTCGACGGCGGCCCGGCGGACGCAGCCACGAGTTCCCGCCACATCGTGTCGAGCGGCGGGCGATAGAGCTGCGACACGGCGAAGCGCTCTAGACCCAGAGCCAGACGCAGCGCCTCCGCTACCGCAGCCGCGGTCGGAACGAGGCGGCGCTCGGCTAATTCATGAAGCACGTGATCCATGGCGAGGCGGCGTCGAGCGACGCTTTCCGTCTGCAGACGTCGCAGCCCCTCCAACCGTGCGTGTCCGACCTCCGGGAGCGGATCAACCGGAAGGCCGAGTTCGCCCAGAAGACGTCGGCGCTGGCGATCGAGATCGGCGAGAGCCCGCGCGAGTTCCAGGTGCGTCTTGCTGGACGAGCTGCCGCGACCGCTGCCGACGCATCGTGAGCGGGAGGGGCGGCCACGCCTTCCCTTCCTACCCTTGAAGCGCCCGCGCGCATCACGGGCGCGCACTCCGGCATCCTCCGCCTTCGGTTCCGTGCTCATGATTGTTTCCGCCCTCCATGGTCGTCATTCAGTGCCTCGAACACCGCCGCCGCCACGTCGGAGTTGACGAGCCCGGCACAGGCGTAGTCCGACGTCACTTGCGATTCGGCTTCGTGATGCAGTGCGGCGCCGATCTCATCGAGATCGCCGCCGAGAAGCTGCATGAGCGTGGCCATCACGTAGCGGCCGTCGTGGACCCTCATCCGAACGACCCCGGCGAGCAGTACGGCCATCAGATAACGGAGACCCTCGGGCCTTATCGGTCCTGTCGCGTTCGCGAAGTAGTACCTGCCCTCGCCGATCGTCGGACGAGTGATGTCGCCGAAGGGCCACATGCGCAGCAGCGGCTCGCCGTCCGGTTCGCTTTCTTCAGAGCCGAACCGTTCGACCATCAGGTGGCGCACCGTCATCATGAGGTCCAGCGTGCGCTCGTCAGCCCTATAGGGTTGCGGACCGGTCGCGTTCTTGGGCATCAGCAAGGCAAACGCCTGCTCGGTCCCGTGAACGGATTCGAACTTGATGCAGCCCTGCCGCAGCTGTCTCGCCTCGTTGATTCTGGCGCCCCAGCGCACTGACAACCGCAGCAGCAGTCTGCCGAGTTCGATGCCGTGAAGGATCTCCTCGACGCAGATGACGATCGGCGCGTCCACCCCGAGCGTCCGCCTGAGCAACCTGGTGAACATCAGTTGCGCGCGCGGCATCGTCATGACGCCTGTAATGCCCGGGGGCGCGGCCGGCATTCCGTAAGCCTTCACCGTTTTGCGGCGCTCGGAGGCCAACCCGTCCGGGAGGTCCTTTCCCGTATCCAGAAACCCCATGCGCAGCAGCTCGACGATCCACGGCGTGCGCGCCTCCGCAGCGGGTCCCGACGCCACCGACGCCACATGGACGAGGTGAAGCCGTCGCGCCCGGTACGGGTATCTCTCGAACAAGGCGGCATACTCCGCAAGCGCTGAGCATGCCGGCCGCGTCGCACGCGCCTCGGATATCAGGACGGCCTCCGACACCAAGCGGAAGCGGTCGACCTGTTCGTATCCACGATGAGACCCGTCCCAGTCCAGGACCGGCCCCCAGATCTCGAAGGCGACGTCCGTGCAGACGTCCGGTGATCCCGCCGTTCGGATCGCCTCCAACCACCCGTCGTACAGAGCCACGCAGAACGCGGACCGATCCTCGGCGACACGCAGGATGTCCGCGTAGCGCGAGGCGAGTTTTGCTCCGTTCCGCTTCCTGTTCCTCACGCGCGACGCGGCGACTTTCCGCTTCTTCTTCCTGGCGATCCTACCGAGCCCGCCGGAAGATTGCTCATTCCAAGCGGGTAGCAGATGAGCGGCATCTTTCCCGGCCTCCCGGGCAAGCTTCAGGAGGAGGGGGCCGAGCCGCATGGTGGTGATCCGGCGTGCATGAGCCAGTTCGATCGGCAGCACCTTTCCGGCGGCGTAGCCGGCGAAAGCCCGGGCGACAGCGGTCGCGTCGGCCTGGTCGCATCCTTCCGTCATCGCATCGAACCGCTCGATCAGCGCAAGGTACGCAGTGATCGATGGATAGCCGAGTCCCTTAGTCCAGGCAGACAGCACCGCCATCGCGCCCGCCGTGCGGGCCGGGATGCCTTCGAGCCTCATCACGCGTCCGCAAAGCTGACCCGAGAGTTCGGGAAGAGGCATTGGCCGATCGCGGCCTGCCTCGGCTTTGTAAAGCTTCTCGAGCTCCGGTGGCAGAAGCGCCATTAGGTCCGAGATGCAAGCCGGTTGCGGCCGGTCCTGTGACTTGCGTCCAACGCCCACCAGCACACGTAGCCGTCGACCGCACTTCGCGGCCGAGTTGCCGAGAAGCGCGATCAGGCGCCTGGACTCAGGCACCCGACCCTCGAGTTCGAACGCCGCCTGCAGCGCCTCGTCGGACGGGGGCAGGTCCCCGCAACACAGGATCGCCTTGATCTCGCGGTGAAGTCGCAGACCCTCCTCGCCCGTTAGCGTCGCCAGCAGTCTTTCGACCTTGCGCCACGTCTCGACGCACGATCCGCTTATGGGCAGACATCCGTCCTCATCGCCGCCCGCCATCGCGACGGCGGAATGTATCCGCTCGATCGCAGCGTCGGAGAGCACAACGCGCACGGGCATCAGCCGCCGTTCGGCGTGATCCCGAGGCAGACCCCGGCGATACTTCCAGGACATGTCGGTTGTCATATGCCCGGGAACCGTTCGGCTAACGATCTGGGACGTCCAACCCGGTATGCTTCAGACGACGTCGCTTCGAGCCCGTCGAATGCCTTCTGCCGTTCGTGGACTTCCTCGAAGGCGTCGATCCGCTTGCTGTACTCGACGGCCGACGCCAGCGCGTTCTTGCGGGTATGGTGGGCGGAATACCACGCCAGCATCTCCTCGTCGTCGCTCCACCCCATGTAGGCGGCAAGCCTTTTGCGCTCCACCGGCCACAGCTTCCTGTCCATGCGCTCGATCGCATCCATCCTCGAGTGGACGTACTCGTGCCGAAGCAGGTGGAAGGTGACGAAGCGTTTCACGCCCGTCTCGCGAAATTCTCGATCATTGCGGTACAGGTCCATCAGGACGGCCGCCGCCTTTCCCTGACGATAGAGCCGATCATAGGAAAGGCCTTCGTTCCCGCGTAGGGTGAAGAGCGGCATCGTCTTCAGATCCGACCGGTTCCTGCGGTCCGCCGCAGTGCGTCTGAGCTCGGCGAGGCCTAGCCCGCCGCGCAGCCGCCTGTCCCCGTCGACATAGACGAACAGCTTGTCCCACAGCTCGCGCGGCACGACGAGGGTCAGCACCCTCTCGCCGTCTGACCCCTTGTTGATCACGGGGATTTGGCGAGGCTCGGGACTGTCGACCAGCAGATCGTACATGGTGATTGCCGCGCCCTGACTAAAACGGTTCCCCGCGTTGCGTGCGAGGTCGTGGGCCAGGATGACCGCTTCGTCGGCACCGGTGCGCCGTAGCCCTTCCATCAGCCGGTCGAAGACCCGCGGGTCCTCCAGCCTCGGGGCGATGCCTGGGTCGCTTCGCATCCGCAGCCAGCGATCGGTGTCGGTGCGGCGCCTGGCGTTGTTGTTCCGCTGCCGGGTATGTTCAAGATCGACTCTGCTCGGGTCGCGCCCTTCGAAGAGCTGCGTCGCTAGAATACCGGTTACAGCGCAGACCGCCCCGAGCATCCGCGCGATCTCCGAATGTCGTCCTCGAGGGGGCGATACCCACTGCGATCCATTGCGGGTCTTCACCCGCGCGCCGACGCTCTTGAGGAACTGGTCCATCACCGCCCGGCACTCCGGCACGCCGAGCGTGAACCTTCGTGCCGGCTCGGCTCGCTCACGAGCGGAATTGTTTAGAAACGCCACGAAGCCTGCAGCCATGGTTCGGCCCGGAGGACCATGTCGTGCGGCAAGCGTGCTCACGGCCCAGGAAAGCATCCGATCCTGGCACCCCCGCCCGTCAACGATCCGAAGGGGAATCTCATGCGGCACATTGACTAGCCGGTATGCATCAGGAACGACGTTAGAAGCCATGATTGACATCTAGCATTCATATAGATGCTTTTCAACCATATTAGTCGGTGTCGATCGCCCTTCGCTAGCACCCGACCTGCACCGCAAGATATTTACACCTGTCGCAAGCCCGCCGCTGCGAAGTCTGCAGTGGATCGACGTTACTCCAGAAAACCCTATGTAAACCGGAGTTGGTCGGGCACCGTCCGTCCCTTGGCCGCCTGCTTTTTCACGTGTGTAAATGCGACCAACGGCAACGCCTTGCCACCCTGTTCTGGGACCACGCTCGCTCGGATCGAGCCGATATCAGACCGCGCTGTCCGGCCGGTGCGGCGAGTACAGATCTGCGCGCGAAAGTTCGTCAACAACAGTCATGACGGCGGGATCAACCCAATGTAAACTTGACCTGGTTGGGCACCGCCCATCCCCTTCCCCGCTGCGTTTCCGCATCGGTAAACCGGACCAACGGCAATGCCCTGCTGCGCCTGTGTTAGACCCTGCCCGCCCGATTTTAGTCGCTTTTAGATCACGCTGTCACGCTCGTCCGTCGGACATGAAGGCGCAGACGACGGTATCGCCAGAAGCAGTCAGAACGTCGGCATCGAGGAAGAGATCGAGCATGTCCCATGTGGGCTCGGCGGTGCCGTCCAGCGGATCAGCAGAGCTCCAAGGTAGTTCGCCGGGCGGCTTGCCGTCCGGAGGACGTCGCCACCCTTACGCGACGACCGATCCCGCACCGCCCATACAGCATCCTCTGCGATGACCAATGAGCCGTGGCTATCAACAGTGTCAATCACGCCCTGCCAAAGATGCTCGCGAGACTGCCCGCCACATGGACGGCGGTGGGAAGCGTGTCGCCCGGCAGCTCGGATCGCCGATCAGGATGCCACTACCCACTCATCGACGGCCGCTACGAAAGAACGCGCCAGCTGCGGCGCCATCGTATCCACGACCGCCGCGCCGAAACCGCGGATTAGGCGCATCGCATCCAAGACCAGCAACCGCCTGGATCCTCCATGACCGCCCAACCAGCGCCGGACGTCATCGCCGGTGGCGGCCACCGCAGTGCCGCCCCCGTCCCCGTCGTCGGCATCGACGCTCCTCATGCGCACCAGTATGGGCAGCGCGGCCGTGCGCGTCCCACGCTCGCTCCAGACTCCGGCCAGAGCAGCGCGGAGATCGGTCCAGGAAGCGTCGATCATGGCCGCAGCCGGCCCGGGAGGCACCATCGCGTCTAAAAGTTCATGAACAAGGACGAACCTCATCACGTCGTCGACGCCGAGACGCACCTTCAGACCACGCCCGGCCGTGACTGCGGGAGAGGGCCAGCCTTGCCGCATGAAGTACTTCACCCGAGAGTCGAGCACACGCGGCTCCCATGCCGGATGCATGTGGCTCAACACAGCGAGCAGCGCTTTCGTATCGATGTCCATGACTTCCACGATGCCCGCGTCGCGCCCGCCCGACAACCTGTACCTTCTGCGGATCAGTGGACCGTGCCCCAGGGGCCTCCTTGGGCCATGGCCCGGTTCATCGCAACGGTCGTGAGATGTGGTCTTCCCGTGGCCACGCTACGGAGGTACCTCGATAACGCTGGAAGACCGGCTCGCAGCGCGACGTCCGACCGCCGATTGCCGGCAAGAGCGTAGAGGAACAGAGCAGCCGTTCCTGCGACGTCCACTTCGCACTTCTCTACAGGGTACGGAAACGACGACGGTCCGATCCGCGTTGGTCCATGCAGAGCCATGCCGACGCTGGCGCAGGCGTCGACGAGAGTGGGCCATCGACCCTGTCCGGCCATGCTGAATTCCAGCATGACGTCGACATGGCGCCCTGCCGCCGCGGACCGCATCGCAGCGTCGTCGTCAACGAGCCACCACCTGAGGCGCCGTGAGCGCAGGACTGGAAGGTCGAAGGCAGCTCCGTTGAAGGTGATCAGGGTCCCGGCGTCGGCGCAGGCCGCCACCAAGTTCTCGACGTTCCGAATTATACCCAACTCGCCATGCGTCTCGATGTCGAAAGTGGACATGGTGAAATTCGACGGAACTCCCGATCCGTCCTCGTCGAAGCCGAGCACGGTGGCGACCCTTATCTCCCGTAGGCAGGAATCCGCGCCGACCTTCGACCGGCCGGCAAGCGACTGCGCATATCTGTCCGGCCCCGTCTCCAGATCGAGCACGCAGCACCGACCGCAGGGCAGAGACCAGTCCATGACCCGGCGATCGACGATCAAGTGCTCGTCCGGATGAGAAGGTCGCTCGTCAGGAAGACCGTACGCGCGGTGGGACGGGAGCATGGCGAAGGCCTTAGCCGCCCCTCTCCCGCTTACGAGATCCGGTCGCCGACCTGTCGTCGAGTTCGAGTGCATCATGGGACTTTCTCCAATTCGAATGGACTTCCATGGTTCGGCATGTGGCCGGAGTTCGCTGACCGCCGTAGGCGGACCTCGGCAAGAGCCGCCGCATGGTGCGCGAGTTGCGGTCCGCAGCAGATTGAGCGCGACTTCCGGCTGTCCTCGGCGCCAAGGGGGGCCTCGTGGTCGAAGACCGCGAAGCCCTGCTCATGCTCGACGGAGAGGTCGATGCCGCCGCTGACGATCTGGTTCCCGAGCGTGCTGCTACCGGACACTCGCGGTGGATCGTGCCATCACCGTCTCGCAATCTCAGCCCGGATCCGCTCACACGCGCCGAACACGTACGTCGTGGCGGGCTGGTTGACACCCATCCGCACTATCCGGGGCGAGTGGATCCTCGGACATCTATAGTCGCATTAGCCGTATCGTTCGTTGAAGTTGCGGACCTTTGGATCAGCATTGTCGTCTCCCGCCTCTGATGCATCGGTCCGGAGCGGCGACGGGTGGCGGACTAGAGACATATGTGGGACCGCTCAGTTAGTTCAATGGTTCGTGAACTAATCACCTTCATTGTATATTCGCCGGTTGGTACGCCGATGTATCGACAGATCATGGAAGCGCCCTTCCTCATCGACGCGCTGTCGGCTCTGGCCCAACCCCACCGGTTAAGGGCGTACGCGCTAATAGCGGCGTCCGGGACGGAAGGAATGTCGCCCGGTGCGCTCGCGGATGCGCTGGGCATGGAGAGGAACCACCTCATCGTGCACCTCGCGATACTCGTCGATGCCGGCCTAATCAGCCGAATCGATCATGGCAGAACGGCGACGCTGACTCGAAACGAGAAGGTGTCGGCCCGCTTGTCCGTCGATATCGGTGCGTTGCTTGCAGGCGGCGTGGTGCCGGGATACCGATCCCTGTCGACCCATTCGGATCGGCACGCTGTTGGGATGTAATAGGATGACCCGGCATCCCCCATCGACGATGCCGAGCAGTTTCGATCGATCAGTCCGCACTCAGCTATCGTAGGCGGATCTTCGACATAGCCGCCATCAAGGATCTTGGTATCGAAGCTCCAGGGGTGGTCATGCGGGGTCGCATGCGGCTTTTCCATCTTGAACCGGTGCAGCGCGCGTCCGTCATCCAGATGATATTTGGTAAAAGCCCGCGACATGCGCTCGACACGGACGATCCGCGTGCCTTCAGGAACGCGAGCAATGGCTGCTCGCGGTAGTCGCATACTCACGGTTCGGTTACCTCTTCATAACAGCCAGCGCGCCTCAGTTGCCGGACAATCCCGTTGAACGCTGCGGTCACGCCCTGTGCCCTGCCGATCTCGTTCTCTTGGGCTGCGGCATCCCAGTAGAGCTCGAGTGGCCAGCGTTCCGGGCAGTGCGGCAACAGGCAGCGCAGCGCCAACCGGATCTCGACGACGTCGACGCGGGCGTCCGAGCAGCGCGCGACACCGCCGCGCAAGATATGCACCGACAGCGCGATGACAACGCGTTGATGACGGACGAGCTTAGCCATCAATGGAAGTCGTGAGATTTGAACTTCATGACAGCTTCCGGATCCATGCCGTCCGCATGGGGCGGCCAGTAAGAGTTGCGAGGGGCAGGGCTCCAGGGCGTATTGCACGTCGACGGGTGGCTGTTTCCCGGTCAGCACTATCTCAAGCCGCTCAGCACGCGGCAGATCTACCGGGTGGTGGTCGAGGCGGGGCAAGCAGCGGGCATCGACAAGCGGGTCGGACCGCACACGCTGCGACACTGTTTCGCCACGCACCTGCTCGAGGACGGAATCGACGTTCGCATCATTCAGACGCTGCTAGGGCACGCCAAGCTGGAGACCACCGCCTATTACACGCAGGTCGCCACCCGGGTGCTGCGCAACGTGACCAGTCCGTTCGACAGGCTGGCGATGACCGCTATGGAAGCGAGAGCGCCCAGCGGCTGAGCGAGGATGCGTGCCTCCGTCGAGGTCGCCGACATCTTTCGCACCGCTGGTTCTGCGTACCGGGCCGCCCGCGCCGGACACCTGAGCTTCGACCAACTCAAGGTCATGTCGGCGATAGAGACCTGCCGCACCGCGGTCATGGGCGGTCACGTCGAAGCCTGCACCGACTGCGGGCACTGGCGGGTTGCCTACAACTCCTGCCGGAACCGGCACTGCCCGCGATGCCAAGGCGCCGCGGCACGCACGTGGCTCGCCGAGCGCGAGGCCGACCTTCTGCCGGTCGGCTACTTCCATGTCGTCTTCACGCTGCCCGCCGAGGTTGCCGATGT
>NZ_SLYD01000010.1 GCF_004340945.1 Sphingomonas sp. PP-F2F-A104-K0414
CCGGCTGATGTCGCTGCACGAAACTGGGCGCCTCGCGTTCTACGGCAGGCTCGCGCACCTCGCCGACCGGCGTGCATTCCTGCGGCACCTGTCCCCGGTCAGGAAGAAGCGCTGGGTTGTCTACGCCAAGCCGCCGTTTGCCGGCCCCGAGACGGTGCTCTCCTATCTGTCGCGCTACACGCATCGCGTTGCGATCTCGAACAGCCGAATCCTGCACTTCGACCAGACCGGCGTTACCTTCCGCTATAAAGATTATCGCCGGGGTGGCGCCGACCGCCAGCAGATTATGACGCTGACCGCCGACGAGTTCATCCGCCGCTTCCTGCTCCACGTCCTGCCGAAGGGCTTCCACCGCATCCGCCACTATGGCCTGCTCGCAGGCGCCACCCGCAAGGCACATCTCGAACGAGCCCGCGAACTGCTCGGGGTCGCACCGCCCGCGGCGTCCGACGCACGAGCCGAACCGGACGACATCCGGCCGTCATGCCCGTGTTGCGGCGGGCGTATGGTAGTCATCGAGACCTTCCTTCGCCAGCGCCAGGCCCGCGCTCCACCGACGCCTGCGCTGTTATCCGGGATACAGGCGTCGTGACCCGGCACGGCCAAGGAGTTATCTATCTCGCAGGGCTCGTGCTCGCGGAGACGATGTTACCTGCGCCGATAGCCATCAGAGGGGCGGCAACATCGAGCAATGCCGCGCTGTCAGCGCTCGCGAACCCATCATGCCCACCGGAATCCAGACAGTCTGCTCCTAGGCTCGCGGCCACATGCGCCATGGCGCGGGCCACCAAAACCAGCCGGAAACCGAAAACCCCATAGCGCATCGCCTGCGGCCCGTGGGTTCGGGCTTCCAAGACTTTCGTACGCCTGCCGGCATCCGAAACTCTTCAGGATAACAGACCTTCCGATATTGGCAGGCGGGCGGCGGTAGCCGACATTGGAGGACGCAGTCCGTTTCCAGAAAAGGACGGTGATCCGAGAACTTGGTGCAACTATGCGGAGCAATCGCGAAGTCGGTGGACACCGTTTTGGGGAGCGTCCAAATCCGGCAGTATTCAACAATCATCATGGGACTGTAGATGACCCTTCGTTCGATAGCCGCGCTCGGATTTGCCATATTCTTAGGGTCGACGGTGCTGGCGAAGCCGGTGCCGATCGGGCCTGCGGCGGTGCCGTTCAGCATCGGCTCGGTGCGCGCCGTGGCGCTGCGCGACATGATCAACCGCGTTCCGAACGACGGCAGCGTGTTCGGCAAGAAGGAAGGTCCGGCAGCTGTCGCGGATCTACTGCGCAAAGCAGGCGCGCCAACCGACGCGTTATCGCTCGGCGTCGACGCGCTGCTGGTCCGCATGCCGGGCCGTATGGTCCTTATCGACACTGGCCTGGGCCCCAAGGTTGGTGGCGTCCTGATGCAGAGCCTGGCGCTTGCCAAAGTATCGCCGGCGGACATTACTGACGTCCTCATCACGCATTCGCACGGCGATCATGTCGGCGGGCTGTCGAGCGCGGACGGCAAACTGGCGTTTCCCAACGCGACGATCCGTATGACGCGCGCCGAATGGGCGTTCATGCAGAGCCAGCCCGACAATGCAGCGCTAATCGCGACGATCACGCCGAAGGTCACGCCATTTGATCCTGGCGCGGTGGTGATGCCGGGTATCCGCGCGGTACCACTGTCGGGGCACACGCCCGGCCATAGCGGCTACGAAATTACGTCAGACAGCCAGAGGCTACTCGACATGGGCGACACTGCTCATAGCGCTATCGTGTCTCTCGCCAGGCCCGAATGGATCATCGGCTACGACACCGACGGCGAGCAGGGGCGCCAGCGGCGGACGGCCGAGTTGGCCAAGTTGGCAGCGAGCGGCGAACATGTGTTTAGCCCACACTTTCCGTTCCCAGGGCTCGGCCAGATCGTCAAGGCCGGCACGGCGTATCGCTGGCAACCGGTGAGACGCTGAGGAGGACGAGACGCCGTCTTCAAAGAACGCCGATGTTATGCAGCCACTGCTTAACCTGTCCCGGCCATTCCCTCGAAATCGGATCGACCGTGGGCCGCATTCCGAAAGCATGGCCGCCCTTGGCGTACAGGCGCATATCGACAGGCACGCCCGCATCACTGAGCGCCAAGGCATAGGCCATCGGCTGCCGAATGGGGTCCGTCGGGTCGTTCATGGCATGAAGGATCAGCGTCGGCGGTGCCTTGGGACTGATGGTCACCCATGGCTTGAGCTCAAGACTGTTCCGGCCCTTGCTGTTGTCCAGCATACGTGCCGTGTAGGCGACGATTGCAAAGTCCGGCCGGGGCGATTGGCGGTCAGCCGCGTCCGTGAGTGGATAGCTGCGCGCCACGGTGTTGCTCATGTTCGCTGCCAGAAATGCGCCCGCAGAAAAGCCGATGACGCCGATCTTGTGCGAGTCGATCCCGTAGGACGCAGCCTGCTGGCGCATCATCCCGATCGCTCGCTGCGCGTCTTCCAAGCCCAATAGCACCTTCGGCCGCTGGCCCTGCGGCCAGTCTTGCGGCACCCGATATTTCAGCACCGCACAGGTCATACCCTGCTGCACCACCCAATCGCAGATCTCCGTACCCTCAAGATCGGTCGCTATGACTTCAAACCCGCCGCCCGGCAGCACCAGCATGGCGGCTCCGCCATTGCGCCCCTTCGCACGATACAAGGTCATGGTCGGTCGGGTGACGTAGCTCGCCCAATGCCATTTTCGCCCGCCGACGAGCCCGGTCCCGTTCCCGGTGGCCTCCGGCCGATCACCCGAGTCGGGCTTTGCGAGAGGCGTGCTTGCTGGCCAGAGCGGGATCTGAACCCCATTTTTGGCAGGCAGCCAGGTGCCTGCCCGTTCATTCTTGGGGAGGACAACCCTCGGAGGCGAGTTGTCGTTCTTGCTGATCTGCCCATAGGCTGCGCTAGCGATGCCAATTGCAATGAGAGAGGGGACGACGAACCGGAACTGCGACAAACCGTATCTCCTGCTTTGAGGGCCCAACCTTCCTGCGGGATCAGGCGGATTGCAGAAACAGTGGTTAGCGGCCCAAGATCATCAGGCAACTGGTCGCTTCTCGCATAGGAACGGCCAAGGATATCTCGGCGTCGCGCTGCTTGGCGGCACCCGCAGGGCCGACGGACGTTCCGTAGACTATAACTAGGGGGATGCACGTGCGCGGTCTGGATTTCAGCTCTTGGCAGAGCCTGCTCGCCACCATCCTCGGACTGACGCTGGTTACGCTTTTGGGGGTTGGCATCCGTCTGCTCACCCAAATGACGTTCCAGCAGCGCCGTGAACGGATGAACCGGCAGATCAATGAGCGCCTGAAGACGCTTATCGCTGCCTACAAGGTCCTTGGCGGCTCGTTCACCGGGGACCTAACCGTCGATCCGGCCCACCGGCGCGACCTGCGGCGGCGGGAGGAGCAGGGCGGTGTCGCAGAGGAACCGATGGCTGCGCTGGACCTCAGTGCGGCAGGCGCGGCGCGGTCGGACCGCACGCGCCGGATACGCGACGCGGTCGAGGCCGCGCTGTCTGACATCATCTTGCTCGGTACGGAGGAACATGTCCGGCTCGCGGACAGGGCGGTTCGCGAACTGGTTGCGGGCCACCCGGTCCACACGCACGAACTGGTTGTGTCGCTGCGTGCGTTCGTGCGCGATGCGCTCGATCTCGACCCGATCCCGGCCGATCTGATCATCGCTATGCAAGGACCCACGCGTCCGGCGTCGTCCGGCGGCGGCAGAGGTGGTGGCAACAAAGACGATGCTGGCCGGAGCGGCGGCGGTGGTGGTGGTATGGGCGGCGGCGGGGTTGGAGGCGGCGGCATGGGCAACAATGCCTTTGGCGACGATCCACACCATGTCGCGGCGCAGACCGCGGAGCGATAGGCTAAGCCTCCCCGGCTAAGTCTTGGCTGACCCATTTGTGGCCACTTCGGTGTCTTCGGTACAGCGAACCGCTGTCGTTATTGTCAGGCCGGCCCACGCATTCGACCGCGTCATCGGCGAGTTGGATAGGAAGCAATATCGCCGCCGTTGCTCGTCGCACTTGGCGCGCGTATCGCACTGGAATGACACGTAATCGACCCTGGCGAAAAGCCCTGATCGTGCTGCTCGTCGCAGTCCTAGCCTTCACTGGCTATCACGCGGTCCGGACGGTCAGCGACGCGATTTATTGGAACGCGCACCGCGATGAGCCGATCGAGCGGTGGATGACGATAGGCTATGTCGCACATTCGTATCACGTCCCGCCCCATGTCCTGCATCAGGCGTTGAACCTGCCGCCGACGCCGGACCGTCGGCCGCTCGGACGGATTGCGCGGGATAGCGGACGTTCGATGACGCAGATCGAGGCGAAACTGATGTATGCGATCGTCCACGCGCGGCCACCCTATCCGCCGCCCGGCCCACCGCCACGACCGTTCATGCGATCACCTACGTCGACGGCGTTGCCTGCCAAATGACCGATCAGCTGCTTGAACTGCTGACGACCTACGGGCTGCCTGCCCTGTTTGGTGCAATGATCCTCGCTGCGGCTGGCATGCCGTTCCCGAGCTCGCTGACGTTAGTCGCGATGGGTTCGTTCGTCGCGCAGGGGGAGCTCGCATTCTGGCCCGTGATCTTTGCAGGCGCCTCCGGCGCGATCGTCGGCGACCAGATCGGCTATGCCTTTGGACGATACGGCGGTCGGCCGCTGCTTTCAGCGGTTACGAAGCGGATCGGCGGGGCAGACAAGGTCGAGCAGGCCGAAGCCTATTCTCGCAAATGGGCGGGTTGGGGCATCTTCTTCAGCCGGTGGCTGATTGGGCCACTGGGACCATGGATCAACATCACCAGCGGGCTGACCGAATACCCATGGGTGCGGTTCATCGTCCTCGATGTTGCTGGCGAAGTGCTTTGGCTTTTGATCTACGTCTCGCTGGGCCGCGCCTTCAGCGACCAGGTTCAGACGATCGCAAGCCTGCTTGGCAACCTGACCTGGGTGATCGTTGGCTTGCTCGTCGCCGGGCTGCTGGGTTGGAAACTGTTCGGCCGTTCGAGCAAACTCTCAGATGATGCGGCATGATGAGCTGTCGCCGAGCAGTGCTTTCCGCTTAAGCTCGTCAGCCTCCAGGATCGACAGCCCAAGGCGCCGTCCACCTCGCCGTCTGCGCGATTCGTCGGACATCACTGGAGTCTTCGTCAGGCGCGCTGTTGAAGCGCGGTCCGGGTCTGTGCGCTCCAGGTCTGGCCGCCGCGCAAAAAGGCGTACCAGCCATAGATCGCACCCGCATGGCGCAACAGCTGGAAGCTGAACGGCTCGGCGATTGCGGCGATGATCGCGGGGCCAAGGTTCAAACCCTCGCGCTGCCCCGTCCAGCGCTTGTAGATGCGAAGCGACCAAAGGTGAAAGCTAAGGTCGATCGCGATCTTGGCGATCATCACGAGCAGGATCGGGAAGGCGAGCGTGTAGCGACCGGTGACGACGAGCCCGATCAGCACCGCAAAGGCAGCCAGCCCGTAGATCGGCTGCACCGTATCGAGCGCCTTCACCGGGAGCATCCGCGTACCCAGCCGCCCGTAGCGCGCGTTACCGACCATGTCCCGGTTCCAGTACTGCGTCTGCAAGAAGCCGCCGAACCAGCGCTGTCGCTGCTTCAGGAAGGCGGGGATGCTGGCGGGCGCGTCGGTTCGGGCCAGCGCGCCACCGACGACGCGAACCGTCCAGTGCAGCCCGGCGTCGTGCGCATGGCGATGCAACCGATGAATCAGTTCGTAATCCTCCACCATGCAATCGGGATCGAACCCCCCGACCGTCAGCACCGCGTCGCGCCGGAACGCCGCGAAGGCGCCCGAGATCAGCAACAGACCGTCGATCCGCATCCACGCGTCGCGCGATAGGAAGTTGCGGACATATTCGTAGGACTGGAACCACTCGAATATCCGACCGCTCAGGCTTGGACCGCAGATCGGCGCCAGTACCCCGGTGGCCGCCACCAGCTCTGGCTCCGCTGCAAAGGCGGCACGCATAGCGGCGATCGAGCCGGACTCGATCAACGTGTCGGCATCCACGGTCAGAACCACGTCCGTCTCGATCCGCTCGAGCGCGGCATTGAGCGCGCGGGCCTTGCCGCCATGCGGCAGTCGTAGCCACTGAAGCCGTGTGTGCCCGACCTCGAGCTCGGCAAGTTCTCCGAGTGGTGGTGTCGCCAACGCATAGCCGTCCGCCATGGCAAACGGCGTATCGTCACTCGATCCGTCGTCAGCGATCAGGATCGCCTCGGGTGGCTGGTCCTGGGCAAGGAGCCGGTCGATCGCCAGCCGGATCACGCCTGCCTCGTTATGCGCGGCGACGATTACACCGAAGGTCGGCTGCACGCCGCTCGGGGCCGGCGTCGCGGTCTGCGCGAGGTTCCGGATCTGCCAAGCCGTAAACACGAGCAGCGCCGTGTCGTACAGGATGTACGCAATCCCGACCGACCATATGGCGAGTCCCTGGCGCAGAAACGCCTGCGCGATCAGCACGAGGAACACTAGCGGGGCGGCCAAGTTGATCACCCTGCTTGCCAGCGGGATCGACCGTGGCGAGAGACGCGGCGACTGCGCGGTAAAAATTGCCGAGAGGGATTGCATCGGCCAGCGCCTAACGCTGGCTTGCTGAACGCGCTATTGCGGAATGTGCCGAGAACCGGGAATCGGTAAAAGGTCGTGGAGCGGATTGCAGCGGATGATTACCAGATACACCGGCGTCGCCATCGCCTTCCATTGGCTGGTCGCGGTGGGGATCGTCATCAACATGACCCTGCCCTGGCTCTGGCCACATCTTGCCGACGACCGCGTGCGCCCCGCGATAGACCTGCACAAGTCGATCGGGATCACGATCCTCGGCCTGGCAACCATGCGCCTGCTCTGGCGGCTGACGCATCGGCCTCCCCCGATGCCGACCACCTATCAGAAATGGGAAATCGGCGCGGCCCATGTGACCCACTGGCTGTTGTACGCGCTGATCTTTGCCATGCCGCTGACCGGCTGGATCATGGACTCGGCGTACAAGGATGCGGCGACCCACCCGATGTTCCTGTTCGGACTGTTCGAATGGCCGCGGATCGGCACGATATTAAGCCTGCCGCCCGCCACGCGCGACGCCGTCCACGATGGTTTCGGCGCCTTGCACGTTTACCTGTCCTACCTGCTCTATACACTGGTCGCGCTTCACATCGGCGGCGCGCTCAAGCATGAATGGATCGATCGACACCGCGAATTAAGCCGCATGATGCCGGTTTGGCGCCGCCGTTGAGGGAAGTGAGCGACGCGGCTGCCGCTTAGAGAATGGACGGCTGTTCGGTACAGAAGCACGCCCGCCTGCAAGACCCAGAAGGCGACATTCGCGGCCATTCGCACACTACCCAAGAACGGACATCCGTTCATTTCGGTAGTTCATAAGCGTCACCACTCGGATCGACATCTGCAATCCTATCAAGCCGGAAAAGGCATCCAGCGTCGCTCGGCGCTCCGGGCAGCGAGCGACGGCGGTTGATCAGGCGTCGGCGAGCCCTGACAAGTCCATCGCGGCGAGGTCCGTGAGCAGATCAGGCCCCGACGGCTCCCATCCAAGACGCGCGCGCGTCCAGGCACTCGATGCGATCATGTCGAGCGCCGCAAACGGTGCCATCCAGCCGAAATAGTGCTCGACTTCGTCGCCTGTCACCGAACGGACAGGCAACCCAGTTCCCCTTCCGATCGCCTCCGCGATGGCGCGTGCCGTCACGCCCTCCTCGACG
Organism: Sphingomonas sp. PP-F2F-A104-K0414; assembly: GCF_004340945.1. Taxonomy (GTDB): domain Bacteria; phylum Pseudomonadota; class Alphaproteobacteria; order Sphingomonadales; family Sphingomonadaceae; genus Sphingomonas. The sequence continues at coordinate 7,766 of NZ_SLYD01000010.1, forward strand.
GACGCATTGTAACGGGCACCGGGCTCGCCTTTCTCCAATGCCAGAACGTAGAGCTTGGCGACGTCGCTGACGTGTGCAGCAGCCCAGCGCGTGGTGCCCTCGCCCACATACGCCATCGCTCCGGCACGGCGCGCCTCCGCGATCAGCGGCGTGATCAACCCGGCCTTGGTGGTGTCGTGCACCTGTGGCAGCCGAATGGTGCGTACGTCGATGCGCTGGGCGATCAACGCCGCGCCCGCCAGTTCGGTCGCGATGCGCGGATTGGCGTGACCCGGGTTGAGCACGTCCTCCATCGCCGGACCGCCGTTGAGCGGCGTGCCGATGCCGACGCCCGAGGTGATCAGGATCGGCTTGTGCGTCCCCGCCAGCGCCTCCCCCATTGCCGCGATGTTGCGTTCGTCCTTACGGGTGTTCTCGAAGAAGGTCGTGAAATTGTGGTCGAACGCGCAGTGGATCACCGCGTCGGCCGCCGCAGCGCCACTCGCGAGCGTCTCGGGCTGTTCAAGGTCGCCGCGATGGACTTCGACGCCGGCCGCTTCGAGGCGATGGGCACCCGCGTCGGAGCGAGTGAGGCCAAGCACCCGATGCCCTCGAGCGAGAAGTTCGGGAATAACGTGCGAGCCGATAAAGCCGGTCGCGCCGGTTAGAAACACGCGCATGGGAGATCTCCTTGTTGCCAAGGCGACGTATCGCGACCCGTCCGACCGTGTTAAAGTAGTGACCTTATCGTGGTATAGCGTGTAACAGGATCGATCATGGCCGGTGAGGCGCCAAACCCGCTCGGAACCTATCTCCGCGATCGTCGAACCCGGCTCGACCCGGTGGCCTTCGGGTTCGGCGGCGGCCGTCGGCGTACCCCTGGGCTACGCCGCGAAGAAGTGGCAAGCCGCGCCAACATCAGCCCGACATGGTACACGTGGCTGGAACAGGGGCGTGGCGGCGCGCCATCGGCCGACGTGCTCGACCGCATCGCCAAGGGCCTGATGCTCACCGAGCCGGAACGCGAGCACATCTACATGCTCGGCCTCGGTCGTCTGCCCGAGGCGCGCTACCAACCGGTCGATGGCATCAGCCCCCGGCTTCAACGCGTGCTCGACGGAATGGTGCTGAGCCCGGCGATCATCAAGACCGCGATGTGGGACGTCGTCGGCTGGAACCGGGCGGCGGCGCTGTTGCTCACCGACTATGCCAAGCTCCCGCGCGAAGGTCGAAACATCCTTCGCCTGATGTTCGGCAGCGACCGTGTCCGCGCCCGGAACGAGGATTGGGACGGCATCGCTCGCTACGTCGTCGCTGCCTTTCGCGCGGACGTCGCGCGGGCAGGCGCGAACAACAGCACGGCCACGGCCGACTTGGTCGCCGAACTGTCTCGGATCAGCCCCGAGTTCGAAGCCCTATGGCGCGACAACGATGTGGTCGCGCACACCGAGGGGGTGAAACGAATCCATAACCCAGATGTAGGATTGCTCGCCATGGAGTTTTCCTCGTTCGCCGTCGAAGGGCGGCCCGAACTCGGAATGATCATCTACAACCCCGCATCGTTGGCGGATGCGGAACGACTGCGCGTAGTGTTGGACGCGTCGCGGGCGTGCGCGCCGAGCGCGTCGTGTGCCTTCAACTGCTCGGCAACCTCATGCGCCAACGCCGCGTCCAAACCGCGCGCGACGCAGATCTGCGCAAGTTCGTCATGCTCGTGCGCCCAGTCGCTGGCGAGTTCGGCATGCTCGCGCGCGAGGTCGGCGGCCTCGCTGTCCGCCTGCGAACTGACCGAGACATATTCGCCCGCTGCCATCGACATCGCGCCCGCGACCATCGCCGCCGACCCCGCGACCAGTACCGATCCGGTGGTCGCGCCCGACGCCGCTACGCCCGCGATCAGGCTGGCGGTCGAGACGATGCCGTCGTTCGCACCGAGCACCGCCGCGCGCAACCAGCCGGTCCGTGAGACCAGATGGCGTTCGTGATGCGCGCTCATGAGATCTTCCTGATGGTTTCCTCGAGGGTCGCGACGGTAACGCCCAGTTTGCGGACGATCAGGTGGTTCTGCGCCACCTGCCCATCGGCCGACAAGGTTAGCCATTGATCCACCCGCATCCCGCCTTTCATTGGAAAGTGGAGATGCAGCCGATTGCCTTGTGTCTCCCCCGTCACCGGACCAGACGCGTCGGTCAGGGTCCCGGTGTAGCGCCCGTTGCCAAGCGGCCGGATCCGCCACTGGCGATCGCGCGCGGGCTTGCCCTGCTGTTCGATATGCTGATCGAGCGCCAGTACACCGTCGGCACCGGCATGGCCGACGCTGGTCACGTGCGTCGAGGCGGGCGTGTGCAGCACGATCTTGAGCGTGCCGACACCGTCGAGGCGTCCGGCGAAGAAGTGCTCGGCTATGAAGGGGGGCGCGGCGCTGGCGGTAGCCGCCCGTGGCGCGCCTGCGCAACTTGCGAGAAACAGGGCAAGCGCGGCTGATGCGGCGGCCCTCATGGATCGGTGCGACATGATGGAACGAGGCTTTCGACAGACGCGAGGTTTGACGGGGTCGGCGTGGAATTTGGTTGCGCGGCAACGCTGGTTTCGCGGACGCGATCCAGAGTTGACCAATCGATAACCCCAATGAAATCTGTATCGCGCGATTTATTTGTCACGACAGACTGAGGTACCGAGATCCGGGCGGCGTCCCTCCTGCATCTGGGAAGAAGCCTATGCGTGACGCCGCGCTGATTTCGTTGATCCACGACCGTTACGCCGCCGTCCACGGGGCGATACCGGCCAGCGACTACGCGACCTATCTGACGATCGGCGCCCCCGATCTGCCGCAGGCAACGCTCGGGTACCGTCTCGCAGCTGGTGACGCGCTATTCCTCGAAGCGTATCTCGATCGGCCGATAGAGGCGGTGCTGACCCAAGCATTCGGACGGCCCGTACCTCGCGCGCGGATCGTCGAACTCGGCGACCATGCCTCGCGGCGGGCCGGCGCGACCGTCACCTTGTGGCGCGAGGCGGCAGCAGCGCTTGCCGGGCAGGCGGATGTCGCGGTCGCGGTCTTGACCCGACCGTTGCGATCGATGTTCGCGCGCCTGGGCCTCGACCTGGTCGAACTCGCCCCGGCGCGGATCGACGCGCTTGGCGAGGCGGGTTCGGCCTGGGGACGCTATTACCAGACCGACCCGGTGGTCTGCGCAGGAGACATCGCCGCCTGTCGTGCCATGCTCGATCGGAGCGCCCGCGCATGACTCGGTTGCGGGATGCGATCCGAGGCCATGCCGAGCGCCGGCCCGATGCGATCGCGATCGATGGCGCGGCGCCGGTCACCTGGGCGACGCTGGCGCGTATCCTTTCACAGTTAGCCGAGGATCTGGCCCCGGTTTGCAGATGGCCGCCCGGTTGCGCTGCAGGTCGATCAGGGCGTCGGCGAATGCCTCCTCGATCTCGCGCTGTTGGAAGCCGGCATACCCACGACCCCCCTGCCTGCCTTTTTTACGACCGCGCAGACCGATCACGCACTCGACGCGGCCGGGGCGGAGGTCCTGCTGTCGGGACCGGTGGCTCTTTCGCTGGATACGCATCCGAGCGTTCGGGTTCGCGAAGACCGACGCAGCAGACCCGCCAAGCCCCTGCCCGTCGGTACGGCACGCATCACCTTTACCTCGGGATCGACCGGTGATCCGAAGGGCATCTGCCTCTCGCGCGATCACCTCCTGGGCGTCGCGCAGGCGGTGGTGGATACGCTGGGTGTCCATCATGCCGGGCGGCATCTGCCGTTGCTGCCGCCGGGGATCCTGCTTGAAAACGTCGCCGGCTTCCAGGCGACGATGCTAGCAGGAGGGACCTATGTTGCGCCGACGCGTGCGTGCCGTCTCTTGGAAAGACAGCGTGCCGCCCGGCAATGTGCCGTTGTCGGAAACGCTTAACGTATTGGTCACGGGGTACCTCGTTGATTTTGATGGAACGGAGCCGGAGTTTTTGAGGCCGACAGCTACTGGAGACGGGGATCCCGGCCATATTGCGCGGGCACGCCGAGATGATCGCGCAGTGTGGCGCCCTGATAGGCCCGGTGGAACAGGCCGCGCTCCCGCAGGATCGGCACCAGTTCCTCGACGAGCGGGGGCAGACCGTCCTCATAGACGTCGGGGCATAGCCAGAAACCGTCTGCCGCCCCCGCTTCGAACCAGGTCTGCATATGGTCGGCTGCTTCCACCGCTGGCCCGACGATCATCGGGTGATAGTCGATGACGCCGTGCGCCAGCACGTCGCGCAACGACCAGCCTTCGCTTGCTACCTTGAGCGCGTACGTCGAGCGCGGGTCTTGTCGCGACGGACGCGCGGCGGCGAGCTGCGCTTTCGTCAGCGGCTCGCCGAGCTGCGCCGGATCGAGCGCCAATCCGAGCATCTGCCCGAGATAGCCGACCCGTGGCTCGAAGCTGAAACCCGACATGGCGATCCGGCGGTCGAGCGCCGCACGCCGGTCCGGCGCGATCGTCGTCATCAGGCCGGCGAAGAACTTGATCTCGTCCGGATCGCGGCCGGCGCGTTCGGCCGCAGCGCGTAGCGCCAGGCGCTGCGCGCGGGCGTCCTCCATCGTGTAGACGGCCCCGATCACGCCACTCGCATACCGTCCTGCAACCTCCAGCCCCTGATCGCCTCCACCGGCCTGGAAGATCACCGGCTGCCCCTGTTCGGACGGGGGCAACGGCAGCGGTCCGCTGGTTGCAAGGTGGCGGCCACGCAGATTGACCGGCGTGATCTTAGCCGGATCGGCGAAACGCCCCGACGCCTGATCGTGCAACCAGGCGCCTTGCTCCCAACTCCCCCACAGGCCTTGCACGATCTGGACGAACTCGTGCAGCCGTTCGTATTTCTCAGCGCGCGGCGGCAAGGCGCGACCGAAATTGGCGGCGACCACAGGATCGCTCGTCGGCACCGCGTTCCAGCCTGCGCGGCCGTGACTCATCAGGTCCAGTGCCTTGAACTGTCGCGCCAAATTGAACGGCTCGCTGAACGTGGACGACCCCGTCGCCACCAAGCCAATCCGCTCCGTCCCGCGCGCGACGGCTGCGAGCGTTATCATCGGTTCGATGTTCAATTGCTGTGCGTCGGTGGCGATGTCGGCTCTCAGCGCCGGAAAGTCGGGCATGAACAGGAACTGGAATTTGCCGCGCTCGGCAAGCTGCGCGTAGCGCACCAGAGTATCGAAGTTGGTAAAGCCAGTGGGATCGACGCCCGGCATGCGCCACGCCCCCGCCTGAGAGCCGTAGCCGTTCCCGAAGACCATGCCGATCAGCATCTGTTTGGACGTAGTGATGTCGCGTTGCTCCCCACGACGAATGATGTCTGTTCCCAGACACCGCATTCTATTAATGGGGATACTCCCCGCTTACCGGTCAGATATGGGGAGCATCCCCGTTTATCAAGAAAGAATTTTGTGGCGCCATCATCGACTGCTCGCACACCTCGCAAGGACGCTCAGGAAAATCGCGCGCATATTCTGGTCGTTGCGGGTCAGGCGTTCGATACCGAAGGCATCGATGTATCGATGGATGCGATCGCGAGACAGGCAGGCGTTGGCTCTGCGACGCTATACCGCAACTTCCCCAACAAGGATGCCCTTCTCGTTGCCCTGCTGGCCCCGCATCATGACAAATTGATGCGGGAAAGGGCTGCGATTGACCAGGAGGACGGTCATAGCGGTCGTAAGCTTCAGCGATGGATCGACGCCCTTGGCGACTGGATGCTTGCCTATGACGGTCTTTCTGAGCCGTTGCGGGACGCTTGGTCCACCACGACCTCCCCTCTTAGACCGACCTGCGCAAACCTGATCGAAATCACCGATCGATTTTTACGGGGTGCGCAGACCGATGGCTTTGCTCAACCGGACTTCTCAGGTCAGGATATTTTCCTGGGAGCTTTAGCGATAGCGTGGGCAAGCGGACGATCAACCACGCATCCAGAAACGCGAAATGTCCTGCGGAACCTGTTACGAAATGGATGGGCCGTTTCGGTACGAGGGCAACGCTAAACGACGCCTGAAGGGCTACGTCCTAGCTCACGGCAGAGAAGTGCCCGCCTTTCCACGACGCCCCATAGTCCGCCATTCGTGCGCCCTTCCCCGTTTCCCAACTCCAGACACTCATTCATCCGCCAAGTGCGACCACAACTCAACCCGACATCCCGGCTGGCAACTTTGCGACGAAACCGCGAGTACCCCTGATACCACCGACTGTGTATCGGGGGTCATGCAGCTGACCTCAAAACCTCCAGCACTCAGGTCCGAAACGGGCGACAGCCTGTCACCTCGGAGCAGCTGAATGGCAGACGGCGTAAGACAAGGGCGCGGCAGTGTACCCGGCCGTCCTACCACCTGGCGTGAACGGCTGGGCGCACTGCGCAATCTACCACCCTTCCTTGCCATGGTATGGGGTAGCAGCCGGGGTCTTACCGCCACGACGGTCGCCGTGCGGCTGGTGCGAGCGCTTCTGCCCGTGGCAACGCTGTTCGTGGGCAAGCTCATCATCGACGAAGTCGTCCACCTCACTCATTTAACGGCCCGTCCGGCTGGACTCACGGAATGGCTGGGCTCCGGCCTGCTCGATCGGCTGGAGGCACTGCTACTGGCCGAGTTCGCTCTGGCGGTCGCTTCCGACCTCCTTGGCCGGATCGTGTCGCTTGTCGACGGGCTTCTCTCCGACCGTGTCAGCAACGACGCGAGCGTCAGGCTGATGGAGCACGCTGCCACCCTGGATCTCGCCGACTTCGAGGACGCCGCCTTCCAGGACCGGATGGATCGCGCGCGCATGCAGGCCAGCGGCCGCATGTCGCTGATGGGGCAGCTATTCGGCCAGGCCCAGGACATCATCACGGTTGTGACCTTCGCCGCGGGCCTGGTCGTTTACGCCCCGTGGCTGATCGTGCTGCTTGCCGTAGCCCTGGTGCCCTCGTTCCTCGGCGAAGCGCACTTCAACGCGCTGAGCTACGCCCTCAGCTACATGCGCACGCCGCAGCGGCGCGAGCTCGATTACGTACGCCAGGTCGCCGCCAGCGCGGACACGGCAAAAGAGGTCAAGATCTTCGGCCTCAGCCCTTTCCTGATCGATCGCTATCGCACCATATCACGCGAAACCTACAGCGCGAGCCGACGGTTGGCGCTGCGCCGGGCGGTCTGGGGCTCGGGCTTCGCTGCTCTTGGCACGATCGCCTATTACGCGGCCTACGCCTACATCGCCTGGCGCGCGGTAACCGGGTCGATCTCCATCGGCGACCTCACCTTCCTCGCGGCCTCGTTCCTGCGGCTACGCGGACTGCTGGAAGGACTTCTTACCGGCTTTTCCTCGACCGCCGGCCAGGCCTTGTACATCGACGATCTGTTCTCCTTCTTCCGGACCGAACCCGGCATCCGCTCACCCGACGAAGCACTGCCGTTCCCAAATCCCGTCCGGCAAGGCTTCGTCTTCGAGGATGTAGGCTTCCGCTATCCGGGCGCCGAGCGTTGGGCCGTGCGGCACCTGTCCTTCACGCTCGCGCCAGGCGAGGTGGTCGCACTGGTCGGCGAGAACGGCGCAGGCAAGACTACGCTCGTAAAGCTGCTGGCCCGACTGTACGATCCGGTGGAGGGCCGGGTCCTGCTCGATGGACGCGACCTGCGCGACTACGATCTCGACGGTCTTCGCGCCGCGATCGGCGTGATTTTCCAGGACTTCGTTCGCTACAACCTTCCCGCCGCGGACAACATCGCGGTCGGCCGCATCGAGGCGCGCGGTGATCGCGCACGGATCGAGGCGGCAGCGTCGGCCGCGCTGGCCGACGGCGTTGTCGCCAAACTTCCGGATGGCTACGACCAGATGATCGGCAAGCGGTTCCGGAACGGTGTCGACCTGTCCGGTGGCGAATGGCAGAAGATGGCGATCGCTCGCGCCTATATGCGCGATGCCCAGGTCTTGATCCTCGACGAACCTACCGCAGCGCTGGATGCGCGCGCCGAGTACGAGGTGTTCCAGCGCTTCCGTGAACTGAGCGCGGGACGCTCCGCGGTGCTAATCTCACACCGATTCTCCAGCGTGCGCATGGCGGACCGCATACTCGTGCTCAGCGACGGCAGGGTGGAGGCATCGGGTACTCATGACGAACTGCTTGTCGCGGGAGGCCGCTACACCGAACTGTTCGAGCTTCAGGCCGCGGGCTATCGATGATCCGCGGGCACCCAGCGTAGACCTCCCGAGAGAGCGAGGCATGGGATTATGGGGCCTGAAGTGTGCAGCATCCTGAACCAAGCGGTAAGCGAGCGCGTCCCATGCGAGCGTCTGGCGCCGTTGCCGTCCGATTAACGTGCGGCAACGCCTACATGTCCATCTCACCCGCCAAGAGCTTGCGATCGCGCTCCGCAAGCTCGGTCTCGTCGGCAGGAAACATCATGGCCAAGCCGTTAGTGGCGGCGCGCTCCTGAACCTCTTCGACGAATGGCCGCAGTTCGTTTTCGTAGTGGCGAAATGCTGCACCGTGATCGTCGGGATACCGCTCGAGTGCGTCCGCGAGCCGGCCCGCGCCGATGATCGCCATCGAGCCGCCAAATCCTGCAAGCGGCGAGACGCAGTAGCCCGCGTCGCCGACCAGGGTCACTCGACCGCGCGACCAGCAGGGTATCCTGATCTGATTGATCCTGTCGAAATAGAAGTCGTCGTCCCCGTCCACGCTGTCGAGCATCGCCGGCACCTTCCATCCCAAACCGTCGAACTGGTCGTGGATAAGGCGGCGTTGCTGGCCCCGATCGCGATAATCATAGTCGATCTCGCCGACCGTCCGAAAGCCGAAGCCGATATCGGTTCGATCGTCATAGCCGTTCAGCATCGCCATGCGACCGGGCACGCTGAAGACCTGTGACATATTCCCGGGAAGCAACCCGATGAGAGGCACCACCTTGAGGAAGAAATAGCCGCCCATGAAGTAGGTAAACTGCTCGCCATCCCCAAAAACGAGCTTGCGCGTGTTGGACCGGTTGCCATCGCAGCCGAAGACCAGGGCATAGTCGCGCTGGTCGCCGTTGCTGAAGGTCACCGACACGCCGTCCGTGCCCTCATCGAGCCCGATGATCGATTGGCCGAACAGGATATCGACCTTGCCCTCCACCGCGCCAGACAGGATATCCAGCAGATCATCACGGTGAATCTCGTATCGTTCGTGCGCCTCTGGTTCGTTGCCGATACCGATCGATCCCAAGGTGGTGTCATCCGCGTCCTTGAACTCAAAGCTACGCGGGGGCAGCGCCTTAGCGCGCACCGCGTCTGCTAGTCCCATGCGACCCAGGATTTTGATCGTCTCTCCTTCGATATCCACGGGCGTGCCGCCCCGCCGCAGTTCAGATGCCGTTTCGACGATCGTGACGCTGTGCCCGAGCCGGTTCAGCCAGTAGGCAGTAGCGAGGCCGGCAAAGCTCGCGCCACTGACGAGCACCGATTTGCGGCCTGCTTTGATCGCTGCTGGCATGACGGTTGACGAAGGCATAGGAACATCCTCAGAATTGGATACGCTACATATCTATACCGAGTATATATTGATGTTCAAGCTATGACTGGACCGACCCCAGACCGTCGAACGCGCAAGAGGCTCGTGACCCGACAGGCGATATCCGATGCTGCCACGCGCCTGTTCATGGAGCGTGGCTTTGACCGGGTGACGATCGACGAGATCGCGGAGGCGGCCGATGTCGGACGCATGACGGTCTTCAATCACTTCCCGCGAAAGGAAGACATGTTCTTCGATCGCGAGCAGGAGGCCCATGATGTCGCTTTCGAGGCCATCAGATCGCGCTCACCGGGCACGTCACCAATCGGGGCCCTTGGCGAGCTTGCCCATCGCATGGCCGACCAGCGTGAACCGGCCTTCCCACTGTTTGCGGATACCCAGGCCTTTGTTGAGACGGCACAGGCAAGCGAGGCGCTGAAAGCTCGCGCACGGCAGATGCGGGACGACTTTATCCGCGCTCTGGCCGTTGTTTTGGCGGAAGCTGTAGATCGCCCCAGCAATGATGCCGATGCCTACCTCGCTGCCGCGCTCATTACATCGGCGTGGAGCACTGCATTCGTACAGTCGCATGCCGAAATGAGCGAAACGGGCGACCTTGATGCAGCGAAGGGCACTTTCCTGGCCTTGGTCGACCGAGGCGTGCGCGGTACGCATGCTGCCTTGTATGATACACCTTACGCCACAGGTTCTTGACCCACAATCGGACGCTCACGCCCCTTCCTTCGCTTCCCGACTTCGTTGGGGTGGACGCCCCTGACGGCATTGATGTGCCATAGTGGAGGTGTTGAAAACACCACGGAGGAGGCGTCCATGGGTGAGGTTAGCACAGTCGGCATCGATCTGGCCAAGTCGGTTTTCCAGGTTTGCGGCTCGGATCCGAGCGGTGCTGTCATCTTCTGCAAAAAGCTTCGGCGTGATCAGGTTCTGTCATTCTTCTCGACTTTGCCACGATGCGTAGTGGCAATGGAGGCCTGTGCGAGCGCCCATTACTGGGCTCGCGAGATCGCCGCAGTAGGTCACGACACGCGGCTCATTCCACCGGCCTACGTAAAACCGTTCGTGAAGCGGCAGAAGAACGACATGGCCGATGCCGAAGCGATTTGCGAGGCGGCGCAGCGCCCGACGATGCGGTTCGTGCAGGGTAAGAGCGCCGAAGCACAGGCCTCCGGAGTAATCTTCCGTACGCGCGATCTGCTCGTGCGCCAGCGCACGCAGCTGATCAACGCCCTACGAGGCCACCTCACCGAATTCGGCTACATCGTTCGGCAGGGTGTCGGGCATGTCGGAAAGCTCGTCGAGCTTGTTGCCGATCCTGCATCCGATATACCACCTGTGGCGCGGCCGGTGCTGACAGTTATCACTCAAAGCCTTCAAGCGCTTCAGTCGCAGATCGCTCTTTCTGGATCGCGAAATCGCGCACCGGGCCAAGACTGACCCCGTGGCGAAGCGGCTGATGACCATTCCGGGGGTGGGGCCGGTGATCGCGACTGCGCTTGTGGCGCTAGCGCCTGCTGCCAGCACGTTCCGACGCGGGCGTGATTTTGCAGCCTGGCTTGGCCTCGTACCCCGACAGCACTCTAGCGGCGGCAAGGAGCGGCTGGGGCGCACAACAAAGATGGGCGAGCGTAGCTTGCGGAGGCTTCTTATTATCGGCGCAAGTTCGGTTACGAAGGTTGCGGCGCGTGACCCCGATAAAGCCGGCGCATGGCTGGCCGGCATGCTGGCTCGCAAGCCGCGCATGCTGATCACGGCGGCGTTGGCCAACAAGATGGCAAGGACCGTCTGGGCGCTGATGGCGCATGGCGGGTCCTACAGAACTCCGGCCGCGGCGGTGTAACCGTCAAGGCTTGAGGCGTCAGGAACGCAAGAAGGTCAGTAGAGAGGTATGGCGCAACGGTCAGAGACGGGATTGGGAAAACCAGGGATGTGTCCGAGCGCCTCGAGCGCGCAACTTCGGTCTGGACCCGATCCGCGATCTCCATATAGGCCAGCAGCCGTGATGATGGCTGCATCAACAGGCCGGGCACACGGAAGCACCTGAACCTGCGCGAACAAATCTCTCAAAAACCCCCTTGTATCCAGCGGGGCGTCCACACAAGGACGCTGGTTCATCTTTGCGAATGACCGATTTTGAAGCCCGGCTATCCACTCGCGAACGTCGTGATTGGGAAGGAAAGCGGACTGGCCGCTTCGGGAAGCGATCGAGGATAGGCGACGTTACGCAGCCCGACCACTTGGCCGGTGATAATGCTGTTTTAGAATTCGCCGTGCCCGACTGCACGGCGCAGACCACCCTCCACAGTTCTTAATTTACGACAGAGGCATGCGTATAAAGGAATCTTTATATGACCGCTCACAAACCTTGCGGATTGGTGGCGTCACAGGTACGCCGCAAAGGCCCGGCTAATATTGTTGGTCGGGCAATGATCGCGCTGGTGTCCTGAGAGGGACTTAATCGGGAACACGGTGTGGGAGACGCTCTCCCGAAGCCGAGGCTGTCCCTGCAACTGTAAGCGGCGAGTGAGACGTACATCGCGTCCTCTTTCGGAAGGTGCAGCCACTGGACCAACGCCGTAACGGCCGAGATCCGGGAAGGCCGTATATCGAGCGACGACCCGTGAGCCAGGAGACCTGCCAGCGTCTGGTCGCTCTTGCTTTGGTCCAGGGGATGGTCGGGGCACGGTTCTTCCGTCTGAGCGACGAACGAGCGGCGGGGGTCGCATCGGTTCGTGTCGCGGGCGCTTGCGTCCGCCTGCCGGCGCGCGCCGACCGTTCGCAGCGGACGCCCCCGTCCGAAGTCGCTTGGCGCACGGGGGACGGACATGAAGAAGCTGAGATTACGAGCAAGATGGCTCGAATGCATGGCTATCGCTGCGGCCTGTAGCACCACACCCGCATGGGCTCAGGTGCAGGACACCGACGCTGTGCCGACACCGACCCCGAACGACATCGTCGTGTTCGGCCGCGGCGAAGCAAAGATCGGGGTTGCGCATGCAGCGAGTGAGGGCACCGTGGCCGGTGCCGACCTTCTGGTTCGCCCGCTGCTGCGCGTCGCTGAATTGCTGGAGGCGATCCCCGGCATGGTTGCCGCGCAGCATTCGGGAAGCGGCAAGGCCAATCAGTATTTCCTGCGTGGCTTCAATCTCGATCACGGGTCGGACTTTACGACCTATATCGACGGCGTGCAGATGAACCTGCGCACGCATGGTCACGGCCAAGGCTATCTCGATCTCAACGGCCTGATCCCGGAGATCGTCGCGCGCGAGGATTTCCGCAAAGGGCCATACCGTGCCGATGGCGGTGACTTCGCGCTGGCAGGGGCGGCGTACATGACGACGATCGATGGCCTCGCCCGGCCGTTCCTGTCGGTCGAGGGCGGCTCTTATGGCTATGGCCGGATCGCCGCGGGTGGCACGATCGACGGGATCGGCGCCGGCGAACTGACGCTCGTCGCGCAGACCAAGGTCTATGACGGCCCTTGGGAGGAGCCCGAGCATCTGCGCCATGCCTCTGGCTTCGCGAAATATACTGCTCCAGACGGTGCAGGCCAGATCGAAGCGTCGCTCAACGCCTACCGCGCGACCTGGCGTCCGACCGAACAAATTCCGGAGCGCATAATCGGTACCGCGCTCTGCAAGGACGTGTTCTGTTCACCCGATCCGACGGCACGCGGCGAAACGACACGGCTCGTCGGCAACGTCGCGGTGCGCCAGCCCGACTGGCACGCCAATGTCTATGGTCAGTTCTACGACTGGTCGATGTATTCGAACCCGACCTACTCCGACCCGGACGGGACCAGCGCACAGATCCGCCAATTCGACAAACGCTGGATCGTCGGCGCGACGGGCGAAAAGCGCTGGACGCTAGCACCGACCCTCGCCGTCTCGCTCGGTACCGAAGAGCGCTACGACCATATCGGTAGCGTCGGTGTGTATCGCACCAGCGCGCGATCGTTCCTATCGTCGCTCGGCCGCTACCATGTCGAGGAAGCGTCGGCAGCAGTGTACGGCGAAGCGACGTGGACGCCGGTTACGGGTCTCCGCATGATCGGTGGGGTTCGTGGGGACTATTATCACTACGTCGTTCGCGCGCGGGATCAGGCGGCGGTGTTGGCCGGCGAAGGCAGCGGCGACGACACGATCCTGTCACCAAAGGCATCGATCGCGTACTCGCCGACCGATCGGCTGGAGTTCTACGGCAACTGGGGACGTGGGTTCCACTCCAACGACGTCCGCGGCGCGGTAAACGTCGAAACGCCGGTGCCTGTGCTGGTCCGCGGCAACGGCCGTGAAGTCGGCGCCCGGTGGCAGTTACCCGGCATTACGCTGACTGCGACCTATTGGTGGCTCGACGTCGACAGCGAACTGCGCTTCGTCGGAGATTCCAACGCGGTCGAACCGACCGGTGCCAGCGAGCGTCGTGGCTATGAACTGGTGGCGTTCTGGCGGCCCAGGCCGTGGCTTGCGATCGACGGCAATTACACGGCGAGCCGGTCGCGGTACGACAATGGCGATCGCATTCCCAACGCCTTCGAGAACGCCGCATCCGCCGGGATCGCGCTGGTGCTCAATCCTTGGGAGGCAAGCGTTCGCGTCCGTCACCTCGGGCCTTATCCGCTGATCGAAGACAACAACGTCCGAGATTCAGGAAGCACCGTCGTCAACGTCCGCGCGGCTCGCAAGATCGGACGGTTCGAGGTTTACGGCGAGGTGCTCAACATCCTCGACAGCCGCGATAAGGACATCGCATATTTGTACGAGTCCTATATCCCCTCGTTCGATACCGCGGGACCGGCCGACGGTCGGTTGAGCCGCGTAGTTGAGCCACGCACCGTGCGCCTGGGTGCCCGGGTGAATTTCTAAGCAGCGTCAGATGATCGCCAGTCTCGAATGAAGCTGGCGATCATCTCGATCGCAATGCCGTCTCAACGTTCCCGTGGCAACGCATGTGGTAAACCGAGCGAAATCGCTGCTCGTCACAGCGATGAACGGATGTCCGCTTTGGAGACTGCGAGAGGCCCATCGGAACGTCCGAGTTTGTGCGAAGGCGCCCTGCCCTACGGCTTCCGGCAAACCCAGAAGCTGACAATCACGGATACTTTCTCGGCTCCCAGTTCCGGTCTGATCGGACGCTGGGAGACTCCTCTCTGCTCCCCAACTCCAGTCACTCGTTCATTCTCAAACCCGACGTGACTGGATCGAGTCCCCTTGCCCAGTTACAGCAATATCTTTCTCTGCTACCGCACGGTTCTATGCGTAGGCTCTTACCTTTCCTTGCCTGTCTGATGCTCGTCCTGACCGCCTGGGTCGGGGTGGCGCATGCGGCAGAGATCGGCGGGTGCATCGAGACTAGTCAGTACGAAGCCGCGTCGCACGTCGATGGCGACGGCGACGGCGATCAGGTCGCTGCCGATACCGACAAAGGGTACCCGCACCATCATGGCAGCTGCCATGCCCACCATATGAGCGCGCCTGACGCCGACACGCTTTCCTGCATGAGCGGCCCGGCCAGCGGCAAGCTCGCGTCCTTCAACGACGCCACGCTCGTCGGGCGCGATGCCGACACCGCTTTGAGACCGCCGCAGGCCTGACGCGTCGATCGGGTGCGCCGTGCGCCCCCGTGTCCCCGTCGTCAGGAGCATCCCAATGCATCGCATCATCGCGGCCATCATGGTCGCAGGGGTCTGCGCATCGTCGCTGCAGGCCCAGACCCGTCCGCCGGTCTCGGCGGAACCGGTCCTCACGCTCGCCGAGGCGCTGGCCCGCGCTGGCGCATCCTCGCCCTTCCAGGATGCAGCATCCGCCGGAGTCCGCGCTGCCGAAGCGCAGCGCCGCGTTGCCGCGCTGCGTCCGAACCCGTCGATCATCGCCGAGGCCGAGAACGTCGCCGGAACCGGTATCTATCGGGGGCTGCGTTCGTCCGAGACGACCGTCGGCGTCGCCATGCCGCTCGAACGCGGGGGCAAGCGCGGCGCCCGGATCGCGCTCGCCGAAGCGCAGATCGGTCGCGCCAGTCTCCAGGCCGACATTGCGCGCGCCGACCTGCGTCTGCGTGTCACGCAGACCTATCTCGTCGCGGTCGCTGCGCAGCGTCGCATTGGGGTCGCCCGCGATCAGCTTGGCATCGCCACCGAGGTCCTGCGTGCCGCCAGCGTACGGGTGCGGGCTGGTCGGGCGTCGCCGCTCGAGGAGCAGCGCGCCGACGTCGCGCGCGTGGCCGCCTATGGCGCGGTGGAGCGCGCGGAGCGTTCGGCCGCCGTCGCCTCGACGAACCTCGCCCGGCTTCTCGGCATACCCGTTGGCATGCTCGACGAGGCCTGGTTCCAGCGCGTGGATGCGATTCGCCAGTCGGATGCTTCCGGTACCGCGAGTACGTTGACCGCGGCCGCCGCGCGTGCCGATTTGGACACCACCACGGCCCAGGTCCGCCTCGCGCAGAGTCAGCGCGTGCCGGACCTGACGCTTAGCGCCAGTGCCCGCAGACTCGAGCAGACCAACGATGTCGCGGCGGTCTTCGGCGTCTCGATCCCACTCACCGTGTTCAACGGCGGCCGTTCCGCCGTCGCCGTGGCGGACGCCCAACGCGACCAGTCGGATGCATTGCGCCGCGTGGCGCTGCTCGACGCCGAACAGGGCATCGCCGACGCGCAGGCGGATGCAGCGAACGCCGCCACGACGGCGCGCAACGCGGCCGGCCCCGCGCTCGACGCCGCAAAGGAGGCCGCGCGGATCGCACGCATCGGCTACCGCGAAGGCAAGTTCGGCCAGCTCGACCTGCTCGACGCCGAGCGGACGCTTCTCGACACCCGGACGGCCGCGATCGACGCGCTGGCCGCCTATCACGACGCTCAGGCCCGTCTCGAGCGGCTCACCACCGCCGCGCCTTCGCCCAAGGATACAGATCGATGAATAGCCTCATCATACGGGCGATCGCGCCCGTCGTCATCGCCTTGGCCATCGCCGGCTGCGGACAAATGCCCGAACAGGCGACCAATGCCAGCGCCGAAGCGCGTGACGAAACGGGCAATAGCGCGGGCGATCCTGCGGTCGCCACTCTGTCGGTCCAGCAGATCGCGGACGCCGGCATCGAGGTAACCCGTCCGACGGTGGGCGGCGTAGCCGGCGCGATCGAGCTTCCGGCGACGATCGAGGGCGATCCGCAGGGCGTCCAGGTCATCTCCGCCCCGATCGGCGGCAGGCTGGTTTCGCTCACCAGAAATCTCGGTCAGTCGATCGGCCACGGCCAGACGCTGGCGATCATCGAAAGCCGCGAGGCGGCGTCGCTCAATGCCGAGGTGGAGGCGGCGGGTGCACGGTCCGCGCTTGCCCAGTCGAACCTCCGGCGGGAGCAGCGACTGTTCGCCGAGCGCGTGTCGCCCGAGCAGGATCTCGTCGCCGCCCGAACCGCCGCGACCGAAGCCAGCATCGCGTTGCGTCTCGCGCGGCAGCAGCTGTCGGCCACCGGCGGCGGCGGCGGCGGCGGTGGAGCGCTCAATCGCATCGCGGTGCACTCGCCCATAACCGGGCAGGTGATCGCCCGCTCCGCCACGCTCGGCCAGCAGGTCGCCGCCGACGTCGAGCTTTTCCGCGTCGCCAACCTCGCCAAGGTATCGGTCACGATGTCGCTCGTCCCCGCTGACGCCGGACGCGTGAAGCCCGGCGCGCGCGTCGAGGTGACATCCGCCGGCCGCCGTCAGGACGGCCGCGTCACCTTCGTATCGCCGATCCTCGACGAGACCACGCGCCTGGTCCCCGTGATCGCCACGATCGACAACGCGACCGGCACATGGCGTGTCGGCGAAAACGTCGGCGTCTCGGTCCTGCTGCCCGCCAGTGGCGACCGCAGCGTCGCCGTGCCCTCCGCCGCCGTGCAGATGATCGGCGACAGACCGCACGTGTTCGTCCGCACCGCGACCGGCTTCCGCGCCACGCCGGTGACGCTCGGCCGCACCAACGGCGGTGCGGTCAGCGTGACCGCGGGCCTCACGGGCGAGGAGCGCATCGCCTCCACCAACTCGTTCACGCTCAAGGCCGAACTCGGCAAAAGCGCCGCGAAGGACGAGGACTAGACCATGCTTTCCCGCATCGTAACCTTTGCCGTCGAGAAGCGCTGGCTCGTCCTGCTGCTGACGCTCGCGGCGGCACTCGCCGGGGTCTTCGCGATCCAGCGGCTCCCGATCGACGCCGTCCCCGACATCACCAACAACCAGGTGCAGATCAACGTCGTCGCGCCTGCGCTCTCACCCGACCAGATCGAGAAGCAGGTCGCCTTCACCGTCGAGACCGCGCTGGCCGGCATTCCCGGTCTCGAATACAGCCGCTCGCTCAGCCGCAACGGCTTCGCGCAGGTCACCGCCGTCTTCGACGAGAAGACCGACATCTACTTCGCGCGATCGCAGGTGGCCGAAAGGCTGCGGACCGCCGAGGCCGACCTGCCCGACGGCGTGACGCCCGAGATGGGGCCGATCGCCACCGGCCTTGGCGACATCTTCATGTGGACGGTCGAATATCGCGAGCTCGACCAAGTCAACCACCGCAACGGCGAGCCCGGCCTGCAGAAGGACGGCAGCTACATCACGCCCGAGGGCGACCATCTCGTCAGCGAACCCGACAAGGCGACCTATCTGCGCACCGTACAGGACTGGATCGTCACGCCGCAGCTGAAGAGCAGTGCGGGTCTAGCCGGCGTCGACAGCCTCGGCGGCTACACCAAGCAATATCTCGTCGTCCCCGACATCCAGCGGATGGCGGCGATGAAGATCACGCTGAACGACCTCGCCGCCGCGCTCGAGCGCAACAACACGAGCGCCGGCGCGGGCATCGTCGATCGCAACGGCGAAGGTCTCGCGGTTCGTGCCGATGGCCGCGTTCGCAACGCCGACGAACTCGCGCGCACCGTCGTCGCGACGCGCGAAAGCGTGCCGATCCTGCTCAGCCAGATCGCCACGGTCCGTACCGGCCAGGCGCTGCGCATGGGGTCGGCATCGGAAAACGGCCACGAGGTCGTCGTCGGCACCGCGGTCATGCGGATCGGGGAGAACAGCCGCACCGTGTCGACGGGCGTGGGCATGCGGCTGGAGGAGATCGGCCGCGCCCTGCCCGTCGACGTCGTGGTGAAGCCGGTGCTCAACCGCACCGAACTAGTCAATTCGACCATCGCGACCGTCGCCCGCAACCTCGCTGAAGGAGCCGTACTGGTCATTGTCGTGCTGTTCGTGCTGCTCGGCAACTTCCGCGCCGCACTTATCGCGGCACTGGTGATCCCTGTCACAATGCTGCTGACCAGCATCGGCATGCTGAAGGCAGGCGTGTCCGCGAACCTGATGAGTCTGGGTGCGCTCGACTTCGGGCTCATCGTCGACGGGGCCGTCATCATCGTCGAGAACGCGTTGCGTCGTCTGGGCGAGGCGCAGCATGGCAGGGACGGACCGCTGCCGCTTCGAGAGAGGCTGGATCTGGTCGCCGCATCGGCGCGCGAGATGATCCGACCGTCGGTCTATGGTCAGGCGATCATCATCCTCGTCTACGCCCCGCTGCTGACCTTCACCGGCGTCGAGGGCAAGATGTTCGAACCGATGGCGCTGACCGTCATCATCGCGCTGGTCTTCGCCTTCGTCCTGTCGATGACGTTCGTGCCGGCCGCGATCGCGATAGCGCTGAGCAGGCCGGTCGACGAGACGGAGAGCCGGATAATCGGCTGGCTGCGTCGCCGCTACGAGCCAGGGCTCGGCAAGGCGATGGGCCGACCGAGCATGACGCTCGGAATCGCGGTCGGCGCGCTCGCGATCGCAGGCGTCGCCTTCACCACGCTCGGCCAGGAGTTCCTGCCGCAGCTCGACGAGGGCAACATCCTCGTCCAGACGGTGCGCATCCCCGGCACCTCGGTCGACCAGAGTCAGGCGATGCAGTTCCAGGTCGAGAAGATGCTCGCGCGCCAGCCCGAGGTCCGCTTCGCCTTCTCGCGCACCGGCACGTCCGAGATCGCGAGCGATCCGATGCCGCCGAACGCCACCGACACCTTCGTGATCCTGAAACCCAGAGCCGAATGGCCCGACCCGAGCCTCGCCAAGGAAGCGCTGGTCGAACGGATCGAAAACCGGCTCTCGACGCTGCCCGGCAACGCGTACGAAATCACCCAGCCGATCCAGATGCGCTTCAACGAGCTGATCGCCGGCGTGCGCGGCGACATCGCGGTCAAAGTGTTCGGCGACGACTTCGGTGGCATGAACGCCGCCGCCGACCGTATCGCCGCCGTCCTGCGCAAGACTAAGGGCGCCGTCGACGTTCGCGTCGAACAGACCGAGGGGCTGCCGATGCTCGACATACGTCCGAACCGCATGGCGATGTCGCGGATCGGCGTCACGGCGGGCGACGTGCAGGACACGGTGGCAGCCGCGATCGGCGGGCGCGAAGCCGGCCTGATCTTCGAGGGCGACCGCCGCTTCCCCGTCGTGATCCGCCTGTCCGAAGCGTCGCGCTCCGACCTGACCCAAGTGGCGCAGGTGCCCGTGCCGACGTCCGCCGGCGGTTTCGTGCCGCTATCGACGGTCGCCGACATTGCGGTCGTCGACGGCCCCAACCAGATCAGCCGCGAGAACGGCAAGCGCCGCGTGGTCGTCCAGGCCAACGTGCGCGACCGCGACGTCGCCAGCGTCGTCGCCGATGCGCGCACCGCGATCGATGCGCAGGTGAAGATGCCGCCGGGAACCTATGTCGAATGGGGTGGCCAGTTCGAGAACCTCGCGTCCGCACGCGATCGGCTGCTCCTCGTCGTGCCGGTCTGCTTCGCGGTCATCATGCTGCTGCTGTACGGCGCGCTCGGCTCGGTCCGCGATGCGGTGATTGTCTTTACAGGCGTACCGCTCGCGCTGGTTGGCGGCGTGCTCGCGCTCGTGCTGCGCGGCATGCCGTTCTCGGTGTCGGCCGCGGTCGGCTTCATCGCGCTGTCGGGGATCGCCGTGCTCAACGGTCTGGTCATGGTGTCGTCGATCCACGACCTGATGGCCCGCGGCATGGACCGGGTCCGGGCCGCGCACGACGGCGCGCTCGCCCGATTGCGCCCCGTCGCGATGACCGCGTTCGTCGCCAGCCTAGGCTTCGTGCCGATGGCGCTCGGTCACGGCGCCGGCGCCGAGGTGCAGAAGCCGCTGGCGACCGTCGTCATCGGCGGCCTGATCTCGGCGACACTGCTGACGCTCTTCGTCCTGCCGACACTCTACGCTCGGTTCGGCGGATGGAGGGGCTCGGAGAATATGATCTTCGGCGACGTGCGCGATCGGGGACAACCTAGTTAAGCGAAGACCACGACGACGCATACTCGGACATTCACAACCCGTTTTCCGTTCCCCCAACTTCGGCCATCTGTTCATCTTTGCTGCAAAGCCGAAATCAGCTCTTCAAGCCCTAGTCACATCATATTTTTTTCAGAGCCAAGGGTGTTTAGGGATATGCCGATTTGAACCAGGACCTTGCGACGACGTTTGCGGATCTCGATGTCTTGAAAGCACGTCCGGATATCAGTCGCTTCCTGCGCTGGATTGCCGACAAGACTGCGGATTTTCACGCCCCCACTCGCCGTGCCGAGATCCGCTGATTGCATCGGCCTCGACGATGGATCGTCATCGTCACCGGACTTTTATGGCGGCGGCACTTAACGATCGGATGACCGTTCCTCCAGCGACCCGAATAGCAGGACGCTTTCCATGACCGATGATCCGCGCACCAGCCACCCGACCAGCTTTCCCGGCGAACCGCAGCAGCCGCGCCCCGGGCTTGTCGCCAACATGACGACCAAACCCGACCACGGCGAAGAAAGCTATGTCGGCAAGGGCTTGCTGCGAGGGAAGGTCGCGCTGATCACCGGTGGTGATTCCGGCATCGGCAAGGCCATCGCCATCGCTTACGCGCGTGAAGGCGCGGACATCGCAATCTCGTACCTCGCCGTCGAGCAAGAGGATGCCGAAGATACACGCGCCTGGGTCGAAAAGGCAGGACGGCGATGCGTATTGCTGCCGGGCGACATTCGCGACCGCGATCACTGCGTCACGCTGGTGGAGCGCACAGTCAGTGACCTTGGCGGGATCGATATACTGGTCAACAACGCCGCCGCCCAGACGATGAACGAGGATCTGGACAGCATCGACGATGACGAGATGCAGGGCGCGTTTTCCGCCAATGTGTTCGCGATGATCCGTCTCGCCAAGGCTGCGGCACCGCACATGAAGCCGGGGTCGGCGATCGTGAACACCACGAGCGAGCAGGCCAAGGTCGCGACCAAGAGCATGATCGTCTACGCCGCCACCAAGGGTGCGATATCCAGCCTGACCGTCGGGCTGTCCAACCTGCTCGTGGGCAAGGGCATCCGGGTCAACGCGGTGGCGCCCGGCCCGATCTGGACGCCGATTCAGCCGATCGCGAAATCGCCGGAGGAACTGGAGAAGCTTGGACAGGATACGCCTCTGGGACGCGCGGGTCAGCCTGCCGAGCTCGCGCCGGCCTATGTCTTGCTGGCGTCGTCGGAGGGAAGCTACATGACCGGCGCGGTGATTGCAGTCACCGGTGGCGTGCCGATCAACTGACGAACGGACGGGCGCCCCGGCGCCCGTCCGTCGATACGGCTAGGAGTTCGCCACTTCGACGCGACGCGCCGCGCGCGCATGCTCTTTCGTGAAATCGCCGACACCGCGGTCGGTGTGGCACAGCCTGTCCCAATGGCGGAAATACAGGCCGTAGTTGCAGCCGTAGAGTTCGTGGTGCCGCTGATGATGGCTGGCCGTGATCAGCCATCCTCCCAGCGGGCCCGACCACATGAAACGCGGGAAGATCTCCCATCCCATGTGGTTCGTGACCCCCATCACCGTCATGATCGTGAGCACGATACCGAGGCCGGCGATATGGATCGGAACGAAGAACACCAGCAACGGAATGACCACCGCGCCGGTCAGCGCCTCTATCGGGTGAAACGCCATCGCGGCCCAGGCCGTCGGCGGGCGGCTGGCATGATGCAGCGCGTGCGCCAGCTTGAACGGTTTGGGACGATGCATCCAGCGGTGCGTCCAGTAGAACCAGGCATCGTGCAGCAGCAGATACAGGAAGACCGAGACCGGCAGGTACCAGAGCGGATAGGCGTGGATGTCGGCGTACACCTGCGTCCAGCCATGATGCTGCCATCCCCACGCGACCACGCCAGCCGGGATCCCGTAAAGCGCTGCGGACGCCAGGCTCCAGATGATTTCGCGGCGGACCTGCGGGTCCAGCCCGAGGTACAGCCCCGGATGCTTGCGGACCGTTATCCACGCGAACGCGCCTGATACGAGGAGATAGCGAACGCCGACGATGACGGTCATCGCGATCGCGGAAAGGATGATGGCGAACGTCATGCGTGATCCTCGACGACTCTGCGATCGGCGGCTCGCCCGGCAAGCACACGGCGACGCGACGGAAGCCCCCACCACGGCGTTCCCGGCGAGAGATGATGCTCGTGATGATACCCGCCGAAGTGGAAGCAGGTCAGCAGCGACAAGACCGGGCCTACATCGAGGCTGTGCGCGCGGTGTGAATCGGCAAAGGGAGTCTCGCGTTCCCGGTGCGGCAACCACGTCCCAAAGACGAACAACTGTGCCACCGCACCAAGCGCCGGCAGAGCCCAGAAGATGACAATGTTGCCGAGCGGTGCCCCGAGCAGCAGCGTATAGATCAGCGCGACCACGGTGATCCGGATGATCTGCCCGTGCGAATAATAGGTCTTGAAGAACTGCAGGAACCAGCCGCCGAGACTTGGATCGCCACCGTGAAAATCGGGATCCCCCGCCCTTCCCGTTTCCTTGTGATGCAGATGATGCTGCGGCAACAGTGATGCATAGGACAGGCAGGCATAGAGCGACAGGCAGGTCGCGCCGATCGCGCGGTTCAGTCGTGGTCGATCGGGTGCCAGCGCACCGTGCATTGAATCATGCGCGACGATGAACAGTCCGGTACTCAGCCAAGTCTGTACGATGACCATCCCGATGGCCAAGGGAATTGTATCCGCGCTCCACCGCCAGAAGAAGATGCCGGTTACGTGGATCGCCAGCCAAGCCACGACGATCGCGGCGGACAGCGACACGCCGACACGCGTCTGGTGCCTCAGGGCCTCCGATTGACGAACCGTCCCGCTCACTTCTTCGCGTCTGCCGAGACGAGGTTTCCGGCTTTGTCGGGACGTACCGCACGCCGCTGCGGATCGGCGTTCGCGCGCAATTGCGCCTTCAGCACCGACGGCTTGCGCGCGAACAGGAAGCCGTGGCTGACGGTACCGTCCTTGCCCTCGACCGCGTGGTGCAGGCGGTGCGCTTGCAACAGGCGCTTGAAATACCCCTGCTTGGGCACCCAGCGAAAGCCGCCGCGCTGATGCACGAGCATGTCGTGCACGAAGGCATAGATGCCGCCGTACACCGTGATGCCAAGCGCTGCCCACCACAGCGGTTGCCACCAGAGCCCGACGACGAACAACACGATCGGCACGATCGCGAAGACGATTGCGTAGAGGTCGTTCTTTTCGAACCAGCCGTCATGATCTTCGTGATGCGACTTGTGCCAGCCCCAGCCCCAGCCGTGCATGACATAGCGATGCGCCGCCCACGCGAAGCACTCCATGAACAACACCATGAAGACGACGATCGCGAGTTTCTCGAACCAGGTCACTGTGCTCGATCGCACGAAATGACGATGGCCGGGTGCAACGAATTCAACATGATGCCTACATAACGGTTACCGGCGTTCGATGCGAGGGCGCCCCGCCACAAAATCTCGGGTTGGTGACGGCTGCGGCCGGCCTTTGGTCGTCGCCGTTTGCAGAACGATGTCATGGGCCTTCGCGACGAGACGTGCCGGTAAAATCCCATCACCCTGGCACTGGAGGGTGACGAGCCGCGTTCGACCGCGATGATCGCCCGAGTCTTACGCGCCGACCACCGGGACACTCCCTCCTGGCTGTTGATCGCAGCCATGCTGATGAGTTTTCTCGCGGCCCAATATCATCACCGCTTCACGGTGGATCCAATCCGCGCGGCCCCCGCGATAGCGTCGCTGGTGGCACTCGGCAGCGCGCTGGTGATCGGCAGGTACACCGCGCGACCCCGGCTTGCGGCCGGCGCGACCGCGTTTCTTCAGGTGACGCTGTTTACGCTGCTCGGCGTCGTGCTGGCGTATGCGTTAGCGGCGAATGCCGGACAATTGTGGGACGCGCGGCTCGCCGCCGCCGACCGTGCAATCGGCTTCGACTGGCCGGTTGTGCTTGCCTTGCTGGACACATGCACTCCCGTGATCTGGCTACTCGGATTGGCGTATCACAGCCTCACCTTGCAGATGATCGTCGTCATCGTCGCGTTGAGCGGCATGGGGAAATTCGACACGCTGAGGATAATGGTCTGTGCGGCGATCCTGTCCGGTTTCGTCACCATATTGATCTCAGGCCTTACCCCGGCAATGGGCAACCTGTTCGACCCATCCCGCTACGCGCATCTCTGGCCATCGATAGCCTGGCTGGAACAGGGGCTGATATCCGGGCTTCGCGACGGATCCCGACGCGTGCTCGACCTCACCATGCTCATGGGAATCGTCAGCTTTCCCAGTTTCCACGCGACGCTCGCCGCCATCTTCATCTGGGCATTCGGCGCGATGCCGCGGGTTGCCCTACCGGGCCGGGCATGGGCCATACTGACGATCGTCGCGACGCCGGTCTTCGGCGGTCACTATGGGGTGGACGTCATCATGGGGCTTGTCCTCGCACCGCCTGCCCTCCTTGCAGCCCGCCACCTCACGCGGCAAAGGCAGTTGTTCCATCGGGTGGAGTCAGCCCTGCCGGCCTGACGTCGGTCTCACGGCCGAGCGCCGCGTCGACCATCGCCGCCGCCTCGGCTGCGCCGCCTGCCGCCGCCATATCCGTCGCCATGCTGCGTGCCGCACGACGGTATTCCGGATCGCGCAACACCAGCCGCAACGCCGGTTCGAGACCTCCCTTGCCCGCCTCGGCAGCCGAGACGACGCGGGCAGCCCCGATCCGCTTCAGACGCGCCGCCGTCGCCGGTTGTTCGAATGCCAGCGGCACGGCAACGATCGGAACACCGGCCGCCAGCGCGTCCAGCACCGTATTGAACCCGCCATGCAGGATCGCGGCAGAACATAGGGGCAGGATGCGGGTCTGCGACCAGAATGCCCTCACCAACGGGTTTCCCGGTAGCGAATGGGCTTCGCGGTCGCTCAGCCCGCCGCCATGCGCCACCACGGCACGGGCACCCACCGCGGAACAGGCCGCCGTCATCGCCGCGAACAGCGATCGGCGCGCACCCTGCAACGACCCCAGCGAACAGAATATGAGCGGTCGACCGTCGTCGTCCGGCAGGTTTTCCTCGGGCTCGTCTCGTCGCCAAGGCCCGCCGTATCGAAAGTTCTCCGGCAAGGCCAAGCGCGGAAAGTCCAGGCCTTCGGGGCATTGCGCGATCTGCAATCGTTCGGACCATTGATATCGGGGGTCGGGATCGAGCCCCCAACGCCGTGCATACGTCGCCACCATCGTCGTGATCGGCCGCATCAACAGGTCGCTGACTGCATACCCGCCACTGTTGCGATTCCGCCCCACCGCATCGGGACGATACGCCCACCCGAGAAAGGGTGGCGGTACCGTCGGCTCCCTGAGCAAGGGCAATCCGGTAACGGCGGTTACGAACGGCAGTCGGAGATGTCGTGCCACCAATGCTCCGGCTGGCTCGACAGAGTCGGCGACGATCGCATCGACCCCCAGCCTCGACAGCGCCGTCGGGAGAGCCCTCAGAAGCAGTTCCGTCATCGATGCGGTGCCGCGGATCATCCGCGGTAGTCCGACAGGCCCCGATGGCTGCGCCAGCTTGCGGTAATACTCCGCCAGCAAGCCCTGGCCGTCGGCGGGGTGATCGAGCGCAGCAAAGCCAACGCCACAGTCGGGCACGAGCGACGCGACCTCGGCCAAGTGGATTATCGTGACTCTATGCCCCGCTTCAACAAGCGACGTTCCCAATGCTGCTAGCGGATTGATGTGGCCCGCCGTTGGCGGCGCGATGATGGCAATATGCCGCCTTTTGACCGTCAATGCCGTGGAGCTTTCCGTCGCCGTCGTATTCGATCGGTTACTATCAGCATGCGAGGGAAGAGCGATAGCGCAATAATTCGGAGATAGTACCGCCTCACCAATGACCGCGACCGGCGAATTCTAACATGGAGGTTTGATGCGAGCGAAGCCGACCGGCGCCTTGACTTCCAAGCGTGTAACGGGCCCCGAGCTGGTTAAGGATCGGTCCGAAGCACCAAAACGATCGATATAGCTTCGCTTCCGTTAGCGATACGCGGTGAATCACCCGAGCACACCGATGAACTATCGGCCGTTGCTAAAATACGGGCTCGGGCGTTCGTAACCGCATGAACGCCAACCCGCTATCGATCCGAGACCAGACCAAGAGTAGCATCGTAAGGCAGGTACGGACCCTGTTTAATGATCGGGCACGCGGCGAGGAGCCGGTGACGCGCAGCGACGATGCGCTGTTTCCGACCGACTCGATGATCTGGCGCGTGCATGGCGATGTTGTCAGCATGATGGTAGGCGGCGTCACCGCGCTGCTGCTTCAGATGCTGCATCCTGCAGTTCTGGCAGGCGTCTGGGACCATTCGAACTTCCGAACCGACATGCTCGGCCGGCTGCGGCGCACTGCCCGGTTCATCGCTGCGACCACCTATGGTGAGCGGACCGAGGCCGAGGCAGCGATAGCGCGAGTCCGCGCGGTGCACGCGCACATCGGCGGCACGCTTCCTGACGGTACGTCCTACCGGGCCGACGACCCAAACTTACTGGCGTGGGTCCACATATCCGAGGCGTGGTCCTTCCTGGCTGCCTGGCAACACTATGGGGATCGTCCCCTCACACCCGCGCAGGAGGATCTTTATTATGCCCAGTTTGCCACCATAGGCGCCGCACTGGGTGCCGACGCTCTCCCGCGGAACCGTGCAAGCACACATCAGGCGCTTCGCACCATGCAGCCGGTGCTGGTCGCAGACGGTCGCACGCGCGAGGTGGCGCAGTTGGTCCTTGCTCAGACACCGAGCAACCCTCTGGCGATACCGCTGCAACGGATCGTCGCGCAGGCGGCGGTGGACCTTCTCCCGAACTGGGCACGTCGGATGCATTGTCTGAAGGCTTCGCCGATATTTATGAAACCGGTCGTCCGGTCCGGTGCACGACAAATGGCGAAAACGTTGCGCTGGGCCTTCAACGGGACTTGAATCCGAATACCCGGATGTGGACGCTTCTAAAGCGCATGGCGGTCGTGCGGTTGGGGTCATTGGCCCGCGGGCGAAGGGCAAGGTCTGGGCGAGCCGGATTATCGCGAGCCGCGCATCGAAGTATTGCAATGGCCTGGCGGAATTACGGCGGCCGACCTGCCCCTCCCAATCCTGACCGAGCTACCAGATCACGATATTCGCGCAGTATGTCGGCCGAGATAGCAAACTCATTGATCCAGATTGAGATGGCCAGGATCGCTGGAACATTGCCCATCCGTGCCGGTTCGGTTTGTAGCGGTGGGTTGAACGCGCCGCAGCCCCCAGGAGAATGTCATGACAAAGCTTCTTACGCTCGCAGCCATGATCGCACTGCCCACCGTCGCGGCCGTCGCGCAGGCCCCCGCCGCCTCGACCTATGTAATGAAGGCGGGTGCCGGCGATCAGTATGAAATCCAGTCCAGCCGTTTGCTGCTCACGTCGACCAAGAACGCCAAGCTGCGGTCGTTCGCATCGATGATGGTCACCGATCACACCAAGTCGACCGCGGATGTGAAGGCCGCTGCAATGCGCGCTGGCCTGCACCCTGCGCCGCCCAAGCTTGATGCTACGGGTACCAAGAACGTCGCGGCCTTGCGCGCAGCCACCGGGACTGCGCGCGACCGGTTGTATGTCGAACAGCAGAAGTCTGCGCATCAGCGCGCGCTGACACTGCACCAGACCTATGCACAATCCGGAACGGCGGCGCCGCTCAAGACGGTCGCGGCCTCGATTGCGCCGGTCGTGCAGACCCACATCACCGAGCTGTCCACGATGTGACCGACGCGCGATGGCCGGCGATTGCACCTGCGCGCCGGCCATCGCTGCACCAGGACCTGGCGCCGCGCGCATCGACAGGAGATCAGATATGAACGATACCAACCCACATAGCGACGACGCGCCGCCAACCACGTGGAAACGCGGCGATTCTCTCGGGGCGGCTGCTATTTCAGAGCGCAAGGACGATGCGATCGTCGCGCGTGCGGTCACTATCAACCGGCCCGTTGCCGAGGTGTTCACCTATTTTCGCGACTTTGCCAATCTGCCGACGTTCATGGAGAACGTCGAACGGATCGACATTCTGAGCGACACGCGGTCGCACTGGGTCGTGAAGGCACCCGCCGGCAAGACAGTCGAATGGGACGCGGTCGTGACCGAAGAGGCACAGGACAGATTGATCGCCTGGACGTCCGAGCCTGGTGCCGATGTCGCGAACAGCGGCTGGGTGGAGTTTCGTGATGCCGGCGCGCGGGGTACGGTCGTCACCGCGACCATTGCTTATGATCCGCCCGGCGGAATCGTCGGCAAGCTGATCGCCAAGATGTTTCAGCGCGAACCCGCGATCCAGGCGCGGCGCGACCTGCGCCGCTTCAAGCAATTGATGGAAACCGGCGAGATCGCGACCGCCGCGATGAACCGCAAGCAGCATGAAGAGGAACTCGCCTGATGCGCGCTTTGGCATGGCACGGTAAGCACGACGTCCGCGTCGATACCGTCGACGATCCCGAAATCGTCAATCCGCGCGACTGCATCATCAAGGTCACCGCGACCGCGATCTGCGGCTCCGACCTGCATCTGTACGACGGCTATATCCCGACGATGCAGGCGGGCGACATCCTCGGCCACGAATTCATGGGCGAAGTCGTCGAGGTCGGCGCCAGGTCGACGCTCAAGAAGGGCCAGAAGGTCGTCGTCCCGTTCACGATCGCGTGCGGCAGCTGTTATTACTGCGGCAAGCATCAATATTCGGCGTGCGACAACGGCCTCCCCGCCGACAATCAGGATATCGCGCAGGAACTCTACGGTCAGCCGATGGCCGGCCTGTTCGGCTACAGCCACATGACCGGCGGCTATGCCGGCGGGCAAGCTGAGTACGTCCGCGTGCCATTCAGCGATGTCGGTCCGATCGTCATTCCCGACGGCGTCGGGGACGAGAAGGTGCTGTTCCTCTCGGACATCCTGCCGACCGGCTGGATGGCGGCGGAGAATGCGCAGATCGAGCCTGGCGATACGGTTGCGGTCTGGGGCTGCGGTCCGGTCGGGCTGTTCGCGGTGCAGTCGGCGTTCCTGATGGGCGCCGAGCGCGTCATTGCCATCGACCATTTCCCGCATCGTCTTGAATTGGCGAAGAAGTTCGGCGCCGAGACGATCAATTACGAGGAAAGCGCGGTCTACGAGGCGTTGATGGTGATGACCGGCGGGATCGGTCCCGATGCGGTGATCGACAGCGTCGGGCTGGAGGCACACGGCTTCTTCGTCGACAACGTGCTCGACCAGATCAAGGCGTCGACCTTCCTCGGTACCGACCGTGCGCATTCGATCCGCCAGGCTATCATCGCGTGTCGCAAGGGCGGACGCGTATCGATGCCGGCGGTCTATGGCGGGTTCATCGACAAGTTCCCGCTCGGTGCGCTGATGGAGAAGGGGCTGACGCTCAAGACCGGCCAGACGCACGTCCAGCACTATATGCCCGCACTGCTCAACGCGATCATGGAGGGCAAGATCGACACGACCTTCCTGATCTCGCACCGGATGGACCTGGAGGACGCGCCCAAGGGCTACGACATGTTCAAGAACAACCAGAACGAAGTGACCAAGGTCGTGCTCAAGCCCGGCTTCAACTGAGGGGATCTGACGACATGGCCGATAAATTCGCGATCATCACCGGGGCCTCGACGGGCATCGGTTTCGAACTCGCCACGCTCGCGGCGAAGGACGGCTACGACATCCTCGTCGTCGCCAACGAAGCGCTGATCCAGTCCGCTGCCGCCGACTTCAAGCAGTTCGGCACCGATGTCGCCGCGGTCGAGGCGGACCTGTCGACGATCGAGGGCGTCGATGCGCTGCTGGCCGCGACCAATGGGCGGAAGGTTGATGTGTTGTGCGCCAATGCCGGACACGGCCTCGGGCACGGCTTTCTCGACCAGAAGGTCGACGACTGGCGCAACGTGATCGACACCAACATCACGGGCACGCTGTACCTTCTTCAGAAGGTGATGCCGGCGATGGTCGCAGGTAATGACGGCAAGGTGCTCGTGACCGGGTCGGTCGCAGGCTACATCCCCGGTGCGTTCCAGGCGGTCTACAACGGCTCGAAGGCGTTTATCGACAGCTTCACCGAGGCGCTGCGCAACGAGATCAAGGAGGCGGACGGCGTCACGCTAACGACGCTGATGCCGGGGCCGGTCGACACCGAATTCTTTGACCGTGCCGACATGAACGACACGTCAGTGGGCACAGATCCGAACAAGCGGGATCCGGCCGATGTCGCCAAGGACGGCTGGGATGCGCTGATGAGCGGGAAGGCGTCGGTCTTCTCGGGCTTCATGACGAAGGTACAGGGCGTGCTCGCCAACGTCATCCCGGGCTCGGTGCTCGCCGAACAGCATCGGAAGATGGCTGAGCCGGGCAGCGCCAAGGACTGATCGGCGGTTCGTCAATCGAACTGCGTAACGATGCCTGGCCTCATGGGACCGGGCATCGTCTCATAATTGCGTCACGCGAGCGGGGGTTGGAAGAGTGTTGGTGAAGGGGGGGGGCATATATGGCGGCACCGTTGACAGCTCGGCGATCGGTCGTCGTCATCAGCGACTTCGTCGATGGCCGGCATCCCGGACATGACCGCCCTTCACCCGCCCTGCTGCCCGCGCACGCAGTCGATCCGGCCAACCAACCATGGATCGGCGATCTTGCTCCCGCGGATGTAACGGGCGGATATCTTGAGCGGCTACCCCTCGCGCTCATCGCCGCCGGCATCGTCGAGCAGGCCGAAATCTGGCATCATTGGCGCGGCGACGATGAGCCGCCGTTCCGCAGGGACAATGCGGTTCTGGCGCGTCGCGCATTCCGGATCGACGACAAGCATCCGCCGGTCGCCTCGTCGCAGATGAACGCGTTCGTCGAAACGTTCGGCGCGCCGCATATCCTTGTTGTGCTGGGCTTGGGCGTCGCGCCCGAATTGCTTACGCTGTGTGCGAACAGCATCATCCTCTACAACTCGATCGACGCGCCATCGCTGCGCGTACCGCCGGACGTCAGCGAGCATTTCGATCTCGTCCTGACCGGCGCGCAGTGGCAGTCGGACGAAGTCGAGGCGCGCCACCCCGGCATGCGCACCGCGATCCTGCCGGTCGGTCCCGAGTTCGCCGCGGTCGACCAGTTCCGCCCGCTCCGCACGCCCAAGGATGTCGACCTGATCTACGTTGCGGCCGCGCAACCCTATAAGCGCCATGACATCCTGTTCGACGCCCTCGCGCAACTTCCACGCGACGTCCGCGCGCTGTGCGTATTCGGCTATGGCGAGGATGCCGACGCACTCCGCCACCGCGCCCGCGACCAGAACCTCTCGATCGAGTTCGTCGGACCGCCGGGCGTACCCATAGACGAGGTCAACCGCCTGATGAACCGCGCGAAGTTCGGAGTCGTTTGCGGCATCGACGACGGCGCGCCGGCGATCCTCACCGAATACATGCTCGCCGGCCTGCCCGTACTCGCCAACGACGAATTACGCTGTGGATTGCAGTTCATACTGCCCGAGACTGGGATGACCGCTTCGACGACTGGGTTTGCCGATGCGATCCTTACAATGCGCGAAACCTACGACCAATTCCGGCCCCGCCACGCGGTATTGGAGCGTTGGACTTGGCAGCATAGCATTGTGCGTTTGGGTGCAATTATCCAGCAAATACATGATACAAAGCAATGACATTTACATAGTCAGGTTTGAGGTGTGGGCTTAGGTTCGATCGACAACGCGGATAACCGCGGATTTGCGGATTGGAAGAGCGTGCACGGTATCGGACCTATTCTCACGCCCTCGAACTCCGACGATGCCGCCCCGCCGCCGCTGATCTGCTTCTCGCACCTGCGCTGGGATTTCGTCACGCAGCGCCCTCAGCATCTGATGAAGCGGTTTGCGCAAGCACAGAGCGTGTTCGTCTGGGAAGAACACATCCCCTGCGACCATCCGCTGCCGTTCTTGGAACACCACCCGTTCCCCGCCGACAACGTGATCGCGTTGCGTCCCCGCCTCCCGCATTGGTGGAACGCGGAGCAGGTCGAGACAGGCTTGCGGCAACTGTTCAGCATGCTCGTCGCGACGAGCATTCGGACCAAGCCAATCCTCTGGTTCTACACCCCAATGATGCTCCCGTTCGCCGAGCATCTAGACGCCGCTGCGGTCGTCTACGATTGCATGGACGAACTGTCCGCCTTCCGCTTCGCCGACCCCGCCCTGCTCGCCCGCGAAGCGCGGTTGCTAGCACGCGCGGACCTCGTCTTCACCGGTGGCTACAGCCTGTACGAAGCCAAGCGCGGCCGCCACCCCGACGTCCATGCTTTCCCCTCGGCCGTCGACGTCGCGCATTTTGCACAAGCCCGCACCGGCAATGTCGAACCAGAGGACCAGCGCCACATCCCCGGCCCGAAGCTCGGCTTTTTCGGCGTCATCGACGAGCGCATCGACTTAGCGTTGCTCGACGCGGTCGCCGTTCAGCGACCCGACTGGTCGTTCGTGATGATCGGCCCGGTGGTGAAGATCGACCCCGCGCACCTGCCACGCCGCGCCAACCTCCACTGGCTCGGCGGACGCGGCTACGACGAACTCCCTGCCTATCTCTCGGGCTGGGACGTTGCGCTGATGCCGTTCGCGATCAACGCCGCGACGCGCTTCATCAGCCCGACCAAGACGCCCGAATATCTCGCCGGCGGCCTGCCTGTCGTCTCGACGGCGATCATCGACGTAATCCGCCATTACGGCGACGCCGCGGCCGTAGCGATCGCGTCCGACGCGCCCGCGTTCGTCGCCGCCTGCGAGGCCGCCCTTGCGCTTTCCCGCGAAGGCGCATGGCGCGACGAAGCCGACCGCCTGCTCGCCACGCAATCCTGGGACCGCACGCAAACCGCCATGGCCACCGAGATCGACCGCGTCTTAAGGGGGAAAAAATACGCTCCCGCCCCGAAACGCGAACGCTACGACACGCTGATCGTCGGCGCGGGGTTCGCCGGCGCGGTCCTAGCCGAACGACTGGCCAGCGACAGCGGCCAGCGCGTCCTAGTCGTTGACCGCCGCCCACACATCGGCGGCAACGCGTATGACGAGCATGACGCGGCGGGCGTGCTGATCCACCGCTACGGCCCGCACATCTTCCACACCAATTCCGCCGACGTGTTCGACTATCTCTCGCGCTTCACCGCATGGCGCCCGTACGAACACCGCGTGCTCGCCAGTGTCGACGATAAGCTCGTCCCGATGCCGATCAACCGCACGACGCTCAACGACCTCTACGGCCTGTCGCTCGAGGACGATGCCGAAGCCGCTGCTTTCCTCGCCAGCCGCGCGGAATCGGTCGAGGACATCCGCACCTCCGAGGACGTCGTCGTCGCCGCGGTCGGGCGGGATCTCTACGAGACGTTCTTCCGCGGCTACACGCGGAAACAATGGGGCCTGGACCCGTCCGAGCTCGACCGCGCCGTCACCGCGCGTGTCCCGACCCGCACCTCGACCGACGACCGCTATTTCACCGACACATTCCAGGCGATGCCGGCGAACGGCTACACCCGGATGTTCGAGGCGATGCTCGACCACCCCGGCATCACGCTTGATCTCGGCGTCGAATACCGCGACGTGATCGACCGCATCGACGTCGACCACATCGTCTTCACCGGCCCGATCGACGAGTATTTCGACTTCCGCTTCGGCAAGCTGCCCTATCGCAGCCTCCAGTTCCGCCACGAGACGCACGACGTCGCGCAGTTCCAGCCGGTCGCGGTCGTCAACTATCCCGACGAAGCCGTGCCGCAGACGCGCATCACCGAGTACAAGCACCTCACCGGTCAACTCCACGCGAAGACCAGCATCAGCTACGAATTTCCGAGCGCGGAGGGCGACCCCTATTACCCGATCCCCCGCCCCGAAAACCAGGCGCTGTTCAAACGCTACGAGGCGCTAGCCGATGCGGAGGAAGGCGTGACCTTCGTCGGCCGCCTCGCGACGTACCGCTACTACAATATGGACCAGGTCGTGGGGCAAGCACTCGCCACCTATCGCCGCATGGTCGCCAAGTCCGCCGTCCTCGAAACCCCCGTGATGGCCGCCGAATGACCCGCATCTGCCTGCTGACCGACAGCCTCGCCCCGTCCGGCGTCGGCGCACACATGATGACGCTCGCCGAAGGACTGGACGGAGACGAGATCGTCGTCGCCGCGCGGCCCGGCACGGGCCTGCTCGAACACGCCGCCGCCAAGGGTTATGCGGTGAAAGCGCTCAACGATGATGCAAACCTCGCACGCTGGCTCGACCGCGCGGCGCCCGATATCGTCCACGTCCATGCCGGTATCGGCTGGGAAGGCCACGCCGCCGTCCGCGCCGCGCATGCCGCCGGCGTCCCCGTGATCCGTACCGAGCACCTCCCCTATCTCCTCACCGACCCCGCCCAACGCGACGAGCATCGCGACACCGCAGCCGCGCTCGCACGCCTGATCTGCGTCTCGGACGCAGTCGGCGACACCCACCGCGCGGCAGGCGTCGATCCGGCACTCGTCGCGACAATCCACAACGGCGTCGGCGCGCACAAACCCTCGCGCTCCCGCGAAGCCCTCCGCAGCGAATGGGGCGTCGGCACTGCCCCCGTCCTGCTGATGGTCGCGCGGTTTGCGGAGCAAAAGGGCCACGCGCTCCTGCTCGACGCATTGCCGGCTATCCACGCCGCGCATCCGGACGCGATCGTGCTGCTCGCCGGCGAAGGCCCTCTCCTCACCCAGACCGCACGCGCCGTCGCCGCCCAAGGGCTGGCCGGTACCGTCCGCATGCTCGGCACTCGCGGCGATGTCGCCGACCTGATGACGCTCGCCGACCTGCTCGTCCTGCCCTCTGCATTCGAGGGCCTGCCGCTGGTCGCGCTCGAAGCGATGGCCGCAGGCCTGCCCGTCGTCGCCACCGTCGCGCCCGGCAATGCCGAAGCGATCGAGGACTGCGTCACCGGTCGCCTGACCGCCGCGGACCCGGCCAGTTTCGCCGATGCGATCGTCACGCTGCTAACCGACCGCGACCGCCTCAAGACAATGGCCAGCGCCGCGATCGAGCGCCAGCAAGACCTCTTCTCGGCCGATCGCATGATCGCTGACACGCGCGCGGTCTACGCCGCCGTGCAAGACCAAAACACAAAGGGAGACGGCGTGGAGCGGACACGGATCGGGTTCATCGGCGCGGGCGGCATCGCCAATCGCCATTTCGGCGTGCTGGAGCAGTTCGACGACGTCGCGATCGTCGCGGTCGCCGACGTCGACATGGCCCGCGCGACCGAGGCCGCCGCCCGCTTCGGCGCCCGCGCGTTCGACGATGCCGCGGCGATGCTGGCCGCGGCCGACCTCGACGCGCTCTACATCTGCGTGCCGCCCTTCGCACATGGTGAACCCGAACGCCTGGCGATCGAGCACAAGCTTCCGTTCTTCGTCGAGAAGCCCGTCGCGCTCGACCTCGGCACCGCGGAGGACGTCGCAGCCGCAGTCGACCGGCTCGGCCTGGTCACCGCGGTCGGTTATCACTGGCGCTATCTCGACACCGTGGACGAGGTGAAGGCGCTGCTTTCGGCGACCCCCGCCCGCCTCCTGTCGGGCTACTGGCTCGACTCCACGCCGCCGCCGCGCTGGTGGTGGAAGAAGGACGCATCGGGCGGCCAGATGCTCGAACAGACCACGCATCTCGTCGATCTCGCACGCTATCTCGTCGGCGACGTCGTCCGCGTCTACGGCCAGTCGAGCCATGTCGACCGCGCCGCCTTCCCCGGCCTCGACGTCGCCACCACCAGCACCGCGATGCTCACCTTCGCCAGCGGCGCGATCGCCAATTTCGCGTCGACCTGCCTGCTCAACTGGAACCACCGCGTCGGCCTGCACCTGTTCGGCGAAGGCCTTGCGATCGAACTCACCGACCGCGACGTGATGATCGACATCGGCCGCGGCCGCCCGGTCCGCGGCACCGGCAGCGACCCGGTCGTGCTGGAGGATCGCGACTTTATCGACGCGGTGCGCGGGGGCGAGAACCGGATCCGCTGCCCCTACCCCGCCGCGCTCGAAACGCTCCGCCTGGCGCTGGCGATCGAACGCTCCGCCGTCGAAGGGCGCGCGATCGACGTCCGCGAGCGCGAGGTGATCCATGTCTGAGTGGCGCCACGTCCGCTCGCTCGGCGTCGAACGTCCCAGCCAGGCCTATTTCTTCGGCTATGACGAAGCGCCCCCCGGCGACGGCCAGGTCCGCCTCGACCTGCTCTACACCGGGTTCTCAGCCGGCACCGAGCTCACCTTCGTCAAGAACAGCAACCCGTATCTCCACTCGCGCTGGGACGCAGGCCGCGGCGTGTTCGTCCCCGGCGAGCCGAGCGCGCACTATCCGGTGCCGTTCCTCGGCTACATGGAATGCGCGCGCGTCAGCGACAGCCGGGTCGACGATTTCGCCAACGGCGACGTCGTGGCCACGGTGTTCGGGCACAAGACCGGGCACACCGCGGATCCGTTCAACGACCTGCTGACCAAGCTCCCGCCCGAGCTCGATCCGATCCTCGGCATCTATATCGGCCAGATGGGTCCGATCGCCGCCAACGGCATTCTCCACGCGGATGCCGAACTACTCGGGCCCAACGTCGTCAACCTAGGCGACGGCATCCGCGGCCGTCCCGCTCTGGTGATCGGCGCAGGCATCGTCGGCATGCTGACAGCCCTGTTCGCGCAGGCTGCGGGCGCGGGCGAAGTCGTGATCGCCGACCCCTCCCCCTTCCGCCGCCTCCGCGCCGAATGCCTCGGCATCACCGCGATGACCGAGGACCAAGCCTGGGCGTATGCCAAGGCACGCTGGCTCCACGGTGGCGACGATCGCGGTGCGGACGTCGTGTTCCAGACCCGCGCCGACGCCGCCAGCCTCCACGCCGCGATGCGCGCGCTGAGACCGCAGGGCACCGTGATCGACCTCGCCTTCTACCAGGGCGGCGCCGACCGGCTCCGCCTCGGCGAGGAGTTTCACCACAACGGCCTCTCCTTACGCTGCGCGCAGATCAACCGCGTCCCCCGCGGGCTCGGTTTCCAATGGGACCGCCGCCGCCTCGCCAACGAGACGGTGAAGCTCCTCCTCGCCCGCGGCCCCGAGATCCGGGCGCAGCTCATCACGCACGTCGTGCCCTATGACGACGCCCCCAAGTTCATCGCAAAGCTGGTCGGCGAGCGACCCGAATTCCTCCAGATTGTCTTTAAGGTCGGCGATTGAGCACTCCACTCACTGCCGACGCCCGACCGATCCGCATCCTGTTCGTCTTCGCCTGGCTCGTCGTCGGCGGCGAGGAGACGGAGGTGCGTCTGCTCGCCCAGGCGCTCGACCCGACCCGCTACCGGATCGAGGTCGTCGCCTGCTTCCGAAAAGACGGCATGCCCGAGCAGACGCACGCGCAATTGGAAGCGATCGGCGTCCCCGTCGATCGCACGCCCTACGCGCTCGGCTTCGACGAGACCGTCGCCTATCTCGCGAGCAAGCTGCCCGCGTACGACGTCGTCGTATCGTGCCAGAATGTCGCGGACATCTATCCCGCGCTCGAACGGATGCACCTCCGCCCGCCGTTGATCGAGCATGGCGGCCTCGTCTCCGAAGCACTCGCCGGCCCCAAGCATTTCACCGCGCGCTATGTCGGCGTCTGCACCTCGATCCGCGATGCCGCCGCCAGCCGCATGCCCGGCCGCGAACACCACGCGATCGAAATCCCGTCGATGGTCGACACGCGCGCTTTCGATCCCGCGCGCCGCACCCTCTTGCGCGCGACACTTGGCATAGCCGAAGACGTACCGCTGATCGGCTGGCTAGGCCGTCTCGACCCGAAGAAGCGCGTTGAGGATTTCATCGAAGCCGCCGCCCTGGTCCATGCCCGCCACCCCCGCGCGCGCTTCGTGGTAATCGGCGGCCCCGACGCCTTCATCCCCGAATACGCCGTCGCCCTCCGCAACCGCGCGCACGCGTTCGGCCTCGACACCGCGCTCACCTTCCTCGGCGACCGCGACGACGTGCCCGACCTGCTCGCCGCACTCGACATCTTCGTCTGGCTCTCGCGCGGCGAAGGCATGCCGCATGTCATCGCCGAAGCCGGCGCCGCACGCCTCCCCGTCATAGCAACGCGCGACAATGGCTCCGAACAACAGATCGTCGACGGGATCAGCGGCCTGTTCGTCCCCCATGAAGATCCACCCGCAGTCGCCGCCGCGATCACCAATCTGCTCGAAAACCCGACAGTCCGGACCCGCCTCGGCACCGCCCTCCGCGCCAAGGTCGACGGCGAGTACGCCGTCGCCGCCGTCGTCCCCCGCTGGGAAGCCCTGTTCGCCGAAGTCCTGTTCGACCGGCCGCCCCTGCCCCGCCCGACCAGACTCTTCCGAAGCTTCCTGCAAGGCGGCTTCGAATCCTCTACGCACCGCCGCGCGCACGACCGCAAGCGTGTCGACGTCATCGCCGCCAGCCATCACGACACCCTCGCCGCGCATGATTACAGCGAACTCGCCAAGCTCGGCATCCTGACCGTCCGCGACGGCGTGCGCTGGCATCTGATCGAACGCAAACCCGGCTGCTACGACTGGTCCAGCCTCGACCGCCAGCTAGACGCCGCAAAGGCGATCGGCACCGAAGTCATCTGGGACCTGCTCCATTACGGCTGGCCCGACGACATCGACATCTGGACGCCCGCCTTCGTCACGCGCTTTGCGGCCTTCGCCGCCGCCGCCGCGCGCCACATCGGCCCGGCCGCGCCAGGCGAGACGCGCTTCTACGCCCCGGTTAACGAGATCTCGTTCTTCGCCTGGGGCGGCGGCGACGCAGCCTATCTCAACCCGTTCGCGCACAGCCGCGGCTACGAACTCAAGGTCCAACTCGCCCGCGCCTCGATCGCCGCGATGGAAGCGATCCTCGCGATCGACCCCGCGGCAAGGTTCGTCCACGCCGACCCGGTCATCAACGTCATCACCGACCCCGCCCGCCCGAACGACGCCCCCGCCGCCGAAGGCCACCGCCTCGCGCAATACCAGGCCTGGGACATGATCGCGGGCAAGGCATGGCCCCAGATCGGCGGCCGCGCGCCATTGCTCGATATCGTCGGCGTCAATTTCTACCACAACAACCAGTGGATCCACGGCGGCCCGCCGCTAGCCTACGACCACCCCCTCAGCCGCCCGCTCCACGCGATCCTCGCCGACGCCTACGCGCGCTATGGCCGCCCGATCTTCATCGCCGAAACCGGGATCGAGGGCAGCGCCCGCCCCGCGTGGCTTCGCATGATCCTGCGCGAGGTGAGGATCGCCCAATCACTCGGCGTGCCGGTCGAGGGAACATGCCTCTACCCGATCCTCGACCACCCCGGCTGGGACGACGACCGCTACTGTCCCAACGGCCTCCTCGCCTGCTCGCCGATCGTAAGCAACCGTATCCCACATGCCGCACTCGCAGACGTCATTCGGACTCGGCCACTTTTAGTAAATCCAGAGAGTGCCTGAACTAAAGCACGCTCGTATCTTCAAGGCAAACCTTCAGCATGTCTAGGTTTTTCAGCAAAAATCGAGTCTTGTGTAGCGGACTGCCGCCAGCTCTCTCGAAAGTATCAGATATACAATATTATCTAAGTCGACGCTTGGGTAGCTCAGCACAACTGCTCATGCTCCAGATTAAGAGGTAATTCCTATATTTTGTGAAATTTCACTTAAGCTGAATTTTGAACTCGAACGTCGAGATGGGTCGCATCGACACCTGCGA
The DNA here is from genome assembly GCF_004340945.1 of Sphingomonas sp. PP-F2F-A104-K0414. GTDB lineage: Bacteria > Pseudomonadota > Alphaproteobacteria > Sphingomonadales > Sphingomonadaceae > Sphingomonas. The sequence goes on from NZ_SLYD01000010.1 coordinate 48,368, forward strand.
TGTTCTGAGGACGGCAGATCGTAATTCCAGTAGCGCGCCACCTTTCGAATCAGCTTTCAATTCCTTTCTCGTAATAAGTATTACTCGAGCGGCTTCGGCTGCTTTGCAAGCGGAAGCCTTCTCTCGCTTACCCCACTCCAAAGCGACCGCTTCGCAACCCAGTGGGACGAGCGTTCAAGGCGCCAAACGACGCGTAAACAAACGTCTATTTGTCTTTGAACGCTGGATTAAAGTCTAACAGCGGACGGGGGCTTTCTACTAACAGCAGCCTGTTGGGCCCATGCCCCAAAGCCTGAACGAACGTCTGCTTACGATCATCGCCTTCCGAAAGCGGCCGGGCTGCAATCCACCAGTTTCACCGTAAATGCGGACAGTCCGCATGCACCTTATTACGCCGTATACTGTGAAAGCAGTGCGTTCTTGCCGCTTCAGGATCCGCTGCCAGAACGTGGTGCGGTCCTCGATTGGAGAAGCTTTTTTCGCCTGTGGGTAGCGGGCGTCTTTGCCGAATAACCTCAACCAACCGGCCGCCAATGCCCCTGCCTCCGCCACGACGTTTATGATAGAAGGCCACATGCTCAAGACGAGAATGAAGCGGGTCGCCGGTCGCGGCGTTCACGCGGTGCCGTGCCTTGCCGAGATCGAACCTCGATCGCGAACCTTTCCAACGAGGATCTGCTCGATTTGGCTGACATCTTCAAAGCCGAGCCCCGCCCGCCAATCGGGGATATGGCGTTCGCGGAAATGGCGCGTCGGAATATCAGTCTCTGAGCGCCCGTCGGGAACGGAGTAGCAGAATCCTATGCCCCACCGAGGCACATTGGTTGCGCAGAGGATTTCCCGCAACTTTACACGATCATAATAAGGCGACGACGCAGCGATGGTAGCGATTGGCACCCGGATCAATGAGATAGGAAATCTGGTCCGCGATGGCGGGGCCTTCTATCTGCGCCGCGCTGTTGGTGGGCGCTACGAGCTGGAACTGCACCGCACCCCCGTAAATCTGGCAGAAAAACGCGTACGGCTCATCGGCACATTGGTTGGCCCAGATCTGGTAAACGCTGACGGCGTTGGGCCAGCTTAGTGAGCCAGACATTTGTCCTGTTCAGTCGTCAGCCACTTGCCGCAATTCCGATTCATCCTGACTCATTGCCGTTGCGCACAAACCACGAACAGCCATCATCCCAGCCATGGAACAGCGGATTATTCACGCCTGCGGTCATGAGCAGGGTCATTACCTCACGGGCTTCGACAGCCAGCAGGAACGCAAAGCCAAGTGGCTGAAGACGACGACCTGTCGAGACTGCTTCGTTGCGGAAAAGCGAGCAGCGGAAGCCGCTGCGGCAGCGTTGAGCAACGCTGCTGTCTCCCACCTCGATCTTCCCCTGTTAACCGGCAGCGATCGTCAAATCAGCTGGGCGTCGACAATTAGGACCAAGCGGCTCGCAGCACTAACCAACCCTAACAGCGACGCCGACTGTTCCGCTTGTCTTCAGGTAACTGACGCCAAATGGTGGATCGATCGCCGCGATCTGACGGACGTCGATCTGATGGCGGCAGCGGCGCAGGCACCAGACCTCCAAAGCGCCACCGTGGTCACGGCGTCGATTACGGATATGCCTCGGACAGCATGATCATTCCGCCGGCGCCATCGCGACGACCAACCTGGCGAAGACGTTGCCGTCGATAGCACGAACTCAAACGCGATATCGTTTACGTGCCCACTTCTCGAGCTTCTAGCCAGTGCGAACCGTACCTCTGACGGCTCAGTGCTTTTAGGGTATACCCCCAGTGGACCTCTTTAATCGGGTTCGTTTTACGTCAAAAGTTTACGCATAAAAATCTGGTCAAGCTGCTCGGTTGGTCCGGCTTAAGCCTTGACCAAGAAGGACCATACGGCACCCGTTCAAACGGCACCGCAGTAGGCATTGTACGTGGCATCAGGGGTTTCTGAACTTGATCGAACCAGAGCTAAATTCGTGCGTCTGGATTCTCAAAAAGGATGGTGGATCGAGAAACTGAGATAGAAGGGGAAAACCGGTCTAGCGCCATCCGCCGCCACCTACGACATTGTGCATCACTGATTGTGCTTCTAGATGCATCCAATGAAACGCCGGGCTCGCCCACTCTCCAAGATATTGCATTCTATGGCGTTTCTCGTCCTGGCGGTGATCTTGCTGGTCCGGCTTGGCCCGCTCTGCGAGACGATGGCGATGGCCGCGCCTCCGGCTGCATCCGCGATGGTGGACTGCGCCAGCAAATCAGCAGGCGCTCCCATCAAAAAGGCCCCTGCGTCGGCCTGCGCCATACCGTGCGTTGCTGTTGCCGGCGAAACCGTCGAGCATATCGAGCTGGTTCCGTCCTCCCGTCTATCGCCTTGGCCGGCTCCACAGACCGGCCTTTTGGGCATGGCATACGCTCCGGCCACGCCCCCTCCGCAAACCGTGTGACGTCAAACACCATCACACGTAAATTTCGGAGAATATCATGACCAAGTTCAAGCTCATCAGCGCTGCCTTCGCCCTCACCCTGTCGACTGGCGCATTCGCCGCTGTCGCCAATTGCTGCGCCGACATGGCGTGCTGCAAGGACGGTGCGGACTGCTGCAAGGATAGCGCAAAAGCCAAGGCTGCGGACTGCTGCGATAATGCCAAGGGCGGCATGAAGCACGGTTAAAAGCTGGATAGGGGCGGGCAACCGTCCCTATTTTCTAGTCTACGTCTACTCGGCGCGGCACGCCGTCCCGCCACGGTCGCTGCGACGAGCGAAGAGTTACCCTCAGGGTTGAGGCTCTTCCCCGAACCGCATCCATCGTTCGTCCCATCTCGCGCGCGATTACCGCCAGAGTCTGTTTGGCCCCGATACGCTGACGAAGCTCGGCGTCATCATCATCGGTCCAAGACGTTCCACGTCGAGCGGTCAGCCCAAAAACTCCTCGATCAGGAGCAATCCCAAAAACCCGATGAAAAACATCGCGCTGATAAGCGGGGTGTCTGGCTTCTCATGCGCTTCGACCAACAGCTCTTCCGTCACGAGGTAGAGCAGCGCCATCAGACCGAAACTGAGAAACCCGGCGATGACGACGGGCGGAAACGTTGCAACGGGAGTCGCTATCGCCGCACCGATCGGCAGCAACAACGCGATCCCCATCGTAATTCCGATGATCCGCGCCTTGGACTTGATCGTCTCGCCCAACTCGGTCGTCACGGTCAGTCCGAGAAACAGCACCTCCAACGTCAACGCGATCGTCAGCAACACGCCGGCCTTCCCGCCAGCGACGAACGCCAACCCGAGAACTAGCCCGTCGATCAGGATATCCACTGCGACCGCGCCCAACATAGCGATCGGTCCACTGGCGCGACCCTCAAGGGCTTTGAGTGACAGCATCACGACTATACCAAGCGCGCCGCCTGTGAATGTCGCGATCGGTGAACCTTCGTGCATCACTTGGGGCAGGATCTCGGCTGCCGCTGCGGCGAACACGACGCCTGCCGCCAAGTGCTGCATAGCGCTTACGAAGGCATCGCTTGGCCGTCTCGATACCGCGAATAGCGAGCCGATCAGTACGGCGACGACGGGAATGAGCGTGAAAGCAACGGCCTGCATAGCTTAAGCCCTCACGCTGTCATGAGCCGAAGGCGGCAGTTCGATGTGTTTCCCTGATGGAGCTGGCAACTCGCGCCGTCCGAAACGAGCGTAGAGCGTCGGCAGCACGAACAAGGTGAGCAACGTTGCGGATATCAGGCCACCAATGACGACGGTCGCCAACGGCTTTTGCACCTCGGCTCCAGCACCATGACCAAGTGCCATCGGAACGAAGCCAAGCGACGCAACGAGCGCCGTCATCGCAACCGGCCGGAGCCGCGCCAGAGCGCCTTGATGCGCCGCTACCGCACGATCAATGCCTTGCCGCATCAGATCATGGATGGACGACACCATGACCAGCCCGTTGAGAACCGCGACACCTGATAACGCGATGAAGCCGACTGCCGCTGAAATGGAAAACGGCATGCCTCTTAGCACCAGCGCAAGGATGCCTCCGACCAACGCCAGCGGAACGCCGGTAAACACGATCAACGCATCCCTGACGGAGCCTAGCGCGCCGTAGAGCAGGAACATGATGACCACGAAACAGATCGGCACCACAACGCTGAGCCGATCGCGGGCGGATGCAAGGTTCTCGAACTGACCGCCCCATTCGAGATACGTGCCGGGCGGCAATTTCACCTGAGCGTCGATGGCTGACCGGGCATCACCCACGACACCGGCCACGTCTCGATCGCGCACGTTGGCCTGCACCACGACACGCCGCTTGCCGTTCTCGCGACTGATCTGGTTGGGACCATCGACCACCGAGATATCCGCCACGGTCGATAGCGGTACGAAGCCGCCACTGCCGGTCGGCACCGGGACCTGAGCAACCGCCGTCAGATCGGATCTTGAGCTTTCCGCCATCCGGATCACGACGGGGAAGCGACGATCGCCTTCAAAGATCACACCAGCCTGTCGGCCGCCAATGGCTGTGGCAACCGTGTCCTGCACGTCACCCGCCGTTACCCCGACACGGGACATGGCGGTGCGGTTCGGCCGAATATCGAGCATCGGCAAACCTTCGGTTTGTTCAACCCGCACGTCTGCTGCACCCCGCGTCTTTCGAAGGATGCCGGCGATCCGATCTGCGGTCGCGTTCATCTCGCCAAAGTCATCGCCAAAGACCTTGATCGCGATGTCGCCGCGCACGCCCGCGATCAGCTCGTTGAACCGCATCTGGATCGGCTGCGTGATCTCATAGGCGTTGCCCGGCAGGGTGGAGAGACGCTTTTCCAGCCGCTCCACCAGCTCTCCCTTGGACAGGCCGGGGTCGGGCCACTCCTTCTTCGGCTTCAGGATGACGAAGGTGTCGGTCGCGTTAGGCGGCATTGGGTCCGATGCGATTTCGGACGTGCCGGTGCGGGAGAAGGCGAAACGGACCTCAGGGGCCTTGGCGAGTGCCTTTTCCACCTGGAATTGCATGGCCTGGCTCTGATCGACCGATGTGCCGGGGATGCGGACCGCCTGAACGAGAATGTTGCCCTCATCGAGCTGCGGCAAGAACTCCTGCCCCAATGTCGTGAAAGCAGCCCCGGCGAGTGCCAGCGCACCGATCGCGACGCCGATAGTGAGGGTGGGTCGGCGCATTGCCGCATCGAGTCCCGGCTCATAGCGCTGCCGTAGGAACGTGACGACGCGGCTTTCCTTTTCCTCAACCCGTTTGCTGAGCCAGATCGCAATCGCTGCCGGTATGAAGGTCAGCGACAGGATGAAGGCGAACACCAGAGCGATGATGACTGTCAGCGCCATCGGCTCGAACATCTTGCCTTCGACACCCGTGAAGGTGAGCAACGGCGCATAGACAAGGATGATGATAGCCTGCCCGTACAGCGATGGCCGGATCATCTCGCGCGCCGATGCGGCGACAATCCCGAGACGTTGCTCGATCGTCAGCACGTCATCGCGACCATGCTGCGCCTCGCCCAAACGCCGTAATGCGTTCTCCACGATAATGACCGCGCCATCCACGATCAGACCAAAGTCGAGCGCGCCAAGGCTCATCAGATTGGCCGAAACACCCGCCTTCAACATGCCGATGCTGGTCAACAGCATCGTGATCGGAATGACGCAGGCCGCGATCAACGCCGCACGGAAATTGCCAAGCAGGGCAAACAGAACGACGATCACCAGCACCGCACCCTCGGCAAGGTTGCGGGCAACCGTGGCGATCGTGGAGTTCACCAGCTCGGTCCGGTTCATAACCGGCTTCACGACAACATCGACCGGTAACGAGCGGCCGATCTGCGTCAGCCGTTCGGCAACGCCCGTCGACACCGTGCGGCTATTCTCCCCGATCCGCATGACTGCGGTCCCAACGACGACCTCATGACCGTTTTCCGACGCCGATCCCATGCGTAGCGCCTGCCCGGTGCGAACGGTCGCGATCTGGTTGAGCAGTATTGGAACGCTCTCGCGGGTGGCAACGACGGTACGGGCCAGCTCGTCGGCGTTGCGGACACGCCCATCCGATCGAACCGCCAACCCTTCGCCGTTGCGGTTGACCACGCCAGCGCCCGCGCTGGTATTGCTGCGCTGTAGGGCGGTGGTGAGATCCTGAAGCGTTAGCCGCATTGCCGCCATGCGCTGTATGTCCGGAATAACGAGATATTCCTTGGTGTAGCCACCAAGGGAGTCGACGCCAGCAAGCCCGGCCGTGCTTTTGAGCTGCGGCGTGACGATCCAATCCTGCACGGTGCGCAGATATGTCGCCTTGTCGGCGTCGCTGACGAGGTGATCCCCCTCGGGGGTGATATAGCTGGCATCGCGTTGCAGGCCAGGTTCCCCGTTGCGATGATGGACCTGATCCAGCTCGCGGTATTCGACGGTCCACATGAAGATATCGCCAAGGCCCGTGGCGATCGGCCCCATCTCGGGGTTCACACCTTCGGGAAGGTCTTCCTCTGCGGTTCGCAGGCGTTCCGCGACCTGCGCCCGCGCAAAGTAGATATCGGTCTTTTCACCGAAAACCGCTGTGATCTGGGCAAAGCCATTGCGGCTTAGCGAGCGGGTATATTCAAGACCGGGAATGCCCGCGAGCGCGGTTTCGACCGTGAACGCAACCTGCTTCTCGATCTGATCGGGGGAGAGGGCAGGAGCAACGACGTTGATCTGCACCTGGTTGTTGGTGATGTCGGGTACGGCGTCGATCGGAAGCTGACGCAGCGCGCCAATCCCGAGCAATGCAGCCGCGATAGTGAGAAGCAGGACGAGCCAGCGCTTCTCGACGGAGAGGGTGACGATGCGACCGATCATGGCTCAGTCCTCATCCCCGCCCGCACCCTTGCCGAGTTCGGCTTTGAGCGTGAAGCTGTTGGTGGAAGCGATGCGCTCCGAGCCGGTAAGGCCTGCCGTTACGGTGACTTGCCCGCCATTAGTGCGGCCAAGCGTCACCGGAATTGCCCGGAAACCTGTCGCGGTGCGGACGAACACAAACGACTTGTCCTCGATCATCTGCACTGCGGCCGATGGTACAGCAACGGTACGGTCCCCGGTCGCAGGAACGAGGATCGATACGTTGACCGTCTCACCAACGCGCCATGTGCTGCCGGCGTTGTCGAGGGTGGCGATCACCGGCACCAATCGCGTCGTCTCGTCCAGAATGGGGGACACGAACGTAACACGCCCCTCCTGACGCCGCCCCGGTGCCGTTACTTCGACACGCACGCCGGGTTTCACCCGACCGGCATCGGTGGGGACGAGTGATGTGGTGACAGTGACCTTCGACAGATTGGCGACGCGGAACAGCTCTGCATCGGCCGCGACGGCTTGCCCGAGGGTGGCCGATCGCGCGATCACTTGGCCGGCGATCGGCGAACGAACCGCGATGCGGTTGAGCGCACCGCCTCCGCTGCCCGTCGCTGACAACTGCTGCTGCGCGAGGCGAAGGGCAATACTGGCCTCCGTCGCTGCCGTCCGCGCTGCAACCAGATCCTGCTCCGGCGAAACGCGTTCGGCAAACAGGCGCTGTTCGCGGCGAAGGTTCGATTGGGCGAGTGCGGAACGCGCGCGCGCGGCCTCTACCTCCGCTTTCAGTGATGCCGCTTCCCGGCTTTCGATGATAGCCAGCGGGTCTCCCCGGCTGACTGACTGCCCGAGATTGCGGGTGAGGGAAACGAGCCGACCGCCTACGGAGGTGGACACGACCTGCACGCCTTGAGGATCACCCTCGATCGTTGCCGATAGCTCGATCGCTCCGGCCACGCCGCCTACTGTAGGTCGCGTAACCTCTATCCCGGCATCCGCGATCTGCTGCGCGGACAGGGTGACGATATCCTTTGGACCCTCCTTGGCTTCGCCGGCCTCGGCACCTTCGGTCTTCTCGGCTCCGGCCTTCTCACCGGCCTCGCTGTTGCTACCCCCGCCGCACCCGGCAAGGAGGATAGCCAGGGTCACAGGCGCGAGCGCCCGTATGATGATCTTCGTCATTAATTGGTTTCCTCGGGCGAGGGCGCTGCGGCAACGAGCCGTTCGAGGCGTGCCTTGGCGTCGTGATAGGTGGCGAGCGCATCGATCGCGGCGGTTCGTGTTTCGGACAGGGTACGTTCGGCATCGAGCAAATCGAGCTGCCCAAACTTGCCCTCCCGGTAGCCTATCCGGGCAATACGAGCGGCTTCGCTTGCCGATGCCAATGCCGGCCCGCTGGCGTTACGAGCGGTCGTCGCGGCATTCGCGACGTTTGCCTGTGCGCTTGCGATATCCTGCGCGGTATCCAGCTCGGCGACGCGACGTAGCGCCTGCGCCTGATCGGTCTGCGCCCGCGCCTGCGCCACTGCCGCCTTGCCGTTGTTGAACAGCGGAAACGGGATCGACACCCCGAACACCGCTGCCACGTCGTTCGTAGCCTCAAGCCGGCGTGCGCTGGCGCTGAGTGTCACGTCGGGAATGCGTTGCGACCTGGCAAGCCGCACCTGTGCCTCTGCCGTTGTCACGTCTGCGCGGGTCGCTGCCAATGCCAACGTCCCTGCGGTCTCGATCGGCCGTGCCGGACCAAAGCCCTCGACGCGATTGAACCACGCCAAGTCCAACGGTCCCGTGAGGGGTTGGCTGATCCGTCGGGCAAGATTACTTTGCGCGACCTCGGCAAGCCGCTCTGCGCGCTCCACAGCCGTCTCCGCGTTGATCCGCAATACATCGGCGCGCTGCTGTTCGAGCGGTGATGCTCGCCCCGCTTGAACGCGGACGCCGGCTGCGCGCGATGCTTCGCGGGCGATACCGGCCTGCTCGCGCGCGGTCACCAGTCGGCGTTCCGCTGCGGTCGCCTCGATGTAGAGCTGCGTGATGGCAAGCCGTAGATCGGCCGCGGCCAACGCCGTGCCTATCCTCGCTCGATTACCAATCGCATCTGCGACAGCGATCCGTGCCGATCGTTTTCCACCCAGTTCGATCGGTAGTGCCAGACCTGCCGTTGTCTCGGCGCTGCGAAGGCCCCGATATTGACCGCTGCCGGCAATGTTCTCGGTCTCGGCGACGATCGACGGGTTAGGGCGGTAGCCGGCAACCGTGCGGCCTGCCTCTGCTGCCCGGACGCCTGCTGTGGCAGCCTCAAGGCTGGGGGCGGTCGCTCCGGCAAGTAAAAGCGCCTGATCAAGGGTGAGCGGGGGACTGGTCGATGTGGGATCGGCTGACTGCGCTTGCGCGATCGACGCGCACGACGCCACGGCCAATAAGGCCGCAATAAAACGGTGCATGGGTAATGGACTCCTGACGAACCTTGGGCGTCCGCACGGGCTTTCCCGACGGAATTAGGCGTTGGTCAGGCTTGGGGAGGACGTAGGGCTGGGTCCGACGCTGCCGGGGCCTTGGGCGCATTGCGCCACACCGATGCAGTCATACGAACGCTGCTGGCTGGTCCGGTTGAATCGGACGCGATCGGCACGCCGACATGATGGCCGTGGCAACCGCCATGATGGTGAGGATATGCCTTGTCGGCGTCTGCCGGCACTTGGTCGGCATCGCCGTCGCAATGATCGAGGGAGCTGACCGCTGTGGTATCAACGCACGTCACGCCTTCGGTCGCATGCGCGACTGATCCAAGCCCGAGCATAAGCACGAGCATGAAACTGAGGAACATGGCGGAAAGGCGGTGCATCGGCCCGCGCCTTAGCAGCTTACCGACTGCCATGTAACGACTGCTGGTAAGTAGCGGGGGCGGGTGAGGGCTCGCTACGCATTTCGGCGCGCGCCTGCCGCATGATCTGAAAACCGCCCGATATTCCCAACACCGCCATCAAGGCGGCGACGGCAAGATCAGGCCACGCACTGTTGAGGCCGAACACGCCGCCTGCGGCCAGTACGACGGCGATGTTGCCGATCGCGTCATTGCGCGAGCAAATCCATACCGACCTCATGTTCGCATCACCGCTTCGGAAGCGGTACAGCATGACCGCGACCACAAGGTTCGCGATCAGCGCGGCGATGCCGACTACGCCCATAATTTCGGCATGGGGCGTTGCGTCGTGGAGCGCACCCCATCCCGCTGCGAACAGGACATAGACGCCTAGCAAAGCAAGCGTCGCCCCCTTCAACATCGCAGCGCGTGCGCGCCAGGCTATCGCCATCCCGGCAACGCCAAGACTGATTGCGTAGTTCGCAGTATCCCCGAAAAAGTCGAGCGCGTCGGCTTGCAGGGCCTTCGATCCACCCGTGATGCCGGCCGCAATTTCGATAACGAACATGCCGCCATTGATGGCGAGCGCGATCCATAGCGCGCGCCGCCACTTGGGGTCGTTGAGAGTACCCGCCTTGTCGGACGCGCAGCTTGTGCAGGCCATGTTCGCCACCTCGATAGAATCGATCTGACAGCCTATATGCACCCTCTAGTCGCTAGAGGGTCAAGCGTTGTGTCTGAGAAACTTACGATCGGAAAACTGGCCGGTGCGACGGGCACGAAGGTCGAGACGATCCGCTACTATGAGCAGATTGGCTTACTGCCCGCACCTGCGCGATCGGCGAGTAACTATCGGACCTATGAGGGCGCGCATCTGCGCCGCCTGTCCTTCATTCGGCGTGCGCGGGATCTTGGCTTTTCAATCGATCAGGTACGCGAGCTTATGGGGCTGGCCGATCGGCGCGATCAGTCCTGCATCGCCGTCGATGTCGTTGCCAACCAACACCGCGACGCGATCAGGCGCAAAATCGTAGACCTCACCGCGCTTGCTGGTGAACTCGACGCGCTGATAGATTCCTGTAGCCGCAACACCGTCGCCGACTGCCGGATCATCGAGGCACTTGCTCCTTCTGCATAGTATCTCGCTGCTAACCCGATTTCCTGCAAAGGATCGTAGATCGTAGATCGGAGATACAGTGGGGATAATGCCAAGCCTTCTGTTCACTTAGTCCTAGTAAAATCCCCTCCGCCGTCCGGTGCGACAAGATGCCCGGATGCTTTGTCAATGACGTAAGCCGCGAGCCCTCCAGCGACTTGTAGCTGACCGTCTTTGTAGATCGCTGGCTGCTTATTGTTAGGATAGATGAATGGCTTTCCACCGCCTTGCGTGAGAACCCGAGTATTATTCAAAAGGAAGCTATCGCCGTTACGTTCGATCGTCATGGTATCCTTGACGACATTAACTTGAGCGCCGGAGAAGCCATTCTCGTGGCTTGTTTTGCCTCGTTCCCATTTGCCGACATATTCGCTGCCTGACTGTCCGCAGGCGGTCATTACCAACAGCACAGGTGAGATCATCCAACGCCGCTTCATTTTTCGTCTCCTCGGGAAGGATTCAACGCCGCAAGATAACGTCGTCTCCTGATATCGGCTATCGGCAATCGACATTACACCGTTGAGCGGCGCTGGCAGGCCATACAATCCCTGCCAAAAAGCCTCTCGGCAATCTGGGCTATCGAGACAATCTCATCAGTCACGAATGGCGGACTATTGAGGTTTGCGGCTAACACGGCGTTCTCGAAAAGGAAGGGCCAGTGAGAAAGCGGGCGTCGTTCAGTCGGCCCCGCCCTCATCTACGGCGCATTTCTCGAAATCTGTTCCCGAAATCATTTTCACGAAATGGTCTCGCGGAGATGGAGTTTCGGGAAAGCCAAGGTGGCTGCGATAGGTCCGCCGGGACACCCACGCTCGACAGCCCCCCTGCCCGCTCCGCGACAGACCGAGACATTGATCGATTTAGGGTCGGTGTTTTTCAGGTATACCCTCTGCGTTCCTACTCTGGCCGGTCCGATTTCCGCCAAAAAGGGACATTAAGAATTTAGCTCGGATTGGCCCTTTGGTCCGCCTGGAGTCCTAACCAAGGAGGACCAAACGGCACCCTACCAAACGGCACCGATGAAGCTTCATTGAGGGTTGAAGCTCTTCCTTCTGTCCGCTCGCAAGGCAGTGTCGGCGCGTTGCAGTTCACTGCTGGCGACCGTCCCACAAACGATGGTATTTCGGGATTATGGAAGGAGATCGGTTAGCCTGTTCCACCTGAGGCATCGGGAGCCGCCTTGGGGTCGGGATCCTGTGCCTTGCCTGTCGCGGGTGCCGCCTTGTGGCTCGGCATAGCGATGAGATAGGCGACGATCGCGTTGACGTCCTTCTCGGCCACCGGAGCCTTGTACACTTCGCGCATCTTGGTGACGGTCGCCTTCCACTGATCCGCCGATAGCGCAGGCTGGGTCAGCGCCATGCTGGCCGAGTGGCACGAAGTGCAGTTGGCGTTGATGACGTCGGCGTGCGGACCATCGGGGTAGGTAACGTCATCGACCGGCAGGTCGACGCTGGTCGAGGCGAGCGAAAAGCCGCGGGCTGAGACGCTGGTGGGCGGTGCCGGCTCGGATGTCTCGGAGATCGGGGCAGGCGCCTTGCGGCTGCTCGGCGCCCCGATCGAGACGAGGATAATACCGGTCAGGCCGATCAGGCCAGCGGCCATGATGCCGGTAGACGGGGTCTTCATGCTACTCGCTCCTCAGGCCGCGATGATGGTGGTGGTTTCGATGTTGCCGCGCATGAACCCGCCCGGGTTCCAGATCGGCTTCATCGGCTGGGCGACCCCATTGGTGTTCCAGCAGCGCACCATGATCGGGTTGGGACCGCGTCTCAGCGGCACGCGACCATCCCACCGACGGAAGCTGTACCTGCCCTCGTCCACTCCGAGCGTCGTCTTGTACCAAGTGCGCCCACCATCCGACGAGACATCGACCTTGGCGACGCCGCAATCGCCGCCCATCGCGATGCCGCCGACCGGGATCGACGCCTCATAGGCGATCGCCTGGCCATCGGGCAGGCTGGTCATCCAGCTGCGCGGGATCATGCGATTGATCGGCACGGTCGGGAAGTCCTTGGCACCGGGCGCGACATTCGCGCCGGGTGTCGCCGGTATCTTGTAGGCCTTGGCCATCCAATACTGGTCGTCAAGGCCGGGCAGTACCTCGATCGCGTTCAGCATCTTGACCCAGTAGGTCGAATACCAGCCCGGGACGATCAGCCGGCAGGGAAAGCCGTTGAGGAGCGGCAGCTGCTCGCCGTTCATGCCGAAGGCGATCATCACTTCGCCGTCGCGGGCATGGTCGATGTCGAGCGCCTTCTCGAAGTCAGGGGCGTCCGCCACAACCGGCTGATCGAGCGCGCCAAAGCGCACCTGTACCGCGCCTGCCTTGACCCCCGCGAGGTCCAGCACGTCGCGCAGGCGCACGCCGAGCCATTTGGCATTGCCCATCGCGCCGTTGCCCCATTGCGCGCCGGCGACCCGGGGCTGGAACAGCCCACGGCTGTTGCCCGAACACTGGTTGACCGCCGCCATCTCGACCCGCGGCAGGCGCAGCAGTTGGGCGAGGCTAATCGACAGCGGTCGGTTGACGTGGCCGAAGACGTTGAGGCGGAAGCTCTCGACGTCGATCGAGGTTGGAATGTCGGCCCAGTGCCAGCGAACGAAGAACTGGTCGTTGGGCGTGAACACCGACTTGTCGAACACGTCCATCGGCGTCTCCAACAGCGGAGGATGGATGCGTTGGAGGATCATGCTGCCCTTGCCAGGAAAGGCGCTGGTCATCGGCCGCTCGGCATTGCCGCCAGGCAGCTTCAGGTCGACGAGCTGCTGCGCCAGCGCAGGTGCTGCGGCAAGGCCGGCGGTGCCGAGCGCCGTACGCCTGAGAAAGCGGCGACGGCTGGTTTCACTCGCCAGCGCGGCGTCAAAATTGTCCATGACAAGGCTCTCCTGTGGCCAGCCACGCTGGCGGTTCGAAGCGGCGTTCTGCAAGTGATCGGACCGATTGATCCGATCATCAGGGTGGATCAGTTCGGGGTAGCGATGCAGGGCGAGACGAACAGGTTGCCGCGCCATGCTCCGGCGAGTGTCTTGGCACCGACCAGCAGCCACATCGCCGCGAGCGCGACCGTCAGCACTGTGCCGACAATACCGAAGAAGCCTAGGTTCAGCGTCGTACCGAGGCGGAAGGTGGCGACGGTGTAGACGCCGAGCGGGAAGGTATAGCCCCACCAGCCAAGGTTGAATGGGACGCCGGCGCGCCAGTAGCGGATGGTGATGAGCGTCGCGAGCGCCAGCCACCACAGGCCGAAACCCCACAGACAGAGCCCGGCGACGACGCCGATCCCTTGCGCGACGGTACCGACACCGACCAGCCCATGCGCCGCGAGGATCGCCGGCGCATCCGCCCCAAGCACCAGCATACCCAGCGCCCCGGTGCCGATCGGCCCCAGCGCAAGCCAAGAGGATGCCGCCATGCTCTCGTGCGGGAGCTTGTGGAGCGCCATGCGCAGGATCAGGATAGCGAGGATGCCAAACGCGACCGGCACCGAATAGGCCCACAGCACGTAGGAAGTGGCGAGCGTCACGATCTGCGCGTGAGGATCGGTCAGATGCGGCGCGAGCAGCCCGCCGCTGGCACCCGCCACTTCCGCTGCGACGACCGGCAGCAGCCATACCGCAGTCATGCCGTCCAGGCTGTGCTCGTGGCGGGTAAACATCAGGTAGGGGATCAACACGCCGCAGGCGAGCGACATGGCGACGTCGATCCACCACAGGACGTGTGCGACCGGCACGATGCCGTTACCGAACCGCGCGATCCCGAAGGCGAGGCATCCGTTGATGATCGTCGCCAAGCCCATCGGAATGGTCCCGATGAACATTGACACGGTGTTGTGGCCGAAGATGCGCCGTGCCTCATGCCCGAACATCGCCCAGCGCGCGCCATAGAGACCGGCGAACAGGATGAAGAGCGCGATGTTGAAGAACCACAACACCTCGCCAATCGGTTTGAGCGCGGGGCCGATATTGGGCACCTGCGGCAGCGCGAGAGCGAGGATGCCGGTGCCCATCGTCGCGGCGAACCAGTTGGGTGTGAACTGGCGGATCATCTCGCGCGGGTGATCGAGCCTGCTTAGCGGCTTGAGGCCGGTCAGGGCCGAAGGTGCGTCGGCAGTCATGCGACCTGCTCCTTGATGAGGTCCGTCAGCGCGTCGGCCGCGCGGGTGCGATAGCGTTCCTTGTGGCGCAGCGCGTGGAAGGCGCGATCGGGTAACCCAAGCGGCAACTCGACCAGATCGCCGGCCTTGAGCGCGCGTGCGACGACCAATCGCGACAACACAGCGACGCCGGCACCGGCCTCGACCGCGGTACGCACCGCCTCGTTGGACGGCAGCGTCATCGCTACTGTCAGCTGGGCCGGATCAAACCCGCGCGTTCGCAGCACGTCCTCGAAGGTCGAGCGCGTGCCCGAACCCTGCTCGCGGACGATCCAGCGTGCAGCGCGAAGCCAGTCCTCGTCGACGCGCCCGGCGTCCTCATGGCCGACCAGCACCATCGGGTCACGCCCGACATTCCAGAGGGCGAGCGCCGGTTCGTCCACCTCGCCCTCGACGAAACCGAGCTCCGCCGCGCCGCTCAGGATCTGCGCTGCTGCACCTTCGGTGTTGTCGATCGCCAGTTCGACCGCGATCTGCGGGTGGCGTTCGTAGAAGGAGGCGAGCTTTGCCGGCAACCAGTAGCTCGCGATCGTCTGGCTTGCGACGATCCGCAACGAACCACGGGCAAGCCCGGCATAGTCCGCCAGCATCGTCTCGGCATGCGCTGCCCGCCCCAGCACTGCGCGCGCTTCCTCCAGAAAGCCGCGGCCTGCTTCGGTCAGCTGGATGCCACGCCCGACACGGTGAAACAGAGGAACCCCGTAGCGCGCTTCGAGGGCCGCGACCGCGCCGGAGGCAGCGGACTGCGTGACGTTCAGCACCTCCGCTGCCTTGGTGACGTGTTCGCGCTCGGCGACACCGACGAATATTCTGAGTTGCTCCAGGGTCATGCAGCTTATATCGCGCAATCTTATCGATACGACCAACCGTTTGATCCGTTTATTTCAATCTGGATATCGGAACGATCGGTAATCCTTCGTCTGCGATAGTCTTGAAGATTTGAAGCGATCCGCGCGCTTGCGGCGTTGGTTCGTCCATGACTGATATGATCGAGCGCAAATCCGAGCCCTACAACGCCGAGCCGACGCCCGGCGCGCTGATCGAGCGGTTCCTGACGCCGCAGGCGCTGTTCTACGTGCGCAGCCATGGTGCGGTGCCTGATCTGCCTGCCGATCACCGGATCGAGGTCAGCGGGATGAGCATGGAAAGACGCTCCTTCTCGGTGGAGGAGTTGAAGAGCGCGTTGGCCACGCGGACGGTGACGGCAGTTCTCCAGTGCGCCGGCAACCGGCGCACGGATCTTCAGCAGTTCGCAAAAACGTCCGGCGACCCGTGGGACGTGGGCGCGATCGGCAATGCGGAGTGGACCGGCGTACGACTGTCCGACGTAC
Source organism: Sphingomonas sp. PP-F2F-A104-K0414 (assembly GCF_004340945.1). Lineage (GTDB taxonomy): Bacteria > Pseudomonadota > Alphaproteobacteria > Sphingomonadales > Sphingomonadaceae > Sphingomonas. The sequence goes on from NZ_SLYD01000010.1 coordinate 64,709, forward strand.
TGGATGCCGTCGGTGCGCCGGATGCGTCCGACCTGTTCGTGGCGTTCACCGGAGCGGACGAGGTGGACGTCGAAGGCGAGGAAGCATTGTTCGGGGTCTCGATCGCCATGGACAAGGCGCGGCAACCCGACGTCCTCATTGCCTGGGCGATGAACGGCGAGCCGCTGACGCCCGAACACGGCGCACCGATCCGCATGGTGGTGCCGGGCTATGCCGGGGTGCGGAGCGCCAAATGGCTGACACGGATCGAGGTGCGCGAGACGCCATCCGACGCACCGATCCAGGCGCACGACTACAAGCTCTTTCCTGCCGATGTGACGAGCGACACCGTCGACTGGAGCCAGGGTCTGACCATCAATGCCATGCCGCTCAACGCCGCGATCTGCGTGCCCGGCTCTGGCGAAAGCTTGCCGGCCGGGGAGGTGCGGATCGAGGGCTATGCCATCGCCTATGATCGCCGCGTCTCTCGGGTCGAAGTGTCGGTAAACGGTGGTCGCGACTGGCAACAGGCGACGTTCACCGATGATCCGGAGGCGCACTGGGGTTGGCGGCGCTGGACCCTCGACGCCACGCTCGACAAGGGGCGCCAGCACCTTGTCGTGCGCGCCTTCGACGACACTGGACAGGGTCAGCCCGAGCGGCCGGATACGATGTGGAACTTCGCTGGCTATCTGTGCACCGCCTGGCATCATGTGCACGTGCTGGTCGAATGATCGAAGCGTCAGCGGCACCGGATCTCGGCTTTTGGATCGATGCGATCGGGCGGCTGGTGGTGGCGACCGCGGCTGGGATGGTGCTCGGCTGGGAACGCTCGCGCGAGAACCGGCAGATCATGGGCTTGCGGACGCTGGGCCTCGTCGGTCTGGCGAGCTGCATCGCCGTGCAGGCGATCGTACACAGTGGCTTGCCGAATGTGAACGCCGATGCCGCAGGACGGGCGATGCAGGGCATTCTGTCCGGCGTCGGCTTCATCGGTGCCGGCGCTGTGCTGCGGGTCGGCCAGGGTCAGGAAGTGCATGGATTGGCGACTGCCGCATGCATCTGGGTAACAGCCACGATCGGCGCGGCAGCAGGGTTGGCGGTGTGGCCGCTCATCATCGGCGGGTTGAGCCTTGCGATGCTCGTACTGTTCGTCGGCGCTCCACTCGAACGTCGCATTCGCGAACGGGCCAGGCTGACTCCGGCAGAGGCCGACCGGAACGATGCCGCGCGCAAGCCGTGATCCCGCTGGTCCGCCCAGTGCCTGTCGGCGCTGAGAACTGGCCAGGTGCTATCAGGACACAAGCGCCGCATCGGCCTGGCGCTGGACCTCGTTGGCGATCGGATGCAGCTCGGCAGCGGGGCGCTCCCCCACCACACTATAGCCGATCCCGTCGACCGCCCATGTGACCCGGCCCATGGTCCCGCTGGACGTGCTGGTCATGCTTGCGCTCTTGTCGATTTGCATGGGCCTCGTCAGCACCGCAAGCTTCGACGCTTGCGGTCCATCATAGAGGAGCAGCGCTGCAGGGCCGTGGGGCGTCGCGACCAATCGCCCCCCGCCATAGCGGTAACCCGCTGTGCTGAGGTCCGGGATGGTCACGCGCTCACCCAATCGGCTGGAGGTCCATCGGATCAGCATGGCGCGCTGGTCGGGGCCGATTTCCGCCGGTCGAATCCGGTCGGCGGCATAGACACGGAAATTGTCGCTCGCCTCATTGGCCAGCGCCGCGATGCCCGCGTGGGGTTCGCCGCTCCACCGCGCGCTCGACCAACCACCGCCAAATCCGACCGCCAGCAGAAGCGACGCGGCGATGGCGAGTTGCCAAGGCGGTTGGCGTTGCCGTCCCCTGATGGCTGCGACGCGCATCGTCGCCGGGATCGGTTCCTCCGCGATGGGAGCGAACAGGGACGCAAGAGCTCGCGCCTGCTCCGCCTGCTCCCGCAAACGGGCATGCACGTCCGGCTGGCCTTCAAGGTAAGCGTCGACCAGACGCTGCCGCTCGGGCGACAGCCTTCCATCGATCCACGCGGCCAGATCGTCCTCTCCGATCGGGCTGGTCATCGAATACTCCTTAATCGTGGCCGTTCACCCTCGCGGAGGAGCGTCGCCAGACGGTCGCGCGCCCGCGATATGCGCGACATCACCGTTCCCAGCGGCACGCCGACGACGGCAGCGACTTCCCCATATGACAGACCTTCGACGGAAATGAGGAGCAGCACCGTCCGCTGCTCCTCGGGCAACGCATCAAGTGCGCGCAACAGGTCTCGGTGGTGCAGGCCTACGTCCTGATCGGCCGGGCGGCCGAGCGCAGCGTCGTCGACGAGGTGGAGCGGAACCGCCGTACCTCGCCGACTGTGCTGCCGCTGATGGTCGACCAACAGATTGTGCAGGATCGCGTAGACCCATGGGCGAACCTCCGCACCCCGTCGCTGGCGCCAGCGCCCGACCGCGCGCTCAAGGCAATCCTGCACCACGTCATCCGCCATCGCCGGATCGCGCAACCACGACCGGGCATAGCGGCGCAGACCGGGGATCAGTGGCTCGATCGCGGCGGCAAGCGGGTCCATCTCAGTCGCGCTGCACCTGCACGATGCGGCCCGGAGCGCCGTTCACCACCTCGGCGACCGCCAGAAAACGCCGGGGTGCCGCGGTGCTGCCTTGAACGATCTGCCGGATCGGACCCGACGCGTTGACGATCGCCGCACCTGCCGGATTGCTCATGAAGTTCGCAAGCGGCTCTACCGCACCGCTGCCGTCCGCGTTGGCGGTGAGCACGAGCATGTAAGGCTTCTTGGGCTGCAAACCGGTAACGGCACTCTGCACGACCTGAATGATGCCCTGGTCGAAGAGGGTAATGCTGCTTGCAGCACCATTGCCGCGAACCGGCCCCATGTTCAGATGCACCGCCTTGCCTGCCGTACCGAGCGGTTGAAGATTGTCGGTGCCGAGGCCTGTCGGAATAGCGTTCGGCACATAGGCGATCGCCTGCGGTGCCTGTCCGACCGGCACGGTGGCAACGACCTTGTTGCCGGCGGTGTCGATCGCGGCAAGTTCATCAGCATTCTCCAGCCCGACATAGATGCGCCGGCCGTCGCCCGATGGCCAGACACCGTGCGGCATCTTGCCGACCGGGATGGTGGCGACAAGCGCGAAGTCGGACGTGCGGAACACCTTCACCGCGTTTTCCCCGCCTACCGTGACATAGGCGAACTGTCCCCTGACCGTGCGGGCGAAGTTGACGTGATTGGTGATCGGTCCGGTATCCAGCACCTTGAGGATCGCGAAAGGCGGCTTGGCATCGAATGCGACCGTCTTGCCGATGTCCTTCAGCGTGAACCACACCTGCTTGCCGTCCGGCGTCGCGGCGATGTTGGGACAGAACGGACTCGGCTGCGCCACCTGTCCGACCTGCGCGTGGGTCGAGACATCGAACACGGCCAGCACCGGATTGAACGAGGAACAGACATAGCCGTATCGGCCATCGGGAGAGAAGATCGTCATGCCCGGACCACCGGGCGTCTTGATGCGACCGGTCTCCTTGTACGTCTTGGGGTCGAGCACGGCGATGTAATCCTCGCCGCGTACCGTAACCCACACCTCCTTGCCGTCCGGCGTGAAGAACGCCTCATGCGGGCTGCGCCCGACATAGGTCGTGTGCTTGACGGTGTTGGTGGCGGTGTCGATCCACGACACGGCGTTGGATCCGATCGACACGACCGCCAGTGTTTTCCCGTCCGGCGAGAAGCCGAGGCCGTGAACCAGCACCTGCCCCTTGTAGAGCGGGGAAAAATTCATCGGCTGCGGATCGCCGAGCTTGATGACGCCGAGCAACCTGTTGTCGGCCGGGTCCGTCACCGACACCGTGTTGGAGAATTGTTCGGATGCATAGACGCGGTCGCGGTGGCTGACAGGCACGTCCTTGGCGTTCCACGGCGCCTGCTGGGCCATGGCAATGCCCGGTGCGGCGCTCATCAGCAAGGCGGCCGAGCGCAGGAAGGTCCGGATCATGTCAGTGCTCCATATGGCTGTGGTAGTCGCCGCCCTGCGTCGGGGCTGGCGTCGAAGGGGGTAGCGGCTGACCAATCGCCAACTTCATGGCGGCGATCTCCTGCTGCTGATCGATGATGATCTCCTGCGCAATGCGCTTGAGCTGCTCGTTATGACCGTAGCGCAGCTCTGCCACCGCCATATCAATGGCGCCCTGGTGATGCGGAAGCATCATTGCGACGAAGTCGCGGTCGACGTCGCCGGACGGCTTGACCATCATGCCCGCCATCATCCGGTCCATCGCGGCAGATACCATGCTGGCGTAGCCATCGGCGGGGGCGGCCGCGACTGCGCCGGTGAGCATGGCCGAAGCAGTCAGACCCAGCATCCAATTTCGTCTACGCATAAGCCTCCGGCGCATCAGTCTCGAAAGCGTAGACGACGCCCGTCGAGATTTATTCCATGGTTGAGCCAATTATTGATCCTCAGCAAAACAATGGTCTCATCGTGACCCTGCCGATGGTTGACCAGGTCGCCGTCGGACAGCATATGCTCGGCACGGCGATGGATTTCCGCCGGGCCATTCGGCCGAACCGCCCTCGCAAGGGTCGATGATTCCTACCAGGCGCCGGAAGGCAGCAAGGAGGAATCGTGCGCGCGACATTTCGCAATCTCTACGACCAGTTCAACATGGCAGCGTTCATTCGCGATCGCCGCACCCATGCCATGTCGGTGCTGCGATGGGCCTTGATCCTGGTCCCGATGGCCGCAATGGTGGGAACGCTCTGCGCGGCTTTCTTGTGGAGCCTCGATGCCGTGACCCGGCTTCGCTTTGCCTTTCCCTGGCTGCTCTACCTGCTGCCGATCGGCGGGTTCGTGGTCGGACTGCTTTACCATCTGACCGGCCGCTCGGTGGAGGGCGGCAACAACCTTATTGTCGAGCAGATCCACGAACCGGGCGGGGGGGTGCCACTGCGGATGGCACCGCTGATCTTCTTCGGCACGGTGGTGACCCATCTGTTTGGCGGTTCGGCCGGGCGCGAAGGCACCGCCGTCCAGTTGGGCGGCAGTCTCGCCAGCGGTTTCGGTCGCGCGCTCAAGCTCGATGCTGACGGCACCCGCATCCTGCTGATGGGGGGCATTGCGGCCGGGTTCGGCGCGGTGTTCGGCACGCCCATCGCAGGGGCGGTGTTCGCACTGGAGGTGTTGGCGATCGGGCGTGTCGAATATCGCGCGCTGGTGCCGTGCCTGGTCGCGGCACTGGTCGGCGACTGGACGTGCCTTGCCTGGGGCATCCATCACGGCGTCTACCGGATCGATGCGCTGGTGCCGGTCGATGCGCTGCTCGTCACCAAGGCGGGCGTCGCCGGGGTTGCGTTCGGGCTGGTCGGTCTCGCCTTCGCCGAAGCCAATCACACGCTCGGCGGGTGGCTCAAGCGCATCGTCTCCTATGGCCCGTTACGCCCCGCCATTGGCGGCATCGCGGTCATCGCGCTCGTCTACCTGTTCGGAACGCGCGACTATCTCGGACTCGGCACGTTGGCAGCGACGCCCGACAGCCTCACCATCGCCAGCTTCTTCGGACCGGACACGCATCCGTGGAGCTGGGCGATCAAGCTGCTGTTCACCGTCGTCACGCTCAGCGCCGGCTTCAAGGGTGGCGAGGTGACACCGCTGTTCTTCATCGGCGCGGCGCTCGGCAACGCACTCGCCCCCATGTTCGGCGTGCCCACCAGCGTATTCGCCGCGCTCGGCTTCGTCGCGCTGTTCGCGGGCGCGGCCAACACCCCGCTCGCCTGCACCTTCATGGGCATCGAACTGTTCGGCGCTGCCTATGCGGTGCCGATCGCGGTGGCCTGCTTCGTCGCCTACCTCTGCTCCGGTCATAACGGCATCTACCTGTCGCAGCGCGTCGCGGTGCCGAAGGTGCCGGCGACCGGCCTCACCCCGAACGCGACGCTTCGCGAGGCGCGGGCACACCGCGCCTCGCGAAGCCCACGCTCCTGATCCCCCCACCAATCGAGGGTTTGTCCATGCCCAATCGTTTCACCGTCCAGCATCGCGAAATCGGCATGCTGCGTATCTACATGAAACCGTCCGACCGAATTGGTGAGCGCAGCCTGCGTACGCTGTGGGCTGCCAAGCCGCTCTATCGCGAGCTAATCCAGACGGCATCATCAATGCCGTCGCGCAACACACGCACTATGGGTTCAGCAACCACGGCCAGATCCGCGAGAACGGATCGGAGGCGGCCGATCCCCATCTGACGATCTGCGTCGAACTCGTCGGCGAACGCGACCAGCTCGACCGGTTCTGCCGGCGACATGGCGACCTGCTCGGCGACAAGGTGATCGTCTACAAGCAGCTGGAACACTGGTCGGTCATGCCGCGGTTCGACCGATGACACCAATGATCGAATATGGGCTGCTGATCGTCGGTGCATTTGCGGCTGCTGCAATCTCGGGTTCGGCCGGGTTTGGCGGGGCACTGCTGTTGCTGCCGCTGCTGATTTAAGTCGTCGGCGTGACCGAAGCGGTGACGCTGCTGACGATCGTCCAGATCATCGGCAACGGTGCGCCGGCCGGGATGGGCTGGGCTGGCGCCAATCCGTTGGCGGCCCGTGTTGCTGTTCCTCTCCGCTGCCATACCGTTCTCGATGCTGGGCGCATTGTCGTTCGCGTCGCTACCGACGGCGCTCGTTGCGCGGATCGTGGGCGTGGCGATCCTGCTGTTCGTCATCCTGAAGGCCACGGGCATGATCGCGTTTAAACCCTCGCGCCGCGTGCTGGTGATCGGGGGCGGTGTGACCGGCCTGTTGTCCGGGCTAGTCGGGAGCGCCGGGCCGCTCGGCGCAGCGGTGTTCCTGAGCCTCGGTTTGCCACCGCTTGCCTATGTCGCGAGTGACGCGGTCGCCTCGATCGTGATGCACAGTGCCAAGACAATTGTTTACGGCGCGACGATCGACCTTGGACCAACCTTCTGGCCGCTGGCGATCGCGATGGGGCTGGCGATGATCGTTGGCACCTGGGCGGGGTGCTTGCTCATCAAGCGTCTGCCCGTTGAGCGCTTCCGCCAGCTCGTCATGGTCCTGCTCGCGCTGATCGCGACCGAGATGATCGTCATGGGTTAGTGGGAGGATTGTCGCGAATATCCTGAGTTTCGCTACACCAGCTCAAGCGTGGTCGGCTGACGGCGTAGCTGTCGCGAATGTCAGTCGCGGAATTACGCGACTTTCAACGCACATCTGCGACACGCTAACCTGTGCGTTAACGGTGTCGCTACGCAGGAGCCGGTGCCCGGCTCGTTCAGCTGAGCCGCAGCCAACCGCGCGGCCGGACGGCGGCTTTCAGGGAGCAGAAAAGTTGTCCTGAATGACTTACTATGGGTCGGAAGTCGCCCGGCAGCTTTCGCCGAAACGCCGCCCAACAGCGGACAGGCGGTTTTCCACCAGGATGCAGACCTTCCGCTTCCAGAGGATCGACAGGTGGTTGCCCCCTGCCCTTCCCGCCAAGTTCTAGCGGATCGTCACGACCTTGACCTCGACTGCATCCGCGATCTTCTTCCAGTTCTGGTCGCTGGTCCAAGCGGGCAATCCATCCCGTCGGGCTAGAGCCAGACAAAAGCGATCTCCAAGGCTAAGGCCCGCCTCGGCCGTCGCGGCGCGCAGCCGCCCGGCGATTTTCGCCAAGGCCTTGTCGGCCGGCACTACCGTCAGTGGCAGCGGATCAAGCATGGCATCAACTTCTCGCTCGGGCATTCCGGTATGAATGAAGTGGGTCACCACCTCAGCGTAGTTCACGCTGCTCACTCGCGCACCGGCGATACCGGCTGCAACCTTGGTAGATCCCTTTTCACCCTTGATCATTGCGATGAGAGCCGAGGCGTCGAGAACCACGCTCATTCGCCGCTATCTTCGCGACGCCGATTGAGGAATGCGTCAACAGAGGCGTCGGGATTACCGCCGGTATATTGCTCGGCCAGCGCCTGCGCCCTTGCCACCGCTTGGCTGGCGGTTCGCAGAACAACGCCATCTTCGGTTTCGTCGAGATATACCGCACCGCCACCCGTCAGGCCCAACCGCTTGCGAACGTCAGCGGGCAGGCTCATGCGCCCGTTTGGCGTTATGTTGATCTGTAGCGTCATGACGGCCTCTGTACCTCTGATCAGCATCGTCATCATCTTCTAGGGATATCCCGGCTTAGCAGCAACCCTCCCCACGGTATGCCAGCGAGCCTCGTTTGTACCACACCGTTTGGATTATGGCTCATCGACGTGAAGCTGCCCCACGTGCATAATCTCCGGTGCTTTTAACGTATACCTCTCAGAGACCAGTGTGCTGCCAGTGCTTTATGTATGCTTCGACAACGTAAAAAGGACTGAACCAATAAGCACCACGTATATCAGACTGCGCAGCAGTAGCGGAATCATCGCAAATCAAAAATCAAACAAAACGCATTCGCCGAATATTTCGCAATTACTGCATCACTTATCCAATCACCCTAATTAGACTACAAGGCGCATTTCTTGTCTGGCAGTCCGGCCACCCGGTCCCACTGCCATGCGCTCACTGTCTCGCCGCGTGGAAGATAGTTGATCGCAAAGATCTTCCCGTCCCTGCGAACTTTCAACATCAGACGTTCGGTTTGGTCGCCCTGAATTCGATCCTGGGGCACGGGATCAACAATGTCATCGCCGTTCCGTAGTCCTGCCGCAGCTGCGGCTGAACCGCCAACCAAACCCCGAACCGTGCGCTTCGGCTCCGCCAGTACGGCGGTATCGAACCCAAGCTCATAGCGTCGAAGTGGCTTGCTGATCCGGCGGAAACACGGACCAAACGCGCCGGAAGATGGTAGCGGCATGCGTCCGGCGAGAAACGCCCGGAAGTCGGCGACGGCCCCGGCTCCTATTTCGCGCGCCAGGATTGCTTCCCAGTCTGCGTAGCGCACGGCTTTACCAGCGGCCTGAAGAGCCAGCATCGCGAACATAGCATCGTCCATCGACCGCTTGCCACCCGACCGCAACCGGATCGCTTCGTCGACGGTCGCGAAATAAAACATCCCGCGGTCATAAGGAAGCGTCCGGATCCGCGTGTCTGCCCAGAACCGTGTCGGTATGACGGAGTTCGGCACTGTCGCCATGACATTCGTGTAGTAGCGGCCTGCGTAATAGTTGAGGTCGTCCAGAAACGCGGAAGGCGTGATCATGCCGTATCGGAGCGGCAAACGTCGTTGATAAAACGTCGCCAGGCCTTCGGTGAACCATGCCGATGCGAGGCCATCAGGATCGGTGATGCGCGGCTGGAATGTGTGGAACATCTCGTGCGCCAGCGTCATCCGCAGCTTCGCAACATCGCTTCCTGCCCCACTTCCGAACGTGACGACAAAAGACTGGTGCATGGCGACACCGCCGCCCGCATTGATAGGGTTGTACCGAAGAAAAACGCCGTACGGGGGCGGCGTTGCCTGCCTGAAAAGCCGGGAATAGTCTTTGTATAACGTGCCGGCCCACGCCATCAGCGGCTCCGCGTCGAAGGCGGGCTTTCCCTGCCATGCCGAGAAGAAACCAGTGCTAGGCGTCGGCTGAGGCCAGGTTGCAACGCGGCCCGCCATGAAGAAACTGGATGTCAGCTCTGCGGCGGTCATCGGCCCAGCGTCGACATGTCCGTTGCCCAACGAACTGATACCGCTGCTGCCAGATGGCAGCCGCGACAAATCCCAATCAACGGTCGTGCGATAGTGGTCGTCACCTGGCGGCATCAGCAAAAACACGCTGCCTGCTCCGGAGGCGCCGTAACCGTCATTCGAGAGGGCTACGGGCGGTGCGGGACCTCGGGGCGGAAGAGTCGCGTTGGCGGGCACTATGTATCGGACGACGACAGGCCCGGAAGTTTCGCGGTTTACCGCCCAGATCCGTGTTGGTCCGCCGCTATCTGCATCTCCCGTGCCCGGTGCAGTCCTTGTTTGTGCAGTGAGATCCAGGGCGCCGAGCGCATCTGCGGCAACCAGCCCGGTCAAGGTGGTCGCTACGCTGTCGACATTGCTCTCAACCAACGGCAACTGAACGAGCGTCTCTCCAACTCCTTTGGACAAGCCTCCGAAATTGAGTGTGATTGCAAAGGTTTCTATCTGCCCCTCGCTGTTGGCCGTGGGGGCAAGCGTGAGAGCGATAGACCGATCCTCCGCTGGGTTCGCATCCAGAGCCGTACCCTGAACCAACATCCCTAGGACCAGCGTTCGCCATTTCAAACGATTGGCGCGCAGCCACATCTCGCTGACTAGCAACCGGACATACCGTGATCGGATCGGAATGATGTCGAATTTCATCAGCAATCCATCGCACGCGTCTCAGGCAGCGGCAACAATCGTGCCTTCAGTGCAGCCGTCTAGGAAGGACCAGGCCGCAGGATCCACCGCGTCGCGAAAGCCTTGTCAGCTAAGACGTCAGGCGGCGCTTATTGAAGACAAACTGACGACCGGCGTAGAGCATATGTCGCTGCAGCTGCACCGGAGCCGTATTGTGTCGTTGATCGATCGAAGAACAGTGTTGGGGTCCCTTGGGCTCAGCCTCATTCCCCGCGGCGTCGCCTACGCTGCTAATCCCGCCCTGCCCGGCTGGTACGCCGATCCCGAAATTCGCATTTTCGGCGATCGATACTGGATCTATCCGACCTATTCGGCCGACGGGCCCGTCCCCGCCGGACCCAGCCGCTTCACGCCCTGGCAGGCCCATGAGCGCGCCTCGCCGAAGATCTGGAGCCCGTTTCTGAAACAGACGTTTCTAGACGCCTTCTCGTCGCCGGATCTGGTTTCCTGGACCCGTCATCCGCGCGTGCTCGACGTCAGGGACGTGAGTTGGGCCGCCTATGCGATGTGGGCGCCGTCAGCGATCGAGCAGGATGGTCGATACTTCCTGTTCTTCGGCGCGAACGACATCAAGACCGACCGGCAGCGCGGCGGGATCGGCGTGGCGGTTAGCGATCGCCCCGAAGGCCCGTTCCGCGACGCCATCGGCAAGCCGCTGATCGGCAACATCGTCAACGGTGCGCAGCCGATCGACCAGATGGCGTTCCGCGACGACGACGGCACCTGCTATCTGTATTATGGCGGCTGGAAACACTGCAACATCGTCCGCCTGTCGCGCGACCTGACCAGCCTTGCGCCGTTCGCGGATGGGAAGACCTACAAGGCGATCACGCCCTCGCCCGACTATGTCGAAGGGCCGTTCATGCTGAAGCGGCGCGGCATCTATTACCTGATGTGGTCGGAAGGGGAATGGACCGGACCGCTCTACAGCGTGGCCTATGCCACGGGCCCCAGCCCGCTCGGGCCGTTCACGCCGCGCGGCAGGATCCTCGAACAGGATGCCCGTGTCGCCCGCGGCGCCGGCCACCATTCCGCGATCTGCATCCCGGGGACGGACGACTGGTATATCGTCTATCACCGTCGCCCCCTCAGCGAAACGGACGGTAATCATCGCCAGGTCGCGATCGAGCAGATGCACTTCCGGAAGGACGGCAGTATCGCCCCGGTCGTGCTGACCGACGTCGGCGTTGCTCCGCGACGGCTACCGATAGGAGCCAGACCTTTGTCGGGCGCTTAGCGGGCGTTCGCCTGCATACCGGTAGGGCGTTCGCGTCGCCATCCTTGCCCTCAAACGGGATCGCTGTCAGTGTTCCGCGGGCGGAGTTCGAAGACGAGCAGCGTCGATGTCGCCGTGGCGCACAGTTGGCCCTTCTCGTTGATGAGCGTGGCCTCCGAAAACGCCGCGCGACCACCCATCGACACCAGGCGTCCGACCGCCCTGATCTTCCCGCTGGATTCGGTCAGCGCGCGCAGGAACGACACCTTCAACTCCAGCGTCGTATAGCCGAACCCCGGTTTCAGCCCGGTATGCGCGGCGATGCCGCACGCGCTGTCGAGGATCGCCGAGATATAGCCGCCGTGCACCGTGCCCATCGGATTGTACGACGTGCCGTCCGGTATGGCCTCGAAGACCGCGTGCCCGTATTCGACCTCGATCAGCGATATGCCCAGCTTCTCGCCGAGCGGGGGCTGCCGTCCGGTAGCCAGCATCGCCTGCACCTGCGCAAGCCCGTCGGGTTTGATCGGGACATCAGTCGTCATGGGTCGCTCTCACAGTTTGGCCATCGATACGGTAGCGGGACTAGCGGGATCCCATCCGCCGCCAAGCGCCCGGAACGACGCGACGGCACCACGACTGGCGGCTGCGCGTGCCTGGATCACCCCGTCCCGCGTTTCGAGCAGGCGCCGGTCCGCATCCAGAACCTCGATCAGGCTAGCGACTCCGCCCCTATAGGCCGCGAACGAGGCATCCCGGGCGCGGCTCAACGACGTCTCGCCCTGGCTCAGCATGGTGGACCGCGCTTCCTGTTGAACCAACGTCGAGAAGGCATCCTCGACATCCTGCGATGCGCGCAGGACGGCCAGACGATAGGCGCCAAGCGCTTCCGCGTTTCGTCCTCTGGCGCTCTTCACCTCGGCATCGACGCGGCCGAAGTCGAACAGGCGCCAGCGTAGGCCCAGCACGCCGTTCGCCTGTGTCGCATTGCCACCAAACAGGCCGCCAGCTGCCGTCGTCGCGGTGCCGAGCAGACCGCTCAGCGAGAATTTTGGGTAATATTCCGACATCGCGACGCCGATCCGTGCGTTCGACGCCGCCAGCGTTCGCTCGGCTGCGATGATGTCGGGACGACGGCGCAACAGGCTGGCGGGGCCACCCGCGGTCGCAATCGCCGGAGGAGACGGGATCGCGGTCACGACCAGGAATTCGGAGCGGGTAGCGCCCGGCTGGACCCCGATGAGAATGTCGAGCGCGGTCAGCGCCATGTCGAGCTGGTTCTGGATCGCCGGGACCGAGGCGCGAACCTGCGCCAGCGCACCTTCCGCCTGTCGAAGTTGCAGTTCGGCCGCCACGCCCTTGCGGTATTGCAGCGCGATCAGGTCGACGAGACGCGCCTGCGTATCGGCCTGCGCTCGGGCAACGCCGAGCCGCGCCTGAAAGGCCCGGATCGCGATGTACGTGTCCGCCGTCTGCGCCGCGACCGCAAGACGCACGGCCACTGCAGCGGCAGCGGACGCCTGCCAATCGGCCCGCGCCGCATCGCGCGCGGCATCACGCCCGCCGAAGACGTCAAGTTCCCAGCTAGCGCCCACGTTAACCTCGTAGGTTTCGGTCGCACGCTCGAACTGGGGAAACGCGCTGCCGATCCGTCCGATCGGTGTCTCCAGCGACTGATAGATCTCGCCCCCCTGCCCGCTGACCTGACCGGACGGAAGCAGGGCTGCGTTGGCGGTCTTCAGCGCGGCACGCGCCTGCGCCACGCGCGCACCGGCCTGTTGCAGGTCGAGATTCTGGGCCAGCGCGCGCTCGACGAAACTGGTGAGCAACGGATCGTGAAACCCGCGCCACCAGTCGACGAGATCGGCTTGTCCTGCATCCGCCGACCTCGTGTCGACCGCGCTGGCGCCGACAAAGGCGGCCGGTGCGAACGACGCCGGCACCGCGTAGCGCGGCGCGGTCGTGCAGCCACTCACCAACAGCAGCGTCGTGGCCAGGGTAGCAGCGGAGCGGAAATGGCGCATGATCGACCTTCGATGACTCAGGCTGTGACCAATGATGTATATAGTCATCGTTTGTCAACGGGGTGATGTCCGCCTATGACGCGGCAATGACTGACCCCGCTCCCCAATCCTCCCCGACGCGTGGCCCTGCCGAACATGCGGTCCGCGATCAGATCGTCGAAGCCGCAAACGACTGTTTCGCCCATTACGGATACAGCAAGACGACCGTCGCCGACCTTGCGCGCGAGATCGGGTTCTCCAAGGCTTATATCTACCGGTTCTTCGAATCGAAGCAGGCGATCGGCGAGGCGATCTGCGGCGCGCGCCTCGAACAGATCTTGACCGAAGCGCGCAACGCCGTCGACGCGGGCGGCAGCGCAACCGACCGGTTTCGCCGCATGTTCAGGAGCGTAAACACGCTGAGCGTCGCGCTGTTTTTCGAGGATCGCAAGATTTACGAGATCGCAGCCCTAGCCGCGTCGGAGCGCTGGGGATCAGCGCAGGCCTACACCCGATCGCTTCAGGACATGATCCAAGAGATCGTCAGACAGGGCCGGGAAAACGGCGAGTTCGAGCGCAAGACACCGCTCGATGAGACGGTCCGCTCGATCTATTACGCAATGACGCCGTTCATCGATCCGCTGCATTTGGAGCGTAATCTCGATCTGCTTCCCGATGCGCAGAACGAGGTCACCGGGCTCATCCTGCGAAGCCTCGCGCCGTAGATTTCGAACCATGACCAGTTGACAATATAGTCATAAGGAAACATTCGGGTCCCGCTTCTGTGGAGGATCCGTGTGTCGAACCGACTGTATATCGCCTTGGCCGTGCCGGTGCTGGCGTCCGCGACCTTGACGGCATGCCATCGCGCGGAGCCCGATCCGCGCACACGACCGCCGCTGGTCCGAATCACCACGCCGGTCGCCGCCAACGCGGCAACGCGCGAGTTTACCGGGGTCGTCGCGGCGCGCATCCAGAGCGACCTGGGCTTTCGCGTGGGCGGCAAGGTCACGCAGCGATTGGTCGACACCGGCCAGATCGTGCGTCGTGGCCAGCCACTGATGCGGATCGACGGAACCGACCTGTCGCTGGCGACCCGCGCTTCGCAGGGAACGGTCGATGCAGCACGCGCCCACGCGGAGCAGACCGGCGCGGACGAGAAACGATATCGTGACCTGGTCGGCGCGGGCGCCGTCTCCGCGTCGGCCTATGATCAGGCGAAGGCCGCGGCAGATGCGGCGCGCGCGCAACTGAGCGCTGCGCAAGCGCAGGCTCGCGTCGCGCGCAACGAAACCAATTACACCGTCCTGCTCGCGGATGCCGACGGGACCGTGGTCGAGACGCTGGCCGAGCCGGGGCAGGTCGTTGCCGCGGGACAGATCGTCGTCCGTGTCGCGCGGTCGGGACCGCGCGAGGCGCTGGTGCAATTGCCGGAAACGCTGCGACCGCGCCTGGGCTCGACCGCACGTGCCCGTACTTTCGACGGTGCCACCGGGAGCGCAACGCTGCGGCAGCTGGCCGATTCCGCCAACGCGGCGTCGCGGACGTTCGAGGCCCGGTATGTCCTCGCCGAGGCGACCGCGCGTGCGCCGCTCGGCTCGACCGTGACCGTCACGCTGTCAGATCCCGGCGACGCGGTCGCGACCGAAGTACCGCTCGGCGCACTCCGCGATACCGGCCACGGGGCCGGTGTATGGATCGTCGGCGCCGGCGCGCAGCCAAGGATCATCTGGCGCCCGGTAAAGGTGGCTGCGATCGGGGAGGAAACCGCCACCGTGACCTCGGGGCTGAAGTCGGGTGACCGCTTCGTCGCGATGGGTGCGCATATGCTGCACCAGGGCCAGATCGTCCGGGTTGCCGCACGATGAGTGGTGACGAGCAAAAGGCACCCGACCGCTTTAACCTGTCGGCGCTCGCGGTTCGCGAACGATCGGTCACGCTGTTCTTCCTGATCGCGATCATCATCGCCGGGGTTGTCGCCTTCACCAGACTGGGGCGCGCGGAAGATCCGAGCTTCACGATCAAGGTGATGACGGTCGTCACCGCCTGGCCCGGCGCAACGGCGCAGGAGATGCAGGACCAGGTCGCCGAGCCGCTCGAGAAGCGCCTGCAGGAACTACGCTGGTACGATCGCAGCGAGACGTTCACGCGGCCCGGCCTCGCCTTCACCACGTTGACGCTGCGCGATACGACTCCTCCCAAGCACGTGCCGGACCAGTTCTATCAGGCGCGCAAGAAGATGGGCGACGAGGCGCCGAGCCTTCCGCGCGGCGTGGTCGGGCCGTTCGTCAACGACGAATATGGCGACGTCACCTTCGCGCTCTACGCTTTGAAGGCGAAGGGCGAGCCGCAACGCTCGCTCGCTCGCGAGGCGGAGACGCTGCGTCAGCGGCTGCTGCATGTGCCCGGCGTCAACAAGATCAACATCGTCGGCGAGCGACCTGAACGCATCTACGTCGCATTCGCCGAGGAGCGACTGGCGACGCTGGGCGTCTCACCCCGCGACATCTTCGCCGCGCTTTCGAGGCAGAACCTCATCACGCCCGCGGGCTCGATCGAGACCAAGGGGCAGCAGGTCGTGGTCCGCCTCGACGGCGCGTTCGACGACCTGTCGAAGATCCGCGACCTGCCTATCGTAGCGAACGGCAACACGCTGCGGCTGTCCGAGATCGCCAAGGTCGAGCGCGGCTACGAGGATCCCGCGACCTTCCTCATACGCAGCCAGGGCGAACCCGCTCTGCTGCTCGGCGTCATCATGCGCGAGGGATGGAACGGGCTCGACCTCGGCAAGGCATTGAACGCCGAGGTCGCGAAGATCGGCGACGAACTGCCGCTCGGCATGAGCCTCACCCGCGTCACCGACCAGTCGGTCAACATCACCGACGCGGTCGACCAGTTCATGCACACCTTCCTCGAGGCACTCGCGATCGTGATGATCGTCAGCCTCGTCAGCCTCGGCTGGCGCGTGGGCATCGTCGTCGCCGCCGCCGTACCGCTGACGCTGGCGGTCGTGCTCGTCATCATGTGGGCGACCGGCCGCGTGCTAGACCGGATCACGCTCGGCGCGCTCATCCTCGCGCTCGGCCTGCTGGTCGACGACGCGATCATCGCGATCGAGATGATGGTGGTGAAGATGGAGGAGGGATACGACCGCATCCGCGCGTCGGCCTATGCCTGGAGCCATACCGCGGCGCCGATGCTGGCCGGCACGCTAGTGACCGTAATCGGGCTGATGCCGGTCGGCTTCGCGCAGTCGACCGCGGGCGAATATGCCGGCAACATCTTCTGGGTGGTCGGCTTTGCGCTGATCGCATCGTGGTTCGTCGCGGTGATCTTCACGCCGTACATGGGTGTGAAGATGCTGCCCGAGATCAAGCCGATCGAAGGCGGTCACGCGGCGATCTACCGGACGCCGCGCTACGAAAGGGTTCGCAGCGTCATCGCCTGGGCGGTGCGGCGCAAGTTGCTCGTCGCACTGGCAACGCTGGGTGCGTTCCTGATTGCAGGCGCGGGCATGGCGCTGGTCAACAAGCAGTTCTTTCCCGCCTCGGACCGGCCAGAGGTGCTGGTCGAGGTGCAGATGCCCAAGGGCACAGCGATCGCGCAGACCGGCCAGGCCGCAAAACTGGTCGAGACGTGGTTGCGCAAACAGCCCGAGGCCAAGGTCGTCACGACCTATGTCGGTCAGGGTGCACCGCGGTTCTTCATGTCGCTGTCGCCCGAGCTGCCCGACCCGTCCTTTGCCAAGATCATCGTCCTGACTGCCGACGAGGACGCGCGCGACGCCTTGAAGGTTCGGCTGCGTGAGGCCGCGGCGGAGGGGCTCGCCCCGCAGGCACGGGTTCGCGCGACGCAACTCGTGTTCGGCCCCTACTCCCCCTTCCCCGTCGCGTTCCGTGTCAGCGGTCCCGATCTCGCAACCGTCCGCGTAATCGCCGACAAGGTGCAGGGCGTGATGCAACGGGATCCGACGATGCGTACAGTCAACGCCGACTGGGGCGACCGTGCGCCCGCGTTGCACTTCGTGCTCGAGCAGGACCGGTTGCGCGCGCTCAGCCTGACATCGAGCGACGTGGCCGAGCAGCTTCAGTTCCTGTTGACCGGTACGACGGTCAGCCAGGCGCGCGAGGATATCCGGACGGTCGACGTTGTGGCGCGGTCCAGTGGCAGCGATCGGCTCGATCCGGCGCGCATCGGCGATTACATGCTGACCGGTGCCAATGGCCAGCGCGTGCCCGTCGGCCAGATCGGCAAGCTCGAAGTCCGCATGGAGGACCCGATCCTGCAACGCCGCGACCGGCTGACGACGATCACGGTTCGCGGCGACATCGCCGATGGATTGCAGCCGCCCGATGTATCGACCGCGATGCTCGAGAAGCTACAACCGATCATCAGGACGCTGCCGTCCGGCTACCAGATCGACATGGCCGGCTCGATCGAGGAGGCGGGCAAGGCGAATGCCGCGCTCGCGCCGATCTTCCCGATCATGATCGTGCTGATGATGATCGTGATCATCCTCCAGGTGCGCAGCTTGTCGGCGATGGCGATCGTTTTGCTGACCGCGCCGCTGGGGCTCATCGGCGTGGTGCCGACGCTGCTCGTCACCGGCCAGCCGTTCGGCTTCAACGCGATCCTCGGCCTGATCGCGCTGGCGGGGATCCTGATGCGCAACACGCTGATCCTGATCGGGCAGATTCACGATCACGAGCGGGAGGGGATGGATCCCTATGACGCGGTCGTCGAGGCGACCGTGCAGCGATCGCGGCCGGTGATCCTGACGGCAATGGCGGCCGTGCTCGCTTTCGTCCCGCTGATCAGTTCGGTGTTCTGGGGATCGATGGCGGTCACGCTGATCGGCGGGACGCTCGGCGGGACGGTCCTGACGCTCGTGTTCCTGCCTGCGCTCTACGCCCTGTGGTTCCGGATACGGCCGCCTGCGGACGATCGCCGGGAGCCGTCGCCTTCGTCACAACCCGTTTCGGCGTGATCGGCCGAGCGTGTTGTACTGTCCTATCCGCCACGATGACGCTTCAGTCCGGGTGCCGGACATATCCGTGGAGCATCGGCTTTCCGTGACCGAGCAGCAGGTGGTCCTGCTATCCTTGAAGGACTCGCTTGCGTCGGCATGCCGCCCGCGGCGCCTGTCACGTGCAATCAGCTATGTTTTCGGTATTCGGGACAACAACGCCCTGGCGGATCCAAGGCTCGAGGCACTCCGGGTCTTTTGCGTTCGCTACCGTTACGACGGCGCTACCGCTGGATCGGTCCGGCACGTCGACGTGGATCTCGACATCAAGACGCTGTCCAGTGCCGTTGAACTATTGGAGCGGCATATCGGCGCCGCAACGTGCCGTGATGCTCGCTATAGCGGGTGCTCGGTCGTGCTGACGCGTCGGTCACTGGACTCAGTATAGCGGCAGATATGCGACCTGATCGTGGTTCGGAGAGGACACCGCCTTCGCCCCCGCTGCGGTGATCAACGCCAGCGTTTCGGAACGCGGGGATACAAACAGCCAATCCGGGGACGGCGTATCCTTGCTCGGATCACCCGCCCCCTGCATGGCGTCGCGAAGAATAGGGAGCAACGCGTCGGATGCGATGCTCCAGACGGCGAACCCCTCGTTTTCCAACGCGGCGATCTTCATGCCGAGGGCGGTCGCCAACGACCGACGCATGCCGACCTCGCGCAGTCCCGCCGCACGGGCAGCAGCGATCGCCGTGTCGGTCACGACGTCCAGGATGCGCCCGTCTGCCGAGAGATACTCGGGTTGGCGATCATCCCATGCTTCGGGCGGGCATAATTTGCGGTCGCTCTTCAAGGCCAAGCCGGGAATGATCTCCGCAGGATAGATTCGGCAGGTGTTGGGCCGTTCGTCATATATCCCGCACCGCATGTCCGGCAGGAGGTTGGGACACGCGCCGTCGAACTGTGCGGCCAGGATGACCTGTACGCGGATCGCCAACCCGCCGCTTCGGGCCGGAAAACTTCGTGCACTCCTGTAAGCGACGACCGGGCTGAGGTCGTCCAGATCCGCCGCCGCATGGCAGAGTACCTGGACCTTGCCGCCGCGATGCAACCACTGGATCGCCTCCGCGACGCTGAGGGTCAGCCGCAAATCGTGGCAGCAACGACCGCAGGACGTGCAGGAGAAGCTGATCCCGGTCATCGTTCGGCTGGCCAACAGGCGATCAGTGCGCAGCGTCGAAGTCGGTCGAGCCCGACAGCTGCGCGAACTTCGCCGCCTGCTCCCGGCGCTCGGCGGTCATCGTCTCGATAATGCCGAGCACATCCTTGCCCACCGCTAGGATCCGCGGGGGTTCCGCCATGCCCGCGACCTGCACCATGACATCCCCGAACTTGGCCGGATCACCCGCCTGCGTTCCACTGACCGGCGCCCAGGCGTCGCGAGCAGGCGTCAGATGCGAATAATCGTCGATACTGGGGGCAGCATAGCGCACGGACGCGTCGCTCAGCAACTCGGTCCGAAACATGCCCGGTTCGACGAGCACGGTCCTGATGCCGAATTGCTCGACCTCCTGCGCCAGCGCTAGGGTCAGTCCCTCGACGGCGAATTTGGTCGCGCCGTACGCGGTGCTTTGCGCGAAACCCTGGATACCGCCGCCCGAGCTGATGTTCAGGATCGTCCCGGACCGCTGGCGCCGCATGACCGGCAAGACCGCGCGCAGCACGTGCATCACGCCGAAAACGTTGACGCGGTACTGCCACTCGATGTCGGCCTAGGCGAGTTCCTCGAAATTCCCGAACACGCCGCCGCCGGCATTGTTGAGCAGCACGTCGATCGTACCGAATTCAGCGATGCCGCGGTCGACGGCGGCTTGAACCTCATCGGGGTTCGTCACGTCGAGCGCGGTGACGACGAGGTCGTCGCCGGCATACTCCCGAAGGGTGTCGTTGATCTTCGCGACGTTTCGACCTGCTGCGATAACCCGGTCGCCACTCTGGAGTGCCGCGCGAGCGGTGCCGGCGCCCAAACCGCTACCGGCGCCCGTGATAAACCAGACCTTGCTCATGATGACCCCGCATTTGGATAGGCCGACGGTATCGGCGACGCTTCACCCAGCGGGACGAAGCGCGTCGATCGTCGCGACGCCTGCTTTTCCAGTAAAGGGCCAGCCTAGACAATCGGCCGGCCCTTCATCGACGGGATGAAATTCGCTCAGGTACCAATCACGGACCAGCCCGAGCGAGGATGGCGACCGCATCCTCGCTCGTGACCGACAATCCGCCGCCGACGACACCGGGTCGCGGGTAGAGCTCAGCCGCCCAGACCGACGGTCTGGCCGCCATCGACGACCATCGCATGGCCGACCATGAACGCGGCGGCGTCCGAGCACATGTAGAGAACGGCGGCGGCGATTTCCTCGGGCTTGCCCATGCGGCCGATCGGCTCCTGCGCGATCATCTTCTTCTGGCCTTCCTCGGTGCCGCCCGAAACGCGGTCGGTGATCATCGGCGTTTCGATGATGCCGGGGCAGATGACGTTCACGCGGATGTTGTCGCCGATATATTCGAGCGCGGCCGACTTGCTGAGCCCGATCACGCCGTGCTTGACCGCGACGTAGCCGGCCTGCCCGGCGATCCCGACGACGCCGGCGCCCGACGAGGTGTTGACGATCGCGCCGCCGCCGCGCTTCTGCATCAGCGGGATCTGGTACTTCATGCACAGAAAAACGCCGCGCAGATCGATCGCGGTCATGCGGTCGAAATCCTCCTCGCTGAGGTCCGCCAGCGGAATCTGCTGCTGCTCGATACCTGCATTGTTGAAGGCGATGTCGATGCCGCCAAATGCTTCGGCGGTCTTGTCGAGCGCGGTGCGGACGTCCTCGCTCTTCGAGACGTCGCAGGTGATGCCGAGCGCGCTGCCCCCCGCTGCCTCGATCGCCGCGACGACCTCCGCCACGCCGTCACCGTTCAGATCGGCGACGGCGACATGGGCACCGGCCTTGGCGAAGGCGATCGCGGTGGTGCGGCCGATGCCGTTGGCGGCGCCGGTGATGAAGGCGATCTTGCCTGCGTAGCTCTGGTTCTGGTCGGCCATCTTTATTTCCTTCACGCTGAGCAGCTTGTTCGCTGCGGACCCGGTCCAGAACGAAGCGGGTCGATGCCGCTTCCATGAAATCCCCTCACCGATCCGATGCAGCACCCTCATTGGACCGACAGGCCGACGCGGTCGTTCCTTACGGATAGCCTTGAAGCCAGTTTCAGGATTTCCGTACATGAAGCCGCATATCATCTGTCACATGGCCAGCAGCATCGACGGCAGGATCTTGCCCGAACGCTGGACGCCGAGCGGCGCGCATTCGCACGAGATGTACGAGGAACTACATGGTCGGCTTGGCGGCGGATCGTGGCTCGTCGGGCGTGTCACGGGCCAGGAATTCGCCAAGCGCGAGGCATACCCTGATAGCCCCGAAGCGAGTTTTCCCCGGACGGCGTGGCTGCCCAGGACCGATGCCGATGCGTATGGCGTCGTGCTCGATGCACGGGGCAAGATCGCCTGGGGACGCAACGACGTTGGTGGCGATCCGATCGTCGTCGTCCTGACCAAGGCCGTATCCGACGCGCATCTCGCGGGATTACGCGAGGACGGCGTCGGGTATGTGTTCGCCGGTAAGACCGACCTCGACCTGCACGAGGTTGTAGCGGTCCTCGCTGTCGAACTCGGGATCGACCACCTGCTGCTCGAAGGGGGTGGTCACCTCAATGGCGGCTTTCTGCGTGCCGGCCTCATCGACGAGATCAGCCTGATGCTCGTTCCCGCTATCGATGGCGCATCGGGTGCTCCGGCCGTTTTCGATGGCTCTGGCGTGCCGACTTCGGAGCGGTTGCCGATCGATACCCTGGCTTTGATCAGTCACGAAGTCATGGACGGCGGGATCGTCTGGCTTCGGTATCGGATCGCTCCAGCCTGACGACTTAGGGTTTTGCGAGCGCGTGCATGAGCAACGCTCACCAAGGCATCAACGTCTGGCCGAATTGTCGGTCGGTTCGTCTTCCGATAAATTACGATTCGTCGCAGCCAACCGTTCGTTCCCGAACCGGCAAGGCGCGAGCGCCCGGATCCGTCGTGATCCCTCCTCACCGACGGGTCCGGGCGCATTTGACACACTCAGGAGAGCCATCATGGCAAGTCCCATCGCCGCGGTTGCGGAAACCGATGCCGCGCGCATCGACGATCGGCCCGCCCGCTGGGGTGCGGTATACGCAATGGCGCTGTGCAGCTTCGTGCTTATCGCGTCCGAGTTCATGCCGGTCAGCCTGCTCAGCCCGATCGCGCAGACGCTGAACCTCAGCGAGGGCAAGGCCGGACAGGCGATTGCCGTATCCGGCCTGTTCGCAGTCATCACCAGCCTTTCGTTGTCCGCCGTTCTGGGCAGGATGGACCGCCGGATCGTGCTGCTCGTGCTGACCAGCATGCTCGTCCTGTCCGGCGCCATCGTCGCATTCGCGCCGACCTATCTGGTGTTCATGGCCGGGCGCGCTCTTCTCGGCGTTGCGATCGGCGGGTTCTGGTCCATGTCCGCCGCGGTCGCGATGCGGCTGGTGCCGAGCCAGTCGGTACCGAAGGCGCTTGCGGTCATCAGTGGCGGTAATGCGCTCGCCACCGTGCTCGCGGCACCACTTGGCAGCTTCGTCGGCAGCCTGATTGGGTGGCGCGGCGCATTCTTCTGCGTAGTCCCCGTCGCGGTCGCAGCGGTGATCTGGCAGGCCGTCACGCTGCCGAGCCTCCCCGTGTCGGAACGGCAGAGCGCCCGTGGCATGTTTGCGCTGCTCCGCCGGCCGCCCGTGGTGTTCGGCCTGCTGACCGTCGCCATGCTGTTCGTCGGGCAGTTCTCGCTGTTCACCTATCTCCGCCCGTTCCTCGAGCAGGTGACGCACGTCTCGCCGGCGTTGCTGTCCATCATGCTGCTAATTCTTGGTGTATCCGGGTTCATCGGCACGGTCCTGATCGGTCGTGTGCTGAACGCGGGACTGTTTCTCACACTCGCCGTGTTGCCGACGTTGATGGCGGCCACGGCGGTGGCGCTGACGGTCGTCGGGACGTCGGTCGTCGCGGTCGGGATCCTGCTCGCGGTCTGGGGCTTTGCGGGCACGTCCGCGCCGGTAGCATGGTGGACGTGGTTGGCGCGCACCGTGCCCGACGAGGCGGAGGCCGGCGGCGGGCTGATGGTCGCGATCGTGCAGCTTGCGATCACGCTCGGCGCGACGATGGGCGGCATCGTCTTCGATACGGCCGGACCGCGCGCCGAGTTCCTGGCTAGCGCCGGCCTCCTGGCAGTAGCCGCGGTCGCCGCCCTGGCGATCGGTCGCGCGCATCGTGGCGCAGCCGGGCATGCGCAGGCCGCGACTGCATGAAGCAGGCGCTGGCGATCCTTCACTTCCTGCGTGACTGTGCCGAGCGCGGGGAGCGGGCCGCGCTGGTGACGCTGACCGACGTCACCGGTAGCGCGGCGCGCGCGCCCGGCGAGCATATGGCGGTCGCCGAAAGCGGACGGTCGCTCGGATCGTTTTCCGGCAGGTGCGTCGAAGCCGCGGTGATCGCCGAAGCGCAGGAGGTGCTAGCCGAAGGGTGTGCGCGACACGTGCGCTATGGAGACGGCTCGCGCTATATCGACATTCGACTGCCCTGCGGCGGGGGCATCGACTTGCTGTTCACGCCGACGCCGGATCGCCGGCAGATCGATTGCGCGATTGCCGTTCTGGAGCGACGAGAGCCGCTCACGCTCCAGCTCACCCAGGACGGCGATCTAGTTGCCGCCCGCTCAGACGTAGACCATTGCACGCAATGGCGCGATACGGCGTTCATCGTGCGGCACGATCCGGTCCTGCGATTGGTCGTGACGGGACACGGCGCGGAACCCGCCGCGATGCTCGACATCGCCCGTGCCTACGGCGCCGAGGTTATGCTCTTGAGCCCGCAGAATTCGCTGGTGGAGGATGCACGGGAGAAGGGCATGTCCGCTGCGCTTCTCCGCTTCGTCGGACGCGTCGACGGGTTGGTGATCGATCCCTGGACGGCCGTCATCACGCTGTTCCACGATCACGACTGGGAGACACCGCTGCTGCTCCAGGTCATGGAACAGCTCCCGTTCTTCGTCGGCGCGATGGGAAGCCTGCGTACACATCTCGAACGCCAGCGACGCCTGCTCGAAGCGGGCGCGATACCGGATGATATCGCGCGGGTCGTCGGACCGGTCGGTCTGATCAAGGCGACACGCGACCCGCAGACGCTGGCGCTCTCGATCATGGCACAGGTGGTACAAGCGTACGAAGCCGCGACGGCCTTCAACATACCGCGCCCCGCCCCTTCGACCATGAGCCATCCTCATGGTTTCATTGAACAACATGCACGCTCCGAACGCGGTGGCGGTGCGTTACAGTCCTCGACAATCGTTGATGTAAATCAGACCCTTACCGCGGACGCGCGGTTCGACAGGAAGGAAGACCAAGCCCATGCCCAGCGTATCTGAAGTGGAGTTTTCGCGGCGCGGGCTGCTCGCGGGAAGCGCAGCGACTGCCGTGATCGTCGCATCGCCGGTCGGTGCCGCTGTCACGACGCCGCCCAAGGCAGACGCCGCGCCGACCATGCCGGTGCGCTTCAAGGTCAATGGCGAGAAGCGCGAACTCAGCCTCGATCCGCGGACCACCCTGCTCGACGCGTTGCGCGAGCATCTCCACCTGACGGGGACCAAGAAGGGCTGTGATCACGGCCAGTGCGGCGCGTGTACCGTGATGGTCGACGGGGTCCGGATCAATTCCTGCCTCAGCCTCGCGGTGATGCATGAGGGCGACGAGATCACGACGATTGAGGGCCTCGGCACGCCCGACAAGCTGCACCCGATGCAGGCGGCCTTCATCAAGCATGACGGCTATCAGTGCGGTTATTGCACGCCGGGGCAGATCTGCTCGGCGGTCGCTGTCCTCGACGAGATCAAGCGTGGCATCCCGAGCCATGCGCAGGGCGACCTGATGACCAAGCCGACCGCGACGAACGTCGAGATGCGCGAGCGGATGAGCGGCAACATCTGCCGCTGCGGTGCCTATTCCAACATCGCCGAAGCCATGGCTGAAGTCGCGGGAGCAAAAGCATGAGAGCTTTCACTTATGAGCGCGCCAAGGACGCGAGCAGCGCAGCGCGTGCCGTTGCGGCAAACCCGGCCGCCAAGTTCATCGCGGGCGGCACCAACCTGCTCGACCTGATGAAGATCGAGGTCGAGACGCCGACGCATCTGGTCGACGTGCAGGATCTCGGCTTCGACAAGATCGAGGCGACGCGCGACGGCGGCCTGCGGATCGGCGCGCTGGTGACCAATACGAACCTCGCCGCCGACGAGCGCGTCCGCCGCGATTACGGCGTGCTGACCCGCGCGATCGTCGCCGGGGCTTCGGGCCAGTTGCGCAACAAGGCGTCGACCGCGGGCAATCTGCTCCAGCGGACGCGGTGCCCGTATTTCTACGACACCAATATGGCGTGCAACAAACGCAAGCCGGGTTCGGGTTGCGCCGCGATCGGTGGCTATTCGCGCCAGTTGGGCGTCATCGGCGTCAGCGATAGCTGCATCGCGACGTTCCCGGGCGACATGGCGGTCGCGATGCGCGTGCTCGACGCGGTGGTCGAGACCGTCGATGCGACCGGTCAGCGCCGCTCGATCCCGATCGCCGACTTCCACCGGTTGTGGGGTGATACGCCCCAGCAGGATACCGTGCTGAAGCAAGGCGAGCTGATCACCGCCGTCACTTTGCCGAAGCCGCTTGGCGGCAAGCATTTCTACGAGAAGGTGCGCGATCGTGCATCCTACGCCTATGCGCTGGTGTCGATCGCCGCGGTGATCCAGCCCGATGGCACCGGGCGCGTCGCGTTCGGTGGCGTGGCCCCCCGCCCCTGGCGTGTCGAGGCGGCGGATGCCTTGCTGCCACGCGGTGCCGCCGCAGTGACGGCGCGTGCGTTCCAGGGTGCGACGCCGACCAAGGACAACGCGTTCAAGCTGCCACTTGCCACCCGCGCGCTGGCCTCGGTCCTCGCCGAAGCGAAGGCATAAGCCCATGAAGTTCGAGACACCCGCCACTACCAACCCGATCGACCGCATGAAGGTCGTCGGGCGTGCGCAGACCCGCATCGACGGCCCGCTCAAGACCACCGGGCTGGCGCCCTACGCCTATGAACGTCACCGCGAGATCGAGAACGCCGCGTATGGCTATGTCGTCGGCGCGGCCGTTGCCAAGGGACGCATCAACGCGGTCGACACGGCCGCAGCCAAGGCCGCGCCCGGCGTCATCGCGATCGTCACCGCTGCCGACGTGGGCAAGCTCGGCAAGGGCAAGTTCAACACCGTCAAGCTGCTCGCCGGACCCGACGTCGATCATTACCACCAGGCCGTCGCTGTCGTCGTCGCCGAAACGTTCGAGCAGGCGCGCGCAGCCGCGGGTCTGGTTCGTGTCGATTACGCGCGGGGCAAGGGCCGGTTCGATCTCGACGCTGCGTTGAAGACGGCCCCACTGACCGATGCGGAAAAGCCCGGTAAGGGCGAGGACCGGGTCGGCAAGTTCGAGACGGCCTTCGCATCCGCGCCGGTCAAGCTGGACGCCGAATACACGACGCCCGATCACAGCCACGCGATGATGGAGCCGTTCGCCTCGATCGCCGCCTGGAACGGCGATGCACTGACGGTGTGGACGTCGAACCAGATGATCGACTGGGGACGTACCGATCTCGCCACCACGCTAAACATGCCGAAGGAGAAGGTTACCTTTCTGTCGCCTTATGTCGGTGGCGGCTTTGGCGGGAAGCTGTTTCTCCGCAGCGATGCGGTCCTGGCGGCGCTCGGCGCGAAGGCGGCGGGGCGCCCGGTCAAGCTCGCGATGAGTCGCCCGTTTATGGCCAACAACACGACGCACCGTCCCGCCACGCGCCAGCGCATCCGCATCGGTGCGACCAAGGACGGCACGATCACCGCGATTGCGCACGAGAGCGGCTCGGGCGACCAGCCTAACGGCAGCCCGGAGGCCGCCGTCCTGCAGACTAACCTGTTGTACGCCGGCGCGAACCGCCTGACGTCGATGCGGCTGGCCGTGCTCGATCTGCCCGAGGGCAACGCGATGCGCGCGCCGGGTGAAGCCCCGGGCCTGATGGCGCTCGAGGTCGCGATGGACGAGATGGCGGAAAAGCTCCGCATGGATCCGATCGCCTTCCGCGTGAAGAACGACACGCAGGTCGATCCGAAGGACCCCAAGCGCCGCTTCTCGCAGCGCCAGCTGGTGCGCTGCCTGACCGAAGGTGCGCAGCAGTTCGGCTGGTCGCGCCGCAACGCGCAGCCCGGCCAGGTCCGCGACGGTCGCTGGCTGGTTGGGATGGGCGTGGCGTCCGCGTTTCGCAACCACATGAACATGACGTCGGGCGCGCGCGTCCGGCTCGGCAAGGACGGCATCGTCACGGTCGAGACCGACATGACCGACATCGGCACCGGTAGCTACACCATCATCGCGCAGACCGCGGCGGAGATGATGGGCGTGCCGCTCGACACGGTCGTCGTGAGACTCGGCAGTTCCGCGTTCCCGGTCTCGGCCGGGTCGGGCGGCCAGTTCGGCGCCGCCAACTCTACCGCGGGCGTCTATGCCGCGTGCGTGAAGTTGCGCGAGGCGGTGGCGCAGCGTCTCGGTTATAATTCGGCTGACGTCGTGTTCGACAGTGGCAAGGTCACGAGCGGCAACCGTTCGGCGGACCTTCGCCAGGCGGCGTCGGCCGGCGAACTCGTAGCCGAGGACAAGATCGAATACGGCACTCTCGACAAGAGCTGGCAGATCTCGACCTTCGGTGCGCACTTCGTCGAGGTCGGCGTCGACACCTACACCGGTGCCACCCGCTTGCGCCGGATGCTCGCGGTTTGCGCGGCCGGACGGATCATCAATCCGACATCGGCACGCAGCCAGGTGATCGGTGCGATGACGATGGGCGTCGGCAGCGCACTCATGGAGGAACTGGCGGTCGACAAGCGCTTCGGCTTCTTCGTCAACCACGACCTCGCCAGCTACGAGGTGCCGGTCCATGCCGACATCCCGCACCAGGAGGTGATCTTCCTCGATGAGGCCGACGACAAGGCCAATCCGATGAAGGCCAAGGGCATCGGCGAGCTCGGCCTGTGCGGCGTCGGCGCGGCGGTCGCCAACGCGATGTACAACGCGACCGGCGTCCGCCTGCGCGACTATCCACTGACCCTCGACAAGCATCTCGACCGGTTGCCGACGGTGGCGTGAGCCACGCCGGTCGATCCGCGGCGGTTGCAACGAATGGGAGACAAGACGATGATACCCGAGAAGACCGCCCTGCTGCTGATCGAGTACCAGAACGACTTCGTGAGCGAAGGCGGTGCGCAGCATGATGCGGTGAAGGCGGTAATGGCCGACACCGACATGCTCGCGCACAGCCGGTCGGTCGTGGAACAGGCGCGTGCGCAGGGCGTGACCGTAATGCACGCGCCGATCGGCTTTGCGGACGGCTATCCCGAGATGCCGTCCGATCCCTACGGCATTCTGGCCGGCATCAAGAAGGCGCAGGCCTTTCGCAAGGGCAGCTGGGGCGCGGCGATCGCCGATGCGATGGCGCCGGTCGACGGCGACATCGTGATCGAGGGCAAACGCGGCCTCGACTGCTTCGCGAGCACCAATATCGATTTCATCCTGCGCCAGCGCGGCATCACCGATCTGGCGATCGCCGGCTTCCTCACCAATTGCTGCATCGAGTCGACCATGCGCTCGGCATACGAACGCGGCTTCCGCGTCGTCACGCTGACCGACTGCACGGCAACCTTGAGCCCCGAGGAACAGGAGGCGGCGGTCACGAAGAACTTTCCCATGTTCTCCAAGCCGATGACGCACGACCAGTTCCTGGCCGATCTGGAGACACCCGCATGAAGTTCGACACGCCTGCGAACACGACGCCGATCGACCGCCTGACCGTGGTCGGTCGCGCGCACACGCGCGTCGAGGGTCCCCTGAAGACGACCGGCACGGCGCGTTACGCGGCCGAGCATCACGACTTCGCGCCGGATGCGGCGCATGGCTACATCCTCGGCGCAGCGATCGGCAAGGGACGTATCGAACGCATTGATACCGCGGCGGCACGCGCCGCGCCTGGGGTCCATGCGATCGTCACGTATGAAAACTCCGGTCCGATCGGCAAGGGCGAGTTCTACACGCAGCGTATTCTGGCCGGGCCATTGGTCGATCATTATCATCAGGCGGTGGCAGTCGTCGTCGCCGATACGTTCGAACAGGCGCGCGCCGCGGCGGCACTGATCCGCGTGACCTATGCTCGCGGTAAGGGTCGCTTTGACCTGGCCGCGCAGAAGCCATCGTCCCCGATCGCACCGAAGGAAGCGTTCGGAGGCCCAAGCGAGCAGTCGGTCGGCGCCTTTGCGACCGCGTTCGCCGGTGCCCCGGTCAAGGTCGACGAGACCTACACCGTTCCCGATCAGGCGCATGCGATGATGGAGCCCCACGCATCCATCGCGCGCTGGGATGGCGACAAGCTGACGTGCTGGACGTCGATCCAGGCGATGAACTGGGGCTGTCGAGACTTGGGCCTCATCATCGGCACGCCGAAGGAAAACATCCGCCTGCACTCGCCCTTCATCGGCGGCGGTTTTGGCGGCAAGGGCACGACGCAGAGCGATCTTGCACTCGCGGCCATCGCCTCGCGCGTATCTGGTCGTCCGGTCAAGGTCGTGTTGCAGCGCCCGTTGATGTTCAACAATACCATTCACCGGCCCAAGACGATCCAGCGCATTCGATTGGGCGCCGGCAAGGACGGCCGTCTCGTTGCCATCGGTCACGATAGCTGGTCGGGCAACCTGGCCGGTGGCCGCACCGAGCCTACCACCCTTCCGACGCAGCTGATGTACGCGGGAAAGAACCGCCTGTTGCGACGCTATCTCGCCCCTCTCGATCTCGCCGAGGGCAACGCCATGCGCGCGCCGGGCGAGGCGCCGGGGATGATGGCGCTGGAAGTCGCGATGGACGAGCTTGCCGAAAAGCTCGGCATGGATCCGGTCGCACTGCGTATCGCAAACGACACGCAAATTGACCCCGCAAAACCCGAACGCCGTTTTTCCACCCGGCCGTTCGTACAGTGCTTGCGAGAGGGCGCGGACCGGTTCGGCTGGAACGCGCGGGTCGCAAAACCCGGCAGCCGGCGTGAAGGCAAGTGGCTGATCGGCATGGGTGTCGCCAGCGCGATCCGCGGCGCACCGATCATGAAGGCCGGCGCTCGCGTACGGCTGGGCAAGGACGGGCACGTCACGGTCGAGACCGACATGACCGACATCGGCCAGGGCAGCTACACGATCGTCGCGCAGACCGCCGCCGAGATGATGGGCGTTCCCTTAGACCGCGTGACCGCGAAGCTCGGGGACTCGACCTTTCCCGAGACACCCGGCTCGGGCGGTCAGGCCGGAGCAGCGTCGGCCACCGCCGGCGTCTACGCCGCATGCGCGAAGCTGCGCGACCTCGTTGCGCAGCGGATGGGATTCAACACGACCGATGTGACGTTCGCGGACGGACGCGTCAGTTCGGCGGGCCGTTCGGTCCCGCTTTCCGATGCAGCCAAGGACGGCGAGATCGTCGCCGAGGATTTCATGGAATATGGCAACCTCAGCAAGGAGTATGCGCAACAGACCGTCGGCGCGCATTTTGCAGAGGTCGCGGTGGACGCCTATACCGGCGCGGTCCGCGTGCGCCGTATGCTGGCGATCTGCGCCGCGGGACGCATCCTCAATCCGATCACCGCGCGCAGCCAGGTGATCGGTGGGATGACGATGGGCATCGGCGCCGCACTGATGGAGGAGATGGCGGTCGACACCCGGTTCGGCTTCTTCGTCAATCACGATCTCGCCGGTTACGAAGTGCCGGTTCACGCCGACGTGCCGCATCTCGAAGCGCATTTCATTAACGAGGTCGATGCGACCATGTCGCCACTGAAGGCAAAGGGGGTAGGCGAACTGGGCTTGGTCGGCGTCGCACCGGCAATCGCCAACGCGGTCTACAACGCGACCGGCGTGCGGGTGCGCGAGTATCCGTTGACGCTCGAGAAGCACCTTGCGGGCCTGCCTGAACTCGCATGATGCCTGTGCTCCAGCACTGCGTTGCGGCAGTGGCGGCTGCGGTGACCAGCGCGCCCGCCAGCGTGGTACCCCTCCCGCCAGGCGAGCGCGACCTTCCGGCAATCGTCGCGGATCGCCCGGTTCTGGTTCCCGGCGCGACGAAAGACCTCGAGGGCCCGGTCTTCCCGCCGGGCGGCGACCTCCTGTTCTCGGACGTGCAGGGAAGCCGCGTCCTGCGGCTGGACGCTCATGGTCGTATCGCGGAGGCATTCCGGCTTAAGGGGCTCAACCCCGGCGGGATGGCCCTCGGACCTGATGGCCGGCTCTACATCGCCGCCGCCAATGCGAAGGGCGGCGGCGCCGTGATCTCGGTACAGCTCGATGGTACGCAACAGCGCACGATCGTGCCGGAAAGCGCCGGGTTCGCGCCAAATGACGTCACCTTCGATGCGAAGGGCGGCTTCTATTTCAGCGACGCCCGCGGATCGATCGGCGAGGCGACCGGCGGCGTCTGGTATGTCGGCCCGGGCGGCGCGCCGCCGAAACCGGTAGTCCGCAACCTGGCCGTCGCCAACGGCATCGCGCTCAGCCCCGACGGGAAGCAGTTGTGGGTCGGCGAATTTGCGCTGGGTCGCCTGTACCGTATCACGCTAAAAGATGCGACGACGCCGGCCCCCTTCGGCGCGACGACCGCCTATCATTTCACCGGACCGGCGCCGGATTCGATGCGCGTCGATGCGTCCGGTCAGCTTTACGTGGCGATGTACGGTCAGGGTCGCATCCTGGTATTCTCTCCCTCGGGGCTTCCGATTGGCCAGATCCTGCTGCCCGGCCGCGATGCCGGGCGGAACCTGAACCTGACGAGCATGGCGATCCGGCCCGGCACGCGTGAGATGACGATCGTGACGAGCGACGGCACACGAGGCGGCAACGCAACCGTCTTCCACGCCCGCACGATCGAGCGCTAAACCTTATCGACGTTCGGTGCGAGCACCCGCCTTGAACCCGTTGCCCGACGAGGCGTAGGCGACCACGAAGGCGATGCCCAGCAGGACCAGCATCGCCGGGAAGAACGCCTGAATGCCGGCGCTGCGATAGATCAGCGCACCGATCGCGCCGCCGCACGCGATGCTCACGTTCCAGATCGTGGTCAGCATTGCGCCGACGATATCGACCCCGTCGCCCGCGGCGTCGGACGCTGCCGTCTGAATCGAGGTGGCAGCACCCCCAAAGGTCAGGCCCCAGAGCACGACACCGACCAGGATCACCCCATTGCTGTGTGGCAGAAAGCCGAGCACCATTGTCGCACCCGCGAATACCGCCAGGCTGGCCAGGACGTGAAGGCGCAGATGGCGGTCCACTGCGGCACCGGCGATCCAGATCCCCGCCAGCGCCGCACAGCCGAACACCAGCAGCAACAGGCTGACCCGGTCACCGTCGCCTGCCCATTCCGCGTAGGGCGCGAGATAGGTGTAAAGGATGTAATGCGCCGTCACCCACCCAAACGCGGTGGCGAGGATCATCGCGACGCCCGGCATCCGCAGCACGGCAAGGTTCGACAGCTTGCGCTCGGGCGGCTGTCCGGCGCTGTCCGGCATCTTCCACGCGACCGCGCCAGCGAGGCACAATGCCAGCGCAGCCAGCACGAGGAACGCGGTTCGCCAGCCGATCGCCCCACCCGCGAACGTGCCCAGCGGCACGCCGACCGACAGCGCGAGCGGCGTGCCGATCATCGCCAGCGCGAGCGCCTGGCCCTTCAACCGATCGACGACGAGCCGACGGGCATAGCCCCCGAGAATGCCCCAGCCGAGCCCGGCGGCAACGCCCGCCGCAAACCGCGCGACGAGGGTCACCGCAAAGCTGTGTGACAAGGCTGTCACGACATCGAACACCAGCAGGCCGAGGATCGCCGCAAGCAACAGCGGTTTGCGCGCATAGCTCTGCGTGAAACTGACCAGCGGGATGGCTGCCACCACCGACCCCACGGCGTATACCGTCACCATCTGACCTGCGAGTGCACGCGAAATGGACAGGTCATCAGCAACCTGCGGCAGGAGGCCAGCCGGCAGCGTTTCGGTCACGATCGCGGTAAACCCGGTCAGGGCCAGTAGGATGAGCGCGCCGACGGGGAGCGTATCGCGCTCGGACTGCGCAGGGGGTTCGCTATGCAAGGAAATACCTTCGTTGCGACCGCCGGGCGATCGACGTGCGGGAATGGGGGACAACAATAGTACGAACCGGTCGCACGATCGTGTCATGGCGGTTGCTCAACGCCTAGATGAGCGGAGCACAAGGTGAACGCCGCTCATCGCATCATCAACGCGCAGCCGCGTTGTCCACGGTCGGATCGGCGATTATCTCAACGATCGGCAGAGGCCGGGGGAGGAAACGATCATGACGCATCATGCGACACAGTCGGCAACTGGCTGACTATGGCCCGAACGAACACGATGGAATCTACGCGGATCGGCCATGACGATGTCCACGATCTCAAGGCAGCGCTGCGTGACGGGGGTATGCCCGTGCTCGATGCGGCCATCGCCGATGCGCTGTCGAACAAGTCGCGCCACCATGGCTTCCGGATCAGCGCAGGCGATGCTCCAGCAACACCGTGCCACATGAGCGTAACAGGAGGATGACGATGCGCACTATCGTGGCCGGACGGCCTTTCCTTTGTCTGTTGGCAATGCTGGCGGCATGCGGCCAACCTGCCGCGACAGCGACTACGACCGCGACGGCGACCAACACGGTGGACTCCAGCAAGACCAGCGCGAGCGAGGTACGAACAATGACGACGATCGAGATTGAGGCCGGGACCCGCAAGTGGACCGCGCAGATCGCGGACAACCCCTCCGCCCGCGATTTCCTCGCGCAGCTCCCGCTCGACCTGACGCTGACCGATTATGCGGCGACGGAAAAAATCGCCACCCTGCCCCGCCCGCTGACCCGTGACGGCGCGCCGGCCGCGGTCACGCCGCGTGCCGGAGAAATCGGCTATTACGCACCCTGGGGCAACATCGCGTTGTATCACAAGGATGGCCCGCACTCGCCGGGCCTGGTGATCCTCGGTCGGATCGACGAGCATTATGCCGACCTCGCCACTCCGGGCGCCGTGAAGGTCACGATCCGACGGCGCAACGCCGCGCCACCGACAAGCCGCCCGCCCGAGTGATGAACGTTCCTCACCTCTTCGTTGCACCCAGGTAATGCATATCGCGCTTAATCAAGACGTTGAGGTCTTACGTCTGCGATGGGCGGGGGGAGTTTCAGCACGATGGCGACGACGGAGCGCAAGCAGGGCCTGATCGCCCGATCGATACGATACGGGGTAACGGCGGCCTTTGGCATTGCCGGACTGGCTTTGCTCGTCGGTGGCATCATCCTCGTCGCCGATCATGGCTCGCTCTATTACCCGATCGCCGGATTGGCATTGCTGGCAACCGGGTGGCTGGCGTTCCGATGCGATCGTCGCGCGCGCATCGTATACGGCGTGCTCATCGCCGGGACGTTGGCCTGGAGCCTGTGGGAAGTCGGCATCGATGGCTGGCAGCTCGTGCCCCGATTGCTCGCGCCGCTGGCTCTCGGACTGCTCCTGTTCCTACCGCCCGTTCGCGGATCGCGGACAGGTCACCGCAGCGCACGTCGTACCCTGTCGATCGCCGGAGCGGGCATTGCACTCGCGATCGTCGCGGGTCTCGCACTGCATGCGATGGGACCGGACGATCCCCAGCCGGGATGGCTGCGTCGTGGCGTCCAGCCGTCTGCGCCCGGACTGCTCGCCAGCCCGCTCGCGAGCATCGGTCGCGGTGACTGGACCGCGTTCGGCAACGATCAGGGCGGTACCCGTTTCAGCCCGCTGGCACAGATCAACGCGGCCAACGTGCGTGATCTGAAGGTCGCCTGGACCGTCGATGCGGGGCCGGTCGGTCCGGGACCGAAGAACGGTCTGGAAACCGTACCGATCATGATCGGCGACACTCTGTACGCGTGCAGCGGCAACAACCGGATCCTCGCCTATGACGCGGAGGACGGCCGCACGCGTTGGGTCCACGACATGGCGCCCGGCATCCCGTCCGCCGGCAAGCCCTGCCGCGGCGTATCCTATTACCGCGTGCCCGGCGCGACCGGACTGTGCGCGGAACGGATCTACGGCGCGAGCCAGGTGCCGACGCTCGTCGCGGTCGATGCGCGCACCGGCCGCATCTGCCCCGGGTTCGGCACGGCCGGCGCGATCGACCTGAACGCCAACATCAGCCGCTATCCCAAGGGGCAATATTACGTCAGCTCCGCGCCGCAGATCATCCGTGGCAAAGTGGTCGTCGGGGGCGGCATTCCGGACAACCAGTTCTGGCATGGCCCGTCGGGCGTGATCCGCGCCTACGACGCGGTCACCGGCCAACTCGCCTGGGCGTTCGATCCCGGGCACCCGAACCGCATCGGCGCTCCGCCCGCCGGCCAGACCTACACGCCGTCGTCGCCCAACAGCTGGGCACCGATCAGCGCGGACGAGGCGCTAGGCCTGGTCTACGTGCCGATGGGCGGATCGACTCCCGACAATTACGGCGGCCAGCGTCGGCCGTTCGACGATGCGCTGGGCGATGCGGTCGTGGCGCTGGACGCGGAAACCGGGCGACTGCGCTGGCGTTTCCAGACGACGCATCACGACATCTGGGACTATGACGTTCCTGCCCAGCCGACGCTGGTGAACCTGCCGGTGGCAGGCGGCACCCGGCCGGCGCTGATCCAGGCGACCAAGCGCGGCGAGGTGTTCGTGCTCGACCGTCGAACCGGGCGTCCGATCCTGCCGGTCGTGGAACGGCCGGTGCCACAGGACAGCGTCACGCCGGGCGACCGTCTGTCCGCGACGCAGCCCTTCTCGCCCGGCCTTCCCGCCTTCCGAGGCGGTGCGTTCCGCGAAAAGGACATGTGGGGCACGACGCCGATCGACCAGATGCTGTGCCGGATCCAGTTCCGCCGCTCGCGCTATGCCGGTCACATGACGCCGTCCGCGCTCGACAAGCCGACGCTGTTCGATCCCGGATCGGCCGGCGGCGTCAACTGGGGCGGCGTATCGATCGACGTCGATCACGGGATCATGGTGGTGACATGGATGCGGACCGCCGACCGGGTCGAGGTCGTGACCCGCGCCGAGGCCGAACGCCGCAAGTTAAAGCTCAACGACGGCAAGACCCCCGGCGGCGATGCGCAGCGGCCGATGCTGAACACGCCCTATGGGGCCTATGGCACGCCATTCCTGTCGCCGCTGGGCGTCCCGTGCACGACGCCGCCCTGGGGATTCATCGGTGCGGTAGACCTGACGAGTGGCAAGCTTATCTGGTCGAAGCCGCTCGGCTCTGCGCGTGATACCGGACCGCTCGGCATCCCGTCGATGCTGCCGATCACGATCGGCACGCCGCTCACCGGCGGATCGGTCACGACCCGCGGCGGGCTGGTGTTCGTCGGCGCGGCCGCGGAGAACACACTGCGCGCACTCGATGTGCGGACCGGCCGCGAGCTGTGGCAGGCGCGCCTGCCTGGCGGGGCCAATGCGTCGCCGATGACGTACACGAGCCCCAGGAGCGGGCGTCAGTTCGTGGTGATCGCCGCCGGTGGCAACAAGTCGCTCAAGACGAAGCTTGCGAACAAGATCGTCGCCTTTGCGCTCCCGCCGCGTTGATCTCCCCAGTTTGCTTGCGAGGCGACGCTACAGAGCGCAAGATACCCCATGCCGACCAGTCGATCCGATCTTGCCGACCTCACCTATTTCCTCGCAATCTCCCGGCATCGAAGCTTCAGGCTTGCCGGGCTCGAACTGGGGGTCAGCGCGTCCGCACTCAGTCACGCGCTGAAGGGGCTTGAGGCCCGGCTCGGCGTCCGCCTGCTGCACCGCACCAACCGCAGCGTCACGCTGACTGCGGCCGGCGAGGAGTTGCGCGACAAGGTAGCCGAACCGTTCGGCACGATCGATCAGGCGGTCGAGGGCCTCAATCGCTATCGCGATGCGCCGACCGGGCGGGTTCGTCTCAACGTCGCCGCCGAAGCCGCACCGCTACTGCTGGCGCCGATCATGCCGGTTTTCATCGAGCGGTATCCCGATATCGAGATCGACATCGCCGCGCTGGATCAGATGACCGACGTGATCGACGACGGTTTCGACGCCGGAATCCGATACGGCGGAACGGTACCCGAGGACATGGTGGCGCAGCGGCTGTCGGGCGAGCTTCGCTGGGTAGTCGTCGCGTCTCCCGCCTATCTCGATAAATTCGGCGTTCCGCAGCATCCGTCCGATCTGGAACAGCATCACTGCCTCGGGATTCGTCTCGGCAACGCGCATATCTATCGGTGGGAGTTCGAAGGTCCCGAGGGCGAGTTCTCCGTCCCCGTACCGAGCAAGATCCTCGTCAACGGCGGGCGGGCCATGCTCGCCATGGCACTTGCAGGGACCGGCCTCATGTACGGGATGGAGGCTTCCTTCGCCCCCCATCTCGCGCGGGGAGAGTTGCGGCTGGTGCTCGAGGACTGGGCGACGATGGGCCCCGGCTACCACGTCTATTATTCGAGCCGTCGCCAGGTGCCGACCGGTCTCAGGCTGTTGATCGAACTCATCCGGGAGATGCGTCCGCTGGGGCTTTAGCACCTTCCCCCGACGGTGAGGGCTGTTTCACGCAGCAATGAGCATGACGCCCGTCGCATGAGGTGAGCCCGCCCCTAAATAAGATGATGGCCTCAACATCACCGTCCAGCGACGGAGCAACGCCAGAACGGGCAACGCCAGACCGCGCGACGCCGCCCTCGTTTGCAAAAACCGTCGCTATCCTCAGTGCGCTGATGGCATTCGCATCGATCTCCACGGATCTGTATCTGCCTGCCATGCCCACGTTGGGCCAGTCGCTTGGCGGCAGCCAGGGGAGCGTCGAACTGACGTTGTCGAGCTTTCTGATCGGCTTCAGCCTGGGACAGCTCTTCTGGGGACCTATCGGCGATCGCTACGGACGCCGCGCGCCCATCCTGTTCGGGCTCGTCCTGTTCATGATCGGCTCGGCCGGGTGCGCGCTCGCGGGCAGCGTCGGGCAACTGATCGTGTGGCGGATCGTGCAGGCGGCCGGCGCCTGTGCCGGTCCCGTCCTCGCCCGCGCGATGGCACGCGACCTGTATGGGCGCGACCGGGCCGCGCAATTGCTGTCCACCTTGATGCTGGTCATGGGCGTCGCCCCGTTGCTCGGCCCGCTGATCGGCGGTCAAGTGCTGCTGATCGGATCGTGGCGGCTGATCTTCTGGCTGTTGGTTGTGCTCGGCATCGCGATCTTCGCGGCCGTGCTGCGGCTGCCGGAAAGCCTGCCGCGCGAACGACGCTCGACGATCGGCCTAAGCGCGGTGCTCGGCAATTACTGGCTGATGGCGAAAAGCCGCACGATCATGGGCTATGCGATCGCCAGCGGTTGCTATTACGGCGGCATCTACGCCTATCTCGCCGGCACGCCGACCGCGTATATCAGCTATTATCACGTGGCACCGCAGGCCTATGGTCTGCTGTTCGGCCTCGGCATCATCGGCCAGATGCTGCTCAACCTCCTCAACACGCGCTTTGTCGTCCGGATGGGGAGCGATTACATGCTGCGCTGGGGTGCGACGCTGGTCGGTGTGTCAGGAGTCTGGGCGGGCGTTGCGACGACGACCGGGATCGGCGGTCTGTGGGGCCTGGTCCTGCCGCTGTTCTTCTTCCTGTCCGCAAACGGCCTATTCGTCGCCAACGCGATGGCCGGCGCGCTCGCCGTCAATCCGGACCGCTCGGGGGCGATATCGGCGTTCGTCGGCGCGATCCAGTTCGGCAGCGGCATCTTCGGTTCGGCGCTGGTCGGCTGGTTCGCCGACGGCACGCCTCGGCCGATGGGTCTCGTGATCGCGGTGCTGGGCACCGCGAGCTTCATCGTCACGCTGCGCACGATCCGGCAACCGCGCGGTTCAGGCGACATCATTGAGGTGGCTTCACTGCCGCATCAAGCGACACCGGTCTAATCGGGGACGGGGTCGCTGCCCATCTCGTGCCTGGACATCAGGAGAGACAGCATGAACCCCCGTTATGATTTTACCGAACAGGTCGCGTTCGTCACCGGTGCAGGCCAGGGCATGGGCCGCGCCACCGCCGAGGCTTTCGCCGCGGCCGGCGCGGCGGTCGTATTGATCGACGTCCGCGCCGACACCGCCGAGGCTGCGGCCGCCGGCATCGTCGCGGCAGGCGGTCGTGCGATCGGTTTTGCCTGCGACGTGACGGACGAGGATCAGGTCGCGGCGGCGATCGCGCGCACGGTCGAAACCTATGGCAGGCTCGACATGGCCTTCAACAACGCAGGCATCCAGGCGCCCGCGGTCGACCTCGCCGATCAGTCGGCGGACGATTTCGATCAGGTTGCGGCGATCAATCTGCGCGGCACCTGGGCGTGCATGAAGCACGAGCTGCGACAGATGCGGACGCAAGGGCACGGTGCGATCGTCAACAACGCGTCGGCCGGCGGTCTCGTCGCGCAGGCCGATCTGGCGGCATACAACGCCACCAAGTTCGGCATCGTCGGCCTGACCAAGAGCGCCGCGCTGCGCTATGCCGCTCGCGACGTGCGGATCAACTGCGTCTGCCCCAGTGCAATCGACACGCCGATGGTGGCGAACATGAAGACCACCCAGCCGGAAGCAATGGAAGAAATCTTCCGTCTCCAGGTGATCGGTCGCCTCGGCCGTGCCGAGGAAGTCGCCGCCGCCGTGCTCTGGCTGGCGAGCCCCGGTGCCAGCTTCGTTCACGGCGTCGCACTGCCGGTGGATGGCGGCTTCACGGCCAACTGACACGGACGGTCCATCCGGCGTCCCGAAACGGCGGGATGGACGTTCCGGTACGCGCGCCTGCTGCGATCTAGCTGCCGGGCGCGTCCAGCTTGCGCAGCGCGGCGACGCCCGAGAACGCCCTCGGCCAACCGGCATAGAATGCGAGATGCGCCATTGCTTCGCCGAGTTGGGCGCGGGTCAGCCCATTCTCGATCCCGTGCGTGAGATGAAAGCCAAGCTGGTCGGCATCGCCGTTCGCGGTCAATGCCACGATCGTCACGAAACTCCGGTCGCGCGGACGCAGGTCGGTCCGTCGCCAGAGATCCTGAAACAGCGGCCCGTTGGTCAGCTGCGCCAGCGATGGCGATATCGGCGTCACGGTACCGGTCACGGTTGCCGCCCGCGCCGCATCGCTATCCGGGACCGGCAGCAACGCAGTGAGCGCCGGCTGACGCGCGGTTGCCGCAATGCCGCGCTTGGCGAACACCCGATCGGCGACCTCGCACGCCGACACCGCGTTCGGCCAGCCCGTGTAGAAGGCCAGATGGGTAATCAGCCCGCCGATCTCGACCGGCGTCAGCCCGTTGTCGAGCCCCAGCTCCAGGTGGCTCGCCAGCTGTTCGGTCTTGCCGGTCGCGATCAGCGCGCTGATCGTCACAAGACTGCGATCGCGCGGCGATAGCGCGGGCCGTTTCCAGACGTCGCCGAACAACAGCCGGTCGGTATACTGAGCCAGCGCCGGCGCAACCCGCCGCATCGTTTCCGGCGCCTTCGGCTGTGCCGCACGCGCTGTCTGCGCAGTTGCGGGCGTCTGCGCCATCGTGGCAACCAGGGCGAGTACGGCGATCCACATGCGTTTATCCTTCTACGATTGTGGCGCGAGCGGGCCGTAGCCTGGCCGCTTGAACAGCAGATCTTCGTGGGCCACGATCTCCGGCTCGTAGACCGCGGCCATCCAGTCGTTCGCCGGAACTTCCCGGATCGCCACCGATACCTCATCCACCTCGCTATCGAGCGTGTCGGTAACGGCAGCGACGATCCGTGCCGTGAGCGCCTGTCGGGCGGCGAGGGGATGCCCCGCCACCACGCTTACCAGGACATGCGGCATGGCTCAGTTGTCCTTGAAGACGTCGCGCGCTGCCTGGATCGCGGTCATCGCGGTCGGCCAGCCCGCATAGAAGGCGGTGTGCGTGATCGCGGCAATGATCTCGTCCTGCGTCAGGCCGTTCTCGATCCCCTTCTTGAGATGGAAGCCAAGCTCGTTGTGCCGGTACAGCGCCGCCAGATTGACGATCGTGACGAGGCTGCGGTCGCGCGGCGACAGCGTGTCGTCCGCCCAGACGTCGCCAAACAGGACCTTGTCGGTAATTTCTGCGAGCTTCGGTGCGATATCGCCGAAGGTGTCACGTGCGTTGGTCGGTTCGTCTGCCATGTGGTCTTCTCCTCTTCACAGATATTGAAGTCAGCGAGCGGTCGAAACACGGCGCGCTGTCGATAGTCAGATAATGCCGCCGCATCCCCCTGATTACCGGCCCTCGCGTACATGCCCCGATGAAGCTGGCTCATTGAACGACGGGATCGTCAGCCGAGGGGCCGTAGTTCCCGGATCAGGTCGAGCAACAGCCGGAGCGGGACCGGCACCTGCCGCCGGCTGGAATAATAGAGATGGAAACCGGGGCCGGTCGTCGACCAATCCTCCAGCACGAGCCGCAGGCTGCCTTGGACGATGTGGGGGGCGAAGGCGGGTTCGATCCCGTACATCATGCCGGCGCCGTTGATCGCCATCGCCTGCATCGTCGGCGTTTCGTTCACCGTGACGCGGCTGGGCAGCGCGACTGCGAACTCTCCTTCGGGGCCTTCGAACTCCCACTGATAGATGCGGTCGTCCCCCAGCCGGACGCCGAGGCAGCGGTGATCGAGCAGGTCCTCCGGGCGCGCTGGTACGCCGAACCGATCGAGATAGCCGGGTGACGCGGCGACGACCCAGCGCAGGTCCGGCGACAGTCGCTGCACGATCATGTCCTCGGGTACCGTGCCGCCATAGCGGATCCCGGCATCGAACCCCTCGCCGACCACGTCGACCAGACGGTTGCTGGCAACGATGTCGACCGCGATATCGGGATAGCGATCGAGAAACACCGGCATCACGGGGCCGAGCAGCAGCGTGGCCGCATCCGCCACAACGTTCAGGCGGATGTGCCCGGCCGGCTTGTCCCGGAACCGGGCGAGGTTCTCGACAGCCTCGCCGATCGCGGCGAACGGGGCGTCGATCGCTGCGAGCAGCTCTTCACCAGCGGCGGTCAAGGTGACTGAGCGGTTCGTACGGTTAAACAACCGTACGCCTAGACGACCTTCCAGCGCTTTGAGCGAGTGGCTCAGAGCCGATGCGCTGACGCCCATATCGAGCCCGGCAAGTCGGAAGTTCCGGTGTCGGGCGATCGCCAGCACATACGCGAAGTCGGCAAGATCGGCTCTGCTGGCCATTGTGGTCCCAGCTTCTCCGTGACGTTCGATTTTGCTCAGCGTCGAGGCCCCTTGAACTGGGTATCAGTGACGGGCTCGAGCCAGTTTACGTTCTTGCCATCGAGCGTCTCGCTGATCGCCAGATGGCTCATTCCGGTCGTCGTCGTCGATCCATGCCAATGGCGGACTCCCGGCTTCACGTAAACTGTGTCGCCCCGACAGATGAGAGCGACGGGTCCGCCCCACTCCTGCGTCCACCCGCAACCACGCATGACGTGAAGCGTCTGCCCCGCAGGATGCGTATGCCAGTTGCTCCGCGCTCCAGGTGCGAAGGTTACTAACGCCGTTCCGGCCTGCCCAGGAGGCGTGGCGCTGGTCAATCTTCGTACGGTTACTCGACCAGTGAAGGTGGCAGCCGGACCTGGCTTAGCCACGATGGCATTATATTTAACAATCGTCTGAGCTTGCCCAACCGCCGGCACGGC
This sequence comes from Sphingomonas sp. PP-F2F-A104-K0414, assembly GCF_004340945.1. Lineage (GTDB taxonomy): Bacteria > Pseudomonadota > Alphaproteobacteria > Sphingomonadales > Sphingomonadaceae > Sphingomonas. The sequence continues at coordinate 108,139 of NZ_SLYD01000010.1, forward strand.
CAGCAGCGTCATCGCCACGAGCGTCGATTGCAGCATACCATATTGATTAGGTCGCATACTGGTCCTCCGTGACCGCATCGAGCCAATCGACGTTCTTGCCGTCGACCGTCTCTGTGATCGCAATATGGCTCATTCCCGTCGTTGCGGTAGCGCCGTGCCAATGCCGTTCGCCCGCATCGAAGAACACGGTATCGCCCGGACCGACGTCTTCACGCGCTTCACCCTCGCGCTGAACCCAGCCTCTTCCGGCGGTGATGATGATCGTTTGGCCTGCTGGGTGAGTGTGCCATACCGTGCGGGCTCCCGGTGAAAAGGTCACGACCGCGGTGGACGCACGCCCGGGCGGGCTGGGCTGAGCCATGTTGTCGATGCGGACAGTACCCGAGAAATTGCTAGGTACATTCCCCTTCCTCGACGGTGCCGAACCATTTCGAGTGATTTTCATGATAATCTCCATGATGGAGGAATGAGGCACCGCTATAACGCTCCAGCAGACCAAGAGGTCATTGAGCTTAGCTCATTGCAACGTTGAATCGTTCGGACGACAGCATCGGCTTATCAGCTAACAATTAGCCCGTTATGTTTGGCGCCGGCTCCCCGTCGGCAGCTGCCCGAGCTTTCACAAATACTTTGGCGAAGCGGGCCGTCGGGAGGACTAAGCAACTAGAAACTCGCCTTGCTCAGTAGTGAAGCGCCATCGAGAAACCGCGTCGATTATTCGCGCGGTCATCGCAATCCGATATCGTTTGCGAAGACCCAACGATCACAGGCCAGCTCCAGAGCTGCCGGTCTTGACGAAAAACAAGAATGACAGATTTTTCACGTACGCGGTGGCACGAGGCCGCGCCCACGCGTTGTCGCCGTTCCTCAACGAATGGGATACCATGCCGAAAACATTGACTATTATTGGCATGGGCGCCTGCGGCGTCGCTGCATTCGCCGAAGCGGTTACTCGGCTATGCTATGATCCAGGCGACGGGTGGAACGTCCACCAGGAAACGGCCGATTAGCCCCCCTGCCCCATCAAATGAACGAACGTCTGTTTACCCCAATCGCCGCCCGAAAACAGCCGGTCCGCTTTCCACCAGAAATGCAGACGTTCCGCATCGCCGGATGATGTAAGCCGCGCGCCGTTAGAAACCTACGCCTTCACTCGCCTCAGCTTTCTTCGTCAGGCCCACAATCGAATCTGCCAGCGGCGAGATCGGCAAGTATGGGATTGCCGAAGACGACACGGCGGTCTTCGGGTGCTTCGCCGAGATCATCCGGATGCCATATGAGGACGCCCGACCTGCCACCCTGCGCACGCTCGATTCGTGAAAGCTGAGCTGCGGACGCACCAGAGTGCCGCGAGAGCTCGGCTAACGACCAGCCGAGAGCCTCGCGCCCGAGGCGCAGGCGCTGACAAGCTGATAAATCTTCGTGCCTTGAAGGCTACCGTCGAACAAGAGCGCTGGACGACCACTGTCACCAGCGATCGCCACCTGCGGCCAATCGATTTCCAGTTCCTCCATGATCCGGTCAAGCGTGGAGCCTTGCGGCCAGGTGTGTCCGTTTTCGATCCGCGACAAGGCTACCCGGCTTATCCCGACCCTGCAGGCTCGTTTATGCTGGCTTATCGGGTCTACAACACCGCGCACCCCGGTACGATGATCCTTGAGGATCTGCCCCAGGTCGGCGCGCAGGTGGCTGAAGCCTTTTGGCAGTCGCATTCGGGCGGGGGGACGTTCCGTCTTCATGAAAGACCAATGATGGCGACTGTATGTAGATTTCGTGCACGCCCGGTGACGGCCGTCCCAAAACGTCGCTATGGCCGTCGCCGGATCATATTGGCACAACCTGTCGATGCGCAAGACGCATTAGCCGAGCTCGTACGCCTGCTGGCACGACAGGCAGCGGCCGAACATCATGCGCGCATGCAGGATTCCCGTGCGGCAAAAGCTGTGAAACAATAAGCCATGCTCACGACCACGCACCGCCGCATCGCACTCTATGGCAGGCACCCAACCGCCATGCAGTCGGCGTCGTCGAGCGCCGATCAGGTCGCGTCCTGCGCGCCGCTGGTCGGCTATCTTGGCGGCACCGTGACAGCGACGTGGCTCGACCCGGAATTGTCGGGGTACCGTCGCGACCGTCCCGGGCTCCGGCAGTTGCTGCGCGCAGTGGAAACGGGCGAGATCGACATCATCGTGTGCGAGGCCCTCGATCGGCTGGCGCGCGATGCCGAGGACGTGGCCTGGCTGGGCAAGAAGCTCGCCTACCACAGGGTCCAGCTACATACAGTGAGCGAAGGCCATGTCGACGAGATCAAATTTGCGGTCGCCGGCCTGCTCGGCTCGATCTTCCTCAAGCATCTGGTCGACAAGACGTTGCGCGGCATGGAGGCTGCCGTACTCGCGGGGCGGTTCGCCGGAGGGCGAGCCTATGGCTACAAGCGCATGGTCCGGCTAGATGCTAAGGGCGAAGTACAGCGCGGACTGCTCGAAATCGATGAAGCGCAGGCTAAAGTGGTCCGCCGTATCTTCGCGTGGTTTGCCGCGGGGCTTCCTCCATTCAGATCGCCACACGCCTGAACGAGGAAGGCGTGCCCGGCCCGCGTGGCGGGCAGTGGAACGCCTCGACGATCCGCGGCGACCCGACCAAGCTGGTCGGCATCCTCAATAACCCGCTCTACGCGGGTCGGCTGGTTTGGGGCCGCCGGCAATGGCGCAAGAACCCGGACAGCGAGAAGCGCGAACGCCGCTACCGGCTCCGCGATCGTACGGAATGGGTCGAGGTGGCGGTGCCAGAGCTAAGCGTCGTTGACGACGCGCTGTTCGACGCGGCGCACGCCGAGATCGAGCGCCGCAAGCGTGCGCCACAGGCAGCCTCGCCAGCCGGCCAAACCCGCGCGCGGCATCTGCTGTCGGGCCTTATCCGCTGCAGCTGCTGCGGTGCCAATTACACGATCAGCGGCAAGGACTATTACCGTTGCGCGGGGCAGAAGGAGCGCGGCACGTGCGGAAACCGCGTGTCGGTACGCAAACGTCCACTGGAGACCGCGACGCTGGCGATCCTCCAAGAGCATCTCCTGACCGACGAGCCTGTGCGCGTGTTCATAGAGGAGTTCGAGCGCGAACTGCAGCAACTGACACGCCAAGACACGGGCCAGCATGACGCTGCGCAAAGGCGCTTGAATCAGGTCCCCACCGAGATCGAGAATCTGTACCAGAACCTACTGGCTGGCCTCGCCAGCCCGGCGCTGCGCGCGATGATCGCCGAACGCGAGGCCGAGAAGGTGCGACTGGAGGCGCGCGGAGGCGCCGTACACGATCGCAAGCCGACCGCGACCCTCTTGCCGCATCCGGTACTCGTCGAGCAGTTTCGGAGCAAGGTCGCCTCGCTCCGTCAGTCGCTGGACGACGCCTTGATCCGAACCGAAGCAGCCGCAGTGCTTTCGGCACTCATCGAGAGCGTGACGATATTTCCCGACGAGCCGGGCGGCCCGGAGGCGGAGGTGGTGGCGAGGGTATCCGACTTGATGGCCTTCGCTACAAACGACATCGCCGCCCCGAGGGGCGGCGATCGTAGTTCTATAGCGGTGGTTGCGGGGACAGGATTTGAACCTGTGACCTTCAGGTTATGAGCCTGACGAGCTACCGGGCTGCTCCACCCCGCGACATTCGCGTTAGCGAAG
>NZ_SLYD01000011.1 GCF_004340945.1 Sphingomonas sp. PP-F2F-A104-K0414
CAAGACCCCAGCCGCTGCGCCCACCAACGCCACGCTGTATGGCAGAAACACGCGCCGGGTTAGATTTCCAGTACCGTGCTGCAGAACGACCTCCGCCATCAGGCCGGGATCCAGTGCGCCGCCAGCGGATAGCGCTCCAGCTTCAGCCGGGTTGGCAGCTGCAGCTACACCGGCGCGCACTGCGGCGGAAGCTACCGTATCCTCGAGCGTGAGCCGCGCGGGGCGGCGATCTGGAAACCGAGGGTCCCAAAGGAGAATGGTCTTCATGGATTGGCTCCTTGAATCAGTTGGCAGCGGTGGTGGCGGTGGGCGCGGCCCGCGGGCAGTTCTGATCAAGGATCGACAGCGCCAGCCGCGCCGCGTCGCGCGCGATGAACGCTGCCTGCGGCACTGGGCGGCCGGATAGCTCGAGGACGGCGACCGCCTCGATCGCGGTCGAGTAGGCTGTGCGGCGCAGTTCAGCGCCCTTGCACACGTCGAGGTGCAGGCTTTGCGCGCACGCGGACAGGCTAGCCGCGCAGAGCGCAGCGGTCAGCAGTTTCTTCATCGTGGTCCTTTCAAGGGAGCGGAGAAGTTGGTTAATTTTTTTTGGGAACACAGGCGGTTAGCCAAGCGTCAGATCGATGGCGGCACGATAGGAGAACCTGATGCTGGACGACTCTGAGAAACGTGCCGATCATCGCGAGGCGTTGAAAGCTCCACAAATGAGCGGGCTCGTCATTGGAGCACTCGCCGGCGCGTTGGCTTGGATGTTGATCGGCCTGATCGTTTCTGCACTGACGTGACGGTTTAATGGCCGTGATGAGCGCGACAGTTTTGCTAATCGGGCAGGATTTTAGCTCCACTGCCCAGCAACCAAAGCCGCCTGGAACGATATGGCGTACCCGGCGACCTTCCCGGCACGGTCGATCCCGTTGATGATGCGCCGCGCCGACGTGAACTGTACGTTTGTCGCTGGTCCCTTCGCCGGCAGGTAGCTGGCGAACCGCTTGCCGGTGAACCAGCCCTCGGTCATGCCGAGGACCATGATCTGCGCGGAGATCTCGGTTCCATCGCCCGGTCGTAGTTCGACGTCAGCGCGCCCTTCAGGCCGAGCTCGGCATCGGCGCGATTGTAATTGTAATCCCACGTCAGCTGGACATCGCCGCGACCGTACGCGATCTGGCCTGCGTGCTTGCCCGGCTTGCCATACGCCTTGCCACGGCCGCGGCCGATCTCTGGGACCGGCTGCATCTTCTGAGCCGTTTCGTGGAAAGAGGTGGCAAGCCCGTACGCGACGTACGCCAGAGGCGAGCCCTGCGCGGCGAACGGTGCTGTCAGTCTAACGCGAACCGGTCTCCAGACGATGCACCCGGGTCTTTGAAGGTCGCAGCTTAGCTGGCGAGCACCTGCCACTCCGCCAGTGCGGCGCAGCGCCTTTCCCGGTAGGTCTGTCGATCGATGAGGTGGCGCTCGAGGCTGAAGTGGTTGTGGACGTTGGCGTGAACAGAGGCGAACTTCTGCAGCGTCTTCATCTGCCGGAACCTGAGCATTGCCCGCTCCCGTCGTCGGAACGGCAGGTGAGAGTTCTCCACCCGGTTGTTGGCCCACCGCCCGACCTCCTGCTTCTCGCGGTTGCCCAGCTCGTTCATTGCCGCACCGTAGGAGCGAAGGCCGTCAGTAGTGATCGACTCAGGTGAGCCGTGCCGCTTCAGCGCCTTCTTCATGAAGGCAAGCGCCGCCGCCTTGTCGCGGCTCTTCGTAACGTAGCTCTCCAGCACCTCGCCCTCGTGATCGACGGCTCGCCACAGGTAGACCATCTCGCCATTCAGCTTCACGTACATTTCGTCCAGGTGCCAGCGCCAGTGGCGAAAGCCCCGCATGCGGCCGACCCGCTGACGGCGAATGTCGCCTGCGAACAGCGGACCGAACCTGTTCCACCACAGCCTGACCGTCTCGTGGCAGATGTCGATCCCGCGCTCGAACAGCAGGTCCTCCACGTTGCGCAGGGACAGCGGAAAGCGCACGTACATCAGCACCACCAGCCGGATTACCTCCGGCGACGAGTTGAAACGACGAAACGGGCTAGGCGGCAGCGCCCTCGATTTCCGGCTCATCCGGGATCGATATCAGCCCCCTGCCCCGCCTGCCACGTTGGTTTGACGGAGCCCGCCTCTGAGATCGTCGGTCATTCGGCCAGCGGTGCGATCGCTCCGAGGCCGATCGACCACATCTGTACTGACCAATGCTCGAATAGGCCTGCCCTGACATAGGGGTCGTCCGCCATAAAGCGGCGTACAGCCCCCGCGTCCGTGGCCAGAAACACAAGGAGGGTGCCAACCATCGCGCCTCCGTCACCGGGCCGGATCGGCCCTCCGAGAACGCAGCGGGCGTCGGGCCGCGCGGTCCGGATGTGCTGGCGATGAGCCGGGCGCGTTTCCTCTCGAAGCCGGATCGTATCCGGTCTGTCTATTGCCTCGAAAATGAAGGTGTCCACCGGCTCTCCGTTTCCTAGCCCGATCCGAGGAGCATGTGTGCCCTGATCGTAGTGGGGCGGGCCCTCAGAATGGCCCGTCCCTTCGAGTCATTCAGGCGTTGCGCTTCACCTTGCGCGGCGCGGTTTCTGCCAGTCCCAGCATCAGGAAGGCACCGAAGACGAGCCCACCAAGGGCAAGGTAGAGCATGTACTGGATGCCATAGGTCGCAATGACATAGCCAGCGACGAGCAGCGCCAGGCCGCCGCCAAATATTTCGCCAACGCCGATGATGAGACCCGCGGCCGTCGAGACCATGCCGGCCGGAGCGGACTCCGCAGCAACTGGTCCGGTCAACAGCGACAGGAGGCCGAAACTGAAGACCGTCGCGGCAAACAATGCCCCGAAGAGCTGCATCGGTTGAGCGCCGATATTCATGAAGAGGTAGACGAACGCGGCACCGCCTACGAAGCCGAGCACCGCCATGGGGCGGCGGCCGAAGATGTCGGAAAGTGCCGGCAGCACCCACTGCCCAACGAAGCCGCCGAAGCCGATGGCCGAGGTGACGAGACCGACTTGGATCGGCGTCAACTTGAGGTAGCTGGCAAGATAGATCGGCGTGTTCGCGCTGAGCACGAAGATCCCGCACATGGCGCACAGCAGCCCCACCATGCTGATCTGGACATTGCGGACCTTGAGCACCTCGCTCACGGACGCCTTGGTCGTGGCCTGACGCTTGTCGGTGATGGTGTCCGGCTCACGGATCACCATCCACAGAAGCACCGTCAGGATGACGCCAGGGAGCATGACGATGGCGAACACCCCGCGCCACGACGTAAAGCCGAGCAACCACGTCGCAAGGATCGGACCGAAGCCGAGCCCGAAGAGTGCGAACATGCTTTGCTGAAGACCCTGATTGAAGCCGATACGCGACGGATTGGATGCTTCGGCCGTCGAGGCGAAGCTGGTTGGGCAGAAGGCGCCCTCTGCGATCCCCATGAAACCGCGGATCAGCAGCAGGCTGGTGAAGCCGGCCGCCAGGCCGGACAGCCCGGATGCGATCGAGAAGATGAGAATAGCCGGGAGCATGACCTTGCGTCGTCCGATGCGATCCGAAAGGCTGCCCATCGCAACTGCGGCGATGCCCCAGGTCACGCCGAGGATGGCGATCAGGGCGTTGATCAGCGGCGGGCTGATCCCGAGGTCAGCGATGATGGCCGGCGCGAGCGGGGCGATGATCCAGCGGTCCAGGCCGACGAGACCGAAAGCGAGGCTCAGGAGAGCAACCGCCTTCCACTCGTATCCCGGCCCTGCATTCCTGATCTGCGGCACCGCCATGGCCGGCTCGCCCGCAAGGTCCGACGGTGTGGTTGTATACGCTGTTCCCTGCATCCCTTGTCTCCCATTAACGTCGCCGCTGGGGAACCTTCCGGTGGATCCCGTCGACGATCTGAGGGACGAGGTTGTCGGGTCTCGGACGCCACGTCCTGTCCAATACCGTCGTCGATATGCAGGAATCGGACTGTGAGGCAGTGGAGGCGATGGTTCAGGTTCGCCTTTCTTTCCAGAATGCGCCGGCGTGCGTCCTGACCGCTGTCCATCAACTGGTTACCGGAGAAATCCCCGCGTCAGCGCCGCCCCCGTATTCGCCAAGGCGCCTGGACGCATCTGGCCAACCCGACAACGCGCGGGTGACGTGTGTCCTTGCGTCCAGCCGACCTAGGTCGGCTGGAAATTAAACGCGCTGCACAGCAAGTGCGAGACCCATGCCGACGCCGATGCAGAGCGTGGCGAGCGCGAAGCGGCCACCGGTCCGCTCCAGTTGATGGACAGCGGTCATGGCGATGCGGGCGCCAGACATCCCGAGAGGATGGCCGAGCGCGATCGCGCCCCCGTTGGCATTGACGTGTTCGGCATCGTCCGGGAGGCCCAACCCGCGCAGAACGGCTAACGCCTGACTTGCGAAGGCCTCGTTGAGCTCGATGACATCGAAGTCGCCGATCGACAGGCTTAGCCGCTCGATGAGCTTGCGGGTCGCGGGTAGTGGCCCAATGCCCATCACGCGGGGTTCGACGCCGGCTGATGCCATGCCCAGAATGCGCGCGCGGGGGACGAGGCCATGGTCCTTGGCTGCCTTCTCGGTCGCGACGATCATCGCTGTGGCGCCATCGTTGATGCCAGAGGCGTTGCCCGCGGTAACCGTCCCCTGCGGCCCGAACAGCGGCTTGAGTCCTTGGAGCGTCTCAAGCGTGATGTCGGCCCGCGGATGCTCGTCAGTGGAGAAGGACATGGTCTCGCCCCGCCGCTTGCCCGGCACCTCGACAGCGACGATCTCCTCGGCGAAAAAGCCTCTCGCTTCTGCCGCTGCGGCGCGTTGCTGGCTCCGAAGCGCGAATGCGTCTTGATCTGCCCTGCTGACGCCGAAGTCCTCGGCAACGTTCTCCCCGGTTCGGGGCATCGTCTCGGTCCCGTATGCGGCGTCGAAAGCCGGATTGATGAACCGCCATCCCATTGTGGTGTCTTCGAGCTTCTGGTTCCGGCCGAATGCGGCATCACTCTTGCCCATGACAAGCGGCGCCCGGGTCATGCTCTCCACGCCACCTGCGATCGCCATGTCCATTTCGCCGGTGCGGATCGCGCGGGCCGCGGCCCCGACCGCTTCGAGGCCGGACGCACAGAGGCGATTGAACGTCACGCCGGGCACCTCAACCGGCAGCCCGGCCAGCAGCAAGCTCATCCGGGCAACGTTGCGATTGTCCTCGCCGGCTTGATTGGCGCAGCCATAGAAGACCTCGTCGATCGCCCGAAAATCCAGCCCTGGGTTGCGTTCATTCAATGCGGAGATTGGCACCGCACCCAGGTCGTCTGCGCGGACTTTGGCCAACGATCCGCCGTAGCGACCGATGGGAGTACGGACGGCGTCGCAAATGAAGGCATCGCTCATGAGACTGCTCCCGTCGTCTGTTTCACGTCGCCCACGAGGTTCGCCGAGGCTTTAAAGGGTAGGCCGGTCATCCGACGGAGTTCGTCTAGGGAGAGGCCATCGACCATTTCAATCACGCTGGCGCCATTCGGGCCCAGGTCGAAGACTGCGAGATCGGTATAGACGCGAGAAACGCAGCCGAGGCCGGTGAGCGGATAGGTGCACTCCTCGACGAGCTTGCTGGCGCCCTGCTTGGTTAGAAGCTCCATCATGACGAATGTCTGCTTCGCCCCGATCGCCAGATCCATCGCACCGCCGACCGCCGGGATGGCACCGGTTTCGCCGGTATGCCAGTTCGCCAAGTCTCCGGTCACCGAGACCTGGAACGCACCGAGCACGCATATGTCGAGATGCCCGCCGCGCATCATCGCGAAGCTGTCGGCATGATGAAAGAAGCATCCGCCCGTCAGTAGCGTGACGGCCTGCTTCCCGGCATTGATAAGCTCCCAGTCCTCATCGCCCGGTGCCGGCGCGGGTCCCATCCCGAGAAGGCCGTTCTCGCTCTGCAGCAGGATATCCCTGTCGATCGGCAGATAATTGGCGACTTTGGTCGGTAGACCGATTCCGAGGTTCACATAGGCGCCCTCCGGAATGTCCCGGGCCACCCGCGCAGCCATCTGGTCGCGATCAAGGCGTTTCATTGGAATCCTCCCGTCATGCTGCGATCGCCGCGGCGTCGCTGACCTGCACCACGCGTTGAACGAAGATTCCCGGTGTGACGATCACCTCGGGATCGAGCGCGCCCAAGGCCACGATCTGCGTCACCTGCGCGATCGTGACAGATGCCGCCATGGCCATGATCGGCCCGAAGTTGCGGGCTGTCTTGCGATAGACAAGATTGCCCCAGCGGTCGGCGCTCAGTGCCTTGATCAACGCGAAGTCGGCTCGGAGGGGCAGCTCCAAGACATAGTCGCGCCCATCGATGCGTCTCGTTTCCTTGCCCTCGGCCAAAAGCGTCCCAAAACCCGTGGGCGTGAAAATCGCACCCAACCCCGCTCCTGCGGCCTGAATGCGTGCGGCCAGGTTGCCCTGCGGCACCAGCTCAAGCTCGATACGTCCGGCGCGGTATGCGGCATCGAAATGGTGCGAGTCGCTTTGCCTGGGGAAAGAGCAGATGATTTTTCGGACCCGTCCGGCCTTGATAAGCGCCGCGACACCGCTCTCGCCATTCCCGGCATTGTTATTGATGATGGTGAGGTCATCAACGCCGCGCTCGATCAGCGCGTCGATGAGTTCATCAGGCATGCCTGCAGTGCCAAAGCCGCCGATCATGACCGAGGCGCCGTCATTGATGTCAGCCAGGGCCGTCCGCATGTCGGCCGCCGTCTTGTCGATCATCGTTCATCTCCAGTGCTCGGGTCAGTTTTCGGCCACCGATCCGCAAGAATGCTGTTCATGCCTGAATCACCATCATCCCTTCGGCCGTTCGGCCAATCCCGACCGGGTCGAGCCGGCTGCCCTCACACGCGCCCGATACGCAGACCCCGTCGTCGGGCCGAAAAATGGCGAAGTGCTGCACGCAACGGATGTGCCCCAAGTGCACAAACTGGTCGGGGCCGTGGTTGAGGGGCAGGGAGAAGTGCGGGCAAAGATTGAGATAGCCCCGCACCTCGGTCTCGCCGATGCGAACCACGAACATGGAGAATGCACTCCGTCCGCGACCGAAACGGTACTCCTTCGCGCCATCCACAGGCACCTCTTGGATTGGTCCGAGGACCGTGCCGGGCTGAGGGGCGTTAGGACGAACCCGCCAGACGGGAATATCAATCACCTGACTCCACCGCTTCGTTGACCGACAAACCGAAGTCTCGTTCGATCTTCAGACGCCCTGAGCCGTCGTCGACGGGCGCGACGATGAGCGATGGCTTGACCCCAAATACCGCGTCGCTCTCCAGATAGGGGTCGCCTTCGACAAAGAGATGCGTCACCAGCCGCTGGTAGCCCGTGGCCGAAATCATGAAGTGGATATGTGCGGGACGGTTTGGATGCCGTCCGAGCCCGTGTAGCAGCTGCCCTACCGGGCCGTCGTCGGGAATGGCGTAGCTGACAGGCAGGATCGTTTCAAAGGCATACGCCCCGTCCTGGTCGGCTTCCAGGGTCGCGCGCAGATGCCCTTTTGGCTGATCGGGATCCTGAACATCGTAGAGCCCGTTCGGCGCAGTTTGCCATACCTCGATGATAGCGCCCGCGACGGGCGTCCCATCGGCTGAAAGCACCCTGCCCGACATGACCAAGGGTTCGGCGTCCTCCGGGCGCAGGAGGATAGACGCGCCGAATGGTACCACACGCTGCTGACCGGAGTAGAACGGCCCGAAGACCGTCGACTCCGTGATGCCATCGCCCCCTTCGTGGTTCAGGGCATCGACCAGCATCGAAACGCCGAGAACGTCGGACAGAAGGATGAATTCCTGCCGCTCGGCGTCACACTTCTGGCCGGTCTTTGTCAGGAAGCGGATGGCTGTCTCCCATTCCGCTTCGCTGATCCGCGCCTCGCGCACGGCATCGTGAAGATGTCGAACGACGACCGCCATCACTTCGCGAAGCCTTGCATTGGGCGCTTCGGACATACGGTGGACCGCGTCCTCGGTGATCTCTGGATAGAGTGTATCCGTCATGCTTCAGCTCCCGTTGGCCGATCGCCCGCCCATGCACGCGCAATGAGGTTCCGGATCGCGTCACGCTCTAACGGGCGCGGGTTCCAATACGCGTTCTCCACAGCGTGATCGGCCGAGGTCTCCACCCCTTTCTTGGGCATCCCGATGTCCTTCAGTGCGCGGGGCGCATCGACCTTGCGAGCGAGCACGAACAGGGCCTCGGCGGGATCATCTGTATCGAGCGCGCGTCGCATGGCCGCCATCGCGTCGGGGATCGCGGGCGCGTTATAAGCAACGGCATGCGGCAAGATGATCGTATGGGTTTCGGCGTGGGGTAGGTCGAAGTCACCGCCGATGGTGTGACAAAGCTTGTGGTGCAGCGCCATGCCTACCGAGCCCAGCACGAAACCGCATAGCCAAGCTCCATATTGCGCGTCCTCGCGCGCCTCGACGTCGCCGCCATCCGCGACGACCCGGGGCAAGGCCGACGCCAGCGAGCGAATTCCCTCCTCCGCGACCAAGCGCATGATCGGGTTGGCGTCCTTGGCGTACAGCCCTTCGACCGCGTGGGCGATGGCGTTGATGCCGCTCGTTCCAGAAATGCCGGCGGGCAGCCCCATCGTCAGGTCTACATCATAGATCACCGCCTCGGGGAGGATCGACGGCGACCGGCGGGTCGTCTTCCGCCCGTTCTTCGTCTCGCCGAGTATCGGGGTCATCTCGGACCCGGCGTAGGTGGTGGGCACGGCAATCTGGAAGACGTCGGTCCGGACGGCCAGCGCCTTGCCGAGCCCGATCGTCGAGCCACCACCGAACGAAACGACGCAATCTGCACCGCTGGCGCGCAACTCGGCCAAGGCGCGCTCCGTCACCTCCACCGGCGTGTGCATCGTCGCGTCGGTGAAGCTGCCTACAATGGCGTCGCCAAGGCCGGCGACCGCGGCGCGGGCCTGGTCGACCTGCTGAGGCGTTGAGAGGAGCATGGCGCGCTCGACGCCGTGCCGCTCCATGACCTCGTGCAGTCGCGAGACCGACCCGCGACCGAACGTGACGTGACTCGGCAGGGCCTCGTAGATGAAGTCCTTCATGCCGCTCACCGCTTGTAGAAGGGCGGGATCTGGGCGTCGACGTTGACCCACACCGATTTCGTGACCGTGTATTCGCGCATTGCCTCGAAACCCATCTCGCGGCCGTAGCCCGACTGGCCGACCCCGCCGAAAGGCGATCCGGGATGGACGCGCTTGTAGCAGTTGATCCAGACCATGCCGGCGTGCAGTCGTTTCGCGAAGCGATGGGCGCGGGTGATGTCCTGCGTCCAGAGACCGGCCCCCAGTCCATAGTCGGTGCCGTTTGCGATCTCGAGCGCTTCTTCGTCGGTCTGGAAGGTGAGGACCGTGACGAACGGACCAAACACCTCTTCCTGAGCGACGCGATGGTCCGGCTTCGCCCGCACGATCGTCGGTTCGACGAAGCAGCCCGCGGCGAATTCGTCACCCTCGGGGCGTTTCCCCCCGGTCAGTACCTCGCCGCCCTGTTCCTTGGCGATCTCCACGAAAGAAAGTACGCGCTCCTGATGGAGGCGGGAGGTCAGCGGACCCATCTCGGTCTCGGGATCGAGCGGATCACCGATCTTGATCGACCGCGCGAGCGCTGCGAATTTTTCGAGAAACTCCTCCGCGATCGCCTCATGCAGGATCAGGCGAGAGCCAGCGATGCAGGCCTGTCCCTGATTGTGGAAGATCGCGAACGCCGACCCGCCGATCGCAGCGGCGATGTTCGCGTCTTGGAAGACGATGTTGGGGCCCTTGCCGCCCAGCTCAAGCTGCACTTTCTTGAGGTTGGAGGCGGATGCCTGCACGATGCGACGACCGGTTGCAGTGGACCCCGTGAAGGCAACCTTGCCGATGTCTGGATGCTCAGCGATACGCTGCCCCGCGGTGTGGCCATAACCCGTGACGATATTCACCACGCCGTTGGGAATCCCGACCTGCTGCATGAGTTCACCGATCCGGAGCGTGGAGAGTGGCGTAATCTCTGAGGGTTTGATCACGACCGTGTTTCCCGCTGCCAGGGCGGGACCCATCTTCCAGCTCGTGAACATCAACGGGAAGTTCCAGGGGACGATCGCTCCCACGACCCCGATCGGCTCGCGTTCGACATAGTTCAGGAAGCCAGCGTCGACCGGAATGACCGAGCCTTCAAGCTTGTCTGCCATGCCACCGAAGTAACGGAAGCACAGGACGGTCCGCGGCACGTCCAAGGAGAGGCAGTCCCTGATCGGGTGCCCGGTGTCCATTGCCTCGAGTCGAGCCAGATTGGCAGCGTCTGCCTCGATTGCGTCGGCCAGCTTCAAGAGCAAGCGTCCGCGCTCGTGAGCCGCCAGCGCCCTCCAGCCCGGCAGGGCGCGCTGTGCTGCGACGACGGCCTTATCGACGTCCGCCGCAGTCGCCTCCGCAATGTCTGTCAGCTTCTCGCCATTGTACGGGTTCTCGACGGCGATGGTGCCGCCCTCGACGCCATCACACCACTGACCACCGATGAAGAGCTTGGACTGGATCGTAGGCAGGGGATCATTGAGCGCCATGGGATGGCTCCTTCGTCAAAACAGGAAGAAAATGTTCGCCAGGCCAACCGCCTGTTGGTTCTTGGTATTGTTATCGAAGAGCCGGCCCGCACCTGTGTGATCGTCGTAGCGGACCTCGCCACGAACCCTCACGTCCGGTGACAATTGCCATTCGACGTTCGCGGTTGCTCCGAAAACGTCGCCGCGCGCGGTGTTCCAGAGGGCGTGGGCGCCCTTCTCGTCGTTGAACCATTCGCCGCGGGCGTTGAGGAACACGGTCGGCGCAAGCGCGTAGCGCGCGCTGACGTTCGCACCGTACCACTTTGCCTTCTCGGTGATCGCAAACGGCACGAACTTCACGTCGCCGGGCATCTGCTGCCCATAGGTGCCCTCGAACGCGACGCTGAGCTTCGTCGAGAGCGTTTGCGTGACAACGAGGTAGGTCGACAGGCGTCCGAGATACTTCCCGGTCGAGCTTGATGCGAAATACGGGGAACCGCCTCGACCAGGCCCCGGGCCGAAGTCCTCATCACCGTTGCCGTAGATCCCTTCCAGATCGATCCAGGTGTTCATGTCAACGCTGCGCCAGCGCAGCGCGCCGATGAACGAGGGATCGCCTTTCTCGTTGGTCCAGTTGTTCCACCCTTTGACGATGCCGGCCTCGACACCAAGGAGGCCGAAGGTGGGCGAATTCACGACACGGGATTCGACCAGAACGCCGACATGCTTGGCCGGACCATGCTGAAACGCATAGGTGTGGGTTGCGAACCAGTTTGGCGGCGTGAAGGCGTAGCCAATCTCGTTCTCGAGCGGCGTCTGGAAACTACCCACCATCACACTGGTCCCCTCAAGCACCGGCAGATAGAATTCGAGATAGGCCTGGGTGAGGCCGAACTTCAGCCCATCGTTACGGTCGAAGCGTGTGTTGCCGTCGATGCCCAGTGTCTTCAGAAATTGAACGTCCTCGCCGTAGATCGCGGTGACGTTGAAATCGACCGTGACCTTGTCGCTCTTTGGCCCAGGAAACGGCCCGATGCGGTTATGGACTGCTGCGCCCGGGCCGAACGAGAACGGCGGGCATGCCCGCCCGCTGCACGCCATCAAGGCGGCCTGGTTCAGATTGAATCCGTCGGTCGTGTTGAAGAACGCTCCTGGCGAAACGTCCTTGCTGTCGTTGCTGGATACGAGAGCAGCGCCCTCGGCCCAGCCAAGCAGCATGATCTTGTGCTCTTCCAACGCGTCACCGAACAACGCTCTGCCGAGCGCCCCGGCAGCCCGAGGGGGCGGTGGCGCTGGTGCAGCCTCCGGAGCGGTCTGCGGCGTACCGGGCGCGGCTTGCGCATTAGCGCCAAGATCCTGAGCCATGGCAGGCGCAGTCAATCCAGCGACCGCGCCCGCCGCCGCGAGCGCGAGCAGTTTTTTCTTCATCCCCGTTACCATCTCCATGCGGCCCGGGCCGTTGACCGCCCGGTACCGCTTCCTCTGCATGATGATCAGAATTGGACCGGCGTGACCGGGGCCGTGCCGTCGGCGATCATCTGCGGGATTTTCGAGGATCCATTCTCCCAGACCAGCAGCATCGATCGCTTGGTCGAGAAGCCCTGGTGCCGGATGTCGGCAGGCATGCAGCAGATGTCGCCAGCGCGCGCGAGAACGCGGGCGCGGGGTTTGCCGCTCTCCTTGTCCTTCACCTCCCAGGTGATTTCATCGGACAGCTGAAGGAACCATTCACAGCGATCGTTGCCGTGCTCGACCGGCAGAATGAACTCCTCCGACGTCGGGCAGAAGAGACTATCACCGACGACCGAGCAGACGCTTGGGTTCCACGTCACGTCCGAGCGTGAAAGGTAGCCGAAGAGGTTGTAGCCGCTCACCTCGTGCTCGAAGCCCGGTTCCGCTTCGACGAGTGGCTGATCCTGGGCGACGTCGGCAAACTGTCGATTGACCGGAAAGCCGATCTCGTCGGTACGCACAGGGGTGTCACCCGGCAGGCCCACCATCCGGCGCGCGGTCACGCGCTCGCGACCGACCGCGTCATCGTTGCCGCCCTTCTTCACGCCCCAGGGAGCGCCCGTTTCCATCGGAGCGGCAAAGGGGTCATAGCCTTCGATGGTCCAGTCGGAGAGCAGTTCCTTGAACTTGCCCATCAGTGCCTCGGATTGAAAACGCTCTTCGTAGTCGCGGCCAGCGTTACGGTAGGCATCGTTGAAGCGGCCGGCGAACATCGTCACCTCGCCATAGTGATTGATGGTGCCAAACACGCCGTCGAAATTCACGACACCATAGAAGAACCCCCACGCCACGTCGCGCATCATCGCGCGAAGGAAGACGTCGATCGGGATGATGTGCGTCCCACCCGGCCAGGAAAGCCGTGCGAAATACTCATCGCGCATGAAGTGAAAGCCGCCAGCCCGGAAAGACCGGTAGCCGGTTTGGTTGCTGATCTGCAGCGTCTCCGTATCGGTGCTCGCCGTGCTGGGGGACTGCGATGCAATTTCAGCATCGAGTGTGAGCGACATGGCCATAGTTCGATCTCCTGGATTACGGGTTACGGCGCGGCTCAGGCCGCTTCGGTCTGACAGATCTCCGCCCATTTCTGGACAGTGACATCGCCGACGATGGTCTGGAGGAGGATCACGCTCGGGCTGCTGGCATGAAAGCGGTATGCAGCCCCCACCGGGAGCAGTGCCTGGTGGCCCCGCCGCAGCACGACACGGCCCATCTTCTGGCCGTCGGGCAACGCTTCCGAGATTTCAACGGCGCCGTCCTTCTCGGGATCGACGTAGGCGTCCGGATTGGCGAGCTTGACGAAGTGGACCTCGACCTCGCCATCCATGCACACGACGAATTCGTCGTGTGCGCAGGTGTACCAGGGGGATACGCCCTCCGCGCGCGCAGCTTCGATCACATATTCGAAGTTGATGCCGACCGCGATGCGCTCGTAGGGGGCGCCCTTTTCGGCGACCTCGAAAACGTTCGAAAAAACGTAGTTGCGCGGGTCGTCGTCGATGATCTCGACGCCGCCCTTGTGATAGTCCTCCAGGGACCCAAAACGCGTGATGACCTCAGGCATCTTCCATCTCCTATATGCGCCGCCTCGATCAGGCGGTCGTTGAGCCGTCTTGCTGAGTGTGACGGCTCGGGCTGGGAGAAGGCTATGCCGTGGCAGGCGTCCTATCCTGCACGAAGCGAGCGTGCTTAGGCACAATTCGGACGGGATCAGTCGGCCAAGGATTTCCGGTAGGCTGCGGGGGTCACGCCGAGCTGGCGCCCGAACAGGCGGGTCATATGCTCCTGATGGCTGAAACCGCACTGGTACGCGATCTCGGCGATGGAAAGCCGGGTGGACAGCAGGTCGCGAGCGCGCGTGACCCGTGCCTCCATAAGATACTGATGTGGCGAGGTCCCCGTCGTACGCTTGAATTGGCGGGCAAAATGGATCGGGCTGAGCCCGGCTGCCGCGGCAAGCTGCTCGATGTTGAGTGCCTCGTCCATCTGATCCTCGATCAGCTCGCGAACAGCATTCATCTGATAAGGCTGCAAGCCGGTGATCCGAGGGAGGTCCTGCTGTAACCCGGTCGAATGATGGCGCACCAACTGTGCAGCAAGGAGGCGGGCTATGCCATCAGCGAAAAAGTCAGATTGCTGATCCTCCAGCATCTGGCAGGCCATCCTGCCGAGCTGTTCGATCAAGCCGTCATGCTCGCCCAACCGGGGTATGAACTGCAGGGATGCGGGATCGCCTTTGCAAAGCTCACTCGCCGCGGCTGTGACCAATTTCGACCGGACATACAGATGAACGGTTTCGAGCGGGGCGAGCAAAGACACCCCGAAATCGCGTTTGGGCGGCAGAATGAAGAGACCCCCCACCGTAATCCGGGATCGACTGCGTTCCCCGCTAAAATCCCGTTCAACCTTCACGGGCCCGCTCAGGTGAACGATGATCAGGTGGTCGTCCCGACCGGCAAATCGGTCAGAATATGGCTGCTCCAGCTGACGCGAGACATACAAAGAGCGCCATGCCAACGTGTCGCTGGTCGCGATCTTCTTATGCTCCGGACGAAGCAAGATACCGTGCGTGTCCGAGACACCTAAAGGCACGTCGTCGTCCGGCCTCATCCTATCCTCTCCGGTGCGTCCGCCGGTTCATTGCCGCGGGGTCACCACGCATATTGAACGTACATAGGCCGTTACGGTTATCTCGACAATAGAGGGCAAAACCGCGCCCTCCACGCGAGACTGTTCCCAAGAAGTCCTGCCCGGACTGGCGGTCAGTATCGGCATTCCTGGCAGCGATCGTGGAGGAAGACCGGACTGCGGCGGCGCGCGGTGCAAACTACCTGCCCAGCTGCTGCAGGGGACCGCGCGGAATAGCATCAAGCGGGCTTCGCTGTGCAGCCGTTACGGTAAGGCCTGAGTCACCGTTTGCAGATTCTGGGCCTCTGAACCGCCCTGGGTCACTCCGTAGTGGGGCGGTGCGAACATCCTCATTAGCCCGCCGGGTCACCGAAGGCCGGCTGAGCCGTGCGTCGCCCGTCGCGCCGGTGTGATTCTTCAGGAACGATCACGCTGTCACCGGTCCACTACTGAATCACCTTGGTCAGCTTGCGGAGACGGATGAAGACGGTGTGCGATCAATTAGCTTCTCTTCAATATTGCGAGGGTGATCGCCCTTCGGTGAGCGCCGGCAATGGTGAAGTGAATGTTGGCACCTGTTACGCAGGCGCCTCGACAGGTTCGAAAGCCGCGCGGATCCGAGCGTGGAATTCTTCGACCATTGGCCAGAGTTCAGGATTGGTCACGATGATTTCCCGATTGGCTTCGATGCCGCTAACGGCGATTTGCGCTGCAGCATCAGCGGACATGCCCTCGACCGTGAGCGCCTCGGGCAGTTCCCGATGTTCACGAGAAAGTGTCACCGGACGCAAGGCGATCATATTGGTAGTGATGTTGGTGGCAATCAGACCAGGGCAGAACGCGCTGACGCCGATGCCGTGCGAGGAAAGTGCCGTGCGCACGTCCAGGCTGATCGCGAGGACTGCCATCTTTGTCGCGGAATAGAGCCCCTGATTCCATCCTTCGATTACAACCAAACCTGCCAAGGACGATGTGTTGAGGATATGGCCGCCATTACCGCGTGCCTTCATTCGGGGGATTGCGGCCTTCAGCACGTTCATGACGCCGAAGACATTCACGTGGACTAGCCAATCGAAAAATCCGTCTTCCATGGTATCGAGCGGATTTCCTGCATCGCCGATGCCAGCATTGTTGATCACGATATCTAGCCGTCCAAAGTGATCGTCGACTTCCGCGACTGCTGCGTAAACCGCTTCTCGGTCCGTCACATCGAGAGGCACGGTTAGCACTTCGACGCCCAATGAGCCTATTGCGGTACCGGCTGCTTCAAGCGCGTCGCGCTGGATATCGGCTAGGGCAATTTTCGCGCCGCGCTGTGCAAGGGCTGTGGCGATGGCAAGCCCAATCCCGCTCGCTCCGCCGGTGACGAACGCAACCTTGTCACGATATTCCATTGTTCGAGCTCCTCTTTGATTCGACCTTATCATGTCGGTGTGGCGTGATCGGTTCGGCTAACCTCAAGGCGCGTCCTGATGAGACGCATCTCCAGCATTGGACGACCGGCGAAAGGGTGATCGCCCAGTTGAAACACCGAAGCGAAACAGGGATGCGATATTCGAGCGCGTATTGTGTGGGGCGGGGGCGAAGGGCTTCGCTGACGAGATCCGCCTTCACATGAAACAAGATTGCTCATCTTGGTGCAAAACGGGCGGCGTTGGGCCGTCGTTTTCATAATGGTCATGCCGATAAAAGCCTGCACAGCATCGACTCTCCTATTTTTTTCTTCGCTGATGAAATCCATCGGCTGGCAGGCGGCGCCAACGAAGACCCATCGCTGTTGGCCGGATACTGAAGCAGCGGCCTACCGGCGTCACCCGACTAAGGTTGGCGCAACCGGATCAGGGGTCGTTTGGAGGTTTGCGGCTTGTGAGAAATAAGGCTCCCGGCCGCCGAAATGCCTAGCTCGGAGCGAACATCGTATTCTTAGGCTGGAGCCAACCTTCGTTAGGTGACGCTGGAACTGTACTCCCTAGTCCCAAATCTGCGCCATTCAGCACCGCACTTCTGACCGCCGAGGCTAGAGGTTGCGAGAAGCACAATAAGGCGAAGAGGGGATTTACATGAGGAAACTTCACTTTGTGTCTGGCGACCAGGCATCTTTTCGTCCGGTCAAACTGCGAGCCGAGTTGCTCGCGACCGCTTTATTAGTGGCATGCTTAGCCGCTGCGCCGAGCCACGCTCAGACGCAAGCCGCAGGCCCTCAGACGCAATCTGCCGATCCACAGATCCCGGCGGTAGCGACGTCCGATCCGGACGAGACCACCTCTGCGGTCGGCGATATCGTCGTGACGGCGAACCGGCGCAGCGAGACCGTTCAGAGGGTTCCGATATCGATCACCGCTTACAGCGGAACCCAGATGAAGCAACTCGGCTTGTACAACGCCTCCGACATCGCAAAATTTACCCCCGCCGTCAGTATTTCACAAGCTAGCCCGGCTTCAACCAGCATAAACGTTCGCGGCGTCTCGCAAAATAATTTTTCCGATCACCTCGAGGCCCCGATCGCCGTCTACATGGACGACGCTTATATCGGATCGAACGGCGCCATCTCTGTTCCTGTATACGACATGCAGCGCATCGAGATCCTACGTGGCCCACAGGGCACCTTGTTCGGCCGGAACGCGACTGGCGGCTTGGTTCAGTACATTTCCAACGGTCCGAGCGATCATTTCGAGGCTTATGCCGAAGTCTCCGGTGGGGCTTACGAATACGGTAAGGGTTTCTTTCAGTCCGAGGGTGCAATCAGCGGACCGCTGAGCGATACGGTCCGCGCGCGGTTGTCCGTCGCAACTTCAAACGACGCCGGTCCCTTCCACAACGGCATCGGAAAAGATCCTGGCAAGGTAAATGAGTATGCTGCCAGGCTGCAACTCGAGGCCGATCTCGACTCCCGCACAGTCATCAAATTCATCGGCAACGTCGACCTCACCCGGAACTCCACCGGTCCCGGATATGCCTCGATCCCTTCCGCCCCAGACGCCGACGGACTCGGGGTGGCCCTCGGCCCGAACGGCATAGGTACCTACGCTAACCTCGCAGGGACCACGCCCACCGTCAGTTCGCCATGTCCGGGATGCGAGCTCACGGGTTATAAGCCTGGGCCGAACCCCTTCAAGGGCGATAACGTCAATCCTGGTTTCTTTCGGCGCAGCATTTATGGCGCGACCATAAAACTGACTCACGAGTTCGACGGGGCCGAGCTGTCTTCGGTTAGTAATTATCAAAATATCTCTAAGTCTGTATCGCTAAGCAGCGATGCATCACCGAGTTACTTTTTCTACAATTACGGGACTCAGCAGCGATATCATCAGTTCTCTCAGGAGTTACGTGTTTCCGGTAGCTCCGAGAAACTAAAGTGGGTCGCAGGACTTTACTACCTTAGTATGACTGGACGCTACGGAGTAGATGGGTTTTTCGACCTAGGCCCTTATATCGGCGCTACCTGCACCGTGCCTGCATGCATTACCACCGGTTCGCCTGTTCAGGATTTCTTCCGTGCCGACTATCGAATGACGGACCGGACGTACTCGGGATTCGCGCAGGCGGACTATTACATTACACCGAAATTCTTCGTCACGGCAGGCCTTCGATACACTTCGGACCATAAGGTCATGGATTACGCTTGGAAGGATACGCTTGGTTTCCAGACCATCCTAACTGGCGGCGCACCAACCGTGAATTACAACCCGGCGACGGCACCAAGCGCGGATCGTCATTTCCGAAACGTCTCGGCGAAGGCTCAGCTGAATTATGTCCCGCGGGAAGGTGTCCTTCTCTATGCAGGCTACACTCGCGGTCACAAGGGCGGCAATTGGTCGACCCCTATTTTCCCGCCAATCGACGTCCCAAGCCTGCCTCACAAGCAGGAGGTGCTTACCTCATATGAAGCCGGCACTAAGCTTCGCTTTCTCGATGGTAAGGCAACGCTCAACGTGTCCGGATTCTACTACGATTATAAGGACTACCAGGCGTTTGCTATAACTGGTCTGATCCAGAAAATCTTCAATGTTGACGCGAACTTGTATGGTGGCGAAGCCGAGTTCCGGATCAATCCTACGAAGGGGCTCGATATCGCGGTTAACGGAGCGCTCCTTCATACCGTGGCTAAGGACGTGCCGTTGCCCGTCGGCAGGTTGGCCGATCGTCGCTTCCCCGACGCAAGCAAGCTTATGATGGGCGGCTTGGTTCGCTATTCGTTCAGTGCGCTTGATGGCAAGGTCGGGACACAGGCGACTGTCAACTACGTCGGGGGCCATTACCTGACCGTCCTCAATGAACCCGTGAACTACCAGAAGGCTTATGTAACCAGCGATCTTCGACTGGATTATGCGCCTGATGGTGGGCAATTCACGGCCGCACTGTTCGTGCGAAATGTCACGAACAATTTCCATCGTGTTTTTGGTCTCGACGTGGCCGCCCTCAGCTACACGCAAGCCGTATATGCGCCTCCGCGGACGTTCGGGGCGACCATCGGCTGGAAATACTGAACGCATTGTTGAGGTCACCCCTCTTGTTCCAGGAAGGGTGACCTTGCTTGCTATCTCCTCGTGTCGCCTGCGTTTTTGCAAGACAGGAGGCAATTTCGAACTCTCTGAATGTTTCACGTCCGTGCGCGTATTCACATTCTCACACGCGCAAAAATCGGATGGTCTGCGTACAGACAAGGAGGACTGACCGTGCCTTTGCAATTCGCCGTACCTGCGCCCGATCGGGTGGACGTACCATTGACGATCCGTCATTTGCTCGACGCCAACATCCGTAGCGCCGCAGATCAGACGATTGGATACCGGGACACGGTCCGATATGATAATGTTGCGTTCCGCGGTCGGGTTGGCCGCCTCGCCTCTGTTCTCGGCGGCTTGGGCGTAGAGCACGGCACCACCGTAGCGATCCTCGATTGGGACAGTCATCGGTATCTGGAGCATTACTTCGCCGTACCGATGATGGGAGCGGTTCTCCAGACGGTCAATATCAGACTTTCGCCTCAGCAGATTGCGTATACGCTGGCCCACGCCGGCGCAGAAGTACTCGTCGTGCATGTAGATTTTTTGCCCCTCATTGCAGATTTACGTGCAGACCTTCCTGCGGTTCGAGCGATAATCGTGATCGAGGAGGATGCCGCAGATGTGCCGACCTGGGCGATCGGTTGCTACGAAACGATGCTGGACGAAGGTTCTCCGGCCTTTCCGTTCGAAGATTTCGACGAAAACGCGATTGCCACCAAATTCTATACCAGCGGAACAACCGGCCTTCCCAAGCAAGTCTGCTTCAGCCATCGCCAATTGGTCCTGCACACGTTGGCTCTTGGCACGGCGCTAGCCGAGCGGAAGGGCCTAAGTTTGCGTGCCGGCGACGTGTACATGCCGCTGACGCCCATGTTCCATGTGCATTCCTGGGGCATTCCCTACCTTGCGACGATGCTGGGGCTGAAGCAGATCTACCCGGGCCGGTACGACATGGATTTCATCCTACGCCTCCGGAGCGACGAAGGTGTCACCTTCTCGCATGGCGTGCCTACCGTGCTGCAGATGGTCCTTGCGAGCGCCGAGCGTCAAAAGCTGCGGCTTGACGGTTGGCAGATGATCATCGGCGGAAGCGCGTTGCCCCGCGAGCTTGCGGATGCGGCACGCGCGGAAGGCATGACTATTGCTGTGGGATACGGCATGTCCGAAACGGGGCCCGTCATCAGCATTGGCGAGGAAAGCGAGGATCGCTATACGGCGATCCGCAGCGGCAAACCCATCCCGCTCGTATCGACGGAAATCGTCGATGAAGATATGCGACCTTTGATTTCGGATGATGCGACGCAGGGCGAGCTCGTGTTACGCGCGCCGTGGCTGACGCCCTGCTATCCCGGCGACGACGATGCGTCTGCCGCGCTGTGGCGCGGCGGATGGCTGCACACGCAGGATATCGCGACGATCGATGCTGAAGGCTCGATCCAAATCCGCGACCGCATCAAGGATGTAATCAAGACCGGAGGCGAGTGGATCAGCTCGCTGATGCTGGAGGACTTGATCCTCAAGCACCCCGACGTGGCCGAAGTGTCGGTGGTGGGAATGCCAGACCCCAAATGGCAGGAGCGTCCGGTAGCCGCCATCGTGGCCCAGCCAGGGTCGCAGCCGACATGCGATGCGATCAATGACATGCTTAGAGCTTCGATGCTCGAAGGTCTGATAAGCAGATATGCGCTTTTGGACGATGTGAAGATCGTCGATGCTCTTCCTAGGACCAGCGTGGGCAAAATCGATAAGAAGTCTCTGCGGGTCATCCTGAGCGCGTGAAGAGGTTCTCACTACGGTTCGTGAACGCGCTGCCGGATGAGGTGGCTCGGGCGATCTTCCTTGGATGATCGTCGATGCGGACACGCGTAGATGCCGTTAAGATAAGGCGTTCCGGAACCACGTGACGCCAACCGACCCATACCGGCCGCGTCCGCCGGCCCGGCGCGGCGTGGTTGATCCGCGATGTTGCCCAGCGCGAGCATTCTTCAGGCAAGAAAGACGGGAGATCCCTCTCAGATGATCCGAATATTCTCCGCCAACGAAAGTTGGTGAGGCTCTTGTGTTTCAAAGAGGGCAGTGCAAATTCTGCAGATGCAGGTTTTACAGACGAAATTCACCGCACCCGTCGCTGGTGGACTATTCATCCATCGAGGCCGCTTGGCCAAGCGCATCGACGAGAACCGCCTCACGCCATTGGTTTTGGTCCAGGCGCCCGCCGGTTACGGCAAAACGAGCCTGATGACCGAGTGGTTCGGTCAGATCATACGGGACGGCGAAACGGCGGTCTGGCTTAGTATAGACCATAATGAACAGACGGCGCTGGACTTCTTCGTCGCCATTCTGATGGCGATGCACCATGCGAACATCCCGATAGCGCCCGTTAGGGATATCCTTACGACCGAGGGATTTACGACGCCCCGGACGCTTTCAATTGCGACGAACAATCTGTTGGTATCGCTCGAGAGGCCGATCCACCTGTTTTTGGATGATGTCCATCTCCTGAAAGGACGACCTAGCGAGGAAGGACTGCACGAGTTGGTGCAGGGAATGCCGCACAACCTCCATCTCATCGTTGCGAGCCGTGAACTACCATCGCTGCCCCTCGGCAAGATGCGTGCGCGCGGAAGGCTTGCCGAATTCTACGCGCAAGACCTCCGTTTCACGTCCGCAGAGACCCGGGAGTTACTTGATGGAGAAGGCCATACGGATCTTGCGAGTGAGGATGTCGATGAGATCAGGTCCTGCACCGAGGGGTGGGTTTCAGGACTGAGATTGGCAAGCATAGCGCTTAAGGACGCGGGCTCGACGAAGCTGATAAGATCTGGGCTGACGGGACGACGCCGGGCGATCGAAGCCTTCTTTGCCGAGGAAGTTCTGGCGCGGCAAACAACAGAGATACAAGACTTCCTGCTCAAGACCGCTCCGCTTTCCCAGATGTGCGCCAGCCTTGCCGACACCGTGACGGGGACTACGAACGGACGCCGGATGATCGTTGAGCTCGAGAAGCTAGGACTGTTCATCTCCTCGCTCGACGATGAGGGCGTCTGGTACCGGTACCACCATCTATTCAGCGATTTTCTTCTGCGGCGTTTGGAAGATGTCGACCCCAACATGGCCGCCCAAATTTGTTCGAAGGCGAGCGCTTGGTTCGACGAGAAGGGCCATGTCGCTGATGCTTTCAACCACGCGATCCGCGGTAATGACATCGAGCGAGCGGCGGGAATATTCGATCGGCGCTGCCTGACGCTCGCGTACGGTGGGGAGCTCGGATTGCTTGCTGGCCTCGCCGCTCAGATTCCCAGTGCGGCGCTTGCGCGCTTCCCCTGCGCGCTAATTACCCTGGCATGGCTGAGCATCACCGGTTGGCGTTTCGTGGACGCCGGGACCGCTTTGACCCTGGCAAGAGCCAGAATTGAGCAGATGAAGCGATCGTCCGATGTCGATCTACGGGAAGTTCGACAGCTTGATTATCTCCTTCTGCACCGCGAGCTCATGCTTGCCGTGTTCATGGACGACATGGGGGAGGCGCAAACCTATCTTGATGCGATCATGGCGTTCGAGAACCACCATGATGAATACCTAATCGGGACCGTTGCGACGAGCGAGATCTACATCGCCGCGCAGAAGTTTGGCCGTATCAACATCCCTGCACTTTCAAGTGAAGCGACGGTCAACTATGAGCGCAATGGAAGCAACTATGTCGCCATCTGGCACCAAACCGTGGTGGGTATCGCATATCTTCGAGCCGGCGACATCGAGCGAGCGAACGCCGCTTTTGACGAAGCGCACCGGCAAGGCGGCCAATTCGGCGATGAGCGTTCGCGGCTTGCTGGCATAGCAACGCCGTTGCAGGCGGAAGCCTACTATCTTGCGGGGCGTCTCGAAGAGGCAAAGGCTTTGCTTGCTGACCATCACGCGGTGGCGTCCGAGATAGGTCATGTCGACCAGCTCGTTGCCAGATTCAAGGTCTTGGTGCGGCTTAAAGAGGCCTCGGGAGATTTGACGGCCGTCGATCGGCTCCTTGCTGACAATGCCGCGCTCGCAGCCTCCTACGGCTTTGAACGACTGCGCCTTGCGGTCGCCGTCGAGGCGGTTCGATACCAGATCCGCGAAGGACGGAGCGATCTCATTGGGCGCTACATACGGGAGGGGGACATAGCCGACACGCTCGACAAGCATTCCCCCTACGGCGGCATTACCACGATCGGCGAGCTCAAAGCTCTACTAGCGGTTCGCATGGCGCAGCTGACCGGTTCCTATTCGGAGGGTGCTCGCCTCGCGCGCCGTTGGAAGGAATTCGCCCAGCGGAATGGTTGGTTCATGTCGGCGACCGAATGGGGCATTCTCGCCGCCCAGATGGAGGTGTTGAACGGAGAACGGTTAAAAGCCTTTCGAAGTCTTCGCGAGGTTATAGAAATCAACATAGCAACGACGCTGGTGAGCCCCTTCATCAGTGAAGGAGATGTCATTGTGAGCGTGCTGCGCGAACACGTCGCCCACGATTCGCCGGTTGACCGCTTCATCCTCAACCTCCTGGCGCATCATGTTCAGAAGCTCGGCCATCTTCCAGCTGGCGCTTCGTCTGCAGAAGCGCCCGACGACTTTGACCTCAGCGAAATGATGGATGCCTTGAATTCCAAGGAAGTCGAGATTCTGAAGCTAGTTGGTAATGGACGTATGAACCGCGAGATCGCTACCAGTCTCGGGCTGACGGAGGGTACGATCAAATGGTACCTCAACCGCATCTACGCCAAAATTGGCGTGTCCCGACGCGCACAAGCCGTTAAGCGCGCGCGCCAGCTCGGGCTGATCCACTGAGCGCGTGGTCCGACGGTGGCGTTACGGCGTTCCTCGGGCGTCCAAGGCCATTCTCTTGATCTCTCCTCGTCCAGCCGCCAACCTTAGTTAGGTGACGTTGTCGCTGAATCGGCCATGATTTCCTGAATGCAAAAAAGCCGCTTCTAGAATTGCGGTCGAAGGCTCAGCCGTCCGGCTGACAGGAATGGAGAGCGACCTCTGGCATCATCCCTCGTCCGGTTCTGATCGAGCTGTGCCGACCATGAGCGATCGGCCCGCTCTGCGACGGACGGACGCGACCGTTTTGCGCCGACGCGCGGTCGATCCCGCGGTCCTTCCTCAGATCAGCCGTCGTTACAAAACTACGGTTGGCAACAATTTCGCACGATCCATCAGGATCAATGAAAATTTTAGGAGAGCACATGTCAACTATCGCCCTGAGCCCCTCACGCACCAGCCACTGCGATGTCGCAATCATCGGCGGCGGCTTCGCCGGCATCTACGCAGTGCACAAATTCCGCGACTTGATGGGGCTCTCCGTCCAGGCTTTTGAGGCAGGCCGTGGTGTCGGCGGAACGTGGTACTGGAATCGCTATCCCGGGGCGCGCTGCGATTTCGAGAGCATTTATTACTCCTATTCCTTCTCCGAGGAGCTGCAGCAGGAATGGGTCTGGAAGGAGCGCTTCGCTGGCCAGCCAGAAATCCTTTCCTACCTTGAGTATGTTGCTGACAAATTCGATGTCCGGCGCAGCTTCAAGTTCGAAACTCGTGTCACCGCCGTGGTCTGGAACGAGGACGAGGCACGTTGGCACCTGACCGCGGATGATGGCAGCGTCACCGTAGCGCAGTTCGTGATCTCAGGTGCCGGCGGCCTTTCCCTGCCCAAGACCGATGAGTTTCCTGGCGCTGAGCAGTTCAAGGGTCGGATCATAATGACCTCGCGGTGGCCGCACGAAGGCGTCGACCTGAAAGGCCAGCGTGTCGCCGTGATCGGTACCGGCGCGAGCGGAACGCAAGCCATTCCCATCATCGCGAAAGATGCGATGCAGCTTACCGTCTTTCAAAGGACTGCCAACTTCACGGCTCCGCTCCGGAACCGCCCGTTCACCATCGAGGAGATGGACGAGGTCCGCGGGAAATATCAGGAACTACGCATCGCCTCGCGCAAGAACTTCAGCGGTGTGCCGTACAAGGATGCGCTGCCTTCGACCTTCGGCGTGAGCGAAGCTGAGCGCGTCGCACTCTACAAGGAATGTTTCGAGGCGGGTGGCTTCCGAATGCTGATTTCTACCTTTCAGGATCTGCTATTTGATCCAGCCGCGAACGAGGCAGCCGGTCAGTTCATCCGTGAACAGATCGCTTCGCGTATCGACGACCCGGAGAAGGCCAAGATCCTTGTCCCTACAACGCATTCCTACGGTACTAAGCGTCCGCCGTTCGAGACGAATTATTTTGAGGCGTTCAATCAGGACAATGTCGATATCGTGGATCTGCGAAGCGACCCGATCGTCTCTTTCACCCAAGCCGGAATAAAGACCGCATCGCGTGAGTTTGAGTTCGACGTAATCGTACTTGCTACAGGCTTCGACGCGGTGACTGGTCCGCTTCTAAACATGGGGATCGTTGGCCGTAATGGCCTGAAGCTGACCGAAAGATGGGTTGACGGGCCGCACACCTACCTCGGCCTCGTCTCGGATGGCTTTCCCAATCTGTTCATGATCACCGGCCCGCAGAGCGCAACTGCGCTTTACAACAACCCGCTGGCCATCGAAGATCATATCGATTGGTCAGGTCGACTTATAGCCTTCATGAGGGAAGAGGGTCTAGATGTAGCTGACGTCACCCCCGCAGCGGTCGAGAAATGGGGAAGTGTTTGCAACGAGCTCTACGACCACTCGCTCTATTCCAAAAACGACTCTTGGTACAACGGCTCCAACATCGCCGGAAAACCGAAGGTTTGCATGATGTATGTGGGTGGCGCCCCGACCTATCGTCAAATTTGCGACGACGAGGGCGACGCCGGATACCCTAACTTCTTGACAGAAGCACGACCGGAGCCGGTCGAAGCGGCTCGGGCCTCTGGTATGGGAAGAGGAGCGTGACGTTAGATCCTGGCATCGCCCAATTGCTGGACGCGGTCGCCGCGAGCGGCGCGGGGCCGGTTGAGGAGGGGTCGGTCGAGGAGTTCCGCGCGCTGGTGGCATCCCTCGTACAGTTCCAAGCGCCTGCGCCCGAAATGGAATCGGTCATCGACACGATGTATCCGACGCAGTCAGGATCGCAGTTTGCACGGATATTTATGCCGGGGAGCAACAAGTACGAATCGGTGATGCTGTTCTTCCACGGCGGAGGCTTCGTGGCAGGTGACGCGGCCGTTTACGACGAGCCCTGCCGGTCACTTGCCGCTGCAACGGGATCTGTCGTGGTGTACGCGGACTATCGATTGGCGCCAGAACATCCCTATCCAGCTGCGCTCGATGATGCGGCTGCGGCCCTCGCCTGGGTCGCCGTAAAGTGTCGCGAGTGGGGCGGTGATCCAGCTCGGTTGATCATCGTGGGCGAAAGTGCTGGCGGCAACCTCGCCGCACTCACAGCGATTCGTGCGCGCGACGCGGGCGGCCCGCCGGTCGCCGCGCAGGTCCTTATCAATCCAGGCATCGGTGGTACCGCCGCCACCCGTTCGCGCTCTGACTTTGCCGAAGGCTATATGATCTCTGCGAAGGCAATGGATTGGATGTGGCAGCACTACATGCAGACCACCGAAGATTCGGCTCTCTCGGATCCAGCTGAGGTGTCCTCCTTGGTAGGCCTGCCGCCAGCCCTCACGATCACGATGGAGTATGATGTGTTGCGCGACTCCGGCGAGGCCTACGCCGCGCGGCTGGCCCAAGCAGGTACCCCGTCGACCGTAGCCCGTATCGACGGCCTGATTCATGCATCGATGGCGTTATCTGGGATCACTACCAAAGTTGGGGAGATCAATCGAAACATCGCGGATTTTGTCGGCGCCTTATTCGGCCTCGCAGGCCGCCCCGATTAAAACCCGGCGGGCGACCGCCCGGCTGAATGAGGTTGTTATCTTCGGCTGGCCGCCGCTGGCGATATCTGCTTAGGTGTTTAATCCCACGGTTTGATGGTGCAGGCTGGAGGCAGGCAGCCGCGGCGGCCGCGCGGGTGCGGCAGCTGGGCGAGGCGCTGCACTACTGCGAGGTGCGCTACCCCTTGTGATCTAAGCGGGGCACCCGTTGTCGCTGCTGGTGGGCAGGAGCCAATAGGCCGCCCTCTGCAAGTAAGCGTCCGGTGAAGGTGCGGCTTACGCCGGGCGGTAGTTCCAAGGCAGCAGTTGGTCGATGCTCCGGGCGGGATGGTCGGCGATGCGGGCGATGGTGTCGGTGAGCCACGCCTCGGGAACGACGCCATTGAGCTTGGCGGTCTCGATCAAGCTGTAGATGGTGGCGGCGCGCTGGCCACCCTGATCCGAGCCCGCGAACAACCAGTTCTTACGACCGACGGCGATGCCGCGCAGCGAGCGCTCCGCCGCGTTGTTGTCGATCTCGAGCCGACCATCCTCGACGTAGCGGGACAGTGCTGACCAGCGGGTGAGCGCATAGCGGATCGCGATCGCGAGGTCGGAGCGTCGCGCCAGCTTGGGGCCGGTCGCGTCGAGCCATTGGCGGAACGCGGCCAGCAGCGGTCCGGCTCTGGCTTGGCGCGCGCATCGTCGCTCGTCGGGCGGTCGACCCCGCACGTCCTGCTCGACCGCGTAGAGGCCGGCGATGTGGTCCAGTGCCTCGCGGGCGGTCGCCGATCCGGTTGCGGCGTGGACATCGAAGAACTTGCGCCGGACGTGCGCCCAGCAAGCGACCTCGGCGACGCGCTCACCGTAAAGCCGATCGAAGCCGGCATAGCCATCCGCGTGGAGATCGCCCCGGAACCGGGCGAGGTGCGCGGCTGGGCGCTCGCCCTTGCGATCGGGTGCATAACGGAACAGCACGGCTGGTGGTGCTCCGCTGCCATGCCCGCGCTCGTCGCGCACATACGTCCATATTCCAAAGCCTTGGAGTCCGCCAGCTCCAACCAAACCTGACTGGCTTGGTCGAGAAAAAAGAGTTGCTCTTTCGTAAGCCCGATCACGTTGCGGCATCTCCCTGAAGCCTGCTCCCGCTGCTTCCGGCTTCATCGATCATCCCTTGCCAAAATGAACGTGCCTGTCGCTTCTGCGGATCGCCGTTTTCTTTCGCCTATCGTCCCGCGAGGCAAGGTGTTTTCGGCTGCTGCCATCCGGCGTTGCAAGGATCACTTACCGCGCAAGGTCTCTTGAGCCGCTTTCCGCCGGAAAAGGACAGCGACGGCGGTAGGGCGCGAAATCGCGCCCGAATTGCATTGATACGCACCGGTTCTACGGGCGACGATCGTTTATCCGAAGTGGGTCAAGCGGCGATTCCGATACTACCCACTTGGCATGCGACTTTGGTAGCTGCCTATGATCCCTCTACGAATAAATTGTCGAGGTGGTGCCTGACCCCTGACCCGCCAGAAATTTATTGGCCGTCTCGGTGTCGCAGCTAAAAAGCTGTTCGGCCTTGGTCACATACGCAGTTGCGTCAAGCGGGTTCTCGTTGAAGAGCTTGGCTGCCTGCCGAAGAAAATCCTGATAGCGCTCCTGAAATATCGCTTCAACTGCGGGAATAAGGATTCTAAGTTTATCAATTACGTCGCGATTGTAGATGTGCGCACGCGTAACCATCGCCGGCTGCCAGCCTCCAGCGTTGCCGGTCGGCGCCATCACCGCAAAGGTTTGATGCCATGCGTCTAGCCCATTTCCTAGGTGAACGTGGGCGACAGCCTTGTTGCGCACCTCAATGATAGCATCGTGCAAAGGGCGTAGTTCATTAGGCAGAAGCTTCTTCGTCTTGACCGCCCCGCGCCCACCGCTTTCGGCTCCGGGATGAGTGCCGCGTGCATAAAGGATGATGGCCGAGTTGATCAACGCCTGTTGCAAGGTCTTGTGATGAGGCAGGATATCTTTGATGGTCGCTTCGAGCTCATCGAGCGAGCGCAGGCAAGCTGCTGCCTGCAACACATCCGCACCGCATCCCTGGACCAGTTCAGCCTGATAAAAGATATTTACGAGGACCTCATATTTCGGATTGTTCTCGACGCTTTTTATCATCGCCTTCATGTCGATCACTTTAGTCATTAAAGCTCCAGTTATTACCTAAGCATATCCGTTATAACGTTAATATTGCCTCATTAAACATACCAATGTTATAGAACAACTCTTCCGTAGTTTTGGAGGTAGGAGGCATGGAGAGGGAGCGCAATTTCAGCGATGGCTCCTGGCATACCTCAATGGCACAGATAATGAGGCGAGGTTGATCGACAGCTTTTGAAGCGTGGAACGGTAGATGTTGACCCAGAACCGGACGTTCGCGGGGTAATTTCCGCTGCCCAACTTCGGCACTTCGTTCATGTCGGGGCGGGGCTCATGTGGCAGGCATTCCCCTGCCTGACGACACGCCGAATTTCCCGAAAAGGATCGAATTTCGGGAACGTCCGGGTTGGAGAGGAGAGCGGCCATTTGAGCGACCGCCGGCTGCCGCTACCAGAGGATATGATCGGTAATCACGCCGAACCTGACCAGAAAGCCCAGCGCCGCGCCTATCATCAGTAGGGTCACGTACACGGCAATAGCTCGCGTCCGGCTTCGACGGTCCGTCTGGTAGCTCATTTTCGATCGCCTCTTAGCTGACCCTGCTGCCAACGTGAACGATACAACAAACGTCCGCAATCGGGCGTTCTTGTCCCATCCGACTTTCTCGCGAGGGATGGTGAAGCGGGAAAACTTCCGTAGGCCCATTAATGGGCTGGCGGCTGCATAAGCTCTATCGTGATATGATCGGGGCCTGAAACGTAGGCCACCAACGTTCCCTTCCTTGGCCCACCCGCGATCGGCAACGGACTACCCTTCGCCTTCCATCCTGCTGCCTCGACGCGGGCAATAGCGGCATGGATATCGTTTACGGCCAGAGCCAGGTGGGCCGCACCGATCGCCCCCGCGCTGTTGGGCACCGTACCGTTCTGGCGCCCTTTTGAATATTGCAACAGTTCGACCACATAGCCGTCCGGTGCCCTGACGATCGCCGTTTTGACATTAGGATTATCGACACCGGTCACGTGATGCAGGAAATCGCCCCCCATCTCCGATTGCCGCTCAAGTGTGAAACCGAGCGCTTCCGTCCAGAAGCGAACGGCTTCGTTTAAAGACGATACGGCGAAGCCTGTATGGTCCACGGCAATAACGTTTGCGGCGTCTGTCATTACTTCACTCTTACTTGGCCGCGCTTGCGATGTCAGGGCCTACGCCGGCTTCAACCGACACCAACAGCATGGCGGACATGATCTTTATGTTGACGCTTTAACGCTTGAGCTTTTTCTCGAAAAGGAACGAGTTTCGGAAATGTCTGGGATGGGAGGAAAGCGGACAGGCTGCTTTCGGGAAGGCGGGCGGCGATAGCAGACATTGGGCAACTGTCGGCTTTCCCAAAGACGATCGAATTTTGGAAATGGCCGGGTTGGGAAGTCGAAACAAAACGGCAAAAACCGCCGGAAACTAATATGACGGGTATCGTTTATGCCTTGCCGCGGTCGTCCTCCGGCCGTGGCCGGTCCGTCCTTGCTACCCTGTGGGGACGGGCCGTTGTTCCCCCATCAGTGGCAAAACGGATAGGGGCTATAACGCCAAGCCGAAAGCACTGTGCTTAGTGCTTTATGAGAGGCTAGCCCCTTAGTTCCTTTCTTCGGCTCGATCATGCTGCTCGTTGTCGTTGTCGTTGTCGGCGCTGTCGACCAACGGTGCGACGGCTTCGAACACGACGCCGCCAGGAAGGTATGAGATTTTAGCTGTTCCGCCGGTTTCGTGCGCCAAAACACGCTGGATGAGCTGTGTTCCAAAGCTGGTCCGTGTCGGCGGTGCAACCGGTGGGCCTCCTGACTCTACCCAAGTGAGGTGGAGATCATGCGGTTGCCAGCCGTCCATGACCTTCCAGCTCAGATCAATCACCCCATCGGCGGTCGATAGCGCGCCATATTTTGCGGCGTTGGTTGCAAGCTCATGGAGGGCAAGGGCGAAGGCGACGACAAGGCGTGGCGGGAGCTGGAGATCCTCCCCGGAAAGCTTGAACCTTTGACCGTCTTCCACCCCGAAGGGGGTAAGCGTGCGCTCAACCAGCGCGCGCATGGACGTGCTCTCGAACCTGCCACTGATTAGCAAGTCGTTCGCGGCGGACATCGCGTGGATGCGTGCTTCCAGCGTCGTGCCGGCCTCCTGCACCGAGGTCGCCCGGCGCATCGTTTGCGAGACGATTGCCTGCAGGGACGCAAGCGTGTTCTTCACCCGGTGGCTTAGCTCATTAGCCAGGAGGGTCCGATGCTCCTCAGCGCGCCTCCGTGCGGTCACGTCCTGGGTCGTCCCGACGAGTGCCAACGGTGTTCCATCGGCGCGGTAGCTCGCCTGTCCCCGGATCTGTACCCAGCGCTCCTCGCCTGCCGGCGTCCGCAAGCGGTACTCGAGGTCCAGCAGCGATCGGTCGCGTACGGCACGCTCTATGCCGTCGACCTGCATCTGCCGATCTTCCGGGTGGATCGACTCTCGCAGTTCGTCGAGGGTCAGAGGATCGGTCGGGGCACGACCGCATATCCTCTTGCACTCGGCAGATGCCGTCAGCCTGTACGTATCGAGATTGATGCTCCAGGATCCCAGGCGGCCGGCATCCAGGGCAAACTGAAGCCGCTGCTCGCTCTCCTGGAGTTCGGCAATGCGGCGCTCTACCTCTGCTTCGAGGGCATCGCGATCCAGCTGAAGGTTGACGAGGCGTTCGCGCTCAAGAGTGA
This sequence comes from Sphingomonas sp. PP-F2F-A104-K0414, assembly GCF_004340945.1. Classification (GTDB taxonomy): domain Bacteria; phylum Pseudomonadota; class Alphaproteobacteria; order Sphingomonadales; family Sphingomonadaceae; genus Sphingomonas. The sequence continues at coordinate 31,926 of NZ_SLYD01000011.1, forward strand.
CGTCGTACTGCGAAGCGAAGAAATAGAGCAGCACCCCGTCGTCGTTAAACACGGGCGAAACCAGCAACCGGTTCCAGAAATGCGTGCCGTCCTTCTTGTAGTTCAGCAGGTCGAGTTCGATCGATTCCCGCGCACGTATCGCGTCTCGAACGCGGTCGACGTCGGCCATGTCCGTGTTCGGTCCCTGCAGAAACCGGCAGTTGCGCCCCATGATCTCGCTGCGGGCATAACCGGTCAACTTCCCAAAGGCGTCGTTCACAAACACGATGGGATTGTCTGGCAACCGGGGGTCGGTGATGATCATCGGCATGCGCGTCGCGCGGACAGCCGACGCAAACGGGTCAGATCCGCTATCGCCGCGCGTAAGCTCGCGGACGATCCGCGCTTCTTCCTGGATATCTCGCACACGTCACTCCGTTCGCACGCTCAACGGGCCTTATGTCGTTGGACGCTATGTTTTTAGTCCTTTAGTGTCAGTAGGCTGCGATGGCCATTGTGACAAAACTACTCGGTTAACAGCCTGCAAACGTCACCCGGCATGGCCCGCAAATGCGGCCATGCCGCAGTCGCACTCTAAGAAAATCAACCAAAAAACCTCTCGCGCCGCAACTCTGCTTATGGCGGGCGGGTTAGGGCTCCATGACCCTTTCAACCGTACCTTACGCGCTCGTTGTCGATGATGATCCGCTCATCATGATGGATACGACTGCCATCCTCGAAGATGCTGGATTTCGCTTTTACGAGGCCATGGATGGTGACGAGGCGAAGCGAGTCTTAGCCACCAACTGGGAAAACATCGTACTGCTGTTCTCTGACGTCGACATGCCCGGCGACACCAACGGCTTTGCGCTAGCGCGGCATGTCGCCGAACGCTGGCCTGCGATCGAAATCGTCATCGCATCCGGTCATGTTCTACCGAAAGCGGGCGAGATGCCCGAAAAGGCTACGTTCATCTCAAAGCCGTTCAACAAGCGCATGGTGCACCAGCATTTGCGGAACATGCTCCCGGACAACAAATTACCGGAGCCGCTTAAAACGGCGGTTTGATCAACGACACAGCTTATTGGTAAAAGGCGAAATGGTTGAGATGGGGAGGAATGATATCAATGTCGAACGATCGGGATCACGTTTATTGCGGAAGCTAGCAACGCACCAACGACCGTGAGGCCGAGGTCGTCCGCGAGCTGTAGTAACACTTCCAATTCGTCCTTCAAATCTTGGGCCGTCAGCGGGTCGTCAGAGCTCATAGAGACACTGTATCTGTCTTAACCCGGCGACGTCGATAGTATGGATGCGCGACGCTCACTGCAATTTCTACTACTGCTCGTAAGCTAGCTTAACGGATGGCGGCTATCGGGAGATCTGATCGCACGCCCAAACGTCCGAATTTGGGCGTGAGCGGAATGGCCGGAATGGGAAGGAAAGCAGACGGTCTGCTTACGGGACCGGGGGCGTCTTCCTTACTTGCTGGTCACCAAGGGCGTACCGTGGTACGTTCAAATCATCCCGTTCCGTATAATTTTGTTGTCAAAAATCCGTCCTGCCACATGGCCCGCAGGATTGGCTCATGATCTTCATCATATGGACAATCGTCATATCCCAATTTTTCGCTACTGGCGGCGTTAGCGCCAGCCGTTCGGGCTCTTTCGAATTTCAAAACGTGATCTGCCATATATACACCCCCTTGTATAAAAGGACTATATGACAACGACTTAATCTCTGTTCTGATCCCACCTTTCCACTTTGATGAGCGAACTTCTGCAATCGGAAGCGGGGTGAAGACCTTTGAATGTCTAGGTTTGGGCAATCCCAGTCGTTGGCGACGATGATCATGGTTGCGTCCAAAGAGATCGACACTTTTCTAGTTTCGGCCGGAACGACGGTCAGATGATATGCGCTTGGACCCAGCGCATAAGGAGTTAATTATGATAAAAAAGATTCTCATCGCTACGGTTTCAATCGCGGGCCTTGGTTCCCCCGCCTTTGCAGATATGCCAGGCAAAAACTGGATCAGCAGCGCCAAGGTGAAGGCCATGCTTTCCAAGCGAGGCTATCGGGTCACGAAGCTGGAAGCCGACGATGGCCATTGGGAAGGCGAAGCCCGCAAAGCCAGGGTAAACTACGAGTTTCACGTCGATCCGCATTCAGGTGCCATCACAAAAATGGAGCGTGATCACTCTTAGTCGTGCGGACACGACGCGCGCTACGCCCACGTTGGACTTGGCGCCTTCGTGTCATAATTCGACTATCAAAAGACCGCTAGTTTAAGCCGGTTTGTGTTTTACGAGCGGTGGACGATCGCCAAAGATCTAGGCGACGTTAGGTAGTTCCTGTGCAAACTTCATCAGCACCGCACGAAGCTCGCTATTTCTTAAACCTCCAATCGCTGTGTTGATGGGCATCCAGCATCGCTGTCGCTGGTGCATTTCCGGCCAGCTTTTGTTTTCCTGGCGAACCAGCATCGGAAACGCCTGAACAGCTACCATCTCTGCTTGGCCGTCGTCTTGAGTTTTCAACTGATGGTAGGTCCCAATAAATAGGGCGCTAATAGTGCCTGTAACGCGCGCTTCCTCAAACGCCTCACGAGCGGCAGCTCGGTGCGCTGGCATTCCCTGCTTTACCTTACCCCTGGGCAATACCCACCTTGCTAGCCACAGCCCGATTAGAAGTAAATCGATCGCTAGCATTAGCGGTGAACCCTCGACCCATCATTCAAAGGTCGCAATGATGAAAACGGCCAGCATCAGTATTTTGGCGATTGCTCAAGCAGGCACATAAACCACCTCTTCGTCCTCATGCTTTGCTGAGACAGGACACCCTTCGACCTTTCCGCCAGCACGCTACCTACCGATATGTAAGATTAAATGGATGACCGGTCGTAGGCAGATTATAAGTCGCGCAGAGTGTCTGCAATCGGCGCTTTGAGCTATACGACTAGATCGAAATTTCGTATGTTGGCAGCCAGAATTCGGCCATCCGCATATCAAATCGGGGGCTTAATTATGTGCTTCTTCGATGTGAAGTCAAGAGGTCTCCAATCTGGTTGACACCAGACTGTAGGTTCATAAAGGTCTTCCCCAAGCCCAGGTGGCTCAAGCTGTCTCGCCTTCAATGGATAGAGCGTCAATCGCCACTGATATCCAGGCACCAACAACTTTGATTTCAAGATCATACGCAAGTTTCAAGGCCTGCTCAAGCTTGTCTTTTAAATTACCTAACGATTCATCCATGATTTATCTCTGTCTATTTCGGATTTGTAGTGCCTGAATCGACGTCGGGATCATTTAGCCTCAGCGCATAACCCGGCGAAGGTTTGATCGAACTCGGCGCCACCGTCAGCTATGGCCCCCATCCTCGCGGTCTTCGCGTAAAAGAAGCGACGGAAGGCCTGCCCCGCCCCAGGCTGTACCTGTCCGCAAACAACCTGATGCCTAGAATTCGAGCCGATCACCTCACGCAATCGGGCATCCGCCGGCAAGGCAAGCGCGCGCAGTATAACGGGCCTGTCAGAGCCCATCCAATCAGACCGTGCTGGGCCTCGGGCGACAAGTCCGGCGGATACGTTGCTGCCTGAGGCATGACCGCCAACTGCCGGGACCGATACCACGCGTACACTATCAGGCTGGAGCCCGACCGGGGGCGGCGAATAAAACACGAATACGGCGACGAGCAGTGCGGTACAGGTGCCAACAGCCAACAGGCCCCACCACAAATGACGCGACCGCGCCATCGTGAGATCATGCATCTTAGGGTCGCTGGATATTGCTGAGGACGCCGAGCCATCCGGGTGCCGCGTTGCTCAGTTCACCGTTTTTAGCGAACGCGGCCGGCCCATCGGCCGCTCCCTGCAACTTCCACATGAACCAGGCGGTGGGATATCCGAGCAAGGGATAAACACCGAGATTGCACGACGCCGGGATACCGCCGCTCGCGCAACCAGGATTGCCCTCGATCTCGGTATGCCCGCCCAGCGCGATCATCCCCATCGCCTTGTCGACCGCATCAGACGTCGGCCCGTAATAGCCCAGATTGGTCGGCAGGCTTGAGATCACATCGACGTCGCCACCGACATAGAAAATGGAACCACGGGTAACCTTTGACAGCGCGCCAAGGTCGATCGAGCAGTTCGCGACCACGCAGACCGCGCGTAGTGGGGTTTCGATCGGCACATAGGTCTTGAACGCAGGATCGTTCCGCGAGAACAGCAACGCCGCGGTCGCCGCACCCTGCGAATGGCCTGCCAGACCGATATTGTCGGCGTCCACCTTCCCGTAGAAGACACTCCCCGGATCGCGGGACTGAGCGAGTAGGAAGTCCTTCGCGTCGGTGACCGTTTCGCCCTGCCCCGTCGAGCCATCGCGCGATCGAATGACGATGAAGCCCCAGCTCGCGAGATGGCGCAGGAAATAGGCATTCTTCTCCGCCGGGACCGTATCCGCCGTGCCGTTGGCGAAGACAATCACAGGATGACGAAAGCCGCTGGTCCGCCCCTTGAGAGGGTTGGCGCCGAGGTCAGTCGGATACCAGATGTCGCAAACATTGCCCTCGCGGTCGCAGGCGTGGGGCGAGACGGTTGTCGTCGTGGCCCATGGACCGTCCGCCGCATAATGACGTTCGATCGGCCCCTTGGCCTCGTATGTCGCAGCCGTTGCCGGCTGCATGAGCAGCATCGCGCTTATCGCGCCCAATATCGACCAACGCATCGTTCCGTCTCCTCGAAGAGTAGCGATCAGCTTCCGGCAGTTCCTGCTATTTCGTCAGCCAGCCGTGCGCGCCGAGCCAGGTAAGCAGCGCGGTGCTCCAGCCAGTGCTGGTCGTGCCCGCTTTGCCGTCGAAGCCGAAGCCATGGCCGCCATGTTCGTAGACGTGCAGTTCGACCGGCCGCCCGGCGCGACGCCAGCTGTCGGGCAGGCCGTAGCCCTGCTTGCCGAACAGCTCGTCGTCGTTGGCCATCGCAACGAACAGCGGCGGCGCGCCTGCGGCGACGGTCGTTGGTGCCATCGAGGGATAGATAGCGGCGAACAGGTCAGGCGTGGTGCCAGGTGCTGCGGTCTTTACCAGATCCACCCCCATGATCGCGCCGGCGGAAAAGCCGAGATAGGCGACGCGGCGTGGATCGACGCCCCATTCCCCCGCACGTGCCCGCACCAGCTTCACTGCCGCCTGCGCATCGGCGAGCGCCGGTGCAGGTGCCGGGATCACGGCACCGCCCTTCGCTCCAGCCATTGCAGCAGCTGCGAAGCGCGCCAGCGCGGCCTGCTTGAACGCGTCCAGTGAAGCCGGTGTCGCATCGAGACGGTATTTGAGAACAAAGGCAGCGATGCCATGATCGGCAAGCCAGCGTGCCGGCTTCATCGCCTCGGCCTCCATCGACTCCATCAGGAAACCGCCGCCGGGCGCGATAATGACCGCAGCCCCCGTCGCCTTTGCCTTGTCGGGCAGCACCGGCAAAAGTGTCGCAGTTGCGACGTTACGGACCGTGGGGCGACTGGCGAGCGTGAACCAGCTTTCCGCCGGCATACCGGGCACGCCGCCAGTGCCCAGTGCAATCGCACCGGTTTGCGGGGGTGTCGCGATCGGTTCGACCGGGATGCCCTGCGCCGTCACCGCCGTGGGGAGGGCAAAGGCAAGGGCAGTGACGAACAGGCTGAAGCGGTTCACGAGAATCCTCCTAGAGTGAATGGTCAGCGCCACTGGCGCGCTGGCAGGCTGACAGTGACGACAGGTCCAAGATCGGTTGCCGAGCGCCCGAGCGCGAAGCCATAGCGTCCCGCCGGCATCGTCCATCGGCCACCTTTGCTTTCGGCAAGTATGCGAGGTTCGATTTGAACCGTGACGTTCGCCGCAGTCCCTGGCTGCACGGCGACCTTGGTAAAGCCAGCGAGCCGCAGTGTGCGTCCTGCAGGTGTCGAGACGAGGTAGAGTTGCGCGACGTCGCTACCTGCGCGCGTGCCGGTGTTGCGGATCGTTACCGTCGCCTTTGGCTGCGCGCCCCCGGTGACCTTCATTGGGCTGGACTGAAACTGGGTGTAGCTGAGTCCGAAGCCGAACGGGAACAACGGCGTAGCATTCTTGCGCGCGAACCACCGGTAGCCGACGTCTGCGCCCTCGATATCGTAATCGATCGGATAGCGCGTTCCGGCAGCGGTTCCGACGGCAAAGTCCCGGTCGATCATCCCGGCATACGGCAGCGCCGGACGCGGCAGCTGGTCAAGCGAGGCGGGAAAGGTCACCGGCAATCGACCAGATGGATTGGTGTCGCCGAACAGCGTCGCCGCGATCGCATCTCCACCACGCACGCCGCCGTACCACGCCTCCAGCACAGCGCCTGTCCGTTCGAGCCATGGCATCAGGACCGGCCCGCCGGTTTCGAGAACGACGATCGTCTTGGGATTAGCGTTGGTCACCGCAGCGATCAGCGCGTCCTGCCCACCCGGCAGCGACAGATCCGGGACGTCTGCGCCTTCGGCCATCCACTGCGTCGCAAAGACGATCGTCACGTCCGCCGTTTTTGCTGCCGCAACAGCCTCCGCCGCATAGCGCCCGTCATGGAATGTCACCTTGGCGTTTGGCGCCAGCACACGGATCGCGGCGAGTGGCGCGGTGCCATGATAGGTCTGGTTATTGTATTTCGCGAGCGGCCCCTCGCCTCCCATCGGCAGCGAGACGGACGGGCCACCAAGCGGTTGCACCTGCGTCGATCCGCCGCCCGACAGCACGCCCGCATCAGCATACCCACCGATCACCGCGATCGAGCGCACGTCCTTCGACAGCGGCAGCAACGCATTGGAGTTCCGCAGCAACACAATCCCTTCGTCGGCGACGCTTCGGGCAACCCCGGCGTTCGCAGCGAAATCGATGTCGGCCTTGACCGGCGGATGCGTATCGAGCCCGACCGCGTAGACCGAACGCAAGATGCGCCGGTTCATGTCGGCGACGCGCGCGGCATAAGCCGGATCGCGGGCAGCCGCCTCGGCGAGTGGCACGCCGAAGAAGATCTTCTTGTCGATCTGCGCACCCGATTGCTGGTCCAGCCCGGCAAAAGCAAAATCGAGGGCACCAACCGCACCCCAATCAGACATGACGAAGCCGGGGTAGCGCCAATCCTGCTTCAACACGCGATTGAGCAGGTAGTCGCTGCCGCATGCCGGTGCACCGTTGACGCGGTTATAGGCGCACATTACCGAGCCGGGTTGCCCACGGTCGATCGCGATCTCGAAGGCGAGCAGATCGCTCATGCGGAACGCATCATCGGCAAGTTTACCGTCGACCGCGTGACGCCCCGTCTCCTGCGCATTGAGCGCAAAATGCTTCACCGTCGACAGCACGTGCTGCGATTGGACGCCGTCGATCGCGGCACCGCCGAGAAGCCCCGAATGAAGCGGATCCTCGCCAAAATATTCAAACGTCCGCCCGTTACGGGGATCACGCATCAGATTGATGCCGCCGCCAAGCAGCACGTTGAACCCTTTAGCGCGCGCCTCGCCCGCAATCATCGCATTGCCGCGGCGGATCAGATCCGGGTTCCACGTCGATCCCATTGCGGTCGCCGACGGCAGCGCGGTTGCGCCGTCCTTACGAAGATTGGCGATGTACGAGACGCCGAGGCTCGCATCGGTCTCAACCAGCGCTGGCACGCCAAGCCGAGGGATCCCGGTGACGTAGCCAGCGCCCAATATCGCCTCAGCAGGAATGCGAACGTTAGGGATCAACGGAATCGCCCAAAGGCCATGCGTCAGCACGGTCCGCTCATCACCTTGCATGGCGCGTTCGGTAGCGGTCGCACGCGTATCTGCCGTGGCTCGCCTTGCCATACCGCTCGATGGCCGTTCCTGAGCGAATGCTGCTGTCACACAGGTCACCAGCACGCCACCAAGCAATACCGACCGATGGGTCATCCTTATCATCACCACTCCCCGACGCAGCATTTCACTTTACGTGCGTGCTTGACAGTATGTTTCTAACAGACAATGATCGTTGTCAAGCGGCCGGGACCGCTGGACGGGTGAGGATAACGACGATGCGTGGATTGGCACTGCTGGTGGGCTCGAGCATTCTGGCTTGGACGGGAACGGCTCAGGCCCAGACCGGAACTCGGGCAACGCCGAGCGGAGGAAGCGAGGCTTCGCAGATTTCAGATCCGACCGGCGCCGTCGAGGGCGACATCGTCGTGACGGCTCAGCGACGGACCGAGAATCTACGCGACGTGCCGATCGCAATCACCGTCGTGAACGGCCAGTCGCTTCGCGAGACGGGAGCCAATCAGCTTGCCGACATTACCCAGCGTGCGCCTAGTCTGAACTTCACGGCGACGCCTGGTGTGCCGAACTTCGCAATCCGCGGCGTCGGCACCAACTCGTTCGACTACGGCATCGAGTCGGCCGTCGGCATAGCGGTAGACGACGTCAACATCACGCTGCCGCGCTACGTCCCGCTCAACTCGCTCGCCGATGTCGAACGTGTCGAGGTGCTGCGCGGGCCACAAGGGCTGCTGTTCGGCAAGAACACAACTGCAGGCCTCATTTCGATCTCCACCACCAAACCACAACTCGGTGAGTTTAGCAGCAGCGGTCGGGTCCAGGCGGGCAGCCGTGACCAAGTCCAGACGCAGGCCGTCGTCAACGTACCGATCGGCGACACCGCAGGGTTGCGTGTCGTTGGCGGCTATCAATACCAGAAGCCGTCGACGCAGCTTGTTGGACCAGGTCGTCTTGATCCAGTCCGCCGGTACTTCGGCACGGCCAAGCTGCTGTGGGAACCGACCGACCGGCTTTCGCTGTACGGAATTGTCGATTATCAGAACAATAGCGGGATCGAAGCCTATTCCACGATCCGCAAGTTCGGTGGCAACGATCCGACACCAATCCCCGCCGCCTTCCGACCCTTCGCGCCCGCCAACTTTGTGTTCACGCAGAACAGTGCACTCGGCGTTGTCGCCTCGCCGACCAATAACAAGACTGCAATCGGGAGCACCGACGTGCTCCGCGACGAACATAGCCTCGGGGCACAATTCTCGGCGAGCTACGATGCAGGGCCGCTCACCGTCACCTCGGTCACGGCGTATCGCAACCTGCGCGCGCGCGCGAATAACGATGTCGATCAGACGCCGGTCGCGTTCTTCGACACGAATATCGCCAACTCGCAATCCCACCAGTTCTCGGAAGAACTACGTGTTGCCAATAATGGCCACGGCTTCGTCGACTACACGGCCGGGCTGTATTTCTTTAAACAGCATATCGACGCGCAAATCCTGCAGGCAGGCACGTTCGGCGTGTTCCCCGCAAGCACGCCGGTCCGACTGTCGCCGGTCAATGGCCAGTCGAACTTCGACTATGGGACGAAGAGCTATGCGGGCTTCGCGCAGCTCACGTTCAACGTGACGCCGTCGCTCCACCTGATCGCAGGCGGCCGGTATACGCGCGACGAGATCGACTCCACGACAACCGTTACTGCCGTCTCGGGAGTCTGCAATCTGGTCACATTCTTGCTGAGTGGCGGAAGGAGCTGTGTCGGTACTCTTGCTGCGCCAATCGTCGCCAACCGGAATGCCGACGGTTTTTCAGCACGCGGTGGCGTCGAATACTCGATCGCGCCCACCGCGAACGTCTACGCAACCTACACCCGTGGCTATAAGGGGCCGGCAGTCAGCTCGGCCGCGGGGGTCGCGTTCAACGTCGATCCCGAGAAGGTCGACGCCTATGAGATCGGCGCCAAGTTCGACCTCGCCGACCGCCGGGTCAGCCTCAATCTCGCGGGTTTCATCAACAACTTCCGGGATTTCCAGGCTCAGGTCTTCGACCCCACGCTGAACGGTGGCCTGGGTACCTTCCGAACCGGCAATGCCAGCACGCTGAAGACACGCGGCGTCGAGGCGGAGGCCGCCGTGCGACCGATGCGTGGTGTCAGCCTGTCGGGCGGCGTTACCTATCTCGATACCGAATATGGCAACTACAACGTGGCGTGCTATTTCGGCCAGACCGCTGCGCAGGGCTGCTCGCTGCCCGGACCCAGCTTCAATGCGGCAGGGTCCCCGCTTGTTGGGGCGTCGAAGTGGACGACCAGCCTTGCCGCCAATGTCGACCAGCCCATTGGCAACGACCTGAAGGTCTTCCTCAACGCAGACTGGCGCTATCGCAGCCGCTTCTATTACGCGATCAACGATCCCAGCACGATCCAGAACGGTTACTCGCTAGTAAACGCTACGATCGGCATCGGCGATATCAGCGATCATGCGCGCTTCAGTGTGTTCGTCCGCAACCTGTTCGACAAGCGCTACGCCGCAGCGATCTACCCGGGTAACTTCTCGGTCGGGCAATATGTCCAGACATTGCCGGACAATGCCTTCCGCCGGATCGGCGGTGCCTTCGAGTGGCGCTTTTGATCGTCGCACCGCGTGTCGCTTGTCGGCATGCGGTCGATAGGTCAGTAGGGCGGCAGGAGTGACGATGAGCGAAACCAAGGTTGTAAGGCGCACGCAGGAACAACGCACCGCGGAAACGCGCGGCGCGTTGTTCGAGGCAGCGGTGCGCGCAATCAGCCGGCTGGGCTATAGTCGCGCAAGTAACGCTGAAATTGCCGACGAAGCGGGCGTCAGCCGTGGCGCGATCACGCATCATTTCACGACCCGGGCCGCATTCATTGCGGAAGTCGTACGATGGGTCTTTCAACAGGAAGTGGTCGCCTACCAGGACTTGCAACGTGAATGGGGTACCGGATCACGCGTATCGGACTGGCCTCAGATCTCGTGGGAGGTGCTTTCGCGGCCCTCCGGCGTCGCGGTGCTGGAGATCTTCGTCGCTTCGCGGAGCGATCCCGAGCTCGCCGCGCTGATAAAGCCGGTCCAGGCCGAGATCGAAGAACTGGCGGTGACCGCTTTTCTGGATCGTCTCGGCGCCAAGGTCCGCGACACAACCGCCATCCGGCTGGTTGTCTGGGCGATGCACGGCATGTCGATAGGTCGTGATTTCATCGACGATCCCAACGCGATGCGCGATTCCGTGATCCTACTTTCGAACATGCTTGAGCGCCTCGCACCCAATGGCACGCTCGAAGAATTGCTGGGCTCCCCTCCCCCATCGTAACGCTCACGGGCAATTATCACCGTCCGCGTCCGAGCAGCCGCCAGTAAGCGACCGGCATGATCCGCTCGATCATCGCGACGATCTTTGCGTCCCGTCCGACCAGCACCCGGGCTCGCCGCTGCTCGATCCCGGTAACAATGATCTCGCCGGCCTGTTCGGGACTGAGCTTCAGCGCCTTCGAAAAGTGCGCCTGCTGCCGCTCGCGTTCTTCGACTCCGACTGCAGCACCGGCGCGTGCGTTGGTGGCGATACCCGTCTTCACACCGCCTGGATGCACCACGGTCACACCAACCGTCGAATGTGCTGCGATCAGTTCGTGGCGCAAAGCCTCGGAAAAGCCGCGTACGGCAAACTTGGCCGCAGCATATGCGCTCTGGCCCGGTGGTGCGATGATTCCGAACAGGCTGGAGAGGTTGACCAGCTGTGCCTGCTCACGCTGCTGTAGCAGCGGCAGGAACGCGCGTGACATGCGGACGACGCCGTGCAGGTTGATGTCCAAGAGCCAGTCGAACTCCGCTGCGGTGAGCTGTGCGAAGGAACCGCTTAGGGCAACACCAGCATTGTTGACGACCACGTCGACGTGTCCGTGCGCTGCCAGAACCACAGCCGGAAAGGCGGCGACAGCATCGCGGTCCGCAACATCGAGCCTGTGACGGGTGACGCGGACACTGTTGCCGATCAGTGCGACGGTTTCGGCCAACCCGTCCTCATTCACGTCGGCCAGCGCGACGTGACAGCCACGCACAGCCAACGATCGCGCGATCGCACGGCCTATCCCGCCCGCTGCGCCAGTCACTACCGCCACCTTGCCGGCAAGCTCCATCCGGGCGCTCATGCTGCGTTCTTTCTGGTCAGACCACGCCGCCCAAAGCGCAGAACACCGTCGTCGATACGACCAGTACGGAACGCCAATAGGTCGCGGAGGTAGTTCTGCTTCACCCTCCACGGTGCGCTCGCGCCTTGTCGAGGAAGAAGGTCTGCCGCCCGCTGCACATACCCGGAGCTCAGGTCGAGGATCGGTTCGTCGCCCGCAGTCGATGGCGGGGCGACCGGCACGACGCTGTCCATCTTGCGCCGATCCATATGATCGAGCAGGCGGCGGACGAACTGCGACGTCAGGTCGCATTTGAGTGTCCAGGACGCGTTGGTGTAGCCGATCGCGAAAGCGAGATTGGGCACACCGTCTAGCATCGCCCCCTTGTAAAGCAGCCGCTTGCCCGGATCGACGAGGGCGCCATCGACGGTCAGTCGTGCGCCGCCCATGAGCTGCACCTTGAGCCCCGTCGCGGTCACGACGATGTCGGCGGGGATGGCCTCGCCGCTCTTCAACTGAAGACCGTCACGCGTGAACTCCGCGATCTCATCGGTCGCGATCGACGCCCGCCCGTTGCGCAGTACCTTGAACAGATCGCCGTCAGGGACGAGGCACAGCCGCTGGTCCCACGGGTGGTAGCGCGGCGTCAGGTGAGTGGCGATGTCGAAGTCCGGCCCCAGCATCGCGCGCTGCTGTTGCCTAATCTTCTGCTTCAAGACATGTGGTTTGCGCCGCGACACACCGTAGACGAAGATGCCGTAGCCGATATTCTTCCACCGGACCGCCGCCTCCGCCACCTTGCCAGGCAGCCAGCGGCGCAACGTCTCGGCGCGATCGTCGCGTGACCGTCGCGAGACGATATATGTCGGCGATCGCTGCAGCATCGTAACATGCGCGGCGCCCTGATCGACCATTGCCGGAACCAGCGTCACCGCGGTCGCACCAGAACCCACGACCACGACGTCCTTGCCTGCGACCGAAAGGTCGTCAGGCCAGAATTGCGGGTGGACGACCTGTCCCGCGAACGCCTCCATTCCCGGCCAGGTCGGCGCATGCCCCGCGGCATAGTCGTAATAGCCAGAACACAGGAACAGGAAGCGACAGGTCAGCTGGGCCGCGATGCCATCGACGGTATACGACACGATCCACAGCGCGTCCGCCGAGGACCAGTCTGCATTGGTCACCCGGTGACGCAGTCGCACCTTGGCGTCGATGTCGAACTCTGCCGCAGTGTCGCGGATATAGTCGCGGATGTCCTCGCCCGCGGCGATCGCTTTCTCACCTCGCCACGGACGGAATGGGAAGCCCAGCGTCGTCATGTCCGAATCCGAGCGAATGCCCGGATAGCGGAACAGATCCCACGTGCCGCCGATCGCATCGCGCCCCTCGAAAATCGCCCAGCTTCGCGTGGCATTGCCAGTCTTCAACCAGAACGCGGCGTCGATCCCCGACAGACCGGCGCCTACCACCAGCACGTCCAAGTGCTCCATACAGGCCATGTTCACTCCCACCATATTCACGATCTAGAATGACAATGCTTGTTGTCATTGTCAATATCGCTACTCTGCTGGAATGACGGCAATAACGAAACGGTGGACCGGGCAGACGCTTGACGCTCGACGGGCTGAGCGGCGGACAATGCTAATACAAGCCGCTGTGCGCTTGTATGGCTCGCAGGGATTCCACAGCACGGGCGTCCGCGCGATCTGTCGCGAGGCAGGCCTTACCGAACGCTATTTTTACGAAAGTTTTGCGCATGGGGAGGCGCTACTACTCGCCGCGTTCGATGAGGTGATCGCCGCAGTGTTGACGCAGATCGTTGCGGCCGACGATCCCACTCTACCGACTGAAGATCGTACCCGACGGATGCTAGGCGCATATTTCGCGACGCTACGCGCTAATCCCACCACGGCACGCGTGTTCCTTGTTGAAATCGTCGGCGTAGATCCGTTGATCGACGAGGCAATTCGCCGTTCGATGCATGACCTCTCCGAACCGCTCTTTGCGGCCCTCGATCCTGATGATCGCGGCCCCGTCAAAGTCAATGCGATGCTCCGACGCGGTGTCGAAGGAGGGCTGTTACACATTGCCCTCGCCTGGGGCGCCGAGAACTATAAGCGCCCATTGGAGGAGGTTGTCGCCGCGGCGTGGATACTATGCGTGACGGCACGGCCGAACGACTAACGTGCGCAGTTGAAAAACTACGATTTGACGATGAATTCAGCCACAACCGGACAAGCGCTGGTCATCACTCTTGGGGGCAATAGTGAAATGCAAATACGGGTAGCCGATCCAAAAGCAACATACGTCACGGATCTACTGGACCATCACCTGCGAGAGTTGCAGCGCGTAATGGCCGATCACGCCTTTGCACTTGATGCGTCCGGCCTTTCGGCAGCTAGCGTCACCTTCTGGACGGCATGGAACGACAAAACCCTGGTCGGGTTCGGCGCGCTAAAGGAACTGGACTGCGCACATGGCGAGCTGAAATCCATGCGGGTGGCCCCGGCCGCACGTGGCACAGGGGTAGGACGAGCGATGCATGAGCATATTATCGCGGAAGCTCGCGGACGGGGCTACACACGGTTGAGCCTTGAAACTGGAACCGCCGCACTACACGCGCCGGCCATATCACTTTACCGTAGTGCCGGGTTCGCACCGTGCGGTGCGTTCGCTGATTATTCGGTCAGCCCCCACAATCAGTTCTTTCAGCTGGCTCTTCGTAGCGTAGCTCCTGATCTTTGAGCCAATGCGCCCTACCCTTCGGCTTCCGGAAGGACGACCCAGTTCCGGCCACGTCGCCCACCAAAGCGCTATTAAGAAGCGGACATCGACTCAACAGCCGACGCGAAGCAGTGTTACGCTCCATAATATGGTTCGATCTCATCCAACCGGAGCGTGAGCACTCTGCTGGGCAAATGAATATTTAGCCTCTGCCGTTCACCTTCGTTGAAACGAAGGGCCTTATTCAACAAGTCTCGGATGGCTCCGCGACCGACGACTCTGTCGCCGCCAAGCCAACCACTGCCGAGCGCAATCTCAGGTGCCAGGATGAGAAGGCCATAGTCGTCAGGTGCGAGATGCTCGGTTGTGACCATGGTGTCCCTTGGCGTGATCGCGGCTTGCTTCTTATACTGAGGATCAGTGCTTGGCGACTGGGCGGCGCTGATCCGGCTGCGGTCATTCACGGGCCTGAACCGGATCAACAGAGGGCACGCCTGTTTACAATCGAACAGGCGTGCCGCGTCAGTTTTTCATCACCAAGCTACCGTACCATCAGCGTCGAAGAAGCCACCGGTGGGTCCATCGTCAGGTAGAGTAGCTAGTCGAATACCGATCGCAGCTCCCTGCTCCGGAGTGCGCGAGCCTGTGTGCTGGTTCAGGTCGGTCGCGGTATAGCCCGGGCAGCCGGCATTAACCTTGAAGCCAAGCGGCGCGAGATCCTTGGCGAAAGCCACTGTCACCGCATTCAACGCCGACTTGGAGCTGTTGTAGCCGAGCAGATTGACCTCAGCCATCGGCGCGTCGAAGTCCGATGCCCAGGCAAGCGAGCCTAGGCTGCTGCTGATCATGACGATCCTCGGCTCGGACGCCTTCTTTAGCAAGGGTAGGAAAGCCTGCGTTGTTCGGATCACGCCAAAGACATTGACGTCGTAGATTGCATGAACATCCGTGATCCTCTCTTCGCTAGGCGGTCCCCAGCCAATTGAGATGCCAGCGTTGTTCACTAGAACGTCGAGCTGGTCGACTTCGCGTCCCAGAGTTTCTAAGGCCGCGGCGACGCTCCGATCGTCTGTTACGTCTAGCGGCAGGAAGCGGGCATCCAAGTCGTCGCGGCGTAGTGCCTCAGCAGCCGCCTCGCCGCGGCTCTCGTTCCGGCTACCGATCCAGACCGTGTAGCCAATCCTGCCGAGTCCGCGCGCTATCTCCAGGCCGATGCCCTTGTTTGCTCCTGTCACGAGTGCTGTTTTCTTGTGGGTCATGCCTATTCCTTTATCTGGTGCTCCCAAGATGGACGCCGCGGCTATCTGCGCATGCGTGATCGCCGCGAGTACTTGCCCGATCCGATCAAGGACGCTTGTCTGAAGCGACGTGACCGCTCATCTTCGTCGCATGCACGACACGCTTACAGAACTGCGCGGTATCGTCAGCCGCCATACACCTGGCCGATATCAGTCAACCGTGTTGCCACGAGTCGCGCTGTACAAGGACCGCGCCGCGCCACATCCGGTATCAGGCGTTTACCAGCCGATGATGGCGTTGATCCTAAGCGGCGCAAAGGAGATCGCGATCGGCGACCGCCGGCTTCGGTATGATCCGGCCAGCTATTTTATCGCTACAGTCGAGCTACCCGCGTCCGGCTGCGTCAAACCCGATCAGCCAAACGAGCAGTATCTTGCAGTCAGCCTCGACCTCGACAGTGACCAGCTTGCATCCGTTCTTAGCGAGGCGGACGTGTCCTTGCCTACAGCCGAACCCGCGTTTGCAGTGAACCCGGTCACGTCGGAGCTGCTTGACGCGTGGCTACGTCTCTTACGGCTTCTCGATGCGCCAAAGGATATTGCCGTGTTGGCCCCGCTTTGCGAGCGAGAGATCCTCTATCGTCTACTTCAGGGTCCGCAGGGGGCAATCGTCCGGCAGATCGCGCGCGCTGACAGCCGGCTTTCGCAGGTACGCCGGGCGATTGCACTGATCCGCGATCAGTTCGATAGGCCGTTGCGCGTTGAGGCGCTGGCTGACGTGGCCGGCATGAGCCCGGCTTCGTTACACCGGCATTTTCGCACAGCAACGGCGATGAGCCCGCTGCAGTACCAGAAGAGCCTGCGGCTTCAGGAGGCTCGTCGGCTGATCCTGGCCGGCCGCGACGTCGCCGCAGCTGGCTTTGCGGTGGGCTACGAAAGCGCATCGCAATTTAGTCGGGAGTACGCCCGCCTGTTCGGCTCCCCGCCGTCCCGTGATGCAAAAAGCACTAAGCTAACGGGCGAAAGCAACCGAGCCCTAGCTGCCTAAACGATGACGACTTGACCCACAAGCGGACATTCGTGCCCCCTTCCCCGCTCCCCAACTTCAGACATTTGTTCATCCCCGCGCTGACTGCGCTTTGCGCATGATCGTCCGTCATGAATGTCGTGAAGGGAGGAAAGCGGACGGGCGGCTTTATGAAAGACCGGCGGGTATATCTCCCCCCCCAATTAGAAGACTGGCCCCCCTGGAGACTGCATAGCGTGCAACGCGCCTTGAGAGTATTCGCGCTGCCTGCGCCAATCAGCAGCCGAAAAGCATAACCTTTCCATGACGTACAGCGAGCCCTGCCGTAGCTGCTGGCGACATATTATTCTATCTTCGCTAGATAACGCTACATTTTTTCTTTGTACCGCAAGCTTCTCGGGCAATTTATCGTCTGGTATCCGCCAGACAAGGCGACCATCGTGAACGGAATTGACCCTCCATCCCGACGAGTTCCTAATTGATTTGAAACGTGCGGTTTCTACCATTATATCGCAAGTGCGCTCATCGAGAGCAGGAAACCCGCTACTCTTTGTGATTTTGCAGCTTGTTAAGCTGCCAGCGCGATTAAGCGTAACTTGAAACTCGACCGACCCTTCTTCACCTCGACGAATTGATTTAAGTGGATAGTATCGCGCAACCATATCTGCATTTGCATCGGTAATATCTTGAAGAGAAGAATCAATCGCCGCCCCTCCCCAAAAAGCCCAGGATAGAAGAGTCACAAATAGCATAGGTAGCCTCCCTATTACGGGATCATTGCAGTCGTATTCTTGAAAAGCAAGCGCCCGGTTGCATCCAAGGCCCGTCATCAGACGATGCTTGACGAATGACTGCTTTCGAGCAAGCGCTTCGCGCTTTGGAGCGGCAACAACTGGGCGTAAGCGGAATGGCCGCTTTGGGAAGGTTAGCGGACGGTCCGCTTTTTACGGTCGCGGTATTCCCGGAATGCGGTCCACACGAGCAATACAGCAAGGATGAGTATGGCTCTCGTAGGAAGATGACTGACGGCGGAGTTTAAGTCGCTGTTGATCCAGTCGAATGCGAACTGTCCGACCAGTACCGGCAATCCGACCATGAGGATGAGGTATAGGACGCGGCGCTGCATCTGCTCATCGTATCTAAGCCCCGAATGTCTGCAAGTGGGCGATCACCCCCTAGCCTACGGCTTCCGACCAGACCCATACCCGGACATTCGTGCCCCCTTCCCCACCTCCAAACTTTAGCCGTTCGTTCATCTCTACTGGCTGAAGCGCAACGTCAGCAACGCCGTCCTGGGGTCGGGAAAGTTTTTGTACCATGCACCGATCGACGGGTTGTAGACCGAGGCGATCTGTTTGCTCGTGTTCAGCACGTTGCGAACCGACAGCGCGACGTCGACATGCGGGTTCGGGGTATTCCACGTGATCGTACCGTTCACATAGGCTTGCCCGGGCGAGCGGTCCTGCGGCCGGTTGAGCGCGGAGACGTGATAGGACGACTGGTAATTGGCGTCCGCCGCCAGCCTCAACGAACCCGCGGTGGCCAAGGGCAGTTCGTAGCTCGCGCCACCGGTGACGGTCCATTTGGGCGCGTTGGTCAGGCGGTTGCCGTCGGCATTCACCCCTGCCCCGCCGGCGCCCTTATAGTCGTCGAACGTCGCATGGAGATACCCGCCCGCCAGTTGCACGCTGAAACGGTCGGTCAGGGTGGCGCTGTTCTCGATCTCGATGCCCCAGCTGTGCGCCTTGCCCGCATTGCCACGCCGCGATCCCTGATAGACCGGATCGAAGAACGACACCTGCAGGTCCTGATAGTCGTTGTAAAACACCGCGATGTTCGAGCGTAGCGCGCGGTCGAACAAGGTCGCCTTCAGCCCGGTTTCGTAGGTGCTGACCTTCTCCGGCGCGAACGGCAACGTGGCCAGATCAAGCCGCGTTGCGCGGTTGTCGTAGCCACCCGATTTGAAGCCTTGCGAATAGCTGGCATATTGCAAAAGCGTCGGGTTCCATTGCGCTTGCACCGAGGCTTTCGGGGTCAGCGCACGCCAAGTCTCGTCCGCTTCTCCCGCAATCGACTGCGCGGTAGGCACGCGTGCGAGGTTAATGACCTTGTTGTCGAACACGAAATCCTTGTGCTCGATCGTACCGCGTAATCCCCCGGTGACGCTGAACACGGACCCAAGCCGATACGTCGCCTCGCCGAAGATTGCATACGCATCGGTAGCCGTGATGTTGTGAGCGCGCTGCCCAGATACGGCGGCGGTCGGGGACGTGCCGAGGCGCGCTTCTCCGTCGCGTTCGACGAAGAAGCGCTCGTGCAGATAGAACAGCCCACCCCGGTCGATATCGACCTGATCCCGACCAACGCGGTCGGCCGCATCGAAGTGCTCCGCGACGGCGCGGCGGCGCAATACGGCTCGGACGCGGTGTCGGGCGTCATCAACATCATCCTCGACGACGCGCCGAAGGGCGGGCGTTTCTCGATCACCGGCGGCCAGCAATATTCGAAGGGCGCACCGCTGCTCCAGACGGATCTGAGCTACGGCACGCAACTCGGCGAAGGCGGATTCTTCCGCGCGGCGGTCGAAGCGAAATACCATGATCGTGCGGACTCGTCGGCGGACGCCGTGCCGCGGATCCTGCCGCTGGTGAACGGCCAGCCCGACCCGCGCGAGGCCGAACTCGATCATGTCTATGCCGGCGGCTACGGCCGGTCGAACCGCGACAAGATGATCAACGGCTCGTACAATGCAGAGCTGCCGGTCGGCGATACGCTGCGCCTCTACAGCTTCTCGACGCTCAGCTACCGCGATATCAGGGACGCGCGCGGCGCCTATATCCCCTCCTCTACCGGCTATGGCGGCCAGGCCAACACCAACGGCCTCAACGTCCTGCCACAAGTGTACCCGACTGGCTTCCAGGCCTATCGCCGGATCAAGGAAACCGATTTCCAGGTCACCGGTGGCGCGAAGGGCGACCTTGCCGGCTGGGCCTGGGACCTGAGTTCGAGCTTCGGGCGCGACCGCGTCTGGCTCGGCGCGGAGAACACGCTCAACCCCTCGATCGGACCGACCAGCCCGACCAGCTTCTACATGGGCACGCAGATCCAGGACCTTTGGGTCAACAATCTCGATCTCAGCCGCGACGTCGAGGTCGGCCTCGCCAAGCCGCTGTCGATCTCGGTCGGCGCGGAACATCGCCGGGAACGCTTCCAGTCGCGCGCCGGCGAGCCCGACAGCTATCGCAACGGCGGCTACCAGATCCCGGTCGACGACACGCCGTTCGGGCAACTCTATGGCGGCCGCTATCCGTCGCCGGGGCTCGTGTCGTTCACCGGCACCTCCCCCGCCGATGCCGCCTCGCTCAGCCGCACCAACCTGGCCGGCTACGTCGATCTTGCGACCAACGTCACGGATGCGTGGTTCGTCGGCGTCGCCGGCCGGTTCGAGCATTACGACGACAGCGCCGGCAATACGGCAAGCGGCAAGATCTCGACGCGGTACGAACTTGCAAAGGGCCTCGCGATCCGCGGCGGCGTCAACACCGGCTTCCGCGCGCCATCGCTGGCGCAGACCGGCTTCTCGACCACGCAGAACACCACGACGGTCATCGGCAACACGCCGGTCTCGACGATCGCGAAGTTCCTGCCGGTGAACAGCACCGCGGCGATCGCGCTGGGTGCGCAGCCGCTGAAGCCGGAAAAGTCGCTCAACTACACCGCCGGCATCACCTACGAAGCGGGCGCCCTTCACCTCACGCTCGACGCGTATCAGATCCGCATCGACGAACGGATCGTCAAGACCGAGTTCCTCGGCACCGCATCCAATGGCGGCACCGCGATCCGTGACATCCTCGTCGCGAACGGCGTGACCGGCGTCGACAGCGCGCAGTTCTTCACCAACGCGATCGACACGCGCACCCGCGGCATCGATGCGGTCGCGGAATACACGCTGCGCACGACCGGGCTCGGTGCGTTCCGGCTGAGCGCCGCCTACAGCTACAACAAGACCAAGATCCTCAGTATCGCCGACAACCCCGCCGCGCTGAGTTCGCTCAACGTGGTGCTGTTCGGCCGGCAGGCACAGCGCGACTTGGTCGTCGCGTTGCCCCGTACGAAGCTGGTGTTGACCAACGACTGGTCGCTCGGCCGCGTCCATGCGCTCGCCCGCGCGACGCGCTACGGAAGCTACACCGAGTCGAGCAACGTCGCGACCGGCGACCGGACCTTCGGCGGCAAATGGGTGGCCGATCTCGACATCGGCTACGACCTGACCGACCGGATCACACTGGCAGTCGGCGCGAACAACCTGTTCGACACCTATCCCGATCGAAACGGCCTGATCGCCGCCGACGGCAGCGGCGCCTATGGCGGGTTCGCGCCGTTCGGGCTCAGCGGCGGCTCCTATTACGCGCGCGTCGGCGTGTCGCTGTGAGCCGCCAGCTTCACCTTGCCCTGTTCGTGACCGCCGACGGGATCCATCACGGCGGCTGGCGCCATCCACGGGCCAGCGGCGCGGACCAGGGCTTCGGTTTCTACCGGCACCTCGCCGCCCAAGCCGAAGCCGCGAAGCTCGACATGCTGTTCGTCGCCGACAAGCTGGCGGTCGACGATCTCTACGGAAACGATTTCGCGACGACGGTCCGCTATCGAGCATCGCGCGGGACGGAGCCGCTGACCCTGTTGTCCGCGCTTGCCGTCACGACCAGCCATATCGGTCTCGGCGGCACGATCTCGACGAGCTATACCGAACCCTATCACGTCGCCCGGATGTTCGCGTCGATCGACCACCTCAGCGGCGGTCGCGCGGCGTGGAACGCGGTCACCTCGGTCAGCGACGCCGAGGCGCATAATTTCGGACGCGCCGAGCATTACGACCACGCCACGCGCTACGACCGGGCCGGCGAATATCTCGACGTCGTCCGCCGCCTTTGGGATACGTGGGAAGAGGATGCGATCGCGCCCGACAAGCGTGCGGGGACCTATGGCGATCCGGCCAAGGTCCATTACGCCGACCATGCGGGAAAATGGTTCGACGTGAAGGGCCCGCTGTCGCTGCCGCGTCCACCGCAAGGCCACCCGGTCCTGATCCATGCCGGCGCATCCGGCACGTTTCAGGATCTCGCGATGCGCAACGCCGAAGTGGTGTTCGCGGTCTATCCCGACATCGATCGCGCCAAGGCGGGATATCGCAGTTTCAAGGACGACGTCGCCGCCGCCGGACGATCTCCGGACGCGGTGAAGATCCTGCCCGGCATGGTGCCGATCATCGCCGACAGCGACGATGCCGCCGCCGACCTGCTCGGCGAACTCGACGCGCTGGTCGAGCCGCTGGCGGGGTTGAGCTTCATGTCGGGCAGCATGAACTACGACCTCGCGGGCCACGCGATCGACGAGCCCGTCCCCGACATCCGCGATCTGATCCGGGGCAGCAAGGGCCGCTTCCACTACGTCATCGGCAAGGCGATCGACGAAGGATGGACGTTCGCGGACCTCGGCCGCTGGTACGGCTCGAGCCTGTCGTTCGCCAAGATGGTCGGCAGCCCCCGCACCGTCGCCGACGAGATGGAACGCTGGCTGCTCGAGGAGGCCTGCGATGGATTCGTCGTCATGCCCGCGTTCATGCCGGCCGGCGTCGACCGGATGCTGCGCGACGTCGTGCCGCTGCTGCAGGCGCGCGGGGTTTTCCGCCGGGATTACGCATCGTCCACGCTGCGCGGCCATCTCGGGCTCGCGCATCCAGCCAACAGCTTTCACGTCCAGGGAGACCGATGATGACAGACTCCGTCCGCGCCGCTTTGGCTGCGCTGCAGGCCGAACGCGACAGCAGCTGGACGCCAGCACAGCTAGCGCTCAACGCAGGCCAGCGTCTTGACCTCGTGGAAAGCTTCGACCCGCGCGATGCAGTGAAAGCGGGCGATACGATGCCCGATTTTGCGCTCGACGGGATCGACGGCACGATCATCCGCCGCGATGCGCTGATTGCCGACGGACCGGCCGTGCTCATCTTCTTCCGGTTCGCCGGGTGCCCCGCCTGCAATACCGCGCTGCCGGTCTATCAGCGCGCGCTCTGGCCGAGCCTGCGCGATCTCGGCGTACCGCTCGTTGCGGTCAGCCCGCAGATCCCGTCGCTGCTGTCAGAGATCCAGCGGCGTCACGCGTTCGATTTCACGATCGCCAGTGACCGCGACAATGCACTCGCGCACCGGTTGGAAATCGTTTTTGAGGCGAATGCGGCAACGCGCCGGGCCGCCGCGACGCCGTTGGGGACGGTCACCGGAACGGGCACGTGGGAACTGCCGTTTCCAACCGTTCTGCTGATCGGCAGGACCGGCATCGTCGAATGGGCAGATGTCGCACCCGACTGGATGCAAAGGACCGAGCCGAGTTCGATCCTCGACGCCGTGCGATCGATCATGTTACCGATCTAACGTCCGAGGGCGGAATACCGCGAAGAAGCGATCTTACGCATTTTCCTGAGACAAAGCTCGTCCTGTTCTATCAGCCCATTGCCGCCTTGCGACTGCATCGAGTTGCTAGCCGGCTTGGATCGACGATTCTTGACCCACTTCCGGCCGCACAGAGGCCGCCAGGCGCCGCCCGAAACCGACAACTCGTTCAGCATCATCGACGGCTGATCAACCACATTTCTAAACCGGCGGTTTACTGCGCATGCGTATACTCGATCGACCGATCTGGGCCGATGGAGATGATCGATGGGTCACTCGTCAATGGACCCCGCCTTTCACGAACTTCGGCCTTGGAACGAAGGCCGGCTGATTGGTGCGAAGCGGGCGCTGAAACAGCAACAGGTCTGGGCCATTCGCTTCTGGCTCGACCAGCAGAGGAGACTGCGCGACCGAGCGCTGTTCGACTTCGCCATCGACAGCAAGCTCCGCGGCTGTGACGTGGTCAGGGTGCGGATTGGCGATGTAGTTTCCGGCGGGCGCGTCCGTGACCGCGCCGTCGTGGTTCAGCAGAAAACCAAACGACCGGTTCAGTTCGAGATAATGGACACGGCGCGAAAGACGATGCGAGCATGGTTGGAGCGACGTGGGGGGACACTGAACGACTTCGTTTTCCCGAGCCGCAACGACTACATGGACCACATGAGCACGCGGCAATATGCCCGCCTCGTGCGCGAGTGGGTGGTCGGCATCGGCCTACCGGCGCAGGATTACGGGACGCACTCGCTACGGCGCACGAAAGCGTCGATCATCTACAAGGCGACTGGCAACCTTCGCGCCGTTCAAATCCTTCTCGGCCATGCCAAGATCGACAGCACGGTGCGCTACTTGGGCGTTGACGTGGAGGACGCTTTGGAATTGGCCGAACGCACCGAGGTCTGAGAGACCCAGTTTCGGCCATTAGCGACCACTTTTCATGTTTCCAACTTCGGCCATTCGTTCATCTCGTTCGTACGGCCGCACTCAGTACGCTGGACAATCTTTTTGGCGGATTCGGGTGAGAAGACGGGGAGTCCGATCAGGGAACGTCGCAACGCGCAACCAGACCTCAAATCAAGGCGGCGTGGTCTGTTCCGTATCATCAAGAAGATGGCATGCGCTTTCTGGTTCGCGCCGAAATTTAGCGTGCCAACGTCCAATTTGGTCGCATCTGTCGCGACTAATGGTCGACAATCGTCAGTTGCGGCAACGTCGCTTAGGTATTCTCGAGACGCGGCCGCGATCAGCGCGCAAGAAGCCGGATTATAAAGTCACACCAGATATACCGCGACCGTCATCACGTCCGAGCCCAACCCGAGTACGATGCCTTTCCGCTAGACATATCAATCACGAATGTGTCGCCGTTCCAGCGGCTGGCGTAATAGTTTCCGTCCGCCTCGAACACGCTGACGAAAGGCTCGCTGGTCACGGTCGCGTGATCGAAAGGATGCGTTCTGGAATCGGTCGTCCCGGCCTCAGCTGCGATCTGCCAAATAGGCGCGCCACGTACGTCGCAGCGGAATACCTCGCGTCCGACAATCGCCGATACCGTCGGGTCGTTCGCATTGTCCGACAGAAAGATTACCAACTGTCCGCCGTCATCGAGAAGCAGTCGCGTGTTGATGGTCCACCGCCCATCCGCGATCGCACCCGCAACGTCCGACGACGTGCCGTGGGACGGCGCGGCATCGACATGGTGCGCCGGCGCCGGCGCCGTCGACTCACCGATACCCCACCCCTCCGCTTTCGCGGTAAATGAGGTACTGAGCGGCTGGCCCAGAGTGACGATCCCCATCTCGGCGGTAAACAGGACACCGAGTCCGGTGAGCGACACGAGCAGCGTTTCCCACGCCTGATCATCGCCCCCCCTATCGTATAGATGGTCGCGAAGATGCTTGAGGTGGGATGTCGACGTACGATCTCCACCCTCGATCGTCGCGAGACCTTCCCCGATTAGCGCCTCTACGAACCATAGAACCAGATCCTTCCAGTCCGAACGATCCTCGACGTCGTTGAGTAAACGGGCGGGTGCGCGAGCCGTCCGGGTAAGTATGAACAGGGTGTCCTGCACAGCGTTGAGGAGCCGGTCACGTTCGGACGGCCCCCGCCTGGCAACGTCGGTACGATTGCCTTCGTCGGTATTCGAAGGCGGCTTCGTCACCTCACCCTCGCGCCGTCGGCGAACAAGCTCGTGCAGCGCGAGCAACGCAGCTTGCAGGGCGTGGTCAAAAGCAAGTCGCTCCGTGTTGCCTTGCGGCCGATAGGTACTGGCGCCGTCGAGCGTCATGACATGGCTGTCGAATTGATCGAACCATTGCTCGTCGCCCGGCTCCAGGGCGTCCCTCAGGCGGAGCAGCAGTTCGGTCGTGACGGCTGCCTCATCGGGGGTGAAACGGCGTAGGGCGGACTCCATTTCCGACAGGATTGCAGCGCCCGTAACGCTCATCGCTGTCGCCCCGGGATCACCGTCACGACATGACCCTTTTCATTGGTGACGATCCGAAGACCGGCGTCCCTGACAGGCCCATAGGTCGCACGTCATCCACGATCGCAGCTTCGCCGATGCTCATATCCGCGGTTATGCGGCGACCACCAGCTTGACGAGCGTCCCGGGCTGCAGCAGCTCGTCAGCCGGAACGCCGTTAATGACGATGAAGCGTTCGCGCTTGCCGTCGGCGACCGCCATGCGCTGGCTCAGGGTATCGATCGTGTCCCTTGCGCCAACGGTGACGATCCGGATGACCTTGCGACCCTCCTTGCCGTCGCCATATGGCAGGCCATCGAGCATGCGGAGGAACGCCGTATCCTGGGTGGTCGCAAGCTCCGGCTTGCCGGTGGCCTTCGCCAGTGCCTCTGCGCGCTGCACACGATCGGCTCCATTCGGATGCGTCGATGCCCATGTCGGCGCAGAACGTGCGGTGCCGCTGGCCTGCGCCGTCAGCCCGGTCGATTCATCGAGCGCCGCCAACACGTCGGCCGAGGCATAGGGCGAGTAGCCCGCAGCCGTGATGTAGCGGACGCCGAGCGCGTCCGCCTGATATTCCTGATCGCGTCCGTATTTCAGCGTGTACAGCTGCGCGCCCGTGCCGGCGATCCGGGTCGCCAGATCGCTTTTTGTAGCGAGGCTCACGCCTCGAGCAAGCAGGCCACCGATCGTCGCACGCGTGTTGCGCGAGGCGGCATGACGGGCTGCGACATGACCTACCTCATGGCCCATCACGGAGGCGAGTTCTGCCTCCGAGGTCATCAGTGCGAGCAGCTGACGGGTGACGTAGATGTACCCGCCCGGGATGGCGAAGGCGTTCTCGACCGGGGAGTCTAGAAGGGTAACGGTGAAGTCGCTGCCCGCATTCGACAGGCCGGACTGTACCGCGACACGCTTGCCGACACGTTCGACGAATGTCGCCTGTGGCCCCTTGTACGCACCGCCGAACTGCGCAAGCAGTTGCGGATGAGCCTGAGTGCCCTGTGCTTTGTCAGTCGCCGAAATCGAGCGGACCGTGTTCTGGGCAGTGAGAGGGGCAACGGGCGCAAGCACGAATGCGCCGGCTAGCAGTACGGCAATGTGACGGCGGATCATGAAGCTCTCCCGGTTACAACGGTATAAAGCGGCCCATACACCGTTGTTCCGGATTAGCGTCGATACCGCTCTGCACTGATCTAGCGATCGTCCCGCCAGTTGCTGCTAAGCGGGGGAGTATCGCTGGTTTCTGGACGAGGGTCCGAAGTTGCGGGGGAGGAAGACCGACGGTCAGAGACCCGAATGGGGACAAAAGCGGACCGGCGGCTTCTGGCTCCATGGATTGGATAACTAGGTCCGGGTTGATCGGTTATCTAAAAACAATCCACACTAGGCCGATAATGGAAATGCCAAGCGTGATGCACGAAACCGGAATTGCCAGAAACGCATATAGTGCGTTCGAGGGCTTTTGGGCCGGTTCTGTTACAAAACCGGCCTTAGCCTGTTTGAGAATTACCAATATATCATTGGGCTCATGCGCATAGTCCTCGGCCGCTATGACTAGCTTGCCGCCGCTGCGTTGGGGCATGACTATCGAACGCGCAGCGCTTTTACCATTTAAACGCCGCAATACGGGCTCCCCCAAAGCCGACCAAGAATGGTAAAGCCTCATGCCCTGGAAGGTCAGTTCTACGCAACCGGTGGTCACCCTTAGCAAATCAGGACGAGCTAAACGACGAAGCGTGCGCGCTTGAAGCCACACGAAGAGAAGTGCGATAGGTGTAAAAATCGCGAGAATAGCAAGATCGGCTAGTTGTACGCGATCTTTTCTGACCAGCGCATAGCCATAACTTATAGCCAGGCGCGCAAAGGGAAGCAGAAATGCTACGAGCACAATAGCTTGCGGCAGAAGCTTCAGCCTGCTTGCCTTGAGCGTCACGGCACGGTTTTCGGCGTTCATGAACGCCACCTACCTCATAGTGGTTGCTGAAACCTTCCCTCGAGGATCGTGCCGATGGATAAGGCTTGACCCATTTACCGATCCAAATGAACGAATGGCTGGATCGGGAGCCCGGATCGCCGGCATGAACGTCCAGGTTTGGACGAACACGCCCTTCCCTACGGCTTCCGCCAGACCCACAGGCGGACACTCACGAGCCATTTCCGCTTTCCCCATGTCTGCCATTCGTTCAGCTTCCAGCCTGCAGACGGGGCGCAGATTTTCGATCTCAAAGAGGCTTTGTACGCGCAAGCCATGCCGCCCAATGGTCATGCCTGAGTGAGACGAACTCGATCTCTCAGCGGAACGGAAAACGATCAAAACGATTTAGTCCCGGCACGGAGTTCGGCTGGTCGGCACGCTCCACGGAGGCGTGATGAAGCAGCGGGACGATTGGCATCTGACGGAAGCACTCGATTACGAGCACGGACGAGCGGACCCTTTTGCCGCGGCTGTTCGGGCTACCCGAATGCCTATGGTCATTACGGACCCCGCGCAGACCGATAACCCGATCGTCTTCTGTAACGAAGCCTTTCAAACGCTGTCGGGTTATGACCGAAGTGAAATCATCGGCCGTAACTGCCGCTTCCTGCAGGGGCCCGACACTGACCGAGAGCAAGTGACTAAGGTGCGTCAGGCAATCGACGCCCAGACCGACATTGCCGTGGACCTTCTAAACTATCGAAAGGATGGATCTGCGTTCTGGAACGCGTTGTACCTGAGCCCTGTACGCAATGACGCCGGCAAGGTTGTATTCTTCTTCGCCTCCCAGCTTGATGTTACTGACCGTGTCAAAGCGCAGACTATAATTTCAAAGCAAAAGTTATTGGTCGAACAGGAGGTCGAGGCGCGCACGTCAGACCTCGAGGCCGCGCTAGATGCGAAAACTCTGCTGCTTCACGAAGTCGACCATCGCGTAAAGAACAATCTTACGATGATCGGTTCGCTTCTGCGTTTGCAGGCGCGTAGCATATCAGACCCGGCCGTTTCATCAAAACTTGAAACCATGCTCGAACGGGTTGATGCGCTGGCGACAGTGCATCGCCGTCTTTATCAGTCGGACGACGTCACCCGGTTCGATGTCGGGGCGTTTACCGAAAATCTAATCAGCGACGTCGTTGGTGCCAGCCGACGCGACGACATCAAGCTTGTTTCGAAAATTTCGCAAATAGAGGTGCCGTCCAGTAAGGCGGCATCGCTTGGGTTGATCCTCAACGAAATAGCGACCAACGCCATCAAGCATGCATTTGCCGACGAGCGAGCCGGTACGATTTCCGTCCGCACCGCCCTAGAAGGCAATAATGCCCTGATCGAAATCACCGATGATGGGCATGGGATTGCCAGCAATGACGTTCAGCCGGACGGCATTGGCAAAATGCTTATTTCCCGCCTCGCCAAGCAAGTCAGGGCCGACGTCGTGTGGTCTGACGCCGCCCCCGGTGTTCGTGTATCTCTCTCATTCCCGGTGGACGATTAATGAATGCACGTGCCCAACCGCCGTTGAATGTGCTGATCGTCGAGGACGAAGCTCTTTTGGCGATGGATATTGAAGCGATGATCGAAGACGCCGGTCACCGTGTCGTCGGCGAGGCCGCGTCTCTCTACGAAGTTGAAGACCTGGCAAGCGATCTCCATCCGGACCTGGCTTTTGTTGACATACAGCTTGCGAAAGGCACCAGCGGCCTAGATGTCTGCGCGTTGATCAGGAAGCGATGGGCGGGCGCGATAGTCGTCTTCGTCACTGCAAACCCGCTCAAGATCCCAGCCGACTTTGCCGGTGGCCATGGCGTCATACCCAAGCCCTTCTCCCGGAATGGTCTGATGTCCGCAATGCGCTACATCGAAGAGGGTGTCTGCGATCCACCGCCCGTATCCCCGCAGCCAGCGAGCTTCATTGCTGCGCCCGCGTTTGCCGCAGAGTGGTCCCAGACCAGTCCCTGATTTCCGGGTGATAAGCGACAATCCACGGCCTCACGAAGTGGGATGACAGATGACAGAAGTTATACATAAATTCGATTACGTTGATCCATCAACGTCTTACCGCTAGGACGTTCCCGCTTTGGACCGTCAGCCACTCCCACCTTCGCCTATTCGACCGTACGATGCCTCAGGTGTCGTACGCGAGGCTGTCGACGCCTTTGCGTCCCGCCTCAACGAACATGACCCCTTCGTTGCGGCGTTCGATCACTGCATTACGCCGATGGTCGTCAGCGATCCAACGCTACCGGACAACCCGCTGGTTTACGTCAATCGTGCGTTCGAGGCTCTGACGGGGTTCTCGGCAGTCGAGGTCGTTGGCCGGAACTGCCGTTTCATGCAGGGACCGTTGACCGATCAGGCCGACGTCCAACGCATGAAGGACGCAATTGCTCTCCGTAAGCCGATCGATATCGACCTCCTGAATCACCGTCGTGATGGCACGCCGTTCTGGAACCGCCTCATGGTCGCGCCCGTGCATGACGCGACCGGCAGCCTACGCTACTTCGTGGCATCCCAGCTCGATGTCACACTCGAGCGGCACGGGCTGTTGCAGTTGGAACGCGACCGCGACACGCTGAGTGCCGAGCTTGCGAAGCGCGAAGTTGCGCTAGCCGAACGAGAGGCCCGCCTGGCACTTGCGCTCGATGCTGGCGGACTGGGCACTTGGACCATCGACCTGCCAGAATGGCGGCTCAGCTACTCGCCAAGTTGCCTGACGAACTTTGGCCGGCCTGTCGGCGAAAAGTTGTCGATAGAAAGTATGTTGGCATGCGTCCATCCAGAGGATCGAGACCTCCTCACGAACTCGCTGAACAGCGCTGTCGAGCATGGCACGCGGTATAACGTCGAATACCGTATATTGACGCCTGAAGGCGAGCAACGCTGGATCCATTCCCAAGGCTCGCTGCAGCGCCGTGCGGATGGCACTCCGTTGGCGGTTTCGGGCTTTTCGAGCAATGTCTCAGCGCGCAAATTCGCCGAGGAGCAACGTTCGGTTCTGGCCCATGAACTGACACACCGCGTGAAAAACACGCTTGCGACAGTCAGTGCCGTTGTCAGTCAGACGCTACGCGATGCTGCGTCCCTCGCTGAGGCTCGGGATGCGGTATCGGGCCGCATCGCCAGCCTAGCGTCTGCCCACGAACTGCTGCTCAAGGACGAGATCGAAGGCGCGGCGATCGGTGAGATCGTCGAGCGGGTGCTCGCGCCGTTCATGGACAGCAACGGTCGACGTTTTTCCGCTGTCGGCCCGACGATACGGCTGACCCCGGAAGTGACACTTGCGTTGTCGATGGCGCTGCACGAGCTGGCGACCAATGCGATCAAATATGGCGCCCTTTCGGTACCGGAGGGCCAGGTGACCATACGCTGGGACCTAAACGGCAATGCAACGGAACGCCGGCTTACCTTCTCCTGGACGGAGCAGGATGGTCCTATCGTTGCAACGCCAACACGTATTGGATTTGGTACGCGAATGATTGAGCGCGTCTTGTCACGCCACATCCGCGGCAAGGCGGAGATCCAATATCTGCCTGAGGGTATTCGCTTCGTGATCGAAGCGCCGATCTAGGCTTTCAACCTTGTCTGACATTTATTAACGCCGTGGCGGGCCCATTGCGTGAGCACAATGGTTAAAAGCTCAGCTTATCGGGATTTGTCATATGTGCCATGTGCTCGTCATCGAGGATGATTTCCTCATCGCCGATCACATCATCCAGCTGATCGAACGGGCTGGCGGCACATCCTTCGATCAGGCTGCCTCTCAAGAGGAGGCAATCGATGCCGCCAGATTGCGGCCTCCTTCGATCATAATGTCCGACGTCAATCTCTCAGCCGGTACCGGCCCTGCCGCGGTGGAAGCCATCATCTTGGAGCATGGGCCGACGCCCGTGATCTTCGTGACTGGCACGCGCGAGGCATGCCACGTAAGTTGGCCATCGATGGTTGTTCTCGACAAGCCAATCAACGAACAGGCTCTTATCGCGGCGTTCCAAAGCCTGGCGCCCGCCTGAGACAGCAATCGCCGACGGTCAGTGAAGCAGTAGCCCCATCGGCCTTACCGGTAAGACCGGGTACTTCATCAAGTTGTCTCAAGTCACTGAACCCGCCACGTTCCTTACGATATCCAACAATCATCATGGGAATGTAGATGACCCTTCGTTCGATAGCCGCGCTCGGAGTTGCCGTATTCTTGGGGGCGACGGTGCTGGCAAAGCCAGTGCCGATCGCGCCTGCGGCGGTGCCGTTCAGCATCGGCTCGATGCGTACTGTGGCCTTGCGGGACATGATCAACCGCGTTCCGAACGACGGCAGCGTGTTCGGCAAGAAGGAAGGCCCGGCAGCTGTCGCGGATATATTGCGGAAAGCAGGCGCGCCAACCGACGCGCTATCGCTCGGTGTCGATGCGCTGCTTGTCCGCATGCCGGGCCGTATGGTCCTTATCGACACTGGCCTGGGCCCCAAGGTTGGTGGCGTCCTGATGCAGAGCCTAGCGCTCGCCAAAGTATCGCCGGCGGACATTACTGACATCCTCATCACGCATTCGCACGGCGATCATGTCGGCGGCCTGTCGAGCGCGGACGGCAAACTGGCGTTTCCCAACGCGACGATCCGTATGACGCGCGCCGAATGGGCGTTCATGCAGAGCCAGCCCGACAATGCCGCGCTAGTCGCGACGATCACGCCGAAGGTCATGCCGTTTGATCCTGGCGCGGCCGTGATCCCGGGTATCCGCGCGGTCCCGCTGGCGGGGCACACGCCCGGCCATAGCGGCTACGAAATCACGTCAGACAGCCAGAAGCTACTCGACATGGGCGACACTGCTCATAGCGCTATCGTGTCTCTCGCCAGGCCCGAATGGATCATCGGCTACGACACTGACGGCGAGCAGGGGCGCCAGCGGCGGACGGCCGAGCTGGCCAAGTTGGCAGCGAGCGGCGAACATGTGTTCAGCCCGCATTTTCCGTTCCCAGGGCTCGGCCAGATCGTCAAGGCCGGCACGGGTTATCGCTGGCAACCGGTGAAACGCTGACACCGACGGGATGCCGTCGTCACGTGCGGCCGCCCGGCACGTTATCCCTCCTGAGCCGTTTGCTGCTGATATCCACCAGCAGGAACCGCTATGACCGACGATCCGCGTACCAGCCAGCCGACAAGTTTTCCTGATGAGCCGCGGCAGCCAAGACCCGGTTTGACGGCGAAGATGCGAACCAAACCCGATCACGGCGAGGAGAGCTACGTTGGCAAGGGCCTGCTGAAGGGCAAGGTGGCGCTGATAACCGGAGGGGACTCCGGTATCGGCCGGGCAGTGGCGATTGCTTATGCCCGTGAGGGAGCCGACGTTGCGATCTCCTACCTTGCCGACGAGCAAGCCGACGCCGAAGAGACACTGACGTGGGTAGAAAAGGCGGGGCAACGTTGTGTTTTGCTTCCGGGCGATCTTCGCGACCGGGATCACTGCATAACCCTGGTTGAGCGTACGATCGCGGAATTCGGTGGCATCGATGTGCTCGTCAACAACGCTGCCGCTCAGACAATGAACGAGGGCCTTGATAGCATCGACGACGACGAGATGCAGGCCGCGTTCGCCGCTAACGTCTTTGCCATGATCCGTTTGGCCAAGGTAGCAGCGCCGCACATGAAGCCGGGTTCGGCGATCATCAACACGACCAGCGAACAGGCAAAGGTCGCTGGCAAGAACATGATTGTCTACGCAGCAACCAAGGGCGCTATCTCTAGCCTGACGGTGGGCCTGTCCAACCTTCTATCCGGCGAAGGCATTCGCGTGAACGCGGTGGCGCCAGGCCCGATCTGGACGCCAATCCAGCCGATCGCCAAGTCACCGGAGGAACTGGAAACGCTCGGCCAGAACACGCCGCTCGGCCGCGCTGGACAGCCGGGCGAGCTCGCTCCCGCCTATGTGATGCTCGCGTCGGCGGAGGGGAGCTACATGTCCGGTAATGTCGTGGCCGTGACCGGCGGGGTTCCAATTTCCTGATTCTGATGGCTAAACCTCAGCCAGCTGCACGTCCGCAGTCAGCTGAGGTGGCCATAGGATCTATGGTGCACCAAGGCTTTCAGGACGTCACGATTGGGCCAGCGTCAGCCGCTATTACCAGAGCAGGGGGGGCGGTGATCCCGCTTGCCCCAGCTAGCAGGCCCAGAAGCGGTTCTAAGCACGCTTGGTGTAGCAGACGGTTTCCAAGCGCCAACTATCTTACTTGGCGAGCTTGGTAATCGTTGATGCAAAGCACCTTTGCAGTCGAAGCTGCTGACCGAGAACGAATTTCCACGGCACCGGATGTTGATTTGCATCGTTCACTCCGGAATTTCGGAGATTTGGAACATGGCAACGATCGATCTCGGCAAGGGCATGCCCGCAGCGGACCTGCACGACGACAAACCGGTCGCGGGATCATTCGGCAGCGAGGACGTCATCCTGGTCCGGCATCGCGGCAAGGTCTGCGCGTTCGCTGGCAAATGCACCCATCAGGGCGCACCGCTGGAAACCGGCCTCGTGATCGACGGGACAGTGCGCTGCCCGTGGCACCACGCGCGCTTTTCGCTCAATGACGGCGAGGCTGTCGCCGCCCCTGCGTTCGCGCCGCTCGACACGTTCACCGTGGTCGAGAAGGACGGCGTCGTCACCATTACCGGCAAGGAGGAGCAGACGCGGGCCACCCCGTCGACCCGGTCGATCGGCAAGGTCGTCATCGTCGGCGGCGGTGCGGCGGGGCACGCCTGCGCCGACATGCTCGCACGCTCGGGTCTCGGCGGCGACGTCACGATCCTGTCCGACGACGCCGATGCGCCCTATGACCGGACCGCGGTTTCGAAGGACTATCTCGCAGGCGATGCCGAGCGCGACGATACCGCACTCCCCGAACCCGGCCTAGGTCGCGGTCCTGCGCCGAACGTCCGGACCGGCGTTGCTGTCGCGTCGATCGACGTAGAAGGTCACGCTGTCGTCACCGCCGACCAAGACCGCGTCCCCTACGACGTTCTCATCCTCGCCACCGGCGCGACGCCGGTCACGCCGGACACCGTGAAGGCCGCGGATAACGTGTTCGTGCTGCGCACGCTTGCCGACGCTGACGCAGTCAAAGCCGCGGCAAAGGACGCGAAGCGCGCGATCGTGCTGGGCGCGAGCTTCATCGGGCTCGAGGCCGCCGCATCGCTTACCCAAGCCGGGCTTTCGGTGACGGTGATCGCCAGGGACAGCGTACCGCTCGCCAAGGTCGCAGGGCCGGAAGTCGGTAAGTTCGTGCAGGCGCTCCACGAGGAGAAGGGCGTGACCTTCCACCTCGACTGCGAACTCGCGCAGTACGACGGCCACACCGCGATGCTCGACGATGGCACGGCTATCGAAGGCGACTTGCTCGTGGTCGGCGTCGGTGTCGAACCACGGATCGACCTCGCCAAGGCGGCAGGGCTGATGATCGCAGAAAAGGACGCTGGCGGCGGCGTCTCGGTCGATGCGCAGTTACGGACCTCGGCCGACGGTATCTACGCGATCGGCGATATCGCAAGCTATGCCGACCCAAGGCTCGGCCACCCGATCCGCGTCGAGCACTGGGTCCATGCGCAACGCCAGGGCCAATGGCTGGCGCGCTCGCTACTCGGCGCAGTCACCGGCGGCTATGGCGACACGCCGTTCTTCTGGACCGGGCAGTATGACACCAGCCTCCATTATGTTGGTCACGTAGCCAAACCCGACGACCGCCGCATCGAAGGCGATGTGGCCGCTGGCGACTTCGCAGTCTTCCTGAAGGAGGACGGCAAGGAGCAGGCCGTGATGACCTGCGGCAACCACGACGAGATCGCGCTCAAAAAGGAGGCCGCATGGGACGCGGCGTGATGCGCCCGACGCTGTTCTTCCTGCATGCGCTGGGCGGCAGCGCCCGGTCGTGGGACGCGGTGATCGCGCAACTCGGCGCGTTCGACTGCCGACCGCTCGACCTGAACGGCTTCGGCGATGCGTCCGACGCGACCGGGTTCACGGTGGAGGAGATGGCCGACACCATCGCCGAACAGATCCGCGCGGAAAACGCGGACCGATGGATGCTCGTCGGCCACAGCATGGGCGGCAAGATCGCGACGATTCTCGCGCAGCGATCAGAAGCGGGACGCCTCTCCGGGCTGGCCGGCGTAGTGCTTATGGCCGCGTCGCCCCCCTCGCCCGAGCCGATCGACGACGAACGCCGCACGACGATGATCGACTGGGTGAAGCAGGGCCCAGTCGGTATCGAAGACGCCCGCGACTTCGTCGACCAGAACATCGCCGCCCCGCTGCCGCCTGCTGTCTATGACGCCGCCGTCGCCGACGTTCAGCGCGCCAATCCCCAGGCGTGGCGAGCATGGCTCGAACAGGGCTATCGCGAGGACTGGTCGGATCAGGTCGGCACGCTCAACACCCCTGCCGTGATCATCGCCGGCGCCGAAGACGGCGATCTGGGCGAGGCGAACCAGCGCAAGCTCAACGTGCCGCATTATACCCACGCCCGGTTCCAGAGCATCGCCGGCGCCGCGCATCTTCTCCCGTTCGAACAGCCGGACAGCGTCGCCCACCTGATCCGCGATCACGCGCACGCCGTCGGTGCAGCCAGCATCCCCGCCGACTATGAACGCCTGATCGCCTCCGACCGCGTGAGCGCGCGCACCCGCGCGACGCTGGCCGAACGCGCGATCGCAGACGACCCCGACTATCAACCCAAGATCGTGTCGGCGAAGCAACTCGAAACCCTGCGCGCGCTCGTCGACCGCGTGATCCCGCAGCACGGCATCGACCTCGCCGCGCGGATCGACACGCAACTCGCGGGCGGCGAAGGCGATGGCTGGCGGTTCGCCGCGCTTCCCGTCGACGCCGACGCCTATCGCGCAGGGCTCGACACGCTCGACACACTTGCGAACGGGGCTTTCGCCAAACTCCCTGGTGAAGACCGCGACGCCCTGCTCCACACTATCGAAGCCGCCGACTGGTCCGCCAAGACCCCGCTTACCCCCGAGCAAATGACCTTGTGGTTCGAGGACGTTCGCGCCGACGCCGTGCGGTTGTGGCTCGCGCATCCGGCAACGATGGCGCGGGTCGGCTATGACGGCTTTGCCATTGGTGGCGATGGCGTCCGCAAGCAGGGCTATGCGCTGACCGCCGCCGACGAACGCGAAGGCTGGGAGCCCGCACGATGAACCTCGACCAGATGCGCGCCTATGCCAAGACCGATGTTGTCGATGTCGTGGTGATCGGCACCGGTGCCGGCGGCGCACCGTTGCTGGCCCGCCTCGCCAAGGCCGGGCTAAAGGTGGTCGCGCTCGAAGCCGGCCCCAACGGCGAACCCCAACGGCACACGCCGGATGAACTCGCGGCGAGCGACATCTACTGGATCGACGAGCGGCTGAGCGACGGCGCAATGCCGCAGGCGTTCGGCGGCAACAACAGCGGCACCGGCGTTGGCGGGTCGACGCTGCACTGGGGCGCGTTCTGCCCTCGTCCCGATCCGCGCGATCTGCGCCTAAAGACGCTGACCGGCCAAGGCGAGGACTGGCCGATCGAGCACGCCGAGCTGATCCGCTACATCGAACAGGTCGAGGCGTTCATTGGCGTTTCCGGCCCCGCCGATTACCCGTGGGACGCGGCCCGCCGCTATCAACTGCCCGCGGTCAAGCGCAATGCGCCCGCCGATGCGATGGCGGCGGGGTGCGCCGCGGTCGGCATCACCGCGACCGACGCCCCCGCTGCGCTGGTCTCGCGCGACTGGCGGCAGGAAGGCGGCGGGATGCGTCAGGCCTGCGTCAATTGCGGCGCTTGCCATCAGGGGTGCCGCAACGGCGCGAAGGCGTCGATGGATACCACCTATCTCCCGCTCGCGGTCGCCGCCGGCGCCGAGATCCGCCCCGGCTGCCGGATGACCGGGGTCGAGCGCGACGCCGCCGGCCGGATCGTCGCGGTAGTCTACCGCAACGGCCGGCAGGAGCACCGTCAGCGGTGCGCCGCGGTCGTGCTCAGCGCAGGCGGCGTCGAGACCCCGCGCCTGCTGCTCCACATGGGGATCGGCAATGCGAGCGGTCAGGTCGGCCGCAACTTCATGGCGCATGTCGCGACGCAGGTCTGGGGTCGATTCGATGCCGAGATGCGCTGCAACCGCGGCTATCCCTCGTCGCTAATCAGCGAGGACATGCTGCGCCCCGACGGTGCCGATTTCGCGGGCGGCTACCTTATGCAGAGCCTCGGCGTTCAGCCCGTCACGCTGGCGACGTCGTTCGCGCGCGGCGGCGGGCGCTGGGGCCAGGAGCTGGTCGACGTGATGGACAAATACCTTCATTTGGCCGGCATCGGTATCAACGGCGAATGCCTGCCAAGCGACGACAACCGACTGGTGCTTGCTGACGAAACCGACGCGTTCGGCATCCCCAAGGCGCGTGTGACGTTCAGCTATGGCGCCAACGAGCAGGCGATCGACAAACACGCGATCGCGACGATGACCGCGATCTGGCAGGCGGCGGGCGCCCACGACATCGTCACCCTGCCGCGCGCCGCGCATACCATCGGCACCTGCCGGATGGGCGAGAGCGGCGATACCGCGGTCGTCAATCCGTGGGGCCGCAGCTTCGCGATCGACAATCTGTGGATCTGTGATAATTCGGTCTTCCCGAGCTCACTCGCCGCCAACCCCGCGCTGACGATCATGGCGCTGAGCCTGCGTACCGCGGATCGGATACTCGGGAGCGGTTGAGGATGGCGAGTACGGCAGGAACCAGAAGCAGACGTCCCCGCCCCCTCTCTAGCTTTCCAACTTCGGCCGCTCGTTTATCTCCGCGTTACGACCGCTTTTAACACCTGACCCTGCGAACTCGATGTCGCGACTGGGCAAGAGTTTAGGAAGCAGGCTGTCCAAGTCCGAGTTTTGTGCCCGATGAACTGCGGACGGCTTTTGCAGGTGGCTCAGGCACGGGATGAGCGGTGACGCTACGTCGAACCGTAGGTGCCAATCCGGATTCCTCATTCCACAGAACCAGGATTGTAGCGATCGGTGCGGCGGTGAGGATCAGCAAGAAAAGGCCCATCAGCCATTCGTTGGGCTGTAGCGGTTGCGAGAAGCTACCGCTGGGCTGCATCGACGGGCTAGGTCGCATCGGGCGTCTGCCGGCTTTCCTGGGGTGAAACGGGCGGTCCGTAGTCGCTCGGTGGGCAGACGGCCTGATCTGCGACCGATCATAGGCGGCGCGTGCTTCCTTCTTCCCCAAAACGGAATACGCCTCGTTGATCTCTTTTGCGCGAGCAGAAACGTCCGCACCATGATTGGCATCGGGGTGATATTGACG
The DNA here is from genome assembly GCF_004340945.1 of Sphingomonas sp. PP-F2F-A104-K0414. Classification (GTDB taxonomy): domain Bacteria; phylum Pseudomonadota; class Alphaproteobacteria; order Sphingomonadales; family Sphingomonadaceae; genus Sphingomonas. Next base: position 71,011 of record NZ_SLYD01000011.1, read on the forward strand.
GAGCAGCGCTTTCCACGCGGCGTGGATAGTGTCGCGACTTGCCGTCGAGGGCACCCCTAGAACAGAATAATAGTCGGGTGAGAGAGCCATCTAGCCGTTACTTGCGGCTAAAACGCGAAAAAGAAAAGTCCGCCTGGTCCGTGATCTTACCCAGGCCTTCTCGGTGATCCAAAGGGCGGCTTTGGGCGCCAACAGTCAGGCGGCTGCCATTCCCATCCGCAACTTCGTGCTTTCGACGACCCCGCGCCGCGCCGCGGGCGCTGACCTACATCCGGGCCTCGCCCGCTCCCAAACTTCGGACATCCATTCATCTCGGCACCATGACCGCTTTGCGTGCCCTCGGTATCACGCGCACCGCGCCGGGTCCGTTCGTCGGCTGCAAAACTGTCGCTTTCCTCAACAACAGATCACTCCGATACCTTGCCCATACTCGTCAGACTCGGGACATTCCTTCGGATGTCTCTCGACTTATAGCTTGCCGATCCAAAGGCATGCCAATCAACGTTTCGTGGAACGCGCTCCATAGTCAACGCACTCTACCAGACTGTGAAATCCGATTCATAGAGGCTTTAACATACTGTCATATATGGTTATTTCTCACGAATATCGGTCCACTTCGGAACTTGTATGAGCTCCGAAACGATATTGCGCAGCTAATCCGGCATGCTTCAAGCTATCGTAAATCGAACCTGAACGGCATCGTTCAGGCTGCCGCCTCTGAAGCGCTTTACTGCGCGGTTCACCTTTCTTTACGCGAAATCTGGAGACACCCGATGGCCTCTGCGGCAGCCATGCCCGAGACAAAGAACCCGGCGCAGCGCAGCGTGCCTACCGTTACGCTAGACGCGCTAAACTTCTTCCTGGCCGACGTCCGCGACGGGCTCGGGCCGTATCTCGCAATCTACCTGCTGGTCGTACGTGGGCCTTCGCATGGCTGGAACGAGGCGACGGTCGGCCTCGTGCTGACCATCGCCGGGATCGTCGGCCTGTTGTCGCAGACGCCGGCGGGCGGGTTGATCGACCGGGCGAAGAACAAGCCGCGCATCGTCATCGCCGGCGCCCTTCTGGTGACGCTGAGCAGCTTGTCGCTGCCGATCGTCTCGGGCTTCACGATGGTAACGATTACCCAGTCGATCGCGGCTGCGGCGGGCGCAATCTTTGCGCCGGCCATCTCGGCGATCACGCTGGGGCTGGTCGGGCCGAAGCTGTTCGCCAAGCGGGTCGGTCGCAACGAGGCGTTCAACCACGCCGGCAATGCCGTGTCGGCAGCGCTTGCCGGCGTCCTTGCCTGGTCGTTCGGTCCGGTCGTCGTTTTCTGGCTGATGGCGGGGCTAACGGTCGCCAGCGTCATCGTCGCGGGGCGGCTGAAGAACGACGACATCGACAATGCGGTCGCGCGCGGCCTCGACTGCGAGCCGGAGGAAGGCTGCGAGGAGCCGAGCGGCTGGAAGACGTTGATCGAGAACCGTCCGCTGATGATCTTCGCGGCAGCCGCGTTCACTTTCCATCTCGCCAATGCAGCGATGCTGACCTCGGTCAGCCAGCTGCTAGGTCGTACCGTCGGCACCGACAAGGCGACGTCGCTGACAGCCGCGTGCATCGTCGCGGCGCAGCTCGTGATGGTGCCGGTCGCGATCGTCGTCGGGCGCAACACCGAGCGCTGGGGCACCAAGCCGATCTTCCTGGTCGCGTTCGGCTTCCTGGCGGCGCGCGGCGCGCTCTACACCGTGTCGAACGATCCTTGGTGGCTGGTCAGCGTGCAGGCGCTCGACGGGATCGGCGCGGGAATCTTCGGCGCCCTGTTCCCGGTGATCGTTGCCGACCTGACCAAGGGATCCGGCCGGTTCAACGTCAGCCAGGGCGTCGTGTCGAGCGTGTTCGGCCTGGGGGCGGCATTGTCGGCGACGCTCGCCGGATCGATCATCGTCTGGGCCGGATACAGTGCAAGCTTCCTGACGCTCGCCGGGATCGCGGCGGCGGGGTTCGTGCTGTACCTCACCGCCATGCCGGAGACGCACAAGTGACCTACCCTTCCTCCATCACATGGGTGCACATCGGCGATCTGCACATGGACGAGGCGAACGACTGGCAAAGCCGCGACCGGCTCGCTGCGATCGTCGCGGAAATCAACGCGCATATCGGCGACGCCGCGGACTTCGTCTACCTGCCCGGCGACAATGCCAATCACGCGACGGCCGAACAATACCGGGTCATCACCGATACGCTCGCCCCGCTGCGCCTGCCCTACCGGGTCATCCCCGGCGATCACGATTTCGAACTCGGTGATCTCGCGCATTACGACGCCGCTTTTGCCGAAGCGAACCGGCCCGAGGTCGAGGTCATCGCCGGGCATCGCTGTATCTTCCTCGACATCATCTCGGCGGGTGCGGGCGGCCCCGATTTTCGGCTGACGATGCACCACCGCAATCGCTTGCTGGAGGAACTCGCTCGCGCCGAGGCGGAGCGGCAGACGCCGCTCGTGTTCATGCATGCCTATCCCGGCGACCTTGCCGCGGATGGCGAGGATATCGCCCGCATTTTCGCCGACGCCCGCGTCGCCTTCGTCGACACCGGGCATACGCATTACAATGAGTTGCTCAACGACGGACGGGTCGTCTACGGCGCAACGCGTTCGACCGGCGAGATCGAGGAGGACGGCGGCAAGCCCGGTTTCTCGATTATCACGGTCCACGGCCGCGTGCCGAGCTGGCGGTTCAAGGAGACCAGCAGCAACTGGCCGTTCGTCCAGATCGTCGCGCCTGCCGACATCCGGCTGGTAACGCGGCCAGCCCATGCCACCCAGGTCCCACGGCCAGGCGATGTCGAGATCGTCGCCAAGCTGTTCGGCGGCACGACACAGCCGGTGATGCTGTCGGTCAACGACGGCATCGCCCAGCCGATGCTCGCCGTGTCGGGCACGGCGCTCTGGTCGTTGCGCATCACGCTCGACGCCGGGCTCCACCGCGTTGCGGCCAGCGTCGGCACCGACCGCGACACGGTCGATATCCTGGTCCGCGGCGAAGCGGATATCCCGCGACGTGGCATGCCGATCGCGCCGGGTCGCGATCTCCACAGCGTCGGCGCGTGGCCCGAGCACGGCATCGCCGGCACGCAACTCGGCCCGAACAAGAACGGGAAGCACTGGTGATCCTCACTACCGGCGCCACCTGGGGTATCTGCGCTGCCTCGACCGCTGCGGTGATCGCACGACCGTTCCGCTGGCCGGAGGCGATCTGGGCGGTAGCAGGGGCAGCGTTGCTGCTGCTGTTCGGGCTGATGCCCTTCCCTGCGGCGATCGGCGCGGTCGCCAAGGGTATGGACGTCTATCTGTTCCTGATCGGCATGATGCTGCTGAGCGAGGTCGCGCGCGCGCAAGGGCTGTTCGACTGGGTCGCGGCGACCGCGGCGATCCACGCAAAGGGATCGACCGCACGGCTGTTCGCGCTGGTCTACGTTACCGGGATCGTCACGACGACCTTCCTGTCGAACGACGCGACCGCGGTGGTGCTGACCCCGGCGGTCTATGCCGCGGCAAAGAAGGCGAAGGCCGACCCCCTGCCGCTGCTGTTCGCCTGCGCGCTGATCGCCAATGCGGCAAGCTTCGTCCTGCCGATCTCCAACCCCGCCAACCTCGTCCTTTACGGTGGCAAGATGCCGCCGCTCGGCCAGTGGTTCGCGTCGTTCGCGCTGCCGTCGCTGGCGTCGATCGTCGTCACCTTCGCCGTGCTGCGCTGGCTCGAGCGCACGCGGCTGGCAGGTAGCTGCACCAGCGCGGTCGAGCGTACCCCGCTGACGGCGGGCGGCAAGGCCGCGTTCGTCGGGATCGTCGCCACCGCGATCGTGCTGCTCACCGTATCCGCGCTCGATATCGAACTCGGCCTGCCGACCGCGATCGCCGGTATCGTCACGACGCTGGCGGTCTGCACGATCGCCCGGTCGTCGCCGGTTGCGCTGCTGCGCGATATCTCGTGGAGCGTGCTGCCGCTGGTCGCGGGACTGTTCGTCCTGGTCGAGGCGCTCGACCTGACCGGCGTGATCGCGTGGGTCGCGCACGCGATCCGCACCGCGTCGGCCGATCCGGCGCAGGCGTCGGCGGTATCGGGGACGATCCTGGCGTTCGGATCGAACCTGATGAACAACCTGCCCGCAGGCCTGGTTGCCAGCACCGCGGTTGCCCAGGCCCAGCCGCCCAAGCTGGTCGTCGACGGCTTGCTGATCGGCGTCGACCTTGGCCCCAATCTGTCCATCACCGGCAGCCTGGCGACGATATTGTGGTTGCAGGCGATCCGGCGGGAGGGTGAGGACATCGGGTTCTGGCGGTTCCTGAAGGTCGGCGCGGTGGCGATGCCGCTGGCGCTGATCGCTGCCCTTGGTGTCAGGATTGCCCTCGGATGACGCGCGATCGGATGTGGCGTCGCCTGCTGATCGCAATGTTCGTCGCCGTGGTGGCGTTCACCGGCTACCATGCGGCGCGCACCGTCAGCGACGCGATCTACTGGAACGCGCACCGCGACGAACCGATCGAGCGCTGGATGACGATCGGGTACGTCGCGCATTCGTACCATGTGCCACCCCACGTCCTGCACCGCGCGCTGAACCTGCCCCCGGCACCCGATCGCCGTCCGCTCGGCCGCATCGCGCAGGACACCGGACAAACAATGACGCAGATCGACGGCAAGCTCACCTACGCGATTGTCCATGCCCGACCGCCCTACCCGCCCCCCGCCCCGCCTCCACGGTCTTCCCCGCCGACGAGCTCGAAGCCGTGACCGACCAGCTGCTCGAACTGCTGACGACCTACGGCCTACCTGCGCTCTTTGGCGCGATGGTGCTGGCGGCTGCGGGGCTTCCTTTCCCCAGTTCGTTGACGCTCATCGCAATGGGATCGTTCGTTGCGCAGGGCGAACTGAGCTTTTGGCCGGTCGTGCTTTCCGGTGCGGGCGGCGCCGTGCTCGGCGACCAGATCGGCTATGCATTTGGCCGTTACGGGGGCCGCCCGCTTCTTGCTGCCGTGACGACGCGGATCGGGGGCGCTGACAAGGTGGCGCAAGCGGAGACCTATTCGCGCAAATGGGCAGGCTGGGGTATCTTCTTCAGCCGCTGGCTGATCGGCCCGCTCGGACCCTGGATCAACGTGACAAGCGGCCTCACGCAATACCCCTGGGGATGGTTCATTTTGCTCGACGTTGCCGGCGAACTGCTCTGGCTTCTCATATACGTCTCGCTGGGACGCCAATTTAGCGATCAGGTTCAGACCGTGGCGAGCTTACTCGGCAATCTCACCTGGGTCGTCGTAGGCCTTCTTGCCGCAGGATTCCTAGGATGGAAGCTGTTCGGGAAAAGAGAAGCAGAAGTAACTTCGGAAGTAACGGTTTAAAGACCGATTATCCCCGGTCGGTCTAAACGGCTCGGCGAAAAACGTCAGACGACCCATGAGCGGACATCCGAGCGCAAAATTGCGGCGCCCACAAACGGACATTCGTTCAGGTCCGGCTTGCGCCTCAGATTATCGAAGGCCAGCGAAGCGATAGGTAAAGACTGAAAGCCCCGCGCCCGCTAGATATCGCGTCGGGCGCGCTTGGGGATCGGCAATGCACAGATCGACGATCGGCTGGACATCGTGGAAAGCTTGCTCGTAGCTAGCGGTCCCCGGGGTCGAAGCAAGAATGCGGTCAACCATCCTTGGTGCCTTTTGCATGATACAGATATACCCCGTCGAATTAACAGAACGTGCAATGTTTCGACCCATAAGTTGAAAACGGGCCTGTCGTAGGTAAAAGCGCGCAGCGGCGCCGGTGTAATAGACGAAGTTGTCAGGGCCAGGAGCTGTGTAAGGACAGGCCCGACGTGCTGCTATGAAGGTGCGGAACGCACGCGCCGTCTCGGTCGATTGCGGCGCCGCCAGGAACTTGTGCATTTCAACCGGATATGTTTTTGCCAAGCACTGCGCAAATGCATCAAGCCTCAGTATTGCCGCTGGAGACGGCTCGACTAACTGTACAGCGGCCTCGGTCGGCGCGACCGCGATTATTCCAAGACCCATCGCGATGAAGGAAGAGGTTGCCCCAACATCCGGCCAGCGAACAAACGTTCCTGCACGCATTGTTCTACGATCCTCAAACCGAGCCACCTCGGCATCAACGAGTGGACTTCTATATGGGAGGGTCAGCTCGGCTAAAACTAAATTCTTCACTGCGCCGACGAACGTGGAGGAATCGGAGGGGAAGGTCGACCCACAATCGGACGCCCAAGCCCCTTCCCTCGCTTCCCAATTTCGGACGCTGGTTCATCTTCGCGAATGACTAATTTTGAACCCCGGCTATCCGCTCGCGTATGTCGTATTGGGGAGAGGAAAGCGGACTTTCCGCATTCGGGAACGCCGATGGCGATAGCCGACACAACGCTGCGACGTCAAAACGATGATGAAATGGAAATGCGTATGCCTTTCAAATCCCATGATCGCGCTGCAACTGGGGCGTAAAACGAGATTCGCCTTCGAGCACAAATTTGTATTGATCTAGCTCAATCCGATTTCTGCCTTTGAGCGTTACCATCCAATGGAACCAGACGAACCATTGTTACGCGATGCGTATGAAGCGGGCTTGAGAAGCGGTCAACGCGAAGGCGTTCCGGACCAATGCCCCTTTGAAATTCAAGACAAAATGTCAGAGCGTTTCGCGTGGCTTTCCGGTTTCAGCGTTGGCAAAGCTGTACGAAGGTTAAAGTAGCAATCCTTGGTTTGCATCAAACGACGGAAACGCAATCTGGGAGTGCGAGACACCGAGTTCGCCACCAATTCGGTAAAGCGGCATCTACGCAAAACGAATTGATGCGTGACGGTTGGGAACAGTTGCCGTCCCCCCGCGGGAACGGTAACGACGAGTATGCGTGATGAATTTGCAGCTGGCGTCGCTCGCGACGGTGATGACGACGGTATCCGCCAGATTTTAGACGAAGTCGCCGCTTCAACCGGAATGGGGTTTGTCGCCCTTGCTCGTGTTACCGATACACGCTGGATTGCCTGTCAAGTCGTCGATCAAATCGACTTTGGGATGTCACCGGGTGAGGAACTGAGGGTTTCAACGACTATCTGCAACGACATACGCGAGCACGGTAATACTGTGGTGATAGACGACGTGGCGGGAAATCCGAAGTGGCTAAGCCATCCCGCTCCGGCCCTATACGGGTTTAAGAGCTATGTTTCACTTCCCATCGTTCTCACCGACGGCTCGTTCTATGGCACTCTTTGCGCCATCGATCCCGAACCACGGAAGCTAGCTGGTCTCGGCAAAGTTTCGATGCTGAAGGGGTTTGCGGACAGGATCGCCTCGATACTATCTGCCGATTGAACCAGACGCGAGTTAGGATAACGAGCATTGTTTCGTCGCGAAGCTTGGTCCGCACGAGGCGCATTGTCCGGCGCAGACGATTATCGCGGACCGTAGATCGCCTGCATAAACGTCCAGGTGTGAACGCAAGCGGAATGGCCGATACGCAACGAAAGCAGCCTGACCACTTCTGGTAAGGCAGGCGGAACACCTGGGGCTAGACCTTTACCGTCGGACGTTGGGCGTCAGGGCATCTAGTGCCTGGACAATATAGAGGGCGAGAACATCATGCCCCTCCATTTTATCGGCTATTATCAGCGCTTCCAGTAGAAGCGCCTTCAATCTGTTCTGTTGGTCGAGAGTCATCCTCGGCCTCCTGTCTCGTATTCCAACGCGCACCGTGAGGCCTAGCGGGAATAATCTAGATCAAGACAGCAGGCTGATGCTACCTATATGGGATTGATCGGAGTTAAGCTTGGCACTTTCGATTTGAGAAGCGATAGGTCCAGTGGCTAGGCGCCCCCCCCGCCCGCGCAACCCATTGCCCGTGGGTTTATGCACGAACTTTACGCCAACATGACGGCCGCATCGCCTGCCTCGTAAACCGTCGCCAGCATTGCCTCCACTCGGTCTAATCCCGATTGGCTCAACCGGAGGTCAATCGTTGCGTCGTGTTCTCCCTCAACGATCCCGCGCTGCTGCAACACTTCGATCCACCGAGCAGCGGTCGAGTTTGCGATGCCTGCATATGTTGCGATCTTGGACAGCCCAATGCTCCTGCCCTCGGCCTCGGCCAAGTAGATGCCGATGAGCACTGATCCGATCGGATCAGTGCTTAGATCGGCACCGAACAGCCTGATACGAGCGTCGTGTACATGACGTATCCGAAGCGCTGCCTCCCATAGCCTAGCCGGTGGCGGGTCGCGGCCGTTATCATGCCAGAACAGCGTACTTATCAAACGATCAGGGCCCGAGAAGCGGGTAACAAGCAGATTTGCCGCGATGGAGGTGCCGTCAGGTCGCAGGTATCGTTTCTGCAATCGAACAGGGGCGGCACCTTCTTTTAATAGCGCTAGCATGTCGGCGCTTCGTTCCAGATCCCGAGGATCCGTAATTTGACGATAGGATATTCCGATCACTTCGTCTTCACAACGTTTCAGCAGGTCGAGAAAACCTTGATCTGCGTGCAGTATCGTCCCTTCGAGCGATGATACGCAATGAGCAGCAGGCATTGTTCCCTCCTCAACGGATTTGAATTATCCACATATATTAGCATAAAAAGTTATGACTACGAACAGACGAGCCTTACGGCATTGTAGAGCTTCTCTCTCTACTCCATAGTATCGGCTCGACAATGCAAGTTCGAACAATGAACCGGCGGCCAAAGTCAGGGTTGGACCTTGCCCATTGTCTAAAAGAAGTAGCGCAAACAGGAAGATCATACGCTCCAGCGTAGCATCCCGCCGAGGAATGCGGAATGTCCTTAGTTGGACGTAAGCGGAATGGCCGGCATGGGAAGGAAATCGGACCGGCCGCTCTCGGGCGGCGATTGTCCCAAACGGACGTTGCTTCAGGAGGCGGGGCGGGGGCCTAAAGGGCTGCTTCCGGGTGAAAAGGGGCCCGTCGGCTTTCAGCCCGCGACTGGGCGTAAGCAGACACAAGATTTACTCAGGCAATCGATTTTTACAGGCCCGGTTGTGATTTGCGTAGGGGTGAGCAGGACGACCGCTGCACTTGCTAAACGATGCCGCCCGCGACACCTTTCGACTGTGGAGGTCGGCCTGTAGAAGGTGCTGTAGACATGCTCGGCGACTGCACGTCGTGCGTCAGCCCCCACCGCTCCTCGGCACCGTCAGCTCCACAATGGCCCAATCCAGAGCCTGCTCGATGCTTTAGGTGTTCGGTCCGCCGGCCTTCAGGACAAACGTCGCCAGCACCTTGCTGCCCGCTTCTTGCTCGACGCTCACGTCCCCGCTGAGCGGCCCCTTTTCCGGCCTCGTCCCGTTTTGCCGTGCTCGGCGCAAACCGCTCCGCGGCCGGTCGCTGCCCGGCCTTAATCATGTCCTAACCCTAAAACAGCTATGTTCTGCAGCATGGCTGAATCAATCGAACTGGCATGGTCGCTCGGCGAGCATATGATCGTTTGGGGAGTAGTGTTTTCCATCCTTACGGCATTAGAACTGCTCCTTCCCAAGGAGCGTCAATCGCTGAGGGGGCGGCTTCGCGGTCTAGGATTTTGGGCGGTATGGATCCCGCTGTCCGACATCGCGTTCAAAGCTATGGGAACGGCGTGGAGTTATGTCGGAATTGAACCGATTATATCTATACCGCTCACCTTGAGTTGGTCCGGCATAGCTGCCGCAGTTTTGTCTCCGATTGCTGGAGCGGCCTTTGGCGACCTTAGTTTTTATTGGATGCACCGGGCACAGCACAAGTGGTTTTGGCGATTTCATGCTGTTCACCATTCTATCCGTGAACTAAGTGCTATAAATTGCTACCATCACGTGAGTGAGGCATTTATAACAACGGCAATCGTAATAGTCCCGACAAGCCTTATCGTGGCGCACTCATTGCCCGCCAGTGGCGTTACGCAGCTTCTTATCCTGCTACAGTCGGTGTATATACATTCATCGAGCCGGATTCACTTTAGCCATTTCGGTCGAATAATCGTCGACAATCGCTTTCATCGCATTCACCACTCCGTTCAGGAAGAGCATTACGATCACAACTTTGCAGCCTTTACGCCTCTTTGGGATATGTTGTTTGGCACGGCGCTTTTTCCAAAGCCTCAGGAGTGGCCCAAGGTAGGGATCACCGAACTCGACGAGCCCAAGTCGGTAAGGCAGTGGCTAGACCTTCCTGTCCGCTATCGAAATGCGACGGCAATCAAGCTTGAGACCTACGATCACAAAGAGCTTGCGGCCGACTGACCAGCTCGCGGCCATTAGCACCCTCTAAGATCGCCGTAACCGGCACGCCTCTCCTAATAAACGTTCACAATGGGCAGGCATCTGGCAACGCTCAAACGTCCGACCATGGGCGCTTCTGCCGCCCCAACACGGTCTCCGACGCATCAGATTTGCGCATAACAATCAGGCCACGTTTTAGCCGCTCGCGCGATGATGCAAAACTTGTGAGTTTTGCATCGTGAACGGGAAAGCTTGTGGGGATGATTTGCAGCTTTGCAGTAGCCAACGCAGAAAACGATTGATCGTTAGCCAGGCTCGACGGGAACTCGGAGCCGTTTCGTTGGGGGCAGCTCAAGCGATGTAAGACTTTTTCTCAACCAACTTTGAATTTCTATAGTCTTGCTGACAAAGCCCGATTCGAAAAAGAGTACCCAAAAGCCTACCGCAAAGACCCATCCCCACTTATGATCTGGACCAGCAGAGAGATGAATTACTAGCCCCGCAGTCATCGAGATCGCTGTCGCTGTGTAGAACCAAGAGCGGCAATCCAGTTTATAGGCCAAGGTAATGCCTTCGATTTCTTGGTGCAGCCGCAGCACGCAAACACCCAACGCGTTGAACATCCAACCTCCGCCCTCGGGGCGCGGCTTAGTTTCCCCACCTTTGACTTGCGGAATAAACTCGATCGTATCGCTCGCCATCGTGATGGTATCGACAGTCTGCGCTAATAGTGCCGCGCGAAGGCGCTCCATGACTTCCTGAGTCGATTTCATATGCGTGTGCCGAACTGTCAGTTGGCCAGTGATGGACAGCGGGAATGGCATGCTGCTGGCCTACTGCATCACTGTGAATCATGTGTTTATGATCGGAACGATCCGACCATTTACACCGACTTACCTAGGTGGACGTGCTTGGCCACCCGCTTTGCAAGCTGACGGCCGTCCCAAACACCTAGATCGGGCGGCAGCCGACTGACTGCTTTGCCTCCGCCTAATGCAACACTTTTGATTTTTGCATCACGTCACGGCCCAACTGGCATCGTGGTGATGAACGGATGTCCGCTTCTAAAACTGTGAGTTGCCAGCCGGAACGTCCGACTCTGGGCGTAAGCGGAATTACCGGCCGTTCGATGAAGGGCGCTCAAGCTTCTGGGTATGTCTGCTCGGCCACCTTCGCCCGCAGCGCTAAATTCGCCTACGCCAACTTTCTCGCACTTTCATCCATCACGGTATTTATCAGCGAAGCGGCTCCAGCCTCGCCCAGCATTCTACCCATTTTGATCGCTACCGCCGGGGTCATTGAAACGACCTCTCCGCCGTGCCCCTCAACAAAGACATGTCCGTCTTCGACCCATACCTGTCTTGGATTTCCGTACTTCTTCGAGCGAGCTAAATTGCTAATGACTTCGTCTAACTCATTCGAGTTTAGCAAGTTTCTTGGTTTGTCGAGATCCATGGCAATCCTCTCGAACGGGACGAGATAAAAGCAGAATAACCATCCTGCATATCAACGGCAATGGGCGTTCATAGTCCGAGACCGTCACTTTCTTCCATTCGCACATTTGTCTCGAAATAGTTTAACACCGAAAAAGGGAGCGGAGAATATGGCGCTGAACGAGCGGCCGCTTTCGGAAGTTGAGATTTGTCACCTCAGCGTCTGATTTTGGGCGGTTTCTGCCGTCGCAAAAGGGAACTCTTATGCAACGTTGGTGCCTGAATCTATTGCGCCCATTGCCTTATCGACTACGCTTCCTGGCAGAGGCGGCAGAGTCCGTTCCCTTGGGAGCTACTAATGAAATTGGCCGTTCTCGCGATCATGATTGCCGTAAGCTCGTCGGCGGGAGCTCAGACGCCCTCATCGTCCCAAATTCTTGTCTCTAAGAGCGGCACTGCCAAGACACCGCCGGACATGGTCACGGTTGGATTTACCCTCCGTGGGGAGGGGGTGACGTCGGATGAGGCGAGCTCCAAACTGCGCGATAGCGCCAAAGCGATGAGCGCGGGCGTTGCGGGACTGTTGCAGAAGGCGGGGGAATATCACTCTTCCGCCCTTTCGATCGGACAAGTGCGATCGAAAGATTGCGACGCGAACAGCTACGGACCGCAGCGGCTATCAACAGGGCCGTGTGCAATCATCGGCTATATTGCGTCGATGCCTGTCACCATACAGACCTCACGCGTCGCTGACGCCGGCACCCTCGTCGGTTTAATCGGTCGCCTTGGGGGCTTGGATGCAAACCTGCGGGCCTTCTGGCTACGCGACGATACGATCGCACGCCGACTTGCCATGCAGGCGGCTCTCGCTAGCGCGCAAACGCAAGCACGCTTGATCGCTGAAGGGTCAGGAGGCAGGCTAGGGCCGTTGTTGCGTGTGCAGGATGCCGACTATCGTGAAGTAGCATTGGACATGCTGCCCGCTGTGCAATCCGCAGAGGCACCTCCGCCTCCACCCCCACCTGCACCACGGGCGCCCGTCCGCATCGACCTAGCGCCTGAACCGATTCAGACGACTGTGCGCCTGATGGCTGCATACGGGATTGATCGTTGACCATCGCCATACGGATCAGAATTTTGCATGAAGAAACGTACGGATTTCTGCCGTCGCCGAGCTGACGTAAAATTCGTGAATTTTGCATCATAGGAGCATTAACTGGGGCTGATTACCGTATCGACGATCTGGCCTAGCGTGCCGACGAGCTTACCTGTCCAATCGATCGTTCGGGTTCGCTTGGGGGTGATGATCTCCATCGTCGAAGCGTAACCTCCGATCGGCGTATCGCCACCGCTGACCTTTTCAAGGTAGGCCTGACGGTCGATTAGCAAGTGATCAAGCGCTCTGCCTGTGTCTGAGGAAAGTGCGGTTTTCGATGCGGAAAGCGGATGAGGATCGATTCGAAGCAACCCCGGCCCTTCTTCTCCCGCTCGTTCGACCGTCCACTTTCCGTCTTTGCTTCGCAAGGCGACAATGCTCCATTCGGTTCTCGTATGATGCTGTGCGACACCGTAGATTATAATCATGGTGTCCGCCGTAGGCAGCACCACGCCAAGGCGAGAGCGCAGTGCGTCTCCGGGGTGCTGCGATCGTTCGACCACAACTTGGGTAGGCGCTACGGTAAGTGAGGATGTGGCGGAAAGAAGCATCAGCGCGATCGAGGAGAGCATCTGGGTCATTCAGTCAGCCTGCCGAAACCTGCTTGGGTCTGCAAGTGGCGGCTCACAACCAGCCGATTAGACCCTCGCTTGATGCAAAACTTTTAATTTTCGCATCAGGATCGACCAGGGTGAAAAATATCGCCCTGAATAGATGGCTGCTTTCGGGCTGACGAGCCGACGAGCTAAACGGTCGAGAATGGGCGCGAACTGCCGCGCAGCGCGGGGTTGGCAAGACCCAGTTCCGGACGTTCGTTGCGTATCTGAGGCTGCCCAGTATCGGACGTTTGTTCATCCGACCGCTTTCGCTGCCTCAACCTCACGTTCTGCCTGTACGAACCCGTACGTGGGGACAATTTCCTGATCCCGATCCTTGATCTCATCCCAACGTGCAACGACCTGCTCTCCAGCATCGGCCGCGATCCCTACGTAGGCCCCGTGAGTCAGCGTGATGTTCGCAGCGGCGAAATGACCCGCGCCGGCGCACAGGATCGATCGCGTGGGAGCGTCGTCGCCGACCAGGGCCAGCAGGGCTGGCGAGACACGCTCCGGTGCAAGCATCTTCAGGCTTGCTGCATCGAGCACGCCCTCGGTCATGCCCGTCGCAGCGGTTGGCGCCAGACAGTTGACGCGGATACCGTACTTCTCGCCCTCGATCGCCAGTGTTTGCATCAGGCCGACCAGCGCCATCTTCGCCGCACCATAATTCGCCTGTCCGAAGTTGCCGTACAGCCCGGACGAGGAGGTCGTCATGACGATCCGGCCGAAACCACGTTGGCGCATGGGCTCCCAGACGGCCTTGCTGCAGATCGCCGCGCCCATCAGGTGGACGTCGACCACGGTGCGAAAGTCGGCAATCGTCATCTTGGCAAAGCTCTTGTCGCGCAGAATGCCAGCGTTGTTGACGAGGATGTCGATATGCCCCCACGCCTGGAGCGCCGCGCTGACCATCGCCTCGATCGCCGCATCGTCGGTGACGGATGCCGCGTATGCCAGCGCAGTGCCGCCACTATCGCGCACTTCTTGCGCGATGCGTTCGGCGGCGTCCACGGTCACGTCGTTCACCAGTATCTTCGCGCCCTTGCTGGCGAGGTAGAGTGCATGGGCTCGACCCAGACCGCCGCCCGCGCCCGTGACTATCGCGGTTTTCCCATCAAGCATCGCCAATCCTCTCACGCCTCTTATTCGCTCACGTGATAGCGAATAAGAGGCATGATGCAATCGCTTGCTTTAAGTCGGTGGTCGCTAGCTGCAGATCGAGCGGAAGCCGGCGGCCATGAAATTAGCCATGACCTCCTTCACCGCTGGAAAGTCGTCCGAATGGCAGAGACCACCCGACAGCTTGTCGATCCGTCCGGTGCGCGCGAGGGTGAGCATCAGCGCGCCGGTGACGAAGTGATAGCCCCAGAAGATGCGGTCCTCGGGGCAATTGGGCAGCGCGCGCTTGAGCAGTTCGATCAGCCGGAGAACGACCGGATCGAAATGCTGGTCCATCAGGTCGGCGCCCCATTCGGGTGTGTTGGCGACCTGCGCGCCGAGCTTGGCGTAATGCTTCCAGCCCTCCCCGCCTTCGATATAGGTATCGAGATCGGTGTCGAGGAACGCGTGGAGCGCACCTTCGACGGTCGGTGCGTCGCCCGCTGCACGCTCATAATCCTCTAGCGCCTTCATCCGGCGTTCGCTGGTTACGCCGGCACGTCGCGCGAAGACCGCGTCGAAAAGCGCCTTCTTATCGCTGAAATAATAATTCAGCAGCGTGTGGTGGACGCCGACCTGCTTTGCGACGTCCTTCAACGTGACGCCATGCAGGCCATGCTTCGAAAACAGTTCCTCTGCCGCGTCGAAAATCTGTTCCATGGTCTCGGCACGCTGGTCGGCCTTGCGCGAGCGGCGGGCGGGTTTTTCGGTTTGCGTCACATCCCGATCACTCTCGCCTAATGCCGCAGGCGTCAAGCACCGCTCGCTCGCAATCGTGTGTTCACACGCAAGAGAGTGTGCATTGACAGTCTCGGAAAGGTTCAGCATTCTGAGCTCATAATCCACGCCAAGTGGGAGAGGTTGATGGCAGTACTGAGCAGCGTTGCGACGTCGGAGTCGCAGCCGGTTATACCCTTGGCGCAACGCCCAGCTACCAGGCGTGCCCGACGCCCTGGCATCGTGCTGGCAATGCTGACCTTCGTGTACGTGCTGAACTTCCTCGACCGACAGCTGCTGGGTATCCTCGCCAAGCCGATCCAAGATTCGCTGCATATCACCGATGGCCAACTCGGGTTGATCGGTGGACTGTATTTCGCGCTGTTCTATTGCTTCATCGCGATCCCGGTCAGCTGGCTGGCCGACCGTACGAGCAAGGTCGGCATCCTGACGCTCGCCTGCGCGATCTGGAGCGCGGCGACGATCGCGTGCGGCATGGCGCGTACGTATCCGCAACTGGTGGCCGGCCGGATGCTGGTCGGGTTCGGCGAAGCGGGCGGCGTCCCGCCCTCCTATGCGCTGATCACGGATACCTTCGCACCGGGCAAGCGCGGCGTGGCGTTCGGCATCTACAATCTGGGCCCACCGATCGGTGCGGCGCTCGGGATCGCACTCGGCGCGTCGATCGCGGCGGCCTATGACTGGCGCGACGCGTTCATCACGATCGGCATCGTCGGCATCGTCGCCGCCATCGCCCTGCCGTTCATAATCCGCGAGCCGGCGCGGGACGGCGCGACCGACGGCGATGCAGTTACGCGCGACCGTGCGCCGTTCTGGGGCACGGTAAAGGCGTTCTTCGCAAACCCGGTGATGACGCTGGCCGCGTTCGGCAGCGGCGCAACGCAGTTCGTCACCTATGGCCTCGGCAATTTCGCGGTACTGTTCCTGATCCGGGAGAAGGGCATGACGCTGCCCGAGATCGCGATCTGGTACGCCGTCGCGATCGTGGTCGGAATGGGCGGCGGGATGATCGCGTCGGGGCGGATCATCGACCGCTTCACCCGCGGATCGCGCCGCGTCTTCGCGATCGCGCCGGCAGTGTCCCTTGCGGTGTCGATGCCGTTCTACCTGGCGTTCGTCTGGGCACCGACCTGGCCGCTGGCGCTCGCCCTGCTGACGATCGTGATGTTCTTCAACTATTTCTACCTCTCCTGCTCGGTGACGCTGGTGCAGGAGGAAGCTGCGCCCAACCAGCGCGTGCTGGCGGGTGCGTTGCTGCTGCTGGTGATGAACTTCATCGGCCTCGGCCTCGGACCGACCTGGGTCGGTGCCGCCAGCGACTGGTTCGCCGCACATGGCGCGACCAATCCGCTGCAGCTGTCGCTTTACACGCTCACCCCATTCTACGCAGTCGCGATCGGCCTGTTCCTCTGGCTCGCGCGCACGCTGTCCCGTCAGGAGTCCCGCATATGAAGGCGTATCACGGTCTGGTTTCGCTCCTGCTCGCAAGCGCTACGCCCGTCTTTGCAGCAGACAGAGCGCCCGTCGTCGATGCGCCTGCAGGCCGCGTGTCGGGCACGGCCGCAGGCGACGTCCGCGTCTTCAAGGGCATTCCCTACGCAGCCGCGCCGACCGGCAAACTGCGCTGGCGTGCGCCCGTCGCGCTGCCGCGCTGGTCGGGCGAGCGTGCGGCGATCGATTTCGGGCCGGCATGCGTGCAGCCCCAGGGCGGCACCACGACGATCTATTCGGGTCCGCCGATGCCCGTCAGTGAAGACTGCCTGTCGCTCAACGTCTGGACGCCCGCCAACGCGAAGAATGCGCCGGTAATGGTGTGGATTCACGGCGGTGCACTCGTCACCGGATCGAGCCGCGAGCCGACCTATGACGGCCGGAAGTTCGCCGAGCGCGGGGTGATCGTCGTTTCGATCAACTACCGGCTGGGAGTGCTCGGCTGGCTTGCACATCCGTGGCTGAGCCGTGAGTCGTCGCAGCGCGTATCGGGCAATTACGGCCTGCTCGACCAGATCGCCGCGCTAAAATGGGTGCGCGACAACATCGGATCGTTCGGCGGCGATGCGCGCAACGTGACGATCGCGGGCGAGTCCGCCGGAGGTCTGAGCGCGCTGTACCTGATGACGTCGCCCGCGGCGCACGGTCTGTTCGCCAAGGCGATCGCGGAGAGTTCATACATGATCTCGATGCCTGAATTGCGCAAAAGCGTGTTCGGTGCGCCGTCAGGCGAAGGCGGCGGACAATTGCTGACCGGTGCGGTGCAGATGCCGGACGTCGAGAGCCTCCGCGCGATGGACGCGCAAGCGCTTACGGATACCTCCGCCAAGCTCGGCTTCGCGCCGTTCGGCGTGGTCGATGGCGCGGTGCTGCCGCAGCAGATGGTGGACGCGTTCGACCAGGGCAAGCAGGCGGCCGTGCCCGTGCTCGCCGGCTTCAACCAGGGGGAAATCCGCTCGCTGAAGATGCTCGCGCCCAAGCCGACGCAGACCGCGGAGGCGTATGAGCGCACGATCCGCGACCGCTACGGTGACCTGTCCGATGCGTTCCTGCGGCTTTATCCCGCCAGCAGCTATCCAGAGAGCATTCTCGCAACGACACGCGACGCGCTATATGGCTGGACTGCGGAACGGCTGGTGCGGAAGCAGGCGGCGCTGGGCGTCCCGGCGTATCTTTATCTTTTCGATCACGGCTATCCCGCTGCCGACCAAGCCGGTCTTCATGCCTTTCATGCGAGCGAACTGCCGTTCGTGTTCGGCAATTTCGACGGCACGCCGCCGCGCTGGCCGAAGGTGCCGGATACCGAGGGCGAACGGGCATTGTCGGATGCGATGATCGATTACTGGGCGAGCTTCGTTCGCGACGGCAAGCCTGTCGCGCGCAACGCCGCGCGGTGGCCCGCCTATGACGCGAACCAGAGCTATATGCATTTCGGCGCAACACCGGTGGTGCAGCAGACGCTGATGCCGGGGATGTTTGCGCTGAACGAGAGCGTGATGTGCCGGCGTCGCGCGACCGGCAAGATCGGGTGGAACTGGAACGTCGGGTTGGCCGCGCCGAACCTGCCGCCGGTCGCGACTTGCGACTAGCGGCGCGCCGTCACACCTGCTCGGCGACGATCAGCCCCTGCTCATAGTCGGTGCGGAGCCGGGTC
Source organism: Sphingomonas sp. PP-F2F-A104-K0414 (assembly GCF_004340945.1). GTDB lineage: Bacteria > Pseudomonadota > Alphaproteobacteria > Sphingomonadales > Sphingomonadaceae > Sphingomonas. The sequence goes on from NZ_SLYD01000011.1 coordinate 89,477, forward strand.
TTGTCGATCTTGCCGGTCGACGCGAGCGGCATCATGCTGACCATTGCGACGCGGTCGGGGATCCACCAGTCGGCGACTTTCCCGCGTAGCAGGTCCAGCAACATGCGGGCGTCGTTGCTCGGTTCACCCTCCACCACCAGTAACGGACGCTCACCCCAGCGCGGATCGGGTCGCCCGATCACCGCGACGTGCCGTACGGAGGCATGCGCGCCGATGATCGCCTCGATCTCGGCAGGATTGATCCACTCGCCGCCCGACTTGATCAGGTCCTTCGCACGGCCGCAGATGGTGAGGTTGCCGGCCGAGTCGATGGTCGCGAGATCGCCCGTGTCGAAATAGCCCTCGTCGTCGAGCGCCTCCGTATCGGCGTCGAAATATCGATCGAGGACGCTCGCCCCCCTCACCTTCAGATGCCCCTGCATGCCGCGCTGTTCGGGAAGGCTAACGCCGTCTACATCGGTCAGCTTGAGGTCCAGCCCGAGTGGCGGCGGGCCTGCGGACCCGGACGATCCCGGCGCGGCGGTGGCCGGTGATATCGTCCCGATCGGCGAAAGCTCCGTCATGCCCCAGCTCGTCTGCACCCGCGCGCCGAGCCGCGTCTGGAGACGATCGAGTAATGCATCGGGACAGTTCGACCCGCCGATGATCACGCGTTTCAGCGATGGTAGGTCCTCGCCCGTGCGATCGAGATGATCGACCAACCCGAGCCATACGGTCTGCACGCCGACCGCCACCGTCACTGCCTCGTCGCGCATGATCTGCGCTAGGCTGGCGCCGTCGAGATGCCGACCGGGCAGGACCAGCTTTGTGCCCGCCGCGGGCGCCGCGAACGGCAGTCCCCAGCCATTGGCATGGAACATCGGGACCGCGAGCAGCAGCACGTCGCGTGCCGTCAGTCCCACGACATCGGCTTGCAGAGCCCGCAGCGTGTGCAGATAGTTGGATCGGTGCGTGTAGAGAACGCCCTTCGGCCGCCCCGTGGTGCCCGACGTGTAGCAGAGCCCCGCAGGCGCGTTCTCGTCGAACGCGCCCCAGTTTACGGGCGTGCCATGCGCCGCAACCAAGGCTTGTTTTGACCAGGTCGCGCCGTTCGTTGGCTCTGCCTCGTCACCGTCCAGTTCGATGACGTGCCGGACACCGGGACAGTGCGGGAGAATCTGGGCGATCAGCGGCATCATATCGGTCGCGACCGCCAGGATACGGTCGTCCGCCTCGTTGATCATCGCCGCCAACTGCGCCGGAGTCAGTCGCGGGTTGAGCGTGTGGCAGACGCAGCCAATTCCCATCACTCCGTAATAGACTTCGAGATGATCCCGCGTGTTCCAGGCTAGCGTGCCGATCCGGTCGCCCGGCTGAACGCCGAGCGCGACCAGCGCGCCCGACAATCGGTTGGCCCGCTCGCGCAGGTCCGCATAGCCGAAGCGTGCGACCGGAACGCCCTTCTCCGCCCAGACCACTTCGTGATCGCCGAACCATTTGCCGGCGTGGTCGAGGAACTTGTCTACCGTCAGTCCGAAGCTCTGCATGGTCGTCAGAACGCCTTCAGGAGCTTCAGGCCATATTGCCGCGGCGATCCCGCGAAATAGAGCCCGCTGTTGAGCGCAGCAGGATAATGCTGATCGGTGAGGTTCGTCGCGTAAGCGGTCAGCGTGACCGTGCCGCGATTATAGGCGAGCTGTGCGTTGACGATATTGCGCGCCTCCAGTCGATCGCCGAGCGCGCGGTTCTGGAACAAGGTCGCCCATTGCGGCGCGATGTGCCCATAATTCGCGCGCGGCGTCAGCGTCGAGCCGCCGCCCAGCGCGATCTCGTAACTGGCGCCGACGTTGAACGTGAAGTTCGGCGCATAGCTCTGGTCGACACCCTTCAGGTTACGACACGATACGCTGGCGGGCCCGGTGTTCACGTTGCAGGCAGCAACCGCCAGGATGCGCGGATCGGTCGCGAAGAACTGGCCGAGTTCGCTGCGCAACACGTTCATACCGACGTCGAACGTCAGATTGCCGAACTTCACGTCGGCCTCGGCCTCGATCCCGAAGATCTTGGTCTTGCCAGGAACGTTCACTTGGAGCCCAAACACCGGGATGGTCGGGTTGCCGATCGTAACCTGGAAAGCCTCATAGTCGTTGTAGAAGGCGCTGACGCTGGTCCTGATACGACGGTTGAGGAAGTTCGCCTTCCAGCCGGCTTCGTAGGATGTGACCTGCTCGGCACCGAACGGCGCAGGGTTGCCCAAGCCAACAGGTACGTTGAGCCCGCCCGGCTTGAACCCGGTCGCGACGAAACCGTAGAGATAATGGTCGCGGCTGACCTCCCAGCCGAGCGAGGCCTTGTACGAGAAATCGTTCGAGCTGGTCTTCTGCTCTGCGACGATAGGCGTGCCGTACTGCAGAACATCGATATCGTTGCGGCTGCGGCTGGTCGTGTAGCGGCCCCCGACCTCGACCTTTAGCTTGGGCGTGATCGCAAAGCCAAGTTGCCCGAAGGCGGCCAGCGAACGGTTCGGGTTGATACCTTGCAACCGGTATTCGGTCAGCGGATTGCCGAGCGGAGCACCGATCACGAACTGGTAGGGCGATTTGAAGTCGTATTTGTTCCAGACACCAAACGCACCGACAAGGTACGAGACGCGCGACGTATCAGGCGAGATGAGCGTCAATTCCTGAGAATATTGGCGCTCGTCAACGCTGTCGAAGAACGTCCGGTTCGCTGTCGCGGTACCGTCCAGGTCGGAGCGATATTTGGTGTTGCCGCTCGCATAAGCACTGACCGATCGCAGCTGGATTCCGTTGTCGAACTCGTAGTTCACGCGCAGAATCGAACGATAAAACTTGTCACGCGCCTCCTGCGGGGAGTTCGCGGTGATGTCGAACAAGTCGCGGTAATTGGGGTTCGGCGTCGTGCTCCCAACCGGCAGGTACCGGAACTGGTTGGTGAACGGGCTGGCGGGATAGGCCCCCATGTCGAGATAGTCGACGTCGGTCTTGGACAGGATCGACAGCCGCGACGTAGGCTTCCACAACAGGCTGAAGCGGCCGGCGATCTGGCGCACGTCGCCGTTGTTACCGGTGTATTTCGATCCACCCGGCCCGGTGATGTCGTAGAAGCCGTCGCGTCGCTGGCCATAGACCGCGAACCGCGCGGCCAGCGTGTCGCTCACTGGGATGTTCACCGCGCCCTGCACGCCAACGTCCGAATAATTGCCGACGTTCGCATTGATATAGCCACGATAGCCGCCACCGATGATGGGGTCGTTGCTGTTGACGAACACTGCGCCGCCAGTAGCGTTCTGGCCGACGATCGTGCCTTGCGGACCGCGCAGCACCTGAATGTTCGCGACGTCGTAATAGGGTTCCTGCGCGAAATAGCCCGGGAACGTCGGTGCACCGTCACGGTAGGTGATGACGCCGGTCGCGGTCTGCGTGTTGTGCTCGCCCTTGCCGATGCCGCGGACATTGAAGTCGATGCCCTGGCCGAAATTGTTCACCACCACGCTCGGTGTGGCGAACTGGAGCGCATCGACGCTCGACACGCCCTTGTTCGCCAGATCGGTGCCTGACAGGACGGAGCCGGACAACGGCGTGGTCTGGAGATTCTCGTTGCGGCGGCGCGCGGTGACGATGATGTCGCCCTGCTGCGGCGCGGGGCTTTCCGCCTGTTCGGTCGAAGCGCCGGGATCGGCGGGAACTGACTGAGCGACGGCCTGACCCGTCGAGAGCAGAGCAAGCACGGACACACCGAGCCAGCACGAACGAAGCCGCATAATCCTCTCCTATGGCGATGGCACTCTTCGGTGCCGATGCCAATCGATGCCCCAAACGAAAATACGATGCAAGTTTAATTCTCTCCAGAGTGAATGTCAGGAGAAAGGTCCGCGACCGGCCGCCGTGGGATTAAATTTGTCGTTCGCGGGCAACGAATTTGTGAGCAGTCTGGATGTCCAGATACTTGGCTCGCCTAGTTTCAGATGACCAGCAAGGCGGAAGCCGGATTCTCGCGTTGACCCATAATCAGACGTCCCCGCCCCCTTTCCGGCTTCCCCACTTCGGCCGCTCGTTCATCTTCGCGTTGCCACCGCTTTTGGCGCCTGACCCTGCGAACTCGAATGTCCCGACTGGGCGATAGTTTAGGAAGCAGGCTGTCCAAGTCCGAGTTTTGCGCCCGATGAGCTGCGGACGGCTTTTGCAGGAGGCTCAGGCACTGGATGAGCGGCGACGCTACGTCGAACCGTAGGTGCCAATCCGGATTCGTCATTCCACAGAACCAGGATTGTAGCGATCGGTGCGGCGGTGAGGATCAGCAGGAAAAGGCCCATCAGCCATTCGTTGGTCTCTAGCGGCTGCGAGAGGCTACCGCTGGGCTGCATCGACGGGCTAGGTCGCATCGGGCGCCTGCCGGCTTTCCTGGGGTGAAACGGGCGGTCCGCAGTCGCTCGGTGGGCAGACGGCCTGATCTGCGACCGATCATAGGCGGCGCGTGCTTCCTTCTTTCCCAAAACGGAATACGCCTCGTTGATCTCTTTCGCACGAGCAGAGACATCCACACCATGGTTGGCATCGGGGTGATATTGACGGAGAAGCGCTTTCCACGCGGCGTGGATAGTGTCTCGACTTGCTGTCGAGGGCACGCCTAGAACAGAATAATAGTCGCGTGAGAGAGCCATCTAGTTGTTACTTGCGGCTAAAACGCAAAAAAGAAAAGTCCGCTTGAGGCGTGATATTAACCTAGCTTTCTCGGTGATCCAAAAGAAAGCTTTAGGCGCCAACAGTCAGATGGCTACCATTCCCATCCGCAACTTCGTGCTTTTGACGACACCACGACGCCCCCGGCGCAGACCCATAGTCGGCGTTCGATCGTCCCTCTGCGTATCCTAATTTCAGACACTTCTTCATATCCTTGCCGGAGCGCCACACGCATGCCCAGCTGAAAGGGACCATATGACGTGACCCCCGTTTTTTCCTCCAGTTGAAGCTAGAGTCCGACCCCGGAAAGGGACGGACAGATGAAGCGGAAGCAGTTTTCGGAAGAGCAGA
>NZ_SLYD01000012.1 GCF_004340945.1 Sphingomonas sp. PP-F2F-A104-K0414
ATGTCCCGCGTCATGACCGCGCTCACCGATCCCCGCCGTATCATCGGCAACATCGTCCGCATCGGCACGATCGAGTCCGTCGATCTTGCCGATGCGACGTGCCGCGTGCGTGTGGGCGAGATCGTCACCGGCGACGTATGCTGGATCGTCCAGCGCGCCGGTAACACCCGGATCTGGTCGCCGCCAACGGTCGGCGAGCAATGCCTCCTGATCTGCCCCGAGGGGGACACCGATGGCGGCGTCGCGATTCTCGGACTGTTCTCCGACGCGATGCCCGCGCCATCGAGCGACGACATCGACCTGATCCGCTTCGGCGACGGCGCGATCGTATCCTATGACGCGACCGCCCACCTGCTCGTCGCGCAGCTCCCCGCCGGTGGAAAGGTGCAGATCGATGCGCCGGGCGGCGTAACGATCACCGGGCCTGTCTCGATCATCGGTGCCGTCTCGATTACCGGCAACGTCGACGTCACCGGCAAGGCCACCGCGAGCGACGACGTGATCGGCGGGGGCAAGAGCCTCAAGGGTCATAAGCACCTCGGCGTCCAGACGGGCGGCGGTGTGTCGGGTACGCCGCAATGACGGAAGCTCTGATCATTGCAGCCGCGATCATCATCGCCGCCTGCATCATTGCGGACAGCGCCTCTCCCGTTTCGCGCGGTGGCTACCGGCCGCTAACGAGGCCGTTGGCACCGCCCCCTCGATCCAATTCCGAAGCAACACGTCCGTCGAGACCGACGCGATGAACGGCATGAGCGCAACAACCGGCACGCCGCTCGACGGCGTCGCGCACATCCGTCAGTCGATCGGCGACATCCTTTCGACGCCGATCGGCACGCGTGTCGCCCGGCGCGATTACGGATCGCTACTACCCGAGCTGGTCGACCAGCCGATGAACGCGCTCGGCCGCATGCGTCTGATGGCGGCAACCGCACTGGCGATCCAGCGCTGGGAACCGCGCGTCAAACTGTCAGCCGTCGCGATTCAGCAGACCGGCCCCGCCGCCTTCTCCGCGGTCCTCGACTGCCAGCGCACCGACGTCACCGGTTCGAACGCCCGCGCCCGTCTCACCATCCCGCTGCCGAGCAGCAGCACCACCGTTTACGCCTGAAGGAACCACCATGCACGGCATCACCATCACCGAACTGACCGAGGGCGCACGTTCGCTCGTCCTGACCGCAACCGCGGTCATCGGTCTGGTTGCGACCGCGACCGCGCCCGCCGGTGCGGCGACGGATGCACTCGACGCGGCGTTCCCGCTGAACCGCCCCGTCCTCGTCGTCGACCTCGAGGCGGCGATCGGCGTCGCCGGCACGACCGGCACGCTGGCATCGACGCTCCGCGCCATTGCCGATCAGGCGAAGGCTCCGGTCGTCGTCGTCCGCGTCGCGGCTGGCGCAGACGCCGCGACGACCAGCGCGAACGTCATCGGCACCACCGTGAACGGTGTGAAGACCGGCATGCAGGCGCTGCTGTCGGCTGAATCGCAGCTTGGCATGAAACCGCGGATCCTTGGCGCGCCGGGTCTCGACACGCAGGCGGTCACCACCGCGCTGGTCGTCATCGCGCAGAAACTGCGCGGGTTCGTCTACGCTGCGGCGATCGGCGCGGACATTACCGCTGCGATCACGTACCGGGCCAACTTCGGCGCACGCGAGCTGATGCTGATCCATCCCGACTTCATCGCCTTCGATACGCGCGTCGCCGCCAACGCGACCAGCTACGCCGTAGCGCGTGCGCTCGGCCTGCGCGCCCGCATCGATCAGGAGCAGGGCTTTCACAAGTCGCTGTCCAACGTGACGGTCGAGGGCGTCGTCGGTCTTACCAAGGACATCCAGTTCGACGTTCAGGATCCGAACAGCGACGCCGCGCGCCTCAACGACAAGCAGGTCACTGCGCTGATCCGTGCCGGCGGTGGCTTCCGTTTCTGGGGCAACCGGACTTGCGTTGAGGCGACGTCGTCCTTCAGCTTCGAGACCGCCACCCGGACCGCGCAGGTCCTGCTCGACACGATCGGCGCTGGCATGATGTGGGCGATCGACAAGCCACTGCGGCCGAGCCTCGCCAAGGACATCGTTGAAACGATCAACATCTCGATCGCCGGCATGGTGACCGCCGGGCAGCTCATTGGCGGCAAGGCATGGTTCGTCGCCGACAAGAACCCGGCGTCCAGCCTCGCCCAGGGCAAACTGTCGATCGACTATAATTTCACGCCGGTCCCGCCGCTCGAAAACCTGCTGCTCACCCAGCGGATCACCGACACGTATCTCGCCGACTTCAGCGTCGCCTGATCGCCCCCGCTTTCCAGATCCGAACTTAGGAGCCGACCATGGCACTACCCCGCAAACTGAAGAACATGAACCTGTTCAACGAAGGCCGGAGCTATCTGGCCGAGGTTCCCTCGGTCACGCTGCCCAAGCTTGCCCGCAAGCTCGAGGAGTATCGCGGCGGTGGCATGGACGGCACCGTCAAGATCGACATGGGCGCGGAACCGTTGGAGATGGAGTTCACCGCCGGCGGTCCGCTGCGCGACGTGCTGCTGCAGACCACCGCCTCGGCGATCGGCGGGATCTTCCTGCGCTTCGCCGGTCAGTATCAGAACGATTCGGCCGGCACGTCCGACGCCGTCGAGGTGACCGTGCGCGGTCGTCACGAAGAGATCGACATGGGCGAGCAGAAGGTCGGCGAGGGCGGCGAGTTCAAGGTCAAGATGGCGCTCGTCTACTACCGCCTCGAGTGGAACGGCGAGGTGCTGATCGAGATCGACGTCCTCAACATGATCCACATGGTCGGGGGCGTCGATCGTCTCGCGGACATGCGCGACATCATCCTGTGAGGAAGCCCCGGCGCCAGCGCCGGCTTCATGACCATCCCCGCCTCAATCCACGGAATTTCGCATGACCGACACCAAGACCGAACTCGCCACCGTCAATCTCGACTTCCCGTTCACCCGCGGCGATCAGACGATCGACAGCGTGAAGGTCCGCCGCCCGCGCTCGGGCGAGCTGCGCGGCCTCAACATCGCCGATCTGGTGCAGATGAACGTCGCTGCGACTGCAAAGCTGCTGCCGCGCATCACCGTGCCGCCCCTGACCGAAACGGAGATCAACAATCTCGATCCCGCCGACCTGACGCAGTTCGGCATGGAAATTCAGGATTTTTTGTTGCCGAAAGCAGCGAAGGAACAGGGCTCCCCGGACTGATCGACGACGCGATGGCGGATCTCGCGATCGTCTTCCATTGGCCCCCCGCCGCCATGGACGAGATGACGATCGCCGACCTGATGCGCTGGCGCGTGCGTGCGGCCGAGCGGCACAACCCGGAAAGCTGACGCCATGGACCGCAACCTCCGGATCCGCATGCTGCTTGAGGCGAGCGACAAGGTCACCAAGCCCTTGCGCGATATCGTCGGCGGATCTGCGAAGGCGGCAGCGGCGCTGAAGATTACCCGGCAGGGGCTGAAGGATCTGAGCGCGCAGGCGCGTGCCATTGGCGAGTTCAAGCTCGGGCAGGTCAAAGGCGGCGAGATGTTCGCGCAGATCGACGATGCCCGCCGCCATATCCGGGGCTTGCGCGACGAGATCGCGCGGACCGAGACGCCAACCAAGCGCATGACGAACGCGCTCGCCGCGGCCGAGGCAAAGGAGCGCAAGCTCGTCGGCGCCAGTGAGGAACACAGCGCTCAACTCGTAAAGATGCGGGGCGCGCTGACGTCGGCCGGTGTCGATGTGCAGAATCTCGGCGCGCACGAGCAGCGTCTGCGCGACAACATCGCTGCAACGACCGCGACGATGGGTCGGCAGCGCGCTGAGTTCGACCGCCTCGACGAGCGCCAGACCCGCTTTGCGAAGGCGCGCGCCGGGTTCGCTCGAACGCAGAACATGGCGACCGGCATCGCCGCGGGCGGGGCGGCTGGCATTGCCACTGGTCGGACGCTCGCACGTCCGATCCTCGGTGCGGTCGAGGACGCGCAGGCATACCAGTCGGTCATGACCGATATCGCTCAGAAGGCTGATCTCGGCCGCGATCGGGCTGACAGGATGGGGCGCAACCTGCTCGCGGCTGCGCGCGCCGCGAACCAGATGCCGGACGAACTGCAAAAGGGCGTCGACACGCTGGCGGGTTTCGGCCTCGATCCGACCAAGGCGGTCGCAATGATGAAGCCGATCGGGCGCGCGGCAACTGCGTACAAGGCCGAGATCGCCGATCTGTCCGCCGCGGCGTTTGCCGCCAACGACAATCTGAAGGTGCCGATCGAGCAGACCGGGCGCGTGATCGACATCATGGCGCAGGCGGGCAAAAGCGGAGCGTTCGAGATCAAGGATATGGCGGGTGCGTTCCCGGCGCTGACCGCCGGTTATCAGGCGCTCGGCCAGACCGGTACCGGGGCGGTCGCAGATCTCGCCGCAGCGCTGCAGATCGCGCGGAAAGGCGCGGGCGATTCGTCAACCGCGGCATCGAACGTCGCCAACATCATCCAGAAGATCGCCTCTCCAGCCACGATCAAAGCCTTTTCCAAGTTCGGCATCGATCTGCCGAACGCGCTGAAGAAGGCGTATGCGGAGGGCAAGACGCCGCTCGAGGCGATTGCCGAGCTGACGAAAAAGGCGACGGGCGGCGACCTCGGCAAGATCGGTTTCCTGTTCGAAGACGCCCAGGTGCAACAGGGCCTGCGTCCGCTGATCCAGAACATGGAGGAATACCGCCGGATCCGCGCAACTGCGGCGGGCGCGAAAGGCACGACCGATACCGACTTCGCCGAGCGGATGAAGGACTCGGCCGAGCAGACCAAGCGGCTGCGGATCAATGCGAAGGTGCTGTCGGTGTCGCTCGGGTCGATGCTGCTGCCGGCGGTCAATGCGATCACGCAACGCGCCTCGGTTCTTGCTAGCGGCCTAGCGCGATGGACCGAGCGTCATCCGGTTCTGGCGAAGGCGATCGCGATCACAGCCGCTGCGCTTGCCGTCATGTTCATCATTCTCGGGGGCTTTGCGATCGTCATCGCCGCGATCATGGGACCAATCGCTATCCTCAATGGCGGGTTGATCGCCATGGGCGTGGCGGGCGGCACTGCTTCTATGGGGCTACTGCCGATCCTCGGCACCGTACTGGCGATCGTCGCTGTGATCGCGTTGCTCGCGGGTGCGGCATATCTCCTGTACGCGAACTGGGACCCGATCAAAGCTTGGTTTGCTTCCTTGTGGCAGGGGATGATCGGCGTCGTCACCGGCGTCCTCGGCTGGTTTGGCGCGCTGCCTGCGCGCTTCGGCGAGTTCGGCCGCAACATGATTATGGGAATGATCAACGGCATCACCGGGATGCTGGGGGCGCTGAAGGCGACGATCGTCGGCGCGGCATCGTCGGCCGCGAACTGGTTCAAGCAGAAACTGGGGATCCGCTCGCCGTCGCGCGTGTTCGCCGGCTTCGGCGGGTTCATGATGCAGGGTCTCAGCAACGGCATCGCGGGCGGTGCACGCGAACCGGTACGTCGGATCGACCGATTGTCGCGCAACCTGACCGGGGCCATGTCCGCCGCCTCGCTACGTCCGCCCAGTATGATGACCGATGAAGATGCTCCGGTACGCCGGGTCGATCGTCTGTCGCGCCGTCTCACCGCTGCGCTTGCGATCGGCTCCGCGCTGCCCGCGCTGACCCCCGCGACTGCTACCACGCCCGCCGGATCCGCAGCCTATGGTCGCGCGCCCCCCCCGCCAGCGCCGATCACGATCAACGTCTACGGCGCGCCGGGGCAAAGCGAGCAGGCGCTCGCTGCGGCCGTCGAGCGCGCTCTCGAGCGCGCGCAAAGCCGCCAGCGTGCCGTGTCGCGATCGTCCTTCTCCGACACTCCCGATGGAGCCGACCAGTGAACATGATGGCCCTTGGCATGTTCGTATTCTCACTGCCGACGCTGGCCTATCAGGAGATGCAGCGCAAAAGCGCCTGGCGGCATGCGCGCAGCGGCCGGATCGGCGCGATCGACGCGACGCAGTTCGTCGGCCGCGAGAACGATACGATCAGCTTGTCGGGAACCGCCTTTGCCGAGCTGATGGCAGGACGCACATCGCTCGACGATCTACGCGACATGGCGGCGAAGGGCGAAGCGTGGTCGCTGATCGATGGCACCGGGCGGGTTTACGGTGCCTTCGTCATCACCGGCATCGACGAGGGTATGAAAGAGATCTTCGCGGACGGCACGCCGCGCAAGATCGATTTCACCGTCGAGCTACTCGAGATCGCCGATAGCGCGACGGGTGCGGCATGACCGCGGTCAACAACGTCCCGGACTTCAAGGTAACACTCGACGGCGCCGACCTCACCGATCGCATTCGTCCGCGCCTGATCTCGCTGCGCCTTAGCGAGAAACGGGGCGGCGATGCCGACCAGCTCGAGATCACCGTCGACGATTCGGACGGCAAGCTCGCGGTGCCGCGTGCCGGCGCAACGCTGACGGTACAGCTTGGCTGGTCGGCCGGTGCCGGCGTGACGGTCGGTCTGGTCGACAAGGGCAAATTCACCGTCGACGAGATCGAGCATAGCGGCCCGCCCGACCAGATCACGATTCGGGCTCGAGCGGCCGACTTCACCAGCGCCATCGCCACCCGGCGCGAGAAGAGCTGGCACGACACGACCCTCGGCGCGATCGTCAGGGAAATCGCCGGGCGCAACAAGCTGACGCCCCGCTGCGCGCCTGCACTGGCGTCGATTGCGGTCAAGGCGATGGCACAGACCCGGGAAAGCGATATCGCGCTCCTGCGCCGTCTGGGGCGGGAGAACGACGCTGTCGCGACGGTCAAGGCGGGCGCGTTGATCCTCGCACCCACCGGCGCTGCCACGACCGCGACCGGCACGGCGATTTCAGGGATCACGATCCGCCGCGCCGACGGCGATCGGCACAGCTTCCGCCTCAAGAAGCGCGACGAGGCCGGTAGCGTGTCGGCCGACTGGCATGACCGTAAGGGGGCGAAGAAGAAGACCGTCACGGTTGGCACCGGCACCGGCGAGACGAAACGCCTGTCCCGCGTCTACTCGTCCGAGGATGCCGCCCGCCGCGCCGCAGCTGCCGAGCAGGGCCGCGCCGCGCGCGAGCCGCGCATATTGGACCTCGGGCTCGCCCTCGGCCGGTTGGAGATCTACCCTGACCGACCGGTGACGGTTGCCGGGTTCAAGGGCGAGATCGATGCAGTGAAGTGGCTCATTTCTGATGTTTCGCATGAGCTAATCGCCGATCGCGGCTTCACAACAGCCTTAACATTGGAAAGCGCAAGTTAGCTGCCGACTGCCTCGCAAAATGCAGATGAATGTCTCGCCTTGCAGTATGGTCCAACAACGTCATCGTTGTTTGGCAACCAAGTTCCGACGTCGCGCGCAGAGTCGAGTACCGTGTTTCCATCAACGCCCATGTTTGCGAGTTGCCGTAACTCCTGCGCCGGAAATGTATAATGGGCGATTTTACGACCGACCGATGCGTCGCCTCCGGTGCCACCAAGTACGACGAAATTTATTGTGTCAAGCTTCCCAGAAACCATCGATTTTCCGCTAATCAATGCTTTGCCGATCGACAGGGTTTGGTTGCCAGCCTTTTCCAATATTGCGGGGCTACGAGCGTCACCGAAATCTAGCTCAAGATTTAATACGGGTTCATAATAACCCGCCTGCTTAACTGTCACAGCCGGCGCTTGAACAGGCGGAGTCGTAGTCTGCTGACATCCAGCTGCAGCACACAAAACTAAAAGATATCTAGCTCGAAACATCAACTATCATCCTAGTATCCCATCGCCTCATCCCACGGCATTATCCTGTGTACGGCAGCGACCTGCTCCGTCGGGACAGCAAATTCTATCAGAGGATTAAACTGCCTCAGGACAACAGCACCGGGGCGGCGCCTGACTAGCTGTTTGATCAGCACGTGCCGGATCTCCTCACCGTCAAACGTAGGACCGCGCAGCTGCACCACGACATCTTCGCCGATGCCTGGGGAACGACGCGGATCTACGAGCAACCGACGGCCGGGGTCGTGTCGGGGTTCCATAGAATGGCCGGATACCTCAACAACGTAGAGATCCGGACGGCCCGTAACCCCGATCGGTCGTGCCATATAATCGAGGGGGGCTGACATGTGGACTTCCGTCTGTTCGACCAGCACGATTAGACCACCGTCGTCACCAAATTCTAAATTCGCGCCGAGGGCGGTGCCGTAGATGGGCAGCGTCTTAGGCAGGCGGTGTAGTGCTTCAGGCTTGATCGTATCGGCGGGGAATGTGCGTTCAATTCCCTGCTCGCGGCCTAGCAACCACTCGGTCGTCGTACCCAGCTCCGCAGCGATCGCATCAAGGCGGGCTGCATTCGGCATGTTGCCCCGCTTGATGTTACGAATCACGTCGGCGTTTCCAATCGCCAACGAGATTTCGCGGGCAGTTACGTTGCGCTCAAGAAGCTTCGCTTCGATACGCTCCATCAGGATTGCGGGCACGGCACTCATGCCGCGCATATGCCCCAGGCAGAAAACCCGCGCGAGAGGCGAATTCCCCGTTGACCAGTGCGGCGTATTCGCCGTACATGATCTGCATGGCACAGACTTACGAAGACGCGCTGCGGATCATAGCAGAGAGTTACGGCAAGGCGATCGCGGTCAGCGGGGGCATGTCCCTCGCCCGGATCGCCACCGTGGTTGTCAATCGCGGTTCGTTTTTTAAACGTCTGGAGCACGACACTTCCTTCTCGGCTAAGAATCTCGACCGATTTGCAACTTGGTTTCGAAACGAGAACCACTGGCCCAACAACAGCATTCCCGAGGATGCAGCGGCGGCGCTTTTCAGCATCGGCCGCCCTCCTCTATCTGCTGCACAATGCGGGGAATTCGCCTCTAAAGTCGATTTCGATCGCAGTGATGTTTTGAAGCGAGTGGCAGCGTGACCATTGTGCGTCCCCCTAAAACGTTCGCGCAGGCAACGACGACGATAGCCGGTGTGCTGAGCTGGGACGTTATGAAGAAGATCGTGAAGCGTTCGACGCGGACGATCCGGTACTGGAGCCAGCCGAACTGCAAGACGACGCCCATGCTGCACCAAGCTGCTGCGCTCGATGCCGCGTATCTCGCAGCTGGCGGTGAATATGCACCCTACGCCCAGGCGCTCGCGTTCGCGGTCGACGTCGAATATTCCAGCGAGATCGCCTGTTGCCGGGCGCTCGCTGCTGACACCGCCAAATTCGTCCGCGAAGCCGGGGAACTCGGTGCAGCTCTTATTGAAGCCGGTCAGCCCGGCGCCTCCCCGCACGCACATAGCCGTGCGCTGGTCGAGGCGCAGGAGGTTGAGACGGCACTTGGCGCGCTCATGCGACGCCTACCAAGTTTCTTCCGGTTCGGCGCGGGGTCGCACTCGGGGAAAACCGGGGGGACCCAATGACGATCTCGAAGCCTACCAAGCACAGAATTCCCGGCCTTTCCTGTCCGCATTGCGACGGTCCGGCTGGCATCCGTAACAGCGCGGCACTGACCACGACGGTTCGCCACATTCGCTATCGCTGCGAGAATGACGAGTGCGGTCACATTTTCGTCGCCGAGCTGCAGGTCATTCGCACGATCGTGCCGAGCGCCTGCCCGAACCCGGAGGTCCGCCTCCCTTTCTCGAACCCGAACGTCTGCCGGACGCGACCACTGCCGGCTAATGACGACACCCGTACACCCGCCAACGACGACGTCGTGACGTTGCCGGCAGCGACCACCCCCGTCCCTAGCTGATCCCCCGCGGCACTCGCCGCGACCGACCCCGCACTGCCTCGATCCACCCGGCGCGACCCTGTCGCCGGGAACGCCCTCCGCTTGTCCGAAAGAATTGCCCCCTCCCATGCGTTCAGATCTGCACAAAGACCTGCTGCTCCGACTGAAGGCCGACTTCGGTCTTCAGGTGAAGGGCACCTACCTGCGCGGCGGTCGATGCCCCTCCGAGCATGGCGGTTGCGGCAAGAAAGACGTGCTGTGGTCCAATGCCGAAAAGCCTTGGGTCCTGCGCTGCGGACGCGCCGACAAATGCGGCGAGACGTTTGCCGTAAAGTCGCTCTACCCTGAGATTTTCGACGACTGGTCCAAGCGCCACGTCAAGACGCCGGAGGCCCCCAACGCCGCGGCCGACGCCTACCTGTCCCACGCCCGCGGTTTCGATCTGCTCGGCCTGCGCGGCCTCTACACGCAGGAGGCTTATCATGATCGCAAGCTCGGCCTTGGTTCAGCGACCGTCCGGTTCCCGCTGCCCGGTGGCACCTACTGGGAGCGCCTGATCGACCAGCCCGGCCGGTTTGGCGACAAGAAGGCGAATTTCGCGTTCGGCGGATCCTACAAGGGCGAATGGTGGTCGATGCTGCCGATCGAGCAGCTCGCCGCAGCCGACACGATCTGGTGCGTCGAGGGCATCTTCGACTCGATCGCGATTATTCAGACCGGCGGTCAGCCGGCGGTCAGCCTCATGAGCTGCAACAACTACCCGGAGAACGCGCTCGACGCCCTGCGCCGCGCCGCAGCCGACCTCGGTAAGGCACCGCCCAAGATCATATTCGCCTTCGACGTTGGGAAGGCTGGCGTCAGCTTCACCCGCAAATTCGTGAAGCGTGCCCGCGAGGATGGCTGGGAAGCCGGGGCCGCGCAGGTCCGCCCCGATGGCGAAGGCGAAAAGCGCGACTGGAACGATCTCGCGCTCGCTGACGAGCTGACCGAGGAACATCTCGCCGAGTACCTCTACAACGGTGCCGTCACGATCGCGACGGATGCGTCTGAGAAGGCGCTGCTGATCTACAAGCGCAACCGCTATGCGTCCTTCCCGCTCATTTTCGGTGGGCGTCAGCTTTGGGCCGTCTTCTCGGTCGAGCGCATCAATCAGGTGCAGCAGCAGTGGATGGAAAGCGACGACCCTGAGTTCGCCGCTTTCAAGGATATGCCCCCGCAGGACCGGTGGGATCAGGCGGCAGCCGAAGCGATCGACATCACCGAACTCGCCAACTGCGTGTTCCGCACCCTGTATTTCCAGAAGGACCCGGCGCTTGAGGAAGGCGCATACTTCCTCCGCGTCGATTTTCCCTCCGACCGCGCGACCGTAAAGGCGACATTCTCGGGTTCGGCCGTCACCACCAGCGGCGAGTTCACCAAGCGGCTCGCATCGGTCGCGCCGGGCGCACTGTGGACCGGCACGCAGCCCCAGATCGCGCGCCTCATGCAGATGCAGTGGGGCAATATCAGGACCGTCGAGGCGATCCAGCACACCGGGTATTCGATCGACCATAGCGCATGGATCTTCGGCGACATTGCCGTTCACAATGGTCGCGTATTCAATCCCAACGAGGACGACTATTTCGTTCTCGGCAAGCGGTCGGTGAAGCTGCGCACGACCGACCGATTGCTGCGGATCTCGTACGACGCCGAAAAGCTGGATCTGGCATGGGTCCGCGATTTGGTCACGGCGTACCGCGGCAAGGGCATTGTGGTCCTCGCCTTCTGGGTCCTGTCGCTGTTCGCCGAGCAGATCCGCAACATGCAGGACTCGCTGGCGTTCCTCGAGGCGACCGGCCTGCCGGGCACCGGCAAGTCCACCCTGCTCGAATTCCTGTGGAAGCTGTACGGGCGCGCGAACTACGAGGGCTTCGACCCGACCAAGGCGACCGGCGCGGGCATCGCGCGCAGCATGGGACAGGTCGGCAACCTCCCGGTCGTTCTGATCGAAGCCGATCGCGGCAAGGACAACCCCCACGCAAAGCGGTTCGAATGGGACGAGCTGAAGACCGCGTACAACGGTCGCGCCGTCCGCACCCGCGCCATTGCCAACGCCGGCATGGAGACATTCGAACCGCCGTTCCGCGGCGCGATCGTCATCGCCCAGAACGACGTCGTCGAGGGCTCGCCAGCCATCACCGAGCGTATTCTCGGCATCCATTTCGACAAGTCGCACTTCAGCGCGGCCGGCAAGGTCGCGGCCGAGCGCCTGTCGGCGATGCCGATGGACGATATCAGCGGCTTTCCCATCCATATCGCTCGCCGCGAGAAGGATATCCTAGAGCGGTATCGCGCCGCCTTTGCACACCACGAAGCGGCAATGCTTGCGCACCCCGGCATTCGCAACGGGCGTCTGGCAAAGAACCACGCGCAGCTCGCCGCCATGCTCGACGCCATGCTGCTGGTCGTGAACATCGACCCGGCCGACGTCGGCGAAGCGCACCGCATGATCGTGAACATGCTCGAGCAGCGCCAGAAGGCCGTCGAGACCGATCATCCGCATGTCGAGTGGTTCTGGGAACGGTTCGATCACTTTCGCAGCCTCGAAGGTCCGTCGCCTGACAAGCCGATCAATCACAGCCGCACGCCGGACAAGATCGCCGTCAGCTTGGTCCATTTTGAGCAGCGCTGCGGCGAACTCAACCAGCGCATGCCGTGTGACGCCAACGAGCTGAAGCGCCTGCTGAAGTCGTCGAAGGCCCGCAAATTCGAGGCCGTGAAGACGGTCAACTCGGTCGCCGACAAGTCGGTGAATTGCTGGGTCTTCCGCAACCCCGACCACGCCCAATCCCCCGCGAACTGAAGGATCGCATGATGTTGCACGTCTCCATACCCGCGCGCCGCACAGGGAACTCCCTTGCCGCTCGCGTCATGACACCCGCCAACTACCTCCGCCTGCGCCGCAAGGCGTCCGGCCTGACGCTCGAACAGGTCGCCAAGCGGCTGATGCCCCGCGCCGGCTTCCGCCCCATGGTGGTCGCCTTCCTGCGCGTCCTCGAGACCGACGGCTGCACTGCCAAGCACCGCGATCACATCGACCGTCTGACGTCCGTCTTTCCGCTCGATACCGACGTTTACTATCAGCTCGTCAACGATCCGGCCGACAAGATGCCGCGGATCTGCTCGGGCTGTGGGTGCTCGGCTTATGACCCGTGCAAGAACGGTGACGAGGTCTGCGGCTTCGTCGCGCCGGATGCCTGCAATCGCTGCCTGGGCGAAACTGCAGAGCGGGAGGCCGCATAATGCCGCGCCCCATCGCAGGCCACGCTGAGCCCGACGATCACGCCTGCGCCAATGGCTACGAGATGTTCGTCAGCATCGTCTCTGGCCTCGCGACCGGCGGGATCATGGTCGCGCTGATCGAATGCGCGACGCCCGTAGCCCACTTCGTAACGAGGGTTTTCTCATGAACATGATGACGATGCGCACCGTGCGCGATGCCGGCGGGATGGTCCGCCACATGCCGACCGCGTTCGTGCCCAACGCGCCCGCCAAGGGCCGCAAGAAGGCGCGGGTCGTCCCCGATCCGATCAAGACGAACGGCGAGGGCACGGCAGAAGAGCTGCGCCTGCTGGTCGAGCGCTCCGAACGGATTGTTGAGGAGATCAAGGGTGCGCAGGACGATCTGAAAGACGTCATGGCCGAGGCAAAGGGCCGCGGGTTCGATCCCAAAGCGCTCCGGAAGATCATGGCGATCCGGCTCAAGAAAAAGGAGGAGTTTCAGGAGGAGGAAGCGATCCTCGAGGTCTACCTCCAAGCGCTGGGGATGATCTGATGATCGCGCAGACCAACGAGCGCTGGTCTCACCTCGCGCGCGTACGGCTGATCGTCGTCATAACGGCAGGTCCTTGGATCGCCGCGTTCGCGTGGTTCGTTTCGTGACGGCCCCTCGCTGGCAGCACGATTACGAGCTGCTCGCCTGCGTCGCCACGCGACTGCATGTGCAGCGGATCGTCGGATATCCCGAGGTGGTTCACGCCGGTCGCATGACCGCCCGCGCCGCGGCAGATGGTATCCGCGTCATGGGTACGATCGCTTGCACATGGTGGGCGATCGCCGAGGGTCAGCCCGAGGCCCTGTGGACGCGGGATCCGGATCTGGGCGGCGCATGGCCGTATGAGCGTATTGCGGCGCTGACGATCGCCGCACGCCGCCCCCGCGCCGAGGCGATCGAGCTGCCCAACGATTACGAGCTCGTCGGGTTCGCGGATGCGATCGCCACGCTGATTTGGTGGGAAACCGCGCGGCCGAGCGCGCGCCTAATCGCCGACTGCAATCGCAAGCTTCGAATGCCGGCGCGTCCCGCCGACATCACTCCGATCGCGCCTGTCGCCCCCGTTCCCCAACCTTCCGCAATCACACCGGCCGCGTCGCGCGCCGGTCAACCTTTCCTGTTCGAGGTAGCCGCATGACCACCCAGAGCACCCCAAACCGCTGGCGTAAAATGAAGACGTTGCTCGCGATCGTCGTGGCGATCATCGGTGCCCCGATCGTCATTATTGCCCTGTTCGCCAGCCTTTCCGGGGGGCGCCGCTAATGTGTGTTCTAGGAATCAGAGACGATAGGCATCAGCATCGAACGCTTCCCGGACGTGTCGTCGGCGGTCGGAGCTTCACCCATCGTTTCAAGCAGGAAATCCAGCTCAAATCGAAATGCGGCACATATCGTTTCGACCCGGTCAAAGGTCTCATCAAGCATTCCGAGATACTGAATATTATCGAATGCCAGCGCCGCATGCCGCAAGTCTGCGGCGTTATACTTCAATATGCGCCGCAAGCGATGCACAGCAACATGGGACCGCGGCGAATCAAGCGACGCCGCAAAACCGCTAGCATCCAAAATCTCTCCGAACTCCCCCAGATCTGCGCATTGCTGCGCGAAAAATATGCGCTCCACGTTACCGCTGTGCCCCTCCATCTGCGCATCGGCGAACAGCGTTCTCGCGTTCTGTATGGTGTCGAGATCGCCTTGGAATCCGCTCAAGACGCCGAGCGCCTGTTCCCGACGTACGCTATTTTGTTGATCGCGCTTCCGCGCTTCCACCCACAGCGCGCCGCCAATGGTAAGAAACGCACCCACAGCAGCCCCCAAGAAGCCCAGCAGATCGCCAGGATCAGCTATGCCTTGAAGCCCTGCGACAACGACCGCGCCGGTCGCGCCCGACGATACGCCGATGACGGCAAGCTCTGTAAAGTGCTCAATCTTCTTCTGCATAGCGCTAATCTATCTTCACCGGATGGTTTCTCGCTAGTCAAAGCACCGCCGCGCATGGACCCACGTTTCCAGGAAAAGCAGCTATTTGATTCGACGGACGTAAGGTCCCGTCGATGCCGCATTTTTCAATCCGACGCGAGCGACAGCGGTGACGCTCCATGACGCTGCTCACACCGGATGAAGCAGCCGATCGCATCCACGTCTCGACGAAGACCTTGCGCCGACTCAGACAAGACGGCCACATTCGCTACGTCGCCATCACCGATCGCAAAATTAGATACCGGCCGGAGGACTGCGACGAGTTCGTCGCGAGCCGTGCCCGGAAGGCCCCTGAATGTCCGTCTACAAGCGCAAGACCTCGCCCTACTGGCACTTCGACTTCATCTGGCAAGGTCGTCGTTTTTTCGGCTCGACCGGGTGCAAGGGCAAGCGAGAGGCACTGAAGCACGAAGAGATCGAGCGGGCGAAGGCGCGCAATGGCGGCGCGATCCGCCCGCCGATCACGCTCGACGAGGCCTGCGGCCTCTATCAGGACAAGGTGGAGGAGCTGCCATCGTGGATCGACACAAGGCGCACACTCCTATCGATGATCGACGGTCTCAATAAGAACGATCTCCTCTCGAATATTAGTCAGCGTGACCTGCTGGCTCTCGTCGCCCGCCGGCGGGTCGGCCGCGTCAACGCGTCGGTCAACCGCGAGATCGAAGTATGGCGCGCAGTTTGGCGCTGGGCTCAAAAGGCGCGCTATGACGTAGGCGAGATGCCCGATTGGGGGGCGCTGATGCTGAAGGTTGTCAGAACTGACCCGCGCGAGCTGAGCGCAGCCGAGGAGATCTTACTATTCGCCGAGATCCGACCGGACCTCTACGATTTTTGCGAGTTCGCACTCAAGACCGGCTGGCGGCGGGGCGAGGTCATCGGCCTGCGCTGGTCCGACGTCGATCTCGGCACCCGAACCGCCACGACGCGGATCAAGGGCGGCGACGTCGTGAAGCGTCCGCTAACTCAAGACATGCTGGTCATCATCGCCAACCAGAAGAAGGTCGGGCCGTTCGTCTTTACCTATATCGCAGCGCGAACGAAGGCCGAGTTCGTTGACAAGCTGGGTCGCAAACAGCCGGCGCGCAAGAAAGGCGATCACTATCCGATGACCGCCCAGGTGCTGCGCAAGCCATGGGCGGTCGCCAAAAAGGCGGCGGACATTCACGGTTTTCGGTTTCATGATCTGCGGCACACCCGCGGGACGCGGATTCTCCGCGCGACCGGCAACCTCAAAGCCGCCCAGCGCGCGCTGGCGCATCGTTCGATCAAGACGACACTACGCTACGCCCACGCAACCGACGAGGACGTTCGCAACGCGCTAGATGCGAGCGAGCAGCATTTTATTCGGACAAATGCCGACCGTCGAACACGCCGTAGCGAATAACGTCGCTGCGGCTTTTATTAAGTCGATATAATATCGTCCAAATTTGGATCAGGCACCGGTTCATCAACAGGCCGCTCATCATCCTCACGGATTTGCGCCAATGCCTCACCATAATATGAGTCGAGGGCGCTTGCGACGATAGTATCAAGCAATCCAAGCTCTTGGCCCAGCTCATCCGAACGACGACCTTTGCCATTGGCTGCAACGAGATACTCGCGAAGAGCGGGGGGAATAAGTGCGAGTAGCGCCATCCATCGAGCTTTCAGCTCCACAGAAATCGCATCATTAGTTTTTTGAAGAGGCTTGTTCTGTAGATCGCGTAGGAACTGCGCAAGTTTATCTGCGCTGTCCGTCCAGCTGTCTGGCGGATCGAAGCAATGCATCAATTCCTTCACCAACACATAGTGAAGGTAGCGAGGATCGTCGTCCATTTTGGAACAGTAGCTGATTTGCGCTACGTATACCGGGTCATCATACCGGTCTTCACGCTCGTCGAACAAGGTGAACCGAGCATCATACGAGTGCATATCGCTTGGCTCTCGCCAAATAATCACTTCACTAATGAATGACTTATCAGCAGTAACCGCGGCACTAAGGAAATTAAACCCTACCGGACGCCATGCTCCGGTTTCTGCCTGCGTTTTGATTACAGCTTGCTGTACTTTATTCAGTAGATCAGAAAATTTCATGACGCCCCCTGGGGAGGGCGTCAGTACGTCAGCCCGCTAGCGACGTCAAATGCGCATCAACATCGTTGATTCGCAACGCACGATTGCCGCGAATGGCAGCCTCAGAGAGAACTATCCGCTCTGCGAGTCGCTCGGCCGATACGTTATCAGAGCCACCACACAGAAATCGAACGTTTAGCGCACAACGACCTTCGCCGAACAGCACGGCGGCCGCACGATCAATAGCGATAGTCATCCGACACCTACTCCATCTGCCCATCCGGGCCCGAGAAAACGTAAATCTTGGTGGTCTCCCATCCGGTCTACCAACGTGCCACCTCCACGTTGTATCCTGATACCCACACCAATCTTACACCCGCGTTAACGTGCAGAAGTAGATTCTCGTGGTAGGACAGCCCTGACAGTCGCTTAGCGGTTCAGTACTATTTTGGCAACAACCTATGCCGCTACGTACATTACGTGGATGCTGACGTTCCAATTTCAAGTTGGCATCGGCGACACAAACCCGGTTCACGCGGATTCCAGTCACGGGCTAATCCCGACCTATTCCCGACGTGAAAAAGACTAAGCCACAAAAAGGCTAGGATTTCTGCGGCTCACAGCTATCTCGGTACACTCAGTGTAAACGAGACGCTCTACCAACTGAGCTAATCGCCCCTCTCGGGTTGGGGTGCGATGCCAAAGCCGGACGGCCGGGGCAAGCTAAAAGGGTGCGGGCCGTCACGGAATCCGCAGGTCGGCGCCTCTGGTGGCCACGATATACCCGCGCATCGCCTCGCTCGCGCGATCGGAGAGCACCATGAACGCGCGCCGCCGGTCGTGCATATCGGGGCGGCGTTCGAACAATCCGGTGTCGGTCATCCGCGCGATCCAGCGCAGCGCGGTGGTCGGCGCGACCGCGGCGGCGATGCACAGGCTCGACACCGACACGCGGCCACGCTCGAGTTCGGCGGCGTAGAGATCGAGCAGCATGTCCCAGCCGGGATCCTCGAACAATGCGGTGCCGAAGAACTGGTCGCGCAACCGTCGCGCACGGATGGCACGCCGGACGTCGGCGGCGCTCGGCTCGGTCAGCGATGGCGGCGCGCCGTAGCGGTTCGTCCGATCGCCGACGATCGGCGCGGCGGGGGCATCGCCGTCGATCTCCGCACGGGTCAGCCGGGCAAGCGCTTCGGCGATCCGCGCGACCTCGGTGTTCAATCGCTCAAGCCGCGTACCGTCGGTCTCGCGCGTGACATCGAACACCCCCGCCGGGCTGCGGACGCGCTCGGCGGCGACGACGATCGCCGCGATGCAGTCCGCGACGCTCGGATCGACCAGCAGGATCGTCCCGCCGCCAAGCGTTGCCGCCGCGACCGCGTCGATCTGGTCGCTCCCCATCGCGACCACCAGCCCCGCCTCCAGCACGGCCGCGCGCTCGACGATCCGCGGCAGATGTTCGGCAAGGATTGCAACGTCCACCCCCGCGGTCTCGACCACGATAACCTGCGGCGTGGCATGCAGGCCGAACGGCGCCTGCCAGTCGATCGTGGCGACCACCCGCCCCCCATCGCGGCAAGCGCGGCGGAGAACCGGTCGGGCGCGTCGGTCGCTGCAACAAGGACCGCGGCGATACCCGTATCGTAGCGCGTGTCGTCGGCCTCGCCGTCCGGTAGGATCATGATCATCTCCGCTGTGTCGCGAAGACTAACCTCGATCATCTCCGGATTTACACTCGAACTGGATCGACTTCGGTTGGATTGAGGGCCCGCCTATACGAGACCTAGTCGAGCGCCTTGACGATATCCTCGACCATCTTCTTCGCGTCGGCGAGCAACATCATCGTATTGTCGCGGTAGAACAGGTCGTTATCGACGCCGGCATAGCCGACGCCGCCCATCGACCGCTTGATGAACAGCACGGTCTTGGCCTTTTCGACGTCGAGCACGGGCATGCCGTAGATCGGCGAGGACTTGTCGGTCTTGGCGGCGGGATTGGTCACGTCGTTCGCGCCGATCACGAACGCGACGTCGGTCTGCGCGAACTCGCTGTTGATGTCCTCAAGCTCGAACACGTCGTCATACGGCACGTTCGCCTCCGCCAGCAGGACGTTCATGTGGCCCGGCATGCGGCCCGCGACGGGGTGGATCGCGTATTTCACGCGGACGCCCTCGGCCTTGAGCTTGTCGCCCATCTCGCGCAGGACGTGCTGCGCCTGCGCGACCGCCATGCCGTAGCCAGGGACGATGATCACTTGCTCCGCCTGGCTCATCAGGAACGCGGCATCCTCCGCCGAGCCACGCTTCCATGGGCGATCGCTGGCCGCAGCCGGACCGCCGGCATCCGACGACTGGCCGAAGCCGCCCGCGATCACGCTGATGAAGCTGCGGTTCATCGCGCGGCACATGATGTAGCTGAGGATCGCGCCCGAGCTGCCGACCAGCGCGCCGGTGATGATCATCGCGCTGTTGTGCAGCGTGAAGCCCATCGCTGCCGCCGCCCAGCCCGAATAGGAGTTGAGCATGCTGACCACGACCGGCATGTCCGCGCCGCCGATCGGGACGATCAGGAGGAAGCCGATGACGAAGCTCAAGACCGTGATCGTCCAGAAGATCCACGCCGACTGATCGGTGACGAAATACGCGATCAGTCCGAGGATGCCGGCGAGCAGCGCGATGTTGATGACGTGGCGACCGGGCAGCATGATCGGCTTGCCGCCCATGTTGCCGTTGAGCTTCAGGAACGCGATGACCGAGCCCGAGAAGGTGATCGCACCGATCGCCACGCCGAGCCCGAGTTCGATCCGGCTGACCGGGTGGATGACCGCGAAGGGCTGGCCGATCAGCGGGATGACGAGGTCGGAGATCCCGAACGCCTGCGGGTTGAGGTACGCGGCGACGCCGACCAGCACCGCGGCGAGGCCGACGAGCGAATGGAAGGCGGCGACGAGCTGCGGCATTGCGGTCATCGCAATGCGGCGTGCGGTGACGAGGCCGATCGCAGCGCCTACGCCGATCGCCGCGAGGATTTCGACGACCGTGACCCAATCGATGGTGCGCACGGCCATCGTAGGTCCGGCGTCCGAAACGAGAAGATGCTGAACGACGGGCACATGCGTCACCAGCGTCGTCACGACCGCGATCGTCATGCCGATGATGCCGAAGCGGTTGCCGCGCTGGCTCGACGCCGGGCTCGACAGCCCGCGCAGCGCGAGGATGAAGCACACCCCCGCGACCAGATAGGCGAGCGATGCCCAGGGGCTGACCGTCAGTGCGTGTTCCATTCCATCCCCTTGCCGTCATGCCAGCGAACGCTGGTATCTCCCGGTAGTCGCACGCGTCCCTGCGGCACGAGACCCCAGCGTTCGCTGGGGTGACGGCCTTAAGGCTTCGCGACCGGCCGTTCCTTCTTCTTGTACATCGCCAGCATCCGCGCGGTGACCGCAAAGCCGCCGAAGATGTTGATGCTCGCCAGCACCACGGCGAGCAGCCCGAGCGCCTTCGCGACGCCCGACCCGGCTCCGATCGCCCCCAGGACCGTCGGCGCCGCGGCGGCTATAAGCGCGCCGACGATGATCACGCTTGAGATCGCGTTGGTCACCGCCATCAGCGGCGTGTGCAGCGCCGGCGTGACCGCCCACACCACGAAATACCCGACGAAACACGCCAGCACGAAAATCGACAGGATCGCGATAAAGTCCATTATTCCTCCCCGCCACGGGGAGGGGGACCAGCCGCAGGCTGGTGGAAGGGGCTGGCCGCGGACGATACGATCATCGTCACCACAGCCTCGATATCCCTCAGCACGTCGCCTGCCGCCACTCGCAGCACCCGGTAGCCATTCTGCTCAAAAAACTTGTCGCGCTCGGCGTCGCGCAGGGGTCGGTCGCCGCGGCCGTGGAATTCGCCATCGACCTCGACCGCCAGATGCACGGCAGCGCAGTAGAAGTCGCAGACGTACGGCCCGATGGGATGCTGGTGGCGGAACTTGAAGCCGGTCTTCTGTCCTCGGAGATGCTCCCATAGGAGCACTTCCGGGAGGCTCATCTCTCGGCGCAGACGGCGCGCGAGCAATACTTCGGGGCGTAGCATGTGCGGAACGCCCCCTCCACCGGCTGCGCCGGTCCCCCTCCCCGTGCCGGGGAAGATTATCACAACAGCAACCGCGGGTTCACGATCTTGCCGCCCTGCGTCAGCCGCACCGCGTCGCCGATCTCCGCGTCGAGCACGGGTTTGCCCGCCTCCTTGTCCCAGAAGGCGTTGAGGAAGTTGAACAGGTTGCGGGAGAACAGCGCGCTGGCGTCTGCCGCCAACCGCGACGGCACGTTGCGGTGGCCGACGATCTTGACGCCGTTCACCACGACCACTTCACCCGCGACCGAGCCCTCGACATTGCCGCCCTGCTCGACCGCAAGATCGACGATTACCGAGCCCGGCTTCATGCTGGCCACCTGCGCCGCCGAAATCAGCCTCGGCGCCGGACGCCCGGGGATCAGCGCGGTGGTGATGACGATATCCTGCTTGGCGATATGACCCGACACCAATTCGGCCTGCGCCGCCTGGTATTCGGGGCTCATCTCGCCGGCGTATCCGCCCGTCCCTTCGCCCTCGATCCCAGCGACCGATTCGACGAAGATCGGTTTCGCCCCAAGCGACTGGATCTGCTCGCGGGTTGCGGCGCGGACATCGGTCGCCGACACCTGAGCGCCCAGCCGTCGTGCCGTCGCGATCGCCTGGAGTCCGGCGACACCGACGCCCATCACGAATGCCTTCGCCGCGGAAATCGTCCCCGCCGCGGTCATCATCATCGGAAACGCGCGACCATATTCGGCCGCCGCGTCGAGCACCGCCTTGTAGCCCGACAGGTTAGACTGCGAGGACAGGATATCCATCGACTGCGCGCGCGTGATGCGCGGCATGAACTCCATCGCCAGCGCCTCGTACCCGGCCGCGGCATAGGCTTCGACCCGGTCTCGCTCGCCGAACGGATTGAAACTGGCGACCACCCACGCCCCCGACGATACGCCGACGAACGTCGCGGGATCCGCCGCCTGCACGCCGAGCACGATATCCGCCCCCGCCAGCGTCGCCGCACGGTCGCCGACCGACGCACCCGCATCGGCATAGCCAGCATCCGCGATCGACGCGGTCTCGCCCGCCCCGGCCTCCACCGCCAGCACCGCCCCCAGCGCGATGAACTTCTTCACTGTTTCCGGCGTCGCGGCGACCCGCCGCTCGCCGTCCGCTTGCTCTTTCAGGACGGCGATCTTCATGATGTTACGAAATCAACCAGATGACGAGCGCGACGACCAGCGCGCACCCGACCGAGCCCCATTTCATCATCCCCGTCACGCTCGAATAGGTCGCAACGTGCGCCTTCATGTCTCCGTTGCCGGCCATGGTTCGTGCCCCTGTCTTTTGGCCCCAATCTGCGGAGCGCCATCCTCTATGGCACCGACCTTAACCCGCACATCCGGGATCGCCAAGCGCGACATTTAAGGCGCTCTTTACTAGCCTGCGCTATTGCACGTGCCGGAACGGGACAGGATTCGCCATGACGCGCAACGGCCAGCGCCTAGTATTATTGATCGACGACGAGCCTGCACAGCGCCGGTTGGTGGCGACGCTTGCCGCCCGTGGCGGCTGGCGTGCGGTGTTCGCGACCGATGGCGAGATGGCGATCGCCACGCTCGGCACGCAGGACGGGATGCAGCTCGATGCGATCCTGCTCGATCATTCCGCCCCCGATGGCGACGCGACCGCGCTGATCGCCGAACTGCGCGAACGTCGCCCCGCGCTGCCGATCCTGATGCTCACCGCCAATGGCTCGGTTGCGCACGCGGTCTCGGCGATGCGCGCGGGCGCCACCGACTTCCTGGTCAAGCCGCTCGCCCCCGACCGCGTGCTCGCCGCGCTCGAGGCCGCCGTCGCCGGCACCGCGGCGGGCGAACTGCGCCCGCTCACCGAAAAGATTCCCGCGCTGCTCGCGTTCGACGAGATCGTCGGCTCCTCCCCCGACTTCCGCGCCGCGCTGGCGATTGCAGCCAAGGCGGCGCGCGCGCGCGTCGCGGTGCTGGTCGAGGGCGAGAGCGGGGTCGGCAAGGCGGTCGTCGCCGAGGCGATCCACGCCGCCTCGCCGCGCGCCAAGAAACCGATGATCACCGTCAATTGCGCGGCGATGCCCGCCAATCTGATCGAATCGGAGCTGTTCGGCCATGAGGAAGGCGCGTTCACCGGCGCGTTCGAGCGCAGGATCGGCCGCTTCCACGATGCCGATGGCGGCACCTTGTTCCTCGACGAGATCGGCGAGATGCCGCTCGAGGCGCAGGCCAAGCTGCTCCATCTGCTCCACACCGGCGAAGTCCAGCCGATCGGCGCACGGCATGCGCGCGATGTCGATGTCCGCGTAATCGCCGCGACCAACCAGCGGCTGCTCGACGAGGTCGAGGTGGGGCGCTTTCGTGAGGATCTGTATTACCGGCTGAACGCGGTACAGGTGACGATTCCGCCGCTTCGCGAACGCACCGGCGACATTCCCGCGCTGGCCCGTCACCTCCTCGCGCGGATCGCCGAGCAACCGGGGCTACGGCCGCTCGGGATCACCGACGCCGCACTGAAGCTCCTCGTCCAATACGACTGGCCTGGCAACGTCCGCCAATTGCAGAACGCACTCTTCCGCGCTGCCGTACTGTGCGAAGGCGCCGCGCTGACCGAAGAGGATTTCCCGCAGATCGCCGCGCTCGGCAACCGCCAACGCGGCCCTGCCGCAGTTGCAGCAGGCGGCGGCGGCGTCACGCTGTTCCGCCCCGACGGCAATTTACGCGCCCTGGAAGAGATCGAGGCCGACGTTATCCGCCTGGCTATCGGCCATTACCGCGGCCGCATGACCGAAGTCGCCCGCCGCCTCGGCATCGGCCGCTCGACGCTGTATCGCAAGCTCAGCGACCTAGGGATCGACAACGCCGCATGAGGCAAAACGGGATGGCGACCGCCCTGCCGTCGGAATAGCCTATCCCAAGCTTGGACAATCGAGATTGCTCGAATCGCCGTTTGTGCAGCCGATTTTACGTTTCGAGTCAGATTTTCCTGCTGGCACCAGTTCTGCAACGCCCCCGTCCGAAAACTTGATGTGCAACGTCCTCGCTTGCAGCGACCATGCGTTCGCTATGTGCATTTTTCGCCAGAAACGATCGGCGACCTCGGTTGCGCGCCCGTCTAGGCATCCGACAACCGTAGTAATCGTCGCTTCGGTCCGATCGCGTTTGACCGCGCCTGCCTTGCCGGAGGGGCCCGAAAACCACTTGAGCTCGTTGCCGCCGACATCGTTACAGACGGATGTTCCCACGACGCCGTGATCGGCCAGGAACTGAATGGTTGCCGTTTCGGGGCGGGCGCGGTGCACAGATTTGCCGTCGAGCCGGCGAAGCGCCCATACTTCGTTGGTCACCTCGGTTCGTAAGGTTGGCTGCTCGACGGCGGCTGATCCGCCACATCCCGAAACGGCCATGAGGACGAAAGCTGGCCATCGGAAGGCCCGAAGAACGCCAGCGTGCGGCATCACCCAAACCACGCCGAGGAAGATAAGGCTTTGGCCGGCATTATCCGCGTCAGGTCCGTTTTCGCCGGTTCTGGCCCGCTGCCAAGACGACGACTGCGGTCGACAGAAGAATACCGGAAACGAGCACACCGACCGAAAGCAGTCCGACACTTGTCATGCGGGCGTCGAATGTCACGCGGGTTCCGATGTGGACCGACACTTCGGCAGCGGAATAACTCCCGCCGCCGCTTCGTTCGATATGCTGCGATTTCGCCATGCGTAAAACTGGG
Source organism: Sphingomonas sp. PP-F2F-A104-K0414 (assembly GCF_004340945.1). Lineage (GTDB taxonomy): Bacteria > Pseudomonadota > Alphaproteobacteria > Sphingomonadales > Sphingomonadaceae > Sphingomonas. The sequence goes on from NZ_SLYD01000012.1 coordinate 24,892, forward strand.
CTGTAGTTCGCCGTTGGACAAGTCATTTTACGTGCCGTCGACCTGACGGTCTTGCCGCGACCGCCGTCTGCCGCGGTTCAAATTACCAGAGCACACCCTTGTCGGGCGTCAACGGCTCGGGTGCGGGATCGCCGATCGCCTGGAGCAGGTCGATCTCGATCGTCCGGCACATCGCGTTGAGCGGCACGTCGTGGATCGTGTCCGCGAACGGATCGACCAGATCGTCACCGATCTGCAGCACGGCGAGGAACATCAGCCCGGCGATCGTCGAGCCGACCGGGGTCGCATAGCCCAGCGTCTCGACCAGGCCGATCGGGAGAAGGACGCAGAACAGTCGCGTGAACAGGCTCGGGAAGAACCGGTACTGGTTGGGCAACGGCGTGTTCTTGATCCGCTCCATCCCCCCTTGCGCATTGGCGATGTCGACCAGGATCGCCTCGAACTGCGTCTGCTGGATGGTATCGATCCAGCCGTTGCGCCGCGCGATGTCGATCCGGCGGCCCGTGCCGTCGAGCAGGCCGTTGGCGATGTTGGTCCGCTCGAGCGCAAACGACGCCTCCTCCTTCGACAAAAAGCGCAGCACCTCGGGCGGTGCGGGCTGCTTGCGCAACTGACAGCGCAACGCATTCACATACGCGATCTGGCGGAGCACGATGGTCCGCTTCATGTCGTGGCCCTCGGGCTCGGGCAACATGTTGCGCGCCATCCGCGCCAGGTTGCGCGAGGCGTTGATCATCAGGCCCCAAAGCCCGCGGCTTTCCCACCAGCGCTGATACGCCGAGTTATCGCGGAAGCCGAGGAACAGCGCGAGCGCGGTGCCGAAGAGGGTCAGCGGCAAGGCCGGCGCGTGGAACGGCAGGACGTAATAGGTGATCGTGACGATCACGTCCCAGACGAAGAGGCCGAGCAGCGGGCGCCAAACCTCGCTCAGGATCTGACTGAGGCGCGGTGTTGCAGTGACGATCAAACGAAAGCTCCCTTGTTTAATGCGCTTTTAATGCGCGAAGAGGCGTTTCGCTGCAATGCAGCGCCAGTTACCGTCGACGATCAGCCCCCGACGAGCGACTGATCGCGCAGGCCGCGCCAGATCTTCACCGCCTGGACCGTCTCGGCGACGTCGTGGACGCGCAGGATCTGGACGCCGGCCTCCGCGCCTTTCAGCGCCAGCGCGAGCGAACCGGCAAGCCGCTGGTCGACCGGCGCTTCGTTCGAGAGCGCGCCGATCAGCCGTTTGCGGCTCGCGCCAAGCATGATCGGGCAACCGAGCCCGTGGAAGATCGCGAGGCCGTTGAGCAGCGCGAGGTTCTCGGCGAGCGTCTTGCCGAAGCCGATGCCGGGGTCGACGAGGATCCGCGATCGCTCGACGCCGCCCGCTACGACCGCGGCGATGCGGGTTTCGAGCCAGTCGAACACGTCGGTCAGGACGTTGGTGTAGCCACCGTCGCCGTGGCCGCCTTTCTTGGGGTCGGGCGAGTGCATCAACACGACCGGGCAGCCGCTTTTCGCGACCACGTCGAGCGCGCGGTCGTCCCACAGAAGCGCGGCGACGTCGTTGACGATGTGCGCGCCGGCGGCGAGCGTCGCCTCCATGACCGCCGCCTTGCGCGTATCGACCGAGACGATCGCGCCGGCGCGCGCGAGGCGTTCGACGACAGGTACCAGGCGCGCGATCTCGTCGCCTTCCCACACCGCGGCGGCACCGGGGCGGGTGGATTCACCGCCGACGTCGATCATCGTCGCGCCGGCGGCGGCCATGTCGATCCCGGCAGCCGCAGCGGCGGCAGGGTCGTCGACATGCTTGCCGCCGTCGGAGAAGCTGTCGGGGGTGACGTTGAGGATGCCGGCGACGATCGGCTGGTCGAAGCGAAGCGTGCGTTCGCCGAGCTGGAGTGCAGCGCGGGGGGCGATGATCGCGGCATGGAGGTGCGCGGCGCGCTCGCCCAATGTTGCGACGTCGGCGACGGGGATCGTGCGGCGAGCGCGGCCTTCGATCACCTCGTAGGCGGCGAACCATTGCATCCCGCCCGCGAGGCGCGCGACGCTGCCGTCTTCGTGGCCGATGGGGGTGTCGACGAACTGGACGGGGCGGAGGTGGAGGCTGGTCATCGGTGTGATCTACTCCAGTCCATCCACTCCGCGAAAGACGTTGCGCTCGCTAACCGTCACGTTCGCCGGACCGGCGCGTAGCCAAACCGGCACGTCTGCCAAGACCCGTCATCCCAGCGAAAGCTGGGATCTCCCGCCGCATCCGTGGCGCGTCGTCGCGGGAGACCCCAGCTTTCGCTGGGGTGACGGACTTGGTTGAACGGGACGGGGTTGGTCGGACGGGACAGACTCGTCCGCGTGGCTCAGACCGTCGTCGCGAGCAGATACGTCTGGCGGAGGTCGTCGATCGGTTTCAGCCCTTTGTCGCTCTCGTAATGCCAGAAACTCCAACCGTTGCAGGCGGGGGCGTTCTGGAGCGTCGAGCCGAGCTTGTGGATCGAGCCGATCGTGCCGCAGTCGCTGAGCAGCGAGCCGTCCGCGCGGATCGTCGCGCGCCAGCGACGCTTCGAGTCCGTCAGTACCGCACCGGGGGCGAGGTACGCGTTCTCGATGAGCACACCGAACGCGACCTTGGGCTGCGTGCGCGGGCTCATCATCGTGCGGATCGCCGATTCGTCGAGCGGCAGCGCGGCCTCGATCCGCTCCTGCGCCGCCTCGATATAATCGCCCTCGCGATCGATGCCGATCCAGCTGCGGCCGAGGCGCTTGGCGACCGCGCCGGTCGTGCCGGTGCCGAAGAACGGATCGAGCACGACGTCGCCGGGCTCGGTGCAGGCGAGCAGGATGCGGTAGAGCAGCGCCTCGGGCTTCTGCGTCGGATGGACCTTGGTGCCGTTCTTCTTCAGCCGCTCGGCGCCGCCGCAGGTCGGAAATTCCCAGTCGCTGCGCATCTGGAGCTCGTCGTTGAGCGTCTTCATCGCGCGGTAGTTGAAGTGGTATTTCGCCTTCTCGCCCTTTGACGCCCAGATCAGAGTCTCGTGCGCGTTGGTAAAGCGGGTGCCCCGAAAATTCGGCATCGGGTTGGTCTTGCGCCAGACGATGTCGTTGAGGATCCAGTAGCCGAGATCCTGCACCGCCGCACCGACGCGGAAGATATTGTGATAGCTGCCGATGACCCAGAGCGAGCCGTCGTCCTTGAGGATGCGGCGGGCTTCCTTCAGCCAGGCGCGGGTGAAGCGATCGTAGGCGGCGAAGGTGTCGAACTTGTCCCAGTCGTCGGTGACCGCGTCGACGTGACTGCCGTCGGGGCGATAGAGTTCGCCGCCGAGCTGGAGGTTGTACGGCGGGTCGGCGAAGATCATGTCGATCGAGTTCGACGGAAGCGCCTTCATGTGCTCGATGCAGTCGCCGCGTAAAATCTGGTCGAGCGGGAGGACCGGCTGAACTGCCGGCTCCGCTGCCTTCTTCGCACGCGGCCGCGCGATCGTGTCGATCAAACCCATGATTTCCGCCCCTTATCGACGCCCATAGCGGCGGAATTGTCCGACTCCGTCAAGCAAACATTCGTTAACGGCGTTTCGGTGCGATTCCGCCGTTGAGACCAATCGAGTCGGCTTCGTCCAGATGTTGAGTCGTGGGAGACTCGCGGCTCAAGCCCTTGGGGTGTGGCGCGAAAGACTCAGCTCGTCGTTTCCTTCGCGAAAAGTCCCTCGCGCGCCAGATAGGCGGCGGCGACCGGCGCGAAACTGCGGCGGTGAATCGGCGTGGGGCCGTGTTCGCGGAGCGCCTTCATATGGTGCGCGCAGCCGTAACCCTTGTTCGAATGCCAGTTATATTCGGGATGCACGTCCGCCGCGGCGATCATGATGAGGTCCCGCGTGTGCTTGGCGACGATCGAGGCGGCGGCGATCGACAGCGATTTCGCGTCGCCGCCGACCAGCGGCGTGGCGGGGTAAGTCCAGCGGGGCAAGCGGTTGCCGTCGACGAGGACGTGGCCGGGGGCTTGGCCGAGTTCGACCGCCAGCGCGTCAACCGCGAGCGTCATCGCCTTCATCGTCGCCCAGTAGATGTTGAGCGTGTCGATCTCTTCCGGCTGGACGATACCGATGCCAACGATCGCACAGCCTTTGAGGCGCGCGCAGAGCCGTTCGCGCTCGGAGGCGGAGAGTTTCTTCGAATCGTCGATGCCGCGAGGGACACCTTTTGATGGGAGGATCACCGCGGCGGCCACTACGGGCCCAGCAAGAGGCCCCCGCCCTGCCTCATCGACACCGGCGACAGGGCCGATGCAGAGTTTTTCGTGTTTCATGCCGGGCATTAGGTGTCTTTCAACTGGTCAAAAGGGCTGGTGCCGAGTGCGTGCCCCATCGGGCCGTGCCCTGCGCCGAGCCCCGGTGCGCTGGCAAGCGCGGCACGGACGAACGCGATGGCGCGCGCGATTGCGGCGTCGAGCGACAGGCCCTGGGCGAGCCCGGTGGCGATGCCGCTGGCAAGCGTGCAGCCTGTGCCATGCGCGTGGCGGGTTTCGATGCGGGGGTTGGTCCAGCGGGTTTCGCCGGCGTCGGTGACGAGACGGTCGACGATGTGAAGACCTTCGGCGTGGCCGCCCTTGATGAGAACTGCGGGGCCGAGCGCGCGGATCGCGGCCTCGCCGCCAAGGGCTGCGAGTTCGGGGAGGTTGGGGGTTACGAGCGTGGCGATCCGCATGAGGCGCGCGAAGGCGGCGATCGTGTCGCTGTCCGCGAGGACGGAGCCGCTGGTGGCGATCATCACGGGATCGAAGACGATGGGAACGCACGCAGGGTGATGGTGCCCTGCCCCCCCTTGTTCTCCCGCGAAGGCGGGAGTCCAGTCTGGGCCCCCGCCTTCGCGGGGGAACAAGGAGGGCAGAAGGTCGGCTACGGCGTTTGCCGTGGCTGCCGAGCCGATCATGCCGATCTTCACCGCATCGACGCCGATATCCGACACGATCGATTCGATCTGCGCAAGGACGATGTCGGTCGGAATCTGGTGGACCGCCTGAACGCCGAGCGTGTTCTGTGCGGTGATCGCGGTGACGGCGGTCATCGCATGGCCGCCGAGCATGGTGACGGTCTTGATATCCGCCTGGATGCCGGCGCCGCCGCCGGAATCCGAGCCGGCTATTATGAGGATTCTGGCGGTCATTGGAGGTCGGCGGAAAAAGTGAAGTATAGGAAGTGTAGACGCTCGCACGGTTTCGTTTGGGCGCCGTTTGGGGTCGCTGATCGGGGTTTGGCGGGGTTGGCGGTCATATGCTGGGCTATGTCATACCTGGTGAGATGTAGGACAGGGGTATGCCCCCTTTACCACCCCGGCGGAGGCCGAGGCCCAATTGGGAAGGGCAAAGTAACGAAGCGATGCCCTTGGTTAGCACCGTCCCCCCATTTGGGCCCCGGCCTTCGCCGGGGTGGTAGACGGGGTTAAAGTGGCCGAAAGGAGCCAGGTGGCGCCTAATCGAACGGCGCCTAGTGCCGCCTGCCCGCTGCTGGCTTTTGCGGCGGTGCCTCGCCCAGCCTTGTCGGGCGGTCGAGCAGTTCGCCACCGCAGTTCGGACAACGCTCGTCGAGCGCGTCCGCACACTCCGCGCAGAAGGTGCATTCGAACGAGCAGATGAATGCGCCGGGTGCATCGGCGGGCAAGTCGGTCGTGCAGCGTTCGCAGGTGGGGCGCATCTCCAGCATCAGGCGGCGGCCTTCCGGACGGCGTCGCAGATCCGGTCGACGACCTGTTCGACCTGCGTGAGATCGTCGCCCTCCGCCATCACGCGGATCACTGGTTCGGTGCCCGACGGGCGGATGACGAGCCGTCCCTTCCCCGCGAGTTCGGCCTCGGCTTCGGCGATCACCGCCTTGACCGCGTCGTGGTCGAGCGGCTTGCCGCCGGCGAAGCGGACGTTCTTGAGCAGCTGCGGCAAGGGCTCGAAGCGGTGGAGCACTTCGCTGGCCGGTGCGCCCGAGCGCTTCACTTCAGCAAGAATCTGCAACGCCGCGACGAGGCCGTCGCCGGTCGTCGCATAATCGGACAAGATGATGTGGCCCGACTGCTCGCCGCCGACATTATAGCCGCTGGTGCGCATCTTCTCGAGCACGTGGCGATCGCCGACCTTGGTGCGGACGAGGCCCAGGCCCTGCGCGGCGAGGTGACGCTCCAACCCGAGGTTGGACATCACCGTCGCAACCAGCCCGCCACCCGCGAGCCGGCCCTGCCGTGCCCAGCTTGCCGCGATCGTCGCCATAAGCTGGTCGCCATCGACGATCGTGCCGGTCTCGTCGACCACGATCAGCCGGTCGGCGTCGCCGTCGAGCGCGATGCCGATGTCCGCGCCGCTGGCGACGACCGTCTCGGCAAGCGCTTGAGGCGCGGTCGAGCCGACGCCGTCGTTGATGTTGGTGCCGTTGGGCGAGACGCCGATCGCGACGACGTCCGCGCCGAGTTCCCACAGCGCCGACGGTGCGACCTTGTAGGCGGCGCCGTTCGCGCAATCGAGCACCACGCGCATGCCGTCGAGGCGGAGGTTCTCGGGGAAGGTCGACTTGGCGAAGTGGATGTAGCGGCCTTGCGCATCATCGATCCGACGCGCGCGACCGATCTGGCTGGAGGGCACGAGCGGGATATCGCCGTCGATCAACGCCTCGATCGCCTGCTCGGCTTCGTCGGACAGCTTGTAGCCATCGGGGCCGAACAGCTTGATGCCGTTGTCCGCGTACGGGTTATGGCTCGCGGAGATCATCACGCCGATATCCGCGCGCATCGACTGGGTGAGCATCGCCACCGCGGGGGTCGGCATCGGTCCGACCATCACCACGTCCATGCCGACGCTGGTGAAACCCGCGACCAGCGCGGATTCGAGCATGTAACCCGACAACCGCGTGTCCTTGCCGATCACGACGCGGTGACGGTGATCGCCGCGCTGGAAATAGGCGCCCGCCGCCATGCCGACCTTCATCGCCATCGCCGCGGTCATCGGCGCGGTGTTGGTGGCCCCACGAATGCCATCGGTGCCGAAGTATTTTCTTGCCATCGCGTCCGCTTTCCGTCCCGTATCGGTGTCCGATCCGTTGATAGCGCGGTACATCAAGAAGGGCGAGCATGTCGCAGACTACACGGATTCTCGCCGCCCTGATCGGCGGCATCGCGATGGGCATCGCCGCGGCGGCATGGTCGCCGGCGAACGCGATCGCAGCGACGGCGGTGACGCAGCCGATCGGCTCGGCGTGGCTGCACGGGTTGCAGATGGTGATCGTGCCGCTCGTCGTCGGGCTGCTCGTAACCGGGATCGGCGCGACCACCGAGGCCGCGCGCGCCGGGCGGATCACCGTGCGCGCGATGGTGATGATCGTCGTCATCCTGTGGAGCACGACGATCATGTCCGCGCTGGTCATGCCGTTGATCCTCGACGCCTTCCCGTTGCCGCACGCGCTGGGCTCCGCGTTGCGCGCCGCGCTGACCGGCGCCGCGCCGGTCGGGCCCGTGCCGGGGATCGGCGCGTTCTTCGATACGATCGTGCCGACCAACATCGTCGCGGCCGCGTCCAGCGACTCGTTCCTGCCGCTCACCGTCTTCGCGCTGACCTTCGCGTTCGCCGTGACGAAGCTGCCCGACGATCGCCGCCGCATCCTGACCGGCTTCTTCCAGGCGGTCGTCGACGCGCTGCTGATCATCATCCAATGGGTGCTGAAGCTCGCGCCGATCGGCATCTTCGCGCTCGCTTACGGGGTCGGTGCGCGGACCGGGACGGCGGCTTTCGGCGCGCTGCTGCACTACATCGTCTGCGTCTCGGTGATCGGCTTCATCGTCCTGCTCTCCGCCTATCCGATCGGGATGATCGGCGGCCGGGTCGGCTTCGGCCGGTTCGCGCGTGCGGTCGCGCCGGCGCAGGCGGTGGCGATCAGCACGCAGTCGTCGCTCGCCTCGCTGCCGGCGATGCTGAAGGCGTCGACCGATCTCGGCGCGTCGCCCGCCACCGCAGGGATCGTCCTGCCGCTGTCGGTCGCGGTGTTCCGCGCGACCAGCCCTGCGATGAACCTCGCGGTCGCGCTGTACGTCGCGCACTGGCTGGGGCTGCCGATCGGGCCGGGGCAGATGGCGGCGGGCGTGGCGACCGCGGCGATCACGACGATGGGGTCGATCTCGCTGCCTGGCACGATCAGCTTCGTCGCGTCGGTCGCGCCGGTGGCCTTGGCGATGGGGATCCCGCTCGAGGTGCTGGGTCTGCTCATCGCAGTCGAGACCATACCCGACCTGTTTCGGACCGTCGGGAACGTGACGATGGACACCGCCGTTACCATCTCCGTCGCAGCGCGGTCCGATCACGGGAACGGCGCTCAGGAGATTCCGCATGAAGTATCGCACGCTCGGCCCTGATTTCGAGATTTCCGCGCTGGGTCTCGGCTGCATGCCGATGGCCGGCATCGGCAAGGGCATGTACGGCGAGGCGAACGCCGATGAGAGCATCGCCACGATCCACCGCGCTATCGAGCTGGGCGTGACGCTGTTCGATACTGCCGAGATTTATGGCCCGCTGGTCAACGAGGAGCTGGTCGGCAAGGCGATCCGCGGCAAGCGCGACGGCGTCGTGATCGCGACCAAGTTCGGGTTTCGATACGACGAGAACGGGATGACGGGGGTCGATTCCACGCCGGCCAACGTGCGGCGGGCGTGCGAGGGATCGCTGAAGCGGCTGGGGGTCGAGACGATCGACCTGCTGTACCAGCACCGCGTCGATCCGGGCGTACCGATCGAGGATACGGTCGGCGCGATGGCGGAGCTGGTGCGTGAGGGCAAGGTCCGGCATCTCGGGCTTTCGGAGGCTGGCCTCGATACCATTCGCCGCGCGGCGGCGACGCATCCGATCGCGGCTCTGCAGAGCGAATATTCATTGTGGGAGCGCGATGTCGAGGACGCGATCCTACCGCTGTGTCGCGAGCTCGGGATCGGCTTCGTACCGTATTCGCCGCTGGGGCGCGGGTTTTTGACCGGGCAGATTACCGCGCGATCGGATCTACCCGAAGGCGATTATCGGCGCAACGATCCCCGGTATTCGGAGGAGAACTTCGCCAAGAACATGGAGATGGTCGCGGTGGTGAAGTCGATTGCTGATGCGCATGGGGCTTCGCCGGCGCAGGTGGCGCTCGCGTGGTTGCTCGCACAAGGCGACGACATCGTGCCGATCCCGGGGTCGAAGCGCCGGGTGACGCTGGAGGACAGCATGAAGGCCGCGGACGTGACGCTAACGGCGGACGATCTGGCAAAGCTGGAAGCGGCCGCCCCGCGCGGCGGGACGGCCGGGCCGCGCTACGGCGAGAAGGCGCTGTCGATGACACGGATCTGACCTTCTCCCCTCCCGCTTGCGGGAGGGGTCGGGGGAGGGGTGTGCCTCACAGGCCGGACGCCAGTGCGTACGTCGCGCCCTCCCCTAGCCCCTCCCGCGAGCGGGAGGGGAATTTCTGCATCAGCCCCGCGGTACCTGCTCGCCGCGCGTATCCAGCCCTGCAGCACCGGGCTCGCCAAGTTCGTTCTGGCCGGCCATCGCGTGATCCACCGCACCCAGCTGGTCGAGATGCATCAGCTTGGTGACGAACGGCGCGAGCACCAGCACGACGACGCCGACGCCGATCGCGAACCAGCCGATCCGCCCGTAGACTTCGAGTACCCGCCCGACGCCAGCGCCCTCGCCGCCGGTCGCCTGCGCGATCAGGCCGGCGAGGAAATTGCCGCCCGCGGTGGCCAGGAACCACGTGCCCATCATCAGCCCGGTCATGCTCGGCACCGACAGCCGCGTCATCGACGACAGCCCGATCGGCGAGAAGCAGAGCTCGGCCATCGAGTGCAGCATGTAGAGCAGCACGACGAAAATCGCCGGAGTCAGGCCCTGTGCGGGCGCGCCGAGCGTCAGCACAAAGAAGCCTGCACCGACCAGAATCAGGCCGATGCCGAACTTGAACGGCGCGCTCGGCTCGCGCCCTGCCCGCCCGAGCTTGGTCCAGAGCGCCGCGAAGACCGGTGCCAGCGTGATGATGAAGAACGGATTGACCGACTGGAATACCGACGCGGGGATGGTCCAGCCGAACACGACGCGGTCGACCGACTGGTCGGTGTAGACGTTGAGCGACGAGCCGGTCTGTTCGAACAGCGCCCAGAACAAGGGCGCGAGCGCGATCAGGAACAGCGCCGCGAAGATCCGGTCGCGGTCGACGCGCGGCAGCTTCGCGACCGCGGTCCATAGGATGTAGCCGACCGTGACGAGCGACGCGACGATCAGCGCGGTGCCGACGACGCCCTGGCTGCGCACCAGCCACCACGAGACGGCGACGCCGACGATCCCGCCGAGATAGATCAGCCATTCGATCGACAGCCCGCCAACCGGCTTCGACGCGAGTACGGCGGCGTCGGGCGCTTCGCCGACACCGTGCAGCTCGCGCTGGAACAGGATGAACATGACCAGCCCGAGCGCCATGCCGATGCCCGCTGCGCCGAACCCGTACGACCAGCCAACCGTCTCGCCGAGGATGCCGACCGCGATCGGGCCGACGAACGCGCCGGTGTTGATCCCCATGTAGAAGATCGAGAACGCCCCATCGCGCCGCATGTCCTCGCGCGCGTAGAGCTTGCCGACGAGCACCGAGATGTTCGCCTTCAGGAAGCCGGTGCCGACGATGATGAAGGCGAGGCCGAGATAGAAGCCGTTGAGGGCAGCGCCGTGCACGCCCTGCGGCGCCTCGACGATCGCCAGCAGCAGATGGCCGAGCGTGATGAAGATGCCGCCCGCGAGCACCGCTTTGCGTGGCCCCAGGAAGCGGTCGGACAGATAGCCGCCGATGATCGGCGTGATGTATACCATCGAGGTATACGCGCCGTAGATCGCGTAGGACGGCTCGTCGCCAAACAAGAAATGCTTGGTGAGATACAGCACCAGGATCGCGCGCATGCCGTAGAACGAAAACCGCTCCCACAGCTCGACGAAGAACAGCATGAACAGCCCGCGCGGGTGCCCGAAAAACGTCTTCGCATCGGCGGGAACGCCGCTGCTTGTACTCGCTTTGGCGATAGCGCTGGCCATGGGGTGGTGATGCTCCGTGTGTGCGCCGCTGACGGACGCTCGATCGCGCGCAACTTAACGACAAAGCCCGGACTGTAAATATCACACATCAGGGCCTATCTGCCGGGACATGCTCAACGATCGCTCCACGCCGCTCTCGCTGCTCGCCACCCGAAGGTCGGGCAAGCCGCGCGATTTGATTTCCCCCGGCCCCGATTCCTACCAGCTGGCGACGATCCTGGAGATCGCGGCGCGGACGCCCGATCATGGCAAGCTGGCGCCGTGGCGGTTCGTGGTGGTCGGCGACGAGCACCGCAGGGCGCTGTCGGCGCTGATCACCGACGCGTACCTCGCCGATCGTCCCGACGCGTCGCGGCTCGAGCTGGAGTCGCTTGATCAGTTCGCGCATCAGGCGCCGACCTTGGTGGTTGTCCTGTCGTCGCCGAAGGAGAGCAAGATCCCGCTGTGGGAGCAGGAATTGTCGGCGGGCGCGGCGTGCATGAACCTGCTTCATGCGGTCCATGCCGAGGGGTTCGCGGGCGGCTGGCTGACCGGCTGGGCGGCGTTCTCGGATACGGTGCGCGATGCGTTTGGATCCGCGTCGGAGCGGATCGCGGGCTTCATGTTCATCGGCACGCCGTCGCGCGCGCTCGACGAACGGCCCCGCCCGGATATGGCACGGTTGGTAAGCCATTGGGGTTCCTGAGGACTCGACTTCCCACGCAATTACTGTATTAAGCCACTATGACAGCGCTCAGCAGCGACGACAGCCCCGTATACATCCGCCTCCGCAGCACGATCGCCGCGGGAATCCTGCGTGGCGACCATCGTGCGGGGGATCAGTTGCCATCGGTCCGCGCATTCGCCGCGGAGCAGGGTGCGAACCCGCTGACGGTCGCCAAGGCATATCAGAGCTTCCAGGACGATGGCTATGTCGAGGTGCGGCGCGGCGTCGGGATGTTCGTGATGCCGGGCGCGGCGGAAGCGCTGCGCGTGGCCGAGCGCGAGAATTTCGTGACGACGCAGTGGCCTAGGATTTTGGGGCATATCGATTTGCTGGGGCTGGATGCGCATGACCTGCTGGAGCGTGAGCGGGCCTGAATGCTCGCGAGCGATGCCCTTCTCCCTGCGTTTGCCCTCACTCTTACGAGCTCGTCTTAGCGCTCTCCCGTTCGTGATCCCCCACCCCCGTTCGTCCTGAGTAGTCATCTAGTAAGCGCGAAGCGCCGTATCGAGAGGACGTATCGAAGGACAGGTTGGCGCGCGGCGCGGAACCCATGCTTCGATACACGCTCTCGATACGCTCCTGACGGAGCTACTCAGTCGCTACTCAGCACGAACGGCAATGGGATAGAAGCCCAACCAGGCCTCAAAAAATCCCCAGCGCGGCGACGTCCTCGACGCTCAGGTCGATCCCGAACAACAGGCTCATGCGGATCCGGTACACGCGCGGGTCGGTGACCTCGCCGACGCTGGTGTCGGTCCCCGAGCGCCGCCGGTAATTGCGCCCGATCAGCGAGGCGAAGCCGTTGGGCAGGACGATGCTGGCGATCGGCGTGTGCGTGAAACGGCTGGACGGCGCGGTCGAGGTCCAGTGGTTCGACAGCGCGAGATCCGCGTCGAACACTTGCGCGAGCGTGAAGCTATATTGCGGCTGGAACCCCTCGCCTGCCCCACGGCCGTCGGTGGTCATCGGATCACCGTCGCGGAGCAGCATCCAGCCGTTTTCGGTCGCCTCGAGGCGGAAGCGTGCGCCGTCGGGTGCGGTCGCCTCGGTGCCGTCGGCGAGCGGGAGGACGGGCGTGTAGCTGCCGCCGAAGCCGGTGTCGGCGATCCAGTCCTGCCCGTCGATCGTCACCAGCGCGAAGGTGTGGGTAAGCGGCGGCGGCACGTCGGTCGCGGCATACCACACGCGCGCGAGCAACGGGCGGGCGGTAAAGCCGAGCTCGGCGAGGGCGTCGAGGAACAGGCGGTTATGCTCGAAACAATAGCCGCCGCGGCGCGCCGTCACCAGCTTGGCGAAGACCGATGCACTGTCGATCGCGAGGCCGCGGCCGAGGACAACGTCGAGATCCTCGAACGGGATGGTTTGCCGATGCGCGAGTTGTAGCCGACCGAGACCGATCGAGTCGAGCGTCGGCCGCGCGGGCATGGCGATGCGGTGGAGATAGGCGTCGAGGTCGAACATCGGTCGGGCTTTCACAGATTTCCGCTCCCCCTTACCGTTCCTCCCGAGTTGTCGTCGAGTAATTGCAAGTCGGCCGACTATCCTGATCCTCCCCCGCAAGGGGGAGGTGGCTGGCCCTTGCCAGACGGAGGGGGAGGAAAGAGCAACCGCCGTTGCGTGTCCTCCCCTTCCGTCACCTTCGGCGACACCTCCCCCTGGCGGGGGAGGAGAGAGGATCACGATATAGGCGATGTGCCTCGCTCAGGCCGCGAACAATTCCGGCTCGATCGAGTAGAGCACCGCCGCGCTGGCGTTCGCCGCTGCGTTGAGGCCCATCGCCTCGGGGACGATCTGGTCGAGGTAGAAGCGCACCGCCGCGGTCTTCATCCGGCCGAAATCGTCGGTGCCGGCGACCTCGCCCTGCCGCTCCATCAGCCAGCCGCAGGTCGCGACCGACAGCATGGTGAGGAAGGGGTAGCTCGCGGCGAGCTTGTCGTCGGCATCCGCGGTGGCGAGTTTGCGCCCGATCGCTTCGCACGCGTCGACCAGCGCCAACAGCCGCTCGTCCTTCGCTTCAGCACGAATGTCGGCGATCAGCGCGGCGAACGCGCCGCCATTGTCGAGGCCGAGTTTCCGACCGACGAGATCTGCCGCCTGGATGCCGTTGGTGCCCTCGTAGATCGGCGTGATGCGGGCATCGCGGAAATACTGCGCGGCGCCGGTTTCCTCGACATAGCCCATGCCGCCGTACACCTGGATGCCGAGCGACGCCACTTCGTTGCCGAGATCGGTACCGTGCGCCTTGGCCAGCGGCGTGACGAGTTCGAGGCGGTTGCGCGCGGCGTGGTCGCCGAGATTGGCGCGGTCGACCTGCCCTGCGGCGTAGTAGACGAGCGCGCGCGCCGCCTGCGTCTGTGCCTTCATCCGCATCAGCATGCGACGGACGTCGGGATGCTCGACGATCTTGACCGAGTCCTTGTTCGGCGAGCCGGCGCGCGCCGACTGCACGCGGTCGAGTGCGTAGGCGACCGCGCCCTGCGTGGCGCCCTCGGCGACCTGGACGCCCTGGAGGCCGACGTTGAGGCGCGCATTGTTCATCATCGTGAACATCGCGCGGATGCCGCCGAGCTCCGCGCCGATCAGCTCGCCGATGCAGTCGTCGTTGTCGCCGAAGCTCAGCACGCAGGTGGGGGACGCGTGGAGCCCCATCTTGTGCTCGATCGAGACGACCCGGACGTCGTTGAAGTCGCCCGGTGTACCGTCTTCCTGAAGGCGGAACTTGGGGACGAGGAACAGCGAGATGCCCTTCGTGCCCGCGGGTGCGCCGGGGGTCCGCGCAAGGACGAGATGGACGATGTTCGGCGCCATGTCGTGATCGCCGAACGAGATGTAAATCTTGGTGCCCTTGATGCTCCACTTGCCGTCGCCGAGAGGCGTCGCGGTCGCACGCAGCGCGCCGACGTCGGAGCCGGCTTGCGGCTCGGTCAGGTTCATCGTGCCGGTCCATTCGCCGGTCGCGAGATGGGGGAGATAGAGCGCCTGCTGCTCGGGGCTGCCGTGATGCTGCAACGCCTCGATCGCGCCGACGGTCAGCGTCGGGCAGAGCGCGAAACCCATGTTGGCCGAGCCGAGCGTGTCGAGCACCGCGGTCTGGATCGCGAACGGCAGGCCCTGGCCGCCCCATTCCTCCTCGACGCCGATCGTGCCCCAGCCGCCTTCGACATAGTCCTTGTACGCCTGCGCGAAGCCGTCGGGCATGACCACGCCACGGTCAGTCCATTTTGCGCCGACGGTATCGCCGGTGCGATTGAGCGGCGCCCATTCGCCGGCGGCGAGCTGGCCGACGCCTTCGAGGACCGCGTCGACGACGTCGTCGCTGGCGGCGGCATAGCGTTCGGTGTCGGCGAGCTCGCCGATCCGCACGACATGGTCGAGCACGAAACGCTGTTCGGTGGTTGCTGGAGTGAAGGCCATCGCATCCTCTTATCGCTACGGTTTGGACCCGCTATAGGCCCTCAGGATGACCCGTCCACACCCCCGGATTTTACCGTACGGCACGGCCGCGATCGCCGAGGCCGCCGCGCTGATTCGCGACGGGGGAATCGTCGCGGTGCCCACGGAGACGGTGTACGGGCTCGCGGCGGACGCGACGAATGCGGAGGCGGTGGCGCGGATTTATGCCGCGAAGGGTCGCCCGAGTTTCAATCCGCTGATCGTGCATGTGGCGGATCTGGCGGCGGCGGAGCGGATCGCGGTGTTCGATGCGGATGCGTTGGCGCTGGCAAAGGCGTTCTGGCCGGGACCGTTGACGCTGGTGTTGCCGGTGCGGGAGGATTCGGGGATCGCTTCGCTGGTGACCGCAGGATTGGCGACGATAGCGATCCGGGTGCCGCGGCATCGGGCCATGCAGGGGGTGATCGCTGCGTCTGGCCGGCCGTTGGCGGCGCCGTCGGCGAATGCGAGCGGGGGGATTTCTCCGACGACGGCTGCGCATGTTGCTGGGAGTCTTGGGGGGAACGTGTCGTTGATTATCGACGACGGGGCGACCGAGGCAGGGCTGGAGTCGACGATCGTGGCGGGGCGGACTGTGCTGCGGCCGGGGCCGGTGACGGCGGCGCTCATTGCAAAACACCTCCCCGGCGGAGGCCGGGGCCCAGTTGGAACGGCGGATGTAACCGTGCGCAACGCCGATCATAGCCGTTCCCCAACTGGGCCCCGGCCTTCGCCGGGGGGGAGTGAGAGTGTGGTGACGGCGCCTGGGCAGCTCGAGAGCCACTACGCGCCGAGCAAGGCCCTTCGGTTGAATGCTACGGAGGCAGATTCGGACGAGTGGCTGATTGGGTTTGGCGATGTGGCGGGCGACGTTTCCCTGTCGGCTTCGGGAAACCTCGTCGAAGCCGCCGCAAAGCTGTTCGATCTGCTCCACGGTGCCGATGCGAACGACTGCGCCCGCCTCGCTATCGCACCGATCCCACTCGAGGGTATCGGCGAAGCGATCAATGACCGCCTTCGCCGTGCCGCACACCGTTAAAATAAAAGTGATTCACGCGAAGGCGCAAAGGCGCGAAGAGGTTTAAGTCTTTCGATATGCCGGAACGGACATACCTAAGGCCGACATCTTTGCGCCTTCGCGCCTTCGCGTGAACCCATTCTGTCTTACGCGTTAACCGCCGCCTTAGACCGTGCCGCAAAGCTCTTGCGCAGCTTCTGCAGCTTGGGCGGGATCACCGCCATGCAATACGGGTTCGAACGGCCCGAGGTTTCCCAGTAATCCTGGTGATAGCCTTCAGCCTCGTACCACGTGTCCATCGGCTCGATGGTGGTAACGATCGGCTTGGGCGAGTCGGCCTGCGCGCGCGCCAAAGCCGCTTCCATCTCAGCCTTCTGCGCGTCGTCCGCCGGGAACATCGCCGAGCGATACTGCGTGCCGACGTCGTTGCCCTGCCGGTTCAGCGTCGTCGCGTCGTGCGTCGCGAAGAAGATGTCGAGCAGATCGCCAAGCTTCAGTTGCTCCGGGTCGAAACCGATCCGGATCGCCTCGGCATGGCCGGTTTCGCCGCCGCACACCTGCTTGTAGGTCGGGTTAGGCACATGCCCGCCAATATACCCGCTCTCGGCGCTCTCCACACCGATCACATCCTTGAACACAGCCTCGGTGCACCAGAAGCAGCCGCCGGCGAGCGTTACATAATCCGTCATCACGATCTCCTTTCCGCCAATGTAGGAAGCCGCTACCGCGCAACAAAGAGGAGACGCGTATGATCGACGGTAAGGTTATGGTCACCGGCGGCGCCGGTTACATCGGCAGCCATGCGGTATTGGCATTGCTCGACGCGGGATGCGACGTCGTGGTGCTCGACAACCTCGTCACGGGATTCGACTGGGCGGTCGATCCCCGCGCGGCGCTGGTCGAGGCGAACGTCGCCGACGATGCGAAGGTGCGCGCGGCGATCCGCGACCACAACGTCAAGGCGATCATGCATTTCGCCGGCTCGGTGGTGGTCCCCGAATCGGTCAGCGATCCGCTCAAATATTACCGCAACAACACCGCCGCCAGCCGTGCGCTGATCGAGAGCGCGGTGGTCGAGGGCGTGTCGCACTTCATCTTCTCGTCGACCGCCGCGACCTATGGCACGCCCGAAAAAGTGCCTGTTGCGGAGGGCGATCCGACCGTGCCGATCAATCCGTACGGCATGTCGAAGCTGATGACCGAGGCGATGCTGCGCGACGTCGCCGCGGCGCACCCGATGAATTACGCCGCGCTCCGGTACTTCAACGTCGCGGGCGCCGATCCGCAGGGACGCAGCGGCCAGTCGACGGTCGGCGCGACGCATCTAATCAAGATTGCGGTCGAGGCCGCCACCGGCAAACGCGGCCATGTCGGCGTCTACGGCACCGATTTCGACACGCCGGATGGCACCGGCGTGCGCGATTACATCCACGTCAGCGACCTCGCCGCCGCGCATGTCGCCGCGCTGGAGGTGCTGATCGCCGAACCCGCCAAGAGCCACACGCTCAACGCGGGCTATGGCAAGGGCTTCTCGGTGCTCGACGTGCTCGATGCGGTCGACAAGATCACCAACCGCACGATCGAGCGTCGCCTCGAAGGGCGTCGTGCGGGCGACCCGGCGATGCTGATCTCGGACAATCGCGCGATCCTGAAGGCACTCGACTGGACGCCGCGCCACGCCGATCTCGACGGGATCGTCCGCGATGCGCTGGCGTGGGAGCGTGCGCTCGCCGAGAAGGGTCGCTAGGACGCGGCCGGATCAGTGGGCGGCGTGCCGAAAGCATGCCGCTCGCCGCCGATCGCCTGCCGCGCGCGCGCGGTCGCCAGCCACCAGGCGAGTGCCCACAGCGTGCCGAAGCTCCACCCGGCCAGCACGTCGCTCGGCCAGTGGACGCCGAGATACACGCGACTGCAACCGATCGCGCCAACCATCAGGATCGCGACGACGAGCATATAGGCCCGCGTCGCGCGATCCTGCGTCACCTGCGAGGCGAGACCGGCGAGCGTCAGATAGACGATCGCGCTGTTCGCGGAGTGCCCGCTGGGGAAGCTCATATGCGTGACCGTGACGAGGTGCGTGACGATGTCGGGACGCGGGCGCGCGACGTGCAGCTTGACCAACTCGACGACGATGTTGCCGCTGACGCTCGACGCGACCATCGCGAGCGCGGTCAGCCAGAGCCGCTGGACGATCAGCAGGCCGGCGACGATCACCACGACGATCGTCAGGACGATCCCGCCGCCCAGCGCAGTGACGTCGGCGGCAACCTTCGGCAGCCAGGACGGGCCACCCCAGGCGCGCAGCCCGAGGATGATCGAGCGGTCGAACGCGAACGGCCAATGGTCGACCCCGAGACCGACGAGGAGGATGAGAACGATGCCGACCGCAGCGACCGATGCGCCGGCGAGAACCGCGGGCAGGCGTCGTCGCGCACCCTCAGGCGGCGTGCCGTCGATGGTGGGTCCGCCGGGGCTCGAACCCGGGACCTCTCGATTAAAAGTCGCTTGCTCTACCAACTGAGCTACGGACCCCCGCCATCGTGGACCGCGCACCTAGTCGCGCGGGTGCCGTCGGTCAACCATCTGTGCCAATTGGCGGATCGTCCGATGGGTCAGCGGATCGCGCCATTTCGGGACGAGCGCGGCAAGGGGGCCGAGCACGAAGCCGCGCGTGCGGAACGCGGCGTGAGGTACGGTGAGTCCGGACGACGACCAGGCGCCGCCCGACCAGAGAACGATGTCGAGGTCTAGCACGCGGCTGCCCCAGCGGCGGCCGGGGCGGCGGCCGAATGTGCGTTCGATCCGTTTGAGGCGGACCAGCAGTGCGGCGGGGTCCTCCGCCGTCTCGATCAGCGCGACGGCGTTGGCATAGCGGCGGTTCGAGGGGCCGAGCGGTGCGCTCGCAACGGTCGGTGATCGGGCCACGACATCGCCGAGCGCCTCCAGCGCGGCGGCGATCTCGCGCTCGGGGGCGCCGTGTCGGCCGCGTCGGTTCGAGCCGAGCGCGATCGCATAGGTGGTTGCGGCGCGCGCGATCATCGGGTGCGGGGTTGCAGGCGACATTTGGTCCGCCTAGCGCACTCCGATGGATTCCACACCTTACACCACCGAGCTTTCCGACGCCGCGATCGACTCGACCGACGAGATCGACGTCACGACCGTCTTCGCGCCCGTCTCCGCGTTGCCCGAGACCGAGCCGCCGCGTGACTGCCCGCTCTGCCCGCGCCTCGTCGCGGTGCGCGAGCAGTTGCGGACCGAGTTCCCGACCTGGTGGAACGCGCCCGTCCCCGTGTTCGGAGATCCGGCGGCATGGCTCGGGATCATCGGCCTCGCGCCCGGCAAACACGGCGCGAACCGCACCGGACGTGCGTTCACCGGCGATTATGCGGGGCAGTTCCTGTACGAGACGCTCGGGCGGTTCGGGCTGGCCACCGGCTCGTATGGCGCGAAGGCCGAGGACGGGCTGGCGCTCGACGGCGCGATCATCCTCAACGCGGTGAAGTGCCTGCCGCCCGAGAATAAGCCGACGCCGGAGGAGATTCGCACCTGCCGGCCGTTCCTCGAGACGCAGGCGGATGCGGTGCCGAGTGCGCGCGTGTTCGTGGCGTTGGGGCATATCGCGCATCAGTCGGCGGTGAAGATGCTCGGCGGGCGTTTGCCGAAGGCGCGGTTCGCGCATGGCGCGGAGCACGTCATGCCCGATGGTCGCATCCTGATCGATAGCTTCCACTGCTCGCGGTACAACGTGAATACCGGCGTGCTGACCGCGGAGATGTTCGACGCGGTGTTCAAGCGGGCGCTGGCGCTGCGCGAGACGGTTTGAAACGCAAGCCTTCGACGTCGCCGCGGACATAAGCTGGACTCTGTTTTAATCCTCCCCCGCCAGGGGGAGGTTGCTGGCTCTTGCCAGACGGAGGGGGAGGTAAGTGCAACCCCTGCTCCGTGTCCGCCCCCTCCGTCACCTTCGGTGACACCTCCCCCTGGCGGGGGAGGATTGGCCCGCGTCTAGTCGATCACCCAGGCTTCGCCGGCCTCTGGCGTACGAAAGCGATCCGCGGCGATGTGTTCTCGCGCCAACGCTGCGCGGAGGTGGTCGGGCGGTTCGTTGATCCCCTCCGAGGTCAGTTCGAACGTGCCCCAGTGGACGCCGATCGCATAGGCCGCGCCAAGCTGTTCGAACGCGGTCACCGCCTGGTCCGGGCCGATATGATTATCGGTCTCGTGGCCGGCGAAATGATAGGCGCCGATCGGCAGGATCGCGAGGCGGACCGCTCCCGCCGCGCGCGCCTCGGTCGCCCAGCGCATATCGCCCGGACCGGTGTCGCCCGCGAAATACAGGTTGCCGCCGGGCAGCGTCACGGTGAAGCCTGCCCATAACGTCTTGTCGCGGTCGCCGGGGTCGTATTCGCTCCAGTGATGCGCGCGCTCGACGATCACGTCGACGCCGGGGCGTAGTGACACATGCCCGCCCCAGTCTCGCGCTTCTGCATGAACACCGTTGCGCTTGAGGATCTGGTCGTTGCCGAGACCGGTGACGATCAGCGGTTTGTCTCGGTGCCAGAGTTTTCGCATCGCACGCATATCGAGATGATCGCGGTGGTCGTGGCTTAAGAGGATCAGGTCGATCTTCGGCAGGTCCGCGAGGCGCACACCGGGTTCGCGGACTCGCTTCACGCCGACGAACTGGACCGGGGACGACCGCTCGAGCCACATCGGATCGGTCAGGATGTTGAGCCCCTGGGTCTGCACCAGCACGGTCGAATGGCCGATCCAGGTGACGCGCATCGCCTGGCCCTCGACGCGCGCCGGGGGCCGCGTCGGGTTTACGGAGACTTCGGGCTAGCTCCGATAGGGTGGCTTTACGAGATTGCGGAGCAGTGCGACCGGGCCCTGCTTCTGCTCGCCGGTGCTGCCTTGCACGCCGTCGGGGTTGAAGAAGCGCGTGCCGTTGAAGTGATCGCTCGACGGAAAGGTCTTGAGGGACGGCGTCGCGCAGCCGGCGAGGAGCGCGAGAGCGAGCAGTATCGAGCGGGTGCGGAGCATGTCGCGCTGACGAATATGTCACCCGACCATCAGGGTCCAGTCACGCGCGAAGGGCCACAGCGGATGGCATGGACGATGATTTCGAGGTGCGCGGGTTGCACGAGCAGCTGTCGGAAGAGCGTGCGGCCAGTGGGGAGGCGTTCGACCAGCGGATCGCGTTGTTCACCGCGATCCTGGCGACGCTGGCGGCGGTGACGAGTTTTCTTGGCGGGCATACGCAGAACGAGGCGCTGCTCCACAAGAACGAGGCGGTGCTGATCAAGGCGCAGGCGTCGGATGCGTGGGGCTATTACCAGGCGGAGGATCTGAAGCGGCATATCGCGGAGATGGAGGTCGATCTCGCACCGCCCGGGTTGGGTGCGACTCAGATGGCGAAGCATCGGGCGGATATCGCGCGGTACAAGGCGCGCGGGGCTGGGTTGAAGCGGCAGGCGGAGGCGCTCGACCGGCAATCGGCGATGGCGAACGAGGAGTCGGACGAGGCGTTGCGGCCGCATACGAAGCTGGCGCTGGCGGTGACCGCGATCCAGGTGGCGATCGCGTTGGCGTCGATTACGGCGCTGACCGGGCGGCGGTGGTTGCTGTGGGTCGCGGGGGCGGCCGCGCTGGTGGGCGCGGCGTTGGCGGGGCTGGCCTGGTTTTGATCCTCCCCAAAACTCCGTCATCCTGGGCTCGACCCAGGATCCAGGGCCACATTCGCTGCGCGTCGTAAATCTGGATCCCAGCTTTCGCTGGAATGACGAGGGCGTCAGATATCCTGGACCAGCCGGCCGTACAGATCCGGGCGGCGGTCGCGGAAGAAGCCGAAGGCGGCGCGGTGGCGCTTGACGATGTCGAGGTCGATCGTCGCGGTGATCACGCCTTCGTCGTCGCGGCCTAGTTCGGCGAGGATGTCGCCGCGCTCGTCGGCGATGAAGCTGGTGCCGTAAAAGGTCTGGCCGTGCTCGACGCCGACGCGGTTGGCGGCGACGATCGGCACGACGTTGCTGACCGCGTGGCCGACCATGGCGCGGCGCCACAGCCTTGCGGTGTCGAGCGAGGTGTCGTGCGGCTCGCTGCCGATCGCGGTCGGGTAGAACAGGACTTCCGCACCCATCAGCATCATCGCGCGTGCGGTTTCCGGATACCATTGGTCCCAGCAGACGCCGACGCCCAGTTTCCCGGCGGGATGCGGCCAGACCTTGAACCCGGTGTTGCCGGGGCGGAAGTAGAACTTCTCCTCATAGCCGGGGCCGTCTGGGATGTGGCTCTTGCGGTAGACGCCCTGGATGTTGCCGTCGGGGCCGATCATCGCCAAGCTGTTGTAATGATGCGGGCCGTCCGCCTCGAAGAAGCTGGTCGGGATGGTCACCTTGAGCGCCTCGGCGAGCGCCTGCATCGCTAGCACTGCCTTGTGCTCGCCGACCGGGGCGGCGTTGGCGAAGAGGCCCTCGTCCTCGACGCGGCAGAAATACTCGCCTTCGAACAGCTCGGGCGGGAGGATGACCTGCGCGCCCTTCGCGGCGGCCTCGTGGACGAGGCGCGACACGTTGGCGATGTTGCGGTCGATGTTGGGCGTGAAGCCCAGCTGCAGCGCGGCGACGGTGATCTCGGTCATGGCGGCGCATATAAGGTGACGCGCCGTGGAGTGCGAGCCTTCTTGCTGTTCCCCCGCGGGGGCGGGGGTCCAGGGTTGCGGGCGGTATCGTGTGTGATCCTGGACCCCCGCCTTCGCGGGGGAACGAGGGGGCGATTGACACTGCCCTGCCCTGTCCGACATGCGCCGGGGATGATGACACCCACCCTCCCCGCAAGCTGGCAGTCACTCCAAGCCGAGCTCGAGGCGCCGTATATGCGGGCGCTCGATGCGTTCCTGGAGACCGAGCGGGCGGCTGGGGCTCGGGTGTTTCCGGAGGATGCGGATCGGTTTCGGGCGCTGGAGCTTACCCCGCTCGATCAGGTGCGGGTCGTGATCCTGGGGCAGGATCCGTATCACGGCGAGGGGCAGGCGCATGGCCTCAGCTTCTCGGTGCGGAAGGGCGTGCGGACACCGCCGAGCCTGGTGAATATCTACAAGGAGCTGGAGGCGGATCTCGGGATCCCGCGAGCGCGCCATGGCATGCTCGATCACTGGGCCGCGCAGGGCGTGCTGTTGCTCAACGCAGTGCTGAGCGTGCGGATGGGCGAGGCGGCGTCGCACCAGAAGCGCGGCTGGGAGCAATTTACCGACGCCGTCATCGCGGCGGTGAACGCGCAGGACAAACCGGTCGTGTTCCTGCTGTGGGGGGCGTATGCGCAGAAGAAGGCGGCGTTCGTCGACGATATCGAAAAGGGCGGGCGACACCTGGTGATCCAGTCCGCGCACCCGTCGCCGCTAGCCGCGCGAACCGGGTTCTTCGGATCGCGGCCGTTCAGCCGGGCCAACGCCTTTCTCGAAACCCATGGGCGCACCCCGATCGATTGGGCGCTGCCGGAGACCGACCGATGAGTGACGAATACACCTATGACGAAGCAACCGGCGAATGGGTCGCCGGCGGTGCTACGACCGCGGTGGCGGTGGATGACGGCGCGGTCGTGGTGCGGGATTCGGTCGGCAACGTGCTGGCGGATGGCGATCAGGTGACGCTGATCAAGGACCTGACCGTGAAGGGCGCTGGCCAGACGCTCAAGCGCGGGACGCTGATCAAGTCGATCCGGCTAACCGGCGACGCGCAGGAGATCGACTGTCGGTACGAGGGGATCAAGGGGCTGGTGCTGCGCGCGGAATTCGTTCGGAAACGGTAAGACTGCAACCACGGCGCCGTCGATGCGCGATGAGATGGTGGACATCCGATCGCGTCGCCAAAGTCGGGGTAGTGCCCGATCCATCGCATCACAGGGACATCACAATGCCCTTCCGATCGCCATCGGCGATTGGAAGCCACGGTGTTTGGTCAGATGCCGGATGCCCGCCGGCCAGCCTTTTCGCGAAGGACCAGACGGAAAATCCGGGGGCAATCGATCAGATAGCGCCGCCACAACCGCGCAGGATTCGACATCAGGCGATGCAACCATTCCACGCCGGATTTTTGCATCCAGACCGGCGCCCTGCGCTGGCGGTCGGTCAGGAAATCGATCGACGCACCAACGCACAACGCCACGCCGGGCCGCTGCCGAAACGCGGCCAGCGCGTCGGCGAATCGTTCCTGCTTGGGCGAACCGAAACACACGAGCAGGATGTCCCAATCGGCATCCGCAGCGTCGTGCAGACAGGCAGACCAGGCCTCGCTCCCCACCGCCATGCTGCCCGGTGATGCGATGAAGGTGGTTCGAGCCTTGGGAAAACGCGCCACCAACGTTCGCCAGTCATCGTGGCTGGGTCCGATGATACCGATATTATGCATCATGTTGTTTGCCAGCAGATCGGCGACGAGATCCGAACCGGGATAGACGTCGAGCGCTACGCCGGTCATCCCGGCCAGCTTTGCCAAGACCCGGCTGTCGCAGATCTGCAGGGCGGCATGGTCGTACACCGCTTTGATCGCGGGATCCTGATCGGCCCGGGTCACGAAATCGACGTTCGGCGTGATGACGAAGCCGTAGGACTGTCGGGACAGCGTTTCGATACGACGGGTCAATGCCTCGCGGCTGCCCTGCGCGAAACGGAACCCCAGGAATGCCTTGTCGTCGTGCACCGGCATCGTTGTACTTCGCACTATATCGTCATCCTCGCACCACGGTCGACGACCGGGCAGACCACCCTGCCCCGTCATCCCGTACCGTCTCACATTATTCCTATGCTCGGCGTCCCTATCAGCGGATCGCCATAGTGCAAGCCACGACCTTCGTTCGATCTTTCCCGAACATGGCATGCCGGGATCACTATTGCGCGGCGTGCGGGACCGGCTTGATCATCGCCAATACTGCGCTCTTTTCCATGGAGACGAGGGCGCTCGCCTTGTCGCCGAGACCATAGGACATGACGACCCTGCCATCGTGCTCGGCCAACCCGGCGCAGAACTCGATACCGCGCTTTTCGAAGAAAAACGGCTCGGACATACCAACGACATTCCAGTCGGGATCCAGGACGACGAACCGATGAGGATAGAGCGGCTCCATCTTCGGCAAGCTGGCCGTCAATTTGCGCGCCGCCAGATGCGCCACGCACAGCCAATTTCCATCCCACGCGATGATCTGCGACGACCCGGACCAGTTGGCCAGCGCGGGAATACGGGTCGAACGCCGATATCGCTTCGCCAGGCGCTCGCCATCGAATGCGTAGACCTGCATGTCTTCAAGGCGGTACAGGAACGTCGGCTGCTCCGCGTCCAGCACGGGCATCCAGTTTTTTTCGCGGGGAGCGCCGTGCGGCGAGGGCAACAGCTGGAGCGGACCGACATCCGTATCGCGGATCTCGGCGATGCACATCGTGTTGCGGGTCCCCGTCCAGTCCGGCATCACTGCGCCTTCCTGATCGGGGACGGCAGCCTGCGGGGCGAGTTGCAGTGCGCTCCATAGTCCGAAGAGCCGCCCATGATCGATGAAGAGGCGTGGATCCTCCAAACCGTTCCGCGCCTCGGGCACGGTCGACCGCGCGACATGGTCGTCGAGAAGAAAGGCCGCGACGGGGTTGAGGGAGTCATCGCACTCGATCAGCCAGGTTTCCGACGCGAGATTGTCGATCCCGCCGGGCACGACATAGGCCCCCTGCGCCGTCATGCGGTAATTCGGCCGCCGCGCCGCGACGAGCCATTTTCCCTGCCACCGCAGAATGCTCGGATTGCAGAGCCCCTCGACACCCGCCACGCGCAAGGGCGTGTGCCGAACGCCTGGGCGCCTCGCCAGCAGCGGTGCGCGAACCGCAAGCAAGGCTTCGCGGATCTGACCGACTCTGAAGTCCAGATATGAGGCAGCCTTTGCGGACCAACGTGCCATGCTCATCCTCGTAAAAAATTCAGGTTTTCACCGCGCGAGCGGCGGTACTGCGGTTCGGTAGGGTCGTCCACGAAGCAAACGCTGTGCAAACCCGCCGCTGCGAGCCGAACGACACCAGATCGGCGTGCCTGATACTCGCATGTCCGGCGGGTGGACCACCGTGCTCGCGAACGTTGACGGGGGTGCACGCAACGCCTTGCAAGGCCTCGCTGCGAGACATCGGAAACACGACCGCTCGGCGTGGAATCGAGGCTTTCTACATCGGCTTTTAACCTGCTGTAAAAAAATTGTAAAAAAGTCTTGTCAACGCCAGCAAGATGGTGAACCTTGCTCATGTGTCCGCGTTTGGGACACATATGGAAACGAGACCGGGATACCGGCTTACCAATGGAGTGGGTATGAATAATCACCAGACCGTCATCCGAGAGGCTCCGTCCGCTCAAGGTGCCATGTCCCTGTTGGGCGCTGTGCTCGTCGGTATAACAGTCTGGGCTGGAGCGATTACATACCTGCTGTGACCGATGCAAAACCGCCGCTAGCGGGATGTGTCTAGCGGCGGCGGAGCAGACGCGACGCGCTTCCCCGAGCCCCCCACGGTCGTTGGGCTGTTGTTAAGAACGCGAACAAGCTTGTCCCTGACCTTGCGGACGTCCTTAAACAGATTGCTGGTTGCCGCCTTGTCACAGCCGGTCTCGGTCACAGCCAAAGTTTCCGATCCCACCGACGCGTCGACGACATACCCGCCGAACCGCTGGTAGGCACGAGCCAGCGCAGCACCTTCGCGGGTCAATCCCAGCGACGCGATATCGACGTCGGGTCGGATCCCGATAAGCGCGCCCATCGGTACAAGTCCCGCATAATTGTTCTTGCCGCCGCCGTCGCTCATGCTCGCCGGCCAGACCTTCTGGCCCGCCATGGTCGGTGATTTGCGCAGCATCGTCGTGCTAAAGACCATCGCGACGGCATGCGGGATCTCACCGCGCCGCAATTCCTCGCACCGCACCAGTCCGCCGAGCAGCGATCCGCCGAAGCCGCGAATCCCTTCCGATCGTCCCTCGCCGCTGGCAATGCCCGATCCCTTCAGATCGACGCGTACCAGATAGTTTGCGTGGATCGTCCGATGCGCCGAATCCCATTTGCCGATCCAGGCCTCATACGCCACCTGCCCGGTCGGATCGATCAAGACGGCATGTCCGTCGCTGCCACCGAGAAACTGTACCGAGGACGGCGTCCGCAGTTCGATCGAGCCATTGGTCATCGCTCCACCCGCCGGCCAGGCCGCGGTCGCCGAGCGCCGTTCGAACGTCCACCGCACGAGCGGGTCGCTCTCCTTGGCGCGGTACACGCCAAAGGCTCCGACCGCGATCCAGGCGTAGGACCCGCTGTGGTAACCCACGTCGTCGCTGTGGATCATCGCCGTTTCGGCCGCGGTATCGGACTGGAATACCGCACCACGTCCAAGCGGCGTGTTCCATATGCTCGTATCGGCAAACGGCTGGTCGGCGGCTTGCCGCGTGGTCGTCTGGGCTGGGCTCGACGTCGTCAGCACCAGGCTTGCGCCTGCCAGAGCAAGCGCCGGGCCGAACCGCGAATTCACTCTTTTCGTCACGACTGTTCCCTTCGATGCGTCTCCGTTATAGTGAGCGCAATCAGACGCGTATGTAGTGGACGCGTCCGATCCCCTTCCATTCGCCGATGCAAATGCATCGTTCGATCGATTTCGAGGGCCCTCCCCAAAATGACGACGACGCCGCGCGAATTGCGCATCATCGCCCAAGCGGCATCTGCAACATCGGGTGAGAATCCCTATACGAAGCTGCTCTACGACGGGATGTCGGGGCTTCCCGTCCGCATCATTCCGTATACGCGCCATGCCATCGCGACGCAGGCGCCCGATGTCATCCACATCCACTGGCCGGAGTTTCTCGTCAGGTGGGATGCCGGACGGGTGGCCATGATCGCCGATGTCCTCAAGGAGTTTTCGCTGCTCAGGCTGGCGAAGGCGCGTGGTGCGCGGATCGTATGGACCGCGCATGATCTCGGTGCGCATGATCGTCCGGAGGCGGGCCGGCTCTACCGCTGGTTCCTGGCGCGCTTCAACCGAATGATCGATCTGGTGATCAGCCTAAGCCCTTCAGCACTTGAATCGGTTCAGGCGCGGTTTCCCGAACTTGCCAAAACGCCCGCGCGGGTGATCCTGCATTCGCATTACATCGGCTATTATCCCGCAGCCGCGCCCATAGCGCCCGCTGCCCCGCTCGCTACTGGCCGCGCGCTCACATTCATGACGTTCGGCCAGTTGCGGCGCTACAAGAACGTCGACGGCCTGATGCGGGCGTTCGGCGAGCGTGCGGCGGGCGAACGACTCATCATCGCTGGAGAAATCCGTGGAACGCAGGCGTTCCGCGAGGAGATTCACGCGCTGGCACAGACGCCTGGGGTCGAGTTGATCGAACGACGCATCGAGGACGATGCGGTCGCCGGGCTCCATGCGCTCGCCGATGTGGTCGTGCTGCCCTACGACGTCGGCACCGCGCTCCATTCGGGCGCGGCCATCCTCGCCTTGTCGTTGAACACGCCGGTCGTCGTGCGCGACACCCCCACCATGCGCGACCTTCAGGCGGTGGTCGGATCGGAATGGCTGGGGGTGTTCGAGGGCGAGCCCGCTGCCGCGCTGGCAGTAGCGGTCGAGTTGGCGGCAAAGCCACGCGCCGCCATGCCCGACCTCAGCCGGATGGACCCGACCCTGCTCGCGCACCAGACGCTCGACGCTTACGCCGCCGCGACGAACCGCGCCGCCGTTTGAGGCCAGCAGCGATTGCGCCGTGCCGCTAGCGCGGCCGGCGCAACGTCACGAACAGCGACCGACCGCTTTGCCCTACCCAGCGCATCCCGATCGACATCAGCTCGCGCCCGAACGGGGACAGGAACTGGGCTGCGATCGACGCTGTGTAACTGACGATGAGGAGCACGCCGGGACGGACGACTGCCGGCAGCGTCGTCGGTAGCACCGCCATGACCGCCAGATCCGCCACCAGTGCGAATACGGTGACCACATGTAGACCGAACAGATGGCGGACTCGCACCGACGTACCGCGCGTTGCGGCGACGAACAGTGCCGGCGCGCGGATCGCCTCACCCACGAAATAGGCGATCGCCATGCCGAGCGGCCCCCAGGGCAGCCCGGCGACGAACCCGATGATGACGGTTACCGCCGAGAACAGGCTCCACCGGACCAGCGCCCTGGTACGCGTCGTCGCGATGAACAGCGACAGCACGGCATCGTTGACGATCAGCAGCGCGCCGGCCGCCGCGAGCCAGCGAAAGATCGGCGCGGCGCTGCTCCAGCGCGGGCCCATCAGCACCTGAACCACGTCCTCTGCCGCCACCGCGGCGACCAGGATACCCGGCACTGCGACGGCGGTGAGCGCCTGGAGGAACAGCATGAAGGCGCGTCGAAACCGCTCGCCATCGTCGCGGGTTCGCGCCAGCACGGGCAGGACGTTGCGCGACATCGGCCCGGTGAAATTCTGCAGCGGGAACAGCATCAGCTTGTAGGCGCGGTCATAGAGACCAAGCGGCGCGGCACCCCAGAACCGCGCCAGCAGCACGTTGTCGAGGTTGCGGGTGACGAACACCGAGATGTTCGCCGCCGATACGCCGCCGCCGAAGCCGACCATCGTTCGGATCGCGCTCCAGCGAAACACGAATTTCGGCCGCCATCGTTCGAGGATCATGAACATGGCGGTATTGGCGATGGTCGACAGCAGTGAGCCGATCCACAAGGCCCAATAGGAGCGCAGGACGATCGCGGCGATGACGGTTGCGGCAAAGCCCGCGACGCTGCTGACGATTTCGACCAGACTCTGGGCGTGAAACCGCATCGATCGGTTCAGCATCGCATTGTAAAGCGGGTTCGGCGCGGTCGAGAGCAGCAACAGCGCCGACGCCGCAACGAGGACGCCGCTGGCCGAATTGTGATAGAAGACGGAGACGAGCGGCGAGATGGCGACCAGAATGATCGACGTCACCGCGCACAACCCGACGTTCAACCACAAAAGCGACGACAGCTGAACGTCGTCCACCTCGTCCGCCTGCACGATCGCATGATCGAAACCGATATTCTGGAACAGCATTGCAAAGCCGATGACCGGCGCCGCCATCGCATAGGTTCCGTAGTCGCTCGGCGATAACAACCGCGCGACGATGATCGTGCTGGCAAAGGTCAGGACGATGCGGATGACCTGCGCGGCACCGGTGCTCAAAGCGCCCGACATGACGCGTGCTTTGTATCCGTTGTCCGCCATCATCTATTCTCCCGCGCGTCCCCCTAGCGTCTCAGCCGACGATGTCACGATAATACACGGCCGACCGTGCGGCTGAGACGACCTCTCGGCCGGGTCGCGGCCGACATAGGCTGACCGATGCCCCCGTGCCGATAGGGCGACGAAATACCCGTACCGCGGCCATACCCGCGTTACCGGACACTTTGATCGAGATTAACCACGTGCCGGAACACTATATTGATAGACGACCGCTAGCACTCGACCCTTAAGTTGGTCGGAGAACGTGCGTGGCACGACTGAAGCGGCATTTGCTCTACGGCCTGACGGCGCAGTGCATCGTGATGCAGCCTGCGCTTGCGTCGCCGAAACCGTCTCCCTTCCTGATACTGGGCGGCAGCGCCGAGGCACCGAGAGGCTATCTCGCGATGTGCGCGCAGACGCCGGTCGAGTGTGACG
Source organism: Sphingomonas sp. PP-F2F-A104-K0414 (assembly GCF_004340945.1). Classification (GTDB taxonomy): domain Bacteria; phylum Pseudomonadota; class Alphaproteobacteria; order Sphingomonadales; family Sphingomonadaceae; genus Sphingomonas. Next base: position 55,791 of record NZ_SLYD01000012.1, read on the forward strand.
GGGCCCCCGCGGCATCATCGCTCGCCGCATCCGCAGACTCGGTCGACGTTCATACGCCGGTCGGTGCCTCGATCGGCGCGACGGGCGCTATCGTCGCCGCCCGCCACGTCCTGCCTGTGCTCGCTCCGGCTATCGCTTTTCGGCCGTCCCGGTTTTCGGTCGCAGTTCATGGGCCGATGCTCAACGATCGCTTCGGGGGATTTACGCTCACGATCGGATCGCCCACCCCACCGCAGGCGCTCGCCTTCGTCTACAGGGTCGATTCGACACCGATACTCGCGCCGATGCCGCATCCGGCACCGGCACCGGCACCGATGTCGCCAGATATCGACGAGCAACAACTGCTCCGACAGATCAACGTACGCGTCAACCGGATCGTTCGCCAGGCTACCGATCTGGCGATCTACGGGCGCGAGGAAGTGTGGCACGCGAGCGGCGCGTACGACGGCGCCGCCGGCGATTGCGAGGACATGGCCCTCGAGAAACAGGCGGAGCTGATCACCGCCGGCTTTCCCAAAAGTCGGTTGTCGCTGGCCGTGGTTTATGCGCCGGCGGTCGGCCTCCACACGGTCCTGGTAGCGCGGACTCGCGACGGGGATCAGGTTCTCGACAGCCGCACGCCCTATCTGCGGCCCTGGTACAAGAGCGGCTATACGTGGCTTTCCGTACAGGCGTTCGCAGGATCGAAAGCTTGGCGTCAGCCGCTGTCGGAACGGCAGATCGCGCTGGCGGCGAGTGATACGGCCGATACCGACCGTTCCTGACGGTCACCGCCCACGCTCAACCGCCTATCTTCAATAGGTGTTCTTGTGAACGAGCACCTTGAACGTCGCGAATATGATGATCAGGTCGCGCTTCAGTCGCCAGCCATCGGCATATTCAAGATCGGCCTGAAGACGCAGGACGAGATCGTCGCGGGTATGCGTCGCACCCCGGAACCCACGGACCTGCGCCAGACCGGTAATGCCGGGCTTCAGCGCATGGCGATGCCAATATCGCTCGTCGACCTCCCAGAACAGATCCTCTCCAGCCAGCGACCCCAGCGCATGCGGTCGCGGTCCGACGATGCTCATATGGCCCAGCAGGACGTTCATCAGCTGCGGCAACTCATCGACGCTGGTGCTTCGGATCAGCCGCCCGACGCGAGTGATGCGATTGTCATCGCGCTGGGTCGAGCGAGCACCGTCGGCATCGCTGCTCTCGACGCGCATGCTGCGGAACTTCAGGATATCGAAAAAGGCGTTGCCACGCCCCACGCGCCGCTGCCGGAACAATATCGGGCCGGGGCTGTCGACCTTGATGGCGATCGCGATCAGCAACAGGACCGGGAACATCGCGATCAGCGCAGCCGCCGAAACCGCGACGTCGAAGGCGCGCTTCATCGCCCGGTTGCGCAGCGTGAGCGGCCCCGCGGATACCCCGAGCGTGAAACGGCCATCGAGCGCGCCGACGCCGATCGGGCGCAGTTCGTCGACATCCTCGACGATGATCTCGCCCCGGACGCCGGCCCCCTTCAGCATCATCGCCCAAGCCCGACGCGCGTCCGGCGGACACAGGATGACGGCACGGTCGAGCCCACGAATGACCTGGCTGAACCTATTGAGCATCGTCGGATCCTGCAGATCCGGACGAAGCCCCAACGCCTCCGCATCGACAGTCGTGATACTGGCCCTGTCGCCGAGCGAAACTCGGTCGACGATAAGGATCTCGGCCGTGACGGCCGTGCCCAGATACGGGATCAGCCACTGGCCGACGACCTCACGGAAACCATACATCAGGATCGCCGCCGCAACCGCGGAACAGATCATGATGAGCCGCGACGCCAAAGGGTCGACCTTGAACAGGTAATAAGTGAGAAATAACAGCGTGTAGGAAAGAAACAACGATTGCAGGCTCGCCCAAATACCGGTCTCGGTCGAATGGAGTGCATCGACCGAATAGGCCTTCGAATTGAACGAGATCGTCACGAACAGCGGCAGCAGGAGTATCAGCACGCCAAACCAATTTGCATGCGTCACGCGCAACGGTATCGCCATCACCACGCCGAGGATAATCGCGGTCACGTCCAGCGCGAGCAGCAATGCATAAATGCGGATACGCACCATGTGTGCCGAGGCCCGCACCATCCCGGTTTTCGCGTGTACGCCAATAGCGGAATCGTCGGCCGCACGATTCATGAATTACCCTCCAACCACCACGCGAGACCGGGAAACTACCCAATCCGGGTGCGTTGATAGGTGCCTTGGCGGCGTAGTCAACGGAGTTGTTTGCCAACCCATTCCAACACATACGGTGAAATCGGGACAGTTTTGGGTGTCGCTGAACACTTTATTAACCGCGCGCAATTAGGTCGGGAGACCGGAGGACTTTATGCGTGCCATGCGTTCCCAGGCAAAAGTAAACACGACCGACTTGCGAAGCGAACCGCGCGTGCCGCTAGGCCGTTCGGGCACGTTGCGTAGCGAGAATCGCGCCCAGCTTGTCATTCGGATTGCCGATCTCACGCGCGACGGATGTCGTATCGAGACCGACGAGACGTTGCTGCCCGACGAGCAGATCACGATCGGCATCGCCGGCGTCGGCAGTGTCGAGGCGCGCGTCGTCCGGCGCAGCGCAACCGGCTATGGCTGCGTGTTCATGACGTCGCTGCCGCGCGGCCGGGTCAGCGCCGCGTTCGAGGAAAACGTCGTTACGCTCCCGGTCGGTGCAAATCCGATTGCTCCCGATTCGGTCGCGACCGGCACGACCGATGCCGACCGCGCTTCCGATGTCCGCCGTGTGGGGCCTTCGCCGCGGTCCACCATGACTATCATAGCCGCCGTCTCGATCGCCGGCTGGGCATTGCTGATCTGGGGATTCACCGCCTTTTGATCCCGACGCCGGGGGTGTGTCGGCGTCCGCATCGAACCGGTCGCGACCGATTTAGTTGATGTGATAGCCACCGAATGAGTCGCGCGATGGTCGCAACCGATGCAGCGGCGACGCGCGCCGGCGGGCCTTTCGCAATGCCTCATACGGTGACACCGCGTGCCGTCCGCGTTCGGCCCAGACGATGCGGTAGTGGCTGGACAGCTTCCACCAGCGCCCGCCGGCCGTGCTGATGACGGTGGCCCCGCAATGATCGCAAACACCGACGCAAAGCCCGGCATTGCGCTGGCTCGCACGGGCTTGATGACCAAATACACAGCGGATCGACATGGCCTCACACTGGCGCGATCGTTTCGCATTGCAAGATCGGAATCGGTCCTGGAATGGCACATCGCCGGTGCGCTGGTGGCCCGCCAAAAGCGCTGGAGTATTCCAGGCTCGGCTCTATGACCGCAAACAATTCGCCGACCTTAGCGCGATAAAGCAAGAGGATAGCATGATGACGCGCTCCGGGTCGGATCGTCGGACCCGCATTGCCGCAGTGATCGTCCCCGTCGTCCTGTTCGGCCAGATGATGGCTCTGGCCGCCGACGGCCCCTTGCTGGCCGCCGCCGCCGCGGCTGTGGAAATCCTGGCGACGATCCTGGTCGTGCTCCTGGTAGCGCCGCCGTCGACGTTCTGGCGGCGTCTGGCACCGCCGCTGGCGGTGCTCGGTCTTGCCGCCGTGTGGCTCGCCTCCGGCACGATGCCTAGCATCGATCTGCTCCATCGTGGCTGGATCGCCCCGGATCTCAATCGTGGCGGCGTCGTCCGCTATATCGGCGGCGTTGCGGTCCTTGTCGCCGCGGCGGCGGTGGCGTGGCGACCGGGCGGCGCGCGCGTCTCGCTCGATACCTGGATCATGGTCTCGCTGATCCTGCTGGCGGCCGGGTTTGCGATGAACGAAGCCGATCCGAGCCGAGTCTGGGGCTATGACAAGGGCTTCCTCGCGGGTCGCTTTACCGGGACGATCTTGAACGCGAACGCCGCCGGATGTCTGTTCGGCATCCCTGCGGTGCTCGGCCTCGGACGATTTCTCACCTTGCTGCCCCGACGGCTCGATCCTGCCCCATTGCCGATCATGATCGCCGCCCCTGTCGCGTTGCTGGCGGGGATCGGCGCGTGTGCGATCACCGCGTCGCGGACGGCGCTGGCGGCAACCCTGGTGGCCCTCCTGCTCGCGACGATATTCGACCAGGAGTTGCGAGAACAGGCCCGACAGCGGACTCGGTACATCGTCTTGCTGCTGGCGGCGCTCGCGATCGGCGTCGCGGTGATGCTGTTCCTGGTCGGCGATGTCGTCAGCGACAGGTTTCAGACGGTGTCGACCGACGGTATCGAACGGACCAGGATCTGGGCGTTCTACGGCAGGATCGTGCTCGCGCATCCCTGGGGCGTCGGACCCGGCGGACTCGACGACATCACGCTCCACGCGCTCTCGTCGACGACGGACGCGGCGCGGATATGGTTCGTCCACTCGCCGCATAACCTTTTCCTCTCGCTGCTGCTGGTCGGCGGATGGCCCTATCTGGTGTTGATCCTGACCGCGGCGGGGTTGCTCGCCTGGCCCGCGATCCGGTCATCGGCCATCCGGCGACAACCGATGATCCGCGCCTCGATATCGGCGATCGGCGTCATCCTCGCCTGTGCCAGCGTCGATATCACGCTCGATATACCGGCCTTCGCATCGCTCGCGGCGTTCCTGATCGGAACCGTCTGGGGTGGCTCGGTTAGACAGCCCGTGACGATGGCATGATCGACGGTGCCGTCGCCGGATATCGATCGCGGCGCAGCGTCGGCGATCGTCATAGGACGCCGGCACCGGGGACCGAACGATCTTCGCCCCCTCCCCGCGCCACCATCATGCGAGCTATGGGTCTAGCGCGCCATCTCGGCGAGTCTCGCTGCCACCGGCGCTTCGGCCGGTGTCCCGGCAACCAGTCCGGTTGCATAGCCATAGGTTCGCCCCGATGCACCCGCGAGCCAGACCGTCTCGTCCACGATCCGGGCATGATCGGCCGCTGAAAGCTTTGCCCACAAGGCCGCGCCATAGCGTATCCGCCACGGTGCCGCACCGCGCAGGAACGGCGCCGATTCGTAGCTCCGCACGAGCCCCGCCACCGCGGCAGGCGAGTCCGGTCCGTCCGCCAGCAACGCCCGATACGACTGTGCCACGTCCGCTTCGGACCACCAGGTCCGAACGCCCCGCGTCCGCGCCAGATCTACCGCGGCGTCCGCCAGCATCGCAGCGCGACGCGGCGCAGGTTCGTCCAACGCATCATAGGTCCGCAGCATCCCCCGCAGCAGCGCAGTGCGGGGCGCCAGCATCGCGGCGGGTCGATCGTCCACCAGCCAAGGCCATGCGACCTCCGCCTCGGATTGCTGCGCATCGAGTGCGGTTCGCATTGCCGCGACACGGAGTTCGGTGACAAGATTGACCAGCGCCAGACACAGCGCCGCTACCAGAACCGCGATAGCGGCCCGCTGCATCCAGTGGCTCGCATACGGCGCATCATAGTCGCCTGGCCGGAGGGGGACCGCCCCTCCGGCCCGCCGCGTACCGATCGCCGCAGACTGTGCCCCGAAAGGGTCAGTCCGCATTGTAATAGTTGGCGTATTTCTTGGAGTAGTACATCCCGCCATACGCCTCGGACGAAATCTCGACCATTGAGAAGACCGCACCCGCGACATCGACGCCGTCATGACTCAGCCACGCCAGCGCGCTGCGAACCGCATTCTCCGGCGTCGCACCCCACTTCACCACGATCACGGTTCGCTCGGCCACATTGGCCGCCGACCGCGCGTCGGCGACACCCAGCAGCGGCGGCGTATCGATCACGATCCGGTCGTAGCGATCCATCTGCGACGCGATCAGATTGGAGAGCGCGTTGCCCGCAAACAGATCCTCGGCGATGAACGAGCTGTTCGCGACCGGAATGAGATCCAGCCCAGGGACAGCATCGGGGATGATCACGTCGCTAAGCGAGGCCTCGCCGCGCAGCAACTCGACCAAGCCACGCTCGGGCTTGATGCCGGCTGCTTCGATCAAGCCCGCCCGTCGCAGATCGGCATCGATCAGCAGCACGCGCTCCTTCGACATGGCGCAGATCCGGGCCAGCGCCAGCGCGCTGCTCGTCTTACCTTCGTTGGGAAGCGTGGACACGATCGCCACGCTCTTGGCGGGGCCGATCGATCGCCGGAGCGTACGAAACGCTTCGGCATAGGCACTCATCGGACGGTCGATCAGATACGTTGCCGGCGAATGCTTTGCCGAGCCGCGCCCGGGCCGCAACTTGGGGATCGTCGCGAGCACCGGGAGGCCAAGCTGTTCCAGATCGTCGATCGAGTACAGCCCCTTGGCCAGCACTTCCTGTGCGCCGATCACGACGATGCCCGCACCGATCGCGGCGATAATCGTGAGGATCACCAGCATCGGCCGGTTCGGCGACGTGGGCGCAGAGGGCGGCACCGCCGACTCGATGATCTGCGCCTGCGTCAGCGAACTGCGCGCAACCTGGTTCATCGTCTGCGCCTGCTCGGCCAGACGATTATACGCCGCATGCGCCGCGTCGGCCTGACGCTGGTAGGTTTCCGCGAGCGCGGAGGCGCGCGTATCGCTGGACTGCTGGCCGCGAAGCTTGCCCATTTCGCTGCGCAGGCTGCCGGCCCGCGCCGCGGCGGCACTGGCTTCGCTGCGAAGCCCGCCGATGTTGCGATTGGCCTCGTCCTGGATCTGCTTGTCGATCGCGGAAAGCTGCTCCTTGATCTTCACGCTCTCGGGATGCCGCGCTCCGTACCGCGACAGCACCTCGCCCTGACGCTGAACGATCTGCGCCCGCTGCGAACGGAGATCGGCGATGACCTTCGAATCGAGCACGGCCGAAACCGCATCGATGCCGCCGGACGCGATCTGGCTGCCGGCGACTGCCAGGCGAGCCTGCGCTGCAGCGGCTTCGGACTCGGCGGTCGCAAGCTGACCCGCAAGCGGGCTGATCTGCTGATCCGTCACGGTCGACGATCCGCCGCCGACGATACCGGCCTGGGCGCGATATTGCGCGAGCCGTGCATCCGCCAATGCAGCCTGCTGATTCAGCGCGGCCAGACGTTGATCGAGATAGCTGGTTTCCCGCGACGCCGCGCCGGTTCGCTGGCCGCGGCTGTACGCGATGTATTCGCTGGCAAAGCCGTTGGCGACCTCGGCTGCGAGCAAACGATCTGCCGCGGTGTAACCGATGTTGACGACGTACGTCATCTTGTCACGGTCGGCGGAGATCTTCGACAGCAACCGCGAGGCGATCATGTCGACCCGCTTCTGCTCTTGTTCCGGGGTCGGATTGCGCGGCAATTCCGGCAGGCCCTTGGTCAGGTCGGCACGATTGGCGAGCCCGAGCTTGCGAACGACGCCGATCGCGACGTCGCGCGACTTGACGACGTTCACTTCGGTATCGAAGATATTCTGGTCGGGGCGCTCACCGTCCATCCGACCCAGCGCGGCGTTTGCCGACGGGTCGATCTTAACGCGCGCCACCGCTTCGTACCGCCAGGGCATCATCATGACGAGCGCGATGCCGACGACCAGCACGGTCGCCGCCACCGCAACGAACGTCCGCCACCGGCGCTGGAACATGGCCTTTACGGCGCCAGACAGCGACCGAATCACGCCGACACCGCTCGGCGGCATCGCAGGACCATTCAGGTCCCCCGGACGTTCCATTACCATGAGTTTACGTCTCCGTACGTGATTAGCGGTGATTAGCGGTGGATCGCGACGCCGACGAGCGCCCGGAATTCGGACAATCGCGGACCGTTCACGCCGACAAAATCGCTCTTGCGGTTTGCATAGGTCAGATCAAGGTTGCCCGTCAGCAGTCGGTTCATGAGATAGCGTGCACCGCCGCTCACCTGCCCGATCTTGGCCTTGCCCGGTATGCCGATATACGTATCGACTTCGTACGACACGGCGTAATTCAGCAACAGCGTGCGCAACAGCTCGTGATCGAGACGAAACGCCGTGGTGGTGTTGAAGAAGCCGCCGCTAGCCAGCGTCGCATCCTGAACCGTGCGGTTGACGGCCAGCGTCGCCGTCGTCAGCGGCGTGGGGAAATATTCCAGCCGGGCATCGATCGTCAGACCCTTGGCGGTCTTGTACGCCGCGCTGTCGAAATTGCGCGTGATATACCCGGCGCCGAACGAACCGCGCATCAACGCGGTCAGATCGAAGGTCACGCCGGCCAGTGCACGCACTTCGTGCGAGCTGCGGCTCGGCTGGTCGAACGTCAGCGGCAGGCGATAGCTCGTGTCGGTATAGCCAAGCTGGACGAAAACGCCGGCGTCCGGGCTCAAGCCATATTCGAACTGGCCCGCACCGCGCGCAACCTTGCGGTCACGCCCGTCCTGCGACACTTCGACATTGTCGAGCGTGCGAACCGACTTGAAGTTATAGTCGGTATAGTCGCCGGACAGCACGGCACGAATCCGGCCGAACCGTGCGTCGCCCAGCAGCTTGGCCTGCGAGCGCTGATACGGCGTGATCGTCAGGACGTTGACCAGCGAGGCGCCGGAGAACTGCGTTTCGTACCGGCGCGCGGTATCGAGCTGCCCGCTGATCGCGATGTCACCGTTCACATCGTAGCGACCACGACCGCTGACGCTCCAGCCGTTTTCGTTGCGGGCGGTCTGGTCGGCGTAGCGGACGAAATCGCCCGCGCCCTCGAGCTGCAGACTGTGCAACGACCAGTTCGACTTCGCCAGCAGGCGCGGCTGAAACCGCACGAACGCGTCGGACTTTTGATTGTCCGCGGTCTGCAGAACGTTGCTGGTATACCCCAGCTGACTGGTAAATTGCGGCAAGACCGTAAAGCTGCCGAGCGGTACGCCGACCGCGTTCACTTCGGGCCTGGGTCGATCGAGAACGCTCTCGTTGCGACCGCGGTTGTAGATCAAGGGGACGACAGCATCGATCGGATCGTTGCTGATGTAGATCTGGGCCTCGGCGACCCCCGTCCAGAGCGAAGAAAGGCCGACACAAGCGGCCGCGTAACGTTTAATCATGATACGCTCCCGCGCTATTCAAAGGCGGGATCCATTTGCTCCCGCGATGGTCAAAAGCGGGCCGGGCCCGTCTGGCTTTAGTTCGGTGCCGAATACGTCGCGCCGGCGTTCCCGCCGGTCACGATCGGCCCCGCAATCAACGTCGGGTCGCCACCGTCGGCGATCGACGCCGTACCGCGCTGTCCACGCCGCACCGAAAGGCGCACGTTCACCAACGCCGCCCGAACCTTGTGGGCATAGTCGGGATTACCCAGCAGATAGTTCAGCGCGGTGAGAGACACCGGAGCCGGTTGCTGTTGCTGGTCGAGCGCGAAGACGAGCGCAGCCTCGATGTCCTGCGACGTGGCGCTGGCCGCCTGTGCACGCATCACGCCGCGCAACGCCGCGATGACCGACTGGACCGCCAATGCGTCCGGCTCGGCTGCACGCACGACCGGACGCACGGCGTTGGCTGACGTCGGCAGTGCGACCGCACTCAATGCGACAACGACCATCGCCCTAGAAAACTGCTTCATCGTATCCCTCTCTTTACCCGCCCCCTAAGCCCGCTCATTTAGAAAAAGCGTTCGCCAATTCGTACCGTGTCCCCGGGGTAAACGCGCAAATCAGCCTGCAGCGGATAGCGACGTTCTTCGGTCTCTCCCGCGCGCTTGATAAACACTTTTCCCTTATTTGCCCGGTAGGTGAAACCCTCTGCGCGCGCGACCGAATTCATCACGGTCAGCCCGTTTGTGTAAGGATATTCGCCGGGCTTGGTCACTTCGCCCATGATGTAGAACGGGCGATAGGTCAGCACATCCAGGCTGACGCGGGGCTCGCGAAGATACCCGTCGGCCAGCTTCGCCGTGATGTCCTTGACGACTTCGCGCGGCGAACGGCCGCGTGCCTGGACGTCACCGATCAGCGGCAGCGACAACGTTCCCGAATCGCTTACCGAAAACTCGCCGGACAGCGTTTCCTCGTTGAAAACGATGATGCGAATCTTGTCCGCCACGCCGAGTCGATAATCGTCCTGCGTGCTATCCGACACCGTCGTCGAACCCGGCGATGCCCCTGCCGAGGCCGTTGCCGATGCCGTTGCCGATGCCGTGACAGGCGGGGCGGCAGATGTCGCCGTCGCCGTCGCCGTAGCGGGTGTCGACGACTGAACCTTACCCGCCGGTGCCACCGGATCGGCCGGCCGCTGCGCCACGGCGAGCGATCCCGACGCGAACAATACCGCAAATAACATTGAGCGAATTAAATGCATTAGCCACCATTCCTTCGGCTCGTCATATTCCAGGCGCGACAAATCGGCAACTTGCCTGCTGCGATTCACCGCTCGATGCAGCATTATGGGACACTTCGTGACAATCGTCTGAATGCACGTAAAAAACATTGGCGCGATGCGGCCATCGAACACGCCAGAAAACTGGCCGTCCAGACAGTCGCGGGGGGCCTGTTAAGGCAATTTTCCCGGAACGCCATGGCCCCATTCTTACTATTCGATCGCCTGAGACGAAGATGCGCCAGAGCCCACCGCATTTTGATTAGGGTTCGCGATCCTCGCTATCGCGCGCGGTCCGTACCCAGCCCTGCTGCGGGCGCCGTGCGAGCCGGACATAAAAAGGAATCTTGGCGAAAATTTTCAGCGGCAAGGCGATGAAGTCGCCGAAATTGAGCAGGTCTCGGCCATATACCAGCCAGCCGGTTGTCACGGTGATGAGAAACACGGCGAGCTGGATCGCTGCAATGATGAAGCCCGCGGGCGACGCACCGAACAGCATGCCGGCGAGCGTGACCACGACCAAACCCATCAATGCAACCGCGAACAGGCTGAGCGGTGGAATCGCGATGTCGATACCCATGCCGATCAGGCGGGGCGAACGACGACGAAACCCCGCAGCGACGAGGCGCCAGGCGAAACGGCGCGCGACCGACAGATACCCGCGCTCCCACCGGGCACGCTGACCATCCGCCGCGGCGCGATCGAGCGGCAACGGACTGGTGATCCGCGCGTCGGGGCAGAACCGTGCCGGTGCGCCGGCGAGCGCCAAGTCAACCGACATCAACAGATCCTCGACGATCTCGCCCGATCCCAGGTGGATGTCGTCGAGCACCGCGCGCGGAAACGCCATGCCGCTGCCGGTGAGAACGCACGGAATACCGAGCCGCTGCGAACCCAGCAGCCGCGCCCGGTTCTTGATCCGAATCGCGAAGGCACTGAAGCGTGTGCCCGGCCCTGCGCCCGCCGGCGCCTCGAGCAGGTAATCACCCTGCACCGGCCGGCCGCTCACCGCCGCCTCGCGTGCCAGTGCCTCCAGCCCCCCCGGACTGACCAGGCAATCCGCATCGACGACGATCGTGACCGCGGTCGCGCGCGCCAGATCGTGGCGGACGCCCCATTCCAACGCATAGCCCTTGCCGCGGCGTTCGGCGTCGAACCGCTCGGTCACCATGGCCCCTTCGGACCGCGCGATCGCGGCGGTATCGTCGGTGCAATTGTCGGCGACCACCAGCAGTCGGTCGTCGGGGCGCAACTGCGCACGCAGCGAGCGTATCGTCGCGGCGATGACCGTAGCTTCGTCATGCGCCGGCACCACGACCGTAAAGGCGGGACAAGCCGTCCCCGTTCCCGTCCGCGACTGGAGGCGGTCCGGTCGACGCTTCAGCGAGGCCAACATCTGCGCCGCCAGCAGAATGCTCGCCGGAAGCGGCACCAGCGCGATCACGACCAGCACCGCACTCAATAGCGTCATGCGCGGCGTTCCATCTTATGGCCCATCTTATGGCCCATCTTATGGGCCGTCTTATAGGCCGTCATCAGATCGTAGATCTTGCGCGCCTCGCGTGACGCGTCGTGACGGTCGCGAATCAAGGCCCGGCCGCGCTCGCCCATCGCGGTGCAGGTCTCGACCGGCGTTGCGATGCAATCGGCCATCGCCCGCGTTACCGCATCCACCGACCCTGGCGAAAAGAGCCAGCCGGTTTCACCGTTGACGACGAGATCCGCCATCGCCGCGACGTTGGAGGCCAGGACCGGGCGGCCAAGCGCCAGCGCTTCCATGACCACGATCGGCAACCCTTCGGCGAAGCTCGGCATCACCATAGCGCGCGCGGCAACGATATGCGCGCGCACCGCCGCCTCGTCGGCCCAGCCGGTGATCGTGACATCCTGCGCGATCCCGAGACGCGCGATCGCCGCTTCGAGCTGCCCGCGGGCATCGCCGTCGCCGACCAGCGTCACGTGGACGGGCGTCCCGGCGGCCCGCAGCCGTGCCACCGCCTCGATCAGGATCAAATGCCCCTTTTGCTGATCCAGCCGCCCGACGTTCACGAAATGCGGAACCGCCGGTACGGGGGTCGGCACCTGTTCCAGAAACGCCTGCGACAGACCGCAGTGCACGACATGGATCTTGTCCCAATCGGCGACGTCGGCCCACCGGTAGAGCTGGCTCGCGCAATAATTGGTGATCGCCACGACGAACGCGGACCGCGCGACCTTGAGGTTCAGCTTGAGCGCAACGGGGGCATCGAACTCGCCCTGCCCGTGCACCGTCATGCTGTACGGCACGCCGCTCAGACACGACGCGATCATCGCGATCTCCGCGGCATTGGTCCCGAAATGGGTGTGAAGATGATCGAGCTTGGCCGCCTGCATGCCGCGCGACAGCATCGCGCCCTCGAGAAAGGTGATGAGATGGAGCAGCGGCCCACGATCGGACCGCTTCATCATCCGGAACGACAGGCGCAACGCCGCGAACCACGCCTTTGGCGTCCGCAGCAGTTCGAGGAACGCCGCGGTCAGGAGCGGGATCGCCCCGCCCCGCAACAGATACCGCGTACGCTGCTGCTCTGCCGCGTCGAGCGGGTCCGCGATCTCGGCATCCCAGCCCCTGATCGCCCAACGCTCGACGGTTGTCCCAAGATTCTCCACTGCGGCGATCTCACGCCGAATGAAGGTATGACTAATCTTAGGATATTGATTAGTAAAATAGCCAACGTTCATGCGCCGCACCTCCAGTTCAGGCCCGCGGCCGCCGCACGCGCTATCAATACCTCAGGTCGCTCGCAAGTGGTGTTGTACAAGCGTGAACATCTCAATGTGCCATCGTGGCAAAGGATGAATATGGTCCAGTCCGGTTCCGATAGTATCGCCAAAACGCCGCTCGGCATCGCGACTGGATTGCCGCCTTTTGCGTGGGGAATCCTCGCGCTGATCGCGTTGCGCCCCTCGCTCGACGTGATCTTTGCCAGCGTCACGATGCAGGTCGGCGCCCTGAATTTGTCGGCGGGCTTCCTGTTCAACCTGCTGCTCGTCGGCCTCGCCGCAGCGATCGCCGTCAACGCCGCCCTGGTCCACCGCACGCCCGATCGCGCGGTCGTGACGACGCTGATCATATGGGCACCGATGCTGGTGGCGGCGGGAATCGCGGCAGCGCGATCGCCGGTCCCGGCGCAGGCGCTGCAGGTTCTCTTCAACTATCTGTCCTATGCGGCGGTGTCGTTGCTGGCCCTGACATGGGCACCGCATATCGGCCGCGAGCGACTGACGATGCTGATCGCGGCGTCGGGCGTCATTCCGATCCTGACCGCCTTGTTCCAGGCCGCCACCGGCGGCGCCGGCACGCGGGTCATGGGCACCTTCCCGCATCCCAACATCCTCGCCTTCTTCCTGCTGATCTACGTCGCCTTCCTGTTTCATGCGCAGGTCAGCGCCTACCTACAGAGTGCCGGCGCGCGTCTGGTCCTGTGGCTGCCGATCGCGCTCGGCCTGCTGGCACTGCTGCTGACCGGCACGCGCGCAGGCTATGCCGGGATGTTCGTCTTCCTGTTTCTCTATGCCGCCCTGCGCCGGCCGATCTACCTGATACCGCTCATCATCCTGCCGCCGCTCGCGCTGCTGGTGCCGGGCGTACTCGACCGGATCAGCGACGCGACCAGCGGCCCACCGGTCTTTACCTATGACTATCTCGTCAGCGTCGCGCGCGGCGATATCGCCGATTCGGGGTATGTCGCGGTCGACTCGGGGACATGGCGTCGCTACCTCTGGGAATCGGCATGGCCATGGGTCACGAGCCATCCCCTGCTCGGCAGCGGGCTAGCGTCGTTCCCGCATTATTCGAGCCAGTTCTTCGCGCTGCTGCCGAACGGCGAGAGCGAGGTCTTCGCGCACAACACCTATCTCCAGCTCGTGTTCGAGGGCGGCGGCGTCCTGCTACTCGGCTTCCTGTGGACGTATATCGCGTCCGCCTTGCAGAACGCGGCCAATCTCCCGTTCGGACGCGGCGAGCTGATCTTCGCGCTTCTCCTGGTGCTCGCCTATGCGATCGTTCTCGCGAGCGACAACATCCTCTATTACCTGTCCGCCAACCTTTCGCTGTTCTTCGTCCTGTTCGCGATCCGCGGCGTCGGGGCGGATGATTCACGGCGATGGCACTCGCAGGCACGTTTAGCTACGAAGCGAAGGCGACTGGCGGCGAACGGATCGCAGAGCGCTTGAAACCCCGCAGCGATAATGCAAAACGCGGCGCCAATGGAGAGGTATCTCGCCGTCGCCGCAACGCGATGGCCTGTACTGGAAGAGCCAGGGCTTACTAGAGTCGGACCGAGGTGAGAGCCGGTCCGCAACCGGGGGAACATCGCTCCATGATCGCCGTGCCCCAAAGACGAACGCTGCCGTTCGTATCAATCGTACTGCCTATGCTGGTGGCACGTCCTTCGCTGGATCCTTTATTCGGTCTTGGTCGAATGAATCTTGGTGCTTTCAGCATCACACCAGGATTCCTGTTCAATTTCCTGTTCGTGGCCCTGGCCACCTTGGTGATGCTCCATGCGCTACTCGTGGATCGACGGGCACAAACCGTCATCCGCACAGCAGCGATTATCTGGGCTCCATTCTTGCTGGCGGCGTTGATCGCAGCGGTGCACTCTCCAGTGTTCGCGGAAGCCATTCAAGTTCTCTTCAATTACCTGACCTTCGCAGCAGTATCCATGCTCGCGCTGTACTATGCGCCGTATATCGGGCGACGAGTATTGACGCTGGCGGTTGCACTTTCAGGCGTGGTGCCATTGGCAACCGGCCTTATACAAATCGCGTTAGGAGATATGGGAGAACGGCTGGAGGCTAGTTTTACGCATCCGAATATCCTCGCCTTCTTCATGATGATTTACATATCGTTCCTGTATCATGCGCAGCTTAGCAACTACCTACGCAGCGGATGGCAACGCAATGCCGTCTGGATATTGCTCGTTGTTGCGGCACTGGAACTTCTACTCACCGGGACGCGCTCTGCGTATGTTGCGACGGCGTTGTTCTTGATCGTCTACACGGCGTTTCAGCGTCCTCTGTATCTGATACCGATATTATTGGCGGGACCGCTCGCCATGTTGGTTCCGGGCGTTATGGACCGCATCACCAATGCGGCGGAGGGCGCACCGGAAATGAGCTATGCATATCTGGTCAGCATATCGCACGGTGACGTTGACGCATCGCAGTTCGTCGAAGTCGATTCTGGAACATGGCGTCGCTACCTGTGGCAGGCGGCATGGCCTTGGATCGAACGCAAAATGACGTTCGGATATGGCCTGTCGTCTTTTGCGCCGCTGTCGCGGGACTTCTTCGCCCTCACCAGCACCAACGGAAGCGGTGCGCACAATGTGTATGTCCAAACGATCTTCGAAGGCGGCCTCGTGCTCATGCTTTCGTTCGTCTATCTCCTGGTCAGCATCGTTGCCGTGAGCCTGTTCCGGGCTACGACGTCGTCGGAAAAACTGTATATTTTCCTAGCGATAGTCGGTTATGCGGTCGTGTCTGTCAGCGACAATATGCTGTATTATCTGTCCGTAAACGTAGAGTTTGTCTTCATACTTGGGTGTATAATAGGGCAGGCCCCAAGCCTTCCTAGCTGGCTGACTGCAAGTCGGCGTCAACCGCAGCTTATGATTGGTGGCCTGCGGTAAAAGGTACGATGACCGAAAAATTTGCTTACGACCCCCGCGCCAAAGCACACCTCGCGGTGCTTGACGGATGGAGGGGGCTTTCTATCATAATGGTTCTCGCGGGTCATATGCTCCCGATCGGGCCAAAAGCGTATTTTCTAAACGAAGCCGTCGCCGCTGCGGGAATGGCGATATTCTTTGTGCTGTCCGGATTCCTGATAACGACGACGCTGCTGAGAGATCAGACGGTCGTAACGTTCCTGATCAAACGCTTATTCCGCATCGTGCCACTCGCCTGGACGTTCATCGCCTTCGTTTTGATTGCTCCGGGACGTCCTATGGACATCGTCGTAGCCAACCTGTTTTTCTACGCGAACCTTTCACAATATTATTTGCGATACGCACCGCATTTCTGGAGTCTCTCCATCGAAATGCAGTTCTATATGTTCATTGCACTGATAGTTTCGGTTTTTCGTCGCAAGGGACTCTATCTGCTGCCGTTTTGTGGGATTGCGATCACCGTGGCACGTGTGTGGCGCGGGACAACAGTCGGCGTAACCACGTTCGACCGTGTCGACGAGATCCTGGCTGGCGCAATGCTCGCGCTATTGCTGTCCGGACGCAAACCTGTCGCGCTAGGGAAGGCCTCGGGCGCCGCATCGGCGTTGCTGATTGCGCTGCTCCTGGCGGGCACGCAGCAATATGTGCGCCATACCGTGCCCCTACTCGCTTATTTGAGGCCCTATTTCGCAGCAGGCTTGGTCGGCCTGTCTTTCGGCTATCCTCATTCCGGCTATCGACGCGTTCTAGAAAGCAAAATCTTGCGATACTTCGCCACGATTTCCTACGCATTATATGTGGTTCATCCCATCACATATGCGGGATGGTTGGGTTCAGGCGACCGGACAGAACGGTACCTCAAGAGACCACTCAGCTTCCTGATTACCTTTGTAATCGCGCATCTGAGCACACGCTACTTGGAGCGACCGTCGACCGATTTCGGGCATCGTCTGGCAGCACGCTATAAAGCGTCGCGCATAAGCAACGCATCCGCATGACTGAGCCGAATCCTGGGCCGTTCGCGTTGCTCTGCGAAGATCGACGCAATCACCGCGAGGGCTGGCTGTCCCAGGGCTTCTGGGCGCTGGCGGTCTATCGGCTGTCGGCGCCCCGTCTGGCGCGCCGGCGCGGGATCGTTCGCACGATATGGGGGATATGGACCAAGCTTGCGGGCAAGTGGGTCGAGGTGCGGTGCGGTATCTCCCTGCCGGAAACCGCGCGGATCGGGCGGCGGTTGCGGATCGAACATTTCGGCGGGATCGTCGTGCATGGCTCCAGCGTGATCGGCGACGACTGCCTGCTGCGTCAGAACGTCACGCTCGGCAATCGTAGCGAACGGCGGCCGCTCGATGCGCCGACGCTGGGAAACCGCGTGCAGGTCGGCGCCGGTGCCGTCATCCTCGGCGCCGTCACGATCGGCGACGATGCCGTGATCGGGGCCAATGCCGTGGTACTCAGCGATGTCCCGCCCGGTGCACGCGCGGTCGGCAATCCGGCAACCATCCGCATGCCCACGCCCCGCCCCTAGCCTAAGCTGCTACGGCTACGGCTACTGACGTGACCCCCGTTTTTTCCTCCAGTTGAAGCTAGAGTCCGACCCCGGAAAGGGACGGACAGATGAAGCGGAAGCAGTTTTCGGAAGAGCAGA
>NZ_SLYD01000013.1 GCF_004340945.1 Sphingomonas sp. PP-F2F-A104-K0414
ATGTCAAAGAGCCGACAAAAATACCGACACTCGCATAACCCCTCCCGTAGAAGAAGCTTGCAGCATCTGGTTTTTTGCGACCACCGCGGTAACCAGTAAGGCACTCCGCTGCGGTGACACCCCTCTAGGCGGGGTTCCGATTCGCGTCAAACACAATCTTTCACATTTGTGGCAATTTTCTCGAGTTGGCGCGTTTATGACGCCCCACACCCCCCGGCCGGTGCTGACGAAGCGCTTGTAACTGCACTTCATTCCGCCGCCGGAGATCGCCAAAGGACGCCCCCGCGTCCTGTGGCACGCACCATCCGTCTTTAGGGCCTCGCCTTAAGCGCTTGTGAAGGCCCATATCGCTACATGCCCGATACGATGGATACCGCGATCCCTGCCCCCCCGCCGGCGAACGTGCCCGAGACCCTGTCGGCGCCTGGGTCCTCGGACGCGCCGGGCGCGCCCTCCGGACCGACCTCGCTCGCCGGGCAGGTCCGCAGCGCGCTCATATGGCGATCGGGCAGCCAAATCGTCGCGCAGATGGTGCAGTGGTGCGCGACCTTCCTAGTTATCCGCATCTTGGCGCCTGCCGATTACGGCCTGTTCGCGATGTGCCAGGTGGTTCTCACCTTCATGGCGATGCTCAACGGCTATGGCTTGGCGAGCGGGCTGATCCAGCAAAAGGAGATCAGCGAGCGCGAAGTCCGGCAGCTGTTCGGGATGCTGATCGTTTTGAACGTCGGGCTTGCCGTCGCGCAGCTCTCACTCGCACCACTCGCCTCCGCCTATTATCGCCAGCCGATCGTCGGCGACATGCTCCGCGTCCAAGCGCTGCTCTATCTGACGACCCCCTTCATCGCGCTCCCGTATGCGCTGCTCTCGCGGGCGATGGATTTCCGTCACCAGGCCAAGGCTAACATCACCGCGTCGATCGCCTCGGCCAGTGCGGCGCTCGGCGGTGCGCTCTATGGTCTCGGGGTATGGACTTTGGTGCTGGCGCCGATCGTGCTGTTTAGCGTGCGCGGCGCGATGATGACGTGGAGCGCGCGGTCGCTGGTCTGGCCGAGCTTTGACTTTCGCGGCGCCGGGACGATCGCGCGTTATGGCGGGGTGATGGCCGCGGGGCAGCTGTTCTGGTTCCTGCAGAGCCAGACCGACGTGTTCATCGCCGGGCGCAGCTTTTCGCCGCACATGCTCGGCATCTATACAACCAGCCTGTTCCTCACGCAGATCTTCGTCTCGAAATTCGTGCCGCCGCTGAACGAGGTCGCCTTCTCCGCCTATGCGCGGATGCAAGCCGATCCCGCCGCGATCGGGCGCGCGTTCGTGAAGGGGGTGCGGATGGTGATGATCGTCGCGATGCCATTCTACATGGGGCTGGCCGCCACCGCCGAGCCGCTGGTGCTGACCGTGCTGGGCGACAAATGGCGCGAGACGGCGCCCATCGTCCACCTGCTCGCGCTGGCGATGCCGTTCATGACGTTGCAGGTGTTGTTCACGCCAGCATCGGACGCGCGCGGCCGTCCGGGGATCGGCGTCCAGAACGGCGCGGTCGGTGCAATGATCCTGACCACGGCGTTTCTGGTCGGCGTGCAATGGGGCCCTACCGGCATGGGCATCGCGTGGATCACGGCGTATCCGGTCTACCTGGCGATCAGCGCATGGCGGACACTGCCGGTAATCGGGGTGCGCGCGCGAGACGTGGCGCGGGCGGTCGCATCACCGGCGCTGGCGGCGATCGCGATGGCGCTGATCGTCGGGCTGGTGGATCGCGGCCTGCCGCCGCTCGACTCGCATTGGCGGCTGTTGGTCCTCGTGGCTATCGGCGCAGCGGTCTATGCGGCGTGGATGCTGATCTTTGCGCGGGCGACGGTGCGCGAACTGATCGCCGTGGTGCGGAAGCAACCTGTCGCTGCCTAGTTTAGCCCCCTGGTTTAGCCCCCTGATCTAGGCGGACTGAATGTATTCGCGCATCGCTGCAGCATCGGCTTCGATCCGGTCGATACGGTATTTGACCAGGTCGCCGATCGACACGAAGCCGACCAGCGTGTCGCCGTCGATCACCGGCAGATGGCGGATGCGCCGCTGAGTCATCAGCGACAGCGCGCCGATCGCGGACTCGTTCGGGCCGACCGACTTCACCGCGGTGGTCATCACATCGGCGATCCGCCGGTCCAGCGCGGCAGCCCCGTCCGATTGCAGGCAGTGGATGACATCGCGTTCGGAGAATATGCCGACCACCCGGTCGCCGTCGAGCACCGGTGCCGCGCCGATCCGCTTCTCTGCGAGCAGCGCCACCGCCTCCGCCACAGTCGAGTCCGGGTGGAGCGACTCTATGCCGCCCTTTCGGTCCTTCAGGATCGCCGCGATCGTCATCTTCGCCTCTCCTCATATGCGTCTGGTGCGCCTGACTTGAGGAAACCATGTTTGCGCGGCAATGTGAAGCGATGACCGATCGACTGCCTGAACCACCGGCCGGGTTGGACGACCCGCATTATGCGGCGTTCGCGTGGGCGCGGTTTCGCGCGATCATGGCGTGGATGGTGCTGGCGGCGGCGATCTGCGTCGCGGCGGTGATTGCGGCGATGGCGCACCTGCAGGGGCCGCTGCATCTGGTGACGATGCTCGCGGTGATCGGCGGGGTCGGCGGATCGGTGATGATGGCCGGGCTGCTGATGGGGCTCGCGTTCCTGAGTTCGGGAAGCGGGCATGACGAGGATGTCGCGCGGATCGATTGAGCGCACGCCGATCATAACGTCGATCAGACGTCGAACATGACAAAGGCCGGTGTCGCGTGACGCGGCACCGGCCCTTTCAGGTCTCAGCTATGCCCCGGATCAGTCCGGGATGACGGCTTCAGCCTGCGACCTCGTCCGGTACCGCACGAACGCGGCGACGGCGGGGCTTTTCTTCCGGCGCCGCATCGGTAGCGGTCGCTTCGGTCGCCGGCGTTGGCGCCGGCGTTATGGCCGAGATGCCGAGCGATGGCGGCAGGCGGTCCGCATCGAATGCGGTCGGTGCTGCATCTTCGGTCGCAACGGGTGCGTCGAGGCTGCGATCGCGGCGCGGGCGACCGCGACGGCGGGGCTGCTCCTCGGTGGCCGCGGCGACAGGCGTCGTCGTCTCGACGGCTTCGATCGGCTGGGCAGCCTGCTCCGGGGCTTCAGTTACCGAACGGACCGCGTCGGCTTCCGAATCCTGGTTGGCGTTGGCGACCTGGACGCTGGTGCGCGGCGTGCGACGGATCGTCTCACGCTGCGGCGCATCGCGGTAGTCGGAGCGGGGCTCGCGGACCTGCTCGTCGCGGGGCTGGGTCTCGCGCGATTGGTTCTCACGGGCCTGGTTCTCACGGGCCTGTGCCTCGCGCGCCTGACCCTGCTCTTCGCCGCTACGCTCGTCGCGCTGCTGCGTATCGCGGGGAGCGTTGCGCTGGTTGCGCTGGCCTTCGCCACGAACGCGGTCTTCGCGCTGACCGTCGTTGCGCGACTGGCCCTCGTTACGCTGGCCCTCGTTACGCTGACCTTCGTTACGCTGGCCTTCATAACGGGTGTTCTCGTACCGCGGGCGCTCTTCGCGCTGCGGCCGGTCGTCGCGCTGCGGACGATCTTCGCGGTTCTGCGTGTCGCGATTCTGGCGGGGCGCGCTCTGGTACTGGCCGTTCTGGCCGCCATTCTGCTGCTCAGCCGAAGCCTGCCCCTGCTGCTCGCCCGAGCGGATCGGTTCGCCCTCGTCGCCGTAATCGTCGTCGCCGTCGAGATCGAACGGCTGCTGGCGACGCGGCTGCTGCTGCGCCTGCGGCTGGCTCTCTTCGAAGCGGGCGCGGGTTTCGCTCAGGACGCGGAAATAATGGTCCGCGAACTGGAGGTAATATTCGATGTTGACGCGGTCGCCCTGCTGCTGCGCGTCGCGCGCGAGGTTCTTGTACTTCTCGTACAGCTGGCTCGCGTTGCCGCGCGCGCGGCTGTCGATGCGGTTGCCGGTATCGCGACCACCCTGGCCGCCACCGCCGCCACCCTGGCGTTGACCGCCACCACTACCGCCGCCGCCATTATTATTGTTGCCACGACCGCGACGGCGGCCGGCTTGCCGGTTGTTGATCAAGCTTGTGTCCTCAGTCGTCGAACCAAAATCTGGTCGTGCTCCGAAATGCGGTGCAAACCCCCGTCGCGCACCGACGATCTAGACGAGATCGGTGCGTCGAACTTGCCAGGGCCGCCGGACTGCAGCGACCTCAAAGCGAAGGATGCGGGTCATCGCTCTAAACCGACCAATCGTCGAGAGTGCGTGCCCCTGCCCGCGTGATAGCGGGCGGAAAGGCCATACTACAAGCGAAAACTGCCGGTTAGCGCCGTATTCCTGTCGTCGCGACCAGCGCACGGGGGTTGTTTCCATAGTCGTGGTGCAGCGCGACGTGCAAACCCTGCGCTTCGAGCAGTGCGGTGACGGGCTCGGCTTGCGTCGATCCGATCTCGATGACGGCCGCGCCGCCGGGGGCGATCAGCGCGGGGAGTTGCGCGGCGAGGATGCGGTAGTCGTCGAGCCCGTCGCGGCCGGCGAACAGCGCGGCGTGCGGTTCGTGGTTGTGGACTTCGGCCGGGAGTTGCTCGTCGGTGGCTATATAGGGCGGGTTGGCGAGGATGAGGTCGAACTGGCCGACGATCGCGCTGGCCCAACTCCCGCGGATGAAGCGGGCGCGGTCGGTCATGTTGAGGGCAGCGGCGTTGGCGCGGGCGTAATCTAGCGCTTGGGGCGAATAGTCGACGCCGAGGCCTTGCGCGGGCCATTCGTCGAGCGCCGCGAGGAGTAGCGTGCCGGGGCCCGTGCCGAGGTCGAGTACGGTTGCGGGGGCGCGGCCGGCGAAGTGCGCTTGCGCGGCGATCAGAAGCGTTTCGCTGTCGGCGCGGGGGACGAGCGCGCCGGGGCCGACGGTGAGGTCGATCGACCAGAAGCCCCGGGTGCCGGTGATGTAGGCGACCGGTTCGTGGTTGAGGCGGCGTTCGACGAGCGCGGCGAAGGTCGCGGGGACGGCGTAGCGATCCGGGTCGAGAAGGATCGCGTTACGCTCGACGCTGAGGGCGTGCGCCATCAAGATTTCCGCGTCGAGGCGCGGGGTGGCGGAGAACGCGAACTGCGCAGCGGCGGCGGCGATCGCCGAACTTACTGCTCCCCTTCCGCTCGCGGGAGGGGTCGGGGGAGGGGCTATCACCGGGCGGCGGCGTTTGTGGGACACCCCTCCCCTAACCCCTCCCGCAAGCGGAAGGGGAATGCCGTTGCGGCTGGGGAAAGCTCAGCCATCCAGCTGCGCCAGGCGGTCGGCCTCGTCCTGCGCGATCAGTGCGCCGATCAGTTCGTCCATCTCGCCCGCGACGATCTCAGGCAGGCGGTGCAGCGTCAGGTTGATGCGGTGATCGGTCACGCGGCCTTGCGGGAAGTTGTACGTCCGGATCCGCTCCGAGCGATCGCCCGAGCCGACCATCGATTTCCGCGCACCCGCCCGCTCGGCATGCAGCCGGTCACGTTCCGCCTCGTACAGCCGCGTTCTGAGCACGCGCAGCGCCTTAGCCTTGTTCTTGTGCTGCGACTTCTCGTCCTGCTGGATCACCGTCAGCCCGGTCGGGATGTGAACGATCCGCACTGCGGAATCAGTGGTGTTGACCGACTGGCCGCCCGGCCCCGACGAACGATAGACGTCGATGCGCAGGTCCTTGTCGTCGATCTTGACGTCGACCTCCTCCGCCTCGGGCAGCACCGCGACGGTCGCTGCCGAGGTGTGGATCCGACCGCCGGCCTCGGTGGTCGGCACGCGCTGGACGCGGTGGACGCCGCTCTCGAACTTGAGCTTGGCGAACACGCCCTGGCCGGTGACGCTGGCGACGACTTCCTTGAAGCCGCCCGCGTCGGACGACGATCCGGAGATCATTTCGACCCGCCAGCCCTGCGATTCGGCATAGCGCTGGTACATCCGGAACAGGTCGCCCGCGAACAGCGCCGCCTCGTCGCCACCGGTGCCGGCGCGGACTTCGAGCATCGCCGAGCGCTCGTCGGCGGAGTCGCGCGGCAACAGCGCGAGCGCGAGTTTGCGGTCCGCGGTTTCGAGCAGCGTGCGGTTCTCGTGCAGTTCGTCCGACGCCATCGCGCGCAGTTCGTCGTCGGCATCCTCGGCCATGAACGCGAGGCTCTCCGCCTCCTGCCGTAGTCGCCGCACTTCGGTGGCGGCCTGAGCGACAGGTTCGAGCTCGGCATATTCCTTCGACACCGCGACGAAGCGGTCCGAGGGGAGATCGCCGGTCGACATCAGCGCCTGCAGCTCGTCACGCCGAGCCTCGATCGCGCGGATGCGGTCGGGGGAGATCTGGGTCATTCTCCCGCCCCCTTATCCGTCATCCCAGCGAACGCTGGGATCTCACTGGGGCGGGTGTTGCGTCCGCCAACTGGGATATCCCAGCTTTCGCTGGGATGACGGGTGGGGGGCGAGCCGGCAGACGGCGCGACGTTCAACGCAGCGCCTCCGCAAGATTTGCGAATGCGACTTCGGCTTGCGTTCCCGCGCCAAGGGTCTTCACCGCAGCAACACCCTTGGCGAGTTCGTCGTCGCCGATAATGATCGCAAACCGTGCACCAAGTGCATCCGCCTTCGCCATCCGCGCCTTCATCTTACCCTTATACGCCATCTCGACCGCCACGCCTGCACGCCGCAGATCGGCAACGATACCGGTCGCGCGGGTTTCAGCCTCGGCGCCCATTGGTACGACGACCGCATCGATCGTAGCCGCCGCCGGTTCTTCCAACAACATAGCCAACCGCTCGACACCAGCGGCCCAGCCCACGCCGGCCGTCTCCGGCCCGCCGAGCGAGCCGATCAACCCGTCGTACCGGCCGCCCGCGAGCACAGTTCCCTGCGAGCCCAACCGGTCGGTCACGAACTCGAACGCGGTGTGGCGATAATAATCGAGGCCGCGGACGAGGCGCGCGTTGCGCTCCCACGCGACACCCGCCGCATCGAGCCCGGCCGTCACCGCCTCGAAGAACGCGCGTGCCTCGGGCGTCAGATATGCGTCGATATCGGGCGCGCTGTCGGCGATCGGGCGGTCGCGCGGATCCTTCGAGTCGAGGATCCGCATCGGGTTCTTCTCGAGCCGGGTCAGGCTGTCCTCGGACAACTCACCGCGATGCGCCTCGAAATGCGCGACCAGCGCCTCGCGCCACGCATCGCGCGTCGCCGCGTCGCCCAGCGTGTTGAGCTGCAACGTCACGCCCTCGGAAATGCCGAGTTCGCGCAGCAGCTGGTCCGCCAGCACGAGCAGTTCGACGTCCGCCGCTGGTTCCGCGGCACCGATCACCTCGGCGTCGATCTGGTGGAACTGGCGGAAGCGCCCCTTTTGCGGGCGCTCGTAGCGAAACACCGGGCCGCTGGTGGTGAGCTTCAGCGGCGCGAACTGCTGCCAGCCCTCGGTCAGGTAGGCGCGCGCGATGCCTGCGGTGAACTCCGGGCGGAGCGTGAGCGAGTCCCCGCCGCGATCCTCGAACGTGTACATTTCCTTCGACACAACATCGGTCGTCTCGCCGAGCGAGCGCGCGAACACCGCGGTCGACTCGAACACCGGGATATCGACGCGCTGGAAGCAATACAGAGCCCGCACGCGTTCGAACGTCGACAGGACGTGCGCGAGGCGGCGCTGCTCGTCGCCGAAAATGTCCTGGGTGCCACGGATGCGGCGCGGGGTTTCTGTCTTGGCCATGATGCGCGCGTATCTAGGCGACGTGCCCGCGAAGCGCTAGCGCTGTGGCATGACCAGCAAAGCCAGATATTGGGGCCTAGGCCAACGCGTTGCCCCGCCGCGCTTCATCCTGTTCGTGCTGGTCTTCGCGATCGGCCTCGCCGCGCTGATCCCACGTATCGGGTTGGGCCGGGGGACGATGGCGGCGTTCGACGTCGCTGCGGTCGTGTTCCTGATCGCGGTTTCGACGCTATTCCGCAACGCCACCGCGGCACGGATGCGCCGCGCGGCGGAAGAGAACGACGCCAATCGCGCGGTGCTGCTCGGGTTCAGCGGTATGATCATGCTCGTCATCCTGGTCGCGGTCGCCAAGGAACTGCAGGGCAAGAACGACGCGGTCGGGATCGCGCTGACGATCGCGACGCTGGCGCTGGCGTGGCTGTTCTCGAACATGATCTACACGCTGCACTACGCGCATCTTTATTATGTCGACGATCCGGACGGGAAGGACGCCAAGGGCCTCGATTTCCCGAGTTGCGACGAGCCCGATTACTGGGACTTCGCCTATTTCGCGTTCACGCTGGGGATGACGTTCCAGACCTCCGACGTCGAGATCACCTCGCGCCGGGTGCGCAAGGCGGCGCTTGGCCAGTGCATGGCGGCGTTCGTCTTCAACATCGGCGTGCTGGCGTTCACGATCAACGTGCTGGGGAGCGGTGGCTGAGGTGAGCTCGTGTCGTCATGCCGGAAGGGCTCCGGCATGACGACATGCGGAATTATTTCGCCGTCCACTTCCCCATCCAGCCGAGCACTTCGCCATACCATTGCCGCGAGTTCTTCGGCTTCAGCACCCAGTGGTTCTCGCCCGGATTGACCAACAGCCGCGACGGGATGCCGCGCCGCTGGAGCGCGGTGAACGTCGCCAGCCCCTGCGTGTAAGGGATGCGGAAATCCTTCTCGCCGGTGATCACCAGCATCGGCGTCTTCCACTTGGCGACGTAATTGACCGGGTTCCATTTCTCGAACGCCTGCGGGTCCTCGTAATAGGCCTTGCCGCCATGCTCCCATTCGTCGAACCAAAGCTCCTCGGTTTCATATGCCATCGCGCGTGCGTCGAACACGCCGTCATGCTGGACGATGCACTTGAAACGATCGGGCCACTGCCCCTCGATCCAGTTCATCATGTAGCCGCCGTACGACGCACCGAGCGCACACGCATTGTCCGCATCGAGCCACGCGAACTTGTCGGTCGCGGCCTTCAGACCCTTTTGCAGATCCTCGAGCGGCCAGCCGCCCCAATTGTTGCTGATCGCATCGGTGAAGCCCTGCCCGTAGCCGGTCGACCCGTGGAAATCGACCGCGACCAGCCCGTAGCCCGCGCCCGCGAACACCGCGGGGTTCCAGCGATACGACCAGCTGTTGTTGCTCGATCCCTGCGGCCCGCCGTGGACCATGTACGCGATCGGGACCTTGCCGGTGGAGCCGTAGGGCTTCACCGCATAGCCCCAGACGGTGTCGGCGTTCGCGCCCTTGAAGTTGAACCGCGTGACCGTCGGCATGTCGATCCCCGCGAGCTTCGTCGCGTTGACCTGGGTCAGGCGCTGCGGCGCACCGGTGCTTGCGACACGGTAGAAATCGGCGGGTGCGGTGAGGCTGTCAGTCGCTACCACGGGACCGCGCGGGGTAATCGCGACCGCGCTGACATGGCCCTCCTGAGTCAGCCGCGTGACCGCGCCGGTGGTCGCATCGACGCGAAACAGCGGCGTCTCCTGCGTGTCGTCCGCCGTCACGTAGAGCGACTTCGAATCGGGCGCCCATGCGATCGAACCGACCGAGCGGTCCCAGCGCTCGGTCAGCGACACCGTCTTGCCGCTGGCGATATCGCGCAGCGTCAGTACTTGGCGATCCGCCTCGAACCCCGGCCGCCGCATCGCGAAAAACGCTAGCGTGCGGCCATCG
Source organism: Sphingomonas sp. PP-F2F-A104-K0414 (assembly GCF_004340945.1). Taxonomy (GTDB): domain Bacteria; phylum Pseudomonadota; class Alphaproteobacteria; order Sphingomonadales; family Sphingomonadaceae; genus Sphingomonas. The sequence continues at coordinate 9,666 of NZ_SLYD01000013.1, forward strand.
GGCGATACCGTCGGCAGGTTGTCGGTCGCCTTGTTCGCCGCGGTCAGGTTGACCGGTGCAGCCGAACCGTCCGCGGGGACCGAGAAGATGTCGAGGTTGGTCGACAGCGCCTCGATCCGGCCAGCCTCACGCATCGCGAAATAGACGGTGCGGCCGTCGGGGCTCCACGAGATTTCCTCGCCGCCGCCATTGGGCTTCGAGGGCGTATCGCCGACGAGCGCGCCGACGATCGCGACGCCGTTGCCGGGCGCGCCGGTCGCGGTCAGCGGCAAGACGAACAGCTGCGATCGCGTACCATCCGCCCACGTATCCCAATGCCGTACGAACAGCTGGTCGTAGGTGCGGCCGGCGCCCGCGTTCGGATCCTTCTTCACCATCGCCGGCTCGAGGCTCGGCGCGCCGGGCTTGCGATCCGCCCAGACGAGCAGCCTGTCGCCGGTCGGCGCGACCTTGAAGCCGCTGAACCCACCCTTGAAGCTGGTCAGCTTGCGCGGTGTGCCGCCCGTTACGGGCACCGACCAGACTGCATCCTCGCCGCCCTTGTCTGAGGTGAAATACACCGTGTTGCCGACGATCTGCGGGTCGTTCTCGTTGACCTGCGGATCAGCGAGCAGCTTCACCGGCGTCGCGCCCGGCGTGCTCAGGTCGAGCCGCCAGAGATCGTAGCGCCCCTTGTCCGCCGCGAGATCGGTCTCGCGCTGCGCCCAGACGAGCCAACGCCCGTCCTGCGACGCGGTCGGCGCGCCGACGCGGCTGAGCATCGTCACGTCGTCGATGGTGAGTTGCCGGGCGGCGGCGGGGGCACTCGCAAAGGCGAGCACGGCGAGGCTGGCGGAGAGCATGATCTTCATGCGCGTGTGATAGGACGCTTGCGGGATTATGCGCAATCACCGGGGTTTGGTGACGGATCGATTTGCCTGCGGGATCAAAGACGAGATGGACAGATGCGATAGCGATCCGCAGCGCCTCGCCTCGTCATCCTGACGAAAGTCAGGACCCAGTGTTACGAACGGTGACTTTCGCGGCTCGGGGTCCTGACTTTCGTCAGGATGACGGATGGGGGTTGTCGAACGGAAAGCTATCTTCACTAAAGACACCCATGTCCCTCAAGCACTCCTTCCCCCCGATCGCCGCGCCCGATGCGCGCCTGCTCGTCCTCGGCAGCCTGCCAGGGGATCGCTCGCTTGCGGCGCAGCGCTATTACGCACATCCGCAGAACCAGTTCTGGCAGCTGATGTCGCCCGTCGTCGGTCGCGACCTCGCCGTGCTGGACTATGACGACCGGCTCGACGCGTTACGCGAGGCCCGCGTCGCGCTGTGGGACGTCATCGGTTCGGCCCGCCGCGCAGGCAGCACCGATGCGGCGATCGTCGATATCGCAGGTAACGACCTCCCCGCTCTGATCGCCACCCTGCCGCATCTCCGCGCGATCGCGTTCAACGGCGGCACCGCGCTCAAGCAAGGCATGAAGCTCCTTGGCCGCGACGTCGCTGGCCCCGAGATCGTCGCGCTCCCGTCGAGCAGCCCGCTCCACACGGTCGGCATTGCGGCCAAGCACCCCGCTTGGAGCGCACTGGCGACGTTCCTGCTCGACCCGCCTGCAAAGCGCGCCTAGCCTTCTCGCATGACCAGCCTCTACGACCTCACGGTCCCCGCCTTCCGCCGCGGTTTTGCCAGCCTGTCGACGATCCTGACCGTCGGCGAGACGTTCGCGCGCGACCACGGCATCGCGGAGGCGGACATGCTCGACACCCGGCTGACCGCCGACATGACGCCGCTGACCGCGCAGGTGCAGCGCGCGAGCGACACCGCAAAGGGCGCGATGGTGCGGATCGGCGACATCCCCAATCTCGCCATGGTAGATGACGAAGCCAGCTTCGCCGCGCTCCAGCAGCGGATCGTCGCGACGCTCGCGTTTCTCGACACCGTTCCCCGCGCAGCGATCGACGGCAAGGAGGAGGCCCCGGTTACGCTCGTCACGCCGGGTGGCAGCATCGACTTCACCGGCAAAAGCTACGTGCTCGGCTTCGTCCTGCCCAATTTCTATTTCCACATTACAACGGCCTACGCGCTTTTACGGATGCGCGGCGTGCCGATCGGCAAGATGCATTATCTGGGCCGATAAGCACGGCTGGCCAAACCCCGTGCGGTCCGGCAAGGGCGGCGAATGTCGATCGAAAGCTTCATTTCGCAGTACGGCCTTGCCGCGATCTTCCTCGGCGCGGCATTCGAGGGCGAGACCAGCGTCGTCACCGGCGGCCTGCTCGCGCACCAGCATCTGGTATCGCTGGTCGGCAGCGCCGCCGCCGCGGTGACCGGATCGTTCTTTGCGGATCAGCTCTTCTTTTTCGCCGGCCGCCGTTACCGCGACACCAAGCGGGTCCGTCGGATTGCCGAGAAGCCCGCCTTCGCTAAGGCGCTCGACACGCTCGATCGACATCCGACGGTGTTCATCCTCGGCTTCCGATTTTTGTACGGACTGCGCACGATCAGCCCGATCGCGATCGGTACCTCGCATATCCCCGCGCGCACCTTCGTGGTGCTCAACGCGATCTCTGCGCTGGTGTGGGGGGTGCTGTTCACCGGGATCGGCTATGTGTTCGGCGACGGGCTGATCGAGCTGGTCGACAAGGTAATGCCGAAGCAGAAGCTCGTCGGCGTCGCGATCCTGGTCGCGGTCGCGGCGTTGGTAATCACCGCGATCCGCTTCTGGCGGGGCCGCCACGTCCGCAAGGCGAGCGCGACGACCGCCACGTCAAACGCCGTCGTCAGTCGAGATCGTTCTCGCTGATCACGACGATCTCCTGGTCGGGATCGCGGGCCAGCGCGACGACGCCGAGGTCGGCGATCTCGTCGAGATGCTGTTTGAAGATCGCCACCGCATCACCCTCGGGCGCCACCGTGCTCAGTGCTTCGAGCACATCATACTGCACCGCGAACTGATAGCGTTCTTCGCTGACTTCGCCCTCGAATTCGACCTGGCGCAGGTCGCTATTGTCTTCGAGGGTCTTCATATCGATGTCCAACCGGTCTTCGGCCATGTTCTACGCTCCTAGATAGATGGCCGTTAAGCGCGGTTGGACGTTCGATGTTCCGTCCTTAGACGTCGAGATTGGCGACGTTGAGCGCGTTATCCTGGATGAACTCGCGGCGGGGTTCGACGACTTCGCCCATCAGCTGCGTGAAGATCTCGTTCGCGCTCTCGGCGTTGAGCGCGGTGACGCGGAGCATCGAGCGGACCGACGGATCGAGCGTGGTTTCCCAGAGCTGTTCCGCGTTCATCTCGCCCAAGCCCTTGTAGCGCTGGATCGCGAGACCCTTCCGGCCGGCGGTCAGGATCGCGTCGAGCAGATGGCTCGGACGCGAAACCTGCGTCGAGCCGCGCGCGGCGACCGCCGTGACCGAGCCGATCACACCGGCACCCGCCTCGGTACCCTCCTCGGCCTCCGGCTCTTCGGCTTGCGATGCCTTGCTGGCGGGGACGAGGTTAGAGGTCTGCGCATAGCTTTCGGCGTGCTCGCCCGACAGCGCGTGGAGTTTCCGCGCTTCGGCCGACACCAGGAAGCTGGCCTCGATGATGTGGTGGTCGGTGACGCCGCGCCATGCACGCTGGAAGTGGATGCCGCCGTCTTCGGTCAGCACCGCGGTCCAGCGGGCATCGCCGTCGTCGAGTTCGAGACGACGCGTCACGACTTCGAGACGCGAGGTGCGGTCCTCGACCGAAGCCTCCGGATCGAACACGCCGCCGAGTGCGAGTGCCTCGATCATACCGGCATCATAGCGCTTGGGGACGTAGCGCATGAGCGTCCGCATCCGGCGCGCGTGATCGACCAGATCCTTCAGGTCGCGCCCCGAACGACCGCCACCGGGACCGTCGAGCACCATCGTATTGACGCCCGCATCGACCAAATACTCGTCGAGCGCCGCGTCGTCCTTGAGATACACCTCGGACCGGCCCTTGGTCGCTTTGTAAAGCGGCGGCTGGGCGATGTAGAGGTAACCACCCTCGATGATCTTGGGCATGTGACGGTAGAACAGCGTCAGCAGCAGCGTGCGGATGTGCGCGCCGTCGACGTCTGCGTCGGTCATGATGACGATCTTGTGGTAGCGCAGCTTGTCCGCGTTGAAGTCGTCGCGGATGCCGGTGCCCATCGCGGTGATGAGCGTGCCGATCTCGCGGCTCGACAACATCCGGTCTTCGCGCGCGCGCTCGGTGTTGAGGATCTTGCCGCGCAGGGGCAGGATCGCCTGGAAATGGCGATCGCGGCCCTGCTTTGCCGAGCCGCCTGCCGAGTCACCCTCGACCAGGAACAGTTCGGACTTGGCGGGATCGCGCTCTTGGCAGTCGGCGAGCTTGCCGGGCAGCGAGGCGATGTCCATCACGCCCTTGCGACGCGTCAGTTCGCGGGCGCGCTTGGCGGCTTCGCGGGCTGCGGCGGCGTCGATGATCTTGGCGACGATCGCCTTGCCGTGTGCAGGGTTTTCCTCGAGCCATTCGGCCATCTTGTCGGCCATCAGGCTTTCGAGTGGCTGGCGGACTTCGGACGAGACGAGCTTGTCCTTGGTCTGGCTGCTGAACTTCGGATCGGGCAGCTTGACCGAGACGATCGCGGTCAGGCCTTCGCGCATGTCCTCGCCGGTGAGCTGGACCTTCTCCTTCTTCAACAGCCCCGATTTCTCGGCGTAGTTGTTGAGCGTGCGGGTCAGCGCGGCGCGGAATGCGGCCATGTGCGTGCCGCCGTCGCGCTGCGGGATGTTGTTCGTGAAGGCGAGGACGTTCTCGTAATACGAGTCGTTCCACTGGAGCGCGACGTCCATCGTGACGTCGTCGCGCGTGCCGCTGATCGCGACGGGCTCGGGCATCAGCGGGAGCTTGGCGCGATCGAGATACTTCACGAATGCGGCGATCCCGCCCTCGTAATAGAGCTCGACGGTCTTCATCTCCTCGTGCCGCGCGTCGCTAAGAAACAGGCGGACGCCCGAGTTGAGGAATGCCAGCTCACGGTAACGATGTTCGAGCTTGTCGAAGTCGAAATCGGTGATCTTGAAGGTGGCAGGCGACGGGAAGAAGGTGACGCGCGTCCCCTTCTGGCCCTCGGTGGCGGGGCCGACGACCTTGAGCGGGGCGACCGCGTCGCCGAACGCGAAGCGCATGTAATGCTCCTCGCCGTTGCGCCAGATCGTCAGGTCGAGCCATTCGCTGAGCGCGTTGACGACCGAGACGCCGACGCCGTGCAGGCCGCCCGAAACCTTGTACGCGTTTTCGTCGCTGGTGTTCTCGAACTTACCGCCGGCGTGGAGCTGGGTCATGATGACCTCGGCTGCGGACACGCCTTCCTCGGTGTGGATCCCGGTCGGGATACCGCGGCCGTTGTCGGTGACGGAGACCGAGCCGTCGGCGTTGAGGACGATGTCGATGCGGTCGCAATGCCCGGCGAGCGCCTCGTCGATCGCGTTGTCGCTGACCTCGAATACCATGTGGTGGAGGCCCGAACCGTCGTCGGTGTCGCCGATGTACATGCCGGGGCGTTTCCGCACCGCGTCGAGGCCCTTGAGGACCTTGATCGAGTCGGCGCCGTAGTCGCCCATGTTCGGGAGGTTGGGATTATTGGATTCAGGGTTGGATGCCATGACAAGTATATAGGCATCGGACGGCCGAAACGGAAGCGAAATGGCCGGCGCGGGCTGGGGCGCGCGGGAGTGAAGTATAGGAAGTGCAGACGCTGAGAGCGTTTTGTGTCGAGTGTGCACTTCGCGTGTCGGGCGTGTCGGTTTCGAGGAGGTTAGGAGCGCCATGCGGGGATAGTGACAGCGTAGGGTCGTGTAGGACAGCGGCTCGCGGCTTCTCCGGTGAAGCCACCTCCCCGGCGCAGGCCGGGGCCCAGGTGGAAAGGTTTCAATAACTACGTGCCGCACTCTGTTAGCGACGTCGCCCAACTGGGCCCCGGCCTTCGCCGGGGTGGTGGGCGGCTGAAGGGGCGCGGCCCTTACGTCCCTCTCCCCTTTGGGGGAGAGGGAAGGAGGAGCCGTAGGCGACGGAAGGGTGAGGGGGAGTTGGGGCGAACTCCTGAGCCTCACGCCCCTCTCCCTTCCCACCACCAGTGCGGCGGGCCCCTTCCCTCTCCCCGAGGGGGGAGAGGGAGCTGCTCCTCAGAAACGGTCGGCGCGCTGGCCGAGGAGTGTGACTTCGACACGGCGGTTTAGGCGCATGCCGGCCGGCGTCGCGTTGGTCGCGACCGGGTCGTGCTCGCCGTGGCCGACGACGCTGAAGCGAGCGCGCACCACGTCCATGTCGTCGAAGGCCTGGCGGACGCTGGCGGCGCGACGCTCGGACAGGTCCTGGTTATGCGCGTCCGTCCCGCGCGAGTCCGTGAAGCCGTCGATCGCGACGCGGACACCGGGGTTGCCGCGCAAATAGCGGGCGAGCGGCCGCAGCTTCTCGATCGCGCCGGGACGCAGCACGGCGCTGTCGGTACGGAACAGCACGTCCTCCTGCAGCGTCAGCGTCGCGCCGCGCGGGGTCTGGCGGAAGCCGTAGTTGCGCATCGCGCCGCGGTCCCATGTCGTGGTGGTCTCGACTACAGTCGTGCCGCCGCGGTCGCCGCGATAGCCGCGTGGGTCACGGCCGTATGCATCCCAGTCGAAGCGGTCACGGCGGGGGCCAGCAATGCGCGCAAATTCGCGGTTGGCGTCGTCGGCTTCCCGCGGGCTGATCCGGCCATCGCCGTTCGCATCGAAGTTCGGCATCACGAACGCAATGCCGCGCCGCGTATTGCGCAGTTCGGGGAAGAGCACCGGAACGCCGGCGCCTTCCAGACGATAGCCGGGGCGCAACCATGGCGCGCGGCTCATATCGTAGCGCCCCTCGGGCCGTCCTCCGTCACGGACCTGCGCGAAAACAGGGGCGGTGGTTGCTGCAACCATCAGGACGCCAAGGGCTGCGCGCGTGAATTTCCGGGTCATCATCGTCTCTCCGTATCTTCGATGGACGGAGCTTTGCCCGCGCCCGCTTGAACGCGCGGTGAGCCTGCTCGACAGCGCGCGTTCAGCCTAACGCCCGACCGCGATGCGCGTTGCCTGACCGCCGATCGCGTCGAACAGCGCGTCTTCGGTGCCCGTCATCCACACTTGGCTGCGGCCTGCGAGCCGGGCGAATAGCGCCGCGCGGCGGGATGGGTCGAGGTGCGCGGCAACCTCGTCGAGAAGCAGGACGGGGGGCTGGCCGGTTCGCTCGGCGACGAGATCGGCATGCGCCAGGACGATGCCGAGCAGGAGCGCCTTCTGCTCGCCGGTCGAGGCGAGAGAGGCCGCGCGTTCCTTGTCGAGATGGGTGACGATCAGGTCGACGCGGTGGGGTCCGCCGAGCGTGCGCCCGGCAGCGGCATCACGCGCGCGGCCCTGGGCGAGGTCGGCTTGCAGGCGCGCGGTGTCGCCGGCCCAGCCTTCGAGCGTGAGGCCGGCGCGGGGAAATGGGCTGTCGTCCTGATTCGCGAGCCTCGTGCCGAGCAGGGTGACGGTCTCACGCCGGGCCGCATCTACGGCGGCGCCGTGCTCGGCCATCTGCGCTTCGAGCGCCGAGAGCCAGTCGCCGTCGGGACGGCCTTCGTCGGCGAGCAGGCGGTTTCGCGAGCGCATCGCGGCGTCGTAGCGGGCGGCGTGGTGGGCGTGGCTCGGGGCGAGTGCGAGCGTGAGGCGGTCGAGGAAGCCGCGGCGTTCGCCGGCGGGGGCGACGAACAGGCGGTCCATCGCCGGGGTGAGCCACAGGATCGTGAGCCACTCGGCGAGCGCGTTCGCGGTGGTGGTGGCGCCCTGGACGCGGACGATGCGGCGTTCCGGGGCCGAGGCTAGCGTGCCGGTCGCGACGTCGACTTCGGCGTGCGCGTGTATTCCCCCTTCCGGCTCTGACTCCCCTCCCGCTGGCGGGAGGGGTCGGGGGAGGGGCGCGTTCTCCTCGGCACCGGACGCCAGTACGTACGTCGCGCCCTCCCCTAACCCCTGCCGCGAGCGGGAGGGGAATTCTGTTGCGTGCTCGGGAGAAAGTGTCGCCGCGACACCGAAGCCTCCCGCCCCGCCCTGCCGCGCCATCTCGCCCAGCGCGGCGCGGCGAAGTCCGCGGCCGGGTGCGAGCAGCGACACAGCTTCGAGGATATTCGTCTTCCCTGCGCCATTCTCGCCGGTCAACACCACGAACCCCGGCCCCGGCTGGAGCGTCAGGTCGGCATGGTTGCGGAAATCGGTGAGGACGAGGCGCGACAGCATCGCACCGCCCTTAGCGGCAATTTCCGCGCGCCGTCAGCCTTTGCCTCAGGCGGCGATCCGCTCGGGCACAATCACCGGTTCGAGCTTCGCCTTCTGCATGCTGAGATACGAGGCGAGTTCGGGGCCGAGTTCGCGCTGTGCCCGCAGATAGGCGACCGGCGTGACGATCCCGAGCCGCGCGCGCGCCGCTTCGAGCGGTTCGTGGAGGAGGTGCAGATAATCCTCGCCCGAAATCCACTTTGCTTTGCGTCCGTTGCGATAGCCTTCCCAGACTGCCTTCGCGAACAGCTTGCTGCCGGTGACGCGTATGCTCTTCAATGCCGCCGCAGAGCCAATCAGCGCCCAGCCGAGGCCGCCGACCTGCGCATAGCTGAACGCGACGAGCGCCGCCTCGCCCATGCTCTCGTCCGCCTTGTAGCCGGTCAGCACATGCCAGATGTCGTGCGTATCGCGCACCCGCCGGCCGAACCATGCATAGGGATGCGCCAGATCGTCCTCGGACGGCTCGAGCCGCGAGACCTCGACCAACCCGTCCGCGGAATAGCCCGTCGTCTCGAGGAAATTCCGATACGCCGCCCCCACCGTGCCGGGCGCGAAGCTCGCGACGAACGCGGGGTCGGAGAAACGTTGCGCCAGTTCGACGCGGTCATAGGCTATCCGCCCGCCCTGTTCGGTGGCGATCAGCCGCGCGTAGTTCATCGGCGCATTGCCGACGTTCAGCGCGCGCATGATCCGGAACACTTGGGTCGTGTCGTCACCGTTGGCGAGCAGTTTCCTGATCGCGTCGAATGCGGTGCGCCAATCGCGACGACCGGTCGTACCGGGAAACGGAGGAAGCTTCGCCATCGAGTCGACTCCTTACTGACATTGCTGTTAGTATGGCAGCACGTGCGGGGCGTCAAGTATCGCCGATAGCGGCGACCATGACGTCGACGGCGCGAGCACCCTCGATCATACCCTTGTCGAGCGTGGCGAGCGCGAAGCCTCTACGTTGCGCGATCGCCACATGCAGTGCGTCACTGGCGCGCAAGCCCCGCGGTCCGGCATCAACCAACGTCCCGGCACGATCGAAATCGGCGGCTTCGACTTCGACGATCGCCATGCCCAGCGCGGTCCTGCGCCACGCCTCGGCCGCAAGGTCATGTCGATCGCGCGAGAGCACACCCATTCGGTGTTTCATGGCAAAGGCGCTGGCGACCTCGGTAGTAACCCAGCGGCTGATAACGAGGTCGTTCTGCCGTTGGCGTTCGATCCAGGCTGCGGCAACACCGCTGCGTGTTTCTTCGACGAGTAGCGCGACGATCAACGATGCGTCGCAATAGATCATCAAAGGAGGTTCTGTCGGCGCAATTCCTCGACCGTGGTCGTATCGTCGGCGGCGGCCCCAGCGCGAACCTGACGGAGGACCTCCCAATCGATCACTGGCCGTGGGCACTGCACTGGCACAAGTCGCGCGACGGGTCGACCGCGTCGTGTGATCTCCAGCGTCTCGCCAGCCTCGGCGCGGCTGACGAGTTCGCTCAGATGCGCCTTGGCATCCGCAAGCTTGAAAGCCTCCACGACTCGCTCCTGACCAGTTGGATGACCAACTTAGTCATGAGCGAGACGATCGGCAATCAGCTCACACCCGCATCGGCATCAGCACGTACAGCGCAGGCGACTTGTCGTTCTCGCGGATCAGAGTCGGGGCGGCGGCGTCGGCGAGGTGGACCTCGACCATGTCGCCGTCGATCTGCGCGAGGATGTCCATCAGATAGCGGCTGTTGAAGCCGATCTCGAACGGCAGCGCGACGTAATCGCCGGGGACTTCCTCCGCGGCGGTGCCGTTTTCGGGCGAGGTCACCGACAAAGTGATCTTGTCGCGGTCGAGCGCCATCTTCACCGCACGCGTTTTCTCCGTCGCGATCGTGGAGACGCGGTCGACGCCTTCCATGAAGCTCTTGGGGTCGATCTTGAGGATCTTGTCATTGCCGGTCGGGATCACGCGGCTGTAATCGGGGAAGGTGCCGTCGATCAGCTTCGAGGTCAGGATCGCCTGGCCGAGGTCGAAACGGATCTTGGTCGGCGACAGCGACACGCCGACCGAGCCGTCGACCTCGTCGAGCAGCTTGCGCAACTCACCGATGCATTTGCGCGGTACGATCACGTCGGGCATCGATTCGGCACCCTCGGGACGCGGCAGCGTGACGCGCGCCAGACGGTGGCCGTCGGTCGCGGCGGCCTTCAGCACCGGGTTCGAGCTGTCGCCGTCGGCCACGTGCAGGAAGATGCCGTTGAGATAATAGCGCGTCTCTTCGGTCGAGATCGCGAAGCGAGTCTTGTCGATGATCTGCTTGAGCGTCTCGGCGGGCAGCTCGAACTGGGTCGGCAGTTCGCCCTCGGCGATCACCGGGAAATCGTCGCGCGGCAGCGTGCCGAGCGAGAAGCGCGCGCGGCCCGCGACGATGCTCATCCGGCCTTCCGACGCGGCGAGCTGGACCTGCGAGCCCTCGGGGAGCTTGCGGGCGATGTCGAACAGCGTGTGCGCGGACACGGTGGTCGCGCCGGGCTGGTCGACCGCCGCCGCGATCGATTCGTTGATCTGCAAGTCGAGGTCGGTCGCCATCAGCTTGAGCGTGCCCTCGGCCGTCGCCTCGATCAGCACGTTCGACAGGATGGGGATGGTGTTGCGCCGCTCCACCACGGACTGGACATGGCTCAGCCCCTTGAGGAGCGTTGCGCGTTCGATCGTCGCCTTCATCAAAATTCCCCCGGCCTCCACAGCCGGACTCGGGGCTGGGGGCAATCCGCTAATGGCTTACCCAACAACAAAGGGTCGGAGCAAGCGCCCCGACCCTTCTTTGATCACGGTAAACGTCGCGTTAAAGCGATCAGAAGCGGAAGCCGTAGCTGGCGACCACCTGATGACGATCCGTGTCGACGTCGAAGCGGCTGCTGGTGCCGCCAGTCGCATAGTCGATGTTACCGCGCTCATAGTTCGAATAGCGGTATTCGAGCTTGGCGTAGCTGTTCGGGCCCATCGCGTGCTCCGCGCCCGCGCCGACGCGCCAGCCGTCGAGCTTGAAGTTGTTATCGGTGGTCTGGCTGGTGCTGCCCGCGAGCACTTCGAGCTTCGAGTTGGTATAGCCGCCCTTGACGTACAGCATCGTCGTCGGTGCGACGACATAGCCCGCGCGCGCGCCGACATAGATGTCGCGGCCCTGCTTGACGCGGCCATAGCCGAAGTCGCTGGTGTAGTCGTTGCGGTCGCTTTTCGCGGTCGAGCCGGTCAGTTCGGCTTCGGCACCGAGCACGATGTTGTCCGAGGTCGCGATGTCGTAGCCGATGCCGCCGCCGTACAGCAGGCCGTCGATCTTCTGGTCGTCACGCCCGTTGTTGTTGGACACGCTGCTGCCGGCGCCAGTGTGGTCGTAGCCGAGCGTGGCCTCGACGCGGGGGCCGGTGAAGGTCGGGTTGGTCTGCGCGAGGGCGGGTGCCGCGACGGCTGTCGTTGCGAGCAGCGAGACGGCGATAAGCGTACGCATTGGGGTTACTCCTTACTGAACTGGCACCCCATTACGCGGGGCGGACCGCTCCAATGGACCAGTCGGCGAGGCGTTGCATGAACCCCAGATAAACGCGGAAATCCGTTGCTTTTGCGCCACAGGGGGTTGAAACGCGGGCCATGATTCCAAGCCAACGGCAGGGTGAAGCGGACGCCCGTTCAAGCGATACTCCAGCGCTTCGCAAGGGTCGCGATTTCGTCGCGCGGCACGGCGAAACCGTGTTCAATGCGGCGCATCGGTTGCAGGGGGATGCGGCGCATACGCCGTTGACTCGGGCCGGATTCGCGCAGGCGGACGAGCTTGGGCGGGCTTTGCGTGGGGTGCTGGGGGTGAAGCCGAAGCTGGCGTTGTGGGCGTCGCCGACCGGGCGGGCCTTGCAGACGCTGGCGGTGATCTGCGAGCATCTGGAGCTGGATTGGCACGACGCGCGGACCGATGCCCGGTTGGTCGAGATCGACATGGGGTCGTGGGGCGGCCGCTATTACGCGGACGTCGTCGATGAGGTCGGGCCGGTGATGCTGCCGGGGGGCACGCTGAAGCCTGCGCCGGACGGCGAGACGTATGCGGAGATTGCTGCGCGGGTTGGCGGGTGGCTGGCAGATACCGCGGAGGAGTCGGGCGACCGGCTGGTGATCATGCACGGGATCTCGAGTCGGGTGATGCTGGGCGTGATGACAGGTGCGGCGGTCGATCCGTTGCTCGGTGCGCCGATTGCGAAGGGGTTGCCGCAGGGGTCGGTCACGCTGGTGGAGAACGGACGCGCGACAGTGCCGCATCTTGGTACGGGATTCGCTCCAGCGTGAGATTGGCGGCTCTGCTGATCCTCGCGACCGCGGTCCCGGCATCGGCGCGCGACACGATCGGCGTCTACAAGGGCTGGGGGGCGTTTCGCGATGCCTCGCCCCCGCGGTGTTACGCGATTGCTCGGCCGGTGATGGCGGGGGGGCGTTCGTCCGGGTTCGCGAGCGTTGCGACGTGGCCCAAGCGGGGTTTGCGCGCGTCCTTGTACGTGCGGCTCAGTCGGGAACGCGATCGGTCGGCCGGAGTGACGCTGACGGTTGGCGAGCGGCGATTTGCGCTGGTGGCGAACGGGCTGGATGCTTGGGCTGGCGATGCACCGAGCGATCGGGCGATCGTCGCGGCGATGCGGTCGGGACGGAGCATGAGTGTCGAGGCGGTCGGTGTCGGGGGGCGGCCGTTCGTCGATGTCTATACGCTGTCGGGGGGGGCGACTGCGATCGATGTCGCTGTGTTGGCGTGTAGCGGGGGGTGACGTTTTACAGATCGTACCCCAATCCGATGGCACCACCCCGGCGGAGGCCGGGGCCCAGTTGGAAAGGTGGTCGTAACTACGGGCTGAGCGTCACCATCTTCGTCCCCCAACTGGGCCCCGGCCTTCGCCGGGGTGGTGTCTGTCTCCTGAGAGACGGCTGAGCGATTCCGCCCTCGTCCAGCAGCCAGTAGAAAAATCACGAAAATTCCGCTACGGGCTCGCGCATGCAGACCGCCGCGAACCTCATGCCCATCCCCGGGCACATCGATCCCGTGCCCGTTCCCCGCAGCTTCGTGCCGCGCAGCGATGGGCGGATCGATCTGCTCGGGCTGTCGCTCGCCGATCTGCGGATGGCGCTGGAGACGTCGCAGCTCGAGGAGAAGCAGGCCAAGCTGCGTGCGAAACAGCTGTGGCACTGGATCTACAATCGCGGCGCGACCGAGTTCTCGGCGATGACCGATATCTCGAAGACGATGCACCCGTGGCTCGAGCAGCGCTTCGTGATCAGCCGGCCGAACGTGATCGAGGCGCAGGTGTCGACCGACGGCACGCGGAAGTGGTTGCTGCGCTCGGATGACGCGCAGGATTACGAGATGGTGTTTATCCCCGATGCGGATCGCGGCACGTTGTGCGTGTCGAGCCAGGTCGGCTGCACGCTGAACTGCACGTTCTGCCACACCGGCACGATGCGGCTGGTGCGCAACCTGACCCCCGCCGAGATCGTCGGGCAGGTGATGCTTGCGCGCGATTCGCTCGGCGAATGGCCGAGTCAGCCTGAGGGCCGCATGCTCACCAACATCGTGATGATGGGGATGGGCGAGCCGCTCTATAATTTCGAGAATGTCCGCGATGCGCTGAAGCTGGTGATGGACGGCGCTGGCCTCGCGCTGAGCCGCCGGCGGATCACGTTGTCGACCAGCGGCGTGGTGCCGATGATGGCGCGTGCGGGGGCGGAGATCGGCGTGAACCTGGCCGTATCGCTGCACGCGGTGACCAAGGAAGTGCGCGACGAGATCGTGCCGCTCAACCGGAAGTACGGCATCGAGGAATTGTTGCAGGCGTGTGCGGACTATCCGGGCACGAACAACGCGCGCCGCATCACGTTCGAATATGTGATGCTGAAGGACAAGAACGATTCCGACGACGATGCGCGCGAGCTCGTGCGGTTGCTGCGGAAGTACGAACTGCCCGCGAAGGTGAACCTCATTCCGTTCAATCCTTGGCCGGGTGCGACCTACGAATGTTCGACGCCTGAGCGGATCAAGTCGTTCTCCAGCATCGTGTTCGGCGCGGGGATTTCGGCGCCGGTGCGGACGCCGCGCGGGCGCGATATCGATGCAGCGTGCGGACAGCTGAAGACCGCGTCGGAGAAGAAGAGTCGCGCGCAGATCGATCGCGAGGCCGCCGCCGAGGCTGATACCGCTTTTGTCTGATCTGGCTTCGCTGGGATTGGCGGCGGGTGCGGGGATGCTGGGCGGCGCGATGAACGCGCTGGCGGGCGGCGGCAGTTTCGCGACGATGCCCTCGCTGATCGCGCTCGGCCTGCCCTCGCCTATTGCCAATGCGACCAGCAACGTCGCGGTGCAGCCCGCGGCGATGGCGAGCGCATGGGCGTATCGCAGCGATCTCGGGCCGGTCGGCGGGGTCGGTATCCGGACGTTGGCGGGGATCACGTTCGTCGGCGGGTTGGTCGGCAGCCTGCTGCTGTTCTTCACCCCGGCGACCGCGTTCGACGTGATCGTGCCGTGGCTATTGCTGATGGCGACGCTGGCGATCGCGTTCGGCAAGCCCGCCTCGACCTGGCTCCACGCACGCGTCGCGATCGGATCGCGCTCGCTGATCGCCGCGCAGACGTTGCTGGGGATCTATGGCGGCTATTTCGGTGGCGGCGTCGGGATGATGTTGACCGCCGCCTGGGGATTATTGGCCGGCGCCTCGCCCGCCAAGCTCGCCGCGCCGCGCACGCTGATGCTGGCGACCGCGAATGCCGCCGCGACGATCGTGTTCGCGGCGACCGGCATGGTGGCGTGGACATTGTGCCTGCCGATGATGGCGGGCGGCGTGGTCGGCGGGTATTTCGGCGCGCGGTTCGGGCGGAAGCTGCCGGATGGGGTGATCCGCGGGTGGACGCTGCTGGTGACGGCGACGACGACGGTGGTGTTTTTTTACAGAGCATACGCCTGAACCACGATGTTCCCCGCGAAGGCGGGGACCCAGTCTGGGCACCCGCCTTCGCGGGTGAACACGCTTGGTTTGGCGTTACACATTTCCAAAAGAAGCCGTCGCCCCAGCGAAAGCTGGGGTCTCGTGCGGCGAGGGTGCGCTCCGTTACCGGGATATCCCAGCTTTCACTGGGATGACGGACTTTGTAGTGATGACGGAATTTGGGGTCAGCCCGGCCGGCGCATCTTGAAGAGCGCGTCCTCGGTGATCTCGAAGTAATCCGCAGGACCGCCGCCGCGCAGGATCGGTTGCGCGCGCGCCGTCTGGTAGACACCGTCCTCCAGCATCGCTGAGTCGATGTGGATCGCGACCGCCTCGCCGAGCACCAGCCACTGGTCGAGCTCGCGGCCTTCCTTGGTCTCAAGTCGGATCAGTTGCGTCAGCTTGCACTCGAACTGCGCGCGCGACGCCGCAACGCGGGGCGGCTTCACCTTGGTCGACGCGACCATATCGAGCTTGGCGAGCGCGAACTCGTCGACGTCGGCGGCGACGTTCGCGGCGGTCGTGTTCATCGCGTCGCTGAGGTCGCGCGAGACCAGGTTCCAGACGAACTCGCCGGTTGCCTCGATATTGGCGACGCTGTCCTTCCAGCCCATCGACGAGAAGCCGATCAGCGGCGGGCTGTAGTTGAACAGGTTGAAGAACGAATAGGGCGCGAGGTTGGCGACGCCGTCCGCGGACAGCGTGCTGACCCAGCCGATCGGCCGCGGCGCAACGATCGCATTGAGGGGATCGTGCGGCAGGCGATGGCCGTTCGTGGGCTCGTAAGAATGCCATTCGGTCATACATGTATTCCTGCTATGCCATGGTCCGACTGCCTATAGCGAAGGTCGAGCATGAACGATCCCACTGCCCCGACTATCAGCACCTCGATCATCAAGCGCCATCGGCTCGCGACGCGCATATGGCACTGGGTGACGGTGGTGACGATGTTCATCATGATCGGCAGCGGGATCGGCATCCTCAAGGCGCATCCGCGGCTGTACTGGGGCCGGTACGGCGCGAATTTCGACACCGCGTGGACGACGCTCGACCAGTGGCCGAGCTGGCTGGTGTCGCTGCTCAACCTGCTGACGATCCCGACGAGCTACAATCTGGCGCTGTCACGGCGCTGGCATCTGCTGTTCGCGCTGGTGCTCGCCTTCGCGCTGCTCGGGTTCATGATCGTCAGCCTGATCAACAAGCATTTCCAGCGCGACCTGCGCGTGCGCGCCGCCGAGCTGTCGCCGCGCGAAGTGGTGCACGACGTGAAGGAACATCTCGCCTTCCGCTTCCACGATCCCAAGAAGCCGGGCGCGTACAACATCCTCCAGAAGCTGTCCTATGTCGTGACGATCTTCGTGCTGATCCCGGTGATGATCCTGACCGGGCTGACGATGTCGCCGGGGATGGATGCGGCGTGGCCGTGGCTGCTGGAGATATTCGGCGGGCGGCAGTCGGCGCGCTCGATCCACTTCATCGCCGCCACGGGCCTGGTGCTGTTCATCATCGCGCATCTCGCGCTGGTGATCCTGGCGGGGACGTGGAACGAAGTGCGGTCGATGATCACCGGGCGCTGGCATGTTCCCCAGCACCCCTCGGAGGACGTCGCATGAGCTCGCTGATTACCCGTCGCTCGCTGGTTGTAGGCGCGACCATCGGTGCGGGCGCGCTGCTGACCGGCTGCGACAAGATCGCCGCGAACCCCGAGGCGCGGAAAATCCTGTTCATGGGCGAGGACATGAACCGCGGGCTGCAACGCGCGCTGACCAACCGCAACGCGCTGGCGCCTGAGTTCAGCCCTGCGCAGATGTCGCCGATCTTCCGGTCGAACGGCACAAGCAATCCGGGGACGGCGGATTATACCGCGATGGTCGCCAACAATTTCGCGGATTACCGGCTGAAGGTCGGCGGGCTGGTCGATCGGCCGCTGTCGGTCTCTCTGCCGCAGCTTCGCCAGATGCCCGCGCGCGCGCAGATCACACGGCACGATTGTGTCGAGGGCTGGAGCGCGATCGGCAAATGGCAGGGACCGAAGCTTGGCGCGCTGCTCGACGACGCCGGCCTGAAGCGCACCGCGCGCTACATCGTGTTTACCTGCGCCGACCTGTACCGCGGCGCGAATTATTACGAGTCGGTCGATCTGGTCGACGCGTTCCACCCGCAGACCATCCTCGCCTGGGCGCTCAACGATCAGGTGCTCGACGTCGCCCACGGCGCGCCCGTCCGGCTGCGCGTCGAACGGCAACTAGGCTACAAGCATGCGAAATACGTCACGGCGATCGACGCGGTCGCCAGCCTCGAAGGTATCGGCAAGGGCAAGGGCGGCTATTGGGAAGATAACGTCGATTACGACTGGTACGCGGGGATCTGAACCACCGCGGGGGTGGCGCAATTCCGTACCAGTCATTAGCTAACGCAGCATGGCACTTTTCGATCGTTTCCTGGCCCGGCAGGTTAAAACCGGCGAACTCACGCTCATCCACGCGGACGGCACCACTAAGCATTTCGGCAAGCCCGACCCCGCCTATAACCCGGTCACGATCCGGCTGACCCAGCCGGGGGTCGCGGGCGCGATCGTCCGCCACCCGGCGCTCGGCGCGGCGGAGGCGTTCATGGATGGGCGCCTGGTGATCGAGCGCGGCGACATTCGCGATCTGGTCAATCTACTCAAGGGCAACAGCCCGTGGGAGCGTGGCGGCGGGCTCAATCCGTCGCTGCCGATCAAGCTGCTCGACAAGGTCGTGCACCGCGTCGATCGCGTGAACATGGCGCGCCGGTCGAAGAAGAACGTCGCACATCATTACGACCTGTCGGACCGGCTGTACGACCTGTTCCTCGATGCGGACCGGCAATATTCCTGCGCGTATTTCACCGATCCGGGCAATAGCCTGGAGCAGGCGCAGTCGGACAAGAAGGCGCATATCGCCGCCAAGCTGGCGATCCAGCCCGGGATGCGTGTGCTCGACATCGGCTGTGGCTGGGGCGGGATGGCGCTGTACCTGCACGCGAAGACCGGCGCCGAAGTGCTCGGCGTGACGCTCAGCGAGGAACAGTTGAAGGTCGCGCGGCGGCGGGCCGAGGAGGCCGGGGTCGCCGACAAGGTGAAGTTCGAGCTGATCGACTACCGCGCGCTGACCGGGAGTTTCGACCGGATCGTCTCGGTCGGCATGTTCGAGCATGTCGGCCCGGCACACTACAAGGCGTTCTTCCGCAAATGCCGCGACCTGCTGACCGCGAACGGCGTGATGCTGCTCCACACGATCGGGCGGATGGGCGGGCCCGGCGTCACCGACACGTTCACGACCAAGTACATTTTCCCGGGCGGCTACAACCCGGCATTGTCGGAGATCGTGAAGGGATATGAGGGGCTGCGGATGTTTCCGACCGATATCGAGGTGTTGCGCGTGCATTACGCGCTGACGATCGACCAATGGTACGACCGGACGGTGGCGGCGAAGGATTCGATCGTCGCGTTGTACGACGAGCGGTTCTACCGGATGTGGACGTTCTATCTTGCGGGCGCGGCGGCGGCGTTCCGGACCGGGGGGATGGTCAACTACCAGATCCAGCTGTCGAAGAGCCGAATGACGCTGCCGCTGACGCGCGATTATATGATCGAGGGTGAGCGGGCGTTGCGCGAAGGCTGACCCACGCTCATACCATCCCCTGTACAATTCGGGCTTGGCGTAGGACGCCGCCCGTCAACCTCCGTGTTCCCCCGCGGAGGCGGGGGCCCAGGACCAAGCAGGGATACGGTACCTAGCTGGGCTCCCGCGTCCGCGGGAGAACAACGGTGTTAGGCGAATGGAGTTAGCGCGGGCCCTGTACGTCGGCCTTCGCCGCGGCGCGTTCGTCGCCGCCGATCTTGCCGTCCTTGTTCGCGTCGTACTTCGCGAACGTCGCCGCGAGCAGCGCCTGCGCCTCGGCCTGCGTCACCTTGCCGTCCTTGTTCTTGTCTGCGCTCGTGAACCACAGATCCGCGAGACGCTTGGCGTGGACCGGGTCCGGACGGCCCTGCCCGCCGACCTTCATGTTGCCGATCCGTGCCTGGACCTCGGCGCGCGTCAGGACGCCGTCCTTGTTGGTATCCGACGCCGCGAATTCGGTCTTGAACTTGGCCGAGGCGGACGCGCGCGTTTCCTGCGCGAGCGCCGGGGTCGCAAGGCCGGCGAGGACGAGAAGGGTGAGGCTTTGGCGTAGCACGGTGGGTTAACTCCAGAGGATTTGCGGCGCGAATAGACCGGTTCGGTTGTACGCGCCATTAACGCGTGCGGTTGCATGCGCAGGTTGCATGAGGGGCCCCCAGCGCATAGGGGCGCGGGCATTGGATATTGCCCGAAGGATTCTGCCCGTGACCGATCAGATCAACCGCGTCGTGCTCGCCTATTCCGGTGGCCTGGACACGAGCGTGATCCTGAAATGGCTCCAGCAGACGTACAACTGCGAGGTCGTGACCTTCACCGCCGATCTCGGCCAGGGCGAGGAACTCGAGCCGGCGCGCGCCAAGGCCGAGATGATGGGCGTCAAGCCCGAGCATATCTTCGTCGACGATCTGCGCGAGGAGTTCGTGCGCGATTACGTATTCCCGATGATGCGGTCGAACGCGCTGTACGAGGGGCTGTACCTGCTCGGTACGTCGATCGCGCGGCCGCTGATCGCCAAGCGCCAGATCGAGATCGCCAAGATGGTCGGCGCCGACGCGGTCAGCCACGGCGCGACCGGCAAGGGCAACGATCAGGTCCGCTTCGAGCTCGGCTATTACGCGCTGTCGCCCGATATCAAGGTGATCGCGCCTTGGCGGGAGTGGGATCTCACCAGCCGCACCAAGTTGATCGAGTTCGCGGAAGCGCATCAGATCCCGGTGAGCAAGGACAAGCGCGGCGAGTCGCCCTTCTCGACCGACGCGAACATGCTGCACACCTCGTCAGAAGGTAAGGTCCTCGAGAACCCGTGGGACGAGGTCCCCGACTACGTCTATTCGCGCACCGTGAACCCCGAGGACGCGCCCGACGCGCCGGAATACATCACGATCGATTTCGAGCGCGGCGACGGCGTCGCGATCAACGGCGAGGGCATGAGCCCGGCCACGCTGCTGTCGACGCTCAACGACTATGGCCGCCGCCACGGCATCGGCCGCCTCGACCTCGTCGAGAATCGCTTCGTCGGCATGAAGAGCCGTGGAATGTACGAGACGCCAGGCGGCACGATCTATCACCTCGCGCATCGCGGCATCGAGCAGCTGACGCTCGATCGCGGCGCCGCGCACCTCAAGGACGAGCTGGCGCCGCGCTATGCCGAGCTGCTCTACAACGGCTTCTGGTTCTCGCCGGAGCGCGAGATGCTGCAGGCGGCGATCGATCACAGCCAGGAGAAGGTGTCGGGCACCGTCCGGCTGAAGCTCTACAAGGGCGGCGTGTACGTGGTCGGCCGGAAATCGCCGAACTCGCTGTATTCGGAAAAGGTCGTGACGTTCGAGGACGACCAGGGCGCTTACGATCAGCGCGACGCGGAGGGCTTCATCAAGCTGAACGCGCTGCGGTTGCGGTTGCTTGCGAAGCGCGACCGGTAAACCCCTGCCACGATTATACCTCTCCGGCGAAGGCCGGGGCCCAGTTGGGGGACGCCGCTAACGAAGGTCGGCGCGCCGTTACCGAGACCTTTCCATCTGGACCCCGGCCTCCCCCGGGGAGGTGCACTTGGCGTGAGCACTTCCGCTCAATCCCTCAACGCCCCGCCCCGTTAACCACGCCTTAGGCATCTTCCCCCATAGATCGAGCATCTTGTGGGGAATGCCTGGATGCCGAACACACCTGTCGACGTTGCGATCATTGGCGCCGGCCCCGCTGGCCTCACCGCGGCCTATCTGCTTGGCAAGGCTGGCTATTCCGTCACCGTGATCGAGAAGGATCCGGTGTACGTCGGCGGGATCAGCCGGACCGTCGAGCATCAGGGCTTCCGATTCGATATCGGCGGGCACCGGTTCTTCTCGAAGTCGCAGCCGGTGGTCGATCTCTGGAACGAGATTCTGCCCGACGACTTCATCGAGCGGCCGCGGATGAGCCGGATCTATTACGAGGGCAAATTCTACAGCTACCCGCTGCGCGCATTCGAGGCGCTCGGCAATTTGGGGATCTGGCGCTCCACGCTGTGCATGGCGAGCTATGCCAAGGCCAAGTTGCGTCCCAATCCCAACGTGCGCAGCTTCGAGGATTGGGTCGTCAACCAGTTCGGCCACAAGCTGTATTCGATCTTCTTCAAGACCTATACCGAGAAGGTCTGGGGCATGCCGTGCGACACGATGTCGGCGGATTGGGCCGCCCAGCGCATCAAGGGACTGAGCCTTGGCGGGGCGGTGCTTGATGGGCTGAAGCGCTCGCTCGGGCTGAACAAGCGGCCGAACGACGGGATGCAGACCAAGACGCTGCTCGAAAGCTTCCGCTATCCGCGGCTCGGGCCGGGGATGATGTGGGATGCGGCGCGCGACAAGGTGCTCGGCCACGGCAATACGATCCTGATGGGGCATGCGCTCAAACAGCTTGCCGAAGATTCGACCGGTCGCTGGCGGGTTACCGCGACCGATCGCGACGGCGCGACCGTCACGATCGATGCGGGCCATGTGATCAGCAGCGCACCGATGCGCGAGCTGGCGGGTCGTCTGCACCCGTTGCCGACGACGTTGCCACAAGCGAGCGCGCTCAGGTACCGCGATTTCCTGACGGTGGCGCTGATGATCAAGTCGCCCGACCTGTTCCCCGATAACTGGATCTACATCCACGATTCGAAGGTGAAGGTCGGCCGCGTCCAGAACTTCCGCAGCTGGTCGCCCGAGATGGTGCCCGATCCCGACATCGCCTGCGTCGGTCTCGAATATTTCTGCTTCGAGGGCGACGGGCTGTGGGCGTCGAGCGATGCCGACCTGATCGCGCTGGCGACGAAGGAGATGGCGATCCTCGGGCTGTGCGATCCGGCGCACGTCACCGGCGGTGCGGTGGTGCGGCAGGAGAAGGCGTACCCGGTGTACGACGAGGATTACCGCGACAACGTCGATGCGCTGCGCGAGGAGATCGAGGCGCGGCATCCGACCTTGCACTGCGTCGGGCGCAACGGGATGCACCGCTACAACAACCAGGATCACGCGATGATGACCGCGATGCTGACCGTGCGGAATATCCAGGCGGGCGCGCGCGTGCACGACATCTGGAGCGTCAACGAGGACGCGGAATATCACGAGGCGGGGAGCGAGGGAGAACAGGCGGGGATCGCCGCGGCCTTGTCGAGTGTGCGTGGGGTACCGGAGCGCCTCAAGGCTGCATGATGGGCCTGCGTCTACGTCATTCGTGAGCACCACCCCGGCAAAGGCCGCGGTCCAGTTGGAAAGGTTGTAGTAACAGCGCGATGCCCTCCGTTTGCGACGTCCCCCAACTGGGCCCCGGCCTTCGTCAGGGTGGTGTAAATAGGGCTGATCGCTGGAACGAACACGGCATGATTGACGCCCCCTTCCCCTCTGCCACACCGAAGCTCGACACCCGCCTCTGGCCAACCGTCCTGGGCGGTTGGGCACTCGCGGCGATCGTGCTCTGCCTCGCCTATTCCGGCGCGATCGCGACGTTGCGCTTCCCCGACCCCGACGATGCGATGCGGTTGCTCGAAGTGCGCGACTGGCTTGGCGGGCAGAGTTGGTGGGACGTCGCCCAGCACAGGCTGAACGGCGGCGACTTCGCGATGCACTGGTCGCGGCTGGTTGACCTGCCGATCGCTGCGGCGATGCTGGTGCTAGATCCGTTTTTCTCGACCGATACGGCGAACCGGATCGCGATGACGGTCGTGCCGCTAATTACCCTGCTCACGCTGATGGCACTGGTCGCTGCACTGACGCGGCAGGTGAGCGATGTCGAACGTGCCAAGCTTGCGCTGCTGCTGGCGCCGCTGTCGGTCCCGATCCTATATCAAATTCGCCCGCTCCGGATCGACCACCATGGCTGGCAGATTGTGCTCGCGATGGCTGCGACCATGGCGCTCCTCGGACGTGCCAACCTGCGAAACGGTATCCTTGCCGGGCTGGCGTTGGCGACGCTTGTGACGATTTCGCTGGAAGGGTTGCCGGTCGCCGTCACCATAACCGCAGTTGGGGCGCTGGCCTGGGCGTGGGACCCATCGCGGCGCGCTGCCTTGATCGGCCTTGCAATTACGTTCTTCGTAGCGGCTTTGATGCTGCACATCGCTACGCGGGGGCCGGGGGCTTTCACCGCTGTTTGCGACGCGGTGTCTCCAGGCTGGTTGGCAGTGCTGGGCGTTGCGGCTGTGGGACTGTCGGTAGCGACGCTAATTGGGGCTCGATCGCTAGCGGCTCGACTTGGAGCACTGGCTGCCGGCGCCGGCGCCGGCGCCTGCGTGGCGACGCTCGCCTTTATAACGCCGGAATGCCTTCGCGGGCCATTCGCAAGCCTCGATCCGCTTGTTTACAATCTGTGGTATCTCAAAGTTTCCGAAGGCCTTCCGATCTGGGACCAGATGCTGGTGCCGGCAATCATTACGATAGCGTCCCCCGTCGTTGGTCTCCTTGGAACCGCGCTTGCACTTCGTCGAACGTCCGGTGTGGGGCGAGAGAGTTGGGCTATGTTACTGGCGATATTGCTGGGCGCATTCGCAGTCTCCCTCATGGTTCAACGAGCCGCAGGCACCGCTAATGCATTGGCCTTGCCGGGTGCGGCGTGGATTTTATTGGCCATGCTCGAACGGGCACGGCGCATCGTGCCTGTCTTGCCCCGTATATTAGCGACGATGTTGGCTTTGATCGTCGTTTCGCCGGGCATCGTAGCCGGCACCGTTTATTCGGTATCGCGCTCAAACGCATTGCCGGGCGGCGCTGTAACACAGCTGACCGACCGCGTTGCCTGCACGAAATTTTCCGATGTACGCGGTATAGCGATACTGCCGCCCAGCGTGATCTTTGCGCCCCTTGATCTTACGCCCGACCTGATCGCTACCACGAAACACCGTGGCATCGCCTCAGGCTATCATCGCAATGTGGCTGCTATGCACCGGGTCATCGCCACCTTCACGGGAAGCCCCAAGGCAGCCGAAGCGATGATCATCGCGAGCGGGGCGCAATATGTCGTTGGGTGTCCAGCACTCGACGAAACCGAAATATATAAGCACTTCGCCCCAAATGGCCTTTGGGCCCGTCTTGAACGCGGCGAGCGGTTCGCGTGGCTGACTCCCGTCCCGATCGCCGGATCGCCGGTTCTTGCATGGCGCGTGAACAACTCGTCGCGCGCACCCTTGTCTGGAGCGCCCGTCCGCCCCTAGGGTCGGACGATATGATTACTCAGGGGGAAACGCTGCACTGGTGGCAGACGCGCGGCTTTGTCGTCGCGGTGGCGCTGGCGTCGATGATACCGTTGCTGTGGCCGGAAATCCCGCCGCTGGTCGATCTGCCCGGCCATATGGGGCGCTACCGCGTCCAGCTCGCGATCGGCAACAATCCCTGGCTTTCTCAGTGGTATAACTTCCATTGGCAGATGATCGGCAACCTCGGCATCGACCTGCTGATCGAGCCGCTCGCGCCGATCTTCGGGTTGCAGCTGGCGGTGAAGCTGATCGTCATGACGATCCCGGCGCTCACTGTGACGGGGCTGCTGTGGATCGCGCGCGAGGTGCATGGGCGTATCCCGGCGACCGCGTTGTTCGCGTTGCCGCTCGCCTACAGCTACCCGTTCCAGTTCGGATTCGTGAATTTCGCGCTGGCGATGGCGCTCGCGCTCAACCTGTTCGCGCTGTGGCTGCGGATGGGGCGGCTCGGACGCACCAAGCTGCGCACCGCGATCTTCATCCCCGTCTCGTGCCTGTTGTGGCTGTGTCATACGTTCGGCTGGGGCGTGCTGGGCGTGCTCGCCTTCTCCGCCGAGCTGATCCGCCAGCACGACATCCGCCGCGACAGCGATCCCAAGAGCTGGGCGCATGGCTGGTTCAGGGCGTTCGTCCAGGCGGGACTGAACTGCCTGCCGCTCGCATTGCCGATGGTGATGATGGTGGTGTGGCGGTCGGGCGATCATGTCGGCGGCAAGACGCAGGACTGGTTCAACTGGCGCTGGAAGATGAACTGGATCACGATGGTCCTGCGCGATCGGTGGATGGCGTTCGACATCGCGTCGGTCACGGTGCTGTTCGTGATCCTGTTCCGCGGCGTACGCGACCAGACGATCGAATATTCGCGCAACCTGGGGCTCTCCGCGCTGTTCCTGGCGGCGGTGTACGTGCTGTTGCCGCGGATCGTGTTCGGGTCGGCCTATGCGGACATGCGGCTCGCGCCTTTCGTGCTGGCGATCGCGGTGATCGCGCTGCGACCACGGCATGGGCTGTCGTTGCGTGGGGCGGCGGTGCTCGCGGTGCTGGGGTTTGCCTTCTTCGGGGTGCGGCTGGCAGGGACGACGATCAGCTACCTGATCTACGACCGCAGCTACGACCAGGCGATCGCGGCGATCGATACGGTGCCCGAGCGCTCTCGCGTGGTGTCGTTCGTCGGGCGGCGGTGTCGCGACGACTGGGCGTATTCGCGGCTCGAGCATGTACCCGCGTTGCTGCTGGAGCGGCGTCTCGCCTTTACCAACGATCAGTGGTCGATGGCGGGGGCGCAGTTGCTGACGACCAACTATGCGGCGGCGAAGGGCTTTGCGCACGATCCGTCGGAGGTCGTGAGCGACGTCAAATGCCGCGGCCAGTTCTGGCGGCCGATCTCGATGGCGCTCGCGAAATTCCCGCGCGATGCGTTCGATTATATGTGGCTGATCCACCCGCAAAAGTTCGACCCGGCGCTGGTCCAAGACCTGACGCTGATCCGTCGCGATGGGACCAGCCTGTTGTACCGCGTCAACAAGCCTGCGGTTCGCCCCGCCGGAACGGAGTAAGCTCGCCGAGATACTCCTGCTGCTCGGCGACGGCTTCGCGTTCGCGGACGAGATAGTCGGCGATCGCGCGGCGGAAGCTCGGGTCGGGGATGTAGTGCGCGGAATAGGTCGCGACGGGCGCGTAGCCGCGCGCGAGCTTGTGTTCTCCCTGCGCGCCGGCCTCGACGGTCTGCAGGCCACGCGCGATGGCGGCGTCGATCGCCTGGTAATAGCAGACCTCGAAATGGAGGAACGGCACCTCCTCGGTCGCGCCCCAATAGCGGCCGTAAAGCGTGTCCTCCCCGATCAGGTTGAGTGCGCCGGCGATGGGGATGCCGTCGCGCTCGGCAAGGATCAGCAGAATCTGGTCGCCCATCGTCTTGCCGATCTGGTCGAAGAACGCGCGCGTCAGATAGGGCTGGCCCCATTTGCGGGCGCCGGTGTCCTGATAGAACACCCAGAACGCGTCCCAGTGCGCGGGCGTGATCTCGGCGCCTGTGAGGTGGCGGATCGTCAGGCCTTCGACCGCGGCCGCGCGTTCCTTGCGGATCGCTTTCCGCTTGCGGCTGGCGAGCACGGCGAGGAAATCGTCGAAGCTCGCATAGCCGTCGTTCTTCCAGTGAAACTGCGTGCCTTGCCGGATTAGCCAGCCGGCGGACTCGAACAGCGCCACTTCGTCGGGGTCGATGAAGGTCGCGTGCGCGGAGGACAGCCCGCTCTGGTCGGTCACCGCCTCCAGCGCGGCGATCAGCGCAGGGGCTTGGTCGTGATCGCGGAGGAGAAGGCGCGGGCCCGGCACCGGGCTGAACGGCGCGGCGATCTGGAGCTTGGGGTAATATTGCCCCCCTGCCCGCTCCCATGCATCGGCCCAGCTCTGGTCGAAGACGTATTCGCCCTGACTGTGGCTCTTGGCGTAGGCGGGCGCGATTCCCGCGGGCTTGCCGTCGGGACCGTCGACCACGACCGGCAGCGCCTGCCAGCCGGAGCGGCCGCCGACGCTGCGCGATGTTTCGAGTGCAGAGAGGAAGGCGTGGCCGACGAACGGGTTGGCGGTGCCGGAGCACGCGTCCCAGTCCTCGGCCGCGATCGAGGTGACGCCTTGGGCGATGCGAGCAGTGACCGAATTCATCACTGCCTTAGGTAGAGACGCGAGGGCACGCCTCCAAGGCGTTCAGGCGGAAACCTGCACGATCGCGTCGATCTCAACCGCGGCGCCGAGCGGCAGGACCGCCACGCCGACCGCCGAGCGCGCGTGCTTGCCGATATCGCCGAACAGCGCGACCATCAGTTCGGAGGCGCCGTTGGCGACCTTGGCCTGGTCGGTGAAGTCGCCGGTCGAGTTGACGAATACGCCGAGCTTCACGATCCGCTCGACGCGGCCGAGCGTGCCGAGCGCCGCCTTCATCTGCGCGACCAGCATGAGCCCGCAGAGCTTGGCTGCCTCCTGCGCGTCTTCCAGAGACACGTCGTCGCCGACGCGGCCCTTGACCAGCGCGCCGTCCTTGAACGGCAACTGGCCCGAGATGTGGAGCATGCCGTTCGCCAGCACGGTCGGGACATAGGCGGCGACGGGCGCGGCAGCCTGGGGAAGGGTGAGGCCCAGCTCTTCGAGCTTGCGGTCGATACGATCGGTCATGGCGGAGGTATCACCACAGCGGTGGGGGATGGGTCAAGTGCGTGGGCTTACCTATCATTTTCGAACGCCGTTCCTTCCCTGCAAGGGGAGGTGGCAGCGCAACGCGCTGACGGAGGGGTGACCCGCTCTCGATGGGGCGTCACCCCTCCGTCGCTTCGCGCCACCTCCCCTTGCAGGGGAGGATCGAGAGGTCAGGCGTCAGCCGGCACACCCGCCTCGAACCGCGCGGCGATCCAGTCCGCGGCCTCACGCCAGTCGTCGATGCGCACGTGGGCTTCAGGCGCTTTCGGCACATTCACCGCCAGCGTCGGCTCCGAGACCATATGCAACCTGTGCACCCCCGGGGCGTGCTTCGCGACCGACTCGTGATGCACCGCTAGATCGTCGACGAACACCGCCACAGGCGACCCGTATTCCTCGACCAGTCGCGACACCGGCGTACCCTTGCCGCCCTGGTTGCACTCCACCCGA
The DNA here is from genome assembly GCF_004340945.1 of Sphingomonas sp. PP-F2F-A104-K0414. Taxonomy (GTDB): domain Bacteria; phylum Pseudomonadota; class Alphaproteobacteria; order Sphingomonadales; family Sphingomonadaceae; genus Sphingomonas. Next base: position 37,941 of record NZ_SLYD01000013.1, read on the forward strand.
TGTTCGATGCCGAACTTCGCCAACTGTTCGATCCGCGGCTGGCGGCACTCGTCCTGAAGGTTGGTGAGGATCACGATGTCCGCCACCCGCGCCAATCGCTCCAGCGCCTCGACCGCATGCGGCACCAGCGTCTGGCGGTGCATCTCGGCGGGGAAGAACTCGCCGAGCATCGCCCACATGTCCTCGCGCGTCGGCGGCGGACCGCCGTCGCGGCGAGTCATCGCGGTCGAGAAATCGCCGTGCTGGATCGCAAAGTCGATGTCGTGGCGCTCGTCGAGCCAGACGCCGAAATGCTTGACCATGTGCAGCAGCACCTCGTCGCAATCGCTGATCAGCAACGGCCTCATGCTTCGAATTCTCCTTGGTCCAGTTTGGCGCGCGCGCGAACTAGCGCCTCGGGCTTTACGCCGAGCGATTCGGCGCACGCGATCAGGTCCGGCTCGTGGTTTTCGAGAAAGCCCAGCGCCGCCGACAGCACCGCGGGATCGCTCGCGCGTGCGCGCAGGTCGCTCGGGTCGAGACCAGTCACCGACAACAGCCGCATCGCGCGGTCGGGCTCGACCAGCGTCCATACCAGCGCGCGCAGGGCGAGCGCTTCGGCGTCTTCGTTTGAATCGCGGTCGCGCATTGCCTATCGTGCCTTCTTTCCGGATAAGGTGCGGCGGTGACAAAGAAGGTGCTCGTTGTCGAGGACAACGAACTGAACCTCAAACTATTCTGCGATTTGCTGCGCGCGCACCAGTTCGCCGTCGAACCCGTGCGCGACGGCCGCGAAGCCGTTGCGCGGGCACGGGATTTCGTACCCGACCTGATCATCATGGACATCCAGATGCCGCATGTCACCGGCTACGAGATCATCCTGGAGCTGAAGGCGGACGAGGAGCTGCGCGCGATCCCGGTGATGGCGGTGACGGCGTATGCCGGGCGCGAGGATGAGGAACGGATACGGGCGGCGGGCGCGGATTCGTATGTGTCGAAGCCGATCAGTCTGGCGCGGTTCATGGATGCGGTCGGGGCGTTGATCTGAAGACAGGCTCCCTTGCGTTGCCTATCTACCCCCCGCCCCACACCGTCACCCCAGCGAAAGCTGGAGTCTCCCCGTTACGGGCGTACCCTCGCGGCGGGAGATCCCAGCTTTCGCTGGGATGACGAAGTTGCGAACGACGCCCAGCACAAACGCCAAAAGCCGCGGAGTTACCCGCGGCTTTCCGGATCTTCACAATCAGTCGGCGGCTTCCGCCGCCAACCCGATTACTTGATCTTGGCTTCCTTGAACTCGACATGCTTGCGCACGACGGGATCGTACTTTGAGAAGGAGAGCTTCTCCGTCTTGGTACGGGGATTCTTCTTGGTGACGTAGAAGAAGCCGGTGTCAGCGGTGCTGAGCAGCTTGATCTTTACGGTCGTCGGCTTGGCCATGAGCCCAATTCCTATGGCTTGAAAATGCGAAAGCGGCGAACTCGCGCCGCCGCTCCATCAGGGGCGGCGCATGGCGGACGTGAGCAGCGAAGTCAAGCTTTACGGCCCCTGCATCCGCCACGACGCCGCATTTAACCCGCTATTCACCACCGCAAGCGCATCATATCGTCAGATAAAAAGGAGCGGGATCATGGGGCAGGCGCGACGACTCACCGAGATGGTACCCGCGGACATAGGACGAATCGACGCCATGATCGCGGTGAAGGCCGATCTCGCCGCGCGAATCGCCGCGATCGACGTCCGAGCGCCCTATTCCCGCCCGTGCGACATCGCCACCGAGATCGATGCGATCCGTGTGATCGCGCATAGCAACGGCCTCAACCCCGCCGTCACCGTCGCGCACTTCGTCGATTCGGCGCTGTCACGTGGCGAGCACGGCGCGCTGGTCCATGGCTGGCTGGCGATCCTGCGCGATGCGGTCGGCTGCGAACGGCAGGACGTCCAGGCGTGCCACGCCTTCGCCGCCGCCTGTTCGGTGCGTCTTGCGGGATAATCCATGGACGCCTTGATGGCGGCCCTCGTCGCGGCCGCGCTCGCGCAGGTCGGCGACCGCACCGCGTGGCTCGCGGCGATCCTGTCGGACCGGTACGCAAAGCCGGGGCTGGTGATCCTCATGGCCGCGATCGCATTGCTAGCAGCGAGCGGCTTGGCGGCGACGCTCGGCGCGATCATCGGGCCGAAGCTCGCGCCCAACGCACAACAACTCATGCTCGCGCTCGCGCTGCTGTTGCAAGGCGGCGGGTCGTTCTTTCCGGCCAAGGCGCCCGAGCGTCTGACCGGCTGGAAGATCGGCGCGCTCGCCACCACCGCACTCGGGCTGTTCATCCTCGCATTCGGCGACGGCGTGCAGTTCATCGTCCTGACCCTCGCCGCACGCACCCCCGTCCCTGCGCTCGCCGCGATCGGCGCGATGATCGGCTCGCTAATCGTGATCGTCCCCGCAGCCATGATGGGCGAAGCCGCATGGCTGAAACTTCCGCTCAAGCCGGTCCGCATCGGCATCGGGATCGTATTCGTGATCTTCGGCCTCGTCCTCGCGCTGGGTGCGCTTCGGCTCGTTTGACGGGAGGAGCATTTTCGCGTTCGGATCGTTTACGCAACGATCTTCAAAACCGGAGTTAGCCATGGCCGATATCAACCCTGCCCTCGACACGCCGACCGATCTGCCGAGCAACAGCACCAAGTCGGTCGCCGACGCGCTGAACGCCGCGCTCGCCGATTGCTACGCGCTGTATCTCAAGACCAAGAACTTCCATTGGCACATGTCGGGGCCGCATTTCCGCGATTACCACCTGCTGCTCGACGACCAGTCCGCGCAGATCATCGGCGTGACCGACGCGATCGCCGAACGCGTGCGGAAGACGGGCAACACGACGTTGCGCTCGATCGGCGACATCTCGCGGCACCAGACGATCGCCGACAACGACATGGCGTTCGTCGGCCCGACCGAGATGCTGGCCGAACTGCGCGAGGACAATCTAAAGCTCGTCGAGCAGTTCCGCATCGTTAAGGACGCCGCCGATGCGGCCAAGGATAATGCGACCAGCGGCATCGTCGATGAATGGACCGACCACGCCGAAGAGCGCGCCTGGTTCCTGTTCGAGGCCAGCCGCAAGGGCTGACTCACGCGGACCTCACGATCCTCCCCCGCAAGGGGGAGGTGGCGCGAAGCGACGGAGGGGGAGCGTAACGCAACAGCTGTGATCGCCCCCTCCCCCTCCGTCTGGCAAGGGCCAGCCACCGCCGAAACGGTCGGCCGACGGTACGCCTAAAAGCGCGGAGACGACCGTCGTCGGAATCCTCCGGCGGTCGTTTCGCTTCTGCATCCGTTCGGGCGGCAGGTGCGTTTACCGACGATGCACGCTTTCGCCGCCCTGCTCGATTCGCTCACCTACACCCGGTCGCGCAACGCGAAGCTGAAGTTGATCGCGGATTACCTGCGCGCGACGCCCGACCCCGATCGCGGCTGGGCGATGGCGGCGTTGACCGGCGATCTCGATCTCAAGGGCGTGAAATCGGCGGTCATCCGAGGACTAATCGAGGAGCGCGTCGACCCGGTGCTGTTCCGGATGAGTCGCGACTATGTCGGTGATACCGCGGAGACGGTGGCGCTGCTCTGGCCCGAGCCGACGGTTCCGGTCGATCCGACGCCGCTGTCGATCACCGATGTCGTCGAGCGGTTGGCGGCGCTGTCGCGTGCCGATGCCCCCGGCGCGCTGGCCGACATGCTTGATCGCTCCGATGCAGAGGAGCGGTTCGCGTTGCTCAAGATGGCGACCGGCGCGCTACGGATCGGCGTGTCCGCGCGGCTGGCCAAGACCGCGCTCGCCGACGCGTTCGGGCTCGATGTCGATGCGGTCGAGGAGGTCTGGCATGGGCTCGATGCGCCGTATCCGAGCCTGTTTGCCTGGGCCGAGGGAACGGGCGAGCAGCCGACGCCGGCCGACGTGCCCGTGTTCCGGCCGTTCATGCTCGCGCACGGTCTGGAGGATCTGCGTGTCGATCTCGCCGACTATGCCGCCGAGTGGAAATGGGACGGCATCCGCGTGCAGATCGTCCATGTCGCGGGCGAAACGCGACTCTACAGCCGCACCGGCGACGACGTGACGGGCAGCTTCCCCGAGATCGCCGCCGCATTCCGGACGCCGGGGACGGTCGACGGCGAACTGCTGGTGAAGGGCGAGCATCAGGGCGGCACGCTGGAGGATGGCGGCGGTGCGGCGAGCTTCAATGCGTTGCAGCAAAGGCTCGGGCGCAAGACCGTGTCGGCGAAGATGCTGGCCGAGTATCCCGCGTTCGTCCGGCTCTACGATCTGCTGATCGATGGCGAGGATGATCTGCGCACGCTGCCGTGGGCCGAACGGCGCGCGCGGCTGGAGGCATTCATGCCGCAACTCGATGCCGAGCGGTTCGACCTGAGCGCGGTCATCGAGGCGGACGACTTCACCGCGCTGGAAGCGATCCGCGCAACCTCGCGCGATGCGGCGATCGAGGGCGTCATGCTCAAGCGCCGCGATTCGCCCTATGTCGGCGGGCGCCGTGCCGGGCTCTGGTACAAATGGAAGCGCGATCCGCTGACCGCCGATTGCGTCATGATGTACGCGCAGCGCGGGTCCGGGCGACGCTCCTCCTATTATTCGGACTATACGTTCGGCTGCTGGACCGAGGAGGGCGAACTGCTCCCCGTCGGCAAGGCCTATTCCGGGATTACGGATGAAGAGCTGAAAATGCTCGACAGCTTCGTCCGCAACCACACGCAGAACCGGTTCGGCCCGGTGCGTGAGGTCGAGAAGACGCTGGTGCTGGAGATCGCGTTCGATTCGCTTCACGATTCGAAGCGGCATAAATCGGGCGTGGCGATGCGCTTCCCGCGGATCGCGCGGATCAGGACGGACAAGCCAGCGGCGGAGGCCGATCGGATCGAGACGCTCAAACGGATGATCACGTAATCCGCGCGTCATGAAAGCGCATGGGAGGGCGGCCTATCGCCGCCCGATCGTAATACGCGTAAGGACGGTCCGGTGAACATGACGAAGCATCCCCGCACGGTCGTGGCACGGCGCGTCCGCCGCGGCGCCTGGGTCACCGGGATCATCTCGGCGATCATCGTGCTCTTCGTCTACCTCGCCGGCTATTTCGACCGCGATCCAGTGCATGTGTACCCGGCGCTTGGCGTGCACGGATCCGGACCGCCGCCAATCGCGGTGGTGAACTTTTCGGGCGACATGGGGCTGCGGTTCCTGCTCGGCGCGTCGACGTCGCGAGGGCTGACCGAGCACGGCATTCCGGTGGTCGGGATCACCACGCCGGCGCTGTTCGCACATCATGTCACGCGCGCCGAGCTCGATGCGATCATCGCGGAGGGCATCCGGACCGCGCTGGCGCGGACCGGTGCGAAGCGGATCGTCGTAATGGGGCAGTCGTACGGCGCGGATATCGTCCAGACCGGTCTGGCCAACCTGCCGGCGGACTTGCGCCCGCGCGTTGCCGCGATCGTGCTGATCCTGCCAGGGGACACGGTGTTCTATCGCGCCGATCCGTCCAGCCTGCTCTACGATCATGGCACCCCCGACAGCATGGGTGCGACCACCGGCAACCGACTGACTTGGGCGCCGGTCACGTGCATCTATGGGGTGGAGGAAACCGACAGCCTGTGTCCGCTGCTGACGACGCCGAACGCGCGGAAGGTCGGGATGCCGGGGGGGCATAATATCCGTCACGATGCCGATGGCCTGCTCGCGCATGTGCTGACCGCGATCCGGTCGGTTTCACCCTAGGCCGGCGAAGCGTTCGACTGATGGTCAAGCCGTGATGCGCGCGATCAACGCCATTGCGGCCTGGGGAGCACGCACCTTCGCACCGTTGATGAAGAACATAAACGTCTCACGGGGCTGGTTCGGCGGCGTGGCATCCTCGACATAGGGTAGCCCCTGCGGTCTGCCACCAGCAGCCCAGATCTCCGCTTTGCCCGCCCAGTCGTCGAGCGCGGTCGGGGCGTAGCCGGCGACGAAGCGCTCCTCCGCATCCTCCAGTCGCGCATAGACGAAATCGCCGGTGATGTCGGCGATCGCCGGGTATTCGGCGGATTGCGCGAACACGATCGCGACCCCCGCATCGCGGCACATCGCGACGAATTCGGGGACCGCGAAACTCTCATGCCGGACCTGGATCGCATGACGCAGCGCGACGCCGTCCTGCCGATCGGGCAACAGTTTCAGGAACGCGGCGAAATCGTCCGCATCGAAAGTCTTGGTCGCCATGAACTGCCACAGGATCGGCCCGAGCCGGTCGCCGAGTTCGACGATCCCCTGCCCGGTGAACCTGGCAATCGACTCCCCCGCCTCCGCGAGCACCTTGCGATTGGTGCAATAGCGCGAGGCCTTGAGCGAGAAGACGAACCCGTCGGGTACCGCCTTGGCCCAGGCGGCGAACGTCGCGGGCTTTTGGCTGCCATAATAGGTGCCGTTGATCTCGATTGCGGTGACGTGATCGGCCGCATAGTCGAGTTCGCGCTTCTGCGGCCATTTCTCGGGATAGAAGGTCCCGCGCCACGGCTCGTAGGTCCAGCCGCCAATACCGATTCTGATGGTCATGCCATATGTGTAGCGCGTCGGCGGCCGTGCTGGCGACATCGCTTCGGCGTTTTGGCGCAAAACCCCAAAAACCCCGACGGCCTGCGCCATCGGGGTTTCGTACCGCCTGAACGACGGGGCGGCGGATCCGATCGGCATCGTCATCCTTTGGGGGGCGATGCCGATGCCGGGGCTCGGATTACTGAAGCAGCTTCAGGACGCTCTGCTGGCTCTGGTTCGCCTGGCTGAGCATCGCCGTCGATGCTTGGCTCAGGATCTGTGCCTTGGCGAGTGCGGTCGTTTCCGACGAGAAGTCGGTGTCTTGGATCCGGCTCTTGGCGTCCGACAGGTTGGTCGCGTTCGAGGTCAGGTTGTTGACCGCCGACTGGAGCTGGTTCTGCGATGCACCGAGCGAGGCGCGACGGTTCGAGACGTTCGAGAGCGCCGTGTCATAGTCAGCGAGCGTGCCTGCCGAACCGGTTGCAGTGACGACCGTGCCGAGGCCCGTGCCGGCAGCCTTGAGGTCGCCGCCGAGCGCGAGATCAATCGCGTCGGTCGAGTTCGCACCGGCCTGGATCTTCACCGTGCCGCCAGTACCGGCCGAGCCGTCGAACAGGGCCACGCCGTTGAACTTGGTGTTCGTCAGCACGTTGGTGATCTGGGTCGAAAGCGCATCCTGCTCGGCCTTGATGTTCAGAATGTCGCTGGCGGAGTAGGTGCCGTTGCCCTTCTGGACTTCGAGTTCGCGCATCCGCTGCAGGTTGTTGCTGACCTCGTCGAGCGCGCCCTCTGCGGTCTGCGCCATCGAGATGCCGTCATTGGCGTTGCGGATGCCCTGGTTCATGCCCTTGATCTGCGACGTCATCGACGACGAGATGGCGAGGCCGGCGGCGTCGTCCTTGGCCGAGTTGATGCGCTTGCCGGTCGACAGACGCTCCATCGAGGTCGACAGCATGTTCGAAGCCGAGGTCGATGCGTTCTGCGCGCGCAGTGCCGAGACGTTGGTACCGATGACAGTCATTGCGAAATCTCCGTGAATGTTCAGACGATCCGCGCCGCCCCCATGGCGAAGTCCCGTGCCGTCAGAGTGAGTAACGGCCGGGTCGAAGCGGGCTTTAGAAAAAAATTGCAGGCCCCGACCGCGTTCGGATCGCCTCGCACGTAGGCGGGACGCGTGCTCGCAGGCAGGACGCGCGCGTGCAGGTGAGCCCGTGTGTCCGCGCGAACGCGCCCGGATAAAATTTGCCGGCAGACGGCAGCGTTTAACCACAAGTTTACCACCAATGCCCCAATCGACGAATCGTCCAGGGGGAACACCATGCGTTCGATTTTTCCATCAGCCGCAGTCACTTCGCGGAAATACGCGCTCGTCTCGTCGCTGCGCGCGCAGGGTTTCGGCGTGGGCTCGTTCGCCACCACCCAACCCGGCCCGAACGATCTGTTCCTCGTCGCGGATGGCGAGGGTATCACTGCCCCTGCCCGCACCGTGGTGATCGGCTGCGAAGGCCGCGAAGTCACCCCGTCGCGCGCTGGCGCACCGGCGCGGATCAGCTTTGCCGCCGAGGATACCGCGGTCGGCAACGGCTTCGCCCGGGCCCTGATCGGTGGCCCGGAAATGCCGACTGCCGCAGACCCCGAGTCGCTCGCGCTGCTCGCTCTCGCGGAGCGCGTTGCCACCGCCGATATAACCGTGCTGATCAACGGACCGACCGGCACCGGCAAGGAAGTGCTCGCCCGCGCCATCCACAATGGTTCCGCGCGGAAGGACAAGCCGTTCATCGCGATCAACTGCGCCGCGCTCCCCGAATCGATGCTCGAAGCGCTGCTGTTCGGTCACCAGAAGGGCGCATTCACCGGCGCCTCCAGCGGCGGCGACGGGTTCTTCCGCGCGGCCAATGGCGGCACGATTTTGTTAGACGAAATCGCCGAGATGCCGCTCCAGTTGCAGGCGAAGCTACTCCGCGTGTTGCAGGAGCGCGAGGTCGTGCCGCTTGGCGCGTCGGTGCCGCAGCCGATCGACGTCCGCGTGATCGCCTGCGCCAACCGCGATCTTCACGCCGAAGTCGCCGCCGGCCGGTTCCGCGCCGATCTCTATTACCGCCTCGCCGTATTTCCGCTCGCGACCAAGTCGCTGGCCGAGCGCCCTCAGGACATTCCCGCGCTCGCCGCGACGCTAATCCTGCGTCATGCCGGCAACCGCAATGTCATCCCCTGGCCGAGCCACGCGGCGATCGAGCAACTGATGCTGCACGACTGGCCGGGCAACGTCCGCGAGCTGGAGAACGTGATCCAGCGCGCGCTGCTGTTCTGTGGCGGCGATACGATCGAGGCGAACCACATCGTGTTTGATCGCCCGGTGACGATGACGTTCCAGCGCACTATCGCCGTGGCGCCGCTCGCGCCTGTCACGGTATCGTCAGAACCCGAGACGCCCCCCGGGACTCTGGGCAACATCGTCCAGATGAGCGAATTCGCCGCGATCCGCGAGACGCTGAGGGCGTGCAACGGCAGCCGGATCGAGACCGCCAAGCGTCTCGGCATCTCCGAGCGCACGCTGCGCTATCGCCTCGCCAAGGCGCGCGAGCAGGGTGACGATATCGGCAACGCCCAAAACTGGAACAACGCTAACTGGGCCGCCTCGGCATGAGCGGCGTCTCGGGCATCGGTGGCGGCGCGATGAGCGTCGACCGCGTGATGGCGCTGCGCTCGCAGATCCTCGAACGCAACCAGGCGCTTTCGCGCGCTGGCGCGGCGGGCAACGTCACGCCGACCGAGCAGGTCAAGCCGACCAGCTTTGCCGACTCGATGGAAACCGCGCTGAAAAGCGTCAACGACGGCCAGACCCAAGCGGCCAAGCTCAGCGAAAGCTATGAGCGCGGCGAGACGGTCGACATCGCGAAAGTGATGCTCGCCCGCCAGCAGGCGTCGGTCGGGTTCGAGGCGACGTTGCAGGTCCGCAACAAGCTGCTGTCCGCCTACAAGGATATCATGAGCATGCCGGTCTGACATGAGCACCGCACTCATCCCCACATCATCCGGCGGCACCGAACGGTTCGCCAATCCCCTCCAGCAGATCAAGGGCGCGTTTGCGCAGCCCGCGGTCCGCCGTTCGCTGCCGATGGCGCTGATGGTCGGCTTGATCGCCGCCGCCGCACTCGCGTGGATGAGCCTGTCGACGCCGACGCAGAAGACGCTGTTCAGCGGCCTGCCCGATTCGGACAAGGCCGCGGTTACGTCCGCGCTGACGACGGCCAACATCAAGAGCCATATCGACGAAGGCACCGGCGCGCTGACCGTCGGCGAGGAGGATTACAGCCGCGCCAAGATGCTGCTCGCGGGCCAGGGCCTGCCGAAAGCAGCACCGGGCGGCTACGCGATCCTCGACCAGTTGCCGATGGGCGTTTCGCGCGCGGTCGAAGGCGAACGCCTCCGCCAGGCCCGCGAATCCGAGATGGCGAAGTCGATCGAGGAGATCGACGCCGTCGCCGAGGCGCGCGTGCATCTCGCGATGCCCGAAGCGTCGGTGTTCGTCCGGGACAATGCCTCGCCGTCTGCGTCGGTCATCCTGAAATTGCAGGGCGGCCGCTCGCTGAGCGATGCGCAGGTCAGCTCGATCATCAACCTCGTCGCCTCGTCGGTGCCGGGAATGAAGCCCGAGGCCGTGACGATCGTCGACCAGATGGGCGCACTGCTCACCAAGGCTGGCGGCAACGACGGCGCGGGTGCGGCGAGCGACGCGCGGATCGATATCCAGCGCCGCATCGAGGACAAGTATCGCACCCAGCTGATCGCATTGCTCACGCCGCTGGTCGGCGCGGGCAACTTCACCGCCGAGGTGCAGGCCGACGTCAATCTCGACGAGAGCCAGGCGACTCGTGAAAGCTATGAGAAGCAGGGCGTGCTGCGCGCCGAGACGGGCAACTGGACCGGCAACCAGAAGGACGGCGCAGGCGCTGCCCCCGGCGGTATCCCCGGCGCACTGAGCAACACGCCTCCCGCCGCCAGCACCTTGTCGACGCCGCAAGCTGCGACCGGCAATCCTGGTACGCCCGCCGCACAGCCGGTTGCCGGTGGCCCCGCGCCCGATGCGATGAAGCAGTCGGACCAGTATCAGCGCGCGTATGACCTCGGCCGCGAAGTCTCGGTCACACGCGCCACGCCCGGCGGCGTGAAGCGCCTGTCGGTCGCCGTCCTCCTCCGCGATCCCGACAAGACCCGCCGCACCGCGATGGAGATCAACCAGATCACCGATCTCGTGAAGAGCGCGGTCGGCTTCGACCAGGCACGCAACGACAACGTCACGGTTATCAGCCGCAAATTCGCCGGCGCGACGGATGCCGCCGCTGGTCCCGCCTGGTACGACAACGCCTGGCTGCCGGTGCTCGCGCGCAACGGCACCGCGATCCTGATCGCGCTGCTGGTCTTGCTGCTCGGCGTCCGCCCGATCGCCAAGGCGCTCATGAAAAAGCGGGACGAAGCCACGTCGCGCCCCGCGCTCGGCCAGCCGATCGGCGGCGTCGATGGCGAGGGTGGCGTGACCGGGATCGGTGTCGCCGCCCCGGTCAGCCTCGACCAGCTCGAGAACACGCGTGGCTATGACGACCGGATCGGCGCGGTCCGCGGCTTCACCCGCGACAATCCCACGCGCGCCGCGCTCGCCGTGCGCGACATGATCAAGGCGGACGCGAAGTGAGCGACGTCGCCATCCGTACCTACACCGGCGTCGAGCGCGCCGCGGTGCTGATGATGCTGGTCGGCGAGGAGGAGGCCGCCGCCATCCTCCAGAAGCTCGACCCCGAGGAAGTGCGTCAGCTGGGCGCGGCGATGTTCAAGGTCGCCGACGTGTCCGAGCAGGAAGTCGAGGACGTGCTCGACGATTTCGTCGGCCACGCACGCGAGCGCACCGCGATCGGCTTCGACCCGCGCCCGCAGATCGAGGCGGTGATGAACCGCGCGCTCGGTCGCGAAAAGGCCGAGAGCGTGCTCGCGCGGATCACCCCGGCCGAAGCCGCCTGCGAACTCGAGCTGCTCGACTGGCTCGACGCGCCCGAGATCGCCGCGATGATCGAAAAGGAACATCCACAGATCGCCGCCGTCCTGATCGCCAACCTCGACGCGTCGATTGGCGGCCAGGTGCTCGAGCTGCTGCCGGATGCGGTCCAGCCCGACATCCTCCACCGCATCGCGCGGCTCGGGCCGATCACGCCCGAGGCGGTCGATACGCTGCGCACCTTGCTCGCCAACCGCACCGCCTCCGCGCCGGGCGGCGCCGGCGTTACGTTGGGTGGCACGCGGGAGGCCGCCAAGATCCTGTCGGGCGCGCGAAAAGCGACCGAACAGCGCGTCATGCCGAAGCTGTTCAAGATCGACCGCGAAGTGGCGAAGGCGATCGAGGAAGCGATGTTCATCTTCGACAATCTGCTCGACCTCGACGACAAGAATCTGGGCACGTTGATCCGCAACGTCGACAGCGAGATCCTGACCAAGTCCCTGAAGGGCGTCGACGAGACGATCCGCAACCGCTTCCTCGGCTGCATGTCGGCGCGCGCCGCCGACGGTATCCGCGACGAGATGGAGGCACGCGGGCCGATGAAGCTCGCCGAGGTGCTCGAAGCGCAGAAGGCGATGATCGCGATCGCGCGCGGGCTCGCGAAGGACGGCACGATCCAGATGGGCGGGGGCGAAGACGATTATGTCTAACGGGTTCACGGCGGGCTTCGCGTCGCGCCACACGACGACCGCGAATATCCTGGCCAGCGCGTTCGCACCGCCGTCCGGCTTTGCCGCCGCGGATATCCGCGAGCGCGCGACGGTGCGTCCGGCTACCTTCGCGTCCCCGAACTTCACGACGGAGCCGAGCGCACCGAAGCATTTCAGCCCGGCGGACAAGGATGTGAACCCGACCGCCGGCTGGGATCCGCTCGATCCGGTCAGCGAGTCGTCGTTCATCGATCCGCTCGCCGACGCACATGCCGCCGGCTATGCAGAGGGTCTCGCCGCTGCGGCCGCGGCCGCACAGGAAACGGCTGCACGGGACGGCGCGCTGCTCGGCGATCTCGCCAGCGCGCTCGGCAACGACCGGATCGACCGCGACCGCGTTGCGGCGCAGCTCCGCCAGACGGTACTCTTCCTCGTGTCGAAGCTGGTCGGCGAAGTCGGCATCGCGCCCGACGTGCTCGCCGGTCGGATCGAGACTGCCGCCGAACTCCTGTCCGACTCCGCCGAATCCGCGCTGCTCCGCGTCCACCCGGAAGACGTCGCATTGCTCGAAGGCCGGTTGCCCAAATCGATCTTCGCCGCGGGCGATCCGGGCGTTGCACGCGGCAGCTTCGTGCTCGAAAGCGCATCGACCATCGTCGAGGACGGCCCTGAGCTCTGGCTCGACCAGTTGGCGCACGCGATCGACCGCGTGCCGGTGCCCAAATGCTGAACCGCTTCACCGCCGATTATCTCGAAACCCTCTCCAACGCCGATTTCGTCGCCAAGCCAAAGGTCTCCGGTCGCCTAGCCTCGTTCGACGGGCTCCTGATGGAAGCGGTCGGACTGACATTGCCGGTCGGCACTGTCTGCCAAGTCGGCGAGGGCGCGGCGAGCGTCGAGGCCGAGGTCATCGGCTTCCGCAACGGCCGCACCTTGATGATGAACCTCGGCGGCGCCGCCGCGCTCCTCCCGCGGGCGCCAGTCAAGCCTATCGGCGCGCCGGGCGAAGCCGAAGTCGGTGCGGCATTGCTCGGTCGCGTCGTCGACGGCGCCGGCAAGCCGATCGACGGGCTCGGCCCGATCCGCGGCGCCGGTCGCTGGCCGCTCGCCGGCAAACTCCAGTCGCCACTCGACCGTGGCCGCGTACTCGAACCGCTCGACGTCGGCGTTCGCGCGATCAACGGCCTGCTGACGATCGGCCAGGGCCAGCGCGTCGGCATCATGGCGGGCTCGGGCGTCGGCAAGTCGGTGCTGCTCGGCATGATCGTCCGTGCCGCGCAGGCCGACGTCATCGTCATCGGCCTGATCGGCGAGCGCTCACGCGAAGTCGCCGACTTTCTCGAAACCAAGGTTGCAGGCGCAGCGCGGAAACGTTCGGTCGTCGTCGCAGTCCCCGCCAACCACTCGCCGGTCCTTCGCATCCGCGGCGCGCTCCGCGCGCATGCGATCGCCGAATCCTTCCGCGACGAGGGCAAGAAGGTCCTGCTGATCATGGATTCGCTGACCCGCGTCGCGCATGCCGGCCGCGAGATCGGCCTCGCGCTCGGCGAACCCGCGTCCGCGCGCGGTTATCCCCCGAGTGCCATCGCGATGCTGCCGAACCTGATCGAGCGCGCCGGCGTCGACGTCCACACCGGCGGGTCGATCACCGCGATCTACACCGTGCTGGCGGACGGCGATGACGGCAACGACCCGGTGGTCGACTCGGCCCGCTCGATCCTCGACGGCCATATCGTCCTCAACCGCCAGCTCGCCGAGCGCGGCGTGTATCCGGCGATCGACATCGGCCCTTCGGTCAGCCGCGTCATGACCGATATCGTCGACGCACCCCACGCCAAGGCTGCGCGGACCTTGCGTCGCCACCTCGCGACCTATGAGGAAAACCGCGATCTCGTGCTGATGGGCGCGTATCGTCACGGCGCCGATCCAGCGATAGACGCGGCGATCGCCTGCCACCCGGCGGTCATGGAATATATCCGCCAGGATGCCGACGAGACCGTATCGCTGAACGACGCCGTCGCCGAACTGACCGGCGTGTTCGGCGGCTGAGATGGACAAGCGCGGCAAGACACTCGCCCGCATCCACCGCGTCCGCACGCTCCAGCTCGGGCTGACCCGCGCCGACGAAGCCCGCGCACACGACAAGTTCGCCAGCGAAAAACTCTTGTCCGGGCGTATCGCGCTGCTCGTCGAAGCGGTCGCGCCGGTCCACGAGACGCAGGTCGCGGTGTCGCTGGGCGCCGCCGCGCATTACCGCGAACGCCTGCAGAAATCCGCCGACGCCGCAGTCGAGCGCATGCAGGCGGCCGAACACCATGTCGACCGCGCCGCGGAAGCGACGCGCGCCGCCAAGCGCGATCAGACCGCGGTCGAGAAGCTGCTCGCACGCGCCGACGCCGATGCTGTGCTGAAGGCGATCCGCGCAATGGAGGAATCGCCCGCCTTCCGAAGGGTTCGGCACGATCCTTGCTGAGCGGGAGCCGAACGGCGCCATACCGCCACCCGAACGAGTATCCTGCATGATCCAGACCGCGACTCTTTCTCCCATGCTGCCGGCCCAGGCGCGGTCGACGACCGTGCCAAATGGTCCGACGCCGGGCGATTTCGCGGGTTCCTTCGCGCAGGCGAACGACGACGCTGCCGCGGAGGGTGAGCCGACGACGCCGGCTCCGATCGTCGCGATCCCGGCGCCGTCGGCCGGCACGATCGTCCGGCAGGACGCCGCCGCGACCGGCAACACCTTGCCGACCCCGATCGTGACGGAGGCCGCACAGCCGATCGTCCCGGCGATCGTCACCCTCCTCGCCGAACCGCTTGCGGCAGGTCTGCGCCCGACATCGCCAACGCTCGTACAGCCAATAATCCCGGCAACTCCGGAGCCCGCGACGCCTGACATCGTCAAACGCACCATCGCCCCGCGTCCGAGCCCCAGTGCGGCGCGTCCCGCGGCGTTCGCGATCGCGCCCCGCGGCGGCAAGGCCAAGAACGACACCCCGACGACCCCGTCGGACGACACCGCCGACGCGACACTCGCCGATCAACCGGCCCTCCCCGATCAGCCCATGATCGCGCAGCCCACGCTCGCTCCTCCCCTTGCGCAGGCAAACCCGGACATCCCGCTCGTCGCGTCCCCCGCACCTTCGCCGCCCCCCGAAGCCGCCAAGATGATCGTGGCCGAGAACGCCGTCGCCCCCGCCGGATCGGCGATTGTTGGCGCGAAACCCAGCGCTACCGGTGCGGCAGACGCAAAGCCTCTCGTGGCGGCGGAACCGGACCTCACGACCTCGATCACCCCGGCCCCCCGGCAATCCCGCAGCGCGACGAAGCTCGCACAGGCCGAACGGGCTGTGCCAACAGCGATTCCCGTCGCGCCACCCGCACTTCTGCAAAATCCGATCGCGCTACGCCCAGTCGCACAGCCCAGCGCCCTACCCGTCGCCACAGCCTCGCCGCAACCTGCGGTGGGAGTCGTCGACCGTAGCCAGATCTCTCCGCGAGAGGTCACGCCGGTCGCCCTGACGCCCGCCACCCCGGTCATCACCACGCCCGTCGCGGCTCCGCCGTTGCAGATCGTGGCGCTAGCGGGGACCGTGCCCGTCGCACCACAAATCTCGAGCGTGAGTCCCCCACTTGGTCTTGCGAGCGAACCCGGTTCGACCGCGCAATCGTCGCTGCCAGCA
This sequence comes from Sphingomonas sp. PP-F2F-A104-K0414, assembly GCF_004340945.1. GTDB lineage: Bacteria > Pseudomonadota > Alphaproteobacteria > Sphingomonadales > Sphingomonadaceae > Sphingomonas. The sequence goes on from NZ_SLYD01000013.1 coordinate 53,872, forward strand.
CCAGACGCCGACACCGCGCCGGCCACGCCGCGCTGGGTCGCGACCGACGCGACGACCCCGGTGGCGCTAACGCTCGCGCAGCCTGCCGCGATCCAGCCGCAACCGGGCACCGTCGCGTCCGCCAGCCAGGTATTCGGCGCCGCGATCCAGGCCGCCACCAAGGCGCGCGACGAGCGCGACACGCCCGATCCGACCGCGCCATCGGTCGCCGCCGGAGCGCCCATATCGGCGCCTGCGATCAAGACCGCCGAAGCGCAACGGGCCCCGCTCGACATGCGGCAGGAGCGCTGGCCTCACGCGATGATCGAGCGCATCGAGATCCTGCGCGACGCCGCCGAAGCGACCGATACGCGAATCCGCCTGGTCCCCGACGCGCTCGGCGCGATCAACGTCTCGATGCGCAAGGATGGCGACACCGTCCACGTCCATTTCAACGCCGAGCAGGTCGCGACCCGGACGCTGCTGGCCGACGCGCAGCCGCGCCTCGCCGAACTGGCCGAAGCACGCGGACTTAAGCTTGGCCAAGGCGCGCTCGGTGACGGCAATGCCGGCTCCAGCCAGCAGCGCGCACCCGCCCCATCACAGATTCCGAATCGTACGACGACGACGGCCGCGATGATCGCGGACGCTGCCGAAGACACCCGAATCGCTTGACCCGAAGGACCCTGACATGAGCGACAAAAAAGAAACTTCAGACGCCGCCCCGAAGAAGAAGGGCAAGATGAAGACGATCCTGATCGGCGGCGTTGCGCTGCTGGTACTGGTCGGCGGGGGCGTCGGCGCGGGTGTCTATGCGTCGAACGCCGGGTTGCTTGGTGGCGGCCATGCCGAAGTCGACGACGGCAAGCCTAAGCTGGTTCCCAAGAGCGAGCAGAAGCATGCCGGTGAGGGTGGCGAAGAGGGCGGTGGTCATGGCGGCGGCGAGGAGGCCGCGCCTGAAAACCACGGGATGAAGCCGCCCGCGGGCGAGGGCGGCGACAAATACGCGTCGACCTATTACCCGATGGAGAAGGAGTTCACCTCGAATCTCCAGGACTCAGCGCACTTCGTCCAGGTCGGGATCGCGGTCGCCACGCCGTATGACGATACGGTCATCACCAACCTCAAGACCAACGATATCGCGGTCCGGTCTGCGATCCTGATGGCACTCGGCGACACCACCGAGGAGCAGGTGATGAGCAGCGACGGCAAGCGCCAGTTGCAGGTCCGGCTGGCGAAAGCGATCAACGATACGCTCAAGCAGAAGGAAGGCTTTGGCGGGATCGGTAACGTTTACTTTACCAGTTTCGTTGTTCAGTGAGGCATGGTTAACGAGGCCCCAGCAAAGACACGCGAGCGACGCGACCGGGACCGCTCCAGCGCGCCCAAGGACGGCGTGCTGCATCAGGGTGTGCTTGGCGGGGCCAAGCTCAATCCGTTCGGCGACCTGCATTCGTTGCAGCATCTCTCGGCACGGTTCGCACGCGGTTTGCGCGGCGTGTTCGAGCCGTTGCTGCGCCAGGAGGTCCGCTGCTGGGCCGAGCCTTTGGTGGTCCAGCGCTTCACCGATTACCGTGCCGAGCGCAGCGATGCGCTGACCGCGTGGCTGCCGCTGATCATGACTCCGGGGATGGCGCAGGCGCTGTGCATCATGGACGGCAAGTTCGTGCTCGAGATGCTCGACATGTTCTTCGGCGGCACCGGTGCCGCGCCGCACACGCTGCCGACCGAGTTCTCGCCCGCCGCCGAAGCGATGGTCGCGCGGATCGGCCAGATGATCGCCGCGCCGCTGAAGACCGCGTGGGAGCCGATGGCGCGGTTCGACTTCCTGCCGACCCGCGTCGAGGTGAACCCGGCGATGATCGCCGATCTCGACGGCGAGGACGCGATGATCGTCACGCGCTTCGGGATCGCCGCAGGCGCCGCCAAGCCGGTGTTCCTCGACCTCGTCTACCCAGTCTCAGCGCTGAAGCCGCATGCGCCGTCGCTGACCGCCAAGGTCGTCGGCAAGTCGGCCGAGCCCGATCCGGCCTGGCGCAACGAGCTGACGCGCGCGGCCATGAACGTGCGCTTCCCGATCCGCTCGGTGCTCGCCGAGCCGGTCGTCAAGCTGACGATGCTGATGGACCTGAAGCCCGGCGACGTGATCCCGATCACCATCTCGGGCGACGTGCCGGTGATGGTCGGCAACAACCGCCTCGGCTGCGGCACGGTCGGCACATCGAACGGCTTCGCCGCCATCCAGCTCACCTCGATTACCCGTTTCGACGAAGGATTTGCAGCATGAACGACATGACCGGAGGCTTCCCCGTAGATGCTGCCGTCGCCGCCAATTTCCGGCTGCTCCAAGATGTCGACGTCAAGCTGACCGTCGAGATCGGCTCGACCAGCCTGACGCTCCGCGAACTGCTCGCGCTCGGCGAATCCAGCGTGATCGAACTCGATCGCCAGGCCAACGAACTGCTCGACGTGTTCGTCAACGGCACGCTGATCGGGCGCGGCGAAGTCGTCACGGTCGGCGAACGCTTCGGCGTCCGGATGACCGAGCTCGTCAGCCCCGATAAGCGCGGCTGATCTGAGATGCTCTGGACCTATATCCTCAAGCTCGTGATCCTGCTGCCACTCGTGTGCGGCCTGATGTTCGGCTGCCTGTACCTGTGGCGCAAGTTCGAGAGCCGGATCCCGGGCAAGCCCTCGACGCGGCTGATCGGCGTCAAGGAAACGATGATGATCTCGCCAGGCCTGCGTCTCGCGGTGATCGATTTCGAGGGCCGCCGGCTGCTCGTCTCGGTCGGTCGCGGCGGCGTGCACCTGATCGACAAGGTCGACGCATGAGCGCGGTCGCTCGTCCGACGGTGACGCGGAAAGGCTCGGGCCCTGCCCTGTTCGCCGCATCCTCCGCCAAACCGTTTTCCCGCGTACGCGGGAATCCAAGAGCCAAGCGCGCGAACGCGTGGCTGTGGATAGGCCTCGCGGTTCTCTTGGCCCTGTTCCTCGCAATGCCCGCCTTCGCGCAGGGCGTCCCCGCCCCAACCAACCCCGCCGTCGGCGACGCGGTCGATCGCGCGCTCGGCCAGCTTGGTGGCCAGGCCGCGGGCAATACCGGCCAGAGCGGCTCGCTCTCGCTCTCGCTGCAAGTCCTCATCATCATGGGGTTGCTCACGGTCCTGCCGGGCATCCTGCTGATGATGACCAGCTTCACGCGGATCATCATCGTGCTCGCGATCCTGCGCCAGGCGCTCGGGCTCCAGCAGACGCCGCCGAACCAGGTGCTGCTCGGGCTGTCGCTGTTCCTGTCCTTCTTCATCATGGCGCCGACGATCAGCCAGATCAACACGACCGCGATCCAGCCGTATGCCGCCGGGCAGCTCGCCGGCACGCAGATGATCACGACGGCGGGCGTCCCGCTGCACGCGTTCATGGTCAAGCAGACGCGGATCAAGGACGTCACGATGTTCGCGCAGATCGCGAAATCCGGCCCCTATGCGACGCCGACCGACATCCCGTTCTCGGTACTGCTCCCCGCGTTCGTCACGTCCGAGCTGAAGACCGCGTTCCAGATCGGCTTCCTGATTTTCCTGCCGTTCATCGTCATCGATCTCGTCGTCGCGACCGTGCTGATGTCGCTCGGCATGGCGATGCTCAGCCCGACGATCATCTCCATGCCGTTCAAGCTGCTGCTGTTCGTGCTGGTCGACGGCTGGGCGCTGACGATGGGCAGCCTCGCCAACTCGTTCGCGACCTGAGAGCATGGACGCGCAATATTTCCTGACCGTCGCCAATCAGACGATGTGGGTGCTGGCGCTCGCCAGTGCGCCGATCCTGATCCCGGCGCTGCTGGCTGGGCTGATCCTCGGGATGATCCAGGCGGCGACCTCGATCAACGAGCAGACGCTGTCGTTCGTGCCGAAGCTGGTCGTGGTCGCGGTGTCGATCCTGATCTTCGGGAGCCTGATTTTAGGGCTGCTCAGCGATTTCACGATCGGGATTTTCGAGCGCATTCCGGATCTGGTAAAATGAGCGCACTTTCTGCTCCCCTTCCGCTAGCGGGAGGGGTCGGGGGAGGGGCGTGCCTCACCAGCCGGTCGCCAGTACGTACGTCGCGCCCTCCCCTGACCCCTCCCGCAAGCTGGAGGGGAACTTACTGATGTTGGGCTTCGGCCTCTCGATCGAGCCGCAGCTTTGGGCGCTCGTGTTCGTGATGATCCGCATCGGCGCGACGTTCATCGCCGCACCCGTGTTTGGGTCCGTGTCGGTGCCGCTCACCGTGCGCGTCACCTTGTCGGGCGCGATAGGGTTCCTCGTCCTCGCGGCGCACCCGATCGTCCCGCCGCAGAACATCTTCGCGGTCACCACGATCCTTTCCGCGGCCGCCGAAGCGCTGGTCGGGCTCGCGCTCGGCTTCGTCCTCCAGATCGCGTTCGCCGCGCCGATGATCGCGGCCGAAGTGATCGGCGGCGCGATGGGGCTCGGTTTCGCATCCTCGATCGACCCTCAGAACGGCAAGTCCAGCCCTGCGCTCGGCCAGTTCTTCTCGATCATGCTGACGCTGCTGTTCCTGTCGGTCGACGGCCACCTGATCCTGATCGACCTGCTGGTGAAGAGCTACGACGTGCTCCCCCCCGGTGCCGCGTGGATCGGCGTCGAGCGACTGAAGGCGATCGCGTTTTTCGGGGGTTACGCGTTCCTCGCCGGGCTGTTGCTCGCGCTGCCGGTCGGTTTCCTGCTGCTCTGCCTCAACATCGTCGTCGGCATGCTGAGTCGCGCTGCGCCCTCGCTAAACCTGTTCGCGGTCGGCCTCCCCGCCAGCCTCGCGGTCGGCGTCGTCACGCTCGCGATCGCGTTCCCCACGATGGGCGACTACATGCTCGTGATCGTCCGCGAAGGCCTCGCCGCCACCGAAAACCTGGTGCTCGGCTGATGTCCGAGGATGCCCATGTCTGAGGATTCGGGTCAAAAGACCGAAGCACCAACCGCAAAGCGCAAGAAGGATGCGGTCGAAAAAGGCGACATCCTCAAATCGCGCGACTTCGCGACCGCGCTGAGCATGCTCGCCGGCGTAGCGTGGCTGATCTACGCGGGGCCGACGCTGATCTCGGCGTGCAAGGCGATCATGAGCTCGAGCTTCCAGTTCACGCATGCCGACGTCGAGGATTTTTCCCCCTGGCGCCCACTGATGGAAGCCGGCGGCAAGCTCGCGCCATCACTCATAACCCTGTTCATCGTCAGCATCGGCGCCGCGATCCTGAGCCAGGCGGGGCTCGGCTCGCTCGGCTTCAACGGCAGCCTGCTCGCGCCCAAATACAGCCGCGTCGATCCGGCGGCGGGGCTCAAGAGGATCTTCGGCGCGAACGGCTGGATCGAGCTTGGCAAGTCGTTGCTGAAGGTGATCCTGCTCGGCACGATTGGCGGCTGGATGCTGTGGAACGCGGCGCATTCGACGATGGGCCTCGCCTCGTCCGCGGATCTCAATCAGGCGCTGTCGACGCTCGGCGGGATCTTCAAGGGCATCCTGATCGCGATGGCGTTCGGGCTGTGCGCGATCGCCGGGATCGACCTGCCGATCCAGATCATCCGCCGCCTGGGCAAGATGCGGATGTCGAAACAGGAGATCAAGGACGAGCACAAGTCGACCGAGGGCAATGGCGAGGCGAAGGGCCAGATGCGGGCGAAGATGCGCGCGATGGCGAGCGGGGGCCTGCGCAAATCGGTAGCGGAGGCGCATGTCGTGCTGACCAACCCGACGCATTTCGCCGTCGCGCTGCGCTACGATCGCGGCAAGGATCAGGTGCCGGTGGTGGTCGCCAAGGGGCGCGGCGCCACCGCGCTTGCGATCCGCGAACTTGCCGCAGAAGGCCGGGTACCCGTCCTCGAATATCCGATGCTGGCGCGTGCGATCTATTACACCAGCAAGGAGAATCAGGAGGTCCGCGACGACCTGTACATGGCGATCGCGACGGTGCTCGCTTTCGTATTCGGGCTGAACGCGGCGGCGGGCGGTACGGCCGGCGGGGTCCAGCCGTTCGTCACCGTACCGAAGGACGCTCGCTTCGACGAAAACGGCATGAAACAGGCCTAAACATCGCCGCCAAACGGTCGTTCTTACAGACGAGCGCGCACGTGCAGGAACTTCGCCATGGTAACATCGACCACCAGCACGACGGGGACACCCACCCCAACGTCCACCGCGTCCGCGGCACAGACCGCGATCAACACCGCGACGCAAGCGCTCCTGACGGGGCTCAGCGCAGGGTCGGGCGTCGACACCGGGACGCTGGTCACATCGCTGGTCGAAGCGCAGTTTGCCGCCCGCTCGGCAACGCTGAAATCCAAATCCGACACGCTCACCGCGCAGATTTCGGGCGTCGCGTCGCTCAAGAGCACGATGACCGGCTTCTCCACCGCGCTCGCCAATCTGGTGAAGGGCGGCAGCTTGCAGACCCAACCGACGAGCTCGAACGCCGCAATCCTGTCCGCCACCGCACAGTCGGGCGCGAAACTGTCGGGACTGTCGGCCAGCGTCACTGTCACGCGCCTCGCCACCGGCCAGGTCGCGCGGACGACGAACCCCGTCGCCGCCGCCAATCGCACCGCATCGCTCGGCACCGGCGCGCTGACGCTCAACGTCGGCGGGGGCGCAAACGTCGCGATCAATATCGGCGACGGCAGCATCGACGCGATCGCGGCGGGGATCAACGCGTCGAAGAGCGGCGTCACCGCCTCGGTCGTCACCGATGCGCAGGGCGGCGCGTATCTGTCGGTCAAGGGCGCAACCGGCAGCGCCAACGCGTTCACGCTGAAGGGCGCCACCGGCAATGCGCTCGACATCGGTGGCGGCACCGCGACCAAGACCAGCCTCGTGTCGACTGCACAGAACGCCAAGCTCACCGTCGACGGGATCGACGTCGAACGGCCGAGCAACACCGTCAGCGATCTGGTTTCCGGCGTAACGTTGCAACTGAGCGGCGTATCGACCGTCCCCGTGTCGCTGACCAGCACCGCACCGACCGATGCGCTGACGCAGGCGGTCAACGACGTCGTCACGACCTATAACGAGGTCCTGAAGACGATCACCGAGCAGACCGATCCGATCACCGGCAATCTCCGTGCCGACCCTGCCGCCAAGTCGTTGTTGAGCTCGCTGAAGGCGTTGACCTCGAAGCCACTGGTTGGCGGCGCGACCGCCGGTCTCCCGCGGACGTTGGCGGAACTCGGCGTCGCGACCAATACGGACGGCACCCTGCGCGTCGATTCCACGCTGCTCGCGAAGCAGCTCGCGGCCTATCCCGACACCATCGAATCTATGTTCGCACCGTCGGGCACCAATGCGCTCGGCCTTTCGGCGACGCTGACCGCGCTGACGACCAGCGCCACCAGCACGCTGACCGGGCTCGGCGCCTCGACCGTGCGCTATACGGCGGCGCAGTCCGATGTGACCAAACAGCAGGACAAGGTGACCGACCAGTCGGCACAGCTGACGACCCGCCTGACGCAGCAATATGCCAGCATGAACTCGCGCGTGTCGGCGTATAAGTCGACGCAGACGTTTCTTACCGGCCAGATCGCCCAGTGGAACAAGAGCTCGTGACCTACGCCTCCACCCTCACGCGCGACCCGTTCGCGACCTATCGCCAGATCGACGCGGTCGGCCACACTGCGACCGCGGACGGCCCGGCGCTGGTACAGCTGCTGTACAAGGAACTGGTCGCGGCGTTGCGGGCCGCCGCCTGGGCGTGCGAAAAGCGCAAGTTCGCGGTCAAGAGCGAGCGCATCACGCGTGCCACCGCGATTCTGTTCGCGCTGGAGGCCGGCCTCGATTTCGAAAAAGGTGGCCAGATTTCTGAGACGCTGGCGCGGCTGTATGGCGGCGCGCGGAAGACCGTCATCAACGCCTCGCTCGGCCATGACCCCAAGCCGTTCCGCGATTCTGCGGACATGCTCGACGAGATCGCCCAAGCCTGGCGGACTGCCAGCGCCGCCTGAGCTTCCAATGCTCCTCCGCCAGGGGGAGGTGGCTGGCGCTTGCCAGTCGGAGGGGGCGGACACGGAACAGCAGTTGTCGCCCCCTCCCCCTCCGTCGCCGTTGGCGCCACCTCCCCCTGGCGGGGGAGGATCGAGGTTAGAAGTCCTACCTCTTGAACCAGTGGCGGGCGGAGAAATACCCGATGACGCCCACCGCGATCACGAGGCAGGCCGCGGCGATCGCATCGAACGCCCATGGCTCTTCGGCATAGGGCAGCCCCTTCACGTTCATGCCGTACAGGCCTGTGAGGAACGTCAGCGGCAGGAACACCATCGCCGCGATAGAAATGATCAACGAGCGGTTGTCGATCTGCTCCGCGCGCAGATCGGTCAGCGTCTCGTGGACCAGTGCGGCACGCTCACGGATCGATTCAAGCTCCTCTGCCATCCGCGCCGCGCGGTCCGCCGCCGCCGCGAGATGCAGACGGTCGTCGTCGGCGAGCCAGTCGCCAGGCAACGCCGCCAGTTTCTCCAGCGCCGCACGCTGCGGGCTGAGGAAGCGTTTATAGCCGATCGCCGCCACGCGGACCTTGCTGACGGTGCGGCGCAGTTCGAACACGCGGTTGGCGTCGAGCTGTTCCTCGCAATCGTCGAGCTCGTCGCCGAGCGTCGCGACGTCGGGATCGAGGTCGGCGGTGATCGCGGTCGCAAACGCGGCGATCAGGTCGCCCGGATCACGGATTTCGCCGCGCTCGACCATCTTTTCGACCTCGCCGACCGCGATCAGCGGTTTGCGCGTGACCGAGAAGACTCGGCCCTTCACCGCCCAGATCCGCACCGAGGCGAGCATGTCGGAGGTATCGAGTTCCTCGTGCGACCGCCCGCGCAAATTGAGGAACGCGCCCTCGCCGACCGCTTCGCACCGCGGCCGCGTCTCGGTCGCAGTCAGTGCGTCGACGACGTAATCGAGCAGCTTGGCCTCGTCGCGTAGCCATGTCTGGGCATGCTCGGCGGTGGTCGACAGATGGACCCATACGAGGTCGGCGGTACAGTCGAGCGCCTCCTTCACGCCAACGCGCGTCGCTTCGCCGTTGGTGATGCGGAAGCCGAAACCGCTCATCGCGCCATCTCGATCGTGACGGTGAGGCCCGTGCCCGGATCCACCGGCATCGCCGCGCAATACCGCGCGGCGTCGGCACGTGCACGGTCGAGGATCGCCGCGGGCACGTCGGGGCCGTGATAGACCCGGTCGGCGCTGGCGAGCGCCCGCGCCTGGCGCAACGTCAAATCCTCGGGATCGTCAGACAGCAGGACGAGGGTAATCGCCACGTCACGCACCGCAGCGGGCGCGTCCGTCGGCACCAGCCATGCAGCGACGTCGTGCGTCGGTGACAACGGATCGAGCATCCCGCCCGCCGCCATCGCGGTCGCTAATGCCCGGCGGCGCTCGCCCATATCAGGCCAGCGCTTCCGCAACGCGCCACGCGCCGCCTGCAACGCGAGCGCAAGTTTGCCGAGATCGGCGGGCACGATCGCCTCCAGACGCTGACGCAACGCCGCCGCCAGCCCGGCCGATACGCCGCTAGTGCCGATCGCGATCAGCACCGGTGCGCGGTCGACGATCGCCGGCAACGTGAAATCGCACAGCGCCGACCGGTCGACCGCATTGACCAGGATCCCGCGCGCCTTCAGCCGCGCGACTGCCGCCAGCGCCTCGTCCTCGTCGTCGATCGCGACGATCGCTAGAGACGCCGCCGCATTCTCGTCGACCACATCGGCCCCAGCCCTATCGAGCAACCGCCGCTTCGCATCCGCCGCCTCGCCCTCGCCCAGCAGGATCACCGGGCGCCCCGCTAGCCTCACGAACAGCGGCAGGCTCTGTAGCGGAGCGGGCGATGTCACCGCTTGAGCCATTCCGGCACGCGCTCGGCGGCCAGGATCGTTTCCGGATGAATGCGATCCGCGACCACTGCGAACCGGTCGCCGTCGACCAGCACCTCGGGCACCAGCGCGCGGCTGTTATAGGTCGACGCCATCGTCGCCCCGTACGCGCCGGCAGTGCGGAAGATGCCGAGATCGCCTGACTTCACCGCGTCGATATCGCGGCCCATCGCGAAGGTGTCACCGGTCTCGCATACCGGCCCGGCGATGTTCGCCATCATCCGCTCGCCGGTCGGCTCGACCGCGACGAAATCGTGATACGCGTCATACATCGCGACGCGCGCGAGGTCGTTCATCGCCGCGTCGACGATCACGTACGGATTGACCACGCCGGGCTTCACCCAGATCACTTCGGTCAGCAGCACGCCGGCATTGCCCGCAATCACGCGCCCTGGCTCAAACATCAGTTCGACGTCCCATTCGGCGGTCGCGCGCGCAACCATCGCGCCGTAGTCGGCCGGGCTCGGCAGCACGTCATCGGGCTTGTAGGGCACGCCGAGACCGCCGCCGAGATCGACGCGGCTGATCGTATGCCCCGCGGCGCGCAGTTCCGCGACCAGCTCGCCGATGCGCGCATAGGCGGCTTCCAACGGTGCGAGATCGGCGAGCTGGCTGCCGATGTGGATCGCCACGCCGCGAAGGTCGAGCCCGTCATGCTTCGACAGCCGATCGAACATCGCCACCGCCTGATCGATCGCGACGCCGAACTTGTTCTCCTTACGCCCGGTCGAGATTTTCGCGTGCGTGCCGGCATCGACGTCGGGGTTCACCCGCAACACCGCCGGCGCGCGTTCGCCGCGAGCATGCGCCAGCGCGGCGAGGACTTCGCCCTCCTCCTCCAGCTCGAGATTGAACTGGCCAATGCCCGCATCCAGCGCCTGCGCCAGTTCGCGGCGCGTCTTGCCAACGCCCGAGAACACGATGTCCGACGCCGGGATCCCCGCCGCCAGCGCGCGCTGCATCTCGCCCGCGGAAACGACATCGGCACCATAGCCTTCGTCGGCCAGCACGCGAAGGACCGCGACGTTGGGGTTCGCCTTGATCGCATAGGCCAGATGCACCCGCCCCGCAGGCTTCAGCGCATCGCGAAATACCTGCGCGTGGCGGCGGAAGGTGGCGGTCGAATAGACGTAGACGGGGGTACCGACGGCCTCGGCGATCGCCGGCAGGGCGACGTCTTCGGCGTGCATCACACCGTCACGATAAGCGAAATGGTCCATGGATCAGGTCTTCAATTTGGCGGCGGCAGGTCGAACTCGTCGCTGCGGCGCTCGTCGGATTGGGTGAGCAGCTCGTCGCTGCGCTGCGGACGTTGCTGCGTGGTCGGCGCGAGCAGCTGGGCCGCGGTCGGCGGGGTCTTCGCACCGTAAGGCGCGACCGGAAGCGTCTTGCCCTCCGCCGGCACCAGGCCGTCCGCCGCGCCGCAGCCCGAAAGAGCCAGTGCCAGTCCCGCCAATCCCAGAAGCCGTTTCATGCTATCTCTCCCCGCGCAGCGCGGATCGCCGCGCGCACATTGTCCGGCGCGGTGCCCCCGAAGCTGGTCCGGCTGGCGACCGACGCATCGACCGAGAGCACGCCGTACACGCGTTCGTCGATCCGCGCATCGATTGCCTTCAGGTCCTCGATCGGCAACGCATCGAGCGCGACCTTGCGCTCCTCCGCCAGCTTCACCGCGCGCCCGGTGACATGATGCGCCTCGCGGAACGGGAGGCCAGCCTCGCGCACCAGCCAGTCGGCCAGATCGGTCGCGGTCGCAAAACCGCTTTCGGCCAGCCCGCGCATCCGGTCGGTCCGGAACGTCGCGCTCTCGACCATCCCGGTCATCGCCGCGATCGATAGCGCGAGCAGGTCGTGCGCCTCGAACACCGGCGGCTTGTCGTCCTGCATGTCCTTCGAATAGGCGAGCGGCAGGCCCTTCATCGTCACCATCAGCGCGGTCATGCAACCGAGGATGCGCCCGGCATGCCCGCGCACCAGTTCGGCCGCATCAGGGTTGCGCTTCTGCGGCATGATCGAACTGCCCGTCGACCATTGATCGCTCAGCGCGACGAACCCGAACGGCTGCGACGCCCACAACACGAACTCCTCGGCGAGCCGCGACAGATGCAGCGAGGTCTGCGTCGCGGCGGTGAGATACTCGATCGCGAAATCCCGGTCGCTGACGCCGTCGAGCGAATTGGTCATCGGCCCGTCGAAACCGAGGGCGGCGGCGGTCATCTCGCGGTCGATCGGAAAGCCCGTCCCCGCCAGCGCGGCCGAGCCGAGCGGCGACCGGTTCATCCGCGCGCGGGCATCAGCGAAGCGCCCGACGTCGCGCGAGATCATCGCGTGGTACGCCATCAGATGATGCCCGAGCGTCACCGGCTGCGCGGACTGCAAATGCGTGAAGCCGGGCATGACGCTAGCCGCATGCTCTTCCGCCCGCGCGAGCAGTGCCGCCTGGAACCCGGCGAGCGCCGCCAGCGCCTGATCGATCGCGTCGCGCACCCAGAGGCGGAAGTCCGTCGCGACCTGATCGTTGCGCGAGCGCGCGGTATGCAGCCGCCCGGCAACCGGCCCGATCGCATCGGCCAGCCGCGCCTCGGTCTGCATATGAATGTCTTCGAGGACCAGATCCTCCTCGACGCCGTGCTCGGCGTAATGCGCCGCTACCGTGTCGAGCCCGGCCGAGATCGTGGCCGCGTCCTCCGCCGACACGATGCCCTGTTTCCCGAGCATCGCGACATGCGCCTTGGAGCCGGCAATATCCTGCTGCCAGAGCCGCTTGTCGAAGGGAATGGAGGCGTTTATCTCGCGCATGACCGCGGCTGGCCCCTCGGCGAACCGCCCACCCCACATCGAATTGGAACCGTCCATGGTCTTGCGTCCTGTGTTCACTTCGCGCCCAATCGCCCGTCTTCCGACTATCGGTCTGGTGGGAATGGGCCTGCTGGTCGCCGGCTGCGATAGGAAATCGCCCGCGCCGGAGCAAGCAAACGTCGTTGCGGCAAACACGGCCTCCGCTGACGAGGTTACGTCCGCCCCCGCGCCCGACGAAGCCACCGGTCCTGCCACCAGCACCGAAAAGCTCGACCGCAGCCACAAGGGCGAGACCGGACCGACGGTTGCCTTCACCGCCCCCGACGGCAAGTCCGTCACGCTCGCCACGTTCAAGGGCAAGCCGCTGCTCCTCAACATGTGGGCGACCTGGTGCGCGCCGTGCGTCGCCGAGATGCCGACGCTCGACGCCGCGGCGCAGTCGCTCGCGGGCAAGGTCCAGGTGATCGCGGTCAGCCAGGACTTGCAGGGCGCGGAGAAGGTGACGCCGTTCTTCGCCGCGAAGAAGTTTTCGACGCTGAAGCCCTATCTCGACCCGAAGCTCGGCCTCAGCCTCGCCTATCAGGCGAACCTGCCGACCACGATCCTCTACGATTCGGCAGGCAAGGAAGTCTGGCGGATGACCGGCGGCTATGAATGGAACACGCCCGAGGCAGCCAAGCTGATCGCCGAGGCGTGGTAGCATTTGAAAGAGTTGGGATTTGTGCCGACCCGCCTTGGTGACGAGCCAAAGATTGATGGCGAGCCGGCACGTGCATCCTAACGCATGATTGAGCGAAAAACGTGCAAGTCGGATAGAGAATGGTTCAAATGCGATGAGCCGAGCCTCGTCGCGGGTGTCCTTTCGAAGTGCCGCCATCGGCCACGAATGCGCAGGTGGTTGCTTGCCCGACCGTTAACCCTTTAGGGCATGCTCGGTCTGTTATGCCGCCAGCCCGGTGAAGGGGGGATGAGATGGAAGAACCCCGCATCGATCGTCTGTCGAACCGGCACCGCGACGTGCTGCGCGGCGTGGCTGCGTTGCGCAAGACCAAGCAGATCGCCGCGGAACTCGGTATCGCGCCAGGCACCGTCGACGGCTACATCGCCGACGCGGTCCGGATCCTCGGCGCGACCGATCGCGGCGATGCGGCCCGCATGCTGGCACGGCACGAACGTATTGACCCGCTGTCGGACCCAAGGCCGTCGGGCCCCGGGCAATCCGGGGGGCAATCTTCATGGGTGGCAGCGCCGCCGGCATCGGTGCCACAGATCGCTCAGCCGGTCGTCGAACCGGAAGCGTTCCACGATGCCGGTGCGGACCGGGTGAGCCAAGATGCCGGTACGCACCGGGTGGCCCCCGATACCGGTACACCCCAACGGCCATCGTTCGCGGGACTGCTTCCGATCAGGCGTACAGGACAACGCAGCAACGACCTACCGGTCGCGGCCCGCTTGCTCTGGATACCGGCTATCGCAGTGATCCTCGCGGTGGGCTTCGGCATGCTCGCGAGCGGTCTCAACGTGCTCGCCGAGCTGATCGAACGGATAGGGCACGTGTCCGGCTAATCGATCGAGAAGGCCGCCATCGGCGGATACTTGCATGGACACTCAGCTGACGCAGACCGCCACCGATATCGGCACCCTGCTGAACCGGCTCGAAGCCCAATTAACCGAGGCCTTTGCGATCTGCTCGCACCTCGCGGTTGCCACGACGACGTTCGGGGGCAGCGCCGGCGTCACGCCGCGGATCGCCCAACCCGTCGTCCACGAACTTGGCGGCGCCATGGCGGCGATCGCTCAGGCACAGGGTCATGTGATCGCCGCGCATCGCAGCGCCGAACGGATCGGCAAGTTCGTCGGTTTCGGCGATGGCCTGCCCAAACCGGATCAGGCATTCTTCACCGGTGCGGACATCAGCCATCTCTCGATCGTCGCCGCGGCGGCCTGACCTCGAACTCGGTTGCGCCCCGTGATCCACGTCCTGGTCTATTACGCGGTTGCGCTGGCGACATGCTGGTTCGCGTTTCGCCATGGTGGGCTCCCCGAACGGATCGTTGCGGCGGCGTTCCTGCTCGCCGCGATCCTGTCGAGTCTGCTGGCGTTCACCGCGCGGCCCGCGTTCCGGTCGGTCGATACCGCATTGCTATCGATCGACCTGGCGCTGCTGGCCGGATTGGTCGCAGTGGCGCTGTTCGCGAACCGGTTCTGGCCGATCTGGATCAGCGCGCTGCACCTGCTCGCGATCGCGGTGCACGGCGTCCGCGCGTACGACCCGCACCTTGTGCCCTGGATGTACGCCGCGGCGATCAGCAAGATCGCCTATCCGATGCTGGCCCTGTTGATCGTCGGCACCGAACGCCATCGCCGGCGACGATGGTCGCATGGCTGCGATCCGGACTGGTCCAGCGCGTCAAGATCGCCCTGACCGCCGAATCTACACCGACACCGACACCGACACCGACTTCAAAATATGGATCGACGCTGATGAGCGACCCCCTTCGTTTGCGTTACCCAGCGCACCACCCCTTGCCCGACACCTCACTGCAAGAGGGTACGCCACCGCGGATGCCGCTTGGTGCCGCTCCCCCTGGTGATGGGGCCGGATCGGGTATCGAGCCGCCATCGCCGACCGAACTCGACCGCGCCCGCGCCCTGCTTCATCAGCAACGCGCCCGATCGGCAGCATTCGCGTCGGCTCGGGCGCTGTTCCAGGATCCCGCATGGGATATATTGCTCGGGCTGTTCGTCGCCTACGAAGAGGGCACACCACTGACGATCGACGCGGTGCAGGCTGCCACCGGGCTGTCCGAAGTGACGATCCGACGCTGGCTGCTGACACTCGAGCATCGCGGGTTGATCACGTGCTGGCCGCACACCGCCGCATGGCCGCAACGTTCGCTCGGCCTGACCGACGAAGCCCTGAAGATGATGCTGCAATTCCTGCAGGAAATTTAGGAAGCGTGTCCTTTGACACATAAACCTGACCGCTCACGTCAGAACAGAACATGATCTGTCAAAACCAGCTGACAGAATTGTTGACCGATCACGCAATTTTTTGACAAGATTTTGTCCTAGACGATCACCCAAGCCCCGGCCCTCCGGCATCTCGCGTGGCGGATTGGCGAATTATGGGGTCGAAGCAGTAGCAAGCAGCGCCTGGTACGAGCGGCATGGTGGCAATTGACTACCCGGCGGCTTCGCGCCCCGATGTACTCTCGCTCACCAACAAATAACATGGCCGCGATTTATCACTGACCGAGGTTGAAGCCCGTAGCTAACGCACCGCACCTGATCGCGCTTGCCATTCCGATCTTCCGCCAGAGCATGTTGAGACATGACACGGCCCCGTATCATCCTGATGATCGTGCGATGGCCAAGTCGGGTGCCGCCCTTACCATTTTTGGCAAGACGCTCACCTAGGCACGCCCGATGCGGGCCAAAGCTGTCGCCGCCTCTCTTAACTCCGCTATGAAGGGCGAGGCTTCGTATGCATTCGGTGAGCGCCCTCTAGTTTGGCGCGACTGATGCTACGCGGCTTGCGCGATGGCTTCGGGGCGCTGTTGTCGAGCTTTCCATTCCC
>NZ_SLYD01000014.1 GCF_004340945.1 Sphingomonas sp. PP-F2F-A104-K0414
CCAGTTAGCCCGCTCTCCACAGGACATGCCATGAGCCTTGCTCGCAAACATCGGGATCGTATCCTTGCATCCCAGATGGCATCTGCTCCCGTTTCCGAGAGCGGGTTATCCCATCCCGCGTCGGCCCCTTCGTCCGACGCCGGCACCCCCGCTGAACGCGCAGCCGCATCGATCGCGATGCGGCTGCAGCACGATCTGCGCCGGTTGAAAGAGATCAAGTCGATCGACGCGCGCGTTGCCGTGAAGCGCGAGATGCTCCCGCACTATCATGAATGGATCCGTGGCTTGCTTCAGGGCGGGCGCGAGGCAAACGCCGGGATGGCCGAGGAGGTGCTGCCGACCGCGATGGTCTGGCTGATGGACATCGGCGAATATGGCCCCGCGCTCGAGATCGCTGAACACGTTCTGCGCTATGACGTGTCTCTCCCGGCCCGCTACCAACGCGATGCCGCGTCGCTGGTCACCGAAGAGATCGCCGATGCTGCGATCCGCGCCCAGACCGCGAAACAGCCGTTCGCAATCGAAATTCTCGAACTCGTCGAGGGCCTGACCCACCAGGCGGACATGCACGATGAGGTTCGCGCCAAGCTTCACAAAGCCATCGGCACCGAACTCGCGCGCGCAGCCGAGGATCTCGATCCGACCAAGCCCGAGTTCGTCGTCGCAGCCGTCCGCGCGCTCGCACCGCTGCGTGAGGCCGTCCGGCTGCATGACCGGGTCGGCGTCGCCGGTCAGATCAAGCGGCTCGAGAAGGCCATCACCAAGCGCGCCGAGCCGGCCACGCCCGACGCCACACCAGATACCGCCGGTTCCACCGGCTCCTAAGCTCGCCCCCGGCGCTCGGGGGCGGATCATGCGGGATGGGAGGGCGCTTCGGCGCTGAGGGCCATCGTCCGACCCTGATCCCCACCCCCGAGATTTTCCAAGGATCCGCCGTCATGCTCGCCACCATCATCACCTCCGCGCTCGCACTGCTGAGCCTCGGGCTAGGCGCGTGGCTGGTGCTGGCAGGGGTTGCGATCCTGCTGATGCTTGGCCGCGCCAGCGTGCTGTTCTGCCTGGCGGTAATCGTCATCGGCCTCGCGCTGTTCGTAATCGGCTCGATCGGTACCGGCCGGATCATGATCGCATGAGCGGGTTCGGCTGCACGCCCTCGCTCATCCCCGCACCAGTCGTCTCGGGCGTGGTATTGATCCCCAACGACGGCTGGTTTCCCGACATCGACGCGACCGCGCTGCGAGCGGCACGCCGTATCCGGGACGTGGTCACACCAGAGCGGCTGGCGCTCGCGGTGACCGGTGCGATTATCACCGTCGGCAACCAGCTCGCCGCGTGGCAGGTCGCGCATCTGCTCGCCGGTCACCCGAACCTTGCCGCAGTGCCTTCGCCCAAGCTTGGCGACACGAGCCGTCTCGTCCTGCTCTACACCCGCGCGATCGGTGCCTATGCCAAGGCCGAGCTGGTCGAGACGTACCGCGACACCGACCTGACCGCGCAGGGGCAGCGCGACGCCGATGCCGTCGAGCCCTCGATCGTCGATCTGCGTCGCGACGGGATCCACGCGGTCCGCGACATGCTCGGCCGCGCCCGCGTGCGCGCGGAGCTGATCTGATGGCCGATGTCCTCACCGCAAAGCAGGGCGACACGCTCGACGAACTCATCTGGCGCGAACGCGGTCTCGGCGCTGCCGATATTGGTCGCGTCCTCGCGCTCAACCCCGGTGTCGCCGACATCGGCGCAATCCTGCCGCTGGGTGCGACCGTGGCGATGCCCGTCAGCATGACGCCCGCGCCCCGCACGCTCCCGCTCATCCAGCTTTGGGACTGACCGCATGAAGGATCTTCTCCACGACTTCGGGACATGGCTGTTGGCGTTCGTCGTCAGTCTCGTCCCTGCCGGCCTCGGCTCGGTCGTCAGCCTGCTGGTCGAGACCGGCCTGACATGGGGCCAGCGCATCGCGCAGGTCTGGGTCGGCATCGTCGTCAGCTACTTCGTCACCAACGCGGCCGGTGCGCTGTTCGGGATGCACCCGTTCGTGTCGCAGGCGATCGGCTTCCTCGTCGCGATGGTCGCCTTCAAGGGCGCGCCCGGTTTCATCGCCGGCTGCAGCGCCGTCCTCGCCGAACTGCCGGGCAAGCTTAGCGAGCGTCTGCTCGCGCTCATCCCGCGAAAGGACCCCAAGTAATGCCCCAGCCTGACAAGGGATCGTCGGTGCCCATGAAGGGCAAGGTCCCGACCAAGACGCTCGCTGGCGTACTCGGTAGCGTGGCCGCAGCGCTGGCGCTGTTCACGATGGTGCCGGCCGAGGAGAGCGGCCGCAAGGTAGTAGCGACGGTCGCCCCTACCGGTACGATCGTCGTCAAGCATATCTCGGGTAAGCAGTATCTGAAGGCGTACCTCGACGCTGTCGGCGTTGCGACCGCGTGCGACGGGATCGCAACGAAGGATATCAAGCTCGGGCAAACCTACACCGAGGCGCAATGCACGACGATGCTCGAGCGCGAGCTGATCGTGCATGCTGAGGGCGTCATAAAGTGCATCCCCAACGTCTACGGACGGACGAACCAAGCGATCGCAATCGTATCGCTCGCCTATAACGTCGGCGTCTCGATGGTCTGTAAGTCGAGCATCGCGCGGTTCTGGAACGCCGGCCAATGGCGTGCGGGCTGCGATTTCTTCCCCCGTTACCGGTTTGCCGGCGGTCGGGTTCTTCCCGGCTTGGTCGCCCGCCGCGCGCGCGAGCGCGAGATCTGCCTGAAGGAGCTGCCCCGATGATCCGCAACATTTTCGCTAAGGTGAGGGCCGAAGCGTTCTTCCTCGTCCTGCTCGCCGTCGCGGCGGTCGGCGCATGGCTGTACGTCCAGTACCGCCAGGTCACCGCGGACCGAGATGATCTGCAACACCGCGCCGAGCTGATCTGCGCCGGCTCTGGGGCCGATTTCGCGGGCGTGGGCAAGACGGCGCGCGGCGTCCGCTGCGCGCAGACGGTCGCTGGGCTCGTCAAATTCAAGGGCGATAGCGACCAGCTCACCGCGGCGACGCTCGCCCAGGCAATGGCCGATCACGACGCACGACAGAACGACGACACCCGCGCCGCGCGCGCTGCCGCTGAGGCAGCAAGCTCGGCCGCACAACGAATGGAGATGGTAGATGCGCAAGCTGAACGGACGAACCTTGTCGATCGCGATTGGTTTCGCGCTGTTAACGGTGTTGCCGGCCTGCGCGCGGCCCGCTGAGGTCCCGCCTGCGGTCATCTCCGCGCCGATCGTCGTCAAGGTGAAGGACACGGCGCCCGCCGAGCTGCTGGACTGCGCGGACCGCCCCGAGGGCTTGCCCGAGGATCCTGCGCTGATCGCGCAGATCCCGACGCGGATCCGCTCCGGCATCATCCGCCTCGCGCGCGCCTTCGCCGCCAACGCCGATCACCTCGATCGTCTCATCAACTGGAACACGCCTGCTGCGTGCCCGTCGCCCAAGGGATAATATTTTGGCCGGTACCCGCTTCGTCGTCACCGAACACGCTGACCTCGCTACGCCCCGCGCGCCTGTTTCGTCGCAGATCCGCCCCGCCGCCAAATCCGCGACCGTTCTGGCGACGGCTACCGGCGTCGTTTTCACGTTGTCGCGCCTGCTCGGCAGCACCAGTCAGCTGGCGCTCGTCAACGGATCGAGTGCGAATCTGAAGCTCGACGCCGCGACCGGCGCGATCAGCGCGACCGCGGCGATCGGCGCAGGGGTCAGCCAGAAGGTGCTGGTCCGTGAGAATGACGGCGACATTGCGCTGGAATATCCGGTGACGATCACGGGGGCGGCGTCGACCGTCGTTCCGGTCCCAACGCCGACCGTGTCGATTTCGGTCGCGCAGTCCAAGTCGGAAGGTAACAGCGGCGCGACCGTGTTCACCTATACCGTTACGCGGTCGGCATCGTCCGGCGCGGTTGCGGTGCCCTGGTCGTTCACCGCTGGCACCACCAGCGCCGACGACTTCACCGGCGGGACCTATCCGGCCGGCGGGACCGTCAACATGGCAGATGGTGTCGCGACGGGTACGTTCACCGTCAGCGTTGTCGGCGATACCGTGGTCGAGGGCGACGAGACGTTCACCGTCCTCATCTCGACCCCATCGGGTTATATGGCAGGGTCCGCAACGTCAGCAACCGGCACGATCCTGAATGACGACACGGCAGTACTGCCCGCGCTGCAGGTCATCACCAGCCGCAATTTCTTCCATGGGGAAGGCGTTGCGACCACCTCGTCGAACAACATGGATGCATGCCGGTTGCCGTTCACAACGGGCAATGCCCCGATCTCGACGATCGCGTTCGTCTATTCGACCTACTATGGGCAGAACGTCAAAGGTCCGGGCTACCTGCTTCGGGCGCATATCGAGTATAACGGCATCGTCGTCGTCCTGACGTTCGATGGCGTAACCTCGCGTCAGCTCGTCAGCGGTGAGATGGATGTTCGCAGCGACGAGGTTCCGGCGTCCGCGTTCGGTCTCACGCAGTACCCCGCCAATTTCACCGGCTTCGAGGTGACGGAACGCGAGTGGGTTGCCGGTACCAACCGCATTAACATCGGCACGCCGCTGACGATGACAGGTTTCGGATGCGTCCGCGGCCCTATCGGCAGTCCGTCGAAGATCGGCGTTGCCGGCGCGTTCAACAATTCCAACACCACCTGGGCAGACTATAGCGCCCGGTTTTTCGGCCCGACGCTCATCGTCGGCCGTCCTGTCGGGCTCATGCCTGCGTGGATCACGCTCGGCGCGAGCATCGAGGCGGGGACGGCTGATGATGCCAACCGCGGCTATGCTGCTCGTTCGGCGCAGATCGTGCCGCAGTATGCGCAAGGCAACCTTGCCCGCGGCGGGGAGACCTCGACCGGGTATCTGTCGAGCGACGGGGACAGCCGACGCGCGCTCTACAAATACTTCAACTGTGCGATCAACGGCTATCTCGGCAACGATTACAGTGGAGGGACGCCCAAGGAAACCGGCGCGACAAACATGGCGACGATCAATGCGCAGCTGAAGGCGGCAGGGATCAAGCGGATCCTGCAGGTCCGCATGGCACCCAAGTCGGACACGACCGACGCCTATGCGACGACGGCGAACCAGACCGTGCGAACGATCAACGGCGGGTTCAACGTCTATCGCAACTACATCGATGCGCAGGCGCTGCTCGATCCCAACGTGAACGGGATCGTCGATATGACGTCGGTGCAGGAGCCGGCGAACGACACGGGCAAGTGGGCGGTCAATGGAACCGCCAGCTATGCGACGGCAGACGGCACGCATCCGAGCGCCGCAATGCACGCACTGATGGTGCAACCGTGCCGCACGGCAATCGATCAGCAGAACGTACAATATATGGCGATGGCAGCATGACCGAGCGCCTGGCCGACCCCGAACCCACAGGTGATCGGTGAAGAAGCCCGACACTCTGCGCAGGACGATTCTGTCCTTCGTACCGACGCTCGCGGCAGATCCTGCCAAATTGTCGTTTTTCGTCGACAAGGGGCGGATTGCCGCGCGCGCGGGCGGCACGCTCTCGCTGGAATACCGGTACACGCTGAACGTCGTGATCGAGGACTATGCGGGTGACGTAGACGATCTGATGGTGCCGCTGCTCGCGTGGATAGCCGAGCAGCAGCCCGATCTGTTCGAGGGCACGGACCCCGAGCCGTTCGCGTTTGAGTCCGAACTGCTCGACGCCGATCGCGCCGACGTCTCGATCAGCGTCGAGTTAACCGAGGCGGTTCGCGTCACGCCAAAGGAGGGCGGCGGGTTTGATGCGGATCACCTCGAAGAGCCCCGCCATCTCGATGAGTTTCCCGGCATTTGCTGCGTAAACCTGTGGCAGCTGTTCATGCGCGATCAGCTGGTCGCACAGACGTCCGACCCCGCATTTGTCTCTGACGCATGACCGACGATCTCGCCCAGATCGAGCAGCTCGCCGGTGCGCTGTTGCGTCGCGTCGATTCGGGCGAGCGTCGCAAGATTCTGCGTCTGATGGCGCGGACGCTTCAGCGCAGCCAATCGGCTCGTATTGCCCGGCAGCAGAATCCTGACGGCCAACCTTATGCGGCGCGTAAGGCGCAGCCGGCCGGCCGGCTGCGACGGAAGGGCACGATCAAGCGCAAAGCGATGTTCCGCAAACTCCGCAATGCCCCGAATCTGCAGGCCGGATCGACAGACACTGAGGCATGGGTTGGCTTTAGCGGGCGAGCTGCGCAGATCGCGCGCGTCCACCAAGAAGGGCTCGAGGATGCCCCTGTCAAAGGCCGAAAGCCGGTCCGATACGCGCAACGCATTCTGCTGGGTGACACAAAGGCAGAACGGCAAGCAATGTTGGACATCGTCTTTCGACATATCGATGCTGACGTCCGGTGACTATTTCGCCCAAACCCGGTCGTTCGAGGCAGGCTTCATGCTTCCCGATTGCCGCCTTTCGTTCAGCAAGGCATTATATCGTAATGACGATCACGCCAGCCGTCCTTGTTCAGTTACCGCTGCCCGACGTCCGTGCAGTGATCTTTTACAAACGGGATGAAATTACGACAGATTTGATCTGCTGCGATGTCGAGGTCGCTGGGCATGTATGGTCGTTTCACGAAGAAGCGGCTGGCTGGCCAGACCTGATCGCGCATTTATCCGCACTGCCGGGCTTCCGCGCCGATTGGTATGAAGCCGTGGTCAGCCCGCCGTTCGCTACAACCGAGACGATTGCGTTCGACCGGCGGTGATCGCCCATTAACGGGCATTCGGTTGCGTGAGGCATGCGCCCTTCGGCGTCATCCGCGAGTAGACCACTTCATCGGCCTGTCGCGAGAACACGTAAAACTTTCCGCTAAACTCGCTTAGGTGCCGAAGGTATCGCGGTTCGCTGTAATGCTCGGGTAGCAGCGGGAGCGACGTTCCATAGGGCGATGTCACGAACGCAAACTGGCCGCCTGTCGTTCGATCAAGGATTATGTTCGCTTTCATATAAATCGAGTATCCTTGCTTCTCTGCTCTCACTTCATAACTTGTTGGACTAAGCCTAGAATTATCGAATGAAATTAATCTTTCATCGATAAGTATGCGGGGAGCGACGTTGCTCGCGTAGCAGCCATATACGTAGCGAGGTTCAATGGGCTCTGGCCGATAACACAGCTTCAAAAGGAGCAGCATCGCAAGCAGAGGAGTAAAAATTATAGCCCACCCAATTAGCTTATCCCGCATCCTAATCGTTGCGAAAAAGTCGTAGTCTTGCCCGGCTGGATTTTGCATCGTTGTCCACGTTTCGTCACTCGCTAGCGCAAGGTCGCATAACTCCGGGGCAACGCATACCCTCCCCAATCGGCTCGACTGGCTGAAAGCCAAGGTCCTCTTTCCTGCCCATATCGGCCATTCCGCTTACGCCCACTAGCGGACATACAATCTCGCGCTAGGATAGCGCATGAACGCCTCCACGATTGCCGGTCTCGTAGTTTTCACTTTCCCTGCACTCGTCATCGCGGCTGGGCTCGCGTCAGGTAATGTCTTTGTAAATCTAGACGTTGATACGAACCGCCGCTCGGCTCCAGTTACGTTCTGGGCTGTAACCGGAATGTGGGCGTTGATCGCAGGTTTTGGGTTGATTGTCGTTTTCGTCAATTGGAACAGATGACCGCTTTCCTCCCCATCTTCGCTTCCTAATTGCGGACGTAGGAAAAACCGACGATCATGCGCCATGACCAACCTCCGTATCGATCGAGATGCTCTACCCAAGCCGTGGGCCAACCCGCTCATATTCGTTCTGACCGGCAGCGGTTGCAGCGTGGAGGCAGAGATTGAGCAGGAAGCAGCCATCGAATACCAAAGCGCGTGGCGTTCAGGCGGCGTCGCATTCGCGCTTGCGCCACAGAGAACAGAGTATTTTGTCCAAAGCGTCGAGGATGCCGCAAACCGGATGTTGTCCACCGGTGGCCCGGCCAGTTCCCCTCGACTCTTTCTAAGATGGACGGATCTGAACCTGATCGAACAGGGTAGCTAACGCCATCTGAGCGTCCGAAAACGGACGGGCGGCTTTCCTTCCCAAACCGGACGTTGACGGCCGAAACACCGTCTGTCGTAATCGTTAGCACCCGACGCAGATGCTTGCCCTATCGTTAGACCGCTTCCTCCTGAGAACGGGCGGCAACGGCGGGAGGTCGTGTGACTTCCAGTAGTAACCGCTTGCAACCTATCGTGGCCTACGTCAGTTTCCAAAATGCTTTCAGGAGGTTTTTTCCATGATGAAGACACTTGCTGCGTTTGGCCTTGCATCTTGTGCAACGGTCGCCCCCGCTCAGTTCATATTTATCAGTCCTAATGCAAACCCTACCACCGGGTCGACGTTCGGTGCCCACCTTCCCCAAATCGATCCGATCGGTGGTCAGATGGGTGTTTTCGACAACACCATCACGCCGACGATGCGTCGCGAGCGGCAAGAGCGGTCCGCCAGAACGCTCAGGTTTATCGCGTCGGCACCCGATAAATGGACGTCTAGCAACCCGCGGGAAGCCCGCCGCCTTTACGCCAAAGCCGAAACCGCGGCTAAATGGGCAAAGGTGAATTCGGATGACAAATCTATGTAGTCCGCGATGATCGGCTAGGACGTTTCATTCCGATAGGGTGCTTCGAAGTGATCGGGGTAAGCCTTGGCAGGAAGCCACGCTCGCTTGGCCTGTTGTTGGTGTCGCCTTCGCGGAACGTTCGCCCGGTCAACTCTCGCTCACAACCGATGCATACAGCGTATGAACTGCTTTGCCGACCAAACGCCTCCTCAACGGAGAATGGAAATGAAGATTACTCTCGCCGTACTGATCCTAGTTGGCGCGACATCATCGTCGTTTGCGCAAAGCTCCCCCTACCAAGGTTCGCCAACTCCTACGCTGAGCCCGTCATTGATCCCCACACCAGAGGTTGGAACGCGGTCCGCGGATTATCTGTCGGGGCGAAGCCGACTCGAGACACCCACGATGCGCCGGCAAAAACGTGACCAGGCTATCGCGCTGCGAGAGGAGGCGCTGAAACTCCAAGCAAAAGATGGTGGAACGCTTTCGAAAACCCACAAACTTTACATTCAACGCAGGTCGGCTGAAATTCTTGCTTATAGTGATCAGCGTCCCGGGCGGGTTCAACCTGCGAGGTCCGGTCCTACCCAATGATAGCTAATTCCCTCGGTAGATTAATATCTGCCGTACCGAGGCATCCTCAATTCCAGATATGATGCGGCGGAGACACTCTCCGCCGCACTACCAGTAACGACCTGTCACCAAGCCCGGGGCGAGGTTCCCAATCGTTCGGCGACCGCACTCTCGATCGCGTTCGCGTCGGCCTTTCTCATTGCACCAGTATGCACCAGCCGCCGTATCAACTCGTCCGCGATCGCAGCCAGGAAGTGAACCTCCCCGCGCTCTTCGGTCGTGCCTTCATCCTGGTCATTGATTTCCGAGATCATCGATCGGTTTCCTAGGTGAAGTCACTATTGCCTCCCCGCGGCGGAGGAGTCCTCCGCCGCAGCCAACCGGACCCCGCAGAAACGCGTGGTTTCTCCGTGGCGTATGGCATGATGTACCCCAGCGATACCCCATGTCGGCAGCTGAAGTAGGCATCTAGACCGAGAATGGACATAACGAGCGGCATGACCGGTTACGCCCAGACCCGGACGTTCAGGCTGGCGATCCGGGCTCCCGATAACGGCCATTCGTTAAGCGCGATCTTTCCCGTTTTTCCGTCTCACACAGGCCATTTCGGGAAAGAGCAATCGGGAACAGGTTTTGGGAACGCAGGTGCCCGAGACGGCTCCCGGCACGATCGCCTTGGTGACTGTCCCGCTAAGGGTTCGTTTGTGAGAAGGCAGGTACTCTCGACATTTCCAAAGGAGGTAGCTCAGCCTACGATGGTGCCGTGACCAAAATCATCAAAGACACCGCGATCGGGGATGCAGAGGATATCCATCCTGAAGCAGCGGTCGCCACTGGTTATCTCGCGAACCATGCGTCGCGGATCTTCAACAGGTTGGTCGACAGCCGCCTCCGCAATCATGACCTAAGCCTGTCGTTGATCGGGCCACTGCTGCTTTTGTCGTGGAAAGGGCCAATGCTGCAGCGCGATCTCGTGCAGCATTCGGCTGTTAAGCAACCCGCCATGGTGGCGCTGCTCGACAAGCTGGAGGCGGCCGGAATGATCGGGCGTGCCCAGAGCACGTCGGACAAGCGCGCTGCGACGGTCGAACTTACCGATAGCGGGCGCGAGGCCGCTGCTATCGGCCGTAATGTCCTATTGGAGATAAACGAAAAGGCAGTGGATGGCTTCGCGCCGGAAGACGCTGCTTTGGTGGTGAGGCTGCTGAGCCGCGTCATCGCCAATCTCGAAGCCCCGCCCGGAACATAATATCACTCGTGATGTTTATGGCCGGGAAGGAGTTTGATCCATGTCCCGTCGTATACTCGTGACCGGCGCCAGCGTCGCCGGCAACACTGCCGCTTGGTGGCTGTCGCGCTTTGGCTTTGACGTCGAGGTTGTCGAGAAATCACCCTCGTTTCGTGACGGCGGGCAAAACGTCGACGTGCGCGGTACGGCCCGCGAGGTATTGCGCCGCATGGGCTTGGAGGATGACGCTTTCGCCCGAAACACCCCAGAGCTTGGCACCGAATGGGTGGACGAGCGCAATGAGACGATCGCTCGCTTTGAAGCCGGATCGTCGGGCCACGACAATGCGCCTACGGCCGAGCTTGAAATCAGACGCGGCGATATCGCGCGGCTAATCTACGACGCGACCCGTGAGCGGGCGACGTTTCGGTTCGGCGACAGCGTCGATGCTGTCGTTCAGGACAAGACCGGTGCGGAAGTTACCTTCGCAAGCGGACGGCGTGAGCGGTACGATCTGGTTGTCGTAGCCGAGGGCGTCGGATCACACACACGCGAGTTGCTGTTCCCCGGAGAGAACAGCATGCGCTGGATGGACCTAACAATCGCCTATTTCAGCATCCCGCGACAGCCGCACGATACCAATTACGCCCGCGTCTACAACACGGTGGCAGGACGCGGCGCGACGTTGAAGCCGGCACGCGATAATCTGCTCGGAGCCTATGTGGGCATCCACAAGAAGCCGGAAGGCGAGCATCAGTGGAGCCCTGATCGTCAGCGCCAATTCATGCTCGACCAGTTCGCCCATGACGGTTGGGAATTTCCTCGAATTCGCGAGGTGATGAAAGACGTGGACGATTTCTATTTCGACGTCCTGCGCCAGGTACACATGGACAGATGGTCGAACGGTCGCGTTGTTCTGACCGGTGATGCCGCATGGTGCCCGACGCCGCTTTCAGGGATCGGGACGACCCTCGCGATCGTGGGCGGCTATGTTCTGGCCGGAGAGCTGGCGACGCAGTCTGATATCCCGTCCGCTCTTGTCCGCTATGACGGTGTTATGCGACCCTTCGTAAAAGAAGGTCAGAACATTCCCAAAATCGTCCCGCGCATGCTGTGGCCCCACAACGCCCCTGAATTGATGCTGATGCGCGGTGCGATGCGTATAGCCGGCACGCCGCTCATAAAAAAAGCATTCTCAAGCGCGTTTGCGAGAGACTCCAATCGGATCGAATTGCCCGATTACGATGACTAGGGTGTCTAAATTCCCGAAATACCATCCTTTTCGGGAAAGGCGGCAGCTGCCGAATGTCTGCTATCGCGGCCTGCTTCGCCGAAAGCGGACCGTCCGCAGTCCTTCCCTTCCGGCCATACCGCTTCCGCTCAATAGCGCATGCGGGGGCGGCGTGTTAGCAGAAGAGGTGTCACGTCGATTCCTTGCCCATCCACTCGTCATTTGGCTTCTCGTCGTGAGCGCTGCGTTCGTAGTTGAGACTGCCTTTCGGGGTAGGACTGAGGCCATTGCGAACATTCCATTTCGAGCAATAGCAGTAGCCGTCACGATTTTTTGGACGCGTCGTGCAGCGCGGAGCCGCATGGCCGATCGTTGATCGGCACTAAGAAAACCGGTCGTTCGTGATGCAAAAATCAAAAGTTTTGCATCAACATTGAGGCCGAGCGATCGGCCGGCGGGTTACTTATCTGCCGTCGGAACACACCGGTGAGCGGCGAGTTCAATCTGCTGGGTCAATCTAAAACCAACGTATTCGTCCCGTCGCTCTGCGCGATTCGGACCGCCGAGCCATCTCGCTCGATAGTAGACATTCCAATAGCTAGTGACCCGTCGTTTGATCGTGTTCCAATAATCTGGATTATGGACGATGAACGTACCGATGGCTTGCTCAATCTCGGGCGTCATTGCAGCAGAGATGTCATCCAATATTTCAACGATGTACTCCCCAATTAGCGCGACGATGAAAGGAGCCGTCCAAGGCTGCGCGTCTGCGAGTAGATCGCGTAAGGCCCGCTGACGCTCATATCCGTCGTTGCTTCGCGTCTGTAAGGCACGAGCGAACAGCCATGCGTCAACGTCCTCCGCCAAGGATGGTCGATGAGATGCAAGGTGCAGCCTAGCTGGAATCAGGACCGTCTCGCGCCCGACTTGTACGGCGAAGCGCTCTGTCCATTGCCGTGGAGCTAGCCGCCTAGCGACGTCCGTACCCGCCAGCGTTGCCGATGCGCGATGCTCGACCGGGAACGCTGCTGCGAGCGTCGGTCCGTCGATCGTGGTCAGCATCTCATGGTCGGCCATAGCATCAGCCTACGCTGGCATGGCCCACAATCCACCGCTTTTCACGTGATGCAAAATTCACGGATTTCGCATCAGCGCAAAAACAGCAGGAAACCGAGGGCTCCAGCGATGCAAAATATTGATGCATCTTGGATACCCGTTCAGTGGTGGGTTTCCTGGGGTGTGGCCTTCAAAGCGGACGGTTTGCTTTCCTCCCATATCCGACGTGAAGCGCGAGTGTGAAAAACGATCTCACACCCGAACATGATGGCGCTGCCATAAGCTGACCGACGACATGGCCGGATGGCCGAGCCGTCCACCTTCACCGCTGTCGATCTATCGCGCCTGCCAGCGCCGACCATCGTCGAGATCCTCGATTTCGATATGATCTATCGGCAGATGCTGGCGCAGTTCGTGGCGCTCGTTCCAGACTTCGACGCGACCGTCGAATCAGACCCCGCGGTCAAACTCCTGCAGGTTGCGGCTTACCGCGAGATGCTGCTGCGCGCCCGCGTGAATGATGCCGCGCGCGCCGTCATGCCGGCGTATGCCACCGGGACGGACCTCGATAACCTTGCCGCGCTCATGGGCGTGGTCCGGCTCATCATCACACCGGCCAACCCGCAGACCGGTGCTGCCGCAGTCCTCGAGAGCGACGAGGATTTTCGCCGTCGCCTCGTCCTCGCACCGGAGGGCTATTCGGTCGCCGGTCCCGAGGGGGCGTACATCTTCCATTCGCTGTCGGCCTCGTCCGACGTTCTCGACGCGAGCGCGACCAGCCCGGCCACCGGCGAGGTGCGGATCACGATCCTCGCCCGCGCCGGTACCGGCGTCGCCTCCGCAGCGCTGCTCGCCACAGTCCTTGCCTATGTTTCCGCCGA
Source organism: Sphingomonas sp. PP-F2F-A104-K0414 (assembly GCF_004340945.1). Classification (GTDB taxonomy): domain Bacteria; phylum Pseudomonadota; class Alphaproteobacteria; order Sphingomonadales; family Sphingomonadaceae; genus Sphingomonas. The sequence continues at coordinate 13,550 of NZ_SLYD01000014.1, forward strand.
GACCCGCCGCCCGCTGACGGACTATGTCACGATCCAGTCGGCGGAGGTCGTCCATTATGCCGTCGAGGCGTCCATCAGGACGTTCGCCGGCCCCGATGGCTCGATCGTCATCGCCGAGGCTCGCGCGCGCCTCGCCGCCTACATCGCCAACTCACACCGCCTCGGCCGCGACATCACGCGGTCAGGGATCTTCGCCGCGCTCCACGTCGAGGGGGTACAGAACGTCGTCCTGACGAGTCCCGCGACCGACGTCGTTCTCGATCGGACGCAGGCGGGCTGGTGCACCGCTACCAACGTCGTGCACGCCGGGCTTGGCGAGTGACGCTACTCCCGCCCAATGCGACTGCGCTAGAGCGCGCCGTCGAGGCGAGCATGGCGCAACTGGCCGACGTGCCGGTGCCGCTGCGCGCGCTCTGGAACCCCGACACCTGCCCGGTCGAGCTGCTGCCGTATCTCGCATGGGCGCTGTCGATCGACAGCTGGTCGAGCGACTGGTCGGAGACGATCAAACGCGCGCGCGTTCGCCAAGCCCTCCCGATCCAGCGCCGCAAGGGCACCGCGTCATCGGTCCGCGACGTCGTCGAGTCCTTCGGTGGATCCGTTGCCCTTCGCGAATGGTGGCAGATGACGCCGCCCGGCGACCCGCACACGTTCAATCTGCTGCTCAACATCACCGATCAGACCGGCGCACCCGTCGATGCCGCGTTCGTCGATGCCGTGATCGCCGAGGTCTACCGCACCAAGCCGGTCCGCTCGCACTTCACCTTCAGCCAGGCGCTCAACGCCACCGCCGGCATCGTGTCCGTCGCTGCCGCGCGTCCTGCCGTTTTCGCCCGCCTCACCATGACCGCACCCGCGGCCTGACCCGGAGAGATCATGTCGATCGTTCTACGCATCACCGACGCCGGCCGCGCCGCGCTCGTCAACGCCGCGCGCGACGGCACCAACGCCGTGCGGATCGCATCCGTCGGCGTCACCCCGACCGCGATCGTCGCCGCGGCGAACACCGCCGCGCTGCCCGGCGAGGTCAAGCGCATCGCGACGATCTCGGGTGCCGGCGTCGCGGCCGACGTCATTCACCTGATCGTGCGGGACGAAAGCGCCGATACCTATACCGTGCGCAGCCTCGCGCTCTACCTGACGGACGGCACGCTGTTCGCATCCTATGGGCAGGCCGCACCGATCATCGAGAAGTCGGCGGGGGCGCTGCTGCTGCTCGCGATCGATGCCACGCTGCTCGACGTCGCCGCCAGCCAGATCACCTTCGGCAACACCAGTTTCCTGAATCCGCCCGCCACGACATCGACGGCCGGCGTGATCGAGCTGGCGACCGATGCCGAGGCGGCCGCGCTAACCGATGCGGTACGCGCGCTCACCCCGAAGAACATGGCCGCGATCTTCACCGCGGCAAACGTCCTGTCGCGGCTGTTGGCGGTAGATGGCGCGGGCTCGGGGCTCGATGCGGATCTGCTCGACGGGCGGCAGGGCAGCGAGTTCGCGCTGCTCGCCGGGGCGTCGTTCACCGCGCCTGTGGGGATCCGGCATTCCGGTCTGGCGGCGGGCCTCCGGGTTTCGGACGGCACAAATGGCTACGGCTACATGCAGTTCGGTGAGGCATCCGATGCCAACGTGTCGCTCAACTGGTACATGGGATCGTCCGCCGACAACGCCTTCAGCCTTTACCAAGGGCAGTTCGGTTCCGGCCTGCTGCGCCTCCGGGTCACGCAGACGACGGTAGCGTTCAACGGTTCGCTAATGTGGACCACCGCCAATGATGGCGCGGGCTCCGGTCTCGACGCGGATCTGCTCGACGGGCGGCAGGGCAGCGAATTCGCGCTGCTCGCCGGGGCGTCGTTCACCGCGCCGGTCGGCATCCGGCACGCCGGTCTGGCGGCGGGCCTCCGGGTTTCGGACGGCACCAACGGCTATGGCTTCATGCAGTTCGGCGAGGCATCCGATGCCAATGTTTCGCTCAACTGGTACATGGGGTCGTCGGCCGACAACGCTTTCAGCATCTACCAAGGGCAGTTCGGTTCCGGGTTGCTTCGCCTCCGGATCACGCA
>NZ_SLYD01000015.1 GCF_004340945.1 Sphingomonas sp. PP-F2F-A104-K0414
GGGGTTTAAACCCCACCGTTGCTTCACCCGCGCTCCTGCGCGACAACAACGGTCGGTCTCTGGTTGCCGCTGGATGAAAGGCGGGGGTCACGTCAGGATGGATTTGTATCAACGAAGTTATACGGAACGGGATGCTCTTAACGAACCAGGGTGTGGCCTCGGCGACCTGGCAATGAGGGAAGTCGCTGCCTGATACCGTAAGCAGGCAGTCTGCTTTCCTCCCCCTTTTAGACATCCGCGCAGCCGATCTGGCCAGCCGAACGCCGCCGCGCGACGACCTGAACGAGCGGCCGAAGTTGGGTGGCGGAAAGGGCGGTCTGAATGTCCGCAATTGGGTCCAGCCGGACTTGGCTTAAAGGCGCGAAACCGAATTCGCTGCAAGCGCGAGTTCAAAACGCGCTAATTCATAGGCGTTATTGAAACACCCGATACCTTCAATCTAGCGTTGCTTACGCTCAGGTTAAGCAGCTTGGCCTCAAGAGGCGCCGTTGTGAGTTCAGAAATGTTTGCTTTTCCGCTGCCGAGAAAAAGCTCAACCGAACCTGAATCAATGAATAGGCTTAAGTTTATCGAGCCCGTCGTGAAATCGCACGCGACACTACGTTGCTGCCGCCAAACGTCAACATTCGGTACGTTGGGGCCGCTCTTTTCTCGGTGAAGGGAGACCGTATTGGTATGCGCTGTGAATAGAATTCGGGTTTCAAAATTATCATCCTTGCGAACCAATAAGATGATGTCGTCGGGCCAAATGGCGCCAATCCGGCTGAACGTCAGATCAATACGGCAGGCGGCTGCTTCTGCACCTGCCGGCCATACGTAATACGTCCCTTCTGTAATCGTCTGATCCTGTCCGGCAATGGCGGGAGCAAAGACCTTATTCTGGGCAGCGAGCGGTGTGCTGAGCAGACGTGGTAAGTTCGCTACACGCTCAAGTCTTAGCTGGCGAACAAGGCTGAGTTGTCCGCGGTAATCTCGGGTGACAGGAATCTTGTTCACATAATCCCAGTTGCTCATCCAGGCTATCGAGTACGCCGATGCAAGCGGATCGGCCGAGGCTGGGTCGGTCCAGACTACAGCGGCGTAGAAGTCTGCCCCTCCATCGATCCACTGCCCCTCCAAGGCGTCGGACGTGAACGTCATCCCATCAAAGTCGCCGACCCAATAATAGCCGCCTACGGTGAAGCCGAGCTTGGTACCATTGCCGCCAACCAGCAATACCCATTTATCTGCCGACGTCTCGCCGTTCGCCTCGTACAGATGCAGCTTGAAGAGATGTGAGCATTCCATGACGCGCCCGACAATCGTCGAGGCGAAGCCACTGGCATATGTCCACTGCTTGAGATTGGTGGATGTGTAGATCCCGATCTTACCCTCCTCGGAGAGGGTCAAAACCCAACGGTTCGTGGGCGCATGCCAGAACACGGTAGGATCGCGAAAATCCTTGCGACCTCCCGGATTAGCCAGAACGATGTCATGGAACGCAAAGTTCGCTCCGTCGTCATGTGAGTACCACAATGCACAGGATTGGCCGGTGCCCGGCACCGGCATCGTTACGAGAGTTACGAGCGCTCCTGCGCCGAAACCGGCGGTATTTGCTGTATCAACAACGGTACTGCCGCTCCATACGTCTCCAAAGCGGTTGGTGTTTCGCGGGATCGCAATGCCACGGTCTTCCCATGTGACGAGATCCTTCGACGTCCAACGCCGCCAATTTGTGCCACCGGTAGGGTAGGTGGGATTGTACAACGCCCAAAGCGTCCAGGTATCGCCGATCTTCAGTGGGCGTTGCGGATCGTTGATCCAGCCGCCTGCCGGGGCAGTGATGTGATAGCGAGGCCGGCCGTTTTCTGCCTGAGGCACAGTGGCTGAAGGTGACGGAGGAATGGAGACCGAGCCGTCCGTCAAGGTCGTTGCTCCGCCCAGTGTTCGGCCACACCCAGCCATCATCGGAAAGCCGGCGATGAGCCCAAGCGTCGTGCGCCGGGTGTAGACGGTTTCACGTGGCATTGCCTTGGCTCCTATCAGGATATCTGTGGCAGACGGGTCCCGGCCTCCCGCACCCGAGCGGAATGGCATTTCGTTACACGGGACTCAGGGATCCTACGCTGCGCAGGTAGGTCAGAGTTCGAAGGCGTTGACCCGCGGTCAACTTGGTCCAAGTCCCTGCGCAGTGCCGTGTTGCCACACTGCGCAGGTCAGAGCGTTACATCTTGAATCGCAGGCCTAGGCTCATGTATCGACCTTCGATCCGGAGATCGCGACCAAAATACTGCGTCTCATTATAGTAGCGGTAGTTCTTGAACGGCTGCGCCAGGATGTTGCTGACGTTGGCCACGAGCGAGATGTTTTTGTACGGCTCGAAGCTTGCGGAGAAGTCCAGTCGTGACACAGGACGTACGAGTTCGCCCGCATATTGCGTTTCATTGATGGTGCGGTTGTAGCTCGTGGTATACCCCGACCGCCAGTTGTACGAGAGCCGGGCGGAAACCTTGCCCTTCTCGTAGAAGCCGGTGAGATTATAGGCCCATTTGGACAGACCAGTAATCCGCACTTGGCGATCACTTTCGCCGAGCGCCTGCGGCAGTTGGTTGGTGCCGTCGAGATAGGTGCCGTTCGCCTGCACGCCGAAGCCAGAGAGCAGGCCGGGAAGGAAGTCGAAGAACGTCTGCGCCGAAGCCTCAATACCCTTGATGCGTCCGTTACCGGCATTTTCAGGACGGTTCAGCTGAACGCGGCCGTAGATCGGGTCGTTTACGACCTGTGTATAGTTGCCGATGAAGCCATTGAGATCGCGGTAGAACGCGGCGACAGATGCCGACCCGTTCTTGGAGAAGTACCACTCCAGAGTGGAATCATAGTTCTTTGACGTCAGCGGGCGCAGGTTCGGATTGCCGCCAGAGCCGGTTGCATCAAACTGCGGCGGCGAGCCATCCGGACCTGGGCTGTTGGCCGTGATGTTGAGCGAAGGGTTCAGCTGACCGAACCCCGGCCGGGTCCGCGTCTGCGTGTAGCCTAGACGAACCTGCCATTTCTGAGAGAAGCGAATGCGCGCAATGGCAGATGGCAAGACGTCGACGTAGTTCTGCTTGGTCGTCGTCGGGACGATACCAACGGTGCCATCGCTGCCCTGTACGCGACTGAAACCGCGATACTCACCATCTGTGTTGACGATGCGAGCACCGGCAGTGCCGTCAACCTCGATACCGCCGAGGTCGAACGCGAACTTGCCCTGACCATAGAAGGCATAGCTAGCCTCGCTAGCGGTGAAGCCGCCCAGCGGATCGACAGGGATCTCGGCAGTTGCGTACTTTGCCACAGCGTCACGAATGCCGCCGTCGTTCGGGAACAGCACGGTCGCCTGCTGGACCGACTGATAGGCAAGCTGGCGCAGTGCCTCGCTATTGGCGATGATCGCGTCACGATTTGGCGCAAGCCAGTTCTGAAAGCGCTGTGGATCGTTACGGAAGCCATCCGTAATCACTTCAAGCGCGCCGGTTGGAAGGCTCGCAAGCGGGATGTTGAGGCCGGCAGTGTAGGCGTAGCGAGTATTGTTCTGCGACGAGGCGTTGCGATCACTGGCACGAACGCCAAACTGAAGATGCGGCAGGAAGCCCCAGTCGGTTTCGAGATCCAGATCAAGACGGCCTTGAAGCCCGTTGCCCTTGGCGACGAACTCGCGCTGATTGAAGCCGCGCCAGCGGGCGTTGTCGGGGTTGGTGATGTCGTAGCTGCCTAGATCGAAAACTGCCGATCCGCGTGCGTCCCAATCGACGTTGATAGTCGGTGCAGTCGCAAGCTGGGAGTCGACGGCAAGCTCCAGGGCTTTGTAGCGGCTGTTGGTGTAGGCGAAGTCGCCCGACAGCGTTGCGCGGCCGGTCGTCCATTTAAAGCCCAATGCGCCCTGATATGTATCAGTCCGATCATCCTGCGCTACCCGTGAAAACTCGGGAACGTAGCCGCCCGTCTTGGTGAAGCTTGCGGCCTTGTTCGGCTCGCCCGGTACCAGGACGACGTTGCTGAGCGTGGGCGCAACGCCGTTGGCATCACGCCGTTCGAAGTTCACGTTAAACGAGTCCCGCAACACGTTGCCGCGATACGCCTGCCACAAACCTTCTGCGTAAACCTCAAGATCGGCCGATGGGCGCCACTGGATCGTACCGTTGATGGCCGGCCGGTGACGAACGCCCTTCTCGTAAAAGTTGCCGGCGTTTGCCGGAAAGTTGAAATTGCCAACGCCAGGGGTCGTGACCGTTAGATCATCGGCGGGATCATCGACGCCAAAACCGCGCGGCGTGATAACCGCGGAGTCAGCATAGCGATCGGCGTTGCGATAGGTGGTGCGCGTGTAGCTCATATTCACCAAGGCGCCGATCTCGCCAATCGGTGTGTCCCAGCGCTTCGTCAGCAGGAGGTTACCTGACGGGTCGAATGCTTTGGACTGATCATTGTATGATCCGCGGATTTCTCCGGCGATCTCGGTGTCTTTTACGTCGAACGGGCGACGCGAGCGCAGATTGACCAGCCCTGCCAGACCGGGTTCGATAAGATCGGGCGTCCCCGACTTGTAGACCTCGATGCCCGCGGCGACACCAGCCGGGAAATCCTGGAGATGCAAGACGCGGTCTTCGGCCGAGAAGAACTCGCGGCCGTTGAACGTCGTTGCAACGTCCGGGAGGCCACGCACCAGAATGACGCCTGCTTCGTCGTTGTAACGTAGAACCGTAACGCCGACGATCCGCGAGATGGCTTCGGCAGCGTTGTTGTCCGGCAGTTTGCCGATGTCGTCAGATACGACCGCGTCGACGATTGACGACGAATTGCGCTTGAGTTCCTGTGCAGAACCAAGCGCTGCACGGTAACCAGTAACAACGATTTCGTTGTCTCCGCCCGCCTGCGCGTTCTCCGGCGCCGCGTCCGATTGCGCCTGCGCAGCACTGGTGGGCGCAGAGTTGGGCAGTGGATCGCCGGATGTTGGCGTCTGGGCCGCTCCGGTCTGGTTCGTTGCCGGCGACGCATCAGCTTGTGCCCAAGCTGAAGATGCAACAATCAGCGGCAGGAGTGCAGTAGTCGTCAACAGGACGTGGAAAGACCTCGTCATAAAAGAATCCCCTCTTTATTACGTTATTTGTTTCAGGTTATTGGTAGTCCGGGCCGCGAGGCCCGCTAGCTAGCTCGGGCCGGACATGCTTGCCGACTTTTGAACGGGACCCGTCGTCACTTCGCTGCGACCTTCACTGGGCCTGCGTTCATCGGCCATGCGGTGAGCTTCAGTTGCGCACTGCCGCCGCGCGAGGACGCGCTCCACCGCAGCAGGCCACTGCCACGGAAGAATCGATCGGTGATCGTCCGCTCGCCATCGTTGATGAAGACTTCGAGGATCGACTCGTCTGCCAGAATGCGCAGTTTCACGCGATGCGTCTTCAGATTGACGGGGGCGACGTGGCGGCTGGCAAAGCCGTCATGGAAATGCGGTCCAGAGCGCGTCCGATCCACGAAGACCTCGTTCACGGTCGGATTAACGCCGACGACGGTCTGATAACCCTCGCCATCCGTGAGCGTGATCGCCACCTGCTCGGACGAAGCAGCGTCGATCGCGAACTCCAGATCCGCCGAACCACCCTGAATGGGAAGCGCGGTCGGGCTGTCGTTCAACGTCGCGGCGAATTCCTGTCGGGCGCCGTGCAGGGTCGCGACCTCGCGCACCGGCGTCTGCATGATCCGATACCCGTCGGGCGATTTGCGCAGCGTAACCTGGCGTGGGACGGTCATCAGTCCGCGCGATGGCCAGGTTGGGATGGCTTCCGCGTAACGCCAGTCGTTAGCCCAGCCGATCCAGATGCGGCGTGGATCGTCCTTGGGCAGATCGTTCCACGACACAGCGGCGTAGAAGTCTGCCCCATAATCCATCCACTGCGCATCGCCGGGCCAGCCCTGAACCGGCGTGAATCGCGTCCCATCGAAGTCGCCGACGAAATACTGACCACCCGAGCCCCCACCGACGGCGTTGTCGCCGAGGTTGATGCCGAGCACCCAGTGCTTTTCGCCGGAAGCTCCGCCCTCGACGGGCAATTCGAACAGATCCGGACACTCCCAGTTTTTCCCGCGACCGCCGGCGGGGCCGAAGCTGCTGGCGAACGTCCACTGCTTGAGGTTCGGCGAGGTGAAGATCACCGCGCGGTTCTCCAGCGCCATCACTGCGACCATCACCCAGCGCTTGGTGGCGGCGTGCCAGAAGACCTTTGGATCGCGGAACTCTGGCGATCCGACGTTCAGAACCTCGCCGTGGACCGTCCACGTCCGACCGCGATCGTTGCTATAGGCGACGTACTGCGACTGGAGCTTCGCCTTGGGGTTGTGCCCGGTGTAGATCGCGATCATCGGCGGTTTGCCGTTGCGTCCGAAGCCGCTGGTATTGTTCCAGTCGATCACGGCGCTGCCGGAAAAGGCCATGACGTCGGCGGTCTCGGGAATCGCGATGGGCAGTTCCTGCCAATGGACGAGATCGCGGCTGACTGCGTGTCCCCAGTTCATATGGCCCCAGCGGTCGCCATGAGGGTTGTACTGGAAGAACAGATGATACTCGCCGTCATAGTAGACGAGCCCGTTGGGGTCGTTCATCCAGTTCTTGGCTGGGGCGAAATGATAGCTAGGCCGGGGATCGGGCCGCTGCGCCGACGCCGAGGTTGCCAGAGCGGCAGCTGCCGCCATCAGCAGTGCAATCGTCTTCATGCTGCAGCTCCCCGCAAATCCATATCTTCCAAGGCGACACCGTTCGTCTCGGGCATCACTTTCCATGCCCAGACGAACTGGAGCAGCATCATCGCGCCAAAGAATGCGAACACCCATCCGCCGACGGCGCTGGCGACCACCGGGAACAGCCAGGTGATGATCGCTGCCATGACCCAGTGCGTGGTCGAACCCAGCGCCTGACCTTTCCCGCGAACGGAGCTTGGGAAAACCTCGGAGATGAACACCCAGATCACCGCGCCCTGGCTCACCGCGAACGCTGCGATGAAGGCGAGAAGTCCGACCAGGATCAGGGTGCCGTTCGGCGCGACGCGCTCGAGCTGCCAGCCGACCAGAAGCAATGCGGCAGCACAGATGATCGACCCGACGAACAGCAGCGGCTTGCGACCGAAGCGGTCGATCAGGAACAGTGCCAGCGCCGTAAACAGCAGGTTGGTACCGCCCACAGCAACCGATTGCAGCAATGCGCTGTCAGCACCGGCACCGGCCAATTCGAAGATGCGCGGTGCGTAGTAGAGCAGGGCGTTGATGCCGGAGAGCTGGTTGAACATCGCGATCGCGATTGCGCAGGTGACGGGGAGGGCGTGCGACGCCTGGAAAAGGCGTGGAGCCCCCTTGGCGGCTTCGCGCGTGTCTGCGGCTTCGATGCGGAGCAGTTCGGCACCGGGGTCGCTAAATCCAAGCCGCGTCATCGCGGCGACGGCGCGTTCGCGGTGCCTATGCACCGCCAGCCACCTTGGGCTTTCTGGAAGAAAGAACGTGACGATGAGGAATATGACGGACGGCACCCCGACGATGCCGAACATCCAGCGCCAAGCCGTCTGGGGGGGCAGGATCTGCGCTATGATGTAGTTGGAGAGGAACGCGATGAGGATACCCAGCACGATGTTCAGTTGGTTCATCGCCACCAATCGGCCGCGGAACCGCGCCGGCGAGACCTCGGCAATGTAGATCGGCGTGACGACCGATGCGGCGCCGATCGCCACGCCACCCAGGAAGCGGAATGCAATCAGCACGTACCAGTCGTGCGCCAGCGCAGTACCGAGCGACGACACGACATAGGCTATCGCGACGGACAGCATGATGGCTTTGCGGCCGTACCGATCGGCCGGGGCGCCTGCTATCAGCGATCCCAGGACGGTGCCGATCAAGGCTGAGGCCACGGTAAAGCCAAGCGATGCCTCGGTCAGCGCGAACTGGCTTTGCAGCGCATTGGTCGCACCCGAGATCACAGCGGTGTCGAAACCGAACAGAAGACCACCAAGCGCAGCGCCTGCCGCGCTCATGATGATCGCCGGAGTTGCCCGGGCGTCATCGGCAACACCCGCGGGGCCTGAACTAACAACACTATGCATTGACGGCTTCCGCTTCGATGGAGGTGGTTTCAGTAACGGCCCAATGCATCGGCCACTGTCGGGTCGCTTTTCGATAGGCGAGCGCGAGGGCGCCTGTCAGACCTGCCGAAGAGCCCGCGGTTGGCGCCGCCACATAGTCGGCCATGTCGATCGCGCGCATGCTGGCATCGTAACCGGCCAGCTTCGCGGTCAGCGCCCTGCGCACACGGTCATACATGGGCGGTTGCATGACGCCTCCACCGATGATGATGCGGTCGGGCCGCACGGTATAGGTAAGTGTCGCACAAAGACCGGCGAGGTAGTCTGCCTCGATGTCCCATGCTGGATGACTGCTGGGCAACGTCTCCGCCGGCGTACCCCAACGAGCATGCATCGCAGGCCCTGAGGCCAGACCTTCAAGACAGTCGCCGTGGTAAGGACAGATTCCGGCAAACTGATCATCGCTAGGCGCGCGTGGCAGTTTGATATGACCTGCCTCGGGATGATTAGCGCCACCATGCGGAGCACCGTTAATCAGAACGCCAACTCCGATGCCTGTTCCAACCGTCACATAACAGAACGTATCGAGCCCTTGGCCGCTGCCAAACAGCCGCTCGCCAACTGCAGCACAATTCACGTCGGTATCGAGTGCTGTGGGCGCGGAGATAGTTTCGCGGAAATGCGCAAGAAGGTCGACGTTCTGCCAACCCGTTTTCGGCGTTGACGTGATGCATCCGTAATCGATTGCAATCGGATTCAAAGAAAGTGGCCCAAAACTGCCGATAGAGAACGCCGCAAGAGTGCCGTACTGCTCGCTCGCCTGAGCGAAGAAATCGCTGGCCGCGCCTAGTGTCTCTTTCGGCGTCGTGGTCGGGATGCGTGTCTGCATCAACGTCGCGCCATCACGATCGGAGATCGCGCAAAGAAATTTGGTGCCGCCAGCTTCGATTGCGCCGAGCATCAATGGCTCAACCATGAGCGCGATTCCGAAAATAGTCGGCGCACGACAGTGGCTTAGGACGAACGAACACGAAATCTCTCTCCTGACACTTGCCACGCCTTCGTGGTCAGGTACTAAATCTACTAGTGTGAGTTAGTCTGTCAAGCACAGTTAGAAATCCAGTCGGCATAGACCGTGTTTTTTTTATTGTGGCCGTTTCGGGCAGATCAGCTTTTCTTGAACAGGCTCGCCAAGTCTGGGGTAAAGCTTGCGTGGAGTGGCAGCAGGGCTGCGCCCACGGCTGCAGCTACGTTGCCAAGACCTCCTCGGCGGATCTCAGGGACAAAGAAATCCGGCGGTGAATTAGTCAAAAAGTGATCTTGCAATCCTGTGGCGATTGCATCGAGACACGTGGAAGAAAGGGCACCGTCAATGATGACGGCTTCGAGATCGAGAAGGCTGTTTGCGCTAGTCACTGCGAAGGCGAGTGCCTCAACACACCGACGCGTCCACGCGGAACGCTCCTCGGCAACGGCTTCCTGGTTAAGAGCGTAAAGCGAGGCGTGGTGGATCAGATAGTCGCTCTTGCCGGCTGCGCAGACAGGCATTGACGCGAGTGCTCCGGCATTGCCATGTCTGCCTTGATGTACCCGACCGCCCAAAACTAAACCTCCGCCGACGAAGGTGCCGATATTGACTGCCAGGAAGTCCTGAAGATCGATGCCTGCGCCGCATAGCAGTTGGGCCAGTGCAGCGGCATTACCGTCGTTTTCGAAAAATGCAGGCCAGGCGAGTCCTGCTTGAAGGCGAACCGCCACATCAGCACGTCGCCACTCGTCCGCTTGGTCGATCGATATACCAAGCTCGTCACGCCATTCTCCGAGGAACCACGGCATTGCAATTCCAATGCCCATAAAGGCTTCGTTACTGAGCAAGTTCGTGGCCGCGAGATGTTCGTCAATGAACGCGTTGACGTGCCGAAGCACGGTATCGATAGATGGAAAGCTGTCGGCATGGCGACAGACGGCTTTGCGCTCTCCGTCGAAATCCAGAAGCGCGATCGTGGTATCCCCACGGCCAACCTCGACGCCGACCGTGTATCCACGCTTGCCGTTGATACGATAGATGGTCGCAGGCTGGCCCATGCCGCCGGTGCGCTTACCTGCCTGAAACAGCAGACCTTCACCATCCAGCTCGTCAACTATGCGTACGACTGCCTGTGGAGACAGCGTAGTCACGCGAGCGAGTTCAGCTTTTGACGCGCCGTTCATACGTCGCACGGCTGACAGGATCAGGCGCTCATTATACCGTCGCATCCCGCCCGCATTCGTGCCTCGCCGTATCGTATCCACGCCGTATCCTTTTCAAACGCGGCGTTTTGCACAGGTACTTGCCACCGTGGTTGCTCGTTAACCCGATCAGGCGTTTCGGCCTATGCCAAAGAGCGGCCGGTTAACAACGTCAACCGTAGCCCGTCGTGATTACCGAGACAGGTCAGGAACAGATCGTTTTCGGTGCGTCCTGCAAACCTGGTCGATCTTACGCGGTGTGGAGTATGTGACGTGACCCCCGCCTTTCATCCAGCGGCAACCAGAGACCGACCGTTGTTGTCGCGCAGGAGCGCGGGTGAAGCAACGGTGGGGTTTAAACCCC
>NZ_SLYD01000016.1 GCF_004340945.1 Sphingomonas sp. PP-F2F-A104-K0414
TGCGTGATCCGGAGGCGAAGCAACCCGGAACCGAACTGCCCTTGGTAGATGCTGAAAGCGTTGTCGGCCGACGACCCCATGTACCAGTTGAGCGACACGTTGGCGTCGGATGCCTCGCCGAACTGCATGAAGCCATAGCCGTTGGTGCCGTCCGAAACCCGTAGGCCCGCCGCTAGTCCTGCGTGCCGGATGCCGACCGGCGCGGTAAACGAGGCTCCGGCCAGCAACGCGAACTCGCTGCCCTGCCGGCCATCGAGCAGATCCGCGTCGAGACCGGAGCCCGCGCCGTCGTTCGCCGCAGTCCACATCAGCGATCCGTTGAATGCCACCGTCGTCTGCGTGACCCGAAGGCGCAGCAGACCGGAACCGAATTGCCCTTGGTAAATGCTGAAGGCGTTGTCGGCCGACGACCCCATGTACCAGTTCAGCGACACATTGGCATCGGATGCCTCGCCGAACTGCATGTAGCCGTAGCCATTGGTGCCGTCCGAAACCCGAAGGCCCGCCGCCAGACCGGAATGCCGGATCCCCACAGGCGCGGTGAACGATGCCCCGGCCAGCAGCGCAAACTCGTTACCTTGCCGACCGTCGAGCAGATCCGCATCGAGCCCCGAGCCCGCGCCATCTACCGCCAGCAGCCGCGACAGGACGTTTGCCGCGGTGAAGATCGCGGCCATGTTCTTCGGGGTGAGCGCGCGTAGCGCGTCGGTCAACGCGATCGCCTCAGCATCGGTCGCCAGTTCGATCACACCGGGAGTCGTCGTGGTGGCCGGTGGATTGAGGAAATTGGCGTTGCCGAAGGTGATCTGGCTGGCGGCGACGTCGAGCAGCGTGGCGTCGATCGCGAGCAGCAGCAGCGCGCCTGCCGACTTCTCAATGATGGGTGCGGCCTGCCCGTAAGATGCGAACAGCGTGCCGTCCGGCAGGTACAGCGCAACGCTACGCACGGTATAGGTATCGGCGCTTTCGTCACGCACGATCAGGTGGATTACGTCGGCCGCGACGCCGGCACCCGAGATCGTCGCGATGCGCTTGACCTCGCCGGGCAGCGCGGCGGTGTTCGCCGCGGCGACGATCGCGGTCGGGGTGACGCCGACGGATGCGATCCGCACGGCGTTGGTGCCGTCGCGCGCGGCGTTGACGAGCGCGGCGCGGCCGGCGTCGGTGATGCGTAGAACGATCGACATGATCTCTCCGGGTCAGGCCGCGGGTGCGGTCATGGTGAGGCGGGCGAAAACGGCAGGGCGCGCGGCTGCGACGGGCACGATGCCGGCGGTGGCGTTGAGCGCCTGGCTAAAGGTGAAGTGCGAGCGAACCGGCTTGGTGCGGTAGACCTCGGCGATCACGGCATCGACGAACGCGGCGTCGACGGGGGCACCGGTCTGGTCGGTGATGTTGAGCAGCAGGTTGAACGTGTGCGGATCGCCGGGCGGCGTCATCTGCCACCATTCGCGAAGCGCCACGGATCCGCCGAAGGACTCGACGACGTCACGTACCGACGATGCGGTGCCCTTGCGGCGCTGGATCGGGAGAGCTTGGCGAACGCGCGCGCGTTTGATCGTCTCCGACCAGTCGCTCGACCAGCTGTCGATCGACAGCGCCCATGCGAGATACGGCAGCAGCTCGACCGGGCAGGTGTCGGGGTTCCATAGCGAACGCAGCGGCACAGGCACGTCCGCCAGTTGCGCCATGCCGGCCTCGACGGCGCGCTCGAGCGCGCTCGCGTTGGGCGGGAGCAGTGTCACTCGCCGAGCCCCGCGTGAACGACGTTGGTGGCAGTGCACCAGCCGGCCTGCGTGCGATCGAGAACGACGTCGGCCGCGGGACTGGTCAGGACGACGTTCTGCACCCCCTCGACATGGAGCGCAGCGAAGATCCCTGACCGGGTGATGTCGCGGCCGAGGCGGTGCGAATTGGCGATGTAGGCGGCGAGGCGCGCGCGCGCTTCGGCGATGACGATCAAGCCATCCGGGCCGGCGAACGTCCTGATCGACGCTTCGACGGCATACTGCACGATCTCGGCCGACTGGATCGTGACGTAGTCGGTCAGGGGACGTCGGGTCTCCGCAGAGACGTAGGCAAGGACCGCGGCGAGCAGGGCTGGCGAGGCGACACCGGTCCCAGCACGCGCAAGGATTGTGAGGCGGACCTCGCCGCTTGCCGGGCTGGTCGCGCTGGCGTCGAGAACGTCCGACGAGGCCGACAGGGAATGGAAGATGTACGCGCCTTCAGGCCCCGCGACCGAATAGCCCTCCGGTGCCAGGACGAGGCGACGGCGAAAATCCTCGTCGCTTTCCAGAACCGCCGCAGCATTGGTTTGGTCGTTTGCCGGTGTGATGACGAGCCGCGCCACACCCATCAGCGCGGCGAGGTTATCAAGATCCGCCCCGATGGCATAAGCCGGCATGACCGCGCGCGCGGCATCGTTCACGCGGGCGCGCAACAGCATCTCGCGAAAGGCGGCTACCTGCAGGAGTTTGACGGCGGGATCGGATTCGACGGTGGCATCGAAGTCGGGAACCAGCGCCACGAACTGCGCCAGCATCTGCCCATAAATCGTATCGAAATCGAGGGTCTCGACGATCGTCGGCGCTGGCAGGCGCGATAGATCGACAGCGGTGAAGGTGGACGGCTCGGCCATCGGGCCATGTCGTCGGTAGGGTCAGGGCAGCGCTATCGTGTTCGGGTGTGGATTAGCATTTCACACCCGGCAAACCCATCTGTGACGGGTTACCATCCACACCAACAGGGATACCGAATGTCACAGGATTACATCGATGCGGCGATTGCGTCGTTTGCGGCGAGCTGGCGTAGCGAACAGGATGCCAGAGCACCCGAAGAAAAAATTCGGGTGCATGCCGAAACCGTAGCAAATCAGAAGTTGGAGAACGCCAACCTCGTAAAGAGGAAGGTCGAAGCAGGGGTGCGCATAATTAACGATCGAGCGGCAGGTCACAATATCCCGCGGCTCTCTTTATGCGGCATTGGCTACCCCGGCGAGGCTGGATTGCCTATTCCGAACCAGTACCAGATTCAATTTTGTAATGATGAAGGCCACCCATTACGGTATCAGCCTCTTGGAACTCTTTCGTTCAAATTCGATGTTCAAGAAGATGTGGAAGCCTCGACGATTGGCGCGGGACCGCACGATCCGGGGACCAAATACCCAGACTTCATCTTTGGCACTTATCACACTGCCTCGCTGACGAAAGAATGGGTTGCGGATATGATCGCGCGGTGGCTTTCCCGCGAAAACGAAAAGTAGTGTGATCACTGGGCGGCATGAGCGAACACGATAGCTAGCAAAGCAACACGCTCCGCCTCGGTGTCGCCCAACAGAACGCGGCGCGCGTACCGGACTTTCTTCCGCCCCTTGGACGGAGCATCCTCCAGCCCCTCTTGGTGGACGCGTGCGATCTGCGCCGCGCGTCCACTGAAGCCAACCCACGCCTCGGTGTCTGTCGATCCGGCCTGCAGATTGGAGGCGTTGCGGAGTTTACGGAACATCGCTTTGCGCTTGATCGTGCCCTTCCGCCGCAGTCGCCCGGTCGGCTGCGCCTTGCGCGCCGCATAGGGCTGACCATCGGGATCCTGCTGCCGAGCAATGCGGGCGGACTGGCTGCGCTGAAGCGTCCGCGCCATCAGGCGCAGGATCTTGCGACGCTCGCCCGGTTCGACGCGGCGCAACAGCGCACCGGCGAGTTGCTCGAGCTGGGCGAGATCGTCGGTCATGCGTCGGGCACGAACGCGGGGTCGGACGTGTGCGCGACGAGGTGATCGCGCATGAAGAGCTGCCACAAAGGCACACAGCAGACGCCGTCGAACTCGTCGCGATCGCGTGGCTCCTCGAGGTGATCCGCATCAAACCCGCCGCCCTCTTTTGGCGTGACGCGGACCGCCTCGGTCAGCTCGATGCTGATCGAGACGTCGGCGCGATCGGCGTCGAGCAGCTCGGACTCGAACGCGAATGGCTCAGGATCCGTGCCCTCGAGCAGATCGGGCTGCTGCTCGGCTATCCATGCGAGCAGCGGCACCATCAGATCGTCGACGTCGCCCGCATAGTCCTCGATGACGACGTTCAGCGTGTACCGGTATTCCAGCGAAAGCGTGCCGCCTGCGCGCGCGGCGATCCGCCCCTTGTCGACGAACAACGACAATTTGGCAGGATCTGCCGCGAGCGCCGGGACAAAGGATAGGATTGTCCGGCGTAGGGTGTCTGGCTTCTTCACCGGTCACCTGTGGTTTCGGAGCTGGCCAAGCGCCGGATCATGCCGCCATCGCCATGTATTGCACGTTCTGCTGATCGATTGCCGCGCGGCAGGGCTGTACCATCAGCGCGTGCATTGCGGTGCTGGGATGGGTGCCGTCTGCCGTCGCATAGCCGGCCGTTCCATTGACCGTCCACTTGCCATTGTCGTTCGCCGGCTCCTGCACCGACGTCATGTCGATGATCCCGTTCACGTTGGGATCGAGCAGCGCCTGCGCATCGATGTAGTTGCGATAGACGTTGAACCCGCCGTTGATCGTTCGCACGGTTTGGTTCGCCGTCGTCGCATAGGCGTCGGTCGTGTCCGACTTGGGTGCCATACGGACCTGCAGGATCCGCTTGATCCCTGCCGCCTTCAGCTGCGCATTGATCGTCGCCATGTTTGTCGCGCCGGTTTCCTTGGGCGTCCCTCCACTGTAATCGTTGCCGAGATAGCCGTTGATCGCACAGTTGAAGTATTTGTAGAGCGCGCGCCGGCTGTCCCCGTCGCTCGACAGGTACCCAGTCGAGGTCTCCCCGCCCCGGGCAAGATTGCCTTGCGCATATTGCGGCGCGATCTGCGCCGAACGAGCAGCATAGCCGCGGTTGGCATCATCAGCCGTGCCTGCCTCGATGCTGGCGCCGAGCGTGATCCACGCAGGCATGAGTCCGACAGGACGGCCGACGATGAGCGTCGGGCCGAAGAACCGGGCGCTATAGTCTGCCCAGGTGGTGTTGGAATTGTTGAACGCGCCGGCAACGCCGATCTTCGATGGACTGCCGATGGGGCCGCGGACGCATCCGAAACCGGCTATCGTCAGCGGCGTGCCGATGTTGATGCGGTTGGTACCGGCAACCCACTCGCGTTCCGTCACCTCGAAGCCGGTGAAATTGGCGGGGAACTGCGTGAGACCGAACGCGGACGCCGGAACCTCGTCGCTGCGAACATCCATCTCACCGCTGACGAGCTGACGCGAGGTTGCGCCATCGAACGTCAGGACGACGACGACGCCGTTATATTCGATATGGGCCCGAAGCAGGTAGCCCGGACCTTTGACGTTCTGGCCATAGTAGGTCGAATAGACGAACGCGATCGTCGAGACCGGCGCATTGCCTATCGTGAACGGCAACCGACAGGCATCCATGTTGTTCGACGAGGTGGTCGCGACGCCTTCCCCATGGAAGAAATTGCGGCTGGTGATGACCTGCAACGGGGGCAGTACTGCCGTGTCGTCATTCAGGATCGTGCCGGTTGCAGACGTTGCGGACCCTGCCACATAACCCGATGGGGTCGAGATGAGGACGGTGAACGTCTCGTCGCCCTCGACCCCGGTATCGCCGATAACGCTGACGGTGAACGTACCCGTCGCGACGCCATCTGCCATGTTGACGGTCCCGCCGGCCGGATAGGTCCCGCCGGTGAAGTCGTCGGCGCTGGTGGTGCCGGCGGTGAACGACCAGGGCACCGCAACCGCGCCAGACGATGCCGACCGCGTGACGGTATAGGTGAACACGGTCGCGCCGCTGTTCCCTTCCGACTTGGACTGCGCGACCGAAATCGACACGGTCGGCGTTGGGACCGGAACGACGGTCGACGCCGCCCCCGTGATCGTAACCGGATATTCCAGCGCAATGTCGCCGTCATTCTCACGGACCAGCACCTTCTGACTGACCCCTGCGCCGATCGCCGCGGTCGCGCTGATCGTGCCGGTCGCGGGGTCGAGCTTCAGATTCGCACTCGATCCGGTGACGAGCGCCAGCTGACTGGTGCTGCCGAGCAGGCGCGACAAGGTGAAAACGACGCCGGTAGCCGTCGCCAGAACGGTCGCGGATTTGGCGGCGGGGCGGATCTGCGACGAAACAGGCGCGCGGGGTGTAGCGAGGTCAGCGTGTTCGGTGACGACGAAGCGGGTACCGGCCAAAATATTATCCCTTGGGCGACGGGCACGCAGCAGGCGTGTTCCAGTTGATGAGACGATCGAGGTGATCGGCGTTGGCGGCGAAAGCGCGCGCGAGGCGGATGATGCCGGCGCGGATCCGCGTCGGGATCTGCGCGATCAGCGCAGGATCTTCGGGGAGACCCTCCGGGCGGTCAGCGCAGCCCAGCAGCTCGGCGGGCGGCGTGTCCTTTACCTTGACGACGATCGGCGCGGAGATGACCGCAGGCGGGGCCTCAGCGGGCCGCGTGCAGGCCGGCAACACCGTTAACAGCGCGAAACCAATCGCGATCGACAAGGTTCGTCCGTTCAACTTGCGCATCTGCCATCTCCATTCGTTGTGCGGCCGAGCTTGCTGCCTCAGCGGCAGCGCGCGCGGCGCGTGTGTCGTCGTTCTGTCGTGCGTCGTGATCGGCCATTGCCTTGGCGAGCGTCGCTGCAGCGAGCTGGTCGCTGCTCGCCTTGAAACGGACGAGCCCGGCGACCGTGGCAGCGCAGGCTTCCCCGCGGGGCGTCTTGCCGGCTGCGGCGAACCCGGTACCGGAACCAGCGCAAATGACCTGCGCAGTGTGCTGGAGATCATCGCGATCGGCGCGCGCCTGCCGCGCCTCGACATACTGCCAGGCACCGACCGCCGCGACGATCACGAGGACGACGAACGCAAAGTCGCGGCGCAGCTTGGCGAACAGATTCTTGATCATTTCGGCTCCTTTCCGGTGAGCATCATCGCCTCGAGGCGGATGGCGCGGGCACCGACCTGATCGTGCCATTTCGACGCCTTCATGCCGGCGACGGCACCCGTCCAGTCGCCGCGTTGGATCTTCGGCAGCGTGCCGTAGAAGCCGAGCAGACCAGCGCCCGTGATCTTCCGCTTGGCGTCTGGCGCGCGACCGATGCCCATGTTGAAGCACATGTTCAGCAGCACGCGCTGGCGGACGCCATCGAGGGTACGCCACCAAGGAAGTTTCGCGTCGAGATCGCGCTCGCTGCGCTTGATGTCGTTGGCGAACAGCGCATCGGACTGCGCCTGCGTAATGCCGCGGGCAAGGCAGCTTGCCACGGTGATCCCGAGCAGACGCGTCTCCTCAGCAGATATGCCGACGTCGTCGAGGTTGCGCCCCTTGCCGATCGAACGCTTGCGCGCGGTGCAAAGATAGACGCGCAGCTTGTCGCCTTCGTCGCGGGCGATCTCGGTCGACAGCCGTGCCATGTCATAGGTCACAGGCGATCCTTTCGGGGGAAGAAGCGGTCAAAAAATGCCGCGGGAATATCGGTGACGCGCTCGCTGAGACCGGCGATGAACTTCGGCGTCGCCTTGAAAGCGATCATGCCGACGACGAACCCGACCGCTTGAATGACAAACGGGTCGGGCTGGCCCCACGGCCACAGCACACGAATGACGCCGGTGGCGAAATAGCTGACGACGATGCCGACCGACATTTGCAGAAAGCGCCGCGACCAGGTCAGGCCGGTTTCATAAGCTAGGCTAACGGCAGCGCCGAGCGCGGCCGGCGTGAGTCCGAACAGGAATGCCAGCAGCGAGACGCCGAATTCGTGGAGAAGATCCTTCATGCGGTCAGTCCCAGAGCTGGATGAGCGGGAGCGTGCGGGGCGCGGGCGTCATGCTGACGGGCATCGCCACGCTCGTTCCAAGCGGCAGGATTGCGCCGATGTCGGCGACACCTGGATTGAGCGCGAGGACGCGGCCGATATCGGCAGCGCCGAGACCGCGTTCGCGCCAGATGAGTTCGTCGAGCGTGTCGCCCTGCTTTGCGGTGAGGGCGTCGGTCATCAGATCAGCTCTGCGCGCACGCGGGCACGGCCGAGCATGTCGCGGACCGCGTGGATCCCGTCGCGGCGCAGATCGACGATTGACGGCTCGACGGCATCGGCGTCGCGCTGCCCCTGCGCGGTCAGGTCGGTGTCGCGGTACGTCTCGACCAGTTCGGCCTTGGCGTAGGCACCGATCGCGCGGGTGTAGAGCAGGACGAGACGGCTCGTTTCGCCGAGCTTCGGCGATGGCACCTCGGCGAGGTTCGCGTGACCGGCGAGCAGATGCGCGACCTGCCACGCGGCGAGCTGGTTGCCGACGGTGATAATCGCACCGGTGACCGCGAGCGCCAGCCGCTCTGGTGTGACCACGTCGCGGATACGGCGTGCCGATCGCAGCGCGGTCGCGTCGATGTCGGGAAACCAGCCGTCGTTGCGGATCAGCACCTCGGTCGAGACGACCGGTGCGGGGATGAGCGAGGGCGTGCAGCCGAATCCGTTCATGCGAGCATGATCCGGCCGGAACCGATCGAGCCGATCACGAAGAGCGCGAGGCCGATGGCGATTACCGCCAGGCAGAACAGCACGCTGGCGCGTCCAAGCATGAGCAGGATCACGACCCCTGACAGCACCAGCCATGCGCCGAGCCCGAGGCTCAGCAGCGCCAGCGCGTAGGTGATGATCGTGGCGAGCATGGCGGCGGATCCTTGGAAAATCTCGGGGGTGGGGATCAGGGTCGGACGATGGCCCTCAGCGCTGACGCGCCCTCCCATCCCGCGTGATCCGCCCCCGAGCGCCGGGGGCGAGCTTAGGAGCCGGTGGAACCGGCGGTATCTGGTACGGCGTCGGGCGCGGCCGGCTCGGCCCGCTTGGTGATGGCCTTCTCGAGCCGCTTGATCTGACCGGCGACGCCGACCCGGTCATGCAGACGAACAGCTTCACGAAGCGGCGCGAGCGCGCGAACCGCGGCGACGACGAACTCGGGCTTGGTCGGATCGAGATCCTCGGCCGTGCGCGCTAGTTCGGTGCCAATCGCTTTGTGGAGCTTGGCGCGAACCTGATCGTGCATGTCCGCTTCGTGCGTCAGGCCCTCGACGAATTCGAGAATTTCAATTGCGAACGGCTGCTTTGCGGTCTGCGCGCGGATCGCAGCATCGGCGATCTCTTCAGTTACCAGCGACGCGGCATCGCGCTCGTATCGGGCCGGGAGAGGCACGTCGTAGCGCAGAACGTGTTCCGCGATCTCGAGGGCTGGACCATATTCGCCGATGTCCATCAGCCACACCATAGCGGTTGGCAGCACCTCCTCAGCGATGCCGGCGTTTGCCTCGCGCCCGCCCTGAAGCAAGCCACGAATCCACTCATGATAGTGCGGCAGCATCTCGCGCTTCACGGCGACGCGCGCGTCGATCGACTTGATCTCTTTCAACCGGCGCAGATCGTGCTGCAGCCGCATCGCGATCGATGCGGCTGCGCGTTCGGCGGGGGTGCCGGCGTCGGACGAAGGGGCCGACGCGGGATGGGATAACCCGCTCTCCGAAACGGGAGCAGATGCCATCTGGGATGCAAGGATACGATCCCGATGTTTGCGAGCAAGGCTCATGGCATGTCCTGTGGAGAGCGGGCTAACTGG
>NZ_SLYD01000017.1:0-2500 GCF_004340945.1 Sphingomonas sp. PP-F2F-A104-K0414
TGGTTACCGCGGTGGTCGCAAAAAACCAGATGCTGCAAGCTTCTTCTACGGGAGGGGTTATGCGAGTGTCGGTATTTTTGTCGGCTCTTTGACATTGTAGGTTAAGATGAAGGGACATGTGGGCGGCGGCTTGCGGTTCTCGGGCTCCTCAAGGGTTCGGGGTATCGTTTAAAGCTAAGTCGTTCTCATATGTCCTTCACATATTCCATATGTAATGGACGCTCTGTCTGGCTTTGGTCGGGTAGGGTGTCTGAATGATATTGTGCAGAGCGGCTCCTTGAGATGAGCTGGTTGATCGTGGAATTCCACTGCGATTGGCTGGTGACATAAACTTGAGAGTTTGATCATGGCTCAGAATGAACGCTGGCGGCATGCCTAACACATGCAAGTCGAACGAAGGCTTCGGCCTTAGTGGCGCACGGGTGCGTAACGCGTGGGAATCTGCCCCTTGGTTCGGAATAACAGTTGGAAACGACTGCTAATACCGGATGATGACGTAAGTCCAAAGATTTATCGCCGAGGGATGAGCCCGCGTAGGATTAGGTAGTTGGTGTGGTAAAGGCGCACCAAGCCGACGATCCTTAGCTGGTCTGAGAGGATGATCAGCCACACTGGGACTGAGACACGGCCCAGACTCCTACGGGAGGCAGCAGTGGGGAATATTGGACAATGGGCGAAAGCCTGATCCAGCAATGCCGCGTGAGTGATGAAGGCCTTAGGGTTGTAAAGCTCTTTTACCCGGGATGATAATGACAGTACCGGGAGAATAAGCTCCGGCTAACTCCGTGCCAGCAGCCGCGGTAATACGGAGGGAGCTAGCGTTATTCGGAATTACTGGGCGTAAAGCGCACGTAGGCGGCTTTGTAAGTAAGAGGTGAAAGCCCAGAGCTCAACTCTGGAATTGCCTTTTAGACTGCATCGCTTGAATCATGGAGAGGTCAGTGGAATTCCGAGTGTAGAGGTGAAATTCGTAGATATTCGGAAGAACACCAGTGGCGAAGGCGGCTGACTGGACATGTATTGACGCTGAGGTGCGAAAGCGTGGGGAGCAAACAGGATTAGATACCCTGGTAGTCCACGCCGTAAACGATGATAACTAGCTGTCCGGACACTTGGTGTTTGGGTGGCGCAGCTAACGCATTAAGTTATCCGCCTGGGGAGTACGGCCGCAAGGTTAAAACTCAAATGAATTGACGGGGGCCTGCACAAGCGGTGGAGCATGTGGTTTAATTCGAAGCAACGCGCAGAACCTTACCAGCGTTTGACATGGCAGGACGACTTCCAGAGATGGATTTCTTCCCTTCGGGGACCTGCACACAGGTGCTGCATGGCTGTCGTCAGCTCGTGTCGTGAGATGTTGGGTTAAGTCCCGCAACGAGCGCAACCCTCGCCTTTAGTTGCCATCATTTAGTTGGGCACTTTAAAGGAACCGCCGGTGATAAGCCGGAGGAAGGTGGGGATGACGTCAAGTCCTCATGGCCCTTACGCGCTGGGCTACACACGTGCTACAATGGCGGTGACAGTGGGCAGCAAGCACGCGAGTGTGAGCTAATCTCCAAAAGCCGTCTCAGTTCGGATTGTTCTCTGCAACTCGAGAGCATGAAGGCGGAATCGCTAGTAATCGCGGATCAGCATGCCGCGGTGAATACGTTCCCAGGCCTTGTACACACCGCCCGTCACACCATGGGAGTTGGATTCACCCGAAGGCGTTGCGCTAACTCGCAAGAGAGGCAGGCGACCACGGTGGGTTTAGCGACTGGGGTGAAGTCGTAACAAGGTAGCCGTAGGGGAACCTGCGGCTGGATCACCTCCTTTCTAAGGATATCGGCAGAAAGCGCTGATAGGCCCGCATCTTATGATGCCACCCTGTCGGAAGAGCTTCTTCCATTCCAAAGAACATTAGCCGCCGTCCTCATGTCCCTTCATCACTAGGTTAGTCCATAAGACGAGACAGCATCTGTTGTCTTGGCTGTGGGCAAGCTCGGCCAGCGCGCGAAGCGCGCCCATCGGGTGCAGCTTGACTGCGTCTGACGGGCGCAGCGGGTGTGGGCCTGTAGCTCAGTTGGTTAGAGCGCACCCCTGATAAGGGTGAGGTCGGTGGTTCGAATCCACCTAGGCCCACCACACACAAGTGCGTTTGGGGCCTTAGCTCAGCTGGGAGAGCGGTTGCTTTGCAAGCATCAGGTCATCGGTTCGATCCCGATAGGCTCCACCATTTCGCAGGAGACGAGACGAGGCAGCAAAGCTGCCGCGCACGTATCCAAGAACGGCCAGCGCAGAGAAGCGCGCCCATAAGGCGCGGCTTCGCCGCGACTGACGGGCTCGCGAGTAACGCACCATCAGCACAACCTAGAGATGAAGAGAAACGGTTCGCCGTGCGAGAGCACGGTGATTGACGGGCACGCCCGTCGTATTTGACATTGTGAATGGGTTTTTTAAAATCGATGCCGTGAGGTGCTCGATTTTGGAGACGAGGATTGCTTCGGCGGTTCGTGAGCGC
>NZ_SLYD01000018.1 GCF_004340945.1 Sphingomonas sp. PP-F2F-A104-K0414
TCTGCTCTTCCGAAAACTGCTTCCGCTTCATCTGTCCGTCCCTTTCCGGGGTCGGACTCTAGCTTCAACTGGAGGAAAAAACGGGGGTCACGTCAGGCTTTCCCGCTCCTTGTTCTGATCGCGGCTAGCTGTGACCTGCCGGCAAGATACGCCAAGCTAGCCACACTGATGGGTAACGTATCGTATCCGCTCTACATCCTTCAACATGGCCTTGGCGTGCCAAAGAGGCTTCTAGACCACTTGCAGTCGACCGGCTTCAACATGCTGGCAATCAGCTGGGCGTGGACAATCTCAGTTTGCGTACTCGCTACGGCAGCATTCTACTTCTATGATAAGCCGATCAGAGATTGGCTCAATGAGCGCTGGCGGTCGAAGCCTAGCGTTGCCGCTGCATCGGCGCCCTGAGCGCGTCATCTGTGCCTTGGTGAGGGACGCCGCGATACTCGGCTATACCTTGACCAGTTCCAGCCGGATGTTTGCCGCTGCACCCGCGGGCTTGTCGACAAAGATTTCTGTCACGGTCGCCGGATCGGTCGGCCAGGTGAACACAACAGAACTACCGGGCGTAAGCTTGGTAGTCGCCCCATACCGTTTGAAACTTTTGCTGTTCACCGCGAGCGTGGCCATAATGTCGCCAGCACCGATCGCGCGTACAAAATACCGCACACCGGGTTCGGGGTTTAGGTTCCAATTCAGTTTTTTGTACCCAAACAGGTCGGACTCATCATGCGTGTTGAGTAGCTGGCGGATCGTACGCGGGTCTGTGGTCGCCTCGGCCTGAAAAAGATCGGTCGCCGCATCATACTTACCGAACGACCTTGAACCGTTGTAGCCCTGCCAAGGCCCTCGCATCGACAACAGATTCATCGAACGGAACGGCGTTGGTGTATAAGGCTTACCATCGCGATCGAGAAAACCGCTGTGGACCATCAACTGGCGCAATGAAGCCTTAATTGCCTCCATGTCCGGTCCGAAGGCAGCGCTATACCTCCCGTTGACATAACTCTTGTTCCATCCGCTACCAGTCTCAGCGTAGAAGTTTAGCGAACCGACCGTCGCGTCGACTATATAGCCACCGTATTTCTTGAGGGTACGAGCGATCGTTCTTGATTCCGGCAAACCGAGTTTGTCGACGTCGAAATCTGCCGGCAGCATCAGCAGTCTGCCCATGGGGAAACGATGCCCGAACGTTCCCTTGTAGGTGGAAGCGCCGTTGTAATCCTGCAGTGTCGCGGGCCAGACGGGTCCCGGCAGGAACGCGTTCTTGTCCATGCCGATCGCCAGCGCATGCGGCACGATGTCGAGTCCGAGCTCCGACGCGAGAAGAAGGCCGCCAGCCGTCGAGCACCCAGCTGCGCGTACATTGTCTGGATTTGATACCGTGCCCCAGCCGCTTCCCTGCGCCGACGACCGCGCATACTTCCCAGCACGCCAAGTTCCTGCCGTCCGACGCAGCTGGTAGAAGCTGTGGAGCGTACCGTCGACCGGGTCCAAGATCTCGCAATGGCCGTCCTGACCGGTCGCCGGCATAGTCGCGGCGGGAAATCGTGGGATCGTTACTGCGCCAGCTTCGAGCTGGTTGGCTATGTCGTCGGCAATGACGGTCATCGGACTGTCGTTTGCCGCCGCGCGAAATATTTTGGACGAGTACGCACCCTCTTCAATCCAGGGGATCTGCTTCGCGGTTGGCAGAGTGTAAACTCCCAGCCTGGGCTTAATAGGCGAGGAGTTCCACGGCGATTGTGCCGAGAACAAGCTCGCACGGGAAGCCATGGGTGCGGCGGCTGGCGTTGCAACAGCTTGGGTTTCCGTTGCCATGCTCTCTACCGGCGTGCTGGAAGAACCGGTAACGACCGTCACCTTGTCGGACACAACCGATGCACCGTCACCGCCGGCGCCACTGCCATCAGCATTGACAGCAGCATAGGCCCCGGCTGCAAAAACTGGCACGCTGGCGAGAATAGCGAGTAACCGTCGACGATCGTAATCGGGCAAGTCTGCGGCTGCCCCCAAATCGCTAAAATTATCCTTGTGGTCGACCGCGATCATAAATTGCCCCTTCGCTCACACTGAAGCCGCATCATTCGACACGATGTGATCCCCATATGAGAGAATACGAACCGCCAAGTTTACTCCGGGTAAATCTGTATGGATAACGCATCTTAGGCCTTGACGAGTTCAAGCCGGATGCTGGCGCCGGCGCCTTTAGCCTTGTCCACATAGACCTCAGTTACTGTGCCCGGCTCGGTCGGCCAGGTAATCGTCGTGGACTGGCCTGGTGCAAGCTTATCCGTAGCCACATAGGACGCTTTGTAGTCAGATTTCTTGACCTGCATCTTGGCTGTGATCGCGCCCCCGCCAATGGCGCGCACGACGTACGTCGCGCCCGGTTCGGGGTTGAGGTTCCAGCAGGACTTCTGCCACCCGAACTTGTCGGTCTCGCCGTGAGTCCACAGGCTCTGCTGGATGGCGAGCGGTTCGGTGGTGGCTTCGCACTCGTAGAGGTCCGAGCGCGCATCGTAGCGGCCGAACATCTTCGAGCCCGGATACGCTTTCCACGGTCCGCGCATTGATAGCAGGTTCTGGGAGCGGGGCAGCGTGGGCGTGAACGGCTTGCCATCACGGTCCTTCCACCCTGCCTGCGAGATAACCGGTCGCAGCGCCGCCTTGATCGCCTGCATGTCAGGATCGAACACCTGCGAGTATTTGCCGTTGACGTAGCTCTGGTTCCACCCGCTGCCGATCTCGGCATAGATGTTCATCGTGTGCTGCGTTGCATCGACGACCCGCCCGCCGTACAGCTTTAGCGTCCGCGCGATCGTCCGGCTCTCCGTCAGCGCAAGCACCTCGGTGTCGAAGCTGGGAGGCAGCATCAGCAGCGAGCCGATCGGGAACGGGCCGCTATAGCCGCCCGCATAGTCCTCGAGCGTCGCGGGCCAGACCGGTCCGGCCTTGATCCCGTTCTTATCGAGGCCGATCGCGAGCGCGTGCGGCACCACGTCCATGCCACGCTCCGACTTCAGCAGCAGACCGCCGACCGTCGAGCACCCAGCCGCGCGGCTGTTGTCCGGATTGGCGACTGTACCCCAACCGCTGCCGCTGACCGACGAGTACGCGTATTTGTCGCAGATCCATTCGCTCGCAGGCTTACGGAGACCGAAGAAACTGTGCAGATCGTCACCATCGACGATCTCGCAATGGCCGTCTGTCCCCGTTGCCGGCAGCGTGTCCGCCGGAAAACGCGGAATGAGCACATCCGCGCCTTCCAGTGCGTTGGCGATCTGCTTGGCTCGCACCGTCACTGGCGCGTCGCCTGCCTTCGCCACGAAGATCTTCGAGGCGTACGCCGCCTCTTCGATCCACGGCTTTTGCTTGGCGGCTGGCACCACGTCTTTGCCGAGGACCGGCGTGACCGGGATCAGGTTCCAGGGCGACTGCGCGGAGAACAGCGCAACCGGCTTGATGGCGGGCGGCGTAGGCGCAACGACGGGCGCGGGCGTGATGGTTAGCACCCCGCCCGCGCCATCCGGCGACATTGCCACGCTGATCGTATCGCCGGGCGCAAGTAAGATCGTCTGCGCCATTATGCTTTACCCGAATATGCTGCAGCATAGGTCGGCGCGGGGCCGTACTGCGCAAGCCACGAATTGAACAACGTGTTCGGCGTGTGAAGCTCAAAGTCACCCACGTTGATGAAGCGGTCGATTACGTCCTGAAGCGCCTGATATTCGGGTGCATTCTGGAACATGTCTTGATGACCAGCGAGGATCAGCAGCCCGTTTTCTTCAACCACCCTATTGATCTGCGCCTGCACCTGCGATGTGATGCTGCGTGCCGGCGTCGCGCTGAGGTTCGGCGAGAAGCCGTTCAAGTTCATCGCCATCATCTGCATCTGATCGACGGGCGGGAACGTCTCGTTGCGCGCGAACGACGGCGTTGTTTGCGAACCGTTGACGAACCGCTGACAAGTGCGCGAACCAGCTTCGATCATCGCAGCGCGAGCGTTGGGCGTCCCCATGTTCACGTTGCTGTAGTAGGTGCCGTCACCAG
The DNA here is from genome assembly GCF_004340945.1 of Sphingomonas sp. PP-F2F-A104-K0414. Taxonomy (GTDB): domain Bacteria; phylum Pseudomonadota; class Alphaproteobacteria; order Sphingomonadales; family Sphingomonadaceae; genus Sphingomonas. Next base: position 4,051 of record NZ_SLYD01000018.1, read on the forward strand.
CATCACCGATCCA
>NZ_SLYD01000019.1 GCF_004340945.1 Sphingomonas sp. PP-F2F-A104-K0414
GGGGTTTAAACCCCACCGTTGCTTCACCCGCGCTCCTGCGCGACAACAACGGTCGGTCTCTGGTTGCCGCTGGATGAAAGGCGGGGGTCACGTCACTACGGCTACGGCTACGGCTACAGCCACGGCTGCAGCTACGGCTGCGGCTGCGCACGCAGCACCGCTGACCACACAGTCCATGCTCGCCTCGCAGCCGTCGCGCAGTACCGCGCGACGCGGCCGATCACCGCGGCGTTGCCATCTCCAGGCCCGGCTTGCCGGGCGCGCGCGACCGGATGCCCAGGAACAGCAGTGCGGTGATGCGGTTTCGGATCAGCACCTCGCCCATGATGATCGGCCCGATCAGCCCGGCACCAAGACCGCCGGCAAAATAGAACAATACCGGCATGACGGGCGCAATCTTTTGCAGCGCGATCCGCGTCCCCGCCGCAAACAGGACGTGAAACAGGAATATCGGATAGGATTTGCCGCCAATCCACGCCAGCCACGACACCCGCGCCCGGATCGACACCGCCAACAGGCAGATCGCCAGCCCGGCGGTATAGCCGATCATCGACCCCATGAGGCTGTGGCCGGCGGCATCGGCGTTGATGCCAACCAGCATCAGGCCCAACACGCCGATCATAAGCAATACCCGGCCCGGCAGCGTATCCAGTCCGCGTACCCCCTGCAGCAGGTCATGCCGACGCATGAAGAGCCCCAGCAGGAAATAGGGCGCGAGGTAAACGGCTTTCCCGGCCGAAAAGACGTCGGGCTGCCACGCGGATACCAGCGGATAGAAATATCCGATCGGTACCAGCGCCAGCGCATAGGGGGCAAGATCGCGGCCTGGCAGGAGCAGGCTGACGGTCAGGATCGCGACCATCAGGACGAACGTCGCCTGCAGATACCAGAACTGATCGTACGAGAAGAAGAAGATCTGCCACAATGGCGGCGTCGCATTGTGGAGCACGAGCGACTGGATGCACCAGGACAGCGCGCTTACCGATGCCATCGGTACCAACAATCGTCTGGCCTTCGCCAGGACCTTGCCCCGCCAGGCACCGGCATTCGGCACGAACGATGCGAAGACCGTCCCCGAGATAAAGGCGAACAGCGGCATCCGTACGACGTGGAGCGCATGATTGGCGATCGACAGCCAATGGTCCGCGGGCAGCCGTAGCCCCCGGATCGGGCTGTCGCCGACAACGTGAAACGCCACCAGCAAAAGGCAGGCGAACCCCCGCAGCGTCTCGAGATATTCGATCCGCGACGTACCGCGCCGTTCCGCACCCACGGTCTTCGACCCTGTCATACCGCTCATCGACGACGGACCGTCTTGGCGGCGTATGCGCGAATGGTTGCGAGCTCATCGCTGTCGGGTCGGTAGGACAGGCTGAACCGGGCGAATCTGGCGAGCATCGCGGGCAGGCTGCGGGTCCCCAAAACGCTGCGGAAGGCCAATTCTCGACGGACGCCGGGCGTGTCGCCGAACGCCGCCAGAATTGCCTGGCGCAAGGGGGGCCATTGCTCGGCCAGGTCCGTACCGGACGCGGGCTCTAGTCGGGCGCCATGGTTGCAGAACGGGGTCGGATCGCAATACGCCACGCCCCGCGTTGCCGCGACCAGCGCCATCAGGTGACGCGAGATGTCCAGCGACAGCTCCATCTGGCGTTGAAAGCCGACCGAACTCGTATTGCCGCCATGCCAGCGGTACAGCACGAGCTGCTCCGCCACGGTGGCGCACAGCCCTTCGATCGCGAGTTGGCCGAACATCAGATAATCCTCGACCAGCGTCGCCACCGTCATTGGCGCGGGGCCTCCGGATGGCGTGAGGAAGGTCTTGCCGTAGCGCGCGCCGGCCTTGTCGAGCGCGAGACGTCGCAGCATCACGGTGGGCTGCGCGATCGGGTTGCTGAAGAGCGCCGCCACCGCGAGCCGGTCCGGATCGCTTGGCAGCTTGCGCGTGCCTAGTGGTTTTAGCTGGGTATCGACGGTGACGTAATTGCTGCCGACGAGAACGAGATGGGGCCGGCGCTCCATCTCGGCCAGCAGCACCGCGATCCGCTCGGGCACCGACAAATCGTCGGCATCGTGGAGCAGGACGAACGGTGCATCGCTCCGATCGAAGCCCGCATTGCGGACATCCGACAGCGTCATGGCAGGACCACAATCTTGACGCTGTACGCGACGATCCTCCCCCCCCAGCTGATCAATGATCTCCCCGGTCGCATCGGTCGACGCATGATTCAGGACGATCAACCGCCAGTCGCGCTCGGTCTGCACCATCATCGATCGGATGGCGTCCTCGACAAATGCTTCCCCGTTTCGCACGGGCATAACGACATCAACGCGCGCCATGTGTTGCTCCAGTAGGTTCGGGACGGCGCCCGTTGGTCGGGCACTTATTGGTGTAAAGAGCCGTTGTAAATGCGGGTGTTATGCGACGGTTATGCAAAGCGGCGTCGGATGATTAGCTCGGATCTCGAAAGAGAATATGGCGCGGGACCTGAAACACCCGCAGGATTTATTGAATTTGATCTCGCTCGGTTTCGCGGACGGACGAGGTGGGGCAATCGTCGGTGGCTCGGTTTGCCCTGACCTGCGATGTTCGAAGACTGCCTGCATATATCGATACAGAAACGCCAACGGCCCCGGAGCTTGCGCTACAGGGTTGGGAGTGTCGTAGAATTTGGTTGCGGGGACAGGATTTGAACCTGTGACCTTCAGGTTATGAGCCTGACGAGCTACCGGGCTGCTCCACCCCGCGACATTCGCGTTAGCGAAG
>NZ_SLYD01000020.1 GCF_004340945.1 Sphingomonas sp. PP-F2F-A104-K0414
CGTCTGCATCCGGTGAGGGGCATCTGGCGGGTGATGGTCTGAGCTGAGATGTTAGCCACAGTGCAAGCACCGTGGTTTGCACCGTGGCTAGAGACGTGGCGATGACCCAGATCACTGTACTGTCCGGCGTTGAGCGGCGTCGCCACTGGAGCGACGAGCGCAAGCTTGCCCTGGTGGAGGCTGCCATTGTGCCTGGCGCGTCGGTTGCCGCTATCGCGCGCGCTGCCGATATCTCGCCCTCGTCGATCTACCGTTGGCGACGCAAACTGTGCAGCAAGCTTGCGCAGCCGACCGGCTTTGCGGCCGTGGCCGTTCATGCGGATCCGCCCGAGATCGACCACGGTGCGTCCGACATGCTGGTCATCGAGCTCCGCGGTGTGACCATCCGTGCGGCTGGCGGCGTGTCTGCGAGCTTGCTGGTGGCGGCGTTGCGCGAGCTCAAAGCATGATCCCTGTTCCAGGCGGGGCCCGGGTCTGGATAGCCACCGGCAAGACGGACATGCGTAAGGGGATGTCGTCGTTGGCGATGCAGATTCAGCAGGGGTTCGGACGCAACCCGCATGCCGGCGACCTCTATGTTTTCAGAGGTCGCCGCGGCGATCTGCTGAAGATTCTATGGCACGATGGCCTCGGAATGTCGCTCTACGCAAAACGGCTGGAGCGCGGTCGGTTCACCTGGCCGGCGACATCTGACGGCGTCATTTCGATCTCGGCGGGGCAACTCGGATTCCTGCTGGAAGGCATCGACTGGCGAAATCCACAATACACGTTCAGGCCCGAATTAGCGGGCTGAAACGCCCGGTTTTCCTTAGGCTTTCGGCATCAAGCGCCTCGACAAATCGGCGGTTTTCTGCTGTAAAATGAGCCTCGATGGATACCGGCGCCGAGGCCCTTCCCGATGATATCGAAGCGCTCAAAGCGCTGCTGATTGCCGAGCGCCACACCGTCCTCATTGCCCGCGTAGCTCTACTCGAGGCCGAGGCACTTGCCGCCATCGCCCAGGCTCAGGTCGCCGATGCACACGCCATTATCGAAGACCTCAAGCTGCGCATCGCCAAGGCACGTCAGGACAAATGGGGGCAGTCGTCCGAGCGGCACAGGCAGTTGCTCGACCAGCTTGAAATGCAACTCGAGGACGTTGTCACTACCGCAACCGAGGATGAGCTAGCCGCTGAGATAGCGGTCGCCAAAGCTAGTGCAGCCGGCGTTCCCGTGGTGCCGTTCACTCGCAAGAAGCCGACCCGCGCTCCGCTATCTGCCGATCTTCCCCGACACCGTGTCGTCGTACCCGCCCCAGAGAGCTGCCCATGCTGCCACGGTGCGGAGCTGAGGAAGATTGGCGAGACCATCACGGAAAGCCGTGAGGTCGTTCCCCGCCAGTGGATCGTCGTGCAGACGGTCCGTGAGAAGTTCATCTGCAAGGCCTGCGAAACCATCACGCAGCCGCCAGCGCCCTTCCACCCCATTCCGCGTGCATCCGCTGGCCCCAACCTGCTGGCGATGGTCCTGTTCAACAAGTTCGGCCTGCATCAGCCGCTCAACCGCCAGAGCGAGACCTATGCCGCCGAAGGCATGAGCATCAGCGTGTCGACGCTTGCCGACTATGTCGGGCACGGCGCCGTCCTGCTGCGCGACCTGGTCGATCTCATCGAGGCGCACATCCTCGCCGGCGAGCGCATCCACCATGACGATACGACTGTGCCGGTCATGGCAGCCGGCAAGACCGTCACCGGCAGGATATGGGCATCCGTTCGCGACGACCGCCCCTTTGGCGGCACCGACCCGCCCGCCGTTTGCTATTACTACACTCGCGACCGCACAGGCGCCCATCCGCAGCGACAGCTTGCTCGGTATGCCGGCATCCTGCAGGCTGACGCCTATAGCGGCTATGACGCGCTCTACGCTGCAGGTCGCAAACCAGGGCCTATCCTGGAGGCAGCGTGCTGGGCACACGCCCGTCGCCCGTTCTTCAAGGAAGCCCGCCTGAGCCGGACGCCGCTCGCGGTCGACATCGTCACCCGCATGGATGCGATATTCGCTGCCGAACGCGTGATCTGGGGTCGGAACGCCAGCGAACGGCTCGCCTTGCGACAAGTCCACGTCGCCCCGCTCGTCGCCGAGCTCGAGCAGTTCCTGCGTCAGCAATATGGCCGCCTGTCGCGCAAGGGCGATCTGGCCAAGGCCATCAACTACATGCTGTCACGCTGGGGCAGCTTTGCCCGCTTCGTGTCTGACGGCAGGATCTGCATGACCAACAATGCCGCGGAACGCCGGGTGAGAACCGTCGCGGTCGGGCGCCGGAACTGGACCTTTTGTGGCTCGGACCGCGGCGGTAACCGTGCGGCCGCCATGTATACGTTGATCCAGACCTGCCGCCTCAACGACGTCGACCCGCATGCCTGGCTCCGTGACGTCATCGCGCAGATCTCCGACCATCCGCAGACACGACTTCACGAGCTATTGCCGTGGGAATGGAAAGCTCGACAACAGCGCCCCGAAGCCATCGCGCAAGCCGCGTAGCATCAGTCGCGCCAAACTAGAGGGCGCTCACCGAATGCATAC
>NZ_SLYD01000021.1 GCF_004340945.1 Sphingomonas sp. PP-F2F-A104-K0414
TCTGCTCTTCCGAAAACTGCTTCCGCTTCATCTGTCCGTCCCTTTCCGGGGTCGGACTCTAGCTTCAACTGGAGGAAAAAACGGGGGTCACGTCAGGCATGGACAATCGCAGTTTGCGTGCTCGCGACAGCAGCATTCTACTTCTACGATAAGCCGGTCAGAGATTGGCTCAATAAGCGCTTGAGGTCGAAGCCCGGCGTCGCTGCCGCATCGGCGCCCTGAGGGCGGCAGCGCGATCGTAGGTCGATGCGCTGCCGACCAGTTCACGCCCTGACCAGTTCCAGCCTGATGCTGGCCGCGGGGCCCTTGGCCTTGTCGATATAGACTTCCGTGACGGCACCGGCGTCCTTCGGCCAAGTGATCTTCGCGGAATCGCCGGGGGCGAGCTTATCGGTTCCGACGTACATCGTCTTGTAGTCCGACTTCTTGACCTGCATCTTCGCGGTGATCCCGCCCTCGCCGATCGCGCGCACGATGTACGTCGCGCCCGGCTCGGGATTAAGATTCCAGCAGGACTTCTGCCAACCGAACTTATCGGTCTCGTCGTGAGTCCACAGGCTCTGCTGGATGGCGAGCGCTTCGGTGGTGGCTTCGCACTGGTACAGGTCCGAGCGGGCGTCATAGCGGCCGAACATCTTCGAGTCGGGATACGCCTTCCACGGTCCACGCATTGATAGCAAGTTCGTCGAGCGGGGCGGCGTAGGCGTGAACGGCTTGCCGTTGCGGTCCTTCCAGCCGGCGACCGAGGCGACTGGACGCAGCGCCGCCTTGATCGCCTGCATGTCAGGATCGAACACCTGCGAATATTTGCCGTCGACGTAGCTCCGGTTCCACCCGCTGCCGATCTCGGCATAGATGTTCATGGTGTCCTGGGTCGCATCGACGACCCGCCCGCCATAGAGCTTCAGCGTCCGCGCGATCGTTCGGCTTTCCTCCAGCGCAAGCGCCTCGGCGTCGAAGCTGGCGGGCAGCATCAGTAGCGAGCCGATCTGGAACGGGCCGCTATAGCCGCCCGCGTGATCTTCGAGCGTTGCAGGCCAGACCGGCCCGGCCTTGATGCCGTTCTTGTCGAGACCGATCGCGAGCGCGTGCGGCACGACCTTCATGCCGCGCTCCGACTTCAGCAGCAGGCCGCCAGCCGTCGAGCACCCAGCTGCTCGGCTGTTGTCCGGATTGGCTACCGTACCCCAACCGCTGCCGCTGACCGACGAATACGCATATTTGTCGCAAGACCATTGGCCCGAGACCTTCCGCAGCGCGAAGAAGCTGTGCAGATCGTCGCCGTCGAGCACCTCGCAATGCCCGTCCGTTCCCGACGCCGGCACTGTGTCCGCCGGGAAGCGCGGGATCAGCACGTCGGCGCCTTCCAGTGCGTTGGCGATCTGCTTGGCTCGCACCGTCACTGGCGCGTCGCCTGCCTTCGCCACGAAGATCTTCGATGCATACGCCGCCTCTTCGATCCACGGCTTCTGTTTGGCGGCTGGCACCACGTCTTTGCCGAGGACCAGCGCGACCGGGATCAGGTTCCAGGGCGACTGCGCTGAGAATAGCGCTGGGATCGGCGGGGCCGGCTTTGCCGCGACCGGGACGACGTCGATCGACGCCGTCCCAGCCTGCATATCGATCGACATCGACACCGACTTGGTAGTGGCCGGGTCGAAGGTTGCGGTTAGCGCACTCATTATGCCTTACCCGAATAGGCGGCAGCATAGGTCGGCGCTGGGCCGTACTGCGCGAGCCACGAATTGAACAACGTGTTCGGCGTGTGAAGCTCAAAGTCACCTACGTTGATAAAGCGGTCGATCACGTCCTGAAGCGCCTGATACTCTGGCGCATTCTGGAACATGTCTTGATGACCAGCGAGGATCAGCAACCCGTTTTCTTCAACCACCCTATTGATCTGCGACTGCACCTGCGATGTGATGCTGCGTGCCGGCGTCGCGCTGAGGTTCGGCGAGAAGCCGTTCAAGTTCATTGCCATCATCTGCATCTGATCGACGGGCGGGAACGTCTCGTTGCGCGCGAACGACGGCGTTGTCTGCGAGCCGTTGACGAACCGCTGGCAGGTGCGCGAACCAGCTTCGATCATCGCAGCGCGAGCGTTGGGCGTCCCCATGTTCACGTTGCTGTAGTAGGTGCCGTCACCAGCATCACCGATCCA
>NZ_SLYD01000022.1 GCF_004340945.1 Sphingomonas sp. PP-F2F-A104-K0414
ACATCGGCAACCTCGGCGGGCAGCGTGAAGACGACATGGAAGTAGCCGACCGGCAGAAGGTCGGCCTCGCGCTCGGCGAGCCACGTGCGTGCCGCTGCGCCCTGGCACCGCGGGCAGTGCCGGTTCCGGCAAGAGTTGTAGGCAACCCGCCAGTGCCCGCAGTCGGTGCAGGCTTCGACGTGACCGCCCATGACGGCGGTGCGAAAGATGTCGGCGACCTCGACAGAGGCACGCATTCTCGCTCAGCCGCTGAACGCTCTCGCTTCCATAGCGGTCATCGCCAGCCTGTCGAACGGACTGGTCACGTTGCGCAGCACCCGGGTGGCGACCTGCGTGTAATAGGCGGTGGTCTCCAGCTTGGCGTGCCCTAGCAGCGTCTGAATGATGCGAACGTCGATTCCGTCCTCGAGCAGGTGCGTGGCGAAACAGTGCCGCAACGTGTGCGGTCCGACCCGCTTATCGATGCCCGCTGCTTGCCCCGCCTCGACCACCACCCGGTAGATCTGCCGCGTGCTGAGAGGCTTGAGATAGTGCTGACCGGGAAACAGCCACCCATCGACGTGCAATACGCCCTCACGCCGACCCACTCGCCACCACTCCCGCAGCAACGCCAACAGCCCGACCGGGAGCATGGCGTTGCGATACCGCCCGCCCTTGCCGCGCTCGACCCGCAGCAGCATGCGCTCGCTGTCGACGTCGCGCACTTTGAGGGCGGAGACCTCGGCCGCACGCAGTCCGGCGCCATAGGCGACCGACAGCGCCGCCTGATGTTTGAGGCATGTGGTTGCCGCCAACAGCCGCGCCACCTCGTCCTGGCTCAGGACCACCGGCAACTTGCGCACGTGCCGCATGCGGACCAGCTTACGGGCAAGATCCGGCCGGTCGAGCGTCTCGATGAAGAACAACCGCAGTGCCGATACGATAGCATTCATGGTCGGCGCAGGCACGCCCAGGTCACATTGCTCGATCTGGAAGCGCCGAACCTCCTCCGCCGTTGCTGTGTCGGGCGAGCGTCCGAGGAACGCCGCGAACCGCCCGACGTCGCGAATGTAGTTCCGATGCGTCTCAGGACCGAAGCGGCGTATGTCCATCTCGTCAGTGAGACGTTGGCGTAACGGGCTGACGGCAACAACGGGTATGAGGATGGTCATGGCAGGGCTCCTTTCGTGGAACCCCGATGCTCTGCCTGCTTCCCGTAGCGCTCAACCGATGCGCTACACCCGCGATGTCAATTCAACCGCGCCCCGCACGACCCTCCCGCGCAGCGGGTTCGTGCTTCCACCAAAAACGGCCTTTCGCTTCCAAATTTCGAGCGCTCGCACCGCCGCTGTATCGCACGCGCGTTTCACGTGCGTGGGTCGATGGGGCATTGCAGGTGGAAATGACCGGTGAGCTCGCAGCGATGCTTCTGATCAGCCAGCCGACCAGACAAAAGAAATCCTCGGGAGCGGATGCTTCCGAGGTTCGACAAGTCAAGGTGGTTGCGGGGACAGGATTTGAACCTGTGACCTTCAGGTTATGAGCCTGACGAGCTACCGGGCTGCTCCACCCCGCGACATTCGCGTTAGCGAAG
>NZ_SLYD01000023.1 GCF_004340945.1 Sphingomonas sp. PP-F2F-A104-K0414
CGGAGGTCGTTCTGCAGCACGGTACTGGAAATCTAACCCGGCGCGTGTTTCTGCCATACAGCGTGGCGTTGGTGGGCGCAGCGGCTGGGGTCTTGGCTGCTGTTGGGAAGCCATTGGCTGGCGGCGGCACGCCTGCGCCGAGCGACATCCCAAAGTTCCCTAACTTCCCGTCGACGACGCGTCAGATTCGGCAGGACTCGGATATCGCGAGCCGGTCGAGTGGCATCTATCCTGTGGCTTTCGTGCCTTCGACGGACTTTATCGACGCGCGCAACGTGTTGTCGATGATCGTCAATGGCGCGAACGCGTACAATCAGGCGACCATTCGCGGCACGTTCCCTACACCTGTTGATATGAGCAACGGTAATCTAGCGTTGTGGCTGCGACGTATGTACACGACCTCTAGTGAGTGTCAGGTCGAAATTGACCTGTATTCGTCGGGTTCCCCTACCTCCGTACCAGCAAACTTCGTCACCAAGACGATGTATACTGGCTACCTGAACTTCACTCTTGATCCAGCCAAGGATGCTAACACCCCTGGGGTGTGGGGTAAGGTTGGCGACCGTACTTCACGATTTGTCGTGAACGGCACTGGCGCTAACCTCGCGGCTATCACGCACTACCAAATCCGGGTTGGCGATAAGAGCGGCGGGGCTTTCAGCGTGCAGGTTTCCGACCTTGTGTTCACGCCCAATCCACGCACCAAGGCTGCAATCATCCTTCGCATGGATGACGCCTGGAAGGACGTTTACACCGGGCTCAAGCCAATGTTTGAGGCGAAGGGCCTTACTCAGATGCCTTTCCTGCTGTCGCCGGGTGCGATTGCCAGCACGAGCGGCATCGACGCGCCTGCCAGCAACAACCGTCTCACGAAGGATCAGGTCAACGAAATGCGGCCACGAGGCTGGCAGGTCGGTACGCAGGCTTGGACAACGGAAGGTTCGCAAGTCGACTACGCTGCGTACATGACCGAATACAACGGGATGATGCAGTACAACCGCGATCGAGGTTGGATCGGTGATGCTGGTGACGGCACCTACTACAGCAACGTGAACATGGGGACGCCCAACGCTCGCGCTGCGATGATCGAAGCTGGTTCGCGCAC
>NZ_SLYD01000024.1 GCF_004340945.1 Sphingomonas sp. PP-F2F-A104-K0414
AGCGCGACCTACTACGCCTGGAAGGCCAAGTTCGGCGGTCTGGAGGTGTCCGATGCGAAGCGGCTGCGGGCGCTCGAGGAGGAGAACGCCCGGCTCAAGCGACTGCTCGCGGATACGATGCTCGACAATGCAGGTCTGAAGGACCTGCTTTCAAAAAAATGGTGACGCCTGCCGCGAAGCGGGAAGCGGTCGCGCATCTCCAGACGGCGCTGGGGATGAGCGAGCGGCGGGCGTGTGCTGTCGTCGGGGCGGATCGCAAGAGCATGCGGTATCGCTCGAGCCGGGCAGATGATGGCGACCTTCGGTCGCGTCTGCGTGAGCTGGCGCAGCAGCGCCGACGGTTCGGCTATCGGCGGTTGCACATCCTGCTTCGGCGGGAGGGCATCACGATCAACCGCAAGAAGACACAGCGGCTTTACCGCGAGGAAGGTCTGACAGTCCGTCGCCGGAAGGGACGAAAGCGCGCCGTCGGCGCGCGGGCACCTGCGCCGGTGCTGGCGCTACCCAACCAGCGCTGGAGCCTGGACTTCGTTCATGATCAGATGGCCACGGGGCGGCGGTTCCGTATCCTCAACATCGTCGACGACGTGACACGCGAGTGTTTGCGGGCGGTGCTCGACACGTCGATCTCGGGCAAGCGGGTGGTGCGCGAGTTGGGCGACCTGATCGCCGAGCGTGGCGCGCCCAAGATGATCGTCAGCGACAATGGCACCGAGCTGACCTCAAACGCGGTGCTGGCGTGGTCGGGCGATGCCGGCGTCGAGTGGCACTATATCGCTCCGGGCAAACCGACGCAGAACGGGTTCGTCGAAAGCTTCAACGGTCGCATGCGCGATGAGCTACTCAATGAGACGCTGTTCTTCACGGTCCGCCAGGCGCGCACGATCCTCGCCCGCTGGGTCGAGGACTACAACACCGAGCGGCCACACTCGTCGCTCGGCTACGCCACACCGGCCGCCTTTGCCGCCGAACTCGAAAAGCAACGGTGGGGTTTAAACCCCACCGTTGCTTCACCCGCGCTCCTGCGCGACAACAACGGTCGGTCTCTGGTTGCCGCTGGATGAAAGGCGGGGGTCACGTCA